>NZ_CP197401.1:790000-2387500 GCF_052162025.1 Methylobacter sp. sgz302048 | reverse complement strand
CGTCAGCTAAGGTCCCCAAATCTATGCTCAGTGGGAAACGATGTGAGAAGGCCCAGACAGCCAGGAGGTTGGCTTAGAAGCAGCCACCCTTTAAAGAAAGCGTAATAGCTCACTGGTCGAGTCGGCTTGCGCGGAAGATTTACCGGGGCTAAGCATAGTACCGAAGCTACGGGTTCATCGTAAGATGAGCGGTAGAGGAGCGTTCTGTACGCCTGCGAAGGTCGATTGAGAAGTCGGCTGGAGGTATCAGAAGTGCGAATGCTGACATGAGTAACGATAATCAGGGTGAAAAACCCTGACGCCGAAAACCCAAGGTTTCCTGCGCAACGCTAATCGACGCAGGGTTAGTCGGTACCTAAGGCGAGGCCGAAAGGCGTAGTCGATGGCAAACAGGTTAATATTCCTGTACCAGTGGTAACTGCGATGGGGTGACGGAGAAGGCTAGGTCAGCTGCCGGTTGGAAGTGGCAGTTTAAGCGCGTAGGCAGGACTCTTAGGCAAATCCGGGAGTCTATATGCTGAGGCGTGACGACGAGTCTCCCTTTGGGGAGACGAAGTGATTGATGCCCGGCTTCCAAGAAAAACCTCTAAGCTTCAGGTTATCAGTGGCCGTACCCTAAACCGACACAGGTGGGTAGGATGAGAATTCTAAGGCGCTTGAGAGAACTCGGGTGAAGGAACTAGGCAAAATGATACCGTAACTTCGGGAGAAGGTATGCCTTTGGTAGGTGTAGTCCCTCGCGGGCGAAGCCGAAGAAGGTTGCAATAAACTGGTGGCTGCGACTGTTTAGCAAAAACATAGCACTCTGCAAACACGAAAGTGGACGTATAGGGTGTGACGCCTGCCCGGTGCCGGAAGGTTAATTGATGGGGTTATCTTCGGAGAAGCTCTTGATCGAAGCCCCGGTAAACGGCGGCCGTAACTATAACGGTCCTAAGGTAGCGAAATTCCTTGTCGGGTAAGTTCCGACCTGCACGAATGGCGTAACGATGGCCACACTGTCTCCACCCGAGACTCAGTGAAATTGAAATTGCTGTGAAGATGCAGTATACCCGCGGCTAGACGGAAAGACCCCGTGAACCTTTACTATAGCTTGACACTGGACTTTGAACCTACTTGTGTAGGATAGGTGGGAGGCTGTGAAGCACCAACGCCAGTTGGTGTGGAGCCATCCTTGAAATACCACCCTGGTATGTTTGAAGTTCTAACCTCGACCCGTAATCCGGGTTAGGGACAGTGTCTGGTGGGTAGTTTGACTGGGGCGGTCTCCTCCCAAAGAGTAACGGAGGAGCACGAAGGTACCCTCAGCATGGTCGGAAATCATGCAATGAGTGCAATGGCATAAGGGTGCTTGACTGCGAGACGGACAGGTCGAGCAGGTACGAAAGTAGGTCATAGTGATCCGGTGGTTCTGAATGGAAGGGCCATCGCTCAACGGATAAAAGGTACTCCGGGGATAACAGGCTGATACCGCCCAAGAGTTCATATCGACGGCGGTGTTTGGCACCTCGATGTCGGCTCATCACATCCTGGGGCTGAAGCAGGTCCCAAGGGTATGGCTGTTCGCCATTTAAAGTGGTACGCGAGCTGGGTTCAGAACGTCGTGAGACAGTTCGGTCCCTATCTGCCGTGGGCGTTTGAGATTTGAGGGAAGCTGCTCCTAGTACGAGAGGACCGGAGTGGACGAACCGCTGGTGTTCCGGTTGTCATGCCAATGGCATTGCCGGGTAGCTATGTTCGGACAGGATAACCGCTGAAAGCATCTAAGCGGGAAGCCCCTCCCAAGATGAGATCTCACTGGGACCATGAGTCCCCTGAAGGGCCCTGAGAGACGATCAGGTTGATAGGCACGGTGTGGAAGCGCTGTAAGGCGTGCAGCTAACGTGTACTAATTGCCCGTGAGGCTTGACCATATAACACCCAATCAGTTTGGGTTGACTGACAGCGCTTTTTTGACGCGAGAGATACAGATTTCCATGCAGTAGGCCGCGACAGCGGGCCTGCTACACCAGTTTGCTTGGTGACCATAGCGAGCGTGAACCACCCGATCCCATCCCGAACTCGGAAGTGAAACCGCTTAGCGCCGATGATAGTGTGGCCGTTTGCCATGCGAAAGTAGGGCATCGCCAAGCGCCAATCCGAAAACCCGGTCCTCCCAGAGGCCCGGGTTTTTTTTTGCCCGCGCTCAGGCCGCCCGCGTCGCCCCGCCCAGCAAGGTCAGGATCTCGCCCGTGATATAGCTCGAATCGGCCGGCGACGCGAAAAAGACAAACGCAGGAGCAACTTCTTCCGGTTGTGCCGGTCGTTTCATTGGCGTATTGGCGCCATGTTTAGCCACTTGCTCCGCCGGTTTATCGGCGACATTGAGTGGCGTCCAGACGGGGCCTGGAGCAGCGCAATATTCTCACGAATGTTAATTTTCAACAGGAAAAGATTATGCTGAGGTATATGAAGGTTCTTGCTGTACTCGACATTTGCTTAGGAACACTGTTCGGCCATATTGCAACAGCTGGCGAAAAACAGAGTCCAATCACAGCCATCAACATTGCACTTGAGCCGGATGCTGCAATGTCTCAGTATGCGGAGGCAGCCAATGCCAGCTTGCTTGATGACTACCCGAAGGGATTCGCTTTAGACGCTTCCCACAGACCACATATCACGATTTTGCAAAGGTATGTTCGCACAGCAGACCTCGAAAAAATCTATGCGGCAGTTGGAGAAATCCTGACCACCGAGAAAGTGGGGAACTGGAAGCTGAAGGCATTCAAGTACCATTATTCTTCCTGGAAAAATTTGGGGCTTGCGAGTATTGTCCTCGAGCCAACAGACGATCTCCTAAAGTTGCAACAGAAACTGATCAATGTAGTTACTCCTTTTACTGTGAAAACAGGATCCGCTACGGCATTTTTTACAACGCCAGAAGAACATGACATTAACCAGTCAACCATAGATTACGTTGCGACATTTATTCCGAAACAGACAGGCAAGAATTTCAATCCACATATTACCATTGGGCTCGCCTCTACGGACCATCTGAAGGAAATGCTCACCCAACCTTTTGATGTAATTACGTTCTCTCCAGACAGATTATCCGTTTATCAATTAGGCAACTTCGGGACGGCTCGGAAGAAACTCAAGAAGTGGAATTGAAATTATCAATTTTATGTTTTCGTATTTTGGTAATACGTGTTCACTCAGCCGCCTGTGGTCTTCAATAGGATGTTTAGATTGTGCCTGCTGCCAGTTAGCGCATTGGTCCAGTTTCGTCTGAATTGCGTTATCTGATGATTGGCGCTCCATAGGTTAGACATTAGCCCCGGGCCTCCTTGAGGTTTACGCTAGTTCAGCCCACTGGTAAATTCAGGCAATATCAAACCCATGCTGAGAAAGTAAATGCTGAACTAATCCTTGCCGTACAGGATAGCCAAACGGCGGTACGGGCACCGATGAAGAAATCCGGCAGCCCACTGACTTTCTCGCTTTTGCGCTTCGAAGAAGGCTTCCACTACCTTAGTGCGCTCGAATATGATCTAGCTCCTGACCTTCAGCCGTTCCAGTGTTGAGGCATTTTATTCAAACCAATTGCCAGCCGAAGTGCATAAGCGGTACTGGTATTTGGATAGTCTGTAATTGTCGTACGAGGTTTCAATGTCAATTTGAACCATTAATTTTTTTTCAACTCTTAATTCATGCAAGGAGCATGAATGATCATCGGATGTCGATGTTTGTTGAATTTACTGAGGCATCACACCTTTTAGTTTATTGATTGACAGAGGCATTGATGAACATTGAAGCCACTCTTGCCAGCGATCTTCTTCCTCTCATCATCTATTTTGTAGCTGTGCTGGCGGCGACTGGCGTTATGCTCGGTGGCGCTTATTTTCTGGGACAGCGGCACAGAGCCAACAGGGATACCGACGAACAGTTTGAATCGGG
Source organism: Methylobacter sp. sgz302048 (assembly GCF_052162025.1). Lineage (NCBI taxonomy): Bacteria > Pseudomonadati > Pseudomonadota > Gammaproteobacteria > Methylococcales > Methylococcaceae > Methylobacter > Methylobacter sp. sgz302048. The sequence goes on along the minus strand of NZ_CP197401.1, from coordinate 2,383,564 downwards.
CATCGTGCCGGCGGGCGATGTTCATGTCCGCTTCTCCATTCAGTTTTACCTACTTGCCATCTTTTTCGTGATTTTCGATATGGAATCAGTATTTCTGTTCGCCTGGTCCGTGGCTTTGCGCGAATCCGGTTGGACAGGCTTTATCGAAGCATTGATTTTCATAGTCGTATTGTTGGCGGCGCTGGCCTATCTCTGGGCTGTTGGCGCACTTGATTGGCGCACGCGGCGGCAGCGCATTGATATTCAAAAAACCGGGCTAAGGGAGTAAATCATGCACTGGCATCTGAGCAAAGCCGAGAACGATACAGCACCAAGACCGGGGCAACAAACCTATGAAGAGGCGCTACGCCGCAATTTCTTTATGGCCAAACTTGAAGATATGGTAGCCTGGGGACAGGCCAATTCCGTCTGGCCGTTTAATTTTGGGCTTTCCTGCTGCTATGTGGAAATGGCGACGGCCTTCACGAGTCGGCACGACATTGCCCGTTTCGGCTCCGAGGTTATCCGAGGCTCGCCAAGACAGGCAGATTTGATCGTTATTTCGGGCACAGTTTTCCGCAAGATGGCTCCGGTCATCAAGCGCCTCTATGACCAGCTATTGGAGCCGCGCTGGGTCATTTCCATGGGCTCCTGCGCCAATTCAGGCGGCATGTACGACATTTACAGCGTCGTACAGGGTGTGGACAAGTTTCTGCCGGTCGATGTCTATGTGCCGGGCTGTCCGCCGCGCCCGGAAGCCTTGCTGCAGGGCCTGATGCTGCTGCAGCAAGCCATCGGCCAGGAAAGGCGGCCGTTGAGCTGGGTGGTCGGCGATCAGGCAGTGCTCAAGGCGCCCAAGCCCAGCTTCCGCGATTTGTTGACGGAAGAAAGAATGCGCGCCAGAGAGTTGAGAGGGCCGGATCATGTCTGACCAGATCGTGCGCGAACTGTCTGCCCGGTTCGGCGAGGACGCTTTCGTCCTCCAGCCGACAGCCGACAACATCCCTACGCTTTGGGTCGACAGAGCGCGCATCCGCGATTTCCTCAGATTTCTGAAAAAAGAAGCGGCTTCCGGCTATGCCATGCTGTTCGACCTGACGGCCATGGACGAGCGGCAGCGCACGCGACGGCAGGGATTGCCGGCCAGCGCCTATACGGTTGTTTATCATCTGTTGTCCTTTGATCGCAATGAGGATATGCGTCTTAAGGTGGCCTTGTTGGAGGACAGCTTGTCCCTGCCGTCCATCACCGACATCTGGCCTTCGGCCAACTGGTATGAGCGTGAGGTATGGGACATGTTCGGCATCGTTTTTGAAGGCCATCCCAATCTCCGGCGCATCCTGATGCCGCCGACCTGGGCAGGGCATCCACTGCGCAAGGACCATCCGGCCCGCGCAACGGAAATGGAGCCTTATAGTCTGTCTGACGAACGCGAGGCAAAAGAACAGGAAGCGTTGCGCTTCGTGCCCGAGGAATGGGGCATGATACGTCATGGCGTGGACAGTGATTTCCTGTTCCTTAACCTCGGGCCCAATCACCCGAGCGCACATGGGGTTTTCCGTGTCGCTCTGCAGCTGGACGGCGAGGAAATCGTCGATGCCGTGCCCGATATCGGCTATCATCACCGCGGGGCGGAAAAAATGGGCGAGCGCCAGTCATGGCACACCTATATCCCTTATACCGACCGCGTGGATTATCTGGGCGGTTCCATGAACAATTTTCCCTACGTAATGGCCGTGGAGCGGCTGGCCGGAATAGAAGTACCGGAACGTGCTCAAGTCATCCGCGTCATGGTTGCCGAATTTTATCGCTTGGCTAGTCATCTGCTGTTTTATGGCACGTTTGCTCAGGACATCGGTCAGATGTCGCCGATTTTTTACATGTTTATCGATCGCGAGAAAGTGTTCGACATTATGGAAGCGATCAGCGGCGCACGCATGCATTCCAGTTATTTCCGTATCGGCGGCGTGGCCATGGATTTGCCTATCGGCTGGGACAGGCTGGTGCGGGAATTTATCGATTATTTCCCGGCACGGCTTGATCAGTATGACAAAATGGTCATGAACAACAGCACCATAAAGCGGCGCACTCAGGGCGTTGGAGTTTACAATACAGCCGAAGCCATTGACTGGAGCGCGACCGGGCCGAGCCTGCGCGCGACGGGTTTTGCCTGGGATTATCGCAAGGCGCGCCCTTATTCAGGCTATGAGAACTACGAGTTCGAGATCCCGACAGCGCAACACGGCGATTGCTATGACCGCTGCGCCGTGCGCATCGAAGAAATGCGCCAGAGTGTCCGTATCATTGAGCAATGTTTGAATAACATGCCGGAAGGTCCTCATAAGGCCGACCATCCGCTGACCACGCCGCCGTCCAAAGCGCGTACCCTGCATGACATAGAAACCCTGATCGACCATTTTCTTAATGTCAGCTGGGGGCCAGTAATACCGGCAGGCGAGGCTTGCGTGACGGTCGAAGCCACCAAAGGCCTCAACGGTTACTACCTGACCAGCGACAGCGGCACGATGTCTTATCGCACGCGCATCCGCACGCCGTCTTTCCCGCATTTGCAGATGATCCCGATGATGTGCCGGGGACTGATGATTGCCGACTTGATTGCGATATTGGCCAGCATCGATTTTGTAATGGCTGACGTGGACCGCTGACATGACCGAGAAATCCGCTGTGCTAACCACGCTTGAAATAGAGGAGATAACCGCCGAAATGGCGCATTATGCGGACAAGGCGGCCGCCTCCATCGAAGCGCTGAAAATCGTGCAGAAGTATCGGCAGTGGGTCTCGGATGAATGCCTGGTGGCCGTGGCGGAACTGCTGGACATATCGCCGGCGCAGCTGGAGGCCGTGGCGACTTTTTATAATCTTATTTACCGCCAGCCCGTGGGCAAGACGGTTATTCATTACTGCGACAGCGTCAGCTGCTGGATAATGGGTGCCGAGCAGGTTCAAGACCGCCTGTGCCGGCTTTTGAACGTCGATCCGGGCGAGATGTCAGCGGATGGCGAGTATACGGTATTGCCGATCGTCTGCCTGGGCGCCTGCGATCATGCGCCGGTCATGTTGGTCGGCGATCAGCTCCGGCTCGATGTCACGGATGATAGCGTTGACAAGATTCTGGGCAGGTGACGTCATGGAAAACATGAGCAGGCCGCTAACCCAGAACATTCAACCGGATCGCGTCTTTGCCATGCTGGCGGATTACGAAAGTACCGGCGGCTACCAAGGCCTGCGCAGGGCGCTCTCGGAACTGCAACCGAAAGAGGTGCAGCAGTGGGTCAAGGACGCCGGGCTCAGAGGTCGGGGCGGTTCGGGATTTCCGGCCGGGGTCAAGTGGAGCCTTATGCCCATGGATGACGCGCGTCAAACACATTATCTGATCGCCAACGGCGACGAAATGGAACCGGGCACATTCAAAGATCGGTTTCTGCTGGAGAGAGATCCGCATCAGTTAATCGAAGGCATGATTATTGCCGCTTACGCCATCCAGGCCCGGACCGCTTATATCTTCCTGCGCGCAGAATATCACCTGGCCGCGCGTCGTCTTGAACAAGCGCTGCAGGAAGCACGCGCCAAGGGCTATTTGGGCGAGCGCATAATGAACTCGGATTTCAGCCTGGACATTCATCTGCATACCAGCGCCGGGCGCTATATCTGCGGTGAGGAAACGGCGCTGATCAATTCATTGGAAGGAAAACGCGCCCATCCTCGCACCAAACCGCCGTTTGCCGTGGTCAGCGGACTTTGGGGCAAGCCAACCGTCGTCAATAATGTCGAAACCCTGTGCAATGTGCCTCATATCCTCCGCAACGGGGTGAACTGGTATAAAGGGCTGGGGCTGGGCGCCGATCAAGGCACGAAGCTGTTCGGCGTCAGCGGCCGGGTCAGGCGGCCGGGATTGTGGGAACTGCCCATGGGAACGCCCATCCGGGAAATCATCGAAGAGCATGCGGGCGGCATGCGAGACGGATACTCATTGCGCGCCTTCCTGCCGGGCGGTGCGTCGACCGATTTTCTATTGCCCGAACACCTGGACGTGCGTATGGATTACGATGCTGTTGCAAAAGTCGGCAGCCGTATGGGCACCGGCACTATGATCGTTCTCGATGACAAGACCTGTCCGGTGAAGATGGTGCTGAATCTGGAACGGTTTTTTGCGCAGGAATCCTGCGGCTGGTGCACGCCTTGCCGGGATGGACTGCCATGGACGGTCGCATTGCTGCAAGATATTATCGAGGGGCGCGGACATATGGAGGACCTCGATACCCTGTCGAGGCTCACGGGTATGATGGCGCTGGGCAATACATTCTGCGCATTGGCGCCGGGCGCTATGGAACCGTTGCAAAGCGCACTGAAATTTTTCCGCAGGGATTTTGAGCATTACATCGCGGGTGTTGCGCCTCCTCCCTTAATGAAAAGGCTGACATGAGGGAGAGCGGATGCATATCGACTTAATCAAGGAAAGGAGAGGCTGATGGCCACCATTGAAATCGACGGCGTGCAATATCAGGCGGAGGCCGGCGAAAGCCTGTTGCCGGTTTGCCTTAACCTGGGCCTTGATCTGACCTATTTTTGCTGGCATCCGGCTCTGGGTTCGGTAGGCGCCTGCCGACAATGCGCAGTAATGCAATACCAAAATCCGGAAGACCAGCGAGGACGTCTTGTGATGGCGTGCATGACACCTGTGACGGACGGCATGCGTATTTCTCTCCAGACCGAGCAGGCAAAGCAATTCCGCAAGGACAATATCGAACTGCTGATGACCAATCATCCGCATGACTGTCCCGTGTGTGAGGAAGGCGGCGAATGCCATCTGCAGGACATGACGCTGATGTCAGGCCATGCGGTGCGCCGTTATCGCGGCAGGAAGCGCACGCATAAAAACCAGTATCTCGGCCCGTTCATCAACCATGAAATGAACCGCTGCATTGCCTGTTACCGCTGCGTGCGCTTTTACGATGAGTACGCTGGCGGCAGGGATTTGCAGGTTTTCGGCATACACAACAACGTCTATTTCGGCCGCTTCGAGGATGGAACGCTGGAAAACGAATTCAGCGGCAACCTGGTCGAAGTCTGCCCGACCGGCGTTTTCACCGACCGGACCTTCAGCGAGCATTACACGCGCAAATGGGATCTACAAACGGCACCGTCAGTGTGCGTGCATTGCGGCTTGGGCTGCAATACCTCGCCCGGCGAGCGTTACGGCGAGCTCAGGCGCATCGTCAATCGCTATAACGGCGAGATCAACGGTTATTTCCTCTGTGACCGGGGGCGCTTCGGCTACGGCTTCGTCAACAGCTCCGAACGCATTTTAAAGCCGCGCATCCATGACCGGATGGATATCACGGCCGAGGAAGCGGAGCAGAAGCTTCGCGATTGGCTGACCGATACGACGATCGGCATCGGCTCGCCGCGCGCCTCGCTGGAAGCCAATTTTGCCCTACGCAGTCGGGTGGGCGAGAAAAACTTCTTTCTCGGCCTGGACGATACTGAGCAGTCGCTGCTTGAGGCGATCGTCGATATTTTATGCAACGGCGGCATTCGTTCTCCTTCATTGCGGGAGGTTGAGCAAGCCGATGCCGTGCTGATTCTGGGCGAGGACGTGACCCATAGCGCGCCCAGGTTGGCGTTGTCGTTGCGCCAATCGGTGCGTAATGCTGCATTCGATCAGGCCAGGAACCTGAAAATAGCGACTTGGCTGGATAAGCCCGTCAGAGAACAGCAGATAGACCACCGCAGCCCGCTGTTTATCGCCAGCGTTTGCGCAACGCGCCTGGATGACGCTGCCACGGCCACTTACCGGGGCAGTCCGGAAGACATTGCCAGGCTGGGATTTGCCATTGCGCATAATCTTAATCCCCAAGCGTCTGAACCTGCCGGGTTACCGGATGATGTTCGTGCGCTGGCCGCCATTATCGCCGATAGTCTGAAACAGGCCAAACGGCCATTAGTGGTGTCGGGAACCGTCAGCGCCAGCCTTGCCGTCATTGAGGCCGCCTACAACGTGGCCAAGGCGCTGCCGGCACAAGACAGGCAATTGACTTTCACGGTGCCCGAAAGCAACAGCCTGGGGCTTGTCATGATGGGTGGAAAACGCTTACGGCAGGCTTTCGAGCGGGTCCATGAGGTCGGCCGCGTGATTATTCTTGAGAACGATCTCTACCGGCGCGCTCCAGTCCGGGATGTTGATGCGTTTCTGCAGGCGGCACAACGAGTAGGCGTCATCGACTGTCTGTACAGCAGAACAGCAGAAAAAGCCTCATTGCTGTTGCCTGCCGCTACGTTTGCCGAGTCCGACGGCACAGTAGTCAATAATGAAGGCAGGGCGCAACGTTATTTCCAGGTTTACCCTGCGCCGGAGCCTGTGCGAAGCAGTTGGCAATGGCTGTCGGCCGGCATGGAAGGCTTGACCTTTGACGCACTGACCGCCGCTTGCGCGAAAACTTTTCCGGTGCTTGCAGCGATCACTGAAGCGGCACCCGGCGCGAGCTTTAAAGTCGACGGCATGAAGATTCCCCGCCAGCCTCATCGTTACAGCGGCCGCACAGCCATGCGGGCTCACATCAATGTTAGCGAGCCAAGGCAGCCGGCTGATCCGGAAACGCCCTTCGCGTTTTCGATGGAAGGCGCGAAAGCCGACGTGCCCGCCGCTCTGGAGCCGGTTATCTGGGCGCCCGGTTGGAATTCCAATCAGGCGATCAGCAAGTTTCAGGATGAGATCGGGGGGCATTTGCGCGACGGCGATTACGGCGTCAGGCTGATTGAACCCTCAGGAGGGCGTGACTGGTTCAAAAATATTCCCGAGCCTTTCAAGCCGATAAATGGCCAGTGGCGCATTGTACTGTTGCCGCATATTTTCGGCAGCGAAGAGTTGAGCTTGCACTCGCCGCCAGTGGCTGAACGCTCGCCTATTCCATGCGCCACGCTGAATCCTTCGGATGCCGGAAGGCTGGGCGTGCAGGCGGGCGATAGAATAGAAATTCACTGTATTTCCGGCGGGCCATTCATAGTTCTGCCTGTGAGCATCGAACCGGCCCTGCCGTCCGGTCTGGTCGGCATAACTGAAGGCCGCCCGGAAACCTCGCGGTGTTGTCAATCGGCTTATGTGATACTGAAGAAAGCGATTGGGGAGATACCATCATGAATGCGGGGTTGGGCGGCGCTGCGGATATTATCGGCATCCTGCTGTCGACGATTTTCGTGGCGGCGATACTGATCTGGGTGGAGCGCAGGCTGCTGGCTGTTTGGCAGGACCGCCTCGGGCCCAACCGGGTCGGTCCCTTGGGGCTGCTTCAGGTCGCGGCGGACATGATCAAAATGTTCTTCAAGGAGGACTGGATTCCGCCTTTTGCCGACAAACTGGTGTTCGTGCTGGCGCCCACGATTGTCTTTATTACCATGCTGACCGGTTTTGCTGTGATTCCGTTCGCGCCGGGCGTCGGCATTATCGATTTCAATTTCGGGTTGCTCTATTTTCTGGCTTTGACGTCTCTGGCCGTATACAGCGTCGTGCTGGCGGGTTACGCCTCCAACAACAAATATTCGCTATTGGGCAGTTTACGTGCTGCGGCCCAGACCGTCAGCTACGAAGTATTTATGGGCATTTCCATCATGGGCGTGGTCATGCTGTCTGGTACATTCAACCTGCGCGAGATCGTCGAGGCCCAGCGCGACGGCTGGTTCATTTTGCCCCAATTTGTCGGCTTCGTCGTGTTTATGGTCGCGGCCATCGCTGAAAGCCGCCGGACGCCGTTTGATTTGCCGGAAGCCGAGCAGGAGCTGATTGCCGGTTTTCATACCGAGTACTCGGGCATGAAATTCGGCATGTTTTTCGTCGGCGAATATCTCGGCATTACCCTCACGTCTGCCATGATCGTGACATTATTCTTCGGCGGCTGGCTGGGGCCCTGGCTGCCGCCGTTGGTCTGGTTCTGCTTAAAAACAGCTATCGGCATCCTGTTTTTTATTCTGGTGCGCGGATCGTTGCCGCGTCCGCGCTATGACCAGCTTATGAGCTTCGGCTGGAAAATCATGCTGCCGTTAGCTTTGTTGAATCTGCTCGTTACCGGCGCCGCAGCGCTTTATAGCGCATAAGGGGGAGATCATGTTCAGCCAGTTACGCACATTATGGGAAGTTTTGAAGCACACCTTCACCAAGCCCGATACGATCGAATACCCCGAGCAGAAGCGGGAGTTATATCCGCGCTACCGGGGACGCATTGTGCTGACGCGCGATCCGGATGGCGAGGAGCGTTGTGTGGCCTGCAATCTGTGCGCCGTCGCCTGTCCGGTAGACTGCATCGCGCTGCAGAAAGCCGAGGACGAGAGCGGGCGCTGGTATCCGTCATTTTTCCGCATCAATTTTTCCCGTTGCATCATGTGCGGCTTTTGCGAGGAAGCCTGCCCGACCTGTGCGATTCAACTGACGCCGGATTTCGAAATGTGCGAATACGACCGCCAGAACATGGTGTATGAAAAAGAGCATTTATTGATCGACGGCACGGGCAAATATCACGATTACAATTTTTACCGCGTGGCCGGCATGTCGGTCGGCGGCAAGGACAAGGGGCAGGCCGAAAAAGAGGCGCCGCCTGTCGATGTTAAAACATTGTTGCCATAAGGAGTGTTAAATGGAAATGGTACTGTTCTCTATCTCATCGGCCGTCGCCATTTTTGCCACGGTCATGATGCTCACGCAACTGAATGCCGTGCATGGCCTGCTTTACCTGATTTTGTCGCTGCTGGCCGTGGGTGTCCTGTTTTTTCTGCTGGGCGCACATTTCGCCGCCGTGCTGGAAGTGATCATTTACGCCGGCGCTATTATGGTCATGTTCGTCTTCGTGATCATGATGCTCAATCAGGGCGAGAAAACCACGGCCCAGGAACGCGCCTGGCTGACGCCGGGCATCTGGATAGGCCCCTCGATACTGGCGCTGATTCTGTTTGCGGAAGTGCTCGTGGTGATTGCCGGCAACGATGCAGGAACCGGACAACTGGTGAACTCCAAGCAAGTCGGGATAGCCTTGTACGGGCCTTATCTGCTGGCCGTAGAACTGGCGTCGATGCTGCTGCTGGCTGGATTGGTAGGTGCTTATCACCTCGGCAAGCCCTTGATGATAAAAAGGAGAGTGCTATGAGTGGAATTCCAATGGCGTATGGATTGTCGTTGTCCGCCGTGCTGTTTGCGCTGGGACTGGTCGGCGTGCTGGTGCGGCGCAATCTGATTTTCATCCTGATGTCATTGGAAATCATGTTCAACGCGGCGGGCCTGGCGTTTGTCGTGGCCGGGTCGCGCTGGGGACAGGCGGACGGGCAGATCATGTTTCTGCTGATCCTGACCCTGGCCGCCGCGGAAGTCGGCGTCGGCCTCGGATTGGTCATGCAGGTTTTTCATCGTTTTCGTACATTGGATGCGGATGCGGTGGATGAGATGAGAGGGTAGGGAATTGAGGGTATCGATTTAACCGCGAAGGACATGAACGCCCCAAGGGGGAGGTAGAATTGCGCCTGGAACAGCAATCGAGAGCATGAAGCTTTGTAGGGTATGCATCGCATACCTTTTTTCAAAGTTTTTCGGCTCATCAAGACTTTAAAAAGACGCGGTGCGTACCCTACAACACGTGTAGGCTGGGTTGGAGCTTTAGCGGAAACCCGGCATGGATGGTTTCGAATGGCTGGGTTTATTAACCCAGCCTACCGTCGTTAAAAGCGGCGGTGCATGGTGCAGAAAATTATTTAATTTATTAAGGAGGACAGGTGATTGAATGGCTTTGGCTGGCGCCGTTGTTGCCTCTGCTCGGATTTTTGATCCTGGCATTGGCCGGTGAAAAATTGCCCAGATCGGCGGTGGCCTGGGTAGGAGTCGGCTCTGTCGGCCTGTCAGCTATTTTAGCAGCGCTGGTCGGTGCCGAGTTTCTGGCTGGCGATCAGCAGCCTTACCGGTTGGTTCTGGGCTCGTGGATGGTTATCGGCGATTTGTCGCTGCCTTTCGGCTTTTATCTGGATGCCCTGTCCGTCACGATGTTGTTCGTCGTGACAGGCATCGGTTTTTTGATCCATCTTTACTCGGCCGACTTCATGGCTGATGATGTCAGTTATGCACGTTTTTTCGCCTACATGAATCTGTTTGTCGGCGCCATGCTGGTGCTGGTGCTGGCGGACAATCTGGTGATGCTCTATCTGGGCTGGGAAGGCGTAGGGCTTGGCAGTTATCTGTTGATCGGCTTCTGGTATGAGAATCCGGACAACGGCTATGCGGCGCGCAAGGCCTTCGTGATGACGCGGGTCGGCGACACATCGCTGGCGATCGGCCTGTTCCTGCTGTTTACGCAACTGCATACGCTGGATATTCAATCTGTCTTACGGGCTTCAGGGCAATGGCAGGAAGGAAGCTGGCTGCCGGTGGCAGCCTCGGCGCTGCTGCTGGGCGGCGCGGTCGGCAAGTCTGCGCAGTTGCCGCTGCAAACCTGGCTGCCGGATGCGATGGCCGGCCCCACACCGGTCAGCGCACTGATCCATGCCGCGACCATGGTGACGGCGGGCGTTTACCTGATCGCTAGGATGCATGATCTGTTTATACTGGCGCCTGCCGTGCAGTATGCCGTTGCGCTGGTTGGCACGATAACGTTGTTGATAGCCGGCTGCTCGGCGCTGGTCCAGACCGACATCAAGCGCATCCTGGCTTATTCGACGATCAGCCAGATCGGTTATATGTTTCTGGCGCTGGGCGTCGGCGCCTGGTCGGCGGCCATTTTTCATCTGATGACGCATGCTTTCTTCAAGGCCCTGCTGTTCCTTGCTGCAGGCGCGGTCATTTTCTGCTTCCACCATGAGCACAATATTTTCCGTATGGGCGGCCTGCGCAAAGCCATGCCGGTCGCTTTCTGGAGCTTTATGATCGGCAGCGCCGCACTGGCCGCGCTGCCGCTTACGTCCGGCTATTACAGCAAGCACGATATTCTGCTGGAGGCTTTCGCAGTCTCGCCCGGCCTGTGGGCGGCTGCTTGTCTTGGCGCGCTGATCACGGGCATATACAGTTTTCGGTTGGTGTTCGTGGTGTTTTTCGGGCCCGAACGTCATGAAGTCGAGCAGGGTATCGGCTGGCGCATGGCGCTGCCTCTGATTGTATTGAGCACGCTGGCGTTGTTGGGAGGATTGCTGAGAATACCGCTGGGCTCGGTGTTTCCCGAAGCCATTCAGGTTCATCAAGGTTGCGATGCCGTGTGCGGCCTGACCATTGCCGCGCCGGTGGTCGGTCTGGTAATTGCGGCACTGTTTTACCTGATCGGCACTTTTTCGGCGCAGAGGCTGGTTTCCTCCAGATGGATGCAAGGTCTGCAGCGCTGGTGGTTTAGCGGTTGGGGGCTAGATAGCCTTTATAACGCAGTGCTGATACGGCCTTTCAAAGCCATTGCCGGACTTAATAAAAATGATGTGGTGGATGCGGGCTATGCCGCCATAGCCAGGCGCAGCCTGAATCTCCATTACCTGGCCAGCGCTTCGCAGATCGGGCGGCTGCGCTGGTATGCGGCATCGATGGGCTGGGGTGCTGTACTGATCATTGTGATAGGACTGCTGTCATGATGTTACTGGCACTGATTGCCGTTTTGTTTTTTGGCGGACTGGCGGCTTTTATTTCCGGGCGCTGGAATCCTGCGGCTCCGCGCTGGACTGCCTTGGCGGCGCTGGCGCTGGAGTTTGTGCTCGTGCTGTTACAGTATGCGCTGACTGCCGATCAATCATCGGTCTGGATAGCCGATTTGAAGTGGCCGTGGATTTCGCGTTTCGGCATCGGTTTTCATCTGGCCATGGACGGGCTTAGCCTATCGCTGGTCATGCTGACTGTTGTGCTGGGATTCATGGCGGTCAGCAGTTCCTGGACCGAGATCAGGTATCGGCAGGGGTTCTTTTACTTCAATTTATTGATGTGTCTGGCCGGTACCGTAGGTGTCTTTCTGGCGCTGGATCTGTTCCTGTTCTTTTTCAGCTGGGAGGTCATGATTATCCCGATGTACTTTCTGATCAGTATCTGGGGGCATGAAGACCGCACTGCGGCAGCCATCAAATTCGTGATTTTTACGCAGGTAAGCGGCCTGCTGATGCTGACGGCCATCATAGTATTGGGGCTGATTTACCATGGATACACAGGCGTTTACAGCTTCGATTATTTTAAGCTTTTGGGCATGCCCCTTGATGCGGAGGTGGCATTCTGGCTGATGCTGGGCTTTTTTGTCGCATTTACGGTCAAGTTGCCGTCGGTGCCGTTTCATACCTGGCTGCCGGATGCGCATACGCAGGCGCCGACCGGCGGCAGTGTGATCCTGGCCGGCGTCATGCTGAAAACCGGCGCTTATGGCCTGCTGCGCTTTGTCGTGCCGTTATTTCCCGAAGCATCGCATCAGTTTGCGCCGATTGCGATGACATTGGGTGCCATCAGCGTGCTCTATGCGGCCATGATGGCATTCGCGCAATCCGATCTGAAACGATTGATCGCTTATACCAGCGTCAGCCACATGGGTTTTGTATTGTTGGGCGTGTTTGCCTGGGATTTGCTGGCATTGCAAGGGGCGGTCATGACCATGCTGGCGCACGGCATCAGTGCAGCGGCCCTGTTCATGATCGCCGGCTCCCTGCAGGAGCGTTTGCATACACGCCAGATGGGCAACATGGGCGGGCTTTGGACCGCCGTGCCGCATTTGTCGGCTATGGCCCTGTTCTTCGCCATCGCTTCGCTGGGCTTGCCGGGGTTGGGCAATTTCCTGGGTGAATTTCTGGTATTGCTGGGCGCTTTTAAGGTCAACATGCTATTGACGGCACTGGCAGCGCTGGTCATGATCCTTTCTCCGGTTTATGCCTTGATCATTATGCAGAAAGCTTTTTATGGCCCCTTGCGGTTGCCGCACCCTATAGCCGATTTCAGCGGCCGGGACATAATCGCCATGGGCCTGCTGGTAGTCGCCAGCATCTGGCTGGGGCTGCATCCTCATAAGGTGTTGGAGACAACGGAGCCCTCATTGCAACAGGCCATGCAAAGTTCTGCCGTTACGGGATCGACCGATGAACAGTAGCCAATTGATCGCTTTTTTGCCCGTTATCTGCATTGCCGCATCGGCGGTGGTCGTAATGCTGACTATCGCCATCAGGCGCGATTTCGCGCTGACCTGCCTGGTGGCCGGCCTTGGTATTCTTGTTTCCCTGCTGGCATTGATGGCGGCAGGGCAGCAAAGTCCTGTTTATGTGACGTCTCTTGTCCGGATGGATGCCTATGGACTTTTCGCTATGGCGCTGCTGTTGCTGGCGGGCCTGGTTGTTATTGTCTTTTGTTACGATTATTTCAAGGATGGCGAAGGCGAGAACGAGGAGTTGCTGTTTCTGATACTGACTGCGCTGCTGGGCGGCTGCGTGCTGGTGACGGCGAGCCATTTCGCCACTTTTTTCATTGGCCTGGAAACGCTCAGCGTATCTTTGTTCGTGCTGGTCGGTTATGCGCTGGGGCAATCGCGATCACTGGAAGCGGCGACTAAATATCTGGTTTTGTCGGGCGTATCCTCCGCCTTGTTGCTGATGGGCATGGCGCTGATCTATTCGGAATGCGGGCAGCTCAGCTTCAGCGGCATCGAACAGTATCTGGCCGAGCAGGAAATATTTAATGCCATGGTCTTGACGGGCATCGTTTTCATCGTGGCCGGGGTTGGTTTCAAGCTGTCGCTGGCGCCGTTCCATATGTGGACGCCGGATGTCTACGAAGGCGCGCCGGCGCCTGTCACGGCTTTTATCGCCACGGTCTCGAAAGGCGCCGTTTTCCTCCTGTTGCTGCGCTTTTTCCTTAGCGGCGGCGGTTATTCCTATGTTTCGATGATGACGGTTATCACCGTCATGTCTGTCATGTCCATTCTGCTCGGTAATGTGCTGGCGCTGCTGCAGGATAACGTCAAGCGCATGTTGGCCTATTCATCCATTGCGCACATGGGCTATCTGTTGATCGCCTTTATAGCCGGCGGCGGCATCGAGCCAGACTTCGTCGTCGAATCCGTGATTTTTTATCTGGTCGCTTATTTTATGACTACATTGGGCGCTTTCGGCGTTGTATCGCTTCTGTCTACGCCGCAGTCAGAGGCGGTGGAACTGTCGAGCTATCGAGGGCTTTTCTGGCGCCGGCCGGGGCTGGCGACGGTTTTCACATTCATGCTGCTGTCGCTCGCCGGCATCCCGCTGACGGCCGGCTTTATCGGTAAATTCTATATTTTCGCCGTTGGCGCCGATGCGCAACTGTGGGGAATGCTGCTTGTGCTGATTATCGGCAGCGGCCTGGGGCTTTATTACTACCTGAGGGTTATTGTGGTCATGTCGATTAGCCAGGAATCGGGTAGTCAAGCTGGTCGTGAAGCGGCTTTGGCCAGGATGTCCTTAGCGGCGCTGGTCTTGTTGACACTTCTGCTGGTCTGGCTAGGTGTTGATCCCATACATCTGATGAGCCTGATTCATGGGGTTTAACAAAGCTGAATTGTAGAGTCGAATTCATTCGGCCCGAAAACCTTACTGCGACAATTTAGTGCGAAAGAATTCGCACCTACCTCAAATTTCGGCGTGACAGCCATTCTCAAGCCGATAACATATTGGCTATTTGCTTGTCGAAGATGTTAAAAGCAGGTAGCGCCTTGAACGAAAATACAGAATCGAACCCGACCAAAACGCTGGAAGCGGTTTACCGCACCGAGTCGCGGTATGTACTGGCGACTTTGATTCGCCTGTTGAGAGACTTTGATCTTGTGGAAGAAGCTTTGCATGATGCATTCCGGGCCGCGCTGGAGCAGTGGCCGCGTGATGGCGCGCCGGCCAATCCCCGCGCCTGGCTGGTGTCAGCCGGCCGTTTCAAGGCTATTGACAATATGCGTCGGAATGTCCGGTTCGATGCGCTGGATGAAGCCGCCAGGCGAGTCGATGCCGCCATTGACGATACGACGATATGGGATGAGGAGAGCGTCGAGGATGATCATCTCAGACTCATTTTTACCTGCAGCCACCCGGCTTTAGCGTTTGATTCGCAGGTTGCTTTAACTCTGCGCGAAGTATGCGGTCTTACCACGGAAGAAATTGCCAGCGCATTTCTTGCTGTGCCGACAACGGTTGCGCAACGCATTGTGCGCGCCAAAGCGAAAATCCGCGATGCCCGCATTCCTTACGAAGTTCCGGCCCATGAGGATTTGCCCGACCGATTGGATGCGGCGTTGCGGATAATTTATCTGGTTTTTAACGAGGGGTATTCGGCCTCTGCCGGCATTGAACTGACACGGTATGATCTTTCGGGAGAAGCAATCCGTCTTGGCAGACTATTGACTGAACTCTTGCCGGAGGAATCAGAAGCATGCGGCTTACTGGCCCTGATGCTGCTGCATGACTCCCGCCGCGCCGCACGCACTTCACCCAATGGCGATCTGAATTGAAAAATTAATCGGTTCATTGTCGATTTCCGGTCATCTTAATCGACAATAAGGACTAGCGGGAGCATTTGCGCTGAAACATACGGTTTGTGTAAATCAAGATAAGGTAATTCAATAAAACAATAAGTTATGCCATCAATAACCAATGACAATTGGCTATTGATGCGCAGGTGATGGATATATATGTTATTGATAATGCAGCTAATTAAATTATAATTGTAAATTTCTGTGCAAATGCCACCCGCTAATCCCAAACATAATTTTGAAATGGAATTAATATGTCTAAACAATTGCCATCAAAGGATATTGTCTGGCACCAGTCAACCATTACTAGACAGCACCGCGAAGCATTGAACAATCATCGTAGTGTTATTCTTTGGTTTACCGGGTTGTCCGGCGCTGGTAAATCGACTTTGGCGCATGCAACGGAAGAACGCCTGTCCCGGATGGGGTGCCGGACGTTCGTACTGGATGGCGACAATGTTCGTCATGGGCTGTGCGCGGATCTAGGGTTTTCCGATCAGGATCGCATGGAAAATATCCGCCGCGTTGGAGAACTGGCAAAGTTATTTATAGAGGCTGGCGTGATTGTGCTGACTGCGTTTATTTCGCCATTTCAAGCTGATCGTACCCGTATGCGCTCATTGGTCAACGAAGACGACTTTCTGGAAATTTATTGTGACTGTTCATTGGAAGTCTGTGAAAAACGCGATGTTAAAGGATTTTACCGGCGTGCCAGGTTGGGCAAAATCAAAAATTTTACTGGCCTGTCTTCATCTTATGAATCGCCTGTTAATCCCGAACTGCGTATTAATACCGGTGAGTTATCCTTGTCGGCTTCAGTGGACCAAGTCATGGAATTACTGAAGGCCCATGGAATCATATAAGTCTTTTGGTTCTGTTGCGTTAATTTCCGTCAATCGCAACTTGGTCATTCCAAACTGGTTTTTAGGCGACCAATGAATAAAACTGTCCTGCAGCGGATAGATTTTGGCTATCGCCAAAAACCAGCTGGCCTTTCTTGATCCTATGCATCAATTCAACGCCTTGCCATTGTCCTGACGATCCGTTCGACGGCCCGGTGATTCTGCTCAATCAGGTTGTTCAGATACAGGCTCTGGCGGGCTTCGATGGCGTGATCGGTTGTCTCCTGAAGCGCCTCGAGAGCCGCGGCATTGGCTCCACCCTTATCGATCGTGACCTTGTCTGGCAAACTTTGCCGGAGAATGGCTTTCTTGATTACGCGGTGTTGGGTGAGCGTAATAGCTTACCGAAAACGACGCTCTCTCCGCTGACGCAACAGAACCCTTCAGAACGCTTTGTTCAAAGATGGGAAAACAGTTACTCTGGACTAACACCTCGTTCTCATGCTGTAGTAGCATATGTGACGAGCAATAAAGGTCTAAAATTTTACTGTCTCTCTATAAATCACTGCCCCTTTGTCCATAAATTGATCGCTTGAGGCTGATTTAAGCTACTAGGTTTTGAGCAATAGTAAAACTGTACAAGATGGGCTTGATATGATCGTTGCGCTTTATTAGCAAGCGTTGACAGTAGAGCTCAAATTGGATGTGATCGCGAAGTCTTTGTAAAACTCAGATTCGATCGTGTCTGTTATGAAAATATCAATAATTAAGCTAAAAGAAGTGTTATGAGATTTGTCGTTTCTTATCCCCAAACCAACTGGGACTATGTCAAGTTTAGATTAAACCGCATCATTAGAGGCAAAGATCGATCCAATGATGTTTTCAGAGGTTTGCCTGGCGGAAAACTGGAGTTATTCGAACATACCGGCGAATTAGGCGGCATAAAATATTTGGGTGAAATGACCCCAGTGAAACCGTTTGGAATGCAGTATGTGTCAGGCGAAGGTTTATATTTCATAACCGGTTTGCCTTGCAGTGAAGACGGTGTGCCGGGGGACGAGCATATCGCCAGGCTCAATGACAAAGGCGAAATCGATCTGGAAATTCGCAGTCCCTATATGACCCAGGTGCGCTCGCTGCGCAGGACCGAGCGGGGTTTGTTGATCACGGCAAGCGGGGTTGATGCCCTGCTTGAATTTGATTTGACAGGCCAATTGATCTGGTCCTGGTGGGCCACCGAGCATGGCTATGACACAGCTTATGGTGGCGGAAAGCGCCATATCGATAGGCAAATGGACCATCGCTTCAAAAATTATCCAGGCCGCTTGCAAACAACCCATTTGAACTCCGCCATTGTTGACCCGTATGACGAAGGCAAAATACTGACCATCCTGTTCTATCAAGGCCAAGTGATCCGCATCGACAGAAAAACCCTGGAGCATGAAGTTGTCATCAGCAACTTGAGCGGAGCGCATCATATCCGGCCTCATTCAGGCGGCTATATGCTGTCTAATTCGCGCAGGGGCGAAGTGCTTTTGTATGACAAGAACTTCAACCTGACACGAGGCATTCCCGGCACGAGCCGCTTTTTTCCTGTTAAGTGGGTGCAAGATGCGATCGAAACGCCTTTTGGAACTCATCTGATCGCCGATTGCAATACCTTTAATTTGCGCGAGCGCGATAAAAAAGGTCGAGAGAAAACCTATAATACGCGGATGCCGAATCGAGTGTTCCAAATCGAGCGGGTCGACGATCATTTCAATTTTGTTACCTGATATAAAAATGCGCGTTTTGGTTTTCGCACCTTCCTGGGTAGGTGTCATGGTGATATTGGGCATTGAAATGACGGTCAAACGCGGTAAGCCGGGATTGCTGACCCGCATCAGATCTGGGCTGAATTGACGCGCTCATCCATTACAATCAGGCGATAGTATTGCACAATACCTGGAAGTCGGCATTGACGCCTTTTTTACCCGTATCCCTACCGCATTGCTGCCTTATGTCCAGGCGCGGAGCATGAGGAGGCAAAACGCTGGCAACTCAGCCATTATGCTGAAGTTACGTGCCAGCTAATAGAATACGGCTGGCAAGTCTGGCTTTTAGGTTCGGGCAAAGATCAGGCAGTCACTGATCAGATCTATCAGCTGGCAGGTGCTGCCTGTCTGGATTTTGTCGGCAAAATTGTAGCAGGCATCGCCAAACGCCCGGCCATAATGCCGGATCATGTCCGTGGAGACGCTTGTTTCGTTCAGAGACACCTAATGGCTTAGGTGAGCTGAGAGTGGTCGAGCGAACCTTCGGCTGGCTGAATCACTCACTCGCACCGGCGAAACGTGGATTTGCATCACAACGATCCGCATTATTATGTTGAAACGCCCGGCTTGAAACGGAAGTTTCCAAACAGCTTCTTGAACCAACAGTGAAAAACTGATTACCTGAACTAGCGGGAGCATTTGCGCTGAAACATACGGTTTGTGTAAATCAAGATAAGGTAATTCAATAAAACAATAAGTTATGCCATCAATAACCAATAATAATTGGCTATTGATGCGCAGGTGATGAATGTGTATGTTATTGATAATACAGGTAATTAAATTATAACCGTAATTTTCTGTGTAAATGCCTCCCGCTAATCCAATAAGGCGTTATCGATCTTTTATCCATGAATAAGGAGTGATCCATGAAGTATCTATGCCTGGTCTACAGTGACGAAGAAAAATTGCACAGTTTGCCGGAAAGCCCGAAGGATGACGAATGCCTGGCCTATGATGAGGCGCTCCGCAAGAGCGGGCACTGCATTGCTTCGGAGGCTCTCCAGCCTGTTCATACCGCCACGACTGTGCGGGTTCGCAACGGCAAGGTTTCCGTGACCGATGGCCCGTTTGCCGAGACCAAGGAGCAGCTGGCCGGGTTTTATCTTATCGATGCCAGGGACTTGAACGAGGCGATTAGTCTGGCCGCAAAAATCCCTCCGGTGCGTGTGGGCAGTATTGAAGTTCGCCCGATTCGACCGATTCGGGAAATGGCTCAGGCCGAAGCAAGCTAATTTTTTAATCCTGCCGTGTCGATTTTTCAGTTTCCCATTCGACTAGTAAGCAGAGCCGGAGACAAGATTGCTCAAACACGGTTCTAGCTTTTAACGAATAGGAGATACAAACAATGAGATTCATGATTATAGTCAAGGCCAGCAAAGATACTGAAGCCGGCGTCATGCCCGAAGATGATACGCTTATGGCTTCCATGGCAAAATTCCATGAGGATCTGGCAACAGCCGGCATACTGCTTGGTGCAGAGGGGCTTCAGCCGAGTTCGAAAGGATGGCGCATAAAATATTCCGGCGAGAAGCGAACCCTGATCAATGGCCCTTTTGCCGAAACCAAGGAGCTCGTCGCCGGATATACGTTGATTCAGGCGAATTCGAGGGAAGAGGCTATCGAATGGACCAAACGCTATCCCAATCCGGCTGTCGATGGCAAGGATGCGGAGATCGAGGTGCGCCAGTTGTATGAACTGGAAGATTTTCCTTCTGGAGATGCAACCGAGCGTTTTCGCGAGCTGGATGCTGAGCATAAGATCTAGAAATTTCGTTTTGTAAGAACAACTTGTCGATTTCGCTGATTCTCGCTCGGTTAATCAGTCGAGCCAGAATTTATGGCGGAATCCACACACAAAGCCATTCCAAATTTAAAACCTAATTCAAAAACCATAAGGAGACATCTCATGCCACAAGTAAAACCTGTTCCAGACTGGATGCATACGGTAACACCGCATTTGGTTTGCGCCGGCGCGGCCGATGCCATTGAATTTTACAAGAAGGCGTTCAATGCCGTTGAAATGATGCGTTTGCCGGGTCCGCAAGGCAAGCTCATCCATGCCTGCATTCGAATTGGTGATTCGGCGATCTTCTTGGCCGATGAATGCCCGGAATGGGGATCATTCGGTCCCAAGTCACTTAAAGGTTCGCCAGTCACTATTCATCTCCAGGTCGAAGACGTTGATGCGCTCTTCGAACAGGCTGTCAACGCCGGCGCTACTATTAGAATGCCGGTCGAGGATATGTTCTGGGGTGATCGCTATGGATATCTTGAAGACCCGTTTGGCCATCATTGGGCGATTGCTACGCATGTTCGTGATGTGAGTCTGGAGGAACTGCAAGAGGCGGCTCTGAAAGTTTGCGGCTAAACGCCGCCTTTAAGTTGTAGGTTGGCTTTTCAGATAAACGTAGTCTCGAAGAAATGTAACGAAATCAAGGATTGAGTTTAATTCATCAGTTTCACAGTATTGAATCGAGGCTACGAAACTGAGCTTTTTAGATAAAAGAAGGAAACACGATGCAAAAAATTACCCCATGTTTGTGGTTTGATGGCAAAGCCGAAGAGGCGATGAATTTTTATACCTCCATTTTTAAAAATTCAAAAAAAGGAAATATTACTCATTATGGAGAAGTGGGGCCGGGTCCTGCCGGCTCGGTAATGTCTGTGACATTTCAACTTGATGGACAAGAATTCATAGCCTTAAACGGCGGTCCACAGTTCACCTTCACGCCGGCCGTTTCTCTTTTCGTTAACTGCGAGGCACAAGAAGAAATCGATGAGTTGTGGGAGAAGCTCTCCGAGGGCGGAGAAAAACTTCATTGCGGCTGGCTTACAGATAAATTTGGTGTTTCATGGCAGATCGTTCCCTCCACTTTAGGCGAGATGCTGCAAGACCGGAGCGTAGAAAAATCGCAGAGAGTCATGCAAGCCATGCTGCAAATGGGCAAGATTGATATTCAAAAATTGAAGCACGCCTATGAACAATAGAGATTAAACAGTGTTGCAATTTTTCGTCTGGAAAAAATGCAACACTATGTTGGATACCGAACAGAGGAAATTAATCAATCCGGTGCATTTTATGAAATTGAAATAAAAAACATCATCGCCAGAAAGCAGTGAAGCAAAACAGGACAGGAGGATATTGAGATGGGCAATAGCGGTGGCCGCGAGATATCTGATGCGCTGGTGCTTTTTGGCGTGACGGGGGATCTGGCCTATAAAATGATTTTCCCGGCGCTTTATGCGATGGCGAAGCAGGGCAGTCTCAATGTGCCGGTGATCGGCGTCGCGTCAACACAATGGAGCCAGGAGCAGCTTCGCCAGCGGGCGATGGACAGCATACAGAAATTCGGCACGATAGACGACCGGCAGGCTCTGGATCATCTGCTTTCCCTGCTTCGGTACGTGGCAGGCGACTATAATGACGCAGGAACGTTCAAAGCGCTCAAGCAGGCCCTGGGCGATGTCAAGCGTCCTGCCCATTATCTGGCCATTCCGCCTTCGCTGTTTGCAACCGTTATCAGGAGTCTCGGTACTGCAGGATTGGCCGAGCATGCGCGCGTCATTATCGAAAAGCCGTTCGGCCATGATCTGGCCTCGGCGCGGGAGCTGAACCGAATTGCGCAGTCGATGTTTCCTCAGGATGCGATCTTCCGCATCGATCACTTCCTGGGCAAGGAAGCGATCATGAACATCCTTTATTTCCGTTTCGCCAATTCGTTTCTGGAGCCGATCTGGAACCGAAATTGCGTGGCCAGCGTTCAGATCACTTTGGCCGAACGCTTCGGCGTGGAGGGGCGCGGTGCATTTTATGAAACCGCCGGTTGCCTGCGCGACGTGATACAGAACCATCTGTTTCAGGTCGTCTCATTGCTCGCCATGGAACCGCCGGCCTATCGAGGCTTTGGTGCCGTGCATGCTGAAAAGGCCAAGGTCTTTCAGGCCATGCGTCCGCTGCAGGCTGACAATCTGGTGCGCGGCCAGTACACAGGCTATCGCAATGAGCCGAATGTGGATAAGAATTCCGACGTGGAAACTTTCTGCGCTGTCCGTCTTTTTATCGACTCCTGGCGTTGGGAAGGCGTGCCTTGGTATTTGCGTTCCGGCAAATGTCTGGCTGAAACGGCAGACGAGGTGCTGGTCCAGTTCAAGCCGCCGCCGCAGCGGCTGTTCGCCGATTCGAGGCCAGCAGACGGGCGGACTAATTATGTGCGTTTCAGGCTTTCTCCTAACAGCGCCATTGCCCTGGCTGCGCGCGTCAAGCGGGCAGGGAAGGAATTTATTGGCGATCAGCAGGAACTTTACTTGCTCGACGATCAGCCGGGCAAGGATGCCCCTTATGAGCGGCTTTTGACTGACGCCATGGCCGGCGATGGCGCGCTTTTCACTAGGGAGGAAGCAATAGAGGCCGCATGGGCGGCAGTCGATCCGGTCCTTGAGGCGCATCACCGGGCCATCCCTTATCAGCCCGGCAGTTGGGGACCCAAAGAGGCCGATGCGCTTATCGCTGCCGACGGGGGCTGGCTCAACCCCACACGGCAAGGGCCGAGGCTATGACAAAGCCGGAAGAAGTCGTTTTTTTGCTGGATGTGGACAATACGCTGCTTGAAAACGACCGCGTGACGGTGGACCTCAAGCGGCATCTGGAGCGTTCGTTTGGCTTCGAGAATAGCGAGCGTTATTGGGTGATCTTCAATGAATTGCGCGCCGAGCTGGGCTATGCCGATTATCTGGGCGCGCTGCAGCGCTATCGGCTTGGCGCCATGAACGAACCGCAGCTATTGCTGATGTCGAGTTATCTGGCGGACTATCCGTTTGCGGATCGCCTCTATCCGGATGTGCTTGATGTGATCAGACATCTGCGCCGCTGGTGGCCGACCGTCATCCTGTCGGATGGCGATGTGGTCTTCCAGCCGCGCAAGGTACAGCGTTCGGGACTCTGGGATGCGGTCGAAGGCCGCGTGCTGATTTACATCCATAAGGAAGAAATGCTGGCAGAGGTCGAGCAGCGCTATCCGGCCCGGCATTATGTGATGGTGGATGACAAGCTGCGCATTCTGGCAGCCATGAAAAGGACCTGGGGAAAACGGTTGACGACGATTTTTCCTCGTCAAGGGCATTATGCGCTCGACCCCGATAATATTGCCGCTTATCCCTCGGCTGATCTGACAATCGAACATATTAGCGACCTGATCCATGAGGATTGGCCAGCTTTGCTAAGGTCTGCCAATACTGAATATGTTGAACAGGAGGAATGATGAAGGCCACACAACAACTTCATAATCTCGGCCAGCGCCTCTGGCTTGATAATATTACGCGGGGATTATTGATGAGCGGCACATTACAGCGCTACATCAATGAGCTTTCGCTGACGGGGCTTACTTCAAATCCCACAATCTTTGATCAGGCTATCAAAAGCGCTGATTTTTACGATGACGCTATCCGTCGTAAAGCGGCCGAAGGCAAGTCAGGTGAAGCGTTGTTTCTGGAACTGGAACTAGAGGATTTGACTCAGGCCGCCGATCTTTTTCGCCCGATCCATGATGTCACCGATGGCGCGGACGGCTGGGTATCGTTGGAGCTGTCGCCTTTGCTGGCGGACGATACCGCCAATAGCATTAAAATGGCTGAGCGACTGCATGAGCGAGCACAGCGGCCTAATATTTTTATCAAGATACCGGGAACCTCGGCAGGCATTTCCGCGATCGAGGAGTGCATTTTTAAGGGCGTGCCAATAAACGTCACGCTGCTGTTCTCGCGCGAACAATATATTGCGGCATCTCTGGCATACATGCGAGGTATTGAACGGCGGATCGAAGCCGGCCTCGAACCCAAGGTCGACTCTGTGGCATCTATTTTCGTGAGCCGTTGGGATGTGGCAGTCAAGGACAAGGTGCCGGCCGAGCTTCGAAACCGCCTTGGCATCGCCATTGCCAAGCGCACCTATACGGCCTACCGTGAATTGCTGGATTCGCCTCGCTCGCGGGAAATAGTCGAGCGAGGCGGAAGGCCTCAACGCCTGTTATGGGCCAGCACCGGCACTAAGGACCCTGAAGCTTCCGATACTATGTATATTGAAGCGCTGGTAGCGCCGAATACGATCAATACCATGCCCGAGAAAACCTTGCTTGCCTTTGCCGACCATGGGCGAGTGGGGGGCGAATTGCCGATCGGCACTGGCGAGGCCGATAAAGTGCTGGACGAGTTCGTAAAGGCCGGGGTGAATTACGCTGACTTGGCCGAAAAGCTGCAACATGAGGGCGCCCAGGCTTTCGTGAAGTCCTGGAATGATCTGATGGCCAGCATTGACGCAAAAGCAACCGGAGGGTCGAAATGAATGCAGTCTCGCAACCATTGACCGAGCGTCCGGCCTGGAAAGCGCTGGCGGCGCATTATCAAGCTATGCGCAATATCCACTTGCGCCAACTTTTCGCCGGTGATTCAGGACGCGGCAAGCGCCTGGCGGCTGAGGCTGCCGGGATTTATCTCGATTATTCAAAAAACCGCATCACTGACGAGACGATACAATTGCTCGTGCAACTTGCCGACGAGTGCAGGCTGCGTGATCGAATTGATGCGATGTTCAGCGGTGACAAAATTAATGTGACGGAACGGAGGGCTGTTTTGCACACGGCCTTGCGGGCACCTAAAGATGAACAGATTTTTGCCGATGGCGTCGATGTTGTGGCTGAAGTGCATGAGGTGCTGGACCGGATGAGTGTTTTCTCGCAGCAGGTTCGTGACGGGCAATGGCTGGGGTATACGGGCAAACGTATCAAAAATGTCATCAATATCGGTCTCGGCGGTTCCGACCTTGGGCCGGTAATGGCCTACGAAGCGCTGCACTATTACAGTCAGCGCGACATGCGTTTCCTTTTCGTTTCCAACGTGGACGGCACCGACTTTGTTGAGGCGACACGCTATCTCAATCCGGAAGAGACCTTATTCATCATTTGTTCGAAAACTTTCACGACGCTTGAGACGATGGTCAATGCGCATGCCGCCCGGGCCTGGAGCCTGCGCAAGCTCGGCAGCGAGGAGGCCGTCTCCAGGCACTTTGTAGCGGTCTCGGCGAATCCTGAAGAGGTGGCGAAATTCGGTATCGGCGAGGCAAACCAGTTCGGTTTCTGGGATTGGGTCGGCGGCCGTTATTCGATGGATTCGGCGATCGGCCTGTCGACCATGATCGCGATCGGGCCCGAGAACTTCCGCTCGATGCTGGCCGGCTTCCGGGCCATGGACGAGCACTTCCGCACCGCCCCGTTTGAGCGCAATTTACCGGCGCTCATGGGACTGCTGTCAGTCTGGTACATCAATTTTTTCGGTGTGCAGACAATGGCGGTATTGCCTTATGAGCAGTATCTCAAGTATTTCCCGTCTTACCTTCAGCAACTGACGATGGAGAGCAACGGCAAGCACATCACGCTGGACGGCTTGCCTGTCGATTACCATACGGCGCCTGTCTACTGGGGCGAGCCGGGCACCAACGGACAGCACTCGTTTTATCAGCTTCTCCATCAGGGAATGCAGCTGATCCCCTGTGATTTTATCGGTTTCTGCCAGACATTGAATCCGGTAAATGGGCAGCATGACTTGCTGATGGCGAACCTGTTCGCGCAGACGGAGGCGCTGGCCTTCGGCAAGACGGAGCAGGAAGTCAAGACCGAAGGCACTCCCGACTGGCTGGCGCCGCACCGCAGCTTCGAGGGCAACCGTCCGACCAATACCCTGCTGGTCGAGCGCCTGACGCCGCAGACGCTCGGGGCCTTGATCGCACTTTATGAACACAGTGTCTTCACGCAGGGAGTAATCTGGCATATCAATTCTTTCGACCAGTGGGGCGTCGAGTTGGGCAAAGTGCTGGCGCAGCGCATGATCCCCGAGCTGGAAAGCGCAAGCGAGCCGCAGCTCAATCATGACAGCTCGACCAATACCTTGATTCGCCGCTACCGCCAGTTTAGAGCATGAAATGCCGGTTAGGCCTAGCTGCCTTTTTTCAGGCGACGATGATAATTTTATAAGTATGCCAACGAACAGAAAAAACCGGAGCGGCGGAGGTATAAATAAAGATGAATGACGATATGTAGAATACCGATCAGCATCGACATCAAGGCAACCGAATGAATGAAACAGACGATAACCTCGCCTTCAGGGAAGCAATGCCAGCATCAGAGATGCCTGTCATCGATACGCTTTCGCCCTGGTGGAGACGCGCGAGTCTTATCATTCTGATTTCCGGTCTGGCGGTTCTTCTGCTGGTAACGCTCAAGGTCTATCATGAAGCGCCTCCGATTCCGAAGAAGGTGATGGCGGCCGATGGATCGATTTTATTCACTGACGATGACATTCGCGCCGGCCAGCAAGCATTTCTTAAGTACGGACTGATGGACAATGGCACTGTTTGGGGGCATGGCGCTTATCTCGGACCCGATTATTCGGCAGAGTATCTGCATACCCAGGCGCTTGCCGGCGCGGCGCTGATTGCTCGCCAGCGCTATGGCCAATCGCCAGATCAATTAACGCCGGCTCAGCGGGCGGCTGTCGAGGCGGAAGTTCGGGCCGAACTGAAACAGAATCGGTATGATCCTAGCAGCGGCATACTGACTATGGGGCCTTCCTATGGCGATTGGTTTCGCCAGCAGACGAGCACGTGGAACACTTATTTCTCTTCACCACTACAGAGCGGCGGGCTCGGCATAGGAGCCATCCGTAATCCCGATGAGCTGCGGCAGTTAACCGCTTTTGTAGCCTGGAGCGCTTGGGCTTCGGTTGCCAACCGGCCGGGAAAGCCTTATTCGTACACGAACAATTTCCCATTCGATCCTGTGGCAGGAAACACGCCAACGGCTGATGCGGTGCTCTGGAGCGTTTTGAGCCTAATTTTCTTGCTCGGCGGAACAGCGTTGGTGCTGTTAGCGTTCGGTAAATTCAAATTTCTCGGATGGAAGACCGAGGGGCATGTGCATCCGCAACGGCTCCTCACTGGCGGGAGCCCTGCCCAGCGCGCCACGCTCAAATATTTTGTCATCGTCTCGTTGCTGCTTTTAATGCAGACACTGGCCGGCGGCGGCACCGCACATTATCGCGCCGACCCGAACAGCTTTTATGGATTCGATCTTTCTTTGTGGTTTCCCAGTAACTTGTTGAGGACCTGGCATCTGCAGCTTGCGATTTTCTGGATTTCCACCGCGTTCGTCGCCGGCGCGCTCTTTCTGAGCACCGAGCTCGGGCGGGAGGAACCGCGGGGGCAAACGGCCGGCATTCATGCTTTGTTCTGGGCGCTGCTCATAGTCGCTATCGGAAGTTTGCTGGGCGAATGGGCCGGAATGCAACAGAAACTGCCGCAGATCTGGTTCTGGCTGGGCGACCAGGGCTGGGAATACCTTGAGCTTGGCCGCGCATGGCAATTTTTGCTCGCTGCCGCGCTGCTTTTCTGGTTTGGCTTGCTGGTGCGCGCTCTGATTCCGGCCCTGCATGATGCCGAACATCGGGAGATCGCCGGTTTGTTTTTGTTTTCCGCGCTGGCTATTCCGTTCTTTTATCTGCCGGCCATGTTCTTCGACAGCTCGACCCATTTCTCTATTGTCGATTCCTGGCGTTTCTGGATTATTCACCTCTGGGTTGAGGGTTTTTTCGAGTTTTTCATCACGGTGCTGGTCGCGACTATTTTTTTCCGTTTTGGCGTTGTCTCGCGATTGACGGCGACTCGCATCATTTACCTGGACGCCATCTTGTATTTTGCCGGCGGAATCATTGGCACAGGCCATCACATGTACTGGACCGGCCAGACTAACCTCAACATGGCGTTGAGCGCCATGTTCTCGGCGCTCGAAGTCGTGCCATTGACGTTGCTCACGCTCGACGCCTGGGATTTCATAACGCTGACCCATTCGCGCTGTGTTATCTGCCAACAGAAGATCGCGGTGCCCCATAAATGGACTTTTTATTTTCTCATCGCCGTCGGCGTCTGGAATTTTGTCGGGGCCGGGATTTTCGGCTTTCTGATCAATCTGCCGATCGTCAGTTACTACGAGGCCGGCACATTGCTGACGCCAAACCACGGCCATGCCGCTTTGATGGGCGTTTTCGGCAATCTTGGCATCGGCCTTCTCGTATTTGTGATCAGGCAGACAACTAGTGATGCACTCTGGATGAGTTTGGAGAAATACATTCGGGTTGGCTTTTGGGGGATCAATATCGGGCTTCTGATGATGGTGGTTTTTAGCCTGTTTCCGGCTGGCGTGCTGCAATTGATTGATGTAGTGGAAAACGGTTATTGGCATGCCCGTGGGCTTGCTTATACGGGCACGCATCAGTCCCGCCTTTTTGAATGGCTGCGCTTGCCTGGAGACCTTGTGTTTATCATTTTCGGTGCCTTTCCCATCTTTATCGCCACCATTCATGCCTATTTAATGGAACGAAAGGTTCCGGCCGCCGGTATCGAAATCAAATAACAGCGATTTCTTGGAGGAAGCTGCTTGGGGGCGCTTTATTTATGAACGTGCTGACGCATTGTCCTTCATCAGTGGAGTGAATTTATGACCGATCCAGCCCAACTTGACCAGCTTTGCATCAATACCCTGCGCACGCTTTCCATCGATGCCGTCCAGAAAGCGAAATCCGGCCATCCAGGGACGCCCATGGGCGCGGCCCCGACCGCTTACTGCCTGTGGCAGCGCTTCTTGCGCTACGATCAGGAAGATCCCAATTGGCCGAACCGTGACCGTTTCGTGCTCTCGGCCGGTCATGCCTCAGCGTTGCTCTACAGTCTGCTGTATCTGTGCGGCGTCAAAGCGACCAGTCCCAGTTATAAGGAATCTGACCGGCTGGCAGTGACGCTTGAAGATCTCAAGACGTTCCGCCAGATCAACAGCCGCTGCACGGGTCACCCTGAGTACGGCTGGACTTCCGGCGTGGAGACGACCACGGGGCCGCTCGGGCAGGGGGCTGCGAACAGTGTCGGCATGGCGATCGCGGAATGCTGGCTGGCAGCCACTTACAACCGTCCCGGTTACGATCTGTTTGACTACAACGTGTATGCACTGTGCAGCGATGGCGACATCATGGAGGGCGTTTGCGCCGAGGCGGCGTCCCTGGCTGGACACTTGAAGCTTTCCAATCTCTGCTGGATTTACGATGACAACGATATCACCATCGAAGGTTCGACCAACCTGACTTTTTCGGAAAATGTGGCAGAGCGCTTTTCCGGCTACGGTTGGCATGTCTCTCATATCGATGATGCCAATGACCTTGAACTGCTTACCCAATGCTACGAGAAATTTCTTAATACGCATGATGCGCCTACATTGATTATCGTCCGCAGCCATATCGGCTATGGCGCGCCGCACAAGCATGATACGAAAGAAGCCCATGGCGAACCGCTGGGCGATGAAGAAGTTCGGCTGGCGAAAATGGCTTACGGCTGGAACCCGGATGTGCAGTTTTACGTGCCGGACGAGGTTCCGGCGCACTTCCGGGATCAGTTTGGCCGGCGCGGTTCTGCGGCTCACTTAGGCTGGAATGAGCAGTTTGCAGCCTATCGCCAGCGTTTTCCGGATCTTGCCGAACAGGTCGATCAGATGCAGCGGGGCGAGTTGACGGATGGTTGGGATAGCGGCTTGCCTGAATTTCCGGCCGATGAGAAGGGCATGGCTACCCGCGAATCATCGGGTAAAGTGCTGAATGCGATAGCCGGAAAAATACCATGGCTGCTGGGCGGCGCGGCAGACCTTGCGCCGTCTACCAAGACGCATTTGAGCGCTGAGCCGGCCGGCGAGTTTCAGGCGCCGGGCCAGGGGGGCGATTACAGTGGCCGCAATTTACACTTTGGCCTGCGCGAGCACGCCATGTGCGCCATCGCCAGTGGGCTGAGCCAGTCGAAACTACGGCCTTTTGCTGCGAGCTTCTTTATTTTTACCGACTACTGCCGGGCTGCGGTGCGGCTTTGCGCCATGATGGAACTGCCCGTGATCTATATCTGGACGCATGATTCGATCAGTCTGGGCGAGGACGGGCCCACTCATCAGCCTGTCGAACATCTCGCTTCTTTTCGCGCCATGCCGGGCATGATTCTGATACGCCCGGCGGATGCGAACGAAGTGGTCGAGGCGTGGCGCGCCATTATGCCAATCAAGGATCGCCCTGTCAGTCTGGTGTTGACGCGCCAAGCGGTGCCGACGCTGGACCGTTCGAAATACGCGCCGGCCAGCGGTGTGGCCCGCGGCGCCTATGTACTTGCCGATGCCGAGGATCAGCAGCCTGATGTACTGTTGCTGGGGACGGGCAGCGAGGTCGGTCTCTGCGTTATGGCTTATGAGCAACTGAAATCCGAAGGGATCAAGGCGCGAGTGATAAGCATGCCGTCATGGGATCTGTTCGAGGCTCAGAGCCAGGCTTATAGGGACAGCGTGCTGCCTCCACGGATCAAGGCGCGGGTCGCCGTCGAAGCCGCATCCAGCTTCGGTTGGGAGCGCTATACCGGTTGCGAGGGCGCCAGGTTTTGTCTGCATGACTTCGGTCTGTCTGCACCAGCGAAAGTCGTCGCTCAACATTTCGGTTTTACGCCGGAAAACATTGCCGCTGTCGCTAGGGAGCAAATTAAAAAACACAGCAGCAGTGCGAGTAGCCAAAGAGATTAGCATCATATAAACAACACTTGATTACAGAGCAAAATTGATCGAGTGCGGCATCTGCCGTTTAGACAGTATGTGTGCGTGGCGCTGTTAATACACCATCTATCATCGTAGAGAGACGTCCAATTCATGGAGGCGATTATATTTATGATTATTTATATCATAGACATATATCAAATATAACATTTATTAAGTCTTATTTTGATATAAAGGTTTAATAACTACCTTGGCAGAGGCAAAATGACAGGCTGGCACGTTTCAATTAAGGGTATTATATCATAGACATATTTAAAAAAATGAATGCCAAGACACTTCAGGATTATTAAAAGGTACAATCATGATTAATATAGATGGCGCACGTGGGGAGGGTGGCGGCCAGATGCTGAGAACATCACTATCGTTGGCTGCCAGTCTGGGAAAACCGCTGCGCATCAAAAATATCAGGCAAGGCAGAAAAAAACCGGGGCTGATGCGCCAACATTTAGCCAGCGTTAAGGCCATGGCCGAGATATGCGATGCGCAGGTTAATGGTGCGTTTGTCGGTTCTCAGGAAATTGAATTTATACCTGGCAATATTGAGGCTGGTGACTATCATTTTGCTATCGGCACTGCCGGCAGCAGTACGTTGGTTTTTCAAACCGTGCTGCCGGCGCTGTTATTGACTGGCAAGCCTTCACGATTGGTTCTGGAAGGAGGAACACATAACCCAATGGCCCCCAGCTTTGATTTTATACAACACAGTTTTTTGCCGATTCTGGAACAAATGGGCGCTAAGTTTAATGCCAAGATCGACCGCTACGGCTTTTATCCGGCAGGAGGCGGAAAATGGACAATAACCATCAATCCTCCTCGAAACTTTCAAAAAGTCATACTAGAAAATCAGGGAATACTGCTCAATAGTCAGGCAAAATGCATGGCATCCAGAATACCTGGTCATGTGCTGATCAGAGAGAAAAAACAATTATTGAAAAGGCTGAACTGGCCTGAAGAAAGCATAACGTTGGAAACAGTTGAATCGCCAGGCCCTGGCAATATTATTTCTCTCCAAGTT
Organism: Methylobacter sp. sgz302048; assembly: GCF_052162025.1. Lineage (NCBI taxonomy): Bacteria > Pseudomonadati > Pseudomonadota > Gammaproteobacteria > Methylococcales > Methylococcaceae > Methylobacter > Methylobacter sp. sgz302048. The sequence goes on along the minus strand of NZ_CP197401.1, from coordinate 2,351,767 downwards.
CGTTATTCTGACATAACAGAAGTTGTCGAAAGCATTGGAGAGCGCGGCATCAGCGCGGAACAAGTGGCTGACAAGGCGGCTGACGAATTGATAAATTATCAATCCTTAGGTGCGCCTGTCGGCTGTTATCTCGCTGACCAACTCCTCTTACCGTTAAGCCTGGGAGCCGGCGGTTCGTTTGTAACCGGTCCTTTATCCGAGCATAGCCGGACTAATATTGCTGTTATTCGGCAATTTATGAATGTAGAGATTAATGTAGTTGAAATTGATCCGGGCAGACAGTGGCGGGTCGAGGTGAGCGTGTGACCAGATCCTTGTTCGGTTTAAGTTTAGGATTGATCCTTTTGCAGATCGGTTGTACGTTAATAGCCGTCGACCAACCGCCACGCATCACGCCGGCAGAGGGCGTCAAGCCGGCATTCGCCATACCTACCATACGCGAACGCATGATTTATCTGGCCCGTCAGGAATGGATGCTATTTGGCCAACCTGTGGTCGATTATACTCATCAACCGCCGGTACTGACCTATTCGACTGGAGAAGTGAACAGCCATGAAACCCAGGCTCCGCTTTTCTCGCGCGTGTATTTATACTGGTACACTGCCTCATCTTTGCCGATATTAGGCTATGAAGGTGAACTGCGCCCCTGGTCAGGCGCTTTCATCATCTGGTTGGCGCGCAGTTCAGGCGTGCCCGAAAGCGATCTGCCGTCCACTGTACTGCATTGGGACTATATCGAGCATACGCTGTCGGCTGACAGGAATGCCCGCTTTATTGCCCGGGACGCAAAATTTTACTCACCCAAGCCAGGAGATTTGCTCTGCGCGCCTCGGGAGGAGGGATTCATGCATGAAGTAAATGCGTTCGCGCAATTGCGCCGCGGACCTTATCATTGCGATATTGTGGTAGAACGCCGAGCGAATGAGTTGGATCTGATCGGAGGAAATGTGCTCGATGCGGTTTCCCTGACTCATGTAGAATTAGATGCCCAAGGTTACGTATTGCCCATTGCTGAACGGCCTTGGCAGATTGTTATAGAGCAAAGGGATATTTAAGTTTGCGGACGCATCAGCTATGAAGCTTCGATTATTCTGTTTGATTCATGCGCTGATGCGTCGCCTAAAAGCGAATAATAAAAAGCCGCAACAATTAAATAAGCTGCGGCTCGTCTTGTATTTATGTAGACATCAATTTAACTGGATGAATTAATCACGGTCCTCACTGTGGCTTTCATCCTTTTCATCATTTTTCCTGATTTCACTGATCACCATCGTTTTGTCATTGCCCGTTCCCGAATGCTGGACGTTCACGAATAGTTTATGTGGGTTTTTACCGAAATATATACCGGTTCCTTCCGCATCTTTATCTTTCATCGATGCAAACAAATGCACGCCATCCGCATGGCTATCGCCGTCATTATCGGGTTCTGCTACCCAAATATCACTGGGTACATTGTCTTCCACGATCCATAATTTTCCGTCAGGACCGTTGGCCAAGTTATCAGGGCTTTTAAGACCGGTTACGCCGGAAGCTGAATTTTCTGCAGCAATATTGACACCGGCTTCAACGAAGTAGTTGACCATCGGCGCTTCATTCAGGCTGATAGATAATACGGCGCCGGGACCATCTTTGCCGCCGGTTCGCGGTTCGCAGGTCAATGCCGCATATAAAACCTTGCCGATGCGCTCCAAATCTTCAGGACGACAGTAACTGGTTGCCCCAATTTGTTCTGCAGCCGCTTGCGCATCAAATGTGGCTGGATCAAGGTTAAGTTCTGCCCATTCCGCCTCGCCGATTTGGGCGCCATTTTTAACCCGCAATGCAAATAACTTGCCGCTGCTCAAATCGCCATAAGTGTTTGGTACGAACTTGTAAATAGATCCGCCTGGTGCACGGTCTTCATCTATCACATAGACATTGCCTTCATCATCGGTCTCAATCCCTTCATGAGCAATTGAACCAAGCAATGGGCGGGCTGTGACTTTTTTTGCTTTGGTAGGGTCACCCTTGTCCAGCTCGATTTCATAAACCAGTCCCGATGAAGCATGCGGATAATCGGGATCAGGATAGCCGCCCGAGTTTGTTTCCTCAGCAACCAGAATGGTATGCCACGGTGTCCAGACAATACCGTCCAAGGCTTCCCAATAATCTCTAGCTGCCAATTCTTTGGCTTTGCCCGTTTTTAAATCGATAACGGAAACTGCTCCGCCCAATCTCCCGTCATTGCGTTGGTCATTGCCTGAACGGACTTCATGAGTACGGTATAAATAGCGCCCAGCTTGTTTTTGAGTCTCATTGACCGTATTCATGTCAGGCCAATCGTTATCAATATAAATGTTTAAATTGGATTCATCAGAGATAACGGATTGTTTGAATCCTTCTGGAATCAACCAGGTCGATTCATCCAACACAGCAGGATCATTGGTGAGTTCATTATAAGCAGACCCCTTGATCGGTTTGAAGGACATTGGTCCTTTGACTTCATCGGCGAAATTGATGACTGGATGAAAAACGCCTGCCGCCGCAAGTAAGGGAAGGGATGTTAGAATTATTTTATTCATGCTTATTTTCCGTATATTTTCTGAATTTTAATTGGCCGCAATGCTATAAGCGGACTTCATGAATAATAAGTATTGGAAATGACAAAAATATGAAGAAATTAAGAAGAATTGATGACTATGTTATTGCCTCAATCAATTATAATGAGCTCTTTCTGCCTTCCTGATAAACAGGAGCTTCCCGGGTAATACCGATAACAATGCCAACAAAACGTTGATTTTAATTATCTCGCCTAAGAAAAATATTTTAAAACGCTATAGCGCAAGCTCTGCTGATTGCTGTAACTCATGTATTATCCAAACGTAAAGAAAACCATTGTTGCCAGACCCATAGGCAAAAAACGTCCACAATTCGGCGAGCTTCATCCCATATTGGAACGTATTTATTTAGCCAGAGGCTTAACATCGGAAGCTGATCTGGATAGAACGCTGGCAAAATTGCCATCGCCGTGGTTGTTATCTGGCATGGAGGATATGGTTGCTCATCTAATCAACGCGATTAATGAAGGGCTGAGAATTTCTGTCATAGCCGACTTCGATGCAGATGGCGCCACCAGTTGCGCAGTGGCTGTCAAAGGCCTGCAATTACTGGGGGCAGAGTCGGTTTCATTTATAGTCCCCAACCGGTTTGAATACGGTTATGGATTGACGCCGGAAATTGTAGAACTGGTCAAACAGCAAAAGCCCGACATTATCATTACCGTTGATAATGGCATATCAAGCATTGACGGTGTTAAAGCGGCTAAGGCTTCTGGATTAAAGGTTCTGGTAACGGATCACCATTTGCCTGGGCATGAGCTTCCGGCTGCTGATGCCATCGTCAATCCCAATTTACCCGACGATAAATTTCCGAGTCGTGCATTAGCAGGCGTCGGGGTAATCTTCTATGTGTTAATGGCACTGCGTAGCCGTTTAAGAGAACAAAACTGGTTCGAGAGGCATCAGATCCAGGAACCTAATCTCGCTCAGTTGCTTGATTATGTGGCTCTAGGTTCAGTTGCCGATGTGGTTCCGCTGGACCGAGTCAACCGAATACTGGTTTATCAAGGATTATTAAGGATACGCACGGGGCGCGCGCATCCTGGAGTGAATGCGCTGATTGAAGTATCAGGCAAAAAAGCTCAATCAATCAGTTCGTCGGATCTTGGTTTTTCACTAGGGCCAAGACTCAATGCGGCTGGGCGCATGGATGATATGTCATTAGGCATTGAGTGCCTGTTAAGCGAAGATCCGGCTCATGCCAAGGAAATAGCACTTCAACTCGATGATCTTAATAATGATCGGCGGGAAATTGAAGGCCAAATGAAAAAGGAAGCGGTTGCTTTATTGAGGGAAATGAAAACCCTTGATGAAAATCATTTGCCTGCCGGAGTTTGCCTGTTTAATGCGGACTGGCATCAGGGCGTGATTGGCATTTTAGCCTCGCGAATCAAGGACAGATTGCATCGACCTGTTATCGCTTTTGCTTCGGCCGGCAAAGATGAAATAAAAGGTTCCGCACGTTCTATTCCCGGCGTTCATATACGTGATGTGCTGAGTGATATAGCCGCCGAGCACCCCAAATTATTAAGCAAGTTTGGCGGTCACGCCATGGCGGCCGGTTTAAGTTTGAAAATGCACGATTATCCGCCTTTTGCTTTAGCCTTTGATGAAATGGTGAGAAAGCGTCTGGCGAATGTTGATCTGGAGCTAAAGATTTATTCGGATGGCGAGTTGTCCGAAAGTGACATCACGATTGAATTTGCCGCTTTATTGCAAAACGCAGGCACTTGGGGGCAGGAATTTCCGGAGCCAGTGTTTGACGGGGTTTTTGATGTCATTCAATCCCGCATCGTCGGACAGCGCCATCTTAAACTAGTGCTGAGAAAGCCGGATACCGAGCAGTTAATTGATGCTATCGCTTTTTATGTGGATCATCCTGAACAATGGTTGGGCCTGAGGTCTTGCAGGATAGCTTATAAATTGGATATCAACGAATTCAGAGGGAATCGCAACGTCCAGTTTATCTTGCAATATATGGAAAAAATAGCATAAAAAAGGGCGGAAAAACCGCCCTTTTTAGACAAGCAGGCTATTTTTTATCTGTGGTAGCCGGTTTTTCCGCTTCTGCAGGTTTGCCTGCTTCAGGTGTGGCCTTCTCAGCAGGGGCATCACTTGGCTTTGCAGGTTCAGCCGCTGGTTGTTGAGCAGCTGGCTGCTCTGTAGTTGCCGGCTCGCCAGTAGGAGCGGCGGGTTCAGCGCCTTCAGCTTTTGGTTTTTCTTCTGTTGTCGGAACCAGAACTTCTACTTGCGCCTGCTTACGCAGGTTTTCTATCATGGATTGGACTTTTTTGCGTTGCAGATAAGGTGTCAGCTGTTCTTTTACCGCTTCCAAAGGAGGTGGCGTTACAGGACGTGAGTCTTCTCTTAAAATAACATGCCAGCCAAACTGTGTCTGTACCGGTGTTTTAGTGTATTTGCCGTTTTCCAACTTTTCTACCGCTTCAGAAAAAGGCGCCACCATCTGATTAGCAGTGAACCAACCCAAATCGCCGCCTTGTGATGATTTATCTATAGAGTTTTTGTTTGCCAGTTCGTCAAATTTTGCGCCTTTGTCTAATTTTTCAATCAGCTTTTTAGCTTCAGCTTCAGTTTTGACCAAAATATGGCGAGCTTTATATTCATTGCCTTTTTCAGCGGCAACTTTGCTGTCGTACTCAGCTTTTACTTCGGCTTCGGTGACCGGATTGGTTTTTAAGTAATCCTGCAGAACGGCTTGCGATAGCAATGATTTCTTTAGAGTTTCAAGACGTTCTACAACTTCAGGCGATTTATCAAGCCCTTTTTTCACGGCTTCCTGAACCAGTAACTCACGTTGGATTAACTCTTCTATCAATTTATCTTTAGGGAAAGTCTGCCCGTGCGCACGTTCGGCAACTTCACCTTCCAAGTCTGCCAGTGTTTTTTTGCTGATATATTTTCCGTTTACGACGGCAACGGCATCTGCTTTGTCAACAACGGGAGCGGCAGGTGTGGCATCAGTACTTTTTTGTTCATTGCAAGCTGAAATCGAAACCAGTGCTGTACCAGCAAGCAGTAAAGGGATAATCTTTTTTTTCATTTATTATTTTCCTTATATTTTACGTTCAGAGGGTGATAGAGCATTAATGCCTAAAGCATGGATTTGATGTTTCATCATGTCGCCCAACGCTTTATAGATTAGCTGGTGCCGTTGAACCAATGATTTGCCTTCAAACGCCTCGGCAACAATTGTTACATGGTAATGACCGCCGCCGCTACGTGCTCCAGCATGTCCAGCATGAGCTGAGCTGTTATCTACGATTTCCAGAAGCTCAGGATGAAAAGCATCGTTTAATAATTGTTTAATTATATTAACTGTCATTGAGGCAAGACTTTTTTGAAAGGTTTAACGGTGACCTGCGTATAAACGCCTGCATCAATATAGGGGTCCGCATCGGCCCATTGTTGAGCTGCTTCCAGGCTATCAAACTCGGCCACAATCAAACTGCCGGTAAAACCGGCTTCGCCCGGATTTTCACTGTCTACAGCGGGATGCGGACCGGCTAAAATCAGTCTTCCAGCATCCTGAAGCGCTTGCAGTCTTTTAAGATGGGCCGGACGCGCGGTCATCCTTTTTTCCAGACTATGCGCTACATCTTCACTGATAATTGCGTATAACACGATTTATTCCTCTGCCTCGGGGATATATTTATAGATAAAAATCATTTGTACCAGAATAAAAATAATCATCAGCCCCGGCACGCCGAATGTTTTAAAAGTCACCCAATCATCGGTATTGTAATTATACATAACGTACAGATTGATAAAGCCGACACTGATAAAGAAACTGGCCCACATAATGTTTAACCGTCTCCAGACCACTGCCGGCAACGTCAAACTGCCGGACATCATTCGTTCGACGAAAGGCTTTTTACCAATGAATTGACTGCCTAGAAAGGCAAGGCCGAATAGCCATTCTATAATGGATAATTTCCATTTGATAAATTGCTCATCCTGTAAATAAATGGTGGCGCCGCCCATCACAAGAATTAGGGCCAAAGTAATCCATTGCATGGTTTCAACTTTACGATGTTTAAACCAGGTATAGGCAACCTGAATAACAGTGGCTACGATAACGACTGCGGTAGCAACATATATATCGTAAAGCTTAAAGGCAATAAAGAATAAAATGATAGGGAAGAATTCGAAAAGCTGATTCATAATAGCTGGATATGAAGGTTGTCAGACATAAGTGTCTATTCCTGTAATCAGTAAGGTTGACTGATTTTGTATATGAGCATTTAATGCTTTTAAAGTACGCGTATCAGTTGATTTATAAGTATTATGTTGGTCTATTAAGCCTAGAGTTAAACCAGCATTATCGAATGCTTTTTTAATCTCATCGGCAGAAAGGCCCCGGCCGAACTGATGGTTATGAGAGTTTATAGGAACAGAAAGTTCACTGATTTCATCTTTGTTTTGCACGCTGTTGTTTCTTTCTATGGCCTGCCGGTTATATCCAATAGGCGAAAAAGTTAACAATGAACTACGAATTTCCATATATTTAACCGTCTGTTATGCAAACATGATGACGAGGTATTGTAAAATCTTTGCTCATGAATGTACATAACCCCATGTGCGTTTCTGCTAAAATGCCAATTTTTCGGAAAAAATCCATGAACATAAACACACAGACAGAATTAGAAGCGGCTGCATTCAGGCAATTAGTCAGCCATTTACAGAGACACACCGAAGTGCAAAACATTGATTTAATGATTTTGGCTGATTTTTGCAGGAATTGCCTGGCAAAATGGTACGCGGCGGCGGCTGCAGAGCGGGGCGTTGATATCGATTATGAGCAGGCGAGGGAAGTGATTTATGGCATGCCCTACAACGAGTGGAAAGATAAATATCAAAGCGAAGCGACAGCCGAACAATTAGCCGCTTATGAGCGTAAACAGCAGGCAAAATCATAACTGATAAATGAGTAGTTAATAATGAGTGGTAATAAAAAATCCCAATACGATGCGCTGTTTTCCGGGATAATAGGGCAGGACTATGAAATGCTCAATCTGATCTGTCCATTAGCGACGGAAATGAGCTGTCTTGTAGGCGCTGCAGTTACAGAATATCCTGCTCGAAGTGCAGATAAATTGAAGATTGTCGAATTGGGCGGAGGAACTGGCATTACCACGTTATCAATATTAACTGCCAGGGAGGCGGCAATTGTAATAAGCATTGATAACGAACCCACTATGCAGAACCAAGCCAAAAACCATCTAAAAAAATGGGCTGATGAGGAAAGGCTATTTTTTTGTAGCGATGACGCATTGACCGCACTAGAAAATATGGCAACTGATAGCGTTGACATCGTGGCATCCGCCTATACTTTGCACAATTTTCAAAATACTTATCGTCAGAGAGTTATAGAGGAAATTTTCCGCGTTTTAAAGCCCGGCGGGCAACTTATTAATGGAGATCGTTATGCCCTGGACGATGTTTCCATACATACGCGGGTTGTTCAGAGAGAGGTGGAGGGGTATTTCAAGATATTGACGGAAGCCAATAAGCTTGATTTATTGGAGAGTTGGGTAATTCACATATTAAATGATGAATCCGAAGACCATATCATGCGTGAATCGCTGTCGCTAAATCAACTAAAAGAAGTCGGTTTTTCACAAGTTAGCCTGAGTCACAGAATGGAAGCCAATGCCTTGGTCACGGCTATTAAACCTGCTCAATAAGGGAGCGACTTAACAAGTATTTACAGGCACTTCAATGCCTGTCTTTGCTTTAATCCAGGCAATAAGGCTTCAATCGGTTGCCGAGGTAAAGCTTAAATCCGCGTAATGGCTCAGGCTTTGGCTGTAACCACAGCTTGTCCTAATAAGGCTGCATACACAGGAATCATCACGTTATTAATGGTTTTTGCCAGATCATGCGTGACTTTGATCTATTAAAGTCTTTTCAACGCCGAAAGACCCCCGAGTAGAACGGCATCCCTTCGCATGACTGCAGAGCGCGAGTCATTGCGCGTCTTGAGCCGGCGAAACTGAGCGAGAGCTTTATCGCCTGGGGCAGGAAACTGACGACGGGTGAAGTCGTGGCGATTGATGGCAAGACGGCCCGGCGCGCTTACAACCGTCAGGGCAAGCGGAGAGCTATCCACATGGTCAGCGCAAGCCGGGCTTTCTTTCGATCAAGTTTTTTCTTTTTGATATTTATATGCGCTTGTCCTGAGAGCCATAGCACAAATACATGAATGCGCCAGAATGATTGCTATAATGGCAGAATTTTTAAGCGTAACGATTACAAAGGAGAAATTGGTTTTGACACAAGTGCAGGACATTACGAGTCCGATGAGCCCATCGGAAAAACGCGCCACCTGGTCTTTGGCCAGCATTTATGCTTTCCGCATGCTCGGCTTGTTCCTGATTATGCCGGTATTGTCGTTATTTTCCGAGCAGCTTGAGGGAGCAACACACTCATTAGTCGGTCTGGCTATCGGCATTTACGGCATTACCCAATCGCTTCTGCAAATTCCTTTTGGTTTGATGTCGGATCGGTTTGGCCGTAAAAAGATCATAATCATCGGTTTGTTGCTGTTTTTTGCCGGCAGCGTGATTGCCGCCATGTCCACGACTATTTACGGCGTTCTGCTGGGGCGCGCCATACAGGGATCCGGCGCAGTAGCCGCCGCCGTTATGGCGTTGGTGGCCGATTTAACGCAGGAAGTGCACCGCACGAAAGCCATGGCGTTGATCGGTGCCAGTATCGGCGTATCCTTCGGCATTGCCATTACTGCAGGTCCCGTGATTGCGAGCTTTGTTGGCGTGCACGGCATATTCTGGCTGATTGCGGGACTGGCGTTGCTGGCTATATTAATTCTTCTATTTATAGTGCCCAATCCCCAGGAATCCAAGACACATCGCGATGCGGAACTCGTACCGACGCAATTTTCGCATGTGCTGAAAAATGTTGAATTACTGCGGCTGGATTACGGTATTTTTATCCTGCACGCCATTTTAACGGCCAGTTTTGTCATCGTGCCTTTGTTAATGCGCGATGCCGGCCTGCTTCCGGCACAGCACTGGCAGGTTTATCTGCCGGTATTCATTGTCTCCATGGCCGCTATTATCCCGTTTGTCATATTGGCGGAAAAAAAGCGCAAGATGAAAACCGTCTTTATAGGCGCCATTGCCGCACTAGTGCTGGCTGACATCGGTTTGATGCAGTTCAATAGTAATCTGTTTGCCATAATCGGTTTTCTCTGGCTGTTTTTCTGCGGTTTTAACCTGCTGGAAGCGACCTTGCCGTCGTTAATATCCAAGAATGCGCCGGCTGACCTGCGAGGCACAGCGATGGGGGTCTATTCAACCTGTCAGTTTCTGGGCGCAGGCATCGGCGGCGCAGCAGGCGGCTGGTGTTATGGAGAATTTGGCGCCGGCGCCGTATTTTTGTTTTGCGCGGCCGCTGCCGGCAGTTGGCTGCTTTTATCCTTCAGCATGAAGCCGCCGCGTTATTGGGCGAATCTGCTCATTTCTCTGGAAAAACTGACGGAGCAGGAAGCCAACGAATTTATGGCAGAAATGGTGAAGATTGTCGGTGTGGAAGAAGTGACCTTGCATTATGAAGAAGCAGTCGCTTACCTCAAAGTTGACAATCAGAAGCTGGACAGGGATGGCTTGCAATATCTGATTTCAAGCTATACCAGTGCCTGATCTTGTAAGGCAATGCTGTTTGCAACATTGAATTCAAAGGTCTGTCTTGATTAGTAGAAAACCCGGAATACCTTTATAATCTCAAAAAATAGAGGATTTTTCTGAGAAATATCCGGTAATACACAATGAAAGCCGGAAAGCAGAAGTTCGATGCCTTCTTATCAAGATAAACCCGTAGATGAAGAAATTCGCCGGCAAAACTAATCAAATTACAAAGAGCTGTTTTTATAAATAAATGTCAATGCCAATTAAACGACTTGTTTTAGTTTGTTCACTGCCTATCCTGGTTACAGGCTGCGCCGAGTTTTATGGCTCTCAGCCTCCAGCACCGGTATATGGAGGACAACCTCGTGTCCAACCAAACATCTATGCTAAACCTGCGCCCAAGCCGAAGCCTCCCAAAAAAGCCAAACAGGCTAAACGTTCGGCCGCTCCGACGGTTGAGACCCAACCACTTAAGGACTCCGGCCCGATAACGACAACGCCTATGGAGCCCATAGAAACAACACCTATGGAAACAGCCCCAGGGACGGACGCTATTCCGGGTTCTGCCGTACCTTCTATCCAGGCACCTGCGGCGCCTTTGCCGGAGCCCACGGAAATGATGCAGCCATTGGAACCGGTTGCGTTTGTATCATCGTCGCCGGCGGTAGGCGCTCTGGTTTCCGCGGCGGACCAAAACAGCCAGTCCGGCAACCTTGACTCGGCAGTGGCCGCTATAGAACGTGCCATCAGAATAGAACCTCGCAATGCAGCCTTGTTTTATAAGCTTGCGGAGTTAAGGCTCAAACAGTCCAAACCGCGATTAGCGGAAGACCTGGCAAAAAAATCGGCGCTGCTGGCATCCGGAAACGCGCGTTTGAAAAGGCAAAGCTGGCTATTGATCGGAAACGCCAAAGTGATGCAGCAGGATTTCGCAGGCGCCAGAGCGGCAAGAGCCAAGGCTGCAAGTTTTTAAGACGATCATTTTCAAAATCGGCGGTCATGTGCCCGCCGATATCTTTGAACTGTTCAAGGCGGGCTTTAGGCCGGAAACGGTTTGATTATTCGCTATGGGCCAAAATAGGCCGATGCTTATCTAACGAGATTGACTATTTATTGATCAATGAACACAACTCCATCTGATGTTTTAACCACACTCTCCACGATTCGCGATTACATTCGCTGGGGTGCCAGCCGATTTACCGAAGCCAGAATCGTTTTTGGCCATGGCACGGCGACAGCGCTGGACGAAGCTGCGGCGCTGGTTCTGCATACTATTTATCAGCCCTATAATCTGCCTGAGGCTTATCTGGAAACTGTTTTGACGCTGAAAGAGCGTCAGGACGTCATTGATATTATCGATAGACGCATCATCGAAAGGAAACCGGCCGCCTATTTGACTCATGAGGCCATTTTTGCAGGCCTGCCTTTTTATGTCGACGAAAGGGTTCTCGTGCCGAGATCGCCAATCGCCGAATTGATCGAGCAGCGGTTCGATCCTTGGGTAGATGAAGATCAGGTCGAACGCATCCTGGATTTGTGTACCGGTAGTGCCTGTATTGCTATTGCCTGCGCTTATGCCTTTCCCGAAGCCTATGTCGACGCGGTCGATTTGTCTGCCGACGCACTGGCCGTTGCTGAAATGAATGTGGCAAAACACCGGCTCGATGATACGGTGACGCTGTATCAGTCGGATCTGTTCAATGAATTGCCCGATCAGCGCTATGACATCATCGTCAGCAATCCGCCTTATGTCAGTCATGCCGAATGGGAACAGTTGCCTGCCGAGTTTCGCGCCGAACCCGATATGGGCTTTAAAGGCGGCGAATCAGGGCTGGATATCGTGCTGCGCATTCTGGTTGAAGCCGACCACTATTTGACGGAGCAGGGCATTTTGATCGTGGAAGTCGGCAGCAGCGCGGAAACACTGCAATATACATTTTCCGATGTGCCGTTTTACTGGCTGGATTTTGAGCGGGGAGGCGACGGCGTATTCTTGCTGACGGCCGAACAGGTTAACCAATATCACGAACTATTCTTAGCGGCTTTAGCATAATGTCTGGAAACACTATAGGAAAATTATTTACCGTCACCACGTTCGGTGAAAGTCACGGCCCTGCTTTGGGTTGCATCGTTGACGGCTGCCCGCCGGGATTATCACTGACTGAGGCCGATCTGCAACAGGATCTGGATCGCAGAAAACCCGGCACCTCCAGGCATACGACCCAACGCCGCGAAGCCGACGAAGTCAGGATTCTGTCCGGCGTGTTCGAAGGCAAAACCACAGGTACGCCTATCGGCCTGCTGATTGAAAACACCGATCAGCGCTCCAAGGATTATTCAAAAATTGCCGATAGTTTCAGGCCGGGGCATGCCGATTATACCTACCAGCATAAATACGGCATCAGGGATTATCGCGGCGGCGGGCGTTCATCAGCCCGCGAAACGGCCATGCGCGTGGCGGCCGGCGGCATTGCCAAAAAATACCTTAAAGAGCAGGCCGGCATTGAAATAAGAGGCTATTTGTCGCAGCTGGGCCCCATAGAAATAGAAAAGATCGATTGGAATATTATCGACAGCAATCCCTTTTTCTGCCCGGACGCTGACAAAATCGAGGAAATGGCGGCTTATATGGATGCTCTGCGCAAGGAAGGCGAATCGATAGGTGCCAGAGTCAATGTCGTGGCAACCCATGTCCCGCCCGGCTTGGGAGAGCCTGTTTTCGACCGCCTCGACGCTGATCTGGCGCATGCGTTGATGAGCATCAATGCCGTAAAAGGCGTGGAAATCGGTGATGGCTTTGCCTGCATCGACAGCAAAGGCACGCAGTTTCGGGATGAAATCACACCGGACGGATTCTTGAGCAATCACGCCGGCGGCATTTTGGGCGGCATTTCAAGCGGTCAGGCCATCGTCGCCAGCATCGCGTTAAAACCGACATCGAGCCTCCGTCTGCCCGGCAGAAGTATCAATCGTCAAGGCGAAGCCGTCGAAGTGGTTACGGAAGGCCGTCATGATCCGTGCGTCGGCATTCGGGCGACGCCAATCGCCGAAGCGATGGTGGCAATCGTGCTGATGGATCATTTTTTACGGCATCGGGCACAAAATGCCGATGTCCAATCCGGATTGCCGGTTTTAAGATAAGCGGTCATCAATGACCAGCACAAACACCACAAGACATGAAAGCCTGTCTTGTGGTGCCTGAATAAAGACCTTTATGTCCATTCCTTACTGGCGTCTGTCAGGGTTCTACTTTTTTTATTTTGCGACGCTGGGCGGCTTTTTGCCTTATTGGAACCTCTATCTGAAAGACAGCGGCTTCAATGCCGATCAGATCGGCGAACTGTCTGCCTTGTTGGTGGGCACCAAAATCATTGCGCCTAATCTGTGGGGATGGATTGCCGATCATACCGGCAAGAGTCTGCGCATCATCCGCATTGCCTCATTTTTCGCTGCCTTGCTCTTTGCCGGCTTTTTAATCGAGCGCAGTTACATCGGGTTTGCCTGGATCACCATCGGGTTCAGCTTTTTCTGGAATGCCGCGTTGCCACAGTTTGAGGCGGTAACGTTGTTTCATTTAAAAAGCGAGCCTCATCGTTATAGCCAGATCAGACTGTGGGGCTCAGTCGGGTTTATTGTCGCTGTGTTAGGTATTGGCTGGCTTCTGGATAAACAGCCCATATCGATGCTTCCGGCCGTCATTATCATCTTGCTGGCTTTAATCTGGGTTGTTGCCTTAGCGACGCCGGATGCTCATGCCTTAAGTTATGAAACCGAGCCAGTCGGCCTTATGCAAATCCTAAAAAGGCCGGAAGTGTTAGCTTTTTTAGTCGTTTATCTGCTGCTGCAAATGGCTCATGGACCTTATTATGTTTTTTATTCCATTTATCTTAATCAATATCATTATTCGACAACGATAACAGGAATGCTTTGGGCTTTAGGCGTCTGCGCGGAGATCGTGTTATTTGTTTACATGAGACGCTTATTAAAGCGTTATTCATTACGGCATATTCTGCTGCTCAGCATCGTGCTGGCCGCCGGCAGATGGCTGATGATCGCCTGGTATGCAGATCAGTTATGGTTGCTGATTCTTGCTCAGTTGCTGCATGCCGCTACCTTCGGCGCACCCCATGCTGCAGCTATTCATTTGGTTTATATTTATTTTGGCCAACAACATCAGGGTAAAGGCCAGGCTTTATACAGCAGCCTGAGTTATGGGGTAGGCGGCATGCTGGGCAGCCTCTACAGCGGTTATTACTGGGAGTCCATGGGCCCGGCGTTTGTTTATTCATTAGCCGCCGTCGCATGCGGATTGGCCTTTGTGGTCGCTTATCTGTGGATTGGCTTTGAAAATACTCAACACCAGGTACTTTAGGTTAAAATAGCACTTGTACAGTGTGTGACCTATACTTACGCATGTGGTTTTTAGTTAACAATACTGATTTTAGGAAATAACGTGTTTGAAGTAATTAAAAGCGGCGGCTGGATGATGCTGCCAATCATTTTATGCTCAATTGGGGCAATGGGTATCATTGCTGAACGTTTATGGTCTTTGCAAAGGAAGAAAATCGTACCTTCGGAGCTCGTTCCTCAGGTATGGAACTTATTTCGCGAAGGAAAGCTGGATAAAGCGGCTCTGCATCGTTTAAAGACCAGTTCGCCTTTAGGATATATTTTGGCGGCAGGCCTAGCTAATAGCGAGCATGGACGCGAAGTCATGAAGGAATGTATTGAAGAAGCTGGCCGGCAGGTTGTTCATAATCTGGAGCGCTTTCTTAATACCTTGGGCACTATCGCTGCCGTTAGCCCTTTATTGGGATTGCTGGGAACAGTGTTCGGTATGATTGAAATCTTTTCAGCGCTTATGCAACGCGGTACCGGAGGAGACCCGTCTGTTTTAGCGGGGGGTATTTCCGTTGCGTTAATTACAACAGCGGCCGGATTGACAGTGGCTATTCCCAGTTTAATTTTTCATCGCCATTTTGAAAGACTGGTCGATGAATACATCGTAAACATGGAAGCCGAAGCATTAAAAATGATAGAAATTCTGCACGGAGACCGTGAAGAAGCCTTATGAACTTTCACCGTAAAAAAAGAGAAAAAGTCGATATCACTCTGATATCGATGATCGATGTGCTTTTTGTATTGTTGCTGTTCTTTGTGGTATCCACTACTTTCAACCGACAAACAGAAGTCAATGTAAAGCTGCCTGAAGCCAATGGAGCTGAAGCCGAAGCGCAGGAAAAGTCGGTTACCTTAATCATCGATGCGGATGGCGTTTATTACCTGGAAGGTGAAGACGGTCTGCCGCACGAACTGGTCAATCAGAGTAAGGATACGCTAAGACAGGAATTGCAGAAAATCGCCGCGCATTCCTCACAATTGCCTTTTATTATCAATGCTGACGGCAAGACACCTCATCAGGCTGTTATTGCGGCGCTGGATAGTGCCGGTCAAGCGGGTTTTACGCATATCTCGTTTGCGACGGAAGAATCGAAGACAGAAAAATGAAAAAAACACTGGCTCGATGGGCGCAGGATATCTGGTATAAAGATCATTTTATCGGCGTATGGCTTTGCCCATTGGGCTTTCTGTTCTGCGATGCGGTCAGGTTTCGCAAATTATTGTATCGCCTGGGCGTATTGAAAAAACAAACCGTGCCCGTTCCTGTTATCGTGGTAGGCAATATTACGGTAGGCGGCACCGGTAAGACGCCGTTCGTAATAGGATTGGCTTCATTGCTTAAAGAAGCCGGCTATAAGCCCGGCATCATTAGCCGAGGCTATGGTGGACTGGCTGAATCATGGCCTCAGAGAGTTGATGAGAACAGTAATGCCGAGCTGGTCGGCGATGAAGCCCTGTTATTGGTCAGGCAGACGGCTTGCCCTGTAGCGGTAGGCCCTGTCCGTGCCGACGCCGCCAATTTGTTGCTGGCGCAGACGGACTGTAATGTCATCGTATCGGATGATGGCCTTCAGCATTATGCGCTGGTTAGAGATATCGAAATTGCCGTTATTGATGGGGAAAGGCGATTTGGCAACGGCTACTGCCTGCCTGCCGGACCGCTAAGAGAACCGATAGATAGACTGCAAAGCGTCGATTTCAGGATTGTTAACGGCGCAGAAAAGGAAGACGAAGAATATTCCATGCAACTGATCGGAGATCGTGCGATCAATCTGGCCACGGGCCAGCAAAAATCATTGGAAGATTTCAGTACTGTTGAATGTCATGCGTTGGCGGGCATTGGCAATCCTGAGCGCTTTTTCAATCTGTTGGCCACTGCCGGCATCTCATGCGCAACGCGCAGCTTTCCTGATCATTATAAGTTTGAGCGGCATGATATCGCGTTCAATGATGATAAACCGGTATTAATGACCGAAAAGGATGCTGTAAAATGCACCGCTTTTGCCGGTTCGCAGCATTGGTATGTGCCGGTAAAAGCAGTTCTGGAACAAGGTTTTTCCGAACGATTATTAAATTTATTAAAAGCAAAGAACAATGGATAAAAAACTACTCGATATTCTGGCCTGTCCTTTATGCAAAAGCCCGCTGGTTTATGATAAAGCCAAACAGGAATTAATCTGTAAAGTCGATCGTCTCGCTTTTCCTATTCGCGATGACATTCCAGTCATGCTTGAGGATGAAGCGCGCGAATTAACCCTTGATGAAGTTGACGCTTTACATCAATGAGTTTACGTTTCAAAGTCGTTATCCCTGCACGATATGCTTCCACGAGGTTGCCTGGCAAACCGTTATTGAAGATTGCCGGCAAACCCATGATTGCGCATGTCTGTGACCGCGCGCAGGAAGCCGATGCCGAAGAAATTATCGTCGCAACCGATGACGAGAGAATCTTGCAGACGGTAAACGATCTGGGCATTAAAGCCATCATGACAAATCCGGATCATCAAAGCGGCACGGAGCGCATTGCGGAAGTCGCCAGACTGCGCGGATGGCGTCATGATGAGATCATCGTTAATCTCCAGGGCGATGAACCGTTGATTCCTCCGGCTTATATTCGCGATGTCGCCTCGGCATTAGCGGGCCAGCAACAAGCGGGCATAGCCACGCTGGCTGCTGAAATTATTGATAATGAAGAGATTTTTAATCCGAACGCCGTCAAGGTTGTAGTGAATAAAGCCGGTTTGGCGCTTTATTTCAGCCGCGCTCCCATTCCATGGGAAAGAGGGCATTTTACTCATGCCGGCGGCACGCCTTCCGGGAAAATGCCTTATCTTCGGCATATCGGCATGTATGCCTATACGGTCGATTTTTTGAATCGTTACTGTCAATGGGAAGCCTCATCGCTCGAGTCTGTGGAATCTCTGGAACAACTTAGAATCCTGTGGCATGGCGAACCTGTGCAGGTAAAAGTTGTAGCTCAAACGCCGGCCGCCGGTGTCGATACGCCCGAAGATTTAATGCGCGTGGAGCAGATATTGTCCGCATACCGTTAAACTTTCAGCTCGTGTTTCAATCAAGCCTGTGGCTTGTCAAATAGTTGACACGGCTCAGTAACAACAGTACTTTAGACTGTTTTTTTAACCTTTCACTTATATACTTGAATTCTCAAGGGCTGTTAATGGAACAATTTCATAGAATAAGTCGCTTACCTCCCTATGTCTTTAACATTGTTAATGAACTAAAAGCCAAAGCCCGCGCAGCCGGAGAGGATATTATCGATTTTGGCATGGGCAACCCGGATCAGCCTACGCCAGAGCACATCGTCAAAAAGCTGATTGAAGCAACGCAAAGAGGGGATACGCACCGTTATTCCGTTTCCAGAGGCATCCCCAGACTCAGAAGAGCTATTTGTAATTGGTATAAAAACCGTTTTGACGTTGATCTGGACCCTGAAAGCGAGGCTATTGTCACGATAGGTTCGAAGGAAGGTCTCGCGCATTTGGCCCTGGCGACTTTGGGGCCCGGCGATATCGTGCTGGTGCCCAGCCCAGCTTATCCGATTCATCCTTACGGCGTTGTGATTGCCGGAGCCGATCTTCGGCACATACCCTTGGTGCCAGGCGTTGATTTCTTTGAGGAACTACAGAAAGCCATCATCGATTCCTGGCCTAAGCCGAAAATGCTGATCCTGAATTTTCCCGGCAATCCGACCAGCCAGTGCGTGGAACTGGATTTCTTTGAAAAGATTATTGCTTTGGCCAAAGAGCACAAGATCTGGGTAGTCCATGATATTGCCTATGCCGACATCGTGTTCGACGGCTATAAGGCGCCATCCATTCTTCAGATTCCTGGCGCAAAAGATATAGCGGTCGAATTTTTCTCGCTGTCGAAAAGTTATAATATGCCAGGCTGGCGTGTCGGCTTTATGTGCGGCAACAAGCAACTCGTAGCCGCTCTGGCACGTATCAAATCCTATCTGGATTACGGCACTTTTACGCCTATTCAGATCGCAGCGATCGCTGCACTGGAGGGCCCGCAGGATTGCCTGACCGAAATTGCCGAAATGTACAGAAAGCGCCGGGATGTGCTGTGTGATGGCTTAAATGCAGCAGGCTGGCCAGTTAGCAAGCCCAAAGCGACCATGTTTGTCTGGGCGCCTATTCCGGAACCCTACAAGGAAATGGGGTCGTTGGAATTCTCGAAAAAGCTGCTGGCGGAGGCCAAAGTGGCTGTTTCTCCCGGCATTGGTTTTGGCCAGCATGGCGATGATCATGTTCGGTTCGGATTAATTGAGAACGAGCATAGAACCCGTCAGGCGGTGCGCGGTATTCGCAATATGCTGAAGAAAGACAACGTTATATGACATTAAATTTAGTAAAAAATGCTTTGTGCAGGAGTTTGATTTGAAACCGGTAAAAGTGGGGGTTTTAGGATTAGGTACTGTCGGGGGCGGTACTGTCAATGTTTTGAAACGCAATGCGGCTGAAATCGCACGCAGAGCGGGCCGTGAAATCGTCATCACCCGCGCGTCGGCAAGGGATTTGAACCGCGAACGCATTTGCGATACGCAAGGTATCGTTTTAACAACGGACCCTTATGAAATCATCAATGATCCGGAAATCGACATTGTCCTGGAACTGATTGGCGGCTGTGGTCCGGTCAAGGAAATGGTTTTGACGGCCATCGCCAACGGCAAGCATGTTGTCACAGCCAACAAAGCGCTGATTGCCTTGCACGGCAATGAGATTTTCGCCAGAGCCAGCGAAAAAGGCGTCATGGTGGCGTTTGAAGCTGCAGTTGCCGGCGGCATTCCGATTATCAAGGCCATTCGTGAAGGATTGAGCGGCAATCAAATCCAGTGGCTGGCCGGTATTATCAATGGCACCGGCAATTTTATTCTGACTGAAATGCGTGATAAAGGCCGTGATTTTTCCGACGTTTTGGCCGAAGCGCAAGCGCTAGGTTATGCAGAGGCCGACCCGACTTTTGACGTGGAAGGCATCGATGCCGGCCATAAGTTGACGATTTTGGCCTCTATCGCGTTCGGCATACCGCTGCAATTTGATAAGGTTTTTACCGAAGGTATTACTAAAATCACGCGTGAAGATGTTGAGTACGCTGAAGCATTGGGTTACCGCATCAAGCATTTGGGTATCGCCCGCAAGACGCCTGAAGGGATCGAATTAAGAGTTCATCCGACACTGATACCGGCACGCCGCCTGATCGCCAATGTCGACGGTGTCATGAATGCCGTGCTGGTTAAAGGTGATGCGGTAGGTCCCACTTTATATTATGGTGCCGGCGCCGGTGCTGAACCGACTGCATCTGCCGTCGTTGCTGATGTGGTTGATGTCGTGCGGGCATTAACCGGAGATCCTGAAAACCGGGTGCCGCATCTGGCTTTCCAGGCCGAT
Organism: Methylobacter sp. sgz302048; assembly: GCF_052162025.1. Taxonomy (NCBI): domain Bacteria; kingdom Pseudomonadati; phylum Pseudomonadota; class Gammaproteobacteria; order Methylococcales; family Methylococcaceae; genus Methylobacter; species Methylobacter sp. sgz302048. Next base: position 2,331,688 of record NZ_CP197401.1, on the reverse strand, counting down.
TCGTTGGCAGATATACCGGTGTTGCCGTCAGAAGAATTTAAAACCGCTTATTATCTGTGCCTGCATGCTGAGGACAAACCCGGCGTTCTCGCTGACGTAACAAGAATTCTTGCCAACCACCAGATCAGCATTGAAGCCATTATCCAGAAAGAAGCACTGGATGACAAAGGGTTCATGCCGATTATTATGCTGACTCAGATCACGCTGGAAAAAGAAATGAATGCGGCCATTGCTGAAATTGAAGCTTTACCGATGGTCAACGGCAAGGTCAATCGAATCCGCCTAGAAACTTTGGGATAAATAAAAAAACATGTCTATTCATAAACGTTATACCGGTCTCATCGAACATTACAGAGACCGTCTGCCCGTCAGTGAAACTACTCGTCTGATCAGTCTGGGCGAAGGCAATACGCCGCTCATTCAACTGCAAAACATTCCCCGTTTGATCGGCAAAGATGTTGACATTTACGTCAAGTACGAAGGCCTGAATCCTACCGGTTCGTTCAAGGACCGCGGCATGACGATGGCTGTGACTAAAGCCGTGGAAGAGGGCAGCAAGGCCATCATCTGTGCATCAACCGGAAACACATCAGCTGCTGCGGCAGCTTATGCCGTCCGCGCAGGCATTAAAGCATTCGTATTGATACCCGAAGGCAAAATTGCCTTGGGCAAACTGGCCCAGACGCTGATGTATGGCGCTGAAATCATTCAGATCAACGGCAATTTTGACAGGGGTATGGCGCTGGTTAAAGAAGTGGCCGATCACGCCCCCGTTACTATCGTGAACTCGATCAATCCGTTCAGGCTGGAAGGCCAAAAAACAGCGGCGTTTGAAATCGTTGACGAACTCGGCCGCGCTCCGGATTATCACTGTCTGCCCGTCGGAAACGCCGGCAATATCAGTGCATATTGGAAAGGCTATAAGGAATATTCAACCGATACAGCGACGCATCAAGCTGTCACCAATACGCGCCCGATCATGTGCGGTTATCAGGCGGCCGGAGCGGCTCCGTTTGTGCTCGGCAAAATGGTTGATGAACCGGAAACACTTGCTACGGCCATCCGTATCGGTCATCCTCAATCCTGGGATTTGGCCTGGGCGGCGCAAAAAGAGTCCGGCGGTTGGTTCGACAAGTTCTCAGATGAGGAGATTCTGGCAGCTCAAAAAATGCTGTCTCAATATGAAGGCGTATTCTGTGAGCCGGCATCGGCTACCTCGTTAGCGGGCGCTTTGCATGATATTAAAACCGGCAAAATACCTGAAGGCAGCAAAGTCGTGTGTACGTTAACCGGTAATGGCTTGAAAGATCCCGACAGCGCGATTAAACAATGCGCAGCAGCCCATCCAGTTACGATTGAAGCCAATCTGGATGCCGTCAAAAAGGCGATTTTGGATAATATGTAATTCGAGTAGTCTTTTGACCGATAAAAAGCCGACAATAGTCGGCTTTTTTATTTTCAAGGTTATGCATCAACTTCTCTATTGAGCCCGGATATTTCATAAAAAAGAGCAAATTCCGTAGAGTTCGGCTCCTGGGATTTCATAGGAAGGCTCCCGTCTCATAGGCAAGCCTGAGCACATCGCCCGGCGGCACGTAAACAAACTCCGCGTCTGGATCGATAAACTGGGCAATCAGCCAAGGACAGGCAATGCGGTCGATTTTAGGGCGTTCCACCTCATGTTTTCTTTCTGGCTTTGAGCTTGGCTGTTTTTTGCGTGTCCAACGCCGATTTAATAGCTTTGGCTAAATCATTGGCAGGTCCGATACCCCAATAATGCAGAAACATGATTCGGGGCGACTCCTCAACCATATGATTGTGAATGGCCGTAATGTTAATGCCGCCCGTGCGTAAGGCTTTTAATACGCCTTGCAGCTCGGGTTCCCGCATGGCAAAGTCGCCATCCACACTGGCTTGTTCATTGCTGCCGACGAATACCGCCCAGGTATTGACGCCCATGACTTTGCCAGCCTCATGCCCTGCCATTTTAGTGGTTCGGCCTATCGTGACTTTATAAACGTCACCGGCTTTCTCAACCGGGGCCTCGATAATGGCTTCAATCGCCTTGGAGTCCAATGAGGTCTTGGTGACATCCATCGAAGCAGACGGCGCGGCGGATTTGCTGCCGGCGGTGGACTGAATGGCCTGGAACACTCTGCCGATCGCGGTCGCCATCGTGTCCGAATCACCCGTGCCGCCAATGTGCATGAACATCACCTTAGGCGTATCCCAGAGGAAGTGATTATGCAGAGCGGTTACTTCGATGCCATTGTCCAACGCCGTACTCATGACCGAATTCACCTGATCTTCCTGGAGAACCAAGTCGCCCATCACCATGACCTGACGGCCCGCCGGCTTGAAAGCCGCCCAGGACGTCAGCCCCATGGCCGGAATGATCTTGGCGCCGGCCACGGTCACGCTGAGATCGGAGCGTGGCTGGCTAACCTTGAAGACATGCTCGGCTTTATCAAGCGTACCTTTCATGCCGGCCAATTGCTCGATTTTGGCGGTATCCAAGTCAACTGGATGGGCTTGTCTGGGCTTAGCGGCTACGGGGCCTATGAGGGCTGTGCACAGCACCAGTACGACAGCTTGAGAATAACGGACAGTATTCATAATAAAACTCCTACCTGGAGCAACCAGGGCTTGAAGAAAGTGAACAACAGTCCAGCCATGCCACAGGCGGCGATGGCCAGGATGACGCCAACCTTGTAGCGAAACAAGGCCAGCAATGCGCAGAAGCCGATCAGGGCGGCAGCGCCGTCAAACCGGCCGGTAAAACCTTGCGGCCAAAAGACGTGATAGGCAAAAAACACGGCCAGATTTAAAATCACGCCGACCACGGCGGCGGTAATGCCGGTTAATGGCGCCGTGAACTTCAGATTCCCGTGCGTGGATTCGACCAGAGGGCCGCCCGCCAGAATGAACAGGAAACTGGGCAAAAAGGTGAAATAGGTCACCAACGTGGCCGCTACCGCACCGGTCCAGCCTAACTGCTCAGGCCCGAATAGCGCCTGCGACCAGCCGGCCACGAAGCCGACAAACGTGACTACCATGATCAGGGGGCCGGGCGTGGTTTCTCCCAACGCCAGCCCGTCGATCATCTGCTGAGGCTGCAGCCAGTGATAATGCTCGACAGCCCCTTGATAGACATAAGGCAGCACTGCATAGGCGCCGCCAAAGGTCAGCAGCGCCGCTTTGCTGAAAAACCAACCCATCTGCGTCAAGGCATGGCTCCAGCCATGATAGACCGTGAGTATTGCCATCGGAACGGCCCAGAGCAGGCTGCCGACAGTGACAATAGCCGTCAGCCTGGACCAGCAAAACCAAGTATGTGCCGGCCGGGGGGTATCATCATCGATCAATGCCGCGCCGTAAGACTTGTTGGTTTCATTATGACCGCCTCCGATTCGGAATGTCTCCGGGGCAATGCGGCTGCCCAGGAAGCCGATCAGCGCTGCCATGACAACGATTGCTGGAAATGGCACCTGCAGCAGGAAAATGGCCAGAAAAGACAAGCCGGCGATAAACCACAAGATTTTATTTTTCAGTGCACGCGAGCCGATGCGGTGCGCCGCTTGCAGCACAATCGCCGTCACCGCCGGTTTAATGCCGTAAAACAAGCCGGCCACCCACGCCACATCGCCAAACGCGACATAGATCCAGGACAGCGCAATCAAAAGACACAGTGACGGCAGGATGAATAAAGTGCCTGCGACAATGCCGCCCCAGGTCCGATGCATCAGCCAGCCGATGTAAATGGCCAGTTGCTGGGCCTCCGGGCCCGGCAGCAACATGCAGTAGTTCAAGGCATGCAAAAAACGGCGCTCGGAAATCCAGCGTTTCTTCTCGACCAACTCCTGATGCATGATGGCGATCTGCCCGGCGGGGCCGCCAAAGCTGATGAAACCAAGCTTCAGCCAGTACCGAAAAGCTTGCCCAAACGTGACGGGTGGTGGTGTTTGCGATAAGTCGGGTTTATTCATGACTCGGTTCCTGAAAAAGCCTGATAAAAGGCGTCAAAAATCTTTTCTGCTTCGGCCAGCAGTTCATCGTCATCGGTCCAGCGCTGGCGCATCCCGCTCATGAGCATCTCCAGACCGGCTGCTTCAAGAACGGGAATTCCTCCCGCATCGAGGTAATGCACTAAAGCGCCGATGCGGTTTAAAGCCGTATCCTTTGTCAATCCAAAACTGGCCAGTAAAACTTCAAAAGTGACTTTCGTCTCTACATGCGTAAATACAGCCCCGTCGAAATCAAACCCCAGCGCTTCGGCAGGGCAATCGGCCGGTGGCTTAAGCCAGATGAAGCGCGCTTCAGGATCGATGAAGCGCCGGATAAGCCAGGCGCTGGCAAGCCGGTCTATCCACGGCCGGTGACGTGTCGCCCAGATTCTGTGACGATAATCCTGAGGATGGAGCCGCTTGATCCGATGCTGGACGGCATGGGGTTCATCCGGCACAAGGCGCTCTTGGACGGCATGTTCCAAATCTTCCAGAGCCGTTGCGGTCTGTTCCTGTGCTGCACCAGAGAAAAAATCATGGAGAGCAATGGCTTCAAATGTCTTGCGCAACCGGTGCATCTGTTTTTGCAGCTGCCCCATGTCTTCGATCTGAAGACTCAAGTCGGCGGTTTGCCGGATCTCCTCAATCAGTCTTGCGTAATCGGCCGAGCGGTCGAAGAAGCGTTCGAAGAGTGCTTGCTGTTCATCGTTTTCACTGTTCAACGCCAGGATATGGGCGCTGCCTCCGCCCGAGATGACGTCTTCGGCCTGAAGCTGAAGCGTTTGCCGGAACTCCGGGCGATAGGGCAGTAAATAGACGCCATCGCGCAACACGCCGCAGCCCAGCGCTTTTAGTGTCCGCCACACACGCATGCGGCCGGCGGAATTGCGGGTCGGCAAACTGACAACCAAAATGAGCCAGGAACAGTTCATATTTATGAGTTCTTATATAACAATATTGTTGAATATTCTACTTGATAAGCGTGTAAGAACGTCAATGAAAATTCTGATCGTGGAGGTTTTATCTTCACGATTCTCTGCAGGAACGCCGCTAATGTGTGTGAGTTAAAACATTCGTCTCTACCTAAGGAGTGTTTATGAAAAACCAATTACTGGCGGTGGCAGCCGCCCCCGCGAACGCTGGCAAAACAAATTGAGCAAAAACCAGGTACCCAAAGAGGTCATCACGGCTTTTGAAAAAGCCCATCCCATGCCAAGGGCATGAAGTACGAGGAGAAAACGTTTGAAGGCAAAGCGGCCCATGAGGTGGAATACAAGGAAAATGGCAAGGAATATGAAGCGACCTATGGTGCTGATGACCTTGTTACAGAAAGAAGAGGAAATCGATCGCGAATCGCTACCAGGGCCCGTCGCTGATGCTGTCAAAAAAGCTTATCCAGAAGCCAAGATTGAGGAAGTAGAGAAATTAATGAAGCTGGATAATACGGTGACTGGCTATGAAGTCGAGATCAAATCCGCTGGCAAGGAAATCGAACTTGAACTGGATGTTAACGGTAATATTCTAAAAACCGAAAACGAATAAACGCACGCTATTTGCCCCATAAGGTGCTGCCGTGAACAGCACCTTATGGGGCATCTCTATAATGCAACTTGACCAGATCGACAGCATTGACCAGCAACTGCGATTTTTGATTGCCGAATTAGAACGTAATGGAAGGATTAATTTCAAGAATTAAAAAATAATTACTTTGTACTAACACTTCATTCTTTAATAGTAGTAGAATATAAATAAGACAATAAATGTTGCTCCATCATTAATTACTGGCTCTTCGTCTAGCGGTAGGACTCTGGATTCTGATTCCAGCTGCCGGGGTTCGAATCCCTGAGAGCCAGCCATTTAATTCTTAAGCACCTTAGCTAATTTCAACTGTTTCCCGATTTCTTCCTTGGCTTGCAATCAATAGCAAGCTTAACAAGCGGACAATTGAGCAGCCATTTTCAATTTTGCATCCTTTTCTAGTTGCATAGAGAACTGCGCCTAAGATAATGCTCAATGATCGACACCAAGATGTAAATTCTCCAGCATCGCCATTTCGATTTCTTTTTCTTGACTTCCGTCCAACTAATACGTCAAGCATTATTTATTCCAGCGAATCTTTTTGCCATCAATCATTTTGTTGACAATGCACAATACAGATAAATACACAGAAACCAAGACAACAACGGATCATGCCTTTTGCGTCGCCCCGATGCTGGACTGGACAGATAAACACTGCCGTTTTTTCCACCGTCTGATTTCACAACATGCCTTCTTGTATACTGAAATGGTCACAACTGGCGCTCTATTACATGGTGATCATCATCGGTTTTTACAGTTTGATGTAACCGAGCATCCTGTCTCATTTCAATTGGGCGGCAGCCATCCTAAGGATCTGGCAACTTGTGCAAGGATGGTTGAAGATTATGCATATGACGAAGTTAATCTAAACGTCGGCTGCCCCAGTGATCGGGTTCAGAACGGCCGTTTCGGGGCCTGCCTGATGGCAGAGCCGGAACTTGTCGCCGAGTGTGTGGCGGCAATGCGGCAGGCGGTTTCAATTCCGGTAACGGTCAAATCGAGAATAGGCATTGACGAGCGCGATTCATACGAAGGACTGGTGCATTTTATAGCGACTGTGGCCGATGCCGGCTGCCGCACTTTTATCGTTCACGCCAGAAAAGCTTGGCTAAGCGGTCTGTCGCCCAAGCAAAACCGCGAAGTTCCACCGTTACGCTACGACATGGTCTATCAGTTAAAAAATGATTTTCCGGCACTAGAAATTATATTGAACGGCGGCATTACAACATTGGATCAGGCTGAAGAGATTCTGAAGCATGTCGATGGGGTCATGATGGGGCGGGAAGCCTATCACAATCCGTATCTTCTGGCCGACGTGGATAAGCGTTTTTTTACCGAGTCCCGTGAGCCCAAGTCACGGCAGGAAATAGTGATGCGACTAATTCCTTACATTCAACAGCAGCTTAAAACCGGTGCTCGCTTAAATAATATCTCTCGGCATATTCTGGGCCTGTTTCATGGTGAAGCCGGCGCACGAGGCTGGCGCCGGCATATCAGTGAAAATGTCACTACACCCGATGCGGATGAAAATGTCATTTTGGATGCATTAAAATTCACTGCTCAATGATGTATAATAGCAAGCCTTTTACAATTGAGACTGAAACAATGGAAGAGCATTTTTCCAAAATTATCGAAGCAGTCGGTGAAGACTTAAATCGAGAAGGCCTGATCGATACACCCAAACGCGCAGCCAAGGCCTTTAAATTTCTGAACAACGGCTACGGTAAGACGCTGGATGAAGTGCTTAACGGCGCTATTTTTACAGCAGACACCGAAGACATGGTTATCGTTAAGGATATTGAATTGTATTCCTTATGTGAGCACCATTTACTGCCGTTCATTGGTAAATGCCATGTCGGCTATTTGCCAAAAGGCAAAGTGCTCGGCTTGTCCAAAATCGCTCGTGTTGTCGATATGTATGCGCGACGCCTGCAAATTCAGGAAAAATTGACCAAGCAAATTGCTGATGCCATTGAGATTGCAACCGGTGCCAGAGGCGTTGCTGTGGTTATCGAAGCCAAGCATTTATGCATGATGATGCGCGGCATCGAAAAACAAAATTCAGTCATGACGACATCGGTAATGACAGGTGTGTTTCGCAAAGAGATCAGCACCCGTTCTGAATTCTTAAACCTGATAAACCGCTAGGCTTTTTACATGCCGCCTCAAAGCGCCACCGCCAACAAAACGGGCGTTCTATTGGTGAACCTGGGGTCGCCAGCGGCACCTACCACTTCGGCAGTCAGGCGCTTTCTCAAAGAGTTTCTTGGCGATCCTCGCGTAGTCAATCTGCCGCGTCCTCTATGGTGGGTGATACTACGTTTTTTCATTCTGCCTTTCCGTCCGCACAGGTCGACGGCTGCTTATCGTAAAATATGGGATGAAAAGGGATCGCCTTTAGTTTTTTTTACCCGCCAACTGACCGATATGGTCGCTCAACGATTAAATGCCAAAGGCGTTATAACCGATTATGCAATGCGCTATGGCAAACCTTCCATAGCCGAGCAGTTAAACGTCCTTAAAAAACAAGGCATCGACAATCTGATCATCCTGCCGCTTTATCCTCAATACTCTTCAACAACGACGGCATCCGTATATGATGATCTGATCAAGGAACTGAACCGCTGGCGGCATCTGCCCAGCTTTCAGTTTATCAGTGATTATCATCAGGATGAGCATTATATTGCCGCGGTTGCTGAGTCTATTGAGAAAATCTGGCGCAAACAAGGGAGGAATGATCTACTTTTGATGTCTTTTCATGGTTTGCCTGAGCAGTTAATCAAATGGGGCGATCCTTATTTTCATCAGTGCCATAAAACTGCCGCTTTGATTGCAGAGAAACTCGATCTCGACAAAGAAAACTGGTGTGTTGTATTTCAGTCCAGATTTGGCAAGGCACAATGGCTTAAACCTTATTGCGCGGAAACACTGCAAAATCTTGCAAGACAGGGGGTTAAAAAAATTGATGTGGTTTGCCCGGGGTTCGCCGTGGACTGCCTGGAGACTCTGGAAGAGATCGCCATGGAAAATAAAGCCCTGTTCATTAAAGCCGGCGGTGAGACCTATCGCTATATTCCTGCTCTTAACGATTCAAAGCTTCATGCTGATGCTATAGTTAAGCTAATTGAACAAAAACTTTGAAAATTATCGGCATAAAAGGGTACGATTCAATCTGTGCAATATATCGCTTAACGCGCAGCCTTTCTTTTGCCTGCATTGGCGTGAGCAAGAGATTGATGTCTCGAATAAAAAAAACATCATGCTATCCGGCGTTTTCGCGGCGATTATAGTTTTTAGAGTCCCGGTAAAAATAAAGAGCTAAAGTGATGAAAGAAACCATATTACAAAGCTGGCAGGATGTTATTTGGCCTACTGTTCAGTCCAGCAAACCGCTGAAGACCGGCGAGGGTGTCATTGATGAGCGCTCCTTCAATACGATCGAGGTCAACGAAGTGTTTGATGCCATTAATCATGCATCAACTCTGGTTGGGCAAGCAGTCCTGTTTCGCTCTTTAACACAGCCGCTGGACGTTATGGAGGATATTCAGGCAAAGCAGGAAGCCATCGAGGAACTTCGCAATAACCCGTCATTAAAAGACAACATCGAGCGCATCGTGCAAAACGCAACGGCGCATGAGAAAAACTTTTATCTTCTTTTGTTCGGCGAATTCCTCGGGTCCTTTGGTACAGCCAGGGAAGAACATGAAATCGAAGGTTACGGTTATTTGCAGTATAAAAGAGGCATTCGCCTTATGCTTGAGCTGGTTGACCAGATTCAGACCAGTGAAGCACCCAGGAGCCGCTATCTCGCAGGCATTTTTGAAAAAATAAAAGCTTTTGCAGAAACCCGGTCTTATTCATTGATGGAAGGCCCTGCCTATATTACTGAAAACGGCATTCGATCCAAACGGGAGAGAGAAGGCTCATTTTCTCCGGCCATCATATTCAGACCTCGTATCTTCAAGCCGCTCTTGCTGGCGCTAGTTTTCGGCATTATCTGGGTGCTGGCACATCTGTTTCCGACGGATATGTTCCGGATTTCAGTGGAAGTCATTCCAACCCTTTCCATCTTTTTTATCCCTTTATTACTGGTTTATTTTCCGGTAGTAGGAGGGTTCGACCGAGACAGTTGTATTATCCCGTTAAGAAATGAGTTTAAAAACTCACAGACGGTTGGCGAAACGCTGGATGCGCTGGGGCAATTAGATGAATTGCTCTCATTTGTAAAATTTGCCGATGCGTTTGGCGGCGATATGGTTTTACCCAAGCTGATTGAGGCCGACCACCATCGCATCAATCTTGTCGATGCCAGAAATCCGGTTTTGGGCAAGCAAAATCCTCAATATGTCGGTAATGATTTTGTTTTGGAAGATGACAAATTGGTCCTGGTAACAGGCCCTAATAGCGGGGGTAAAACCGCATTTTGTAAAACCGTCACTCAAATCCAATTACTGGCGCAAATAGGATGTTATGTGCCTGCCAAATCCGCAACCCTTACCGTAGCGGATAGAATTTTTTATCAGGTGCCGGAAATTAGTCATTTGGATGACGGGGAAGGGCGCTTTGGTACTGAATTGAAAAGAACTAAAGATATTTTTTTAGCAACCACGGCTAAAAGTCTGGTTGTGCTAGATGAGTTGTCCGAAGGTACGACGTTTGAGGAAAAGATGGAATCTTCTGCCAATGTGCTTAACGGATTTTATCGAAAAGGCAACAACACCGTATTAATCACTCATAATCATCAGCTTGTCGATAGTTTTGTCAGTAAAGGCATAGGTTTGCCCAAACAAGTCGAGTTTTCTAATGATGCGCCGACTTATAAACTTATCCCCGGCATTTCCCGCATCAGTCATGCTGATCGTGTTGCTAAAAAGATAGGCTTTTCAAAAGAAGATATAGACAACTATCTGTCCGATTCCAAGTAAAAAATTGTTCTGCTTCTGGCAGTGTAATCAAGTTTTTACTATCCTTATAAGGACAGTAAATCAATATCCGCTGTTCTCGCATAGCCCTATACCGATGGGGCTATGTTGGTATTGGTTTGCCAGAGATGCTGCGCATGCAGTTTTGAATCTGACTAGGAAAAATAACAAAAATGATAAGAGTCGCTGTTGTTTTATTGTTTGCCTTGTTTGTGTCCAATCAAGTTCTGGCTGATGTTTATAAATATGTTGACCCTGAAGGGCATGTCTATTATACGGATGACCCTAAAAACAGCCTCTATAAGCGCATCATTCGAACAAGACCCAAGAGTTACGCAAAAGCACTGCCTTTTGTAAGCGTCAACAGAAAAAGATATGCAGACATGATAGCTCAGGCTGCCGCCAGGCATCAGGTTGACGAGAAGTTGCTGCATGCCGTGATTCAAGCGGAGTCGGCCTATGACGCCGCCGCCGTTTCATCGGCCGGAGCAGTGGGGCTAATGCAATTAATGCCGGACACAGCAAGGCGCTATGGTGTTACGGACCGCCGCGATCCTGACCAGAATATTGATGGCGGAACACGATACTTGAAAGATTTACTGCGAATGTTTGATTCGAACCTGGACTTGGCTGTTGCAGCCTATAATGCCGGCGAAAATGCAGTTATACGGTATAACAAATCAATTCCGCCATACCCTGAAACACGCAATTATGTAAAACAGGTCTTGGCTCTCTACAATAGATAAGTGTTTTATCCCAGAGAACTTGCTGTAGATTGCATGATTCGAGGTAATACAGTTAAAAAATTCTTCCGTTAAAGCACATGCACGCCAAATTTCTCCAATAAGGAAGTCAGCTTAATCAAAGGTAAGCCCGTCAAGGAGTTCGGGTCATCGCCTTGAATTTTTTCAAACAACGCGATCCCCAGGCTTTCAGACTTAAAGCTGCCGGCACAGTCGTAAGGTTTCTCAAGGTCGACATAATGTTCAATCTGTCGGCATGACAGTGTTTTAAAATAGGCGGTACAGACATCCAAGTCAGTCAAGCAACACATTGTATTGCTGTTTATAATGCAGATGCTGGTAAAAAAAATAACGGCATTTCCTGATGCCGCCTGGAGTTGCTCTATTGCTCTGGCTCGACCGCCAGGCTTGTGCAATTGTTGGCCATTGAGCACGGCGACTTGATCTGAACCGATAATAAGATGGTCGGGGTACTTTTCACATAGCGCTTGCGCTTTTAATTTCCCTAACCGCAATGCGAGCGCTTCCGGGGCTTCGTGCTCAAGCGGTCTTTCATCGACTTCAGGGCTGATAGCTTTAAATTCCAAATGAAGTTTTTTCAATAATGCTTGTCTATAAGGTGAACTTGACGCCAGAATTAAGTTATTGATTTTCATATTGCCAATTGTTGTAAGTTTGACGCAGTTATTGATTCCAGATATTATTGTATGGTTATGTTAGATCGATTGCCTGAATATGTCGACCCTTTGCAGCTCGCAGATAAGCGAGCTGAATTGAAGGGCAAAATACCTTTAAACAGCATGGATCGTTTAGCGGAATCACTGCTGAGCGACGCCGGGACTGTTGCTGTTGATCTTTTTTTTGGACGGGAGGGAAGACTGGCCAAAATTGAGGGACACATAGAGGCGATTCTGGAACTTGAATGCCAAAACTGTTTGCAGGCTATGGAATGGCCCGTTAGTGCTGACATCAAACTGGGTATTGTTACCTCAATAGATCAAGCAGATAGATTGCCCGAAGATTATGAACCTTTATTGATTGAAGAAGAGAAAATACCTCTTAAGGATATTGTTGAAGACGAGTTGTTACTGGCTCTGCCAACTTTTCCAAAGCATCAGCACGCATGTTCAGTGCCGGATGCAGACTTTAACAAGAAAGATCAATTATCTGATGAGGAGCAGTCAGCCCCTGAAAATCCTTTTTCCATCTTAGCCAAACTTAAAAAAACTGGAGATTTATAATGGCAGTACAAAAAAGTAAAGTATCACGTTCAAGACGTGGTCAACGTCGTTCACATGATGCTTTAACCAGCAGAGCATTATCTCAAGACCCGATGACAGGTGAAACTCATTTGCGTCACCACGTCACTCCAGACGGTTTCTTCAAAGGTCGCCAAATCGTAACGACTGGCGACGAAGATTAATCAATCTTTCTCCCTTTTAGAATGATGATATGCCGAACCCGATTGGGTTCGGCTTTTTATAATAATTCCGGAGTCATTCATAAGCGTGAGTTTAACAATTTCGATTGATGCGATGGGCGGGGATCATGGTCCTGAAGTTACCATTCCAGCATCATTGGATTGTTTGAAAAGCAATCCAGACTTAAAACTGATCTTAGTGGGCGATGAAGCTGTTTTAAAACCACAGTTAACAGAAGCATTAATTGAATTCAAGGATAGACTCACTATTCATCATGCGTCGCAGTGCGTCGGCATGGATGAGTCACCATCCAAGGCGCTAAAGAACAAGAAAGATTCATCAATGCGGGTGGCTATTAACCTGGTTCGTGACGGCCAGGCCGATGCCTGCGTTAGCGCCGGCAATACCGGTGCGTTAATGGCGACCGCTCGTTTTGTTCTGAAAATGATTCCAGGCGTTGACCGCCCTGCCATTATTTCTACTTTACCGTCAATTTATGGGCATACCCACGCGCTTGACCTCGGGGGAAACGTAGACTGCAGTGCTGAACATCTTTTTCAGTTTGCTGTCATGGGCGCCGAATTGGTTAAAGCCGTAGAAAATATTGAGAACCCGAAAGTCGGCCTGCTAAATATTGGCGAGGAAGATGTAAAAGGTAATGAGCAGGTTAAAGCTGCAGCAAAATTACTGGAAAATTCATCGTTAAATTATATCGGTTATGTAGAAGGTGATTCTTTAAATGCAGGAAGTATTAAAGTTGATCTGATTGTCGCCGACGGTTTTGTAGGCAATGTTGCGCTGAAATCGATTGAAGGCGCGGCTAAAATGATCGGAACAGCGCTCAAAGAAGCCTTTAACAGAAACATTTTGACCAAGCTTGCGGGATTGCTTGTTTACCCGGTCCTCAAGTCATTCAAAAAGCGCATTGATCCGCGACTCTATAACGGCGCCAGCTTTCTGGGATTGCGCGGGCTTGTTATCAAAAGCCATGGAGGAGCCGATGTGTTGGCTTTTAAAACAGCCATACATCTTGCCGAAGTTGAAGTCAAAAAAGATATTATCAGAAAAATAAGCGAGCAAGTTGAACAAACTTTGGCAAGGAGAGAGAGCGCATGATCCGCTATTCAAGAGTAATCGGTACCGGCGGATATCTGCCAGAAGAAGTTCGCACGAATGATCATATATCGCAAACTGTAGATACATCCGATAGTTGGATTCATGAACGCACCGGCATTAAAAGCCGACGCATTGCCGGGCCGAATGAAACGGCTTCAAGCATGGCTGAAATTGCGGCGAGGCAAGCCATAGATGCGGCACAAATTGATCCTGAGGAAATTGATTTAATAATTGTCGCAACAGGGACGCCCGATCGCGTTTATCCGAGCACAGGCTGTCTGTTGCAACAGCGTTTAGGCATTAAAAACTGCGTAGCTTTCGATGTACAAGCAGCTTGCTCAGGTTCAATATTCGCCTTGAGTATTGCTGATCAATACATTAAAACAGGCGCTGCCAAAAAAGTGCTTGTCGTCGGCTCTGAAATCTGTTCACGCATTATTGACTGGACTGATCGCGGCACTTGCGTTTTATTCGGTGATGGCGCTGGCGCCCTATTGCTAGGCTCTTCAAATGAAGCCGGCATTTTGTCAACGCATATCCACTCCGACGGCGAATATGAAGATCTGCTTTACTGTCCGAATCCACAGGCGGCCGCCGAGCTTAATAAAGACGAGGCCGGTTACGTAAAAATGCGTGGCAACGAAGTGTTTAAGATCGCCGTAAACACACTAGGCCGTATTGTTGATGAAACGCTGGAAGCCAACAATATGCAGAAATCCGATGTGCATTGGCTGGTTCCTCATCAGGCTAACATACGCATCATTGCAGCAACAGCTAAAAAATTAAAAATGCCTATGGATCATGTTGTTTTAACGCTTGAAAATCAGGGCAACACATCTTCTGCTTCAGTGCTTCTCGCATTTAATGAAGCTGTGCGTGACGGCCGCATCCAGCGCGGACAAGTGGTGTTGCTTGAAGCGTTTGGCGCAGGGTTTACATGGGGTTCTGCATTAATTAAATACTAATAACTATAAACAAGCGTATTAATGAGCAAGCAAAATTATAATTTGGCTTTTGTTTTTCCGGGACAAGGTTCTCAATCCGTCGGCATGATGTCGGAGTTGGCCGAAAGCTATCCAGAAGTAAAACAGATTTTTGAACAGGCATCCGATGCATTAGGAAAAAATTTATGGTCTATTGTATCTTCAGGGCCTGAAGAAGAACTTAACCAAACACACAATACACAGCCAGCCATGTTGGCTGCTGGCGTTGCTATCTGGAAAGTTTGGTGCAAGCAGAGCAATATCCGTCCAGCCTGGATGGCGGGTCATAGCCTTGGCGAGTACACTGCGCTGGTTTGTTCGGACGCAATATCCTTTGAAGACGGAATAAAACTGGTGACAGCAAGAGGCCGGTTAATGCAGGAAGCTGTGCCTGCGGGCGTTGGCGCCATGGCGGCAATTTTGGGGCTTGAAGACCATCAGGTTGTCAAAGTGTGTGCGGAGGTGGCGGAAAATGAGGTTGTCTCAGCCGTTAATTTTAATGCCCCGGGGCAGGTCGTTATTGCCGGGAATACGGCGGCTGTCGAAAGAGCTATAGCCGCTGCAAAGGAAGCTGGCGCTAAACGCGCGGTACAGTTACCGGTCAGCGTCCCATCTCACTGTGCATTGATGCAGCCAGCGGCCGAAAAACTGGATGAACAATTGCAGAATATAGTCATCAGCGCTCCTAAAATGACATTGATTCATAATGTAGATGTTGCCGCACACAGTGCATCGGAAGTCATTCGAAGCGTACTGAAAGAGCAACTCTATAAACCCGTGCGTTGGGTTGACAGCATTAAGTTTATGCATGACCAAGGCGTTACCCATTTTGTTGAGTGCGGCCCCGGCAAGGTATTGATTGGCTTAAACAAGCGCATCGCGAAAGATGCCGAGCATATGGCTATATATAACCCGGAGACTTTAAATAAAGTATTGGAGCAGTTAAATGACTAAGCAAGTAGCATTAGTGACAGGCGCCAGTCGCGGTATCGGCAGAGCAATCGCCGAAAGATTGGCCGAGGATGGTTTTTTTGTTGTCGGCACAGCAACTTCCGATAATGGCGCCGATTTAATTTCTGCTTATCTCGGTGAAAACGGCAAAGGCTTAAAACTTGATGTGGCCGATCCTGAATCGATTGCTGAAGTTGTTAAAACAGTTACCGATGAGTATGGAACCCCCACAGTATTGGTCAACAATGCCGGCATTACGCGCGATAACCTACTCATGCGCATGAAGGACGAAGACTGGGACGATATTATCAATACGAATTTGACTTCGGTTTTTCGCATGAGCAAAGCCGTGTTGCGCGGCATGATGAAGGCAAAAACAGGGCGTATCATCAATATATCGTCCGTGGTTGGCGCTACAGGCAATGCAGGCCAGGCAAATTACGCCGCGGCAAAGGCCGGCATGATCGGTTTTGCCAAATCGATGGCTAAAGAAGTGGGTTCACGCAATATTACTATCAATACGGTAGCGCCCGGGTTTATCGATACCGACATGACCAAGGAATTGGGTGAGGACGTTAAAAATTCCTTATTAGCTTCCATTCCTTTGGCTCGACTGGGCGAAGCCAAAGAAATCGCCCATGCCGTTTCATTTTTGGCTTCAGAAGGTGCCGCTTATATCACCGGTGAAACCATTCATGTAAACGGTGGCATGTTTATGCCTTAATATTGTGAGATTTTTGCAATATAAAGTATAATCCCCCCGCCGTCTGGAATTGCCGGAGACGGGATTTCTAGTAAAGTTAATAACAATACTATTGTAAGTTTCTAACCAAATACAAACAAACTTACATTGTTTGAGGATAATAATTATGAGTAACATTGAAGAACGAGTAAAAAAAATTGTAGCTGAGCAATTGGGCGTTAAAGAAGATATCGCTACTGATGCTTCATTTGTAGATGATCTTGGTGCTGATTCTCTGGATACAGTTGAACTCGTTATGGCTCTTGAGGAAGAATTCGAATGTGAAATTCCAGACGATGAAGCTGAAAAAATTACAACTGTTCAACAAGCTATCGATTACGTAGAAAAAAACGCAGCGCAATAGCCTGTCTTTTAGTGGATGGACCTTCTCGTTCATCCACTAATCAGAATAAAATCTTTCTTACCTCCCTATACATTTCTTACGGTACATTACATTGAGCAAACGTCGAGTCGTAATAACTGGATTAGGCGCTGTCACGCCTTTAGCTAACACTGTCGCTGAAACTTGGGACGGTATTATCAACGGTAGAAGCGGCATCACTCCAATTGATTCTTTTGACATTTCTCCATTTGCCACTACGTTTGGCGGCGTCATAAGAAATTTCGACATTACTCAATATATTCCTGACAAAGATGCTAAACGAATGGATGCTTTTATTCATTATGGCATCGCTGCCGGCTGTCAGGCTATTGAAGACTCAGGCATTGAAGTCACCGAGGCTAACGCTGAGCGTATTGGCGTGGCAATTGGTGCAGGTATAGGTGGGATTACCGGAATTGAAGAATGCTACGCCACTTATGAAAAAGGTGGCCCACGTCGTATTTCGCCATTCTTTGTGCCGGGCAATATTATTAATATGATCTCAGGCAACCTTTCAATCAAATATGGATTAAAAGGCCCTAACTTTTCCATTGTTACGGCCTGCTCAACAGGTACGCACAATATTGGCGATGCTGCACGTTTAATTAAATACGGCGATGCCGATGTTATGGTCGCTGGTGGTGCTGAGCGCTGCACTACCTCGCCAACGGCCATGGGCGGCTTTGCCTCTGCAAAAGCCTTGTCACGCCGCAATGATAATCCCCAGGCAGCTAGCCGCCCTTGGGATAGAGATCGAGATGGTTTCGTATTGAGCGATGGCTCCGGGGTCGTTGTCCTGGAAGAACTGGAACATGCAAAAGCGCGCGGCGCAAAAATTTATGCTGAAGTAGTCGGCTATGGCATGAGTGGCGATGCCTATCATATTACAACCCCTTCCGTAGGGGGAGAAGGTGCGGCCCGTTGCATGCGCAATGCCTTGCGTGATGCGGGCATAAATGCGGATCAGGTTGATTATATCAATGCGCATGGTACTTCAACGCCTGCCGGCGATATCGGAGAAACCCAGGCAATGAAAGCAGCTTTAGGCGAACACGCCTATAAAGTTGCTGTCAGCTCAACTAAATCCATGATAGGACATTTGTTAGGCGCTGCCGGCGGCATTGAAGCTGTACTCACAGCCTTAAGCATCAAAAATCAGATTGCTCCGCCAACGATTAACCTGGAAAATCAAGACCCAGAATGTGATCTTGATTATGTGCCCAATACCGCCAGAGATATGAAAATTGATATAGCCATATCCAACTCATTCGGTTTTGGCGGCACTAACGGATCTATAATTTTTAAACGTTACGAGTAACGCTGCAACGTATTGCCCAATACGTAATGCTTCTTGCTGATGATTCTGGTAAATGGCGAATGCAAGCAGCATATTGAGATATCTGATCGCGGCTTTCAGTATGGCGATGGATTATTCGAAACAATAGAAGTTAGAAATGGACAACTTGTATTTCTCGATCGGCATTTAAAGCGCTTAAATACAGGTTGCCGTCGACTCCATATCCCGTGTCCGGATCCTGAACTGATTACCGCCGAAGCTCTCGATCTTTGCAAAGATTCGAGTTTAGCTGTACTCAAATTGATAGTCACTCGAGGGTCTGGCGGACGGGGCTACCGTCAGCCAGACTTAATTCAACCTACCCGCGTATTAAGCCTTCATCCTTATCCCGATTATCCTTCCTCATTCGTAGAGCATGGCATTATTGCCCGTTTCTGTACTACTCGTTTAGGGTTGAACCCATCATTGGCGGGAATTAAACACATGAATCGGCTCGAACAGATATTGGCACGGGCCGAATGGAATGATCCGGCTATTCAGGAAGGAATTATGATGGATGTCAATGATCATATTATCGAAGGGACTATGACCAATCTTTTTTATGTTAAAAATGGTTCAGTTTACACCGCATCACTGTCTCAATCGGGTATTGCCGGCATTATGCGCAGTATTATTATAGAAATATTGTCAAGTAATCATATTAAAACAGTTGAGAAGCCGTTTAAGAAAAATGAATTTTTATCGGCTGATGAAATATTTGTCAGCAATTCAATCATTGGTTTATGGCCAATCAATCAAATTGAAAACAAACATTTCTCGATAGGCCCGATAACCAGACAAATACAATTTTGCCTCGACAGACTGAAAAGCGGGGCGGAGGCGTCTTTGCCATGACCCTTAAAATTATCGGATTTACATTGGTGATCTTCATTTTTACGGGCGGATGGGCATGGACTGACTATCGAAGCGCAGTAAAAAATCCTGTAGTGCTCGATAAACAGGTTTATATAGATATTGAAAAAGGCGACTCATTAAACCGGATCACTGATAAATTGATCGATCAGAACGTGGCCATTAACCCAATCTGGTTTAAAGTTTTCGCCTACACAAGCGAATCAGCCAAAAAAATTAAAACAGGAGAGTACGAATTAGCGCCTGGTTTAAATATACCGGAAATATTAGCCTTATTCGTTCAAGGCAAAACCAAGCAATATGCGATTACCTTTCCAGAAGGGTGGAGTTTTAAGGATATATTGCAGGAAATCCAGAAAAACCCTTATCTGGAGCATACTTTAAACAGCACTGATATTGAAGCTCTAATGCTGCAAATTGGAACGGATGCGAAGCATCCTGAAGGCATGTTTTTTCCCGATACCTATTTCTTTGAAAAACATATGTCCGATGTTTCTTTGTTAAAGAGAGCTTATGACAAGATGAAACAGGTATTGCAACAGGCATGGCATAATAAAGCCGAAAATCTGCCTTTTAAAAATCCTTATGAGGCGTTGATTCTCGCTTCAATTGTAGAGAAGGAAACCGCAGTAACTGAAGAAAGGCCTTTAATTGCTGGCGTATTTATTCGCCGGCTTGAAAAAGGGATGTTGCTGCAAACCGATCCTACAGTAATTTATGGCATGGGTGAGTTCTATAAAGGCGATATTACTTACGAAGATTTAAAAAATACCACTCCTTATAATACTTATGTTGTAAAAGGCTTACCGCCTACCCCGATAGCCATGCCCGGGCAAGATGCCATTTATGCGGCCCTGCATCCTGATAACGGCGATAGCCTTTATTTTGTTTCGCGTGGTGATGGAACGCACGCCTTTTCGTCAACATTAAAAGATCACAACCGAGCGGTTGATACCTTCCAAAGGAAAAAACAGTGACTAGAGGAAAATTCATTACCTTGGAAGGCGGAGAAGGTGTAGGCAAAACCACGAACCTGTCTTTTATAAGCAGCTATTTGCAAAATCACGGTATTGATGTCATCGTTACTCGCGAACCCGGCGGTACCCGATTGGCGGAAAAGATACGCGAGTTACTACTGGATTCGAATAATGAGAGTATTTCAGAATCGGCAGAATTGCTACTTATGTTTGCAGCAAGGGCTCAACATATCAAACATGTGATAGAGCCTGCGCTGTCGCAAGGGAAATGGGTGCTTTGCGATCGTTTCACTGATGCGACCTATGCCTATCAAGGGGGCGGCCGCAACATGAATATAAATACTATAGAATGGTTGGAAAATCTTGTACAAGACACTCTGCGTCCTGACTTGACATTGTTGCTCGATGCGCCCGTCGAGGTTGGTATTGAGCGGGCAAAAGATCGGGGACAACTGGACAGATTTGAATCTGAAAAAATCGACTTTTTTGAACGCGTCAGGCAGGCTTATTTAAGACAAGCCGAGCTTTACCCTGAACGAATCAAACTTATTAAGGCGGATCAACCATTAAGCGATGTGCAAAATAAACTAATTGACATGCTCAGGCCATTAATAAGATGAGAATGTCTAATACATTATTGCCCTGGCTAAAGCCCAACTGGGAGCACCTTCACAGTTATATTACTCAGAAGCGCATTCCACAGGCTTTGCTTATTACTGGTAACAGAGGGCTTGGCAAGCAATATTTAGCTAGCCAGTTCGCTTTTTCTCTGCTTTGCGTAAATCCCCAGTCCGATGGTTTATATTGCGGTTCCTGTGACAGCTGCAAACTGCTCAATGCCGAAACGCATCCTGACCTTATTAATATTCAGCCTGAAGAAGTCGGCAAAAGCATTACCATTGCCCAAATCCGCAACTTAATCATTCAACTGACCTTAAAACCTCAATTCGAAGCTTATCGCGTCGTTATTGTCAGTCCGGCCGACCAGATGAATCATGCAGCAGCCAATGCCTTTCTAAAATGCCTGGAAGAGCCGACAGAGCGCACTCTCATTATCCTAATTACAGATAAACCGGCAAAATTACCCGCAACGATAGTCAGTCGATGCCAGAAGTTGGTAATTAATACTCCAGCTAGAGAGACAACGCTTGCATGGCTTAAGCAGCAAAATGTTCAGGAAAACGCAGAATTGCTATTCGGGCTGGCTAGAGGAGCGCCATTGTTAGCCCAGCAATATGCGGATGAAGGGTATACTGGCATGCGTCATGAGTGCTTCAAGTCGTGGATGGGCATCGCAAGACGACAGCGCAATCCTGTCATGATTGCGGAAGACTGGTATAAGCTGCCTGAATCTCCGTTATTGTTCTGGATTACATCCTGGATTATCGATTTAATTAAATGTTCTTATTCGACAAATATTGAAAATTTATATAATCCGGACTTGGCAGATTCCTTGAAAGAAATGTCACAACAGCTAGAATTAAAAAGAGTTTACAAATTGTATGACTTATTACTGGCAACTCGCCAGCGACTGGATTCTCCAATCAATAAACAATTGATGTTTGAAGAGATCTTAATAAAATGGTCTGAAATTAACTTGAGCAAATAATACCATGGCAGAATCATCCCCCAGACAAGGTATATTGTCGCTGTCAATTAAAGATAAAAACGCTTTATATGCAGCTTACATGCCTTTTGTAATCAATGGCGGCCTGTTTATTCCCACTAATCGGGAATATCAAATGGGCCAGGAAGTTTTCATGCTGTTAAATTTAATGGAAGAAACCGAACGGCTTCCTATTGCCGGGAAAATAATCTGGAAAACGCCGCCGGGTTCGGAAGGCTATCGAGCAACCGGCATTGGTGTACAGTTCAGTGACCAGGATGGCGGCATGGCTCGCAATAAAATAGAAATGTATTTAGCAGGCAGTTTAGGTTCTGACCGATCAACCCACACCATGTAATTTTATCGAATGCTTATCGACTCTCATTGCCACCTGGATCGCATCGATCTGGAACCCTACCAACACGATTTTTCCTGTTTCATGAAGGAAGCGGAGAATAATCAAATTGAACATATGCTATGCATAGCCATTGATTTAGAATCCTATCCGGCCATGCATGATCTGGTCTCAGGTTATTCTCAAATTTCCCTTACCGTTGGAGTTCATCCGAATGTTCAGGACGGCAAGGATCCTAGTGTTGATGAGCTTGTCGCTTTAGGCCAAGAGAAAAAGGTTATTGCAATAGGGGAGACAGGCCTTGACTATTTCCGCAGTAAAGGCGATCTTGATTGGCAACACCAACGTTTCAAAAAGCATATTGCCGCCGCGAAGATTCTAAAAAAACCGCTGATCATTCATACCCGCGAATCAAGGCAAGATACATTACGAATTTTAGAAGAAGAGAACGCTCGTGACATAGGCGGGGTTATTCATTGTTTTACCGAGGACTGGGATTTTGCCGAAAGAGCGCTAGATCTGGGATTTTATATTTCTTTTTCCGGTATTGTGACGTTTAACAGTGCCAAAGAAATCAAGGAGGTAGCAAAAAAAGTACCTGCTGACCGCTTTCTTATTGAAACTGATTCGCCTTACTTAGCGCCAGTTCCATTCCGTGGAAAGCCAAATTATCCTACCTACGTACGTTATGTAGCTGAACATATAGCTGAATTAAGAAACACAAGTTTTCAACAGATCGCGCAACAGAGTACAGAAAATTTTAAAAGACTTTTTAAATTTGGAGATTAGCTAGATTCTTAGCTAAAAGGTTTGATGCCACTCACCATGATCATATTGACGCTGCAATAGAAAGAGTTCTCTAATGCGGCCTGCTTCAATTCCATGCGCCATTGCTCCAATTCCTTTTGAGTAATAATATTATCTGATAAAGCTTTGTTTTCAACGCTTTCCTGTAACGACAAGGTATAAAACAATTCCAGATCATTGGTATATAGAGGAAAAACATCAATTTGAATGTCACTAAAATATGCCTTGCTGAACAATCGGTATAAACTTCGCCCTGAATAACTATTTGGAATAAGATTTTCCAAGCGATAATTTGATAACAATCGCTCTATTTTGACTGATTGACAATCGATAGACAGACTTGCCCAATCTGTATCGATGATTACCACACTTCCTCCTGGTTTTGTGACTCTACGGACTTCGCCTATTACCTGTTCTGGATTGTTTAGGTGCATAAAAAGTCGCTCACTTCGGCAGCTGTCAAAGTAATTATCTGCAAAAGCCAGAGAGCTGGCATCTCCTTGTTGAAAGCTGACAATACGACTCATCTTTGAAATTTCCACCTGTTCTAATGCCTTTGCTAACATAGCTTCATCGTAATCAACACCAATAACAAGACCAGCCGGCGATACTAATCGACCCAGTTCAATAGCATCAACACCAGGGCCACATCCCAAATCAAGAACTGTATCACCTTGCTTAATTTGCATTTTTTTATAGCTAATTTGCTTAATAGATGCAAAAATTTCGCCTGCTTTCTTGAGGTAATCAACGTCAACAGGTCCTTTGAATTTAGGCATATAATTTTTCCTGTTAGGATAAATAGCGTTTTTATTCTATGTTTATCTATAAAATAGACTATGATCTCATTAGAATCATATAAAATTATAGTGAACTAATATTAATCAAAAATCTACCATTAGCGTGTAGATTTTAAAGTGCTTATAAAAAAGAGAAATGGATAGCTATGAAGAACAAAGAAGATATAGGAAGTCATTATTCAAAATATTTTCAGATAGTCAATGCCAATACTGAAGAATTAAAAAAAATCGCTTATAAGTTACGCCATGAAGTGTATATTGAAGAATTCGGGTATCACGAATTTGATGAATATGATGAATATTCTCTGCATTGTTTGCTATTTCATAAACCAAGCAATCAAGCTATTGGTTATATCCGATTGATTCCTCAGATAGAAAAACTCAACAATCAGCTTCCCATAGAAAAGTTTTATGGAAAACCCTTTGATTTTAATACTGCCCGCGTAAACATGGCGGAGAAAACAAACATAGGTGAAGTTTCAAGAATGGCTATTATGCCATCTTTCAGGCGGAGGCTTTCTGACAATAATGATCGAGAGTCTTTTAAACAATCTGAAAAAATAGCCCATCCAGATAATCGTTACCCAATTAATTACTTACCTATGTGCCTTGTATCAGCTGCTATGCATTTTGCATTTGCGAGGAATATAGAATACTGTCTTGCCATGGTAGAGCCTAAACTTGCAATTTTATTACGTCGTCTCGGTGTTCAATTTGATCAAATAGGCCAACCTTTTGAGTTTTTTGGAACTCGAGTTCCTCATGTGTTTTATCCAGAAATTACTTATAAAAATTTAACTCCAGAGTTTCGTAGTCTGTCTGATAAAATTAGTAGTGAATTAAGCGAACAAAATGTAATAAAAAATATTGCTTATATTAATGCAAGATAAAACTAAGAAAAAAGGCAGGTTCCTGAGCCTTACATGGAAAGCAATTTTAGCCGTAAGCATAGCCATTCTGACATCTTCAGGCAGTGTTTTTATATTCGGTAATCTGACATTAGAAAAAAATTATTCACAGGAGCGAGATAGGGTTCATCGCTTTTATCAACAAGCATTCGATAGTATTCTGCAACAGTCAAAGCTTGATCAAATTGATATTACCTGGATCATTCCCGCTGTCATTAGTCTTGACCTATCATCTCAGCAGGCATTGGATCAGATAGAAAAAATTATTAACGCCAATTGGTTCAAAATAGAGCTTGAGTCTGATATCAAATCCGCTTATTTATTTTCAAAAAAAGGAGATTTGCTGAACAGTTGGGGCGATACAGTATTAAATAAGGAAGTTTTTTCACCGTGGCTCAATTATGTATTTGAAAATGAAGAGCCTTTTGAAAAAATTCTTTGTAGCATCAATTGCGTGCAATATAAGGCTTATCCTTTTTTGCATAATGGAGAGTTTATTGGGGTATTTATATTTGGAAGAGACCTAGCCGATATGGTGCTAAGGATGAAAGCCATTACCGGTAAGGAAATTGGAATTCTAGTACAGAATAATGAAAATGAAATAGTCTCGACAAAACCGACTCTTGATAAATGGTCAAAAGCGATCATTGCATTAACGGAGTATGAAAAAAGTTTTCCGCTCTTGCTGGCTGTTATGAATAAACTGCCAGATAGTTTACCCCAAAAAAAAGCACGCTTTGAATACAATAATAATGATTATGAAATAATTATTTTCCCATTCAGCAAGGACAATAATATTGCTGATCTTGTTATTATTGATAATTTAAGTGAAGAATTAATCGATATTCATAGATCATCGATGTTATATGCTCTAAGCGGCACAATAAGCCTAATCTTAGCAGGTGTGATTCTATTACTTTTACTGATTAAACCAATGAGGCGTTTAAATGCATTCATTGCTTTGCTGCCCTGGATAGCCAAGAAAAATTATTTAAAAGTAAATGAAATTATGCCCGTTTCTTCTGGGCATAAATTATTTAATGATGAAATTGATATATTAAATAATGCCACGCAAGATTTGATCCTTACGTTAAAAAACCTAGATAGAGATGTTGATCTGCGTACGCAACGACTGGCCGAACGGAGTGTTGAACTGCAACAAGAAAAAAATCTAGTATCTAATATTCTTAATACAGCTCAGGTTATTATTATAATAATTGATAATAACGGAAGAATTGTAATGAGCAATAAATATGCCGAGAAACAGATCGGTTATAGCGAAAATGAATTAAAACGGCAACTATTCGTTAACCTGGTTTTCGGTCATGAGGATATAAGAATTATTTCTAATGCAATTGAAGAAATATCCAACCAGCAGAGAAGAACATTTCGTTATGAATGCATACTATTTTCATCAAAAGGAAATGAATTATATATTTCATGGTTTTTTACTCTTATAAAAAATAATAAAAAAACTGAAATATTATCCGTTGGTCTGGATTTGACTGAGCGTAGAATAACAGAAAAAAAATTATCATGGCTAGCAGATCATGATCCATTAACCAATTTATATAACCGGCGCAGATTTGATCAGGAATTGGAGCACGCACTAACCATTGCCAATCGGTATAATCAAAAAGGAGCCCTTATTCTTTTTGATATAGACCAATTCAAAAATATTAATGATAGCAGCGGTCATAATGTGGGCGATGAATTATTGATTAAAGTCGCTGATAAACTGCTTTCAATAATTCGTGATACGGATATTGTTGCCAGATTAGGCGGAGATGAATTCGTAGTAATTTCATATTGTATTGATCAGGACCATGCCGAGAAAGTAGTACAGAAAATATGCGCCGAGATTGCCACAGTTAAAGTTACAGTTAACAATATTGATTTAGGTGTGACTATCAGTGCGGGCATGCTAATTTTTCCAGCTCCCGGTTTCTCTTCCCAAGAGTTGATGGCAACCGTAGATATCGCCATGTATAAAGCAAAACAAATGGGCAGAGGAGGGTGGTGTCTCGCTTCTATGGAGGATCTAGCTAGGGATGAAATACGGCATAGAGTAAATTGGAAGGCAAAAATTGAAAAGGCGTTAGAAGAAGACCGCTTTATTCTTTATTATCAGCCTATTATGAGAATAGCTGATAAAAGTATTTCCCACTATGAATGTCTTTTACGGATGATTGATGAAAATGGAGAAATTATCCCGCCAGGTATGTTCACCGGTATTGCCGAACACTTTGGGCTCATCACCAAAATTGATCAAAGAGTCATTGATCTCGCTTTTAAAAAACAGTCTTTATTTATTAAGCAGGGACTGGACATTCATTTATCCATTAACTTGTCCGGTGAAATGCTCTCAAATCCTAATGCATTTTCCATAATAGCTGAGCATCTTGATAGGTGGAATGTTCCTGCTCACAAATTCATTTTCGAAGTTCTGGAAACGCAGGCTGTCACGAATATACAAGCAGCTCGTGATTTCATGACTTATGTCACAAATATTGGCGGTAAATTTGCTTTGGATGATTTTGGGGTCGGTTTTTCATCTATGAGCCATCTAAAACAATTACCTGTCCAATATTTAAAAATCGATGGCGGCTTTATTAAGAATCTTGCCAATAATAGAGAAGATCAGCTTTTCGTAAAAGCAATTAATGATGTCGGGCAGGGAATGGGGATAAAAACAATTGCTGAGTTTGTTGAGAATGAAATGATATTGAAAGAATTATCAGAAATGGGGGTAAACTACGCTCAAGGTTATGGTATAGGCAAACCTATGCCTGAACCACAATTCGACTTACATAGTAAATTTCAGCTTCAGTCTGAAATGGAAATAATCTGATTTAAATCAAAAATCATATGACAACATTATTGCATACAGATCCCAATGTTGCTTTGTAGCTCCAGGAGGATTTTCTAATCTGGATATTGTTCCTGTCCCGTTTATACGATGATATTCGGTACTGAGAAGCAAACCAGGAATTAATTTAAATCGCAAACCAACAGTCCAATCTTTAGCAAATCGTGAATAGGCTGGTGCACCAAATTTAGCAGAAAACTTATCTCCGTGTTTATCATCTTTATCCCAGATAAGCTGATCATATCGAACCATACCTTCCAGATAAGATGTAAATTTGTAAATTCCTTGCAGATAATAACCTTCACCTGTCGTATCAGAATCAGGAAATAGGCCAAAGTTATTCAATCGTTGGCCACGGAATTCATATTCTCCAGTTAGTGACCATTTTTCTGCATTATATTGAGCAGAGAAAATCAGCGGTTTAAATTGGAACTGCCCTTCATTAAATTTAATTGGAGCAGGTATAGGCGAAAAGTGAGCATTGAACTCAGCATATGTAATAGCAAGTCGAACTTCACCGCCACGCCACTCATAATTTAAGCGGCTAATCCAAGAGGTATCTCCATATGCTTGAATATTCTTTGCGAGTTGAGCTGTTAGGTCAGGGTCGTCACTTCGAGGAACAACAATGCCGACATTAAATGAAAAATCCCCCCAATCGGTATTTTGCTCACCATAGAAATAGCCACCATCAGCAGACAGCGCACTGTTTCGATTGATGTCAAAATAAATTGATTGTGGCAAAAATATACTTGGTCTGGTAGATGCGACATCTCGAGTGTCATTATATAAACCTAATGGCGTTGGAACTCTTCCGGCTTTAATGCCTAACAAACTGTCCTCAGATGAGTATAGGCGATAATCAGCCAGTCCATAATCAATACGCAAACCTTGTTCATCAGTTTTTCCTGCATCCCGCCATACTACCTGCATCGCTATTTGCAAATCAGGGATGATACGCCATGAGCCATTAATTCCTAATTCTCTGAAATCATCAGAAATATTGTCATCAGTTGTACCAAAGAAATTATTATCTGATGTGTGAATTAATGCTTGAGAAAGAAAACCATGTATTTGTACTGTATCCGGCAACTCCGGCAGCCAGTTTTTTTCAGCTGCGATTGCATTGCTGGAAATAAAAGGGGTTATTACCACAACATTGCAAATGAGCAGTCTTGTAAGGTTATTTAAATTAAATTTGCCAGCATACATGCACATTTCCTTATTTAATATCCAACCGCTTGATACCATTTGTTAAATCACTTAAATTTAAATAACCTACAGACCCCGGTGTTTTTTCTATTTTTTCGATCATTTCCTCCTTGCTTTCTACAAGAATTGGAGCCTGACCTGATCCGCTGAATACTAACTTATCCCAATTTCGGCGCATTTGATGAGGAAAAACATTTAATATCTGTTTGCAAAATTGTTTATGTAATGGATCATCATCATTGAGTACAAAAACTGTCACCGCGGAACCATCGTTCCAACGCAGTAAGCGCATCTTGAA
The DNA here is from genome assembly GCF_052162025.1 of Methylobacter sp. sgz302048. Taxonomy (NCBI): domain Bacteria; kingdom Pseudomonadati; phylum Pseudomonadota; class Gammaproteobacteria; order Methylococcales; family Methylococcaceae; genus Methylobacter; species Methylobacter sp. sgz302048. Next base: position 2,302,805 of record NZ_CP197401.1, on the reverse strand, counting down.
AATAGCACTTAACCCATTTCGGCTGATAGTATCCTGCTGATTAGCGCTATTGATGACAGGAATGACTATGTTTTGTTGTTTTTCAATTACAGGAGGCGCGGCTGAAGCGAATTGGCTCAGCAAAAAGATAAATAGAATGAACACCAAGCTCATTCTCAATCGTAATCGAAAGAATAGGGCGATTTGTTGCAAACTGGATAACCGGTTATTAATAGAGTCGTTTTTATATAGAGAAATCTAACGGGAACTGTTAATCGCAATACAGTTCCATTATAGATATCGCTTTCTTTAATTCTTCATTATTATTATAAAAATGTGGGGATAACCGTATTCCGCCACCGCGTAAAGCACAGACAATGCCATTTTTCTGTAAGTATCTATAAAAAGCATTATTCGGGGCTGTTCCGTGCTTGAATATTATAATACCGGAATTTAATTGATTTCGCTTCTGAGATAATAAAATTAACTTCTCGTTTCTATGAATCTGTTCCATTAAATAGTTTGTTTTTTCCATAATCGAAGATTCAACAGCTGTCATCCCGGTTTCCAGCAATAACGACAGGCTGGCAGAGAGTGCATGAATTCCCAGCATATTCGGGCTGCCACATTCAAAACGACGGGCAGTAGGATGAACTTCCCATGGCTTATTTTCATAATTATAGGTGTCTTTCATCATGTGCCAACCGTATTGAGTCAATTTTAGTCTATCTCTAGCTGTAGGCGTAGTATAGAAAACACCCAAGCCCTCAGGGCCTAACATCCATTTGTGACCATCAGCCATAACGAAATCAGCTTGATAAGCCTGCACATCAAACTGAACCGCACCTAGGCTTTGAATTGCATCAATACAGAAAAAGATATTGCGCTGTTTACAGAATGCGCCTATCTTTTCCAGATCCAGACGCAGACCCGAAGCGAATTGTATAGAGCTTATTGTTAGCAAACGGGTATTACCATCTACCAACTCAAACAAAGCGTCCTCAGGAGAAGTAGAATTTCTTAAGTCAGCTTGACGAAATTCAATACCTTGTTGGGCCAGAGATTGCCAAGGTAATCTATTAGAAGGAAATTCTTCATTACTGCTGACAATATTGTCGCCGGATTTCCAATCCAGGCCATAGGCGACAAAAGATAGAGCTTCAGAAGTATTTTTAACCAAAGCAATATCATCTGCAGAGGGAGCGTTTAATAAAACTTGGAGCTGGGACCGTAATTCAGATTCTTTAGCCAGCCATTCTGGATAAAAATATGATCCGTATAGCGTATTTTGTTCTGCGAACTTTGCGACTGCCTCGCTAGTTCTTTTAGGCCACGGTGATACAGCCGCATGATTTAAATAAATTAATTCATCGGATAAAGGAAATTCCGGATGTTTCATAGTAATAATCCCCAAAGTAAATGTAATTATAAATTTCGCATAATGTATATTATGTTAAATTCAATAGTCATCATCATACACGCCATTAAAAATGCCCGCACCCGTCATTTGTCGGGCAATATTTTTAATGGAAACTATAAAAGTGAAAAAATCCATTGTTATTGATAAATCCTTTTTTGAATTGCGAATGGAAGCAGGCTTGAGCATTGAAGATTGTACGTTAATTTTTGACGTACACAAGCGAACCGTCAAAAGCTGGAACGACGGAATAAGAGAACCGCCCAAGGCGGTTTTTTTATGCCTGATGCTTTATGCTGGCCGGCTCGATTTTTTGGGCAAAAACTGGCGTGGGTTCCGGATCAGGCCCGATTGCATCGAATCGCCTGAAGGAGATTTTATTTACAGCTACGAAGTTCGGGCGATCCGGTATCTATACCACGCTGCCGGCATGAACAGGACGGGCATATGCCGTAACCTAGAAGCAATCAGCAATGAAAACATAGCAGATGATAAGCCGCACACGCTTGTCCGTGTTAGCTAATCAATTCATGCTGGTCAAGGGTTAATTAGGGAAAGGGGCAGCTTGCTGGATTGATGACAGGCGCTATCTGATAAGGTTCAACTATGGCCCCTTTCCGTCCTTGATACTGTTGATTGGGTTTATTTTGCGGCGCGATACGGCAGAAGAAATAAGACTTTCCGTGGGCGCCTTATATGCCGCGCTATCATGCCTGTCTTTATCTGATAAAGCATAAGCGCGGCATAGCTGAGCCACTAAACATAAGGCCGAAGCAAAAAAGCCAAGGTTTGAATTGCCGAACCACCATCAAGAGCGGATGCAACAGAAGCCAAAGTATCAGCATCATTTTTAGCGTGAGCTTGCTTCAATTTTTCAATAATAGGTAAAAGATCAGCATCAACACGAACAACAACAGATTCTTTTTTTAATAAACTAGGCTTCCTTCCTGCATTTTCACGCCTACCACCACGCATAAATCACCTTTGAATTTATGTAACAACAAATCATATTATACCTATTTGATTTTATGTTACAACAATTCAAATTATGAAGACTTAATCCGGATAAAAGGAAACATCGCGTATTTGTGACCATGACCAGGGGCAAGACGACGGGAACGTTTCCTCATCCAAGCCGGTTTCGGTGGCCGCATCAATAACGGCCTTATCATAGGCCCTTGAAAGCAAGACATCTAATTGAGACTTGAGGCTTGGGTTATCATCTAAAATCTCTTCGAAGTTGATACGCTGGCCTTTGCATGTTAATTGCCAGCTTCTACCACGCCGAGCCGGTTGATATTTCCACTTAAGCAAATGAACCAATAAAACAACCAAACGACTTTCTAACGCCCTTCTCTCACTTCGCCCCATTGCTTCGACCTCATCAATCAAATGTTCTATATCCAAATCCGACAAACGGCCCGCACGCAATGCAGCAGCTTGATCCTGTACCCAACCATAAAAATCTTTATCATATGAAATCATAACGGGATAACCCTAGCTGTTGTTTTGAAGAAGTGTAGCAAGAAAAAATAGAATCGCTACGCACTACACGTAGTTAAGCAGACTAATCAAAGTAGATCAAATTACAAACATTATTGCTTTAAATCTTGATCACAGATTTTTTTAAATGTCTTGACATGAACCCAACAATTACCTTTTTTAGATTCAACTCGACCCCACATATCCCTATGCTCTTCAGGCGGCATATCATCATCTGGATTATATTTAACCAAACCGGTTTTTACATGATGACGTTTTTCCATGTTTTTTATAACCGGATCAGCAATTATTTCCTTAGATGTTTGACCTATAGCTTCACCAAGCCTTTGAAAGATATTTTGAGCAGGTTCGGCTAGAGAAACAAGACTAATACTAAAAAGAAATATAGAAAAAAATACTACCCTCTTAGCGATCATCCTTAAACTTCCTTTAATAAAAGAATAAACGCCAAGTATAGACAAAATTAATAATATAAATAACTTATACAAACAAAAATTATAAAGTTACATATAATATAATGGCATGGGTTTTGCCATGGAAAATAAAATATATTTGACTTTTACAAATCGCGTTTTAATAATTTTTATTTTTGGCACATGGTTTGCTTGTTGATGTATTTTACCTATTTAATCTAATTTGAAGCAATTAAACTTTCAATAGATTTATCCTTGGGCAATGCAGATCGACAACGTACATGGAACACGCGTTCTCCATAAGATACAGAGATGTGACATTGATCATAAAACGAGAACTTGTATCCATAAGCCGCAAGTTCCTTACCAGACAGCCGCAATACTTCTGAATCATTGGTCAATTCCAGATAGGGTGTTATTGAATGATTAATAATCGATACGCCAGCAATCCGCCAAGAGAAACCCGCCAACGGTTCTTCTACGACAACAGAAAGTGAAGTAGCTTTGACATCACCCACAGCACTAGGAACAGAACCGCCAGACGCAGCAGGAGCTTTCTTGCTATCCACAGGAGCGGATAAAGCAGGAGTTTTACCGGATATGACAGCAGGCGCAGGACGAGAGCCAAGAAAGACAAACAAGCCGGTAAGAATGACCACAAAAAATAAGACACGAGGATTGAGCCAAATCGGCGTACCGGCGATCGTGTCACTATGGGTTCCGGTTGCGGTCGATTTGTAGAGATCCCAGACGAATCCGGGAATCCGTCTGTTTCGAACTGATAAGAAGTCATTGTTATTTTTTCCTGAATCCTCGGCCAAATGGAAAGCCTCAAGGTAAAGCCCCTTGATGCCAATCAAAGCCTGATTTTTGTGTTTATAGGCACCTTCAGCACAGCCGCGAATATCTTTCCTGATCTTGTCAATGTTCGGCGTAGTAAGAACCAGGTCCCATCCGTAATGGCGATGCATCTCGAAGGCAATCAGAAAATTGGCAGGCCGGTTATCACGTGCAGCGGCATCAGCGCCGCCCTCATAGTCAAATTTATGCAGTTCCTTAGTTGACCACTCCTGGAGCCAAATAGCTTGGGCTTCATCGACCATGATAAAAGCGCCAGGCGGAGCCCACTGGAAGAAACGAGACAGCTTTTCCCTGCCCTCTTCCACCCTTGTATCAATCCAGATAATGTCAAAGGAATCCGGCACAGGCTTTTTGAACCGTTTGAAAAAGAAGAAACGCCTGGCATTGTTCAAAACCTCCACAACGCGCTGACGATCATTCAGCCCCCTGACATTGGTGATAATCGTCCGACCGGCAAAGGCCGCTGCTACAAAATCATCAGCAATAGAACCTGATGTTTTATAAGAACCTGGCGCACCATGATGAATCTTTATACTCATCGTTTAAAAATAAGATAAATAATAAGAATACAAACCAAAAATAACCAAGAAACAAAATGAAAAATAACCATATTCATATAAACGGTATGTATTTAAGAACAAAGCGCGTGAAATATGCCGAAATCAACAAATTGACCGACTCCGGGATTTTTAAAAGCGTAGCAACGCCTTGAAGATCAGAAGGCATAGCGCCCCATGCAGAATCAAGCAAAGTCGATAGATTCAAATCAACAATGATTTGCTTGGCAACATTCCAGGCAAAAGGAGTGGCCCACATTACAAAATCTATAAAAGCAATGGTTGAAGCTTCGATAAACTGAGCAAAAGCCCAAGTCAAAATATCATAAATGGCCGTATTAAGAAAATGGTCAATACCATTAAAAAAGGCAATGATAGAAGCAAAAATGGCATCCAATGTTTCAAGCATATATCACCCCAAAATAATCATAACCGCAAAGGCCGCAGCCGCCAGATAAACGCCGAAACCAATGCGAGAAAGTTGTTCAGTATAAGGCTCAAGGCAAATTTCAAAATGCGCACTAACAAAAGACAAATCAACGCCACCATCACAAGCAATAGAACCGCCACCGACCAGAATAGGCTTTAAAGTCGAAAACTCAGTTTTGATACCGTTAATCATGGCCTGTAACTCAGACTTTTTAAGCGCAAGAGCAACGCCATTGGAAGAAGGAGCGCTTCCCGATCCACCGCCCTGATAAGCATCACCAGAACGATCAGATGTACCAGTCAAAGTATCAAGAACAGCCTTGACAGTAGAATCTTGAGCTAGACCTGAGGTATCTATAGTCGTGTTAGATGTTCCCGTCGTCGTACTGACAGAAGTTCCTGTTTCATTACCATTGCTATCATAAATGGTCGTCGTAGTAATGCTTGTTGTGGTAGTAGTCGCTGTATTTTTAGTTGGCGTTTGAGAAGGCGTACCCGTTGTTGAAGCCACGCAAACATTCTCGCCATTTGTTTTCCCTGCCTTGTAGCCTTCCTGACAAACGATAGGCGGCGACGACTCGCAAGAAGCTAAAGCCACGTTATAGGTATAGTTGGGTGGGCACTGCACGGGTTCTTCCTCATCAGGAACACAGGAACCACCCGAGGCATGTTGTCCAGCATGGCACGTATTATCGCAACTGGGTATAGTGGTCGGCGTACTGGCTTCGCCCATACATTCATAAGACGGACTCGAACACATAGGAACAGGTAAAGGACAATCTGGCGGCTCAGCCGTACAGTCATAATAACCATCGGCCACTGTCAAATTGACATAATAATCCGTAGGACAAAGAGGCACTTCACAAGGATTAGGATCAGGTGCACCAAATTTCTGATATGTACCAGAAGAACACTCGCACCCTTGACCGTCTGGAGTTAAAACTTTGCCCAAATCGCATTCTGGAGGTGGTGGAGGTGGATCAATACACTGCCCCGTGATTTCATCAACGACTTTTGGAGAAACACAGGACTGAAGACGAATACAAGAAAGATAATTTTCGCCAGTATATTGATAACTACCATTAACAATATCGCGCTGCCTGTAAACACGAGCTTGATTCATATAACAAAAACTATAAGCAGAATCAATTTTAAACTCTGAAGTCTGACAATCCTTGCCACCAGAAATACACGCTTGATAAGATTGAGATTCAGTATTATACCAATGATCACCGGCAAACACTGAAAACGACAGAAAAAAAAGGGCGACCGCAGCCGCCCCTTTAATCATGCTCAAATAGCCACGCATCGAAACCCCACCACGAAGCATAGACACCAAGCAGAGCCTATCAGATACGAAACTAAAAGAGACATAATACAGTCCTTACGCTTTACGAATCAGACCAAGAACAATACCTACACCAGCCACCACAGCCACAGCAGCAACCACATAACCGCCTACTGTAGTAGCATCAGTTTGAGCAGCTGTAATAGCCGTTTGAGCATCAGCAGCAAGAGTTGCAGAAGCATTCTCAATGCCGGCCAAAAGAACCATAGAACCAGCAACAACAGAACCTAAGATTTTTTTCATTTTTAATTACCTTAATTTTTTAACTTGATTAACAATAAGCCCGAACCCTAAACCGAGCGCGAACATCAACAAGGACATGCCGAACGCATCGTAAACAGCAGTCCAATCAATACCCGATTGACTCAGCATAATTTCAGTTTGAGTTTGATAAGCCGGATCAATCAGGTAAGCCTGCACTACGGATTCATAACCCGCAGGGCATGGATTTGTAGCAACCGTGCAAACCTGAACAAAGGCAGGCGCACCGGTAGCCATTATTGTTTTGCCCCCATGGCAGCAACAGGCGAAACCACAGGCGAGACATTAACGACCATTTCAGCAAATTGGCCTTTGCCGGTTGCCCTGGTTTCGGTTTCCACGTCGCAGACAACTTCGGAACCAAAATCGATTTTTTTCAGCTTTTCTACAAGCTGGGATTCACCTCTCATCTCAATGCCGGCCGATCCACGCTGATTATCTTTTTGCTCAAGACGAGCTAACGTGTAAATCGTTACATAGTCGTAAGGATTGCCGTTAAATTCGCCTTTGCTATGCTTCCAACCAATCACTTTCATTTTCATAATGGGATTACTCCTGATTCATAAGTTTTTGTGGGTAAAGAATGAATGTAGTCACCTTCGGCATATTGCGCGAAGGTGTCAAAATTGAGCCGCTTTGGTAATTCCTGCTTGCCCTCAGTTAATACCTTGATGGCTTCTTCGGCCCCCAAGATTTCACAGATCGTGTAGATGTATTTGCCGAATTGGTGCCGCGTCACTTCAACAGCCCGTTCAAATGTGCTTTCAACGGTCTTTTTGAACGTATCAATTCGGGTTTGGATTTTGTGCATATTGGCTAAGGCCGGATAAGCCCCAGCCAAGTACTGGCCGGGCCTTAAAAGGCAGTCAAATGGGATCAACCGATCATCATTTTTAAGTTCGAGTTCAACTCTGATCCAGTTGGGATACTTTTCATGAAAACCGTTAGCCAGTTGAAGACCTTTTTCATAGATTCTTAACAATTTGCCACTTTTACGATTGCCGATATAAAGCGTGCGTCCCTTGCCAGTCGGCTTAATCCAATTACCAACCTGTTCAATATTCGGCGCCCTGCCCCGATTAACAAAAAGACCCGCATGGTACATAGCCAGATAATCATCCATTGAGGTTTTACTATGGAAGTTGTCTGATGCCAGATAGACGCGGGTAAGCTTGGCATCCTTTACAGAGAGAAGGAATTGATAGAGGCGGTATTCCCAGCCCGGTGAAGCCGACATAAGTCCCTGACCTTTCACAGTCACTAGAACGGTATCCTGTTGGCCGCCAATGCAGACCAGCCCCCAGCCGTGATAACCGAGATCAAAAGAGCTTTTATAGAAGTTCATGCCCGATTCACGCTGGCCGGTTACGCCATAGCCAAAGATATTGAATAGATGAACCGATAAAGCCTCCACATAGTCTTTATCCGTAATAGCGGGATGGCCGGAAGGCAATGACAAGGGGAAATTGCCCACCTTGAACGTAAAGTTCACCCAGTCGACAAAGGAATGACGGACATTTTTAGATTTATCCGGCAACGGAATTGCCACTTTCTGAAATTTGCCTTTAGCACCCAAAGAAACAATTTTTAAATATTCTTTGGCTTCCCAACTGGGTAGACTCATCGGCCCGTTAGCGCTCGACTTTCCCCCCCTGTTAGTAAAGGGGGGGATGGCCGCGGCGCTCGACTGCGCTCCTCGTACCTCGTCGCTGGTGCTCACTTCGCGGCCAACTGAAACAGAACGGTATTTCTTCGGTTCAATGGTTGCTTCCATGGCCGCCTTTTTTGCCTGGGCAGCAGGCGACAATTTAAACTTTTTGGCAGGCGGCAAGATGCGATCTTGCAGAGATTTAGGCAAGGTATAAAACAACGCATCCATGATTAATTTCCACCTTGAGTGTTAATGGCTAACGGCAAATCTATGTCGGCATTCCACCAAAGCAACTGGAGTACTTCGAAATAGCATTCATAGTAGTCTTCGAAATCCATCAGAGAGGCTGAGGCATCATGAACACGAATGCAGAATTCAGAGAAGTCGCTAGGCGACAGGTTTTTCATTTGGCGAGGCATTATTGAGGTACTCCAATTTCAAACCATGCACCACAATCGCGGCATGGAACATTGGTATATTCGTCGTTATCCCATACGTAACCTGTATCAAGACAGACAGAACATTCATAAGAAGCCCCCTGCCCTACAGCTTCGACAGGCTGAGCAGGGGACAGGGCAAGGCCTGTCGATTTCATAGAAGAATCAATTTGTTTCTGAAGGTAAGCCATATACGCCTCATGCAATTCCATAAGGCGATCAAAGCGACGATCCATACGTGCTTCGGCTTTACGATTCAAACGCTCTACACGCTCATAACGTTCGTCTTTCAGATGATATTCATAAGCCAAATAGCTCAACAGACGAGAAAGTTCAAGAGACTGATAATACAGAACCCGTTGCCTTTCTATTTGTTGTTCCATGTTCATAGCTTGCCCTCTATGGTAAATTTGAATTTAAATATTAGTTAGGTATCTAACTAATTAGTTGTCAGTCTAATAATTTAGTTAGATAGTTGTCAAACTAATTTTTAAATCACTGGAAAAAACAGATGAAAACACTTAGAGATTACCTAGAACAATGTAAATTAAATAAAGGATTTGAAACCGATGCAGAACTAGCCGAATACCTACAAATCAAGCCAGCATCATTATCAGTAATGAAAAAAGGAGGCGGAGCAGCACAAGAAACGGCCGAAAGAATAGCAAATGGTGCAGGCGTTGATTTAGAAACAATCTGGTTGGCAAGTCTTATTCAAAAAGAACAAAACCCAAAATTTAAAAGAGTATTGGAAAACATTTCAAAAAGAGCGGGAATGCCGGCAAGCATTTTTATTAGTGCAAGCCTTAGCGCTCAATGGCTGGAAGCGTTACTATGGATGGCAGAAAAGGCAGGGAATAATAGTATTTTGTATATTATGTAAAATTGTAAGTAATAACCCTAAATTTGTAAGTAGTAACCCAAAGCTTATCATCCATTTGAATGCCCATTGGTTTGCCGCGTTGAATCATGCCTATTTTGAACGTATATTATAAAGTTGTTTTGATTGACGGAATTATTTGATGGATATCATTAGCATACGTGGTGCCAGAACGCATAATCTTAAAAATATCGATCTTGATCTGCCCCGGAATTCACTCATTGTCATCACCGGGCTTTCCGGTTCCGGCAAGTCATCGCTGGCTTTTGATACGATTTACGCTGAAGGCCAAAGACGCTATGTTGAATCGCTTTCCGCCTATGCCCGTCAGTTTCTGTCGATGATGGAAAAGCCCGACGTCGACCATATCGAAGGTTTGTCGCCGGCAATCTCCATCGAGCAGAAATCAACCTCGCATAATCCACGCTCAACCGTCGGCACGATTACCGAAATCTACGATTATTTAAGGCTGTTATACGCGCGAGCCGGTACGCCACGCTGCCCTGAGCATCAGGTCTCGCTGGAAGCGCAAACGATCAGCCAGATGGTCGATCAGGTGCTTGCCCAGCCCCAGGACCAGCGCTGGATGCTGCTGGCCCCGGTCATTAGCCAGCGCAAAGGCGAACATACCCAGTTGCTTGAAGACCTGCGCGCACAAGGCTTTATTCGAGCCCGTATCGACGGTGTCGTGTACGACCTGGATGAAGCGCCGGCATTGGACCTGAGAAAGCAGCACACCATTGAAGTCATTGTCGACCGCTTTAAAATTCGCGACGATATCGGCCTACGGTTGGCCGAGTCTTTCGAGACTGCCCTGCGCATGGCCGACGGTATCGCTATCGCTGCCTGCATGGATAACGGCACGGAGCTATTGTTCTCCGAGCGCTACGCCTGCCCGCATTGCGGTTACAGCCTGAATGAACTGGAGCCGCGCATCTTTTCGTTCAACAACCCGAAAGGCGCCTGCAGCAGCTGTGATGGTCTGGGCGTGCGGCAGTACTTCGACCCCGAGCTGATCATTCACAATCCCGACATCAGTCTTGCCGGCGGTGCGATTCGCGGTTGGGATCGTCGCAATGCCTATTATTACCAGATCATTTGCTCGCTGGCCAAGCATTACAACTTCGACCCGGAAATTCCGTTTTCGCAGCTGCCCAATGATATCCAATCGATGATCCTGTATGGCAGCGGTAATGAAACCATCGAATTCAAGTTTATGGGCGGCTCCGGCTTCGCTAAAAAAAGACGTCACAGCTTTGAAGGCATTATTGCCAACATGGAGCGGCGCTATCATGAAACCGATTCACAAATGGTCCGGGAAGAGCTGTCGAAGTATTTGTCCAACAGGATCTGCAATGTCTGCGGCGGCGCGCGACTTAACATCTCGGCCAGAAATGTTTTCGTTGAAGATTTACCGATTCATCATCTGACACGCTTCCCTGTCCGCAAATCGCTGGATTTTTTCAAGTACCTTAAATTAACTGGCAAACGCGGCGAAGTTGCGGGAAAAATCGTTAAGGAAATTCAAGAGCGCCTGGAATTTCTGGTCAACGTGGGACTCGACTATTTGACGCTGGACCGCAGCGCCGAAACGTTGTCCGGCGGCGAAGCGCAGCGCATACGCTTGGCTAGCCAAATCGGCGCCGGACTGGTTGGCGTCATGTACGTGCTGGACGAGCCGTCGATAGGACTGCACCAGCGCGACAATCAGCGCCTGCTGAATACCTTGTTCCGCCTGCGCGATCTGGGCAATACCGTGATCGTGGTCGAGCACGACGAAGATGCCATACGCTCGGCGAACTACATCGTCGATATTGGCCCCGGCGCCGGCGTCCACGGCGGGCGCGTCATCGCCCAAGGCGCGCTGGAAGACATACTTGCCAATAAAGATTCTCTGACTGGCCAGTATTTATCGGGCAAAGTCGAAATTACTGCCCCCGATTCGCCGACGCCCGTTGATAAAGACAAACAAATCGTCATACGCAACGCGCGCGGCAATAACCTGAAAAATGTCGATATCGCCTTCCCTATCGGTTTACTGACCTGTGTCACGGGCGTGTCCGGGTCCGGCAAGTCCACATTGGTCAACGATACGCTGTATTGTCATGCGGCGCGTCTGATAAACCGCGCAGGCGCTGTTCCGGCGCCTTGCGATGCCATTGAAGGCCTGGATTATTTCGACAAGGTCGTCGATATCGACCAGAGCCCAATCGGCCGCACGCCGCGCTCGAATCCGGCCACCTATACCGGCCTGTTCACGCCGATACGGGAACTGTTTGCGGCTACGCCCGAAGCGCGCTCGCGCGGCTACACGCCGGGCCGGTTCAGCTTCAACGTCAAAGGCGGCCGTTGCGAAGCCTGTAAAGGCGACGGCGTCATCAAAGTGGAGATGCATTTTTTGCCCGACATCTTCGTCAACTGCGACATCTGCCATGGCAAGCGTTACAACCGCGAGACATTGGAAATACGCTACAAAGGCAAAACAGTCAATGAAGTGCTGGATATGACCGTCGAGGACGCGGCCGCCTTCTTCAGCGCCGTTCCGACCATTGCTCGCAAACTGGACACGCTGACCGAAGTCGGCCTGAGCTACATCACTTTGGGGCAAAATGCGACGACCCTGTCCGGCGGCGAGGCGCAACGCGTCAAACTCGCCAAGGAACTCTCCAAGCGCGATACCGGCAAAACTTTATATATTCTCGACGAGCCGACCACAGGCCTGCACTTCCACGATATCAAGCAGTTGCTGTCGGTCTTGCATACGCTACGCGACCACGGCAATACAGTCATCGTCATCGAGCACAACCTGGACGTCATAAAGACAGCAGACTGGATCATCGATATGGGTCCTGAAGGCGGCGACGGCGGCGGTACGCTGGTGGCCGAAGGCACGCCGAAACAGGTTTCGGAAAATCCGGCCTCGCATACCGGCGTTTATCTGAAGCGTTTTTTCGAATGACCGACATGGCTTGGCGTCAGCCCGGATTCAACGGAAACTTAGCGACCATGCTACTGTCAGATTAGCTGATGCTTTCCAAAGCGAACTTTCAATGTAAAGCTATCGAGAGAGGATGAGTCATGCGCAATCAGACAACAGAGAATAGACCAGGCACCGACTTCGGTATATTTTATCCGCTCGGCTATCTCGTCGTCGCGTTTCCGAACCAGGAAGATGCGCGGCAGGTACAGCGGGATCTCATGGCCGGCGGGTATGATCAAGCCGATTGCGAGTTTTATACATGCAAAGAAGTGGCTGATGCGGCCCAACGTAATCTTGCTGATAACAAGGGCTTTCTGGCGCGGTTGGGCTGGAGTGATGAAGCGGTAAAAGCCCATCTGGAAGCCGCCAAGCAAGGCTCCGCGTTCTTGCTGATCTATGCGCCCGGCGATACGGAGGCAGCTCGTGCGATGAACGTCATCCGGCGTGTACCGTTTGACTTTGCTCACCGTTACCAGCGCTTCACGATCGAAGAAATTAAGTAATCCCGGCTATCATGAGCGACAAATCAAACAGTGTTCCAGGGGGCTCGGTTTTATACCTTTCCCATGGTGGAGGCCCTCTGCCTTTGCTTGGCGATGATGCGCACAAGGAAATAATAACACTGCTTAAAAAAGTGACGCCTGATCTTGGCAATCCCTCGGCCATTCTAGTAATCAGCGCCCATTGGGAAGAAAACAAGCCAACCATTACAAGCGGATCGTCGCCTCCTTTGATCTATGATTATTACGGATTTCCGGAAGAATCCTATGCCATCGAATATCCGGCGCCAGGTGCGCCCATGCTTGCGAATAAGATATTCGGTCTTCTGCAAAGCCATGGCATAGACGCAAGCCTTACGGACCAGAGGGGCTTTGATCATGGTTTATTCGTGCCGTTAAAAATTATGTATCCGGATGCGAACATTCCTTGCGTTCAATTATCGCTGGTCAAGGGCTTGAGGCCTGATGAACACATCCGGATTGGCAAGGCCTTGGCCGGACTTTTAGAGGAAAAAGAGGAAAACGTGCTTGTTATCGGTTCCGGATTTTCGTTTCATAATCTCAGAGCATTTTTTGGACCGTCTACAATGGAAACGCAATCGATGAATGAAGCTTTCGAGCAATGGCTGATCGATACCTGCTCAAACCGACAGTTAAGCGAGCCCGAGAGAGAACACAGGCTGGTCAATTGGGAGAGCGCCCCGGCCGCAAGATATTGCCATCCGAGAGAAGATCACTTGCTGCCTTTGCACGTTTGCTACGGCATTGCCGGCGCCCCCGCCAGGCAGGTATTCCGGTTCGAAATAATGGGAAAAAAGGCGAGCGCTTATCTCTGGTGAAGCCGAGTGATTGCCGCCCTCCCCTTTGTGTGAATGTTGTGAGGACAATACGATAATCACGAACTCTCGGCGACCGTCGCCGCCGACCTAAAGGTACTTCCTATGTATAAACCGGCTGGCAGACGGACGATGCCATGAACTCACACGGAGGCATCACCCCGTATGTTTTGATGTTTTGCCTGGCCGCAGATCTGACCGAAGGCTGCACCCCGTTGCCATCACTCGAAGGCCGAAACATTTCCACGGCGCTGTCCGCTACCGAGTCCAAAGCCACCCGACTTGGCAGGTCGATTTCCTCATCTGCTGAGGCGCATCCCGGCAAATCCGGCATTTACCCGCTTCCGAACGCGCACGATGCGTTTGCCGTGCGGGCTCTATTGGCCGGGACCGCCGACCGTACCCTTGATGTCCAGTATTACATCTGGCATTGGGACATGACCGGCATCCTGCTGCTTGAAGCCCTGCATGCCTCGGCCGACCGCGGCGTGCACGTGCGATTATTGCTCGACGACAACAATATCTCTTCCGAACTCGATGCCATGCTTATGGCGCTTGATGCTCATCCGAATATCGAAGTCCGCCTGTTTAACCCGTTCATGATCCGCAAGCCGCGGTTGATCGGTTACATCACCGACTTCTCCCGCCTGAACCGGCGTATGCATAACAAGTCTTTTACCGCCGATAATCAGGTTACGATCATTGGCGGCCGCAATGTCGGGGACGAGTACTTCGGCGCGGCCGACGACGTGCTGTTCGCCGATCTGGATGTCATGGCCGCAGGGGCGGTCGTCAAGGATGTATCGAATGACTTCGACCGCTACTGGATCAGCGAATCGTCATACCCTATCGACCGCGTATTGCCGCCCGCCGACCTTGTCATGCTCAAGGAATTGGTGTCGGCGGCAAAAATGGTCGAAAGGGATCCGGCTGCCGTGGCCTATATGAATGCGATACGCAACACGGCTGTCATACGCAAACTAGTCCAGGGAAATCTGGAACTGGAATGGGTTGTCACCCGCATGGTCAGCGACGATCCGGGCAAAGGGCTTGGCCAGTCCTCGGAGGACGCCCACCTGACCTGCGAACTTGATAAGATCATCGGCGAGCCAAAAGCTGAAGTGGAACTTGTCTCGCCTTACTTCGTGCCGACCGCCGCAGGCGTCGATGCATTTGTGGCTCTGGCCAGCCGAGGCGTTGACATTAAGGTATTCACCAATTCCCTGGAGGCCACGGATGTCCCTGTTGTACACGTGGGTTATGCGAAATGGCGCAAACCGTTGCTACAGGCCGGCATCACGCTCTATGAAACACGGCTGTTATCGCCGGAAGCCGAAAGAAACAGAAGAGTCGGCATATTGGGCAGTTCGGGTTCAAGCCTGCACGCGAAAACGTTTTCAGTAGACCACTCAAGCGTTTTCATCGGCTCGTTCAATTTCGATCCGCGTTCGGCAGAGCTGAATACCGAACTGGGCTTTATAATCGATAGCCCGCGCTTGGCAAAACAGATCGATGCCGTATTCAGCAACGGTATTCCTGAAAGCGCCTATGAGGTGCGCCTGTCCGATAAGGGGGATTTATATTGGCTTGAGAATCGCGAGGGGATGCTGGTGCGGCACGAGACGGAGCCCGGCACGAATTTTCTGCAGCGCTCTATCGTCTATTTTCTGTCATGGTTGCCGATTGATTGGCTTTTATGATCTGCTCCGGATTTAAAAGTCCGCTGTGGGACATAAAAAAGGCGTGCCGAACACATATCCGACACGCCTTTTTGCACTCACCCGGCAGGGCAAGAATGGAAATTAACTTTTTACTGAATTGGCGATTTCATTAAACGCTTCAACTCTTGATTTGCCGGTAGTAACCAGATCAACGCCAGTATCAACTACCATTTTGCCCAGTCCTGGAATTTTGTAAACCACCATGACCAGATAGCCAACAACCGGAACGGCAATAAAAGCTGCAATAAAACCGTTAAGGCCAATGGCTGACATGAGTTTTATTAGCAGAGCAATCGCATCCAATGGCAGTAAAACCATGGCGCCGAAATAGGCCAATACCATGAATGTGAACAGTACAAAAACTACAAATTGAAGCAGCCTTACCAATGCAACATTAATATTTTTCATATTATTTTTAATTTCCTGATAGAACTTAAGAAGCCTTTTTTAGCCAGAAAGCGTTCCTGGCTCTGATTGATCTTTATCAAAAAGCCCCACTTTTTGAGATCGGCAATTATACCTTAAAGCCATCAAAATAATTTATTTTTCTTCTACCGGCTCATTTGGCTCGTTTCGAATAAATAATCTATATAGAATAGTGCCGGTCACAAAGCCGCCTAAATGCGCCCACCAAGCCACATCAACAGTCACGCCCTCAAACACGACCGAAGTCATGGCATCATGCAGCTGAATAATGACCCACAAACCTAAAAAAGCAATGGCCGGAACATGAACGACAATCGGCAGAAAGAACAGAGGCACCCAAAGGATGACCCGGGCCATCGGATAGAGAAAAAAATAAGCCGCCAATACGCCGGCAATAGCGCCCGATGCGCCAACAACCGGGATGGCAAGACGGGGGTCAAAATACCATTGAAGAAATGTCGCGCATAGGCCGCACACTAAATAAAAGAGCAGAAAAGGCCCATGCCCCATTCTATCTTCTATGTTATCGGCAAAGATCCACATGAAAACCATGTTGATGGCCAGGTGCCACCAGTTCCCATGCAAGAACAGACTGGTCAAGAAGGACAAATAGTAGTCGTCGGGCAAACCGAAACTGAAAGCCCACTGTGGCTCTGTATAACGAATAGGCACCATGCCATAGCGATAAATAAGCCGATAACTCAACTCATACGGCATCAGCTGCATGGCAATAAAAATAGTGATGCAGATGGCCATCAATCCCCAGGTTACCCAAGGCCTTATGTTACAGGGCGCTGTATCTCTAATTGGTATCATGGCTTCCCCTATTGTTGATTCCAGTTATCGAAAAATCCGGATATTTCTAGCTCAAGCTTATCAGTTAAAAATACTGATGAGCAACGAGTCTGCATTTATTGATAAATTCTCGGTCCAAAAAGTTTATAATGATGGAAAAAACAGCTCCTTCTCATATTTGCCTTACGGCGACCGTTAACGATTCATGCAACCGAATTCACTAGATACTCCCCTATCCTTTTCAGACTTGTTCCTTGATGAACATTTGCTCATGGCGTTAAGGCAATTAGGCTTTGAGCAGCCCACACCGACTCAAATACGGGCTATTCCGCCGGCCCTGGAACATAAAGACCTACTGGTCAGCGCCGAAACCGGCAGCGGCAAAACAGCGGCCTTCCTGCTGCCGACTCTGCATCATTTACTAGCGATTCCCGCCTCTCACACCGGAACGCGGGCATTGGTACTTGCTCCGACCCGCGAGCTTGCGCGTCAGATTTTTCAGCAGTGCAGGCAATTGTGCGAATTCAGCGATCTGCAAGCCGGCCTGATTACGGGCGGCGACGATTTCAAACAACAACAGAAAACCATCAGTAAGAATCCTGACATTATCATTGCCACGCCGGGACGGCTTCTGGAACTGTTGAATCAGGACCTGCCGGATCTTGACGGCCTGGAAGTTCTGGTGCTGGATGAAGCCGACCGCATGCTGGACATGGGATTCAGCGATGACGTATTGACCATTGTCGAGCACTGCAATACGAAAAGACAAACCCTGCTGCTTTCTGCAACGCTGGCTCATCAAGGCGTCACGAAGATAGCCAAACAGGTACTGAAAAAACCTGAAGTGATTGCCTTAAACAGCCTGCACGATGAACACGGCAATATTGAACAGCAAATTGTCTTGGCCGACGACAGCGAGCATAAACAAAAACTGCTGGCCTGGCTGCTGCTTAATGAAATTTATGACAAAGCGCTGGTATTTACCAACACTAAAATTCAGGCCGACATTCTGCGTGGCCCGCTGCGCGGCCAGAAGCTCCGCGTCGGCGTGTTGCATGGCGATATGGATCAGAAAGACCGCAATCGGGTTCTGGAATTGTATACACAGGGTGATATCAACATTCTGATTGCCACCGATGTCGCCGCGCGCGGTCTCGATGTAAAAGGCATCGACCTGGTCATTAATTTCGACATGCCCAGGACCGGGATCGATTATATCCATCGTATCGGCAGAACAGGCCGCGCCGATGAACTGGGATTGGCGATTGCTCTGGTAAAAAGCACGGAATGGAACTTGATGGCCGGCATCGAGCGGTTTTTAAAGCAAAAATTTAAGCGCCGCACGATCAAGGAAATGGAAGGCAAGTATAAAGGCCCTAAAAAGCTTAAAGCCTCAGGCAAAGCTGTTGGCAGCAAGACTAAAAAAGAACCTAAAAAAGAAGCCGTCAAAAAGACCAAAGAGCGTCATCGCGACAGGAAAAATATCGGCAAGCGCCGCGTTCCAAGCAATAAGCCTTCTTCAGGGACAGTACCCGCCGAGTAACTGATGTTACGCACGCATCAATCTCTGTGCTGTTTTAGTTTTACTGCAATGCCGTGTAGGGGCGAATTCATTTATGCCCTTTGGGTACTTGTGCCCTTTGTCGGTATTCGCACTGCATGGGTCGGTACATGGGCGTTTGCTTCGGGTCGAATGAATTCGGCCTTACACATCAGTGAATAATAAAAAATCGGGCGATCCAGCTATGGATTGTCCGTTTTTTTGCAAGTCGATCAGCCTCTTCTATTTGCGGAAAATCAGGTTGATAATCAGCGTCAAAATCAGGCTGACGATGACCATTGAGGTAATCGGAAAAAAAATAATCCGCTTTTCATCCTTGATATGGATATCGCCGGGCAACTTGCCAAACCAATTGATCAGCCAGGGGGCATAATTGAAAACAAGCCCGGCGACAATCAGAATGACGCCGATAATCATCAATACTCTTCCGGTTGTCATAGATCGCCCTCCATTACGCTAAGCCGCAATTTTACAATGCGGCAATTATAGCGGCTTTTATTGCCTCGTTCTTAGTCAGTATATTTACCTAGGGGTTAATGCGAATTTTATTTTCGCTTTCAACAGGTTATCTTACATAGCAACTTATGTGGCCTGAAAATTTTAAGCAGCTGGCCGTCAACTCCTGCCATTTGCTGTACGCACCGCCGGCTATTTTAGAGGGGCTATGGCTATAACCGAACCATCCACTGCAGCACCGGGGCCAGACAAGCCCCGCTTCGCGATTAAAGATTGCACATTGATCGCTATCGCCACAGGCAAACGCGCGCATACGCTGAAAGAATTCCGTGACCATATTGCCGAAATCAGTCCTGAGAGCCTGTATTATCATTTTTGGGGCAATCTGCTCCAGGCCCGTTTTGAAGAACGCGAATATAATAACGATTTCGCCGCCTGGACTCATCGCAGCCTTCACGATGCGAAACTGGCAGAACAGCTGGCGGTCGTTGATCCTAGCCAATTCGTCAGCATGACGGAAATTCGCTGGCAGCTTCTGGAGTATATCGAAGAACGCCTTGAAGAAAGCGAGTGCCTGCATTGGGTTATCGCCGAGCAGCCGTTTGAGTTCATACGTTCTCAGATTGTCGTTTTCAACACGCATACGAGCATAGCCAATCCCAGAGAAATGGCCAAAATCATGCATAAGCTGTCAGTCAGCAGCATTTTTTATCATTTTATCGACGCCAGACGACACAATCCGGACAGAATGGACGACTTCCGCGCCTGGCTAAACCATTATGGCGATACCTATCAAGTACTGATTGAGCTCCTGTCGAGCGTAGATCCTAACTTTGGATCACTGGCGGAACTGCGGCAGCAATTGGTCAACGTTTTTGAAATTTGTTTTGACTACGCTATGGATGCCACGGAATGACTCATATACTCGATGCCTATGCTGATATTGTTGGCGCCGATGTCATCCGGCACTTGCGGCAATTAGCCGAGCCCTTGCAAGGCAAAGTTGCGTATCCGTTATTTATTCAATCAACCGAAAAAAGCCCGGGAAATGGGGATCACCGTGAAAAACTTTGTGCGCGAAAATTTCCTGCTAACCCGCCAGCTGCGCGAACATTTAACGCTGATGTTCGCGTTGCAGTATGGCTCCGCTGACCGTATCGAGTTAGGCTGATGACCGTCAAACGCCGCCATCTGATGCCTTTCGGCGCCGAACTAATGGATGACGGCCGGGTGCGTTTCCGCTTGTGGGCGCCGGGAGCCGACAAAGTAGAGCTGAGCCTGCTTGGCCTGGAGCCTGAAGAATACCTGACGATGACGCCGGAAGACGAAGGCTGGTTCGGCATTATTACAAAATATGGCAGCAGCGCTTATTATTACCAGTACCGCATTAATGAGTCATTTTATGTGCCGGACCCCGCATCGCGCTATCAGCCGGAAACCGTGCACGGCGCCAGCCAGATCATCGATCCCCGCGACTGGGACTGGCAAGACCGGGACTGGAAAGGGCGCCCTTGGGAAGAAGTCATTTTATATGAACTGCATATCGGCACATTCACGGCCGAAGGCTCATTTGCGGCTGCCAAGCAGCGGCTCGATTATCTGGCCGATCTGGGTGTCACCGCATTGCAGCTGATGCCCATCGCTGCTTTCCCCGGCAATCGCAACTGGGGTTATGACAGTGTATTGCCATTCGCCCCGGCCACGGCTTACGGCACGCCCGATGAGCTGAAGGATTTTATTCAGACGGCGCATGCCAAGGGCCTGATGGTTTTTCTGGACATGGTTTACAGCCATTTCGGCCCGGAAGGCAATTACCTAAACCAGTATGCACCGACATTTTTTACCGATCGCCATCAAACGCCCTGGGGCAGCGCAATCAATTTTGACGGCCCCGGCAGTACCTGGGTGCGCGCTTACTTTCTTCATAACGCCCTATATTGGCTGGAAGAATATCATGTTGACGGGCTCAGGTTTGATTCTGTCCATGCCGTTTTCGACGATTCCGACGCTACCCGTCCGCCCTTTTTTGAGTATCTGGCCAGGGAGGTGCGGCACGCGTATGGTTATGAACGCCATGTCCATCTGGTTCTGGAAAACGACAACAACGCTGCGCATTATTTGAGGCCGAATCCGGAAGAGCCGCATGACGGCCATTACAATGCTCAGTGGAACGACGATATTCATCATGTGCTGCATGTGTTGCTGACCGGTGAAACGGGCGGTTATTACCAGGATTATGCAAAGAATCCGATCGAACATCTGGCCCGTTGTCTGACTGAAGGCTTCGCCTACCAAGGAGAAATCTCGGCTTACCGGGACGGCAAACCGCGTGGCGAACCGAGCGCAGATTTGTCGCCGTTGGCTTTCGTCAATTTCCTGCAGAATCATGACCAGATCGGCAACTGTGCTTTCGCAGAGCGCCTTTCTGCGCTATGTTCCCCGAAAGCATTGCAGGCGGCCACGGCGATTATCCTGCTGGCCCCATCCATACCGCTCTTATTCATGGGACAGGAATGGGCCGCTTCTACGCCCTTCCCTTATTTCGTGGATTTTCCGGAAGAACTGGGTGAAAGAATTGCACAAGGTCGGCTTCGTGAATTTGCACACTTGTCGGACTTTAACAATTCGCAAGACATGCCGTTACCGAACCAGATTGGCACATTCCAGTCTGCAAAACTGGCCTGGCATGAGTTGGAGCAACCGACGCATCAGCAATGGCTGAATTACCATCGGCAGCTTCTGAACCTGCGCCGACAGTATATTCAACCTCGCCTGCCCTGCATGGCTGGAGGACAAGCCGGATATCGGCTGTTGAGCGAGCGCGCCTTGATGGTGAGCTGGCGGATAGCCGACGATTCGCAACTGGAACTGATCGCCAATCTTGGTGACGAGTCGGTGGCGATCGACAGCCCCGGCAATGGCGAAGTCATTTTCAAAACCGATGCCGCGATTGCCGACTTCCAGCCGCCAGCCAGCTTGTCGCCCTGGTCTGTAGTCTGGCTGCTGACTGAAAGCTGAACGGTTATGGGGCGCATCAAGGCGATTCCCGATGCGACCTATCGCCTGCAATTCAACAGTCAGTTCACATTCCACCAGGCCACAGCACTGATTCCCTATTTGCACCGGCTAGGCATCAGCCACTGCTACGTATCGCTCTATCTGAAGGCTAGGCCGGGCAACACTCACGGCTACGATATTGTCGATCATAACGCACTAAGTCTCGAAATCGGTTCGGAAGCGGATTATGAGCGCTTTGTGGATGAATTGCACCGGCATCGGATGGGCCTGATCGCTGCTATCGAGCCTAACCACATGGGCATTATGGGCAGCGACAACGATTGATGGCTGGATGTGCTGGAAAACGGTACGGCTTCCGATTATGCGGCGTTTTTCGATATAGACTGGCACCCGGTAAAGAAGGCCTTGCAGAACAAGCTGCTGATGCCGGAGAGTTCAGCGTTTGTTGCTATCATCACTGCTTCCCTATTGATCTTCGAACTTATCCTTACATCCTGAATGCCCGGCATGCACAACTATTGAAAATCTTCGCTCCAGCCGATCCTTTGCTGCTGCTCGAGTATCAGACGCTCGACAGCAGTTTCAGGAAATTGCCTGGCCGCACAAAGGCAACAATGGCGCAGCTAGAAGACCGCAATCGCGACAAGGAGGTATTCAAACGGCAACTGGCCCGCCTGTGCAGAGAAAATGCATCGATACGGCAGTTCATTGACAGCCGTGTAGCGGAAATTAATGATACAGCCGGTGCCGATAAACTTCTGCGCACCGTGATCCAGAACAGTTTGTTGTGATTCTGGCATCCAGGCTCATGAAGCATCTGTTGGATGAGGATGATATTTGGGTCAACACCCAACTGGAACTGCCTGTTGACGTTCCTTTGCATTACAGCAATGTTTTACGACCGGGAGACTGTCAGCCAAAGCGGTTGGTGGTCATTTGGAACTGGATATTGAGGATATGCTTGGAGCATTTCCGGTTGAGTTGCTGGTGGCCGGATAACAGTTTCGTAATATCAGATTGATTAAAAACTGCTCAAAAAACGCCGTAGGCTGAGCAATGTGTGCTAGCGTACAGAGCCGGCTTATTTTTAAGCGTAAAGTCTAAAACTGATGAGGCAGAATAGTTTTTCTAATGAAAACAAACCTGTTTAGGAGGAAATATGGATATTGAAGTTGGAGGTTTTCTAGGTTTTATTATACTCGTCTTGGATATCTGGGCCATTATTAACATTATGAAAAGCGCTGCCACCACTGGAATGAAAGTTTTATGGGTGGTTTTAATTCTACTGTTGCCAGTTGTAGGTTTGGTTATTTGGTGGTTTGCTGGCCCAAAGGGTGATTAATAAATTTGTTAATCTAAGATAGAAGCTATCTACCAGTGGCGGAGATTTTAGCCGAGGCAACAACCGAGACTAACCCTCCCCCACTGGATTTTTTCATCTCACTTTAAAACGTTTTCTGAATTCTAAACTTTGTAATTTTCTAGCTGTTGGATAAGCTTGAGCGGATGGGCTCTTCTGGCTCCACCTTGAATTATAATCAATATGTCTATGATATAATAGATTTGTTATTTTCATATGTAACTTGCCGTGTTTGGGATCAGCAGGGCATTTTCCAGAAACTTACTCAGACTTACTTCGTTTAGGGCTAACTGACAAACTGATTCCAGCTATGCAACCGGAACAAAAGTGGATGCTGTCTTCATCCCCTCTTGTGGATAAGCCACAAGCCGTAAATGATGCCGTTGAAAATCAAAACTATTATTCCGAATACGATTTGCATTTGATGGGTTAATTCGCCGGGATAAATTATCGGCATGATGTACTGCTCGATAAAGTCGCCGGAATAACCGCCACCGTTGGCAGCCCGAAGTTTGTTTTCGAGCGGCGTCAGCGGACAGATGCCACCGCTGAGTTCGATAAATGCGCCCCATGCAGCGGCCGGCAAATGAAGCCATACAAGCCACCGCCATTTGAAAATTAACAGGCCGCCGAAAACGACAAATAAAATGAAAGAAAAGTGCAGCAATACGACCAGATCGGCAGCAAATTGATTTGACATTGGTTCTCTTTAGAGTGCTACTTGATTGATCAGAGTCTTAATGGAATCGCCTCGTTCCTTCCTTTGGGACTGTATTTTTAGTTAAACGGGCAATAACGTTACAATACATCTCTACCCTATTCATCATGATAAGTATTTTATGAAGACGATCTTAATAACTGGCAGTAATTCGGATATTGGTATAGCCGTTGCCAAAGCTTTGTCTGACCGCCCATTGCAATTGGCTCTTCAATATTGTTCGAATCAAGCCAAAGCCAATGAGCTTCAAGCTTGGCTAAATGAAAAAAATGTTCCAAGCCGCCTTTTTCAATGCGACCTGACAGAGCCTAAACAAGCCGAATCGCTGATTGCTCAAAGTTTGGAGGCTTTTGGTTCGATTGACGTTTTGATTAACATCGTCGGGCCTTTCGTGTACAAAAACATCTTGGAGGTCACACCGGAGGAATGGTTCGCTGATATCAACCTGAATCTGCATACCTGTTTTAATACCAGTTATTATGCAATGAATGAATTGCGCCGCAATCACGGCCAGATCATCAACTTTGCCTTTTCAGGCGTGGAAAATATTAAAGCCTGGTCTATGTCGGCCGGTTATTGCGCTGCTAAAACCGGAGTTGCCGTTTTAACTAAAAGTCTCGCTGCGGCGCTTGCTCCACATAAAGTCCGTGTCAATGCAATCTGCCCTGGACTTGTCGAAGAAGGCAATATCAGTGCAGAAGAGCGGCAACACATGGCAGACCAAATCCCTTATGGCCGCCCTGTTCACCCTGATGAGATCGGCAAAACCACAGCATGGCTCATTTGGAATAGCCCCGAATCAATGACCGGTTCATTGATCACTGTTGCCGGCGCGTGGGAATACTGATTTTTTAAATAACTAAATCCTAACGTTCATCAGATCTTATTTACTGATGTTACGCAGTTTGTAGGATCAAATAAATTCGACAAAGGCAACCCGAGGTATAGGCGATACGAATGAATTGGCACCCGGGCTATTTTTGTCCATCCCTCGAAAAGGTAAAAAATCAGTAAAAACTAAAGATATCCTCACTTAAAGTTGAGATATAAGGGAACCCTTTCGTTTTTCTGCGATATAGGAGAAGAATTTCCGTTTCCTTATACCTGCAATCTCCCTAAACCCCAAATTTATTGATAGCTCATCGTAAAAGTCGCTGCTGCATTGACAGTTCCCGCTGTTAAGTCTCCGTTTCGATAGTATTGGACTATCAGCGGAATATTGCTGGTGCTTGCCGAGGAGCCGACCAGCCATTGGTTGGTGTTGCCAGCCGCCGCCGAATCCGGCCCAAAAGACACGGGATTGCCGTCATTTTTAAGAATCCGCAACTTGACTCCTTGCGCAGTTGAAGAGGGATTCAATGTCAACAGCGATGTGGTATTGCCGGGTGTCGTAGCATCGGTCAGCGTCACATAGACATTGGCGCCGCTCTGGCAACTCAGGCCAATATTAAATCGTGTATCGCCATTGGTTTGTCCCACCGAACTTAGCGAAGTGGTGGAAACCGTCGGCAAGGTCACGTTGACCGATGGAGTCGTCACGCTGCACGTAACCGGCGAGACGGTAATGTTGCTGGTAGTCAGATCATCCGTATGGTTCCAAGCGAGATTCAGGCCAAGACAGCTTAACAGCGGATTGAGGAGCCCCGTTTTATAATTTATTCGCACAAAAGAGGTGCTGGACGCAACAGAACCAGGAGCAATCTGCCCGGTCACGACCAGATGGGCATTGATGCCAGGCAACGGCCCTGAACCAGTATTAAAAAAAGTGTCGATAAACAGTCCATTGTTCGCATTCGTTATTAATGTGGAGTTTAAATAAAAACTGATCCCCAGGCCGTTAATCCCTGTAGGGTATACGCCTGATGAAACCTCGGTGCCGACCACGGTAACGGTCTGCCTAATGGTACAGCCATATAAGCCCAATAAATTAGGCAAGTTGCTTATGGAAATACCGGTCGTTGCCGTGGCAAGCGTGCTCCCGGCCGCCTCGTCTCTAGGCGGCGAGTAAGGTCCCGCCGGAGAAAAATTGAGCGTGGCTGGCGAATAACTGACCACCGGATCAGCCTTGCACAAAGTGGTCATGACACACAAGCCCAACAATGCTTGTAATAACCCTCCGGCCAGTTTATAGCCGCACATTAAAATTTTCATCGCACTATACCTTCTGTTGCCGACTTCAGAGTCGCTGGTTTGGCCGGTCATTGTTTTGCCTGGATAAGGCATCCCTGATATTGCATACCGCCTCAATTTTTAGGAATGGGCCTTCATCCATGCTCTTCGGTGGCAGTTGATATTCAAAGTCACACTGTTGATCGCTGGCATCTCCCCACTTTGCGGTTAAGATACCTGCGTCGGCAATGCCGCGCAGAAAAATACGGCCATCCTGTCCCGCCAGGCCAACCTCGTGGCCTTCGGCATCGAGTACGCTGGCGCCGAAAGGCACCGGCGAGCGGTCGGCCAGGTAAGTCGTGACCATTACAGCCCGTCCACTGACGGTGGCAAAACTTATCATCGCCACCGTATCGGAGCGGGGCGTAATCTGCTGGCTAGTGGTTTTAAATTCCACATCGGGTGGAACGCCATCCGGATCAATGCTGACGATGTTCATACGGTAGGGCGACAGGAAAGGCAAGACCGCGTAACCACGCCCATCAATGCGTGTACCGATACTGTTGGTGACCCGGGCGCCCTCGGCGCCGGGCGCTTCGACGATGCCAATTGTGTCGCCCATTTGGTTCGCCAGCGTTACCCCTCCCGGATGAAGGACCACACCGCCGGTAGCTCCCAAAGATTGTTGCGAATATTCGGACCCTTCGCTGAAGCTCGCCGAAAGCGTCGTGTAAGGGCTACGGTATCCCCCAGCCAGGCCGAAAACAGCTTTCCCATCATCGGTCTGGCTAGACGATGCGGTATAACTCAGTTCGTTGTTCTCGCCCCCCGTACCGCTGATGATCTCCTGCGCGGTACGGCGAGTTACCCCACCCACGTCGTCTTGAGTAAAATTTGTCATCAGCCTGGGCGCCTGTGGGCTACTGCCCAACGGTAGGGAGACACCGACCAGCACCTGATTGTCAACGCCGCCGGTAGCTCCATCCAACTGACGGGTCACCGAAATATTGTAATTCGGAGTGATACCTGCAAAAGTGAAAAAATTATTGTAGCCCGCTTGGAACTGCGTGGCTGTACCGGATTGGCTCCAATAATCCACGATGGATCCGGTCAGGAAAAGAGTGCCCCAATTCCCAAAATTCTGGTTGATGTTGAGTTGTAATTTACTGCGCTGGTGGTTGATCGTCAGCGGATCGGCACCGGCGGCCACCAAATCACGGCCGGCCAGCGCCTCGTGAAACGACCAATAACCCTCTGACGAATAGCGGTAGGCGGCTAATGTTAAGTAAGTGCGAGTATAAGAGACCAGCTTGCTGTAACTGACGCGCAGACTTTGGCCGCTAGTCGCCGGTGCACCTGGAATATCCGCTTCAGCGTGGGTCAGGTCGACCGCTATCGCTCCCAGTGGCGTGTTAAACCCCGTCCCCACTAGCCCCGCTTTATAGTTGGAGGCGATAATGCCGCCCATATAACCCGTCAGCAGATTATTAAAACCATATTGCAACGTTGCCTGGCCGAATTTCTCGCCGTTGTGAATCTGTGTCTCGCGGACTTCGCCAATCATGGCGTTGTAACGCCAGATTCCCGGACGCAGCAATTGGGTAACGTAAGCATAAGGAACGGTAAAATTCTGCTGGCTGCCGTCCGCTTCATACACGGTGACCAGCAAATCGCCGCCATAGCCGGTGGCATAAACGTCATTGATTTCAAAAGGTCCTGGCGCCACGGTGGTATCCAATATGATATTGCCATTCTGGCTGATCTGTACACGCGCACGAGTCTTGGCGATACCTCGCACTACCGGAGCGTAATTGCGTTGCGAATCAGGCCGCATGCGGTCATCGGTTCCCAGTGAAACGCCACGAAAACCAATACTGTCGAACATCGCACCATCCGTGAAACTATCGCCCAGGCTTAGGCGGCTGGTCAGCGAAGGCAGGTCGCGCAACACATAGGTGGCGATGTTTTGGTAAGTCGAAGACCCATCCGATTGCAGATTTATGGACGAGCGCTGTCGCAAGTGCCAATTCTCGAAATTTAAGCCACCGGTCAGGCCGAGATAGCCATTGGATGTCGTCGAAAATGAGCTTGCGTTGCGGAAGGCATTTAGGTTGTAGGCCAGCGTCGCGGAAGTCACGCCGCTATCCCATAATTCCGGGCTGATATAGCCGCGCGGGGTGCGCAGCAGCGCCGCCTGGGGCACGCTCAGGTCAAGACGTAACGAAGATTGATCAAACGACGCATGGGCATCCTTGACCAATGCGGCTAGGTCGGCGCAGCCGTCAGCCTGCACTTTGAGCAATTCGGAGCGAGCCGAATCTGATAGCTTTTCAAAATCCAAGTCGATTTTCTCAAGCACTGTCCGTTCGATACAAGGCAAGGCGATGTCGCTATCTGGCTGGGCAACAAAACGCACCGAGGCCCGGCCCACCCATTTGTCATTCACGTGCAGATCAACGATATAATCGCCCGGCAGCACGGGATTGCCACGCTGAAACCGGGAAATGTCCACTTGCTGGGCGCTACCGCCGCGCAAAAATGCGGGGTTGAACTCCACCTCGGCAAGCTTTTCCGATTCGGCGCCTGCGGAACCTGCCATGATTAGGATCAAGAGGGTTAGCGCCTTGAAAAATAAACCGGTCCAGGCGAAAATTAGCGTAAAGTTTTGTGATTCGATACCTGGATATCTAGTTACGATCGCGTTGATTAACCGCACCATAAATTTTCACGATTTTTCAATTTTTGGTGCTATGCCAGCGGTCCATTGCTGTATCGGTCAATAGCTGCTTCAACGCGCAGTGGGCGCTTTAAACGTCGCTTCTGCAATTCCACCGTAGTCATTGATAAAGCTGTAATCCACCCGCAACAACCCTGCCGGTTCAACGTCCTGTTTAGGCAGGCCAAACGTCCGGCTAGCAAAAGGCCCCACCATATCCGCTTTGAGGTTGAGAGCATCCTCCCCTACGATGGCTGTCACCTGGGCAAACGAGACATGATACGGGGTTGGGTTGGTAACCTCCAGCGCGGTTTGCCCATCCTTAGCCACCAGCTTCCAGGTCAACTGCGCAGGCGCGTCAGCGGCCGTACCGGGCAGGTTGTCCGGACGAAAAAACACCTTGATGCGGTGTTTGAATGCGAATTCCAGCTTGTTAGGCCTATCGAGATCTGCCGGCGCGCGCGGGGGGATATCCAGCACGTTCAACCAGAACAGTGACTCCCGGTCGACTGGCAGGGGTTCCTGGGTATAGAACAGACGCAGGCTCTGGCCCTTGGTGGGATCGAGGCGGAACAACGGCGGCGTCAGCAAAAATGGAACCTTGTCCTCACCGGGTTTGGACTGAGGGTTACCTGCATCGAGCCAGACCTGCACCAACGATGGGGTTTCCCCATTATTGTGAACATTGATGCTGACTTCCCGTTTTTGTCCGGGATAGACCACCCGGGTGCCGTCGATAACCACGCCAGCCGTGGCCGGCGAAACCAGCCCAAGCGATGCCACCCAGGCGTTAAAAGCGAATGTAAAAAAAAACGTCAATCGTGCCAGCATCATGGATTCGTATGGGGCTGTTTCAAAAAATGATAGGGCGCAGACCTTACAGTACTGCGCCTGATAGGAATATCAAATAAGCCTCTGTTCTAAAAGAGCTTACCAGCGGATTACAAATCTGATCAGTTATAGACCAGCGAGTAAGTTACATTAGAACTATAAGCCCCGGCAGTTGTTGCATCAAGCGCATAGTATTGCGCGACATAATTGAGGGTACCGCTACCGGCGATTAAGTTTATATCTGTCGCTTTCGCTTGATTAGTCACGCCCGGTTTGATCTGGGTAGTCAGGTTATTTTCCGGGAAAAGCTGAACTACAACATTACCTGCGCCGCCAACGGTCAGATTGATTAAATCGCCTGTGGCGGGGTCAACACCGGCCCCTGACTCAAAGAAAGCATTGACCGTAGTCTTGCCATCGGCGGCAGTACAGCCGGTTAAATCCAGCGTAAAATGAGTTGCACCTGCTGTATCTCCTGTGTTGGCCAATGTAGTGGTGGCTACCGTGGGTAGGGTTACAATGCCGGTCCCGGTTCCCCCGCCATTAAGCACAACTGTACAGGTCGAATCGGTCAAAGCCCCATTAAAAGTAATCGTCCCGTCCGACGCCTGGGCCAAACCCGGTAGCGCCAATACCGAAATCAAGCCCACCCCAGACATCATCAATTTAATTTTGTTTTTCATTTCTATCCCTAATAATAAGCTATTGAAATACAAGTTATACAAGAAATATAAAAACCAATATCACCCTACTGACAAGACACGTCGTAGTTTTATGTCAAATTAGGTTTACACCGCTATGCCATGCTTGTAAGTAAACAGGCACAAGCTGTACTTTAGCATATTTTTCCTAAATCTGTTTTGGCTATATCTTCCTATTTGAGCCCTTGAATTTGAGGTTCAGAATCCCTGCCCAGGACGGATGATCACCTTACCTCAGCTATTAGGCAACGTCAAATGCTTTGAAACGGTTCGCCCCTGCGCTGGCCGGATCAACTATTAGGGGTGCAAAAAACTGAGGAAAATTTAGGTGATCAGTGGTTACAGCGGTGGATTGGCAGATCGAATCGCGCAACTCAAATCACTGGAAAGACAGTTGAGAGACTTGCTTTTCCAACAATATGTCTATGATATAATATGTTTTGTATTTTTAATAATATAGCCACTTATCTTCCGAAGCGCATTCCTGAGCAGGCGCATGCTGCAAAAGCTAATGTTTCAAGCCGTAAAGATTGTCGTTGCGCTAACAATATAGTTGGCCGGAGCTGACCGGTTTAGCCTCATCAGAGCCATTTTATGTGCGATATCGTACAGATGCTGTCTGAGGGCTCGGTTATAGTCAAACTTCAGGACTACCGAGAAAAACGGTTTTAAAATCTGTGGGGCGGCTACCAACAGTAGGCGCTTTAGGCGAAGCCGCCTCCACAGGCTTGCGTAAGTCCTGACATTAAGGAATATTGGCAGCGGTGCCGGGAAAGCATAAAGCGAATATTTTTACCGCGCCGGAACTGGCTTATGGTTCAGTTTGAAGAACGCGCGACGTTACACACAGATCGACCTTTTACAAAATTTATGGTTTGTGCCTTCAACAGTTATTCCTTACCTTCCAATCGGAGATGCTGCATGCAACGCTCTGCCCTCTTTCACCTGATCGCTTGTCTGCTTTTACTGACTTTAAACGCCTGTGGTGATGTCGCGACGTTACCCGAACAGGCTGGCATCGGTCCTCATCCGAAGCTGCCGCCGCCCAACCCAACACTAATACCCACTGTCAATATCGCGCCTGCCAAAGGCTGGCCAGCAGATGCCAAGCCTAAGGCTGCCCCTGGGCTTGCGGTGAGCGCCTTTGCCGCAGGCTTAAGTCATCCGCGCTGGCTCTATGTGCTCCCTAACAACGATGTGCTGGTCGCCGAAGCCAGTGCTCCGCCCAATCCTGAAGGCGACAAAGGCATTAAAGGCTGGCTCATGAAGTGGTTTATGGATCGTGCGGGAGCAACTCCACCGAGCGCTAACCGCATCACGCTGCTGCGCGATGCCAATGGTGACGGCACCGTCGAAACGCGCACAATCTTCCTGCAAGGACTGAACTCACCTTTTGGCATGACGCTTGTCGGCAATGATTTTTATGTCGCCGATACTGATAAACTGATGCGTTTCCCTTATCGTACGGGTGAAACGCAGATCACTGGTACCGGCGTCAAGGTGATCGATTTGCCGGCAGATCCCATCAACCATCACTGGACCAAAAATGTAATTGCCAGCCGCGATGGTTCAAAACTGTATGTCACGGTCGGCTCGAACAGCAATGTCGGCGAGAACGGCATGGAAAACGAGGCCAACCGCGCCGCTATCTGGGAAGTTGACCCGGCAACAGGCCAGTGGCGCATCTTTGCCTCGGGCTTGCGCAATCCGAACGGCATGGATTGGGAACCGCGGAGCGGCGCGCTCTGGACAGTCGTCAATGAACGCGATGAGATCGGCAGTGATCTGGTGCCTGACTATATGACTTCGGTAAAAGATGGCGCATTTTATGGATGGCCTTATAGCTATTACGGTCAGCATGTCGATTCAAGGGTGAAGCCGCCTCGGCCTGATCTGGTGGCTAAAGCCATTGTGCCGGATTATGCCTTGGGTGCACACACAGCCTCGCTCGGGCTTGTCTTCTATGAGGGCGATTTATTGCCGAAACGCTTTAAAGGAGGGGCATTTATTGGTCAGCACGGCTCATGGAACCGCGAACCGCGGAGCGGCTATAAAGTGATTTTTGTGCCGTTTGTTGACGGGCGGCCTACCCTGCCACCAAAGAATGTACTTGTCGGCTTTGTCAGCGCGGACGGTGATGCTCTGGGCCGCCCGGTCGGCGTGGCGGTTGACCGATCGGGTGCGCTGCTTGTCGCCGATGACGTCGGCAACACTATTTGGCGGGTGACTCCCGCTACGAAATAGGCGTTCTACTGTAAACCATCAAGATCAGTGTCCCCTAGCTTGTATAGAAAATCAATGCGCAATCATAATGAAGAATTAATTCAGCTGATTTATACTGAAACATCACCAGTCGGCAGCAACAGCATCCACCGCCATGTCCCATACTGCACCGCCAGCTCACCCGGAAACCTCTCCGCATATTGAAAAACTGCTGGACTCAGCGAACTCCGCATCACAATCGGTAGCCGCCCTTCATATCGCATTTATAGCATTCGCCGCCTATCTCGGCGTCATCGTCTGGGGCACCACGCATGAAGACATGCTGCGCATCAGCCCGATCAAACTGCCGATTCTGGATGTGGAAGTACCGCTGACCACCTTTTACGCCTTTGCCCCGTGGATGCTGGTCCTGCTGCACTTCAACCTGCTCATGCAACTGGAGCTGCTTTCCAATAAACTCTGGAACCTGGACCGCGATCTGCCTGATACGCATGCCGGGCAGCAAATACGCGACCGCCTGTTCATCTTCCCTTTCACCCATCTGATCGTCGGACGCTCCAATGTCTGGCTAATCAACTGGCTGCTGTCGCTGGTCGTTGGCACTACTATCATTGCCCTGCCCTTATTCATATTGCTGGCTGCGCAAATCCGCTTTCTGCCGTTCCACGACGAAGGCATCACCTGGTCTCAGCGCCTCTCGGTCTGGACCGATGCGGGCATGCTGCTCGCCCTGTGGCCGCTGATTGCTTCACCCCAGGACAGGGCGCGGGAGTGGTGGCAGAATTTTGCCTTCAATCTCGTGGGCTATTGGCCGGCATGGCTCCGGCATTTGGGCATCCTCGGATGGAATCGGCTGGCGCGGTCGATCCAGCGGCGCTGGCCAAACCGGCACTTCCGGGAAATCCCTCCCCGGCCCGTGCAGCCGCCCGGCGTTGAGCCAAAGGGCATGGTGATATTGATGATCTCAGTGCCGCTCATCATTCTGCTCAGTATTGTCGCGGTAGTTCCCGGCAGCATTACCGTACAGACCTATTATTTTCCGCCGAATGACGAGTCCCAATCGGAGGACACCCCTTATTATCTCGAAGACTGGCTGATCCGGAGAATGCCGGAGTCATGGCTGAGCGTTGCCGCCCATAAATACGGCACCGTCTCCTGCACATCTTTAGCCGAGGCTGCCAAGACCGATGCCACGATGCTTCAGGTAGTGCTGGGCCCTTGCTCATGGTTCAATTTAGACCTTTTTACGCGCAATCTCGACCTCAGAGAAGCCCGGCTTGTGCCCAAGGAAGTTTCCCTGTCGCTGCTGACGCGGGCAACAGATCCGAACAAGCAGATCCGCGATGCGGCCTTCAAGGAATTCGACGGACTTAACCTGCAAAATCGCGATCTGCGCTTTGCCAATTTGTACGGAGCCATGCTGCCTAAAGCCGATATTCGGCATGTCCAGTTGCAGGGCGCAGTTCTGCTGAAAGCCAAACTCCAGGGCGTGATCGGCTGGGATAAGACGCAGTTGCAGGGCGCCATCCTGGGTGGAACGCAGCTGCAAGGCGCGGGATTGATCGAGGCGAATCTGCAGGGCGCAGATCTGCGCGGTGCGGATCTCCAAGGCGCCGACCTGAGTTGGGCGATTCTGCAGAGCGTGGATCTGCGCGGCGCAAACCTGCAGGGCGTGGATCTGCGCGGCGCTAAGCTGCAGGGGGCGGACCTGCGCGGCGCTAAGCTGCAGGGCACCATCCTGCGCAAGGCGAATCTACAAGGCGCCAACATGGTCTTTGCTAATCTGCAGGGCGCGGATTTAACCCTGGCGGAACTACAGGGCGCAGAATTGCGGGAAGCGCGACTGCAAGGGACTGACTGGTCGAAAGCCAATCTCGACGGCATCTATATTTCCGATAGCGCATGGTCAGACTGGAATGAGCAGCAACAGCACCGGTTGGAAACAGCCTTCAAGCAGTTACTGGACGCCGAAAAATTCAGCGCCTTCCAGACCCGTATGGAACGCGCCGGCACTCGTTTGTTGCCAGGCAAAGCGGCCAGTCGGAAAGATTGCTACAGCGATAATCCAACCTTGCTGGACTGCAAATACAGTAAACCGGCGCAACTGAATGCTTATCGAACCCATGTGCTGCACCCGAAGCTGATCGGACTGGCTTGTTCCGATGCTTCAATTGCCGTAGGCATCGCAAGGCGGGGCATGGACGACTTCACCGAGAATGATCCCGATTTTGGCCTGGCGACCGCCTTGATCCGGGCAATAGATGCTGAAAAACCTTGCGAGGGCCTGGCTGCGATGCCGGAACAATTACGCCTGGAATTACGGCATACAGTGAAACAACAGAAGAATGCGACCAAGCCCGGATGACGCAGTACCGGCAAATCTCATGCCGGGCTTTTCAAAGCACTGTTCAATTAGTCGGCTTAGAGAATTTACGTTTAAAAATCCGTTATTTATTGATCAGTTTGGGCAAGGGTATAAAATATGAAACTCCACTAAGCCCTCTATTCAAATCAGGAAAAATTAAATAATGAAGCATTCTCTATCATTTTCGAAGGTGATCGGCGCTGTCGCACTTATTAGCGCTTTTGCGCCGGCTACCGCCGCCGCAGCTCCGGTTTATTGGACAGACTGGGTATCGGCAAGCGCCGGCAACAGCGGATCAGCGTCAGGCATCATTACGCTGGCGGACTCGTCTACTGTCAATGTTGCCTACAGCGGCGGGTTATATTCCGCGCAAATCTCAGGCGGCGCAAATTACTGGTCGCCTAATGCCTACACCAGTGCAACAGTGGATAACGCACCGGATTCCTTGAACACCGATATCCTCCGCCTGGGCCAAGGCACCCCGATGAACACAATTACGTTCTCAACGCCGGTAACCAATCCAATCATGGCCGTCGTCAGCTTTAACGGCCCAAGCTGGACTTTTGATGCGCCGTTCACAGTCCTGAGTTCCGGCTGCGGCTATTGGGGCTGCGATACGCTGAACAGCGGAAACGGCAATATACTGTCTTCAACTCATTTAGGCGAAGGACACGGCACCCTCCAATTCCTAGGCACTTTCAGCTCTATTTCATGGGCTGAGAACGGCTCCGAGAACTGGAGAGGGATCACTGTCGGCGTCAGCGACGTAAGCCCTGTCCCTGCCCCTGCCGCAGCATGGCTGTTCGGCTCGGCTTTGGCCGGCCTGGGCTTTATAGGAAAACGCCGGTCTGATCGGGTATCTGTCTAACTCATCGCCCCTGCCCGGCCCACACCTGCAGAGCGCTGTTTTTCACGCTCTGAGTTGGGCCGGATGCGTAAACGCGCATCGCTCGCGCTCAAGACAACTATCTCACCGGCCTCTCTGGCTTGGGCGTTCAAGCATCAGCCCGAATTGGCAGGACTCAGCGCCAAACGAGGCACTAGAGTTGACCGCCGTATTTTTAAAGGTTTAAAAATACGGATGTATAGCAAGTGCCCGGCCCGGCTCAATATTTAAAATCGTCAGATCCGGTTTGAAGTATTACAATTTTCTTCATGGATTTCGTGGCCTTACGCTTTAAGTTGATAGTCTTTAAGCCTTTATGGCTTTCCCGATAAAAAACCTTAGCTATTGCATCTCAGCCATTGAACATTAATATTGAAATTTTTATCCTCCGCTTTATTGAAGGAAGCGCTCCATTAAATGAAATCGCGTAACTTGAAGCTGCTTCTAATCGGGCTGGCTGTCCTCCTTTCGATCATAACGGCTGCCTATCTCATCAAGCCCCGTAACGACCAGCCGCAACAACAAAATGCCGAAAAACCGGGCAAGCCCGACTTTTCCACCGTTGCGGTTGTAGCCGAGCCGGCCAGACAGGGCGATTTCCCGATTTATCTGAACGGGCTGGGCACAGTGACGGCGCTCAATACGGCGACGATCCGATCGCGCGTCGACGGCGAACTGATCCGTGTCGCTTTTCAAGAAGGCCAGGTAGTGCGCGAAGGCGATCTGCTGGCGGAAATCGACCCGCGCCCGTTCCAGGCTCAGCTCATGCAGGCCGAAGGCCAGCTGCTTCGCGATGAAGCGCTGCTGAAAAATGCACAGCTCGATCTGGAGCGCTACCAAACGCTGCTCGAGCAGGACTCCATCGCTGCGCAGCAGACAGCCACGCAGGAAGCCTTGGTCAGACAGTACCGGGGCACTGTGGAAACCGACCGCGGGCTGATCGCTGACGCCAAACTGCAGTTGACCTACACGCGCATCACGGCCCCGTTCACGGGACGCCTGGGTCTGCGGCTGGTCGATAAGGGCAATATCGTGAAAACGTCCGATACCAATGGACTGGTCGTGCTGACGCAGATTCAGCCCATCACGGTCGTATTCACGTTGCCTGAAGCCGATCTGCCGGCCGTCATGAAACGGCTGCGTGCCGGCGAAACATTGCCTATTGAGGCATACGACCGCTCAGGCAATACCCGCCTATCTCTGGGCAAGCTCGTAGCCGTGGACAATCAGATCGACATCGCGACCGGCACCATCAGGTTCAAGGCACAGTTCGATAATAAAGACCACGCCCTGTTTCCGAACCAGTTCGTCAACGTCAGGATGACTGTGGATACATTGCGCGACGTCACGATCATACCGGCTGCCGCCATTCAGCGCGGAACGCCCGGCGCCTTCGCCTATGTCGTGAAGGAAGACAAGACCATCAGCGTGCGCCCGCTGAAACTGGGCCCCGCCGAATCCGAAAAGGTCGCCGTGCTCGAAGGGCTTAAACCCGGCGAACAGGTCGTGGTCGACGGCATCGACAAGCTGCGCGAAGGCGCCAGGGTAGAGCTCGTCAACCGGGAACCCGCACGGCCAGCGTCATGAACCCATCCCGCACCTTCATCCTGCGCCCGGTCGCCACATCGCTGCTGATGGTGGCCCTGCTGCTGGTCGGGATCATCGGCTACCGCGCGCTGCCGATCTCCGCCCTGCCCCAGGTCGACTATCCGACCATTCAGGTCGTCACGCTCTATCCCGGCGCCAGCCCGGACGTCATGACCTCATCGGT
Organism: Methylobacter sp. sgz302048; assembly: GCF_052162025.1. Taxonomy (NCBI): domain Bacteria; kingdom Pseudomonadati; phylum Pseudomonadota; class Gammaproteobacteria; order Methylococcales; family Methylococcaceae; genus Methylobacter; species Methylobacter sp. sgz302048. The sequence continues at coordinate 2,265,096 of NZ_CP197401.1, read as the reverse complement.
CACGGCACCGCTGGAACGCCAGTTCGGCCAGATGCCGGGACTCAATCAGATGTCGTCCTCCAGCTCGGGCGGCGCGTCGGTCGTCACGCTCCAGTTCGATCTGGAGCTGGACATCGACATTGCCGAACAGGAAGTGCAGGCGGCCATTAACGCGGCTACCAGCTTTCTGCCGACTGATCTGCCCATGCCGCCCGTTTACAGCAAGGTCAACCCGGCGGACGCGCCGATCATGACGCTGGCGGTCAGTTCGAAGACGCTGCCCTTGACCAAGGTCGAGGATCTCGTGGACACGCGCCTGGCACAGAAACTGTCGCAACTGCCGGGCGTCGGCCTGGTCAGCATCAGCGGCGGCCAGCGCCCGGCTGTGCGCATCCAGGCCAATCCGATGGCGCTCGCAGCCTACAACCTGAGCCTGGAAGACCTGCGCACGGCCATTGCCCGCGCCAATGTCAATCAGCCCAAGGGCATGTTCGACGGCCCGGCGCGCGCGGCCATCATCGATGCCAATGACCAGCTCCGCTCGGCGGCCGAGTACAGGCCGATTATCATCGCCTACCGCGACGACAGGCCTGTGCGCGTATCCGATGTCGCCGAAGTCAGCGACGCGGCCGAAAACGTGCGGCTGGCGGCCTGGGCCAACGAAACGGCGGCCGTGATCGTCAATATCCAGCGCCAGCCCGGCACCAACGTCATCGAAGTGGTGGAGCGCATCAAGGCGTTGCTGCCCCAGTTGCAGACGGCCATGCCCAGCGCGCTGGAAATCGTGCCGTTGAGTGACCGCACGACAACCATCCGTGCCTCCGTACAGGATGTCGAGCATGAGCTCCTGCTGGCTGTGGCGCTGGTGGTGCTGGTGATCTACCTGTTTCTGCGCAATGCCTCCGCAACGACTATTCCTGGCGTCGCTGTGCCGCTGTCACTGATCGGCACGTTTGCCGTGATGTATCTGGCCGATTTCAGCATCAATAACCTGACGCTGATGGCGCTGACCATCGCGGCCGGCTTCGTCGTCGATGACGCCATCGTGGTTGTCGAGAACATCGCGCGCTACATCGAACAGGGCGAGAGTCCCCTGCAAGCCGCGCTCAAGGGCTCGGAACAGATCGGCTTCACAATCATCTCGCTGACGCTTTCCATGGTCGCCGTGCTGATCCCGCTGCTGTTCATGCAAGACGTGGTCGGGCGTCTGTTTAGCGAATTCGCGATCACGCTGGCCGTGGCGATCCTGATCTCCGGCATTATCTCGCTGACCCTGACGCCGATGATGTGCGCAAAGATCCTGCGCCCGGTTTCGGAAAAACAGTCCGGCCGCATCCACCATACCAGCGGCCGCTTTTTTGACAAACTCACCAGCGGTTACGGGAGAATGCTGAACCGGGTGCTCAATCATCAGGGCATTACGCTGCTGGTGGCTTTCGCGACATTGGCGCTGACCGTGTTCCTGTATGTCATCGTGCCCAAGGGCTTCTTCCCGATTCAGGACACCGGCGTCATTCAAGGCATCTCCGAAGCGCCGCAGACCATATCCTTCGAAGCCATGGCGCAGCGCCAGCAGGCACTGGCCACGGCAGTGCTGGCCGATCCGGCTGTCGAAAATCTGTCTTCATTTATCGGCGTGGACGGCGCCAATCCCACGCTCAACAGCGGGCGTTTTTTCATCACGCTGAAGCCATTGACCGAGCGCGGCATCAGCGCATCGGAAGTCATCCAGCGCCTGCAGCCGAAGCTTGCGGAAGTACCCGGCATCACGCTGTACCTGCAGCCGGTGCAGGATCTGACCATTGAGAACCGCGTCAGCCGCACGCAGTACCAGTTCACGCTGGAAGCGGTCAATCCCGATGAACTGAGCCACTGGACGCGCCGGCTCGTCGAACAACTTTCACACAAACCCTATCTGGCCGATGTAACCAGCGATATCCAGGACCAGGGGCTTCAGGCTTTCGTATCGATAGACCGCGACAGCGCCAGCCGCCTCGGCGTTACGACTCAGGACATCGATGACGCCTTATATAACGCCTTCGGCCAGCGGCTGATATCGACCAGCTTCACACAGTCGAACCAGTACCGTGTCGTACTGGAAGTCAAGCCGGAGTATCAAAAGAGCCCGGCGGCCCTGAGAGACCTCCGCATCGGTTCAGCGAACGGCACGCAGGTGCCGCTCCCAGCCATTGCCAGCGTAGCAGAGCAGTCAGTCCCGCTCGTCATCAATCATCTGGGCCAGTTCCCGGCTTCGACGGTCTCATTCAATCTGGCGCCGGGCGCGGCTCTCGGCGAAGCGATCGAAAGCGTCGAGGCCGCCAAGCAGGAAATCGGCCTGCCTCTAAGCATACAAACCAGCTACCAGGGCGCCACGCGCGCCTTTACCGCCTCGCTCACAAACACGCTGTGGCTGATCCTGGCCGCGATCGTGACCGTCTATATCGTGCTGGGCGTGCTCTATGAGAGCTATATCCATCCGGTCACGATCCTGTCGACGCTGCCCTCGGCCGGCGTCGGCGCCCTGCTGGCGCTGATGCTGTCGGGCAACGACCTGGGCATCATCGGCATCATCGGCATCATTTTGCTGATCGGCATCGTCAAGAAAAACGCCATTATGATGATCGACTTTGCTTTGGAGGCCGAACGCAAGGAAGGCAAGCCCGCGCGCGAGGCGATCTTTCAGGCGTCCCTGCTGCGCTTTCGGCCGATCATGATGACAACCATGGCGGCGCTGCTGAGCGCTCTGCCGTTGATGCTGGGCACGGGCGTCGGATCGGAGCTGCGCCATCCTTTGGGCATCACCATGGTCGGCGGACTGATTTTCAGCCAGCTGCTGACGCTGTTCACGACGCCGGTCATTTATCTGGCTTTCGACAGGCTGAGCCGGCGGCTGTCGCGCTCGCAAAGCAGTGAGGCCCGGCTGTGACGATGCTGTCCACGCATTTCATCGCCCGCCCCGTAGCGACCACGCTGCTGACGCTGGGACTGGCGCTGGCCGGCTTGGTCGCATTCCTGCAACTGCCGGTTTCGCCGCTGCCGCAAGTCGATTTCCCGGCCATTTCCGTGTCGGCCCGCCTGCCCGGCGCCAGCCCCGAAACCATGGCCGCCACGGTAGCCACACCGCTTGAGCGCACTCTCGGCCGGATCGCGGGCATCAACGAAATGACATCAACGAGCTCAACAGGCTCCACGAGCATCAGCCTGCAATTCGATCTCGAGCGCGACATCAACGGCGCCGCGCGGGACGTGCAGGCTGCGATCAATGCGGCCAGCAGCCTTTTGCCCACGAACCTGCCGACCCGCCCCAGCTATCGCAAGGTCAACCCGGCCGACGCGCCCATCATGATCATCGCGCTGACCTCGGCCACCCAGACCCGCGGCCAACTCTACGATGCGGCCTCGACGATTCTGGCGCAGAAAATCTCGCAGATTCCGGGCATCGGCCAAGTAGACGTCGGCGGCAGTTCGCTGCCGGCGGTCCGGGTGGAGCTCAATCCCGACGCGCTGGCAAAGTACGGGATCGGCTTTGATGATGTCCGCGCGGCGATTGACTCGACCAATGCCAACAGGCCCAAGGGCTCCGTCGCAGAAGACAGCCGGCACTGGCAGATCTATGCCAACGACCAGGTCAGCACGGCGGACGATTACCTGCCGCTTATCGTTGCCTATCGCAACGGCGCGCCCGTGCGCATCGCCGATCTCGGCCAGGCCGTCGATTCCGTGGAAGACCTGCGAAACTCCGGCATCAGTAATGGCAAGCCGTCCGTTATACTGATCCTGCGCAAGCAGCCCGAGGCCAACATCATCGAAACCGTGGACAGAGTCAGGGCAATGCTGCCCCAGCTTAAAGCCTCCATACCGCAATCCATAGACCTGTCGGTGCCTATGGACAGGTCCAGCACCATCCGCGCTTCGCTATATGAAGTGGAAAAAACGCTCTGGATCGCCATCGGGCTGGTGGTTCTGGTCGTATTCCTGTTCCTGCGCAATCTGCGCTCGGCTTTGATTCCATCCATCACCGTGCCGCTGTCGCTGATCGGCACTTTCGGAGTGATGTATCTGTTCGGCTTCAGCTTGAATAATTTGTCCTTGATGGCACTGACTATCGCGACCGGCTTTGTGGTCGATGACGCCATCGTCGTACTGGAAAACACCACCCGGCACATCGAGAAAGGCCTGCCGCCGTTTCAGGCCGCCATAAAAGGCGCCGGCGAAGTCGGCTTCACGGTCTTGTCCATGAGCCTGTCGCTGATTGCCGTGTTTATTCCGATCCTGCTGATGGGCGGCATCGTCGGCCGCCTGTTCCGTGAGTTCGCGGCCACGCTCTCGGCGGCGGTCATGATCTCGCTGGTAGCCTCGCTGACCACGGCCCCGATGCTCTGCTCGCGCTGGCTCGCCCGCGCCGAGGAGCGGCGACACGGACGGCTTTATCACTGGAGCGAGCGCCAGTTCGACCGCCTGCTCGCCGGCTATGAGCGGACGCTGCGCTGGGCGCTGGATCACGGACCGCTGATGATGGCGCTGTTGCTGGGAACGATCATTTTGAATATCTATCTCTACGCTATCGTGCCCAAGGGTTTCTTTCCCGTGCAGGATTCCGGCCGGCTGGCCGGCGCGCTCCGGGCCGATGAAAGCATTTCATCGACCGCCCTGAAGCAGAAACTGATCGATTTTGCCGAGATCGTGCGCGAGGCTCCGGGCGTTGAAAACGTCGTCGGCTTTACCCGCGGCGGCAATACCGGATTCATGTTCGCGACTCTTAAGCCGCTGGAGGAACGCCAGCTGACATCCGATCAGATCATGCAGCGCCTGCGTACCCGGCTCGCCAGAGAGCCGGGAGCCAGCCTGTTCCTGCAGCCGGTACAGGACCTGCGCGTCGGCGCACGCGGCGCGGCGGCCATGTTCGAATACACGCTGCAGGCCGAAAGTCTCGATGACCTCCGCACCTGGACGCCGCAGATTCTAAAAGCGCTGTCGCAACGCCCCGAACTGGCGGACGTCAACACCGATCAGCAGGAAAGAGGCCAGCAGGTATCCCTGATTGTGGACCGCGACGCGGCCTCGCGCCTGGGCGTCAGCCAGGCCCTTATCGATTCGACGCTGAATAACGCCTTCGGCCAGCGCCAGGTGTCGGTCATTTATACGCCCCTCAACCAGTATCACGTCGTGATGGAAGTGGCGCCCGAATACTGGCAGCATCCCGACACGCTGAAAAATTTGTATGTGAGCATCCCGCCCAGCCCGGAATTGCCGGAGGGCAAGCAAGTGCCCCTATCGGCCTTTGCCAGCTACGGCCTGACCAATGCGCCGCTGACCGTCAACCATCAGGGCCAGTTCGCCGCATCCACGCTGTCGTTCAATCTCAAGGGGGGGGCCTCATTGTCGACGGCCACTCAGGCCATCGAGGAGACGATGGTTCAACTGGGCGTGCCCGATTCGATACACGGCAGTTTCCAGGGCACGGCCAAGGCCTTCGCGCAGTCCCTGCGCAACCAGCCCTGGCTGATCCTGGCCGCGCTGGCCACGATTTATATCGTGCTGGGCGTACTGTACGAGAGTTACATCCATCCGTTGACTATCCTTTCCACGCTGCCTTCGGCCGGCGTCGGCGCGCTGCTTGCCCTGCTCGCATTCAAAACCGAGTTCAGCATCATTGCCCTGATCGGCGTGATTTTGCTGATCGGCCTGGTGAAGAAAAACGCCATCATGATGATCGACTTCGCGCTCGATGCCGAGCGCAACGAGGGCCTGAACCCGCACGACGCCATTTTTACCGCCTGCCTCATGCGTTTTCGGCCGATCATGATGACGACCATGGCGGCACTGCTGGGCGCCCTGCCGCTGGCTTTCGGAACCGGCTATGGTGCTGAGCTACGCCAGCCGCTGGGCATTTCCATCGTCGGCGGGCTGATCGTCAGCCAAATGCTGACCCTTTATACGACGCCAGTGGTGTATCTTTACCTGGACCGCTTCCAGCTGTGGTGCCGACGCCGTTTTGGCCGTAATGCGGCCGAAGCCCGGTTTTGAGATGGGACGCGTTGCTGGTAGCTTGCCAGAGCAAATCCGCTCTGGAATTCATCTGCCATGAAGCCATGCATCCGAAGCGCGAGCCCTATCGTCTCATTCTCAATATCTGCTCTTTCAATGACAGCAAACGATCCTTTTCAGGTTGTGCTTTCAGTCCTTCTTCAATTTTTTCCAGGCTTTCATCGAGCTTCTGCTGGGCAAGCAACTCATTTGCCTGCTTTTCAATCAGGTCGGCAATCTTCTCCACCCCTTGCAAGGCCTCCTGGTTATCAGGGTCAATAGCCAACACCTGACGATAAGTCCATAAGGCATTACTGTCTTGGGGCTCGGTTATATAGCCGACATCAAAATGGATTTGCGCCAGTTCGAGCAGATCCTTAATCTGCAGTTGCTGTTCCGGAGTCAGTTCAATCACTGCTGGCGGCGCCGCGTTCATGCTTGGATAAATATAGACGTAACCGCCCACCGCCGCGATCGAAACCATAACCGTCACTGTGCCGAGGATGTTCGGCCTGGACAGCCTGGACTTTATCGCATCAAGGAATTGCCTGACAGAACCTCTTATCTGCTTCCTTTTCAGAATCAGGGCATGCGGCGTTAAAGCTTTGACAGCCCCACCCGACCGGGCCGATTTAGGCCGTATTTCATCAAGGAATTGCGCAATGGAAGCTGTTCTCTGCTCGCTCCTCAACGCCAGAGCATGCGTCAAGGCGTTCCATTGCCGGCGTTTCAAGCCCGGAATGAATGGCGGCTGCAGATTGGTTTCCAGCGCCTTCTGGGCGGACAGTTTGTTGAACGGATGCCTGCCGGCCAATAATTCATAACTCACGCAGGCCAGCGCATAAATATCGTCCCGCGGATCGGGAATGCAGTTTTCAAACATTTTCAGGCCGGCATAAGTCGGCGTCAGCGCCTCCAGATTGCGACGATTGAAAACGGTTCCATCATAACTCTGGTGTTCCGGTTTAACGGCCGCGCTGGCGATGCCGAAATCCAGCACCTTGACTTCGCCGCCGTCAGTAATAAAGATATTGCCCGGTTTAAAGTCCGAATGAACGATATTTTTTTTGTGCGCATAGCCCAGTGCCAATGCCATTCTTTCGATAATAGGCCAGGCCTTGTCGAAGGGAATGCCGCCCCGCCGGGCGATTTTCTGTATGTAATGAGAAAGCGACTTGCCTTCCAGCATTTCCATGACCATGAAAATATTGCGGCCGTCGCGGTCGAAATCATAGACACTGACGATGTTGGGATGCGCCAGCATCTGGGATTTCTTCATTTTTCGCTGAAGTGCAATGAACAGTCCCGGATCATCCCGGAATTCTATGTTCAATACTTTCAAGGCGACATCCGGTTGCTGATCCTGCGCTTTCAAACGGCGCAAATCGGTTGCCCTGAACACTGTGCCCATGCCGCCGCTGCCGAGCACTTCCTTGAGCACGAAGCGCTTGTTCAGTATCGAGCCTACTTTTAATGTATCTGCCTGATCGGATGACCGGCGATTTGTTAGCGTCGGGTTGATTCGCGTCGTCACATCACCTAAATCATCTGCATTCATAGTGCATACTCCTGAATCAAATAAAAAATTGCATCGTGTCAACTCTTCGGCACAAAAAAGAACGGGCTGCCTTCGTGCCCTGCATGCTGCATGGCGGAATACTGCGGACTTTGCTGAAAGCCGATCTGTGACGCGGACTGTTTGACTTTACCGGAGGCCATTCTGTACAGTTCATAATCCTCAAGCAGGCCGGTATTGTCATTCAATGCCTTCAGAAACGCACTGGCGAATACCGAATGGCTGCTGACATTGGAATCCGGTATTGGCTTAACACTCCCGGATGTTATGACGGTTCTGCCCTTGCGGCTGTTCATGAGCTTCAGCCACTTCTTGCGTTTTTTATCGGACGCATCTTCCGGCAGATGAGCGATTGACGTTTTAGTCATGATGCCGGAATAACACGAATCGGCAATAACCAGGATATGCTTGGCCGGGAGAATGCTCAACTGTTGCGCGACATTATGATTGGACAGCCAAGTGGCAATATTGGCCTTTTCCGCATCGGATGGCAGCCAGTAGGCGCTTTGATCGTTTTTATCGATTTCGCCAAGACCGGCGTAATAAATCAACAGACTGTCCTTTTCGGTCAACTCTTTTCTCAGATCATCGAAAGCGGTCATGATCTGATGCTGGGTGACATTGATCAATAGCCTAGTTTGATAGCCGTAACGCGTCCGCAATACTTCATCGACCGCTTTGGCGTCATTGACCGATGTTTGAAGCGCCGGCAGTTGTTTATAGTCATTAATGCCGATAATCAATGCATAAAACCGGCCGAAATCAACGGATGGGTAGGATTTTAGGCTGGCTATGACAAGAGAAGCTTCATTATGATTTTTTTTCTGTACCCCCTTTTTCTCCGGCATCTCGGCCGGAACATCTTTGAGGCCTGCCAGGGTCTTTTCTTCCTGCTCGATCGCTTTCTTCAATTCCTTAATCTGCCCTCCTTGAGCCATCAGCTTGCTCTTGTCCTTTTTGAGCTTGATATGAACTCTTTCAAGGGCAAGTTTTTCCCGCCTGGAATCCATTTGAGGCGCTTTGACTTCTATAGTGATCATGTCACTTTTAATGCGGGCAAACGTATTGTGGTATTCCTCCTCCAAAGATTTCAGTTGCTCCTGCAACTGATCGAGTTTTTCTCTGGATTCCGCCTTCCGCCGCTTAAGTCCGGAATCATCCGCCGAACCGGAAGCGTTATCCCCGATCCTGGCCTGATGTTGTGCGTTATCACCCTGTTTCCTTTTGCCGCCTCTACCGGAGGCTTCGGTCACGGGCATAAACTGCAAACCTGAGTTCGCAAGCCCTGATCCCTTGCGATACCAATTCAACGCAGTCCGAGTATTTTTCTTTACGCCCAATCCTTTCTCATAAAGATAGCCGAGATCAATCTGTGCCCTCGAATTGCCTTGCTTGGCCGCTTTTGAATACCATTGGGCCGCCAAAGCGGGATCAGCTGTTCCGCCCAATCCTTTTTCGTAAATCTCGCCCAGCATTACCTGAGCCTCGGCATTACCCTGCTGCGCCTGCGGCAGCCATACTTTTAAAGCCGATTCGACATCGGTGCGATCGTGAGCCACATATTCGCCGCCGCGAGCCCTGCATTCAGCGGCTGTGGTTTTGATGGGCTGCGGAGAGGAAATATCGGTCTTTTGAGCGCCTGGGCCGCTCGCTTGCTCCGGCAACAAACAATCGACAACGAAAAGCTTATCGGTATCCTCCACCGCAAGATCTCCTGTTGGCTTGACGCTGTCGAGATCGGTTTTGGGATCGGTCTGACAGCCGATTAGCGCGGCAAAGAACAAAGACAGAAAGAAATACTTAGGTCCTGAAGTCCGAGCAAAACACGCTGCGGAAGGGGTGATTTTCCTCATAACAATCATTTTAAATATCCCTGGATTATTATTGATTGACTCGTACTGGGTATAGTAGCCCGACAAGATGAGATTAGTAAAACTTTATAGATATAATGGTTATGAAATGCCCTTTATCCCTGATTAATCAAGGCAAATCCACCCTGCGATTCATTTGCCGTGCGGCCAGTATAAACCATGAAAAAACTCAATTACTATAGAATTAACGCTGATTTTGAAGATCGGTTATGTGCTACAATCCCAAACTTTAACTTACTATTTATAAGGTTTTAACATGCAATTCATTCGGTTTTCTGCTTGCGCTCTGATGCTTTTGTCTTTTTCCGCAAATGCGGACGTTCCATTGACCCAATCCGATCTGCTTGGAACCTGGCAAATCGACAAAGAATCGGTTGATCGCGAAGGCACTAAATCAAGAAGCATAAACACCACTTGGACCTTCAAGGCAGACGGCACGCTGGAAGGCATTTCCCAGGAATCGGACGTACACGCGCGAATCGATCAGTTGCGCGCGGTACTTAATTATTCCGTCCAGGACGGAAAACTGGTCAAACAAGCCGCTCCCGGCCGTTCCAGAATGGAAACTTGCACTGCGATCGAAAAGGAAAACGACAAAATGGTTCTTAAGTGCCAATCGACTTATTTTTTCATGACGAAGAAATAATTAATTGATGACCATCACGGCAAATGCCCTACCGCCCATTATGGCGGCAGGGCATTTGCCAATAGGTTTGAAATCTAACCATTGCATACACCATACGATTTACCCTTCCCCACCGGATCTTTATGCCAACGCTGCCGGCAAATCCTCAGGAACACCACACCAATCGGCAGGTAATAAATCCATCCGCAACATAACGGTGGAACGTGGAATACGGACAATCGACAACCTGTCTCCCATAACCATGCTTCAGCGGATTCACGTGGATATAATCGATATGCCGGGCATAATCCCGTCCGTTGCGGATCATATGCTCCAATACTATCTTTTCAATATGAAAAGCGCAGGACGGTTTCGCACAGCAAAGCGCCATTCCAAACAGGCCGCCAATATCATAGACATAACGGCTACGAGACTCTATTTATTGGTGAATTGCCAAGGCGAATCTCCTATAAGGGGGGCACCAGCCGCCATTTCGATAACAGCAGCACCAGTCATTCATGCCCCGTACGAGTTCATGTGTTCCCAAATCAGTGAGATCAACACAGCATAATCACATAGCTGACTACACATAAGCGGAAAACCCTCGATGTAAAGTTTCCGCATAGTAGAGAATTATGACAAGGATTTCCGTATATTTTTAGCGCTGCAAAACGTCTGTTTCAAACGCCCTGTGGAAGGGTGACCGGAAAACAAGTGTTTTACGGCAACTCAGTGTCGGTTTGGTGCCAAAAGAACTAAACCGCTCGCGCGGTAAGGCGTGTGTATAAAAAGCCTGGGGTGATTAACAGCCTATCACTGTTTTTCCTATCCAAGAAGCGAGGCAATCCGCCTTGTTTCGAGATAGGAGCCGTGTCATGACCTCTACAGGCAACCACGCCAACACCCCTTTGCGCCAACGCATGATCGACGACATGCGGATGCGTAAACTGTCCCCCAAAACCCAAGCTTACTACATCCGCATCGTCCGGCAGTTCGCCGGCTTTCTGGGCCGATCGCCGGATACGGCCAACGCCGAAGATCTACGCCGTTATCAAGGCAATAATACGTATTGACAAATGTCGTCATTCTTTCAGGATGAGTTGCTTTTAATGCTGAGTTAGCGTTAAAGTAACGTAGCGCCTTAAGGCAATATTAAGTTTTGGAGCCAGCTGAGGCTGGCTTAGTAAGGATGAGCCTAATATAAGATGGGCATGATCCAATGGTTCTGTCGTAATGTCTGTCAGGCTGAGTGAATTACTCATTTTAGGAATTGAAAACCAGGATAATTCGTTTTAAAGGTATTTACTTTCCAGAGGAGATTATTCTCTGCGCTGTCTTTTTCTCTGTCCGCTATGCGGCTTCCTCCCGGGATCTCGAAGGCACTCTGACGGAAAGAGTGCGTGAAAGTGGGTCATGCCACGCCCAATCACTGGTCAGTTATTCATCGGCTTTGGCCTTGGAAGCTAAAAATCGCAAGCGCGCTGTAGCCGTTTCCTGGCCCTGGATGAAACGAATATCAAGGTTAAAGGGAAATGGATCTACCTTATACCGTGCTGTTGATAACTTCGTCGATACCGTTGACTTCATGCTCTCTGAGCATCGGGGTGAAGCGACGGTCACGGCCTTTTTCAGGCAAGCGATTGAAGGCAGTGGCTTTCCGCATAAAGTCGTCATGGATAAAAGCAGCGCCAACCAGGCAGGCCTGGAGAATATCAACTGCCTGCTGATGCTGGCCGGTTTGATCAGTTTTGTTGAAATACTCCAGGTCAAATATTTAAACAATCTGGTGGAACAGGATCACCGCTTCATCAAGAAAATCACGAACCCCATGATAGGATTCAAAGCCTTCTATTCAGACAAGGCTACCTTGGATGGCAGTGAAACAGCCCACATGGTTCGCAAAGGCCAACTGGCTGAAGAGAGCATCCTGCCGATAAGTGTGTTTTTATGCTTTTTGAATAATTGCGATAGAACCCTTAATTAATATACATCTAAAGTGACTTATGAAATTTCTAATACGTAAAGGATCAAAAGGTGAAGATGTTAAGCATCTTCAAGAAGAATTAAACAAAGCTGGTTTTGTGTTAAAAGCTGATGGAAAATTTGGCGCAAAGACTGATTCTGCATTACGTCTCTATCAACGCCGAATGGGTTTACTTCCCGATGGAATTGCTGGGCCACGTACGATAGCTATTTTAAAAAAAGTAAGCTCTGCTAATTCTGGTCTAAAAAGTGAGTTATTGCAAAATGACTCTACTTTCCATCGCACACCTTTATTTGATTTAATGGGTCGTATTGGACATTTCATCTATCAGCCTGCCGCATTTGATCAAGCTAAGTCTCGGAGAGTTCAATCATTACCTGTAACATCTTATCGAGCGGCATCTCTGCATATTTCAGACAGAGGCTTACACTTTATTTATATGCATGAAAGTGGATATGGAAGTAATCGTTTGCATTGGCCTAAAGGTGCAAGTGGAGTTACTTTAGGTCCTGGATATGATATGAAAGAACGAAACTCAACATCAATTACTAACGATATGCTCGCGATAGGAGTAGACGCATTAGTTGCACAAAAAATTGCAGAGGCTGCTGGGCTAACAGGAGAGGAAGCTCATACTTTCGCTAGGATAAATCGTGAGTTAGTAAAGTTATCTTCCCAACAAGAAAAGGGTTTATTACGGCATATAGTAAAAAAGTATCAAGCAATTGTTAGAAGAAAGATTTTAGTAGATCTGGCTCAGCATGAATTCGATGCATTAGTTTCTTTCGCATATAATCCTGGAGGAAGACTCGATACGGTTGCAAACCTTATCAATCGCGGAGAAGTGGCTGAAGCAATGAAAGAAATTCAAAAAGCGATAACGTCTGGCGGGCAAGTTATGAGAGGCTTGGTCAATCGTCGACATGATGAGGTTAATTTATATCTTTATGAGAATTACGGTCATGGTTAAACAAAAAAATTTAAAAAAGTTTTTCCTGATTAATAAAACAAAAAAAATATTGTTCTATCTTTTACTACTTTCTCTTACATTTTCCCAGCAGACCTTTGCTGAAGATGACCGCCGCTTTATCGATGTTTCAAAAAGTCCAATTGAAGGTATAACACCTCAAAGCTTTGTACCAAATGGATGGGCAATTGAAAAGAAAGTTGAGGGTGATTTAAACGGTGATAAACAACCTGACATGGTGTTGGAGTTGATTGAAAATGAAGCGATAACTTCTAAAAAGAATGAGAAATCCAATCCCCGTTATCGTGCAATGCTCGTATTATTTAAAACGCAAGAAGACAAATTTAAACTGGCAACAACAGCGGATCATCTTTTACCGTGTTCTATTTGTGGCGGGACATATGCTGTCCCGGACATCGCTCCACAGATAAAGATTAATCGTGGCATTATTATTATAGAAACTGAGTTTGGTGGTGGCTCAAAAGAGACTTGCCGCCAAGTGCAGCGTTTTAGATATGATCTGGAGCTTAATAAATTTGTTTTGATCGGTGCAGATGTAAATATAGCCAGTGAAAACACTCTCGAAAGTACTAACTATTTGACTGGGGTGAAGCTTATAGAACAGTTCAAGTATGATGAATCTTCTGGTAAGGATGTTGTTATTTCCACAAGGAAGGAGACTGTCACCAAAGAGAAAAAGTTGATGGAACAATTGGATTATGAAGATTCTTTTTGTTTATGAAGAAGCGAACGGGGTCAGGTCTTGCAATCCAACATTTTTTGGTGCGAAGCTCATTGCTCAGTATGGCTGCAAGCCAATCATTTACCGTGATTCCGTTCATATGCTTTGACGACCCGCCTGACCGTTGCATAATGCACCTCGAACACATCGGCAATAGCCTTCATCGAATAATCACCGGAAAGATAAGCCTGTGCCATACCAGTATGAGGGGCATGCGCATACTCGGATCGATATTCAGCCAACGGCTTGGCGAAAGGCCGGCGTTGCACGCGGGAGATTGCTGCCCCCTATAACTCACTGGATTATCATCAAAGCTAACGCCACAACAGCAAAGATAATAGCGATGCGCCGCCACACACGGGCTGAGGGAGATAATTTGCCCTTATTGCGCAGATAATCCCGCGCTGAGAAAAAAGCGAAAAGCAAAGACAAAACGCCAAAGATCAGTACGGTCAGATTAGGCATCATTTTTCATGCGGTATGCGGTAACAGACGCTGTTGCCGCCAGCCGGGAGCGCGGACTTCGAACAGAGGCTCGTCTGGCCTTATCAACGCCAATTCCAATGCAGCGGCAGTTCGCTGGCGCTGGAAACCTTCCCGCAAGACTTTTCGGCATTGCGCTTCAGAAACCGGCGCCCCCAGAAAATAGCGGCTTCCGGCCTGAAACCGGTGTTGTCTCGCAGCCCACCAGGCTTGGATCTTGGCCGGATCAGGCCACGGCAAATCCTCGTCGCCGTCGAGTTCGACATCTTCGTCTTCCGGGCTTTCGCTAGGGCCTGATTCGAAACCTTCCGGCCGCTCGCCTTCCAGATTCTCATAAGCGATGTCGGCGCCCGTGATAAAACTGAACGACTCGCCCGCCAGCCGCGCCAGTTCCGGCGTTTCCATCTGCTTGATCAGCCAGGGTACGTACAAAGGATCGCCCACCATTCCCGTACCGGCAATCAGATCCCTTTGCCGTTCCGGATACTGTGCCAGACCTTTCAACAAGGGCGCCGAGCTCTCAATCGGCATCGCGCGCAGCAACATGGGCAGAGCGCCAGGAAACTGCCCCGAGCCGGTCGCCATGAATACCTTGAGAACTTCCAGCGCATCGCTCCGATTACCCAGCAGCACCGCCGACCATGCGGCCCAGAAACGTATTGAGGCATCCTCGGCATGAAAACAATTGCGGAGATCGTAAATCAGGTCACGGCGTTTCAGCTCTCCCACTGCTCGCAAAGCACGGGCACGAAGCAGTGGCGGGGCATCATGGTCTTGCACCCAATTATCCAGAATATTGCCCGGATTCACTCGATGAACCGCACAGGCGGAAAGGCCGATAAACCGGTGGAAGTTCGAGCCGGAATCCAGCAGAAGTTTTACCGTTCTCGCCAGTTTGGAAGGTTCAGTCCAGCCAAAAGCCGAAACCAGTCCCTTAGCTGCCTCAGCCGAATCTTCGGCAATGCTTACGACTTTGGCCAATTTTTGCGGGTTCTTGCTTTCCAGAGCCAGTAACCCGGCAGTAAACACTTCACCGGCCTCGCCGATTTCCAGCGCCTGTTCGCACAGATTCCAGCCTTCCGGTCCGGCAATTCGCAAGCCATCCAGATGGGCTTCTACACGATTGTCGAGTCTGGTTAATTCACTTAATTTATAGTGAGGCGCTTTAACTGCCCGATTGCGGAGAAACCAGAGAAAAGCCGCTTCTTCGGCGTGTTGTTCAACGATGTGGGGAATCGCGGCAGCAAACATAAGCTATAACTTTCTTAAATGAAGGGAAACCCGATTAAGTTTCCGATAGACACTTTTTGAAGCGAACATGACACAACCGGCCGTTCTCAATTTCTTTTAGAGCATATCCTGGTTCATGGAAGCCAATTCATCATATTCATCAACCGACTCCTCAAGCCATTCCAAAAAACTCGCAACTTCGGCTTCTTCACCGTTGTGATGCTGGACGAATCGCCATTCCCCGCGAGAATCGATAATCTCGGGATCTAACAAATATTTGGTCGCAGTCACGGATGACACACCAATAACCAGGCTTCTGGCCGCCACGTCATCCCCACAAGATTCCATTTTTTTTTGCCATTCGGATATCTTCTGCTTGCGCGGGCCGTCAAGCAAATCCTTGAGTGGAAGGAGATCCAGCCCTCCATCGATCATGCGCCAGCCATTAAACATCTCGAGAAAGTGTCTGTACGACGGCGGCAGCGGTTTTCCGATTGCCGCCTCAAGCGCTGATATCTCTTCGTGGGAGGATGGAGGCCCTAATTCCTGCTCATCAGGAAGGCCTATTGAATCATAATATTTTTTGCGGGCGGAAATGCCTTTTTCGACGGCACGCCTGATACGGTCTTCGATGCTCTGATCCATTTTGTCCTCAAATTCGCTAGCAGTTCTTGGTTGTGAAACCGGTCGGGTTTGGTGTTGTATTCCGTTGCTCTTTTATCTGCCGTCCGGAAGCCCCGTTCACTTCACGATCCAGCCATAGAAACGGCCCCTGAGCCCGGCCACCCAGTTGCATTTCATGAATGTGGTCCGCCTCCATATTGTTTCCGAGCGGATCGTTTGTTTTTGCACAGTCATCGTAGAATTTTTTTGGCTGCTTGGCCGGGTTGGAGGAATCCGGCCAGCCTTCCGGCGCCGGTTTGTTCCAGTCGCGAGCGAATTTTGCGGCCCATCCGTTGCCGGCTTTACGTTGCAGTGTCGGCTTGCCGTCTTTGTATGTATTTCTGGGTTTGATCTTTCCCTGCTTGGCAAGCGAGTCCAACTGATTGGCCTTGGCTTGCATCTGTGCTTTTTGACACGGCGTCCAGCCAGGCTCGCACTCGAGCACGATCATGCCTACAGGGGTAGGAGCAAGGATTGCACCGGCCAGATCGACGGTATTTTCATGATTCTGGAATTTTTTGTCTGTCAGCCGGCAGACATTTTTGCCGTCCATCTTCACATCAAACGAATAAAGAATCCAGGTGGACTCCTTAATGAAAGTGCTGGATTTGACGCCGCCGATAGAACCCGGCTCATCACCGTTAGACAGCGAAAATTCCGAACCTTTAATCGCAATCATCATGCCGCCATCGGCCTTAACGGTAGTTGTACCTTTGGCTAATGTCGCAGACTGGGAAATGTTCGGATAAGGAATGGGCACCGGGCCGCCCGGAGTCGGGGTCTTGCAGACATCGGGAATGGTCGCAGTGGAGATTGCGTTACTGCCTTTATGTACCAGCGAATTGGCTATCCCGTTCACCTTGATTGTTACAGGCATTTAAACCGATCTCCTCACTTCCAGAATGCTTGCCGCGCGTTCGCCGCCTTCGGAACTGGCCCAAGCGAATGCCACGTTGCCATTTGAATAATTTTTGCTGCCGGCTATTGCGGCAAGTCCAATGTAGAGCGGCCCGCTGGCGGCGGAAACGTCGCCCCAACAATCCGCCGGGGCGACAAAGTCGGATGCCGACTCAAAATACTCCTTGGTCCGCAAACAGGTAAAACCATATTCGTCGCCCCGATAAGGTTCGCCGTTCATATCGCAATAAACATCGGTCACCTTGACGCCCTCGGGTAATGCCTGCAGGGCGGTGCGGAAAGCCTGAGTAAGCCCCTCGCCGATGCAGACAGTCTCAGTCTTGATGCGTTTGGGCTCAAACGCCGAGCCCAAGCCAAGCAAACGCGCCAGCGGCTGAAGGCGCAGCCGTACAACAAATTCGTGCCGCATGATCAAAATCGCGCCGGCCGCTTCCCCTGGAATAAAACCCCAGGCATTGTTGAGAGGGCCGGCTCCATGCAGCTGGTCGCATGCTTCCAGCCATTCCAGCGTCTCGGGTTCCAGATACGAATCGACTCCGGCTACCACACAAGCATCGAATGCGCCCTGAATAAGCTGTCTCGCTGCGGCTTCAAGGGCCAATAGTCCGGCGGCATGCCCATTGGGAAATGCGGCAACGCTTGCAAAAGTACTACGGTACTTTTCTGCCAGTGCATTCATGAGCATGGGTTGAAAATTCTCAGGCAATCCGGGACGCCGGCCGGGCAGTCCCAGCGACAGCGCGATACGTGGACGCAGTGACTGCGCCTCGGCAAGGGGAGCAAGGGCTTGTTCAATCGCCGGAAACAGCAATGCCTTAAACCGTTCCACACCCGTGATGTCGATATCCAGCCAGGGCGCTATCGCGGCACACATCGGCTCGCCAGCCGTGTCGATCATATAAGGATGTTGCGTGAAGCCGCTGATTCCCGCCCGTACTGCCGCAGCGCTAGACCAGGCATTGCGCCCGACCGGCGTGCTGGCCCCTAACCCAACAACATAGATTGCCGTACTACTCATCTTGCCCCATCTCCAGCGCAGCATCATTAGCCATAGCACTTCCCTCTCTCAAATTAGTCTTGAGGGTTACGATGGTACGTTCCAGCTTTTGTACTTTGAAGTGGCACGGCAAAGCCGTATGCCAGACCAAGGAGACGCGCGGAAAATCCGGCTCCAGGATGACTGTGTGCAGATTGCGCGTTTTATGGATTTCGCGGCTGCCGTCATAAAAGCGGGTTTCGAAGCCCAGATAAATTTTGGGCAGCACAAAGCGCAACAAATCTCCGCTGGGCGTCAGGCCGCTGAGCGCGACGGGTTCTCCGCCTTTTAAGAAACCTGGGGCCTGCTGATCAGTCGGCGCACATTGATAAAAGCGGTCATCGAAATCTTCCGGAAGGAGAGGCTGACGATTTTTCATCCAATTGTCATCATAAGTGCCTGCGAACGATACGCGCGGTTGCCAGTGGCAGCTGACAGCCCCAAAGCCGGCCGGGTCCGGCCGATCACTGCCCGACTGAATAAGCTGATTCGGATATTCAATATTGGGTAACGCTACACCTGCCAGATTCAGCCAAGAAGCCGCGTATCCGGTGCCTACAGGATTGCGCCAATCGAAATCCCGCTCCGGATTGTCCGATGCATGGTCCACCCCGCCAAAGGCCCGTTCGTATATTAAGGGCATTTTTTCGAAAGGTTTCGGGGCTGACAAACCGCCTTCAGCATCCCAATGACGATCGCCATAAATGCGAAGCATCTTTGTAATAGGCCCTACCCGAAAGCCGGCATCCAGACAAGTTACCGTATAACCGATAGGGGCGTATGCATGGCCGATGACCAGCACATCGGTAGTTTTTTTTGTTAAAACAAGATCGGCCTCGTACTTTATGCTGCTCTTGCCCGGCTCGCCGTAATATTCAGGAATGCGCAGCACCGGAGGCTGCTCCTTCGAGATTTCGACGGAACCATCCGGTTTGATGTCAAATGTTGCCTTGACCGCTACCAGCCAGATCTCGGCGCCATCGCGATCACGGACCCATCCTCGCTCCGCGGCAAAAGGCGTACGGTTATCAATTTGCCACATGAAAATACATATTAATTGATGTCAACCGCCGCCCCTTTGATCTTGTTGTATCCGCTTGACCGGCTCAGTACATAAGCGCCTTTGAGAAGCACTTTTCCGGCGGCTGTCAAGGTAATGCTTGCTTCGCCGCAGCGGAGCACGATTTCTTTTTGCGCAGTAAGCAGCAATCTTTCGCCATCAATCTGAATATCGACAGAGGAGGCAGGGATGCCGTCTGACCGGTGATCGACCAGCAGATTTAGAATGACCGGTTTTTCCGGATCGCCATCGGCAAAGGCCAGAATCACTTCACGGCCTGTATTGGCCTGCGACAGCGGCACGCCTGTCAGCGCCCGCAACGCTTTTCCCTGCTTATTGTTTGGAAAACTTACCATCGGCAGGCCATTTTCGAAACCTTCCAAGCGGCCGATCACAACACTTGGCAGAGAGGGTGCCTGAGTAGGGCTTACCGCTTCATTGTTGATTTGTTCGCCAGTGTGTACCGACGGACTTTGAAATTTGATAACCGATTCTGCCGCCATTTTCTAGTTCTCGCCAATTTTGCTGCCTTTGATGACCACATTACTGTCTGCCTTGGCATTGATTTTGCCAGAACCGCGGATGGTAATGTTTTTACCCTTGATGGTAATGTCGCCATTTTTTTTCATAGTAATACTGGCATCCCCTGTTTTTATAACGATGGAGTCGCCTGCATTTATCATTAAGTTTTTACCTACATCAAGGCTGTCATCCTTGCCGACCGAAGCGCTCCGGTTATCACCGATGCTGGAACTCTGATTTTTTCCTACCTGAATGGACTGGTCGTTGCCAACATCCATTGAATAGCTGTTGCCAATGGTGGTTGCCTGATTGAGTCCTACGCTGACTGTTCTAGCCGCGCCGACCACAACCTCCTGAGCGGCGCCAATGGCAATGGCTTCATTGATACCCACCGCGCGCGTCCTGTTCATTCCAACGGTAATGGTCTCATTCTGGGCAACGGTTTCCGTGCGGCTCATGCCGATGTCTATGGTTTCATTGGCGCCAACGGTTTCCTTGCGATTGACGCCGATAGTGATGGTTTCGTTATTATCGACAGTTTCCGTGCGGTCATGCTTGATATGGGAGGTTTCGTCGTGATCGATGGTCTTGGTGCGATCATGACCTACCCAATGCGTTTCGTCATTCTCGACTTCGATGTCCTGGTTTTTTTCGGCATGCAGATAAACTTGCTCCGAACCTTTCTTATCCTCGAAACGGAGTTCGTTGCAGTTGGCGCCAGAACCGCCTTTTGAGGAGCGGGTACGAACACCGCTCTGTGTGGCGTTGGCCGGCAATTCGAAAGGCGGCATCATATCGGCGTTGTAGACGCTGCCAATGATGAGCGGCTGGTCGGGGTCGCCTTCCAGGAATTCTATGACGACTTCATGGCCGATACGAGGAATGGAAATCATGCCCCAGTTCTTGCCGGCCCAAGGGTATGAAACCCGTACCCAGCAGGAACTGTCCTGGTCTTTATTCCCGTAGCGGTCCCAATGAAACTGGACCTTTACCCGGCCGTACTTGTCGGTATAGATTTCCTCGCCGGCAGGCCCCACCACAACGGCGGTCTGCGCGCCTCGAACGTAGGGCTTCGGCGTACTGCGCCGGGCACGGTAGGGTCGCTTGTTGTCCTGAACGGTAAAACTGCAATCGAAGAGCTTCTCTTCGCTGGCAGCGGATCTGGAAGAATACTCATCCAGCAGTAAATGATAGTTAGCTGAGACCACCAGATATTCGCGGTTCTGGTCCTGGCGCGGGAATTCCTGCAGCTTGAAGCGGTAGCCGGCGGCCAGGCCGCGGGCGTTGCATTTACCCTCGCAGCGTTCGAAGCGGGCATGGTGTTCCTCGATACGCTGACGAACCAAATTATCGCCCGCGCTGGTTTCCGTATAACGGCCCGGGTAATCGAAGCGTTCATACTCGGCATGAGGGTGGGAATTTTTGAGGATAGACTTGACCAACAGATTGGCTTTTGGCTTCTTGAAGTCGTAATCGGTCAGTTCATAGGCGCCCGGCTGGACTTCGCGCGCGAAGATCCAGTCGTGGATGTGATCCTTGCGGGTGCGGTCCATCGGGCCGGTTTCGACATGGTAGGGAATGTCGTCATAGCCCGGAAACGGGTCATGGGCATTGTTAGAATCGGCCAGCACCAGCTGATGCTTGTCCTTTCCATGACTGAAATAATAGTAAATCCCCTCCTCTTCCATCAGCCGGCTGACGAAGTTGAAGTCGGTCTCGCGGTATTGCACGCAGTATTCACGAGGGACATAGCTGCCGACCAGCCTTTCTTCAAAGTCACTGAAGCCGCGGTCCTGAAAGACTTGCTTGATAATCTCGGGCACGGATTGGTTCTGGAAGATCCGGCAGTTGGAGGTGCGGGTCAGGAACCACAGCCAGGGCCGGACTGTGGCATGATAGCGGGAAAGCCCGTTCAGATCGCCCCACTGTCCGAAGCGGCTGACAAAGCCATGGAAGTAGCGCCAGTTGCCGTCTTCCAGTTGCAGCCTGATAGTGAGCGGTTCGCCCAGCAGTTTTTCGGGATCGATAGCCCGGTCTTCACTGACCAGTTCCACGCTGTATTCGAATGGTTCGCTCAAGCCCTCCCGGCCATGCATCTGGTAAAACAGCAAAGTATCTTCAGCAAGTGATGTAAAGACCTGAATCTTACGATTTTTTTGTGTAACCGGCATGGAGCTTGATTCCTGGAACAAGAGTGCATTCAACACTGAGCGTCAGCGTATAAGCGATCGATACCACTTTTTGCCGTTTATACCATTTTCTCTATCCAGCAAATATTATTAGAAAGCTGATGAAAGTCAATGCAAATTGGTTTAGTGCAATTTGACATAGCTTTTTCCAAACCCGATAGAACAAGTGGAGGGATAGGTTGCAAGAATAATTATACAAGTAATCAAAGCGGCTCCTAACTACAAGCTCAGCAAGAGACTTGCACATGGGTGAACATCGAATTATCTTAAAGCACAAATGCTTATTTCAGATCACTTAAGGAGCCCTCATGCCCGGACAATTAAAGTTCGACTTCCGCTTCAGCACTGCCGCAGACAAAAAGGCTGCATCCGCAGATTCGCCCATGCGCATACTGATGTTGGGCAATTTCAGCGGACATCGTCATCCTGATGCGGCATTGAAGAATCCGACAATAACCAGCATAGACATTGATAATTTTGACGAAGTCATGTTCCGATTGAGCCCCGTACTGAACTTTCAGGACTTGCAGACCGAAGTCGTCTTCCACTGTCTCGACGACTTTCACCCTGATCATCTCTATAAGAAACTGGATGTTTTTCATCGCGTGACTCAGTTGCGCCAAAGCCTGCAGAATCCTGCAACTTTTGCACAAACGGCGGCAAAGTTGATGGGGACGGCCAATGTACCGGATGACGCCGGACAATCTGTCGAGACAACTCCGGCTGAGGATCAGAACGCATTGTTTGAGCGTCTGCTCGGGAAAGCGCCTGCGCAGCAACCACACCTGCAAAGTTCTCTGGACCACCTGTTTAAAAACATCATAGCGCCCCATATCGTTGAGAAGATCGATCCGCGCCAGCCCGAACTGATAGCCGAGGTCGACCGGGCAACCAGCGCATTGATGCGCTCCCTGCTGCACCATCCTGACTTTCAATCTCTTGAAGCACTATGGCGATCCGCTTATGAACTGGTTTCCCGACTCGAAACGGGCGAATCACTGCAGTTGTACCTGCTCGACATATCACAGGCTGAATTGGCTCAGGATCTTCTGAGCGCCGGCGAGAATCTGGAAACCTCGGCCGTCTACCAATTGCTGGCCCGACAGCACATTGACCAGCCCTGGTCGGTGATAATAGGCGATTATACTTTCGCAGCCGCCCGACAGGATGTACAAACACTGTCAGCCATGGGCGCTATCGCCGCCCATATGGGTACGCCTTTTCTGGCCGCCGCCGACAGCAGTCTTTTAGGCTGCGCTTCGCTCGCCCAGCCTTCCCCTCCCTCGACATGGAATGGCAACTTTGAATTCATGGCCGTATGGCAAGCATTGCGTGAAAAACCTTATGCGCAATGGCTGGGCCTGGCGTTGCCCCGGATTCTTTTGCGCCTGCCTTACGGTAGAAAAACCGACCCGATCGACAGTTTTGAATTTGAAGAACTGACTATGCCGGACGAGCACGAGGCTTTTCTGTGGGGCAGCCCCGCTTTCGCCTGCGCAAGATTATTGGCGGAAAATTTTCAGGAGGCCGGCTGGCCGCTGTCGCCCGACCGGCACTTGAATGTCGACGATCTGCCCGCCTACAGTTATAAACAAGACGGCGAAACGCTCATGCAGGCCTGCGCGGAATGGTATCTGCCTGAAGCGACGGCAGAAGCAATGCTTGAGCGAGGCGTCATGCCGTTGCTGAGCTACCGGAACCGCAATTGCGCACGGTTGTTGCGATTTCAATCAATAGCTGCGCCTCTAGCCGGGCTTGCCGGAATCTGTAGCCGAGAAGGTTGACTCACGTATTCCCAGCCTTGAATAATGTCACGATATATGTACATGCTGGAAAGCTCTCATCCATTAGAATTATGATTACTGCCGGAAAACGGTTTCCAAACGTTCAGGGAGAGGTTACAAACCTCGCCCTGCTCAATAGATTCTGCTCATTATCTAACTTTTACGAGCCACATCAACTCTTTCATACCCCAAATTTCAATCAAGCCATTAACATTGCAGGACGTTACGGTTTTAAGGCTCCGTTTGTCGGTGGATTACCAAGGCAAATTCACCCTACAGTTTTCAGATTCAGTAATGCGGTTCTCTGATTTTATCTATAAAATATGTTAAATGAATTTAACAATGATCAGTTAGCTTAAAACCCAGCAGAGACTGAGATTCATCCTGTGCGGTGTCTCATCGCACGATAATAATAAAACATAATGCGCTGCTTCATGCCAAATGAGCGCAACATAAAGGGGGAACTTTACTAATGAAAAAAATTTTATTTCCGTTGCTGGCATTCACTCCAGCAGCCTGGGGGGCTCTCAGCGGGGCTTATATCGCCCAAGATGGAACGCAATTTCCTGTCGCCGACGTGACTTCCGCACTTAGCCATACAGAAGCTGCAAGCGCGTTTGGCGACTACCAAACAAGCAAAGGTTTTACTGATTTCGCGTATCGAATAACTGACGCCGTGGAAGGAGCAGTTTTCGAGTGGAATACAGCTACTGATACTATGACTTGCAGCTCACCCAGAGGCTCGTCTTCACTGCCGTTTGAGTCGCCATCAGATGCCGCTATCATTGAATTCCAAAACAATTGCTTTCCTGTTTTATCCGGCGGCCATGCGACAGAAGAGCGGCAAGCCATCAATGCAGTCAATGCCGCAACGACTATTAATTTGCAGCTTAACCGTAGCACAACCCAGATGAGCCGCTCGCTGCAATCAATGCGCACATTGAGGCAAAACCCGAATTCTTCTAACGCGGGCGGGGGCGCAGGTGATGGCTATGAGCTTGTGGGGCCATTCGGTCTTTATGTCAATTCCGGCGGTACATTCGGCAATGTTGAGAGCAACAGCACCGCGGCAGGGTTTGACTTATATACCAGGAATTTTAACGGTGGCGTTGATTTAAAAATCAGTGACCGTTTGTTTACGGGCTTGTTATTTGGCTATACCAGTTCATCAGCGGAAGTCGTAAATTCGGGTGGCCGCCTGGATGCCGATACTTTCAGATTTTCACCTTTTGTGACGCTATTGCCAACTGAAAATACCTATATTGATATTGCGGCTGGTTATGCGAGCCATGACAATCGTTCAAAGCGTAACTGCGCAGCGTGCGCTACTTCGGCGAATGCAGCCTTCCGTACAGACGAATACAACATCCATACGGGACTAGGGTACACGCATAGCTTTGGAGCATGGAGTTTACGCGGATACGGTGAAGCGTCAGCTATTTATATGGATATTAGCGGTTACCAGGAAAGCGGAGATGCCCGTACTGGCTTGCTAAATGTGCCGAACCAATATGTTACGTCAGTAACCAGCACATTTGGCACCGAATTGAGCTATGCCTGGAGCCTGCCTTTCGGCGTGATCACCCCGCGAGTCACTGGCGAATGGGTGAGAGAGTACGCCAATGACGCCCGAGTGACTCAAGCCCTAATTCAAGGTGGAGGCAGCACTTTAATCGCGTCGAATTCACCTGAGACAGATTGGGGTAATATCGGCGCCGGTGTTCTAGTGACATTACCGAACGGATTATCGGCCATGTTTAACTATCAATCCCTTATTATGTCT
Organism: Methylobacter sp. sgz302048; assembly: GCF_052162025.1. Lineage (NCBI taxonomy): Bacteria > Pseudomonadati > Pseudomonadota > Gammaproteobacteria > Methylococcales > Methylococcaceae > Methylobacter > Methylobacter sp. sgz302048. The sequence goes on along the minus strand of NZ_CP197401.1, from coordinate 2,239,657 downwards.
GACGCTGTTAACCATACTATTGAAGGCGGGGTGCGTTTCGAATTTTAACCGGATTATTCTTTAGTACGTCAAACATGGAATGATAATCTCAAAGTCAAATTATTCCATGTTTTGGAAGTGATGACAGGCGCGCTATTTTCTTCCATTAGCGGATATTGGGTTGCCAACATGGCAACCCAATGCGTTCTTAGTCCAGGCTTTTCCGGTCTGGCGCTTATCAACGAATCCAGAGCGGCAGTAGCCGAGATACGCTGCACAGCAAGGCTGGCGCCGACATGGTTTTCACCTTCCAATTTGGAAGAGAAATGCTATCTGATCAAAAGAAGCGCCGTTGTCACCATCACCGCACCATTTAAAGCTGTCGCAAAAACACCGCCTTTGGGACTGACGGTCGGTTTAAATCCTTCCGATATATTCTGGACGCTGCCTGTCCTTAAAGGATTAGAGGCACTCTCAACAATTAAAAGGCGGATTGCCTTTCAGCAAATCCGCCCTACAATTTTCAGCCTCCGTTCCAAATGCTGGTGCCACGGTAATTGGCAGTCTTGCCGCCGGGCGCATTGATTTCGCCAATAGGCACGCTACCAGTATTACCCCAGCGCGTAGCTATCGATTGCAATAGCGTCTCGTAAAAAGCCTTCGTATCAGAAGTATAAGCACCGGAATCATGTGGATTGCCCAGAAAATAATAGTATGGGCCTTCTTTGGCCTTGCCGACCATACGCTCAATACTAAAGCCTCTAAATAAACCCTGGAGGTGGATTTCGCGTCCAGAGTAAGCAATTTTATTGTAAGTATATTTCCCGCTCCAGTCTGTCATAGTGATTTCCTCAAGTTGATAGCCAAAAATGCGCTTCTTTCGTCAGCGCATACTATAATTTATGTTTATTGTTAATAGGACTCTACTCAAACCATACCCCAAATCCCCATCCTGCACGCTCTAATCCACCCTACAGATCTATTTTAATTTAGCTCTAGCTTGTTTTGCGTTTTTTACATCCACCAGTCTTTCAGATAATCCTTCATCAATTTTCCAAGAATCACCCTCCAGATAATAAAAATAGCCAGCGTTTTCGCCCTCTTCTCCAGAACCCAATTTATAATAACTATAGAGAATAACCAGACCATTGTTGTTATGGAGCTTCGTTTTAGCAGTAAATACGGATTTGACTTCAATATCAAATAGTCCATCCGCTTCTTTCATAGACGCAAGATGAGTCACTCGATATTTTTGAGATTTTTCTTCGGGCAAAAGAACAAGCCCACTAAAATTCGTAGATTGATTCTTATTACGATAAATTGCTACAACCGCATGTGATGATTTCTGTACTGTAACCTCTACCACTGGATGAACTAATTCAGCATCTTTCGGTAAGGCCGACTGAGCAAATGTTTGAATTGATTCACCGGATTCTCTTTGAACAAACTCAGCGCTCCACGTAAAAAATGGAAATAACATAAGCACAAAAAAAATGTTAATGAATATCCATTTTTTGTTTCGGTAATTACTATTAGCTTCGCTCATTATTAGTAATCCTATTTTTTAGTATTATATTTTTTATAGGCTACTTCAAGCTTGATATCGTATTGGTTTTCTGCATATTTAGGCCCGTTATATGCACGAGCAAAACTCTTCCATGCTTTGGACTTCAAGTGTTCAGCTAACCCAATCTTGTTGATAAAATTAAAGGCGGATTGCCTTTCAGAAACTCCGCTCTATAGCTCTATAGCTCATCCATCATACGGCCATATTCGGCAGTTTTCCTTTTATTGAGGAATTTTAATCGGTCCTAATGCGTCTATCGGGATCTCGGAAACTTGAGTTGAAGTTTTATCGATGAGATCAAAAATAAAGCGTCTGCCAATTTCATCTTCAATTTCTAGTGCATCACGCCCCGGAATCAGGGCCATACTTTTGAAATAAATACCTATGACATCAACACCGGATTCGGACTGATCCGATACTTCATAAACTTTCACCATCCAAAGGCATTCCCCAGTCTTCACGTCAATTGCAGTCAGATATCCTCCGGGCTGATTGCCACCGTGGTCGTAACTTTGCATATCCTGTTCATAACGGATTCCGTTGTGCTCTATCGGAGCGACAACTGGTGGAGCGGGGCGGCTGCCAGATTGAAAACCTTGACCCATGATGATTTTCTCCTTTTGTTTAACCACAGAATCGTGGCTATCATTTGATGAATTAACCGCTGGTTTAAGTGTTATGGAAGAGGCCTGTGCAAGTCCAACATCTGCCGCATCCAAAACCAATAAAAACCACATTACTATTATCTTATTTTTCACTTGAACAGTTATATTATCTTCAAAGCTCTACTGCGCTCACTCTCAGTCAGCACCCCGGCGCAATCTGCACAGAAGAAAGCCCAACTGTCTGCATTTTTAACTGCGTCGCTTCCCATAAATCCTGCATGAGGGCCTATACCATACCATGCATACCGTGCCTGGCCCTTTGCTACATCCTCAGTTCCGCAAATCAAATGAGTCAATTCATGTACCAAAATCCTGGCCCAATTCTTGGGGCCGCTCAACACATTGCCGGGGTGATCGATAAAGAAAGACTTTTCGATATAAACAACATCCAATCCTTCGTTATTACAGGCAAATGTAAATGCTTCGGAATTCAAAAAACGAATTTCCTCGGGTGTAGAAGCTCTCCGGAGTGGAACCCAATCAGTCAATATCATGCTCCCTCTGTTTAAGGTTGCAGTAATGTCTTTGAACCCCTTGGAAAGAACAGCTATAAATTTGTCCAGATCCGCATCGGAGGTACTTGGATCTGAAAACCAACGCTTCACTATTGCTAATGCCGCTCCCTTGTCTTTATCTGACTTGCTGGTCGCCTGCGCTAATATCATGTTGGTCTTTTGACACCAAGCCAGCGAATATTGGGTAGCGGCGAACAAATCCTTTTTCTGAACGGCTGTGAAGTGTTCGTTATGATCTTTTAGAAGTTCTTTAACCTGACTGCCAGTTGAAGCCCAAGAATTGAGGTGAATGGATGGCCAGTGTAAAAAATTCTTGGGTAATGAATGAATCCAAACTGCGCGGTTTCCACTGGTATATAACATATAAGTATGCAACAGAAACTTCAATGCCGACGCCCGCATTTTAGGTGCATCAGGCACGGTAGCATCATTGTCGTTCAATGCCTTGACCGCTTTTAATATAGCTTTTTCAGCCGATACCAGCTTGCCATTTTCTAACCAGACTTTTTTTCTCAATGTAGTTAATAGTTCGGCCTTGGATGAATCAAAACCATCAGTCGTCATTAGATCATGAAGAGCTGACACCAAGCCGTGCCAATCATTTTCAAAATGATTAATATTTTGTAGCTGACTTTTGGCATAGTCATATTGCCATTTGAATTTAATTCTCCAATCCATAAGAATTCCTAATGTTTACTGTTAATAACACAACCTACTCAAACCCATACCCAAAATCCCCATCCTGCACGCTCACATGAACCCGCTCGATCGGTTTGCCTTCCATCATCCGTGTTAAAAACTCTTCGCTGATCCGCGGCAATACGGTATTGGTCAAAATCGCATCGATCATGCGGCCGCCGCTTTCGACTTCGGTGCAGCGGCTCGCGATCAGCTTGATCACGTCATCGTCGTAAGTGAACGGCACCTTGTGGCTTTCAGCGATGCGCTTCTTGATCCGGCCGAGCTGCAGGCGGGCGATTGCGCCGATCATTTCGTCGCTGAGCGGATAATACGGAATCACGACCAGACGGCCGAGCAGGGCCGGCGGAAACACTTTCAGCAGCGGTTCCCGCAGCGCTTTGGCGATGCCTTCCGGTTCCGGCATCAGTTCCGGATCGCGGCAAAGCCCTGCGATCAAGTCGGTGCCGGCGTTCGTCGTCAGCAGAATCAACGTATTCTTGAAATCGATAACCCTGCCCTCGCCGTCTTCCATCCAGCCTTTGTCGAAAACCTGGAAGAAAATCTCATGCACGTCGGGATGGGCTTTTTCGACCTCATCCAATAGCACGACGCTGTAAGGACGCCGCCTGACCGCTTCGGTCAGCACGCCGCCTTCGCCGTAGCCGACATAGCCCGGAGGCGCGCCTTTCAGGGTCGATACGGTGTGCGCTTCCTGATATTCGCTCATGTTGATGGTGATGACGTTCTGCTCGCCGCCGTACAAGGCTTCAGCCAGGGCCAGCGCCGTTTCGGTCTTGCCGACGCCGGAGGTGCCGGCCAGCATGAAGACGCCGATGGGCTTGTTGGGATTGTCGAGACCGGCGCGCGAGGTCTGAATTCTTCGGGCGATCATGTCCAGGGCATGGCGCTGGCCGATGATGCGCTGTTCCAGGTTGTCGGCCAGATGCAGAATGGTTTCGATTTCGTTTTTAACCATGCGGCCGACCGGAATGCCGGTCCAGTCGCCGACCACGGAGGCAACGGCCTGCGCGTCGACGCTGGGCAGGATCAGCGGCGTTTCGCCTTGCAGTTCATGTAGTTTCGCCTGCAAGGTTTTCAGTTCTTCCAGCAACTGTTCGCGCAGCACACTTGCCGTTGCTGGGGCGGATTCGGCTTCGGCCATCCGGTCGGTAGCTTTTTCAAGCGGGCTGTCGGTGCCTTCCACTTTGCCGGTCTGATCGCGCAACTGCTTGCGGATATCGAGTATGCTTTTGACCAGTTCGCGCTCGGCATTCCAGCGTGTTTCCAGTTTGCTCAGGCGCTCTTTTTCCACGCCGAGCTTTTCAGCGGCGACCGTTTCGCGGTCCTTGATATCAATACCGACCGCTTTCTCTCGGCCGATAATGGCCAGTTCGGTTTCCAGCGCCGCGATGCGTTTGCGGCAGTCGTCCACCTCGGCCGGTATGGCATGCTGGCTGATCGCGACGCGGGCCGAAGCCGTATCGAGCAGGCTGACTGATTTATCGGGCAACTGGCGGGCCGGAATGTAGCGGTGCGACAATCGGACCGCCGCTTCCAATGCCTCATCGAGCACCTGCACCTGATGGTGTTTTTCCATGACCGACGCCACGCCGCGCATCATCAGGATAGCCTTTTCCTCGCTCGGCTCGTTGACCTGCACGACCTGGAAGCGGCGCGTCAGGGCTGGGTCTTTTTCAATGTGCTTTTTGTATTCGGCCCAGGTTGTCGCGGCGACTGTGCGCAGCGTACCGCGCGCCAGAGCCGGCTTCAGCAGATTGGCCGCATCGCCGGTGCCGGCCGCACCGCCCGCTCCGACCAATGTATGGGCTTCATCGATGAACAGAATAATCGGTTTTTCCGAAGACTGAACTTCTTCTATGACCTGGCGCAGGCGGTTTTCGAATTCGCCTTTCATGCTGGCGCCGGCTTGCAGCAAGCCGACATCGAGCGTGCGCAGCGACACATCGCGCAAGGGCGGCGGCACGTCGCCTGCGACGATTTTCTGCGCAAAACCTTCGACGACAGCCGTCTTGCCGACGCCGGCCTCGCCGGTCAGGATCGGATTGTTCTGGCGGCGGCGCATCAGGATATCGATGACCTGGCGGATTTCCTCGTCGCGCCCGACGATCGGGTCCATTTTGCCTTGCCTCGCCTGCTCGGTCAGATCGACCGTAAACTGCTTCAAGGCTTCCTGCTTGCCCATCTGCGCCGGCGACATGGCGCCGCTGGCCTCGCCCGGAACGGCGCCGCCGCCGACCTGAAAGCCGTCGCTGGCGCGCAGGCCCTCTTCCGGCGAGCCGCTGACGATCTCGGCAAAACGTTCGGTCAGTGTCTCAGGCTTGATCTTGTCAAATTCCCGGGAAATACTTTGCAGGGCATGCGTCAGCCCTTTGGTTTTCAGGATGCCGACGACCAGATGCCCCGAGCGGACTTGCGATTCACCGAACATCAGCGTGCCGTAAACCCAGCCGCGCTCGACGGCTTCCTCGACATGCGAAGACAGGTCGGAGATGGACGTGGAGCCCCGGGGCAACCGGTCGAGCGCATCGGTAAAGTCCTTGGCCAGCCGGGAGGGATCGAGATTGAACTGGCGGATGATTTTATGCAGATCGGAATCCTGCAGCTGCAGAATCTGATGCAGCCAGTGCACCAGCTCCACATAGGGATTGCCGCGCATTTTGCAAAATACGGTTGCGCCTTCTATCGCTTTGTAACATACGCTGTTCAGCTTCCCGAACAGCGCCACACGACTGATGTCGGTCATTTCACGTCTCCCAATTTGTTTGTTTTTATTGTGCTTACGCTGCGCCCAGACTGCCCCAGAAAGGATTCAGCATCAAATCGTCAGCATCTGTATTCTCGTTTCGGTCGCCCAGCCAGCTTGTCCAGCCCAGCCCCGTCTGTCCGTCCAGTCGCGTGCCCGGCACTTGTTCTTTTTTCAGGACCAGATTGACATCCCAGACCAGTTCGTCGCCTATGTAATTGCGGACTATCGCTATTAGCTGCCCGATCCTGTAGCCGTTCGGCAACAGGCTCTGGTATTCCGCCAGACTCAACGGTCCCAGGCGGATTCGGAACTTATGCTGGCATGACCAGACCCGCGATCCCAGAATCGCCGACATACCCAATTCGCCGGTTCTGGGCGTCTCGCCCAGACGCGTCAAATCCGATTCCTGAATATCCAGCCATTCGCCGACGAACTCTTCGATGCTGACCGTCAACCTGAAATAGTCCGCCAGCATGGCCCTCAGCCCTTCGGCATGTTTGGCCTGGCAGGACAAGTAGCCCGTATAGTAGAACTTGGCCAGATCGGGCATGGCATCGCGCTCGTGCAGGGATTCCAGGCCCAGCCCGGCCAGCGAGCCGATGTAACCGGAAAAGCGGTCGGATTCGGGCCGATCGAAACTGACGACGGGCTCCGTGTCGGCCCAGGCGCGATAAAACAGGCACAGCATGCGATGGTGGAATATGTCGGCAAAACGCGCCAACGTATGATCGCGGTAATGATGAATTCTTTCGCGAACGTATTCGGTCAGATGCAGAGGCAGCGGCCCATTGGTGCCGAACAGACCCAGGAAGCGCCCGGTCAGCCGCGGAGGAAGTCCGTCCTCACCCGGCGTGAATGAACTGAGCGTGGAGGATTCGAACGACAGCGACACTTCCTGCCCCAGCCTGATCGGATCATCGACGGGGCGGGCCGAATGGCCCAACCGGGGCTTGTCCTTATAGGCGCACTCCAGAAGGCGCATCAGCTGGAAAAAGCCGTATTTATACGGCGCTTTGCCCAGTGACTCTTCTAGAGGATGTGGCGTTGCCCGATTCTCGTCGGCCATCGCATTACCTCGCCCCGGTCGCTGGTTTTCAGCACCGTTTCCGTAAATGAATTGATTGATACATACTGAGCGAAGAACTGCTCCAGCACGGTGCCCAGCAAGAATACGCCGCTCCCCTCAAAGGCCGACTCATCGACATTGAGCGATACTTCCAAACCGCGCCCGAACACGATCGGCCCTTTGGTATTGATACGGCGGACGATGGACTTGGATTGAATCGATAACACGCCCTCGATCTGCTTGCGAGAGCCTGGATCACTGTCGCCGTACAACGACAGCAGGTTACGAAACGCCATGGCGCCTTCTTTTTCGTCGTTATCGACGATCGATAAATAGTTCAGCGACAGATGGCTGATCAGTTTCCATGCGGTATCCTTGTGCGCATTGGACGGACGCGGCTTGGTCGGCCCCGATAGGCACCGTATGGATTGAACCGGAGCGCCGGTCTGAATCGTAAAATCAGTCGTTCCTACGCCGATGGGCAACTGCAGCGGCAAATCGCGGTTCGTGCACAGCGTGGCAAGGCCGAGCTGCTTCAGCTCGCTTCTAAAAGGCGCCTCATTGGCATCTACCAACGAGATATATATTTCATTGCCGGTATAGCTGGAGCGGGGGCCGTATTGCCGTAGCTTGGACGAAATGACGCGCGGCGCCCGGTGTAGCGTATAGTAGGCTCTCTTATGCTTGTGCCTGGCATCGGCGCTGGCTTGATAAAAAGGCAGGAATTCCTGCTTATCATCGGCTGTGCCGCCGAAGCCCGTAACTTCCTTCACCTGATAAACTTCATAATCCAATGGTCGGGTCCGGTCGGGAACGACATGATATTCGGCGGTTTGATTGGTCAAATGAATCCGGTCGGTTCTTTTGGGAAAGATATTGACGGCCGGCGTACAGAACAAGGCAAACCGTGACGCATCGACCGAATTGATCAACCGGGGGTTGCTGCGATTGAGCAGGATGATGATGTCCAGTTCGTTGTCGGCGCACTGCCGCACGGCTTCCTGCAACTGCGTCAATTCGACGAACATAAAACGCTCGGGAAAGGCAAAATACTCCTGCAGTAACCGATAGCCCTGGAATGAACGCGAGACATAAGGCAGCAGCGCCTGATTGTCTTCAAATCCCAGCGGCTGAACGGCGGCGTTCCTGATGACGTGTTGCCAGGCGGCAGGCCGTTGGGTCGGCTGCACGACTACGGCAATCGCATTCGCCAGTATCTGTTCATAAATCTGCATGGGCAATTCGCCGACACCGCGCAGATAGAGCGGCAGATTATTCAGGGCGATCTGGTTGAATTTCAGTCCCGCCGTCGTTCTCAGGCGCAATCGGATGCCGGCTTTCAGTCCGGGCAGGCTCGATACGCCGAGGTTGGCGACGGCGCCGGCACCGGGCAGATATTCAGCTTCCACCAGTTCCAAAGGCCATAAAGTCAGATCGTGGGCCGTGCGGTATTCGCAGGCGGTCTGCTCGCCTTTGCCGATCTGGCTGCGCAAAGCGGTCTCCCGAAGGATCGGAAATCCTTCATTGAGCGCCCCCTCGGACAGATCCGGCTGAAACTGCACGACCGTCATGGACGGCGTAGGCGCCAGATAATGCGGATAGACCATTTCCAGCAGATGCTGGGTAAAGCGCGGAAACTCCGCATCGACCTTGAGCTGGACACGCGCCGCCATGAATGCGAAGCCTTCCAGAAGACGCTCCACGTAAGGATCTGCGCATTCGAATTCGTCCAGACCCAGCCTGCCGGCAATCTTGGGAAATTCGCGCGCGAATTCGCCGCCCATTTCGCGGATGTGCTGCAACTCACGGTTGTAGTATTTCAGTAAGCGAGGATCCACAGCTAGCCTCCTCTGTCCATGATTTCCATGTTGCCGGTCTCAAGATCGAGTTCTGTTCTAAGGTAGAGGCGCAACGGTAACGGTTGCGCCCAAAGATCGCCTTCTATGTCGAAGGTCATGGCATTGTGATTCATCCGGTCATCCGAAGCGGTCACCGTGACCTTGACCGAATCGCGCAGGATTCGAGGCTCAAAATCCCAAATGGCCTGTCGGACGCAACGCTCTATTTCCTGCACATCGGCGCCCGATAACGTTGTGCCGGCCAGATCGGGAATGCCGTAGTTGATTACTGAACCGGCGACTAAAGGATAATCATCGAGATTCTCGACCGCAGCCAGACGGCCTGTATTCAACAGCCAGCCCATATCCCTCAATACGCCCTGCCGCAACCGGCTCAGCGACAAGACGCGCTGTTCGCGCGATTCCTGAGTCTTATCGGGCGCGTCATCGGTCAGCCGATCCAATAGCGAAGGCTGTAAACGTTCTTTCTGGGTTAGCTCGGCCATGGTTTTTATTCTCTACAGGCACCCCATGCGGGATAAAAAAGCGGATAAGAAGCGTTCAAGGTTGCGTTCGAATAAAAACAGGTTGGCGATTAGTCAATATTAAATTTAATTTCACGGACATCCATTAGCGCATAGTCGTTTTCGTCCGTACTCAATAACCGTTGGCCCAAGCCGATGAATGATTCTTCAGCCTGCTCCAGCCACTGCGTCTTGCGGGCCAGACGTATTGCCGGATCATTGGCGGTTTCGGAACCGGGATAACGTGTTGGAATCAAGCCGAAGGCTTCGCCGCCGTTCGCCCAGATGAAATGCGCCGGCATCCAGGCAAAATCGCGCAGATCGGTCGGTTCCTCAATATGAATCTCGCGAATCTGATGGAATGGAACCCAGTAATAATGACCATTGACTATCGCTTCCAGCATGGGCCCCAGGCGGGTGTCGGCATCGGCTATCCAGTTAAAGGCATTGCCGTTGATTGATCCCGGCGTTGCGGGCGCCTGGTCAAAAGCCTGATCGCGCAGATTTCTCGCTTCCGCGAACCGATTGTCGGCGTTCAGTTTAAGCGCTTCCTGAAGCAGCGCGATCCACTGTGCCGGCTCACCAAAAACCACAGGCGTTTTATAGCCTGAGAAGATATCCTTGCGCAAAACTTCGCATCGAATAGCTTCCCTGTAAGTCTGCACCATAGGCAGATTCGCCGCATCGAGCTCGCCCGCCACATTCAGTTGCGTCAGTGCGCGATCCCATTCGCCGAGAATCGACAAAAGCTGAAATAGAAATGTTCTGAGTTTAGGATTGGCAGGGTCTTTACGAACCTGATTTTGTAATTCAGCCAGCGCTTCCTGAAGCCGGCCTTCCTGTAAATGCTGCTCTGCAAGGTTCATAAACTTTCCTGCTGCTGATAAAAACGCTTTGAATTTGTTAGCCGTAAAAAACGCGAAGAAGGATATGCCTTCTTCGCGCTCCCGACTTTAGATTTTTACGTTTTCAGCGATATTCCATTTAGTCTCAATCGCGCCGCCGTCTTTTGAACCGTCCGCTTTTTGAGGCTGGTAGGCGTATTCGAATTCAGCGAAGTTCAGGCTGACATTTTCCGTCAGTCTGTCTTCACCACCGCTGCCGCCCGTGCTGACAGAGGTCACGATGACTTCCTTCATCTTGATCACGATATATTCCAGAGGCGTTTCGCCGGCTTTGCGCACGACCAGTGTAGCCTCGGGATAATGCTTGCCATTGCAGCAAGCCATGATCAAAGGCGCGGAAGATTTATCGACATATTTGGTTAACGATATATCCTGCACGCTGACTTTGCCAGCGCCGCCGCCGCCGCCTGTATGCGTGGTGCCTGATTGCGACATCCCCCAGCTCCATGCCAAAACGTCAATCTCATCCTTGTGCGTTTTATCGCGCGATTCACCTTTTACATCGCCGATTTTAATAAACATATCAACAGCCATTTGTCTCTCCTTTTATTTTTAAGACATCAAAAAAAAGCCAGAAGCGTCGTCCTTAATAAGTGCTAGGCTCCATGACTTGTAAGCACCAAACATCAACCGCCTTTGGCGGAGGGCAGTTTGGAAACCAATCGCAACGACACTGTCAATCCTTCCAGCTGATAGTGCGGGCGAAGAAAGAATTTGGACGAGTAATACCCGGGGTTGCCTTCTATCTCCTCAACAACAACTTCGGCGGCAGCCAGCGGCTTTTTCGCTTTAGTCGTTTCGCTGGAGTTTGCCGGATCGCCATCCACATAATTCAGAATCCAATTATTCAGCCAGCGCTCCATGTCCGAGCGCTCCTTGAATGAGCCGATCTTGTCGCGCACGATACATTTCAGATAATGGGCAAAGCGGCAGGTCGCAAACAGATAAGGCAATCTGGCCGCAAGGTTGGCGTTTGCTGTTGCATCCGGATCATCATACTCGGCCGGCTTATTCAATGATTGCGCGCCGATAAATGCTGCAAAATCGGAATTCTTTTTATGCACCAGCGGCATAAAGCCCGATTTGGCCAGCTCTGCTTCGCGGCGGTCACTGATGGCGATCTCGGTCGGGCATTTCATATCCACGCCGCCGTCATCGGTCGGAAACGAATGCACCGGCAGGCCTTCGACGGCGCCGCCTGATTCAATGCCGCGAATTCTGGAGCACCAGCCGTACAGTTTGAACGAGCGGTTGATGTTGGTCGCCATGGCATAGGCGGCATTGGACCATGTGTAGTTGCCGCTGTTGGCCGCTTCGGTATCTTCTTCGAAATCGAATTCGTCCACCGGATCGGTTTTGGAGCCGTACGGCAGACGAGACAGGAAGCGCGGCATAGCCAGACCGATGTACTTGGAATCATCCGATTCGCGCAATGAACGCCATGCGGCATAATCCGGCGTCGAGAATATTTTCGTCAGATCGCGGGGATTCGCCAGTTCGGCCCATGAATCCATCTGTAATGTCGAAGGCGAAACGCCGGCAATGAACGGCGCATGCGATGCCGCTGAAATCTGCGCTATCTGGCCCAGCAGTTCAACGTCCTGCGGTGAATGATCGAAGTAATAATCGCCCATCAGGCAGCCGAACGGTTCGCCGCCGAATTGGCCGTATTCCTCTTCGTACAGTTTCTTGAACAGCGGGCTTTGATCCCAGGCCGTGCCTTTGAATTTCTTCAGCGTCTTGCCCAACTCTTTCTTCGAGATGTTCATAACTCTGATTTTCAGCTGCTCGTCAGTTTCCGTATTGTTGACCATATAATGCAGGCCTCGCCATGATCCTTCCAGCTTCTGGAAATCTTCATGGTGAAGAATCAGATTAACCTGCTCGGTCAGTTTTTTATCGATCTGCGCGATGATAGCCTCAATTGAATTGATCGCATCTTCCGATATGATGGAGGCATCCTTCAAAACGTATTCGGCCAATGTCTGAACCGCGTTTTCAACTTCTGCCTTGGCGCGATCCGATTTGGGTTTGAACTCTTTGTTCAGCAATGATGAAAAATCGCTGAATTCCTGTGCCTGAGCCCCTGCTTGGGCTTCTGGCGCATTTGCTACTTCAACCATGGCTTATTCTCCTGCTTCCTGAGTTTCTGGCGTTGCGTCTGCAGCCGGCTTAGGCGCCGCGATCAGCGACTGCAGCAAGGCAGGATCGTTGATGGCCTTGGCAATCAGCTCTTCCGCGCCGCCCTTGCCGTCCATATAGGTCACCAGATTGGCCAATTGCGTTCTGGCTTCCAGCAGTTTATTGAGTCCTTCCACTTTTCTGGCGACAGCCGCAGGGGAAAAGTCATCCATGCTCTGGAAGGTGATATCAACGTTCAGATTGCCATCGCCGGTAATGGTGTTCGGCACGGTAAAAGCCACTCGCGGCTTCATGGATTTCAGACGTTCATCGAAGTTGTCAACGTCAATTTCCAGCAGCTTGCGCTCGGCAACCGGCGCCAGAGGTTCGGCGGGTTTTCCTGACAGGTCTGCTAAAACACCCATCACGAACGGCAACTGGACTTTTTTTTCCGCTCCGTATAATTCAACGTCGTATTCGATCTGAACTCTTGGCGCACGATTGCGTGCGATAAATTTTTGACTACTTTCTGCCATTTAATGCCCCTTATTCAACGTATTAAATTTCCAAACCAGCGTGATGTCTTTACTCATCTTCACCACGAGTTCCAATGATGACCTTGGCCTGATCCAAACCATCAGGCGCGATATCCTTAAGCGCGTCCATAAAGCTTTTTCCGACCAGTCTCATGCCACGTTCAATAAAAATAGGCACTGGACTCGACGGTTCATTTTTTTTGTAATATTCGCAGACCAGATTTAATGCCTTAAGCACATCCTGCGTATTGTTGATGGCGCCGGGCGCCGATTTTTTTTCTGCGGCAGCCGCGGCTCTAACGTTGTCAGCGACAATCTCGCTTTCCACCTCATCCGCAACAGCAATTTCGCCACCGCCTTTTATTTCAAGCCAGTCAGTCAGAAGCGCCCTGCTTTCCTTTAACAGATTTCTTAAGTCGCCAAAACTGGGCGCGTCATTGACGCCAACCTGCTCAGTAACAAAACGCTCCAATGCATTCAGGTTATCGAGGCCGGAGCTGACCGCAGCCAATATCTGCTTGAGGCTTTCCAGATCGCTGTCCAGAACGGCGGCGTCAATTGTCGATGACGCTATGCCGCTTTCATTATCGGAAACGGTAATTTTTCCGGTAGCGACAAACACATCGCGTAGGCTGAATCGGCCGAGACCTCTCGATTCGACCAGGGGCGTTTGTTGGAGCGGGCGCAGAATAGTCTCGTGGTCGCACAAGGACATCAAAATATTGACCCGTTCAGTAGGGTCGTTGTCATCATCCGGATCAAGTTGAGGATAAATACTGTCCCAGCGCTGTTCAACCAGCGCCTTGATCAAAGCCATGCCGTCATTGAAGCCGGCAAATCCTTCCGTTGCGATCAGCGCCCGGAGAAAGCTGACCAGTACCCGCAGGTCTCGGGTACGGGATAATAGCTGTTCTGCGCTCTTTTTTACTTCGCGCCAGTTGGGCGGTTCCGCTGCTTGAATGGTATCTCCGACCTGTTGTTCAGGCTTGCCTTTTATAGCCTGTTCCAGAGCAATGAATTCGGCATCGTATTGCAGATCCTCTCCACAGACATTTTCCGAATCTATCGCTTCTAAATAGCTTTCAATATCGACAGCCAATTTGCCCCCTTATTTTTTATTATAACTGCAAACTCTATCACATCATCAAGAACTCTAAAACTCAATGACGTGCTTTAATCTATGAAATTTCGACGGCCACAACCGAAACATTGTCGCGAGCTCCTCGCCGCAGCGTCAAGTCAATCAAAGCCTGTACGCTGGCTTCACGATTATGGGCATTCAAAATCGCCTCAATCTCCTGAAAGCTCACCTCTTTATCCAACCCATCGCTGCAAAGCAGATAAATATCGCCCGACTGTACATCAGCAGTTCCGGAATCCAACTGTAAATCATCATCAGCCCCAATAGCGCGGGTGATGACATTGGTCTGTTTCAGAGGCCTATCGGCCGGCATCAGGCTGCTTTCCGGATATTCCTGGTCTTCGCAATGATCTACGGTCAATTGTTGCAACTGCTTGTTCCTCAACCGATAGAGACGGCTATCGCCAGCCCACAGGTAAGCAAATTGCTTATCGCCCGCCAGCAACACCACAACCGTGCTGCCCACGATTTGATTGCCGAACCGGCTTTCCGCCAGGTCGCGCAGATCATCATTGACCTGTTTCAGGCAGGCGCCGGTTTTTTTTATGGCTGAATCCAGGTCGCCTGAGAATTCCAGCTTGCCCAGGGATTCAACAATCATCTGGCTCGCCACATCGCCGGCCTGGTGTCCGCCCATGCCATCCGCAACAGCCCATATGCCCGCCTGTGGCCGGTCCAATATCGCATCCTCATTACATTTCCGACGCATGCCTACGTCGGTTATGGCAAAAGATCGCCACTTTAGATTCTGCTCATCCTGCCCGGCTTCAGATCCACTGCTGTCCGGCTGATTATTAATACACCTGCGCGGCTGCGTCTTATCCGGATCAATGCCTTCGGCAACATTTGACAAAGTGGTTTTATCAAGCTGCCAGCCTCGGTCTGACATATGGCCGGAGAGCAGGCTGACAAACGCACTCACCGGCGGCAAGCCTTCACAGCCCAGTAAAAAAGGCTTGATATGATCGGAGCCGAGCGTGGCCCACAAACTGTAGCCGGATGTAAATACATCGAACAAATTAGTGTGCAAATCCGCTAACGCTTCCTCGGCCGGTCCCGCATGATCAATGCTTATACAGATGGCGTTTTTGGCGGCACCGGCATCCCTATGCAGGGTTCGATCGGCGAATCGGGCTTCAGGCCTTACTAAGGCAGGGATACTGGCCAGCAGATTATCGAAACCGTTCAGGTCGAGATTATCTTCCAGCGCCGTCAACGCAATCGATTCGACTTCCGCAAACCAGGCGTTATTGGCTATGAACACATCGGGCAAATTGATGTCTGCCGATACAGGCAACGCCAGCGTCAACGGAAAATAACGCCCGACCCGGTCAACGCTGGGCATCAGCACACCGAGCCAACCGGTATTGCCGCACAGCCCCGGGCTTAATGCAAAGCGCCAGACCGGGCTCGATAAGTAAGCCTTCAGCCAGTTCTCGACAAGCTGCTGCTGGCTCGCCGCCATGGCGCTCTGCAGCCATTTATCCCAAGGATTGATAAACTCGCGCGAAAGCCGGCGCGAAACAAAATCGCCCAGCACCGGTAATTTTCCATAAAATCCAGGAATGGACAGGTTTTCCACGGTCATATTCCGGCGATGCAGCGAAAGCTCTTTAAGGCATCAAATGCAAACGGATTGAATACGCTGTTGGCTCTCAACTCGTATTTTGCCGTCAGTCCTTCAATAGCGAAGGTCACGATATAACTGTCCTGCGTCGATTTCTGTATATCAGCCTTATCAAGTACCCTGAACAGCGCCCATGCGCCCTCTTCCGAGCGACTGACCAGCTTGCCGTCCGGCTTTTCGAAACCGTACCGGACCAAGCCTCCGCCCGTACCCGGCCATTGGAACTGCGTCGCCCGCGCCGGACCGTGGCGATAATCGGTCTGCTGGCCGCCCATATCGATCCAGAAGCGCGATGCATTCGAATCGAGTTGCAGCGGCTTGAGCTCAAACGTGATAGCCGGCAACTGTCCGCCGCTCTGGAAAAATACGTCGCGTATTTTTGCCGCATT
Source organism: Methylobacter sp. sgz302048 (assembly GCF_052162025.1). Lineage (NCBI taxonomy): Bacteria > Pseudomonadati > Pseudomonadota > Gammaproteobacteria > Methylococcales > Methylococcaceae > Methylobacter > Methylobacter sp. sgz302048. Next base: position 2,223,336 of record NZ_CP197401.1, on the reverse strand, counting down.
CTGGAACTGGCTCAGAACGCCCGACGATATGCCGATCGACTTGTTGTCCTGGGCAATCAGCCTCCATTGCATGCCGCTGGTGTCGACAAACGGTTTCAGATGGGTATTGAAAAACTGGTCGAGAACGCCGTTAGGCGCAAAGAACTTGCCGAAATCCTGCAGCGTAATATCGGTGCGGCTGGCTTTTGACAGCGGATAGCGCCCTTCCAGCGCGCTTTTGCAAACCGTGGCCACTTCGCTTTGCAGGCTGCGGTTCAGCTGGGCCTTAGCGCCGCCCAGAATAATGCCCCAGTTTCCCGAAGCCAAGGTCCTGACCCAGCCTTGCAAAGGGTCCGGCAGCCGTGCCGAATGCAGATTAATCTGCGCAATGATGTCATTGCCGCCTCCGGAACTGCGCTGCAAGGCCAAGTTGACAGCGGCGGAAGCATCGGATGTGCTGCCCAGATCAGCCATATAGCCGTAAAGCTGCCCCAGGTCGGCAATCACCTGATCGATCGCCACGGCACCGCCGATATTCCTGATCTGGGCGGTCAGCCTTTCAAAATGGCGCTCGACTTCCTGACCCGAACCGGCCGAGGATTCGCCAGTCACGCCGGCCACTTTGGCGGCATTCAGCAGCTTTTGCATGCGCGCATCGCCGCCTGTTGCGGCTTCAGCGCCCTGTTTCAGCTTATCCAGGCCACCGGCGTCGGCCGGGGCGCGGGTCAGCGATGTCTGTTGATCCAGCGCCTGCAGCAGTTTACGCAAAGGCGAATCGCCGCCGGAGACTATCTCCAGCACTTCTATGGATTGCTGTATATTGGCCGTCGCCCTGATGTTCAAATTATTCAGCAAATCGTCCCAACGCTTGATGAAATCGATGAAATAATAATTGCGCAGCTTGGCTTCCAGATCCGCAGAATCCTGTACCCCGGCCATGTTGTCCTCGCCGAGCACCCACTGCTGCTCAACCGCCTGCTTGGCCAGATCCTTGCTTTCTTTCAGAAAAATCTGATAGAAACCGTCATAGGTAAAAAAGCCGGGAATCAACTGTTCTTCCAGTGTGCCGCTGGCGGTCGAAAAAACGCGGTTTCCGCTTAAACCCAGAGCATCGATCAGCTTGAAGTCATAATCATGCCGCTGCAATGCCTCACGCTTGATGCGCATGTAAACCTGCTGCGCGACCGGTATTTGCGTCAATATCTGCCGGGTGCCTGCAACCAACTGATCATCCAGAGGCTGGGCCTCCATCGGCAATTTCAGCAGATTGTCCAGATGCACCAGCAAGCCTTGCTGCACAGTCTGAGGGTAATTGTTTTCCCAGTCCAGTGCGATCCAGGGCCGAAAAATCCTGGCATCCATTTTCTCCGGGTTGCCGAGCATCAAATAAACGCGCAGCAGTTCATACAAAATCTCCGGGTTTTTGGCTTCCTCGCTGACCAGGCGCTGTTCCAGCCTGGCCTTGATGAGCGGCAGGAAACGGTTCGACAGTTGCTTGCCATAAGCGCTGTCGACCAGCGGCCTGAGCTTGTCGCCCTGGTAAAGCCCGAACTGCATGGACCACGGCGCGTCGTCGGCATAAACGGCGTGCACGGCATAAAGCGCATCCATTTGTTTCAATAAGGCGGCGAAATCGCTTTTCCACTCAGGTGTGTCGGCAAGCGTTTTTTCGTAGAGATCGTTTTTCGCCTGCACGTCGGCAATAGCCAGTTTATTGCGTGTAAAACTGGTCGACCATAAAGCCGCCATGCCGATAGTCAGCGCAATGGCCGCCCCGTAAGACAATTTTTGCATCAGCGAACGGCGTTGCTCCACGCGCTGGTTCAAACCGGCGATTTCGGCCTCGCCGAAGATGACTTCTTTAAGAAGGCGCGTCAGAAAATAGCTTTTGCCCTTGCCGCTGAACACCGGCGCCGAAAAGCGGTCGAGCTTGAATGTAGTCGCCAGTATGCCCATTAACCGATCGATCGGCGTGCCTTCCTGCGTGCCGCTGGTGAAATAAACGCCGCGCAGCAGCGAGGGCGCCTGGTAGCGGTTGATGCCGAAGCACTGCTGCAGGAAACTGAGCATGGGCTCTTTCAGTAACGACATGCGTTGCGGAAAGCCGAAAATCAGATTGCGGCGCTGAAGATCTCTCTCCTCCTGCAGGCGCTTTTGCATGCGGCTGTTCAGGCGCGTCAGCAAATCCTCGAAGTCCTGCCCGACTCGGGCGATGACATCGGCCGGATGTTCTTCATTTTCTTCAGGAAACGTTACGCCCCATATCTGGGCGCGCTCATCCTGGCCGAAATCGGCGAAAAAGTCCGTAAAACCCGCAATCAGATCCGTTTTGGTGAACAACATATAAATCGGGATGCGGATGCCGAGTTGCTCATTCAATTCCTGAATCCGCTGCCGTATGGCGAGCGCGTGCAGCATGCGCTCTTCTTCCGTCTGCCGAAGCAGGTCGGACAGGCTCATGGCAACCAGAACGCCGTTGACGGGCCGGCGCGGCCTGTATTTTTTCAACAGGTCCAGGAACCCGAACCAGGCCGCCTTATCGACGGCTTCATGGCTGTCCTGGGTCGTGTAGCGGCCCGCCGTATCGAGCAGCACCGCCTGGTCGGTGAACCACCAGTCGCAATTGCGCGTGCCGCCGACGCCTTGGATGGCGCTTTTGCCGAAACGGTCAGACAATGGAAATTCCAGGCCGGAATTGATCAAAGCCGTCGTTTTGCCGGAACCCGGCGGTCCTATAATAATGTACCAGGGCAGCTCGTACAGATATTGTCTGCCGTGCGACGACTTGCTTTTCATCTGTTTCAATGTTTGCAAGGCCGCATCGAAGTTTTGCCCGAGCATGCCGATCTCTTCGTCCGACTCATGATTGACCTGTAACGGAGCGGCTATCCTGCTGTCCACCAGTTCGTTGACCATCTGCGCATTGGCGCGGCTGGCTCTGACCTGAGTGAACAGGTTATTGGCGCCCCACAGCACGACAAGGATCAGTATGGCGATCAGGCGTGAAACCTCGGTTTCGAGCGGTACATTGCCGCCTATCGCAATCAGCGGACCGAAAAACCATAACACCAGGCTCAGCGCGATGATACCAATGAGCTGTATCACCCATTTTCTCTTGAAGAAATCGATAATTTTTTTCACGATTAACCTTAAAATTCTTAAAAATTGATTTCTATACGCCGATTCATGGCCCGGTGTTCGGGACTATCGTTAGGCGCCAGACTTTGCGTATCCGCGCGTCCTTCCGATGCAATGGGGTGGCTGAACTGACCGTGGCCGCTTAAAAACGCCGCCACTGTTTTTGCCCTTGCACTGGATAAATCCCAGTTAGAAGGAAAGCGCGCCGTGAAAATAGGTACATTGTCGGTATGTCCGACCACGCTGATGGGATCGGTGATGGTCGTCAGCGCCTGGGCTATTTTTTCCAGCAGCGGATAATATTCGGCCTGGATCTGGTCGCTGCCGGAAGCGAAAAAGCTCTTGGCCATGATTCTGATCACGGTCTTGCCGTTAACCTGATCCACAGTGACTTTATGCTGCTGGATTTCAGGCGCCAGAAACGCTCTGAGATCGTCGAGTATGTTTCTGACCGGCGCTGCAGGCGCGGGTTTGTTAACGGCCAAGGTAGGTTTAACATCGAGATCATCCTTGATTTTGTACAACTGGCTCAGCAACGGATTGGATGCCTGATTCACGGCATACAGAAAACCCAAAAATACCAGCATCAGCGCGAAACCCGCCACCGAAGCCACAACCCACAAGGGCACATATTTGGCCAGCGCATTACGCTTGTCGGTAATGCCGCGCCAGTGCGGCGACAGTTCTTTGTCGAAGTCGCCTCTTTGCCTGCGAATGACCAGATACAGATTCTCGCGCACCTCTTCGAGCCGCGTCAGGCCGTGTTCCTGGACACGGTACTTGCCTTCAAACCCCAAGCTCAAGCAGAAATAGAAAAGTTCCAGCAGATAAAGATAGGTTCCCGGCTGCGCAACCAGGTTCTGCAGGATCTGGAAAAACTTCTCGCCGCCCCAGGCTTCCTTGTGGAAGGTAACCAGCAGGTTTTGCGTGGTCCAGATACTATTGCAGCCCCATGGCGTGTTGAGTATCGCTTCATCGAGCAACGAGCACAGCGCGTAACGCGCAGCCTGCACGTGCTCGGGCGGGCAGCCTGCCTGCAAGGACTTGGCCTCGAAGGTTTTGACCTCGCTGATCAGCTTGTTCCTGAGTCCTGGCACGTCGGCATGAGATACGGAGTTGCGCAGCTGCACCACCAGCGACAATAGCGCCATGGCGCTGCCGGCCAGCGGATTATCGCCGGACTGCAGATTGATCTGCTGCGGTAAAACTTCGGCGGCTGGCGCAAAAACCGGCGCCGCAGGCTGTTGCAAGGATTCCGAAGACGGTTTTTTTCGCAGACCCGGCGAGGGCTTCAAAACAGTTTTGTCGTCATCCAGATAATTGCCGAAAGGATCGCCTTGATTCACGCTGTGTTACCCGTTTTTAATTGCCCAAAATTCTAGTTCAAGACCCGGAAATTCGCCTGCGATATGAATGGCGAAGCCGCCGGACTTGTGCATTTGCTGCCAAAAATCACCCTGCTTGCTCAGCTCGAAATACGAGAACCCCGCATGATAGGGAATCTGCCTGGGCGCAACCGGCAGCGGATGCACCGCGATACCGGGCAGCGCCGACCTGACCAGTTGTTGAATCTGTTCTACCGGACCGATTTTGACCTGGGTCGGGAACTGGCTGCGCAGCATGTCAACCGGCACCTGCGCATTCACAGCCAACACGAAGAAGGCATCTTTCAGCAAATTGTAATCGGGGATTTTGGCCGCACGCGTACCGTATTTGGGCGGCGTCAGCGGAATCGGTATGGCGTTCTGCTCCAGCACCAGGCTCAGGCAGTCGCGGATTTCATCGATCACGTAACTGAAAGTCAGCTGCAGATTGTCATGTTTGTAGACGGGAAAACTGACCGGGCGCTTCTGGGTTTTGGAGAAAGTCGACAGTTCGCCGGCCACCTGCAGCGCGATACGGTAGAAATCCTCGGGATGCATGCCAGGTAGGTTCTGCAGATGCTCGAAAAGCGGCTCCAGCCGGTTGACGACCTGCAACAGTAAAAAATCAGATATTTCCGAAACGCCTCCGCGCCCCGCTTCCGATGCCCGTCCGGCTAATGCTTCTCCCCGGGTGTGCAATAAACCGCAGATTTCCTTGATAAACCCGCTGATCTTGGGATTTGCAAGGCAATCGAGACTGGGAGGGATAAACTCTTCGTCAAGAATCACATTTTTGTCGGCGCGGGATTCGATGACCCGAGCCACACCGATGCAGATGTGCCCGGCGCGCTCCTGTCTTTCCAGCATCAGGCTGGTATGCAGCCGGCCTATCATCAACGCCGAGACTTCGTTGCTGTTGGTATTGTGATCCCTGACATCCGCTTCAACGGCATGATAACGCGCCATATTACTGGGCTTTTCGGCGCTGTCGACTTCAATGGAGCCTTCAAGGCGCGCCGGCAGGGAGAGATAGATAATGCTGTTTTGCACGTCGGACGGAATATCGATAGGCTGAGGCAGCTCATCGTCGGCGGGCAGGTTAAAAGGCGTACCGTCAGGAAAAATACCGCTGCATTCAGCCAGTGCAAACTTGCCCATCGCCAATTGCCGCTGGTCAATCTTCAGCCTTGCCACGCCCCAGTCATAAACCCGGCCTGTACCGCACCGCCCCCGCACCAAAGCTTCGATGTAGCGGTCATGCTGCTGAAAATGTTGCGGACGCAGGAACATCCCCTGCGACCAGATTACCCTGTTGTTTTCTGACATTATTTATCGTGCCCCCCGCACTGAACTGCAAATATCATACCCAAAAAGCCTGAATTTGGAATATTGTTATTTTATTTGTCTGTCCGTAGATTGCTCAACTGCTTCATTTGTTTTTCATAGGCTTCGGCAAAAGCATCTCCGAAAAAATCCTCCATCGCCTGCTCGACCACGCGCGGATAGAGAGCGCTGTATTTGTCCCAGCATTTTGATTTTTTCTGCAGAACCAGCCCTTCCTCATACTGTTTTTCAATCAGCTTCGGATCGAACTGCCTTAAAATTTGCGCCAGCGATGCTTGAATGCCGGCCTGCATGGCCATCTGATGACTCATGATATCGTTGAAGCCTTCATCAATCGCCTCGACCGGCTCCTTGAAACCGCCCTGCCCGTTTTTGACCAGATGCGTCAGCGCATCCTCGGTCGTCACGGCAAATTTTAGCGGATTGTTATTCGTTGTTTTAATGGTCGTCATACTGACGCGGAACTGGCTCTTAAACTCTGCACGGCTTCTCAATACCGCCACGGTGCCTTCGACCAGCTTTCTGAACATCAAGCCGATCCTGTGCATGGTTTCCGGCGCGGCTTGCGCTTGCAGCGCCTTGTCTTCGAGCCCGGCGCCCTGTAAAAATGCGTTAAACAGCGCATTCGAAGCCACGGTTTGATTAATGGGCTGAGCCTGTACCGGAGCGGCCGGCGCCTCCGGTATCGGAGTCACGGCAACCGGAACCGCATCATTCAACGTCGGCATTTCCAGTTCCGGCTCTTTACCGACCGCACCATCATCGGGCATCAGTTCAGTTTCCAGCAGCAATTCCTGTTCAACCGGTTCAAATCCCTGAAAGCCGAAATCCGCCGCAACCGGTACCGAGTCGATGGATACAGGCGTGTCCGGCTCCAGTAATTTGCTGTTTGCCTGCTCGGGCGCCGGTTCTGCTTCTGCCGTTACCGGCGGCAAATCTTGTACAACCTCCGGTTCGAAACCCTGAAACCAACTGTGATCATCGGCCTGCGCATCTGTCCCGGTATTGAATAATTCCTCAAAATTAAAGTCATCGGGAATTTCATTGCCGCTTTGCGGATCCCCGGCCGGCGCAGGCGGAATGAAGCTGTCATGAATCGAGGAAATATTGGCCTGCATAAGCCCTTCGAAACCCGGCTGACCTTTGTCATGATCGGGATTCAGCAATGCGTCATGGGCCGGAAAAGGCGCGGCATCAGTATCGCGAAGAAACGCATCCAGATGGGGATCGCCATGAGATGAACTATTAAAGATGTCGTCCGCCGATGCAAAAGGACTAGGTGCGTAAACAGGACTTTTGGCGGCAGGAACAGCCTCAAAAGGCGAAGCGAACAGATCAGGCCCCAAGGCGAAATCGTCCGGTTGCTGCTCCGGCGTAATCGAAACCAGGATTTCATATTCGCCTATCCTCAGGCGCATACCGTCGATCAAGGTCTGGGTACCGTCATTAAGCGGCGGCTCCTGGTCGTCGATGTAGGTGCCGCTCAAACTGGAATCCCTGATCAGATAATGGCCGTTCTCGAACGAGATGGAGGCATGACGTCTGGACACAAACTTTTCAGGGTCAGGCAGGACCAGGGTATTTTCGTCGGCACGGCCGATTGTTCCTCCATGCCTGTCAAAAACAGCTTCTGTGCCGGCATTAAAGGGTTGCCCCTTGAGTGATATTATTTTTAGCAATAGCGACATATCCACCCTACTTTATTATTGCTTCCATTTTATAAAATCTTTAACCGTAAATGATTAAAGAACTCCTTTTGAGTATTAATATACATCGTGAATTGTGAATATTTCTAATTTTTCGAACCGACCCGATTGAAGCTGCCCGTCATCGGCCATTGAAAAGACAGCTTGCGCTCATCAATATCACTCAGCAAAATCTTGCGGGCCTGTCGCTTTATCGCTAGAATCGGGCGCGTTTTACTCTTTATTTTTCCGTTCGTAAGCATTGCAAATTCATCCACTTTGTAATCAGGGCGGACTTCAATCGAACTGTTCATTATGGATTTGAGGTTTAATCGTGTTTAGCACCAACAGTTTCATGCGCGCTAATGCGCTGCCCGGCCTGATTATCTGCAGTATGCTCGCTTTAAGCGGATGCAGTTTATTCCAGGATGATGCCCCGCCCTCTGCTGCAACATCAGCCCCTGCGCCGGTTCCCTTCACGGTTGAACTTAAACTTGCAGCCGGCAGCGATCTGAATCCGGACATCGAAGGCAGGGCATCGCCGCTGGTGGTGCGCATCTACCAGCTCGAAAGCATTTCAGCTTTCAATAACAGCGACTTCTTTGCCTTATATGAGAACGATCAGGCTCTGATCGGCAAGGACATCAAATACCGCGAAGAGCTGGAAGTCAGGCCAGGGCAGAAAATCAGCAATAAACACGAACGGCAAGCGGGCGCCCGTTATATAGCCGTGCTTGCGGCCTTTCGCGATCTCGACCAGGCGCAATGGAAAGCCTTTGTTGAAATGAAGCCGGGTCAGAATGAAGCGTTCAACGTCAATCTCGGCAAAACCAGCGTCAGCATTAGCCGTTAACGGGTAAGCCTTGATTTCAACGCATCAGCGCCTCGCAGCGATCGACGATGCGGACAGCCTGTTCTTCGGGAGCAAACGCGGCGTATTTATCGGCAAATTTCTCTGCCGTTTTGGTATATTTGCCATTGGATAAAATCTCCATAGCCGCGGCACGATAATTCGGCTTTTTCATCTCCGGCGGTATGCATACGCCGGCGCCGAGCATGGCGATATTTCTTGCCGTGATTGACTGTTCCAAATGCACCGGCAGCATCAGCAAAGGTTTGCCGGACAACAGCATGGCCGCCGCAGTGCCGGCTCCGGCGTGGCAAATGACTAACCCACACTGCGCCGCTTGCCGCATATCCACCGGTTGCGCTGAAATGTGCAGATTGGCGCCGCTGTATTTTTGAATGAATGCCGGGGTCGTGCCCGGTATATGCGCGAAAACCGACCAGGACGAAGATCGCAATTGCTGCAGCAACGGCTCCAAGCCGGCATAGTCCTTGGTCAGATAAGCGAAGATACGCTTATCGCCCACGGAAGGCCACACGGGCCTATCCCCTTCCGAATAAGAAAAAGCCGGTCCCCAATAGACGCCTTGCTTGCGCCCCTGATAATGATCGAGTTCCGGCAACGTGCAGAGAAAATCCTCCTCCGCCTCGAACAAATCCGCCAGAACAGCCAGAGGCTGGCCGCCGAGCTGATTCACAACCGAATTTATCGTCGCCACGATCTGTGTCTCGCTGTTCAGCAATTCTTTCTCGGACACATGCAATCCGGGCCGTATAGCGGGCATTGGGCTGAGCCTTGGCGGCGAATAAAAACCGGTGCCGAACAAGGCGCGCGGGATCTTCAGTTCGCGGGCGGCCAGCAGCGCAGTCGGCGCATGATCGAACAGCAGCAGATCCGGTCTCAAGCACGCTATCGTCGCTTTCCAGGCCTGCGTTCTCGCCAATAGCCCTGCCGCTTCACGAAAGCCCGCATTGCGCAGAATCCCGGCATAATTCAACGCGGGCGGCATAGCGGCATTGCCGGGCCAGCGCATCGGCGCCTGAAGATAGGCAAACCCGTACTTGCCGAGCAACGTATGGGCATGTTCAAGATTCTTGAGCACAAAAACAACCTCGTGCCCGCGCTGCTGAAATTGTCTGGCTACGGAAAGAAAAGCGCCGATATGGCCATACCCTCCGCCGAGTTCCCAGACATAGACTATTTTGCTCATGACCTTAAAACCGGGAAAATAATGGCAGCCAAAAAACGCTAATTTTTAATAACATATCTTTATTTCTTGAAGCAATTTGGAAAGATGCTGGCGACGATCCTGCACAGGCGGATATTCAGTAATCATCGTTAATTCATGGATAGTGTTTATTCAATTGCCAGGATTATATAAGTCATGCTCAGCATTCAGGATTCTGTTAATATTATATTCACCAGCGATAAATAAAAAACACTAACGCTGCCGGCGGCCAGGCATATCCGCCCGTCATTTTTGAGGAGCTAAATCATTATGCAATTACCCTTGGCACATCCCAGGCATCCTTCAGTTCACCCTGAAAAATCACCTTTTCGAAATACCGTCTTTCAGACGCCGCGGTTATATGGTTCCAAGCCGATATTATTGACAGCCTTGAGCATGATGGCTCTGACGCCGATTTCCGCTGATGCCTGGATATTGGACTTTACCCCTAATTCCTATACTGTTGATGAGGCAGCTGGCACGGCGCAGATAGGCATCACCATTACGCAGGAAGCGAACGATTATGGCGGATGCAGTCTGTCGGGCAGGGTTGTTCCCATTGGCGGGTCGGCAATTGAAAATACCGATTTTGCATTGAGTGACGGGTTTGCTGTTCAGACCGACTTTAACTTTACCGGGGGGCAAACAACGTACTCAACGACTGTAAACCTCAATATTATCGATGATACCTTGCCGGAAAGCTCCGAAGACATTCAACTGGGCCTCCAGAATCTAAGCTGTAATGTTGAGGAAGTCATCTCCAGCAATGCCACTGCCGCCGTCAACATCACCGATAACGACAACTCCGGCACTGTGAGTCTTGATAATGCCTCTTACAGCATTAGCGAAAGCGGCGGCAGCATCACCATCACCGCCACGCGTGCAAACGGCTCCGACACCCCTGTTTCGGTTAATTTTTCCACGGCAAACGGGTCGGCGGTTGCCGGCCAGGATTTTGACGCCGTATCCGGCACGTTGAACTGGGATAACGGCGAATCCGGCACCAAATCCATTGTCATTCCAATACGGCCTGATTCAGCTGTGGAGCAAGACGAAACGCTGACTTTGACCCTGAGCAATCCCAGCGCCGGCCTCAGCCTGGGCACCAGCAGCGCAACCGTGACAATTCTCGACGATGACAGCGCCGGCATCGTCAATCTCGACAGCGCAACTTACAGCGTCAATGAAAGTGCCGGCCATGTCACCGTATCGGCCACCCGCTCAAACGGCGCCAGCGGCAACGTAACGGTTGACTTTAGCGCTAATAACGGCACCGCAATCGCCGGCCAGGATTTCGAAGCCGTAGCCGGCACATTAAGCTGGGCCGACGGCGAATCCGGCATCAAGTCCATCGACATCCCGATCAATGCCGATGCCTTAACAGAACCGAATGAAACCTTTACCGTCGATCTGAGCAACCCTACGAACGCTCTGACATTAGGCACCAGCCAATCGACGGTCACGATAGCCGACCAAACGGCACCGGCGACGACGGGATTCAGCATCGCGCAGGAAACGGTCACGGAAGGCAATGCGGTAACGGTAACAGTGGAAAGAACCGGGGGCACTAATGGCGAGGTGCGCGTTGATTACGTCACGTTAAACCGGTCAGCGCTCGCCGGCAGCGACTATACCAAAAAGTCAGGCACGCTGATCTGGAGCGACGGCGATGCCAGCCCGAAAACAATCACGATCGAAACCACGGCCGACAGCGATACGACTGAGCAAAATGAATTGTTTTCAATCCGCTTGTCCAATCCGGTAGGCGCGACGCTCAGCAGCATTGACGCAGTCGATATAACAATAACCAATACCACGCCGTCGCTGAGCGACATCGACAACCTTACCCCCAACCAAAGATCGGTAGCCGAAGCGCTGGACCAGTCATGCGCGGCAGCGACTGGCGAATTCAAGCAACGTTGCGATGAGCTGTACCTGTCTGGGATGAGTAACGATGAAAAAAGGCAGGTTCTCGATGCCATCGTTCCTGAGCAAATCGCCGCACAGGGATCAGCCGCCGTCGATTTCGGCTCGCAGCAGCTGCAGATCATCCATGGCCGCATCATCGAGGTAAGAAACAGGCGAAATAACGGCGGCCTGTCCGTGCTTGGCTTCAACATGAATGTCGATGGCGAAAACGTGGCGTTAGGCAGAATGGCGCAGAACGCCTTAAACAACGCCTTGGGAGGAGCCGCCGGGGATGAGCCGTTAAGGGACAGCCCGCTGGGCTTCTTCCTGAAAGGCCAGATCAAGATCGGCGATAAAAACAAAACCCGCAATGAAAAAGGCTTCGACCTTGAAACCAAGGGTATCATGCTGGGTGTCGATTATCAGTTCACTGACGCCTTGATCATGGGTATGGCGGCCGGTTATGGGCACACCAATACGGATTTCAACAGCAACGGCGGCGATATGACCACGCAGTCAGGCGACTTTTCCGTCTACGGCAGCTACTTTCTGCCCCAGGACTTCTATGTCGACTGGGTTGCGAGCTACGCCATCCATGGTTACGAAATGAACCGGCGCATCGCCTATCCGGGCATGATCACCACCGCAGCCAGCAATCCGGAAGGCGACCAGTACGGCGGCAGCGTGGGAGTTGGCAAGGATATTTACATAGGCAGTTTCTTTGTCAGCCCTTATCTTCGCGGCGAATATATAGAGACCACGATAGACCAATACACCGAACAGGGTGGCGCCGGCTTTGCCCTGAACGTGGCGGACCAGTCCATTTCGTCGCTGACATCGACGCTGGGCAGCCAGTTCAGCCAGTCGATCAGCATGCCCTGGGGCATTCTCGCGCCGGGCGCCCGCTTCGAATGGGTGCACCAATTTGAAGACAGTGCGCGCGCCATTCAGTCCCAGTTTGTCAGCGCGCCGGCCGGCTTGGGTTATTTCACGACGCTGACCGACAGCCCTGATCGGGATTACTTCAACCTCGGCGCTTCAATTGCCGCCACCCTGCCTGAAGGCCGGTCGGCGTTTTTCCGCTATGAAACGCGCCTGGGGCAAGCCAATATTTCCAATCATATTCTGGAACTGGGTGTCAGGATTCCTTTTTAGGAAAGCTTACAAAGGAATTCCACCGGCACAGCCGGTGGAATTCCCTATCGCTTCATCCACAATATCTGCTCTTTCAATGCCGGCGTAATGCGCCGAATGGCCGAAGCCAACATGCGGCGCAATACGGCTAGCGCCTATTGCGCCCTATGAATTGCGCCTTATCAACTTGGCTATTAGTTTTAGCGATCGGCAACAATGTGCCAAAAACGGTCTTTCAAGAACTATTAGTGAAGGTCAGATGAAACTTTGAAAACAGTCATTCAACGTTTGTATTCACCGGCCTGCGGGACTTTTCGCGCAGGGTTAGACGGCAATGCATCTAGGCTCCGGCCTATACTGCAAGCGGCAAGTCGATGAAGCCTTAAGCAACGGTTATTGCCGCGATAGTTGTCAAAACGTAGGCAGCTAGCAGCATGACCCATTGAGCCCAGGCCCAAACGAGAAACTATATCATAGGCTTGGAGATAATGCTGGAATGAAGGAAAGGCGCATGGACAGGTCTGAGAGATGGCTCTCTTATGAACGAATGTTGTCTTTATTGATCAGATTGATTATAGATAGAGAGATTGATTATGAGGACCTGGATAATCTGCCAATATCAAAGCCTATTGGATGGAATCGTCTTTTTTTAATGATGAAGAAGAACTGCCCAACATGGAATAGTTGGCAAGGGATTTGAGTAAAATTAAGATTGGCAATTTGTATCCGGTGAGATGACAAATCATTTCAAGGAGACAAAAATGAACACAAAGATAATTAATGCTGCTATCGCTTCTTTAGAAGTGTCCTCGAGTATAAGAAAAATATACTTACAGAAAGGGGCAGCTATAGCTGGACATCTATTGTTGGGATTCATCAAATTTTCAATGATATCTGCACCCTTTTTATCTATGGTGATAATGATCCTCGCCTTATGGGGAGTTGTAGGAAAGACAACCTATACCGATCTTGATGCCATACAGAAAAAAGACATCGCGTTTGATACCAAAGAGGCTAAAAATTACCTGGTCAACGAGACAAAAAATATTAAGCAATGTTCTGAGGAATTGAAGAATCCAGACATTAGACCGGAAAGAGAAAAACTGAAGCCAAGTAAAGTAGATTGGGAACATATTGTTTAAACCTTTGAGCTTGCGTTAGTCTTTTCTGAAAAGACTTAATCTTTCAACGGTTTTATCGGTAATCTCAGTGCTTTCTAAATCCTGAGCTTGCGTTGGTAAAAAGCCTGGGTGGACGGCTGATGAGTAATCGTCAGAATGCCTGCATGAGGTAGCTCGTGGGCCAATAATTTAAGCATCTTCTCTTCGTCATTAGGGGGCAACGAGTCGAGGGCTTCCTGAATGAAGAGCCATTGCGGCCGATGCAATAATGCGCGAACAATACCTAAATACTGCTGCTGTTCATTTGACAACACGTCTTCCCAAGCGTCGACCTGATCTAATTGGTTGATCAGGGCTTTTTGACCCACCTGCTCGAGCTTTTTTTCTACTTCGGCCTGGTCAAACGCTGTCTTGGGTTTGGGGTAGCAAATGGCATCAAATAACGACTTTGCTGGAAGGTAGGGCTTTGGCGGCATAAAGAATATCGACTGACCAGACGGTACTTCAATCTGGCCGGATCCCCATGGCCATAAACCGGCAATCGCTTTAAATAGCTTGGGGCCATTGTTGGCTCGATCAGAAATCAGCACATGCTCCCCCGCTTTGATTTCACCATTGAAAACGATTGAAAGCTTTTCTCCTTTCAGGTCTTCCAGCCTGACGTTATTAAACGTTAGCGCCGAAACATTGGCTTCATTCACATGAATCTGATGTGGATTCGGCGGTAAAATTTCATGCTCCAGATGATCAAGGGCATTCATGAGCCCTAAGACCCGCTCGACCGATGTTCGCCATTTGGCGACCTGGGCCATGTTATCGACCGGCCACGACAAAGCGGAAACCATGTGCTGAAAGGCCTGGACGGACTGAATCAAGATACCCAATGAAATTGCACCGGCTATATAACGCGGCGATGCAACTAAAATCGGCAAGGCCATGGATGCGACTGAGTAGCCGGACGTAAATAACTGAATCCGAATCCAGGCGCTTGTTTGTTCGGCATAGGACCCGATAATCGCTCGAAACGAATCAAGCAGCCGCTCTTGTTCGTTAGCCTCGCCTCGAATCAATGCAATGACTCGAGAATTATTCTGAATATCGATCAGATTGTGCCGGAAATTAGCTTCTCTGGTTTGTCTTGTGTGAGTGGCCGATGTCATCGGTTTCCCCATCCACCAGCCTAAAATCGAAGCGCAGATTGAGTAGCTGATCGATATCCAGACCAGGTACCCCATCACCGGAATCGAAACGTTTCCGAACTCAAATACAACTTTTCCGGAAATGCCCCAAAGAATTTGGCTAAAGCTCGCCAACATCAATAAACAGTAAAACAATGAGTGACTTAGCGCTATAGCGTCTTCGGTCGCAATACGAATATCTTCCGCGATGCGGCCGTCCGGATTGTCATGATCACTTTGGGATAATAAAGTGATCTGATAATGGCGGCCTTGTTGTATCCACTTGGCAATGACTTTTTCGGTTAGCCAGGTCCGCCACCCAATCAATAAGCGCCGTTTGACGATTAAATGGACTGTGGCGATCGCTATGCTACCCATGAAGATCAGAATTAATATGACGGCCTGGGCTTTTACGCCAGCCATTGATCGCTGTTCAATGGCATCAAAAAGAGCGGCATTCCATTGAGTAATATAGACGGCCAGTTCAATCTGCATCACTGTCAGTACAATCATCAGGACAGTTTCTGTCCATATTATGAGGCTGTTTTTGGATTTCCAGTAAGAGCCGGCCAATTTCATAAATGTAATAAAAAAATTTTTTTTATGATTCATTTATGGTTATCTCCCGAGACGTAACTCTATTTAGAGATTGCCTCTATCCTATCATCTTATATTGACGAGCAAATCATAACTTGAAATTGAATTTGGGGCCGGTCAAGTTTATGTATAACGCCTAGCATGACAGCATACAACAAGGGATACGGCACTAATCCGCCGATCAAGCCACTGTGGTGAAAGGTCGAGTTGGGTCGTTTTTTGCCGGTCAATCTGCTTCTTCTGCGCTCCTCTTTTTGGAAAAAAGCAAAGGAATTCCATCGGCATGGCCGGTAAAACTCCTATCGCTTCATCTGCAATATCTTCTCTTTCAATGCCAACAGACTTTCTCTTTTAGGCAGCGCTTCCAGCCCTTCTTCAATTTTTGCCAAGCTTTCATCGAGTTTTTGCTGATCAAACAGCTCGTTAGCCTGCTTTTCAATCAGGTCGGCGATCTTCTCCAGCCCCTGCAAGGCCTCCTTGTTGTAGGGATCGATGGCCAGCACCTGACGGTAAGCCCATAAAGCGTTGCTGCCGGATGGCGCGGTGATGTAGCCGACTTCAAAATGGATTTGCGCCAGTTCGAGCAGGTCCTTGATCTGAAGTTGCTGCTCCGGAGTCAGTTCAACGACTTCAGGCACGGCATCCATATTCTGGTAAATATAGACATAACCGCCCGCCGCCGCGATTAAAGCCACAATCGCAGCAGCGCCAAGGACTTTCGGCCAGGGCGATTTGGGCTCTATTTCATCAAGAAATTGCGTGATGGAAGCCGTTCTCTGCTCTCTTTTCAACGCCAGGGCGTGCGTCAGGGCGTTCCATTGCCGGCGTTTCAAGCCCGGAATGACCGGCGGCTGAAGATTGACCTCCAGCGCCTTCTGGGCGGACAGCTTGCCGAAAGGATGCTTGCCGGCCAGCAGTTCATAGCTGACGCAGGCCAGCGCATAAATATCGTCGCGCGGATCGGGATCTTGGTTTTCAAACATTTCCAGACTGGCGTAAGCCGGCGTCAGTGCCCCTAGGTCGCGGGCATTGAAAACCGTATCGTCATGGCCCTGGCGGTCCGACCTTACGGCCGCGCAGGCGATGCCGAAATCCAGCACTTTGACTTCGCCGCCGTCAGTAATAAAGACATTGCCCGGTTTAAAGTCCGAATGAACGATGTTCTTTTTGTGGGCGTAACCCAATGCCAACGCCAGTCCTTTAATGATCGGCCAGGCTTTATCGAAGGGAATGCCGCCTTGCGGAGCGATTTCACGGATATATTGAGAAAGCGACTTGCCTTCCAGTATTTCCATGACCATGAAAATGTTGCGGCCGTCGCGGTCGAAATCATAGACGCTGACGATGTTGGGATGGGCCAGCATCTGGGATTTCTTCGTTTCGCGCTGGAGCGCGATGAACAGTTCCGGATCATCCCTGAATTCTTCGTTTAACACTTTTAACGCAACGTCGGTCTGCTGGTCCTGCGCTTCCTGGCGACGTAAATCGGTCGCCCTAAACACAGTACCCATGCCGCCGCTGCCGAGCACTTCCTTGAGCACGAAGCGCTTGTTCAGTATCGATCCCGTTTTCAGCGCTTCGGATTTCTCTTCCTTACGAAGCTCCTTGAAAGTTGCGGTAGCCTGAACAGCGGCATCAGCATCAGCCGCAACCGGCCTTTTTGCCGGCTGAGTCAGAACGGTGGCATCATCGTCAACCATAGCTGGCTTTTTCGCCGGCCGGGCTAGAACAGTAGCATCGTCGACCGCAACCGGCTTTTTCGTCGGCTGGGCCAGAACGGTGGCGTCAGCATCCTGCTCAGGCGTGCGCGTTAATGCGCCTGCCTCATCCGATGGCTGGCGCATGGTTCTTGTCGGCGCGATTTGCGTAGCATCATCGGCTAGATCGTCTGCATTCATTGTATTTCTCTATATCCAAAAAACAGTACGAATACCCTAAAGGCACAAGTGAATTCGCACCTACAACTTACTTTATCTAACAATGCCTGTCTTCTCAGCTCCTTGGTACGAAAAAGAACGGGCTACCTTCATGCCCTGCATGCTGCATGGCGGAATATTGCGGACTTTGCTGAAAGCCGATCTGTGACGCGGATTGCTTGACTTTGCCGGAGAGGATTCTGTACAGCTCATAATCCTCGAGCAGACCGGTATTGGAGCCCAACGCCCTCAGAAACGCATTGGCAAATACCGAATGGCCGCCGCTGCCTGAATCCAGCACCGGCTTGACGCCGCCTGACGTCATGACGGTTCTGGCCTTGCGGTTGTTCATGAATTTCAGCCATTTTTCACGTTTTTCTTCGGGCATTTCATCCGGCAGGCGCACGATGGACGTTTCAGTCATGGCGCCGGAATAACATGAATCGGCAATGACCAGAATATGTTTCGCCGGCAGAATGCTCAAATACTGCGTGATATTATGGCTGGACAGCCAGTTGGCGTTATTGTCCGGTTCAGCATCGGACGGCAGCCAATAGGCGCTCTGGTCGTTTTTATCGATCTCGCCGTGACCGGCATAGTAAATCAGCAGATTGTCCTTATCCGTCAGCACCTTTCTCAGATCGTTGAAAGCGGTCATGATCTGATGCCGGCTGGCGTTGACCAACAGCGTGGTTTTATAGCCGTAGCGCGTCCGCAGCATTTCATCGACCGCTTTGGCGTCATTGATCGATGTTTTCAGCGTCGGCAATTGTTTATAGTCGTTATTGCCGATAATCAAGGCGTAAAACCGGCCGAAATCAACGGATGGATAGGATTTTGAGCTGGCTTTGACCGGCAAGGTTTTTTCATCGGCAACTGTCTCCTGATTTTTAGCCAGCAGATTGAAAGTGACGATGCTGCGTTTGCCCTGTTTATCGACTGCTACGATCTTGACCGGCGTCAGAGCGCTTTCGATAGCGATGTCGGTGCGGAATGTGCCGTCGGCGTCGACCGGCGTGTCTTGCTCATTGATCTGCAGTGTTTTCAGGCTGTCTGCGGCGCCGACCTTGCCGACGATTTTCTTGCTGCGGTCAATGGATCTTAATTGATAGCTGGGTACGCCGCGGGTCAGCGTCATCGGCGGATCGATGATATCGATGACCGGACCGTTTTGCGCCAGCGCCTGGGATGAAGTAGCCTCAAGGCTTGCCAACGCCTGCCGCTCCTGCTCGATCGTCTTTTTCAATTCCTTGATCTGCAGTCCCTGAGCCAACAGCTCGCTCTTATCCTGCTTGAGTTTGCCGCGCAATTTTTCCAGCGCAAGCTTTTCCTGTGTGGAGCCCGTCTCGGATGCCTTGCCTTCAAGCGCGCTCATATCGCTTTTGATGCGGATAGAAGTATTGTGATACTCCGCTTCCAGCGATTTCAATTGTTCCTGCAGTTGCTCCAGTTTTTGCCTGGACTGTGCCGTCTGCTGCTGGCGGCCTGATTCATTTGCCGCACCGGATGCATCGCCCCCAGCCTTGGCTTGCTGCTGTTCTTTATGGAATTGGGTTTCAAGCTGAGAGACTCTGGTTTGCTGGGCATTCAGGCTGGATAATTTCTCTTCCAGGTCTTTTTCCAGAGAGTGGATCAGGGCGTCATTGCGATTGGATTTTCCGCGTTCCTGTTCCAGTTTGTCACGCGTATTGTCGAGCTGTCTGCGCAGATCCGACAGTTTGCGCTGCTGGCTGGACAATTGCTGCCGGGTCTCATCCAGTTCCTTGCGCAGGCTCTTGGCTTCTTCCGCATGGCTTTGCGACTCCTGGCGCAGTTCCTCCAGTTGCTCCTTATAGGTATTGGCCACGGCCGCTTCGGTTACCGAGGCAAACTGCAGATCCGAGTTTGCCAGGCCTGATGCCTTGCGGTACCAGTTCAATGCGGTCGGAATGTCTTTCTTTACGCCCAGGCCTTTCTCATAAAGATAGCCGAGGTTGACTTGGGCTCTGGAATTGCCCTGCTCGGCCGCTTTTAAATACCATTGCGCAGCCAGTGCGGGATCGGCCATTCCGCCCAGGCCTTTTTCATAAATCTCGCCCAGCGTCACCTGCGCCTCCGCGTCGCCCTGTTGCGCCTGCGGCAGCCATACTTTCAAAGCCGATGCGAAATTAGCGCGATCGTAAGCCACATATTCGCCGCCGCGAATTTCGCATTCGCCGGCTGTCGTTCTGATGGGGCGACGGCTGGAAATGTAGGTCATTTGGGTGCCGAGCTTGCGGACCTGGCCTGGCAGCAAACAATCGACGACGAAAAGCTTGTCGGTATCTTTCGGCGAAAAGCCTTCCGTCGCGCTGGAATTGTTGAGATCGGTACCGGGGTCGGTTTGGCAGCCGATCAGCACGGTAAAGGATAAACACAGAAAAAAATACTTGGGCCTTGCAGTCCAGGTAAAACGGGCTGTGGAAGAAGCTGTTATTCTTCTTTTAGAAATCATTATTAAATACCCCCCGCATTATTAGCGATGACTCGCATGAATTATAAAATCTTGGCAAGATTGTATCTCATGTGGCTTGCTAATAATATGGCTGAACTTCATGGCCCAAACCGCAGCACATCCTTGCTGCCGCATTCTTTGCCGATTCCGGAAGCTATAAGCTTGTGGGGGCGACTTCAGTCGCTCTATTCCGTTCTCAGACCGAGATTTTCTTATCGTTTCCAGGCAGAAACCTTACTGGGCTGGTGGATGAGATTCTTCAAGCGCCGCCACGGCGAGCATCACGGCATTGCTTTTAAACACGGCATTGACCGGCATATCGCATTTCAGCCCCAGGGATTCGGCGCTGGCTTGGGTTATCGTGGCGATAAGACTGTCTCCGCCAGGCAACCGGAGCGCGACCTGCAATTCAACGCCGTCCCGCTGCAAGCGAATCACTCTGCTTGGCAGACAGTTGCGCGCCGAGAATTGTTGATGGCCGAAATCGGTAACGATGCCAATCTCCGGGGCATTGATCAGCAACAGCACATCCTTGCCAATGTTGAGTTCAAGCCGGTCAAGCGTTGACAAACTCAAGTCAGCGACAATCTGTTCACCGCCTTTTAATTCGACGATCACTTCGGCATTAATGGCACCGGGCTGAATGCGGGTGATCGTACCGAACAATTGGTTAGTGGCGCTGGTTTTGATGGTCAACGGTTTAAGCAGCAGTAGCATCTCGGGATCGTCCACCAGATTCTGATTGAGTTGCAGCAAGAACTGCCGATGCTGCTGCTCCAGCCGGGTAAACAGCTGCAGCAGCGCCTGGCCGGAGACAGTCAGCCGAGTACCGCCGCCCTTGCTGCCGCCGGTCGTCGTGGCGATCAACACTTTAGGAGCGAGATTGTTGGCGCGTTCTATCATCTGCCAGGCGCCCTTGTAACTTAAGCCCACCTGCTTGGCGGCCTGATTGATGGAACCGCTTTCATCGATAGCCTTCAGCAAGCCGATCATGCGGCTGTCCAGTATGCCGGCCAGCCGCAGTTCGCCTTCGATCCAGGCGGTAGAAAAATCGTCGCGGTTTGAGTTGTTGGTCATCGTCGTGTTGGTTGCCTCGAAAGGGTTGGATAGCCCACTTTTCATTCGGATGGAAACGGATAAGTCTTGTTCTTACACAGCCATCATGCCAATGCGGGCGAAAGTCCGCGATTATAAGTCATTCATGGCCTGGAACGTGCGCAAGAACCATTCCTCATTCCATGGGCAACTAACAGGAATCACTTTCCGACAAGGAAACCATCACAGCCGAGGATATTGCGCACAATAATCGTAACGATGCCGCTTCGGCCTTGAATCTGCTGCCTGGCATCTCGGTGCAAAACCTGGGCGCGCGCAACGAGCGCCTGATTTACCTCTGTGGCTTCAACTTCCGGCAGGTGCCGCTGTTCATATGAGCCTGTTTGAAATGCAGCAGAAAGTCGCCGCCCTGCCGTTGCTTCCGGAACTGTCGAGGGAAATCGGCCTGATCGCCATGAACGATTAAACCGCAGGGCCCCCATATGCTTGCCCATTCTCCGAGGCATCATGTTTTTTGATAACTCCGCCGAGTAAACAATTTCACCGGCAACCGCAACGAATATCGATTCCATACGATCAAACAATATACACGGAGCTGAGCTGCTCCAATTACGCAACCAAATTTATGAAGGACATATTTGTGAACAGATGGCATCAAGCATTTTGGTCTTTACCTATGATAGGCGTTTTAGTGATCGCAACTGGCGTATTGCTGAGTTCTTCCGTGCTTGCGGGCAAAAGCGTCAACCCTTCCCTGAATAAAGCGGCTGTTGGCTCTGACACCCCTTATATCGTCCTGGGGATGGGGTGTTTCTGGGGCGCGGAAAAACGCATGCAAACCCTGGGTGGCGTATTGGATGTTGAATCCGGCTATGCCGGGGGCGATATCGCCCATCCCAGCTACGAGACGCTCCACAATACCGAAAAATCCATACAGGAAGGCAAAGCCGTCAAAAACCATGCGGAAGTGGTCAAAGTCTATTACGACCCCAAGCAGACCACGCTTGAACGGGTCCTGATTCAGTTTTGGGAAAACCACAACCCCACCCAGAGCAATCGCCAGGGCAACGATGTAGGCAGCAATTACCGCAGCGCCATCTTTTATCGTACCGATGAAGAACGGCAACTGGCGGAGAAAACACGAGACATCTATCAAACCAATTTAAAAGTGACCGGCATCACCAAGCCCATTACCACTGAAATTGCCCCGCTGAAAAACTATACGTCCGCCGAAGCGTATCATCAGGATTATCTGAAAAAAAATCCGCTGGGTTATTGCGGCTTGGGCGGGACCGGAGTGGCCTATCGCGATTCGAAACGGCAATAACGATTCGATTCATCGATAACCGCGAGTTATCAAGCCATATCTTCAAACGATTAGGCGCCCGTCACCCGTAAAGCGGACAATATTGTCATCTGGCCAGGATAAACCCCGGTCCCGATCAATCAAAGATCAGGACCGATCTTCAAAATTCAACTCATAATGGAGATGGAAAAATGGCTAAAATTATTTTTGTTCTTTACGATGATCCGATCGACGGTTATCCGACTTCCTACGCACGGGATGACTGCCCGCAGCCAGAGCGTTATCCGGACGGGCAAACCCTGCCGACGCCCAAGGCCATTGACTTCAAGCCCGGCGCCCTGCTTGGCAGCGTGTCCGGCGAACTGGGCCTGCGCAAGTATCTGGAATCAAACGGCCATCAATTTATCGTCACCTCCAGCAAGGACGGCGCCGACAGCGTCCTGGACCGCGAACTGCACGATGCCGACATTGTGATTTCGCAGCCGTTCTGGCCGGCTTACATGACCGCCGAACGCATCGCCAAGGCGAAAAATCTCAAGATGATCGTGACGGCCGGCATCGGCTCTGACCATACTGACCTGCAGGCGGCGATGGAGCGCGGCATTACTGTCGCCGAAGTCACTTACTGCAACAGCAACAGCGTCGCCGAGCATGTGGTGATGGTGACGCTCGCGCTGGTGCGCAACTATATCCCGTCCTACAACTGGGTGATCAAAGGCGGCTGGAATATCGCCGACTGCGTGGCGCGCTCCTACGACCTGGAAGCGATGCAAGTCGGTACTGTGGCTGCCGGCCGTATCGGCCTGCGCGTACTGCGCCTGCTCAAACCTTTCGGTGTGAAACTGCATTATATGGATCGCCATCGCCTGCCGGAATCGGTCGAACAGGAACTCGATGTGACCTATCACACCAGCCTGGACAGCCTGACCAAAGTGTGCGACGTCGTGACCCTGAATTGTCCGCTGCATCCTGAAACCGAGCACATGATCAACGAGCAGACGCTGAAGAATTTCAAACGCGGCGCTTACCTGATCAATACGGCGCGCGGCAAACTGTGCGATCGCGACGCCATCGTCCGCGCCCTGGAAAGCGGTCAATTGGCGGGTTATGCCGGCGATGTCTGGTTTCCTCAGCCGGCGCCGAACGACCATCCGTGGCGCACGATGCCGCATCACGGCATGACGCCGCACATTTCAGGCACCAGCCTGTCGGCGCAGACGCGCTATGCAGCCGGCGTGCGCGAGATACTGGAATGCTACTTCGAGGGCCGGCCCATCCGCAACGAGTATCTGGTGGTTCAAGGCGGCCAGCTGGCGGGCGTAGGCGCGCATTCCTACAGCAAAGGCGACGCCACCGGCGGCTCGGAAGAAGCGGCTAAATTCAGGAAGAATTGATAACCGTCGTTTGACCTGAAAGCGGGATGCGGCGGCCAATGCCTGCATCCCTTTAACCAACTTGGGGAAGGGCTTAACCTGTGGCGCTCGGAAATAGAACAAAAAATAGCGGCAAAGCCCTTCCGCCAAGCCTTTTCCTGTCCTGCATGAAGCGAGCCATTCACTGACCGACAGGGCGCCAGAGGCATTCATAAATCCGGTAGGGTACGCACCGCGTACCTTTTGGGATGGCATTCACCGGAACCGTTGGAAAAGGTACGCAATGCGTACCCTGTATTTCTTGTCAACAGGTTAATGAAGAAGTCCTCATGAATCGCCATCTATCCGTACCACTCATACGCATTTTTTCACAGATCAGGAGAATCCAATGAACAGAATCAACGTTACCGAGAAAATCATTGCCGCCAAAGTCAGCCGGGGGCTGAAATGGGCTGACGTCGCGGCAAAGGTCGGTCTGAGCAAGGAATGGGTCACGGCCGCCTGCCTCGGCCAGATGACGCTCACGAAAGCTCAGGCCGACGTGGTGGGAGAATTGTTCGATCTGGCCGAGGAAGAGAGACAATGGCTGACGGTTGTGCCTTACAAAGGTTCATTGCCCACCGCCATCCCGGCCGATCCGCTGATCTACCGCTTCCACGAATTGATCAATGTGTATGGGACGACCTTCAAGGAACTGATCCATGAAGAGTTCGGCGACGGCATCATGAGCGCCATCGACTTCAAGATGGATCTGACCCGCGAACCCGACCCTAATGGCGACCGCGTCAAGATCACGATGTCAGGAAAATTTCTGCCTTATAAAACCTACTGAAGCGCCCTTCTCCCTGGAAATCAAACCGCCGCCCTCCCGCCTTTCGGCCGAAAGAGTGTATCCGCTTGCATCCCGATGTCGATTTCTATGCTCCTTGTAGGCATCGCTTCCACAGGGGCTAGTAAATGTTTGAAACCCGACATTATTCGCTTTCCGGCTCAACAACAATAACCGATATGACTCAATGACATGTGTCATCTCAATAGCCGGCACATTATTTGCTTGGAAATCACTATCGCTATATACTTACATATATAACGAATCAAGCTAGAGCGATGTTTATTTTTTGGGGGGTCTCAAAGTAAGCGTTGCGATATAAGTTTCGTACTTACAATAATAATTATCAGGTTTGACCATGCAAAGAAAACATACTACCGGCATGACTGCCGCCGGCCATACACTCAGCTTGATTATCGCCGGCGGCATTTATATGGGGAGCAGCAGTCCCATTCAGGCGGAGACAGAAAAGAAAAGCTACACTCAGCCGCCTTTTGCCCCGTTTTCCAGCCAGATGCACGATGCGCTGAACGGTTTCGGCAAATACGAGAAGCCGGTCTGGAATCTGCACGATGCCCTGAATCTGCCGGATTGGCTGTCGGTATCGCTGGAGCAGCGCACCCGCTACGAAACCCTGGACGGCAGTTTTAAAGCCAACAGCCAGGGCGGCGACCAGCAAATTCCGATGCAGATCGACCTGTCGCTGGAAGCGCGCTTCGGCCACTGGCGAATCGGCGGCGAATTTCTCGATGCGCGGCAATTCGACGCGGATGAAGGCTCCGGCATCAACAACACCCATGTCGATGAAGCCGATTTTATCCAGGGCTATCTGGCCTGGGCCGATCAGAACGTGCTTTACAGCGGCCTGGGCGCGGAAGTCATCGCCGGCCGGCAGACTTTGAATTTCGGCAGCCGCCGCCTGATTGCCAGAAATAATATGCGCAACACCATCAACACTTTCGACGGTTTGCGGCTGCGCCTTCTCGACTACGGCAACTGGCAATTCAATGCCTTTGTCACCATGCCGGTCGGCCGTTATCCTAATAATTCGGCGCAGCTTCTCGACCATTTCCACAGTTTCGACGAGCCGGAATATCAGACCTGGTTCTCCGGCGGTTTTCTGGAAGTCTACGATCTGCCCTGGAAAACCAATGCCGAACTGTATCTGTACCATCTGGACGAAGGCGACCGCAAACGCAACCCCACCAGCAATCGCCGCTATTTCACGCCCGGCATGCGCCTTTACCGCAAGCCCGCCAAAGAGCAGTTCGATTTCGAACTGGAAGCCATCGGTCAGATTGGCACGGTGCGCTCCAGCAGAAACGCCTCCGACGGCAGGGACCTTCAGCATCGGGCTTGGTATCAGAATTTCAATGTCGGCTATACCTTCAATCTGCCGTGGTCCCCGCGCCTGGCGCTCGAATACGACTATGCCAGCGGTGACCGCGATCCGAACGACGGCAAGGACGGACGTTTCGACACCCTGTTCGGCGCGCGCCGTTTCCAGTACGGACCTACCGGCATCTACGGCACGTTCGCCCGCAGCAACGTCAACTCGCCGGGTTACCGGATCGGCATCAAGCCGCGCTCCGACGTGCAAGCCTTTCTAAGCCACCGGTTTTTCTGGCTGGCCGAGGACAAGGACGCCTGGACCGCCGCCAACTTGCAGGACACAACCGGCAATACCGGCACTTTTGTCGGCCATCAGCTGGAGTTGGCTGCGCGCTGGGATATCAACAGCAGCCTGAATCTGGAAACCGGCTGGGCGCATCTGTTCAAAGGCGAATTCGCCAAAAACGCGCCATCGGCGCCGGATGCCAGGGATCTTGATTATTTCTATGTGCAGAGTTTGTTCCGGTTTTAGTATCATGTCGCCCGTGCGACGCTTTGTTTACAGCCGGCGCTTGCCGGCAGGCGGAAGGAATGCCCCGCTTCAACAGCCTTTTTATCTTGGAGATAAGCCATGTCGTTTAATTGTTTAAAGAGCGTCCTGCTGACTTTGTGTCTGTTCTCTCTCAACGCGATCGCGCACGCCGAAACCACGTTGGTAGCGGTGGCATCCGATTTCACTAAACCGATGACCGAAATCGCCGCAGAGTTCGAAAAAGCCACCGGCCACAGCGCCAAACTGTCGTTCGGTTCTTCCGGCAAGGCATTTGCGCAGATCCAGAGCGGCGCGCCGTTCGAAGTGTATCTGTCAGCCAGCGAGAAATACCCGTTGGAATTGGAAAAATCCGGCCTTGCCGTGGCTGACAGTCGTTTCGTATACGCCATAGGCAAGCTGGTGCTCTGGTCGGCCAAGCCGGGATATGTTGACGATCAGGGCCATATCCTGACTAAGGGCGGCTTCCAGCACCTGGCGCTGGCCGATCCCAGCCATGCCCCTTACGGTGTGATAGCGGAAGAAGTGATGCGTCATCTGGGCGTGTTGGAAAAGCTGCGCCCTTTATTCGTGCAAGGCGAAAACATTTCCCAAACCTTTCAGTTCGTCAGCACCAGCAATGCCGAACTCGGCTTTGTCGGACTGGCGCAAGTCATCGATGTCGCAAGTGGAAAAATCGGCAGCGGTTCGGGCTGGATCATTCCGGATACGCTGCACAGCCCATTCCGGCAAACGGCAGTATTACTGAAAACCGGCGCCGAAAACCCGGCTGCCCTCGCTTTGGTGAATTTCCTCAAATCGCCAACAGCTTTGGCTATCATAGAAAAATACGGCTTCGGTTTGCCCAAGTGATGAACAAGGCAACTTTATGCTAACCCCCGCCGATATCACCACTCTGTGGCTGACTTTTAAAGTCGCCGGACTGGCGACCGTGCTGATGCTGATCCTGGGAACGCCGCTGGCCTGGTGGCTGGCGCGCACGGCGTCGCCCTGGAAAGGCGTCTGCAACGCCCTGGTGGCCTTGCCGCTAGTGCTGCCGCCGACCGTGCTGGGCTTTTATCTGTTGATACTGATGGGGCCAAGCGGTCCTATAGGCCAATTGACTACCCGATTGGGCCTTGGTACCTTGCCGTTCACCTTTAGCGGTCTGGTCGTGGCGTCAGTGCTGTATTCATTGCCGTTTGTGGTACAACCCTTGCAGGCTGCCTTCGCCGCCATCGGCGATCGGCCCCTGGAAGCCGCGGCCACGCTGCGCGCCGGTCCGCTGGATACTTTTTTCAATGTCGTGGTGCCTCTGGCCCGGCCCGGCTTTCTGACCGCCACGATCCTGGGTTTTGCGCATACGGTCGGCGAATTCGGCGTGGTGCTGATGGTGGGCGGCAATATTCCCGACAAGACGCGGGTCGTGTCGGTGCAGATCTACAATCATGTCGAAGCGCTGGAATACGCTCAGGCGCACTGGCTGGCCGGCGGCCTGCTGGCGTTTTCGTTCTCGGTATTGCTGTTGATGTACAGCGTGTTGAAAACCCACCCTGTCGCCCAT
Source organism: Methylobacter sp. sgz302048 (assembly GCF_052162025.1). Lineage (NCBI taxonomy): Bacteria > Pseudomonadati > Pseudomonadota > Gammaproteobacteria > Methylococcales > Methylococcaceae > Methylobacter > Methylobacter sp. sgz302048. The sequence continues at coordinate 2,195,435 of NZ_CP197401.1, read as the reverse complement.
CAACTCAAATGACCCAGACTATCAACGCCCGCTTTCTTCTCGATTACGTCGAATTTCAATTCGACGTCGATCTGTGCCTGCCCGGTTCGGGCATTACTGTGCTGTTCGGCCCGTCCGGTTCCGGCAAGACCACTTTGCTGCGCTGCATTGCCGGTCTGCAGCGCGCGCCTCAAGGCTTTCTGGAAATCAACGGCAAGATCTGGCAAGACAGCGAGCGCGGCGTGTTCGTGCCGACCCATAAACGGGCTCTGGGTTATGTATTTCAGGAGGCCAGCCTGTTTCCGCATCTGACCGTCGCAGACAACTTGCAGTTTGGCCGGGAACGGATCGGCAGAACACCGGACGCGGTCGATCTGCAACAGGTGATCGAATTGCTGGGCATCGGCCATCTATTGAACAGAATGCCCGAAGGGCTATCGGGCGGCGAGCGGCAACGCGTCGCCATCGCCCGGGCACTGGCCTTGAACCCCGAAGTGCTGCTGATGGACGAGCCGCTGGCGGCGCTGGATTCCCAGCGCAAGCAGGAAATACTGCCGTTTCTGATCCACCTGCATAGGGAACTCAACATTCCGGTGCTTTATGTCACGCATTCCCAGCAGGAAGTCGCGCAACTGGCCGACACTCTGGTGATTATGGCCGAAGGCCGGGCGCTTGCTTCGGGTCCGCTGGCGGAAACGCTGAGCCGCCTCGACGTGCCGCTGGCGCATGACCGGGAGGCGGCCACGGTCTGGCCTGTTACCGTCGTTGAACACGAAACCGATTACCATCTGACCCACGTTGCTTTTGCCGGCGGCACGCTTAGTCTGCCGTCCATTGATGCCGATGCCGGCACACAGCTGCGCGTGCAAATTTATGCCCGGGATGTTAGCATCTGTCTTGAGGCGCCAAACGCCACCAGCATTCTCAATGTCCTTCTCGCCACCATCACAGGCCTGGCCAATAGTCACGACGGCCAGACCGTGGTGCGCCTGCGGGTTGGCACTCAGGCATTGCTGGCGCACATCACCCGCAAATCGGCAATATTGCTGGATTTGCAGGTCGGCATGGGGGTTTATGTGCAGATCAAGGGCACCTCGATCTTGAATTAATCAATATTAAACAGGGAGTTTTTATCATGAAAGCAAGCGCACGCAATCAATTCAAAGGCACGGTCAAGGAAGTCATTATCGGCGCGGTCAATGCCGAAGTGCATGTCGGTCTGAACGGAGGCGCTACGATTGTCGCCTCGATCACCAAAGAATCAGCGGAAAACCTGGCAATCAAAACCGGCACGGAAGTCATTGCGCTGGTCAAGGCGCCGCAAATCATCATTGTCACCGATTTCGGCGGCTATCGGCTTTCCGCCCGCAATCAACTGTCCGGTACGATCACTCAAGTCAAGCCGGGCGCGGTCAATGCCGAAGTCGACATCGAATTAGCCGGCGGCGAACAGATTGCCGCCACCGTCACTAACGAAAGCGCTGAAACGCTGGGCTTGCGCAAAGGCCAGCCTGCAACCGTCGTATTCAAAGCCGGCGCGGTGATCCTGGGCGTTGCAAGCTAAGCGTTACCGATCTTTTCCGGGGATTGAACATCAGAACCGGCTGTTTCCCTTGCCTTTCTCTGTTCGCTCCCCGGCTTTACGTGAATTACCGGAAATAAACATTGTCTTAAGGCAATGCTTACGATAGCGGCTATGTGTAATTTTCCGGAGGTTTGCTATGAACAAAACCATTTTATTGCTGACTTTATCGCTATGGGCCGCCACAGCTTCAGCCTGGGATGCCCGCTCATTCGTGAAGCCCACGCAGGATGAGCTGAAAAAACGGCTAACGCCGCTGCAGTTTGACGTGACGCAGCATGAAGACACGGAGCGCGCGTTCGACAACGAGTACTGGAATAACAAGCAGCCCGGCATTTATGTTGATGTGGTTTCCGGCGAGCCTTTGTTCAGTTCGCAGGACAAATACGACTCAGGGACGGGCTGGCCGAGTTTTACCAGGCCGATCAGTATGGACAGCATTACGACCAAAATAGATCATGGTTTTTTCACGACACGCACCGAAATCCGCAGCCGCTTGGCCGACTCTCACTTGGGCCATGTCTTCGATGACGGCCCCAAAGAGGCAGGCGGCAAACGCTACTGCATGAATTCTGCCGCGCTGCGCTTCATTCCGGCCGACAAGCTCAAGGAAAGCGGCTATGGGGAATTTGTGCCATTATTTGAAAAAGGATCAAGGTAGCGATGCAATATCAAGTCCGAATGATATGCCACTGTCAAACTTGACTAACATCAAAACTTGATTATCGTTAATGCAAAAAGTATGGAAGATATACGGTTTTTATAGTCTACGTCAGGCATCTCGATAAATGGCCCTCATCTGTGTAATCTTTGATTTGGACGGCACGCTCGTGGATAGTGAGAGGCTTTGCAATCAAGCGTTTCTTGATCTGCTTCCGCAGTTGACCGATACCGTGGAGTCATTGATCCAACGATATCGCGGCAAAAAGCTGGCTCAAATTTTTTCTGATCTTGAGCGCCATCTTTGCCAGAATTTACCGGATAACTTTGAACAGCATTACCGTCAGCGTGTTACGGAACTCTTCTCTAGCGAGCTGAAACCCATACCCGGCGTTATTGAAATGCTCGAAACCACGAATTTTCCCAAGTGCATTGCCTCAAGCGGACCGCCTTTGAAAATCCGTCAGGCGCTCGAAATTAGCGGTCTCGCGCCTTACTTTGGCAATAATATCTTCAGTTCGTATGAAGTTGGCTCTTGGAAGCCAGATCCGGGCTTATTCCAATACGCAGCGAATGCGATGGGCTTTTTACCCGGCCAATGTGTGGTTATAGAAGATAGCGAAGTTGGAATTGAGGCAGCCGCAGCGGCAGGAATGAACGCATTCCAGTATGTAGGCAATTGTGAAACCCCGTTAAGCCAAGCCGGAGATGCAGAGTCATTTGACGATATGCTGAAGCTTCCTCAATTGCTCGCCCAACTTGCCCATAATACTCGCCCCATCGTTCCATTAGAGCGCCGTTAAAACATATCCTCCGTCACATAGACATCGTTGCCTGAAACGGCAACGCCGATGCCTTGCCGGTCAATCAGAGGCGACAGGATATTTTTCCGGTGCGACGGGCTATCCATCCAACTCTGCACTGTCGTTTGTGCGATCTGCTCCAGGCTGTACCAGATATATTCCTGGTCAACGGTGATGCCGTCCTGGATCGTCTTCAATATTGTGCTGTAAAGGCTGTTCTGGAAAATATTTTCCGATAAACCGGTTCTCAATGTGTTGGGGCCGATCTGTTTTTGCCTGTTCCAGCCCTGGCGTTTACCGCGCTCGGCCGGACCTTCACCCAGCAGATTGATGTGGCTGAAAAAATTATTCCTCGCCATATCCAGACTGTGATTACGCGCTATAAACGTCAGATTTTCATCCTGAACCAATGGAGCCAGGCCGTATTTCTGCCGCTCGCGATTGATCTGCAGGTGAATCTGATATTCCAGTTGAACCGGATTTATTCGGGGCTCGGTAATGGAGCCGGCTTTTGCCGGGCCATAAGAAACCATCAGCCATAACAATGGCATTAGCAAAATTTTGTTCATTTTGGGATAGTAAAAACAGAGTTATCAGTTAGAGATTGAGGCAGGAAGATAAGTTGCCTTGTCGGGGCGCAAATTATAGTCAATCGCTACTTTAAAAATACTTAAACCTATCAACAAGTAAACATACATTGTCTTATTGATTTGGTATGCAGGCTCTAACACCAGGATACAAAAGCCATCGCTGCTGTCTTAACAGTGCCTTCGATATTCCCTGCCCAGTCAGATCCGGACAGCGATACACTTTCTTGCATGAACTTTTCTTACTATGGCGGAAACGATTTATGTTAAAGACCGGCATTATCAAAAAACCTCATGACCAGCGAACAGGATCTGAATGCCCTGAAGACGATGCTCGCAGGAGAATGCCGTGAGCGCTGTCAGCGCTGTATCGGGCCAGGTCAATTTCATCCGGATTGACGATTCGACCGTGGCTATACAGTTGACCGGCAACTGGAACCATGGCGCGACAATCAAGCAGGCCGAACAGGTGATCGCGGATTTGAATACCTCTAAAAATCCAAGCCATGTTTTACTACAGGCGCATGAGCTTGGAAGCTGGGACAGCCGGCTGCCGGCTTACCTCCTCAGGATCATCGATTATTGTCAGAGCCATGATATTGAAGTCGATGCCTCCGGATTGCCTGAAGGCGTACAGGCGCTGCTCAAACTGGCGCGCGCGGTGCCCGAACGGGCCGGGGCGCGCCGCACGGAGCAAAAAAAATCCACGTTGGGCCAAATTGGCAAAACGGTCCTGAAAGGACTTAAAGACGCCAAGGGGCTGATTGCCTTTATCGGCGAGACCGTGCTGGCTACCCTAACGCTGGTCCGGGGCAAGGCGCGCTTTCGTACTGTTGATATGTTCTTGTGCATACAGGACGCCGGTCCCGCGGCCCTGCCGATCGTAACGCTGATCAGCTTGCTGGTGGGCCTGATTCTGGCTTTCGTCGGCGCCGTGCAGCTGGCCATGTTCGGTGCCCAGATCTATATCGCCGATCTGGTCGGCCTGGGCACGGTGCGCGAGATGGGCGCGCTGATGACGGCCGTGATCATGTCCGGGCGCACCGGCGCCGCCTATGCCGCTCAACTCGGCACCATGAACGTCAACAGCGAGATCGACGCCCTCAAGACTATGGGCATATCGCCGATGGAATTCCTGGTGCTGCCGCGCATGCTGGCGTTGATCCTGATGATGCCGCTGCTGTGCCTGTATGCCGACCTGATGGGCATTTTGGGCGGGGCGATGGTCACGGTCAGCGCGTTCGATGTATCTTTGATCCAGTACTACAACGAAACCCAAAAGGCCGTGGATCTGACCGATTTCAGCATCGGGCTGTTCAAAAGCCTGGTATTCGCAACCCTGATCGCAACGGCCGGCTGTATGCGCGGCATGCAGTGCGGACGCAGCGCTTCGGCTGTCGGAGACGCCGCAACGACGGCCGTGGTGAACAGCATCGTCTACATCGTGGTGGCCGATTCGGTGATTACGCTGATCTGCGATCGGCTCGGTATTTGAGTGGATAAGCCATGAATGCACCGCACATCACGGTAAAGGATCTGACCATGGCTTACGGCGATTTCGTGATCCAGCGGGATTTGAATTTCACGATCGATCATGGCGATATCTTCATCATCATGGGCGGCAGCGGCTGCGGTAAAAGCACCCTGCTCAGGCATTTGATCGGCCTGCAGCGGCCAGCCAAAGGCGATGTGTTCTACGAACAGCAAGATTTCTGGCATGCCAGCGACGAAGAACGCACTCACATCATGCGCCGCATCGGAGTTTTATACCAGAGCGGCGCCTTGTTCAGCTCCCTGACGCTGGCTGAAAATATCGCTTTGCCGCTAGGCGAGTTCAGCGGTATGGGCAAGCATGAAATCGCCGACATTGTGTCCTACAAGCTTGCCTTGGTCGGTCTGGCGGGGTTCGAGGATTATTACCCGTCCGAGATCAGCGGCGGCATGCAAAAACGCGCCGGTCTGGCCCGGGCCATGGCGCTCGATCCCGAGATACTGTTCTTCGATGAACCGTCGGCCGGACTCGACCCGGTCAGCGCCAAACTGCTGGATGACCTGATCGCCAGCCTGCGCGACACGCTGGGAGCGACCATTGTCGTCGTCACCCACGAGCTGGCGAGCATCTTTGCCATCGGCACTAACTCGGTTTTTCTCGATCCCGATACCAAGACCATGCGGGCGACCGGTTCGCCCAAAAAGCTGCTGGCTGAATCGAACGATGCCAAAATCATTCAATTTCTGACCCGCGGCGAAAGCAATGCCGATAAGCCGGCTCAGAAAGGAGAAACCTTACCATGAGTAAACCTGTCAGTCCTGTTGCTATTGGCGGTTTCACGGTCGGCGCTTTGGCGCTTTTGCTGGTCGCAGTCTTCATATTCGGCGGCGGGCGGTTTTTACAGACCGACAAAGTCCACTTCGTCATTTTCTTTGATTCCTCACTCAATGGGCTGGATATAGGCGCCCCGGTAAAAATGCAGGGCGTCAAAATCGGCCAGGTCACAGAGATCACTCTACAAATTGATCCGAAAGCCACCAAGATATATAAGCCGGTAGTGATAGAGATCGACCGTAATACTTTAACTAGCAAAGAAGGTAAGGCTTTTCCCAAGGCAATGACGCGTGAAGAGCGGGAGGAGAACCGGGACAGACTCGTCGCCGCGGGCTTCCGTGCCCGTCTCGAGATGCAAAGCTTATTGACGGGGCTGCTTTTCATAGATTTCGATGTGCATCGGGATAAGCCACCTGTGTTTACCGGCCTTGAATATCATGGATTGCTGGAACTGCCCGCCATTCCGACAACCGTGGACGAAATTCGCAATACGGCCTCGGAAGTGGCAAAAAAACTAAACGAATTACCTCTGGAAGACATAGTTCAGGATTTATCGGCCAGCTTGCGCGAAATCAAAGACTTTATCGCTTCCAAAGACGTCAAGAAATCTACTGCCGCCCTGGCCGCTACCCTGGAGGGAATGGAGCAAACGATAAAGACGCTCAATCATAATCTGGAACCGCTGCTGGCCAATACGAACAAAACCATGGTCAGCACCAACACATTGATCAAAGACCTCAAGCCTATCGTCGCCAACACCGACAAGACCTTGAGCACCGCAACCGCTGCCCTTGACAGAGCACGGGATTCGATGGCGAAACTGGGCGGCGCCGTCGGGCCTGAATCGGAACTGACCGAAACCCTGGAAGCGCTCAAAGATGCCGCACGCTCCATGGAAAATCTGACCGACTACCTGGAACGCCATCCGGAAGCGGTAATTACCGGAAAAGATAACTAGAGGATGTGGATTATGCATATAAACCGGCTCGTTTTTCTTCCGTTATTGTCTGTTATATTTATATCCCTGACGGCCTGCATAGGCGGTACAACGCCTCCGCCGCAATTCTATATGCTGGAGCCGATCAGTAGCCTCAAACAAACAGCCGGAGCCGCCAAAAAGCCCATTATTATCCTGACATCCATTCGTATTCCGCACTATGTGGACAGGCCTCAGATCGTGACAGCCACAGGCCAGAACGCTTATCAATTGAGCGAACTCAATCGCTGGGCCGAGGCGCTGGACCACAATATCAGACGCGTGCTGGCCCAAAACCTCGCGCTTCTGGTGCCGGCCGAGGTGGAATTCTCCAGCAATCCAAATACGGCTGAACGAGCAAAGTTCCGGGTATCGGTCAATATTCTCGAATTTCATGTGGATCCGCAAAAACAGGCCGGTTTGAAGGCGCAATGGCAGATAACGCGCAATGATGGAATGGTATTGAATCAGCAGGAGTCTTACCGTGTTCCTGCTTCGACCACTGACTACTCAGTTATGGTGAAAGCGCTCAACGAATGCCTCGATCGTCTAAGCCGCGATTTGGCCGATGAACTGCAGGACTTGGCCGTTTAAATTTCTCTCATTCCCACGCTTCACGTCAATGCCGTTAAATTAAACCGCTCGTCGTGGTGAGCTTGTCGAACCATGAATGGCTTAACGACTTGTTTCGCTCACCCTTCGGCAAGATCAGGGCGAACGAAACAAGTCTTAACTTAATGGCAGTGATGCTCCGCGTTGGCATGTATCCCGCACCGCTCCAGCGGTGCTCAAGGTTGCAGAGCTAAGGCCGATGCCGGCTTTCTCCCAGGGTGACGCCGCCGGCTATGAGATGAGCCGTCCGCAGCGGTTCGGGGATATGGCTGTTGACGGCAAGAAACCGTAGCGTCCGGTCAGCATCGGCCAGGGTAAGCCCAATCCGCTGCACAAAAACCTGCCGAACCGGCTCCACCGGCCCTGCCCGTTCGATCAGCCGCCATTTTCGCTGGCCGCCAGGTACATGATTCAGCAGGGTTTGCCTGATCGTCTGCATATCGGGACGCCTGCGCATGACCACCAGCACCGGCAGGCCGAGCGTCTCGTGCAACAGCGGCAGATCGACCACGTTGAAACCGGCAAAGGCGATGCCCTGCAGCATTACCAACTGCAAATGGCCGGCGAAACGTGAGCCGCTGATCAACTTGATGATGGTCTGCGTAACGTTAGCCCCGTCACGCCTGACTTTGCCGCTCAGCACCGCCTCCAGGCGCAGACCGGCGTAAACCGCGCCCACCAGCAGCACATCGCCTTTATGCGTGCGCGGGAACGGGGCGTCGTCGAAGCCTATGACATGCGAAAGGGATTTAGTCATAATTAAAATTTTTTAATTTTTTAACACAGGCTTATTAACCACAGAGGACACAGACGACCGCATGGATGCGGGAGGTAGAGCAACGCAGGAGCAGTTGCCGAGAGCACAGAGGTCAGGCAAGCCATTTCTCTGTGCTCTCTAAAGCTCGCTGGCTGGGTTAGCGCTTTGTGGAAACCCGGCACGAGCAGCTTCGAAGCTGGGTTTATCAACCCAATCTACGCACTGAATTTCCGGATCAATCGCCTTCCAGTTCACGCTCAATCTGTTCAATACTAGGCAGCTGATTTTCCAGATCGGCGGGCAGTGCCTGGGCCAGCTGATATTCCGCCACGCCGATCGGCTTGTTGTTGTCGCGCAGGGCGTATTCCGCGACCAGCTTGTTGCGGGTCTTGCATAACAGCAAACCGATGCTTGGGGCGTCCTGTTCGCTTTTGATCCGGGCGTCTACCGCACTTAAATAAAAACTCAATTGTCCTGCATGCTCCGGCTTGAAATCGCCGGTTTTGAGCTCCACGACCACATAGCAGCGCAATTTCAGATGGTAGAACAATAAATCCAGATAAAACTCATCGCCGCCCACGTTCAGCTCGACCTGTCTGCCGACATAGGCAAAGCCGGCGCCCAGCTCCAGCAGGAACTGGGTGATATGCTGCGTCAGCGCCTGTTCTATGTCGCGTTCGCGCGCTTCTGCGCCTATGCTCAAAAAATCGAAGATATAAGGGTCTTTCAGCGTTGCCTGAGCCAGTTCGGATTGCGGGTCGGGCAGGTTTCGGCTGAAATTGCTGACCGCCTGGCCCTCGCGCTGCATCAGGGCGCTTTCAATCTGATGCACCAGCACATTGCGCGACCAGCCGTGCGCTATGGTTTTACGGGCGTACCATAAGCGCTGCTCCGGCGTTTTCAGCTTGGTCAACAACACCAGATTATGGCCCCAGGGAATTTGTGCAACAGGCTGTTGCACAATTGAGGGTGATGCCGCGGTTATCGGCCAGGCTTCCGCGAAAGCGCGCATGTACTTGATATTCCGCGCCGAAAACCCTTTTAAATCCGGGAAAGCCTGCTGCAAGTCCTCAGCCAGCCGTTCAATCACCTTGCTGCCCCAGCCCTGCTCGGCCTGGCGCTGCAAAATGTCGGCACCGAGCTGCCAGTACAGCTGGATCAGCTCCTGGTTGACGGCTAAAGCGGCGCGCTGCTGGGCCGAGGCGATTTGCCTCTTCAGCCCTGCCAGCCATTGGGGATAGTTATCGGGAAGCTTGTTGCTGTTCATGTTCGGGTGGTCCATAGAGGGCATGGAATTGCACAGGACATTGTTCTTTTAGACTTTGCGGATTCTGTGTTTTTTGTTGGCTGTTTGGATGCATGGCTGGAGTTTGGGATTTATTCTTTACTCATATGCTCAACTAAAGTCCAAAAAAGCATTTAATAATCAATTTATTATCTGTCGTTCAGCTATGGCATATTGCATGCCGCGATTCATTGAAGCTATCTGCTAATGATCAATCCGACATGCCAGTGTTGCAGACTTCGCGCAGCCATCGCGATGTTTTTGAGTCAAATTGGACTTGATGCACAATAACCTCTTGCCCGGGTCGCTCAAGCAAGCAAAAATCCGCAGTGTATCCATGCGCCTCATACGGATATTTTCCCATCGGCGCATAGAGCGTTACCCCATACACCTGTCCGGGTACTAATGGTTCTGCCGGCATCTTCGCTGGATATACGTCAGTCGTTTGACCATAAGGTATGCACTGGTCTGGCGTGAACGGAGGCGATTTTTTAAACTCGGCAAACCAGATTTTATTGCCTTGTTCCTCTATGACTTCTATAGCTTTAAGATTTGCGCCGGCTCGGGTTTTTTCAGTGTTTTCAATGGAAAAGCATGGGAGATTGCCGCTTTGTCGAACAATAGCCTGCCCAATTTCCTTTCTTATCGGAGTACACCCGCTGATCTGCGTAAGGAGCAGCGCGACGGCTATTGATAAATAAAAAAATATTTTCATGTGTCAGGGTAGATTTTCACTGCTTGCTGGATTGATCAGGAAGTCTTTCAGTGTTCTTTCATAATCATCAAGTGAGTAAGTTACAGTTGAATCGGCACTGAGTTGATTTCTGACAGCACTTGGATTATTAAGAAACTTTAACGCAAAGTAATCTGCCAAAATATCACCCTGAGCTTCCATATTGTAATCGCAGAGCTTTCTCTGCGCATCAAGCGTGTATTTATAGTCCAATCCTGGACGGAACGCGCCCCTAAACCTAACCCAATAACCCAGTTGATGCTGCCATATATGGGTCATCTCATGCATAAACCAGCATTTATTCAAATCATTAGAAGTTGAGAAGTCCTCTAGAAATTTTAAAGGAGGAAAATACATCTCCCCATTAGGTGTCACAGCAGTCCTGGCATCCTGCAGTCCAAAAGGGAAATAGCCTTCCTTATGGACCCGAACCCTGGCGTAGTTGATCGAATCCTTAAAGATTGTTTTCGCCATTTGAATCTCACCCACAGTTAATCCTCGGGACTCATTTTCCGGGGTAACGTGCAAACTATTTTGGGCGGCGATACCAATCGGTCCAGGTGACGGCGACCGGCGCTGAATGAGAGTACCTTCATCTATCACCGGCCTATTGGTTGATCCGCCCAGAGGGCCGCTATTGCCTGTCATGTTGACTCCTTATGATTTCGAGAAACCAATGTGTCTATCCTTCGGCTTATGCCGGTTTCCCGTTCCCAAGCGATTCCTTGGATGAATGCGCATTAGCCTGAATCGCCAGACTGTAAGCGCTTCCTCGTCGTTCCCGCGCGGGAATGCATACCGGGCCTGCACATGCCTGATGCTTCCAAAGCCCGGTATCGGTTCCTGTGGAGGATCGTGGAAACCTGGGAACGACGATGATATGTTTTATTCAACCGCAGAGGACATAAAGAGCACGTATTGGGCAAATCCCGTCCCTGTCAACGGCATAATAGCGTAAGGCCAGATAAGCCGTCACCTGTCGCGCTATGTTCAGGACAATCATCGCCGTGCGCAAATCGCCCCGTGAGCCAGGCCGCTGCCCTGGATGCGCAGCGGCTTGGGAAATAACCGCCGTAAATCAAAGCCGCCTTCAATGGGCTGATGCAGGATGCAAAGCCAAGGCGTTGACCAATTCGCGTTGTTACCAGGCTAGTCGGATTGAGCAGGACATTTGTTTGATCATGCCGAGCAGGCATTGTATCAATCAAAAAAGAGGGCAGAAACCGGACAACTTTGCAGATTTAATGAATGGTGGCGATGGGTGGGATCGAACCACCGACCTTGGGGTTATGAATCCCACGCTCTAACCGGCTGAGCTACATCGCCTTTGGATAGGTCTTTATTTTGTAAGGTAGCAGCATCTGATGATACTGCGATAAGAAAACTTCAAATAAGGAAAATGGTGGCGATGGGTGGGATCGAACCACCGACCTTGGGGTTATGAATCCCACGCTCTAACCGGCTGAGCTACATCGCCTTTGAAGTAGGTCTCTCAAAAGAGCGGGCATTTTAAATACCCGCTCGAGATTTGTCAAACGTTGAATCTAAAATGAACCACATCGCCGTCTTTAACGACATAATCCTTGCCTTCAAGACGCCATTTTCCGGCATCCTTGGCGCCCTGCTCGCCTTTATTGGCAATGAAATCTTCGTAGGCAATCACTTCGGCGCGGATGAATCCTCTCTCAAAATCCGAGTGGATGACGCCGGCTGCCTGAGGCGCGGTTGCGCCTGTCGGAATGGTCCAGGCCCGAACTTCCTTTACGCCGGCGGTAAAATAGGTGGACAGGTTCAGCAGCGTGTAGCCGGCCCTGACGACACGATTCAAACCCGGCTCTTCCAAGCCCAGATCATCGAGGAATTCCTTCTTTTCATCGTCATCCAACTGGGCAATTTCCGCCTCTATCGCGGCGCATATCGGCACGACGACCGCCCCTTCCTTGTCGGCAAATGCCCTGACCCTATCCAGCAGGGGATTGTCTTCGAAGCCGTCATCCTGAACATTGGCAATGTACATGGTAGGCTTGATCGTCAACAGGCACAGGTCTTTTATCAACGCTGTTTCATCATCGCTCAGCCCCATGGCTCGCACAGGCTCGCCGGTATCCAGGTGCTTGGCGACTTTCTCCAGCACCTGTTTTTTCGCCAGTTCGTCTTTGTTGCCGGATTTGGCGGCTTTTGATACGCGCTGCAATGCCCTGTCAACCGTAGCCATATCCGCCAATGCCAATTCGGTGTTAATGACTTCTATATCGGAAACGGGGTCGATCTTGCCGGCGACATGGATAACGTTGTCGTCATGGAAACAGCGCACGACGTGGGCTATCGCATCGGTTTCACGAATGTTGCCCAGAAATTGGTTGCCCAAGCCTTCGCCTTTCGAGGCGCCGGCAACCAGCCCTGCAATATCAACAAATTCGATGGTCGTAGGCAGTGTACGCTCGGGTTTCACAATTTCTGCCAGTTTTTCCATTCTATTGTCAGGCACGGGAACGACGCCCACGTTGGGATCAATTGTGCAGAATGGGTAGTTTTCGGCGGCGATCTTCGCCCGGGTTAATGCGTTAAACAGGGTCGATTTTCCAACATTGGGCAAACCAACGATTCCGCAATACAATGCCATAGAGTTCTCTTAAATAGAATTTTGTACAAGAAAGGAATACAGCGAGAGGTTCAAGCTGAAACAAACGGTAAATTATACAATTTATCGCTTTAATCTAAAATGCCTATTTAATTTATCCGGTGTTGACGCTTGTTCTCAATTTCACGATAAGAAATCGATAATCATCTTCTGATAACGCATCGTTTAAAACGATAATCGTCTTTTTGCCGGCGTTCTGCCTTATCACCTGTAAAAATATTACATATACGGTGATAACCGTTGAATTTATAACTCGGACCGGTTCGAAGTCATCGCCGTCCAAGATTTCCCAGCCTGACGCCTCGGTATATCTGATTATCTGCCGGAAATCATTTAAGCGCCTGATAACGCCCCAACAGTGCAGACCTATTCCTGCCAATAAAGCCAATTTAATGGCAAGCGGCAAGGCAGCGGCCAGACATGCACCCAACGCGAGCACATGAGCAAAAATCAGCAACTGTTTTAATCGTTTGGAAGGTTTAAGTTCCAACAGCAGAGAGGGATCGTATTTTTTTGACAAGAGCATCCATTCCTTTTGCTTCAGGCACTTGCCCGTCCACCAAAAACCTCAACAGCTCCGCATCGCTGAAATTCAGCAATGCCTGAAACAGTTGCTGTTCACCATGCCCAGCCTTTAAATAGGCATGTTCCAGATACAGGTTAAGCATCTTATCCAGCTCCAGCGAACCACGCCGGCAGAGCCATCTCAATTTTTCTTCTGAAACCATCAACCTTGTTGCCGGATTAACAGCATTTTTTTAATTTCAGCAATCGCCTTGGCAGGATTCAGGTGTTTGGGACAGGTATCGGTGCAGTTCATGATGGTATGGCACCGGTACAGCTTAAACGGATCATCGAGGTCATCCAGCCGCTCGCCGGCAATTTCATCGCGGCTATCATTAAGCCAGCGGTAGGCCTGCAACAAAACGGCCGGCCCCAGAAAACGGTCGCTGTTCCACCAGTAACTCGGGCAACTGGTTGAGCAACAGGCGCACAGAATGCATTCATAATAACCGTCGAGTTTTTTGCGGTCTTCTCTGCTCTGCAGCCGCTCCCGGTCCGCTGGCGGCGGCGTTTGCGTCTCAATCCACGGTTTTATGGAAGCATATTGAGCGAAGAAATGGCTCATATCGCCGACCAGGTCTTTTATGACGGACAAGTGCGGCAACGGGAAAATTTTTATCGTGCCGGGATAATCTTCAATGGCATTGATGCAGGCCAGCGTATTTTTGCCATTGATGTTCATCGCACAGGAACCGCAAATGCCTTCCCGGCATGAACGCCTGAAGGTCAAAGTACTATCGATCTCATTTTTGATCTTGATGATCGCATCCAGCACCATCGGTCCACAATTATCAAGATCGATTTCATAGGCATCGATCCGCGGGTTTTCACCACTTTCAGGGTCCCAGCGGTAAACTTCAAACCGCCTGATATGTTTGGCATGCTCGGGCGCGGGAAAAAATTTGCCTTTTTTAGGCACCGAGTTTTTAGGCAAGGCAAATTCAACCATTAATAAACCCTCTTCTTAGGTGGAATAGCTTCAACTTCATCAGTCAAGGTATACAGATGTACGGGCCGGTAATCGATCTTGACCTGCCCTTTATCCAGCCAGAGTAATGAATGCTTCAGCCAGTTCTGGTCATCGCGCTCAGGATAGTCCTCCCTGGCATGCCCGCCCCGGCTTTCCGTTCTGTTTGCCGCTCCGGTGATTGTCACCATTGCCTGGCTTAACAGGTTGTCCAGCTCCAGCGTTTCGACCAGATCCGTATTCCAGATCAAGGATTGATCCTTTATCCCTATATCAGCAAAGGAATCAGCGACTTGCTTTAACTTTTCGATGCCTTCATCAAGCACAGGTCCCGTTCTGAAAACAGCTGCATGCGTCTGCATGGTTTTTTGCATGTTTAAACGTACATCAGCCGTTTTCAAAGATCCTTTAGAGTGGCGGATACGATCGAAGCGAGCAAGCGCCTGATCGCATGCCTCTTCTTTCAAAGGGGCATGAGGGGTGCTTGGTTTTACCAGCTCGGCGCAGCGTATGGCCGCTGACCGCCCGAAAACGATCAGATCGAGCAATGAATTCGACCCCAGCCGGTTAGCGCCATGAACTGACACACAAGCGGCTTCGCCAATGGCCATGAGCCCTGGCACAACGACTTCGGAATCATTCCCGTTCTTAGTAATGACTTCGGCCTTATAATTGGTGGGAATGCCGCCCATGTTGTAATGTACGGTAGGCAAAACAGGGATCGGGTTCTTGGTGACATCAACGCCGGCAAAGATCCGGGCCGTCTCTGATATGCCGGGCAGGCGTTCTTTTATAATGGCCGGATCCAGGTGTTCAATATGCAGATAAGCATGGTCGCGTTCTTTACCGACGCCGCGCCCTTCCCTGATTTCCAGCATAATGGCCCGGCTTACGACATCGCGGGAAGCGAGATCTTTTGCATGAGGCGCATAGCGCTCCATAAACCGCTCGCCTTCGGAATTGGTCAGATAACCGCCCTCGCCCCTAACACCTTCCGTAATCAGACAACCCGCGCCATAGATACCGGTCGGATGAAACTGCACAAACTCCATGTCTTGCAGCGGCAATCCGGCCCGCAGCACCATCGCATTGCCGTCGCCGGTCACGATATGAGCGGACGTGCAGGAAAAATAACAGCGCCCGTATCCCCCCGTTGCCAGCACAGTCATGTGAGATCTGAACAGATGCAGACTGCCGTCCTCCAGGCACCAGGCCAGTACGCCTCTACAGGCACCGTCTTCCATGATCAGGTCGAGAGCGATATATTCGACAAAAAACTCGGCCCGATGCTTGAGCGACTGCTGATACAAAGTATGCAGAATGGCATGGCCGGTCAGGTCTGCAGCGGCGCATGTGCGCTGGGCCGTGCCCTCCCCGAAATGCGTGGTCATGCCGCCGAACGCGCGCTGGTAAATTCTGCCGTCCGGCGTTCTGGAAAAAGGCACGCCGTAATGCTCAAGCTCGATGATGGCCGGAATAGCCTCACGGCACATATATTCGATGGCATCCTGGTCGCCCAGCCAGTCGGACCCTTTAACGGTATCATACATGTGCCAGCGCCAGTCGTCTTCGCCCATATTGCCCAATGCCGCGCTGATGCCGCCCTGCGCGGCGACGGTATGGCTGCGGGTGGGGAAAACCTTGCTGATGCAGGCCGTTTTCAATCCCTTTTCCGCCATGCCCAAGGTCGCGCGCAAACCGGCGCCGCCAGCGCCGACAACGACGGTATCGTAGCGATGTTCAATGATTTTATAACTGTTCGACATGCCTTATACCATTTTCCCAATATTAAAGATCGCCACCACAGCGACTAACGCCAGAAGAACAAATGCCAGCTTGACGATCCACACGGAAACAATCTTCAGCCATTCGGTATGGACATAATCTTCGATGACCACTTGCAGACCCAGGCCGGCATGGTAAAAAACAGCCAGAATCCAGGCGATCATGAGCACGCTGTTCAAAGGTTTTGACAGCCAGACTACAGTTTGCGGATAAGATGACTTTAACAGATGACCGATAAACGTCAGCCACCATAAGGACAGTGGAATAAGCGCGGCAGCCGTGACTCGCTGCATCCACCAATGAGCGGTTCCGGCCTTTGCAGAACCCAGGCCCCGGGCTTTGGCAAGCGGTGTACGATAATCCATGATAGCCTCCTGCTTAAAGTAAGAAAAAACCAGCGACAGTCAAAACGACCGATGCTATCAGTTCGATATAGACATTCCTGTCCATGTGTTCCCGTTCGAATCCGCTGCCGGCATCCCAGATTAAATGCCTGACGCCATGACACAGATGAAAGAACAGCGCATAAATAAATAACCAGAGGATCAGAGTGCCCAGGGCATGATTCATAAGGTTTTGCATGGTTACATATGCATCCTCCCCCACGCTGATTGTCAGCAAACTGCCTACGAACAGCAGCAATCCTATCGACAATATGACACCGGTAATACGGTGAACAATAGACGCAACTGCATTCAGGGGCAGCTTGTAAACCTGCAGATGTGGAGAGAGTGGCCGGATTTTTTTCTGTTGGTCCATAACACATCACGATTTAAGCCATAAGGTAAGTTAATAATACCTTGTCGGTCACGGGTAAGCCAATACAAAATATGCCCAATCCGTAGTGCGGCTGGCTGATTTTTTGTCTTAGTTTTGAAGCGCGTTATAATCAATGCCCTTCTTAATGCACCCACCATAAAATCTCATCCATGGATCAAAACTGGAAAAATTTTCTAAGCACCGAACATGCCACATTTAAAGATGAGGGCGATATTGCTTTCCCTGCTATTTCCCCTGACAGCGAAAAACATATCTTTGCCATCTCTGAGCTGGCTGTTCTGACTGTAGCCGGAAAAGATGCGGCAAAGTTCCTGCAAGGGCAGATCACCTGCAATATCGATGATATTACTGAAACTCAAAGCAGTGTCGGCGCTCTGTGCAACCCGAAAGGGCGCGTCATTACAACTTTTTTGCTGGTTAAAAAAACCGATGCCTTCCTTCTGATTTTGCCGAAGGCATTGCTGGGATCGGTTAAAGAGCGACTGCAAAAGTACATCCTGAGGTCCGATGTGCAATTAATCGATAGCTCGGATGAACTATGCCTGATAGGGCTCTGCTGTCCCGCCGGGCAGCCGAGCGGCTTATCCTTGCCTGAGCGGTTGTTTGCAACCAGCCAGCAAAATGCCGTCTTTATCAATATTTCGCCCGAACAAAGCCGGTATCTGGTTATATCAGAGCCGGAGGCGGCGATAATGCTTTGGAAAACATGGACCGGCGATCAAGGCTTCCAGCCGGAAAGCTCGGCGCAATGGCGCTATCTGGACATTACCGCAGGCCTTCCGTGGCTGACGCCCGAAACGTCAGAGGAATTTATTCCGCAAATGCTCAACCTGGATAAATTGGGCGGCATCAGTTTCAACAAAGGCTGCTACACCGGCCAGGAAATTGTGGCCCGCACCCACTATCTCGGCAAAACCAAACGGGAAATGTTCCTGGCTGAATGCAAATCAGCAACCGCGCCCCAGCCCAATACGGCAATCATGGACAAGAACGCGGAATCAGAACAAAGCATTGGCACGGTACTCACGGCGCAAGCCAGAAACAATGTTTATAAAATGCTTATCGTTCTGCAAGTGTCCGATGCGAATACTTATAATCTGGCCTTAAACAATCAAGATCAGGACAAGGTCACGGTATTAACGTTATAATTTTACGCGTGTACATTAGACCTTCCTTATATCGATATCATGCAAGTAGCTTTCTTGCAGAACATCGCGGGAACTGATCGTCCGGCATGCCGGATTGACTGCTCTTCAACTCCCGCTTTTGGCAAGCCGAGTCTTGCAACCGATGCTGAAATACCGGAATTGAAAGTATTTCAGATGAAATTGAATTAGCAAAGAGCATGCTTTCCTAAACAGCAGCACCCTGATAAAACTATGATGAATACACAAGCAGCCATACGTTTTCGCCGCCTGGGCACCTTGACTATTTTCGCCGTTTATTTTGTCATTCTCGTAGGCGGGATTGTAAGAGCCTCCGGAGCGGGCATGGGATGCCCCGATTGGCCGACCTGCTTCGGACAATGGGTTCCGCCAACCGAAGAATCACAGTTGCCGGCCAATTATCATGAAATCTATGCCGAACGCGGCTATGAAAGCACGCAATTCAACCCGGTGAAAACCTGGACCGAATATACCAACCGCCTGGTTGGCGTGACGGTAGGATTCCTGATTTTCCTGACTGTCTGGTCATCGCGCATTTACCTGAAATCCGACAAAACCGTCTTTTATTTATCCTTAAGTGTGTTTTTTCTGGTCGGTTTCCAAGGATGGCTGGGTTCCACCGTGGTCGCCAGCAATCTGAAGCCAATCATGATCACGCTGCATATGCTGCTGGCTTTGTTCATAGTCGCCCTGCTCATTTATACGATTGCCCGATCGCAACGCGACTTTATAGGCCGGATAGACACTCAAGGGTTGCCCGAGAAGTTCCGGGCCGTTTTGATCGTCGCCATGATCATGACTTTAACGCAGGTTGCCATGGGCACCCAGGTGCGCGAAGCGGTGGATTTTATTGCGCATGAACACGCCTATATCGATCGCCAGTTCTGGCGCGACGATTTTCCTGTCATTTTTTATATCCACCGTTCCTTCTCGTCGATTATTTTATTTACCAACCTCTGGCTGGTCTGGAAAGTTTACCAGTCAGTCGATAAGCAAAGCATTTTGCTGCGCACCGGCTTTGCGCTTATCGGACTGATTGTGACCGCCATCATCGCAGGCATCACGCTGGACAGGCTGGGCATGCCGGCGGTTGCCCAACCCGTGCATTTATTAATGGCCAACCTGATCTTCGGCGCACAGTTTTTCCTGTTTATATGCCTGAGTTATTCTACAAATAAACCGGCAGTTTTAAAGCCCGGCCATTCGCGGATTACCAGCACTGATTGATTTGTTTGACGACGACAGCCGGGTAAGTTTGCTTCATGACATTCAGGCGCTCCTGAACCTTGCCGCCCGCTTTAATCTGGGCGTATTTCTGGGGTTTTAGGGTATATCGGGGCTTGACTTCGGCCTGAATGCCCTTGGCCAGCAACTGGCTCTTCATCGCCAGAGCCCGGCTTTCGTTTTTGAATACGCCTAACGAAATCAAGCCATTATCTTTACCCTTTGTCAAAAGCCAAAGATCATTGATGCCTTTGTCCTTGATCATTTTCAGGTTGGCCTCGGCCTGCTGTCTGGTTTCCGCGGCCGGATAGTAAACCAGATAATCACTGATCACCTCGCCGTCGCGGCTCAGCGATTTAATGGCTTCCTTGGGCGCATTCAACTCTCTTTTCCAAAGCTGATAGGCATTGCCGTTGGCGAAAGGCCCGGCTTCATAACAACTGGCCGGTTCGTCTGCAGCGTCATTGTCTTGGGCTTTTTCAGCGGCGGCAATAATTGGCTGAACGGGCTTGGATTCAAGCCTTGGCTGACCTGACTTTTCCTTGTCAGCATGAGCGGATTCAGGCAGCGCTTTTTCCGCTTTTTTCTGCTCAGCCGGACGAGCGGCGCTGTTTCCAGCAGACAAACCTGCCTCGACCACAAGCTTGTCCATGGGCAGACTCAATTGCTCAGCCAGCAAATTATTATCAGGAGCCTCTAAACCCTTCAATGAAACTGATGGGACCGTGGCTGCCGAAGTTTTCCTCGGATCTGCTGCTGTATCCGGCTTAGGTCCGGATGCCTGAGCTTGCTGGGCATTTTTTAGCTCGCTGACCAATAGAATGCTTTCCTGGTCCGGCGAATCGTATTGCTCGGCGATATCGGCCGATGGTTCGAAAGCGCCCTGTTTATATTCCCACATGAACAGTCCGACATTAGCCAGCGCCACTAAAAACAAAAAAAATTTCATTCGTCACTCTTCAAGATTATGGACAGTCCACGCAACACAATATCGGCGTCGATGACCGGTTTGAAAACAAGCCGCTCAGCGACAAGCTGTGCGTCGCCCCCTGTCAAGATCACTTGCATATTGTCCGGTTGCCGGGCCACTACATGCTCGATCAGCCCGACTGCGGCCGATAAGGTGCCGCTATAGATGGCTGCTGCCGTGTTCGTCGCAAGCCCGAACGCATGATGCGTTTCACTGAATTGTAGCTGCTCGGTTCCCAGCGAGAGCGATTTTTTCATCAGCATCAATCCGGGGCTGATCAAGCCGCCTTGATGCTTGCCATACGTATCAAGCACATCCACGGTTATTGCCGTGCCGCAATCGATCACGCAGGCTGGCCCCGGATAGAAATGCCGGACGGCCACCAGCGACAGCCAGCGGTCAACGCCAAGTTTTTCCGGATTTTCATAGGCATTCTGTACACCGAATGCCTGTGCTTGAGCTTTGGCCGAGATGATATCCATACCAGGCCAAAGCTCAAGAGCAACTGAACGAACCTGTTCAAGCAGTTGCCCTGCACTGACGCAGGCGATGGCGATCCGTTGAGGCGGAGAGATTTTTTCCCAGATATTCACAAGCTCATGCCGCACCACCTGATCATGGACGAGCGGCTGTCCGGCAATGATTTGATAGCCGTTGGCCATGCCCCATTTCAGCCGGGTATTGCCTATATCGATCAGCAAATTCATGGCAAATAACCGCTGAAGCTGACTTCGCCGGAAGCAAAAGCCTGGACATGGCCATCCAACCGTTTAATCAACAACAGCCCGTCATCATCTATGCCTTCAACAGTGCCCTCGAATTGCTGCGTGGCGATAAACAGTGTCGCCGCTTTGCCTTTCAGGCAATCATAACTGCGCCATTCATCGACATAAGCTTTAATGCCGACCCCCTCAAAATCCGCAATAACCGCTATCAGATGTTCCAATAAAAGACCAGCCAGCCTGTTTCTGGAGAGTTGCTGCCAACCGGTCACTTTACTCAGATCAGTCCATGCCTGGGTAATGCTTTCAGCCTCAGGTTCGGGCAAAAATAAATTCAGGCCCAAGCCGATCACAGCCGAACACGGGCCATCGGTTTCGCCTGAAACCTCGACCAGAATACCGCCCAGCTTTTTACCCTGGCTGTAGATGTCATTAGGCCATTTCAGGCCGACATCCTCAATATCATGCTGTCTTAAAGCCCGCATGACCGCTACGCCGATAGCCAGGCTCAATCCTGAAATGGCGGCAGGGCCCTGCTGGAAACGCCACAGTATAGACAGATAAATATTACTGCCGTAAGGCGATATCCATTGCCGTCCCCGCCTGCCTTTGCCGGCGGTTTGATGCTCTGCGAAACAGACAGTGCCGGACAGCGCGCCATGTTGTCCGCAATCTACCAGATAACTGTTCGTGGAATGGATACGGTCATGAATTTCAAGTGATGAAATCAGCTCGCGGGTCCGATCGCTCAGCACTTCATCGATTTCGGCATGCACAAGCAGCTCAAGCGGTTTGTCCAGCCGGTAACCTTTACCTCTGACTGCCGAATGTTGCAGGCCCAACTCAGTCAGGCTGTTTAACTGCTTCCATACCGCTGCGCGACTGAGCTTCATGACGCGAGCCAGTTCGGTTCCGGAATGAAATTGGCCGTCTGCAAGAATAGCCAGAATTTTCTTTTGTTTTTCAGAAATAACCACAACTTTAGCCTCTGAAACCGAAGGACTGTTTATTTACTTCATGTATCAAAACATTAATGCCTGTTGACTGATTGCCTGATTCTTTTCGGATGTATTGGGCAACCGTATTGCGCGCCATACCGCCAATTCCCAATTGGACGATAACCGCTGTTGATGATAAGTAGATCATTGATGTGCCGGAAATTCTATGCTGAAATTCTGTCATACCCTCCCTGGGACAGCTCATTAATTATACTGCAAATAAACTAATCTATGAGGATCTGCAGTTAAATCATCGTAATTTATCGCCCATGCGCCGATAAATAAACAGCCCCGTCCAAAACCTGGACAGGAACCGGTGTTAGTTTTTGCCTGACGCAAGGCCCGAACACACATAAGCCGTCATCAATTCTAAACAAGGCGCCATGAATGGCGCAGCTGATATGCGTCCGCTCAGGGTTAAGAAACTCATCCGGCTTCCAGTTCATCTCCACTTCCCAATGAGGACAGGCATTTTGATAGGCTTTTACCGCATCAAGCGTTTTCACCAGCAGCGCCTCAACCAGTACACCCGATGCATTGGTATAATTGAATTGACGGCATTGGCCGGCTTCAAGATCGGCGATGTCGCAAATTTTATTTGAATCGGCCTGCATGTTTAAACTATCACCAGGATGAAAATGGATACCAGCCTATATTATATACACGATCCGCTGTGCAGTTGGTGTTACGCTTTCAAGACCAGCTTGTCCGCACTAAAGCAGGCATTACCACCGGACATCGAGTTTAAAAGACTTTTGGGCGGACTTGCCCCCGACTCGACAGAACCCATGCCCCTTGCCCTGCAGCAAAGCATACAACAGGCATGGCATCGCATCGAGCAAACGGTGCCGGGCGTTAGATTCAATTTTGCATTCTGGAGCAATAACACGCCTATTAGGTCGACCTACCCAGCCTGCCGGTCATTATTGGCAGCGAGAAAACAAGGGATTGAATTTGAAGACAGGCTTTTAGCCCGCATTCAGGAGGCTTATTATCAGCACGCCAAAAATCCGGCGCTCGATTCCACATTGTTCGAGTGCGCCAACCAGGCGAATTTAGACAGCAAGCAATTCGAGCTTGACTATCGCAGTCATGAAATTGACAGGCAACTGCAGCAGGAAATCAAGATGGCCAGACGTTTTGGCGTCTGTTCTTATCCATCGCTGATCCTGGAGCAGAATGGCAAAATTTCGCCTGTAGCGGTCGACTATCTCAATTACAGAACCATGCTTGACGATATAAAAGGCTGTTAATAGACCGTTAAAACCACAGTTTCGGGCGATTGGCAGCTATTTTGGTCACAAGCCTGAAGCTGCAGATTCAGCTTGATAGGCTCATAGCTTCCGTCATCATGACGGGAAAGTTCGGCCTGCAGGTGTACCCGACCCTCATAAAGTGCCAATGGATTTTTATCGAACGGCAGCGTCCTTAACACCGGCTTGGGATAAGTCGCCGCATCAATAGTCCATGACGAGCCTTTTGCCAGATTTATCTCCGTAGCCACCGTCGTCGTTTGCTGTAACGGCTCATGGGCGTTGATGTGCCAGCCTTCTTTGATCTCCAGATCGATTATCACAGTGCTTTTGCGCGGCTGTTTTATGCGTTTTGCCTCAATTTTGACAGCGCCGCGCGCAACATATTGGCGAGGCCCGATCTCGCCATGTTGCATTTCATCGAGCTGCGCCAACAGATAAGCAAAAGCTGAAGGCTGTCGATTGATATCGTCCGCGAAAGCCTGAACGATTTTTGCCGCATGGTCAGCATAGACAAGCTCTCCCGTGCGCCTGGCCAGCCTTGAAAGCACACGCACGGCAACGGCATTGCCGGAAGGCAGCGCACCGTCATAGCTGTCTTTGGGATGATGGAACAATAGTCGCTCCCGTCCCATCACCAACGCGCCGGAAGCACTGTCCAGAAACTTCTCCAGCATTTCATCGGCAAGCGCCTGGGCTTGCTGCAGAAACAACGGCTCGCCGCTGATATCATAAAGCGCCAGCAAAGCCTCACTGAAATGGACATAGTCGTCCTGGCGAGCTGGAATGGATGACTTATTATCGAGACTGACGCGCCACAACACGCCATCTTTGAGCCGTTGCTTCTTCCACAGCGTACCGGCGGCGCGCCTGGCGGCATCGATATAGCGCGGCTCAGCCAGCCTGTCGCCGGCCTCGGCCAGCGCCGTGATCAGCATGGCGTTCCAGGCAACGATGATTTTGTTATCTGTCAGCGGCGGAATGCGTTTTGCGCGATAAAGCCTGAGTTTTTCCAGCAGCGGATCGAGTCTATTAAATAATTGTTCCAGGCTGACGCCTTCATCCCTGGCGATGTCATCCAGCGAGCGAGGCAGGTGAAAAATATTCTTGCCTTCAAAATTGCCTTTCGGCGTCAGGCCGAAGGTATTTATGACGAACAAAGCATCGTCAGGCGGCAGCACGGATTTAACTTCATCTACCGTCCAGATAAAAAACGCACCCTCCCGGCCTTCGCTGTCGGCGTCGGTTGCGGAATAAAATACGCCTTCCGGAGTCGTCATCTCGCGCAGCACATAATCGAGCGTGTGTTTGACGATTCGCGCATAGAGCGGATTGCCGGTCAGCGCGTAGGCATGCGTATAGACTCTGGCAAGATAGGCCTGGTTGTAGAGCATTTTTTCAAAATGCGGCACCAGCCAATGCGCATCGGTGGCATAACGGTGAAATCCGCCGCCAATCTGGTCATAAATGCCCCCTTGCGCCATCGCCGACAACGTGTGATTCAAAGCGGAAAATAGCGCCGGATCGAGATTTCGCTCATAGGCCTGAAGCAGCAGCAACAAAACCGGTTCGCTGGGAAACTTCGGCGCCGGACTGAAGCCGCCATTTTCGGCATCGTAGTGCTCAAGCAACTGGCCGATCGCCGCCTGCATGGCCGAAGAGTCCAGTTTGCTGACCCGGCGCTGAGCGGCCGTGACACGATCCAGCGCATCGGCCAGCTGCTCGGCCTGATCGATCAGTATTTGCTGCTGGCTGCGCCAAACCTGCGAGATCTGCAATAGCAAATTGGCAAATGTTTCTGCCGGATAATAAGTGCCGCCGAAAAAGGGTTTGCCTTGATGCGTTAGGAATGACGACATCGGCCAGCCGCCATGCCCGGTCATCATGGTGACGGCTGTCATATAAATCTGGTCTATGTCGGGGTACTGCTCCCTGTCTACCTTGATGGAGATGAAGTCGTCATTGAGGATTTTTGCAATATAAAGACTTTCAAAACTTTCCTCTTCCATGACATGGCACCAATGACAGGTGGCATAACCTATTGATAGAAAAATCGGTTTATTTTCCAGGCGCGCTATTGCAAACGCCTCATCGCCCCACGGAAACCAATCCACCGGATTATGGGCATGCTGCAACAGATAAGGAGAATCCTCAAAGATCAGCCGGTTCGTATAAATCGGCTTGCCGTTTTCCAGATGATGCGTGCGAGGCTGGTAATTCGGGCCTTTAGCTTCCAGGGCGGCGGCCAGCTTGGCTTTCAGTTCTGCGGTGGATGGCATGATAAAGTCCCGTAGATGGCATGTTTCAAAACAATCAATGACGCATCTTTAGGTGCGCCTATGCTTGATAATGCATTGGACTTTATTTTGTCGAAAATGCTCCGACGTCGGTAAAAAAGCGTTGCTGTTACCCTTGTTTTTTCAAGCAACGCTTTTTAATTCAGCTCCCTACCGTTTGGGTGGAATGCCGCTTACCCCTTTGACGCAGGCATACGGCGGCTTTCCTTCACAAAGCCCCCAGTAACTACCGAAGCTGCCTTCATTGCTGGGCTTCCAGTTTTCCGAAAACGCCTCAAACGCAACGCCGGACCAGTTCTTTTGAGACAGTTTTCTAAAGGTCTGCTCGACGACTCTCATTTGATTTTTCTTGCCGGCCACGCCGCAATGCTGCTTGGTATGAATATTGTATTCCGTGCCGCCTGCCGGGCCGTTAGGCCAGCCGAATTCGGTCAGAATCACGTCTTTCTTGGGATAAGTTTTCCGCAGATCCTTGAGGCGGGCGATATGAAAATCAGCCGCTTTGCTGGCTGATGTACAAGGGAAAATACCTGAATATTTATTCTCCCACCAGGGGAAAATATTTGTGCCTATCCAGTCCACGCTTTTGCCAAAGCTGGTTTGCTTGCAAGGCCATGACCGGTTGCACCATTCCCACCAGGTGTCAATCGTTGTGATAGGCTGAGTTACGCCGGCTTTACGCAGACTGTCTATGCAGCGCGTGATCTCGCCATCGAAGGCATTGCCGTGCCGCGTTCTGACTTCGGAGCCGCAGCTCAGCTTTACGATCGTCTGCGGGAAAGCCCGCGCGACTTCTATGCCGCTGTTAATCGACTGTGTATTGACGTTGATGTCATCGTCCAGCCAGATGATGGCGATCACTTTGAGATTGCGCGCTTCGGCCGCAGCAAAGACATACTCCAGCCCGTTCATGACGCCGTAGGTCATAATGCAGCGAAAGCGTGTTTCCTTGACCAGCTTATCGAGCAGTTCATTGATCAATTCCCTGGATGGATGAGCGCCCTTGTCGGGATTAAGATCGCCGACGTAAGGGCTGAAAGCGGCGCACTGCAATACTTCATTGGAGGGTGGAATGGGCCCATTTTCTTTATGCTGGAGTTCCGCTATCGGCTTTTCTGTTGTCGCCGGCTTGCCGGCTGCCGGTGGCTGCTCCTGCCCCGTAGCAGCCGGCTTGTCAGCAGTTTCCGGTTTCTCGGCGGCGGCCGGCTTGGCGTCAGCTTCCGGCTTATCGGCTCCGGTCGGCTTGGCATCAGCTTCCGGCTTATCGGCAGGCGGTGTTTTTTCTGTGGCTGCCGGTTTATCAACAACCGTTGACTTGTCTGCAACTGCCGGTTTTTCTGTAGCTGCCGGCTGATCTGCAGCCATTGACTGACCACTCATAAACAACACGGAAAACCAAACCCAAAACAGCAATTGCTTCATGAAATCCTCATAGAATAAAAATATTAATGGATAAGCTTACGCTCACTTCCCGCTAGAGCGATATGATAGCGATTTCTTTACAAAAGTCGTGAATTTTATTCATCCTGATTTTCAAAAAAGAGCTACAAATGCCCATTCTGACTTCAAAATGTAAAATTACCTGTGACTTTACCAGCTTCCGGGAAATTGAAATGACCTTTAAAAAGCACTAAATTCAAGCCAGTGCAAATTACACAAAAAGCATCATTTCAATAAATATTGTCCTTAAAAATTATAGGGTTGCAAAACCCTAACAGCGCCCGGCAATTGCCAAAGCATGCCATCCGACACAGTAAAATATAAGCCTGGGCCGCAAGCCTGGATCGGCTACTGAAAGAAATGGACATCAATGGCAAATAAGGATTTCTTGCCGGCGTGCCGCAAAAACGATTCCTTATAGACATTGAATTACAATTTTAGATTCAGACTATCCGGTTGCGACAGGAACGCACCGGATAGTCTGGGCATGGTTAATACGACGAAGGCGGTTTTTGAGGGCCGCGGTAATATTTTGTCAAAGTCGGATTGCTGGCAGGCGTTTGAACCGGCTCTTGCTGCGCGGTTATAGCCTCTTCATCAGGCATAGGCGGCAATCTTTCGTAAATTGCTATCGGGTCACCGTCCAGCTTGGTCAGGGCTTCATTCAGAATTTGCTGATCAAATTCAGGTATTTCACCGTTATTGGCTTTCTGGATAAGGCTCAGCGCCAGCTCAAAGCGCTGATCCCGCGTCATTTCCTCGCCTTCCAAATCAGGGTGCGCCTCTATGTAAAGCTTGTTATCCAGCCATCCCGCCTTAATAGGCTGCTTGACGATATAAACTGGTGTTCCCACCGGCACCATGTTATAGAGCTGCTCTATATCTTCAGGATACATACGCACGCAACCATGCGTGATCTGCATGCCGATACCGAAGATCTTGTCGATATCGGTGCCATGTATGCGGTATTCACCGGGCAGATTTAGATACAGCGCATAAGCGCCCAGTGGATTATGCGGACCAGGCGGCACGACTGCCGGCAGAGGGTCGCCGTTGGCCGCATGTTCGCGCCGGATTGATTCAGGCGGATGCCAGACAGGATCTTTAACCTTGCGCGCGACTTTGGTTTCGCCCAGAGGCGTCTTCCAGTCCTGTCTGCCGACCCCATGCGCGAACGACATCACTTGCCGGGGCATGCCTGGTGCCTGAGGCGGATAAAAGTACATACGGTATTCGGAAATATTCAGCGTGATGCCCTTGTGTGGCGAGTCGGGCATAATGCGTCTATTGGAGATGCGAATGATTTCATCCTTTTTCACATGCCAACGGTCAACGTCCGGATTTAGACGCACTATTTCCATTTGTCCCAAATTGAACCTTCTGGCCATATCCAGCAAAGTTTCTTCCTGCTCTGCCCGGGCCAGAGGCACCCCATCCGGGTATTCGGTGATGACAGTATCGTTGGGATCTGCCGGCCAATTGTAGGTCGTGGCACTGGCTTTGCCGCCGATGGCTGATAATGCGATCGACAAGGCAAACAATATACGCAATTTCATTTTGATAATTTTCTCAAACGCAAAAACAAATATAACATCACTTTTTCAAACTCAGGCTTAACGCATGCTGAACGGCGAAAAATAGCCTGATTGAAGAAAATCAGTGAAGAGGAAAAAATCCTGTCCTGATTAAAAAATACTTAAATTCTATCATGTCAGGAAGATTTAAGCATAGCTTGACTCAGAGGTCTTTAAAATATAGCTTGGCTGTTTAACATAAAGGCAGATAAAAACGATATCGCTATTGGATTAATATCAGCTGGGCTTCTATCAGAAATTATAGTCTGGTTAAATTAACAAGAAATTTAATGCATTTTAGTAATCATCGCCTTACAGGATACCTGCGGCTGTGCGTAAAAATTCAGAAATCCAATGATATCCGGCAAAACCGGCTTGCTGTCCTGCAGAGGCAATGCCAGCGCCGCCAGCAGTTCAACATGATCAAGGTCTTCGTATAGATGGGTTTCCACGCAACCCGCCGCATCCCTGACCTTATAGCTCAGGCTCTTGATATTGATTGGCTTTACCGTTTCATCGTTGTTGCCGTACAGCAAAAGCAAGGGAGGTTCCGTACCCTGAACAAAATTGACGGGCTGGGAGGCCGGATATTTCTCTTCGGGGCCGAAAATCTCTTTTTGATAGGCTTCTGTGAGAGGTAAAAAATCATAAGGACCTGCCAGACCAATAAATCCCTTTATGCGCTGGTAGGTTTCAGGCCGCAGATAGTCCTCATTAAGCGTCAGCATGGCGCCCAGATGCGCCCCAGCCGAATGCCCCATCAGGAAAATATTGTCGGGGTCAGCGCCGTATTCTGCGCCGTGAGCCTTAACCCATTCCACGGACCGCCGAGCATCGTCTATGATCTGATCAAACCTGACTTCCGGATAGCGCCGATAATCCGGTATGACGACCGCATAACCGTGCGATGTCAAAGCCTGGGCGACAAACAGGTAATTCTCCTTGCCTTTGGTTTCACATCCGCCCCAGCAACCGCCGTAAAAAAAGACAACCGTGGCTCGCAAAGCCTGATTCCGGTCAGGCAGATATATATCGAGCAGGTTCAGTCGATGCTCACCATAAGCTATGTCTTCAATTTCAGTAAAATTATCGGTCCGGGCCAGTGAATTCACAGCGAACAACAAAGACTCGGTACACGCTGCCAATGCAAACAGATAAAAAAGCCCCAATACACGTTGTGTATTCCGCCAGATACGTGACTTTGTTTTCGGATGGCTCATGCAAATATCCGCATGACCAATGACATTCAACGACAACGTCCAGACTATTGCTTTGACATCTCATGCGCCTGATTTGCAAGCGTTTTTTCCATATTCGTCAGCACACCGAACAAAATGTGTGAAAAACCAATATAGAAAAAAAACGGCGGGTAATTCGGATCAATTGGGATCTCGTTTATCTGTCCATAAAATTCCAGTAATCCGGTAATCAAAACCAGAAAAAAACCGGTCAGAATAATCGCTTGAAATTTATCCTTTAAAAAACAATATACGCAAACGCCTATTTCAGAAATAGCCAGGTAAATCATCATGATGCGCAAGTTATTGCGCAAGGGATCATAAAACTCCCTCTTGAATTCGAAAATTGCATCACTGCCCGATACTGACGAGATACCCCCTACCATTAGCACAATCACGGAAAGATAAAAGTTGGCAGTCACAAGGAATTTAAAAGTCTGGAATACTTTTGATGTCATACTTCCACTCATCTGCTTCGTCATTCATTAAGTAAAAGAAAACCCTCCCCTAGACTGCTAAGGAGGGTTTATCGAGGAGGATTTTTTACAATTCCCGTAAAGTTAAGAGAAAAAAGACGAATCAGTTAACCGGGCGCTCAACATCACCCGAGTATTCGACTCTTGTTTAAAGTAAAAAATCCTTAACTCATAGCCTTATTCTAAATAAACAATTGATTTACCATAAGAACGTTACGACAGTTTGTCAATCCATACCTGAACAAGCGGGCACTTTGTAACAACAGGCGCAATTTAACTTTAAGAAAAAGAACAAACAACTTATCCGACTTTATTGACTCTATCAGGAAAAACGCAATGAGGTCCGAACCATGAAAGCATTGATTACAGGCGGAACCGGCTTTATCGGCCATGCATTGACTCAGCATTTGACCCGCCAAGGCCATGCCGTTACCGTTTTAAGCCGCAATCCCGACAAAGTCGCCGCAATCTGCGGCCCCGGCGTAAGCGCGCTAGGCAATCTTGAGCAGCTTAAAACCGAAGACGCCTATCAGGTCATCATCAACCTGGCCGGCGAACCCATTTTTGACGCCCGCTGGACCGACGCCAGAAAAAAACTGCTCCGGGACAGCCGCATCAACCTGACCGAACAACTGGTTGACGCCATCGGACGCATGGCCATCAAGCCGGATCTGCTGATCAGCGGTTCGGCTGTCGGCTATTATGGCGACCAAGGGGATACTGTTTTAACGGAGCAATCGGCGCCGCACCCGGACTTTTCGCACCAGCTTTGCGCCGATTGGGAACAGGCAGCCCGGAAAGCCGGGCAGTTTGGGGTCAGAGTCTGTCTGATCAGAACAGGCCTGGTCATCGCCGAAGATGGCGGTTTGCTGAAGCGCATGTTGCTGCCGTTCCGTTTAGGGCTGGGCGGCCGCCTGGGCAGCGGCCGGCAATGGATGTCCTGGATACATCGCGAGGACTGGATAGCGATTGTCCAGGCTATGATCAACAATGCTTCCATGCAAGGCGCTTATAACGCAACCGCCCCCAATCCGGTCACCAATCGCGAGTTTACGCAAACGCTGGCTTACTGTTTAAACCGCCCCGCCCTGCTTCCGGTTCCGGATTGGTTGTTAAAAACCATGCTCGGCGAGATGTCGGAGCTGGTGTTAGGCAGTCAGCGCGTCATGCCCGAACGGCTGTTGGCGCAGGATTTCGAATTCCAATACCCGGATCTGGTTTCAGCAGTGAAGCACGCACTATTGAAGGCCTGAAGCTGCGGGAAACACCGGGAATATGAAAGCATCTTCAGCATTCATTCAATAACGCCAGCCTTCTGCAACGCAAGCCGCAACTTTTCCATGCGTCTGCGGTTGACGCCCAGATCGCTGTAACCGACGCGCGAGGCGGAACGGATATGAATCAGTCCGGTCTCAGCATCGAGTAGGGCATCGACATCATCGACAAAACGGAAAACCAGGCTGGTCGCCTCCGCGTGCAGCGTATCCTCCGTTTCTTCGGTAATAACGGTGCGGCTTTGGCTGACAAGCGCCTGCTTGAGTGCTTTCCAGGCATCGTCTGCCTTGCCGATTATTTTAAATGGGGCAATAAAATGCTCCTTATCCACGTCCGCAGCCTGGCTCGAAACACAGTTCGGAGTACCCGGGCATGGGGCCAGTTTTTTTTCGGATGCATTGGTAGGGCTGGCAGTCATTAAAGTCATCGTAATAAAACCCGTATATAAAAGAGATTTGATGGTCATCGGTTCGCCTGTCACAAGTGAGTAAAAGAGCATCTCATTTATAAGACACGAAAACCAGGCAAATCGCGAATCATCTTCACTAATCGGCTTTTTGCTATAAACTTTAATCCCAACCAAAACGTATTCTTATACGGAGTTAAAGCTATGCCTTATTTAAAACTAAGCACCACCGAATCCCTCTCTGAGGAACAATCGCCGCAATTACTGGAGCAATTGTCAAAACTGATGGCGCAACAGACCGGCAAGCCGGAACGCTATGTCATGGTGCAAATCGAAGGCGGCAAGGCCATGCTCTTCGCCGGCAACAATCAACCGCTGGCTTATGCCGAATGTAAAAGCATCGGACTCACCACGGCGCAGGCCAAGGCCATCTCGTCTTCACTGAGCCGACTGCTGAACGATGCGTTGCAAATCCCGGCCGACCGCGTCTATATCGAGTTCAGCAACTGCCCAGCCGAGTATTGGGGCTGGAATGGCTCGACTTTCGGCTAGTTAAACGATCCGGTCCAGCCGCTTTCCAAACGTAATAAACACGTTAAACGGAGATATCAAACATGGCCAATCGCATTACTCTGACCCAATTTCTCATCGAACAGCAGCGCGAGTTGCCGGGCGTATCGGGCACGTTCACATTGCTGCTCAACGATATCGTGACCGCATGCAAGAAAATATCGCATCTCGTCAACCGGGGCGACCTGATCGGTGTGCTGGGCAGCGCCGAATCCGAGAATGTCCAAGGCGAGGTGCAAAAGAAACTGGACATCATCACCAACGATATCATGGTCAACGCCCTGAACTGGACCGGGCATCTGTCCGGCATGGCATCGGAAGAAGTCGATGACATCATCAAGATCCCGAGCCAGTACCCCAAAGGCAAATACCTGGCGTTGTTCGATCCGCTGGACGGCTCTTCAAACATTGACGTCAACCTGACCGTCGGCACTATTTTCTCGATACTGCGCTGCCGCGAAGGCATCGATCCGACACTGGAGGACTTCCTGCAGAAAGGCGGCGATCAGGTATGCGCCGGCTTCGTGCTCTACGGTCCGTCAACGATGATGGTCCTGACGACCGGGCACGGCGTCAACGGCTTCACGCTCGACCAGGATATCGGCGAGTTCATCCTGACACACCCGAACATGACCATTCCGGATGACACCGGCGAATTCGCCATCAACATATCCAATCAGCGCTTCTGGGAAGCCCCCGTGCAGCGCTATATCGATGAGTGCCTGAAGGGCGAAGAAGGTCCGCGCGGAAAAAACTTCAACATGCGCTGGGTTGCATCGCTGGTCGCCGAAGTCTACCGGATTCTGACGCGCGGCGGCGTGTTCCTGTATCCGCTGGATTCCCGCGATCCGTCCAAGCCCGGCAAACTGCGCCTGATGTACGAAGCCAATCCGGTCGGCTTTATTATCGAGCAAGCAGGCGGCGCCTGCTCTACCGGACAAGAGCGCATACTGGACATCAAGCCGGCCTCTCTGCATCAACGCGTACCCGTGATTTTAGGATCAAAAGACGAGGTTGAGCGGATTGTGGATTATCACCGGCAAGGCTGATAAATAATCATACCAGGGGCTCGCCCACATCATCTCTAACAGAATAAGAAAAATGAAATTATTACCGACAATTGCGTTGTCTCTGTTCAGCCTAAATGCCACTGCCGCCTATAAATGTATCGTAGACGGCAAAACAGTCTATTCCAATTCGAAGTGCGCCCAGGACGCGCAGCAATTTTCGGTCGATAAGGACTCGGACTGGACCATGAAGCTGAAGACCAGAACCGCGCCGCAGGAAGATGCTCGCTTGAACGCCATTGGCGCCTCGCCTAAGTCAAATGAACCTGAGAAAGAACTGCCGCCTAAAGCCACTGTTGTAACCGGTCAAGACGACGGCGGGCCATCAGAAGAGACTGAATTCAACTGTGACGGCAGAGACCGCTGCTCGCAAATGACTTCGTGCGAAGAAGCAACTTTTTTTCTGAAAAACTGCTCAAACCAGCAAACGGACGGTGACAACAATGGCATCCCGTGTGAAAAACAATGGTGCAACGACAATAGTGAACACGATAATTGGACATATAATGACAGTGATAACGGCAGACGTAAGATCGCAACTCATCATCGCAGGCGCTAAATTGGCAGATCCGGCATTTCCAATGTCCTCAGCGAGATTAGCGCCGCGCTTCAATCAGCCGTGCTCAATTGCTTCATTATGAAAAAAATCCCCATCGGCATCAGCAGTTGCTTGGTTGGCCAGCATGTCCGTTACGACGGCAGCCACAAGCACGATGCCTATATCACCGGCACGCTCGGCGAGTATTTCGATTTCCGGCCGTTCTGCCCGGAAGTTGAAATCGGCCTCGGCATACCGCGTCCGACCATCCACCTGGTCAGGCTCAATGGCGAGGTGCGCTGCATCGGCGTTAAAAACCCTGAAATCGATGTGACGGAACGGCTGCGCAGCCATGCCGAACGTCTGAAAGCGCAATTTGCCGATTTATGCGGCTATATCCTGAAAAAGGATTCGCCGAGTTGCGGCATGGAGCGGGTCAAAGTTTATACCGACAATATACCCAGGCGGGAAGGCGTAGGAATTTATGCCGAAACCCTGATGCGCAATAATCCGCTGCTGCCGGTCGAAGAAGAAGGCCGGCTGGGCGATCCTGGCCTGCGCGAGAATTTCATTCAGCGCGTCTATGTGCTGCACCGCTGGAAATCAATGCTGGAGGAAGGGCTGACGGTACGCAATCTGACCCGTTTTCATGCCCGGCATAAGCTGATCATCATGAGTCATGGTGACTACCAAGAGTTGGGCCAGTTAGCGGCCGGCGCAACCCCGGACAATATCGAACAGCTTGCCGGTCAATATATCCTTTTGCTGATGAAGATGCTCAGAAAAGTCGCCAGCCGCGGCAATCACGTCAATGTCCTCCAGCACATCCAGGGCTATCTGAAAAAAGAATTAAGCGCCGATGACAAGGCCGAGCTATGCGAGATCATTGAGCGTTACCGCCAGGGTGAAGTACCGCTGATCGTGCCTTTGACGCTGCTGAAGCACCACTTCCGCAAAGCGCCCGATCCTTATATTGACGAATCCTATTATATGTCGCCCTATCCTCAGGAATTGCGGCTGACCAGTCTGCTGTAATCATGGCGAACATATTGATTGTCGGCTGCGGCGGCCTGGGCACGCGCCTGGCTCATGTACTGTCCGATAAAGGCCATCAGGTAACGGGGCTTAAGCGCCATCCGCCAGCCCATGACAGCCGAATCCGCTATGTGGCTGCCGACATCGCATCAGACATAGGACTTGATGCGCTGGATACGGATTTCGACCTGCTGTTTTTCATCGTTACGCCCGATGAGCGCACTGAGTCAGACTATCGCGCCATTTATGAGGCCGGCCTGCATCATCTGCTGGCTAAACTGCCCCAGTGCCCGTGGATTTTCGTCTCATCAACCGGTGTTTACGCGCAATCACAAGGCGAATGGGTCGATGAAGATTCGCCGGCCGAACCCGAAGCAGTCACGAACCGGTTAATCCGGCAGGCAGAAAAGCAGCTGATTGAACTCAATCCCGATAACATCATCGTACGCTTTTCCGGCATTTACGGCCCCGGCCGCGAGTCGCTATTAAGAATGGCCGCGCAATCCCCCGCCATTCAAAAAGAACCGCCCTATTTCACCAACCGCATTCATCATCTGGACTGTGTCGGCGTACTGGACTTTCTGCTCGAGCAGCGGCTAAAAGGCCGCAAACTGGAAAACTGCTATCTTGCCAGCGACGATGATCCCGCTCCTTTATGGGATGTGATTTCATGGCTGGCCGAACGCATGCATTGCGCACCGCCTGCCGCCAAAGCGGTCGACCAAGATGCTGCGATGAACAAGCGTTGCAGCAACCGGCGATTGCGAGATTTGGGGTATCAATTTCGCTATCCCGATTACAAAAAGGGTTATGAGGAGCTGATTGATAAAGATAAGCTGGGCTGACAACCCTTATCTTTGGGGGCCACCTATGCTGGGTTTCCGCTAAAGCTCCAACCCAGCTTACATCTATTCTTCTATAGGCCAGATAGGGTAAAGCAGGACACGTACGTCGCCGGGAAAAGCCTCCGGTTTCGCGGCAGAAAATGTCACCGCGTTCTCGCCCGGTTTCAGCTTAAGCTGCAGCCTGGACAGTTCAACCTTCTTTCCCGGCGCCATGCCGCCGGGCCAATGAATCGTTTCGCCAGGGCCTTCCGAAGTCAGTGCCTGTCCCGCCGCCAGCGATTCAGAAAAGACCATGCTCTCTCCGTTGACCGTGATGATGGGCCGGTCAAGCGAAGGAACTGAGGCAGGCGTCCGGAATGCACGAACACCGTCGAGCGCGACGCTGACCGTCGTCTTGGCCGGTATGGCATCGAAATAAAACAGCAGATACTCCGTGTTCGCCCAGTCGAACTGACTGTCGGCTAGGAAGGGAAAGGTCAACAGATGCCATCCCATGAAGTCAATAGCGGCTTGAAAATCGGCGCTGCGCCCTTTTGAGTCTCTGAGCTGGATATGAAGCTGCTCGTATTTGGCGTCCCCCATGACCCAGACACCCAATGCATTATGTCCCGATAGATTCAAAGGCTCATCGAACCGGCGGCCGATCGCCGACCATCCGCCATACTTGCCATTGTTTGCTGCGGTATAAAGCAAAGCGCTCCCGTCGGCCTCTATCTCGCTCTTGGTTGCCCCGAAACTCTGCCGCACGCCATCGCGCACAGGCCCGTTAAACGACAAAACCTTGTCCGCGCGGACAACATGTTTCTCGTATTGATTGCGATCGCTCATCTGGAAGTCGGCTGCATTGTCAAAACTTTCGATCATGAAGGCTTCCGGTGCATTATAGGCAGCCGGCGCTCCGGGCCTCCTGCCGGCAATGATCTCCACGCCAAGCTGGCGCTCGCTCGCCGTATCGTTGCGAATAATCCACGTATTCTGCTTGCCGTCCAGCACATCCACATATCTCACCGGCTCATACAAAGCGCGATAGATCTGCCAGTCGCCGTCAGCATCGCTGAACAGTTTAAAATCCTTCTGCGGCTCTCTCAGCTTGGCTTTTATCTCCTGCGAAACAGGTTGGGCGCGCCGGTACTGCTCCCACTTTCGAAGCGTATCCATCATCTGCCGCGACTGCGTCTGACTTTCCAGCGCCGCGCGCGACGTCTCCAGCGAAATCGATCCATCCACTGCCAGCGCTTTGGCGGCGACATATTCGAGCTGATCCGGCCGTATATCCTTGAACCAGTAATACCAGCCGATATCGGGACGGGTAAAGTTCGCATCCATACGCAGAATCCCTGGCCATCGCTCATCGAGATAGCCCTTGATGTCGCCGTGGCCGTCTGCCGAAGCGGACCGCGGCACGATATGCCAGCGCAAATCCGTACCCACGCCGTTGCTGGTCTGATAGAGCACGTCCTTCCTGAATTTACGGTAATAAGCAAGATGCATGCGATTGAGGTAATACCAGCTGTCGATATAGTCATCGATGATGCCGTCGCTGGCGTCAACATACAGCATATCGAAATCCGCGCTGTTAAAGACATCGGCGAAGTTCTGGGAAACTTCGTCAACGAGCGAGCTGTCAGGGTCCACGAGAAAATAGCCCCACATTGTAAGAAGCCTTCTTACAGGCGATCCGGCAGGATGAGCCTCCGCCTTGGTGCCCAATGCACCGCGCACACAACGAATATACCGGAACGGAGGACCCGGCTCCGCGGCCTCATAGCGGATGATCTCATCGCCTATTCTCAGGTACTGGCCCGGAAACTCCTTGCGGCGAGAATCTATCGGCGGCAGCCTAGGTTCAGCCGCCAGCGTGATGGCGGAGACTTTCGCATCGAGCGCCTCGGCAAGATCCGGGACAGGAACCGCCGCCAGGCGACCATCCGGCTTTGGCATGATGTAGGAATCGTTCGGCGAGATCGAGGGGCCAAACACATGCACTCCGGCTTCAAGCCCGGCCGCATGAATCTTCGCCACCGCCGCTCTCACTCCCTCGAGACCGTGCGGAAAATTGTCGGTGTTGATCCGGTAATGACCGTGGCTATCCAGCCAATTGTTTTTCAAAAAAACAAGGGTGCCGAAGCCTCCCAGTTT
The DNA here is from genome assembly GCF_052162025.1 of Methylobacter sp. sgz302048. Classification (NCBI taxonomy): domain Bacteria; kingdom Pseudomonadati; phylum Pseudomonadota; class Gammaproteobacteria; order Methylococcales; family Methylococcaceae; genus Methylobacter; species Methylobacter sp. sgz302048. Next base: position 2,157,165 of record NZ_CP197401.1, on the reverse strand, counting down.
GGCATGGTCGATCAGCGCATCGATATTGGCTTCCGACGCGTCGGTAGCAAACAGATAGGATTTTTGCACTGATTCCGAATCGCGCGCCCAATTTCCACCCAGCTCAGGGGACGGCAATCCCGCCGCGCGTTCGGCCTCCCGGATCGCAGGCTTGAAATCCTCGATGGGCGCCGCCACAAGGGAAAATTTCGCGCCTGCTATGCCATGGCCGCGCTGGGCTTCGCTCCTGAGCAGCTGCACAGAGTTGCCCAGCGACATCGGATGGTTGACCGTGTTCTCGGTAATGCCGAAGAAGGCCGCGCCGAATTCTCTGTCGTAGGTTGCATTGAAAGCCGGCGCGACGTTTTCGAGACGCCGCAAAGGGAAGTCGATGGTCAGGCCATCAAGATCCGCCGGCTCGGCACTAAGCACGTCAAAAGTAAGATGCCGCTTCGCAGGAATCACGCGCAAACTGACCTTGATCTGAGGATCGATGAATTGCGCGGTCAGGACATCGCCTTTCCGCGAGAGCCGGGTCACAGGCATTCCCTGTATTCCGGCCCGTGAGACAGTCAGCATCGGCCTTCTGGCATTGATTGCCGCATAGTCTTCGCTGGAATCCAGACTGATGAAGTGAGTCAAAAAACCGGCAGGCGAGAAACTCAACTGTACAGCCTCATTCTGAAAAACCATGTCTGTCGCATCAGTCGGCAGTTCCGGTAAATCCGTAGGTTCCACGCGGACATCGTCGATATCGACGCCCGATTGCGAAGCCGTGGAAATAACTAAGGCCGAATCAAGATATCCCGTCCCGGCTGGCTGATAAAAAACGGTGTACTGCTGCCATTTCGCGCCGGCATGTTCCTGCAGCAGCGTCTGGCTTTCGGCCTGTCTTTCCCGGAAAGATTCGTACGTCTGTACGGCGAACGCACCGCCTCTGGCCCATAAGGAAACGCGATACCACTTGCCCGCCTGCAGGCCCCGGCAGCGCTGATAAATGTGCGCGGCGCCGCGAGCTGACGCAGTTATCCGGGCAAATCGCGAGCCAATATGCGGATCATCGGCGCCAAACATCAACTGGCCGGGATAAGCCGGGTTTAGTTGCCAATCAGAAGGAATCTGCCCGGCTGCGTCCAATTTCCATCCTGCCGCCCATCCATCAGCGCCCGGTTTGGTGTCATGGAGAGATTCGAAACTGCCGTTATTGATGATGGGAGCGCCTTCTACGGCCTGGGCCGGCCGGCTTGTCGCCACGATCATGAAAGCCACGGTTAATATCACTGTCGCGCTTAACCGTGCACACTGCCGCCATTTCATTTTTATTCCTTAAGGACGCTGTTGAAATTTTCCGACTTCCGAAATTGGCTACCAACCGGCCGGTTTGCCCGGCTTCTTCTTTAAATTCTGTTGAGCTAGCGGGGAAGCCTCATTTTCAAGCAATCTTACCTGGTTCTGCCTTAGAAATTATTAAACCAGTAGACAATTCGCCCAATTCACCGTTTTCAGGGATTAAACGCTTACATCGCCAAGCCAGTTAATGAGAACTTTCGGCTTTAGCTTTAGCTTTAGCTTTAGCTTTAGCTTTAGCTTTAGCTTTAGCTTTAGCTTTAGCTTTAAATTTATTTTAGATATGCGGTGAACATCAAAAAAATAATTTCTAACCTATACTTTGCTATTTATATTTTTTGATTAAACGGATTTCGCTATGGGTTACCTGAATATTTACTTTAACGATGAACTCAAATCCAAACATGAGGTGAAATCCCTCATCACTCGAATTGGCCGCAATCAGGATAATGATGTTGTAATCGACAACGTAGGTGTCTCGGGCAATCATGCTGAAATCATCAAAAACGGTGACAAATACACCATTCATGACCTCAAAAGCAAAAATGGCGTTTATGTAAACGGCGAGCGGATATCGGAGGCAGAATTAAGTTACGGCGATGAAATAAGTATTTTCAAACATAAGCTAAGATTCATCGCGGTTGATTTACCTGTATCTGTTGAAAAAACGGACGCACGAACTTCAAATGAAAAAAGCAATAGCACCCAATCGGCTACCGTGGAGATCGACGTTTCCAGACTGGAAAGCCTGATAAAAGACAAGGAGGCCAACAACGCTTGCCTTGAAGCTGCCAGCGGCGCAATGGCCGGCCGCACGTTCAGGCTGTCAAAAACCCGCTTTGCCATCGGAAAATCCTCGGACTGTGATATCCAGATCGGTGGCTGGTTCGCTCCGAAAGTCGCCGCCAAAATCGTCCGTCAAAGCGACGGCTATTATCTGGTTCCGGAAAAACGCGGAAATACCCGCCATAACGGCAGCACAGTCAAAGCCAGGGTAAAACTCAAGCACGGCGATAATATCGAGATCCGCGGAACAAAATTTCGTTTCATCATCAAATGATGAGCCGCTGATTAAAGGCGCCAAATCCTTTTTCTCAACAGTGAAAAGCTACCATTGACTATCCTGGTTCCCGGCTACACAATCCAGAAGCTTTTAGGCGAAGGCGGCATGGCTTCTGTTTTTTTAGCGACACAGCAGTCTCTTGACCGCCCTGTCGCTTTGAAGATTCTGAAAAGATTTGATACCGAGGCCCAAATCAAGCGTTTCTTCAATGAAGGCAGGATCATCGCCTCATTGAATCATCACAACATTATTACCATCCATGATTTGGGAGAGGTCGATGGACGCTGCTTCCTGGCCATGGAGTATATTGAGGGCGGCGATCTCAAGCAGCGCATCCATGCCGGCTTGCCGCCGGATGAAGCCATACAGTTGATAAAACTGCTCGCGCGCTGTCTCGATTTTGTCCACCAAAAAGGCGTCATCCACCGGGATATCAAACCTGAAAACATCCTTTTCAGAAAAAATGGCTCGCCTGTCCTGACGGACTTTGGCGTGGCCAAACGATTACAGTCCGATACCTCATTGACCATGGACGGCTCGGCCATCGGCAGCCCCCATTATCTAAGTCCGGAGCAAGCCGAACAGAAACCGCTCGATGCCAGAACGGATATTTACAGTCTCGGCATTATTCTTTACGAAATGCTGACCGGTCAAAAACCGTTTCAGGGCGATTCTCCGATTGAAATCATCATTGCCCATTTAACGACCGAAGCTCCTCCACTCCCCAAGCGCCTTGCACAATATCAGGAATTATTGGATTTGATGATTGCCAAGGATGCGGATGATCGCTTTGACTCCGCCGGCGATTTGGCCGACTTTCTTGAACAGCTCCAAAATCCTGTTGCCAGGCGTGTGTTGTCCCGGAAAACCGGCAGGACCACGCCTTCTGCCGACAAAAAAGCCAAAGCGCCCGTTAAAGGTCCGCTTTCAGCAAATCAGCCAAGCGCCCCCCCAAAACGCCCCTACAAGCTGGTATGGCTTGGCGTAGCCAGCGTCGCCGTACTATCGGCTGCCATCTATTTTTATCCTTATTTAAATATAGAACCGGCTTCATCTGAGGACTCTTCAGCCGATACTGCCCAGAATAAAAGCGCTACTGCCGAAGCGCCTCCCCCTTTATTGGACGAGAACAGAATCCGGCAATTACTTGCTCAGACAGAAGCCCTTCTGGCCAAGCCGAACTTATCCATGCCAATTCTGAAACAGGCATACGATGCATACAATCTGGTACTTGAGATAGACCCTGATAATGGTATTGCCACCCAGGGCATAACGCGCATCGGAGCCTTGTATGCGTCCATGCAGGAAAAAATTGATCTGTATCTTTCAGAAGCGGCAAAGGCGCTGCAGACCTACAGATTGACTTCGCCCTCCAGAAATAACGCCTTGTATTATTTTCATGAAGTCCTGCTTCTGGACCCCAACAACACCGAAGCCCAACAAGGAAAATTCAAGGTCGCCAATGCTTATGCGGATCTGGCCGAGTCTAATCTGGACGCTTTTGATTACACCGCTGCCAAAGCAAATATTCAAAGAGGGCTTTCCATTTACCCTAACTCTTCCAGATTGCTGGCGCTCAGAAAGAAAACCAACGCCTTTACGGATGCCCCCCAGCGCCTGTTTGGAAAGATTAAATCAATATTTGATTAAACAGTGTATGACAACACATTAAAAAGAGGAGCCCCTGATGCCCTGGAAATTTGGACAAGCGATCAACATAGGCAAACGCAGTGAACAGCAGGATCGCATAGGCATATTCCACACGGGGGATGGAAAAAGGCATTTAATGGTTGTCGCTGACGGCATGGGCGGAATTCCCAAAGGCGGTCAGGCCGCGCAAATTGTCGTAGACACTGCTGAACAGGCTTTCAAAAAAAACAGAATTCGCAATCCTGAATTATTTCTCGAAGCTATCTGCAGTCAATCCCATGAAAAAATTAATCAACTTGAAGCAGATAGTTCATTGGCGCCCGGCACAACCTGCGTCTTGCTGTATATCGACAAACGTCAAGCCTATTGGGCTCATATCGGCGACTCGCGCCTGTACCATTACAGGCAAGGCCGGCTGATCAATCAAACGCTGGATCATTCACTGATTCAGCTGATGATCGATCAGGGCGCCATTGAAGATGGCGGCAGTGAGGCCAGATCGTTACAAAACCAGCTTTACAAACGCCTGGGAGGCCCTAAAAAACCGGAGCCCGATATTCATGTAGGCACATTGAAAAGCGGCGATATATTCCTGCTATGCAGTGACGGGTTCTGGCAATTTGTAGAAAAAGACCAGATTCCGGCTATTCTTCAGAATCATCCGCTTGATCAAGATGGCCCTGAGCATCTTGTAACCCTGGCTTTACAGAGTGGGGGCCCGCATTGCGATAATATCAGCGTTACATTGGCGCAATGGGAACAAGCGCAAACGGGTTTTATACAGAAAGTGCGCTGCCTTTTTAAAAAGAATTAATGTCAGAAATCTTCTGTTTTCCTTCCTCACATTCAAATAAAGCTTTATTCGATCTTTAAGCGTTACTTCCTGTACGGAGTTACCTGGGCTTTATCCGCTTCGTTCCAGCCCTGTTTTGGTTGCGCTAAAAGTCAGCAAAACCTAACCTGACAGACAGCGCTGGAAGCTCGGAGACTGTCAGGTTAGCTTGTAATCACTACACACTTAGCGAAATTTTAGAGTCACCTATCAATTACTAGAGAAAGGTCATCAATCAGCCATTGGTTTGCTGGAGTAGGTGTCACTCGAACAGAGACACTATGAACTCCGGCGGTGGGAACTAGAAATGCACACTGTTTGGTAGCGCTCACCGCCCCATCAAGTATATTAGGCGTGCCATTGCCGGATACGAATGCGCCATCCAATTCTCCGCTGGTTCCGCTAGTTCCGTTGGTTCCGCTAGTTCCGTTGGTTCCGCTAGTTCCGCTCGTTCCACTGGTTCCGCTCGTTCCACTGGTTCCGCTCGTTCCACTGGTTCCGCTCGTTCCACTGGTTCCGCTGGTTCCACTGGTTCCACTGGTTCCACTGGTTCCACTGGTTCCGCTCGTTCCACTGGTTCCGCTCGTTCCACTGGTTCCGCTCGTTCCACTGGTTCCGCTCGTTCCACTGGTTCCGCTCGTTCCACTGGTTCCGCTCGTTCCACTGGTTCCGCTCGTTCCACTGGTTCCATTGCCAGAGAATGAGCATACAACTTGACCTTGTTGGCCACTAGGATCAACAAGAATCGTAGCCACTAGCTTGGCCGAAAAATTGCCTCGCACTGCACCTGTAGCATTAAAGATGACGCGCACTAACTGGTTTGGGCGCGCTGTATTGAAAGTAACTGTTTGACCACCAGCCTGCGGACCATTAAGGTCAAGATTTCTAGCGGCTGCGCCATTTTGTGGGCTGTTGTTCTGTGTTGCGAATAAAAGGTCAGCAGTAGCTGTGTTAGTTACGAGCCCGAAACCCAAAAATGTCGTCAATGTGCCTACGTAACGCATCTTCTTGTTTGTTGATCGTATAATCATGTCTTTACCCTCATTGATGTATGACAAAGTAAAACAACTAGATCAAAATTTCGTCCTCCATAGAAAGCTTGCGAAACTGAATTATGGCTGTTGGATTGGCCATGTTTTCGCTCATTACGAGAGTAATCCCAGTTTACCGGACCAGTGGCTTGGAGCGGGACCGGAAGCCTCAAGGCTTAAGCGATTGGAAGTGAATAGGATATAAAACGGCGCTGAATTGGATGGTTGAGTAGCATTATTATCGATCCGTTTTCTAGGGCCTGAGCCCAATGCGGAATCAGAATGCAATGAAGCGAATACCGGGGTGTTAGTTGCGCCAAATTCTCTCTCTGCTTGTTCTTTTATTGAATTTGGCTGATTCGGCCGCAGCCAGGCTATGAAGCCAATGGCTAGGGCGGATATGATCGCAATCTTGATTGTTTTCATAAGACAACCTCCATCAGGTATGGAGTTAAACTATTTTTGTCAAACATACAGCATAGCGGCTGCCGGCAAGGCGCAGCCTGAATTGATGTAATGGTTAGTTGATGTTGACTTATGCTAGATTTTCGCTATTTGAAACTTATTATTTATATTTTGGCTCTGGATTGCTATTCGTGCCATTACGGTCAAACTAAGCAGACATCGGGCCTATAGCCGGCCTCAACTTGGGCGGCTCTTGTTGTTTGCAAATAATGATCGGTTACGTTGCCTGCTATAAGGATATTCACTGCCATATTTCTTGACGAAGTTAAGTCTGCCCAGCTATTAGCTCCATCCCCCGCCCAATGCCTTGTAAATTTTTACGGTCGATATGCGTTGGCGCTTGGTCACATCGATTAATTCGAGATTGGCCTGCAACGCATTTTGTTGAGCGATAAGCACCTCCAGGTATGTTGCCCTGGCAGATTTATAAAGCTCATCAGATGTTTCAATAGACTTTTTCAATGCTTCGCTTTGCTGCTTTTTCTGGGCATGGATCTGTTCCAGATTCTTAATATTGGCAAGTTCATTCGACACTTCGACATAACCATTCAGAATTGTTTTCTGATAGTTATACATGGCGGTCAGCTGATTGGCTTTTGCCGTGTTGAACTGCGCTTTCAACGCATTCATATTGATCAGCGGCGCCACTACGGTTCCAAAGAGTGAATAAGCGAGCGATGCAGGCGTCTGAAATAAAAACTCGGGATTGAATGCCTGATAACCCAAGGTCGCCGTGATGTTGAAATTTGGGAAAAATGCCGCCCTTGCCGCTTTCAGATCAAACTTGCTGGCCTCAATCTGATGTTCGGCTTCGCGAACATCGGGGCGGTTTGCCAGCAATTGCGAAGGAACGCCCGATGCGATTTGCTGAGGAACCGCTTCGAGCAGAACTTCCATCTTCCTCTCAATGGGCTGCGGATAGCGCCCCAGCAGAAAATTAAGCCGGTTCTCGGCCTCCGTAATTTGTTGCAGCCTCTGTTTTTCCAGAGCTTGCGTATTGAGCAATTGGGCCCTGAACTGCTGCACGGCCAGTTCATTCGCCCTGCCGGCTTCTTTCTGCAGTTTTACAACTTCCAGCGCCTCCTGCTGTTTCTGGATGGTCTGCCGGATGATGTCCAGTTCATTATCCAAGGCCAGCAATTCGTTATAGTTAACCGCGACATCGGCCACCAGATTGGAAATAACAAAGTGGGTCCCTTCAATGCTCGACAGATAGCCCTCGATTGCCGCCTTGCGCTGGCTCCGCAGTTTGCCCCAGACATCGACTTCCCAGGAGGCCTGCAGGCCTAAAAAGAGATCGGTCAGATTTTCAGGAACAATTTGCCCGGGCGTGATTTCGGTAGAGGCGTTGCCCGCCCCGTCCATGGTGTAAAGCCCGAACTTTTGCACCCCGCCGCCTATACTCAAATCCACTTTCGGCAACAGCGCCCCGTTTGCCAGCTTCACGCTGGAGCGCGAGACTTCAATCCGCTGCAAGGCCATCTGCAGATCGAGGTTGTTGGCCACGGCGGTATCGATCAGTTTAACCAGAAGCGGATCGGTAAAGTATTGGCGCCAGTTGATGTCTGCAATAGTCGTGGCCGTGTTTTTCTGATTTTGAAAACTTGCAGGAATCGCCTTTTCCGGAATGGACAGGTTGGTATCGAGCGACGCACAACCGTTGATGATTACGGCCAAAAACGAGATGGCCAAGGGGTAATAAATTTTATTCTTCATTTAATCTTAAATAGTTTCCGAGAGAGCCATTTCTTCTTTTCTTCCGTCGTGCTTGCGCTTGTCGGCAATGCTTGCAAACACCACATAAAGCCCCGGAATGACGATGCCCCCGAAAATGGTCCCGAAAAGCATGCCTCCCGCGGCTGCCGTACCGATGGTATTGTTGCCTATCTTTCCCGCCCCTGAAGCAAACATTAACGGAACCAGACCGGCAATAAAGGCAAAGGAGGTCATTAAAATAGGACGCAGGCGCAGCGTGGCGCCTTCAACGGCCGCTTCGAGCGGCGTTTTCCCCAGTCGGTGCTGCATCGTGGCAAACTCAATGATCAGAATGGCGTTCTTGCCGAGAATACCGATCAGCATGATCATGGCGATCTGCGCGTAGATATTGTTCTCCAGGCCCATAACCATCAGTAAGAACAAGGCTCCGAATATGCCGATCGGCAGGGAGAGAATAACCGGCATGGGCAGCAGGAAGCTTTCATACTGGGCGGCAAGCAGCAGGTATACGAACACCAGGCAAATCAGAAAAATATAAATCGCCTGGTTGCCCGCCTGAGCCTGGTCCCGGGACGAGCCTGCCCAATCGTAACCAAAGCCTTTCGGCAGTTTCTGCGCGGCCACATCCTTGATCGCGGCAATGGCCTGCCCGCTGCTGTACCCTGACGCCGGCTGGCCGTTGACCATGGCCGAGGTGTACATGTTGTAGCGCGTCACCTGCTCCGGACCATAGACCTTTTCAACACGAAGAAAGGAGGAAAAAGGCACCATTTTTCCGGCGTCATTTTTGATGTACAGCGCCATCAGATCATCCGGCTGAGCACGGTATTCTGGCAGCGCCTGCACCATGACCTTATACATCTGGCCGAAACGGATAAAGTTGGTGGCATACTCGCTGCCGATCAGGGTTTGCAGCGTACTCATGGCGTTCTCGGCGGTGATGCCTTTTTGCGCGGCCTTATCGCCGTCAATGTGCAGCAGAAATTGCGGAAAACTGACGTTGAAGGTGGTAAAGGCATTCACGATCTCGGGCCGCTTGTTGAGCTCCTCCACAAAGGCATCGGCGACTTTCTGCAATCTTTGCAGATCGTCCGAACCGGTCTTGTCCAGCAAGCGCATTTCGAAGCCGCTGGAATTGCCATAACCCGGCACCGGCGGCGGCGTGAAAAACTCAATGCTGGCATCTTTGATATATCGGGTTTCTTGTTCCAGCCTATGGATGATGTCCTTGTCGGAAACTGTTCTCTCATCCCAGTTTTTCAAGCTGATCAGATTCATGCCATAAACAGCGCCCGTACCTTCGGAGAGCAGGCTGAACCCAGCCAGACTGGAAACCGAATTCACACCGTCCAGGCCCGATGCAACACGCTGCACCTCATCCGACACTTTTTCGGTGCGCTCAAGGGTTGCACCTGATGGTGCTGTGATATTAGCGTATATAGTCCCTTGATCTTCTTCAGGGATAAAACCTGTAGGCACATAAGTTCCTATCAAACCGGAGCCTACAGAAAATCCAACCAATATTCCAAACGTTATAACCCGTCTGTCAGCGATGACACCGATCAGCTTTTTGTAGTTGCCGGACAGCCTGTCGTACCCGTTATTGAATCCTGCAAAGAATTTCTGCAGACCCGATTTTTCAGCATGATCGGAAACATGAACATTCTTGAGAAACAAGGCGCACAACGCGGGAGTCAGGGTAAGCGCCGTAACACCTGAGAGGACAATGGAAAACGCCATAGTCAGGGAAAACTGCCGGTAAAAAACGCCTTCAGGGCCTTCCATAAAGGCTACCGGTAAAAACACGGCCGACATGACCAGCGTGATGGCGATAATCGCTCCGCTGATTTCGCGCATGGCCTGTTCCGTGGCTTTTCGCGCGCCGATTTTGGAATGCTCCATTTTGGCATGCACGGCTTCGATGACCACAATGGCGTTGTCCACCACGATACCGATAGCCAACACCAGTGCAAACAGGGTAATGAGATTGAGGGAAAAGCCCATCAGCTGCATGAAGAAAAACGTGCCGACCAACGATACCGGCACGGCAATAATGGGGATGAGGGTGGAGCGAAAATCCTGCAAGAAGACAAACACCACCAGGGCAACCAACAGAAAAGCTTCTACCAGTGTCTTGATGACTTCATGAATGGAAGCATCCAGAAACTCGGAAACATCATAGCTCAGGGTATAATCCATGCCCGGCGGAAAGGACGTGGACTTTATCTTTGCCATGGTCGCTTTGATAGTGTCAATCACCTCCTTGGCATTGCTGCCCGGGCGCTGCTTTAACAGAATGGCGGCGGAAGGCCGACCGTTTTCTTTGGAAAGGACGTTGTAATCCTGAGAATCGAATTCAATTTCGGCAACATCCTTGAGCCGCAATATTTCGCCATTCTCCGCACTGCTCAAGACGATGTTTTCATAGGCTGCCTTAGTATTATGTTTGCCGGTGTACTTCAAGACGTATTGAAGCGCCTGCGCCCTCTTACCTGAGCTCTCACCAATCTTACCCGGCGCGGCTTCCACGTTCTGAGCTTTTAGTTTTTCAATGACTTCCGTAGCCGAGATGTTGTACATCAACAGTTTATCGGGCTTCAGCCACACGCGCATGGCGTATTCCCTGGAGCCCAGGATTTCGGCAAAACCGACCCCGTCTATTCTTTTGAGTTCTTTTAAAACATTGATGTCGGTAAAGTTGTAAAGAAATTTCTCGTCCAGCGTTGGGTCCGAGCTGAGTATGTTGATATATAACAGCATGGCGTTTTGTACTTTCTCGACAATAACCCCTGCTTTAATCGCTTCGGCGGGCAGCTCGTCCAGCACCGAAGACACCCGGTTCTGCACGTTGACGGCGGCAACTTCCGGGTCGGTGCCGGCCTTGAAAATAATCTGGATTTCGCCGCTGCCGTCATTGCCGGAAACGGACGACATATAGGCCATGCCGGGCACGCCGTTGATCGCTCGCTCGAGCGGCGTTATGACAGCCTTGACGACAACTTCCGCATTGGCGCCGGTAAACTTTGTCGTCACGTTGACCTCGGGAGGCGCAATATCGGGAAACTGAGTGACAGGCAGTCGGGTTAAAGACAGCAATCCCATCAACGTGATCAGAATGGAGATGACAATCGATAGTACCGGCCGATGAATAAATCTTGAAGTCATGATAATCCTTACCGCCCGGTTAAGCTTTAATGTCTAACGCCATCACTTCGGCTAAATCAACATCGACAGGATTGATTTTATGCCCATCCCTGACATTTTCGACGCCTTCGAACAGTATTTTTTCGTCTTTTGACAAACCGGACTCCACGACATAAAAATCAGGAAACCGCATTTTGGGAACGATGTTCCTTTGCTGCAACACTCCATCCCGGCTGACTACGAACACATACAGCTTGTCCTGAATTTCAAACGTTGATTTTTGAGGAATTTGCAAGACGTTCTTCAGCTCTTTGTTGACGATGATCTTGCCGCTAGCCCCATGCTTTAAAATGGCATCCGGATTTGGAAACCTGGCCCTGAAGGCAATGTTGCCCGTTGAACGATCGAATTCGCTTTCGATCATTTCTATTTTTCCCTCGTGCTCATAGAGAACACTGTTGGCAAGCTTTAAACCCACCGTTTTTGTCTTTTGTTCGCCGTTAGTGATGTAATTGAGGTAATCGATTTCCGACAGATTGAAATAGGCAAATACCTCGTGATTGTCGGAAATGGAAGTCAGCATATCCCCTTCTTCTATGAGACTGCCGACCTTGTTCGGAATCCGGTTGATGACGCCGTCATAGGGCGCCTTGATGCTGGCGAATGAAAGCTGTAAAGCGGCCTGTTCTTTGTTCGCCTTAGCCTCTTCCACGTCGGCTCTCAATGCATCCGCTTTGGCCTTTGTTACAGCCAGCTCCGCTTTGGATACAATATTTTTTTCGACTAGCCGCCTTACGTTGGTTAATTCCACCTGGGCTGCCTTCAAATCGGCTATGGCATTTTTATAAACCGCATTGGCCTTTTGCAATTCCTTTTCGAATTCCAGAGGGTTAAGCGTGAACAGCAACTGCCCTTCCTTTACCGGCTGACCCTCGTCCACGTAGATTTTTTCAATATAGCCTTTAACCTGGCTTCTTACCTCGACGTATTTTACCGACTGTATGTCGGCAACATATTCGCTGCTGTAGGTGGTGTCTTTTAACAGAGGGGTTATTACCTGATGGGAATCGACGGCCTCAACTTCTTTTTTAGGTGTGCAGGATGCCGTGATCAGGCAGAAGACAAGAAACAGTATTTGGCTATTTTTCATTTGAAGTCATTTAGGCAATTGAATGTCTGACACAGCAAAAGAATCGTACGGATTTTCTTCGTGCTGTTGGGATTACGGATTTTTTTCAAACAGATGGCAGTTAGGGCATAAAATTTTTTGCTCTGCTCATTAAACCCAGCTTTCACTTTTTCTATTAACGCATGCTTAAATTTGGAAAGCTGAATACTGAAAGGCGGACGCAGTTCTCAGAAAACGGGTACAAATGAGTAAATGAGTTGTTGTTCATAACATTGGCTAATGGCATTGCAAGTCATGGAATTATTGATTATTTTAATAAGCAATAATAATGCCAATACTAACAAAGATTAAATAACATTATTTTTCCTATAGATATTTCACCTTGTAAATTCATTCGCCTGAACAGAGTGTTGCAATTTGCGAAAAGCGAGTGCAAAATGCATCACTATGTCTGTTATTTATAAATTAACTTTCTCCCTGTTCGCCTTGACATTAGTGGTTTTTGGCATCTACGGGACGTATCAGCTTCGAACCGAATCGCAGGACTTACGGGATGATGTTGAAAAAGAGACTCGCTTATTAGCCCACAGTTTGCTGGTTTCTGTAGAGAACGCTTTACGGGATCAGCAAACGGAAGATGTGCAGGAGCTGTTGCAACAAATAGAGCACTTCAAGCCTTCTATAGACGTATCTGTCTACATTCAAAACCACAGCATTATCCGTTCCGGTGCAGAAAGCCTGGTGTGGCCGGAAGAAGTAAAACAAACGCTGTCCCAGGCTGCGCTTGATGGTGAAATGAAGCAATTTTATTTTCCCGCAGACGATCCTGACTTTCTGGTGATGTCCTTACCTTTCAATAAGGCTTCAACCGCCATGCCGGGCAATCTGGCTGTGGTGCGGTCCCTGCAAAAGATGAAAGAGGATTTAAGTAAAACCAGAACCTATATTCTTTGGTCTTTTTTTTCTTTGATTTCATTTACCTCCCTGCTTTGTTTCTTTTTAGGCCAGATTTACATTTCCCGCCCGCTGCAGGAACTCCGCCAAGCCATGCTGGCTTTCAGAAACAGCCGGGAACCGCCGGAGCCTTTACCAATAAGCGGGAATGACGAGCTTTCGTCCGTGCGGCAGGAATTCAACCGGATGACGGTACAATTGTTTTCCGCTTACCGCAGACTGGACGCTGAAACCCAGCAACGGCGGCAGCTGCAACGGGCCTTGCAGAATGCGGACAAAATGATAACGATCGGCCAGTTATCGGCAGGACTGGCCCATGAAATCGGCTCGCCCCTGCAGATCATTAACGGCAGGGCGAGAGCGCTGGCCGACGGCAGCGAGGATTTGCAGGAGGTGCGGCGGATAGCCAATATCCTGGTCGACCAGACCGACCGTATCACGCGAATTGTCCAGCGTCTCCTGGAGTTTGCCCCGCGCCCGTCATCCGAACCCGTGCTCTGCGATGTCATCCAGGCTGTAGCCGAAGTCATCGACATGCTGGGCTTCGAAGCGCGGCGCCAAGGCGTGGCCATGACTTTCACCCATCCTGAGACATTGCCGCTTCTGCTGATCAACAAAGACGGCATCCAGCAGATCGTGTTGAACCTGCTGTCCAATGCGCTGGCGGCAGTCGTTGACACAGGCTCGATCACCGTCGATCTATCCCAGGATTCCATTGTCTATGCCGACAACAAAATACCGGCGCTAAGGCTTACCGTCAGCGATACAGGGACAGGCATCGCGCCGGAACATCTGCCCTATCTTTTCGAACCTTACTTTACCACTCGCAGCAAACAAGGCGGCACCGGCCTGGGACTGGCCGTGGTCAAGACCTTGGTGACCGAAATGGGGGGCAGTGTCGTCGCCGAAACAGAATTCGGCAAAGGCAGCCATTTTATTGTTCACTTGCCCTGGAAGAATCCATCATGACTTCAGAAAACGTTCGCCTGCTGGTGATTGACGACGATCCCGGCATTGTTGATTATCTGCTCGACATGCTTCGGCATGAGGGCTATTCAGCCGTCGGATTCACGCAAACCGATGAGGCGCTCAGCGCCATAGAAAAAGAGCCGTTCGATCTCGTCATATCCGATGTGGTCATGCCCGGCATGCGCGGTCTCGAATTAATGACGGCCATTCACCGTAAACGGCCTGAACAGCTGGTATTACTCATTACCGCCTTCGGCAGCATTGACCTGGCGATGCAAAGCATGCATGCAGGCGCCTGCGACTTTTTAACCAAGCCGTTCCGCATCGAAGAACTGTACGCCGCGGTAACCCGTGCGCTTGAAGACCGGCAAATGAGGCGCACCGCAGTAAAAATCGACTATACCGATGATAAAAACAGCGACACAAGTGTTTTTGTAACCCGCAGCGCTTGCATGCGGCAATTGATCACTCTGGCAAAACGGGCTGCCGCAGTGAATTCGACGGTGCTTTTAACGGGCGAAAGCGGCACCGGCAAAAGCGCAGTGGCACGCTGGATTCATGACAACAGCCCGAACCGTCAAGGGCCTTTTATCGCTGTCAATTGCGCGGCATTGCCGCACAGTCTGGTGGAAAGCGAATTGTTCGGCGTCCGCAAAGGCGCTTTTACCGACGCCAGCAAAGACAGGCCGGGACTGTTTTTGCAAGCGAATTCCGGAACCCTGTTCCTCGATGAAATCGCTGAACTGCCTTTGGAAATACAGCCCAAGCTGCTGCAAGCGCTGGAAACCGGAAAAATCCGCGCACTCGGCGATACCAAAGAAGAGCAAGTCAATGTTCGCCTGATCGCCGCAACCCATCAGCCGTTGGAACAACGCGTCAACGACAAACTGTTCCGTCTGGACCTTTATCACCGGTTGAATGTGATCAGCCTTGAAGTACCTCCTTTACGAGAGCGCAAGGAAGACCTTAACGAGTTGATCAAGACATTAATCGACACGATCTGCCAACGTCTCGGCAAACAAGGGCCGGTCAATATTTCGGCGGAAGTGCTGCGTTGGATACAAGCCTACCATTGGCCGGGCAATGTCCGTGAACTTGCCAACACTTTGGAGCGGGCTATCGTACTTGCCGAACATGACACGCTTTTTATTGAAGATCTGGCGCAAGCCTCGAAAATTCCTTTCAACGACAAGAATTTTCTGGAACTGGCAATGATGCAGGGATGGACAGTCGAAGACGTTCAGCAGGCCTATATTCGCCATGTTCTGGAAGCAACCGGCGGCAATAAAATTCAAGCCGCCCGAATACTTGGCCTGGACCGCAGCACTCTGTACCGCAAGCTGGGATAATACTTTCCTGCAGGAAAATCAACCGGCTGATCTGAAACACTTTCACAGCCTCGAAGCCGCCTTTTCATATTAATGTGGACCGGTACCTTCAAGCTAGACAGGTCATGGGTTTGCCGGTTTTTACCTGCCCCATGCAGACATTCAGTGCGCGCGGCAAGGTTGGTCTATGAACGGCTATTTTGCTATGATTCCTTTGTGATAAACAACCACAGGTATAAATCCACACAGTAGAAATTGTCCACAAATACGCCGCCTTTGTCGGGCTGCGCATCATTCTGTTCTTTAATACACATTAAGGAGGTTTTTCGTGTCCCCAAAAACACGTATTGGTCTCATTGGTTACGGCAAGACCGGCAGAGCCGTAGCCAACATATTCAGCACCGACCCTCGCTTCGAACTGCGCTGGATTGCTCGCCGCACGGCCAGCGGCGTCGCTCAAACACACCCAGACACCGCCGTCCCTATCATCAGCATTGAACAGCAACCGTTCGAGGAGCTGTTTAATCGGCATCCGGTTGATGCAGTCGTGGATTTTTCCTTGCCAGAAACAGTACATTCGTATGGAGAAATAGTACGCAAACGCAGAATAATGCTGGTCAGCGCGATTTCTGCTTATTCGAAAAGCGATCTGGCTTATATTCGTAATCTTGGAGAATATACACGGGTGATGTGCTCGCCCAACATTACGCTGGGGATCAATTTCCTCATGACGGCAGCCAATCTGCTACGCAAGGTCGCACCTTTCGCCGACGTGGAAATCCTTGAGCAACACTTTAAGGAAAAACCTGAAGTTTCAGGCACGGCACTTAAGATTGCGGAAAAATTAGGCGTGGAAGATGATCAAGTCACCTCATTGCGGCTCGGCGGAATTATCGGCGAGCATGAAGTCATTTTCGGTTTCCCCCACCAAACCGTTCGATTAATCCATTCATCAATCAGACGCGAAGCATTCGGTACCGGCGCAGCTTTCGCTTTATCCCAACTGGCAAGCTGCGATATCGGCTTTTATACCTTCGAAGACCTGCTGTTACGAGCCACCAGCCACAATGAATTGCCGAAGTCCGGCATTTCCAGGGCGACAATTTGAATAAAATTAAGTTACCTTCGGCATGGCCGGAGGTAACTTAATTTACTATCCGGAATTAATATTCACTCAGCCAATAAAAGTGGAAAGGCTGGATGGGCAGCCTGCCCTCCTCTATAACAGGCTGCTGGCCCGAATATAGATCGATTAACTGGCCGGAAGTACCGAACCCCTCATGAGCCAGGGTTTGCAAATCGAGAGCCTGCGGTTCGGCGCTGAAATTGCTCACCACCAGAACGCTTTTCGAGGAGCGGTTGTGATCGAAACGCATGAAGGCAAACAGATGCTCGTTATTCGTATCGATCAGATGGCGATTGTTGAAATCGGCAAAGGCTGTCGTTTCCTTGCGTATCGCGATCATCTTCTTTAACGCGGTGAACAGCGTGTACTCTATCGTGCCCTGCTTCTTGCGCAGTTCAACACGTTGCCAGTCAATTGTCGGCCTGTGTATCCAGCGGCTGTCGCCTAATTTATCATGATCATCGCGGTAGCTGTAATCATTGAAGGTGCCGATCTCGTCGCCGTAATACAGCAATGGGATGCCGCCGAAGGCCATGATCAGGTTATGCAGCAGCAGGATTTTATCGATAGCGATCCTAATCTCCTGTTCATTGCCGGATTGGGCCGCTTTTTCAAGGCCGGCCAGCGAGGCCAGAGAGCCTGAGATACGCGCATCGCCGGTTTTATCATTGCGCATGAACGGCACGCCGCTGGCGAAAGACCCCGGATAACTGCCCGTATAGAAATCAATCAGAAACTGCCGGTGGGCGAAAGGATCGTAACCGGCGGCGCGAATGTCGTTGTCATCATAACCGAGGCCAATATCATCATGGCAGCGCACATAGTTCAGCCAGGTGGCGCGCTCCAGTTTGCCGGGCAGGCTCTTCAAGCCCTGAGTCAGCAGTTTGCAGTTTTGGGTGGCGATGGCGTCCCAAAGCAGCGCCATGAACGTGGCGTTATAGGCAATCTCGCATTCCTTGGCAATGATCGCGTCTTCGCCGAAATATTTGATGATTTCCACCGGCGCGACGATGGCTTCGGCAATAAACAGCGCGCCCGGCGCCACGACCTGACAGCAGTCTTTCATCAATTGCAGCAGCAAATGGGCTTCGCGTTCATTCTGGCAAGTGGTGCCTATCTTCTTCCATAAAAACGCCACCGCATCGAGCCTTATGATATCGGCGCCCTGGTTGATCCAGAACAGGATGACATCGATCATCTCGATGAATACGGCGGGATTGCTGTAATTCAGGTCCCATTGATAATTATGGAAAACCGTCATGACCCATTTTTGCATGGTCTCGTTCCAGGTGAAATTGCCCGGACTGGATTCCGGAAAAATCTCCGGCATGCTTTGCTCGTACATGTCGGGAATTTCGCGGTTATCAAAAATGTAATAGTAATCCTGATATTTTTTATCGCCGGCGATAGCCTTCTGCGCCCATTCGTGCTCATCGGAAGTATGATTGACGACCACGTCCAGCACCAGCAGGATGTCGCGCTTGCCGAACTCATCAGCGATTGTCTGCAAGTCTTCCAGCGTGCCGATCCGCTCGTCAATTTCACGGAAATTGCTGACCGCGTAGCCGCCATCGCTTTTGCCGACCGGGCATTTCAGTATCGGCATGATGTGCACAAGATTAATGCCCAGCTCTTGAAAATAAGGCGTTTTAGCCGCCATATTCCGTAAATTGCCGGCAAAGCCCGCACTGTAGAGCGCCATGCCGACCCACTTCTGGCTTAAAAACCAGTTGTGGTCTTTTTCCCGGGCGATATCAAGGTCCTTCAATTCCCTTGGCCTATGCATGTACTTCCGCACCAGCGTTTCAACCAGACGCTGCATCTGAAGTTCAAAATCATCTCGCTGCCCGTAGAGGCGCTCGAAAAGATTATGGATGGCATAGAAATTCGCCCCCAGCCGCGTATAAAAATGCTGCAAATCCCGTCGCCGTTCGTATGCATTCGGCTGCAGCTCATCCAGAATTTCATTCAGCAATGAATGGGAGATTTGTTCGTACATAATTTTCTCTCTGAGGCTACTAATTGAGTGCCCAGGCTTCTATAAAAGGCTGGTAGAAGCCAATGTCCTGAACCGTCGCGCCGCGCCGGCCGACCAGCGCCGAAGCGAAACACTGCGCGCGCTCCATGGTCAGTTTTATATTCCAGCCCATATTCAGGCCGAGCAGCAGAACGGCAGCAAAGGCATCGCCGGCGCCGACCGTATCGAGTACCTGCAGAGCCGGCGCAGGCACCACATTGACATGATTGCCCGCCGCATCGACCGCCAGCGCGCCCTGATCGCCATAGGTTACAACTAATCCCTCAAGGTCATGAGCCCTCTGAAACGCACGCATATCGGCTTTGATGTCGCCTGATAGCGGCTGCAATGCAGCCAGCTCATGATGATTGAGCTTGACCCAGTCGGCATCGTCAAGCAACCGCCGCACATCGTCCTTTTTCCACCACGGCGCGCGCAGATTGACATCCAGAAAAATCTTGCCGCGATGCCGGGCCTTTAATACGGCCAGCGCCCGTCTCGACACCTCATGCCGCACCGCCAACGTGCCGTGATAAAGCAAACCATCGTGTATTTCCACGGCCAGCTCATCGGCAGCAATGAAGTCATAGGCTTGTGCCGGCAGGATCGCGTAACGGGGTTCGCCATCGTCGATCATGACTTGCACCGAGCCGGTGGGATGTTCGCTATCGCGTTGCAGGCCCGACACAGCCATGCCCCATGCCCGCATGGCCGCTTCAATGGCATCGCCTAACGGGTCCCGGCCGATGCGGCTGATAAAACGCGGAGCCTGGGCGAAAGCCTGCAAATGCCAGGCCGCATTGAACGGTGCGCCGCCGAGCACGCAGCTGCCGTCGGGAAAATGATCAAACAACACTTCGCCGAACACTGTAATAGGTTTATTAGTCATTAATTTTCATCCATTGTTGCGTGTGCGGCAGATAATGTGCGACACCTTCTAAAATACCGGCGCTGTAATTGCCGTTCATACCCATAAAACCGCCTTTGGCGAGATAAAGCGCGCTGCCGGTCGAGCGCAGCGTCGCCAGCTCCTGGGCTTCCCTGCGCACATCGGCGCTGGCGTTGGCAACCAGCACCGACTGGATCGGACTGGTCAGCACAGGCAGATCATTGCCGCTGTCGCCGGCAAATACCGTGTTTTCGATACCGACCCCCAGCTCCTGCATCAAAAATTCGATGGCATGGAATTTGGTGGCGTTGGCCGGCAGCACGTCCAGCAATCCGACAGGCCCGGCCTCATCAATGCTGTAAATCAAGTCGGCACGGATGCCCTGCTCCCCTAACAGGCCGCGCATGGCCGCCATCAACCGGGACAGATCGGCCTCTATCGGCACATAATAACTGAGCTTGAAGCGGTTCTGCTTGGCGCTTTCCTGCAACCTCAGATCAACCAGATGCCCGAACATCCGCCGCATGTCGGCATGATCGCGGCCGGCCCAGTCAGGCGCGATGGCTGCTATCCATTGCGGCCATTCCTGCCAGCCCTCGGCCGTTATCGCATAAATGCTGGTGCCGACATCGCCGATGACGAAGTCGGGGCGCGGCAGTTCGTATTCGGCTATCGCCTGCTCCACCAGCGCCTTGTGCCGCCCTGAAACATAAGCCAGCAGAACTTCCGGGCGCGCGGCCAAGGCCGCGAACAGCGCCCTGGCCGGTGCCGATTCCGGCGCGTTGCCGTTCGGCAGCAACGTGCGGTCAAGATCGGTACAGATTAACAGCCGTTCAGTCATTGTTGTTGAAAAAATCATAGTGCTCGATCGCTTCGATAATGCCCAGCGCATGAGGTTGCCGTGCGAAATAAATACGCTCCGGTTCATCCAGTTGCGCAAGTTCCTCGCGGTGCCGGTTGGCCACGACGACGGCCAGCGTATTGCCGCGCATCATGTCCTCGTCGGCGGCCGATCCGCCGGCGACCAGTATCCGTCCCAGCGGAATGTTCCACTGCTGGGAGAAATAGCGCAATGCCAGCCCCTTGGAAGCGCGCACCGGCACGATATCGAAATATTGCCCGAAAGCGAGCCGTGCATTGACAACCTGTTCTTCCTGACGCAGCCTCGCATTGATCTCGTCCGGGGACGGCGCAATGTCCGCATTGTAATAGAACGAGATTTTGAAACGGCTTTGCTCGTTCTTGGGCTGCCAGGTCAGGCCAGGCATTTCACTCATGATCCTGCGGATAGCTCCCGGATTCCAATAGTGATCGATGTGCCGGGCCCAGGCCATATCGGCCGTGATATGGGGCGCGTAGTAGATTTCCGTGCCCAGGCTGGTCAGCAATACGTCCGGTGTCGGGATACGGTGCTTCCTCAGCGCCGCAAGAGCCGAGTCGAGCCGTCGCCCGGTTGCGATGCCGAAAAAGACATGCCTACGCTTGTCGCGGATATAGCGGGCAAATTCCAGCAAGCCTTCCGGGTTGCCGAGCAGACTCTGATCGATATCGGTGAAGATGGCCCGGTCCTGATAGCGCAGGGAGTTGCGTGAGCGGGCGACTTTGGGCAGCGGCATCTGCTGGCCGAGCAAGGGCCTGATGCTGTTCACGTACTTCTCGGCATGCGCCTGCCAGGAATAATATTTACGGACATTGGTCAGGCCGTTCTCTGAAAATGTCCGCCACTGCTGCCGGTCTTTGAGCAGTGCCATAAGCGCTTCAGCCAAGGCCTGTTTATCGAGCGGATCGATGAGCAGACCGTTATGGCAGTTGCCGATAATATCGACAGGGCCACCGTTTTCGGTCGCGACCAGCGGCAAACTACATGCCGCCGCTTCCAGCAGAGTCAGGCCGAACGGTTCGGTCAGCGCCGGATTGACGAACACGCCTTTCGATAAAGCCGCCAGACGGTAGATAACCGGAACGTCTTCCTGGTTGTGGTGTTTGGGGAGCGCAATGCGCCCGTACAGATCGTAGCAGTCGATCAGGAGCAGGATGTCCGTGAGCACGGACTGGGCGCCTTCATCCATTTCGCGGATATCGTCGCGGCAGCCGGCCACGATGACCAGATTGGCCAATCGCTGCAATTTCGGACATTCGCCGTAGGCTTCAATCAGAGTCGCAATGTTCTTGCGCACATCCGGGCGCGATAGCGCCAGGATCATCGGCTTTTCAGGTTCTTTCAAAAATCGCGTCAGGCTCTTGTGAATCGCTGTGTTTATCTCCGAACCGTCCGGCGCATGAAACTGATCCAGATCAGTGCCCGGCGGGATGACCACCATGCGCTCGGGATGGTAATAGTCGTAAAGCTCGTACTGCTCGGCGATTTCGTTGTTCGTGCTGGTAATGACCAATTCGGCATTGGCCAGAACATCTTCCTCGACATTGATGCGCCGGGATAAATGGTAACGTTGTTCAATGGACTCATTGAGCAATCCCGTCGCCAGCAGCCGGCCGCGTTTGTCGCGTCCCAGGGAATGCCCGGTATGAATCAGCGGAATGCCGGTCAGATGAGCCAGACGCATGGCCACGTAGCCCGCATCGGCATAGTGGCTGTGCAGTACATCGGGCATGCGCGGCTGCTGGTGCAGCCAGTGCAGCAGATTGTCTGCGAATATATCCAGATAATCCCAAAGTTCCTCTTTACGAAAATAGCCGTCCGGACCGGCGGCGATACGGATGATGCGGGCCTTATCCTGAAGCCGCTCAACCGGTTCGCCGTAGTCGGCGCTGATATTGGCATCGATGATCTGCCGGGTTACCAGATCGACGCGCTCTACATCGTCGCGTAGCGCCAGCGCCCGGGTCAAATCGACGACATATTTGGTCTGGCCGCCGGTATCGGCATCACGGCCCAGTTCAAGATCGTGGCCGCGAATCAGGCCGTGAACGCTGATCAGAAGCAGATAAAGGGGATCTGTTTTGCCTGTCATAACCATTCCAGTCAGCTAGAGGTTAATAGGTGTTTCGCATTCCTTTTTCATCTTATCTCTTCGTAAAGAATTTGAGTTTTCTGCCTTCCATAGATCAGCAGAGCCTGTATTGAATCCATTGACACTATTGGTTCCACGCAGTTTCAGGCGCTATTCCTTTTTCTGAATCAACCAATAAGTAATGCCCAATGCCACAACAACCAGTGCCGTTGCACCGACATATTCATAAGGCAAATGCTTATAATCAAAGACGATGACTTTCCGTGCAACCGCCATCAAAGCGGTCGCCACCACCAGCTTAACGGGAATCACATCACTGCGGATGTACAAAGTGATATTCAAGAAAATCTCAATGGCGATCAGCACAGCCAGAAATGCGCCGAAAGTATCCAGGATTTCATCAGTGGTCATCAGCAGAAACGGCGGCGTCGTCATTTTTTCGTAAATTACATAGATGACATCGACAATGCCGAGCAGTATCACAAAAGTCATCAGCATGGCCAGAAACTTGACGCCCGTGCGAATCGTGCGATGCAGGAACTGAATAAACGAGTCTTCGTGATCTATGGGCAGTTCTTCATGCTTCGTTACGCTCACATGCTTGATCAGTTTGACGCGCAGAAGGTTGACTAAGGGGTCGATTATACCTCGGTGCGCAGCAATGCCGGCAGGCGTAAATTCCTTGTCAAAAAAATGGGGGAAGTCTTTGAAAGTGTTCAAATCGTGTTCGTCCAGCTTCTCAAATCCCATGCTCCAGTAGGGAAAATCCCGTTCGGCAATCGGTTTTCTTTCAATCTGGGTAACGTCTTTGTGCCGCGTGTCTTTTTGTATTTTTTCAAAGGTTTCATCAACGGCTTGCTCGTCGCCTTCCAGGATCTGAAAAAAAGTCCTGTGCAAATAAATAAGCGCGCCGGTAATATCTCTGGCGCTGTTATTGGTGCGGCAGATTTTCAAAAGCCCTAACAGTTCTTCGGCATTCCAGTCTTTCAGAGCTGTACTTGCAAAAATCAATCTGATCATAGCTGTTTTCCTCTAACACTAGACTCCAATCGTCGAGCAAGATTCCTAGCATTAAAGGCTAATTGTCCGTTTCAGATACTTGAGAACGAATCAGAAAACTTTAGTATGGCTTTGCCGGAAAATTCATATTGAAACTGAAGGGATTGAAGACGGGCTTTCTTATATCAAGCCGAATTTGCATCCATCAATTCGACTATTACTCAACTGACTATAAAGCATGCTCTTTCATCCGAGGATGAAAGAGCATGCCGGCTGCCTTTCGAGCAGTGAAATAATCGTCAATCTAATGGAATTCTAATTTTCTGGCCCGGGTAGATTAAATCCGGATCTTTGATGACTTCCCGGTTGGCTTCGAAGATGCGCTGATATTGATTGGCGTCGTGATAATATTTCTTGGCAATTTTTGATAAAGTGTCGCCGCTGGCAATCACGTAGTACTCGACATTTGCAGGTTCCAACGCCGATGCGGCATCCTGGCCTGCTGAGGTCGCTTCAACGATGTCGATTTTCGGCACGACTTTAGTGACGCCTTTGACGTTCCCGGCCATCAGCACGGCCTTCTGCGCCGCTTCCGCGCTATCGGTCTTACCGATCAGGGTCACTTCGCCGTCTTTGTAGATAACACCCAAATCACTGATTCCCGGGTTACTGGCCATAATATGTTCCGTAATTTTATCCGCGGCCTCGTCATCCCTATTGAACAATTTGCCGCCGATATCTTTAACAAAATCTAATAGTCCCATATCATCCTCCAGTGCTTGTTTGAAAAGCGATTAAAAGAATTTCTTGGCAAGATTCAATAAATCATCGGTGATATCGCCATCTTTATCCGCATCCAGAAAAGACGTGATCCAATTACCCGACGAATTGGCCCCGGCTTGTCCATAGTTTTGCGCTGAATCGGCGGATAAGGTCTTACCGGACGTCTGCTTGCTCAAGGCGCCCATGACCACCGCTGCCACCAAGGGCAGCAACTGCTTGACAATGCCCGTATCTGCGCCTGTTTCCTGGGCGGCATGAGCCGCCACATTGCGGCTGACATCCTTACTGCCGAAAATATGGCTCAAAATTGCGTTTCCGTCCGCTTTTGCAGTTTCTTCTTGCAATGCTTCGGGATGATCAATATAACGTTGATGGCTGCCGGTCTGTAGGGCGTTCAACAGCCCTTGCAGTCCTTCGCCGCTTGTCGCGTTGGATTTGATTCCTCTGGAGACAGCAGGCAACAATTGCCTGACAATATTCTGCGCATCGCTTTGATCAATACCGACGCTTTGCGCCAACTTGGCAACCATGTCCGCATTCTGCTTTCCTAGAACAGCATCTAATAGACTCATCGCTCAACCTCCTCGTGGCTTGTGGCTTCTACTAATAAGCACCACCGGTGCATACCGCTTTGGATCAAAAGCCGCTTATTGATTTCCTCGTTTCCGAATAAAAACCATCGACTATTTCCTACATTCAGATCAACAACTTGAGATTTAAGTTCTGGAAAACTTGAAACGGCCCATGGGACTGGCTAAATAATCGCTCAACAAAAATAACCTCCACTATTAAATTCAATCTATTCAATAACTAAGGAATACAATCTATTAAATAACTTTAAATATTGTCCTGCGTCAAATTTTTGTAAAAGTGTTGTGGTATAATTTTTTAAAAACCCTATCACTCTCTCGTGCATGAATGAAGATCAGGCCAAGCCAGCGCAATATTTAATCAGTACCGTTTCAAAACGTTCCGGTGTCAAAACCGACCTGATCAGAGCCTGGGAAAGGCGCTATGAGGCCGTGACACCTTCCCGCACAGCGGGCAGGCAGCGTGTCTATACCGACCAGGATATCGCTAGATTAAAATTGCTCAACCAAGCTATAAGCAATGGTCACAGTATCGGCCGGATTGCCAGACTCTCTTTGGATGAATTGCAGTCCCTGCTCAAAAGAGATACCCATGCGGCAAAACAGCCGATAGGCGTTGTCACTCCAATACGCGCCAACAATCGCGATCTGGCGGAAGAGTATCTGGAGAAATGCTTCAGCGCCATCATTGCTTTCGAAGCCGCGGTACTAGAAGGTCATTGTGAAAATGCCATTGCTGAACTGGGGCCAATGCCTTTTATCGAGCACTTGCTGACGCCTTTACTGAACAAGATTGGTGAAAGTTGGCAAGCCGGTTTGTTGAGGCCGGCGCATGAACACATGGCTACGGCCATAATCCGTTCCCTGGCTTATATCCTGAGATCCAGCGCACCCAGCCCAAAACAGGCTCCACGCTTAATTATGAGCACACCGCTAGGCCAATTACATGAAATAGGCGCCTTGCTGGCCACGATTATCGCCGAATTCAAAGGCTGGCACGTCACTTATCTGGGACCCAATCTGCCGGCTGAAGAAATTGCCGCCGCCGTTAAATATGCCCGCGCTTGCGCGGTAGCAGTCAGCATCAGTTTCAGAACTGATGACCATGTCATCAATAGAGAGATAAGACGTCTGAACAAACTGATAGGAAAAGATGTCGCTCTCATTGCCGGCGGGAGAGCGACATCCGATTATCAAGCCGTCCTGGATGAGGTTGGCGCTTTAAGCGTTCAGAACTATGAACACTTCAAACTGATTCTGGACCGTTTACGCATTCAAACTTCGCTTCATGACTACTCTTAACCGGATCAAGTAGTTCTGATTCAAAAAGAGGGGGAAACCTTAATCCCCCCCAGAATGAGCGCACCTCAAATCTGTTCGGTAGTCTTGTCGGCATCTGCTTTTTTCTGCCCTTTGCTACCCGAATTAGACTGATTGCCTTGATAATCGTTTCCGTCCTGAGGCGGTCTGACGTCTCTGCGCGCCATTAGATCCTCGATTTGCTGGTGATCCAGTGTTTCCCATTTCATCAGTGCATCGGCCATTTTATGCAGGATGTCGATGTTTTCCTGCAGAATGATTTCCGCCCGTTGATAGTTGCGGTCGATGACCAGACGTATTTCCTCATCGATCATGTGAGCGACGTTACTGGAAACAGGACCGCCCTGAGAGCCGGAATATCTCATGAAAGGCTGGCTGCCCTCCTCGCCGTAAACCTGCGGCCCGAGTTTGTCCGAAAATCCCCAGCGCGTCACCATATTGCGGGCCAGCTCGGTTGCGCGCTCGATATCATTGGAAGCCCCTGTGGTCACGCGGTCGCCGCCATAAATCATCAGTTCGGCAATTCTGCCGCCGAACAGACCCGCTATCTGGCTCTCCAGTTTACGTTTGCTGGCGCTGTACTGATCTCTTTCCGGCAAGAACATGGTGATGCCGAGCGCCCGGCCTCTAGGCATGATACTGACCTTATAGACCGGATCGTGATCGGGCGACTTCTGCCCGACGATACAATGCCCGGCTTCGTGATAAGCCGTTAATAACTTATCGTCTTCCGACATAACCATGGTGTGTTTCTCGGCGCCCATCAGAATCTTGTCCTTGGCTCTCTCAAGATCCTGCATGTTGACTTCTTCCTTATTGGCCCTGGCTGCAAACAACGCCGCTTCATTGACTATATTGGCCAGTTCCGCGCCTGAGAATCCCGGCGTGCCGCGCGCTATGTACTTCAGCTCGACATCTTCGGCGACCGGCACATTCTTGAGGTGCACATTCAAAATCTGCTCACGGCCGCGCACATCGGGCAGCCCGACAGTTACCTGACGGTCAAAACGCCCCGGCCTGAGCAGCGCTTTATCGAGAATATCGGCCCGGTTGGTCGCGGCAATAACGATGATGCCTTCATTACCGTCAAAACCGTCCATTTCCACGAGCAACTGGTTGAGCGTCTGCTCGCGCTCCTCATTGCCGCCCCCCGCGCCCGCACCGCCGCGTTGACGGCCAACGGCGTCGATTTCATCGATAAAGATAATGCAGGGCGCATGCTCTTTAGCCTGAGTGAACATATCCCTGACCCGGGAAGCGCCAACGCCAACGAACATTTCAACGAAATCGGAACCGGAAGCACTGAAAAACTTAACTCCGGCTTCACCGGCAATGGCACGCGCCAGCAGGGTTTTACCGGTACCGGGAGGGCCGACCATTAACACGCCGCGCGGCATTTTGCCGCCCAGTTTCTGAAACTTGTGAGGATCTCTCAGGTAGTCCACCAGTTCGACCACCTCTTCCTTGGCTTCCTCGCAGCCGGCGACATCTTCAAATTTGACGGTCATATTGTCTTCGGTCAGCATTTTGGCTTTGCTTTTGCCAAAGTTCATGCTGCCTCCCACGCCTCCGCCAGGCATTCTGCGCATGTAGATGACCCATATAGCAACCAGCAGCAATACAGGAAACCAGGATATAAATAATTGCGCAAGAAATGATTGTTGTTCTGGTGCGTAGGTTTTTATCTGGACACCGGCTTCGAGCAGATCATCAATAAGGTGGGGATCATCAGGATTAATAGTCTCGAAGGTTTGACCTTCCGATGTGCGGATTCTGATGAGATTCCCCAGTATTTCCACTCGCTCAACCTGACGATGTTTGACTTTTTCAATAAAACTTGAATAGGCTATGGAGTTATCCGTTGGAGGGTTTGAGTTCAGCCGGGTAATGATTACCGCCGCCGCGATCAAAACAACACCCCAAAGCAGTAAATTCATCGAATATTTCTTCATGATTTGTCTCCTGGCTTTGGCGGTACGATCAACACCTTGGCGATGTCTGAGTGCTTACGGGCACTGCTTGGTTTTATGCATAAAAATATCATTATAGACAATTACTTATATTAACTTGCAGAATTGAAGAGATACGTAAAAAAAATGTATCTCGCCTTTTTCCTTATCAGTTCCATATCAGGTTTTACTGCGCTTTGCCCGTGCACTCCATCCTCCGTTAGCAAAGCACGATGTTAAAACCCAGGCCTAATCATCAAGACATCCTCAAAGAGAATATCTAGCTATAGGGAAGCGATTGAAATTTTTCATAAAAAAACCTGAGGCTCATATAAACCCCAACTTTTTCGGGCTGATTCTTCGGGCGTTGTTTTTATGGCTTGTCTTGCTTTCGGCATATCACTGATCCGATCTGAATCTATAACTTTGCTGATTTCCTGCAACGACTTCATGCCAAGACTCACTGTGAAATGATTTGAGGGCGATAGGTTAAGCATTGCCTAACTCATTGTTTTGACCGCAGTTTATCTAAATAGGTCATAATAATGACGTCTTTGTAAGCCTAGTTAGATTACAATCTGATCGATAGGATAATAACATATTGATTTTATTAGGTTATTCTTAACCTAGCAAATTAACAGCGCATGAACTAAGCGGCACTTCGGAAGCGATAACCACCTGATTCTCCACCTAATCTTCATCCCATAATAATCAGTAGCCCGGCCTTTGTCTAATTATAATTAGACAAAATATGTACAAAAAGACCTGAGCAGCCAAACCTTATTAGAAAATTATAATATAAAATGAGGTTTTTGGAAAAATAGTTGATAATCAGCTACTGATAATTTTTGATGCTATCAGCCTGAATGTTTCACCACAAAGGACATGAAGGCATAAGCCAGAACGCCTGCCGGTGCCCAACCCGCGCGGCAGTCAGGACCGGCACGATGGTGACAAGAACAATCAGTAAGATAATCAGCGCGTTATTCTTCTCTTTTCAAATGGCTTTCCAGTTCTTCCCAGCGAGCCAGAAGGTCGATTCGGGAAATGACGCCCACCAGTTTTCCGGCTTCCACTACGGGCAACGATGTCACCTCATGATCCACCATAAGCCGGGCCGCCATGAACAGGCGCATGTCCGGTTTAACGGTGTACACATCCTGAGCCATTATCTCGGCGGCGGTATGCCCCTGAGCCTTGTCAGACTGCATGTTTTTAGGACCAAAGAAGGCAACCCAGAAATTCTCCTTCCAGATGGAATCGCGGGGTTTGAGCCGCTCGTCGAGCCCGCGGTGAATCAAATCTTCAGCTGTAACAATGCCGAGCAATTTGCCCTTATCGTCGACAACGGGAACGCCATTGATACGATTGGCGATCAGCAGGTCCGCCACCTCTTTAACCGGAGTTTCCGGCCTGACGGTAATCGGATTGGTAGTCATATAATCTCGTATTAACATAGACATTCTCCCTATCTTAATAAGTTAGTTAAGCATACATAGCCGTTCAACGCCTGTCGGCCCTCCCTGAACCGTGGAACGCTTGCATAATGGCGGCCATGATGGCTGCCACAACGTCGATCTCAATCAATTCTCTGGCAACGCGCTGACGCAACAATAGAAAATCGCAGGTTTGCCGGTCGACCTTAATACAACATGCCGTTGCCGTAACGTGCTACGGGAACGATTACCTGGATAATTTCCATTCGAAATTTTTATTGAATTATTCAAACAGCAATTATGACAGCGTGTCGATCCGGTCCAACCCCTCTTTTAAACGGGACTGGGCACTTTTCAACTCGGACAGCGGCAGCGCCAAAAACGCTTCAATTCGTTCTTATCACGAACCGGCTTTCCTCCGGTGGAGAAATGTTTTAACCCGCCTGTTCTATCCTGACATCTTCTTTCAATGCATAACTTTTGTACAACTTCCATGCCCATAAACTTATAATGTTTCAAACAAGTGATAAGTACAGTTCCTACTTCATCAACACGCAGCCAAGCCGGTTTTGAGAGCAAGACTCGGAATGTTTAACAGCAACGGTTTGTTAAATTAATCGGCAGATATCAACGAATACGAAAATTCAGATGCCGAAACCGATTAGCACACATTATTTGAAAACAGAGGATGATCCTCGTCGGCAGGCTGTACTTGCCCGCGCTCATGCCGGTTACAGCGCCAACAGCCAAATTCGTTTTGCTTTGGGTGAATGCTCGCTCGGTTCTATTCTGGTGGCGGCCAGCGAAATCGGCATTTGCGCCATCGCCTTGGGCGACGGTCCGGATCTCTTGGCTCGGGAGTTACGAGACCGTTTCCCCCATGCCGAACTCATCGGCGGCGATCATGAGTTCGATCAATGGGTCGCTAAAGTGGTTGGCTTTGTCGAAGCCCCGGCGATTGGCCTGGATTTACCGCTGGACATACGCGGCACCGCATTTCAACAAAGGGTCTGGCAGGCTTTGCGGCAAATCCCGGTCGGCGAGAAAGCGAGCTACACCGATATTGCACAGCGCATCGGCGCGCCCAAAGCAGTACGAGCGGTGGCGGGCGCCTGTGCGGCCAATACCTTGGCGGTAGCCATTCCTTGCCACAGGATAGTCCGCTCGGACGGCAGCTTGTCCGGTTACCGTTGGGGCGTGAAGCGCAAAGCCGAACTGTTGCGGAGAGAGAACCCGGCATGAAGCCCCATGTGATGGCTTGCACACTGCCGCTGCCTGCGAATTACCGGGTAACCGATATTCTGTCTTTCCATGCGCGCGATACTTTATCTGTTGCCGAAGCCGTAGATGCCGACCGAGTGCGCAAAGGGATCGTCTGGCAAGGTTCGCCGGCCTGCTTGACGCTCCGGTTTTCATCCCAGTGCGCTGAAATAGAGCTCAGTATCGATCATCCATCAGCTTCATTTGAAGCTGACGCATTATCCACGCTGGCCATGCGCATGCTCGGATTAAACCAGCCCATTGCTGTTTTCGAGGAAAGTGTCAGCCAGCATCCCCAGTTTGGAATGCTGGTCAAAAAACAGACCGGATTGCGCGTGCCGGTCTCGGCATCGGCATTTGAAGCCTTGACTTGGGCGATCACCGGGCAGCAAATCAGCGTTGCCGCCGCTATTTCAATACGCCGTAAATTCATTCAGTTGGTCGGATTACAGCATTCCGGCGGCCTCTATTGCTACCCGGATGCACGGCATGTAGCGGATTTAAGCAGCGACGACTTGCGCCGGGCCGGTTTTTCGCAAAGCAAGGCGCAGACTTTGCTGGCTGTGAGCCAAAGGATAGCGTCCGGTGAATTGGAACTGAATGACGATCTGAAAGAGCCGCCGATAGAACAAATTCGTCAACAATTATTGAAAATTCGCGGCATAGGCCCCTGGACTGTCGATTATGCACTATTGCGCGGATACGGTTGGCTGGACGGCTCGCTACATGGTGATGCCGCAGTCCGCCGCGGCTTGCAGATATTACTGGGCCACGTTGAGCCGATGGATGAAAACCAAACCCGGCAATGGCTGGAAAACTTCGCACCGTGGCGGGCTTTGGCGGCCGCGCATTTATGGAAACTGGCTTCCAGCGCGTCACGGCGTCAGTGGAGATAAACGTTCGATTGGGGTATCATCTAGCGCTTCAATTTCAAACCTTAAGATCCTTCGAGATTTATTATGCCCCAATACCGTTCCAGTACTAGCACTTTCGGCCGCAACATGTCAGGTGCGCGTGCCCTGTGGCGCGCCACCGGCATGAAAGATGAAGACTTTTCCAAACCCATCATCGCTATCGCCAATTCCTTTACCCAGTTCGTGCCCGGCCATGTGCATCTGAAGGATATGGGCCAGCTCGTCGCGGCGGAAATCGAAAAAGCCGGAGGCGTGGCCAAGGAATTCAACACCATAGCCGTGGATGACGGCATCGCCATGGGCCATGAGGGGATGCTTTATAGCTTGCCTAGCCGCGACCTGATCGCCGACAGCGTGGAGTACATGGTCAATGCGCACTGTGCCGACGCATTGGTCTGCATTTCCAACTGCGACAAAATCACCCCAGGCATGATGATGGCCGCTTTGCGCCTGAACATCCCTGTGGTGTTCGTGTCCGGCGGCCCCATGGAAGCGGGCAAAGTTAACTGGAAAGGCGAAATCCGCGCGCTGGATCTGGTGGATGCGATGGTGGAAGCGGCCGACGATCGCATCAGCGATGAGCAAGTGGCTGCGGTGGAACGCTCCGCCTGCCCTACCTGCGGTTCCTGTTCAGGCATGTTCACGGCCAACTCCATGAACTGTCTGACCGAAGCGCTGGGCCTAAGTCTGCCCGGCAACGGCTCGCTGGTGGCCACGCATGCCGACCGTGAGCAGTTGTTCCTGCGCGCCGGCCGCCTGATCGTCGAACTGGCCAAGCGCTATTACGAACAAGATGACGCCAGCGTGCTGCCGCGCTCGATCGCGACATTCGAAGCGTTTCAAAATGCCATGAGCCTCGATGTGGCCATGGGCGGTTCCACCAATACCGTATTGCACTTGCTGGCGGCGGCGCACGAGGCCGGAGTCGATTTTACGATGTCGGATATCGATGCGATTTCGCGGCGCGTGCCCTGCCTATGCAAGGTCGCACCGGCTACGCAGAAATATCATATGGAAGACGTTCATCGCGCCGGCGGCGTGCTGGGTATTTTGGGAGAACTCGATCGCGCTGGCGTCATCAACCGCGAGGTGCCGACCGTGCATAGCGCCACCCTGGGCGCCGCACTGGAGCAATGGGACATCCAGCGTAGCCAAGATGAAGCAGTCAAGGAGTTTTTCCGTGCCGCACCCGGCGGAATACCTACCACGGTCGCCTTTTCACAGTCCCAGCGCTATCCGAAATTGGACGACGATCGCGCCAACGGCTGCATCCGCGACAAGGCGCACGCTTACTCGCAGGACGGCGGCTTGGCGGTATTGCACGGCAATATTGCGTTGGATGGTTGCATCGTCAAGACTGCAGGGGTAGACGATAGCATCCTCAAGTTTACCGGCCGCGCCCGCCTATTCGAGAGTCAGGATGCAGCGGTTGCCGGCATTCTTGGCGATCAAATCCAGCCGGGCGACGTGGTTGTGATCAGATACGAAGGCCCGAAAGGCGGCCCTGGCATGCAGGAGATGCTGTATCCGACCAGTTATCTGAAGTCCAAGGGCTTGGGCAAAGCCTGCGCACTGCTTACCGATGGCCGTTTTTCCGGCGGCACCTCCGGCCTGAGTATCGGCCACGCTTCGCCTGAAGCGGCCGAAGGCGGCGCTATCGGTTTGGTGGAAGAAGGCGATACGATAGAAATCGATATCCCCAATCGCCGTATCCATCTGGCCGTGTCTGTCGAAGAACTCGAGCGCCGCCGCGCCGCGATGATCGCCAGAGGCCCGCAGGCTTGGAAACCGGTCGGCCGTCAGCGCAACGTATCGGCTGCGCTTAGAGCCTATGCCGCCATGACCACC
The DNA here is from genome assembly GCF_052162025.1 of Methylobacter sp. sgz302048. Taxonomy (NCBI): domain Bacteria; kingdom Pseudomonadati; phylum Pseudomonadota; class Gammaproteobacteria; order Methylococcales; family Methylococcaceae; genus Methylobacter; species Methylobacter sp. sgz302048. The sequence goes on along the minus strand of NZ_CP197401.1, from coordinate 2,123,455 downwards.
TCTGCTGCCAAGGGTGCGGTGAGAGATGTTTCTCTGGTAGAGCGAAAGTAAAAAGCTGTCCGTTGCACGCGGACGATGTCTGCTGGAGCTATACCCGTTGGCTCCAGCAAACTTCCGGACTTGAATGACTCGACAAAAATAGTTGATGCCTATGGGGCGCAAGTGAATTCGTACCTAAAGCGCATCGCAGGCGGTAGGCTGGGCTGCTAACCCAGCATTTCGGCCGCCCATGCCGGGTTTCTGCTAAAGCTCCAACCCAACCTACACAGGCTGGTAAAAGTAGGCAACTCGCCTTCAGGTGAGGTAAACCCGATTAAATAACTCCGTCGCACGACACTTTGCTAAACCGATCTGTATTCAACTGACTGCATAACATCAGTATTAATAACGCCATTCGACACAATCAGTTCAGATTATCCAGTACAGCCCCTGCCCAGGCCGAGAACTTGCCGGTGTAAGGAATAACCGTTAACCCTCTTCGTTCTCCGGAATGGTGAAAGATCTTATTGACTCTGCTGATTTGCGTATCATCGATAGCCAGGTCGATATAAAACACCACCTTGTTATAACCGTCGCTGCGGTCTTCCGCGAACTGTTTGAGAATCAGCCGCACTAGTGCGTCTTCTTCGGGCAGACTGTAGCCGACGATCACCAGCACAGTCGATTCATGCAGCAGCCGGATAACCTTCGGAAAGATGGCCTGAAAATAGTTTTGCTGATAATCCTGCTCATGCGACGGCAGCATGATTTGCGGCGGATTTAATTTCAGACTGGCGAAGTCTCTCTCGCTGTAATCGAATTCATAGCCTGCCGGGGTTTCATAAATCTCAAACCCGCCATTGATTTTCAGCAGATTATTGACAAAGCCATGATCGTGTATCGTTGTAGCCCTGCTTTTGCCGGAGCTCTGCCGCGGCGTGATCCCCCGATAGGTATATCGTAAAAATGAGTCATCCGGCCCCGCGCAATTGTCCAGAATAGCCTCAATGGTGGCATCGTAGTTTGTGGTGATGAAATGCGGTCTTACGCCTTCAGGCAAACTCTCTGAACCATCGGCATCTCTAAGCAGCCGTAAAAAAAGCTGCAGTATAGTCTGCTGGTCATCGGTCAATCGGGTATCGAAACAAAATTTGTCGAGATCAGGATTAACGGGGTACGTAGGCGCCATGTTTTTAAATTTTTCGACGATCAGCGCCTTGAGCTCGTTTTCAACAATGGCGATATTCTGTTCGTCCAGATATCTCGATCTGACGGCCGCATACTTTTTCATCATGCCGATCTGGTAAACGATGTCTTTAAAAAGCTCGCAGGTTATATCCAGTCCATGTACCTGATAATTATTGAGCGTAAGAAATTGCTCCAGAGCCCTGCCGCGAGGCATCCACTCCTCATATTTGAACTCAAACAACTGATTTTCCAAAGGGAATCGCTCATCCCACGACTTAGGAAAACCGGCTCCCAGAAAAAATGAAAAATTACACAACGGGGCTGTCTTCTTGCCTTTAAAGGAATGCTGTTCAACCAGGGATGCAAATGTTTTTGGTGAATTCATCATTTATCAATCTAGCATTTAATACTAATTGCAAGACATTTGATACGACAAGCCTAACAGAACTCTCATAATCTTCAGCCGTTTTGAATTTTGACTTTTACTAAATAATTAGACCAGTTCACATGCCATTGATTTCATTATCCTCTATCTTACTAATATTAAATTAGTGTGACATGATTGTATCCATAAAAGAAACAATTTATCTTATTTTTTATATATAGTTAATTATCTGCGCCACCTGTATAGTAATCTCATCCTCAAGAACAGCTATTATTTTTTACAAAAAACTGAAAAATGAACGATCTATCTAAAGATATTTTGACTGGTTTGGTATTTATAACAGGCCTTTACGGGTTTGTTTCAGGCGAATACATTATCGCGTCCACTCTATTTGCAACAGCCACCATTGCCAGCAACGTAAACCAGAACCGTAAAAGGAATAATGCGAAATTGATGTAATTATCCCTGAGCATTCGCTTCATATTGCTTCCCTCAACTATCATTTGATGACTCCCAGGGCATTGTGCCCGGGAGATTTTTAACTTCATTTTTCCTTTTGTGATGGCACCAGCGCATCCGTATGACGCTTAGACTAACCACTAGCACCATCCTGCCCGCTTGACAAACAGCCATACAGAAACAAGCGCGTGGCCTGCCGGGCCAAGATATCAATTTGCGCCTCATCCGGCGTTGAGTCTAAACCGAGCTGCAGCTTAAAAACCTTTTCACCGCGCAATGCGCTTATAAATTGTTCGGCAAGAAAATACGGATCCACGTCGGAAAAATAGCCGACTTTCTGCTGCCGGATAAAAAACTGCTCAAGATGATCCAGCGTTCTTTGCGGGCCTTGTTCATAGAACTGCATGGCAAGATCCGGAAATTGCAATGATTCGCCTATCAGTATGGCGCGTATGCGTACCGCATCCGGCCGCGTAATGCCGAGAAGAAACTGTTTGGCGAAAGCAATCAGCGCCTCCTCCGACCGGCCTTCCAGAAGCCCCTCCGATAGGACCTCGATAAACGGATCGCTGGCGCGCTTTATAACCGCGCCGAACAGCCCGGCCTTGCCGCCGAATTGATTGTAAATGGTGCGCATCGACACATGCGCCTCCCTGGCAATGGTTTCCAGACTCAGGTTTCCATAGCCGTATTCAAGAAACAGCTTGAGCGCCGTATCCAGCAACCGGTCACGGCTCTGACGCTCCTCGCCCTTACGGGGGCGCCCGCATTTAATCATTTGTTCACTCATAAAAACATTAGTTGACTCGGACTATGATCATACCGTAAATTAAACGGTAATATGTTTTACCATTTATTTTTTCCTTTCACATCAAGGTACAAAAGGGATGAAAAACGCAACACCCATATGGACTCTCATCCGTCGGCCAGACTCGCCAGGGATATCAATGCATTATGCACGGCAAGTTTTGCTGACTCTCATCACCTTATTGGCGATAGCCGGATGCGGCGAGCAGAACGATCCGGAAACCCAAAAAGCTCAAGGCCAAGCGCCCGGCGTCAAGATCGCCCAGCCCCTGGCTCAAGATGTTACTGAATGGGATGAGTACACGGGCCGCATCGAAGCCGTCAGTTCGGTAGACGTTCGGGCAAGGGTTAGCGGCTATCTCGAAAAGGTCAATTTCAAAGCCGGTGAAAAAGTAAAAAAAGGCGATCTGTTATTCCTGATAGACCCCAAGCCGTTCAGTGCTCAGCTGAACTACGCCGAGGCTGAGCTGGAACGGGCCCGGTCCAAGCGCGAACTGGCCAAGAATGACCTGGAGCGGGCCGAACGCCTGTTCCGCGCCAAAGCAATTTCCGAAGAAGAGCACGATGCCCGCAGCAAAGGCTTGCGAGAAGCCGCAGCGGCGGTTCAGTCCGCGGAAGCCAATGTTGTCACGGCCCGGCTGAACCTGGACTTCACCAAAGTACGCGCCCCGATTGACGGCCGCATCGGCCGCGAACTGATAACCGAGGGCAACCTGGTCAGCGGCGGCGGCGCCGATGCCACGCTCTTGACTTTTATCGTCTCCACCGATCCCGTCTATGTTTACGTGGATGCCGATGAGCGTTCGGTGCTGAAATATCGCCGTCTAGCCCAGCAAACCGGAGGCGGCCACATCGGCGCGCCCGTGCAGTTGGCCGTGGCTGACGAGATAGACTTCCCGCACCAGGGCAACCTCGACTACATTTCGCCGCGCGAGGATACGGCTACCGGCACAGTCACACTGCGCGGCGTGTTCTCCAACTCGGACGACCTGCTGAGCCCCGGCTTTTTCGCCCGCATGCGCGTGCGCGGCAGTGTCCCCTATCCGGCTATCCTGCTGCCCGACAAAGCCATCGCGACCGATCAGGCGCAACGCTTCGTCTGGGTCGTCAATAAAGACAACCAGGTGGAATACCGCAAAGTGACGCTGGGCGCCCGCATCGGTCAGTCGCGCGTGATCAAGGAAGGCGTGAAAGCCGAGGAATGGGTCGTCGTCGAAGGCCTGCAAAAACTCAGACCGGGCATTAAGGTGAATCCGGAACGTATCTCGCTCGCCGAGCAGCCGATAGAGCAATAAATCATGAATCGCTTCACTCACTTTTTTATTGATAGGCCGATCTTTGCATCGGTCTTGTCTATTCTGATTGTTCTGGTCGGCAGTCTGGCGCTGATTGGCCTGCCTATTGCCCAATATCCGGAGATCGCGCCGCCCACTGTCGTCATCAGCGCAACCTATCCCGGCGCCAATGCCCAGGTTGTGGCCGAAACCGTGGCGACGCCCATCGAGCAGGAAGTCAACGGCGTCGAGGACATGCTGTACATGTCCTCGCAGTCCACCAACAGCGGCTTCATGGCCCTGACGGTGACATTCAAGCCGGGCACCAACCTGGACAAAGCCCAGGTGCTGGTGCAGAACCGCGTGGCGCTGGCCGAGCCCAAGCTGCCTGAAGAAGTCCGGCGGCAAGGCATCAGCGTCAAGAAACGCAGCCCCGACCTGAGTCTGGTCGTCAACCTGGTCTCTCCGGACAAGCGCTACGACAGCGTTTACCTGAGCAACTATGCGTTGCTGCAAATCAAGGATACGCTGGCGCGGCTGCCCGGCGTCGGTGAAATCATGGTGTTCGGCGCCCGCGACTACAGCATGCGGCTCTGGCTGAACCCCGAGCAGGTAGCATCCCGCAATATGACTGCCAGCGACGTGATCAACGCCATCCGCGAGCAGAATATCCAGGTAGCGGCCGGCGTGGTCGGCCAGCCGCCTTACAAGGAAAGCACCGATTTTCAGTATACCGTCAGCACGCTCGGCCGGCTCATGGAGGCCGAGCAGTTCGCCGATATCGTGATCAAGAAAGGCGAAGACGGCCAGATAACCCGGCTCAAGGACGTGGCCCGCATCGAGCTGGGCGCCAAAGACTACAATTCGGGATTGTTTCTGGACGGCGATCCCACCGTGGGTCTGGCCATTTTCCAGCTGCCGGGCTCCAACGCGCTGGATACCAAAAAAGCCGTCGTCGAAACCATGGAAAGGCTGAAGACGCGCTTCCCTGAAGGCCTTGAATACAACATGGTCTACGATACCGTCGTCTTCATCCAGCAATCCATCAGCGCCGTCGTCAAGACGCTGTTCGAAGCGATATTGCTGGTCGTGGTCGTGGTTGTGATATTCCTGCAGAACTGGCGCGCCACGATTATTCCTCTGCTCGCCGTGCCGGTCTCGCTGATCGGCACATTCGCCGTCATGGCGGCCATGGGCCTGTCCTTGAACACCCTGTCGCTGTTCGGCCTGGTGCTGGCCATCGGTATCGTCGTGGACGACGCCATCGTCGTCGTGGAAAACGTGGAGCGCCACATTTCCATGGGCCTGTCGGCTCGGGAGGCTACGCGCAAGGCCATGGACGAGGTCGTAGGCCCCATTATCGCCACGGCCCTGGTTTTGATCGCCGTGTTCGTGCCGACAGCTTTTATTACCGGCGTATCCGGCGCATTCTACAAGCAGTTCGCATTGACTATCGCCGTCTCGGCGACCATCTCGGCGTTTAATTCATTGACCCTGAGCCCTGCCCTGTGCGCACTGCTGCTGGATCGGGCGCACGGCGACAAAGACAAGCTCACGCGGATGATCGACCGCCTGTTCGGCTGGTTTTTCAACGGCTTCAACAAGTTCTTCGACCGGTTCAGCGAAGGCTACTCGCGCCTGGTCGGGCGGCTGATCCGCATGACTGTGGTCGTGCTAGCGCTCTATGTGGGGCTGAACGGGCTCAACTTCCTGGCTTTCGAAAAAGTGCCGACCGGCTTCATCCCGCAGCAGGACCAGGGTTATCTGATTCTGTATGCGCAACTGCCCGATGCGGCTTCGCTGGAGCGTACTCAGGAAGTGGTCCAGCAGGCAACGCGCATCGTGCTGGAGACCGAAGGCGTCAAGCATTTGAATGCCTATGCCGGTTTCTCGATCCTGAGCGGCTCCAGCCAGTCCAATGTCGCCACGATGTTCGCCCGGCTTAATGACTTCGAGCAACGGGCCGGCCGCGAAAATCTGCATGCCGATGCCGTGATTAAAAATCTCCAGCAGCGTCTCGCGCAGATCAAGGATGCCCATATCGCCGTGTTTGCGCCGCCGCCGATCCGGGGCATGAGCTCGGTGGGCGGTTTCAAGCTGCAAATCCAGGATCGAACCGCGGCCGGCATTGATGCCTTGCAGCAGGTGAACTCGGAACTGATCGCCAAAGGCAACCAGCAGCCCGGCCTGGTGGGACTGTTCTCGACTTTCCGCTCCGGCGTCCCGCAACTGTTCCTGGACGTCGACCGCGCGCGCGCCAAATCCATGGATGTGCCTTTGAAGGAAGTCTTCGACACGCTGCAAATTTACCTAGGCTCGCTCTATGTCAATGATTTTAACCGCTTCGGACGAACTTACCAGGTTATGGCGCAGGCCGATTCCGAGTTCCGCATGAAGCCTGAAGACATTGCCGAGCTCAAGACGCGCAATCAGCAAGGCGGTATGGTGCCGCTCGGCTCACTGGTCAATGTCAAGGAAATTACCGGACCGGACAAGATCACGCGCTACAACATGTATCCGGCGGCCGAGATCAACGGCGGCACGCTGCCCGGCGTCAGCTCCGGCCAGGCTATCGACATCATGAGCCAGCTGATGAAAGCGGAGCTGCCGCCCGGGTTCGACTTTGAGTGGACCGAGCTCAGCCTGCAGCAGGTCCTGGCCGGCAACGTGGCCTTGCTTGTTTTCCCGCTCAGCGTTATCTTCGTGTTTCTGGCGCTGGCAGCCCAATACGAAAGTTGGTCGTTGCCGTTCGCAGTGATCCTGATCGTGCCGATGTGCATTCTGTCGTCCATGACCGGCGTGTGGTTGAGCCATATGGACAACAATATCTTCACGCAGATCGGCTTTATCGTACTGGTGGGGCTGGCCAGCAAGAACGCGATTTTAATCGTGGAATTCGCCAAGCAGCGGCAGGAAAGCGGTCTCAACCGCTTCGAAGCCGCCGTGGAAGCCTCCCGAATCAGATTGCGCCCAATCTTGATGACCTCGTTCGCCTTCATCATGGGCGTGTTTCCGCTGGTGGTGTCCGAAGGCGCGGGCGCAGAGTCGCGGCGACTGCTGGGCACGGCCGTGTTCAGCGGCATGATTGGCGTAACCCTGTTCGGCTTGTTGCTGACGCCGGTCTTCTATGTGACCGTACAGGCGCTGGCGCAGCGCCTGCGGCCAGCCAGAGCCAAGACCGGCAATTTGCCGATTCATGAGCCTTCTTCCGGTACCGAACTATGATCCAGTACAGAACCCAATCCCGCGTCGTCATGGCCCTGCTGACCGCCGCGCTGGTGAGCGCCTGCGCGGTCGGCCCGGACTATGAAAGGCCGAAAACCGATATGCCCCAAACCTTTCACCACGGCAGCCAGCCCGAATTTTCCCAGAAAGGCATAGAAGTCAGCTGGTGGAAGCTGTTTGATGACAAGCAGCTGACGGCGCTGGTAGACCAGACGATACAGCACAACCGCGACCTGGAAACAGCCCGCGCCAACCTGCGCGAAGCACGGGCGCTCTATATGGAAGCGGGCCTGAACCTGTTCCCCATTATCAGTTCGCACGCCAATTATAACGAACAGAAACGCAGCGTCGGCTCTTTGAACAACCGTGCCTTTGTGCCGCGCGAACTGAAACTGTACAACATCGGTTTCGATGCTTTCTGGGAAGTCGATTTTTTTGGCCACGTACGCCGCAATGTCGAAGCGAGCAGCGACGAAGTCGAAGCGCAGGAAGCCAGCCTTCGGGATCTCAGCGTCAGCCTGATCGCCGAGGTAGCCAGAAATTACTTTGAACTGCGCGGCCTGCAAAACCAATTGGCCGTAGCCAGGAAGAACGCCGAAAACCAGACCCAGACACTGGAAATAACGCGCATCCGGCTTGAAAACGGGCGCGGCACGGAACTCGATACCTCAAGAGCCCAGGCTCAGCTTGATTCCACGCGGGCCATCATCCCGCCGATAGAGAGCGCCATTTTCAGAGCTATCCATCGGCTCGGCGTACTGACCGGACAATTGCCGGATGCTCTGACCAAGGAACTGGAACAGCCTGTGCCAATGCCTAAGATTCCTGAGCTCATCCAGATAGGCAATCCCGAAGAACTGCTGCGCCGGCGGTCCGATATTCGTATAGCCGAACGCACGCTGGCAGCCGCAACGGCTCTCGTCGGCGTCGCCACGGCCGATCTTTTCCCGCGCGTCACCTTTGTCGGCACTATTTCTCTTGAGGCTAACACCCTGTCGGGCCTCGGCGCGGCAGGCTCGGACACCTACTCCGTCGGCCCCAGAATCAGTTGGGCCGCGCTGGACCTGGGCCGTGTGTATGCACGCATCAAGGCCGCCGATGCCAGCGCCGAGGCCAGCCTGGCTCAATACGAGCAAACGGTGCTGAATGCTTTGGAGGAAACGGAAAATGCATTGGTTAACTATAATCGCGAGCGAGCCCGGCGAGCATTGCTCACCACAGCCGCTAAAGCCAGCGAAAGAGCCCACCAGCTGGCGCATTTGCGTTTCCAGGAGGGCGTAACTGACTTTTTGACCGTGCTGGACACCGAACAACGCCTGTTACAAGACCAGGATCGTCTGGCACAGAGCGAAACCGCCACGGCGACTGCGCTGGCGGCGCTTTACAAAGCGTTGGGCGGCGGTTGGGAATCGACTGTGGCGTTGGAAAGACCTGATCGACTGCTGCCTTAGAAAAACTGGCTGCTGGGAAAGCTTGCCGCGAATGCGATACAGCGTAATCGCAAATCGCGGCATCCATAACTAGACAGGCTGTTGGCCCGACTTAGGATTAGACCCGTATTGATTGTCGCCGGGCTGGCTGTCCTGCGCGAAAAAGAAAATCAGAACCAAAACGCCGAGAACAGGAATCAGTGAAAGCAACTGCCACCATCCGCTACGCCCTGTATCATGCAATCTCCTCGCTCCCACGGCCAAAGATGGAACCAGCATGGCCAGCGTATAAATCCCGCTGAATAATCCGGTACCCGTTTGCTCATTAAAAGCCCCTGTCACTTGATCAACGACGGACAAGGCAAAATAAATGAGCAAATAGAACAGCATGAAATACCAGAATTCCTGCCGCTGCGCCCGTCCGTCAAACACGGCATATTTATTCTTCACTGCTTCCAGATACCAATTCATAACGTTCTCCTAGAAAATATATTAATACTTAATACTATCGCATTTCAGTACAGTCGAGTCAGCTTAATATTCTAATGCTACCGGCCACCCTGACGCGACTACTGTGAATTCTTCAGGTCTCATTCGCCAGGAATAAAAATGGTTCTGTTGCATTAGTAACTGATGTTGCGCAGTTGTAGATATCGAATTCACTTGTGCCCTTGTGGCAGCCTTCAGCATCATTTCGCTCGATTTCAGCAAGCGTCAGGGCGGCTAATGCCTTGGTCGGCGGAATCTTGAATCGGAATAACCGTACAAATCCACGGTCGGATCCGCACAGTGCGGATTGACTGCCCATATGGCGCGGGCCAAGCCGGAAACAGGTTCGGACCCGCGGATATCCGACCAATGGTTCTCGCACAGCTTAATCAAGGTTCGCTGCAGAGCCACAAGCGCTTACTCCGACATTCGCCTTAAGCGTCTTCGCGCTTCGCTTTCCATAAGAGAGTTTTGTCATAGTGCTTACCTTACTTGGTTCATGCCGAGCCTTTGCTGAGCGCTACAGTTCCCTGTTTGCATCGATGGCCGGGGAGCAGCTTTTTGTCGTTTGTTCAGCGCGTTGAAGCATCATCTTCAGGCTGATACCCGATTTCTGCCACGACATTGGAAATATCCCAGAACCGGTCTCTGTTGTTCGAAACTCCGTAATAAATCGCAAACTGGACTTCAGCCAAAAGACTCTTCTTCACCAATTGCACGAGATCCCGGTGGCTGAGCCATACGCTCTGGCTGCGGGCAACCTTAGTCGGATCATCGTCCTTTAGTACCGAGCCAATGCGGAGACATACCGACTCGAGGCCGTGAAGGTCATAATACATTCTGGCAATCGCCTCACCGGCAACCTTGCTGACGCCATAGTATCCGTCCGGGCGAATGGGATCTTGCGTCGTGATTTTGACCGGGCTTGCCTGGATATGCAGGCTTGGAGGAAAACCTTCGTAAGCCCCTGTAACGTGGTTTGAACTTGCGAATATTATTCGCTTAACCTTATGAGCCTTTGCCGCCTCATAGACATTCCGGGTCCCGACAACATTGTTCATCAGTGCTGATTGCCAGTCTGCTTCAACACGCGGATCGCCTGCCAGATGAACCACGCAAGCAAACTCAGGGATTCGTTCAAATACGGCATTTATTTGCTCGAAGTTTGAAATATCGGCTCGAAATACGTTTCCAGTCTGTTCATCCAGGCAAATATCGACGCCATGGAGTTCGAATGCGTCCGCCAGGCCGCGCCACAGAATTTTGCCGATCAAACCGCTGTGGCCGGTGATCAATAATTTCGGAAGTGTCATCGGTTTCGTCTCCTGGTAAGATATCGGCTCGCCGCATCCCGCTAACGGCTGATCATAAATTTCACATATCCACCCTCTTCAGACCGCTGACAACCATAAAATGGTCCTCAGCAGGTGCTAATTCATTTATGCCCTTTGGGTACTTGTGCATTCGCACGGCATAAAGATCGCCCGCGTTTCCGGGCACCTCAGGCTGAATATCTTATAAGGCGCAAGTTAATTCGACCTTACAGGCACATGATATAAAGGCAAATTGCCTGCGCGGCAAAAGCCTCAGTGCTCATGCTCTTCTCTTGCCAGAACTAAATGCTGTGGTTTAGTCTAACCGTTAACGCTACATTCAACGCAAAGGAAGTTGTTTGAACGATGCCGAACGCAATCCCTACTATAAACTGCCAGCCATTCCCCTGCTCCACAAGCACCTTAACCATAACGGCCAGGTTTGGCCGGCTATGCCCGCTGGCTGGCCTGTGCGGCTGCACTGTAGGCCCCGATTACCGTGAACCCGTGCCAGCCGTTCCCAAGGATTGGCTGGCAGGAAAGGACCCGGCCTCGGATTTGAAATCCGCCGACCCGGAAACCCTGATAAACTGGTGGAAAAGCTTCGGCGACGCCCGGCTCGATCGCTTAATGGAGAAAGCGTTGGCGGACAACCTGGACCTCAAGGCGGCGATGGCCCGCATCGAACAGGCCCGCGCCGAACTACGTGATCCCGGCCAAGGCCAGCTTCGTCTCCAGCGTCGCGCAGTTCACGCCGAAAACGGTGGAAACCGAGAGCGAGCGCCTGAAGCTGATGTTCAGGGTGCGCGCGGCGATCGACCCCGAGCTGTTAAAGCGCCATCTCAAACACGTGCTGGCCGGGCGCCAGCCTACGATCCAGCTCAATGTCGATGTCACGCGCATGTCGCAGGCCTTCATCGGCAACAGCTACATCCAGAACATCGTCAACGGCGAAGTGACGGCCTTCGTCGAAGGGCATCGCGCGGTCGCTACGCTGCCCGTCGAGCTCGAAGTGCGCGCTCGCTTCAATCCCAACCTGAGCTCGGTATGGTTCGGCTCGGTCATGGAGGTCATCAACAGCATCACCATGCTGTCCATCATCCTGACCGGCGCGGCGCTGATCCGGGAGCGCGAGCACGGCACCATCGAGCATTTGCTGGCGATGCCGCTGACGCCGTTCGAGATCATGATGGCCAAGGTGTGGGCCATGGGCCTGGTCGTGGTGGTCGTGGCGACGGCCTCGCTCGTCTTCGTCGTGCAGGGCGTGCTCGAGGTGCCAATCGAAGGCTCAATCGGGCTGTTCGTCGCCGGCATGACGCTGCACCTGTTCGCCACCACCTCGATGGGCATTTTCATGGGCACGGTGGCGTGCTCGATGCCGCAGATGGGCTTGCTGATGATTATTGTGCTGCTGCCGCTGCAGATGCTGTCCGGAGGCACGACCCCGCGCGAGAGCATGCCGGAACTGGTGCAGAACCTGATGCTGGCGGCGCCGACCACGCATTTCGTCGCGCTCGCCCAGGCCATTCTTTACCGCGGCGCCGGCTTCGGCATCGTCTGGCTGGAATTTCTCGCCCTGCTCGCGATCGGCGGCGTCTTCTTCGTACTGGCGCTGGGGCGCTTCCGCAAGACCATCGGCTCCATGGCTTGATCGTCCCGGAAACCGGTTTCGCCGGCCTGCTGCCGCTGCCGGTCAACATCCGCCCATGCATCAGTCTGAGATCGCGAAAGACTCATGAAAGGTTTGCTGGTTATGCTTAAGTTTTCCAGCGGCCCGGGGTTGCAGCCCCGGGCCTGGCGTTTCCACGGTATCCAGGTTCAGTGGCGCATTGGATCAAAACCCAATGTACCGTTCGCCGCATTCGGACCAAGTGAATTCGCCCCCGCAACTGAGGGTCTTAAGCCTGCATGACCAGTTTCTGCAAGCCCAAGCTGTGCACCAGTTTCAGGCCATGCCCGATCGTTTCAGGGCGGTTTGGCCATCATCAGGAGAATCAATGCATAAAGACAACGTCCATGACAAGCAAATGGCCGACTGGCACGGCCTCGACGCCGACAAAGCCATCGAGCGCCTTGATTCGGATCGCCATCGCGGGCTGTCCTCCCAGGAAGCCCGTCAACGGCTGAAGCGTTTCGGCCGCAACCGGCTGCCGCCGCCCCGCAAGCGCCCCGTCTGGCTGCGCTTTCTCCTCCAGTTCCACAACGTCCTGATCTATGTGATGCTGGCCGCGGCCGGTGTCACGACGCTGTTGGGCGACTGGATCGATACCGGCGTGCTTCTGGGTGCCGTCTTCATCAACGCCATCATCGGTTTTATCCAGGAAGGCAAGGCGGAACAGGCCATGGACGCGATACGCGGCATGCTCTCGCTGCACACGATAGTCATCCGCGACGGCGGACGCATCGAAATTGAAGCCCAGAACCTGGTGCCCGGCGATATCGTGGCGCTCGCCTCGGGCGACAAAGTGCCTGCCGACCTGCGGCTCGTCGCAGGCAAGGGCCTGCGCGTGAACGAGGCCATCCTGACCGGTGAATCCGAGGCGGTGGAAAAGACCATCGATTCCGTACCGGCCGATGCACTTTTGGGCGATCGCACCTGCATGCTCTATTCGGGCACGCTGGTGGCCTCCGGACAGGCGACGGGACTGGTAGTCGAAACCGGCATCCGTACCGAACTGGGGCGCATCAGCGCGATGCTGGATCGCGTGCAGGCGGTCACGACTCCTCTGCTGCGCCAGATAGCCAAATTCGGCCACTGGCTGGCGCTGGCCATCGTGCTGATGTCCGCGGCCACGTTCGTCATCGGGGTGCTGTGGCATGGTCATCCTCCCAAGGAAATGTTCATGATGGCCGTGGCGCTGGCGGCATCGGCCATTCCGGAAGGATTGCCGGCCATCATGACCATCACGCTGGCCCTCGGCGTGCGGCGCATGGCCAAACGCAAGGCCATCATCCGGCATCTGCCGGCGGTGGAGTCGCTGGGCTCGGTCACGGTCATTTGCTCCGACAAGACCGGCACATTGACCCGGAACGAGATGACGGTACAGCAGGTGATCACCAGCGATCATGTGTTTGAAATCAGCGGCACGGGCTACGCGCCCGAGGGCGCCATCCATCTGGGCGGAGCGGCGGTACCGCCCGACCAGTATCCCGAACTGGCCGAAATCGCCCGTGCCGCCGTGCTCTGCAACGATGCGCTGCTGCGCAGACATGACGGCGATATCTGGCAGGTGGAAGGCGATCCGACCGAGGGCGCCCTGCTCGCGTTCGCGACCAAGGCCGGCGCCGATCCCGCATCGGAGCGCGAAAGCCTGCCGCGCATCGACGCCATCCCCTTCGAATCCGAACATCGGCTCATGGCCACGCTCCACCACGACCATGAAGGCCAGGGCTGCATTTATGTCAAAGGCGCGCCCGAACGCATCATGGAGATGTGCGATCGCCAGGCCGGCGCCCTGGGAACAACGCTGAACACTGACTACTGGCACCGCCGCGGCAGGGAGGCCGCATCCGACGGGCTGCGCCTCCTGGCGATCGCCGCGAAGCCTGTCGATGAATCACAGCGCGAGGTGCGCTTTTCGGATCTGGAAGACGGTTTCACCCTGCTGGCGCTGATCGGCATCATCGATCCGCCGCGGGAAGAGGCAGTGGCCGCCGTGGCGACATGCCACAGCGCCGGCATCCAGGTCAAGATGATCACCGGCGACCACGTCGAGACGGCCCGCGCCATCGGCGCCCGGCTGGGGATCGGCCGAGACAGGCCGGCGCTGACCGGAGCCGAGATCGAAACCCTGGATGACGAGGAACTGCGCGGCGTGGCCTTGGATGTCGACGTGTTCGCGCGGGCGAGTCCGGAGCACAAGCTGCGCCTGGTGCAAGCGTTGCAGGCGGCGGGACAGGTGGTCGCCATGACCGGCGACGGCGTCAACGACGCGCCGGCGCTGAAGCGCGCGGATGTCGGCGTGGCTATGGGCCTGAAGGGCACCGAGGCGGCCAAGGAAGCGGCGGACATGGTGCTGGCCGATGACAATTTCGCCACCATCGGCAACGCCGTGCGCGCGGGCCGGGGCATCTACGACAACATCAGGAAATTCATCCTGTTCATGCTGCCGACCAACGGCGGCGAAGCCCTGGTGGTGATCGCCGCCATCCTGTTCGAATTGACGTTGCCGTTGACGCCGGCCCAGGTGCTGTGGATCAACATGGTCACGTCCAGCACCCTGGGGCTCGCCCTCGCCTTCGAGCGCCCGGAGCGCGACATCATGCGCCGGCCTCCCCGCGATCCTCGTGAATCGCTGCTGTCCTGGTTTTTCGCCTGGCGGGTCCTGATGGTTTCCGTGCTCTTCATGGTGGGGTCACTGGGCCTGTTTCTCTGGGAAATGCAGCGGGGTTCCAGCCTGGAGACTGCGCGCACCATGGCCGTCAGCTCGGTCGTGCTGTCCGAGATGTTCTACCTGATCAACAGCCGGTACATCTTCAGGTCCGTTTTATCTCTCGAAGGGCTGTTCGGCAATCGTTACGTGTTGCTCGCCATCGCGACCTGCGCGGGGCTGCAGGTACTCTACACCCATGCCGGCCCCATGCAGGAACTGTTCGGCTCGACCGACCTGAGTCGGGAAGAATGGCTGAAAGTGGTCCTTTCCGGGGCGTTCGTCTTTTCCGTCGCGGAGTTTGAAAAAGCCGTAATCAGCGTCTTCAGATACATTACCTATAAGCAAGCCCGAAGCGCACCGCTGCTGAAAGACTAAGGAAGGCAATGTCTGCATTCACGGCATGAATATGGTGGATGCAGACATCCGCTATTTTTTATTCCTTCAACACAGTCTGGCACTGTTCGGGAAGCACAAGCGCTGCAGCAGGCTTGCGGGCCTTGCCGGAGCGAAGCTGCTCGCGCGCCTCGGCCGAGAACCACCAGTCCAGCGAGGCGTCGCAGCCGTCGCCTTCGGGAATCAGTTCCTGGCCCTGGCATTGGCTGTTGCTAGCCGGACATTTCAGGCGCACATGGAAATGGTCATCATGCCCCCACCAGGGTCGGATTTTCCGGAGCCAGTCGTGCGGCATCCTACTGGCGCACAGTTGGCGTTTGACGCCGGGATTGACGAAGATGCGTTCGACCTCGGGCATGCGCGCAGCGGCTTCGAGAATTTTTTCGTTAGCCGGCGACCAGCGGCTGGCGTCCACTGCATCCGATCTGACGGCCAGCACGGAAGGCGCGCCCCAAGTTTCGCGCTCATCGAGACTCAGGCTTCTGGCCGCCGCTTCCCGGGACAGCAAATACCAGATATCGACATCGAGCCCGGTCTGATGGCTGCGATGTCCGGTCAACGTCGGTCCGCCTCGCGGTTGGCCTAGATCGCCGATTAACAGGGTGCCCCAGCCTTTATCGGCAGTCGTCTGCCCGAGTTTTTCAATGAAATGAATCAGGTCGGGATGGCCATAGACACGTTTGCGCGACAAGCGCATGGTTTGGTAGCCGGCTCCGTCCTGTGGCAGCGCCGCGGCGCCTCTCAGGCAGCCAGCGGTATAAGTGCCGATGCTCTGCGCCGCGCCGCCCATTATAACGGGCGTGGTGACCCGCGCCCAGGCATGGGCGGCAGGCTGCGCGACGGCGCTGCCGGAAAAGGCGCTCAGCGCCAGAAAAAACATCCCATATTGCTTCACCGAAAACCGACTTCTGAACACACCTTTACCTCTGACTGATCAAATCTGAAATTATAGCGCGGCATTTTTAAATTTGCCTTGCGTAGTGTACGCGGCGTACCTTTTTGATCAGCCTTATTCTCCGTTTTCGCCTGCCATCGCTCCAAGCGGCTGAAGTTGTCCTCACAGGCTTGCGTAAGGCCTGAGTAGATTAAGAAGAAAATCATGAAAAATCATTGAAAAATATTGTTTAATGGATATTGCTGGACGGTGGATTTTTGATAAATCCGCTCGATGCATTTGCAAATTAAAAAGCGTATTAATCAACGCTCCCTGGAAAGGCGCCGGTCGAATATAATGTTATTTCAATGAATATCTTTCATGTCTTGAGAAACTGAACGGAATCATCATTAGCACTAATGATAGGAAGGAGTCCACATATGCTCAAATAATCTAATAGTTCTTATAGGCAGCAAGGACTCAATTTTGCTAACGACAATGTTCTGGTCGTAAAAAGCGCTTGATTAGAAAAACCAAATTACTTATTGGTATAAGCGGGATCTTATTTAGTTTAGGTAGAAACAATGGAAAAATTATGTGTTGGGGGCAAGACAGTGTTAAAAGGACGATTCGTACTGCAGGAAGTGCTCGGTCAGGGAGGAATGGGAACCGTATATAAAGCACTGGATTTAGTGGCCCAGGAAGCCCATGACAAGGACCCCTACCTCGCGATAAAACTTCTTAATCCTGAATTTCTTGATGACCCTATTTTTTTCGTGGCGATGCAACGGGAGGCTAAAAAAGCTAAATCTCTTGCTCATCCGAACATTGTTACAGTATACGATTTTGATCGCGATGCGGATAACGTTTATCTGAGCATGCAGCTTCTCAAAGGCCGTCCGCTCAGTTCCTTGATTAAAGAATACCCATCAGGCATGCCGTTTGAAAAGGCCTGGCCCATCATACAGGATATGGCGGCAGCACTTTCCCATGCGCATAAAAACGGCATAGTCCACTCCGATTTCAAACCGGGTAACGTTTTTGTCGACGACAAGAGCCATGTCAAAGTCCTGGACTTCGGCATAGCTTGCCCATTCAAGAGAACAGGACAAAGTGATGACGATGCCACCGTTTTCCATTCCCGCTCGTTAAATGCGCTATCGCCCGCTTATGCAAGTTTGGAAATGCTTAATAACCTTGAGCCTGACCCAAGAGATGATATTTATGCCCTCGCCTGTATTGTTTATGAACTTCTGTCCGGCAAACATCCCTTTTCGCGGTCGACTGCCCAGCAGGCCTTCGATTTGAAAGTGCAGCCTGCGCCTATAACTTCGATAACAAAATCACAATGGAAAGGGTTGCAGCACGGCCTGGCACTAAAGCAGGAAAACCGTTGTAGAACAATCAGCCAGTTTATAAAGGAAATTTCTCCGGAAAAGCGTTATAAATCAGGAGCAATTGCAGCGGCCAGCCTGTTCTCTCTAGGCCTGCTTGCGATCCTTTTATGGCTGTTTTATGGTAAAAACGAGCCGAGCTACGATGTTGCCAAATCCGAGACACAAAAACAGGCGCCTTCAGATAAGGTTGAGGCCAATGCCGTTCAGGCCGATACGCCAACTGATCGGCAACATCAGGAAAGTAAGGTTGCAACCGTGCAGCACGAACCATTGAAACTGCGGTCTTCCGCACCGAATTATCGTATCGGGGAAGCCATGACGTTATTGCTGGAAACGGAAAAAGCGATGTATGTGACCATCGTTCACATAAGCACGGATGGAGAAATTTCTACGATTTTTCCTAATGCCTATGAGCCGAATAATTGGATAGCGGCCGGTAAGACGGTCCGCCTGCCGAAGAAAAATGCGGGCTATGAACTGACTGTTTCGGGCCCGTCGGGAACAGACCGCATAGAAGCCTTCGGCAGCGCTGAACCTCTGCCTGTCACGGAGAATATTATTAATCCGGACGGTAAACTAAACCCTCAACTGCAATCCTATATCTCGTCAAGGGTCAGTTTGACCGTACCGGTTCTATAAGTTTTCAGCTATTGAGTCGCTACAATGCGTACGCGCCTGTTTACCTCGCTGAATGGGTTATTGGGATCCAGCAAGTTGCTCTTTCCCAATCCTGAAAATTGTACTCTTGAGGCATTCAGCCCATGTCTCTTGACAAAGAAATCACGTACAGTGGCGGCTCGCTTCAGCGATAAATCCTTGTTGTATCCATCACTGCCCTTGGCATCCGTATAGCCTTCCACATGAAAATTCAAATTCTTCAACTCACCCGATACCAGGGCCTCCGCCACCGGAGTCAGCTGCCTGACGGCATCATCAGTCAACTGAGCGGAGTTATAGCCAAAACGGACTTCCAGGGAAATTGCTTTAGGCGTTGCGGCCTGAGAAGAAGTCATTCCCGTTTGCCCGGTCGGGCGAATATGAATGCCCCGTGTAAGCACTTTCTCACCGCCATCAGAATTTGTTTTAAACGCTTGAATAACTTCCTCTTTTGTAGGCGCCCTTGCTCCGACGTTTAAATCTTCTGCCCACCCGGCTTTAACTGAAGCCAGGCAACATACTATGGCCAAAGTGATGCCGTTTGATTTATTTAAAATACTCATATCCTATGCTCTCGTCTCTTAAAATTATGATAAATATTCGTCTGACCTTACTCGTCAGTAACCGTCTTTTTTCGTAAACCCTTTAATTTGATTGTGCTAAAGGCAACTCGATATTCGCCAGCGAGCCTGGTGCGATCAACTGCGGCGTCTGCGCGCCGGCAGACGGATTGTGCAGTTTTTTCACCAGCGGCACTGAAAAATCGTGAAGTTCGGCCAGCGTAATTCTGCGGTCGTGGTTGTAATCTGCAAGTCCTTGTAAACCCTCCAATAGCGTGTGAGTAAATAAGCCATGTTGCGCCGGCTCATATTCCTGCGAAAGTTCATCCCCCTTGGAAGCCAGCAACAGCGGAAAGAGTGAGGCGGCTGATCGTTTGCGCAGGGATCTGGCGTCAAACTCGCCGAAAATACTTTTCGCCTGACAAGTATCCACGATGAGTATGCGCCGTCCCGCCGCCTTGCGCATGTTATCGAAAAAGTCAGTCCAGCTGAGCAATGTAGAGGCTTTGCCGCTCAAATTCCTGCCGGACAATACCGACTCCACATCGTTATATTCGCCATCCTGCGGCAGAAAATAGTAATTGCCGGTTTGGTCGCTGAAACCGTGGGAGGCGAGAAATAACAGCACCGTATCATTCGGGCCCGCCTGCTCAAATACTTTCAGTGCTGCCAGGATATTTTGCCGGCTGGGCGGCAGCTGGGCGGAATCGGTCAACAACTGGACGTGGACCTGGTTGAAGCCGTCATTGCTCGCGGAATTTCCCAGCAGGCCAGCCAGCTTTTCGGCATCGTTGACCGCGTATTTCAGATCCGGCACTTTGTTCTTATCGGCCGCCGAGATACGGTCGAAGCGATTGACGCCGACCGCCAGCACATAGAGATCGCCTTTGGGAGGAGCTGCCTGACTCATGGCAGGCACTTCCACCCACTGTTCCGCCAGCCCTAAGGAAACGCCGTTATTGACTTCCACGCGGATCAGATTGTCTCCGCCGCTGACAGGAAATCTGAAAGTCCTGCGAAACGTATCCGTCTCGTTAACGTCAAGGCGGCGCTCCTCGTTCGCCGCAACCGGCAGCAGGTTGGCATAAACGGTGACATCCTGCATGGGACGGCTGTTTTTTTCCGCCTCTACCGTCAACTCCAGTTCAGTCGCGCCCTCGGGAGTCTGCACGGCCCGGGCCGATGCAATCTGGATGCGAGGCGGGGCAATTTCATTCAGTTGATTTAGCGTAAATGTACCCGGAGCCGGTTCCGCGAAGTTCGGCGTCATGATTCCGGATAAGGTGACGGCCTGGCGTGTACCCGCGCTGGCTTGGCCAGGCTGAGGATTGGAATCCGCGCTGCTGTTTGCAGCCATTTGCATGGCCCCTATCTGTGCGCGCAGCAGATCAGGGCGATAAAACTGCTTTTCAAACTGCACCGCACGATAAAAATCGGGCTCATTGCCCCTGCCTCGATTGACGTGCCAGCCGATCAGGCTGTCGCCATTCTCCGATGAAGCATAATAACCGTCAGGCCGCCAGAGCACCCACTCCCGGGAAAGCCGATCAACAAACAATGCCAAAGACTCCTGCCCGTCCTCAGCACGGTACCAGCGCACGGAACCGTCCGACAGAACGGCAACAATCCATTTGTCATCTCCGCTGACTGTAACATTCCATACTGCGCCAGGCGTTGGTGTTTTCCAGCTCAGCTGGTTGTTTTTATCGTATGCCCGCAACAGCCAATCGGTTCCCAGAAATGTCTGCTTGCCAGTTCCGGAAAAGGATCGAATCTCTTCAAACGGTTCCAGCCTCAGCGGCTGCCCGTTTAACACCGGCGTTGTGTTGTCTTGCCAATGCGTTAATTGAATACGCTTTTGAGTCCTGTTCTTGGGCTTAAGTCCCGGCACGGAACCGGATTCGCTCAAAGATAAGCGCTCGATATCGAACATAAAATCCCGGTTATCGGTTATGCTCACTGGAAAGGTGACTTGCTTGCCGTCAGCCGACACCCGGAATTCGTCACTCATGATCGGCGATTGAACCAGATGCGTATCGGAAATACGCGCCACACTGTCCTGATCGTTAATAACGCCAATCGAAGCGTCCTCAGTGGAAAAAATCACGCCATTTTGGCCATGAGGCCGGATGGATTGAATCCGATGAGCGACTTTGATCGTCTCATACCGGCTCAAATCTGTTATGCGCCAGCGCAGGATTTCCGTCTCATGAACACTGTCGGAATCTCCGGCGCCGTAAATGAATTCGCCGGATTGGCTCCAGACAGCGCCTCTGAGCGTTTTCAAGGATGACTGCCCGGGAGCGGTACGCAAACTGTGTTCAACCTGCAGCTGCGGCAAGGATAAGATCTGAATCAGCGGGCTATCGTATGAACCGACCAGAAGTCTCTTGCCGTCCGGCGAAAAATAGCTGTCGGCAATGCGGTTGATTTCGGGCACCTTGACGCGCGCGGCCAGTTTGAATTGCGGATCATAAACGCGAAGATAGCCGTCATTGGAAGCGCTGACGGCATAACCATTACTGGAAAACGACAGTCCGGTGACCCGTTCACCATATTCCTGATCCTGCGCCAGAACCTGAAAAGATTGAGCATCGACAAAAACAACGCCGCCATTGCCGTGCAGGCCGATCGCCAGGACTTTGCCATCAGGGGAAAACTGCAACGCACCGATAATGTTTTTTAACCGCTCGATGCTGTGCTGCAATTTTCCGGTCGCCGCGTCAAAAAGATAAACGCACCCCTGCTGATCCCATTGCCAGCAGGTCCAGCCTCCTACCGCGATAAACTTGCCATCAGGCGACACGGCAATGCTGTCGAGGTTGCCTTCGTAAGCATCGCCTATCGGGATGCGAAGTGTCTTTAACAGCTTGAAATCCCGGCTACGCCAGATTTTGACGGTTTTATCATGCGATATCGTTACCAGCCTTTCATTATCCGGCAATGGCTCTACGCCATAAATCGGCCCGCTATGATAAGCGGTATCGACCCGGATAACCGGGTCGCTGGAGGGCACTGCGGCATAAGCCTTATGGATCAAGAGAAGTCCGGCCGCCATTCCGAAAAGCGTTTTTTTTATGATCATGGGACAATTATTCCTCAGCTTTTTGATAGCGAAGAATTACCGCAATGCGGAAGACCGGCTTTGGATTTGCCGTTTGTTTTATTGACGCTGCAAACGGGAGAATGCTTGGTCGAATAAGTATCCTGTACCGCACCGGTTTCCGGAGAGTTCAAACCCAGATCGGTATTATCGGCCTCACTGCCGCCGCCCAGGATAACCGACTCTTCATTCTCAGGATGATCCGCAGAGTCCGGCCCTTCTTCCAACGAATTGGCGTAATTCAACGTCTGTTTGGTACTGGATGACGTGTCGGTCTGGTCAGGGTCCAGAGCGTTTGTTTTTGGCACATCCAATGTCTTTAAGCCATCCAGCGTTGATTCAGTGTGGAAAATTTTAACTTGCTCAGGGGTCGAGGCTGAATTTTTGGATAATGTGATTTTGGTTGTACTTTCTTCCGTTGGCTTGACAGTAATTGAATGGCCATCAACCTGAACCGTTCCCAATGTCTTTGTGTACTCCGAAGCTTGTTTGATAGCTGGCGAAATGGAAATTCGCTCAGGAACGGAAGGAGTTGCTGAATTCCCTGGCAACTGGGTATCTATTGTATTGATTTCCAATGGCTTAACGTCGATTGAGTGCCCATTAACGGAAGCAAGGCTGGAGAGGCTTTGAGAATCCGCTTTAGCCACAGTGATCTCATTGCTTAAGTTATTAAATTCATTCAAAAAAGTAGCCTGCCTAAAGCCTTCAAAAGGGTCCGTTGTTGGTGCCGGTGTTGAGGCTGCTTGTGGAGACGGGACAGGTACTATGCTGTTCAGCGTAATCGGAGCTGGAGTCTGAGTTATGCTTTTCATCATAATTGAGAGGAAAGCAGGCTTTATGTTATCCGGCACCATAGCCTTTTGCGGCTTAAATGCATTATTAGGTTTAATGATTTCAGGTTTAGTGATTTCCTCAAAATGAAATGCCGCGCTTCCGATCCAGTGTACGCTAAATTCATTCCCGTCATTATCGGAATAATCATGACGAGTGAACTCGCCGTCAAAGATAGTGTATTCTTTGCCAGTCTCTTTATTTACAAAAAGATTTTCCGGAATCGCCTGCCATTTTGGCAAAGAAACAGACGTTTTATAAGCGAACGCTATATTAAGCGGCGCTGCAGATTCGAATAAACCCGTTATATTTCCGTTAACGGCAATTGCTCCTGTCCTGTTGTCCAGCACGTTTACCAATTGACCATCCTCGTCTTGCACCCGTTGTAACTCATAGCCGATAAGCTCCGAAGGAATATCAACATCCAGCTTCTTCAACTTTATTTTTTCAGATTTTTCTTCCTCAGATTTTGTCAGTTTAGGTTCAATCACATGGATATCATTATTCAGGGTGATAGTTGTGCCATTTAAAACATAAATTGAATTCCCCAATTCGATATTGTTGTCATCAGTGAAAGAATCCGTTCCAGCAGGCTTGCCTAAATAAACGCTGCCATTATCCACCACGATTTTTCCGTTAATGGTTAACTTCCCGCTAGTGCCTGTTTGCTGAATATTCAGCACGTCGTCGCTACTTTGATAATTTCCGTTAATTGGATGAATGCCTGTCAAATGGACTTGATCATTAAATGTTATTGATCCTTTGCCCTGGACCATAAGCGCCGCCAATCCCTTGTAAATACTGTCCTGGTCCACCCCCAGAGCATTGTTGAAAGTAATCGAGCCGTCAGAGATCAAATCGAGCTTCCCAGTAGTAAATACATTGTATAAGGAAACATCGCCTTCGCTGATAAGAGAAATATCGGCAGTCCCGGTTTCCAGCAGCTTTTCCGGATTACCCGTAATGCTTCCGGCATGGCTGATTGTCAGCATGCCGTTTAGGGTCCGCACATCGCCATTCAAGGCAATCGCGTCATTTGCCGATAATTGCAATCCGGCCGACTCTCGGGAACGCAGATCGATGGTTCCCAGATCGATTTTGCCCTGACTGGCGGTAATGGATAACGAACGGTCGGCTATGACGCTGCCGCCGATCTTGATATCGCCGTTTTGAGAAATAATGGTCGCCATGGCGGGATTGTCGATATTAATTTCTGCATCCGGATCATCTGCATTCGGATTGCATACTTTGCCGGGTGCAAGACAAGTGCTACCCAGATTAATATCGCCATCGGCATCGATATTCACGGCGGCCGATCCTGAGTTTATGCTGATGTTGTCAGCCGTGGTTATCGAGCTCTCCATGCCGGTCGCTTTCAACTCAATCGCCGCATCGCCGGTCATTAAGTTGGCATTAAGCATCATATTGCCGTTTGTAGTCAGCTTGATCTGGCTACCGGAATGTTTGCCATCCATGCCTTTGGTACTGATATCCGCCCCGCTCGCAATATCAAGCGATTTACTGTTGAAATCGACTGCGCCGGCAGCAAAGATCGGCTTGAGGATGCTGATATTATCGGCATTAGCTACCGTCACTGAGCCATTCGATAAGGCACCGTTCAAAGTTACATCGCCGGCAGCATTAACTATCAGATCGCCTATGCCTTGTTTTTGTATCCCGGTTAATGCCTGCCCGAAACTGGCGTCAGCACCGGAAGTGACATCGATTTTATTGGTTGAGATAAGATGCTGCGCATGCACATCACCACTTGCCTCTAGCGAAATGTTCTGATTGCCGGCGGACAGGATTGTATTGCCTGCCATGGTAATGGCGCCGTTCGTCGAGCTGATGGCCATCTCACCGTTCTTAGTCAGAATATCATTGTTGAGTTTAATGTCCTGCTTGCTTTGGGCTTGCAGGGTAGCACCTGGACGCGAGCTCAGATCGATGCCGCCGAGCGTCAGAGCGCCATTATTTGCTTTCAATACCAGCGACCGATCGGCCAGCAAATTGCCGGCCAAAGTGATGTTGCCGTTTTCGGAGGTGATGGTTGCCGCCGCTGCTGTCTGCGCGTCAGCCTTGCCGTCACAGCCGCCGGACACCAGGCACAAGGAGCCCAGGCTGATGTCGCCGCCCGCCTTCAGAGTCAGCACCTCCGAGCCGGAGTCTATAGCGATATTACCGGCTGTGGTCAGGCTGCCGTTTTGGACCTGCAGATTGATCGCGGCATTGCCGGTCAGCAGATTGCCCTTGACGGTCATATTGTCCGCCGCAGTCAGATTCAGCGCTTTGCCGGCCACGTTTCCGCTCGCCCCCTTGGTGCTGATGCCGGCGCCCGATTCAACGGTCAGGGTCTTGCCGGCGAGATTAACATCGCCGGCCGTGAACACCGGCTTGACGACATCGACCAAACCATCCGCCGATACGGTGACGGCACTGTTGCTCCTCAGACCGTTCAGCACAACATTACCGCCGGCGTCAACGGCAAATTCACCGATACCCTGATTGTTCAGGCCCGCCAGCGCCTGCTTGAATGTCGCGTTGGCGCCCGAAGTCACGGCGATCTTGGCCGTAGTCAGGAGATGCTGCACATCGACATCGCTGCCGGCGGTCAGCGTGATGTTATGGTCGCCGGCGGACAGGATCTTATTGTCCGCCATGGTAATGGCGCCGCCTGTCGAGTTGATGGCAATCTCACCGTTATTGGTCAGGATATCATTGTTGAGCTTGATGCCCTGTTTGCTTTGAGCTTGCAGGGTAGCGCCCTGGCGTGAGCGCAAATCGATGCCGCCGAGCGTCAGGGCGCCGTTATTGGCCGTCAGCAGCAGCGACCGGTCGGCCAGCAAATCGCCGGCTAAAGTAATGTTGCCGTTTTCGGAGGTGATGTTTGCTACTTTCGATGTTTTCTCTGGGGTTGTTGCTCCACACTTTCCGGAGATCAGGCACAAGGAGCCCAGGCTGATGTCGCCGTCCGCTTTCAGGGCAAGCTCCGCCGATCCGGAGTCGATGGCGATGTTATTGTCCTTAGCCATGGTAATGATGCCGTCTGTCGAGCTGATGGCAATCTCACCGTTCTTGGTCAGGATGTCACTGTTGAGCTTGATGGCATTTTTACTTTGAGCTTGCAGGGTAGCACCCTGGCGTGAGCTCAAATCTATGCCGCCGAGTGTCAGGGCGCCGTTGTTGGCTGTCAGCAGCAGCGACCGGTCGGCTAGCAAATTGCCATTCAAGGTAATGCTGCCGTTCTCGGAGGTGATGGCTGCCGCAGCTGTGGTCTGCGCTGCCACTTTACTGCCGCACTCGCCGGAGCTCAGGCACAAGGAGCCCAAGCTGACGTTGCCGCCCGCCTTCAGGGCCAGCCCTGCCGAGCCGGAATCGATGGCGATATCACCGGCTGTGGTCAGGCTGCCGTTTTGGGCCTGCAGGTTGATCGCGGCATTGCCGGTCAGCAAATTGCCCTTGACGGTCATATTGTCCGCCGCAGTCAGATTCAGCGCCTTGCCTGTCACGTTTCCGCTCAATCCCTTGGTATTAATATCGGCATTCGATTCAACCGTCAGGGTCTTGCCGGCGAGATTGACATCGCCGGCCGTGAACATCGGCTTGACGACATCGATCAGGCCATCCGCCGACACGGTCACGGCACTGTTGCTCAACAGGCCGTTCAGCACAACATTACCGCCGGCGTCGACGGCAAATTCACCGATACCCTGATTATTCAGGCCTGTCAGAGTCTGCTTGAATGTTGCATTGGCGCCCGAGGTCACAGCGATCTTACCCGTGGTCATAAGATGCTGCAGGTCCGCACTACCGCCGGCGGCCAGCGCAATGTTGCGATTGCCGGCGGACAAGATTTTATTGGCCGCCATGGTAATGGCGCCGTCTGTCGAGCTGATGGCAATGTCGCCATTCTTGGTCAGGATATCATTGTTGAGTTTGATGCCTTGTTTGCCTTGGGCTTGCAAGGTAGTACCCTGGCGTGAACTCAAATCGATGCCGCCGAGCGTCAGAGCGCCGTTATTGGCCGTCAGCAGCAGCGACCGGTCGGCCAGCAAATTGCCATTCAAGGTGATGTTGCCGTTTTCAGAGGTGATGGTTGCCGCCGCCGTGGTCTGCGCATCAGGCTTGCCGTCACAGCCGCCGGACACCAGGCACAAGGAGCCCAGGCTGACATTGCCGTCCGCCTTCATGGCCAGCCCTGCCGAGCCGGAATCGATGGCGATATTACCGGCTGTCGTCAGGCTGCCGTTCTGGACCTGCAGGTTAATCGCGGCATTGCCGGTCTGCAGATTGCCTTTGACGCTCATATCACCCGTCGAAGTCAGATTCAGCGCCTTGCCGGCTACGTTTCCGCTCGCCCCCTTGGTGCTAATACCGGCGCCCGATTCAACGGTCAGGGTCTTGCCGGCGAGATTGACATCGCCGGCCGTGAACACCGGCTTGACGACATCGATCAGGCCATCCGCCGATACGGCCACGGCACTGTTGCTCCGCAGACCATTCAGCACGACGTTGCCGCCGGCGTCAACGGCAAATTCACCGATACCCTGATTGTTCAGGCCCGTCAGCGCCTGCTTGAATGTCGCATTGGCACCCGAGGTCACGGCGATCTTGGCCGTAGTCAGGAGATGCTGCACATCGACATCGCTGCCGGCGGTCAGCGTAATATTGCGATTGCCTGCGGACAGGATTTTATTGTCCGCCATTTTGATGGCGCCGCCTGTCGAGCTGATGGCCATCTCACCGTTATTGGTCAGGATATCATTGTTGAGATTGATACCCTGTTTGCTTTGGGCTTGCAGGGTAGCGCCCTGGCGTGAACGCAAATCGATGCCGCCGAGCGTCAGGGCGCCATTATTGGCTGTCAGCAGCAACGACCGGTCGGCCAGCAAATCGCCATTCAAGGTGATGTTGCCGTTTTCAGAGGTGATGGCTGCCGCCGCCGTGGTCTGCGCATCAGGCTTGCCGTCACAGCCGCCGGACACCAGGCACAAGGAACTCAGGCTGATGTCGCCGCCCGCCTTCAGGGCCAGCCCTGCCGAGCCGGAATCGATGGCGATGTCGCCGGCTGTGGTCAGGCTGCCATTCTGGGCCTGCAGGTTGATCGCGGCATTGCCGGTCAGCAGATTGCCCTTGACGCTCATATTGTCCGCCGCAGTCAGATTCAGCGCTTTGCCGGCCACGTTTCCGCTCGCCCCCTTGGTGCTGATGCCGGCGCCCGATTCAACGGTCAGGGTCTTGCCGGCAAGATTGACATCGCCGGCCGTGAACACCGGCTTGACGACATCGATCAGGCCATCCGCCGACACGGTCACGGCACTGTTGCTCAACAGGCCGTTCAGCACGACATTACCGCCGGCATCAACAACAAACTCACCGACACCCTGATTGTTCAGGCCCGTCAAAGCCTGCTTGAATGTCGCATTGGCACCCGAGGTCACAGCGATCTTGCCCGTGGTCACGAGATGCTGCAGATCCACATCGCTGCCGGCGGCCAGCGTAATATTGCGGTTGCCGGCCGACAGGATGGTGCCGCCCGCCATGGTGATATCGCCGGTACTGGCCTTGATTAAGATGTCGCCGTTATTGGTGAAAATATGATCGTTTATATTTACGTCATGTCCGGCGGCAAGCGAGATCGAGGCGCCGATTTTACCATCGATGGCCTGGCGGCCGTCGATTTTTGCCGCGACCGTCAGGTCGTTGTCGGCTTTCAGGGATACGCTGGTGCCGCCCTGGAGCAAAGCATTGACTTTCTGTACGTTGACCGCCGCATCCGTTGAGGTGGTTGTTACAGCACCGTTAGCATCGGGTTTGGCTGCCGTTTTATTCTCTTCGACAGTCATCGTCTTAACGATTAAATTGCCCGGGTCGAGCAACAGCTCGCCTGCCTTGCCGTTTTTGGCGCTGGCATCGACATCGCCGTCGTAGTGCAGTGTTTGTTTGCCGGAGACTTCCACCAGACCGCCATTGCCCGAGTTTTGCCCACCGCGGGCGCTGATGGCGCCGTCAAAATGCGTATGATCGTCCGCCCAGACGATGACCTTGCCGCCATCCCCTGCACTATGGCTGTCGGCATTGATCGCGGCATTGCGTTCGACTGTCGTCGTCCTGGCTCTGATGCCTTCGCCCGAACCCTGAAAATCGCCCCCGACCAGAGCCGTACCGCCCTGCCCGTTACCGGAGACGTCAATCCGACTGCCCTCTGCCAGCTGCACCTCGCCGCCGCGTACTTCCACGCGGCCGCCTCGGGCCTGGGCTGTCTGCCCGGAGGCATCCAGCGTTCCGGCTACTTCGACTTGAGTGTTTTCATCGCCGAGCAGGGTGATGACACCGTTACGGTTTTCAACGGTCTGTGCCTGCACATGGCCTTTCAGGTTAATCAGACTGTCGACAATGGCTTTGCCGGTGCCGGCCAAAATGGTCACCATGCCGCCGTCGGCGATGATCTCGCCGGTGTTGCTGACATAGTGCGACAAGGGTTTGCCATCGGCGCTTGAGATTTGCGCCAGTTGTTCCTTGGTGACGGTAAGGTTGATGAGCTGGTCGCCGTACAGGTCCAGGGTAAAAGCGTCGCCGCCGGCCAGGGCGATCTTGCCGAGCCGGGCGTTGATCGTGCCGTGGTTCTCCACGCCTGGCGCCACCAAAGCAACCAGACCGCCTTGTTGCACGGTGATGTTGCCGTGATTGATTATGCGGGCATCCGGATTGCCGGGTTCGGCAAAGTTCATGCGGCCTTCCATGAAATCCTTATTGCTGATGTTCGCCGTGGTGGCAGTCAGCGAACCGACATCGATCTCGGCATCCTTGCCGACCATGATGCCGTTCCGATTGACAAGATAGACGTTACCGTTGGCGGTCAGCCGCCCTAAAATCGCCGAAGGATCGTTGCCCGCCACGCGGTTCAGTGTCGCGGAGTCGCGGCCGGGCTGGTTGAAATTGACGTGTTCCCCGTTATCGATGCTGAAAGCTTGCCAATTGATGACGGCTCTCTGGCTGGCCTGATTGATGTCCATCCGGGCGCCCTGCTGAACGATCTCGGCAGCGCCCGCGGCCACTTCGCCGCCGGTCGGGTTGGCATGCGCCATCGGCGCACAACCCAAGGCAATCGCCCCGACAGCCTCGGCCATCAGCAGCCTTTTGATCACGGCAGGCAGTGTTTTCAGATTGTTATTGTTCGGTGATTGGTCGGTTGCGGTCTTCATCGTAGTTGCTCCTGCTGTTCTGGTATCCTGGTGTTTCAAAAGGTCAATTTAAAGCCGCCGAACAAGCGCATGTCTTTGTTCTGCTCAGTCGATTGATCGGGATGCATGGGCTTTGCCCCTTCGATATAACCGGAGAAATAACGTGTCACCGACAGCCTCATGCCGACACCGGCCGCTTCGACGGAAACGCCAGGCCTGTCGTAGTTGTAATGGACTTCGCCGTAGTCGAAGAAGCCATAGAGGGTTGCGCTGGCTGCATCAAAGGGATTGAAGGTGTAACGCAGCTCTGCCTTGGTCGCAAAACCTTTGTCGCCGATGAACTCCGATGGGTCATAGGCACGTAGGAACTGCTCGCCGCCTAGAGAAAACTGCTCAGGCGCCAGCAGAACATCTTCCGTATATTGACCCTGAAACGCGGCCAGAAAGGACCAGTTGGGCGCCAGGGCTTGAAGGCGGGCCAGATACAGGTTGGTTTTGGTGTAGTCCACCTGCCCTTGTGCCGCCGAAAGCTGCGATGTGCCGGCTTCCCGGGACGCGTCGGAAGGATTGCGTGCGCCGAGCGCGTCGATGCCCTGGCTCAGTTCCAGATCAGCTATGTTGATACCGCGCCAGCTGTCGGCCAGGTCATAGGTTAAGCCCACCCGGAAGGAGCGGATACGATCACTGGTGATGGTTTCGTTGAAGAAGTCGCTCTTTGAGCGTGAATCGACCATCGAGTAAGTGCCGCGTACGCTCAAGTTCGTGTTACGACTCCGGATCAGCGGATGCGATACCCCCAGGTTGAAGGAAACCAGATTTGATTTTAAATCATTAGAGATATCGAACAGGGAGGAGTTAGACCAGACCTCGTTGAACATCAGAGATAGCCGGGTTCCTTCACTGGACAACGGCAAATCCTCACCTACCGACAATACGGTCATTTTGTCTTCGAACGATTGCAAGACCCGTGCGTAGGATTTTTCCTGTAGACCTAAGATATTGTTTGCCTCGCCGTACACCTCGCCCCGATAGGTGCCCAACAATTCGGTCAGTCGGTTGTTGAAGCCGACTGAACCGCCGAAGTTTTGCTGAGCGATTTCGATCACCAGGTCGGCCGCCCCGGGCTGCTGGGCCGAAGGCGAGAGCGAACCATGCGCGGTAATGCCGGGAAGATCGTTGATCAGCAGAAGATAGCGTTCAAGCACATCAATCCTGACCGGCTTTGTTGCACGGATTTTCTCGACATAATCCTGAAGCAATCCAATTCTATCGTCAGAGGTATCTCCCTGGAACCTGACTTCACCGATACTGCCCTCAACGACATCCAGGCGCACCAGCCCGTCTTTCAGTGTTTGCTTAGGAATGAGCACCTGGGCCAGCACATAGCCGTCATTCCGATATTGAGTGGCGGCGTTGTTGGCAGCGGCTCGTAGCTGCTTGAGCGTCACCGTTTTGCCCACCAGATCCGCAAAAAACGCTTTCAAGTCGGCTTCGGGATAGACCGTGGCGCCTGAAAAAACAATTTCCTTAAGCTCAAAAGAAACTGCGCCTTCTTCCGGTGCTGGAATCGGTTGCTCCGGGATAATCTGTATGGCAGGCGGCTCGGCCTTTGGAATAGGCGCTACCTTGAGTTGTTTCTCGATCTGGCCGGGTTGAATGGAGCCTGGAATTTGCTCTCCTTGTGCCATGGCGTTGGAGGAAATGGTGAGCTGCATTGCGCAGACAATACTTCCCCGCATGGCTAAAATGCCTATATTTTTCACTGCGTCCCTTATTTATATAATTTTGTCTTTAATTTTTGTTTTTTATTTTTTGTATTGTATGGCCTTCCTGAATCAGACTCCCTCGTGATCGGCAGTTATCTATTCAGCATCGCCAGGAAATCCCGCAATCGTCACATAGTTCTGAGACTTTTCACGTCACGATGGCGGAAAATCAATTGAGCTTCGGGTCTTTATAAATCCGCGTTATGCCCCTGCAAAGTTAAGCGCGCTGAACCTTTCCCCAGGCTCAGTAGCCGAGCTCTTTTCATCAGCCATTTCCACAACGTTTATAATGTAAATCGCCCAAGCTTCATTCGTCAATGGTATGGGAAATTTAAAGAGTTATTTTACCGTTG
Organism: Methylobacter sp. sgz302048; assembly: GCF_052162025.1. Lineage (NCBI taxonomy): Bacteria > Pseudomonadati > Pseudomonadota > Gammaproteobacteria > Methylococcales > Methylococcaceae > Methylobacter > Methylobacter sp. sgz302048. The sequence goes on along the minus strand of NZ_CP197401.1, from coordinate 2,091,412 downwards.
CTTTTTGACGCCCCCGGACATATCAAGCAACACAAATACAAGGCACTTTTTTGGCTATCGCTAAATTATCACTATTGTAGCGGGCTAACCCCAAATACCTCATACAGAACAGGCTTGCTCCTATAAGGGCAGAGTAAGAGTTTACCCAAAGCAGATTGTACCGCAACTTAAATGAAATTCCCCGTTGTTCTTAAACACCTAATTGAGCGTTAATAACAGGCCAAGAGAAATAATATTGCTTTTCTACTGCCCGAAGGGATATGCCTTTCGGTGCCGATTCGGATAATCCAGTCCGATTTCCCGACCACATGATCCTCAATCCGGCTCCGCTCAGCCACCCGGCCGATTAGCCGCTTTTACCTAGGGCGTGACGTAGAGATGGCGTATTCCCAACCTGCTGCGCGATTACTGAGCCGTTACTTTACGCTCCGTCATCTTTGTGGCGGTCAGACAGATAGTTGAAAACTTTTCCTCAAAACCGATGCCTATTTGCCAGAGCCGGTAATAGCGCTGGTTGTCCATCATGTCCTGAAACGAATCTTCTTCCGTTGCTGATTCATCCTTTCTCAAACCATAACCTACCCATATCTCCCCATCCCCTTCAAACTCGGTCACATCCATCTGTTGCATGAAAATTTTCGCCTTTATCACCGGGTCCAGTTTTGCTGGCCTTTTATAAGCCATATAGGGATGCTCGCTATCATCATAAGCACGCCATTCAGAGCCGTCGGTCAACCATAATGCATCAGGCTCGCTTTTGCGGCGAAAGCCGATGAACACATCCCCGATTTTAAAGTGGTATTCCTTCGGTATGATCAAATAGTGATCCAGGATGGTTTTGTCGGGCACGCCTCGCAGCCTTGTTTGGCCAAAACAAAATTGCCCAGGCTCAGAGAATACCGTGGTATTGACTGTCTCAGCCTGTGATAGGGCGGCATTCAGCAGACAAGCCGCAGATATGCTGGACAACATCCAGTGTCGGATGGAAAGTTTCATTTTTTAAATCTCCAGATAATTTTAAAAATTGGGGATACGAGTCCACCAATAAATTCGGGCACAAACGATGATGGAAATACTGCCCGCCATGACGATTCAGGCCGCAGCACGCCTGCAATGATAATGCCACAAAGGCCGGCCTTTATGGCTGCAACATGCCCGGCTCACTGCTTTTACGGGGCTGTCATAGGGATGTTATCGGGACGATTGCCTGTCCAGTATTTCCAGTGCCTGTATCCTCCTCCATCTGTGTGGCGGTCAGGCAGACAGTTGAATTCTTCTCAATAGAACCGCCTATCTGCCAGAGCCGGTAATAGCGCTGATTGTCCATCATCTCCTGAAACGAATCCTCTTCGGTTGATGTCTTGCCTTTCCTCAAGCCATAACCTACCCATATCTCTCCATCCCCTACGAACTCGGTAACATCGGTCGGATCCAGAAAAATTGACGCATCTATCACTGGTTCCAGCTTTTGCATAGAATAAACGGACCTGGAGTATATGTATTGAGTATCGTTGGAATCGATCCAATTCCCAAAAATACCATATAGCCATAATTTGTCAGGCTCGCTTTTACGGCGAAAACCGACAAACACATCTCCTAGTTTGAAATGGTCTTCCGGCGGTACGATCAAATGGTGCTCCAGAATGGTTCTGTCGAGCCCGCCTCGCAGGGAGGTTTGCTCGAAGCAATATTCCACCGGTTCTGAGAACACCGTAGTGTATTTGGGCTCAGCCTGTGAAATGGCGGCGCTCAGCAAGCAAGTCGTTGACACGCCGAACAACATCCAGTGTCGGTTAAAGAATTTCATTGTTTAAGTCTCCGGATACTATTAAAAATTGGGGATGCGAATCCGCCGGTAAGTTTTGGTGTCGACAGTGACGGGAATGCTGCCCGTATTCACGATCCAGTCCGTGGCATCAGCAACGCTGATGCCGGGAACGGCAGCCTTGATGGCAGCATACACACCCGATACATGCGGAGCTGCCTGCGACGTGCCTGCTATCTGCTTAGTAGCCGTTGTCGAGGCACGGTCCGCGGATTTGATCGATGTCTTCCAACCGCCTCCCGGAGCCAGCAGAATTGGCCCAGTGAAGCTGGCCGGATTACCGATGTTTGCAAACTCAGACAGGTCTTTACCATCCGCATCGCTGGCAACAGAACTTACCTTGATAGTATAAGGAACACAGGCCGGCCAGCTAACCCCAGTATGGCTCTTGTAGTTGCCAGTAGGAGTTACGATTGGAACTCCACGGTCAGTCAGACTCTTGATAGCATTCTTAATGCTCTCATAAGTTTTTTGCGTATCCGTAAGGGAACCACAATCTCCAGAGTAAATTTGATTGCCGGCCATGCTTAAGTTGACCACATAAGGGTTATTCGTGCTGGCTGTCGTGGCTGACAATACGGCGTCGAGGACAGCAAGAATATCCGCATTAAATGCGTTTACCTTGTAGTTCTTCTTGTCATACGAGTACACTTGCGCCGAAATCAGCCCGGCATCGGGCGCAACGCCTTGAAGGTTTGACGGCGAAACAGAGGGGCTTTTGCGGCCGGCAACGATGCCTGCAACATGTGTGCCGTGTGAGCAGTCATGATAACCTGCGGAAGCTTTCGTAACAAAGGTCGAGCAACCTGTCAAATCACTATTCGGCTCTCCGGAACCGGATAGACCCAGAGGGCTATCACCTTTAATGTCTTTGCTAGGACAGATCGAACTATAACCCCCAGCATCAGTGCCGAAACAGGCTTCATAGGTGACCTTGGTCGCACCATTCATCTTGAAGAGTTCGTGATCTTTTCGTATGCCGGAATCGACAATAATGATACTTTGGCCGGCAGCACGATAACCGGCGTTCCATGCCGATTGCATATTCATCAGCCCTGTGCTGTTGGTCAGCGTCGCCTCGGCGACAGGCCGGTTCAATTCAATGCTGAGGATTCTCGAGTCGGCTTTTTTGTATAGCCGTTTTAGAGAGTCGTACGGAAGGCGCGCATGAATGGCCCCGATGTCGGCATAACTTGCCAAAACCTCCGATGTTGATGTTGTATCCGCATTAACGAGGATATCGTCAAAGGCGCGCTGATTGGCGCGGGCTTGAGCCTTTAATGCTTTGGCCGACATGGAACCGGCCTTCGTGGAAAAAACCGAGCCGCCGCGTAGTGTGATGATTACCTCTGCCGATCCATCAGCCTGTGCCGTTTCCAGCACGTCAGCCGGCCATTGAGACTGACGGGGATCAACAAAGCCTACCGGCCGGATGGCTCTCACGTCGTCGCTCTCACGCAAGCCGTAGAACGCATTCCTGTCAATTCTTACCCGAAAACTTGGGCTGGGTACAGCCGCCAGAGACGGAGCGGCATCAAAATTTTTGAAGGACTTAGCGAACTTATGTGTTTTAATATTATTCAGGCGACTCGTGATCTGATCCAACAGCGCCGATGATGGCTTGAATACAGTTTTACCTTTCCTGTCTATGTCGTAATCGCCTTCATCAACGTTCAGAAACACTTCGACGTTGGCAAAGCCTTTTTCATTGATGATGGATTCGATGGCGTCGAGGCTGCCGTCGTCGTCATATGCCCGGATGCGATATGTACGCGTATCATCGGACGAGAAGGATACTGCGCTGGCGCTATTGGCCAGAACCTGAAGCCCCTTCGCATTCACATACAGCCCGATCTGGCCGATACCGTTGCTCCAATATCCTTCCGTTAACGCATACTCGCCCAACTCAGCCAGCAGAACTCCCGCTTTTGACTCCATTTCAGCTTTTACGGAGTCAAGGTTGCTTCCCATTTCTTCCAGTGTCACCGTATCGTCCAGCGTCACCAAAACACTAGCCACGCCTTTTGAATTGGCCTCATTGAGTAATTTTTCATAATCGCCAGGATCGGATTGGGCGCCGAAGGCAATGGATGTAGCAAGCAAGGCTGGCAGTGCCAGCATGGCACGACCGCTGGAAACCCATCCGGATGATAAGCAAGAGCATTCCGTTGTGCTGCGCAAAGGGATGGTTGTTACTGTTGATTCAAGCTTTGTCATTATTGTTCTTCCATAAGTTATTGTTATTCCCTACTAGTGCATTGTCACAGCTTAATTTTAGGGTAAATGGATTTCAGTTTCGTTCGTGCATCGTCCACTTTCATCTGCCAATCGACACCGCGTTGTTTGCTATTAACAGAGCTCGACCAGGCGCTAATTTCAGTCCGTAAGGTTTCCATGTCACCGAACCTTCGATGCGCCAGGCACTGTCGGGTCAGGGTACTCAACTCATTTTCAGCGATATTCAACCAACTGCCATGCTTGGGCGTCTGGCAAAACTTGATCCGCCGTACGAGGTTGCGGGCACGTTCGGGTTCGAAGACCTCATAAAAGGCTCCTTTGGTATGGGTGTTGAGATTGTCGCTCACCAGCGTCACCACGGGACACTGGGCATAACGCCCTTCCAGCAAGCGGGCCACTTCTTTGGCCCAATCTGCTTTGGTGCGCTGAGGGCGGGCCGTCACCTCGCGCCATCCGACTAACGGCTCGGTAAACAGGAACAAGCTGGCGGTGCCGGCACGCTCGTATTCGTAATCGACCCGTGGCGGCTGCGTCAGCGTCCCCGGTCGTGGCGTACGGGTCTCTTTGATCAACTGTATCGGTTGTTCGTCCATGCAAAGGACCGGATGCGCGGCCTCATACGGTCGCGCATACACGTCCAGCACCTCTTCCATTGCAGCCACAAATTCGGCGTCCTGCTCGGGCGGAATCACCCAATAGGCAATCGCCCGCTGCGTCATGCCGTTTTTTTAATCAGCTTGCGGACGGTCTCATGGCTGATGGCGTCTACAATCCCCAGTTCCACGACGCGCCCGGCCAACAGCCGCAGGCTCCAGCGCGCATAGCCTGCCGGCGGCGATCCCAAGCGCGTGGCGATAATGCGCGCTTCCTGTGCCCCGTCCAATAACCTCGGGGTCGGCGGATACTCGCGTTTTCGGCCTTCCAACGCCCGTTCAAAGCCCTCTTCGACAAAGCGCTGGCGGATCTTTTCGACCGTGTTGATCCGGCATGCGTAGGCCTCCGCAATCCGCTGGTCTGTCCAACCCGGGCCATTCGCATCGGCCTTGAACAGAATCTGCGCACGCCGGACTTTTTGTGAGCTGCCTTGAAGTTTTTTGATCACCTCTTGAAGATGATGACGTTCCGTATCGCTCAGGCGGACAATGTATTTCTTGGGCATGTCTCGTCTCCGGTTTGGGAAAAAAGCCTATTAGACAGTTTTAGGTAGCCCATATTCTTAGCGTTGGCAGTGCACTAGAGCATTTATTTTTTAGTCAGAAACATAGCCTGAATGCCTGAAGAAGTTCAGGCATTCGTCGGGATGAAACCGCTCCATTAATTGGCCGACAGTGCGCCAGAGATTGTCATAAGTTCGTGCCGCTGCCTTGCGCAAAAGCGCCTTCAGCTTGGCGAAAACCTGCTCGATCGGATTCAGATCAGGGCTGTAAGGCGGCAGGTATTTGATCGTCGCCCCGTGTGCTTCAACAATATCCCGGACTTCCGCCACCTTATGCGCAGGCAGGTTGTCACAAATAACAATATCACCGGGTTTCAAAGTTGGCGCCAGCTGCGAACGCAGGTATTCCTTGAAGGCTTCGCCCGTCATGGCTTGATCCACACACCAGGGTGCCGTGAGTTTGTCGGCACGCAAGCCGGCAATAAAAGTCAGCGTTTGCCAGTGACCAGCTGGGGCAGCATCCCGGCAGCGAGCACCACCCAAGGCCCGTCCATAACGACGGATCATGTTGGTAGATAGCCCTGTTTCGTCCAGAAACACCAACTTCGACAGATCGCAGGTTTGCTGCCAGGCTTGCCATTGCTCGCGAGCCCTGGCGACATCCTCGCGCTGCTGTTCACTGGCAACGACCGTTTTTTTTATAGCGATAGCCCAGTTTGTGCCGGATAAACTTATCAATGGCCGAAATCGATACACTCAGGGCTTGTTCAGTTTCCAGCCAATCCTGCAGTTCCTTCAAGGTCATCGATGGGCTGTTCGCCAACTGTTCCTTGATGGCGGCTGCATAGGGTTCCAACAGGGCCCGTCTGTAACCACCGATCGGCTTGCTCTGAACGCCGCCGGTGTTTTTCCAGAGTTGATGCACTCTGGAGACAAAGGAGGGGCTGACTTGATAGTGCGCGCTGACTTCGCGTGTCGTTTTGCCGCTGTCAACAGCCTTCGCGACACGCAAGCGCAAGTCTTCTGAGTAAGGTTTGGGCATCTTCGGTCATTCTCATTCAATGAAGCCCCATTTTAGCAATACGGCTTGATCTTAGGTAACAGATAAATGCTCTAGTCCATCATTACTCTAATTCCATACTAGACAGGAGATCTCATATACGGGCAAATACTGCATAGTTTGAGCAAGAGCTTGCCCGAGCAAATTGTACCTCAGCTCAAATAGAATTTCCTGCCTTTAAACATGGTTTTGCTCTGTCTGGTTAACCATGATGCTGACTCAGTGTGTTAAGGGCGAGGCATGCCCGCTTTGCTTGCAGTTAACGGCGCAGTAAAGCCGACGCAGCAGAAGGGTGGCAAATTGCTGTGCGACGCGAAGTAGCAGTGAGCAAGGAATAAATCAGAAAATTATAGGTGCAAATTCATTCACACTGCGCGAATCAATCCGCACCTGCACCGAAAAATCCTCCGCCTGCTTGAGGAAGTATTTCATGCCCATCCCTGTTCAGTCTTTAAGCAGTTGATCCCCGATTGGCAGTTGCCGGATGCGCTGGCCAGTGGCGGCAAAAATCGCGTTGCACAATGCCGGCGCAATAGGCGGTACGCCCGGTTCGCCCACTCCGCCCAGCGGCGTGTCGAAGTCAGTTGCCGGCAGCATGTGGACCCGAATTTCTCGGGGCGCGTCATCCATCCGGGTGAGCTGATACGTATCGAAGTTATCCTGCATCACGGCGCCATCCTTGAAGCTGATTTCACCCAGAGTGGCCAGGCTGACGCCCATGATGCAGGCGCCCTCGATCTGCGAACGGATTCTTTCCGGATTGACCTGAGGACCGCAATCCACCGCCACATCGATTCTGGGTATGCTCAGTCTGCCGTCTTCGCCGACAGCCACCTCCGCCACGGCCGCGACGTAAGTGACGAAACTGTAATGGGCCGCGATGCCCAGTCCCCGCCCCCGAGGCAGCGAGCGTCCCCAGCCGGCCTCACGCGCAACGGTTTCGGTCACGCGGCGCAGTCGCCCGGTGTCTACCGGATACAATTGGGGTGATTCGCCATGATTCCAGGTATCTTCAAGCGTACGCGGATCGATGCGGCGCGGCGGCCCGATCAGGTCCAGCAGAAAATCCTTGGGATCGCGTTCTGTCGCCGCAGCCAGTTCGGCAACGAAGGATTGAACAGCAAAAGCATGAGGGATATTAGACACCGACCGAAACCAGCCGATACGTGTATGCGCCTCGGCCTCCGGGTTTTCGATCCGCACATTGGGTATTGCAAAAGGCACATTGATGACGCCCATGCCAAGTTCAGCCGTCATCTCGTGCTTGCTGCCGTGAGCGAAAATAGAGGAAATCGAAGGAGCGACTGTTCTGTGCAGCCAGGCCACGGGCTTACCCTGGTCATCCAGCCCCGCCTCCAGCCGCTCGAGTGAAACGGTGTGGAAGTAGGCATGATGCAGATCATCCTCGCGCGTCCAGGTCAGTTTGACAGGCTGGCCGTTCATGGCCTGCGACAAGAGCGCCGCTTCAATGACATAGTCGGGTTTGGATTTGCGTCCGAATCCGCCGCCCAGCAAGGTGACGTGTACCGTGACTTTATCTGCCGGCAGCTTGAGCCATTTGGCCACACGGTCGCGGGCCACTTGCGGCGCCTGCGTGCAGGTCCAGATTTCACACTGGCCGTCGACGATGCGGGCGGTCGCCGCCGGCGGCTCCATCGGCGCCTGGGCAAGATGCGGAATATAATACTCGGCATCAATCCGTCTGGCCGCGCCCTCCATAGCGGCATCGATATTGCCGTCGTTGCGCATTACCTTGCCCGGTTTGCGCGCGGCGGCCTCGAGCTCAGCCTTGTAAGCTGCCGAGTCATAGCTGCCATTAGGCCCTTTGTCCCATTCAATCTTGAGCGCCTTGCGCCCCTGAATCGCCGCCCAGGTATTGCGGGCGATCACGGCGATGCCGCCGAGCGGGTTATATTCGGCAGGCGGAGGACTACCTTTGAGTCCGAGCACGCGTACTACGCCCGGCACCTTCAGGGCGTCTTTGGCGTCATAATGCAGGACTTTGCCGCCAAACGCGGGAGGCCGTGCTACTACAGCATACAGCATGTCCTTGAGTCGAACATCGATACCGTACACGCCTCTGCCTTTGACCATATCCTGCCCATCGTAGATTCCGACCTGGCCCTTGCTGATGTAACGGAACTCCGCCGGTTTTTTTAAGCGCAGGCTTTCGCGGGAAGGGACCGGCAGTTTTGCTGCAGCCTGGGCCAGTTGACCGTAGCCGAGTGTTCTGCCGGTCGCAGCATGGCGGACCTGATGCTGTTCGGCACGAACCTCCTGGATAGGCACTTGCCATTGTGCGGCCGCCGCCGCTTCAAGCATGGCGCGGGCAGCCGCGCCGACCCGACGCATGGGCAGGAAGAAATGGCGCATGCTGCGGGAGCCGTCGGTATCCTGATTGCCGTAGCGTTTTTCGTCGCCGGGCGCCTGTTCGATGCGTACACGGTTCCAGTCGGCTTCGAGTTCGTCGGCCACGACCATGGGCAGGCTGGTACGTATACCTTGCCCCATTTCCGAACGGTGGCAAACGATGGTGACTGTGCCGTCATCCGCTATCGCGACGAACACCAAGGGATTGTCCACCCAGCCGTGCGGCATAGCGTCGGCGCCATACTTCGCCTCGTCTGTATGTGGAGCGGTTTCCTCCGCCTCTATCAGCGAAGGAAACCCAGCGGCCAGTACGAATCCGGTCAGCGCCAGATCCTTGAGAAACGCGCGTCGACTGATATTGACGATATGCAGGTCATCGCTATCCAGCCGATCAATGTTCAATTCGGAGCGATCCAGTGGGGTTTTCATGGCTTGACCTCCGTTGTTCCGGCAGCTTGCTTGATGGCGGCGCGTATGCGTGTGTAAGTGCCGCAACGGCAGAGATTGCCGCTCATGGCGGCATCGATATCGGCATCGGTTGGTTTGGGTTTTTGCTTGAGCAGGGCTGTGGCCGTCATGATCTGACCAGGCTGGCAATAACCGCATTGCGGTACGCCCAGCGTTAACCAAGCTTCCTGAACTTTCTTTCCCATTGCATCCTGATCGATCGCTTCGATGGTGACAACTTTTTTGCCCGTGGCGGCCGAGACAGGCGTTACGCAGGCGCGCACAGACTTTCCGTCGAGGTGCACCGTGCAGGCGCCGCATAAAGCCATGCCGCAGCCGTACTTGGTTCCGGTCAGACCTAGATAGTCGCGCAAGGCCCAAAGAAGGGGGGTATCTTCGGGCAAATCAATCTGATGGGGCTTGCCGTTGATATCGAGCGTGATCATAAGGCATTTCTCCTCGAGTCGTTAAAAATAAAGACGCCCGCATAAACATCCGTGGGGCATTGGCCAGAATTCTACATGGACATTTTGGGGCCGTAAAAGTCGTACGCCGATGCGGCAGAGCAGTATCTGTTTCCTTTAGTCCGTCGCCGGCGAAATTTTGCTCAATGGTTCGCCGTTTCCTCTCCGCCTCACCCGTACCATTTCACTGACGATGGACAAGGCAATCTCCTCCGGCAATCTCGCCCCCAAATCCAGGCCGGCAGGCGCTCGCACTCTGGCAAGGCTGGTTTCGGGAAAACCTTCCTGCCGCAGTCGCTCCAGCACCAGTTTCGCCCGCTTGCGACTGGAGACCAGCGCGATATACAGGGCTTCGGATTGCAGAGCGCGGGTCAGCGATTCATAGTCGCCCTTATGATGAGTGGCGATAACCACAAAATCGCCCGTTTGCGGCTGCAATTGCTGGTATCGGCTGTCGTCGCTGATCACGCGGAAAGCGGTGGGAAAGCGGTCCTCGGTGGCCTGCGGATCATTGACAACCGCTTCAAATCCTACCCGGTGAGCGAATTCGCAGAGGCTTTCCACAATGCGCCCATGACCCATCAGCCAGAGCAGCGGCTTGGGCAATACCGGTTCGACGTATACCCGCATGCTGCCGCCACAAGGCATTCCTGCACCGAAAACTTCATCGTTCAGGTCGATTTCGATCACGCAGGGCTCTCCTGTATCAAGACACTCAAGCGCCGCCCTGGACACTATGACCTGCGCACAGCCACCGCCGACCCAACCGGCAACAATCTTGCCCGAAAGGTCGATCAGCGCCTTGGCGGCAGGCTTGGCCGAAGACGAACCCAGTATTTCGACCACCGTCGCCAGGGCGTAGGGATGACGCGCTTCGCGCAGTTCCAGCTGGAGATTGAGAATGTCCCGAGTCACGATGGTTTTTTAAATTTTTGTCAGTATTTCCAAATCTTGCGGTTTGTCAATGTCCCGAAGCACACCGGGATCATCACAATCGACAAGGCGAAGCTGCTCAAGATGGGCCTGAATCACCGATTTCGCGCCGGCATCGCCACTCAGCGCGGTCAGATCCGGACCTAAAACGTACGAAAAGCCGACAGGATGCCCGCGCTGGCCTTGCCAGCATGGCGCGGCGATAAGTGCACCCAAACGAAGCTCATCCGCTACCCTACGAATGGTCGCAGGCATTATCCAGGGCATGTCGGCCAAAGCGACCAGCCAGCCGGCGGCTTCAGGCCGGGCGCAAATCCCGAAGGCAAGGCTCGCGCCCATGCCTTGCCCGGCATCGGCGCAGATTCGAACTTCCGCCCCTTCGGCCTGCAACCGGGCAGCCAGTTCCTCGCTGCCGGGGCGAACCACCGCCAGCACGCCATCCGTGCCGGCCAGTAAATTGCGGCAGGCACACACTGCTACCTGATCGCCGTCGGGCAAAATATGGATCAGTTTGTCAGCGCCGAAGCGCCGGCTGGCTCCGGCGGCCAACAGTATGCCGATAATCGGGCTCATCAATTTAAAGATAATTTTGAATGCTGGCTTCGCAAGATCGGCGCGCGTATATTCATCGTGTTGACCGTTCAGGTAAATCAATTCCGGCAAGACTAACATTCCCTTCGTCTTATTAGCAATATTCTCCAGCCAGGTGCCGCCAATACCTGGCGTGTCCTGACAGCGATAGGCTAAGGATAAGGCGAGAAATAACTTCCCTGAATTGTGACGAGCCATGTGGGGGCGACTTCAGTCGCCCAGGGCGAATACCCGAGGGGCACAAGTACCCGAAGGGCATAAATGAATTCGCCCCGACATAAGCGCTGATTTCAGCGACAAACTGGAAAGTTACTTTTAACCGAATCCTAGACAATTCGCAACGACCTGATCCGGTTGACGGCGGCAGCCAACTCGTATTTGCGCGGCAGGGAGAGCGTGCCAGGGTAATCGGGCGCCAGCACCTGCAAACCCTGTTCGGCGATGTCGCTGTAAAGCCGGTCTATCCAGAATTGTATGGTTTCGGGCTGATCGGCCGACTGACTGATCTTATTACGCAACGCCAGCAGACAATAGCCCAGAGCCAACACCTGCGGCGCTTCAGCGATCTGTACGACAGCCTCCAGATTGACCAGATCCATGCCGTACTCCAGTTGTCTCAGCGCACTGCGCAGCGGTTTGATGCGTTTGGCGATCGTTTTTTTCAGGCGTTTGTTTTCATACGCCGGATCAAAATTATCGGCGGCCAACCGGCGTGCTGATGAGAAGTCTTTAATCGTTTCATTTTCATTGGCAATTTCACCCAGCCTGTCGCGCACGCTGGCAGTGATATCCTGGCAATGGTAATGGGCCATAAGCAGGCAGGTATCGGCTTTCTGCAGAAAACAGCCCAGTCCGCCTGCCACGAAAATCATCGACACGCGCCGTTCGTTCCAAAGCGAGCGTACCGTGGAATAAAGCGGCCTGATCGGTTCCAGCGAAGCATCCAGCACCTGCCTGATTAAGGCGTCGCGCACCAGAAAATTGGTCGCGCAGGTATCTTCATCGAACAACAACAATCTCGACCCGCTTTCGACAGCCTCGACAATGGCAGCCGCCTGCGACGTGCTGCCGCTGGCGTTGTCCGAAGAAAAATGATCAGTCTTCAGGCCGTTCGGCAAGTCGCCTATAAAAAGGCTGATGTCCACGTTCCTGACGCTGCGCCCTTCCTCGGCCCGGATAAAGAAAGCGTCTTCACGCGTCACGACAAATTCGCGGCCATCGCCCGGCACATGCGCATAGACGCCCGCCAGAATAGCCTGCATCAGGGTCGATTTGCCGTGATAGCCGCCGCCGGTAATGCAGGTAATGCCTTCCCGGACGCCCATGCCGGTCAGGCAACGGCCATCCGATAGCGGGATTTTGACCTGCAGGGAATCAGGCGATTGAAAAGCGATAACAGCCTCGCTCTCGGCCGGCCTGTCGTCGATGCCGCTGTTGCGCGGCAGCCGGGCGCCGTCGGCGATAAAAGCAACCAGACGATGCTCGCCCATAAACCGGCTGATTTTTGTACGCACTGTCAGCACATCGACAAACTGTTCCAGTTGCGCTCTGGTTTGTTCGTCGTAGCGCTGATAAAAAAATGTGGCATCGATGATGGCGGGCAGTTCCTGATTTATCATGATCCTTGCCTGTTCGGCATCAAAAATACCGCCGCCCTGCCCCTTTGCGGGCCAACTGATCATGAAGCGCAATTCAATGGCGGCTTGATCGATCAAAACGCTGTCCCTTTCCAGCATTTTCTGGCTTAACTCGATGGTATCGAATGAACCGCTGCCTTCCTTTCCGCGATTTTGCAGCGCAAACATATCGATTCCCTGTCGAAAGCGGCGAATCAGAAAATCTGCGACGGCTAGCCTGCCGGCCTCGGCCTGTAAAAAAACTTCTGGAATGACGCTATCCTGCCGGGATACGGTGACCGAGGCGATTGAGGCGGGATGGGCGCCGGCACTGTGTTGAACCCTGATCACCCTGAAATTGAAGCCGGGAAAATCATAGCTGCCTTTTAAGGCCTGTATATGATCAAAAGGCCGATCGGCAAGCGCCGAGATTAACTGATTTAGCCGGTTCATGGGATTCCTCTCATATGCATAGCGGTTATGCAACTTTAGAAGATAATAGGAAGCTGCGGAGAGCACTGGCTCTGTAGCATACCTTTCGAAATTTACCGGATTATTACGGTTCCGGGAGGGTTACGCGCTGCCCATTCTACGGCGCGGCAAACGTCTTGTTTTCAATTGATGACGCTCAGGTCCTGAATCAATTCCACGGCATTGCCGTCAGGATCGCGGCAGAACAAGGCCCTGCGTCCCGATTTACTTAATGTGTAGAAAATATCCTGCTGTTCCAGTTGCTGCTGAACGGCGTCCAGATCATTAACCAGTAGAGCCGTATGGCGATCCAGTCCACCATGTTCAGGGCGATTTTCATTCCGGTCGGGGTTAGGTACTTCGAGTAGATGGATCTGATGCTCGCCGAGCTGCAACCAGGCGCCTGGGAACGGCAGGTTGGGGCGCTCGCAGGTCTTCAGGCCCAGTATACCGCTGTAGAACGCCAGCGCTTTCGATGTGTCGGACACAATAATGCTGACGTGATGAATTTGTAATTGAATGCTGTCAGACATGTTATTCCCTCTTCTGCATAGTAATTTTTTTTATACGGCGCGATATCGCTTGCTTGACGAAACCTGTCGCCTTTTATTCTGCCTAATCATTGCAGACCTCGAATGTACGCTAACGCACAGAACTTCACTATGTCGTTGGTATATTTTAATCATTCTTTTTTTATATGAAAAAGAAGATGGTGTTTGGTTTTATCCCAAGAGGAATTAACCATTAATTTAAATCTTATGTTTGAGGAGACACGATCATGACTCAACAAAGAGGTAGTACGGGTTCTGGCCAAGGCAAATCAGCCCGCGGGTTTGCTTCAATGGACGAAGCCAAACAACGTGAAATTGCAAGCAAAGGCGGCCATGCCGCTCATGCAAAGGGCACGGCCCATGAATTTACGCCGGAAGAAGCAAGAGAGGCCGGACGCAAAGGCGGCCAGGTCGCTCATGAGCGAGGCACGGCCCACGAGTTTACTCCTGAGGAAGCCCGGGAAGCCGGACGCAAAGGCGGCAAAGCCGCTCATGAAAAAGGCACCGCCCACGAGTTTACTTCCGAGGAAGCCCGGGAAGCCGGACGCAAAGGTGGCAAAGCCGCTCGCGGCGGTAAAGAGGAAGAAGAAGGCGGCAAAGGCAAATCAGCCCGCGGTTTTGCTTCAATGGATGAAGAAAAACAACGTGAAATAGCCAGCAAAGGCGGTCAACACAGCCATGGCGGTGGCAAAAAGCATTAATCTTCATACCGGAGCGCCCCTTTAACAGCAGCATACTGTTAAAGGGGCGCTCACAACCATCCCTATCAGCGTTTCATTGTCCTCTCAATCTGCCATACGCCTTATTTACGATTAAATCCACCCTCCTGCCGGCCTTCATAAGCTCGGCTGTCGGATTACGTAAACGTTAATCTATTCTTAATTCAAACTTAACTTCTTCTTAATTAAGACGCGTTAGGCTATCGTCTGATTTGCCTACGTGCGATATTTCCAGCTCGCCTCGGGTATTTACAACTATACTTGAATGAATTTCATAGATGTTTACCTTAGAAGAAAAATTAAAAACCAGCATGTCCCATTCAAAATCAACAGCTTTTCGGCCTTCGCTTTTAATAGTCTGCACATTGCTCAGCAGTGTTCTGGCCGGCTGTCAGATCATGCCGTCCTTCGGACCCTCGGAAGCACCGCCGGCCGCAGTCTCATCGCCGAAGCAGGAAAATATTGAATCCCACAATTTTCAGCTGGCTGACGGCCAGAACATAGTCGGCTCACTGGCGACTGTCGATATACGCGAAAATGATACCTTGCCCGATATTGCCCGGCACTACGGCCTAGGTTATAACGACATCACAATAGCCAACGCCCGGCTTGATCCCTGGACACCCCAACCGGGCAGCCAGGCGCTGCTGCCTTTGCGCTTCATTCTGCCCGAAGCCCCCCATAAAGGCATCGTGCTGAATCTGGCCAATATGCGGCTGTTCTTCTACCCTCAAAAACAGCCGAACACCTTATTCACTTACCCGGTCGGTATCGGCCGTCAGGGCTGGAATACGCCGATGGGTGCAACCAAAATCGTCGCCAAGAGAGCCAACCCGACCTGGACCGTACCTGAGTCGATACACCGAGAGCATGCCGAAAAAGGCGATACGCTGCCGAAAGTCGTGCGCTCCGGCCCCGATAATCCGCTCGGCAAGTACGCCATGCCGCTCGGCTTTCCAGGCTATTTGATCCACGGCACCAATAAACCCTATGGCATCGGCATGCAGATCAGTCATGGCTGCGTGCAGCTTTATCCCGAGGATATCGAGGTTCTGTTCAATAAATCCAAAGTTGGGATGCCCGTACAGATTGTTCATCAGCCTTATCTAACGGCATGGGATCAGGACATGCTTTATCTTGAAGCGCATGAACCGCTGCAAAAATGGGCCAAGCAAAAACCCAAGCTGAAAAAGAAATTGGTCGGCGAGTTGAAACGGATCAGCACCGAGCAAAACATATCCATCGATTGGGAAAAAGTCGACCGTATCATTGAACGCGCAGACGGCATTCCTACGCCGATACTGACCGGCAGCCCTGATATAGCAGAACTGACGACAGCGGCCGTGCAACTGGATCACCCCGAACAGCTCTATGGCCAGCCTGTTGTCGAAGAATTGAAGGAAAGCGACTGGGCTCTGTTAGCGGCCACTTTCGATAACGAAACCGAAGCCCAACAACTGGCCGCAATGCTGTCGCATCAGGGACCACCGATCCCGGCGCGCAAAATGGAGAAAGACGGCGTTTATCAGGTTATCGCCGGCCCGTTCAAGAACAAAAAAGAAGTCAAAACCGTTGCACAGCGCATCCGCATGGATTTCGAGCTGGATGCCAAGCCGTTGAAGCCCGGCAAAGTCAATTAACAACGAGCAACATAGGATACGCATTGCGTACCCTGACATTTCCTGCCATGCCCGCACCAAAATCAGGCAGACTGCCTGATTTTGGTGCTTACCCGCCGCTTTTGAGCCGGCCGCTATTTCCCCAATCAGGCTTGACGCCAGAGCCGTCCCCCGTTTGCACTCTTGGCATGCAACATGCAATTTCCTGGAGAAAATTTTCAACAGGAAATAATTATGTCTTCACCCACATTAAATCTGCTTTCTTTCTCGGGCAATATCAAAATCCTGCACCTGTCATGGCTGGCTTTTTTTATCAGCTTTGTCGTCTGGTTTAACCACGCGCCATTAATGCTGGCCGTTGCCGAATCGCTGCGCATGAGCCAGACGGATATCAAGACCATCCTGATTTTGAATGTGGCATTGACTATTCCGGCGCGTATCGTCATCGGTATCCTGGTCGACAAGTTCGGCCCCCGGCGCACTTACTCGGCGCTGCTGGCGATCGGCAGCGCGCCCTGCTTCCTGTTCGCCTTTGCCTCCAGCTTTGAACAATTGGCGCTGGCGCGCTTCCTGTTGGGCTTTATCGGCGCCGGCTTCGTCATCGGCATCCGCATGGTCGGCGAGTGGTTTCCGGCCCGGCAGGTCGGCATTGCCGAAGGCATATACGGCGGCTGGGGCAATTTCGGCTCCGCCGCGGCCGCTATGACGTTGCCGGCGCTCGCGCTGCTTTACGGCGGCCCCGATGGCTGGCGCTATGCGATCGCCAGCACCGGACTGGTGTCGCTGCTTTATGCCGGCGTCTATTTTTTCTCGGTCTCGGACACGCCCAAGGGCTCCACTTATTTCAAGCCCAAAAAGGCCGGCGCCATGGAAGTCAGCAGCATCTGGGATTTATTCTTCTACATCGTCATGAACATCCCTCTCTACGCCACCCTGACCTTACTGACCTGGAAACTGTCGCCGGCCGGCGCGCACCTGTTGTCGCAACCCACGGCGCTGGGCTGTTATGCCGGCATCTGGCTTCTGTTCATCTACAATGTCTACAAAATCATCCATGTCAATGAAGGACACCTGCAGCAACCGATTGAAGAGATTCATAAATACAAATTCAAACAGGTCGCCATTCTTGACCTGGCTTATCTGATTACCTTCGGTTCCGAACTGGCCGTCGTGTCCATGCTGCCCCTGTTTTTCTTCGAGACGTTCCATGAATCGCAAGGCGTAACATCCGTGCAGGCCGGCCTGCTGGCATCGGGCTTTGCCTTCATGAATCTGGTCGCCCGCCCCGGCGGCGGCTGGATCAGCGACAAGTTCGGCCGCAAGCTGTCATTAACGCTTTTTATTTCTGGCTTATCGGTGGGCTACCTTTTGATGTCGCAAATCACGTCGGAATGGTCCATTACCGTGGCCGTGCTTCTGACCATGGCCTGCTCTTTCTTTGTGCAGGCCGGCGAAGGGGCCGTGTTCGGCATGGTGCCGCTGATCAAACGGCGCCTGACCGGGCAAATCGCCGGCATGGTCGGCGCTTACGGCAATGTCGGCGGCGTCTTGTTCCTGACCATTCTGTCTTTCGTCTCGCCCGCCGTGTTTTTCATGGTGATCGCCGGCGGCGCGCTGCTGGTCCTGGTCGCCGTGCAGTTCATAGAAGAACCGCAGGGCCATATGGTCGAGGTTGAGGAAGACGGCACCGTGGCCATCATTGAAGTCAGTTAGGCAGGACGCCGGTTATGCCATCAGCGAAACTCCGGATCAGTCTGGGCCATGCCAGCGACAAAGGCATCAAGGCCGATAATGAAGACTTCTTCGGCGCGCTGGTGCCTGAAGAGCCCCAGCTGACCTACAAAGGCATCGCCGTTGCCATTGCCGATGGCATGAGCAGCAGCGATGCCGGCAAGCAGGCCAGCCATTGCTGCGTGGTCAGTTTTCTGGAGGATTATTACAGCACGCCCGATTCCTGGTCCGTGGTCCACGCCGGGCAGAAGATCCTCTCCGCCACCAATTCCTGGCTGTACAGCCAGGGGCAGGCCCGCTACGCGTCCGCCAGGGGCCTGGTCAGCACGCTCAGCATCTGCGTATTCAAATCGACCACCACGCATGTTTTTCATATCGGCGATTCCAGAATTTATCGCCTGCGCAAGGGCAATCTCGAACAGATCACCCGCGACCATCGCGTCTGGATCAGCCAGGAAAAGAGCTACCTGAACCGGGCAATGGGCATAGAACCCCGGCTGGAAGTCGATTACCAGGCGCTGCCGCTGGAAAAAGGCGACCTGTTCCTGATGACGACGGACGGCGTGCATGATTTCATCAATGAAAAGGCCCTGAAAAGGCTTTTGCAGGAAAGCTCCGATTTAACGTTGACGGCTGAAAAAATCGTTCGCATGGCAGCCGACAATAAAAGCGACGACAATTTAACCTGCCAACTGGTCAGGATCGAGGAACTGCCGCCGGCGAAAGAGGATGAAATTCTGCGCCGCCATACCGACCTGCCTTTCCCGCCGCCGCTGAAGCCCGGCATGGTGCTGGACGGCTACCGGATTGAAGAGGAACTGCATGCCAGCAAGCGCACGCAGATTTACCGGGCTTTCGATATGAAAACCGGTACGCAGGTCGTACTGAAAACCCCGTCCATTCTGTATGACGACGATACGCACTACATCGAACATTTTCTGCACGAAGAATGGGCGGGGAAACGGATTCATAATGATCATGTCCTGAAAACCCTCGGCAACGACCGCGAAAAAAGCGGCATTTACTATGTCACCGAATTTCTGGAAGGCCCCACGCTCAGGCAGTGGATGGATGCCAACCCGAAAGCCGATATCAAGGAGACGCGCAAAATCCTGGAGCAAATCGCCAAAGGGCTGCGCGCCTTCCACCGCATGGAAATGCTGCATCAGGATCTAAAACCCGAAAACATCATGTTCGCTAAAAACGGCACCGTGAAGATCATCGACTTCGGCTCCGTCAAGATCGCCGGCATCAAGGAAATAACGCCGCTGGAGCACATCGACCATACCGAGGTGCTGGGCACCTTGAATTACACCGCGCCCGAATATCACTTGGGCCTGCGCGGCAGCATCAAATCCGATCTGTACTCGCTGGGCGTCATCGCCTATGAGATGCTGAACGGCGCCCTGCCCTTCGGCCCGGACATGCCGGAACGGCCGAATCAATCGAGCTTGGCAAAACTGAAATACGTGCCCAGCATTTATCACAACATCATGGTGCCGGCCTGGATAGACGGCGCCTTGAAAAAAGCCACGGCCATCAACCCGCAACTGCGCTATGACGACCTGTCGGAGTTCCTGTTCGACCTGTCCCTGCCCAATCCGAAATTCCTGAGGCCGGAAGAGCGACTGCCGCTCATGCAGCGAAACCCAACCGGTTTCTGGAAAGGCCTGTCAGCGCTGTTGCTGTTTACCAATCTGGCTTTGCTGTATTTACTGATGGGTTAGATGTGTGGGTTTTTAAGGATTGTCTAAAGTCACCATAGGATAATGGTATGGACTCCTCCTCTTCCCTGCGGCATCACGATGTGCCAAAGTGGAAGAGTTAGATAACCACTTAAATGAAGAAGAGGAATCCGCCATGAATATTACGACAATCGGTTTAGACATTGCAAAGAACGTTTTTCAGGTACATGGCGTGGATGCCCATGGAAAAGTCGTGTTACGCAAACAGCTCAGGCGGATTCAGGTACTGGCTTTTTTTGCTAACCTGTCACCTTGCCTGATCGGCTTGGAAGCCTAAGCCGGGGCACACTACTATTGGGGACGTGAATTGCTCAAATTAGGGCATGATGCGCGTTTAATCAGTCCACAGTTCGTCAAACCGTACGTTAAAGGCAATAAGAACGATGCCAACGACGCGGAAGCGATTTGCGAGGCAGTAAGTCGCCCGAGTATGCATTTCGTACCGCTGAAAAGCATTGAGCAGCAAGATATCCAGATGTTGCACCGGGTGCGCAACGGCCTGGTCAAGGAACGCACGGCACAAGCCAATCGCTTGCGGGGGCTGTTGAGCGAATATGGGATTATCATTGGCCAAGGCCTGGCACAAGTACGCACGCGCTTGCCGGAGATCCTGGAAGATGACAAAAACGGCTTGACGATGGCGGCGCGGCAAATTTTTACTGACCTGCAATACCAGTTAAGAGAACTGGATAAGCAAATAGCCGCTTATGGTGAGAAAATCCTGATGCTGCACCGGTCTAGCCCAGCCAGTCAAACGCTCGGCGCCGTGCCCGGTATCGGGCCGATTACGGCCACCGCGTTATTGGCTGCGCTAGGCGATGGCAAGGCCTTTGATAAGGCGCGGCAAGTGCCGGCTTGGTTAGGTTTGGTCCCTAAGCAAGATTCCAGCGGTGGCAAACCGAAGCTGCTAGGCATTAGCAAGCGCGGTGATGTCTATTTACGCACCTTGCTGATCCACGGAGCCAGGGCGGTGGTTAAGGCGGCGGCAAAGAAAGATGACGCACACAGCCGTTGGATCAACGACTTGGTGCAACGGCGCAATGTCAACATTGCCGCCGTAGCGGTTGCCAACAAGAATGCCCGGATTGCCTGGGCACTGCTGGCTCGGACAGAGGCCTATCGCCCCCCGGTGCCGGCCAGCGTCTAAGCCTAAGTGTGCAACAAACTGTTGTTAACCGTTTAAGAGGTGTTTGATAGTCACTTCTCCAGTTGTGAAGCATTTTTCAACACGATGGCAAACCGGTCGGACCGGTGTTTTCAGGAATCCGTTCAGCGCATGGGCCTCCAAGGCCGTTAGGATGATAGAGATGAAAACACGCGGAAATCCATCTGCATATTCTGGCCCAACCTGAACACCTATTCTGATTCAATCTGAACACTGATTCTGATCGAAGTTGAACATCGATTCTGGTTTCAAGCTGAACACTTTTTGGGGTATTTCCAGAATCGGTGTTCAAGCTGCCGGAATCGCTGTTCAGATGGCCAGAATCCTTCCTAACGCATTGTTTTGTTAAACCTTAGTATCCTGTTCCGATTTTTGGAAAGGATATGTCAGCCCAACGAATTGCAATGCGAAAAATCAGAGAAGTTTTACGACTGCGTCTCAGTGCCGGATTGAGCATCCGGCAAATCAGCGCCGGCACCAAGATCAGTGTCGGCAGTATCCAGACTATCCTCAAGCTGGCCGAACAGCATCAGCTCTGCTGGCCGCTGCCGGATGAACTGGATGACCAGGCCCTGGCGTTGACGCTGTACCCCAGCTCCGATGCCCGGCCTGCGGCCAAATTTCAGCAGCCAGTGTGGTCGGAGATTCATCAGGAACTGAGGAAAAAAGGTGTGACCAAGCAGTTGCTGTGGGAAGAATACACCCGCCAGTATCCGAACCGCTGTTACAGTTACTCGCAGTTCTGCGCCCGCTATGCCGACTGGTTGAAGGCGCAAAAGCGCTCCATGCGGCAAACGCATCGGGCCGGCGACAAGCTGTTCATCGACTATGCCGGTCCGACCGTCCCCATCATCTGCACTGGCGGCGAAATCCGTCCGGCCAGCATCTTTGTCGCGGTGCTGGGCGCTTCCAGTTACACCTATGCCGAAGCCACCTGGAGCCAGAGCCTGCCGGACTGGCTGGGCAGCCATGTGCGGGCCTTCGAGTTTTTTGACGGCTGTCCGGCGCTGCTGGTACCCGATAATCTGAGAAGCGGGGTCAGCAAGGCTTGCCGTTATGAGCCGGAGCTCAATCCGGCCTATCAGCAACTGGCCGCCCATTACGAAGTGGCGGTGCTGCCGGCCCGGCCTTACAAGCCCAAAGACAAGGCTAAGGCCGAAGTCGGCGTGCAATTGGTCGAGCGCTGGATCCTGGCCAGGCTGCGCCATCAGACGTTTTTCTCACTGGCCGAGCTGAATCAGTGCATTCAAGCTTTGTTGATCGAACTGAACGATAAGCCGTTCAAGCAGTGGCCGGGCAATCGCCGGCAGTGGTTCGAGCAACTGGATCGGCCAGCGCTGGCACCGCTGCCGAAACACGCCTATCGCTATATCGCGATCAAGACGGTCCGAGTCCCTCTCGACTACCACGTCCCGTACGAGCAGCATTGGTATTCGGTCCCGCATCACTGCGTCGGCGAGCCGGTGGAGATTCATGCCGGCGAGCGCTTGATCGAGGTTTATTTTCACAACCGTTGCCTCGCCACCCATGTCCGCCAGTTTCATCCCGGCACCACAACAGAACCAACGCATAGACCGGAAAAACACGCCCAGCATCAGCAATGGACGCCGGGGCGGCTGATGAACTGGGCGCAGACCCTGGGGCCTGAGGTGTTGCGCTGGGTGAAAACTCAGTTAAACCGTCAACAGCATCCGGAGCAGGCCTATCGCGTCTGTCTGGGCTTGCTTAATCTGCAGCGCAGCTACCCACCTGAACGCCTGAACCGGGCCTGCGCCCTCGCCAACCAGGCGGGCTTGTACCGCTTGAAAAACATCAAAGCCATTCTGCACAGCAACCGTGATCAACTGCCGGAAACGCTGCTCGTCCAGCCGTCTTTATTACCTCAGGATCATGAAAATATTCGCGGACCAAAAAGCTTTCACTGAAGCCTCACCGCATGATTACCCCTTAATAAAACAGGATAACGCCAAGATGATTGCACAAACCCTCAGCCAACTACGGCAACTGAAACTGACCGGCATGGCCTCGGCCCTGCAAACCCAGCAGGAGCAACCGGGCGCCTATGAAGGCCTATCTTTTGCCGAGCGCTTGCAGCTGCTGGTCGGCCAGGAAACCCAGGAGCGCCAACAGCGCAAACAGGAGCGATTGATCCGCACGGCCCAGTTTAAACTCAAAGCCCACGCCCAAGACATCGATTACCAGCATCCCCGAGGTCTGCAGCCAAGCCAGATGGCGGCGCTACTGCAGTGCGACTGGATCCGCAAAGCGCAGAACCTGTTGCTGACCGGCCCCTGCGGCAGCGGCAAGACCTACCTCGCCTGTGCGCTGGGACACCAGGCCTGCCTGAAAGAGTACAGCGTGCGCTATGTCCGGCTTTCCCGCCTCATCCTGGCGCTAACCCAGGCCAAGGCCGACGGCAGTTATGGCAAGCTGCTGAAGAACCTGGCCAGCTTCGATTTGCTGATCATCGACGACTGGGGGCTGGAGCCGTTAAAAGCCGCCACCCGCAATGACCTGATGGAAATCATGGATGACCGGCATGACCGGTCCGCCACCGCTATCCTCAGTCAGTTACCCACCGACCAATGGTATCAGTCGATCGGCGACAACACGCTGGCCGATGCTATTTTAGACCGGCTCATGCACAACGCTCACCGGATCAATCTGAAAGGTGAATCGATGCGCAAAAAGTTGAATTCCTTGACCCAAGTTGAACACTTGGGATAAAAATTCACTGCCATGGATGCGTTAGGATTTTGACTGTTCAAATTGACCAGAATCGGTGTTCAAATTAATCAGAATACGCACCATCGGGGCCAGAGGCAATAAAGACCTCATCGATAGGCCGGATATATGGCAGCAACTGCGTTCACTGATCGTTGCGATCGAAGAGAAAAAGCTTGCAAAACGGAGGAGTCCATATATGCTGCTGAGGTACGAAGCGCATCATTCGCGATGCTGAATCTTCCGCGAAACGATCAGGCTCATTCTTCCTGATTTTTTGTAAGCCTGTATATGTTTTTGAAGCTTAGAAATATCCATTTGGCCTCTTTGGACTGCTTAATTTTTTGGTGACTCTTTGTTTCAATACGAACCAACAATAAAAGCACTCGCTATGCTCATTTGGTAGACTTTTTCGCGGGACATTGAACGCATCAGCGACTTCGATGTGATGATATGGTTATAGCCATCAGGCAGCTAACCTTATTAATTGCGGCTCATTTCTAAATAAAATACACCATCTCGCGACAGAAGAAAGTTCCGCGCCCGCTTGGGTCATCGATCTTATGTTAATCAGATGATCTCGTACTTTTTGTTTTGCGGCTGGGTTACCCCCATGTGAACAGCGGGATTTAGCTTTTAAATATAGCTCTATTTCCTGCGATACTTTTTGCCATATTTTTCTGCGCTCTTCAGGCAGTGCCGCATGTTCATTTAGCTTCAATCGCTTAATCGTTTCTTCAACTCTTTGCTTTTCCCAATCAGAAATCCCAGGTGCGGCGATAGCGTTTCCCTCTTCATCAAAAGCAATTAAATTAACATCATCCGGATCTGTGGGATCGAGCAAATAAATGGCTTCCGATTCCTCGCAACGGTTATTGAATTCCGAGACAAGCGATCCTTCTTTAAGAGGAAACCATCCTCCTTTTTTACGGTTACCTACGTTGCCGCATAATCGGTAATTCGTATAATCGAAAGCCAACCACCAATAGCCGTCACGGACAGTACCGTCCAGCGCTTTTGTCTCTTTTTTAGGTCGAAAGTGTTCTACATCATAGTGAGAAAATAGTTCTTTTACCTCTGAGAACCAACACTTTCCCTTTGATAGCACTTGCAGCCAGGACTTTAACCTGCCCCAATGAGCGGCATGGTCATCTATAAATTTATTACGTCCCTCTATATCGCTATTATTGTGTAAGGTTTCCAGCTGCTGATAATAAGCTTGTGACTGGGCCAGCCATGCCACCCAGGCTTCTTGGGACCAGGGTTCCCAGTCAGGAAAGTCCGCATCGCGCGGCGTATTGACAGGTGTCTTTCCTTCAATATCAATGAATCTCATTTTGCCCCTTCCTCCCTCAAGATCTCATCGATAATTTCATCAGCTATCGCATCCTGCTCTTTCTTTTCCTCAGGCGTTAATATTTCCTTATGAAATTTTGTATGTATTGCCATTTTCTGAACAAACAACTCAAAGTAAGGATCTCTAAAATCCGATGAAAAACCCAGATCAGATAATTCATCACTGAGTCGTGATAGCTCCTCGTCCTGGGATTGCGTTCGTTTCCGGCCCAGCGCATATAAATAGTTGCGTTTATCCAGGCGACGCCGGGTTTCCGAGTCAAGTGTCGAGCGCAGTCCAAAGAGATCGCTTTTTAGTAACCCAGCCACTCCCATTCCTTGCGGATGCTCATCAGGTTCGTCAACAGCCGACCTTCCCTGTTCATTTCGAAGTATTCGTACTTGCTCTTTTCGCAGGCTGCCGACCATCATGGGATCGTGGGTGGTGATGATGATTTGCGAATCGCCCGCAAGGGTTTTGCCTTCCTCCTGTTTGATGATTCTTTCGATGTCATCAAAATAACGCAGTTTCCAGATCGGGTTTAGATGGGTATCCGGCTCGTCCAAAAGGAACAGGCAATGGTCCTGACTGGTGATGCGCATCAGGCCAAGCACGGTCAGCAGTTGGACTTCGCCTTCCGATAATTGATCGAAGCTGATGTTGCCTTCGGCGTCTTTATGTTTGACGGTAATTCTGACTTCATCGATCAAGTCGCCAATATAGGCGCCTTCCGCGTAGCGAAAGAACCATTTCGGCGGCCCGACTTTTTCGCCCAGCTCCTTGAGCTTTTCGTTGTCGGGAACAAACAGATAAAGCTGTTCTTGCTGCTCCCGGCGGCCACGAAAATCGATGCGTTTTTGGACTTTTTGATCAATCGGCGCAATCGCCACATCCCAAAGCTTATCCAAAAATTCACTGACGACGGTCCCGCCCGCATACCAGAAACGGCTGTCGCCATTGGCGATGTCATTTTCATCGAGCTTGGATTTTAAATAGTGAGGTTGTTTTAATACGAATAAGGCGGAATCCAACTCAATAATGCCAAGATCATCCATCAATTGACGAAAGACCGGATCGTCGGATAACAGGCATGACAATAATACAAGCTGAGTATGCGGACCCCGGCAATAAAACAAACGCCTCAGTTCATCATTGCCCATATTCTGCCGTGCCCGTTGCACACGTTCTTCATGGGCCTTCATTTTCTCGGCACTGGCTTCTGTGCCATCGAAGTTTTCCAATAAATGGGCAGGCATATATTCCTGGGAACCGGAGCGCATTTTTTTATTGAAGCGCTCAAGGTGGGGATAGAAAAGTTCTTCGATGCGCTGATTTTTACCGGAATAATAAGCGAAAATATGCGCAGGTAGATAAGTATGGGGATTGTCGGTGATTATTTTCGTACTGCTTTTTTCGCCATCGATCAGCACTTTCGGCTTTTTACCTTTCATGGCTTCAAGGTTAATGACATGGCCTCGCAGTTCGTATTCCAGCTCATAATCCAGTTTGGCGACATCGTTTAAATCCAGATCCCTGAAGATGGTAATAATCACTTCAAGCAGATTGGATTTACCCGAGCCGTTCTGGCCGATAATTGCATGGCTTTTTAATGCTTTTGTTTCACCGGCCGGCAATTGTGCTGTTTCTGAGAACGCAATCTCAAAATCTTTCAGGTTGCGAAATTCCTTGATCTTTAACCTGCGGATAAACATTAGCCAACCTCCGCCCCGCTCTGGTTATCGGCATCTTTTTCAATCATGCGGGCCTTTTCAGGCTCCACAATCCAGTCACACGCCATTTCAGTCTTGAGCTGTTGGTAAAACTTATCAATATCATCCATGCCGGAATAATTCCATAAGGCTTTTGATGAAAGTTCGCCATTGTGTTTGGCCAGAATGGCGGATAGCGGGGCCTGATCTTTATTGTTGGGGTTAACTTTGAGTTTGAGTTTTGACACCAGTTCTGTTTTGGGCGCTTTCATTTTTTTCTCTTCCTTAGATTCGGTGCCGGTAATGGAGGCGACCGCCGCTTGGGCAAGTTTTCTTGCTGTGCTTTTGGCTTTAGCAAGTTGCTTTTCTAGTTCATCACAAAGCGTCATTAAACTCGCGACTTTTTCTACAATGCGTCTTTGTTCTTCAATCGGTGGCAACGGTATTTCAAACTGTTCGAGCACCTTTTTGCTTAAGCCTTCTCTCGCCATTCCTACTTGCCTGCCCCATATCATTTTTTGAGCATAAGGCGATAACATACACAAATGCAAATAATGCCTCGTTTCTAAATTAGTCGCTCTGATAATAGTAACGTGTTGACTGACATTGGCCTGTTCAAAATCATCTGGAACTAATGCACAACGACCTAACGAAGCACCAGTGATATTCAAAAGGATGTCTTTCGGCATAACCGCTGTGTTAGCCATCTTTTCATGTGTACTTTTTGGTATGTATGCAACATCATGCATCCTAATCCCATCATCCCAAATGTTTTGGGATCGCAAAAAAGGCACACCTTTATTAACATAAACACTCTTACCTCCACGCGGAGTACTACCTGAACCAATTTTATTGGTGATAGCACCAAGCCGCACAAACATCCAACCTTTTGGTAAATTAAATGGCTTTTCTTCCTCCTTCACAGGCTGAAATTTAGTTTGCTTTCCAATTTTCTTATTTTTTAGAAGCTGCTCTTTTTCCTTAGCTATTTCTAAAACTAACTCGCTAGCATCTGCATCATAAGAATTTTGTAAAACAAGATTTCCCTTTACCGCGGAATCTAAAATCAGCCCCCGCAGTCCTAGAATATCCTTGGGTTCATCAAACATTAACGTCATATTGCTTTGCACACGCAGCCAAGCCTCTTTGAGCTCGTGGGGACTTTGGGCGTTGGCGAGAGCGTCCAGTGCGGTAATGCGGTTCAAGGTTTGCAGTTTGCGGCGTTTTTGTTGTTGGGCTTCCAGTTTGTCGCAAAGCGCCATGAGTTCATCGACTTTAGCGACAATGCGTTTTTGTTCTTCGAGCGGAGCCAAAGGAATAGATGATTCTGATATCAACCTCATATTCAACCCCCGACGTTGCTTTTGACCGGTAATATCTCTTATTTCAAAATATCTATATTTCAGCGCAAGAAATAAATATTCTGGGGTCAATAATTCTTCACTATATGGAATCATAGCAACCAGTGACTGATTGCATGCGGCAGAAACTCGCAATATCGCTACTGTTGCTCGAGTTTTCCCTTGCCCATTCAAAGCAATAAGAACAGAATTTTTGGGTATAATCTTACAATTACTATTTTTAAGGCCTTCTTCTGTTATTCTTCCTTCGCACTCAGTAATCTCACCTTTGTGAATATCACCAGAAACTAGCCATCGAATGTCACCATTAAAATATTCTGGTCTCTGACGGCTGGGTGTCGCACCTGTCTGTAAGTCACATAACTCACCAACGCGCTTCCACTTCCAGCTCGCGGGAATATCAAATTCGTCTAATATTGCTTCTCCATATAAAAACGGCTTAGTTCGTATATTTAACCTTTTATAATAATTTTTTTTGTATTTATATATTCGATCTTCAATTCCTTCATCGAATTCTTTCACATCTGGAAATAACTTTCCCGCAAGCGATAAACCCATTATCAGTTGTCTTAGGTTTTGAATTCCCTTGGGGGCATTCGCAATATGCCCAAACTCGGCCAAAAACTGCTTGGCATCCATCAGGCTTGTTCCTCTTCTTCGAAATGGTGGGCAAGGGCCGCGGAGAGTTCGTCTTTTAGCAGGTTTTGAGTTTCCTCGATATCCGCCAGCAGTTGTTTGTATTTGATCAGCAGTTCGTCCGGGTCATGGCTTTCCGCTTCCGGCGCATTGGGATTTTTGATGTCCAGATTGTAGATCGGCCAGTAGATGCGGTCGCCCGCGGCTTGTTCGTCGCGTGCCTGAGATTGTAGTTTTTCGGCGCTCTTTTTCAAATCATCAGCAGCGCTTTCCATGGACTCAATAATTTTCTGATTGCTTCTTTGTTTTATCGCTTCTTCCAAGGCATTGATCAGCGCTAGCGTATATTCCTGAGACCCTGTCTCATTTTTAAGATCAGACTCTAAATCCTTCAATTGCACTATAAGCAACTGCTTTAAATCATCACTACTGCGCCGACCAACCAGTGTATCGGTCAAATACTTACGCTGCCTTAATGTATCGGAAGCTTCATTTTTAAGTTTCTCTGCTTTATCCCAATAGGGTTTTGCTTTCGCTTCGGCGGCTTCCTTAATCGATTTAAAATCGATTTTCCAGGCAAGTTCGCTTTCCTGGCGTTCGGCAAAGTCATCTTTTTCCTTGCCCCACCAGGCTTTTTCCTGCTCAAATTCTTCCAACCGAATGGGTTTGGTTTTGCTGTAGCTTTTATAGCCTTCCGGATACGGGTGCTCATAAAACCAAATGGTTTCCGTCGGTTTGCCTTTGGTAAAAAACAGCAGGTTGGATTTGATACTGGTGTAGGGATTAAACACGCCATTGGGCAGGCGGATAATCGTGTGTAAATTGCATTTAGTTAATAATTCTTCTTTAATACGAGCTTTCACGCCTTCACCAAACAGAAAGCCATCTGGCAATACAATCGCTGCACGGCCTCCTTCATCTTTGAGCAACTTATTAACAATTAAAGTCACAAACATATCTGCTGTTTCGCGTGTTTGGATTAGATAATCTGATCCAGACTTATTGTCTTCCATCCCCCCAAAAGGCGGATTAGTGATCACACAATCCACTTTGTCGTTCTGCCCCCAATCATTCCAGCCTTTAGCCAGGGTATTGCGGTGCTCTATCTGACTCGGCACATCGATGCCGTGCAGCAGCATATTGGTCGTACAGAGCAGATGCGGCAGTTGCTTTTTCTCAAAGCCTTTGATGGATGCTTCGATGGACTTTTTTTGTTCCGGACTGGATTTATCCGTGATCTGCGCATCCAAATGATCAATAGCGGCGGTCAAGAAGCCGCCGGTGCCGCAAGCCGGGTCCAGGACCGTTTCGCCCAACTGGGGATTGACCCTTTGCACCATGAATTGGGTAATGGCGCGCGGAGTATAGAACTCACCGGCATTGCCTGCTGAACGCAGGTCGTTGAGGATTTGCTCGTAAATGTCGCCGAGGTGTTGGCGGGTTTTGAAATCGTGAAAGTTGATCGCTTCGTCGAGCTTTTCAATGACGCCCAGCATCAGGGTGCCGGATTTCATGTAATTATTGGAATCGACAAAGACTTCGCGCACCACCTTGGCCTTGGCGATATGCGCATTGTTTTCCGCGCCTTCGATGTTCATGTCTTTCAGGCCGGGAAATACGGTGCCGTTGACATAGTCGATCAGCTCATTGGGCGCAATCTGAGGCTTGCCGTCTTTATATTTCGCCCAGTTGCGCCAACGGCACGCCTCCGGCAATGGCGACTGGTAGGTTTCGCCCCGGTCTCCGGCATCGTCCTCCCAATCTTCTTCGCGCTGATCGAATATTTTTAAAAACAACATCCAGGTAAGCTGGCCGATACGTTGGGCATCGCCATCGACACCGTCGTCTTTACGCATGATGTCCTGGATGGATTTAATGGTACTGCTTAGGTTCATAAACACTTCTCTTTATTGCTTGAGCGACGTTCGCCGTAGGTCGGGTTAGCGTAGCGTAACCCGACATTGATGGCGTAAAACGTCGGGTTACGGCTAATGCCTAACCCGACCTACGCACTTTCGTCTTGGTAAAGCACCTGCTCAAGCTCGCTTAATGCCTGGGTGAATTTTTCCGGCCCGCCAAATATACCCCGGCGTATTTGGGTTTTGGTGCCGTATTGGTCAAAAGGCGGTAATTCTAATATTTTTGGGTCTTCGATGTCTGCAATTCCGTGATCTGCATATTTTTCGAGCAAGGATTCGAGCACGGCACGGGCTTGATCGCCGTATTTGCCGAAATAATTCCGTTTTTGCACCCTATTGGCGCGTTCCTGACGGGTCAGCGGCTTTTGATCAAAGGCGATATGTGCGACCAGATCAAAAACATCAAAGTCATCGCTCTTGGGTACGGCTTCTTTTATCAAATCAATGGGTATTCCCTGATCTTCCAGTTCCTGTAAGATTTTTTGCTTGCGATCGGTTTCATTCCAGCGTTTGAGGAAACCCTTGAGCGAGCCGAATTCTTCCTTGAGTTTCCGCCGTGAATAGTCGCGAAGGTCTTCGGTGATGAGTTTGCCATCGGCATCCAGATAACGGGTTTGTACGACACCTTCGCCCACTTCAACATCATCGACATAGTACTTGATTCGGTCTTCGCCCGGCTCACCTCCTTCACCGCCCGATTCGTATGGCGGCTCGGGCTCATTAATATTATTCGTTTCTTCCGTGAGCATGTCATCCGGCGGAACGATGGGGTCTTCTTCCTTGGGTTCATATATCACCACGGGCTCGCCATCGAAGTCCGGGTCCGCGAATAAACGCGTCGCGCCCTTGAAATCCATGATGGTAAAGTACAACTTGTTATAGTCTTCACGCAGGCGGGTGCCGCGACCAACGATTTGCTTAAACTCGGTCATGGAATTGATGTTCTGATCCAGCACAATCAGCTTGCAGGTTTTGGCGTCCACCCCTGTGGTCAGTAATTTTGAGGTGGTTGCAATGACGGGGAACTTTTCGTCATTATCGATAAAATAGGATAGTTGCGCCTTGCCTTCCGCGTCGTCGCCGGTAATGCGCATCACGTATTTGCGATTGCTTGCGGCTTCGGGAATCAGTTTTACCAGTTCCTGCCGCATTCTTTCGGCATGGTCCTGGTCATCACAGAATACGATGGTCTTCGCATAGGGGTCGGTTTCACTTAAATATTCCCAGACTTTTCTCGCTACGAAGCGGGTTCGTTTTTCCAGAACCAAATTCCGGTCGAAATCCTTGGTGTTGTATTCCCGCTGGGGGATTAAATTTCCTGCTTTGTCGACTTTACCTTTTTCGGGTGTATAGCCTGCCGCGTCTTTATCGCTAACTATGCGAATGACTTTATACGGCGCAAGGAAACCGTCCTGGATGCCTTGTTTGAGTGAATAGGTATAAATGGGATCCCCGAAATAGCGGCTATTCGATATGTCTTTCGTTTCTCTTGGCGTCGCGGTTAATCCCAGGTGTGTGGCGGCTTTGAAATAGTCCAGAACTTCGTGCCACGCGGAATCCTCATCAGCGCTTCCCCGATGGCACTCGTCAATCACAACCAGATCAAAGAAGTCTTCCGGGAACTGGCGATAGATCTTTTTCCACTCTTCCTTTCCCGTCACTGCCTGATATAAGCACAGGTAAATTTCGTAATTTTTTTTGACTTCGCGATTGGTGATCTTATGCATGACTTCGCCAAATGGCGAAAAGTCTTGTTGCATGGTTTGGTCAACGAGAATATTTCTATCCGCAAGAAACAAAATACGTTTTTTCTTTTTGGCTTTCCATAGCCGCCAAATAATCTGAAATGCCGTATAGGTTTTGCCTGTGCCAGTGGCCATGACGAGCAATATGCGATCTTGTCCATTGGCTATGGCTTCGATCGTTCTATTGATGGCTACTCGCTGGTAATAACGCGGTGCCTTGCCCGTGCCATCGCTATAATAGGGCTGTTCGATTAACTGGAGTGATTCCTCGGTCGTTAGTCCCTTCCATTGCAGATATAGAGGCCACAGCTGATCGAGGCTTGGAAATTCCTTCAGACTCAGTTCGCGCTCGGTTGGCTTGGTCAGGCCCGTGCTGTCGTGGAGCAAAAAGCCATCGCCATTGGAACTTATGGAAAATGGCACATCCAGCATCTCGGCATAGCCCAGGGCCTGTTGCATACCCTGGCCGACTTTGAATTTGTTTTGTTTCGCTTCAACGACCGCGATCGGCACATTAGGTCGAGCATAAAGGACATAGTCCGCGCGTTTTGGGCCCCCTTTAGCATCAGGATTTTTGATACGAGCGGCCAATTTGCCACGGACCATCACACGGCCGTCTGTCAGTTTTACTTCTTCTCGAAACTGAGACTGCTGCCAGCCCGCCTCCAGAATGGCGGGAGTGATGAATTTGGTGCAGATGTCGCGTTCGCTGAGTTTCTTTTTATCCATGAGGCGACATTCTGTTAATAATAGAGATTGGGGGGGATTTATCCTGAATCACTCAACCGGCCTGAAGCAGTTTTTGGTCGATCCCTGCTCTGGCTTGTTGTTCCGGTGTTGGCTGATTGCTTTCCATAGAATTCATTCCATGAATAGATTTGATACCGGACCGATTATAGCTGTTAACGTTGGCTTTGTAATCCGTGTAAACGGTCACTGTCATTAAGTTAATAAATAATATATTTTAAATCAAAATAGATATCTGTAGGTCTGATTTACCCTGAAGGGCACAAGAGCGTAGCGTAGCGTAACCCAACCGGTTTCTGGAAAGGCCTGACGGCGCTGTTGCTGTTTACCAATCTGGCTTTGCTGTATTTACTGATGGGGTAGACGCACCGTCGTGCAGGCTGGGTTAATAAACCCAGCCTGCAACGTTCCAACCCGGTGAAACTATCGCTGCCGACGGCCCGATGAAGCAAAAAAATCGATGAGCGTGCCGTTAATAGCCGGCCACTGCGCATGCAGTTTATCGCCTTCGCAGTACCAGGTTTTAACATCGTTGGCACAGCCGGAATAGCCGAAACAACCGTTGACCAGCTTTTCCGGGATCGGGTCGCATTTATTGCAGGCCGCCCACCACCCCGACGACTCGAGACCATAGCCGGGAAACAGGTGATCGTTGGCGCTGTGCATGATCATGACCGGCAGCGGTTTCGGGCATTGGCGGTCGCGCAGATCCTGGTAACTGATGCCGGCGGCGCTGGGGGCTATGGCGCCGGGAATGTGCCGGGTTCCGGCCATGAACGCCAAAGCCATCGCCGAAGTGCCGCCGTCGGAATGGCCGGTGATAAAAATCCGCTTTTCATCGATGCACCATTTTTCGGCCACCCGTTTAGGAATAGTGCCCAATTCAATGGTTGTGGTAGGTGATAATTCCGGGTGGTCCGCATAGGCGACGATGAAGCCGGCCGTTGTTGCCGGAAGCGTCAGGCCCGTGGTCTTTTCGGTTTTGGCCCGGTTAGAGCCGGCCGGCGACAAGACCAGCAACAGCGGGTGGGCAATGGACGGATCGTAATTGAGCGGCGTGCGGACGTTGTATTTGATCCCATCCTGGGTCGATTCGCCATGGCTGGCGCCGGCTTCGCCGGCCAGCAGATCCGGTTGGCAGCGGCCCTGGACCGATTCGGGCCGGTAAGAGGCCGTGCCCATTTGGGCAAAGTCGCCGCTATTGTCCATAAGCAACAACACGAAAGCCAGCAAAACCGGCAACAGAAATAACATCGCCAGCCATTTGTTACGCGAAGTCAGATAAGGCTTTAAGCGGGAAAAATTGATCATCATGGGTCTCCGGGAAGTTGCATCGTCTATCGGATTCAGGACGGCGCTTTGGCTGTCATGCTCTCGACTTTTCCTTCATCAGGACGAATCCGATCAGCAAACAGATAACCAACAACAGGCCCAGGGTGGTCGCCAGCAGCGGACTGAAGCTTTTCTGGTCGGCGTCTTCGATACCCACCGAGAATGGAATATGGGTGTCGAGGCGTTTGTCCTTATCGACGATGGCGATATGCGCCAGATAATTGCCCGCTCCGTATTGGCGGAAATCGACCACGCCATTTGTGGTGCCGGTTTTTATTTTTTGCGGTTCCTGATAAAAAATCCGAGTGCCTTCCGGTTCCTTGGTAATCTCGAATTCGACGCTGAAATTGCGCAATTGCTTGCCCTCGTAATCGAAAACCAGATGAGTCTCACCGAGTTGCGGAATCGCCTTGCAATACTCCTTGTTGCCTGACAGTGCCGGCGTGTAGGCGGTGAAATGCACGCGTTCGAGGCCCACGCGGATATTGCAGGCATCGATTTCATCGGCGGCGCCGCGATGGGCCTGCGCTGCGAAGGGGACGCCGGCCAGCAGAAAAAAAAGCAACATCAGCCGTATATTATAATTGCGGCGGCAGTGCCGCCGATTGCCTGGGGTATGGTGTTGGTTCATAGAAACTCCTGCCGTGCCTTACTGGAAATCGAAGGTTTCGACTTCGGAAATCAGAAATAAAGGCGCGCCGCCGCTGGAAATTTCCATGGCATGGCTGGCCGTTTCCTGGCCGCCTTCGGAATGCAGGCAGGCCTCAAGCTCGGCCATCGACGGAAAATACACTTCGGCGATACGATGAAAAGGAGCCGGCGCATTACCCGCGGTTGAAGTAATCAGTGAGGCGACAAAACGGGTTTTGCCGGCCAGTTTTTCGACAGCCATCGGCACATGCTCTTCCGTATAGCGCCGTTCGAACAAGGCCCGGTCGGCAGGCACCGGGTACATCACAATCAATTTTGCAGCTTTCATAGCTTTCTCATATAGTTGTTGACAGGTTGGGCTATGTAAAACCTATTGATAGGGTTTGTAAAATACAGGCTTTCTATGGAACAATAGGTTTTTCCTATCTATGAGATGGTCTAATCATGGAAATGCATCAGATTCGCTACTTCCTGGCGGTGTGCGCCCAAGGCACTTTCACTCGCGCCGCGCAATCCGCCTATATTTCCCAGCCCTCCTTGACGCAGGCGATCAAAAAACTGGAAGAGGAACTGGGCGGTGAGTTGTTCAGCCGGGATAGAGCCGGTTGCCGGCTGACTGACCTGGGGCGTTTGGTTGAGCCCAATCTCCGGCAGATTTTTCGTGAAGCCCAGGCGATCAAAGCCGAGGCCATACGCTTTACCCGCTTGAACACTGTTCCTTTGCGGGTTGGCATGATGGCCACCATCAGCTCGCATCGCTTGAGTGCCGTTTTTGCCGACTACCAGCAGGCTTATCCCCGCATCGAGCTGGAATTGATCGTCGACAGCGAAAGCAGCTTGCTGACCCAATTGGATGCCGGCTATCTGGATCTGGTGATTAGCGCGCCGACAGACTTACAGGAAGGCGCCTATCAATTTCTGCCGCTTTACGAGGAACGCTATGTCGTTGCCTTCAGCGCTAGGCATCGCTTCAATCAATCGCAGCGTATCGATTTAAAAGCCATTCAATCAGAACCCTATCTGGACCGGCTCAACTGCGAACTGCGCGACAAGCTCAAAAGCGTTTGTCAGGACAGGCACATCGATCTTTACCCCACCTACCGCAGCAATAGCGAGGAATGGATACTGAACATGGTAAAGGCCGGGATCGGCGTCGCGCTGATGCCGGAATTCACCGTGCCGAAGGATGTGGAGCATGTGAAATTCCGCTACCTGACCGATCCGGAAATCAGCCGCACTATCCAGGCGATTTATCAAACGCAGGTTTCGCCTAAATCCGAGCTTCAGGACTTGCTGGCCAAATTGAAAATGGGGTTGTAGTGGAGAAACCAAGCTATCAGCGACGGTACGGATGGAACTCAAGAAAGTGGAATCCGGATATGAAGGCGCCCTGGACTTTCGCGGCTTTTTAGGCATATCGGAGGAGGTTCCCGTCGGTTGTAAGAATATCCGGGTGTACTTCAAAATCGAGGCCGATGTTTCCGAGGATCAGAAGGAGGAACTCATCAGGATAGCTCAGAAATATTCCCCGGTTTTCAATAGCCTTGCAAAGCCTATACCGGTTTCCGTTCAACTCGATAGCCAATAAATGCACTTAATGACCGAAGTTTGCGCGGGCGGCTTTTATCCCGCTCGCCGCGCCGGGCCACTGCATGCCAATGCGATAACCAGCGGACCGGCGCAGGATATTCACGATTTTTTGCCCTTTGGAATCCAGCCCAGTAATTGCCGGACTTTGCGTTCGGTAATAAACGCCAGCGAAAACAGTTGTATAAAGTTTTCAGCTTCAATCAGATCCAGACCGATATGTTCAGGCACCAGTTCTTTTCGCGTACCAAAAACACGGTCCCATATCGATAGAACAATGCCATAGTTGCTGTCGTGTTCTTTGCGTAATGTCGAATGATGCGCCCGGTGCAGCGATGGCGTAATAATGAATTGCGAGATCAGATTTTCCTTGGGCACGCAGATATTGGCATGATGGAAGAATATAAAGAACAGCTCGATAATCTCGATTGACAGCACCAGATACGCATTGACGCCAATGACGACAACAAATATCGACTTATAGACGATTTCCATCAATAAATCGAACACATGAAAGCGAAAGCCGGTGGACACATTAAAGCTTTTGTCGCTGTGATGCACTTTATGAAACCGCCACAGCCACTCATATTTATGGCTTGCCACATGCCAAAGGTAAATGGCCAGATCGAAAAAAGCGAAAGCCAGCACCCATTTGAGCGGTCCATTTTCCATACCGCCCAATAATCCATAGGACGCAAACTGCTGCGCGATAAGAAACAGCGAGGATGCTCTTAATACCGTCAGAACAATATTGTTAAACAGAAACGCCGTGGTATTGGTGACGATCGATTCCTTATAGGTCTTGGCGGAAAAGTGCCGGTACGGCTTAATTTTCTCGACGATCAATAATAAAACAAAGGCAAGGATGGCAAGACCAAACAAGGCTTCATTAAAAAGCAGATCGCCACCGCCCCCGGTATTTACTGCAGCATTCATAAACTTACCTTCTGAAAAAACTTCATGACTTGTTCGGCATGGCCTTTAATAAACCCGTCAACTCTTTGATTTCCTTGTCTGCGTTCACTTGGTCGGTTATATCGTACTGAACGCCCAGATAATAAATAACCCTTTGTTTTTTATCGAATAACGGGATTATTTTGAGGCGATTATGAAACAGTGAGCCGTCTTTTTTATAATTTCGTATAGTCACTTCAACGGCCTGATGGTTTTTGATTGCGTCGGCAATCTGGTAGCGTGCGGCCTGATTCCTGTCGCCGCCTTGCAGAAAGCGGCAATTGCGACCGACGATTTCTGCCTGGCTGTAACCGGTCAACCGCTCAAACGCTTTATTGGCATAAACGATCGGCGCATCATCCAGATCCGGATCTGCCAGGGTTATGCCGTTAACACACTCGTCCA
The DNA here is from genome assembly GCF_052162025.1 of Methylobacter sp. sgz302048. Lineage (NCBI taxonomy): Bacteria > Pseudomonadati > Pseudomonadota > Gammaproteobacteria > Methylococcales > Methylococcaceae > Methylobacter > Methylobacter sp. sgz302048. Next base: position 2,053,605 of record NZ_CP197401.1, on the reverse strand, counting down.
AAATAGCGGACAGCACCTGCGGAATCAGACCGCTATCTTTTTCAACAATAAAAGCCATGATTAAACTCCAATATGTCTGATAATTGCGAATCGAGTTAGTTGCATTCAACGGCGATCAAATTTTTAATGTTTTCAACCGTGTTTTCCGCGCCATCTTCAATGGCGGCCCGTATCAGTTTTTCAAAAGGACGCATGAAAACTTCCAGTTCCAGCAACTCAAAGCGAAAGGTCAGGTGCGTAGGTTGCGCCTGTTCGCCACTGGCCAGTAAATAACTGTGCCTGTAAGGTGCGGTCAAGCCTTGAAAAGTCAGCTTGATGACTGGTTGATAATCGGTAATTTCAAAAATTGACTCAACCTCCGCTCCGTTGTCCCTGCGTACTTGTTTAGCTTTGGCGCCTACAAACACCTGTTTGCCGTCCAACGGCTCAAATTCGACGACTTCCTGCGCCCATTTCGGATAGTTGTCAAAAAAATGCTCCCCGATAAACGCGAAAACCTCGCGGATCGGCTTGTCGATATCAATGCTGGCCTCGCCGGCAACCGGCCTGGACGAATCAAACGGAAACTTGATCTGCATGGAATCTCCCTTCACAGCTGAGCGAATCGCTCAACTTATGCATTATTTTTTATCTGAAAATGACAGCAGCGCCATCAGACCGACTATCAGTCTTGCCAATCATTACCTGAATATCGAGTGGTACAGCGCATGATCAGTTCCAGAGATCCAACATGAACTGTCATTTTTCCGGCTATCGCTTAAAAACGAACGGACTTAAAGTGATGTAAGTCCTGAGTGATAAACATTGAAACAAAAAAAGGGCGAAGCGCCTGACGCGCTTCGCCCTTTCTCTGAACCGGAATATAAAGCTTTACTCGCCGAATGGCCGCCACCAGCGCTGTTGAGCGCCGGGTACATCGCCTCTGGCTTTATCTTCGGTTCGTTGACGGATATTTTCCATTTGCTGCTGCCGCTGCTCCATTCCCGGCGGTTCAGTTCTTTCCCTGATTTGTTGTTCGTTGCGCTCACGGATCTGCTGGCCGCTGCCCTGATCCTGATGGATTCTTTCCCGGATTTGCTGCTCCCGTCTTTCCTGGAATTGCCCCGGCGGGTTGCCGCCCTGCCCGCCCCGCCGCCGGGACCGGCATGGCCGGATGCTGCGAACGCTAAGGTAGAGGCGATTATTAATACTTTAACCATTTGCTTGCTGGACATAACTTCCTTCACAAACCGGGTTGATCGACCCGACATAAGCGCAATAAAGATCGGTTGAACCGAACCGACGGCAGACCGATGCCGGCACCGATCCGCCGCCACTTGGCAAAGTTTCAGTTATTCTCCGAATGCTTTACCAAAACCACCTTCGTTCAGGGATTTCCCGGCGTTCCGGCACTTTGACCAAACACCCACCAGCGGAATGTAGTCGTCGATCCATCAGATTCTGCGGCCATGGCGTCGGATTCGGCAGCTGCATCGTCGCCGGGCGGAATTTACGCCTGATCACTCTGTCAAAAAACATGCCTCGTCCGATCAGTTTGAGCGCTTCTAAAAAACTTCGGTTTGCCGTTCCTGATGCAGCGGATTCTTTTCCACTTGATGGCTGGGGCAAGCGCCCTCCTGTCGTGCCGGCACGAAGGCCGGCCCAAGCTGAAAATCAAGACTTATGAAATTGCAGTTGCTGAAAATCCGTGATGCCCTGACTGACTCATTCTGGTTTCTGCCGGCGCTGATGGCCCTGCTCGCGACTGGTGCCGCGCTCGGGAGTGTCGCCATTGACCACGCCGTCGGCAGCGCCTGGGTGCATGGCATGGATTGGGTCTGGTCAGGCGGCGCCGAAGGCGCTCGCGGCGTATTGTCGGTCGTCGCCGGCTCCATCATGACCGTGATTTCGATTGTGTTCTCGCTGACCGTAACGGCGCTGGCACAGACTTCATCGCATTTCGGGCCGCGCGTGCTGAGAAACTTCACTTCCGACCGCGGCGTTCAATTTACGCTCGGCACGTTCATCGCCACCTTTGTCTACTGTCTGCTTGTCTTGCGGACGGTGCGGTCGGAACACTCTGTCGAGGCATCCAGCTTCGTACCGTATCTGTCGGTGAACATCGGCATGCTGCTGGGGCTTGCGTCGCTTGCGGTCCTGATCTATTTCATTCATCATGTTTCGCAAAGCATTCAGGCCGAAAATCTCATCGCGGATGTGGGCGCGGAATTTCAAAAATCGCTGCCTGTTCTATTTCCCGAACGCATCGGGCTGCCGCAAGGCAACGATATGAAACCATGCCGTTTACCCGATGAAAGCCAATGGCAGGCAGCGCATGTCGTGACATCGGCCGCCAACGGCTATCTTCAGGGCATGGACAATGAACGATTGATGCGGCTGGCGATCCGGCACGATCTGATGCTGAAACTGGAAAAACGCCCCGGCGCTTTTGTGACGCACGCCGAGCCTTTGCTGCGCGTGCTGCCGCGTTCGAACGTCAATCATGATTTAGAGCTCGATTTGCGCGCCTGCTTCAGCCAAGGCCCGCACCGCACGCCCCACCAGGACGCGCTGTACATAGTGCAGCAACTGGTCGAAATCGCGGTCCATGCACTTTCGCCGGGCATCAACGAACCCTTCACCGCTCTGACCTGCATCGACTGGCTGGGCGCATCGCTGCGCGGCGTGGCAAGACGTGAACTGCCGACAACGTTGCGTCAGGACGAAGACGGACAGTTACGCGTAATTGCCTGCACGCTCGATTTCGAGGAACTGGCGCACGCCGCCTTCGACCAGATCCGTCATTACAGCGCCGACAATGCTGATGTGATGCGGCATCTTCTCGAAATCATCGCCAAAATTGCGCCTGATCTGCATCGCGATCAGGATCGCGCCGTGCTGGTACGGCATGCCCGGCTCATCGGCGAAGACGCCGCGCAAATCGCCAACGAAACCGACCGGCGGCGCGTGACCGACTGCCTGCAGAAAACGTTGCGCGCTCTGAGCCGGAACGATACCTGAAGTTGTGATTTTCCTTATAAGTATGCCACGTAATCTATGATTATCTGCGGATGAAAGAGCCGCTTTAAGACTAGACGGTCTATAGGCCTATAAACTATTAGCTAAGTCAGACAGTAATAGCACGAATAGCAATCCGATCCGAAATATGAACAATAGTGCCTTGGCAGCTGAAATCTGGCCTGGCTCATCAAGATCAATAACCGGCCCCTTTACCAGGACAGCACGCTACATCCATTTGCTATATAGGATGTGTCTGGCCCCATGTGATTTCGCTAGTTGGTGAACTCCATAAAATGGAGAATAAGCGCCAACTGAGCACAGAAGAAAAGGCCATGCATGGGGCGGTATTTATTTCCCTCGAAGAAGAGGCTCAGCGCAAGCCAGGCGCGCCCTATCATGACGCTCAACTTGGTTTGGCAAGAACAAACACCATTTATTAAAAATGGAGGTCAATGCAATGATGAGGCCTATGGTAATACTGAGAGGGATTCTCGGATACAATCTTTGGATCAAGAAGCTATCTTTCCTGGCAGTAATGGCATTAATTGTATCGGCCAATGTTGCTGACGCTCGTCCTTTCCGAGGGCAGATCGGGCTGAGTGCTATACTCTGCACATTCAGCGATAGTCCACAACCTCCGTATGACGTTAATTTTTATCGCCGTATGATTCTAGGGCGAGGTAATGGTTCATTTGCGGATTACTGGCGCGCTGTTTCATATAACGGGGTTGATTTCGCCAATGCCGTTGTCACCGGCTGGCATCAGGAATCTCTCACTCTTGCACAGGCGCAGGCAAAAGCAGGCGGCCCTAATCCGAAACGAGGAGAACTGGTCACTGATTGTGTGGCAGCGGCACGTAACGATCCTGTATCACCGTATACCGTCCCGCAAGGTCATCTTATTGCCGCCATTACCTCCCCGGGTGTGGACTTGTATGGCGGTGTCGGACGTGCATTTTTCCCGGATAATGTGGATATTGGTGGATTAGGGCATGAAAATGGACATGGACTCGGCCTTCACCACTCGTTCTCCGATGCCGCGACAAATGCCGAGTATGACGATCCTTGGGATGTTATGAGCTACGCTAACGTGTTTGCGCGCCCCAATCCTGAATTCGGTAACGGCGGCCCTGGCCTCAATGGCTATCACGTTGATCGCATGGGGTGGTTTCCGAGGCATCGAATCCGGACATTCAGTGCTGACGGCATTTCGCGCGCCACATTAACCCTTGCCGCACTGAACCATCCTGAAGTCCCCGGTGACCTGCATGTTCGGGTGCCGTTCGATCCTGCCGATCCATTCCACTATTTCACTATTGAGTTTCGAAAACGTGATGGCTGGGATTCGGGAATTCCTGCCGACATCGTATTGATCCATGAAGTGAAGCGTCATTCAGATGGCCGGTATCTTTCTTTCTTGCTGAGGGAACGCAGCGGCAACCGGGCGCCTGTGCAAAGTTTAAACCGCGATGGGGTCGTCATCCAGGTCAATCCGAGATCAGCTGCAATTGGACCCAATCAGGCGCAGGTGACTGTTCAAAGCGAATATGCATCCCGTTGTCTCATAGGCTATGTTTGGCGTGAAGCCTTCTCTGGCGACAAGGTATGCGTTGCTGTCGCAACACGGGCTCAGGCTCGTACGGACAACGCAGCAGCCGCCTCCCGCCGTAATCCGGGCGGCGGACCGTATGGTCCGGACACATGCCGGCAAGGCTACGTCTGGCGTGAAGTAATCCCCAGCGATCATGTTTGCGTGACGCCCGCTGTTCGGACACAAGCCCAGCAAGACAATTCCCAAGCCACCAATCGGCGCAATCCGGCTCGTTTCGTCTATGGGCCTAATACCTGCAAACAGGGCTATGTCTGGAGGGAAGCCGATGCGAGCGATTGGGTTTGCGTGACCAGCCAGATTCGTACACAAACCCGGCAGGACAATGCAGCCGCCGCCTCCCGCCGCAATCCGGGCGGCGGACCGTATGGTCCGGACACATGCCGGCAAGGCTATGTCTGGCGCGAAGCATTCCCAGGCGATCATGTTTGCGTAACTGTAGCGGCGCGTACCCAAGCCGCGACTGATAACCGTGAGGCCCCCAATCGGTTAATGATTCCATAGTTTTTCCATGTCAGGGTTATGAACCCGCTATCTCACAAGGATAGGAAAAGAGAGGAGAACCGGTGATGAAACACTCACTAAAAAGGCAACTTATCCTTATCTTGATGTTGATCTCGATACCCATAGTCAATACTCATGCCGATGAATATGAATCGCCAGTACCGGAATCGGAATCCGGAGTAGGCGTCATGTCGGAAGAAGTAGCCCGCGTACGTGTATCTTCTGCCGGCTACGGCGAAATTCAGAGTATCGAACGAATAGACCGGTACTATGTGGTCAGGACTGTCCGCGATGGCCATCCCGTCGTTGTCAAGATTGACATTATGACAGGAGAAATGATCGAAGTCCGTTAATTGGTTTTATAGATTGGCCGCATACTGGAAAGACTAAATGATCACAGTTATTTGGGACACTTGGCTGAAACCCGGTGCGGAAGAAGAAGGGCTACGCCTCACGCGTCAGGTGTGGTCGGATATGAAAAGTTTCGACGGCTATATTTCGCATCAGATCTTCATTGATCAGGATGCGCCAGGGCATATCATCGCTCTGGCTAAATGGCAGAGTCGTGCGAATGCGGACGCTGTCAGGGAAAAATACCAGAACGCCGAAACGATCCGCCAACTCACTCCGCTTCTCGCCCGCCCGAGGGATCGCTGGATGACCTATGAAGATCAGGTTTCTTAAATCCGATCGACCCGCACCTTGCCGGTCAGTCGTCGTCAGATGGTTGCAGATTTCAAGCCCTCAGTCCGGGCATTTCATGAAATCGCAGAAATCAAGAAGAAAATTCTTAACGGAGACCGCAGCGCCTGCCATAAGGCATAATTTGATCCTGCAGCGCATTGGCGAATATGGCATTTGACTGCTTAACTTCAGTTTCCGATGCTTTGGTTGATTGATTCTATGTGAGCTCCGATAACGCGGATTTCACATAGCCGAAGCTGATAGTTTCCTGCTCAAGGCGCAGATTCTTGCGTATCCGGTTGTCGCGCAAATCATCATAGAGCGCCGCTTCTTCGGGATTCAACCTGGGCAGGTCGCGCAACGTCTGTTTACCTTCCTCTCCCCATAACGGTTCAAATGTCTGCAAAGTGTCGCGGTCCATCAAGAACGATTCCACGTGCCCGAATTGGCCGCGCAGCTGATCGAGGATGGCAAAGCCGTGGGTATCGATATCCCCCCAGTAATGAATACGGCAACGCGAAAGCCATTCGGCCCTGGCCAACATTTCGAAACCGTATCCCGCGCCGAAAATGACCAGGCTGTTCTTAACTAGAGGGAAAGCCAGGAAGTTGATCTCATTCTCGGTAATGAAAACACGGGCGGCAGGCGGATCGAATCGGGCAAAGCTCTCGGCATCAAGGGTAATATCCTGCGCAAGGCCGAAAAGACTATGCTCAGGATCGAGAACACGGAAGCGGATGCGAACCGGTTTATCGCGAAATCCGTAACGCTTGGCAAATTGGCTCACGCCACACGCTGCCCGATCAATGGCCTCGGAGGGCAGCACGCGGTCCAGCAACTCCATGAGCACCCCACGATGGGCTTCGATAAACTTACTGTGCACGCCCGGGATGTCCACCTGTCTGAGGTACATGCCAGGGCGCGCAGTGGCGGCCTGGCCAGCCAGTCCAGCAACTTTGGCTCGCGTTTGCGCGTCACGTCAACCAACGCTGTGAAACGGGCCGCGTCCTTCCGTTTGCCGATCAGCCCCGCGGCATCTTCGAGGGTATCGATCCACGCCTCACAGGGTACTGCGTTAGCGCCGAAAATGCGATGCCTGAATTCCCGCATCTCCACCCTGCAGTAAGGCATCGCCCGAAGCTCGACAATCCAGGCGCGAACATCGTCAAAGCGGTCAGTCATTTCGGCCGATGTCGGGCTCTTTAATACCAAGCGTTTCGGGAACAGCGATCCGCCAGTGACGAGATCGCCCAGCAGTTCGCCCCGATCCCAGAGCTTGCGCACCTGAGTGCGCAAATCAGCCGGCCTGGTCCAGGTCATCCCGACATCCTTGCTTTCTCTGTGCGATACTCTTCAATCGAGAGATTGCGCAGCTTGGAAGCTTTGCCTTCCTCGTTGTGAACAAACCCCACGCTGGAAACAAAAGGCTCGATGATGTGGATTTTCTGCAACGGCGTCACGATCAGAAGCTGCAGATTGAGCTGGGAGAACAGCCGCAGACCGTATTGCGCGGATTCGTCCGAGCCGCGCCCGAAGGCCTCGTCGATCACCACGAAACGGAAAGATCGGGAACGGGCATTGTTAATTTGGTATGGTTTGAGCTAAGCTAATCCATTTTTACCGAGTCAGTGATCATGGTTAGATGCCCCAAATGTAGCTCAGAAGGCTGTACTAAAGATGGGATGGCGAAAGGCAGGCAGCGTTACCGCTGTAAGGTTTGCGGTTATAGACATACAGTCAGTTACCGAGGCCTCCATCCAGCCATTAAGCGGCAAGCGCTCCAGCTTTACCTTGAAGGCTTGGGTTTTCGTTCCATTGGTCGAATCCTGAACTGCAGTCATGTGGCGGTCTATAACTGGATCAAGGCCTACGGCAAGTCCATTGAATCCATTCGCTCTACCGCCGGCGTTGAGGTCGTCGAACTCGATGAGATGCAGACCTATATTGGCTCCAAAAAAACTATGGCTGGATCTGGATGGCTGTTGATCGAAATAGCAAACGATTCCTCCACTGCGAAGTGGGTTCCCGCGGCACAGAAACAGGCCGAAAGCTATGGGCGGCCATTGAAGATCAGCCAATAACCCAGGTCATGACTGATTATTGGCGTCCTTATGAACAATTGGTCCCGAAGGAACTGCATACGCAATCAAAAGCTGAAACCTATACCGTGGAAGGTTATAACAGTTTATTCAGGCATTTTCTTGCCCGGCTGCGCCGAAAATCAAAATGCTATAGCAAAAGCAAGGATATGCTGAAATATTCCGTCATGCTTTTGATGCTTAAATGGAACGGTGAATTAGATACTATACTTAATTAACAATACCGGATAAAAAAATGCAGAGCTATAAGTCCAGGTTAAAGTAATGTTTACAGTAACTTGTGAACTCACGCCCTGCGATCTTTAATCCTCTTACCTATACGGTTTTATCTAGGATAACCGTATTGCTGAGGATAGGTGTTTTGCTGCGGGTAGCCTTGTTGTTGAGGATAGCCGTAGCTGCCGCCTTGCGGGTAATTTTGCTGCGGATAATTTTGTTGTTGTGGGTAACCACCCTGCTGAGGGTAATTCTGCTGCTGATAGCCGCCTTGGGGATAACCTTGCTGCTGGTAACCGCCTTGAGGATAGCCGCCTTGCTGCTGAGGGTAGCCCTGTTGCTGTTGAGGATAACCTTGTTGCTGCTGATACCCGCCTTGCGGCTGTTGAGCGCCTGGCTGGCTGCCGGCAGTCGGATTGGCGACGATCGCCAATTCCACGCGACGGTTTTCAGCACGGTTGGCATCACTGGTATTAGGCAATTTCGGCATGCGCTCGCCCATGCCCTGTTGAGTGATGCGCGAATAATTCACACCATGCTGAGTCAGATAACTGGAAACACTGGTAGCGCGCTGCTCGGATAATTTCTGATTATAATTATCAGCCCCGACATCATCGGTATGGCCGGTGATACTGATCTTGGAATCCTGATACTGGTTTAACACATTAGCCACCGAATCCAGAGCGGATTGGGCCTGCGGCGTCAAGTTGGAGGAATCGAATCCAAATGTAACGTTGTTCGGCATGGTCAGGGTCAGCGTATTCTCGGCTGTCCTCTGAACCTCGATACCGGTTCCTTGCAGCGATTCATTCATCTGCTGTTCCTGACTGTCCATATAGGCGCCCACCGCCGCCCCTAGCGCACCACCGGCCAAAGCGCCCCAACCGGCATTCTTAAGATCGTTGCCGCCAAACAACGTACCGGCACCAGCGCCTACCGCAGCGCCCAAGCCTCCTCCTTTGGCCATATTGCTTAAACCTGATTGACCGGTATAAGGGTCAGTCACGCAAGCTGTCAATAAAGCGGAACTGATACCGATAACTAATAAACTTTTTTTCATAATTGCACAGCCTTTGGCTAATTTTTACAAAAATACTAATGGTTCTATCTGAGATCTTTCAGTTAGAAACGAAGTGATAATTATAGAACAACACAATCCTCGGTCCACAAGGTAATCGTTCTTTCCATTTTAAGCATTTGAACTAATGATTGATGAAGTTTTATGAATTCCGGCTGAACGTTACTATAAATTCCTTTATAGCTCGCGTAGGCTGGGTTGGAGCTTTAGCGGAAACCCGGCATGGGCGGCCGAAATGCTGGGTTTAGCAACCCAGCCTACCGCGATTAAAAGCTCTGATGTCCGACGCGGCAAACGGGATAAAACGTCTATGCATAACATCAGTTCCTTTATAGAAACTTAGTTCAACGCGTGTAAATTATCTCAACATCGGGAAGATTATGATAAACATCAAGATAGCTGTGATTTTCCGTTAAGGCTTTGATGACTGCCGGCAGCGGCTCGGGCCAGATTTCCGGAAAGTCCCGCTCCCGTTTTTCTGTGGTTGCAAATGCCAGTTGTTCCTGCGGAGGGTGAAACTCGGCATTGATGCCGTCTTTATTGCCTCTGGCATCAATGCGATACCAGCCGTAGTCCTGCAGATAAACTGCATTAAGCCCATGCAGGCAGTAAGGCGCGCCGTTTCCTTCCAGGCTTAAACGCTGATAGCACAATCCGGCCGGTATGCTATTGGCACGCAATAAGGCAGCCAACAAGTGACTTTTTGCGTAGCAGTAGCCTGTTTTATGCTGAAGCACTTCGGATGCCCTGCAGGTTACCGCGTTTAACCTATAGTCCCAGCTATGACGGATATTATCCCTTACCCACTCAAAGCATTTTTTGGCCGTGTCATGGTCGGCATCTGTGTTATCCGCCAGTTGTGCAGCCAAGTTGACGATGGCCGGATGTTTCCAGTCAATGTATTCGGTCGATTGTAGATATTTTTCCATAGCGAAGCTGTGCTAAACCTCTCTTCACGCCAATTCGTCATCGCGTTGGAAGTTCAAGCGCGCGGCAATGGCGTCCAGCATCGCCGGTTCTATCCCAATGCCGAACTCGTCAACAATGATCCTGCCCAATTCTGCCGGCGTCTCGATGATGCGCGTCTCTGATAGGCCGGATTGCATTTCGGTGAAATTCGTATCGAAAATGCTGATGCGTCCACCTGGCGTACACCGGTTCATCATCAGATGAAACGGGAACGGCGATTGGCTCCAGCTTGAACAAACCACATTGCCTGCTTCCAGATCGCAAAATCGAACGGAAGCCCGGTCAAAGCCGTACAATGCGAACCAACCATCCGCAGTGTGTTTTTCAACCACCCGTTCATCGAACAAGCTATCCTGCCTGATGCGGAAAATCTCTCCGTCCACCGTTTGCTCCAGTCCGATCTCCAACTGCAGGGGCACCGAAAAGCCGGGGCCGCCGAAACCGGCATCGGCCAGCCAAACGCCGGTTTCGGTCTCGACCAGAAAACACAGATGCGTGCGGGGTCCTCCTTCCGGCTGCCCCATGCGGACACGCGCCAGAACAGGCGTATAGTGAAAACCCAAAGCGCCCAGAGCCTGCCCGAATAGACCGTTCAACTCGAAGCAATAACCGCCTCGCCGTCCAAAAATCAGTTTGCGGACAACCGAAGCCTTATCCAGGCTCGGAGTGACTCCCAACAGCGGATCGATATTTTCAAACGCGATAGCCCGAAGCTGCGCCGACTGCAAACAGGCGAGCCCTTCTGTCGAGGCCTCGGGCTGGCTGATGCCTATGCGGCTCAGGTATTGTTCTTTGTCAAATGGCATCGTCAGTCCTCATAGGCAGGGATCACTTCCAGCTCCTGCATGCCGGCTTCAACCCATTCCTTGAGCGCCGGATGCTCAAGCACTGCATTGACATAACCGCGCGCTTCCGCGTTGGTATCCAATTGATATAAATGAAAGCGCAAAGCCACCGGCGCAAACATGGCATCGGCAATCGTGAACTGGCCAAACAGCCAGGGACCTCTGTCCCAATACTGTTTCCGGCATTGCTGCCAGATTTGTCCGATGCGCTCGATATCATTGCGCACTTCCTCGAGCAGCTTCTTGGCGGCCGGCGGACGCCGGCAATTCATGCCGCAATGCGTGCGCAGGGCTGGAAAACCGGCATGCATCTCCGCCGAAATCGAACGCGCGAATGCCCTTTCCGCTTGTTCTTGAGGCCAAGCCTGAGTTTCCGGGAACCGTTCGGCCAAATATTCCATAATAGCCAGCGAATCCCAGACCTTGAGTCCGCCATCGATCAGAACCGGCACCTTGCCAGACGGGGAAAAGCCAAGTATCCGGCTTTTGGAATCCGCCTGAGCCAATGATATTTTGACTTCATCAAAGATGATGCCGTGGTGTTTCAGAAACAGCCACGGACGCAAGGACCAGGAAGAATAATTTTTGTTGCCGATAACTAAAGTCATGCTCATGATGCTTTAACTCCTTTTTGAGGCTATGAATTAGGCTTTATTATCTTATAAACGATCAATTTATCGCCGTATTAAACATACATGATAAGTCGACGGCTACCAAGCGTCGATGAAAATCATGTTTTTTCACCAACAGGATGCTTCGCGATCATACGCTGCGACCGCGCGCGCAAATTGCCGAAACCGTGTCTTCATCCTTATGTAAACGCAACAGAGCCTGTCAATTAATGCCCATGTTTAGATTTGCGCTGTTTACAATCTTTCTGTAAAAAGCGCGTCGCCTCCTGTGGCATTTTTTGATTGGTCGCGAGCAGATATGCCTGTATCCGGAAAATCCGTGAACAGACCATCGACGCCCAAATCAAAATAGTAAGTCATTTCTTCTTCGGGATCGGTAAAGCCGTAGCCACCGGCGTCATTGCGGAAAGTCCAGGTATGAACCTGCAGGCCTTTTTCATGAGCCATTTCCAGCACGCCTGTGCTGCCTTCAACGCGCCGGTCATTGATGGTTAGCTTGCCGTCGCCATCGCGGTCAATACCGTCATCCACAGTCTTTACCAAGTATGGTTTCCATGGACCGATACCATCGGCGTAAGTTCTGACGAAATCCAGCCCCTCTTCAGTCAATAAATCGGCAAATGTGCGCAGATCGCCCAAGACAACGAAGTCATAAGGTTGCCGGTAAGGTGCTGCCAGCGATATTGAACCATCGGCATTCACATCATCCGCGTCGATCAACTGCACCAGTTTGATATTTGTTTTAAAGTTCAAGTATATAAGATTGCTCACTTCGAAAGACTGGATGAAAATCGGCGCGCATGCGCTGTTGCCGTAGGCGGCATGGAGTTTATTCAGCAGCCTCTTTTCGAAAAAATGCGGACCGAACAGTTTGCGATTGTGCTCATCCTTTAGCTCCGCGTGATAAGTCGAGTGCTTGATTTCAGGGTAAATACCGATGGTGCGCCCTGTCTCACTACTTTTTTGTTTGGTCAGGGCAATCACTTCATCGAGAGTTGGAATCGGGTAAAGGCCATTGTATTGCTGATCCCTACCGGCACGGGACTGAATGGCGCGCAGGGTTTTGATCTCGGCCAGAGTAAAATCGCTGGCAAACCAGTCATTGTATTCAACGCCATCGACCATGCGCCTGGTCTTGCGGCTGGCGAATTCCGGATGAGAGGCCACATCGGTAGTAGCGCCTATCATCGGTTCGTGACGCGCGATCATCTGGCCGTCTTTGGTCAGGACCAGATCGGGTTCGATGTAATCGGCGCCCATCTCAATCGCCAGGGCGTAACCTTCCAGCGTGTGTTCGGGGAGATAGCCGGATGCGCCCCGGTGACCGATGACAATGGGCGCTTTATTCTCAAGAGGCGTAGCTTCAGCAGTGTTTTGCAAGCTCATGACGGCAAGTACTGTAAGCGTTAGTAGGATTAGGCTGTGAAATTGATTTAGCATGAATCAAATCCTTTTTTATCAAAAGAGATAAGGTGGTTGAGATTACTGATACAGATTGATAAAAAACTGCCGATGCCTAACATGACCTCGGCAGCCAAGGATCAATCCTTATCCGATGCTGCAGCGATCAGCGTTTTACTGAATACGGTCGTGCCCTCGATATCTTTCAGATCGACGGTCAAAGCTCGGCTCTTTCGGCCAATGTTGACCTCACCGAAGAATTGCAGTCCGGCAAAGGGCGACAGATTGACTTGGCCGGCCGACGGTGCTTTAGTGAATACCACTTGCGGGCCGAAGGTGGCGTCTGTGCTTTTGGGGCCAAAGGAGCCGGCATTAAGCGGTCCGGCCACAAACTCCCAGAACGGTGCAAAATCCTTGGTTTGAGCTTTGCCGGGATCATAGAAGTGGGCAGCCGCGTAATGAACGTCGGCGGTCAGCCAGATGATATTGTTGATGTGTTCATGTTTGACGAAGCTCAGCAGGCTGGCAATTTCCAGTTCGCGGCCAGCCGCCGGCCCGTTGTCGCCATTGGCAACAGCTTCCCAGAGCGCATTGCCCTGAGTATCGACGCCGTCACCGATGTTGAGGCCGATGGGCATATCGGCGGAGATAACTTTCCATACTGCGCGGGAATTCTTCAGTTCTTCCTTCAGCCAGGCAAGTTGCGTTTCGCCCAGGAAAGCCGTTTCGGCGCTTTCCTGCGTTTGCAGGTTAGTGGAGTTAGGACCGCGATAAGTGCGCATATCCAGCACAAAAACATCCAGCAGCTTGCCGTAGGAAATTTTTCTATAGATACGGCTGGCTTCTTCGGCATCGTGAGGACGCAGGGGCGCATATTCATGAAAAGCCTTGGTGGCGCGGGCAAGCAGCAAAGGCACATCCTTGACGTTATAGCTGCCGTCATTGTTCAGATCTTTTGAGTCGGACCAGTTGTTGACGACTTCGTGATCATCCCACTGCCAGACTTGCGGAACTTCGGCATTGAAGCGCCGCAGATTTTCATCCAGCAGATTGTACTTATAGCGGCCGCGGAACTCATCCAGCGTTTCGGCGACTTTGCTGACTTCAGGGGTAACAAGATTGGTCCAGATTTTGCCGTCTTCGGCGGGTCTGCTTGGCGGAATGGGTCCATCGGAATAAATATTGTCGCCGCTTTGAATGAAGAACTGAGGCTCGACCTGACGCATGGCTTCATAGATTTTCATGCCGCCGAAGGATTCATTAATACCCCAACCTTGACCTGATGTATCTCCTCCCCAAACAAAACGGATATTGTCGCGTTCGCCGATCATATGGAAATGGCCTGCAACCGGCTCGCTTTTGGCATGGGCATTGGTCAGATCCTCGAACCAGACCTTGACGAAAACATCGCTGCCTTGAGGAAGGCCAACCAAATCCTGACGGGCGGTAAAATCGGTACTTTCGAATGCATAAGGTCCTCGGATAATCCGGGAATCGTCGAATTGCTCATTGAGCGCGTACTCCACCATCATTCGGGCCGGGCGATCGGTCCGGCTCCATACAATGGCTCGTCCCGGCGCCAGATCACCGAACTGGATGCCCTGCTCCATCAATGGAACACCGTCATCCGCTGCCGCCATGTTTGAAGCAGCCAATGCCAGAAATAGCGGCAAAGCAGTCATGCTTAATCTTTCCTGATTCTTAAAGGAATTTTTGTCGACCCTCTTCATAGAAATTGCTCCATTATTACTATTGATGAGGCTCGGATTATAGGTAGCGCTAATGACAGAATGATTAAAAGGGCACAGCTGATTGCATAACGCTAACCCAATATAAGGACTCAGGCATTCCATGTCCTTCACCCATCAAGAGAAAATAGAAGAGGAAATCCAAGAGGAAAAAGCTGTTTTTAAATCCTATAGGGGCGGCTGCAGTCGCCTCTACAAGTTTGAGTTGCCCTTATGTAAAAATCATTTTGGTTGCTTGATTATTAAAGGCGGCCACTTTGGTAAGCAAAACGCGCAATTTTACCGCCGAGGCAATAAATCATGCCCAGGCGGTTGAGGAATAACGGCAGGGAGCCGCTTGGGCGCTGTAATGCGCAGTTGCTTATTGACGTTATAGACACCGAACACGACCACGATAGCACTGATATTGACTTGGAACTCCTCAGCCAGAAACTGTACCAGATGCGCCGTAGCCCTGCCTCGCACCGGCATTTCGGCAACATGAATTTCCAATTGCTTGCCAATGACCTTGCCGATTGCCGTACGTTTGGCGCGCGGCCGGCCCAGGATATTCAGTACCAATGTATCGTCCTCCCAATGGCAAAATGATGACATTTATGCTCCTGATAAATTTATAAAAATGCGGCCAATTGCAGCTCCAGCAAGAGGTTAAAACACTATTCTCCGGCGGATATTGAACAATTAGCGCATATTAGAATCATATGGATTAATTATTGATCAAATTTTTTATTTTGAAAAATTGATCAGTTCGAGCCTGACTCGCAGGTTTTTTACTGATTAATGCTACATACGGACAGTTTTTTACCCTCGTTTGCTGCCCCGAGCAGCCTGTTCCACAAGTAAAGTACTGGGCTAAAAATCATCCGTTTTATGGAGGTAATTCCAAAAAAACTTGAAACATGAGGCCCTTGTCCTCAGACTAACTAATGTTATGCAGACCCGGCCTTCACCGTTTGCAACACCAACCCGTTTTTAAATGCAGTGTCTTTAAAAACTGCTGCCTAAAGAAAGCCGACCTGTCTATTCATTGCTGGACCCAAACAATTTTTATTATATATCAAGAGGTTATACAGATGAAAATTGCCCAAGTCGCACCCTTGCATGAAAGCGTTCCACCGAAAACCTATGGGGGAACGGAACGAGTAGTTCACTATCTGACCGAAGCCCTGGTACAACAGGGTCATGAAGTCACGCTCTTCGCCAGCGCCGACTCCTGCACCAGCGCCAAGTTACATGCTATTGTCCCCAAAGCCTTGCGTCTTGCGCCTGAAAAACGCGATCCCGTGGCCTGGCATATGTTGCAGTTAGCTCAAGTAAGCAGTGTTGCCGAAAGCTTCGACTTTATTCACTTTCATACCGACTATTTCCATTTTCCTTTGTGGCGGAAGATGCGAACGCCGCAAGTGACAACCCTGCATGGCCGTCTCGATTTACCCGACCTTAAATCATTATTCAATGAATTCCTGGATATGCCGGTAATTTCGATAGCTAATCATCAGCGCGACCCTTTACCCATGGCACGTTGGACCGACACGGTGTACAACGGTATTCCGGTCGAATTATACGACTTCCAGGCCAATGCCGGCGATTATCTGGCCTTCCTTGGCCGCATGTCGCCTGAAAAAGGCGCTGAAGAGGCTATCGAAATTGCCCTGAATGCAGGTATGCCGCTAAAAATGGCTGCAAAAATCGATGACGTGGATCGCGAGTATTTTGAAACCCGCATTCGCCCTCGCCTTGATCATCCATTGATTGAATTTATCGGTGAAGTGGACGAACGGGGCAAAAATGAATTGCTGGGCGGCGCGAAGGCGCTCATATTTCCGATAGCCTGGCCGGAACCTTTTGGCCTGGTAATGATTGAAGCTATGGCTTGCGGCACACCTGTTATCGCTTATCGGCGTGGTTCCGTACCTGAAGTAATGATAAACGGTGTGACCGGTTATGTCGTGGAATCCAAAGAAGAAGCCGTCTCAGCTATAGCCCGTATCGACCAGATCGATCGCGGCGTCTGCCGGAGCTATTTCGAAGAACGCTTCTCGGCAGAGCGGATGGCCAAAAATTATGTCAATGCTTATCAAAAACTGATGGTGCAGCAGGAAAATACCCGTTCGGATTCCGGCGCGTACCTCATCAATATGAGGAAAAATCGAAAAATATCGCCAAGCGATGCCTGGAAGCAACGGCTAGCCACTGCATCGACCGGCACTTCCGACAAACTTTAACGATAGCTATCGGAGGATGCAATGGAAGGTTCTGTACAAATAGATAACAGCTGGTATATTCCGGCCACTTCTTCACGCGCCGACGATCGGACCAAGGTTCTTAAATCCGGCGATAGCTTTGGCGTTTTCAGCCGTCACGGCGAAATAAGCTGGGTTGGTTTCGGCGAACAAGGATTTTATTTTCTCGGCACCCGTCACCTGTCATTCTGGCATATCAAACTGGCCGAACGAGAACCGATGCTGCTCAATTCCATGGTTCGGCTCGACAACAGTCGCTTGGTAGTCGACCAGACTACGCCGGATATGTTTCGTGATGAAGCGCTCTGGCTCCCTAAAGGCAGTCTACATCTACATCGCGAATTGATCGCCCATGAGAGTTCGCTCAGCGAGCACCTGAAAATAGTTAACTACCATGATCAACGGCATCGCTTCTATCTGGAGTATCAATTTGATGCCGATTTTAGCGATATTTTCGAAGTGCGCGGTGTGGAACGGGCGCGTCGCGGCAAGCAAAAAGACCCGATCCTGGAACAGAACGCAGTCATTTTGACTTATGAAGGCTTGGACGGCGTTATCCGCCGCACCCGTATCGGTTTTAACAGGCGTCCCGATCAATTGGTCAACGACAAAGCGAAATTCTGGATCGATCTGGCGCCGGGAGACAGTTATGAACTGGAATCTCTGATCACATGCGTTAATGGTGACGCCCATTTTCATTTGCTCGATCATTCGAAGGCCATTGAAGCCAAGAACCGTGAAATTGAAGCCGACCGGGCGTCCCGCGCATCGGTCTGGTCCGACAACGTGCAATTCAATGAATGGCTCAACCGTTCAGCGGCCGACTTGCAGATCCTGACCACGGAAACCACTTACGGTCCTTATCCCTATGCAGGAATCCCTTGGTTTTCCACTCCTTTCGGACGCGACGGGCTGATCACCGCACTGCAAACTTTATGGGTGCAGCCGGAATTAGCTCGCGGAGTTTTGGCTTTTTTGGCTGCGACACAGACCGAATTGGACGATCCGAAGATAGAAGCCGAACCGGGAAAAATTCTGCATGAAATGCGTGAAGGCGAAATGCCTGCGCTGGATGAAGTCCCTTTTCGACGATACTACGGAACCGTGGATGCAACGCCTTTGTTCGTTGTGCTTGCCGGCCGTTACTTCCAGCGTACTGGTGATATAGCGTTTATCAGGGAACTTTGGCCTAATATCGAAAAAGCCTTGAAGTGGGTCACTACAAAACTGGAACAAGATGGTTTTCTCAGCTATCGCCAGCATGTAGCCGGCGGTTTGGTCCAGCAAGGCTGGAAAGATTCAAACGATTCAGTATTTCATCGTGACGGCAGCGATGCCATACCGCCAATAGCCCTGTGCGAGGTTCAGGGTTATGCCTGGGAAGCGTTAAAGTGCGGTGCGGAACTTGCCGACCGCCTGGAGCTTGATGCGAATCTTCCCGGGCGCTTTGAGTTTGAAAACAAGGCGCACTACTGGCGAACCGTAGCCGATCGCCTGCAGGAGGATTTTGAAGCGGCTTTCTGGCTCGATGATCTCGACATCTATGCCATAGCACTGGATGGTACGGGCAAACCCTGCGCAGTCCGCAGTTCCAATCCCGGGCATTTGCTCTATAACGGGATAATTAAACCGGAACGGGCCGAGCGCCTGGTCCGGCAATTGACCGGGGAAGATGCCTTTAACGGCTGGGGGTTAAGAACAATTTTCGCTGGCGAAGCACGCTATAATCCCATGTCCTATCATAACGGCTCGGTCTGGCCGCATGACACCGCGCTGGCCGCCGCCGGCATGGTCCGCTATGGTTTTGTCGATGAAGCCTTAAAATATGTCGAAGGCTTGTTTAATGCCTCCATTTTTTTCGATCAACACAGGCTTCCGGAACTGTTTTGCGGCTTTAACCGCATGCAGGGACAGGGCCCGATACTTTATCCGGTCGCCTGTGCGCCTCAGGCCTGGGCCAGCGGTGCTATATTCATGCTGATCGAAGCCATGCTGGGCATTAGTTTCGAGGGAGCTCGCCCACGGCTTCGATTGCATCACCCGCGTCTTCCAAGTTATCTTGATTGGCTGCGCATCCGGGATTTGCGCTACGGCACCGCCACCATTGACTTGACTGTTCGCCGGCATGGCAATGATATAGCGGTGAGCGTAGAACGGCGCAACGGCGATATTGGACTGGTTGCCGTGCTTTGATCGACGGCTGGCCAATTCCGGCTGATCATGGCTCAGTTTTCCGGGTATTTCGCATGGCCAGCATTTCATGGCAGGCAGGAAGCGGTAGAAATTGAACAACTCTTAAAAAATTCAATCATAGAGACTGAATCTATCGCTCCCGCGCTCTGCATGAAAATGCATCTTGAAATACCCACTTGGAGCATGGAAACCATGAATCGGATGGATTATGCATTCATGCCCTGCAATCGATTGCGTGCCATTTTCGTCAGCCTGCCATAAACCCTGGCGGGCTTCCCGGGTCGAGTGAATTCGATCCTACAGTCACTATTGACTGTGCAATGTCAGTTGCATAAATACTCAAAGCACCACCTGCAAAGGAGGATGAAATGAAAGTATTTTTATTACTGCTCGCCTTGCTATCAACTTCCGCTTACGCCCAGGTTTACAAGTGCGCCCCTGGCAAATACCAGCAAGATCCCTGCCCTCATAAACCCTCCGTTCGGCCGATGGTGATCTACGACATTCCCAAACAAAGACAGCTTGCCGCACAGCACCGCTGGGCCATAAAAAAAGAGGAAATCCGGATGGAGGATGAGACCATGACCGAAGCCTGGGACAGGGAGCGCGCCTTCCGGATTGAAGAGGCCAAAGTGGTCGCCGCCTTGCGGCAAGCCAACGCCGCCCAACGGACGGCACAAGCGCTGGAAGTTCAGAACGACATTGAAATCTTCAAACTCCAGCCGTGGATTCCTCGCTTTTATCCTGATTTATCTATTTATGATTATCCTTATTAAAAGCTGGGCTTAGGCATTCTGCTCTTCTGCTGCCGGTAGAAAGTTGGATGATCTAAAAATGAAAAAAGCCGTTTTAAAAATGTGGGGGGCGACTTCGCCTAGAGCGCCTACTGTTGGCAGTCGCCTCCCACACAGGCTTGCGTAAGTCCTAAAAGGATAATCCGCGCTCGCTCAGTGCCTGCGCCAGTTTGAGGTCATGCCGGAAGCATGGAAATCGCCATTGAGTTGGGCACATCAGGCAATATTACCTATAACTATATGAATTTTTTATATATTTTAGCACCAGCCTGATGAAGCAGGATCAAGCAATTGCTCTGCATAGGTATTTGTACGAATAAACATCTGATGGGCCGTTTGTTAGTATGAATCCCGTCGATTAGCAATAGCTCCCATGCTTCTCGACAATTTTGTCTCTACTTTAAAAAGACCACCTCCCACCAACCCCCCACAATTTCTGGTGGTCTTTCTTTTTCTTAACTTCCAGTTTCTTCTTCAATCTCCCGCGCAGGGTTACGCTTAATCCTGTTCAACAATAAAAGCACTGCCGCCCCGGCAAAAAATGAAACCAATAAAACTCCCCAAGCGCTTTTGTCCCAGTCTACCCAATAAGAATCCGCATTTACGGCCGCCGATATGCCCGGAATGCTGGGCAGATCGCCGTCGCCGCCGTCCACTTTCAGCTGGGCCTTCATGCCTTTTTCCATGTGCTGAGGCACTTCGCAGTGCACCAGATAGGTTTTACGCTGGCTGGGCACGATAATAGAGGCTGTCTTTTGGCCCGGCCCGTAGATTTCCATCGTGAACATGCCTTGCGGGTAAATATAGCCCGGCAGGTCGTGGATCATGAACTGATGCCGGATCTTGTCCTCGTTGATAAACGTGACGTTAATACGCGAACAGGGCGGAACCTCCCATTGCTGCTGGTCAAACGCGTACATGATGCCATTGAATTTTTTGGCCTGTTTATGGCCGGCACGAACCGTAATGTTGACGTCGCCGGCGATTTTTTTACAGTCGCGCGGCACATTGTCGGTATTGCTGTTCATGATCATGCCGGTTTCGTCCATCATCATGCCGTTATGGTTCATGGCCGCCACAGCAGACTGAACGCCGGCCGTGGCCATTAACAAAATAAGATGCTTAACGAAATTCATTTTACCGCTCCATTTTAAAGCTGCGCACGAGATAGAACACCAGTGCGAACAGCAGTCCGACCGTCAAACCGAAGGCTATGATTTTCAGGTAATTCGGGGCCAGAGGCCCTGCTTCGCCCAGCAACTGCGCAAATTCGTCTGTAGCCCACATGGGTTTTTCGCGCGCGTAATAAGCGCTAGTAAAGAACTCATCAAACGCACCCTCGTGCAGTTTCGGCATGCCGTGCTCATCGATAAAATCGCGGTACACGACCAGAGAGATATTGCCCCCCGGCTCCACGCCGTCATTAGTCGCGCCGGTCTCGACATGATCGTGGAACATCCAGACGCCCTCGCCATCGTTATGGAGACCGTCATTGGTCGTGTCCAGCTTGATGTCCACGCGCTGCGCCGAAGCAAGATCGACCACATCGCGAATGACTTGCGCGGCTTCAGGCTGCTTGATGCCATCATAATGCGTGACCGTGGCCTTATGGCCGTGGAAATGCAGCGCCATGGCCGAATTTTGGGCGTTGGCGACGCGCAATTTGATCTTTTCATTGGGTCCTGTGACGATCAGGTCGTCGCGCAACGTATACGGGAAGGCATGACCGTTTAGCAAGAAATAGTTTTCATGCGATTCGGTCATGTTGTATTCGCGGTTCATTTTTTTCTCGATCAGACGCGGATCGTTGGCTTCCTGAATGATTTTCGCCAGCCGCTTGTCGACAGACTGATAATGCAGATCATATTCCTGGCTGTATTCCTCTTTGACACCGACTGACGGATGCCGCACATGCCCTCCGCCGATATTGAAGGTCTGCACCCAGTTGTTCGGGCGGTTTTCCTCTACGATAAACATGCCGGCCATGCCCATCATGACGTGTTTGTCGGTCTGTACATGACAGTGATAAAGCATGGTGCCGGTCGTCCGCGGCTTCATTTCGTAAGTATGGCTGTCGCCCGGAAAAACGGCCATAGCGCCGCCGTGCGCATCGCCGTCATTTTCACCGCCGTCCGCTGTTTTCCAGGGGTGATCGACGCCGTGAAAATGAATCGTGTGTGGAAAATAATGCGTGTTTTCCAATGTGATGTAGACCTGATCGCCCTGCTCGACGCGGATCACCGGCGACGGCGCGCGCAGGAAATAATTGGCCTGGTTGGAGCCGTAATTCTTCACGGCCATATCGCTGGTCTTGGGTGCGAACACCCACAGCCCCGGCTGCACGCCCGGCAACACATCATAGCTGGGGATCAGGAAATCGCCGTCGGGCGATCTGCCGTTAAGCTCGATGACTTCCAGCTTGATGCGGATCACATCGGGGTCGCCGTCGCCGTCCAGGTCGTCTGTTTTGGTCAGCGCATCTTCGGACAGATGCGTGCTCATCAGGGTAGGCATCGAAACGTTATTGACGCCTTTGACGAAAGCGGCAATATCATAGGGATTATCGGGATTGCACGCTAGCGATTCGGCAATCTCGACGCCGTCGATAGTCTGGGCCTGGCGCCATTCGGGATGCTCATCCTTGCAGGGCTTTTCAAAGCCGAGCGACTTAGAGGTCATTTTGGGCCGCGTGGGCGGCGGATTGAGATCGGCTTCTTCGAACTTGCCGGGTCTTAACCAATATGCCAGGGGAATCAGGAGAACTATCAGGAGAAGACTTAATAAACGTAAGTATTTATTCTGCATTTTTAGACAACTGTACAGCAAGATTCATAACTAAACGCGCCACTATACCGAAAATTTCCCGACTAGGAAGCATTAGTTCATCATAATATTAAGGCAAACGCCTCATCCGGGGCAGCCTCAGCCGTGACTTTCATGAAACCGCAACGTCCATGAAAAAAACCGGCATTATCACTTATTTTGCAAAATCATGAATTTAAAAGGTTTCATATACTCCATGTTTTTCTTGATGAAATAGCCAAGTTGAGGAATAGCAATAACTGTTTCGAGGGTTTCTGCCTGCGTGGCTTCGTCCCGATTCTCAGCCATGAGGCCAGGTTTACCTAAAATCGAACGGCATCATGCCGCCAAAAAATAAATCATCAAAATCATCCGGAACTGATTTTTTGGGAATTTTATAGCTTTTTAGCCATGCTTTAAGTTCAGCAGGATTTTGAAAAGTCTCAAGCTCTTTCTGAATGGAGTCTATATCTGTCTGAACTGACTTCAGATCATGTTTCAGCGATGTAATCAATTGCCTGGGAGTTAGATACGCATAGAAAGGCAGATTTGATTGCAACCTAAATATCTCTTCAATTTGATGAATTTCCTGATCCAGCTCAGACAGCTGCTCTTTCAATATCTTATTGAAATGTTTCAGACGGCTGTCAGCCATTTGGCTCAAATGCGCGGGATCGATCTGCTCAATTTCCAATTGCAATTCCAGTAGTTGCAATAAGTCTTTTTTGCCGTAAGCGGTATTGACGCGTTGCATTAATTCGGTTTTGCGAGCACGTTCCTGTTCATCCGGCTCGCGGTCGGGATGCAGTGTGGCGACTAATTTACGGTAAACCTCCTGGACCGACTTACTTGCCAGTGCCTCTTCCTCTCGCTGGCGTGCTTCTTTTTCCAATTGTTTTTTGGTTTTTTTACGCTGTTTAACGGGAGCGTCCGATTGTTCTTTTATTTGATCTTCTGCCTGCGCTTGCAGCTTTTCCTGCAAGTGGGCGTGCAACTTTTCCGGCGAACTTACATCGACGTCATCACCCAAATCCACATTAAACATGCCTTCCGCGATGCTTTTCATGAGTTCGCCGACAGCGGCTTCAGCCTCCTGGTTGATAGTATCGTAATCTTCATCGCTATATTTGTTGAACAAGGCTTTCACTTCATCGCTGTTCAACTCGGGAATTAATTGCTCGCATGCCTCGCAAATAAGATGCCTAATTTTCAATTTGTCGGTTTTTTTGAATAGTGGCTTGTCGTAAGACTGATCCAATAACTTGGCCCACTCAAATTTCTGGTTGTACAAGATCTCTACAGCGGGGTCGTATTCCTGCTCAACTATTTGATGATACAAAGGGATGGCTTCTTTCCACTCGAGCAACAGCTTTTTTTGACGGTCAATTTTTTTAGTCAGGCTATTGAATTGTTTTTGGGCCGCGGATAAGGTTGTTTTTCCGTCGGCTTTTGAGGCAATTCGGACGATTTTGCGTTTGGATTGAGTCATGGTTTAAATTTCGTGATTGAGCGGATAAGAGGCTGGCGGCGTTTATGAATATTATTTTACCAAAATAACTCGACTGATCCTTCTGAATCTCCAGCCTGCAAGTGGATTTTTCGAACGCTGTTGATGGATTGCTGACAAATTGTTCAAAAACCCACCAGGCCCTGCACATCACAGCCATAAATTCATAATAAAAATCAGTATTAACGATAAAAACAGCATGGCATTTTAATTGCTAAATAGAGAATTGCCGGGTTGCCGATCTCCATCTGATATGTGTACCCGAGCCTTTTTCAACAGTAGCGAGGTATTGATATGTTCGAAGTCATTCTGCTTGTTATCGTCATGTTTGTAATGGCGACATGCGCTTTTTTCCCATTAGGCTACAGCATGGCGTATTTTTCAAAATCCCCCCAACAATCCACAGCCGCCAATCAAGTGGAATGGACGGCCGATTATGAGTTGAGAATCCTCGAGGAATCAAATCGTCTTCTGACTCATCTGATAAGTGAAATCGAGGCTTCCTTCGGGCCGCGCCCTAGCGATTCCGTCTTGCGGCGCCATTACGATACCCTGGTTGCTGCCGAACTGGAGAATCGTCTGGCAGCAACAATGGCCGAGTAAATTAAAAGCATCTTTGTCGGGTTATACCACACTTTTATGCACTAACCCGACCTGCAGCTTTGCGCGCTTTACGTCATCCTGATCCATTCCTCTACCGCTGATTCAAATTGCATGGAATCCGGACTTATATACGCTCTCTTCTTCCGGTTTGTGTCCCATTTCCTGCAATTGTCCGGTTCCTATGTCGCATTTGTCGCATAACCGACACTGATTAATTTTTTTCCAAAGCATCTTGACATTATTTACCTTAATATTTATAAGGTTTTATCAGGCTGGCATTAATCCGGTACGGATGTTGCAAAGGCCATGCGGAGCAGTGTCGCCGATCACTGCGTTGATAAAAAAGGCACTGAAGAACGTTCGGGAGCATCTGGGTCTTGCGTTCATCAAGTAGCCAGATAATAATGCCAGGAGTTCCTGAATGAATGAAACCTTTTACGATGTCATGCGCAGGCAAGGCATCACGCGACGCAGTTTTCTCAAGTTCTGCAGTTTAACCGCTGCATCATTAGGTCTTTCCCCCGCTTTCGCCCCCAAAATCGCGCATGCGATGGAGACCAAGCCGCGCATTCCGGTGCTGTGGCTGCATGGTCTGGAATGTACCTGTTGCTCGGAATCCTTCATCCGTTCCGGGCATCCTTTGGCCAAGGATGTCATTTTGTCGATGCTGTCGCTGGATTACGACGACACCATTATGGCCGCGGCCGGACATAACGCCGAAGCCATCATTGACGAGATCGTCGAAAAATACAAAGGCAACTACATCCTGGCAGTGGAAGGCAATCCGCCGCTGGCCGAGGACGGCATGTACTGCATCATCGGCGGCAAGCCCTTCGTCGAACAGCTCAAATACGCGGCTGAAAGCTGCAAGGCCATCATCTCCTGGGGCTCCTGCGCATCATGGGGCTGCGTCCAGGCCGCCAAGCCTAATCCGACCCGGGCGACGCCGGTGCACAAGGTACCGGGCTTGGCCGACAAGCCGATCATCAAAGTCCCCGGCTGCCCGCCGATTGCCGAAGTCATGACTGCCGTGGTCGCCTATCTGCTGACCTTCGACAAACTGCCGACCCTGGATAAGCAAGGCCGTCCGCAGATGTTCTACAGCCAGCGTATTCACGACAAATGCTACAGAAGACCACATTTCGACGCCGGCCAGTTCGTCGAACATTGGGACGACGAAGCCGCCCGCCAGGGCCACTGCCTGTACAAAATGGGCTGCAAGGGGCCGACCACCTATAACGCCTGCTCGACGGTACGTTGGAATGAAGGCGTATCGTTTCCGATTCAGGCCGGCCACGGCTGTATCGGCTGTTCCGAGGACGGTTTCTGGGACAAAGGCAGTTTCTACGAGCGCCTCACCGATATTAATCAATTCGGCATCGAAGCCAACGCCGACGCAGTCGGCGGCACCGCGGCGGCCTTAGTCGGCGCCGGCATTGCCGCGCATGCCGGCCTAACGGCACTGAAACGCGCCAAACAATCAGGAGCTGAACAACAATGACAGTCAGAAACACACCCAACGGCTTCAATCTGAATGATGCCGGCCGCCGCGTCGTGGTCGATCCGGTCACGCGCATCGAAGGCCACATGCGTTGCGAAGTCAATATCGACGACGACAACATCATCCGCAACGCCGTCTCCAGCGGCACCATGTGGCGCGGCCTGGAAGTGATCCTGAAAGGCCGCGACCCGCGCGATGCCTGGGCCTTCGTGCAGCGCATCTGCGGCGTCTGCACCGGCACCCACGCCCTGACTTCGGTGCGAGCGGTCGAAGATGCTCTGAAGATCAAAATTCCGGAAAACGCCAATTCGATACGCAACCTGATGCAATTAAGCCTGCAGACGCAGGATCACCTGGTACATTTCTACCATCTGCATGCGCTGGACTGGGTCAATCCGGTCAATGCGCTGAAAGCCGATCCGGCCGCGACCTCGGCGCTGCAACAATCGATTTCGCCGCACAATCCCAAATCCTCGCCCGGCTACTTCCGCGACACACAAAACCGCTTGAAGAAGTTCGTCGAATCCGGCCAGCTGGGTCCGTTCAAAAACGGCTATTGGACCAATCCCGCCTATCTGTTGCCGCCGGAAGCCGACCTGATGGCGGTAACGCATTATCTGGAAGCCCTGGACTTTCAGAAAGACATCATGAAAATCCGCACCATCTTCGGAGGCAAAGACCCGCACCCGAACTGGCTGGTAGGCGGCGTACCGTGCGCAATCAATATCGACGGCGTCGGCGCCAACGGGGCGATCAACATGGAGCGGCTGAATCTGGTGTCGTCGATTATCGACCGCACCATCGATTTTATCGATCAGGTTTATATCCCTGATTTGCTGGCCATCGCCCAGTTCTACAAGGGCTGGCTGTACGGCGGCGGCATTTCCGGACAAAGCCTGCTTTCCTACGGCGATATCCCCGACAACGCCAACGACTACTCGGCGGCCAACCTGCTGATGCCGCGCGGCGCCATCATCAACGGTGACTTGTCGAAAGTCCATGAAGTGGATCTGACCGATCCCGAGCAAATCAAGGAATTCGTGCCGCACTCCTGGTACAAATATCCGGACGAATCGCTGGGCCTGCACCCGTGGGACGGCGTTACCGAGCCCAATTACCACATAGGCCCGAAAACCAAAGGCAGCCGCACCCACATCGAGGAACTGGACGAGTCCGCCAAATACTCATGGATCAAGGCCCCGCGCTGGCGCGGCCATGCGATGGAAGTCGGCCCCCTGGCCCGCTATGTGGTCGGCTATGCACAAGGCAACAAGGAAATCACCGAGCAGATCAATTTCGTCCTAAAAACGCTGGACGTACCGGTCACGGCCCTGTTCTCAACCCTGGGCAGAACCGCAGCCCGCAGCCTGGAAGCGCAATGGGCTGCTGGCAAGATGCGCTATTTCATGGACAAGATGATCGCCAACATCAAGGCCGGCGATCTGGCTACTGCCAACGTTGAGCGCTGGGACCCGGAAACCTGGCCGAACAGTGTCAAAGGCGTCGGCTTTACCGAAGCGCCGCGTGGCGCGCTGGGGCATTGGCTGCATATCGAAAATACTAAAATCGCCAACTACCAATGCGTGGTACCGACCACCTGGAACGGTTCGCCGCGCGATGAACAAGGCAATATCGGTGCTTTCGAGGCGGCCTTGCTGAACACCAAAGTCGAGCGTCCCGAGGAACCGGTGGAAATCCTGCGTACCCTGCACAGCTTCGATCCCTGCCTGGCCTGTTCCACGCATATCATCAGCCCGGACGGTGCCGAATTAACCCAAGTCAAAGTTCGCTGAGGAAAATGTATGAACAGTTTGAACAGAATTAAATTGCAATGCCTATCGTTAGCAGGCTTAGTCGCGTTTTCGCATGCTGTATCGGCGCATACCGGCTTGTTGCCAACCGACGGTTTCAGCCATGGCTTCCAGCATCCGTTTTTGGGCCTTGACCACTTTCTGGTCATGCTGGGCCTGGGGCTATGGGCGAGCAGCCAGCGCCGCCAGCTTGCCAAACAGGCAATAGCGCTGTTTTTGTCATTCATGCCGGCAGGCGCCCTGCTCGGCTTGGCCGGGTTTGATTTCGCCCATGTCGAGACGGCCATTCTGGTTTCATTGTTGTCGCTCGGCATCGCGCTCGGCTATGGCACGGATAAAGTGCCCAGGGCGATCATTCTGATCTCGATCGCCGTCTTCGCCGCCATGCACGGGCTGGCGCACGGCAGCGAAATGCCGGCAGCCGCCTCGGCCTATGCTTATATCGCCGGGATTGTGTCCGGCACGGCGGTTCTGCATGTGTCCGGTCTGATAGCGGGCTTTTCCGCCCGGTACGTCAATGCCGCCGGCCTGATCCGCGTTTACGGAACGCTGACCGGCCTGACCGGCGCCTGGCTGTTGTTCGCATAAGGAAGCCGCCATGAATCAGCCTGCATCTTCCACTCAAGCCGTTTACGTCTACGAAAAACCGGTACGGCTATGGCACGGCCTGAACGCCTTAGGTATCGTCGCCCTGACCGTCACCGGCTACCTGATCGCCGATCCGCTCGCATCGGCGGGCGGCGAAGCGTCCGATCAATTCCTGATGGGCTATGTCAGGTTCGTGCATTTCGCCGCCGGCTACCTGCTGGCGATCGGTCTGCTGTTCCGGTTGTACTGGGCCTATGCCGGCAACGAGCATGCCCGGCAAATCTTCCTGCCGCCGCTCTTGTCACGCGATTTTTGGCAAGGCGTCGGCCATGAAATCTTGTGGTACGCCTTCCTGGTCAAGGAGCCTCGCAAGTATGTCGGCCATAATCCCCTGGCTGTGCTGGCCATGCATTTCATCTTTGTTTGGGGCACGCTGTTCATGATCGTGACCGGCTTTGCACTGTACGGCGAAAGCATCGGGCAAGGCAGCTGGCAATACGTGCTGTTCAGCAGTTGGGTGCTGCCGGTTTTCGGCGACAGCCAAAGCCTGCACAGCTGGCATCATCTGGTCATGTGGCTGATCATATGCTTCGTGCTGATCCATATTTACGTCGCCGTGCGCGAGGATAAACTGTCCCGGCAGAGCATTTTGTCGACGATGGCGACCGGTTGGCGCACTTTCAGGGACGATAAACCGCTGGACGGCAGCCATTGACCATGAACATTCTGCTATTAGGCATAGGCAATGTGCTGTGGGCCGACGAAGGATTCGGCGTTCGCGTGATCGAGCACCTGCAAAAACGCTACCGCTTTCCCGACCAGGTCAAAGTCATGGACGGGGGTACGCAAGGCGTTTATCTGGTCGAACATGTGCAGGCCGCCGATGTCCTGGTCGTATTCGATGCGATCGATTACGGTTTGCCGCCGGGCACGCTGAAACGGATCGAAAATGATGACGTGCCGCAGTTCCTCGGCGCCAAGAAAATGAGTCTGCATCAAACCGGCTTTCAAGAAGTGCTGGCGATGGCGCAAATGCTGGGCAGTTATCCCCGGCACTTGCTGCTGGTCGGCGTACAGCCGGAAGAACTTGACGACTACGGCGGCAGCTTGCGGCCATCGGTCAAGGCGCAAATCCAGCCGGCCATCGACATGGCGCTTGGCTTCCTGAAGGCGTTCGGCATTACGGCTGAAGCCACCAGCACGGACGACGATCTGGCCGACCCGGTGCTGAACATGCAGCGCTATGAACGGGAACGCCCTACGGCTGACCAGGCCTGCCGTATCGGCGACGAGCGCATCCTACTGTCCGATGCGTTTGAGGTGCGCTCGCCGCAACCTGCGGACGAAAATGCGTTGCAGGTCGATATCGATTACCGGGGCAAATACTGATGTGCATCGGCATTCCCATGCAAATTATCGAGCCGCGCGGCGAATCGGCGCTCTGCATCTACCGCGGCCAGGAAAGCCTGATCGACATGATGCTGGTCGGCCCGCAACCTGTCGGCGCCTGGCTGCTGGTTTTTCTCGGCACCGCCCGGGAAGTGCTCAGCGAACAAAAAGCCCAGCAGATCGCCGATGCGCTGGAAGCCCTGCATCTGGCGATGCAGGGCGACAACCAAATAGATCATTTATTTGCCGACCTGGTCGACAGAGAACCCCAATTGCCGGAGTTTTTAAAACCATGACATCGCCGCTGATTGCCCAATTGCAAACCCGACATGGCTATCCTTTTCTGGATGCGGACAGTTACGACCATTTTGTTTACGGTAATGAAACTGTCGTGCTGTTTTTCTGTAACGACCCGCTGCATTTTCCGGAAAGCAATGATGTCGCGGTGATCCTGCCGGAATTGATCAAAGCCTTTAGCGGCCGGCTGCAGGCTGCGGTCATCGCCAGATCCATCGAGCGGGAGTTGCAGGCACGTTTTCGATTTACCGGTTGGCCATCGCTGGTGTTTTTGCGCAATGGCGAATATTTAGGCGCCATCAGCGGCATCAAGGACTGGCAGGAATACAGGCAGGAAATCGAGCGGATTCTGGCCGCCACACCCGGCGAACCGCCCAGCTTCGATCTGGACAAAGTCTGCGGAGCGGCACGTTGAATTTTGGAACCCGTAGGGTACGCATCGCGTACTTTTGTTTAGACTTTGGATGCCTGGAAAATTTGGAAAAGGTCGCAGTGCGTACCCTACATTAATAACCAGCCAGCGAAATCAATAAACCTGAAAAACTATGACATCAATCTCCCTTCCAATTTTCGGCCCAGGCAGCCAGCCTTCGGAAGAAGACGGCATCGAGCTGGACTACCTGCAGATGCCGCAGGAAATGGCGACCTACAGCATGCCGCGGATCTCAACGGATTTAAACCCGACGGATCTGGCGCAGGCAAAAAGTGTATTGAGGCAACTGGAACAGGATTTGACTGCGTTCCCTTTGCTAGCCGAGCCTATTGACCTAATAACACTGGACAAGCCCAACCGGCAATTCATCAACGAACTGCTTGGCGAAGGCGAAGTCAGCCTGATTTGCACCGGCGAACGAAACAGCCGCATTCAGGAGTCGGCGCTGGCAGGCGTCTGGCGCTTGCAGCAACTGGATACCCGGCAGCAGATCATCGCCGATACGGTGGAAGTCGGCATTATTCCGCGCCAAATAATTCAATCGGCTTTCAATGGCGCGGCCAGCCGAATCGACACCGGCTGGACAGCGTTGCCGCCGGGCGTGATGAACGCGCCGCCGCTGCTGGCCGAACTCAACGCCAAAATCGCCGAATACCGGCCGGGCGACGAGGCGCATATCATCAATTTGAGCCTGCTGCCGCAAACCGAGCAGGATTTGGCGTTTCTGGAACAGCGCCTGGGCCGGGGCTCAGTGACGATACTGTCCCGAGGCTACGGCAATTGCCGGATTACCGCAACCGGCACCCGCTTCGTCTGGTGGGTGCAATATTTCAATTCACAGGACACCCTGATCCTCAATACCCTGGAAGTCAGCGACGTGCCCAGCGTCGCCTGCGCCTCGCCGGAAGACATAGAAGACAGCCGTGAGCGGCTGCAGGAGATACTGAAGGTGTATTTATGAGCACCGCCTTTTTCGCCGGCCCCTTTGGCGGCGATGCCTTGGGATTGCCGACAGAAACGCGGTTGGAATGCAAAATCTGCTGGCATGTCTACGATCCGGCAGACGGCGATGAGGTCTGGCAAATACAGCCCGGCACGGCTTTTTCACAGTTGCCCGTACACTGGAGCTGCCCGCAATGCGGCGCTCCGAAGCAGGATTTTCTGGTGCTGGACGATTGAGCATGCTGTGGCAGGATAGCGAACAAATCAGCCGCACGCTGGAAACGGTATTCAACGGTATTCTGGCAACGCGCCTGTGCGAGGTGCCTATTGTTAACCCCGCGCTCTCTGTGCAGGCTGTCGGCTTCATCCGCTTTAACGAAGACTGGCTGGGCGTGTTGATCACGCCCTGGTTCATGAATCTGCTGTTGTTGCCGGGGCCGGATAGCGACTGGCGCAAGCAGCTTCCCGGCAGCAAACTTGTGCGGCGCTATCCCTACGGCGCCTTCGAATTCACTTTGGCCAGCGAAGCGCAGCTGGGCCCATACGCACAGTGTTCCTTGTTCTCGCCAATGTTTCAATTCGAGGATCAGGGTATGGCGCTCACGGCGGCACAAGCCGCCTTGCAGGGCTTGCTGACTACTCCTAGTCCGCGCACTGTCAGCCGCCGGGATCTGCTGCGCGGCGCTCTCGGAGGCCATAAATGACGCCGGACGGAACTGTCCACATCGAATTGTATCACCGCGCCGGCCAGGCTAGCGGAGCGCGAATCACATCCACCCGGCCTGACATAGCGCCCCTGGTCTTGCTCGGCAAAACGCCAGAACAGATCCTCGACATCGTACCGCTGCTGTTTACGCTGTGCGGCAATGCCCAAGCCTGTACCGCCCTGCTGGCCTGTCGCGCCGCGCTGGGCATGACAGCCGAGCCTGAGTCCGATGCGGCCCGCGACCTGCTGGTGCAACTGGAGACTCTGCGCGAACACGCCTGGCGGATTTTGCTGGATTGGCCGGGCCTGATCGGACTGCCCCCGGATAAAAAAGCCCTGGCGGCATTACTTAAATTCGATGCGCTTTTCAAGCGGCATTTGTTCCGGCACGGAGAGGCATACAAGCTCGACAGTTGCCTCGACATCGATGCCGTGCAATTGACGCAACTGACAGCCGAATTGGAAGCGCTCATTGATGCCGCGATTTTTAACGGCCAGCTTGCCGATTTTCGGACGCTGGCCTGCGAAACGCAGCTGCGCGACTGGTTGCACCAAAACGAGGCGCTGCCGGCCAATCTGCTGAACGATTTGTATAACCGGAACTGGACGGCAGTCGGGCAAAACAATGTCGACTGTCTGCCCGAGCTCGAGGCGGATGCCTTGAACCGGCAGATGCAGCAGGAAGATTTGGCGGCGTTCTGCCGGGCGCCGCACTGGCAAGGCCGCTGCTTTGAAACGACGCCATTGACGCGGCAACGGTCGCATCCGCTCATCGCCGGCTTGCAGCGCCGTTACGGCAACGGCCTGATGGTGCGCTTCGTGGCCCGTTTGCTGGAAGTGGCGGCGATACCGCTGCGGTTAAGCCGTGGGATAGAGCAAAAGCCTGACCCTGCAATCGTCTCGAGCACCGGCGGCATTGGTCTGGCCCAGCTTCAGGCGGCGCGCGGCCTATTGATTCATCGTCTGGAACTGCGGCATGGGCGGGTGTATGATTACCGGATCGCCGCGCCTACCGAATGGAATTTCCATCCCGAAGGCGTCGTCGCCCAAGGCTTGAAACACTTGAAGGCCGAAGGCCCGAACGACCTGCGGCGGCAGGCGGAACTTCTGATCAACTCAGTAGACCCCTGCGTACTTTACAATTTAAAGCTGACGGACAGCGATAATAAGGCAGAAGCCCATGCATAACAAATCTGTTTGGAACAAGTTTGCACCAGCCCAAAGTGACATAGCAGGGATTGTCATGCATGACAAATCCGCCGGGAGCGGATTTACATTTACCCGAAGGGTGCATGGCAGGGATTGCCATGCATGAATTGTCGCTTTGCGAAAGCGTTTTACAAATACTGGAGCAACAGGCGGAAGCCCAGCAATACCGGAAAGTCAAGACGGTCTGGCTGGAAATTGGAGCGCTTGCCGGCGTCGAGATCGAGGCGTTGCGTTTCAGTTTCGATATTGTCGTACAAGGTTCGCTGGCCGACCAGGCCCGCCTTGAAATTATCGAAGTGCCGGGCCAGGCCTGGTGTTTGCCGTGCGGGCGCAATGTGGCCGTGCAGCAGTTATACGATCAATGCCCGCACTGCGGCAGTCATCAATTGCAGGTCAATGGCGGCGATCAAATGCGAATCAAAGAACTGGAGGTAGAATAATGTGCGGCGTATGCGGCTGCGGCGAGGGCCATTCCCACTCGCACGATCATGGCCATTCCCATGATCACCATCATCACGACCATGACCACGAACACGGTGCGGCACATGCCCATGCGCCGGGTTTGAGCCGGCTGCGCATGGTGCAGATCGAACAGGATATTCTGGCCAAGAATAACCGTTATGCCGCCGAAAACCGCCGCTACTTCAATGAACGCGGCATGCTGGCGTTGAATCTGGTCTCCAGCCCCGGCTCCGGCAAGACCACGCTGTTGACCGAAACCATTGCCCGGCTGCAGGGCGACGCCGACATCGCCGTGATCGAAGGCGACCAACAAACCGCCCGCGACGCCGAGCGCATCCGCGCCACCGGCGTGCAGGCGGTGCAAATCAATACCGGCAAAGGCTGCCATCTCGATGCGCACCGCGTCGGGCATGCGCTAGCAAGCCTGCAGCCGAGCGACCATAGCCTGCTGTTCATCGAAAACGTCGGCAATCTGGTCTGCCCTTCGTCGTTCGATCTGGGCGAAGCGCACAAAGTGGTGATTCTGTCGGTCACCGAGGGCGAGGACAAGCCGATCAAATACCCCGACATGTTCCATGCCGCCGACCTGATGATCTTGAACAAGACCGACCTGCTGCCGTACCTGGATTTCGACAGCGAGCAATGCATACAGTATGCGAAACAGGTCAACCCTCGCATCAAGGTCCTGTCATTGTCGGCCAAGACCGGAGAAGGCATAGACAACTGGCTGCGCTGGCTCAAGGCCGAATTGGAATTGCAGCGCATCGCCTATGCTTAATGCTCGCTACCGTAGGGTACGCACTGCGTACCAAGCCGGACAGGGCATGCTGCCCCGTCCGAACCGTTCAGCGTTGGTTCAATGCATATCCGTAGGGTACGCATCGCGTACCTTTTGGCTTTACCTTGGCATCGCGGAAACTTTTAATGGGCAATTTGAAAATGGTACGCAATGCGTACCCTTATATCTCGATTTTACCCAATTAGGGATAAAATCCCCGGCTGATCACCGGGCGGGAAGCGGAGAAGCCGGGCGTACCCTGAGGCTTCGAGCCTGCTGCGTAGATTTCGCTCTCCGTTTCCCTCATCCGCCTCATAAGTTCGTACGGTATGCGTAGGCCCCCGTTTCGCCGGGAGAGCCTGTATGATCCAAGGCTGAACCAGGCGTATGCCTTAAAATTGATCTTATTGATTTTATATAGTTTTTTGGAGTGTTTAAAGATGTCCCAAGTGACGGTTGGTGTGGATATTGCCAAGCATAAATTCGATGTTGCCCGCCTGGAGAACGGCAAATACAAGCATAAAAAATTCGACAACACGCCGGAAGGTTTTGCCGCTTTGATCGTCTGGCTGACGACGTTCGGCGGCGTCAAGCCCTCGGTTTGCATGGAAGCGACTGGCGCCTACAGCATCCCTCTGGCCGAATGCCTGGCCCAATCAGGCTATCCGGTGGCTGTCGTCAATCCTGCCAGAATCAAGGGATTCGCCAAGAGCGAATTGAGCCGAATCAAGACCGACAAGGCTGACGCCAAGCTGATCGCCCGGTATGCCCAGGAAAAGAAACCGCCTTTGTGGACGCCGCCACCTGCCAATATCCGCGAACTGCAAGCCTTATTACGCCGGATCGAAGACCTGCTGGAAATGCAGCAAATGGAGAAAAACAGACTGGATACGGCTGACCCCACGATTGCCGAATCCATCAGAGCCGTCTTGGCACATCTGGAGCAGGCGCTTAAAACCACACGCGAACGCGTTCAACGTCTTATCGATCAAGACCCTGATCTCAGGCACCGGCGCGCTTTGCTGGAAACGATTCCTGGCATCGGCGAAGCCTCCTCTGCCCACCTCATGGTCGCTTTGAGCGATCACTACGGCTTCACCACCGCCAAGCAAGCTGTCGCCTTTGCTGGACTCAATCCCGCCTTGAACGAATCCGGCAAGTGGAAAGGCAAAACCCGCATTTCCAAGATGGGTGATCCGATGTTGCGCGCGAAGCTATACATGCCCGCCGTGGTCGCGGGAAGACACAATCCCGTCATCCGCCTTTTCCGCGAACGCTTGGCTGCACGCGGCAAGAATGGCATGGCCATCGCCTGTGCTTCAATGCGCAAACTCGTCCATATCGCCTTTGCCATCCTGAAATCGAATAAACCTTTCGACCCCAATTTTGCGCTTGCATAATGGGCAACAAGACGGTATCTACATTTTAGGAAACCGAAATTCATGTGTCTGGCTTTACCCGCCCAAATCGTCGCCCTCGACCCCGTCACCAACATGGCGACCGCATCGGTCGACAACGTCAAGGTGGAAGTGTCGCTGACCCTTGTCGATGATGTCGCTATCGGCGACTACGTACTGGTGCACGTCGGTTACGCGCTGAATAAAATCGACGAGGACGAAGCCCTAAAAACCCTGGCCTTGTTCGCCGAAGCCGGATTGACGCTCAACCCATGAAATACATCAGCGAGTTCCGCCAGCAAGATCTGGCCCGACAACTGGCCCAAGCCATCGCGCAAACTGTCGATCCCGACCGGCACTACCGGCTGATGGAATTCTGCGGCGGCCATACCCATGCCATTTTCCGTTACGGCGTGCAGGATCTGATGCCTGCCAATGTCGAATTCATCCACGGCCCCGGCTGCCCGGTCTGCGTATTGCCGACCGGACGCATCGACAACGCGATCCAGCTGGCCGAGCGACATGACGTGATACTCTGCACCTATGCCGACCTGATGCGGGTGCCGGCCACCGGCCGCAACAGCCTGCTGAAAGCCAAGGCCGGCGGCTGCGACATCCGCATGGTTTATTCCACGCAGGACGTCCTGAAAATCGCCCGCGAAAATCCGGATCGGCCCGTGGTGTTTTTCGCCATCGGCTTCGAAACCACGACGCCACCGACCGCCGTCGCGATACAGCAGGCACAGGCCGAACGGCTGACTAATTTCTCGGTGTTCTGCAACCACGTACTGACGCCCGCCGCCATGCAGGCTATCCTGGATGCGCCGCAGCCGGTCTCGATTGATGCCTTTCTCGGACCTTCCCACGTCAGCACGGTCATCGGCAGCCAGGCCTATGAGCCGTTTGCCGAACGCTATGCCAAACCGGTCGTTATTGCCGGTTTCGAACCCCTGGATGTCATGCAGTCGGCGCTGATGCTGATACGCCAGCTCAACGAAGGCCGGCATGAGGTCGAAAACGAGTACAGCCGCGCCGTCACCCGGCAAGGCAACCTGAAAGCGCAAGCGCTGATGCGGGAAATATTCGAGTTGCGTCCGCAATTCGAATGGCGCGGCCTGGGCCTGATCCCTGACAGCGCATTGAAACTGAAAGCCGACTACGCAGACTTCGACGCCGAGCAACGCTTTAATTTGCCTGCGATCCAGGCCGCCGATGTCAAAGGCTGCGAATGCCCGGCCATCCTGCGCGGCGCGAAAAAGCCGCAGGATTGCAAGTTGCTGGGCACGGTTTGCACGCCGGAAAATCCGATGGGTTCTTGTATGGTGTCGTCTGAGGGAGCTTGTGCTGCGTATTGGTCTTATGGGCGGGTTAGGAATTGAGTCCCTGTCGCGACGAGTAGTTTTGATGCCGATTTCATATGAGGTGGTTTACCTAAGGCTAAACACGATAATATGCACATTATAAATAGCAACTAATTTTTATATCAACACAAAAAAGATAGTTAACATGTGATATTATTTTGTTTTATAAAAAATAACAAATCCACAAAATATCTATTAATTTTTTATAATTTTATTTATTTTATTTACCTTATAATAAATTATTATTGTTTTTAATTAATTACAAGATATTATAAAAAACAATTAATATTTTTGTCTCCATTAAAATATCGAATATTATTAACAATAAACAACTTTATTTTAATTTAAACTTTATTTTAATTTAATTTAAAATTTATATTAATTTGACAAATCAATTAATCACAAACATTCAAGACGCACAGACATACGATGCTAACTAAATTAGAATTTTCAAATTTTAAAGCTTGGCAAGATCTGGAGATTCAACTAGGGCGTGTTACAGGCTTATTTGGCACCAATAGCTCTGGTAAAAGTAGCATCCTCCAATTCTTGTTGATGTTAAAACAAACTAAAAATGCAACTGATAGGGGCTTGGTTTTAGATTTAGGTGGGCCTGATCAACTTATTAATTTAGGTACATTTAAAGATATGGTGCATAAGCATCAGGAAACTTCATCTTTAAAATGGAAGATAAGATGGAAACTCAACAAGCCGTTGAAAATACCTAATCCATCAGGAAAACGTACTGATGTTTTATTTCAAGATAATTATTTAGGTACAAAAGCGGAAGTTTCATTTAAAAATCAAGAGATGAAAGTGCAATTTTTGGCGTATTGTTTTGACAAATACTCTTTTGAAATGAAACCTAAACATGAGACCAGTAAAGAATATGTGTTACAAGCTAGATCTCAAAACAGTGCAGATTTTCAATTTGTTCGTCAAAAAGGTAGGGTCTGGGCTATACCGAGTCCTATTAAAACGCACTTATTTCCAGATCAAGCCAAAACGTATCATCAAAATGCTGATTTTTTAAGTTTTTTTGAGTCCGAATACGAAAGTATGATGGATCAAATTTATTATCTTGGACCTTTGCGTGAATATCCAAAGAGAGAATATCAGTGGTCAGGAGCAAGACCACTTGATGTCGGCTATCGAGGTGAGCGCACAGTCGATGCTATCTTATCAGCCACCATCCGAGGAGAAAAAAGAAGTTTGGGCAAAAGAAAGGCAACTAAAACCTTTCAAGAGATTATTGCTTATTGGCTTAAAGAATTAGGATTAATTCAAGAGTTTTCGATTGAAGAAATTGCCGAAGGGTCAAACTTATATCGAGCCATTGTTAGAAGAGATAAAGAAAGTCCAGAAGCTTTTTTGACTGATGTGGGGTTTGGTGTCTCCCAAGTTTTACCAGCACTAGTATTACTTTATTATGTGCCCGAAAGCAGTACCATTTTAATGGAGCAACCCGAAATTCATTTGCATCCTTCAGTACAAAGCGGCTTAGCAGATGTCATTTTGCAAGTAGCAAAACATCGAAACATACAAGTTATTGTAGAAAGCCATAGTGAGCATTTGTTAAGGCGTTTTCAAAGACGAATTGCCGAAGATAAATATCCTGGTGATGAGTTAAAGCTTTATTTTTGTGACAGTATACAAGGCGTATCGAAATTATCCGATTTAGACATTGATACATTCGGTGAAATTAGAAATTGGCCAGAAAATTTTTTTGGTGATGAAATGGCAGAAATTGCTGCCACTCGTACCGCTACACTGAGGCGAAAAATGCAGGAAGCATCAATAAATAATGGATAAATTTGTCATTGATACTAATGTAGCTATTAGCGCAAACGGTAAAAACACACATGCCTCTCCATCTTGTCAATTGGCTTGCATTGAACTATTAGAAAATTGTAAGAAATTCTATGTGGCTATTGATAAGACAGGACTGATTATGTCTGAATATGCCAAACATTTGAGTCATGCTGGGCAACCTGGTGTTGGTGATATGTTTTTTAAGTATCTGCACGATAATCAACATGCAGCAAATAAAATTCTTACTACAGACATCACACTATCGAATGACACTTGTCGAGGGTTCAATGAACTACCGATAAATTCGCTTGATCCATCAGATCGTAAATTTTTAGCTACTGCGGTAGCTGCTAGTGCAACAATTGCTAATGCTACAGATAGCGATTGGGCGGAGCAGAGCGAATTACTTAAAATACTAAATATTGAGTTAAAACAGTTATGTCCCGAACATAGCTGTAAATAATTTTGTAATGAAATAAATCTTCCATCGGACTTTATTAATTCATGAGTTCGTACCCTACACTTAAAAACAAATGTATCTGATTTTTCTCTAAATTCCGAGATGGTTTTAATCCGTCGCGATAGCGACTTTTGTAATATAGGAATTTTTCAGTGCCTAAACCCTACACCTCCCCCCTAAACCTAAAAACCGGCAAAGTCGACCTAAGCCACGGCGGTGGCGGGCGTGCTATGGCTCAGCTGATCGACGAGCTGTTCGTCAGACATTTCGACAACGACTTGCTGCGGCAGCGCAACGACCAGGCGCTGTTTAACGTGCCGGCAGGACGGCTGGTGATCAGCACCGACGGCCATGTGATATCGCCGCTGTTTTTTCCGGGCGGCGACATCGGCTCGCTGGCGGTGCACGGTACTATCAATGATGTGGCGATGTCCGGCGCACGGCCGTTGTATCTGGCGGCCGGGTTCATCCTGGAAGAAGGCCTGCCGCTGGCCGATCTGGAAAAAATAGTCG
Organism: Methylobacter sp. sgz302048; assembly: GCF_052162025.1. Classification (NCBI taxonomy): domain Bacteria; kingdom Pseudomonadati; phylum Pseudomonadota; class Gammaproteobacteria; order Methylococcales; family Methylococcaceae; genus Methylobacter; species Methylobacter sp. sgz302048. Next base: position 2,013,019 of record NZ_CP197401.1, on the reverse strand, counting down.
TCAGCATGGCCGCCGCGGCGCAACGGGCCGGCACGCCTATCGTCACCGGCGATACCAAAGTCGTGGAGCGCGGCAAGGGCGACGGCGTGTTCATTACCACGACCGGCGTCGGCATCGTGCCGGAAGGCGTCACTATTTCCGGTGACCACGCACGACCGGGCTGCGCGATTCTGATCAGCGGCTCGATCGGCGATCACGGCGTTGCCATCATGGCCGGGCGGGAGAATCTACAATTCGGCACCAGCATCGTCTCCGACTCCGCCGCGCTGAACGGTCTGGTCGCCGATATGGTCGCCGCCGCGCCGGACGCTATTCATTGCCTGCGCGACCCGACCCGCGGCGGTTTGGCGGCGGCCTTGAACGAGCTGGCCCAACAATCCGGGGTCGGCATGGCCATCGACGAGGCGCGGATTCCCATAAAAGCTGAAGTCAAAGCCGCCTGCGAAATCCTCGGCCTGGACCCGCTGTATGTCGCCAACGAAGGCAAGCTGGTCTGCATCTGTGCCCCCGATGCCGCCGAACGCCTGCTGGCGGTAATGCAACGGCACCCGCTGGGCCGCGATGCCGCGATCATCGGCGAAGTCATCGCCGACGAGCACGGCTTCGTGCAAATGACCACAGCCTTCGGCGGGCGACGCATCGTCGACTGGCCAGTCGGCGAGCAGTTGCCGCGCATCTGCTGATGCCCGGCAAGGCTATCCGGGCGCGCGGCGTGGTGCAGGGCGTAGGCTTTCGGCCGGCGATCTGGCATCTGGCCCGGCTATGCGGGTTGACCGGCTCGGTGTGGAACGACGCCGAGGGCGTGATGATCCACGCCTTCGGCAGCGAGGCGGATCTGGATGCCTTCATCCGCCGGATTCCGCTGCAACTGCCGCCGCTGGCCCGGCTCGACAGCCTGGAGGTGCAGGATTTAAATGGCATGCCGGATGGCGAGTTCCGTATCGTTGCCAGCCGCAAAGACCGCAGCGCCCAGACCCCGATCGCCGCCGATGCCGCCACCTGTCCCGACTGCCTGGCCGAAATCGCCGACCCCGCCAATCGCCGCTACCGCTATCCGTTCACCAATTGCACGCATTGCGGCCCGCGGCTGTCCATCATCCGGGGTGTGCCTTATGACCGCTGCCGCACCAGCATGGCGGAGTTCATGATGTGCCCGCGCTGCCGGCAGGAATATGAAGACCCAAACGACCGCCGCTTCCACGCCCAGGCTAACTGCTGCCCTGACTGCGGCCCCAGACTGTGGCTGGAGGATCGCAGCCGGCAAGCGCTGGCTGGCACCGACCCGCTGACGCGCACGGCCGAGCTGATCCGCCAGGGTTTTATCGTCGCGATCAAGGGCCTGGGCGGTTTTCATCTGGCCTGCAATGCCGCCGATCCCGATGCGGTTGCCCGACTGCGGCAACGCAAGCGGCGCCATGCCAAACCGTTTGCATTAATGGCCCGCGATGCGGAAACGATAGCCCGCCATGCCCGGCTGAACGAGCAGGCAATGCGGGCTCTGCCTGACAAGGCCGCACCGATCGTATTGCTGGCCGCGCATGGCATGGCGCTGGCGCCCGGCATCGCGCCGGATGACGATAAGCGGGGCTTCATGCTGCCGTACACGCCTTTGCACAGTCTGCTGATGCAAGAACTTGACGCGCCCATCGTACTGACCTCCGGCAATATCAGCGACGAACCGCAATGCACGGACAACGACGAAGCGCGGGAAAAGCTGGCCGGAATCGCCGATTATTGGCTGCTGCATGACCGGGCCATCGTCAACCGGCTGGATGATTCGGTAGTTCGAGTCATGGACGGCGGCATCCGGCTGTTGCGGCGGGCGCGCGGTTACAGCCCGGAAGCGCTGGTTTTGCCGGCCGGTTTTGAAGCGGCCGATAACGTTCTTGCCATGGGCGCGGAGTTGAAAAACAGTTTCTGTCTGCTGAAGAACGGCCAGGCGGTTGTTTCCCAACATATTGGCGATCTGGAAAGCGCCGCCGTGCAGCGCGATTACCGTCATGCCGTCGCGCTGTACCGGCAGTTATTCGGTTTCAGCCCCAAGCGCATCGCTGTCGATCTGCATCCGGATTATCTATCCACGCAATACGGGCAAGCCTTGGCGGCAACCGAGCAGGCGCAGTTATTCGCCGTGCAGCATCATCATGCCCATCTGGCCGCCTGTCTGGCCGAGCATGGCGTGCCCCTGGATGCGCCCCCGGTGTTGGGCGCGATCTTCGATGGCTTAGGTCTGGGCGATGACGATACGTTATGGGGCGGCGAATTTTTGCTGGCCGATTACCGAAGCTGCACCCGGCTCGGCCATTTCCAGCCTATTGCCCTGCCCGGCGGCGCACAGGCCATGCGCGAACCCTGGCGCAACGCTTATGCGCAACTGCGGCATTATTTCGACTGGCCGATGCTGCGCCAGGAATTCGCCGAGCTGAACATCATCAAATTGCTGGCCGGCAAACCGTTGGACACGCTGTCGGCGATGATTGCCAGAAATCTCAACTCGCCGCCCAGCAGTTCCTGCGGCCGCTGGTTCGACGCCTTTGCCGCCGCGCTGGATCTGCACGGCCAACAGGTTCATTACGAAGGCCAGGCCGCGATTGCGCTGGAGTCGCTGGCAGCGCCGCTGTTTGCCGATGAACAGCCCTACCCGCAAGCCTGGTCTATCGATAAAGACGGCGGCCTGTTGGTGTTAAACTGGCAAGGCTTATGGCAAGCCGTTCTGGTCGATCTCAACGGCGGCGCGGATAAAGCCCGCATCGCCGCCCGCATTCATCATAGCCTGATCGCCGCGACCGTCGAACTGCTGAACCGGCTCTGCCGCCAGGCTGGCACAGACCGTATTGTGCTCAGCGGCGGCGTATTTCAGAACCGGCTGCTGCTGGAAGCGGTCTCTCAGCAATTGCGGCAGGCTGGCAAAACTGTCCTGTCGCCGCAACGCTATCCGCTGAACGACGGCGGTTTGGCATTGGGACAAGCGGTGATTGCCGCTGCGCAAAGCATTAAAGGAAAGTGACGGATTGCGGTTCAGCAATCAGCCCGCATTCAAAGCGGACGACCGTTGGGCATAATATTCGCGGCATTCGCGCTCCCGGCCCCGGACTACGCGCTTACCTTGCAGCGGGCCTTTGGTTTCGGTAACGACGGTATATTGCCCTTCATGATGCTGGTCGTCATAAAAGTAAATGACGACCCAATCCTTGATCTGGTTGAGCTGATGGGCGCGCGGGGTATTCGAATACAAGGCCGTAAAATGCCAGCCGTTGCGGGTTTTGTGCATGATCGGCAGCCAGGCTTCGCCGGACGGATTGAAGCGCTTGGGCGCGATTTTCGGCAATTCTTCCTCGTCGGCTTTGGTCAGGTAGAGAAAATCGATTTCCAGCAGCAATTCGATCGGCACCTCGACGGCAGGCGCTTGCAGTCTTTTGCGTGGACGGCGATAGCCCAGGATGCGATCCAGCCAAGCCTGGATCATTTCGGTTTTGTTCCTGCTAAAGCCCGGCACGGTCGCCAGCCGCCCGTCATGCGCGGCCATTTCCAGTTCCTCCAGCGTATCGACATGCAGCGTTTCTATCAACCGATGCGCCAGGGTCGGGCCGATGCCCGGAATCTGTTCAAACAGCTCGATAGGATCATGGCCGGTTCTCAGGCTGTCCAGCCGGCTCATGCGGCCTGTGGTCACATATTCGCAGATTGAACGGGCAATGCCAGCGCCGATGCCGGGCAATGCATCCAGGCCGTCAATGCCTTCCTTTTCGACGATCTCGGATACCGGCCGGTCGAGTTCGTCAATCGTGATCGCGGCCCGCAGGTAGGCGGTCGAACGAAACGGGTTGGCGCCCTGTTCTTCAAGCAACCTGGCAATCTCCCTCAATCTATCGGAAACTTCTTTATTTATCATAAAGCTACCCTCCGGCCATTATGGTCTGTGACTTTGAATGGCTCCTTTAAGTTCTGATCGTGGCAAGAACGGCATTAATTTTTACGGACTGCAAAACGAACCGGGGCCTTACAGTGTCAGATTGAAGCTTTGATGAGCAAATTTACCGCATAGCACCAGAAATAATAAAATACGATCAAATTCATCATTTCATAGCGAGGCACAGATAATGACCAACAAGTCCCCCACGATATCCAATCCTTCCGTTATCGTCCCGGTCAATCCGGCCATCGAGAACTATATGCGCAGCCTGACCGGCCCTACCGATCATCCTGTGTTGATTGAAATGGAGGAGTACGCGAGGCAGAATAATTTCCCTATCGTCGATCGTCTGGTGGGTATTTTTCTGGAAACGCTGGCGAAAAGCATCGGCGCCCGGCGCATTTTCGAATTCGGCAGCGGTTACGGCTATTCGGCTTACTGGTTTGCGCGCGCGACAGGCCTTGAAGGCAGGGTGATCTGCAGTGACGGCGATGCCGTCAACCGGCAGAAAGCGCAAGGTTATCTCAGTGCCGCCGGTTTATGGGACAGGGTCGATTTCCATACCGGGCTTGCGCAGGATATCTTCGCGCAAACCGAAGGGTTGTTCGATATCTGCTATAACGACGTTGACAAGGGCGATTATCCGGAAGTATGGAGAATGGCCAGAGACCGCATCCGCCCCGGCGGCCTGTATATCGCCGATAATGTGCTCTGGCATGGCCGCGTGGCCGCGGAAAATTTTGTCGACATCGTGCCGGGCTGGACCGAGGCCATACAGGAGCACAATCTGTTAATCTTCAACGATCCTGATTTTGACAGTTTTATCAACCCGACACGGGACGGCGTGCTCGTCGCGCGTAAAAAGACGGCTTGAAGACAAGACACAGATGGCTGACTGTTCAATCATGGTTCTGCATGGCCTTGGACAGTTGCCGCATCTGTCCGGAATCAAGCCATTTTTTGCACCAGACATTAAGTGCGCGCGGGTCGCCTTGCATCAGTTTGAACTCTTGCCGGGCCAGCCCCGGCTGTTCTGTGGGCCACCAGGAATGTATTTCCAGTTGTCGTTGCAAATACTCGCGAGCGGCTTCATAACTGGATTCGGTTATTTTCGTGTTGCGTGTCGCCATCTTGATCACCTATTTATGCAGATTGTGGTCTGGATAAATTTTATGATTATTGGAATCTCAAAAAAACATCAAGTTCCTGATTAAAGAGAGTTTATTTAAACCCTTCCTATCAATCTTTTCCACCTTGAATAGAATGTCTGACAATCTGTTTACCATCAACAATTTAATCTGATGCGCATCCTTCTAGCCTACATCAGTATCATTTTAATCTGGGCCACTACGCCGCTGGCTATCAAATGGAGCGCTGAAGGTCCGGGCTTTTTGCTCGGTGCGACGGGCCGCATGAGCATCGGCATCGTCTGCGTGGCCATGCTGCTGTTGCTCAGGCGGCAGCGCCTGGCCTGGCATAGCAAGGCCAGGCGGACTTATCTGGCTGTGGCCCTGCAAATCTATTGCTCCATGCTGGCGGTTTACTGGGCCGCGCAGTTCATTCCTTCCGGCTGGGTTTCGGTGATATTCGGCTTGTCGCCGTTGATCACGGCGTTGCTGTCGGCGATATGGCTAAAAGAACGCAGTCTGACGCCGGGCAAATTGCTGTCTTACGGCTTCGGTGTCGGTGGCCTGGCTGTCATGTTCGGTTCGGCCTTGCAACTCGGACAGGAGGCAGCGCTGGGCATTGCCGGCGTGCTGGTTGCCGCCCTCCTGCAATCGGCCAGCGCCGTCTGGGTGCAGCGCATTCAAGCGAAACTGCCGGCATTGTCGCAGGTGGCCGGCGGCCTGCTGCTGGCCGTACCGGCTTATTGGCTGACCTGGCGGCTGGCTGACGGGCAATGGCCGGCGTCATTGCCGCTTGCCAGTCTGGCTTCAATCATCTATCTGGGCGTCATCGCGACGACCATCGGCTTTGTGCTTTATTACTATGTGCTGGCTCACTTGGCCGCAACGCGCGTCGCCTTAATTACGCTGCTCTCGCCGGTGCTCGCGCTCATGCTGGGCCATACGGTCAACCATGAGCCGCTGACCATGAAAATCGCAGCCGGCACGGTGCTGATCTTATCGGCGCTGTTCATGCATGAATATTTCGACAGAATAGTGGGTTATCTGGTCAGAAAAACGACGGCAAGGCGCCTGCGTTCGTCGGCGTGACAGCTTGCCCGTCCGAAACTAATCCGGTCGGCTATCTGTCTTTAATAATTGAAGCTCAATTCATGAACTTAACAGGAGAAGCTGAAATGAAAATGTCAAAAATAGACAAAGTACTGGTAAGTGAAGCTCTTGTAGGTGAAGGTAATGAAGTGGCGCATGTCGATTTGGTCATGGGGCCGCGGGGCAGTGCTGCGGAAACGGCGTTCTGTATCGCGCTGACCAATCAAAAACGCGGGGATAACGCTTTATTGGCGCTGGTAGCTCCCAATCTCATGGCCAAGCCCAATACCATCTTGTTTAATAAAGTGGAAATCAAAGACGCGAAACAGGCCACGCAAATGTTCGGCCCGGCCCAGCGCGGCGTCGCCAAGGCCGTTACCGACAGTGTTAAAGCCGGCATCATACCGTTGGAAGAAGCCGGCGATATCTTTATTAGTGTCGGTGTTTTTATTCACTGGGACGCCAAGGACGACGATAAAATTCAGGACTGGAATTACGAAGCCACAATGCTGGCAATCAAGCGCGCGGTTGAATGCCAGCCGTCGCCGGAAGAAGTGATCGCTCAGGAAAATGTCGTGCACCATCCGCTGGCGGCTCATGACTGATCGGCCTTGCGGTAACGCTTCCAGGCGCTGTATGAGCCATATCTATTAGTGTCATAACCACGAAGAACACAGAGAGCGAAGCTCAACCTTGTTTTTCTTCGTGGTTCGCTATTCAATTTATTGGCTACAGACTATCGTATTCATCATTGACTTCATCGTGCTTGATATGATGCTTTTCATCAACGGCCCTGATAGCCAAGTTGCACAAAAAGCCCACCACCAATATCCCGGCCATAATATGCATGGTCATATTGTAGGCATCGGCCTTGGCAACGCCCTGCGCAATCTGGCTTTCGCGCAGATAATTGACCAGCACGGGACCTGCGACGCCGGCCGTCGACCAGGCTGTCAGCAATCTGCCGTGAATCGCGCCGACGTACTTGGTGCCGAAAATATCGGCCAGATAAGCCGGTATGGTTGAGAATCCGCCGCCGTACATGCTCATAATGACCGCATAGCAGGCGACGAACAGTGCGACATTGTGCATCTGACCGGTGTAAGGCACACTGGAATACAGCGCGCAGCCCAGAACGAAGAATATGAAATAGGTATTTTTCCTACCCAGATAATCGGACAGCGTGGACCAGACAAAGCGCCCGCCCATATTGAACAAACTCAGGAGGCTGACAAACGCCGCGGCCCTTTCGGGCGTGAACTGGTCTTTGAACATCTCCTGACTCATGGCCGAAGCCTGGCCCAGCACGCCGATGCCTGCCGTCACGTTCAGACACAATACCAGCCATAGCAGGTAAAACTGCGGTGTTTTCAGTGCCTGATCAACATGCACGTGATTGTTCGTGATCAGCTTGCTTTTTTTGATTGATGGTTGAAAACCTTTCGGCATCCAGCCTTCAGTCGGCAGCCGGATCGAAAACGCGCCCAGCATCATGATAACCAGATAAAGCGCGCCCATCGTCATGAAGGTTTCCGCAACGCCGACCGATGTTTCTGAAGCGAAATGTTTCATCAGAAACACCCCCAGAGGCGCACCGATCATTGCGCCGCCGCCGAATCCCATGATCGCCAGCCCGGTCGCCATGCCGCGGCGATCGGGAAACCATTTGATCAGCGTCGAGACCGGAGAGACATACCCCAGGCCCAATCCGATGCCGCCCAGAACGCCATAGCCCACATACAGCATCCAGATCGCATGCAGCCAGACGCCGGCCGCGGAAATAAAGAAGCCGCAGCTAAAGCACAAGGCGGCGCAGAACATCGTGACACGCGGCCCGACTTTCTCCAGCCATTTTCCCGCAAAAGCCGCCGACAGCCCCAGAAACACGATGGCGAGGCTGAAGATCCAGCCCAGTTCAGTCAATTTCCAGTCCTCAGGCAAAGACTCGGTTATGCCCAGTACTTTGGTCAATGGCAAATTGAATACGCTGAACGCATAAACCTGCCCTATGCAGAGATGTACAGCCAGGGCCGCAGGGGCAACCAGCCAACGATTAAAATCCGATTTTGCAATCGTCCTGTCTCTTGACAAAAAAGACGTCGCCCCCGTTGTGTTCATAAATTTTTCTTCCTGTTTTTTATTTGCTTTTATATGAAGGCCGGCATGAATCCAGCAGACAATAGACCTCCGACGCTAACGCGATGGAGAATTTGGGACGGCTATTTTACTGCACGCGGCTATATTTTTAAATTTATGCCGAAAGGAGGCGGTTACATTTTGAAGGGATTCGGAAATATTGGCGGCAAGGTACGGCTTGAAAAGCTTTGTAGGGTACGCACCGCGTACCTTTCCGCTTGTGGTGTGCCGAAAAACCCTGAACAGGTACGCGATGCGTACCCTACAGTGGATTTCGCTTTGATTTTGGCAGGGCAGCGGGACAGTCCGGGCTGCTACTAAACCCAGCATTTCGAATGCCGCCCATGCTACGTATACTTTGGTTATTGAGCGGCATCAGCAAAAGATGTTTTGTTGACTATATTGAGCTTGTCGGATTCGATTCCGATCAAGAGATCGCCCTTCAGCAATCCGACCAATTCCCTGCCGGCCATGCTAAAGCGCCAGCCATGCAGCAACGGACAGTCGTCATCCTCATTGAACAGCAGCACTTCCAGATCTTTGCGTGTGGCAAGGATGGTCGGATTCAACGAATTTTCCTCGGCCCGTATTCTGACCAATGCCGTTAAAATGTCCAGTATGGCTTCCTGCTGTTGTGTTTTTCTGGCAGGCCTGCCTTTCTCGTTCAGAGGGATAGGCGGACGCTGCCTGGCTTCATTGATCAACTGGCACAGCACTTTTCCGTAACGGTTGACAGTGCGCTCATTGATACCCCGCACCTTGGCCAGAGCGTTGACGCTGTCGGGCTGAAGCTTGGCCAGCTCAAGCAAAAGATCATCGCGCATGAGCCAACTTCTGGGCCTGTCTTCAGTCTGCGCAGTACGTTCGCGCCACTCGCATAATGTCTGAACGATCGACAGCTGTCTGCCTGTCAGTTTGTTTTTACCTTTGACTTTCAGCCAGGCCTTTTCCGGCGAGACCAGGTAAAGTTCGGAATCTTTCAATAACTCAAAATCGCTTTTCAGCCAGTCCAGACGTCCAAGTTCCTGAAGCTTTTCGCACATGATCATGTAAACCTGACATAGATAAATCACGTCATCGGCGGCATAGCGCAACTGTTCTTCGCTTAAAGGGCGCACGGTCCAGTCGGTGCGCGTATGGGCTTTACTGAGATTGATATTCAGGAAGCTCGAAACCAGCATGGCATAACCGGGATTATCCTGAAACCCAAGCAAGGGCGCGGCTATTTGCGTATCGAAAATCGGCTCGGGAATACAGCCTCTTAACTGATAGAAAATCTCCAGGTCCTGCCGGCTGGAATGGAAAACTTTGACGATGGAAGGATTGTACAAGACATCGAACAGCTCGCTCAAATCAGGCAATGCGATAGGATCGACGCAAGCCACCCACTCGGGCGTAGCGATTTGCAGCAGGCAGAACTTTGGAAAATAGGTTTTTTCTCTTAAAAACTCGGTATCCAGTGCCAGCCAGGGCTCTTTTAAAATTTGCTGACACAGGGCGCTCAGCTTTTCTGGGGTATCAATATATTGAATAGTAGTCATAGTAATTACAATAACAGCTTTTTGTTCTTTAACCTACTCTTGGCGCCGAATTTGATCTAATACGCTGCATATTTGCAGGTTGATGGTAAAATTTTTTTATTTAATAGTCTGCCGATATGAAATACCGCATTATTCCCGTCACGGCCTTTCAGCAAAACTGTTCTTTACTGATTTGCGAGCGAACCGGCAAGGCCGCTGTCGTCGACCCGGGCGGCGATGTCGATTTGATTCTGGACGCCGTCAAGCAAGAAAAAGCGGTGCTGGAATCTGTCTTGCTGACCCATGGTCATCTCGATCACATCGGAGGCACTTATGAACTGGCCTCTTTATTCGATATTCCTATTATCGGTCCTCACTGCGATGACCAGTTCTGGATTGATGCAATTGCGGCTCAATGTCAGACTTTCGGTTTTCCTGTCTGTCATGAATTTACGCCGACACGCTGGCTGGCGCATGGCGATAAGGTCTCATTCGGCGAAGAAATGCTGGAGGTCCTGCATTGTCCGGGACATACGCCCGGCCATGTGGTTTTTTACCACCGTCAATCCCAACTGGCGATTGTGGGCGACGTGTTGTTTAGAGGATCAATCGGCCGAACCGATTTTCCTAAAGGCGATTTTCATACATTGATCAGTTCCATAAAAAACAATTTGTGGCCTTTGGGTGAACAGGTCGCATTTATTCCCGGCCATGGCCCGATGTCTACATTTGGCGAGGAAATGCGCCATAACCCTTATGTCGGTATTTAGCAGCCTACGCCGGATAGATCCGAACTTTGGCTATCCGGCTGAGGATTACGCTGGCGCCCCCCCCGCCGAAAATTGCTTTTTCCGCGCTTTTTACCGCTGCGCGCTTTTATCCGCGCTATGTTCAATTTTTGTTGATTGATTTCCACCGTTTTCAGGTGCTGAAATATATCCGGCGGCATACCGGCCGGTAATTCAATAATAGTATATAAACCGTGTATATCCACCCTGTTGATATTATTTTTATCAACACCGGATTCTTCAACCAGCACCTTTTTGATTTCTTCCGCTGTAACCTGATGGATTCGCCCTACATCCAGACGATAACGCACCATCTTGATGGGCGGCAGATTAAGCGGCGGCAATATCCTTATCGCTGCCTTTTGCTCTTCCCGTGAAGCGGCTGGAAGTCTGGCTGCCTCCGGCTGATTTAAATACACCAGCGCCGCAGCGCAATCCAAGATATCCGCATCCAGTTCAGCGGCTATAACGCTGAGTAATGCGCGATAGGGCTCCAGATTCTCGCTGTTTAGAATCTGCTGCAAGCGATTTTTCAACGGTTCGGTTTGGCTGATCGGCTCCGCCGTTATACTATTCCTGTCATTCATCCTGTTTTACAATCGATCACTGTTAATCGCGATACTTTAGAGCCTATCCTGATAAATTTCCACAAATGCTTCATCACGCAGCCTGCGCACCCAAAGCTCGGTTTCTTCTTCAATTTTCCGTTTGCGTATGGCGTCCCTGACCAGATTCTTTTTGAACTCGGCACTATTGTCCTTGTTTTCCCGATCCAGCACTTGAATCAAATGCCAGCCGAACTGTGTTTGCACAGGCTCGCTGACTTCATTGACGGACAGTTTTGTCATGGCTTCCTCGAACGGCTTCACCAGATCGCCTGGCCCCACCCAATCGAGGCCGCCGCCTTTTATTGCCGAGCCTTTATCATCAGAATGAGCACGCGCCAGCGCTGCGAAATCCTCGCCGTTGGCCAGCCGCTCTTTTAGTGCGAGCAGGCGTTTTCTTGCTTCCGCATCGTCAATTAATTCATTGGTTTTTATCAAAATATGACGGACCTTGGTTTTGGTTACCATATGGTGATCCAAGGAACCTTTCTGCTCCAATAACTTGACGATATGAAAACCGCTGGGGCTGCGGATAGGATCGGCTATATCGCCCGGCTTCATTTTACCGACCTCCTCGGCAAACATGGTCGGTATATCGCCCATGGACCGCCAACCTAAATCACCGCCTTTCAGGGCATTGTCGCCATCTGAATGAGTCATTGCGGCTTCGGTGAAGTCCTCGCCCGCGCGCAGTTTTTCAACCAGACCATCGGCCTTAGCCTTGGCCTTTTGTATTTCCTTCGCGGATGCGGCTTCCTGAACGGCGATCAGTATATGGCCGAGATGATATTGGGTAGACTCTTCGCCAATCTTGTCCTGCGTTTCCATGTAGTGCTCGACCTCTTTGTCGGTCACTTTAATGCGTCCGCCTATTTCCCTGCCGCGCAATTGGCTGATAATAATTTCATTGCGTATATTGTCCAGAAAGCTTTGATAGCTGATGCCCTGCCTTTCCAGTTCGGACCGAAACTCAGGCAGGTCCATATTATTTCTTTGGGCGATCTCGGCTGCCTGGCTGTTCAGCATTTCCTCACCGACCGTAATGCCGGCTCTCTCGGCCAATTGACGTTGCAGCTTATCGACAATCATTCTTTCCAGCACTTGCTTGCGCAGGATAAAACTCGGCGGCATAGCTGCGTTGGATGCCTCGATCCGCTGCCTTACAGCTGCCGCCTCCCGCTCCAGTTCACGGTCAAGAATGACATCATCCTCAACGACGGCGATAATTTTGTCCAGCACTTCAGCGTGCGCGGCATAACTGCTGAAAAATAAACTACACAACAGTACAGGTACAATCAATCTTTTCATATTTTCTGAAAATTATTTTTCCGGTTTCCGATAACCATAAATATTCTGTTGGAAGAACTCATCCAGTTTTTCTCCAACGCCGGTCAAGCCTTTAAGCTCTACTTGGAAGAACACGCCAGTCTGGCTTTCGCCTTCTACATCGAGCGCGCTTAACTCAAGATCACTGACAGCCGTATCGCCAAATGCATTAACGATGGCACTGTTAACCCAGCGACGACCGATCAAGCGGAAACGCCAGCAACAGTTTTCTTTTTCGATGCCAATAAAGCTCTCCCGCGTGGCATTATTAAGCAAAGAGTATTGCCAGCGACCCACCGCATACCAGTCATTGTATACAGGCCAATGGAATGAAATGTCGCTCTGGATAATATCATTCCGCCGGTCAGGAAAAGTCACTACCGTATTTTTTCTATACCGATAACCTAAATTGATAATCTCATCAGGCTGATTGATATAGTGAAGCATGACGTCGCCTCTGACGACGTCGTTTATATCGGGATTCCATTGAAGACCGCTGTCAACCGATAAATGATCCGTAAACTGGACATTTAGTTCACTCACTAGGTTCGAAAAGTTGCCGGTTTCAATCGGTCTGTCAACCCTGCATAATGGCGAGTAATAATTACCGCCGCACAAACCGACTTCTCTATCCCGGAAATAGAAAATCTCGCCGATATCGAATCTTAGCCTTTGTTTGCCGGTTTCAGGGTCAATCAGACGTGAAGTAATGGCGGCCGTAACCTGGTTGGCATCCTGTACCCTGTCGTTACCGCTGAAGCGGTTCTCTCTGAACAAGCTGCTGAAATTGAAATCGTAGAGTGAAGTATCGAACAATGGAATATTGTCCTGATTTTCCTTAGGAATATACAGATAGAATAACCTTGGCTCTAACGTATGTGTAAAAGCGCTGCCGCCGAAATCGAAATCGCGCTCAAAGAACAGGCCGCTGTCGACAGAAGCTATAGGCAGCGCTCTGGAAATGGAATCCGACTGGCCTATATTGGCAGGTTGCTGCTCGCTTAACTCATATTGCGTGTACTGAAAGGAAAGCTTGGGCTTTAAAAAAGCGCCGGCGGTTTCCATCGGAAAGCTGACTGACGGTTTAACGTTAAATCGCTGACCATTGACCAGTTTTTCATGCTGAAAATAAACAAATTCGGCGTTCATACCCGTATCGAGCGGCATGAAATCGAAGCTTCGATTCAGGTTCAATATACTCTGAGGCAATCGCCGATAAGGACGATTCTGCGGCGCTATGACTTTATCAATATTTTGATAATTATCCACGCGATTGATGAAAGAAACGCCTTCATTAATATATTTGATATCTGCCTGACTATATAAATAACTTAAGTTGGTCAAGCTTACCGCATTGCCTAATTCATTGAAGTAGTCCTTATCAGATACATAATTGAGATCAATATGTGAACTGATATGCTTCGTAAAGCGAGCATCGTTCAAAAGTCTTGCAAAGTACCGGGATTCATCGCGCAGGGAATCGTCAGGCATAAATTCGAGACTTGCCTTACCCCTTGTCATATGGGTCAGATAACGGAAATCGCCTGCCAGTAAAACGCCTCTTTTTGTCAGATAACGAGGCCTTAAAGTCGCATCATAATTAGGTGCGATATTCCAGTAATAAGGCACTGAAATATTGAATCCGGCGTCCTGCGTACTACCAAAAGAAGGCGCCAGAAAGCCCGATATCCTTCTGTCATCGATAGGAAACGAAAGATAAGGCGAATAAAATACCGGCACGCCTTTAAATTCCAGCCAGGCATCGTTGGCCGAGCCTTTACCGGTTACATCGCTCATTTTAAGTTCGGACGCATGGACCACCCAATCCTGATTGCCGGGGCGACAACTGGTGTAGGCAACATCTTTATAGCGCGACAACTCCTTGCTGTCGCGGTAAACGGCTTTCGCCCGCCCTCTGATCGGTGCGGCCGGCGATATAAACACCGTATCCCTTAATTTGGCCTGATCGGTAGCTAAATTGAGCATGGCCGTATCGCTGTATAAAGCCAATTCATCTTCGCTGTAATACACATCGCCTTGCAGGTCAACTGTTTCCGAAACCGTATCATAAGTCGCCGTATCCGCCAGGATATGCTGATCGGCTCGGTGGATCTGGACATTGCCCCAATAACTGCTGATTTCAGTATCGAAAAGCTCCGAATAGTCCGACCGGACCTCCAACGATGACGTTTCGCGCAAGTGTTTTTCCGGCACAAACTGCGGCGATACCGGCGTATCGACCGAACAGTTTGCCCACGGATCATATTTCAACTGCGTCTGCAAAGTGTTAAAGACCCGCTCCTGTTCTGAATCGAAAGCCGGATCCAGCAGACGGAATTGATGTTCATCCGCAGCAACAACCTGCGCCTGGCCTTTTGGATCAGTGCCGACCAGGTTACAGCTCCAGTTCTGATTCTCCTCGCCGGGCGCACAACTCCATCCCGGTTGCAGCTGCTTTTCAGTAACTCTGGCGGTTTTGTTTTCAGTACCTTTTATCTCAACCGGAACAGGCTCGTTGGCATCAGTGATGACCGGGCGCTTGACTACAACCTGCCGCTTATCCTGTTCGTGTATCACCGGCTGTTCATTTTCCACGGATTCGGTCTCAGCCGGCTTGACATCTTCATCGGGCTTCGCCAAGGCCGGTTCAGCATCTTGGACGGGCTCAGGCGTAACGGGTCGGGTTGCTTGAGCGGGCTCGGGGGCAGCCGGCTGCTGCACACTCTGAATAGGCTCGGGAATTGCCGAAGGCTGCGCTTCCTTAACTGGCGCAGTCTGAGCCGGCGCCTCGCTTGCTTTCTCGGCGGGTTTTGCTTCACCCACGCAAACCCACCCCTTGCCGTCTTTGCTTTGTTCGCAATTCCAGGCTGCTTCGTTGGCAGAACCGGCAGATGTGTAGAGAGAGGGTAAAAAGACCAGGAATAGGCGGCGACGCATAGAGGATATAAGTTTAGTAGCTTAATGAATCACAAATCGAATAAAATGCTGAATTAGACATTTTACCTTAATTTGCCGCAGCATTATAACTAAACTCCACTATTCTACATGATGCCTGAAGACTTAAGAGCACTATCCATGCTCGACTGGCTCGAAAATGATCTGCTATTGGATATCCATTCTTGTGAACCCGCCTCCAGTGACGCCAGCTTCCGACGCTACTTCAGAATTAAAGCGCCGCAAGGACAATTCATTGTCATGGATGCCCCGCCGCCCCAGGAAAAGGTCGAGCCCTTCGTCAGAATTGCTGACCTGCTGGCGCGTTCCCAGGTCAATGTGCCTACGATATTTCGGCAAAACCTCAGTAACGGATTTCTACTGCTTGAAGATTTCGGTTCGCAGTGCTTTCTCGATCAATTGAATGAAAATACTGCTGCCGGTTTATATCAAAGCGCTTTCGACAGCCTTTTCAAACTGCAAGCCAATACGCCGCAGCTCGACAGCGGACTGCCGGCCTATGACGAGCCGTTGCTGAAAAGAGAGCTGGCCATTTTCGACGACTGGTTCTTGGAACAGTCACTGGACATCGCCATGCCTGAGCCGCTACGAAGCAGCCTGCATGACATACTGATCGCATCGGCACTGGAACAACCGACAACGTGCGTCCATCGCGATTATCACTCGCGCAATTTGATGGTGCTGGACGCCGATTCGCCCGGCGTGATCGATTTTCAGGATGCCGTTATCGGGCCAGTTACCTATGACCTGGTGTCGTTGCTGCGCGACTGTTATATAGCCTGGCCCACATCACAGGTTGAGCAATGGATGACGCACTATTACCAGCGACTCCTGCAGGCAGGCCTTATCGATTGCGATCTGCTTCGCTTTAAACGCTGGTTCGACCTGATGGGCATGCAGCGGCACCTGAAAGCCATCGGCATCTTTTCGCGCCTGCACATCCGGGATAACAAATCCGGTTATCTGAAAGACATACCGCGCACGCTGAATTACGTCACCGCCGTTTGCGCAGCTTATCCTGAGCTGGCCGATTTTGGACGGTTTCTTCACGAACAGGTCTTGCCCAAACTATGAAAGCCATGATTTTAGCGGCCGGGCGCGGCGAAAGAATGCGCCCTTTGACCGACCATACCCCCAAACCCCTGCTGACCGCGGCCGGCAAGCCGCTTATCGAACATACGATCGCGCAGCTCGTAGCGGCGGGCTTCCATGAAATCATCATCAACCACGCCCACCTGGGCCGGCAAATTGAAGAGCGTCTCGGCAACGGCGATCAGCTCGGCGCCGTCATCAGCTATTCGCCCGAAGGCGAAGAAGGCCTGGAAACAGCCGGAGGCATCATCAACGCCCTGCCCTTATTGGGCGATGATGCCTTTTTAGTTGTCAACGGCGATATCGCCACAGACTTCCCGTTTGCTGAACTGAAAAGCCTGAATATTGATCTGGCTCATCTGATTTTAGTCGACAATCCTGAGCACAACAGGCAGGGAGACTTTGGCCTTGACAGTGCCGGCAATGTCATTGAAAGCGGCGCCGAGAAATTCACCTTTAGCGGCATTGGTCTCTATCGGCCTGAACTATTCAGCAATATGCCGGTCGGAAAAATAAAACTGGCGCCATTACTGCGAGCAGCCTTATCGGAACGCAGAGTATCGGGGCAAAAATTTGGCGGCTTCTGGATGGATATAGGCACGCCGCAGCGCCTTAAAGAACTGGACCTTTACTACACGCAAAGAGAGAGCAATCATGCCTGATCATATTTATAAAAAAATAGAACTGACTGGCTCCTCAACCGTCAGCATGCAGGAAGCCATCGAAAACGCTATCAGCAAAGCTTCCCAAACCCTTCATGACATGCGCTGGTTTGAAGTCGTCGAGACGCGCGGCAATATACAGGGCGGCAAGGTTGCCCACTGGCAGGTTACAATAAAAATCGGATTTGCACTGACCGAATAACGATATTAACTGTCGCGCTTTCGTGCTAATTTGGGAAAGACAGTAAACTGTTCGCTTATTGTGATTGATAGGCTTATGCCATAAGCCTATCCAATCGCATTGCAGCGCAAGAACTGGCTTCGCTGTTCGATGCCGAACAGAAACTGGCTAATCCCCACAGCGTCAGGCCGGGCATTTGCCGAAACGTTTAGTCATACGAAATAAGGCAAACTTTCCGACGGCACCACGTTGCTCACATAGAGATAGGGGCTCCGCAGATTTGAGTGATCGCGACATTTGCCGCCAGCCTGGACTAGGGACACATAAATGAAACAAGCTTTAGAAAAATAACGTCTCCTGACTCAAGCCAGTCTATACCTTTAAGCAGCGCGCGGACCAGCTTCAATCACTTTTTATGCCTTGTTGGCGACCGAAGTCGCCTTTACAGGCATTAAATAGTTTCTCTCCTTTTTAGATTTCCTGCCCCGCCTTCTCGCCAATCTCTCCAGCGATGCTCTAATTCCTTCATACCTGCACTGTATCGCCTAAAGTACCTACTCTTAGTGCTTTATTGCCTACATCCTTATAGGCATCCTGGTTGTAAAATGGATATTTACGACAGAACCTCAGATAATCCCAATCCTATCGAATATCATTACTTACTCTTAAATTTATTCAGCAATTACAATTAATTAAATATTGCCAGTTTTCAGAAATTGAAAATAATTGACTCTTATCAATTTTAAGAGTAAAAAAATAGCGACAAAAAAATTTATTAAGTATTGGTATTTTATATCCCAGTTTTCTTGATTCAACCCGCTCTTGCGGACATGGCATATACAGCAATTCGAGAATGTCAACAACAATGACATAGTATTTTAATAATAAATAAAAAACATATTTATCATTATTTTCAAAATAGTGGGGCTATTTGTAACGTAAGTGTGAATCCGGCTGCTGGCGGGATTAAATTTAAAATTAATAAAACAAAAACTTACGATCAATTTAAATCTCTGATATTCATTAGCTTAGCAGGCAGGATATCGGTAATTATGTAATGCGGAATATAATTGCCGTGTTCTTAGTATGGATTTTAATTGAGTTTTAGTATTTTTTATTAATACATATACTGTTTATATATCCAAAAATAAGGTTTTATAAGACGGATTTTTTAGATGATTTCGCACGCATTAACTATTGTAATCAACGAGATGAACCGGCACCTTGATGATGTTTTTCAAATGGCTATGCCCGCTGTCGGCGTAGGTAATTTAGCGGAAGGGTTTGTCAGCGGTTCCGGAAATAACGGGGTTGCGAGAGACATGCTCATCTTATCCATAATTAATATCAGGGAAGAAAAAGCACTAAAAAATCTGCCCAATTATGTGAGCGATAAGGATTTACTAAAAGTCAGATATGAAAACGCTCCTGTTTTTCTCAATCTCCAGATACTGGTTTCAGCCACTCACACCAATTACAGTGATGCGTTATTGGCATTGTCCAGAGCCATTTGTTTTTTTCAATATAAGAACGTATTCACGCAAGACAACGTATCCCCCAACTCAATAACAGCCAATGCGCCCAATAACCCTCTCGATCAATTGCAATCGTTTAAATTGATCTTTGATTTATATTCCCCTTCAATGGAGGAGGTAAATCATTTATGGGGAACGCTGGGGGGAAAACAGTACCCGTTTGTTATATATATGCTGCGCATGCTGGATATGAAGTTCGCTGCGGTGCAAAGCGAAGCCAAACTTGTCACTGAAGTGGCCAGGAAACTCTCCCACAAAGAACCGGCAGCAGAATCATGAACGCACGTTTAAGCCGCTGCCAGCCATTATTTCAGGCGCATATTCTCCTTGATACCATTGAGCCCGTGCCACTGCCGCTGACTTTTTTGACCATGCCGGCTCAAATCAGCGCAAAAATAAGGCCGTCTCAAGGCTTAGGAATATCCCAACCCGATGTAATTGGTCCCCCCAAAGCGTCAGGACTTAGCTCCGCAATCTTTGAATAATTTAAAACTAAACGGTGAAAAAACATGGCAACAGCTTATAAAACCCCCGGAGTCTATATCGAAGAAATTTCCAAGTTTCCTCCTTCAATCGCGGGGGTGGAAACGGCGATCCCTGCCTTTATCGGTTATACCCAAAAAGCGGACAAGCTGACGCCAGGCGATTTGCTCAATAAGCCGACCAAGATCAGTTCGATTGCCGAATACGAGACCTATTTCGGCGCCGGTGCCACCCCGAGCGTTGCCGATGTCCGCCTCGACGACAACAGGAATTTCAAATCGGCTAGCCTCCAGTCGGTGTTTTATCTCTACGACAGTCTGAGGCTGTTTTATGCCAACGGCGGCGGCGATTGCTACATCGTGTCCGTGGCCACCTATGATTCGGCCGCCAAAACCGCCGGCGAATTCACCGCCGCCGGCAAAGGGATCGCCGCGCTGGAAGCGGTCGACGAACCGACCATTCTGGTTTTGCCCGACAATTCACTGCTCACCACTGGCACCGACTTCTACACGGTTTATAGCGCCGTGCTTGCGCAATGCAACAGTTTAATGGACCGCATAGGCCTGTTTCACCTCAAGGAAAATGACCCCAAGGGCAGCGAATTCCGCTCGAATCTCAGCAATGAAAACCTGAAATACGGCGCGTCCTACTCGCCTTGGCTCACGGTCAATTTTCCTAAAAATCTGCAATACCGTCACTTCAAGGATGTCTTGTATGTCGGTTCGACAAAATTCAAGCTGGCCGACCTGATCAGCGATAATGCCACCAAAACTCTGATCGGCGAGTACGATCAGATCATCGCCGACGGCAACACCATTGCCACTGCCAGCCAAGTCCTGGCAACGCCCTCCAAAACGTTGCGCGATCAGTTCACGGCCCTGGAAGGCGCTTATCAGGCCAACAAAACCCCGCCAAACCTGGGGGCGCTGGTCAACTTCATCTTTGAAGTGGCGCGGAAACTGGATGTCCTGGTTGGCGCGGCGGCCGGCTCGGCAAGCAACACCAGCTTTAAGAACGATCTCAAGACTTTGATCAGCTCAACGCTGAAAGCCACTTACAGCAGTCTGATCGGTTACGACAAGGAATTGGCGACGAAAATCAGCAGCAATGGCTACACTGTCCGTTTCAGTACCGGCACCGTGCCCACAGCGGCGGAATGGGGGGGCATTTTTGCGGATAATCCGGCAGTGCCCGCCAGCAACATCATCCCGGCTTCAGCCGGCAACAACGCCGAGCGCATGGAAGCTGTGATTCCGGCACTGCGCAGCGTTTTCGAGCAGGTCAATAATGCCTGGCTCGTTAACGTGGTCGCCGGCGCGCAGGTGCTGGAAAAGCAAAAACATGACGCCTTGCAGTCGGTATCACCGTTGTACAAGTCGATCCTGGCCGGACTGCAAAACAGTAACACCAACATTCCGCCTTCAGGAGCCGTAGCGGGCATTTACGCCTATGTCGACCGTACCCGCGGGGTCTGGAAGGCGCCGGCCAATGTCGGCATCTCAGCTATCATCGGCCCCAAGGATACGTTTACCGCATCGGAACTGGACGCCCTCAATGTCGACGTCAATAGCGGCAAGTCGATCAATGCCATCCGCAGCTTCACCGGCAAGGGCACCTTGGTTTACGGCGCGCGCACTCTGGCCGGCAATGACAATGAATGGCGGTACGTCAATGTCCGGCGCTTTTTCAACTTTGCCGAGGAATCGATCAAAAAAGCGACCGAGCAATTTGTATTTGAACCCAACAATGCCAACACATGGGTACGCTTGCAGGCCATGATCGAGAACTTCCTGACAGTACTCTGGCGCCAGGGTGCATTGCAGGGCATCAAGCCGGAGCACGCATTTTATGTTGCCGTGGGACTGGGTAAAACCATGACGCCGCTGGACATTCTTGAAGGGCGCATGATCATCGAAATCGGCATGGCCGTCGTTCGCCCCGCTGAATTCATCATTCTCCAGTTTTCGCACAAAATGGCTGAATCTTAAGCAACCGTACTAGAACGATTTATTATTTATCAAGCGCATAAGGATAAACATCATGGCACAAGAATATCCAATTCCCCGATTTCATTTCCAGGTCGACTGGGGCGGTGCAAAAATGAGCTTCACTGAAGTGACCGGCCTTGTCATGGAAAGGGAAAAAATCGAATACCGGCACAGCGACAGTAAAGACTTCAACAAAATCAGCATGCCGGGCATGGTCAAGAACAACAATATCACCTTGAAGCGCGGTAAATTCGAAGGCGATTTTGACTACAACACCTGGCTGGAAGAGATCGCCAACGAGCGCGTCAACGGCCGGCGCGATCTGGTGATCCGGCTGCTGAACGAGAAGCACGAGCCCGTCGCAGCCTGGGCCGCCGCCCGCTGTTTTCCGGTCAAGGTCACGGCGCCCGATCTGAAATCCGATGCCAACGAAATCGCGGTGGAAACCCTGGAAGTCGCCCATGAAGGACTGAAACTGATGAAGGTGTAACCGGTAGACGCCATGGTCGATTACTACCCTCCGCTGGGCTTTTATTACAAAGTCGAATTCGGCATCAGCCAGGACAAGAACGACGCCCGCTTTCAGTCGGTGTCGGGCTTGTCGGTCGAATACGATTACGAGACGTATAAGGAAGGCGGCGAAAACCGTTTCGAGCACAAATTGCCGGTACGCAGCAAATATACCGATCTGGTGCTGAAGCGCGGCATGTTGACCGACTCCAGCGTATTGCAGTGGTTTCTCGACGCCTTCAATCAGCGCAGCTTCAAGGCCTCTGACGTCAACGTCATCTTGATGAACGAAAAAAGCGAACCGCTGCGCACCTGGAAAATCGCGCATGCCATCCCTAAGAAATGGCTGGTCAGCGACTTGAACGCCAACGAAAGCGCGGTGGTAATCGAAACCCTGGAACTGACCTACCGCTATTTCACCATTCAATAGTAAACAGGCTGCGCTAAGTTATGCCCATCGAGATCAAAGAGCTGCATATCAACGTCACGATAGACGCTACGCCCCAAACTCCGAATGCCGTTGGCCCGGCCGGCGGCGGTGCGGCCGTAGGCAATAACGAGATCGATAAGGACGCCATCATCGCCGAGTGCGTCGACCAGGTTCTGCAGATCCTGCAAAACAAAAAGGAACGCTGATGGCCCTGGAAAAGATGCTGATTCTGGCTTTCGAAACCGCGCAGGACGCCGAAAGCGGCGGCCGCGCCGAAGCCAAGGCCGAATTCGAAGCCCTGATCAACCCGGAAAGCTACACCCTGGACTACAAGGTCAAGACGGCCGACAGCCAGGGCCAGGGCACCAGCGCCGCGCAATCGCGTTTCGAATACACGCTGCCGGAAGAGCTCAGCTTCGAATTCCTGTTCGACAACACCGGCATCATCGACGATAAACCAAAGCCCGACGGCATCTTCGACGACGTCAACCGCTTCCGGCAAATGCTGACCGCTTATCAGGGCGATTCGCACGAGCCTTACCACCTGAAACTGGTATGGGGCAACCTGTTGTTCAAAGGCCGGGCGGTGGAACTGGGCATCAGCTACAAGCTCTTCAATCCCGACGGCCAGCCGATCCGCGCCATCGCCAAAGCCAAATTCAAGGGCAGCATCGAAGAAAAAAAGCGGGCTTTGAAAGAAAACAAAAGCTCGCCCGATCTTAGCCATATCCGCAAGGTCAAGGCCGGCGACAACCTGCCGCTGATGTGCCAGCGCATCTACGGCGATCCCAAGTATTATCTGCAGATCGCCCAGATCAACGGCCTGCATAACTTTCGCCACCTCGTGCCCGGCACAGACCTGATCTTTCCGCCGCTGGCCAAAACCGATAAAGCCTCGTGACTAACCAATCGACCATTCCAACCCCGGCCTCGCCCGATGTCTGCACGGCGGCGATTCTGATCGACGGCGCGGAAATTTCCGGCGAATTCCATGTGCTGTCGATCTATGTCAGCCGAGAGCTCAACCGCATCCCTTCCGCCACGGTACTGCTGCAGGACGGCGAGGCGGCAAAAAGCACTTTTGCCGCCAGCAACACCGAGCATTTCATCCCCGGCAAGGCCATAGAGATCCAGCTCGGTTACCGCGCGCAGAACGAGACCGTGTTCAAGGGCATTATCGTCAAACACAGCATCAAAATCCGCAAAAACGGCAGCCAGTTGAGCATCGACTGCCGCGATGAGGCGGTGAAAATGACCATAGGCGCAAAAAGCCGCTATTACCTGGACAAAAAGGACAGCGACATCATGGAGGAAGTCATCGATGCCTACGGCCTGCAAAAAGATGTCAGCGCCACCCAGGCCGAGCTGAAGCAAGTCGTGCAATACGATGCCAGCGATTGGGATTTTCTGCTCTGCCGCGCCGAAGCCAACGGCATGGTCATCAAAGTCGAGGACGGCAAAATCGGCATCGCGCCGCCCGCCGCCAGCGCCGCCTCGGTACTGAGCGTGCAATACGGCGCCAGCCTGCTGGAGCTGGATGCCGAAATCGACGCCCGCTGGCAAAGCCCCGGCATCAGCGCGCAAAGCTGGAACGCCGCCGACCAGGAAGTCCTCAGCACCGACGCCAGCGAACCGGCCACCACCGACAACGGCAATCTCAGCCCTGACGCCCTTGCCGAAGTCATCGGCGGCGACCCCCATGCCTTGATACACGGCGGAAAACTCAGCCAGCCGGAATTACAGGCCTGGGCCGATGGCCGCCTGCTCAAGGAACGGCTGGCCAAAGTGCGCGGCCGGGCGAGATTTACAGGCTTTGCCGGCGTCATGCCGGACAAGGTGATCGAAATCACCGGCATCGGCGAGCGCTTTGAAGGCAAATTGTACGTTTCCGGAGTACGCCACAGCTTTGCCAAAGGCAGTTGGGAAACCGATGTGCAACTGGGCCTGAATCCGGAGATCTGCGCCGAAACCTTCAATCTGCGTCCGCTGCCGGCCGCCGGTTTACTGCCCGCCATCAGCGGTCTGCAAATCGGCATTGTCACGGTGCTGGAAAATGATCCGGACGGCGAAGACCGCATCAAACTGCGCGTGCCGACGATCAGCATGTCGGAAGAAGGCATCTGGGCCCGTATCGCCACCCTGGACGCGGGCAAGGAGCGCGGCACCTTTTTCCGCCCCGAAATCGGCGATGAAGTCGTCGTGGGTTTTCTTGACGACGATCCGCGCCACCCGGTAGTGCTGGGCATGTGCCATAGCAGCGCCAAGCCCGCTCCGGAGCCGGCCAAGGACGACAACCACCGCAAGGGTTATGTCAGCCGCGAAAAAATGAAGCTCACGTTCGACGACGAGAAAAAGGTTATTACCCTGGAAACCCCGGGCGGCAACAAGATCCTGCTCTCGGAGGAAGACAAAGGCATACGTTTCGAAGACCAGAACGGCAACAAAATCACGCTGGACGATAACGGCATCGTCATTGAAAGCAGCAAAGACCTGATCCTGAAAGCCAGCCAGGACATCAAGCAAGAAGGCATGAACATGGAATTGAAAGCGCAAACCGCACTTAAAGCCACCGGCACCAGCAGCGCCGAAGTCTCCGGCGCCAGCACCAGCATCAAAGGCAGCGCCACCACGGTGATTCAGGGCGGCCTGGTCCAGATCAATTAGGAGACAGCCATGCTTCCCGCCGCACGCGTCAGCGACATGATCGTCAGCCCGGCTACCCAGGGCGCCCCTACCCCGATTATTCCGCCCGGTGCGGCCACGGTGATGATCGCCGGTCTGCCGGCGGCGCGCGTGGGCGACAGCTGCGGCGCCGATGCCATTATCAAGGGTTCGGCAACCGTAATGATCGCCGGCCTGCCGGCTGCAAGAATCGGCGACTCAACAGCCGCCGGCGGCGCCATTCTGCCGCCTGGGGCCACGACTGTATTAATCGGCGGCTGACATCATGGCAAACTCTTTTCTCGGCCGCGGCTGGTCTTTTCCGCCCACCTTTAATCGCAGCAATGCCGGCGTCGAGATGCTGGCCGAGGAAGCCGATATTGCGTCCAGCCTGGAAATCCTGCTCAGCACCCGCCCAGGCGAACGGCTGATGCTGCCGCAGTACGGCTGTAATCTGGATGAGCTGTTGTTCGAAAACCTGGACACGCGCATGAAGACATTGATGGCCGACAAAATCGAATCCGCCATTCTCTATTTCGAGCCGCGCATTCTGCTCGACGGCGTAAGATTGCGCGAAGATCAACAGTTGGAGGGCGTGGTGTTGATCGAGATCGATTACCGGGTCAAAACCACCAACTCCCGGTTCAACTTCGTCTATCCCTATTACAAAACAGAGGGCACCGACATTAATCTCACGACAACCGTCAATTTGCTACCGGATGGGGCCTGATGATGGCGAACGATTGCAATCAGAACACCAACCCCTTGAAGCTGATCCATGAAGGCACACGCCAGGATCAACGCTTCCTCGCCGAACTGAACCCGGCTTACGCGCCTGTCGATGCTCACAAACTGCAACATGCGCTGGTGTTTGCCAAAGCCTATGCCCGGCATCTGCAATTTTACGATGCCGGCCATAACGCCAGCGGCACCTGGGAGGATTTTTTCGGCGGCAATGACGCGGTGTTGCTGGCGATTGCCGCAACCCAGGATATCGGCTATTACCAGAACACCCTCAAAACCAGTTTCGATTTTTTGAATAACCGGAGCAACGCCGTTTCCGGCGCAGACGGCAGCGCCGAGAAAAGCCGTAAAGACAACGCCCTGAAGCAGCACTTAGGCTGCCTGTTCAGCGCCATCGCCAGCCTGGCTGCGCAGTTGGATCAGCTGAAATCGCAGTTAAGCGAGCAAACCCTGCTCAAACCGGTGCTGGGCAATCTGATCCGCAGCCAATTGGCAACGAGTTTCCGGAACCTGATCGCTTATCACAAAGCCTTTCCCGGAACCGATCCGGTGTTTGCCGATGCGCGTCCGGAACTGGTGATTTTAGGCGCCAGCGCCGGTGTTTTCAGATCCATCGAGCAGGCCAGTTTCTCCAGCGACTGGATCACCGGCGGCCACGCCAACTGGAGCGATTATGTCGCCGCCATTGCGCCCGATGCTTCGTTATACGGGAGCAGCGGCGATGTGTTCGAGCGCCTCAACCACATCGCCACCCACAATCTGTTTACCTCCATTTTCGATCAGTTTCTGAAAGCCTACGCCCGCAGCGTCGGCGATGCGCAGCAGGCGTTGCAAGACAGCCTGAGCCGGCGCAGCGATCATGAACCTCACTACGCGCTGTTTCTGGCATTTCTGCAACTGTTCGAATACGCGCGGGCCGAAGTCAACACGCTGACCGGACGCCATCTGGATTTTTATTATCGGGAAGTTCTTAAACTCAAGGAAAAACCCGCCGAGCCGGGCCGGGTTCATCTGCTGGTGGAACTGGCCAGACAGGCCGACACCCATCTGATTAACCGCGATACGCTGTTCAAAGCCGGCAAAGATGCGTCAGGGAAGGAAGTGGTTTATGCCGCTGACCGCGATTTTGTCGCCAACCGGGCTAAAGTCACGGCCCTGAAAACCGTTTATCACCATAGCGACGCCGGCGAAACCGGCCTGAAAAACCAGCATAACGGCCGCTTGTTCGCCTCGCCTGTCGCCGATTCTGACGACGGACTGGGCGCCAAGCTGACTTCGGCGGATCACTCCTGGCATCCGTTCTTTAACAAAGTTTACAGCCTGGGAACGCTGAGCGAGATCAGAATGCCCAAGGCCGAAATCGGCTTTGCGCTGGCCTCGCATTATTTGTTGCTGTCGGAAGGCCGCCGCACGATCACGCTGATCTTTCCGGCCCCGTTGCCCGACCGCATCGGCAGTACGGATCTGCTCTGCTTTGTCAGCGGCAAAAAGGACTGGATTCCGGTAACGGCAAGCCTGCCCAATAAACAGCAAATCGTGTTGACGCTGGATGGCTCGGCCCCTGCCATCACCCCTTATCTGGCTAAAGTCCATGGTTACAGTCTGGATACCGATTTGCCGGTGTTACTGGTAAAGCTGGCCCACAACCCCGGCCGCAATTTTGCCTATGACAAACTGAAAACGTTGCGCCTGAACCAGATCCTCCTGACCGTTACGGTAAATGATCTGAAAACGCTGACGGTCAGCAACGATTTCGGCCCGGTCGACACCAGCAAGCCGTTTCAACCTTTTGGCGCTTTGCCTGTGTCCAACAGCAGCCTGATTATCGGTTGCAAGGAAGCCTTCCAGAAGCGGCTTGTCGAATGCACGCTCAAGCTGAAATGGCAGAATCTTCCTGCACCCTACCCCGACGCCAAAGACGTAGAAATAGGGGCGGAGTTTCTGAAAGCCGGCACCTGGGAGGAGATCAAGGGCCTGCAATTCCCTGTCACCGGCAGCCAGTTGAAGCTGACGGCTGATCTGAGCCGCGCGTTTGCCGATATCCCCGGCTTTTCAACATCGACTGCCATTGACGATGCCTGTTCAAGCCGCCCGTCTGCCAATGCCCCGAGTTCTCAGGCCCCGGCAATCACTCACACAGCCGATCTGAGCCGGCTGTTTGTCGATGCCCCCGATCTTTCAGCGCCGACGCCTTTCGACACGGCATCCCGGCATGGCTATTTACGGTTAAGACTACTGCAGGACTTTGGGCAGCGCCAATACGAACAGGACTTGATCGATTACATCACTGGCTCTTCCACCGGGACTGCCAACGCTACCGGAAGCGCTGCCGCCAAGGCTGCCGGCGTTACCGGAAGCCCTGCCAAGTCAAAGCCAGTCCCGCCCGTAGGCCCTTTCATCAGTGAGCTGACGCTGGACTATACCGCTGCGCAACTTCTGACGTTTAAAAGCGTAGATCAAGCCGGCTTCGAAAACCGCCAGGCGCGTTTTTTCCATCTGGCGCCGTTCGGACAGGCCGAACAGCATCCGTTTCTGAAAATCGCCGCGCCCGATCCGGCTATTTATTTGCTGCCGCAGTTCAAGCACTTTACTGATACCGCCGGTCAGGCGGCCGAATTCTACATCGGCGTCAGCGATCTCAATCCGGGGCAGAACCTGGCGCTATTATTTCAGGTAGCTGAGGGTACCGCCGATCCGTTATCCGTCAAGCCGAAACCGCAGCATATCCACTGGAGTTATCTGCGCGACAACGAATGGATAGACTTTGCCGCCAACGCTATCCAGGACGGCAGCCATGAACTGCTGCATTCCGGAATCATTACCTTGCAGATACCCGCCGATGCTTCCGCGGCCAATAGCCTGTTGCCTGCCGGACAGTACTGGATCAAGGCCGCCGTCGCCAGCGAGAGCGATGCCGTCTGCCGCTTGCAGCGGGTTGCCGCCCAGGGCTTAACCGCCACCTTCAGCAACCGGGATAACGATCCGGCGTTTCCGGCCACTGCCCTGGCAGCCGGCTCCATCCGCAAACTTGCCATCCCGGACGCCGCTGTCAAAAGCATACATCAGCCGTTCCCCGGTTTCGGCGGCAAGGGCGCCGAGCAGGCCGATGCCTTTTATACCCGCGTCAGCGAACGCCTGCGGCATAAAGACCGGGCCATCGCGCTCTGGGACTATGAGCACCTGATTCTGGAAGCGTTTCCGCAAATTTATCAGGCAAAATGCCTGAATCATACCTGTTATGACCAGGACAACGGCAGGAACATCTATCGCGAACTAGCCCCCGGCCATGTCACGGTCATTACCGTTCCGAACCAGCAATTTCACAACGAGCGCGATCCGTTGCGCCCTTACACCAGCCTGGGGCTTCTGGAGGAGATCAAAACGTTTTTGCAAAAACGGCTGCCGGGAACGGTCCAGCTGCATGTCAAGAACCCCCAGTTCGAAGAAGTCGAGGCGCGTTTTAAAGTCTGTTTCAACTCAGGCCTGGACAAAGGCTTTTACACCAGCCGGTTAAATCAGGCCATCACCCGTTTTCTCTCGCCCTGGGCATTCACTGAAGACGGCAGCCCCAACATTGGCGGCAAGATTTATCGTTCGGTATTGCTCAATTTCGTTGAGGAACTGCCTTACGTCGATTATGTGACCGATTTTCAATTGGCCCACCGCTATCCGGCCCAGAGCGGCGACGGCACTGAAACCAGCATTGCCGACAATGCCGTGATTACCGGCTCCAAAGCGATTTCCATACTGGTTTCCGCCCGGCAGCACAGCATCAACCCTATTGATCCGGTTCAGCAATCAAGCACCGGCGCCGCCTGTCCGTGTGAATCTGTATGAGCAAGATACCTGACACCCTAGAAAAACATGCCGAGCTTTCGCCCGCTGCCGACTACTACCGTCTGCGCCGGGAGGGCATCGGCTTTATCGCACAATTGGCCAGCGACACGTGGACCGATTACAACGCCCACGATCCAGGCATCACTCTTCTGGAAAGCCTGTGTTATGCCATTACAGATGTCGCTTACCGCAGCCAGTGGCCGATAGCCGATCTGCTGACATCTGCCGCGCCGCCGGCAAACGCAGCTCAGCCTTACCCCGACCAGGCTTTTTTTACTGCCCGTGAGATCCTGACCGTCAACCCGGTAACCCCTGACGACTTTCGCAGGCTCCTGATCGATCTGGACGCGGTGCGCAATGCCTGGGTATTCAGCCAATCTTGCAGCTGCGATTTCGATTATTACGCCTGGTGCGACAAAAAACACCAGCTGCGGCTTGGCTATAAAGCGCCGCAAACCGGGCAACAGGCGCCGGTAAAAGTGGCCGGTCTGTACGACGTTCTGCTGGAACTCGAAGCCGATCCGGAACTCGGCGATCTCAACGATCACAAGATTACCGCCAGCTATCAGGTCTTCGACAGCGAAGGCCGCCCCCATGCCACGCTCGTAGAACTGCGCTTTCCAGATTGGCAGACGCTGCAGCCCGAACAGCAAGCGCCGTTTTTCAGCGATGCGCCGCTCTCCGCGCTGACCGTCACCCGGCTGGGAGCCAACAAAAGTTACGATGTTCTCAGCGATAACACTAAAGAAGCGGATTCAGAAAAGGACAACTACCTGCGCGATCATTGGCGCCAGGTCTTCTATGTCAGTTTCACGATCGCTTTCAGCGGCAATCAGCAATCAGTCATCGTACATGCCGCGTTGCGCATGTTCGGCGATGCTGCCAGCCGAAACCTGACCACGCTGGCGCAGCTGACAGACATACTGGAGGATGCCGGCGCCTCGGGCCTGCTGCAGCGCTACCGCCAAAAACTCAAAGCCGCCCGCCAGGCGGTAAATGACGCCAAACAGGCATTGCAGCAGCATCGCAATCTGGATGAAGACTACTGTCATGTCAAGGTGGTGGATATCGAAGACGTGGCAGTCTGTGCGGACGTAGACGTCAGGCCGGATGCCGACATCGAACGGGTGCAGGCCCGGATCTGGCTTGCCATCGAGCAGTATTGCAATCCGCCGCTGGAATTCTACAGTCTGCAGGAACGGCTGGCCGGCAATGCGCCGGTGGAAGACATATTCAACGGCCCCGCCTTAAGTAACGGCTTTATCGGCAATGAGACGCTGGCCGCCTCCCAGTTAAGAACGGTGCTGCGCACCTCGGATATCATGAACCGCTTAATGGATATGGACGGCATCGTCTCGGTCAACAACCTGCTGCTGACCAAATACGACGCGGAAGGCAATCCGGTTACCGGCGCCTCCGATCCCGGTTACGGCACGGACAACAGCAACAGAGTCAGCGCCAGCTGGCAACTGTTGATCACGCCGCAGCACCAGCCTCGCTTCCATCGGCACTTGTCGAGCTTTGTGTTCTTCAAAGACGGCCTTCCGCTTCGGCCCAGGGCCGACGAAGCCTTGTCAACCCTGATACAGTTGCGCGGCGAACAGAACCGTCCCAAAGTGCGCCCCCAAACGGCAGATGGTGAAGATCTGGCCGCGCCTGCCGGCGTATTTCGCGACCCGCTCGACTACTATCCGCTGCAATACGGCCTGCCCCCGGCTTACGGAGTGGGCGCTGAAGGTTTGCCCACCCACGCCTCCGGGCAGCGCCAGGCCCAGGCCAAACAGCTTAAGGCCTATCTGCTGGTATTCGAACAAATCATTGCCAATGCGCTGGCGCAAATCGGCCAGTGTGCGGAATTGTTCTCGCTCGACCCGGCGGCACAGCGCAGTTACTTCGTCAAGTGCCTGAACGAAGAGATCATCAAAGGCTATAACGAGGTGACCGATGGCCTGAACCTCGACGCCCTGGAACAAATGACCGAAACCGAAGAGGAATTTCAGCAGCGCCGAAACCGCTTTCTCGACCATTTAATGGCCCGCTTCGGTGAACAATTCAGCGAATATGCGTTGCTTTTAACCCGCAGGCAGGGATTGCCCTTCGCGCAACGTCGTCTGATCGAAGACAAACTGACATTTCTGAAAGCCTATCCTGCCGTCAGTTCTAACCGCTACCGGGCCTTCGACTATAAAACGCCCGGTATGCAAGGCAATGCGGCGGGGCTAAAAAAACGCGTCGCGCTGCTGCTGGGCTTTCCTGACCTGGACTTTGCCTGGACCCAAACCGAGCCTGACGCGGCAGGCTACGCAATCGCCTATCAACTGAAAGATACGTACCGCATCTGGTTTGAAGGCGACGTTAAACTCGAGGCCGATACGCCAGAGGCAGCGCAGCAGCTTGCCTACGCCAGCCTGATTACCGCATTCAGCAAAGCGGACGCGTACCTGATCGAACCGGCAGGCGCTGACAGCCTTGAATACCATCTCTTGCTGCAGGATGCGGACGGCCAGCCGCTCGGGCAAGCTGCCGACCTATTCGCCAGCAAAAGTCAGGCCGAGGCATTTAAAGACGAATTGTTAAGCTGGAGCGCCGATCAACGCGCCGTCATCGTCGAGCATCTATTGCTGCGCCCCAAATTTCCAGGCGATGCGCTCTACCCTGCCTGCCCCAGCGGCGACTGCGCGGCCTGCGGCGACGAAGATCCCTATTCATTCCGTTTAACCTGGGTGATGCCCGGCTGGACAGCGCCTTACAATAATGATCTGGAAATGCGCGACTTTGCCGAACGCACTATCCGCAAAGAAATGCCGGCGCATCTTCTGGCCAAAATCTGCTGGGTGGCGAACGACGGTTTCAGCCGGGACGAGGCGCTGATCCAGAGCCTGTCTGCGTGGTTAATCGCCAAAACCGTCGGTCCCGATGATAAAGCTTTGACGAGGCAACAGACCGACAACTGCGCCCTGGCCATCTATGCCTTGTTCGACCAAACATTTACCGACTGGCATCGAGACCACGCCGCCACGTTTTTCCAGCCGGATGTGCTGAACAACAAATTGCAGACCTTATTTTCACCGCTGACAACCGACGGGCTTGGCTGCGCCGCCCAACTGGACAGTGCAAAGTGGGACGAGATTAAAGTGTCGATGGCCAAGTATTTTCAGCAACGGGTTATCGGCGGCCGGCAATTCGAGCGTTTCCAACAGGCCTGGCAGCAATGGCTGGTTGTCAATCGGCGCTTCGACTGGAGCGAGGAACGGCTTTCCGAGCAGGTGCGCGCCATCCTTAAAGCCGGCCGGCTTGACGGTCCGGTGGCCGATTTATGCTCATGCAGCGCCAGCATTCTCGGCAGCTACGGTGAACATTTCCATCAATGGCTGACCGGCAAAATGCTCAACCGCGTTATTCCTCAGCCCTGGAATGAGCAGGATTTCGCCGATTTCACGCCTTTGACCCTCTATTTGCCGGCGCTTTGCAGCGGGCTGACCTTTAAGCCGGACACCGCGGAAAAGCTCCAGCAGTTGCTTGACAACCGCTACGCCGGTTACCGGGAAGTATCTTACGCCTTGCACCAAGTCGTCACCTTATTGGCCGCATTGGACAATACCTATCCGCAAGCTACTTTACATGATTATGATGACGGTAGTGATCAGAACCCGGTACGGCTAGGCAGTACCGCTCTTGGTTCGCAGCACACCTGAACTCGGCCCTATTCAACCATCTGATAACGGTAACATCGCCATGCAACCACAACACACCAGCTATCCGGTCTTCGAAGCCAATCAGGTATTGACTAACGCGCATCTCAACCGGCTGTTCGGCTATCTGGACGAACAGCAGCGGCTGACGCGGGCCGATCTGACCGGCATAGGCATCGTTTGCGGCCTGGATATCACGCTGGACACCCCTGCCACACCTACCCGAATTTTTCTGTCCAAGGGCTTCGGGATTACCTCGGAAGGCTATTTGCTGGCAGAGCCGCAGGAAAAACTGGAGCTGGTCGCCTATCGCCAGTTAGATGCTGACGAAGACCTGCATTATCTGCCGTTCAAAGACAACGATACCCAGTTCGCACTCTGGGAATTGTTGACTGCCGAATCGTTGGGGGATGACAATGTCAACCAGTTGACTGAAGCACCGGCTGGTTTTCTGGATGATAAAGCGCTGGTGCTGATGCTGGAACTCAAACAAGCTTCATTGCGTAATTGCAGCCCCAATAACTGCGATGACAAGGGCTCCGAGGTTGAAGTCAAGGCCCGGCGCCTGCTGGTAGAGCTGAACAAGCTGACTGCCTATACTCCGCTGCAACTGCCGGAAATCCCGCTGGCGCGCGTTCATTTTACTGCGCCGACAGACTTACAGAACTACCAGCAGGTTTATAAGAATTTTTTTGCCGAACAGATGGATGCAAAAACCGCCGTCAACCGCCTGCTGGATGCCATCAACCAAAGCTACGGCCATCTAAAACTCCTGATCCCGGACCTGGACAATACAGCGCTGGCCCAGCTGGATCAGCAGTTCGATTTTCCGGCCGACAAGCCGGCGATCCAGTATTACTACGATTGGCTGCGCGACTTGACCGCCGCCTATCATGAGCTTCGGGCTGCGCTAATGCAGGCCGTGCCGGAATGCCTGCCGGATGCAAGCCTGTTTCCGCGCCATCTGGTATTAGGCGCCCTAAAAAATTCCGGCAACCCGCAATACCGCAGCCGGTTTTTGCCTTCGCCGGCGCTGGTCCTTGCCGAAAACAGACGCGGCGAGCTGCGCTTTTTGTTCGAGCGGGTCCTGCGGATGGTGCAAAACTTCAATATTTTACCGGCCGGCGCACACCCGCTGAAAATCACCCCCAGCCGGTTCGGTTATCGCCATCTGTCCGACAAGGCGCTGCCGTTCTATTACCGGCCGGAGCTGCGCCCTTACTGGGACGCCAGCCGCAAAGACTGGCAGGCCCGGAACATTCTCTCCTGGCATGAAGATGCCGATAGCCCTGCCCATGTTCGCCAGCCGTTGGATTATGATCTGGAAGCGTACAACTTTTTAAGGATAGAAGGCCATGTCGGCAAAAATCTGCTGACTGTCACCACCACTCTCGGCGAGCTGATCAAAAGCCACCGTTTGCCGCTTTCCATCCTCTATCTCAGCGCTGATGCCGTAGGAAATTTTCTGGAAAGACATCCTGGCCTGGAGCATCAGGCAGGTGCCCTGCGCGATGGTACTTTTGTGGTGTTATATGGCGGAAGCGGAATCAACGCCAATATCGTACTCGCCGATTTCGCGCTGCCTTACCGCATAGAACATATGGAAGCTTCGAGTAGTCTGTGTAGGGTGGAGGTAAATGAGTGCTCATACCCATGGTTCGATAGCAAGCGGCATTTAAGCAACTTGGCCCGCCGTGATTATTCAGGGTCCAAGGAAGCCGATAAAGACCTTCTGGCCGATAACTATGTCATCGTCATTTACCGCTACGAACTCCAAGGCAAGCTGCTTACTCCTAAGCAAGTCAGCGTACCTATCCAGGAACTCATTAACGGACAGCTTTCCGCTATAGCCCATAGGTTGAATCAGGCTTACCCCAACGGAGTGGTTTTCGATTACGACCGCGATAATGATAGATTTCTCATTCGCTATTTTGCCGACCATATGTTCCGTATCGAATGGGGCGGCCTGCAAGGCAACCAGATTCGCTACGCCTACACGCCTGACGGTATTTATCGCTGGCAAAAAGGCGCATGGGAGCCCCTCAATTGGCCTGTCCTATGCCAATTGCACGATGAATACCACGCCGGTGAATACCAATGGCTGCAGGAAAACGCTCACCATCAGGCTAAGTATCCATCTCCGAGCGCCACCATGCCAACGGAACAGGATCTGATTGACTGGGAAGTCATGATCAAACTCAGAGCATCCAAGCCTTTGCCGGCATCGGTGCAGAATCTGCTGGAAAACATCAGTAAGGTTATAGACGAAACTTATAATGTAGGAGGTCTGACTGTCGAAGCCGTGTTAATAGGCCCGTGGGCCAACGGCAGCTGGGTATCCCGGACAGCATCGGAAAACAATTTTCCTGCAGGCTTTTCCGGCTTGCGCGAGAAAATCACCGGCAAAAAAATCACTCAGCATAGTGATATAGATTTACTGATTCACACGGAAGATAAATCGATTAATCGAGAAGACATTATGGCTATCCTAAGCGATTACTCGGTAAGCGGCTATGCCATCAATGTTATTTTCGGCAAGAAGGATGCCCAGAAATGGAAATAGCTACTGTGATTGATTAGAGAGAAGGGAAGTAGGCGCTTTCGGGTGTTACCTTATGCGCCCTTGAGGATATGCCTATCCGACTTCCAGTGTCTGAACGATAGCATGATAACGGGAATCAGTACAAGAATTTTATGAGCGGCAACCGTCACCTCATTGAGCGACAAAGTCTCCACGTCACCCTGAAAGGGGACGAGAGCAAAGCCTGGGAATTGCATAACCGGCTGCTGAATCTTTGTAACACATGGTTGACGCCCAAATTGGCTGACCTGCTGGACACTCATGCTCCGCAAGACGCTCACTTGGTTATTGAACGCATGGAAATTGATATCGGCACCCTGGCTGCTGACCGGCTGGAAGATAATTTACCCGCCGCGATAATCCAAGCTATCGAACGCTGGCTGCAGGATTCCCGACACCGGATTCACCTGCTGCCACAGAACGATCCCGCTCAGGAACAGACAGGAGCAATCCAATATAAAACTGAGCCGCAGGTGGCCCTGGAAGCATTGCTTTACTTCGCCAGAACCGGAAGGCTCCCCTGGTCTTTTCGTCTGCCGGAAGGACAAAATCTGGAGCAATTTCTGCTCAACAGCTGGAAGCAAGCAACACCGTTGATTGATGCCGATCTGCTTGCCGCTTTGACCACGGCAGATGCGGCCAAACGTTTTTCGCTACAGTTCTCAACAACGTTTTTAGACACCTTGCTAACATACTTGGCGCCTGCTGTTAACGAAATCGTCCATAAGCTTTTACAGACTCTGGTCAGCCAGCCATTGCCAGCGGAAATCGCCAAAACGCTGCAGTCTCAAATCTGGCAGACGGCGTTTATGCATGCAAAGCAACCTTCAGCCCTCGCTGACATACAGATGATCCGCGACATCTGGCAAGCGCTGCCGGCAGATTTCAAACATCAGCCAGCGTTGCTCGACTGGCTGAGACGACACTGGCCTGAAGCATCAAGCGATGACCGGCAGCAACCGGGCAAATCCGGGCAAAGTCCATTAACTATTACAGTCGCGTCAGAATTTGACATTGCGCATTCGATAGAAACCGGCAACGCCCCAAAGTCAGTGGTGACATCGGCAGCAACTGATGCGCCGCATAAGACTGCAGGTTCCTTTGCTCAAACCCAGTTCACTGGCCCATTCGGTAATGCCGAGACAGAACAGTCGGCCTCTGTCCCGCAAATAAAGCCAGGCGCATCGGTTGAGGTTTCAACGTCAGCTATAACACCGACAGCAGCCGACGCAGCGCCTGACGAGATTGCCGGCTCCCTTGCCCAAGCCCAATTTTCCGACCTCTTGAGTAACGCCGATGCAAAACGATCAGCCTCTGCCCTACCAATAAAGCCAGACGCATCGGTTGAGATTTCAACGCCAGCCGCGACATCGACAGCAGCCGCTGCGACACCTGACGAAACCCGCCTCCTTGTCCAAGCCCCATTTTCCAATCTATCTGGCAATGGTGCAGAACAGCCCGCCTCTGCCCCGCAAATAAAACCAGGTGCACCGGCTGAGACTTCAACGTCAGCTATGGCATCGATAGCCGCTGGCGCAACACCTGATGAGGCTGCCGGCTCCCTCGCCAAAGCCCCATTTCCCGACCTGTTCGGTAATGCCTATGCAGAACAACCAACCTCTGCCCCGCCAATAAAGCCAGGCGCACCGACAGGGACTTCAAATATTATGACTAGCGAAAATATTTACATCAACAACGCAGGTTTGGTTCTGTTGCACCCGTTTCTCCCGCAATTTTTCAGAGCATTAAACATTGTTGTTGGCGACCAGCTCATTGCTCCGGATCGGGCATTGTCTCTGCTGCATTTTTTAGGCACCGGTCAGCTGGTCGCGCCCGAATATGAGCTGGTCTTACCTAAAGTGCTATTAAATTTGGCATTGGAAACGCCTGTGGATACCAATACTCCTTTAACGGCTGAAGAAACCGGGGAAGCTACTGCGCTGCTTGAGGCTGTAATCCGTCATTGGGCTGCCTTGAAAGGCACCAGCGACGACGGTTTGCGGGGAACGTTTCTGATCCGTCCCGGCAAAATCAGCTTGCGTGATGACGGCGACTGGCGCTTACAGGTGGAAAACAAAGCCTACGATATTTTGCTGGACCAGCTGCCCTGGGGTATCGGCATGATAAAACTGCCCTGGATGCACCGGATGCTCTGGGTGGAGTGGCGCTATTGACCTCATGTTAACGGGTAGAAGAAGATGAAATCGAGCTCAGAAAAATCGACCAGCACTGCCTCAAAAACGGCAACCCAAACGCCGAGTCAGCCCTTTTTCGCCAAAGCAGGGGGCGGTGATTTTTTCGCGCCGGCCAGCCAGGCTTTCACCGCCTCCGTGCAGATGAAAATGGCGGTGAACAAACCCGGCGACAAGCTCGAGCAGGAAGCCGATAAGATGGCCGACAAAGTCATGCGCATGCCTGCCCCTGCCCCGGCGCCGATAAAAGAAGAAAAACTTCAGCGCCAACCGGAAGAAAAATTACAGAAAAAGGAAGAAGAAAAAATACAGAAAGCAGTCATGCCTGAAGAAAAAATTCAGAAGGCGGCCATGCCTGAGGAGAAGCTTCAGAAAAAAGAGGACGAAAAGATACAAAAAGCCCCGGCTGCCGAAGAAAAACTCCAACGTAAAGATAGCGCCGGCGCTCCTACTGTAAATTCAGGCATACAATCGGCGATTCAAAACAAAACCGCAGGCGGGCAACCGCTCCCCAGCGATATCCGCGACTACATGGAGCCAAGATTCAATGCCGATTTCAGCAACGTGCGCGTCCACAGCGACCCCGAATCCGCAAGCCTTAGCAACCGATTGAGCGCGCGGGCATTTACCTATAAAAACCACATCTTTTTCTCCCGGGACCAGTACCAGCCCGGCGGCAGCGAAGGCAAACAGCTCCTGGCCCACGAACTGACCCATACCATCCAGCAAGGCCATGCCATACAACGCAGCCCGCAGGTCAGCACTACGGCTACACCTCCACCCGTGCAGCGAGGCCTCCTGGATAGTCTGAATCCGATCGAATACCTGATCGATAAGGCTCTCGGCTTTATCGCTGATAACGCCGCTGCGATTCCCGGTTTCACGATGCTCACTGTGGTCATCGGCTACAACCCGATCACCCGGGCCGCTGTCGACCGCAGCGCCGGCAACATTCTCAAAGGCGCCATCGAAATGATACCGGGCGGAGCCTATATCACCCAGGCGCTGGCCAACCACGGTGTATTTGATAAGGTCAGCGTGTTCGCTGCGCAGCAGTTCGCTGCACTGAGCGACATCGGCAGCACTATTTGGCAGGACATCAAACAGTTCGTCAAAAAATTCTCAGTCACTGACCTCGCCGACCCCGGAGCAGTATGGGAACGCGGCAAAAGAATCGTCACTGCGCCCATTGGACAGATCAAGGCATTCGCCGTTGGACTTAAAGATGGCATGATCACTTTGGTCAAGGATGCCATCCTAAAACCCATCGCCGCATTCGCCAAGGCCAATGCCCCCAATGGTTACGATCTGTTGTGCGCCGTCCTGGGCAAGGACCCGATAAGTGGCGAGCCGGTACCGCAGACTGCCGAAAACCTGATCGGTCCGTTCATGAAATTGATCGGCCAGGAAGAAGTCTGGCAAAACATGCAGAAAGCCAATGCCATTGCGCGCGCATGGGCCTGGTTCCAGAATGCCTTGGGTACGGTAAAAGGCTTTGTACAACAGGTTCCGGCGCTGTTCATCGCCGCCTTCCAGGCATTGGAGTTTATCGACATTGTGCTGTTGCCGAACGCCTTTAACAAGCTCAAATCGGTATTCGGCGGTTTCGCCGGCAAGTTCATCAGTTGGGCGGGCAACGCCGTCTGGAATCTGCTGGAAATTATCTTCGATTCCGTCAAGCCGGGTGCGATGGCCTATGTCAAACGCGCAGGCGCCGCTCTCAAGAGCATACTGAAAAATCCATTGCCTTTTGTCGGCAATCTGGCAAAAGCTGGCAAAGCCGGCTTTGAAACGTTTGCCGACAATATCGGCACTCACCTTAAAGCCGGACTGATCGATTGGCTGACCGGTTCTCTCAATGGCGTATATATTCCCAAAGCGCTTTCACTGCCGGAATTGGGCAAGTTTGTGCTCAGCGTGCTGGGCATTACCTGGCCCAAGATCCGCGCAAAAATTGTCAAGGCAATGGGGCCTAAGGGCGAAGCGATTATGTCAGGGATCGAAAACGGGGTTGAAAAAGGCTATGAAATTATTGTCAAACTGAAAAATGGCGGGCCGGTTGCGATCTGGGAGATGATCCAGGAGAAACTTGCCGACCTCAAGGATACGGTCGTGAGTGGGATCATCGGTTTTGTAACCGATGCCATCATTACAAAAGCCGTTCCCAAGCTCGTCGCCATGTTTATTCCCGGCGCCGGTTTTATCTCGGCAATTGTCTCGATTTATGACATCGTCATGGTAATAGTGGCAAAGATGTCAAAAATTGCGGCGGTGGTGGCGGGATTTGTCAACTCCATCATGCAAATCGCCGCCGGCAATATCCGATCAGCCGCCATTATGGTATCCAACGCGCTGGCAGGGATGTTGTCTCTCGCCATCAGCCTGCTCGCCGGGCTTGTCGGTCTGGGAAAAGTCACCGATAAGATCAATGGAGTCGTCTCAAAAGCCCGCGGCGGCGTCAATAAGGCCATCGATGCGGCTCTCGCCTGGGTTGTGAAGAAGGCGAAGGACTTGTTCGGGAAGTTGTTTGGGAAGAAGGATAAGAAGGATGAGCGGACAGAGGAGCAAAAACAAAAAGCGGTAGATGATGCTTCTAAAGAAGTTGTAGCTTATACCAAAAGCACCAAAGTTAATTTTATTAAACTGCGCTTGAAGTTAAGTTCAGTGAAATCAAAATATCAACTTACTGCTATCAAGGCAGAAAAAGTCTCAAAAGGAAAATACCAAGTAGAAGCTGTAATCAACCCTAAGAAAGGAACAGAAGTTGAAATCGATGACGATCCGAACGGATTACCTCCTGGTGCAAAAGAACCAGTAGTTAAATATACTGCAGAATCGCATAGTGGAAACAAGAGAACCTATTGTAAAGATGCCGACGTGAAAGTTTGGTTCTGGAATGAGGGAAAAGGCTCCTGGCAGGTAACAAGTGATGACAAAAAGTTAATGGAGGCAGAGAAAGCTGCAACTAAATGGCTTGCAGATAATAACAGTACATTTATTTCTCTAGTTAAAGATGACAAGCTTTTAAGTAACAGTGGTTTTGACCAGCTAGGAATTCAGGTAAATCCAACGAACAATCAAGATGAAGTGGTTATAGGCGACACAAAAGGTGCATTTGGTAAGTCACCTATTTATTTTACATATAAAGGAATTAAAGCGGGTCGGGACAATCCTTTTTCTGCGACCACGACCAACCTTCCTGCGAATATCCTGGCGCAACGGAAAGACAATCCAGCGGCTCTTGTCAAACGCCTTGATGCCGCATTGAAAGCTGGCAATGTAACGGTTATATATTTTGTCGCTGGAAAAGCAAAAATTAGTGAAGCCACTCTCACAAAAGTGAAAGGAATGATTACCAAGAACCTGATCAAGTTGCTCACAGGATTACCATATAGTTTAACCCTGGAAGACGCCCGAAATATTGTGAAAGACATTCCCAAACCCATAGTGCAAAATATTTGACATGACTTATTCTGAACTAAAAAGTAAAGCAGATTATTACCTGAAAGAATGGGGAGATGAGAAAGAAACTTGCCCAGCTTCAGAGATTCCTTTATTGATTGCTCTGACATTTGATCCTCTTTATGTTGACAATGCAATACAAATGTCTGCTTATTGGCTTCAAAAATGCCTCAAAGCGAAAACAATTGATTACAAAAATTATGGAACATTTAGTTTTATTATGAACTTTGCCAGTACATTGCATCTGTTTGGCAATAGTCAATACGACCTGTTCAAAACTATTTCAAAATCGTCTCCCCCACCTGACATCGCTTCTAAAGCGCATCACAAGCTATTGAATTACTATTTAAATGGAAATTACCCATCCAATTCAGCAAAAAAGAAAAAAAAAGAAGATATTTCATTTGAAAACTTGCCCAACAGAATTAGTCAAGTTCCCATTGATTCCTTGTATCGTTTTATACTAAACACAAACACTCCGGGATGGCACGATCGTATTCAACCCTATTTCCAACTTATTTCGCTACTGCATTTCCAAAGCAACGGCATATCAGAACAAAATCTAATTCTTAAAAAACTTAAAGAAGATTTTTTAAAGCAATTTTCTTAGGCTGATAAAAAATTAAAAATATTTCCAATACCCCGCCAATATATAACAATGATGTTACTGGCCTGCTTGAAATGGCGATTTGCTGACGCGAAATCGCCCTACATTATCTTCGGATTGATTTGATGACAGGGAGTTTTTACGCCGGATTATCGGCGTATTTTTATGCCGGGCGATTGTTATTTTTTACAGTCAATTTGCTGAAACGCAAACGTATCCTGTTGATTGGACGACAATTTGGTATTTTTAAACGGTTATTTTTTATCATCCTCCGAAAATGGAAAATCGACTTGTAACTATGGCCAAGCAATAGCGTCAGCATATTACGCCACATAATTCACCTAATCATCACTATGTAAAAAGACAACACAATGGACTTAAACGCTTCCAACCTGCAACTTGCCTTTAAGTGGCTCAAAAATATCCTGGAAGGACGCTTGCGTGTACATTTCGGACAAGCAGAAAACTTAGAACTGCAACCATTGAATTTCTATGCCGGAAACTCATGGCTGACCCCATTCATAGCCAGCCACAATCCCGGTCTTGAAGAGTTTGCGGTGCTGATGCTGGCTATCGTGCCACAACTGCAGCCCGGATTTTTCAGTAAAATTATCGCTGAACACTTCCCTGAAGGCGGTGATTTCCCCGAATTCGGTGGTGTCAAGGCTGCCAACCACCGTGGCATTCTTCCTACCGGTGAAACTGCGCAGTTTATTCTCGCAGGCGACAATCTTATACAACGCCTGGAGGTTCAGCGAATCCTGAGCAGCGAACATTGGTTTGCGCAAAAACGCATTCTCTGGCTTGAACCGGTGCGCGAAGGAGAACCGATGATGAGCGGCCGCTTGATCCTCGAGCCTGAAATTGTTGAACAGCTTACCGCCGGCGCCATCAGCAAGCCTCGTTTCAGTCTGGATTTTCCAGCAGAATACATCGATACCGAAATGGACTGGGATGATCTGGTGCTGCATCCCAATACTTTGCGGCAAATCCATGAAGTCGAAAATTGGATCAATCATAACGACACGCTACTGCATGACTGGGGCATGAAGAAAAAAATTAAACCCGGTTACCGTGCGCTGTTTTACGGACCGCCTGGCACGGGCAAAACCCTGACCGCCACGCTGCTGGGGAAGCATACCGGCAGAGATGTATTCCGTATCGACCTGTCGCGCGTGGTATCCAAATATATCGGCGAAACCGAGAAAAACCTGTCGCGACTGTTTGATAAAGCCGAAAACAAAAACTGGATTTTGTTCTTCGACGAAGCGGATGCGCTATTCGGCAAAAGAACCGACATCCGCGATGCGCACGACAAATATGCCAATCAAGAAGTAGCCTACCTGTTGCAACGAATCGAAAACCACAACGGTTTGGTCATTTTAGCGTCGAATAAACGCGCCAATATCGACGATGCATTTATTCGACGTTTTCAATCCATTATTCATTTCCCGATGCCTCGCCTTGAAGAGCGCCATAAAATTTGGGCCCAGACTTTTCCAT
The DNA here is from genome assembly GCF_052162025.1 of Methylobacter sp. sgz302048. NCBI lineage: Bacteria > Pseudomonadati > Pseudomonadota > Gammaproteobacteria > Methylococcales > Methylococcaceae > Methylobacter > Methylobacter sp. sgz302048. The sequence continues at coordinate 1,969,400 of NZ_CP197401.1, read as the reverse complement.
CCCAAATCAAGATTGCGGATGATATCGACTGGCAACATGTTGCGGCCCGCTATGAACTGACGGGCGCAGGAATATTGAATATTGCTCATTATTGTTCTGTCGAGCTATTGGCATCCCAGTCAAGCACGCTAGATTTAAAGCAATTAGAATTCGCCATTCAGCGAGAGTTTGTTAAAGAAGGAAAAATCATATAGCCACTATGTTATATGCTGACATACCGTTATTAGCCCGGCATGGCATGAACCGTAAAGGCAACCGCTGGAATAACAGTGTTTTAAAAAACTTCTTCCATACCTTGAAAACCGAGCTGGGGCTAGACAGGCGATATTTGAATATATTAAGGTCTTTTACAACCGCGAGCGACTAATTCAGCCAATGGCTATAGGTCGTCGCTCACAGATTACAAATTGCTGCATAAAGCGGCTTAACCGTATGCCCGGAAAAGTGTTGACGCATCGATACCGCGATTGTTTTTCCATAAATAGGCGGGTTGATTCACGTTTAACTTGCCGGACTATGTGATCCCGTTTGTAGCCTTATTGGTGGATAAATGAACCCAGCAAGAAAATTACTGTTTTAAAGGCATAAAAAAACCGGCCACCCTTTCAGGCTCAGCCGGTTTTCTTGGAATTGGTGGAGGCGGCGGGAATTGAACCCGCGTCCGCAAGCACTCCGCCGTAAGGTCTACATGCTTATCCCGCGCTTTTAATTTAACTGTTGACTACCCGTCGGGCCAAGAGGATCAACAGCGATTTCGATTGGATTTAGCGCTTCAGGCTCCGAACTAAGCCCTGACGCGATCTTATGTAATATGATCCCTGAATGTTCCGAAGAACTCTGCTCGCATAAGCACAAACAGTCAGAGAAGTGGTGCAGGTTTTAAGCTGCTAAAGCCACTGAGTAGTTTTCGTCGTTTGCGAATACTTTTTTTCTGTAGGATTTACGAGGTGTACAGTCCTCGGCATGCACTTAAGGTTTCGCTACCCACGTCGAAGCCAGGTCGCCCCCTTAACTTGCGTATTGTAATTGATAAGAGTCAATTTTGCTAAAAAGATTCCATTCATTTTAAAAAATTTTCAGCTCTCTGAAAATCCTTTATCTAACTCTTATTCAATTAGCATTCGTGTCAAAAGACCCCTGTCATCCCTGGACAGTTCCCGATGCTTATCATCAATCTTACAATGTTCAATAATGTCGGTGACCTGATTTACCTGCTCGGCATGTTGATGACTGAAAGTCTCTACAATTTCCGATACTTCGTATTCAATCATGCTGAGCCCGTTAATAAGTCCTTTGTGAAGGCCCTTTAAAGCAGTTTTTTCCAGCGAAGGTTTCATTTTCTTCAAAATAAAAAACGGCGTCAGCCAGGTAATGGCGATCAGCAAGGTACTGTGAATGGCGAAATTGACGCCCAGATATTCCTCATTGCCCGCGTTGCTGGTGTAATACACAGTGAACAGCTTGTAACCGACCCAGATGATGGCCGCGAGCGGTAGCACAATCTCGCATAAGCGCATGAATTTTAAAAAAGCGCGGTGCATGACATTGCCGGGATTGGCCAGCGCCTGCCGCACAGCCAACTCGCTCTCGCCTTGAATGATTTTCGATGCCTTCTCGCGGACCGGAGCCAACTGCTTTTTAAGCGGCGCAACCGGAATGCCTTGCTGATCAACATTCAGCACGAATTCGTCCAGGCCGTCATCGAATCGCGCACTTGCCCATTCATCCCACAACCGTATGTCCGAGCGGGTTGGCGAGTATTTGCCTGCGGCCGGATTGGTAATTAAATCGGCTGCGTGTTCGGCATAATAATTGGCCAGTTGCTGTATCGGCCAGACCATGCCTTGCTGCAGGATATCGGCGGTGCGTTGCCACTGTTCCTGCCACAGTTTCGGCGCCTGCTGCACAGCTTGGCTGGAGCCAAGCAATGGCATCTGGCTTTGCAGTCGTTGCCTTAAGTCGTCCTTGCGGACCTGCAAGCCTCTTTGTTCAAGTTGCTCGATGACATGTTCGGTCGCCAACGATTCAATCGTGGCTTTTAACGATTCAAATTCATCGGCTTGCAGTTCTTCCGCGCAAACCGTCTTGAATATGATCGGTTCGTCAAACCCGGCCTTGTGCAATTGCTGCTTGAAATCTTCGAATTGGGCGGTCTGTCCCCTGTCCCACTGATTCAAAACAAACAGCCAGGCATGGCGGCCGCCTTCGGCGAGCAGCAGACGCCAAGCCTTTTCATCCCTGTAGCGTTCGGGGCTGACCACATAGACGAGCACGTCGATATGCGGCAACCATTCCAGAACCAGCTGTTTGTTGCTCTGCTCAGTGCTGTCAAAATCCGGCATATCGATCCAGATGATATTTTTTTTCGATTCCTCATCATGCTGGGCTATTTTAATACGGTCAATCGGCAGTTTTTCGGGCAGATGCTGTATGGCGACGCTGCGGTGATGGTACAGCGTGACTTCGCGCGATGTCGGACGCTCTACGCCGGTCCTGGCAATCGCCTGGCCGGCCAGGCGATTCAGCAGAGAGCTCTTGCCTACCCCGGTGCCCCCCATGAAGGCTACGATCAGAGGCCGGGAGCCGCTATGCGCGAACAAAGCGTCGGGCGTTCTTGCGTCGAACTCGCATAACTGCCTGGCAGACTCCTGGTTGATCCAGCCCGAAGCGGCGGCCTGCCCGGCCCAGCGTTTTGTTTGTTCTACTAAATCAGAGTAATCGTAAGCCATGTCGCTTTTCTTTCAGTTGGTGTTCGGCCGCCTGCAACTGCTCGGGTGCAATATTAAACTGTGTAAGATGGGTTAACTGTTTGGGCAGCGCGGAAAGTTTCCTGCCCATGCCATCGATGAATAAGGACTGTTTGACGGTATTGAGCTGATGCTGTTTCAATTCCGCCTCGGCCCTGTGCACATAGCTGCCGATAGCGCTTTCGGCTAGCAAGGACGTTACGGTCAGCATCGCCGGCGCAATAATCAGATCATGCATGCCTATGCCGCCGGTATTTAATGCCAGCGCAATAGCGGCCGCATCGGTGGTGACGCGTGTGGCCCGCAGGCTGTTCAGAAGCACCGGTTTTTCCTGCAATTTGTGATACAGCTGTTGCGCTGTGTTTTCCACTTCCTGTTGAAAAGCGATATGGTAGCGTCTCGCAGCCTCGCTGAAATCCTGCAAAATATCCGAACGCTGGCTGCGCAGCAGGCTGCTGGCTTCTTTCCACCATGGGTTTTGTCTGTTCTGTTCCGCTCTATCCAGGAGCCTATCCGCCATCTGAATCAACATATGCTCGGCGATTTGCTTTAACAGCGCGACTTCGTGGCTGCTGTCGGCGATGTGCTGCCGTTTGCGTCCCAGCTTCATGATTTGCCTGATCGGCCAGGTCAAAACTCTGCGCGTGCCGGACAAGACACCGGCCAGGCCCGGTATCTCCAGTAAATTCAGCAGTTGCGCCAGGGCATATTTAAAAGTCTCGTAATGATGCGGGTGATTCAGATAATCGCGCTGATAACTCTCCAACGCCTGCTTGATCAGTTGATCGATCAGCTCCTGCCAGTCTTTTAAGGCCTGGTGCTCGGCGACGACCGGCTCGACCCAGTATTGCCAGTTCTTCTGAAGCAATTCCTGCTCATAGCGTGCCTGCTTCTTATGATTGACCTTGTGGGCCATTTGAATAAGCAAGTTCTGCCGGGATTCCGGCCAGACCGGCATGCCCGTCTGTTTTTGATAATACAAGGGCACGACTTCGGGAAATTCATCATTTCTGGCGTGGCGCCATTTTTCTTTCAGTGAATGGATCAGCAATGATTCCGAGCCTTCAACAAGCTTATTAAGACAGATAACCGTCGGCTGATGCAGGTCTTCGAGTACAGCCATGATATCCCAGACCGACTGATCGGCATATTTTTCCTTGCTGACGGCCAGAATAATCATGTCGGCCAGTGCGATCGTCCTGATCAGGCCCTCGCGGTAATTCGCGGCATCTATCGAATCAAAATCAGGCGTATCCCAAAGGACGCTGGGCGGCAAATATTTTGAAACCGTGGTATTTTCGGTCAATAAATAACAATCATAACGGTCTGTCCGGGCATGCGCCTGCTGCAGTTGCTGGAATCGTCCGAAATAACGCTGCAAGTCGCTGCAATCCTTCGGACTGATGTCGTTGCAAAAGCCTTCGGGATGCACAGTATAGCCTGCCAAGGGGCTTACGCCGGCCACATTGCTGTTTAATAACAGGTTAACCAGTGAACTCTTTCCTGCCTGGGTCGGACCAATAACAGTAATCTGCAAAGGGTATTCAGGGGTAGATGCAATAAGCTGGCCTTTACGCATAAAGGCTTCCGCCAGAATAAGCTGATCTATCCGCTGTTGATAACTTGTTTTGGCAGATTCATTGCCGGGTTGACTCAAAACGGCCTGGTAACGCTGTTTTAATAATTGGATAAATTCCAGCATAGAAAGTTAGCTTGGGTTTATAATAACCCACCATTTTACTTTGTTTGGTGACAGGGTGTAATGCAATAATTATAACTAACGCAACTTGGACCTGAACTTAACTTCGAGGTTATCTTATGAAGAAACTATATGCTCTGCTGATTATTCTTTCCTGCACAACCTTAATTGCCTGCAGCAACGGCATGAAAATAAACGGCCACAATGCCCGTACGGCTTATAAATCCGTCAAAGTAATCAAAAATCGCTTGCCTGCCGAGCAACGCATTGAATTTGAAGTCTCTTTCTGGACTATCCGCGATTCTTTCAAAGATGACGATGAATTCCTTGCAAAGGTTGACGGCAAAGAACCTCAGGAAGTCATCAATTTAGGCAAGGAACTTTATCAGGAACGTAAAAATGCCGGCGCTGAAGCCTATAAGCAATATTCAAGCTGGGACGAAATGATTGCCAAATTCGGCCAGGAACGAATAGACCAGGAAAAGAGCCGAAAGGAAGATCCTCGTGACAAAGCAAACAATGTCCTCTATAAGTTGAAATAAGACTATCAATATCCTTTATAAATCATAATCTCATCGGCTAGGCAGCGCTTTTTGTTCAACCAGCGTTGAAACAAACTGATTCGCCTCGGCAATGGTTTGCTCCATGGCATAAATCAGCTGCGATATGTCTATGCCGATTTCAATAAACTCATGCCTCAATGCCGCAATTGCCTGGGCATTGAGGTTATGTTTCAAGTACAGCACCTGATCCTTGAATGCCAGCAGCACCGGCTGGATTTTGGCTTCGGCCCTGCGCATGGACTTGATCAACCGGGCATAATTTTGTCTGGCCACCTTCAGCTGTTGCCTGCTCAGATTGCGCAAGGAGCGGTTCGTATATTCATCCAGCTCCCTTTCCCACTCGATAAACAGCGCTTCACTGACATCTTCTATTGCTCTGATTCTGTCGCTGACGGCCTCGGATTTGGCGCGGCAGAACTGATATTGCCTGTTCAGCAGATTGTATTTATGGTCCAGCGAAGTCTCGCTGACGCTGACCAGCGACTTAAAACGCTCCAGCGCATCCTGAAACTCATCCCGGGTATCCTGCAAACTGACGCAGGCCTGCTCAACCTGGGAAACAACGATGGTACGCTTGTGATCGCCTATCGATTCCCTGGCGTTGTAATAAACGTTGCGGAATTTTTTTGAAAAAAAACGGCTGAGCGAATCGAATGATTTTTTTACCAGAAAGCTCGTGAACGATTTGTTGTATTCAGACATTGGAAACTTCGATGATTAATGATTTTTACTGTAAACGGCGCCTGCGCTATAAAACCGCAAAACGCCTTATCGACAATGCCTTGCTCGGCAAGTTTATCAATGTCGAGATCGGCGTCAATTACCGCTGACTTTACCAGAATCAGCTCGTCCGCCGAAAGCATCGCGGCCAGCCAAGCGGCCAGACTATCCGATGTAATGTCCCAACTGGCTTGGATTCCCGCCTTATCAAGCTCGGCAATATCGGGCGACCAGATCATCGTCTTCTGCCGCGCCGACTGCGCCTGGATGCCGGCAATTGAACCTGCGATTGAAAAAGCAGGCTTGAGCCCTTTAAACAGCAAAGCCATCTGCTGCATGGCCAGCAGCGCCATCGCATGCGCCACGCCATCATCAAACCGCCAGTGCTGCTGAGCCAGTCTGACCTGGTCGGCAAAAGCGCCGCCGCCGGGCACAATCACCACACCATCGGCATATTTCCGCTCGATCGCGTTCAGGCACGCAACCAGCACGCCCGATTCGGCCAGACTGCCGCCCAGCTTGATAACGATCATTCCTGTCTGAACCGCCGCAGCAGTTTGATCATGGCCGCCGCCTTGTCAAAGCATTCCTGATATTCATCTTCCATGACCGAATCATTGACGATGCCGCCGCCCGCCCAAAAGCGGATCGTGTTTTCCGAATGCACCAGCGTTCTGATCGCGATATTGGTATCCATATTGCCGTCAAAGCCCAGGTAACCGATGGATCCGCAATAAACGCCGCGCCGGTTGGGCTCGAGCTCTTCAATGATTTCCATGGCGCGAATCTTGGGCGCGCCGGTAATCGAACCGCCCGGGAAACAGCTTCTCAGCAAATCCAACGCATGCTGATCGTCAGCCAGCTCGCCCGTAACGGTACTGACCAAATGATGCACGGTGGCGTAACTTTCCACATCGAACAGAACCGGCACCTTGACCGAACCCTTTTTACAGGTCTTGCTGAGATCATTGCGCAGCAGATCGACAATCATGACATTTTCAGCCCGGTCTTTCTTGCTGTTTTTAAGCTGCTGTATCTGCTGCAGATTTTCCACGGCATCCTGTTTGCGCGGACGCGTGCCCTTGATCGGCTTAGTCTCCACGACACCGTTCATCACCTTCAAAAAACGCTCCGGCGATGAACTGAGAATTTGCGCTTCGGGCAGGTTCAGATAGCCGCTGAACGGCGCGGCATTCAATTCGCGCAATGCCAGATAGGCTGTCCAGGGATCGCCTTTGCAGTCGGCAGCGAAGCGTTGGGTCAGATTGACCTGATAGCAATCGCCTTCTTTCAGATAATGCTTGATACGGTAAAAAGCCTTGGCATAGGCCTCCTTGTCCATATTGGCTTTAATATCGCTGAGCACATTGAACGGCTGATCACGACGCTCTGTCGGCAACGCGCTGAACTGCTCGATTAAAGCCTGCCATTTTCGAGCGCCATCGACATGCCCGACCAGTGCGCTTTTTTGCTGTTCATGATCGACAATTACTGCCCATTCATAAATGCCGACCGCCATTTCGGCGATATGCTCGGCATCTTCAGCGATCACAGGCAATTTCTCCAGGCGTCGGGCCAGATCATAAGAGAAATAACCGATAGCGCCGCCGTTGAAAGGCAAGCCTTCAATGACCGGAAAATCCGCGCTTAACTGCTGCTTGACCAATACAAACGGATCCTCAGAAGACTGCACGGATACGCCATTGCGCGTAATCTCGGTCGTATCGCCATGCGTGACCAGCGTGCATACGGGATCGGCCGCAATAATATCGTAACGGCCCTGCTGGCTGTAAGGATAACCGCTATCGAGAAAAACCGACCAGGGACGGCCGGCAAGCGGCGCAAAAAGCTCTGCACTGTTTTTGAAATAAGGAAGCGGGAAATGAAGTTGTTTCGATGACGACATTTAGGTTGTGTCTTATTGGCTAAACGGATCAGCAAGCGGCGCACTCGCAGCGCAACCGGTTGAATGGATTTTTGAAGGGCATCGACAAATGGATATTCTGATTGGATGAAATTTTATAACAGTCGTTCTATTTAACAAAGCTCTCCGGCCAGACGGGCAACGGCAACAGCCGGCGCGCAGTCAGCTGGGGACAAGCCTGTCCTGGCAGTCGATATCTGAAACAAATCGCTGAAATCAACGTAAGAGCAGCCCAGATTCAGTGCGATCTGCCTGACCAGAAAACGCCCTACTCCGGCGCCTATAAACGGGCTGCTTTGAGCAAGATCATGACGGGATAATTGTCTTTCGCAGCTCCGCTGGATTTTTTGCAGCTGCTGCGAGCGGATATGGCGGGCGAATTGCTGCCAGCGCGGCAGTTCGTCAGCATTAAAATCACAGCCTATCATGCGCGACAGCCGCCTGGCGCTAGCCATAACAGTCTTTTCTCCGCCGTCGGCCGTTTCGGTTTGGTCATGCAATTCATTAAGCTCGCCTGTGACGCGATAGACATCGGCCATTGTAGCGAAATATTCAGCCATCAAGCCGACTTCGTGCCCCTTATCGAACGCCGTTTGCGCGACTGCCATCACAGCCGTTCTGACGATGCCGGTATAAACAAGCTCCCCGGAGATCAGGCGCTGGTAGTCGGTGTAGCCTGCCGCTTGCACCTGCCTGTCCTGGAGCGGCAGAATATCGGTCGTGGTGCTGCCTATGTCGACAAACAGGCCGCTTTCAAGTGTTCGAGCAGCAAATGCAGCACTGGCCAGCCAGTTGGCGGATGCAATCGCTTCATAGTGTCTGTCATCAGCAGTTTGAAGACTAAGCATACCCTCTTTACCGGCGAAAATCCGGATTTTGCCTTCAGGGAGCAGTTCTTTCATAGCCTTGATGATTTGCCTGACGCCATCATCCCTGCTCGCGAATAAATCGACCAATTCGCCGGTCATAGTAACGGCGTGCAGATACTGAGCCACAGGTAATTGCGACAAGATCGCGCCGACAGCCTGATGCAATTGTTCCATCCCCTTCCATAACGGACAGGCTTGCTGAAACACATCGATAATGTCGCCACCCTCATTGACGACGGCCGCCTTGACATGAGCCCCGCCGATATCCCAGCCGATTATATTAAACTGCATCTGACTCCCTTATTTTTACCGCAATTGATTGATTGCGCACCGGATGTATCCGAGGCTCGCCGTTCAACAGCTGCAAAACCTGCTCTGCGACATTAACGCCCAGGCCATCGTAAATGCCTGTGAAAGACGTAGTCAGGCGCGGGTTTATTTCCAGCACGTAGGTTTGCTCTGCGGTTTCTATCAGATCGATTCCCGCATATCCCCACAATTCAGGAAAAGCTTGGGCTATAGCCTGTACTAACTCCCGGTATGGAGTAAAGTCAGCCTTATAATTAACTACGCATTCGGTTAACTGATATTGCTTATTGATGATCTCGAAGCGCTGCAGATTAACGCATAACAGCCAGCCTTGGCCCTGGTTGAACAGACAGGACAAGCTGGTCTTTTCGCCCTGAATATGAGGCTGGAAAATAAACCGGGCTTTATCCGGCAGCTGTGACGAAATCGCCGCGAAATCCTGCCGGTCTTCAATCAGATAACTTTCCGCACAGCCTACGCCGTCAATGGATTTGACGATCCATTCTCCGGGATGGTATTCGGCGGTATCGAACAAGCGCGTCGCAACGGTCGCGATATTGTGCTGCAGGAGCCGTTCATAAGTCCTGAGTTTATTGCCGGTCAAGGCCACGGCATTGGCTGGCGATGTCAATAAAATCCTGCCCGCCTGCTCAACCCTTTGGCACAATGCCTGTAAAATCCCGTCGAATTCCGGCGCAACCGGCCATACCGCATCGCACTGTCCAACCAGGCGCGAAAATTCTTCCGTAACATCGTTCTCCGGCTTGATGACAACCGTAGCGCCGCCGGTATTGACTGATCCAAGCAACCGTTCATCGAGCATCACAACCAGCTCGATGCCGTCTATTGCCGCCAGATTATCGAGCAGAGCCTGCAGCATCAGGCCGCCTTCGCGCGCCAGCGAACCAAGCAAGGCCTGCTTATTAAAGCCGCCGCCCGTGATATACTCAAATACCAGAATTTTCACAATTTAAACGATCAACAAGAGATTAGCCGTTCAAGGCCATGAATTAATTTGCCTATTGTACCATTTACCGCACCCTCCTGTTTTACGGCATAACAGTTATCCATGAAAATTATCCCGGTCATCGATTTGAAAGACGGCGTTGTCGTGCATGCCAAACAAGGCAGACGCGACCAATATCAGCCCATTAACACCCGTTTATGCAACTCATCGGGTATTGATAGTGTTATCGAAGCATTTTTAAATCTTTATGATTTCTCTACTTTTTACATTGCCGACCTTAATGCGATTACGCATCAAGGCAATCATGAACAATTAATTGATGAAGTGCTGGCTCGTTTCCCGGAACTGACTTTCTGGGTGGATAGCGGCTATCAGAACCATAGCCAACGCAGAGGCCGACCCGACAATTATATGCCGGTGCTGGGCAGCGAATCTTTTCAAGATGAAACAATCGGAGAAATCAAGGCTTTCGGCAACAACTTTATTCTGTCTCTGGATTATTCGTCATCCAGTGCGCTGGGAGCAAGATCCTTGTTCAGCAGCCCGAGCCTGTGGCCCGATCACATTATCATCATGACGCTGGCGCGCGTGGGCAGTCATAGCGGCCCTGATCTGGACAAATTGGCTCAGTTTTGCAGGCAATACCCGGACAAAAACTTTATTGCCGCAGGCGGCGTCAGGAATAAGCAGGATTTAATGGATTTAAATGAAATAGGCGTGAAACAGGCGCTGGTAGCAAGCGCGCTGCATTCAGGGCACCTGAGCGCCGACGACATCAAAAACCTTCAGGCAAAAAAATACCCCGACGAGTCGGGGTATTTTTAACATTCTCAGTAACTAAGTAAATCTTAGTTAGCAGCGAATGGATGAACAGCAGTAGCTTTGCCTTCAACAACTTCTTTAGCTGTAGGCAGGCCAGCGACAGCGCGAGCGATAGCTTCTTTAGTAGCTTCGTAGTTGTACTGTTGGATTTTAGCGTCGTCTTCAGCAGCCCAGTGGATGAATACGCCAACAGAGATAAACAGATCGTCAGCTTCGTTAGCTGGGATTGTGCCGTTTTCTACACTGTCAGCAACAGCCATAGCAACACCACGTTGCGCTGGACCAAACATTTGAACTGCTTGCTTAGAACCTTTGATTGTTACTTTGTTGAACATAACAGTAGAAGGTTTAACCATCAGGTTAGGAGCAACAACAGCCAGCAAGCTAGAGAAGCCGTCTTTGTTGTTTGTTAAAGTGTTAGCAAACGCAGTTTCAGCAGCTGAACCTCTTGGGCCGATGATCAGGTCGATGTGAGCAACTTCGTTGCCTTCGCCAACTAATGATTCACCAACGCGTAAGTTATTAATTTTAGCCATGCTTGATTTTCCCCTGTGTAGAAAAAATGATAAAGATTAGATTAAATCTAAGGACATCAAATGTCGGATTATTTGTTTTTAAACAAATTCGTTGTTGAAGATTGATCAAAAGCGATTAAAGCTTTCCAATCAAATCCTCTAAAAATATTGTCAGTACTGTCGCCACAGTCAAATCGGCCGTTGTACCCGGGTTAATCCCATTGAGTTTGAACTCCTGATCGATACGATAAAGCAACGGTTTAAGCTGCTCCGGATCATCAGTTTTGGATAACTCCTCACTAACCAGAGCCATCCTGGTCGCAACCATTTCAGAGTATCGATTTCCGTATTTTCTTTCGATGTGGCTGTCAGGGAATCGACTGAGCAAATCGGCATATACTGCTACCGCGGCCCAATTTCGGTCTCCCCACCGATCAAAAACGACATTATACCTCAAAACTGAAAAATCGAAAATATCTTTATAATCCGTCACGTATTGCAGCGCGATGCGATCTTTAGCGCTGGCTATTTTCATGGCCTCCGTCAAAGTCACGGAGGGTTTCTCATGAACATCCTGCTCCTCGGACTCGCCCAATCCGCCCGGCGATGCCAACGCGATGGCCTTGAACACCCAATCGGCATCCTCCACCGTTGTATTGGCAACGATACGGTGCACGGCCTGCCTGAGCGTCACGCCCGGACCGCAATAATTGACTGCCTGAACCAGCGGCGCGCAAAGCAGAAGAATACCCAGATTGGTATTGCAGCCCACCGCCGTCCGCGTCGCCTTGACGGCATAATAGATTTTCTCGCCCAACGAATAATCGGGATCGCAGAGAGGGCCAGCACTGACCTCCGCGCTGGCAATGAAGTCTGCCACGGTCATGTCATGACCATCGGCATAAATACTGACATTGCCGGGCTTGAAGGCCTCCAGCTCCACTTCGCAGGCCAATCGGTACAGATCACTGAGTTGCTTTGCAGAAATCATGAAACAGCCGCAATAACTTCAGGCTTGTTTTTATTGATGCGCCGGGTTATCAAATCGTCTGCCAGCAATTCGGCGATATTGACATCGCAAACGCTTTGCAGCCCTTTCCAGGCCGGAATGCTGTTCATTTCGATCACGGTGTAATTGCCTTCCCTGTCGCGGATAATATCCACGCCGGCATAATCCATAGCCAATGCATGGGTCGCCTTGACGGCCAAATCGGCCATTTTGGGGTCCAGATCGATCACTTCGCATTCGGCGCCGCGCGCGACGTTGTTCAGCCAGGACTTGCCGCGTCTGCGCATGGCTGCAACCGCGCGGCCGTTAATGACAAAAACGCGATGATCCGAATAGCCTACACCATCGCAATGCACAAAACGCTGCAAATAATAAACGCCGTGACTGCTTGTCAACCAGAACAGGTCTGTCGTTTTTTCTATGCGCCGGATGCCTTCGCCTTGCGAGCCGAACAGCGGCTTGCTGATCAGCAAATTGCCTTTTTTCAATTCGTCTCCGGCAATGTTTAAGGCTTGCTCTCTGTCGCGCAGTATCCAGGTCATCGGCGTAGGCAGCCCCGCATTGTGCAGCAAGAAACTGGTCATGCCCTTGTCGACGCTGCGCTCAACAGCCTTTCCGTCGTTGTAGACAGGGATATTCATTTCCTTCAAGGCATGCAGAACGTCCAGATACATCACGACCTCTTCCAGCGAGCCGCCCGGCACGCCGCGGACAAAAACCGCATCGGGCAGCGCCTGCTCGAAACCGGGAATTAAAACGGGAATCCGACCGGGCTCGATAGCGAACTTGCATTCGGTTAACGAAGCATATTCGCAACTGTAACCCCGGCTGGTGAAAGCAAGACGCAACTGCTTGCCGTGCCAACCCGGATCATCGGTAAAAATTGCTATGCGACCCACACACATACTCTCAAAAAAGGAAAGTCGGATTAAACAACCCGATAGAGGCCGCGAAGCGCCTTGACGCTTCGCGGCAAGATGATCTGGCGTTAGGCGCCGAATGACTGATCCAGCAAGGCATTGTCGAGCTTGCCGGCGCGGAAGCTTTTGCCGGACTCGACCGCCGTCACGATCACGCTGGCTGGGCTGAACAGCATGGCGTCGATTTTAAAGAAATCGTATTCATACTGCTTGAAGATATCGGCGAAAGGTTTGCCGTAATCCTTGGATGTCGAACTGGGCAATTCTTTCGCCAGTTTTTCGGCGGCCTCGTCGCTGCCTTTGACGAAAATATGCACCTGGCCCGCGAACAGAATGGCGTCGTTCGTACGGCCCATGGCTTTGACGAAGTTCGGATGCGGAGGGCAAATCGGCGCGCTGCCGCTGCCGTCAACGATGTCTTCCAATGGAAAGTGCAAAGCGTGGGCCTTGTGCATGGCCACTTCCAGCACACGCGCCACGACCTGAACGCCGCCGGCCAGACTGCTGGTGGGCGTCACGATAATCGTCAGCTTGGACGGATCGACCTTACAGGCGGCCGCGACTTTTTCAATCAGTTCGACGGGTGGAATCGCATCGTTCTCGATGACCAGAACCGTCGAATCGGCTTCATCACGATAATCCAGCTCCTTGTAAAGCTCTTCAACCGATTCCTCTTTGCCGTCTTTGACTTTGGTCGCCATGGCGCGGGCAGGACCTGAACCCAGCGCGTAATATTTTTCATGCGACAGGCTCCAGCCCGCGTACTGGCTGCCCAGACAGCCCAGCACCGGATTGCCGGTATGCACGTTGACGGTCAATGGCCAGTTAGTTGTGTAAGGGCTGTGGCTGATGGTGACGGTACCCATGCCGCCGAGGCAGATTTCAGCAATCAGGCGGCCGGCTTCGATGCCGCCCGGCACTTTGATTCCGGCATCAACGATAGTGCAGCCATTTGCCAGTTTTTCCACATGCACTCTTAATTTGTCGGCGTTATCAATCAGTTGTTTGACTAATGGCTGGGTCAATTTATTAACGCTTGCTGTATATTCCATATCGGTCGATACCTTAATGTAATTTATTAACTATAATCTGATGTCTAATCGACAGCGCTTCCAAAACCTGCTGCGATTTTTCTGCGTGCGCAATAATACTGCAAATCGGCTGTTTTGCGCCAATTAATGCGCCTGATTCCGGTAGATCCATGCACCAGGACGGCCATTCGAATACTTTAGGAATGCGCAAATCCGCTAACGCATAAACAATCTGATAACCCGCACAGCCGGTTTGTACAGCGGGATAATCGATCAATTCACCCTGACTGGCTCTGACATGCCTTGCCAATAAGTCCTGATCGTACAATTGCATGCTAGCCGGCGGCCGCGCATTGATTTCCAGCACATGGCATAGCCCTTCGGCCTGTATGAAATCAAGAGAATTCAAACCCTTCAGCGCAAAAGCCGGCACGAGCTTTTCCAGCCAGTCCGCCACGAGAACTTTATGCTCATCCGGCAATCGGCTATCGCTGATGATCCCCGAGAAAACGAAAGCCTGCCCGTCATCCAAGGCCACGGTCCATTGCCTGTTAAAACCGATAATTTGCATATTGCGGCCATCCGCCAAAAACAACACGGAGCTTGACTCGCCTTCAATATAGCGCTGCCAGTAAACCGCCGCTGAAAGTTCACCTTCAGCATGCCAGCGGTGAATGCCTATGCCGCCCGCCCCCTGCAGCGGCTTTATCAGCCAACCTTTTTCCGATGCCGGGGCGGTAAAGGAAACGCTCGGACAGGAAATATTCAGCTCATTCAGGCATGAAAAAAACGTTTGTTTATGCTGAATTTTTGTAAAGGCATCGGCTCCATTACCGAGAATTTCCAACCGATCCTCCAGATAGCCCAGACTGTCCGGGCAATATTCAAAGCCGCTGCCATAAACAACGTGAGCAACACCATAGCGCTCGATAAAATACTCCACAGCGGCCGTTATATCGGCTCTGGACAATGAATCGACCCGCCGATAAGCTTCGGCGCAGGCTTGCGTATCCTGATCGGCAAAACGGTCAATGACCAGGGGCTTCAGGCCCTCCGCTCTGGCGGCCTGCGTCAACATGCGCGCCGAACTGGCGATAATGAGGATATATTCAAGGATAACTGGATCGACCGCCACCGGAGCGAAGACGGCTTCTACATGACGAAAATATCGCCGCCGCTATTGCGGGCGCTGGCGACAATGAAGCTCAAATTTTCAAAATGCGCAAATTCCTGTCTGGCATGTCTGACCAGAGACTCTGCAAAGTGCCCGCCATCCACGGCGCAAAATCCGGTAGGGCCCCAGGAGGTCTGGCCGATAGCGACAGCGCCCTGCCGGTCAAGCCATTCCATCGCTTCAGCCACTTCCGGGCTGGTGAAGATGCCGCCCTGCGCCGGAGCAAAATACTCGCCGACCGATTTTTGCAGCTGCGTGATGACATCGCCGAACTTGACTATGTCCTTCTCGGCTACAGCCGGCAAACCCTGCATCAGCAGCAGGTAGCACAAACGCGCGGCTTCCTGCACAGGAAACGAAGGCAACGACTCAAAAGCCTGGATTTCCTGCTGGCCGTGCAGTCCCTGCCCGCGCTGATCGAAAACCAGAATGAAACGCCAGTCGTCCGGCACATCCATATGCGCCAGAACCGGCGGCGTGATCGTTTTTTCACCCCTGCCGCCGTCGACGACCAGCCCGCCCTGCTCGAAGACGCCGATGCCGATGCCGGAGCGCATGCCTCTGTCGGTCAGTTGCGCAATTTCCCTGACAGTCAGCCCCAAGCCGTAAAATTCATTCAGCGCGGCGCCTATCGCCAAAGACATCTGCGTACCCGAGCCCAGCCCGACATGCTCGGGAATAGCCGCTTCAATCGTGATATTGAGCCTGTCGGATACCTGCAGCATACGGCACAGCATGGCCGCGCATTTGGCGGCGCGCTGTGCGGCCGGGCCCGTAACGGTGAATTGCTCGGCGGAAGCCATTGACAAGCGCGTGCTGATTTCATTAAGCGCAATGCCGATGCTGCCGAAATGGCGGCCCAATGATCCGCTTAAATCGATAAACCCCATATGCAATCTCGCAGGGGCAATCACTGATACTTTAGAATGTTGTACTTTCAAAAGTTAAAATCGCTTGTGGCTTGATAAGTGGCGAAAATTATACATGATCAACCCATCCCCATGTGAATTCAAAAGCGGTTTTAATTCGGGCCGGCCAAAGCCGTCTCCAAGGCCCATTTTCCGGCGCCGATCAGATCGGCCAATTGTGCCAGGTCCTCCATCATGACATCGCACAACCCGGCCGTGAGCGGGTCGACAGGCAAGACCGACGGAATCAACACCGAAAACGCGCCGGCCCTGGATGCGGCCTCGATGCCGGCATGAGAATCCTCGACGACCAGGCAGCGGCGAATATCCACATCCAGCAACTCCGCCGCTTTCAGGAAAATCTCGGGGTCAGGCTTGCCCTGCCGAACATGGTCGCGCGTGACGACCGTCGAAAAAACATCCCTGACGCCGGCAAACTCAAGGCATTGGTAAGCATTGACCTTCGGGCTGTTGGTAGCCAGACAGTAAGGTATTTCAAGTTCGGCAATCAAGGCGATCAGCTGATCAAAGCCTTTTTTGGTATTGATGCCATGAGTATTGATATGTCGGCGCCAAAAATCGGCGCTTAAACGAAAAAATGTGTCCAGATTGAAACCGGCCCCGCAAAAATCCAGCAACCTTTGCTCGACAACATTGGAATGCAGTCCCGACATGGACAGGCAAAACGCTTCCGGAAACTCGTACCCCATGACGCGAGCCGCCTGCTGCCATGCAGCCACATAAGTAGTCTCGGTATCCAGCACCAAGCCGTCCATATCGAAAATGATCGCGCTGAAATCGGGTAACTTATGCATTCTGGTTCTGAATGACCTTAATATATTCGCCATGCGCTTCGCGGCTGGAACCGACGACTATTCGTTTTGAGCCCTGCTCGACCTGCTCCAGCAAACCGGACACCTCCACCGTTTCCCCGCCTAAAGCCTGGCCCGTATATGTAGCGGTAAAGCTGACGATCGTATCGACATGCTCATGGTCAACCTTGAACTCGGCCGGATAATCAAAAGCGCGCGTCGCGTCGGTTACCTTGCATTGCAGTGTGGCTGTTCCGCATTTCTGATAATTGATAGATTCCAGCCTCGTTTCATTGTCGATAAAATTCAAATCAAATTTCCGCCCGTTAATAATGGCTTTATTGTATTTTCGCCGCTCATGCCAGACATATTCGCCATAACTCAGCGCGCATGAACGGCGCTGGTAGGACTGATCCCAATCGCTGTCATCGAGTTCCTGCAGATGCCCTTGACGGATCAGCTCACAGGTAATCGCCCTGGCTTCATGAAAAGCATCCCTTCCGTAAAAGACCAGGTCAATATCGGAATTTTGATTTTGCACGCCGATCAGCAGCGAGCCGGTCACGCCGACCTTTATTAAATCCAGACCCTGTTGCTGAAACAAATGGCACAACTGAAGCAAATCCTGCTCAACTGTATCCAATTCTTTTGACAGCATGACATGCTGCAATCTCTGCCGGGGCTGATGGTGCCTGGTTATGCGCGTTACCGCCACCGCATGCAAATGCGCATCCAGGACACTGGAATAGTGCAGATAATTGGGATGCTGCCGCTTCAACAAGTCATTCGCTTCGGCAGTATCATATTTTTTCCAGCCCGTAGCTTCCTTTACATAACGCAAAAAGCACAGCACCTTACCCTGCTCCAGTTCTTGCGCCACTACGGCAAAAATCAGCCCTTCGGCCGTTTCAATAAAATCTTTGGGATAAATCATCGGTTACAATTCTGCGAACTTACACACATTGTCGCTTTATGCTTAATAAAATTTTAAGTATTGTACAGGAGGTAATGTAATGATTCAGCAACTCTTGAAAAGTTCGAATATCTTAGCCTGAATATTTCGCCACGAAATACACCGAATATATGAAAGGTTGTAAATTCAATTGCTTGAACACACTTCTTCATGAATTTCGGGATTTCATGGCTATCCAGACTAAGCTTCAGAGAACAGCTTATTGCTACAAGTGAGGAAAATGCATTTCCAAGCCTGCAGCCAAGCCTTTTTATTCGATTTATCCCCACGGGCGTGGGGAACAGATTCCGCTCACCTGGCGTTTCAGGTGTTTCTACGGTTCATCCCCAAGTGGTGGGGAACGATGTCCACGGGAAATCAAACCATCAAAATGCACCGATTCAATCTCATGGACTAGCTGAGCATTTTAATCAAGTGTGATTAAAGAGCAATTAAACCGGCGGTCTATCTTTATTGATGCAAGAAGGCGCAGGATAATGGCCAGTTTATTTACCTCGCCAACACATCCCCATCTCGTGGGGAACAGCATCGGGTCGAAAAACGCGGTTTTTAGGTGGTCGGTTCATCCCCACGCTCGTGGGGAACAGAAGCCGGCCAGCGCCGCCAAAGGGCTGATCACCGGTTCATCCCCACGCTCGTGGGGAACAGGGCATGAATAAATCTAATTGCTGAGTCTGTTTCGGTTCATCCCCACGCTCGTGGGGAACAGATCGCTGTTGAATATCAAAAACGCCATACCGCCGGTTCATCCCCACGCTCGTGGGGAACAGTCCGCATTCAAATCCGCTATCACTGGTGGAGACGGTTCATCCCCACGCTCGTGGGGAACAGAATATCTCGCGCGTGGTGAGCGCGATGTCTGGCGGTTCATCCCCACGCTCGTGGGGAACAGACGCATTGAACATTTCCCTGAATGTAGTCATTCGGTTCATCCCCACGCTCGTGGGGAACAGCGTCTAAAGGCTGAGTCTTGGAATCAAAAACACGGTTCATCCCCACGCTCGTGGGGAACAGGTGAACGCTTGCGCCGCGCCCGTCTCCCAGGACGGTTCATCCCCACGCTCGTGGGGAACAGTTCAAAGGGAATCAAAAAGTGATCATCAAGGACGGTTCATCCCCACGCTCGTGGGGAACAGTGAATTCTGTTTTGTCTGGCCGCTTTGAAGGGCGGTTCATCCCCACGCTCGTGGGGAACAGTTATGCGTTCATGGCCTATTGCACTTTCCTGGCGGTTCATCCCCACGCTCGTGGGGAACAGACTTATCTTAACATATTGTTAATAAAGAGAAATAATCCCTTCCAATTTTCCACCAATGAAAAGATGATATTTTATCGTTAAATTGTTAAAGAGCATTTTCATCCTCTTGACCTTCAACAGGATAAAAAGAGACCAGTTTGAGGCCATCGAGCTCAACCGGCAGACGGCGGCTTTTGCCCAGGGTCATGAAGTCGAAGCCGGATTCGGTATTGGTGCTCCAGACCATGACGGCATTGCCTTCTTCAATGCCTTCCTCAATCTGCGACCAGATCATCTCCCTGACCTTGACCGATAAATCGCCGACATAAACGCCGGCGCGGATTTCGATCAGCCAGACGGCCAGCCGCCCCCGCAGCCGCGGCGGCACGTTTTCAACTACGATGACCAACATCGCCTATACTCTCAGGATTGGGAATGGCAGGCGCAATCGATTCCTCGGCCGGTTTCGGCAGTTCCAATTCGCCGGCCGCGAGCACCTCTTCGATGGTGGGAATGATTTTCCGCAGGATTTTGGTTTGCCGGAAAATATCGCGGCACATCAAACGAACCTCGCGTTCGGGATCGCGATAATTCTTGGCGGCGATTTTGAAGGCATGCGGAATGATGTCGTCGAACTTGAACAGATCGGCTATGTCGTAAACGAACGACAAAGGCTTGCCGGTATGAATGAAGCCGATGGCGGGCGCATAACCGGCAGCCAGCACCGCCGCTTCGCAGATGCCGTACAGGCAGGCCGTCGCCGAACTGACGCAGCGATTGGGCATATCGCTACAATCCCATTGAGACGGATCGTAATTGCGCCCTTTCCATTCCACGCCGGCCTGCTTGGCCAGCATTTGATAAATCTTCTTGACGCGGGCGCCTTCTATGCCGCGCAACTGTTCGACGCTGCGCCGTTCCGGCGGCTTTTCGCCGAAACGGATCTCGTACATTTTGCGCACGACTTTCAGACGCGCCGCATCGTCCAGCGCCAGTTTAGCCTGGTAAAGCAGGCGGTCGGAGCGCGCCCCGCCCGGCTGTCCCGCCGCGTAAAGCCGCACACCGGCTTCGCCCACCCACACCAGCAGCGTCCCTGCCCTGGCGGCCAGAGCGGCGGCATGATGGGAAACCCGCGTGCCGGGCTCCAGCATGATGCAGACGATGCTGCCAACCGGAATGTGCGTGCGGATGCCGGTCTCGTCGATCACGACGAAGGCGCCGTCCTTGACGTCGATCTGGCCTTTTTCGATGAAGACCATGGAGACGCGTTCTTTCATGGCGATGGGTTTGAGGGGTGGGAGCATGTTGAAACCTCGTCAGGCTCTAGCTATGGACAGCAAACCGCATCCGAAGGCTTTGGCCGGCCCAATGCCTTGTCTAATTTCCTGGCTTAGGGCTTCAGCATCGATAACCGTCAGTATGCCGTCGAACATCACCGTTTGAATTTTGCCGCTACGGCCGTCCTTGGCTTTGCGAAAATAAAGTACCGGTTCAGGCTGCACGATCAGCGATTCCAGTTGCGCGAAAGATTGCAGCTTGCGCTCCAGCCAAGCTTGTTGCTGCTCTTCATGAATTAACGGCACGCGCACGGTTCTGGTGAAGGTTTTGCCTTTCCTTTCGACCGTGCCCTTGCTGCTGTCCTTGATGGTTTTGATCGGATTGGCCCGCAGCCGGAAACGCAGCCTCTGGCTATTCTGAATATTTACAGCGTACTCGCGCCAATTGAGTAATGACGGGCTCTGCTCTACGCTTTGAGGCCGTGTGGCCGACTGCATCAAAACATGAGCGCCGACGCCTCTTTGCAACTGTTCCACACGAAACAGGAACTCGCGATCGGCATCTTCATGCCCTGGAAACAAGCGCCATAATGCCTGATGGAACTGGTAAGGATTTTGCGCCTGTGCCCAGGGAATGTGAATTTTACTCAGATACATGGGGCGCTCCTTTGGTTGCCGCCATAAATACAGTTCGGGTGGAGAATTGCCGAGGCTGGTGAATGATGGGCACGTCGCGCTTCCTCAGCGGAATGGCGCCGGCGGATTCCTCTTCGTTGTAAATAACTCCTTGGTTAATGCCAATCTGGGCCAAAGCTGACAGCGCCGATTCAGCCGATAAAATCGCTTCAAACAGAGGCCTGCCAAGGGGACAGCTTCGCCGGCCCAATACCGGCGTGTAAACAGGCTGTTTGACGGCCTGCTCAATCGTTTCCAAGGAAATAGCCGGCTCTTCATTATTCCATACGGCAACGGTATAACTGGCATCCTGCCAGTACTCGCGCCAGGTCTGAATGGTGTCGTGGCTTTTCAGGCCGCGATAATCCTCCCGCGCATCCTTGATAGTGTGATAATCGGTCATTTTTTGGCCTTGCCGATCGACGCGCACCGCAAACGCCACACTGCCAGCCAAGTCTTGCTGTTGCTCACGATCGGTCCGCTCTATACCCAGGCAAGCTCCCAATAAGCCAAGCAAAGCGCTGCGGCCGGGAAAGAGTTCGGAAGGACGCAGGCCTTCAAAGCTTTCCCTGCCCCAGGCCTGCATCGGGCCTTGCAGTTTCAAGATTAAATGTTTACGCATAACATAGTCCGGTTAACCTTCAGCGTTGTTTCTTACCCAGCTCTCAAGCTCAGGCAGGGAGTGTTTGGTAGCGATGCCGGCCGGCAGTTCTACGTTATCCAACGTGAATTCAGCGCATCGCTCGTCCAAGCCATAGCCCCGGTGAACTTTATCCCAATAGCTGTTCAATTCAGCAATTGAGGGCACTCTAAAGCCGCCTTTGAAATCAGCCTGCACAGGCTTTTCAAAGGCATTGGCCAGGGAGACCGGCTGATCGGAAAAGCTGACCAATGCAGCGTCCGCCAGATTGTGCGCGGCAAAAGTTTGCTGCTTGGCGCCAGGCACTTCGGTTGCCAGCATGTGCAATACGTGCGCCGCAACCTCCAGAGCCTTCCATCTGCTCTCTACTGTTTCGACGGCTTTCATGTCGGGCAACAGGCCCATATTCACCTGCAACTGTTTAAGGTTAAGGCTGGCGTAGCGGTAGAATACGCCGGAAGAAAATTCCTGAGTGTCCAGATGACCGGAACCCAGCTCCTGCAAATCGTCCACGGCAGTAAACCAGTCGATGTCGGCATCGACGGCGTGGGTAGAGATGGCATGGGCAACAGCCAAAGCGCCGGTAATATTGCTCATGAGTCCGGAAGTCGCCATTCGCCCGGATAAGGCTATGTCCAATCCTTTTGCCAAGGCTAGACGATAAGCCTGGCTGTCTTTCTCAATCAACTTCTGTAATTTTTTTTGATCGACGCCTTCCGCTTCCAGCGCTTTGATCTGATCACAAAAATAAGCGATTTCTTCCAATACCCAGGGCGCAACCGCGTCACTTTTGGCATCGTCGCCACTGCTGTCTTTGCCTGAAATATACTCGATCGCCTGTTTAACCAGTGTCTCGTCATAGCGACCGGATAACGCGTCAACTGCTGTTTTCTGGAAATCCGCCAAATGCTTGGTGCGCACGCTGGGTTGTCCTAAATGCTCCTGGTAATAGTCACTGGTCCGCATAGTCCTTTTTAAACTCTGACTGGAAATCCGTACTCGCCTTTTGCCCCCGAAAATGGCGGATTTCTGCATATTCATGTCATCCCGGTTCAGGCAGGATGGGCTGTGTGAAATCAAAATGTGAAAATTGATAAAATTCTTATTCATTTTTTTGCATTCCTTTAGTTACGCCGAATAATTCGGATTTAATTATTTTTGTAGTAGAAGAAGTCTTCCAGTATTTTTCGTTTTGAACGCTGATTCGGATGATCCCACCACCAGAGCGCATTGGCCATTTGCGGCCAATCGACGGCGGGCTGTTCGGCCAATTTCAGCAGGCGGCGCAATTGAATCAAGTCATTGGGTTCCTGGGAACGGATCACCATGAACAGGCGTTTTTCACTGATGTTGGCTTTGGCTAGCGCCTGTCCCAGCGAATTACCGTTTTCCTGATGCTTAATCAGCGGCAGGCAATACACGAGGCGCTGCATGCCTTTATGAGGCCTGTTGTCCTGCAATACCTGGTAAAAGGCCGGTATTTCAATCAGGTCATCGGGATTCATGGCCCTTTTCAATTCCGCTTTCGGGCCGGGCTTTAACGCTTGGTAGCGTTCATATAACGCCAAAAAATCGGGCGCTTTGTTTCCTCCTTCACTCATGGGCTTCTCCTTGGGGTTCCAGTTCTTTCAGGGATTTGTATAACGACCGCCTTGCCAGTGCCAAGGCTTTCAGCATTTTGGGTTCGTGCGAATAAGGTTTGGTTTGTTGATCAAAAATTCTTAAAACTATCGCTTTCAAATCGCTTGATAAGTTTTCATTTTCGATTCCCGAACTTAACAAAGCTAAAGAATCCATAATGACGCCTTCTGTTTCAGAGTAGTAAATAGCATCAATTTCTGAACAAATTCTATTAATCTTTTCTTTATTATTTTTTGATGGGCTAATTATGGAGTTGCAAATAAAACAATAAATAGCCATACGTAAGGCATTTTTATAATTCAACCCGATAGATATAACACTTAGATAACGTGATCTATTTTCAATCCAGTTATTAGAAAGGAATAAAGAATCATGATGTCGCTTAACGATAGTTGCTTTGCTGCATTCATAGCCACCAACAATTAAACTCAGCTTGCCACTGACGTACAAAGATTGAAGTTGCTCAATAACTGGAGCGACCTCGGAGCCACCCTTTTCATCATTATTATCAAAAATAATTTGTGGCAATTGTGTCCATAAAGGAGTCTTGTCTCTATAAGAAATGAACCTAAATTCTTTCTCACCCTTATTAATCTCAAATACTCTTGGGCTATATGGATGTTTCCAATTACCTTGATATTCGTAGGAAAATTTTTCAAAAATAAAATTTTTATACCCTTTTTCTGCGACAGAACCACAACAAGAACATTTCTCAATTGGCTCTAAAATAAGTTCTATATGAGCGGGTTGCCAAAATAATCCCCTTTTCAACCCTAATGTAATTAAATTGACATCTTTTCCTTTTTTAATTTTGTTAATCACACCTACTTGTGGCACAGCATCTATCCAACAAAAATTATCATTATCATGATAGCCATACTTATCGATATATTCCGACGTCAACACATTTACCCAGATTGTTTTTCTCAGAGTATCAGTAAGCAATAGCGTTGTTGCCGGTGTTGCACCTCTTATTCCCGCCTTAACTCCACCACACCAACTAGGACAATTCGATGAGTGATTAAAAAGAAAGATTGAAGCACAAGGCTGACATAGGACGGTCGATATACTTTCGTCATTGAGAAAAGTTTTATTAGTTCCATCGTTTATTCCCGCCATAATTTTATTTATAGGATTAAATTTTCCAGTCAGCCCTCTTGTTTGCATAAACGGCGTTTCCGGATGATCCAGATCGAACCAGTCCATTTTTCCCCGACAGGCATCGGCGTAAGCTTCAGGCGTAATCGGCTCTCTGATATATTGCCCCAATGCTTTTTTATCCCTGGGGATAAACAGCACTTGCGTCATGGCGCACAAAAGCTGTAAACAAGCCAGTTCCATGTCGTCGCGCGGAAGGCAGAGTTCTCCGCTCTGTTCGCCGCAAAGCAGTTGCTGCAGGCTTATTTTTTGATAACTGCCTTGATGCTGAACCGGTATCCAGGCGTCCGTCAGTAAATTCATGGGTTCTCCTCGGGTTGTTCCATACGGTTTAATCCTGTGCTGGCGTGGTAAAGGTAGATGCAATCGCCTTGTTGCGCGATGAACCGGCCTTTTTCAGCTGCCTGCATGGGCAGCCAGATAAGGCCTTCTTTATCGGCTTCCGGCAGTCTGCCATGACGGCTCCAGTTTTTCGGCACGGCAACACTGTTCAGGTTTATAGCTTCCAGCCGGTCGCTATCGTCCTGCTTGTCTATAAGCTCTCCATCCAACAAGCATCGTTCGCCCTGAATATTATTAAAGAAAAGAATCAGGTTCAGGCTCATTTCCCCGTCGCGCGTCAAGGCGGCCACATTGCCGTCATTGTCGGAAAGCTCGTTCATGCTGCTGTTAATGAGCTGCCTGGCCGTCATCTGGCTGGCATACCGGTCTTTTTCATACGCTTCATAGCTTTTCAGCACCCATTCCGGCTCATCGGACCATGGATCTTCGCAATAAACCGCTTCAATCCAGTCTCGATAAGCTGCAGGAAAGCTGACCCTGGCTTCGGTCTCCAACTCCGCCCGCTGCAGGCACTGCTGGGTGCGCCATAGTACCCGGCTGTTGCCGTAGATCAGTTCATGCAATTCATAATCGTCTTCGGTGGGCAACAAGACGGTACAAACCGGGTCTGCAAACCCTTCCGGCCTGCCGCAGCGGTGGCGGTGCAGGCGGCCCATGCGCTGAAACAGCAAATCGACCGGACAAAGCTGGGTAATCAGCCAATCAAAGTCCAGATCCAGCGACTGCTCGACCACCTGGGTCGCTATCAATAAATGGCCTTTGGTTCTGGCGTTTTCCGGTTTAGGGTCTACGCCGAACAGATCGAGAACGGTCTGCTCTTTCTGCTGGCGGTCGGCAAAGATAAACCGGGAGTGAAAAAGCAGCAACTGGTCTTCGGCGAGTGCTTCTATCTGGGCAATTCTCGCCTGCAGCTGGTGGTAAAGCTGTTGCGCGACTGCAACCAGATTGCAGACCATGCAGACTTGCGCGCCTTTCTCCACGGCATCGAGCAAACGCTGGATAAAACTATCATCGGGCAACAGATGCGGCGATTTGACCAGTTCAAGGTGCACCGATGTCGTTTTAGGCTGTTGGTCGGGCTGTGCCGTCAAATCATAAACGCGACTTTTCCCATCGTTGTAATGACTGATCAAAGGATATGCCGCATCGGCAGCTGACAAATTGCAGCCCCACGCTTTCGCCAGCTGTTCTTTTTGCCGGGACGGCAGTGTGGCTGACAACAAAACAGCGCTGCCTCCGACAAGGCGCTGTTGCTCCAGAACGGCGTCCAATAGACCGTACATATAGCTGTCGTAGGCATGGACTTCGTCGATGATCAAAATGCTGCGGCCGATCCCGAAGCCGCGCACAAACTTGTGCTTGACAGGCAATACCGAAACCAGCACCTGATCGACTGTACAGACGCCGATTTGCCCGAGAAAAACCCGTTTGCGGCTTTGCGCCAGCCAGTTGCCGCACTGAACCCAGGCTTCTTCATGGCCTTGAGCCGTCTGCGGATTGCAGGCCTGTTTTAAATTGATGAAATTCTGCTCGTATTGCGCCCGGCCATGCGCCAGAATCACGTTGGTTTTATTCGCGAAAAGCAAAGGCGCCGCTTTTTCTAACCGTCTTAACATGGCATTGGCAGTCGCCTGAGTCGGCAATGCGAATACAATGCTGTCCGCCAATCCCAGCGCCATTAATTGCCATGCGTGAGCTAATGCAGTTTCGGTTTTTCCCGATCCTGTTGAGGCTTCTATCAGCGTTAAGCCTTGTGTTTTTGGCAGTTGTTCAACCAGACACTGCACCTGCCGTGGCGAATACCCATTCAGTAAAACATCAATATTTTGATAAGGCTTGATTTGACTTATGACGCCGGCTTCCTGCAACGCTTGCCCGGCTACCGCCAGCCGTGCGTCATACCACCGCCGCAAATCATCGGATGGCTGATCGTCATACTTAAAATAGTCGGATGACCCCACCCAGTCGCTCACCGAGCAGAAACCGGCCAGCATCGTTGCCGCCGTCTGACCGTTTCCGTTTTTTTCCACGACAGGCGGCAAATCATCCAGCGATAGTCCGGCCGGATTCAGAAACAAATGCTCCAGGGCTTCAAGCCATTGCAGTCTGGCTTGTTTAAACGCAGACAGCAAGTCCGCTTCCGCAATCGTCAGGTTATAGTCTCGATTTTCTTTTTGGTAATCTTCCGGCACGATGCCGTGATGTCCAGTGACAGCCGCCAGCCAGCCATACCAGGCCAGCCAGTCTTCATTGTCGTCAAAGTAAAAATCATCGTCTCCTGCCAAAAACCGCTCCTTCGAGTCCTGATAAAACCAATAAAGACCGGCAGGGCCATGGTAATACTCTTTGATCGACAGCGGCATCAGTCGAACAGGTATGCCGCTTAATTCGGCATTGACAGCTTTCCAGACCTCCGGCGCCTTGCGCTGAAAACGAAGGTCGAATTTCCCGTAATCATGCAATGCGATAAAAAACAGTACCCAGGCGCGGGCTTGTTCTTCCGCTAAACCGGTAATTTCAGCAAAACTTCTCCTGATACCGGCACTGTATTGCCACCATTGATCAGCCACCGCCGCCACATCCAGACAATGATACGGCAACAAATGATAAGCCGGCCCGCCTTCCTTGTTCGATTTTGCCTTTCCCCAATACCTATAAAACGCTTTCGACATTTCCTGT
This sequence comes from Methylobacter sp. sgz302048, assembly GCF_052162025.1. Classification (NCBI taxonomy): domain Bacteria; kingdom Pseudomonadati; phylum Pseudomonadota; class Gammaproteobacteria; order Methylococcales; family Methylococcaceae; genus Methylobacter; species Methylobacter sp. sgz302048. Next base: position 1,941,789 of record NZ_CP197401.1, on the reverse strand, counting down.
CCCCTCTTGTGATTTATCTGAATTCCATTATCCATGCCTGCCGTGTCATTCCGTGGCGCTGTTCTTTTAATTATTTACTGATGTTACGCACGAATCGATCTATGTTCCGTTTTAGTAGCGCTTCAGGAAAATGGATCTGACGTGTAGGTGGAAATTATTTTTGAAAAACCGCCTGACAATGATCGGCTTGAGTCGGACATTCAATAAAAGATCGGCCTCTGTCGCAAGATTATTGCTGAGTCGCCCAAGCAGAGGCTGATGAAAAAATTATTGCAATTTATCCAAGGTGATGCAAAATTGCCGGTTTTTTACCGGATGGGGAACAGACTCATGCAGAAAAATACCGGCATCCGCCGCAGCTTAGCTATCGCCAGTTTACCTTTACTCCTGATCGGTTGCGCCTCCGATCAACCGCCAACGCCATCGCCGATTCTTTCCGGCGACCAGATGATGCGCGAAAGCCAGGGCATGGCGCAATTAGGCAGCCGCTGGCAGCAAGGCAAGCAACTGGTCGAACAAGGCCAGAATCTGCAGGCCGAAGGCCAGGCAAAAATTAATGAAGGGCGACGGATGGTTGATGAAGGCGAAAAAATCATGCGCGAAAGCGAGGAAGGCTACCAAAACATCAAAAAATAACAGCCATGCCGAAAACACTTTTCGGCATACATCGATTCATTCTTATAGCATTAAGTGGCTAAGCGTTGATCGCCTAGCTAAATTCAAGAGCTGCCGCCAGAAATAAAGTACTTGGGGCAGCTCCGCATCACTTTAAATTTGCCGCTTTTAAGCGCTGGCCCACCTTATAGCTCACTGCCCAAAGTTTCAGACCCGGACACGACATCAAACAGTTCATCGTTGATCCGGTTCTGGCGCTGCTGGACGTTTTTCTCGACCGCCTGCATCGATATCGGGCGACAGAAAGGCTTTTATGTTCAGCCGCCCTCCCGGAATCCCGGATACAGCGTCATGCCGCCGTCAACGTACAGCGTGGTGCCGATCACATAATCGGAAGCGTCAGAGGCCAGCCAGACCGCGGCATGGCCGATATCCATCGGCTCGCCTATGCGCTCATACGGAATCAGTTTAAGCAGTTCCCGCTCCGCTTCGGGCGTCTCCCAGGCCGAGCGGTTGATCGGTGTACGGATCGCCCCCGGCGAAATGGCGTTGACCCGGATTTTCTGGTGAGCGACTTCCTGCGCCAGGCTTTTCATGAACATGAGCACCGCGCCTTTTGAGGCGGCATAATTGACATGCCCGGCCCATGGAATAATATCGTGCACCGAAGACATGCAGATGATTTTGCCCATAGCGCTGGATAGCTCGGGAATCAGGCCGCGCCGCAAAAATTCCTTGACCGCTTCGCGCGCGCAGACAAACTGGCCGGTCAGATTGACGGCCAGTACTTTGTCCCATTGAGCCAGCGTCATTTCGGTAAAAGCCGAGTCGAGCTGAATGCCGGCATTGGCGATCAAAATATCGAGGCTGCCCCAGCGTTTGATCGCGAGCTCAAACATCAGCTTAACCTCCTCTTCACGGCTTACGTCGGCCTGCACGGCAAAAGCCTCACCGCCGCCGGCCTGAATCTCGTCGACCAGTTTCTGCGCGTCTTCGGCATCGGACAGGTAATTGATCGCTACGCGCGCGCCCGCCTCGGCCAGTGCGCGGGCGACAGCCGCGCCGATGCCGGAGCTGCCGCCGGTGACCAAGGCGCGTTGCCCTTTCAGTGTCTTTTCGATGATTAAAGGCATGTTCAGCTCCTGTTTCGGTTGATAAAGGAGTGATGCGGAAAATCTACGGCAAGCCCGCACCCGGTATGGCTACTTCGGCAACCTCTATGCGCCCGGATTCCATTATTATGGCTTGATACGGATCATCCGTTTCGGCGCTCAACACGAACAGGGTTCGCCGATCCGGCCCGCCAAGCATGCAAGCATAAGGTATGCCTGTCGGGCGGATAAGAGATAAAACGTCGCCGCCCTGGCTGACACGGATCACCGAACGGGTTCCGGGACTGGCGACCCATAGCGCGCCCTCGCTGTCGAGGCAGATGCCATCCGGCGTCGCATCTCCCAGACTTGCCCAAAGATGGGGCGAATGCAATAAGCCGTCATCGCCGATCAGAAAGGCGGTCAGGCGGGAGGCAAAGGTTTCCGCCACGATAAGCGTGGTGCCGTCCGGGGTGATGACGCTGCCGTTCGGAAACACCAGACCTTCCGCCGCTATCCGACATTGGCCGTCGGGATCAATCGCAATCAGGTGGGTTTCAACCGGCGGCTCGCCGCCATGCAGGTCGTAACCGAAATTGCCGACATAAGCGCGGCCGTCGGCCGTGACGACCATGTCATTGCAATGGAACGGAGCCAGATCGGACAAATCGGCATGCAGGACCAGCCCATGGTCGATTATGCGATAAACCGCCCGCTCGGTCATAGCAACTACCAGCGGCGTTCCGTCAGGCAGCCAGCCCAGGCCGCCCGGCAAGTCATCCATTTCGAACCGGCATTCTGAACATCCGTCCGGCGTGACAGTCATGATGCGCCTGGCGTGCTGGTCGGCAAACCATAGCCGATCCTTTCTCCAGCGCGGCGATTCGGGAAAGACAAGGCCTGTTACAAGTACTTCGGTGTCATCCGTCATAAATACTCCTGGCTTATTAGTCTTATTGACCAATTCTTCGCATTTTTGACAGGAATTAAGTTTTTAATTACATAGCATATAAGCAAAGTGCAGGCTAGGTTGGAGCTTTAGCGGAAACCCAGCCTGGACGGCTTCTCAATGCTGGGTTTACCAGCCTGCTTCTCTACATCTTACGGGAGATCAAGCGATCCATTATTAAATCTACGATGGCCGCTACCGGTTGATCGATGTCAACCACCCATTCATCATTAGGCAGCTCCAGCGTATCCAGTTGGCTAGCCAGCAGATCCGGTCCCATGAAATGATTATGCCGCTGCGTTATGCGCTTGCGCAGGGTTTCATAATTTCCTGTAAGAAATACAAAATGTACCCGCTCCGGATCCAAGCGCAGCCGCGCACGGTAGCTTTCCTTCAATGCCGAACAGGTCAGAATGGCCTTCTCTCCTTTTGCCAAGCAAGTTTTGATTTCATCTCGCAGACGAAGCAGCCAGGGTAACCTGTCGGCATCATTTAACGGTTCGCCTCGCTGCATCTTTGCGACATTCGCAGCAGGATGAAAATCATCGCCTTCAATGAAAAGCCAATTCAAACGCTCGGCCAATGCTTTGCCCACAGTCGTCTTGCCGGCACCGGAAACGCCGGCGATGATCAGCACATAACCTCGGGAATCGACTAGAGGAGGTTTTCCGGCAGCAAATTGGTTCTTCATCTTGCTTCATCGGTTCTGTAAAGGGCTTTAGTCGTCTTTTTCTGGAACAGGCGCTAAAATCTCTAGATTATTTTCTCTCACCCAACCGGCCCCTTTTCAAGAGACTTGTTAATGCGCCGGGTCATTGCCAACCTCACGCCGAGAAGCCCTGCCAGGCACAACAGCACAGACTGCCAACCCAATTGGATAACGGCATATAAACCGGCTGCGACCAGTATATTGCGCAGAATAAAACTGCTCAGCATCCATAACGCCTGTCGCTTCACCTTAGGCAAACGGCACACCGTGATCCAGAGTCCGCCAAAATAAACAAGCCCCAGCACGATGCCCCAGAGCATGATGCCGATACTCGGATAAATGCTTTCATTCATTGTCGATCTCTCTGGCGATCCAGCGCCCGGCAGTCATGTGGTCCAAAGCAATGCTGGCCACGATCGGAACAGCCTAACCCGAACATATCCAGATCAAACCGGATGTTGTGGCGCCTATTGCGGCACTCGCCTGTTCAGCAATGAAATCGGTATGGCGCAGATCCTGGCAGAATGGGCCGCTTTCGGCTTCGGCAATGATTTTCCGGGTCGGCTCGCCGATAAGCATAGGGCTGGGCGCCAGCAGTTTCAGTCTCATGTTTTAACCTCGTTAATCGTGTATATCATATATAACGCCTGCTCATTGGCCTGGGCAAATTCATCGGTCAGGATGCGCTCACGGCCACCCTCGGTTGACCGTAGCGAGGCCGTCTTCGCCCAATGCCTCCAGATTCAGCATTGTAATGATATCCTATAACTCATCGTATTCGGCCAGCACCCGTCGTGCTCCAATGGCGCCAGCCAGTAGAACTTTCGGCCGAATTGCACATCGGCAGATTTTTATGCGGCGCCTAAGCTATAAACGACATTTAAATTCTGCTCGGCGCCTTAATGAGCAGTTTGTTCTCGACCGATTTCACATCAGGATGCCGGCGCGCTATTTCCACGGCCCTGTCCATCGCCTGCTGTGAGTTCACAATACCGCTGAGCGTAACCGCGCCGGCGGTTGTCGTGACGTTGATATTGGATAAGGCAAGCAACGGATCGTTAAGAAGGTCATTCTTGATGTGATTGGAGATGGCCGCGTCATTGATGTGTGCACTGGCTTTTTCGGTCTGCTCATCTAGCGGTCTTTGAGGTTCTTGCACGGTTTCGCCCGCTCTTGAAGCCGTCTGGCCGATTTGCCTGTCCGTCCTTTCTGCGCGCCCGGGCCCGTCCTGGGCGCAGCCGGCCAATCCGGTGGCTATTGACAGTATGACAAGAACCCTATCTGACAGACTGGTTCCTTTATGTGTATTTTTCGTTTTCATGGCATGGTCCTCCTGGCCCTCTTCTGGTCATGTAAAGCCTCATCCATCCCCCGCAGTAATCCTATGATCGGGATTACTGCTTATGCCAATCTTTATCTGATGCCTAGATCGCCCCCAACAGGAGCAGAATCAAGAAAACGACCAGTACCAGCCCGAGTATGCTGCTGGGCCCATAACCCCAGCCTCGACTATAAGGCCAAATGGGAACCACGCCCAAAAGAATCAAGATCAAGATGATCAATAATACAGTGCTAGTTGCCATAGCAGTTCTCCTTTAAAACGTGAATGTCACTCCGAGGGCTGGGCCTCGGTTTGGAAATCTACATAATGCTACCGATGCATCAGTCCCAGGACTCCAACGACAATTAAATATATAGCTACGAAATAATTTAAAAACCTGGGCACAATCAATATCAATATGCCTATTATCAGTGCCAGGATAGGTTCAATATTCATGGCAGTCATGAGAGCCTCCTTGTTGAATCAAGCGTTTCAGATCCAGCGCATGCATTTCCATCATAAAAAAATCAAAATCAGCCTCGCCTGTGGGCAAATTGCATGACATTATTTTTTACGTCTGGCTATCCGCACAGGAACTATGCTTGAGAGCAGTGTAGCGTCATGATCGAATGGCGTCTGTACAATACCGCACATAGTCGCTATTAAAGGATTGAAATTTTACAGATCGGTCGTTCATTCGAGCCTGGCAGGCGCAAGTTGAATTGACAGGACTTACGCAGTTTGCCTGTTCAACCGCCGAAATAAGTGGTTTTAAAACCTGTGGAGCGGCTGAAGTCGCCCCGACAGGCTTATGTAAGTCCTGAGATGGTTAAGTGCGAATACCCGAAGGGGCACAAGTGAATTCCCACCTACAGACGCACATCATTATTTAGGCGACAAAGTCCGCTGCAAATTGAATGAAGAACCTGCCGCCAACGCGGCTGGCAGGACGCTCGTCTGTTGTCATCAATATCATTCTCTCTTGGTGCCGCTGCCGCCTGGAATGGCGTCTCTCATCATATTGTCGCCGCCAGGGCCAACGGTATCTTTGTTGATATTTTCACTGTCAGGGGTGGGATTTCTGTTCTTCTCTTCGGTACTTGGGCTAGTGCCTTCGCCTGTCCGATCGCTGCCGGGACGTTTCACACCTTGCTCTATCCTCCTGCTGCCCCGTTCCAGCGTATTGCTGCCTTGACCGCGTACTCTATCGTCCGTATAGCCTGGCGCTGGCTTGGTGCCTCTGCCTGGACCTTGGCTTTCAGTACCTTGCTTTTCAGTTGCATGCGGAGGGTTGCCCATATAGATCAGGCTGGCGCCGAAAAGCAAAAGCAGCCAGAGTTTTTTTGCGGGAAATTCAACCTTATTGATGCTGGGCACTGATTTTGCAGCTACTGTATTCGATACTTTTTCTACAGATTTCATGACAGGCTCCTCTATGGAAAATATTGAAAGCTTTCAATGTGAACTAAAAACAATGTTTTATTGCAGCATTGCTGAGCGACTTTCGTTTAGCCTCTGTAAAAATACCTTGATTGAAGAAGGTTTATGATGGTTCTCGCCTTTAACTATCAAGACTGCTGTTCTTATCGGGATTCGGATGAATGGGCATCCTGGTAAAAACGCAGGATGTGTTTACCAGGATGCGTTTAAAAATAAAGATGAGTAAAGAACCTGCTGAAGCCGGTGAACGCTAGGAAATTCCTGTCAATTAGCTCATCCGATGCACAGGATTTTTCATGTTCCGTTTGTGCGCGACAGATCCATAGCTGAATTGATTCCAGCAAGCCGGAACCATATGCCATGCAATTTAGAATCAGTGCATTGACATGCCGACCATTTGTTTGCAGCTGTCAGCGCATTCCCGGCAGGTAGATGCGCACTCCTCCATATCTCCGACGCTGTCGCACTCCATAGCGCAGGCCTCGCAGATTTCGGCACAGACTTCGCAGGTGCGATTGGAAAAACGGGAACTGCTGAGCATGAATTTGGCCGACAGCTCACAGATTTGAGCACAGTTCATCATCAGGCGGAAATGCTCAGGTGCGACGTGCTTACCGCCCATTTCCAGACAATCGTTCATCGCGGTTTCCCAACAAACCTCGGCGCAACGGTTACAGCTATCTATACATGACTTCATGGATTGGTGAGATGGGGTTGAAACTGTTCTTTGTCCAGGCTGAATAGAAGACATAGTAGGGATTCTCCAAAACTTAATTAGAAAAACAAACGCGGCCTGAAAAGGCGCGCTACTTTTTACAGAAAACCAGGCTTCGTTATATGCACTCAGTCTAAAACCTGAAAGATAATTTAATCAGATCAGCAATCACAGTCAGTGCGTTGCCGTACATAAAACACTTTTTGCGATAAACAAAACGAATTTTTCGATAAGTTTTTGACCCGTCTTACGCGGCCGCGCCCCAATAGTCTGTCAGTTCTTTACACAGACTGAAAACCCGCCATGCAGCTTTGAACAAGGCCCGATATTGAAACAGGGCCTTGCCATTTTCCGGAACAGAAACTAAGGCATTGGACCCTGCTGTGTCCGCTCCCTTCCCTGGCCCTTGGACATCGATGCGCCAATCATGCCCATATCCATCTGGAGTTCCTGCTTGCGCTGGCCGAGCCGTTGCCCCAGCGCAGCCAGATCGATCGAGGCTTTCTGGAGCAATGGGAACATCTTGCCTTCTTCTTCCCTGATGTGGTGTTCGACCATTTCTTTCAGAACCGTGACTTTAGCATCGTAGTACGCTTCTTCGGGAGCCATCAGCACCAATTGTTCGATCTGCTCCCTGGTCCCTTTATGCTCGACAACGGCTTCATCCATGATGTCCAATTGACCAATCGCCTCAATGGTGGCCGGATAGAAGATTTCCTCCTCGATCTTTGCATGAATTGTCAGCTCCGCGCATATCTCCTGCACGATATCCAGCTTCTCATCCTCGGCATCCTCAGCTGTTTTGAGCTTTTCGAATTCCTCGAACAGCATTTTCACTTTATTGTGATCGTGGGTGAGCAGCGCAATGGCGTCCTGTCCACTGCCAGGTGATTGCCTCTCTGTCTGATTCATAATATTTGCCTCTTAATTAAGAACGAAAAGCGAGTCGCGCATTCCGTCACAGGTTTTTCAGGTTGGCCACTTGATGATTAAAGCTCTTCACGAACCTCTACATCAGGGATCGGTGTTCCGACGATACCGCCCAAGGCGCCCGCTATGGCGCTCAATAGGATCACGATAAAGCCCCATAAGGCCGACCATGATACCGCTCTGGCAGTGCTGTCAGCCGCCTCCCGAGCTTCTTGTGCGGATTGCTGATAGGTCCTGTCCCATCTGTTTACCCGGTTTGCCGCTTCATCCATGGTCATACCCGTGCGTTCCACTAACAGATTGATTAACGCCGTGCGGTTGGTTTCCTTGGCGCCAGTATTGTCAGCTGTCAAAAAGCGTTCCAGCGTCAGATTGAACTCGGAATCCATTACCCGAGTGCTACCTGCCCGAGGAGAAAGCACCAATCTTGCGTCTTCTTTGATATCGTTCCATGGCGCGACAGTGGACGCGGTCTCCGCCATCACACGAGAGCCTGAACTGAGCACTGTGCCGGCGCCGCTTACTACCGAGCTGATGGCGCTACCCAACAAATAAATGGTAATCAGCGTAGTCAGCGCCCAGACCAGCAGGCCATGCAGCAGACCGTCAAGGTGACGCAGATAGCCGGAGAATTGGGCTGCAACCCAACCGCCGATAACCAGCGAAATAAAGCTCGAGACGACCCACCATAAACCGGCGCCGATACTGAATGCGCTCGCGCTCGGCGTGCCTCCTACCCGTAACGGATCGATCGTGCTCATGCCGATGCCGGTGCCCAACATGCTCAACAGCACTTGAACGCCGAGCGCGACAGCGACGCCGGCAAATACTGACGCCCAGGACACGTGTTTTATCCATCGGGTCCGCCCTGGCCTGCGAGGCGATATGCCGGGTCTTACATGCGTTTCTTCATAAGGTACATTACTCATAACCATGTCCTCCAAAACCAATTAATTGAAACCGATGAGCATCTATTCTGGCTATAGCCAATTATGCAATGTCCGATAGCTGCTCGGTTCATATCGTGTTCGGTCTATATCAGATCCATATCAATAGAAGCTCAAATATTACTCAAAAAATGGCGGTTCTGTCGGTACGCTGACGTACATAAAATGACTAATAACTATGGCTGATGGCATGTTTTGCCTTATTTATTTTTATGTGCGAAAGCGTACCGATTATTTTTAGTTTTGCAGGTATCTTTTTACATCAAGATACTGGAGAAACTGCTCCAGTTATATTGAATCTGATTATTATTGAGGAGGTTGACATGAGCTATTTAGATCGTGATCCTTATGGCATGTATACGAAGTATAGAGATGTGGATGAAGGCCCTGGCCCACGGCTCATGGGTGCAGATACGCTGCTTGGCAACGACGTCTACAACCGCAAGGGTGAAGACTTGGGCGATATCAAGGAAATCATGCTGGATATGACATCAGGCAGAGTAGCATACGCTGTGCTGTCTTTCGGCGGCGTCTTGGGAATTGGCGATAAACTGTTCGCAGTCCCTTGGGATGCATTAAAACTGGATACGAAAAATAAACGTTTCACAATGGATGTCGACAAGGAACGCCTGGAAATGGCGCCAGGATTCGATAAGGACCGCTGGCCCGACATGGCCGATGAAACCTGGTCAAAAGAAGTCCACTCATTTTATGGAACAAAACCGTATACGACTGAGTCTATACAGCAACCGTATTCAACTGGAACGGGATCTACGCATCCAGGCGAATCCGGATCTACACGCCACTAGCAGTTCCATACCGCGCTGCTTTGGCAGCGCGGTTCTTATCTCGGTCATCCGAGGATATTTTCTTTAAAATAAAAACAACAGGAAGGATATCTATTATGAACATGAAATTGACTACTTTGTTGGCAAGTGCCATTCTGTGTTTAGGCTCTTTGGGTGTCTACGCAGCGGAAAATCATATTAAGGAAGCGCTCAAGCATGCCGAGGCTGCGGCTAAGGCCTCTGATGCAAAGACTGCCGCCCAACATGCCGAGCAATCTAAAACTCATGCGAAGACTGCCGATGAACATCTCGATGCAGGCATAAAAAGTCTGGAAAGCGTCATAGAACACGGCAAGATGGGCCATGACGATATGGCCAAAAAAGCCGCTGAAGAAGCGGTTACACATCTTAAAGCCGCTCAATAAAACCATTTTGCTTAGAACAGAACAGCGGCAAAAATTAGATTATTGTTGTTCTTAAGAAATTTCAGGAGTGTGGTCAACCATTAATTCTTGGGGTGCCTCCTACCACCTATCACGCAGTTAATCCTTAGCGTGAATACGGCCTCGGTTTTTGTCCCGAGGTTTTTTTTGTCCGTTATTATTTATGCGTTTAGCTATTTTTAATGTCAATGCCCCTAACGACATTCGTTAGCCTGATTTTTTAATGATCTGATGTTACGCACGAATCGATCTCTGTTTTAGTTTTACTGCGACACGCCCCGAAGCTTGAATCTCGGGGCGAACCCGACGGTAAGCGCTCCAGGAGCATTCGGGCCTGCCCGCAGGTGCAAATTTACTTGTGCCCCTTGCGGGTATTCGCACTACCTAAGCCGGTACACTGTCGTTTGTTCCGGCCGAATACCGAAGGGCACAAGTGAATCCGACCCTGCAACGGCGTAACAACAGTTTAAAGATTTATAATATGGAGAGATAAAACAAAGTTACTTCAAAAGGATATGAGGATTTTGACTTACTTAACCTGAGTTCGGTTTAAGCATTCTGTAAAAGAGGTAGTAAATCAGCCTCACGTAATTGAAGAGCCGGCTTTTTATCCTGATAGGAATAAGCGACTAAACTCGCAATGATATTGGACATGTAATGGGTCAACGAACGATGCCGCGAATGCTCGAGATCGCCAATATTCTTGAGCTGGTCATTGATGGTTTCGATAATGCTGCGCTTGCGCAGCAGTAGTTTATCAAAGGCATCCATGGCCTGAGCTTTCATGTTCTTTTTCAAGGTGGTAATCAGTTTAATATTCTCGCCGGCCAACAGCTGGGTTAATTTTTTGGAAATATAGCCTCGGTCGCCGAACAGCTTGCCGGTCAATGCTTGCACCAGTTTAGGTACCGGTTTTCTATCATCGACATTGCCGGCGGTGATACAAAATGACAGAATCTCGCCCTGGTCATTAACGATCAGATGCAATTTGAAGCCATAAAACCAGCCGGTCGATGACTTGCCGCGCCCGGCTTCCTTGGCGAAGGTTTTGTGCCGTGGAATACGGATGTTCTTGCAGACTTTCAGAGGCGTAGAGTCAACAAAAGCGATGCCTGCCGAGACGCCGCGACGACTGTTCATAAAGGCGGTAGTCGGCGCCAACAGTTCTGGCATCAGTTCGATAAAGCGGTTATAGCTCAACAGGTTAGGAAACTCAGATTGCCAATAGCGTTGTACATGCTTCAGGTAAAACCATTTGAAGGTTCGAAAGCCTGATTGATGGTAAGCCACTAAAATCGTGATCATTTCGCTATAACTCATTCGATGCGGACGATGGCGTTTCTTCTCGCCTTGAATGAGTTGATTTTTTTGCCATTCAACTATAAAGGTTCGGCAAAAATCGTCCACATCGCAGAATAAGTGTGTTAATTTCATCAGTAGCAGGTTTTTTGTTTGAGAAAGTTAGCGTCGAAAACTTATTTTCTCTTTTTATAACAAAAACCTGCTTCTTTTTCTTATCCCGAACTCAGGTTACTTAGCCATAACGCTAAATCAATGCGGATACTTAGGCGACTTCCCAAAGCAGAACCTGCTGCTGAAGTCGCCCTTGCTGTCTGGATGATTCCATGGCCTTTAGCCAGAGGGGTGCTGAATTTTTGCATCCTTGGCGGCGGATCTCGTTTTTGACGCCTCCTCTGGAAATAAAGTATCCAAAATCCAGACCAGCGGCAGCGCCTGATATAGTTTTTGTGCCTGGGATATGAAATTCATGGCCTTCTTTAAAGGCGTGACATCAGCCCCTGATCTGGCATAAGCCTGCTTGGCGGTTTGCTGTTCTTTCTTGAGTGAAGGCTTGGTCAACTCGCCAACAATAAACCCCACTTCAGTGACCAGCAGTAAAGTGGTCGGCAAGGTCGCTTCATATCGCAGATCTCTGACTAACGCATCAGTACGAACCTGGACGCGGTGCTGCCGGTCCATAATCTGCCGCTCAGCCTCTTTAATTTGAGTGCTCAAAACACTCAGACTCTCTTTGCGGTTATTGTTTTTACCTGACGTCATGAATCCTCCCTGTTCTTAAGACTGTTAACTGTCTCTGGAAAAAATAAATAACGGCTCTTGCTCCGTATGAACCAGAACAGCATTAGCGCAATCAGTAAATTAACACCCGTAATCAATAGGACAGCCTCCATTTCGCCTACCATATTGCTCTCAATCAGTGCCAGCACAGCGGCAGCCATGAGGCCGATCCATACCATAAGCAGTAAAACTGCCATAAACACCCCGGCAGCCGCTATGCTCACCAAGCTTCTGCCCGCTCGCTTCGCTTCCAGCGTGGCCAGTTTTAAATGATTATGGGCCAGCTCGCGCAGGTCCTGCCATAATAACCGGACATCCTCCAGCAAGTCGGCATGACTCGTCGGCTTGCCGGAAGTAACGGATGATTGTACCAGCCTTTCCTCTGTAGGACGGATAGCCATCTATCATCTCCTGTGTTCTAACGTATGCGTCGTGATCTGGCTCAACATAAAGCCGGCTGCCAACGCAATGCCCATTGAGGTGATTGGGTGCTCGCGAATGTAATCGCGGGCGTCTTCCATCAGTTGCTCTTCCAGTTCTTTTAACTGCTCGCCTTTCTCGCCGAGCACTTCGGTAGCTTGACTGGTGACGCTGGCAATTTTTTCAGCCGCCTCTTCCGCGGTGCTTGATAATTTGTCTATGGTATCCATAATGATTACCTTTGCTGTGATTGTTAAAAAAGTTCGCCAGAGGCCTGAAAAGTCGCCTTCTGACAGGAACCGGGCCGAATATCGACAAGCCTTCGGGGTAACTGATCAACGGCCTTTTTCCCGGCTTTTTTCCATGATCAGATTGCCGTATTCATGCTCTTCCAGACGGCCTGTCTCACCGGCATCCACCTTATCAAAATACTTGAGTAAATACGGGTAGTCTTTCAGTTCATCCTTGGTCACGTAGTGGTCGCCATTTTTGTCTGCTTCCATGAAGGTCGGCGATTTTCTCATGGCGTCCCCTTGATCCGTGGCGCCACCGGCACCACCTTCCGATCCCATACCAGCGGTATGGGCCGACTGGACGATGCAAGCCATGCCGACAACGAAAGCAATTGGCAACCAAAACCTTTTCTTGAAGGAATTCAATGTTTTCATACTGACCTCAGCTGATGATTCAATTTGCAAAAAGGGTATCTCTGTTTAGCGAATGTGAAACAGCATCCAGGTTGAATGTGCTGACCTGATTAGCGCGTTTCACAATATCGCCTCCTATTTCTCAACAGAGGCCTGCAAGACCCAGATAACGCAAGAACCATGGGGAGTGCCGGCTAATCGTCCACGCTTATGCACTAACAGGCACTTGCCCGAGGACGAATGGCTAGCCGCTAAGCAGTCGATTGAGCGCCCGGATATTTTCTTGCTGCGAAGCCACAAACTTCGCCTGAATCAGCGCACTCACCTCTGAAGGCATCTCGGGATCCTGCGCCGCTTGTTCATAATCATCCAGACCGCTTTTTTCTCCAGCCAGCAAGGCATTCAGCATGGCATCCTTGCCTAACAGCTCTGCGCCGCTCATGACAGCCTCGGACCAGGAGCCCCATAGGCCGGAGTCGCTGGTAGGCGTGCCTCCCATTTGCTGAATTTTTTCCTGCAGCTCGGAAACGGCTTCGGTATGTTCTTCATAGATAGGCTCTAGATAGACGATTTCCCTGCGTTGATTCTCTTCTTCGAATTTTTCCAATGCCTTATGATAGGTCTCTGTGGCAGCCAATTCGTTCTTCAGCAATTTCTCAACTTTATCAATGCTTGCCATATGAATCTCCTGATCTGGTTTAGATGAAAAAAGATGATTTAATGATGCGGCGGCTCAACTTCACCCGTTGTTGAAATATCTTCGGCATTAGCTTCCTCGAAAATCTCTTTCACTTTGGAGCGCGCTTCCGAAGTTTCGGTATGGACTGAAATCAGCGCATTGCCGCCCTGAAGCCGGCCTTCATATCGTTTAGCCTCATATTCCGGAATGCCTGCTCCGATCAGTGCACCAGCCAGACCGCCGGTAGTGGCGCCAATAGCCGCGCCGCTTAAGGCGCCCATAATAGGGCCCGCAGCAATAAATGGACCTATGCCCGGAATAGCCAGCGAACCGATGCCGGCCAGCCAGCCCAATATAGCGCCTGTGCCGAGACCTAGAGTACCGCCGATAGCTGTGCCTTCAGGTGATTTGGTGTGTTTTTCATGGCCGAATTCATGCTCACTGCATTTGTCCGGCAACAGCACGGAAATATCGTTGTTGTCAAAACCGGCCGCTTTCAGTTGGCTGATGATATGTTCCACCTGGTCGTTAGTTTGAGCGATGCAAAAAACTGCTTTGTTCATGAGATTCTCCTTCAACCAAATTATGGCGCTTTTATTTCAAGCTCATTATGAACCATACTAACCCCAGGCGTTTTCTGAGCGATGGCTTGCAGCTTGGTTCTTTCCTCTGCGCTGTTGACGGGCCCGCGCAAAGTTACCATACCGTTGCGCGTGATAATCTTCACATTATGGGCATTGGTCGACAACGACTCATCGTCGGTAATGGCTTTGCGGATATCTGCCGTGATCTTGACATCAGCCTCATTCTCAAGCTGGTCCTCAGGCGTTAATGTCTTATCGCCCTTATCACGCACATTGCGTTCGGTATTTTCAACAGGACTGCCGGTAGTTCCGGCTTCAGCCAGACCTGTCACCAACGTTAAGCCGGCAGCCAATGTCACGGTCAGTAGTGATAATCGTTTTGACATAACTATTCTCCTTAAAATAAAAACTTCATTAGTTTCAAGGCCCATTTGCTCTCCCAGCCAGCCTTTTCAGCGACAAAACAATTTCCCATCAATAATTTAAGATCAAGCAACAATTGTCGTGAGCCTATCAACTTAAGATGCCCAGTTTCCGCCACTCCTAAAAGCAAGGTCGGGCTACAACAGCATGAAGAAAAAAACGTTGGCGATACCTGCAAACTTGTCTTGATCCGTGGGTGTGATGGCGCTGCGCTTCCGCGCAACGCCATCGCTGTGACATAACCTGACGCGTTGTCGATGGGGCTTCAAATACATGTCTTTCTCAAAAGGAACCGGACAAATTAATCTGCCTTGCGGCAACGCGTAAGAATCATGTACATTTTTTAATCGCTAGGGTTTCTTTGCCTCCCCTTCCTTTCTTAAAGTGGCTGTTTAAAACACCCACACTCGATTTAGCGATGGCCCATCAGGCGACTTAATATAAACCCGCTGCCCAGTGCTATGCCTAACGATGTCACCGGATTCTCGCGCACATACTCGCGCGCATGTTCCATCAGCCGTTCTTGCGCATCCATCACTTGATCGCTTTTCTCACCGATGACTTCCGCAGCTCTATGACTGACTTCTGCGGCTCTATCTACGGCTTCATGCGCCCCGGCTTTAACACGTTCAACCGTTTCGCCAGCGCGCTCAACAGCTTCGCCTGTACTTTGTCTTGTCGTTTCCATAGTAGTCTCCTCTATCGAAGAAAGATTAAGATCATAAAGATCTCGAAAAAAGTGCCCCTATATGACACATGCTGTTTGCTCCGATTCTGAACGCTGAAGCTCAGCGGCCAAAACCCTTGGAGTAAAAGTTAGTTAAAGATCAGATAAATGATGACCAGTACAAACACTGGCACACCCAATAACCATGCAAGCACATACTTACCCATAATTATGTCTCCTCTGAACCGTTTCAGGCTTGCCGACACTGCACCGTTATCGTACCCGCTGACAAAATGGCCGGCTGAAATGGTAATTACGAGATGCTGTTATCAATACATTTTCTGCTATTTCATGCAGCTCACTGTGATGTATCTTAGTTGACATGGTAGTAGTAAAGATGCCGTATAGTCGGTTCGATAACGCACATAAAAATCCGTGCTGCATCCTTGCCGCCGGGCTGGCTGTACGCTGCGACCTTATGTCGCAGAAAGAAGTCTAAAAATTGCCGCAGCTGATTCGGTAGATCGCATCCAAATTTATCGTCAAAACCGGCAGTGCGCCCGCCCCGGCACGACGATATCGGCCGATCCCCCTGAATTAAGGGTTGAAGCACATGGTTTCATGAACTCGCTTCCGCCATTCTTCCTTGCAGCAGATCGGCCAGTTCGTCGGCATGTTCCTCTTCTACAGCCAGGATGCCTTCCAGCATAGTACGCGTGGTCGGATCGCTGTCGCCCAGGTACTGGACCATCTCCCGATAACTGTCGATGGCGATGCGTTCAGCCACCAGATCTTCCTTGATCATATCGACCAGCGAATCGCCTTCCACATATTCCGCATGGCTGCGCCCGGATAGGCTGTCCGGTGAGAAATCGGGCTCGCCGCCCAGCTGTACGATGCGCCGCGCAATCTGATCGGCATGGCCCTGTTCCTCGTTAGCATGTACGAGAAACTCGTCGGCGATGCTCTTGGACTGAATGCCCTGAGCCATAAAATAGTGGCGGCGGTAACGCAGCACGCATACCAGTTCCGTGGCCAACGCATCATTAAGGAGCTTGATGACCATCTGCGCATCAGCCGTATAACCTGCCGTCACGGCACCGTCATCGATATGCTGTCGTGCCTGCTTGCGCAAGGTCTGGACATCAGTCAAATAGTGTTTTTCAGTCATGGCGACTCCTCCAACCGGTGCTGAACCGTGTGTCTACCCAAAAAATACGCAAGCCTCTACGCTGGTAGGAGCTTGCAGCGCGTCAAGCCTATCTATAGCCTGCCTCTTTAAGCCGCATATCATTTTTTACCGATCTGACGCCATTGACTCGTTGAGCAACCTCAATCGCTCTGGTGATATCGTCCCGAGATTCCACAAAACCGCTTAACTGCACATTGCCTTGGTTTGTTTCAACATTGATATCAGCGGATTCCAGGCCGGGCTCATTAAATATGGCCGCTTTTACCTTGGTGGTGATCGTGCTGTCATCAACATACTGACCGGTGGTTTTGCTTTTCCCGGCCATTGTATCCGAGGTTGTATCAGTGGTTGCGCAACCGGTTATCGATGCCAATATCAGAGCTAGAACAAATGCTGGGCTATATTTGATTGGTTTCATAACTAACTCTCCAGATGAATAATTAAATGATGACGGTCGATCATGATTTATACCCGGATATTAGATGGCACAAGCCCTTGGAGTGAAGCAACAACGCTTCATCAGATAAAGGCGATGCGTCAATTGAGCCAGTCTGTTTAAAGATTCAGTTATTCAGCAGAAAACCGGCTCTGTCAAAAGCTGGCCTTAATGCATGACCCAAAATAATTTTAGATTTGAAATCTGCAGCTGTCGGTTCGCTGTCTAACATAAAAGCGCATTGCATGATTTATTTTGCTTTAGCAGACGAGCTGGAGGCGGACTTTTTCTTTGTAGATTTTTTTTGTTTCTTGGTAGATTTTGTCTGCGTTTCGCCCGTCTGTTTCGTCTCGGCCTTATTGGATGAGTTCTTTTTGACTGGCTCTGTAGCCTCAATCTTAACCTTACTTACGCCTTCCTCTCTCATATCAAGTTTCTTGGCGGCTTCTTTGGACAAATCAATGACGCGATCTTTGACATAGGGTCCCCGGTCAGTGATCTCGACCTCGACCTTTTTCTTGTTTTCGAGATTCGTTACTTCAACTTCTGTCCCCAACGGCAGACGGGGATGGGCGGCCGTCATGTCTTTTTGATCGAAAACTTTGCCGCTGGCAGTCCTACGACCATGAAATCCGGGGCCGTACCAGGAAGCCTCGCCGACCTCCTTGTAAGTCGATTGGAACGCTGGCTGACTTTTTTTGTCTTGTCCCTCCGCCTCTTCCTTGGCGCAGCCGTACCACATCAAACTACTGATCAGGACGATATATAAACTGCCATAAAAACTTTTTCGGCCTTGGGCGATTATTATCATGACATTCACGGATCGTTATTTAATCTCCAACTCTAAAAAATGACTGAAATTCGATAGAAGATCTGTTCGGTATCGAACAGATAACTGCTTATTGAACCTTGGCCTTTTGTCATGTTCTACACGCTTGAGTGCGTTTCTACTTTAGAGCGAGCGTATTGAATTACTCTTTGACCTCTTGTATTTACATTAAAAAATCCTTAATAAACATAACATTAAGTATTCATGCTTATTGTCCTCGGCTTTTAGCCAAAGGACAATTCGTCGCAATTTAAACCAGCCAAAGTTTAATTATGTCTATACATAACCCTCGACAAAATTACCTTATAAGTGCGCTGCCTCCACTCATTTTCGAGCGTTTGGCGCCGCATCTGGAACTGGTCCCGATGCCCCTCGGCGAAGCGCTTTATGAGTCGGGCGATCCATTGTGTCATGTCTATTTCCCTACGACTTGCATCGTATCCTTGCTTTATGTGCTGGAAAATGGCGCATCAGCTGAAATTGCCGTAGTCGGCAATGAAGGCATGGTAGGGGTCGCCTTGTTCATGGGCGGCGGAACCATGCCGAATCGGGCGGTCGTGCAAAGCGCGGGACACGCCTATCGCTTGAAAGGCACCATCCTCAGACAGGAGTTCAATCGTTCCGGCGGACGCCGCTATGGCATGTTGCATCAACTGCTGCTGCATTACACGCAGGCTCTAATGACGCAGACGTCGCAGACGGCCGTCTGCAATCGGCATCACTCGGTGGACCAGCAATTATGCCGTTGGTTGTTGCTGAGTCTGGATCGATTGCCTTCGAATGAACTGACCATGACCCAGGAATTGATCGCCAATATGCTCGGCGTGCGGCGCGAAGGCGTTACGGAAGCGGCCGGCAAACTACAGCATGCCGGCCTGATCCAGTATAGCCGTGGCCATATCACGATACTGGACAGACCGGGACTGGAAGAGCGGGTCTGCGAATGTTACAAGGTGGTCAAACAGGAGTTTGATCGCTTGCTGCCTTCCGATCACAGCCAGATTCACGCCCAGTTTCGCTCGTTAAGATATGCTCACTAGACCAGATAAAGAGACTGTGAAAGCTCCCCATAAATAACCCTGGCCACTTCCACGCCCTAATATGTACCCTGTCTTCGCAGTCTCGCTTTACTGATACCGATTTAAACGGTGAGACCAGATATAGTCAGCCGATTGATAATACGCCATTTCTTCCTCAACCAATGGAATCTCTGACTTGATGTCGATGGGCTGATGCGCGCCCAAAGGATCGGCTATCACATCAATCTTCTGCTGTGGCGACAGATATACCAACTTATTGTCTTTAAACAGGCCCAGTTTCTGGTAATTGCTGATCAGCGCCCTGCCCTCGTCCTTACGTGTACGCATAAGATCGCGTCCGTAAAACTGGCTTTCATAGCTGAAGTTTAAAAGCCCCAAAATGGTCGGGGCGACATCGATCTGACTGGACAAAATATTATTGCGCTGGACCGGTACATGCTTGGGCGCATAGATAAACAACGGAATATGGTACCTGTCCACGGGCAGATCCACCTTGCGCGCGCTGCCGGCACAGTGATCCGCAACCACGACGAAAAGGGTATCGTCAAACCAGGGTTTGGTTCTGGCCAGAGCGATAAATTCTTGCAGTGCATAATCGGTATACTTGACTCCGCCGGTGCGTCCTGTGCCCGACGGGATATCGATCTTGCCTTGAGGATAGGTATAAGGCCGGTGGTTGCTCGTGGTCATGATCTGGAAGAAAAACGGCTTGCGGCTTTGATGATCCAGATCGGCTTCCTTGATCGTGCGCTTGAAAATAATGTCGTCCGATACCCCCCAGGCATTGGAAAATGTCACTTCCTCGGCAGTGAAATCGGTCTGGTCGACGACGCGGTAACCGTTGCCGGCGTAAAATGCGTTCATGTTGTCGAAGTAGCCTCGGCCGCCATATAAAAATGCTGTATCGTAACCGTGCAACTGGAAAACATGTCCCAGATTGAACAAGTTGCCATTATCCGGCCGCTTGACGATCGACTGCCCCGGTGTTGGCGGAATCGACAGGGTTAATGCTTCAAGCCCGCGGATCGTGCGCGTGCCGGTTGCATAAAAGTTGGTAAACAAGAGCCCTTGTTTGAACCATTCATCCATGAACGGTGTAATGTGCTCGGTATTGCCGAAAGCGGTTAAAAACTCGGCGCTCAGGCTCTCGACGGTAATCAAGATCACATTCAGCTGTTTTTCTTCGCCGGATTGCCTGATCATTCGCTTGATGTCATACAGCCTCTCGCCAACGTCTGGCAAAGGCTCTGCGGCCAGTGCTGTCCTGATCGTACCGGATAAACGTTTGTCATCACCCAATTTATAGAAATGACGATAGTCGAGTTCATTGTTGCGAAACGCTGCGAAAAATTGGTAAGGGCCATTGGCGGCCAGTTCATTCAGGTAAGTATTGGAGGAAAACTGATGCGCTGACTGTCCGACGGCTACATAGCTGACAAGCGGCAGACTCAGTAAGGAAGCCGTGATTTTTAGCCGCAAAGCAAAAGGCTCGCTGGCGTTAAAGCTCTTCGACAGCAATTTTCCCGTTGCCAGAAAACAGGCAATCGTCGCGAGTAAAAGCCCCGACAGAATCCAGCCCAGCGGATACGATTCAATAATGTTGTGCACCACCTCATGAGTGTATATCAGATAGTCAACAGCAATAAAATTGAATCTGACCCCGAATTCGTCCCAGAACGTCCATTCGGAAGCCTCGACAAAAAACAGTGCGTATAAACTGATAAAAAAACCGGCAAAGACAATGATCCTGTTGATTTTGCTTTGATAGGCTGCGTTCGGCAGAACCAGCAGATACAGTGAAAACGGAATCAGCAGATAACTGAAAAAGGCCAGATCATTGACAAAACCCAACAGAAAAGCCAGGGCTATTGAATAAAACGAAACATCCAGGTCAGCCAATTGCTTGATCAGCAATGCAGCTCTGACCCCTGCAAAACTGGCCAGGCTAATCAATAAAAATAGCAGAATAGTGGTGAATCGTGATTTCTCAAACAATTTTGTTGCTACGTCCATTGCAACTGCCTCCTGAAAAACAGCATGAATAATACCAATGAAGAAAACCAGCACACAGCCAGCGCAAATACGTCATGGCTTAAAAAATGCGCGCCGCGCACTTGCTGAGCAGCGCCGTAAAGAGTGCCCAAAGTCAAACCGAAATACAGTCCGTAAAACTTATAGTCCGGCTTCACCATAAGCAGATAAAAATAAAGGCTGAGGAAAGTGAACCCTGAACCGGCATGTGCGGCAGGAAAACAATGCCCTGCTTTCAGTTGGCCGCCTGCGTAATCGAATAAACGTATATAGGGTTTATCGCCGCCAAACAGCGCGAGACTCCAGGGACAATCGACGTGCGTATAGCTTTTCAACAGTATGATAATCAAAGGTCCGCTGATGCCCGAAGCCAATAAGAAAAGCAGATGCCGGCGATGAGGATAAAGGATTGAATCTGGCCTGAATGAAATGAGCCAGCACAGCATTATGGCCGTTGCCAATAGATAAGTTAAATTGCGGCCGCCGATATGCAGAACGTCTTCAGTGAGCCAGTTTTCCTTGTACGGCCACTGGTGGAGGCTGGCGTTATAAAAATGTCCGGTAATCCATAAGTCCACACGGAAGAATTCCAGAGCTGCAAACACAACTGCGAACAATAGAAACGGAATGATAAAGTGGACCACGAAAAACTTATCAAAATCCAGCCTGATCGAATCGTTCAAAGCTTATTCCCTTCATTAATAAAGAGAATAGTGTAAAAAAATCCTGGTTAACTCATGGTTAATATAACGTTAATTTTTCATTAAGTTCATTTCATTAAAAAAATTATGGGATTTTTTGATAAACCACTTTTTTTTTATGGTTATTGTGTTATAGTTACCGCGCTGTTGTACTTCACAGCATTTTTAAATATTCATATATTTTTAAATATTCATATATTCTTAAGGTAAATGAGATGATTGAGCAACAAGAAAAAGATAATTTCTGGCTGTATGTAGGTGCTGGCGTGATTGCTTTTGGCGCTGTGGTCTTTATGATTAAAGGTGGTGAGCACGGAAAATACGAAACAGCAAAAAAATTAATCGCTGAAGATGCCCATAACTCAGCTTACGCCATAGGTCATGACGTAAACAAAAAAATGAACCAAGACGTACAATAATAATTAGAGGAGGTTCGCTTTTTTCGGTAAGCCTGTGAACAATTACCGATAAAACGACAGAGCTTTTCACACCGGTTCCCAGACGACCTATCTGGGAACCGAATTTTTCAGGTAATTGAGGATGAATCAAACAACCATTGCACTTGCGTGCCTTTGCCTTTAACACTGTCAACCTTCAGCTGCCAACCGTAATACTCACAGATCCGTTTGGAAATGGCCAAGCCCAGTCCGCTGCCCTGACTGGACGTTCCCCGATAACCCCGTTCAAATATCCGGTCAATCTCATCCTTATCGATACCCTGCCCGGTATCAGTCACTGCAAACGCATGCTCATCAAGAAATATCGTTACTGAGCCTTGGCTGGTATAAATAAACGCATTCCTTATCAAATTGCCCATCAACATTGAAATAATAGGCGGCGAGGCATTGATGCCGGATGGCCCGTTAACTTGCTTGATGATCTTCACCTGTTTATTCAACAAGCCCCTATGGTCCTCTATCAGCTGATCAATTATCGTTGTCAATTCGATTTTATTGGTTGTCTCGTTCGTCGATACCGGACTGCGGGCCAAACCTAACAAAGTGGCCAGACGTTCCTTCATTTCAATGGCCGAACGTTGAATACGCTCTATACGCGGCCTGATTTCGTCAGGCAGGTCGCTCCGCAGCAGCAGGCCCTCGCTAGCGGCCATAATGATGGCCAAAGGAGTTCTTAACTCATGACTGGCATTGGCGGTAAATTCTCTTTCGCGCTGGATCAATGCCTGCAGGCGCTCTTTATAGGCATCGAATTCCAGAGCCAGCATGCCGACCTCATCATTGGTATAGTCCTTCGACAGGTACTCCGTGGAGTTTTCCGGGTTTAGCGTTTTGATGCGCCTGGCCAGCGTCGCTATCGGTTCGATTACTTTCTTGGAAAGCCAGAGCCCGTACCAGGTAGCCAGCCAGAGAATAATAATGACAGCAGCGATCAGATAGGTTGTGAGATTGTATTCAAGGATTTCAAAACCGGTATCATCGTAGACTATATAATAATGGTTTTTGCCATGCCTCTTAATGACAACGTCATAACTGTGCTGATTATGCTCAACATCATGAATACCCTCGGAATAGGTCGACAGGAAGCTGATTTCATTCGGCACTTTGCCATCTTCCACTTTATAGACGGTCCAGTTTTTGGACTGCTGCATCGATAAAGCCGGGCTGCGGTCCGTCACCTGTATGAAATGATCGAGCTCCTCAGCCAGGTAAGCCCCCATCACCTGTTTTTCCAGAGAATCAAAGGCCAGTATCAGGAATGTGATCATAAACAGGCTCAACAGAAAGCCCAACAAGGGATAGGACAGAAATATCCGGAATCTGATTTTATGATGGTATGGCATCGCTTGGCTTTAACTGGTAACCCACGCCGCGAATGGTATGCAGCAACGGTGTACTAAATGATTTATCGATGGCATGGCGCAAATGATGGATGTGTACGCGCAGCGCCTCGCCATCGGGAGGCGCATCCCCCCATATGCTGTATTCAAGATGTTGCCTGGACACGACCCGCGGCGATTGCCTCATCAGTACTTCCAGAATCTGGAATTCAATCGCGGTCAGCTCGATCAGCTTAGCGCCCCGCCTCACCTCGCGCGTTTCGGGTGTCAGCACCAAATCGCCGACAGTCAATGTCGTCTGTTGATGCAGGCCGGCAGTGCGGCGCATCAATGCTTTCAGCCTGTACCTTAATTCTTTCAAGGAAAAAGGTTTAACCAGATAATCATCCGCTCCCCGCTCAAAGCCTCTTAACCTGTCATCCAAGGTATCGCGCGCCGTCAGCATCAATATCGGCACCCAGTTGCCGGCATCCTGCCGCAGGCGCCGGCACAGTTCAAGCCCGTCCATGCCGGGCAGCGTCAAGTCCAGAATAATGGCGTCATACTCATTGACCACCGCCAGATGCAAGCCGGTAATCCCGTCAGCGGCGGTATCGATCGTATCGCCCTGCAGCTCAAGAAAATCGGCCAATTCGCTGCATAGATCCTGATTGTCTTCAATAATAAGCAAGCGCATGTAATGGAAAGGCCGATAGGACAGCCAGTGCCTTTATTATTCTTCGCGTTCTTTCTTGATAATATTGCCCTTGTTATCAACCGTAACGTTCCAGGTCCTATTGTCAGAGACTATGGATAAATCATATTCCTCGCCCGGACCATTAGGGTTGACGATTAATATAGCCTCTTTAATTTCATATTTTGAAAAAGTCGATTTCAGATTGTCCTTGACAGTATCGGGCATCAGATTTGAGGCATCGATTTTTTCGCCATTGACATAAAAATGCCCGTCTTTTCTATACAGTTCAATTTGCTCGTTTTCGCCATCCTTGAAATGGATCTCGTACACGGCCTGACCAAAATGTGTTTTTTGTTCAGCTTTTATATCCGCAGCATTCGGATGTTTTTTTTGAATCTGAACCATTATTTGTTCAGGAAGCGCTTCCTCAGCCGCAATCGCCACTGGAGGACCGGCAGCAAAGGCAGACGCAGCCAGCGCAAAGAAACTGAGGTTTAAAAGATATTTACGCATTTATATAACCTATAATTAAAAATATGACCTTCGTAGTGTCATTATTTTGGCAGGCCTTTATTTTTAGACACTCTTAGTAAAAAGTGGACACTACAATTTTAAAGAAAATAACAAAAGGCTAATACAAGAAGCCAGCTCTATTTTGAATAGCATGGCCCGCGTATATTACCCGTCTGAGCCTAACTTTCCAACCTTTCAAACATTGGCTAAAACCAGAGATGATATACCGATAGATATTTCTGACCATGAACTTATGTTTAGGAAGTACCGAGAATTTTTGATACACTTCCTGTCCGCAAAGACTTACAAACCAAGAAAAACTGCATTTGGCCATAATGCAATACATCTGTTTGTTGTTGCGTTTTCATTGATCGCTATCAATAGAGTCGTAGTTAGTGAAAAACTATAAAAAACAGATGGTGACGGACAAGAGCCTGTTCCGTCTACCGTCGATAAAAAAGAAATCGCTCTGAATATCATGCTTCGCTTCATGCACTGCATTCAAATCAAAAACGTCATGAAAAGGCTTATTCACCACGAAGAATACGAAGAATAAAATCAAGCTTATCAATACTTTAAAGCTTCGTGCTCTTCGTGTCCTTCGTAATTAAATTTCTTAGTATCGAGTACTTTCACACTTTTGACAGCCAAAACACGCATGAGAGCATTCAGACCCGACATTAAGATTTTGAGAAAAGCGTGAGGCAAGCAGAGCAATATATTGCCTGTAGTGCCTGTTTATTTATCTGGAAAACAAACTGTATAGAATACTTTTATAGCAGTTCTTCAACCTTCAGTAGCAATCCGTGAAATCTTTCCTTGCCCAAACACTTCCAGGTAAAAACATCCTGAATCAATTACGGGGTTATCACCGGTCTGATTTTGCTCAATTAACCAGTCTGATGCTGACCTACGCATTGTTGATCTCCATTGCCCTGACCAGCTTGACTATCGACGCGGCAACCATTTCCGTTATCTGGCTCCCCGGCGGCTTAGGATTAGGCGCATTGTTGATCAGTGGCAGGCGATATTGGCCTGCCTTATTGACGGGCTCCTTGCTCGCTCAACTCGCGCTCGGAAATGCCGTGCTGCCATCATTTCTGATTGCGTTGAGCAATACCATCGAACCTCTGCTTGCCGCCTGGATACTTGGGCAAGAATCAGCCTGGAAAAAATGGGCTCCGCATCGATTCAATCCGGCACTGATACATCTGCGTGACTATTGCCAACTGGTGCTGGCCGGAGCGATTGCTGCCGTTGCAGCAGCGCTGGCCGGTGTCGCGGCACTCTGGCAGGCTGGTTTAATCACCGTAAAAATGTTTCCGGACAGTTTGCTGCATTGGTGGATGGGATACACGTTGGGCATTATTCTGGTAACGCCTTTGATACTGATATGGCGACAACCGCCGCTCAACTGGTTTGAACGCCGGCGCATGTTTGAAACCCTGGCCTGTTTCGGCCTGTCTTTTTTGGCAGGCCAGATCATCTTTCTTGACTGGTTCATTGATACTTTCGGCAATTTTGCCAACGGCTTCATCATGTTCTTCTTTGTTGCCTGGAGCGCCGGACGCTTTGGCCGTCACGGCGTCTTGCTGGTCATCGGCATGACGACGCTGCAAGCGCTGCTGGGCGCGGTAAACGGCATCGGTTATTTTGCCGCGGACAGTGAACAAACCGGGCTGGTCAATTTATGGCTTTATCTGTTCGTGCTGGCGATAGTCGGCATGACGCAGGCTTTGACCATTTCCAGGAATCAAGAAAGTGAAGCCGCGCAGCATGCCGACGGGGAGCGCTGGAAATTTGCGCTGGAAGGTGCCGGCGATGGCGCATGGGACTGGAATTTGCAAACGCATGAAATCTTTCTGTCGCCATGCAGCAAGGATATGCTCGGTTTTCCCTTGGATGGGCAGAAAATAAGCGATCAGGACTGGAAATCGATCATACATCCTGCCGACTATGAACGTCTGATGTACGATCTGCAAGCCCATCTCGAAGGATGGGCCGCTTCTTTTGTCACTGAACACCGCATCCGATATCCGAATAACAACTGGAAGTGGCTGGGTGCGCGTGGCAGGGTAATCCGCTGGGATGCCGCCGGCAATCCGTTACACATGACCGGTATATACAGAGACATCAGCGAGATCAAGCAGATGCAGTGGTCACTGGTTCATACTTTCCTGGAAGCATCGCAGGAATGCATGCTTCTGGTCGATAATGACGGCACCGTTCTGTTCGCCAACCAGGTTGCCGTACACACATTCGCTTACCCCTTCTCCGAGCTGATCGGCCTTAATATCGACCTGCTGGTGCCAAAGTTCTCCAGCGCCAGCCGTAGCCGGCGCTGCGCCGAATCCACGCGCAGTCGGCATCCACTGCCAGCGGGCATCCATAAGTGGCTATCCGGCGTCCGCAAAGACGGCACCGAATTTCCCGTCGAAATCGGCATGAGCTCTGTCGAACTCGACAATCGCCTGAACACCATCGCCAGCGTCATCGATATTACCGAGCGCAAGCAATTCGAGCAGAAGCTGAAATTTTCAGCCACAGTCTGCCATGCTATCGGCGAAGCCATTATGGTCGCCGATGCCTCCAATCGCATTATCGCCATCAATCCCGCTTTTACGCAGCTGACCGGCTATACCGAGCAGGAAGCGATCGGCCGGTCTACCAAACTACTCAAGTCCGGCCGGCATGACATCGCCTTCTACCGGGACATGTGGCATAAGCTGGAAAAAACCGGCCGCTGGCAGGGCGAAGTCTGGAACCGGCGTAAAAATGGCGAAGAGTACTTCGAATGGCTGATGATCAACACCATTTACGACAGTGCCGGTGAAGTGCATCAGCGCATCGCCATCTTCTCGGATATCACGAATCAAAAACTGGCCGAGCAAACCATTTGGAAGCAGGCCAATTTCGACTCGCTGACCGGCCTGCCTAACCGCTGCCTGTTCCAGGACCGCCTGGAACAAGGAATCAAGAAAAGCGACCGCACCGGCCTGCCGATGGCACTGATGCTTCTGGATCTCGACCGCTTCAAGGAAGTCAATGATACTTTAGGCCATGATATGGGCGACATCCTGCTCAAGAAGAGCGCCCGACGACTGAGCAGCTGCGTGCGTGGAACCGATACCGTAGCCCGGCTCGGCGGCGACGAATTCACGATTATCCTGAGTGACCTCCACGATCCCGGCAACGTGGAACGCATTGCCCAGGACATCCTGAAAAAGCTGTCTGAACCGTTCCGTTTGAAGCACGAAGTGGCTTATGTCTCGGCCAGCATCGGCATCACCTTCTATCCGAACGACGGCAAAGGCATCGATGCATTGCTCAAGAATGCCGACCAGGCCATGTATGCCTCCAAAAACCAGGGCCGCAATCGCTACAATTATTTCATACCGGTCATGCAGGAGGCCGCGCAAAACCGCATGCGCCTGGCCAACGATTTGCGCGGCGCACTCGACGCCGGCCAGTTCAGCCTGATTTATCAGCCCATTATCGAACTGGCGACCGGCGTTATCCATAAGGCCGAAGCGCTGATTCGCTGGCAGCATCCGACCCGCGGCATCGTCAGTCCGGCCGAGTTCATCGCGATCGCCGAGGAAACCGGCCTGATTATCGACATCGGTGATTGGGTCTTTCGCGAGGCCGCCTGCCAGGTCAAGCACTGGCGAGAACGGCACCATCCGGATTTCCAGGTCAGCATCAATAAATCGCCCGTCCAATTTCACTATGAAGGCGAGAATCATACCGCCTGGCTCGATTATCTGCGGCAACAAGGACTGCCCGGGCACAGCATCGTCGTCGAAATCACCGAGGGCATCATGCTGGATGCGAACACGGCCATCACCGATCAATTGCTCGATTTCCGCGATGCCGGCATACAGGTATCGATCGACGATTTCGGCACCGGTTACTCGTCGCTGTCCTACCTGAAAAAATTCGACATCGACTACCTTAAGATCGACCAGTCATTTATCAGCAATCTGGCGCCCGGCTCCGAAGACATGGCGCTCTGCGAGGCCATTGTCGTCATGGCGCACAAGCTCGGCATCAAGGTGATCGCGGAAGGCGTGGAAACGGCCCAGCAGCGCGACCTGCTGACCAGCATCGGCTGTGACTTTGGGCAAGGTTACCTGTTTTCAAAACCATTGCCGGCTAATGAATTTGAAAAGCTGCTTGAAACCGTTTAAGAGACGGGTATAAAACTCCAAGATAACCGGGTAAAATTTTGCTGTTGTTTAACCCGGCATTTCGGCCTTTGCACAACTTGCCGCCGTCGATAACGCACTCTTGGGTAAAAGTGTCTTGAATGGATTATTGATTTATCGCTGGACTGATGTACTAGGGCTTGTTGCCCTGGCGCTTGTATATGCGCTGCTTGCCTTTATCGTGCTTGTTTACTTTTCTGTAAACGGCATGGTTTCCGTCATATGGCCGCCCAGCGGCTTGGCGCTTGCTACGCTGTTGATCGGCGGCAGGAAATACTGGCCCGGCATTTTTGTCGGCGCTTTCATCGGCAGCCTGATGGCGGGCAGCCCTGCCTGGGCGTCGCTGTTCATCGCGGCCGGCAATACGCTGGAGGCGTTTGTTTGTCTTTGGCTGCTGTCTCGGCCAGGCCGCTTTAATTCCGCACTGACTCATCCCCGCGATTATCTTTGGCTGATGCTGACGGCTGCTGCCGGCGCCAGCGTCAGCGCATCGGCTGTCGCTACGGCTTTGCTGTTGACCGGACTCCTGACACAGCAAACGATGATGCCGAACCTGCTTCATTGGTGGATGGGCGATATGCTTGGCATCATTCTGGCAACACCGCTGATTTTGGTATGGCGCAGAATGCCTCGCGGCTGGTTCCAGCGCCAACGTGCATTAGAAACCGCGAGTTGTTTCGGTTTGTCTTTTATGGTTGGACAGATCGTATATATGGACTGGTTTCATGACAGCCTGGGCGATTTCCCGAAAGGCTTTCTGATATTTCCCTTCATTACCTGGAGCGCTGCCCGCTTTGGCCGTCACGGCGTCTTGCTGGTCATCGGCATGACGGCGCTGCAAGCGCTGCAGGGCGCGATGAACGGCATCGGTTATTTTGCCACAGACATTGCACAAACAGGACTGGTCAATTTATGGCTTTATCTGTTCGTGCTGACAATAGTCGGCATGACGCAGGCCTTGACCATTTCCAGAAGCCGAGAAAGCGAAGCCGCGCTACGCACCAGTGAAGAGCGCTGGAAATTTGCTCTGGAAGGCGCCGGCGATGGCGTATGGGATTGGAACTTCCAGACCGGCGAAGTCTTCTTTTCCGAGCGCTGCCATGAAATACTGGGATTTGCCGACAAGGAGCGAAAGAGCCAATACCGCCACTGGAGATCGACCATCCATCCGGAGGACTATGCCCGCATGATGAAAGATCTGTACGCGCACCTGGACGGCATGACGCTCGCTTTCAATAACGAGCACCGTGCCCGGTATCGGGATATCGGCTGGCGGTGGCTGCTGACGCGCGGCATGGTAGTCAGCCGCGATGCCGCCGGCAAGGCGCTGCGCATGATCGGAACGCAAACCGACATTACCGAGCGCAAGCGCGTGGAAATGGGCAATCGCTCGCGCAGTCATGTGCTGGAGCTGATATCAAAAAGCCTGCCGCTGCCGGAGATACTGAGAGCCCTGGCGCTGAGCATGGAATCGCAAAACCCTGCCGTTCTGTGCTCTATCCTGTTGCTGGATGACGAGGGCAAACGTCTGTTGACGGGCGCCGCACCCAGCCTGCCGGATTTCTATACTGCCGCCATTCATGGTCTGCCCATCGGCATGGGCGTAGGTTCTTGCGGCACTGCGGCCTTTACGGGCCGGAATGTCATTGTCGAGGATATTGCCTCACATCCCTACTGGCAGCCGATTAAGAAACTGGCGGCCAGAGCCAACCTGCACGCCTGCTGGACGGTTCCCATCAAGGCCGCTGACGGCAAGGTGCTCGGCACCTTCGCCATTTACCATCATGTAGTCAAAGCACCGGCTGCCGGAGAAATCGACCTGATTGAGCAGTTTGCCAAGTTGGCGGGTATTGCGATCGAGAGACAACTGGCCAGCGATGCGCTGCGCGAAAGCTCGCAATATTTGCGCACAATCATCGAAACTTCGCCTGAGTGCGTGAAGATCATAGACCGCGACGGCGTACTGCTGTCCATGAATGCAGCCGGCCTTAAAATGATCGAGTCAGACGATGAGGCCGACGTCATCGGCCAGAACTTCTATTCTGTCATTGCCCCCGAGCATCTGGATGCCTTTCGGGAGTTAAACGAGCAAGTCTGCCAGGGACAAAAAGGCACGCTTGAATTCGAGATCATCGGCCTGCACGGCACACGCCGCTGGATGGAAACCCATGCCGTGCCTTTTTCAGGCAAACCGGGCGATAAACTGGTCCAACTGTCGATTACCCGCGATATCACTAAAAGAAAAGAGGCTGAAGCATTGATCTGGCAGCAAGCCAATTTCGATACACTGACGGGTCTGCCCAACCGGCGCATGTTGCAGGATCGCCTGGAACAGGCATGCAAGAAATCCCGCCGTACGTGCCGGCCTCTGGCCGTGATATTCCTTGATCTCGACCGCTTCAAGGAAGTCAATGACGCGCTGGGGCACGACATGGGCGACATCCTGCTGATCGATGCGGCACAGCGTCTGCGTCACTGCGTGCGTGAAACCGATACCGTGGCGCGCCTGGGCGGCGATGAATTCACCATCATTCTGAGCGAACTGGACGATGCCGGCGTCATCGAACGTGTCGTGCACACGATTCTCAAGAAACTGGCTGAGCCGTTTCAGCTGAGAGATGAAGTGGCTTATGTGTCGGCCAGCATCGGCATCACCCTTTATCCGATCGATGGCGCCAGTTGCGATACGTTGCTCAAGAATGCCGACCAGGCCATGTATGCCTCCAAAAATCAGGGCCGCAATCGCTACAACTACTTCATTCCGTCCATGCAGGAGGCCGCGCAAAACCGCATGCGCCTGGCCAACGATTTGCGCGGCGCACTCGACGCCGGCCAGTTCAGTCTGGTTTATCAGCCCATTGTCGAACTGGCGACCGGCGTTATCCATAAGGCCGAAGCGCTGATTCGCTGGCAGCATCCGAGCCGCGGCATGGTCAGTCCGGCCGAGTTCATCGCGATCGCCGAGGAAACCGGCCTGATTATCGACATCGGCGATTGGGTCTTCCGCGAGACCGTCCGCCAGGTCAAGCACTGGCGAGAACGGCACCATCCGGATTTCCAGGTCAGCATCAACAAATCGCCCATTCAGTTCCATAATGAAACCAACAACCATGCCGCCTGGTTCGATTATCTGCAACAACAGGGACTACCTGGACAATGCGTCGTTATCGAGATCACTGAAGGCTTATTGCTGGATGCGAGCACGGCCATCACCGATCAATTGCTCGATTTCCGCGATGCCGGCGTGCAAGTCGCTCTGGACGACTTCGGCACCGGTTACTCGTCGCTGTCCTATCTGAAAAAATTCGACATCGACTACCTCAAGATCGACCGGGCCTTTGTCAGCAACCTGGCGCCCGGCTCCGAAGACATGGCGCTCTGCGAAGCCATTATCGTCATGGCGCACAAGCTCGGCATCAAGGTGGTCGCAGAAGGCGTGGAAACGGCCCAGCAGCGCGACCTGCTGACCAGCGTCGGCTGTGACTATGGGCAAGGCTATCTGTTCTCAAAACCCTTGCCGGCCGAAGCATTTGAACGCCTGCTCAAGGACCTTAACGCAGTTCAGATGATGAATCTGCATGATGAGACCGGAAGAACCACAAAGATGTATATTTAAAGGGCCTGCTAGCAGCTTCAATAAAAAATGCTTATAAATTGTCTTGCCTCAATATTTTCGAGGCTCACTGCGGACAGAATTCATTTTTATTTCATGCGGCTTTGATACAGTAATATCTGTCTATACTTAAGGAACAGCACTATGAACTCGCAAGAATGGGTTAAGGTTTGGGATCTGCCTTTAAGAATTTTCCACTGGCTGTTGGTAGCGGCTTTCTTTGCCGCCTATCTGACAGAGGATGATTTCCTGACCCCGCATGTCTGGGCCGGCTATCTGGTTTTCGGACTGCTGATTTTCAGATTGGTTTGGGGATTTATCGGCAATCAATACGCCAGGTTTTCGAATTTTCTGTGCAGCCCCGGCCAATCGATCAGCTACCTCAAAGACATGATAGCATTGAAATCCAGGCGCTACCTGGGCCATAATCCGGCCGGAGCCGCCATGATTGTGCTTTTGCTGGTCAGTTTGCTGTTGACCGTTATCTCGGGTTTTGCGGTTTACGGAGCCGATCAAGGAGCAGGTCCTCTGGCCGGAATCGTCGACTCCCGCCATGAAAAATTGTGGGAAGAAGTTCATGAATTTTTCGCCAACTTCGCTCTGTTGCTGGTTGTTGCGCATATTCTGGGTGTCGCCGCCGGAAGCTATATCCACCGTGAAAGCCTGGTAAAAGCCATGATTCATGGCTATAAGCGTCTATCAGATAAATAACCGAGGACATTGATCTTCACTCATAAACTTAAAAAATGGCCCATACCCAACAAGCAACCTCAAGATCGGAAAGCCTCATTTCCGTTTTGAGCCTGCTCGGCATCGGCGCTTACCTGGTAATGCGCTATGCGCTCGATACAGGCCATGAAATTTATACGCTGTCGGGCAACGCCTCACTGACTGCGCCGGATGCAGGCATTTACTCTGGGCAGTTCGGTTTTCGCATCTCACTGGCAGAACTGCCGTTGATCACCGTCCTGATTCTGGGCGGCGTGCCGCTGCTTTACCAGTTGGCCGCCAAGCTGTTGCAGCGCGATCTGGGCGCCGATCTGCTGGCCGGCATGTCCATTGTCACGGCCATCCTGCTGCATGAATATCTGGCCGGCAGCCTGGTCGTGCTAATGCTGGCCGGCGGCGCGGTGCTGGAATCCTACGCGGCCCGCCGAGCCTCTTCAGTGCTGGAAGCGCTGGCCAGGCGCATGCCGTCCGTCGCACACCGCAAATCAGCCGATACGCTCATCGACATTACCACCGAGCAAGTCGTTATCGGCGATACTTTATTGATTCTGCCGCATGAGATCTGTCCGGTCGACGGCACAGTGCTGGAAGGCGTCGGCACGATGGATGAATCCTATCTGACGGGTGAACCGTACATGATGTCGAAAGTCCGCGGCTCGCAAGTGCTGTCCGGGGCCGTCAACGGCGATACGGCATTGACCATTCGCGCCGACAAGCTTGCCGTCGATTCACGTTATGCCAAGATCATGGAAGTCATGCGTTCATCCGAGCAGCATCGCCCCAAGCTCAGACGCCTGGGCGATCAGTTGGGCGCGGTTTACATGCCGGTGGCGGTTGCCATCGCCCTGTTTGCCTGGCTGGCCAGCGGCGAAGTGATCCGTTTTCTGGCCGTGCTGGTCATCGCCACCCCCTGCCCTTTGCTGATCGGCATTCCGGTCACGATTATCAGCTCCATTTCACTGGCGGCGCGGCGCGAGATTATCATCAAGAATCCGGCCATTCTGGAGACTATAGGCACTTGCCGCACGGCGATTTTCGACAAAACCGGTACGCTGACCTACGGCCGCCCGGCGCTGATCGCCTTAATTCCCGGCAATGGTCATCATGAGCGCGACGTACTGACCCTGATCGCCAGCCTGGAGCGCTACTCAAAGCATCCTTTATCGAGCGCCATCATCAAAGCCGCCGAAAAATCCGCTTTGCCCTTATTAAATGTCACCAATATCACGGAATTGCCCGGCGAAGGGTTAAAAGGTGAAGTGGAAGGAAAGCGGGTCCAGATCACCAGCCGCCAGAAATTTCTTGCCCTTCAGCCGGCAGCGGAATTGCCGCCCATCGGCGGCGGCCTGGAATGCGTCGTATTGATTAATGACGCTTACGCCGCCACGCTGCAGTTTCGCGATGAAGTGCGCGCTGACAGCTCATCCTTCATCACTCACCTGCGGCCAAGCCATCTATTTGATCGGGTCATGCTGGTCTCGGGCGACCGCGAATCGGAAGTTTGCTATCTGGCCGAGCAGGTTGGGATTGAACATGTTTACTTCGGGCAGAGTCCAACTCAGAAGCTGGACATCGTGCGCCGAGAAACCGAAGCGGCAAAAACCGTTTTCCTGGGCGACGGCATCAACGATGCTCCCGCACTGACTGCTGCGACCATAGGCATCGCCTTCGGCCAGAACAGCGATATTACCGGCGAATCCGCCGATGCCGTGATCATGGACAGTTCGCTGCTGAAAGTCGACGAGCTTTTTCATATCGGCGAACGCATGCGCGCTATCGCGCTGCAAAGCGCAATAGGTGGCATGTCGCTTAGCATAATCGGTATGATAGCGGCCGGAATGGGCTATCTGACTCCGGTCGCGGGCGCCATCACCCAGGAGATTATTGATGTCATTGCAGTATTGAATGCGTTACGGGCGGCGATACCGCCGAAAACGCTTTCCGATTTTTAATACGGCGAATTTGTCGAATTTACCGGAAAGAATACCGTTAATTTTTATGAGATTGGGCTGAAAAATGATAACGACCATTTTATCCTCTGAAACCTCGCACGCTCGGCAACAGCGCGTTAACCGCCTGCATGCTAGCCGTCATATTTATTTGCCGGGCATTTTCCAGTGCTTGCGGAAACTGCTGTTGCTCAGCGTTTTTTCCGTTCTGATGTGTGAAAGCTGCATGGCCATGAGCGCTTCAGTGAATGATCATGACCAGGCTAAAAAACTGCTCGATGACGGTATCGTGCAGCCACTGGAAAGCATTCTGAACTTGTATACGGAACAATATCCAGGGCCGGTTATGGATATAAAATTAGAAACGAAAAATAAGCTGATATTCTATAAAATAGACATCACTGACAGAGACGGTATCGTTCAGACATTGACTGTCAACGCGCAATCCGGCCAATTACTGCAATCCGACCCATTAATATTAGCGAGAAAAAAGGGCTCCAAGAAAAATGCAACCGCTACAAATTGAAAATAAGTGGAATTGACTAAATTGAAGGAACAATTTGCATGAAATCATTGCAACAACGCCTCAGCGTTGCTTTAGTGATTAGTTTAATCATTATATTTCCAACTTTATGGTGGCTGACCGACAGCACCATGCAGGATATAGCCGAAAAATACGTGATGTCGCACTTGGCGCAGGAAGCCGAAAGCGTATTGGCTGCAACTCAGGTTGATAAAGATGAAAAAATCACGCTGAATACGAAGCAAATCAATCCTGTCTACCTGCAGCCCTTTTCAGGGCGATATTATCAGCTGCGCAGCAATGATGACCTAATACGCTCGCGTTCGCTGTGGGATAAGGAATTAATTATTCCGGACCTGAGCGAAGGTGAAAAGCGCCGGCTTTATCTATCCGGACCACAGCAGCAATCCCTGCTGGTCATGGCCTACGGTTACAATAAACATGACCGGACCATTACCGTTGCAGTCGCTGAAGACCTGTCGCCGACACTGGCATTCATCAAGCCTTTCCAATCCCGGTTCATGCTGATAGCACTGGCAATGTTGCTGCTGCTGATAGCTATGCAG
This sequence comes from Methylobacter sp. sgz302048, assembly GCF_052162025.1. NCBI lineage: Bacteria > Pseudomonadati > Pseudomonadota > Gammaproteobacteria > Methylococcales > Methylococcaceae > Methylobacter > Methylobacter sp. sgz302048. Next base: position 1,905,538 of record NZ_CP197401.1, on the reverse strand, counting down.
ATCATTATCCTTAATCACATGTTCCAACCTTTAAAACGCATAAAAAAGCAGATCAGTGCGCTGGATCAGGGCGAAATAGACCGGTTCGATACTGATGTGCCCAAGGAAGTATCACCGCTGGTCGAAGTAACCAATCAGTTGCTGGATGTGTTGGATCAACACCCCGAACTGCACCCGCGCGATAATCCTGAAGCTCTGAAACACGTAACAAAACGGCCTTTAGCCGAGCTGCAGCAATTGCCGGACCAAGAGACCGTACAATCAGAGCCCGCAGTTGATCCTCCATTGCAGGCGCAACCTGTCAACGCGGAGCGCATGCTTGAGACAATTTTCCAGGCAACCCCGAATCCGTCGGTTATAGAATGCGATATCGAACAGGAAATATTGACGCTGATCAGCGTTCTGGAAAGCATGTATCAGGAAAAGAATCTGGACATTACCTTTATCATGCCGCAAACCGACGTTTTGTTAATGGATGGTGAAAACCTGCTTGAACTGTCCGGCAACCTGCTCAAAAATGCTTGCAAATGGGCCCAGTCCAAAGTCTTGCTGAGCGTCGAAATCGACGAGTCCATTCATTTAAGGATTGAAGATGACGGGCCGGGCATTTCCGAAACCGGCCTGATCGATCTTGCCCAGCAGAACATTGTGCTGGATCAGGCCACAAGCGGTTATCTCCTGGGCCTGACTACGGCGCGACTGATCGCTCAACAGCATAGTGGCCAGCTGAAGCTCAGCCAGTCCAATGAGCTGGGCGGCTATTGTGTCGAAGTCGTATTGCCGCTGGCTTCGGCGCTGTAATCATGTAAACCACGAAGCTTCGTGAGGTACGCATTGCGTACCTTTACAGAGCCATGAGCCGGCGCTTCTGAAAGCTGCGTCGCCACGATGAACCAATCTCCTTTATTTAAGGACAGCCCATGCCCCGCCATCATCCCGAAACCCATCGCACCCATCGCATAGGCTGGCTGCGCGCGGCCGTTTTAGGCGCCAACGACGGCATCGTATCCACCGCGAGCTTAATCGCCGGCTTTGCTGCTTCCAACGCAGCCTTTAACGAAATTATATTGGCCGGCGTGGCGGGGCTGGTAGCCGGCGCCATGTCGATGGCCGCGGGAGAATACGTATCAGTCAGCTCCCAGGCCGATACCGAACAGGCCGATCTGGCCCGAGAACTCAGGGAACTCCATGAAAATGAACCCTATGAGAAAAATGAACTGGCGGCCATTTATATCCAACGCGGTCTGGAACCAGGCCTGGCCGAGCAGGTTGCTGAACAGCTGATGCAACACAATGCCTTGGAAGCCCATGCCCGCGATGAGCTGGGCATCTCGTCGGCGGTGGCCGCCCGCCCGATTCAGGCCGCATTGACGTCGGCCGCCACATTTGCCGTCGGCGCGCTCATGCCTTTATTGGTTGTACTGATCGCCCCTGCCGCCTATTTGTTGGCATCGGTGATTACCTCATCGCTGCTATGCCTCGCCTTGCTCGGCATGCTTGCAGCCTACACCGGCGGCGCAAGCCGGCTCAAAGGCGCCTGCCGCGTCACGTTCTGGGGCGCGCTGGCCATGGGATTGACGGCCGCTGTCGGTTCTGTCTTCGGCACTGCCGTCTGATGCACTGGTCCGTTTATATCATCCGTTGCACTGACGATTCGCTCTACACGGGCATTACCAATGACGTCCACAGGCGCTTTCATGAGCATACCAACGGACTGGGCGCCAAGTATTTTCGCGGACGCCAGCCCAAAGAACTGGTTTATGTTGAAACCGGCCACGACCGCAGCTCCGCCAGCAAACGCGAATTCGCCATCAAAAAGCTGCCCCGCCCCGATAAATTACAGTTGATTTCCTCAGACTTGAACCGAGTAATCGATTTTATCTTATGAAAATTCTTTATCAGGATGACCATTTCGTCGCCGTCAATAAACCGGCCGGCCTGCTCGTACACCGTTCCGAAATCGACCGGCATGAAACCCGGTTTGCCGTGCAAATGCTGCGCGACCAGCTCGGCCGCCGCGTGTTTCCAGTGCACCGGCTCGATAAACCGACCGCCGGGGTACTGTTGTTCGCACTGAGCCCCGAAGCGGCCAGACGCATGATGGCTGCATTCATGGGCGACGGCATCAGGAAAACCTATCTAGCCGTCGTGCGCGGGCATACGGCTGAAATGGACACCATCGATTATCCCCTGAAGGAAGAGCTGGACAAAATGACCGATGCCAAAGCCGACCCGAACAAACAGGCGCAACCTGCCGTGACCCGTTACCGGCGCCTGGCGACAGTCGAGTTGCCCCACGCGGTAGGGCGCTACCCGAGCTGTCGCTATTCCCTGCTCCGACTATCGCCCGAAACCGGACGCAAGCATCAGCTCAGGCGGCATATGAAGCATATTTTCCATCCCATCGTCGGCGACACCACGCATGGCGACGGCCGGCACAACGCCTTTTTCAGGTCGCATTTCGACTGCCATCAACTGCTCCTGGCGGCGACCGGCCTGGCGTTCGCCCATCCCTATTCCGGCCGGCCAGTGGATATTACAGCCCCGCTCGATCAGGTTTACAGCCGCGTCATAACGGAACTGGGCTGGGGAAATTTACCCGGCCAGTTTTAGATGTAGGGCACGCATTGCCTGCCTTTTATAATCTGCCCAAGTACTGCGCTCATAGTAAAGGTACGCAATGCATACCCTACGATTAATTTGACCGATCTACTTCCTCTGATTTTTATCATATACAGCACTTTTTTAACCGGTAAACTTCAGTAAATTTTCCCTGATTTGGTCGTGGACAGAGGTATTTATGAAGAAGACTTCCCTTTGGAAAGACGATGCCGAAGCCAGCCGTTACAGTTCCCTACAGGAAAATTTAAACGTAGATGTCGCCATTGTCGGCGGCGGCATTACCGGCATAACTGCCGCCTACTTATTGGCGAATGCCGGCAAAAGCGTCGCCGTGCTTGAGGCGCGGGATATCGGCGGCGGCACGACCGGTTTTTCTACCGGCAATCTCTACGCCACTGTCGGAGAAATGTTGAAAAAGCTCCAGCTCAAGTTTGATACGGAAACGATCCACGCCGTGACCGCCTCACGGACCGCTGCCGTCCAACAGATAGAAAATATTATTCATGGTTTCTCTCTTGACTGCGATTTTCACAGGAGGCCCTGGCGTCTATTATCGGAAACCGAGGATAACGATAAACTCATCGAAAAAGAATATAAAGCCTGTCTCGATGCAGGTCTGGATGCTTATCTGGACAACGCAACCCCTTTGCCTTTTATTATCAGCAAAGCCCTTCGTGTCGAGGGCCAGGCGCAATTCAATCCCATGCAGTATGTGAAAGCACTGGCCGCACATATTCATGGAACAGACTGCACAATATTCGAAAACACCCCGGTCACTCGCATTACAGAGGGCTCCCCGAACATTCTGCATACAGAAAACGGCACCGTGACGGCAGACAAAATCATCCATGCGACGCACACGCCCAAAGGCGTCTTCGCCATTCATACCCTGCTGGGGCCCTACAGGGAATACGCGATTGCCGTCAAACTGAACTCAGGCAGCTATCCTGAAGGCATTTTCTGGGTCGTCAGTGGCTCCAGTCACTATTCCATACGCTCCTACACCAGCAGAAGCGGTGAAAACTATCTGCTTGTTCTGGGCGAATCGCATAAAGTCGGGCACAAGAAAAACAATGAAGTCTGTTACCAGAGCCTGGAAGCCTATGCCAGGGACCACTTCGACGTGAAGTCCGTCGATTACCACTGGAGCGCACAGCGCTATAAATCGGCCGATGGCTTGCCTTACATCGGCGCCACTAACGATAAAGCCAATGTTTACATTGCCACGGGCTTTGCCGCGGACGGGTTGACCTATGGCACGCTGGCTGCCATGATCGTCAGCGACCTGATTCTGGGCATCGAAAACCCTTGGTCCAAGCTTTACGATCCCCGCCGGCACAATCCGCTCAAATCGGCAGGACGCTTTATAAAAGAGAGCATCCATGTGTTCATGGATTACATGAAGGATATCCCTTATAAAGCTGAAGTTGATCGGCTTTCCGGCATATTGCCCGATGAAGGCAAAACGATTGATATAAAAGGCGAGAAATTTGCCGTCTACCGGGATGAAGCCGGCGAACTGCACCAGGTTTCAGCCGTTTGCACGCATATGAAATGCATCGTCAACTGGAACGAAGAAGAAAAAAGCTGGGATTGCCCCTGCCACGGCAGCCGTTTTACGGTTGACGGCCAGGTGATCGAAGGACCCGCTATAGTTGATTTGCCGAAAAGAGAAGCCAACAACCAGCACTGATTTTTGGAGAGCCAGGCAATGATTATTGCAGCCATCGTCTTATTTTCACTTGCAGCTCTGCTCGGCATTTTTTTGTTGACCTTCGTGCTGAGAGGGAAAGAAACGCCCAAAGCCGTAACGTTCATACATGGCCCTATAGCCTTCACAGGGCTTGTGTTGCTTATCGTCTATGCCTTTCAATACAGCCCGGCGCCCATCGCAAGCCTGATTTTGTTCATTATCGCAGCGCTCGGCGGATTCGTCCTGATAGCCCGCGACCTAACTACCAGTTCCATGCCTAAATGGTTAGCCCTGCTTCATGGGCTGATTGCTGTGGCCGGTTTTGTTTTGCTATTGAAATTTGCATTTTGATAGCGATAGTACTGATCTCTGGAGTAGGATGGGGAGCCAGGAGAAGGGCGGGATTTGCAATCCCGTCCCTAACGTTTTGAGGTATTTGAGCTAAATGGCTGCGCTTAACCATCGCCAAACGTTCCGGACGGGGCAACATGCCCCGTCCAGCTGCAGCCTGCTGCAAGACATCAAGGCGACTGCCAACAGTAGGCGCTTCGCCTAAAGCGCCTACTGTTGGTAGGCGAAGTCGCCCCACAATGCGGCTCTTTATTGCAGGGCTTTAATCTGACTGCCCGGCACGCTGTTCTCTTCGATGATCCGCTCTATCAATGACTCCACGCCATCCAGCTCATTATCGTAAATGCTGGTCCGGTAAGCATCCCCAGCCGTACTGGCCGAAGATGTCAACAACGGCTCGCCCGTTTCGCTGATATTGACGCGCGTCAGCGTGGATAAGCCCGGCTGCAGGGGATTTTCCTTCAGATCCTTGGGGTCCAGCCCGATGCGCACCGGCAGGCGTTCTGCGATATGGATGAAGTTGCCGGTAGCGTTATCGGTGGGCAGCAGCGCAAACGTACTGCCGGTGCCGGGGTTGAGCCCTTCTACCCTGCCGTGGTAGACCAGGTCCTTGCCGTAGGCGTCGACCCTGATTTCAGCCGGCTGCCCAGGGCGAATGCCTGCGATCTGCGTCTCCAGAAAATTGGCCTCGATCCACAGGTCGTCCAGCGGCACGATCGCGAGCAGCACAGCGCCGGCCTTGACGTTGTCGCCGACCTGGACGCGGCGCTTGGCGACATAGCCCGACGCCGGCGCGACTACGTTGCGGCGGTGATAATCCAGAAAGGCGCGCCGCACATGGCTCTTGGCTTTTTCAACGGCCGGATGGCGCTCGACCGGCACGCCCTCGACCTGGGCTTCGACGCCGGCTTTTTCGGCCCGGGCTTCCTGGATCGCGGCCTCCAGTTCGCGAATCTTGTCCTGCGCGTTTTGCACCTGCTGGTCTGAAACCGCGCCGTCCTGTGCGGCCGCGATAAAGCGCTTGAGATCGTGCCGCACCTGGTTCAACGAGGCCTGCCGGGCGATGATGCGCTGGCTCAGCGTATCGATTTTCGCCGTCAGCGTGATGATGTCGCGCACAGTCTCGCCCAGTTCGGCCTGCGCCTGCTGCAGGGCGATTTGGGCAATATTGCCGTCGAGCCGGACCAATACGTCGCCTTTTTTCACAGCCTGCGTGTTTTCGGCCAGAATCTCGACGACCGTCCCCTCCGTCTGCGCCTTCAGCGTGACCAGATGCCCTGTGACGAAAGCATCGTCAGTGGATACCCAATTCCGGCTGGCGTACCAGTAATATCCGAAATAAGCGACGCTCGCCAGCAAGACGATCAGCGTCACCGTTTTCAGACGCCGGCTACGCGCGCGCATGATTTCTTTGGGGCGAATGATGTTATTGCCCATATTTAATTAATGCTCCTTATCATTGGAATAGCCGCCCCCCAATGCCTTGATGACCTGAACGGCGGCCTTGAAATGCTCGCCTTCCAGCACGGCTAATCGATAGCGTTGCTCATATTCGACGGCGCTCGCTTCCAGCAATTCGCTGCGATTGTTGAGCCCGGTGCGGTTCAAGGTCTCTGCAAGGCGGCTGGTTCCGGCGATGGCGTCCACGGTCTGGCGCTGTTCGGTCAGGCGCGTGTCGATGTCGCGCCAGCGAGTCAAGGAGTCGGCGACTTCCTGAACGGCGTGAAGCAGGCTGTTGTTGTACCGCTCCACGGCGGCATCGTAGGCTGCTTCCTTATAACTCAGATTGGCGCGCAGCCGGCCGCCTTCAAAAATCGGCAAATCGATAGACGGACCGACAGCATAGGCAAGGCTGGAACCCTGCAGTATGACATCCGACATGCTGACGCTGTGAAAGCCGGCAAAAGCGATCAGGTTGACGTCCGGGTAAAAGGCAGTCTCGGCGACCTTGATTTCATGGGCCGCAGCTTCCGCTCTTAGCCGTGCAGCCGTGACATCAGGCCGGTGCGCCAGCAGATGCAGCGGCAAATTGCCAGGCAATGCCAGGCGCTTCGGAAAGGCGGAGCGCTCGACCGTGATGCTCCGCCCCCAGTCAGGCCCCTTGCCGGCCAGCGTGGCCAGCAGATTCTTTTGCAGTTCGACCTCGGCTCGGGCAGCGGCCTCGATTTCGCGCACCACGCCCAGCTGCGTCTGCGAGTACAGCAATGGCGTCGTAGCGGCAAGACCTGTGTCCACACGCACCTGCTCCAGCTTTGTCAGGTTTTCGCGGTAGGCCACAATCGCCTTGACCATATTGAATTTTTCAGTAGCGGCCACCAGATCGAAATAGCTGTTCGCGACGGCCACAGACAGCACCAGCCGGGCGTCGGCCAACTCGGCCTGGGCAGCCAAGGCCTCGCCGACGGCTGCATCCAGCGCCGCCTTGTCCTGTCCCCAGAAGTCAATGTGATAGCGCAGTATGAAAGGGTTGATCACCAGCTTGCGGAAGTGATCACCGGCAAGCTTGGCTTCGGTACTGTTGGCTGAGAAACGCTGGGCAGTAAAAGTGACATTGGCGTCGACAGTCGGATAAAGCTCGGCCGCCTGCGCATCAACCATGGCCTGTGACTGGCGCAGGCGCGCCTCTGTGGCCTTGAAGCCCGGATTATCGGCCACGGCCGTTTCAATCAGGCGACTCAGCTCCGCATTGCCGAAAATCTGCCACCAGGTCTGCTCCGGCCATTTGCCATCGGCAGGCAGCGCCCCATGCGCCTCCGATAATGTCCGCTCCATGGCCGGCATGGCGATCATCTCGGCGCGCTTGGTTTCTTCTCCAAACCAGGCGCAGCCGGACAGCGCTACCAATATGACTGAAAACGGCAAAGCGCGGTTTGTATGATATTTGCTCATTACGGCTCCTCGTCGAGTAATTCTTGGGCGGTGCGCCGCAGGGCCTGTTCACGCGTGCGTTTGGCAGGCTGCCGGGTCGGATACGCAAACCAGACCAGAATCGCCATGCCGACAAAAATGCAACCGGCAATCCAGTAGGCGTCATTGATAGCCCGGATGGCCGAATCACGCGCCGCCAGTTTCGCAAACTTGGCGAGGGCCGTAGACTCTGTAAAGCCTGCCTCGACCAGGGTACCCAATGATTGTTCGTAAATCGGGTCAAAGACAGTATGCTCTTCGGCGAAGCGCGTCATATGGAACGGAGCCCGGCGGTAGAGAACAATGCCCTGCACCGCAATGCCGATAGCGCCGGCCGCGATGCGCATGAGGCTGGCCAGCTCCACGGCCCGCCACTGGCGCTCCGGCGGCAATCCGTGCAGCAGCAACGCCGTCAGCGGCACAAAGAAACTGCCCAGGCAGGCCCCTTCCAGCAGCTTGGGCCAGAACAGCTGATCATAGGCATCGCTCACATAAAAGTGGCTCAGCCAGAAGTAAGTCGCCGCAAAGCCCAGCAAATTAAAAAAAGCCAGCAGGCGCGCATCGAAGCGCTTGACGATTTCGTGGAACACCCCGGCCATGGGCTTCGCGAAAATCGCCGTAGGCAAAAATACCAGGCCTGCCAGCCAGGAGGAATAACCCAGCGCCAACTGCAGCTGTACGATCAGCAGCGACAGAAGCCCCTGAAAGCACAAAAATCCGGTGAACATGATCAAGGCGCCAATCGTAAAATTCCGGTACGCGAACAGAGTAAGATCCAGGAAAGGATGCTTGATGCTCAACTCCCAGACTACCCAACCCATCAACGCAACGACAATAACCGCCGTCAAGGTTGTGATATAGCTTGAATTGAACCAGTCCCAGTCATTGCCCTGATTCAGCAAAGTCTGAAAACCGCCCAGAACAATGACCAGCAGCGCAAAGCCGACCGTATCGAAACGGCGCTGGATCGGCTTGTAGCCTCGCCGGTACAGCAACGCGCCGACGATGCCGGCGATCGCCAGCGCAATCGGAATATTGAACACTAACAGCCAGCGCCACCCCAGGTTATCGGCTATCCAGCCGCCGATCGGCGGTCCGAAAGTAAAAGGCGTCAATGTAAACAAGCTCCAGACACCGATTCCTACGGATTTATGCTTGTCGGGATATTCTTTCATGATCATGGACTGGCCCAGAGGCAGCGTCACTCCGCCGGAAAATCCGAGCAGAATGCGTCCGGCCAGATAAACGTATAACGATGTGGCATAGGCGCAGATAAACGAAGCCAGCGCGAAAACGATGAACGCCGCCACGAACGGCCGGTACTCGCCGAGGCGGCGCGACAGCCAGCCGCCCACCGGGAAAGCCAGGGCCAGACCGATCATGTAGTCGGTCTGGGTCCAAGTCGCGAAACTGGGAGGAATGCCCAACCCTCCGGCCACGCGCGGCAGCATGGCGATATAGGCGCCGGCATTGAAAATAACGACGGCATGCCCCAGGCCCATGCAGAGATTGAACAAACCAAAACGCCAGCCGCGTAGCCGTTTACTGTAGATGATCGCCATGAGTGCCTGACTTACTATTCCCCTGCAGGCGCCAGCCCGCCGTTTAAAGATTTCAGATTTCTCGTCGCCCGTATCGCTGCAATTGTATCGACAAATATCGATTCGATACAACTAATGCCATGCCCAGGCTTTTCCGGCATTGCCGTCCATAAGTTATGCTGAGTATCTAAGTCCCCTTTTCTGTAAAAGGGTCCTAAGCTCATGAAATATAAATTCGGCACACGCGTTATAACGCTGACCGAATAATCCAAAGCCGTACAGCACAATGCATGCCAACTCTTAAGCCATTGTATTTACATGATATTTTTAACAGCCAAACTGATATGATGTCTAAATGACATCATATCAACCAATACCAGAAAACGAATGCTCTCCTTCATTAATAGACAAACCAGCGCAGATAAAGCTGGACAATGCGATGTCTTATTGACACACTCTGTATCAGATTGACTACTTGCCTTCATATGAATACCGCTTTGAAATTTGCCCCCTTGGATGAAGCCATCCGCGCCGTCGTCCTGAGCCTGACAGCGAACCTTTCCATGAAGGATCGCTACACCGGATTCCTGAACATCTTTGCGAAAATCACCGGCAACCATGCCTGTGCCCTGCTGCGCTATCAGGATGGCGTCCTGGTCCCGGTTGCAACCTACGGTCTGTCGCCGAAAGTGCAGGAACAGATATTCCGGCCGGAGCAGCATCCGCGGCTGGCCGCCATCATTCAATCACGAACACCGGTCCGGTTCGCCGCCAATGACAGCAAACCCGATCCTTACGATGCGATGCTGCTGAATGATGGCGGCGGCCGGCTGGGCGTTCACGCCTGCGTCGGCTGCAGTCTTTATAACGAGAACACGCTGTTCGGCGTACTGTCAGCCGATGCCTTGGAACCCGGCGCGTTCGATCATATCGACGATCAGGTCTTCCAGACTTTCGCCGCGCTCGCCACCGTGTCATTGCGCTACGAGACCTATATCAGTACCCTGGAGCGTCTGGCCAAGCATCGGGAGCTGGTCGCCAGCGAACTGGTCAATGAGACCTTGCAGCGCAGCAATCAGGCGCTGGGCGAAAGTCCGGCCATGCAGCGTTTGAGTCGTGAAATCGATATTGTTTCCAAATCCGATCTGACGGTTCTGTTGTTGGGAGAAACCGGCGTCGGCAAGGAAGTGGTCGCCCGCGTCATTCATGCCCGCTCGCTAAGGGCCGGCCAGCCTTTGGTTTATGTGAATTGCGCGGCGCTGCCCGAGTCGCTGGCCGAGAGCGAGTTGTTCGGGCACGTGCGCGGCGCCTTCAGCGGCGCCAACACCGACCGTGCCGGCAAGTTCGAACTCGCCAACGGCGGCACGCTGTTCCTGGATGAAGTCGGGGAACTGCCGCTTTCGATCCAGGCCAAGCTGCTGCGCGCGGTCCAGTTCGGGGAAATCCAGCGCCTGGGCTCGGATAAAAGCCACCGCGCCGATGTCAGGATCATCGCCGCAACCAATCGGCATCTGGCCGAGGAAGTCAAGGAGGGGCGGTTTCGGGCCGACCTCTACCACCGACTCAGCGTCTATCCGTTGCATGTGCCGCCGTTGCGGGAGCGGATCGACGATATCGCGCTGCTGGCCGATTACTTTCTGGCCCAGGCCCGCGCACGCCTTGGCCTGGATCATGTCCGCATGGCGCCGGCGACCATCGAATTGCTCAACACTTATCCCTGGCCCGGCAACGTCCGCGAACTGGAGCACGTCATACTGCGGGCCGTCCTGCGCGCCGCTTCGATTCAGGGACGATCGGTGGTGCTGGAACCGGTCGATCTGGATATCATGGCCGAAAACGAAAAAAGTATGGACGGAGCAACGGCCAAAGACACGGAGCTATCGCTCACCCAGGCGGTCGAGAATTTCCAGCGCGAACGTATTCTCGCCACGCTTGCCGAAGCCGGCCAGAACTGGTCGGAGGCGGCGCGCCGCCTGGGGCTGGACCGCGGCAATCTGCACCGGCTAGCCAGACGGCTGGAGATAAAGTAATAGCGCCGTATTTACACATTGCGTACCTTTTAAAATCACTCAGATCTAAATAAAGGTACGCAATGCGTACCCTTATATCTCGATTTTACCCAATTAGGGATAAAATCCCCGGCTGATCACCGGGCGGGAAGCGGAGAAGCCGGGCGTACCCTGAGGCTTCGAGCCTGCTGCGTAGATTTCGCTCTCCGTTTCCCTCATCCGCCTCATAAGTTCGTACGGTATGCGTAGGCCCCCGTTTCGCCGGGAGAGCCTGTATGATCCAAGGCTGAACCAGGCGTATGCCTTAAAATTGATCTTATTGATTTTATATAGTTTTTTGGAGTGTTTAAAGATGTCCCAAGTGACGGTTGGTGTGGATATTGCCAAGCATAAATTCGATGTTGCCCGCCTGGAGAACGGCAAATACAAGCATAAAAAATTCGACAACACGCCGGAAGGTTTTGCCGCTTTGATCGTCTGGCTGACGACGTTCGGCGGCGTCAAGCCCTCGGTTTGCATGGAAGCGACTGGCGCCTACAGCATCCCTCTGGCCGAATGCCTGGCCCAATCAGGCTATCCGGTGGCTGTCGTCAATCCTGCCAGAATCAAGGGATTCGCCAAGAGCGAATTGAGCCGAATCAAGACCGACAAGGCTGACGCCAAGCTGATCGCCCGGTATGCCCAGGAAAAGAAACCGCCTTTGTGGACGCCGCCACCTGCCAATATCCGCGAACTGCAAGCCTTATTACGCCGGATCGAAGACCTGCTGGAAATGCAGCAAATGGAGAAAAACAGACTGGATACGGCTGACCCCACGATTGCCGAATCCATCAGAGCCGTCTTGGCACATCTGGAGCAGGCGCTTAAAACCACACGCGAACGCGTTCAACGTCTTATCGATCAAGACCCTGATCTCAGGCACCGGCGCGCTTTGCTGGAAACGATTCCTGGCATCGGCGAAGCCTCCTCTGCCCACCTCATGGTCGCTTTGAGCGATCACTACGGCTTCACCACCGCCAAGCAAGCTGTCGCCTTTGCTGGACTCAATCCCGCCTTGAACGAATCCGGCAAGTGGAAAGGCAAAACCCGCATTTCCAAGATGGGTGATCCGATGTTGCGCGCGAAGCTATACATGCCCGCCGTGGTCGCGGGAAGACACAATCCCGTCATCCGCCTTTTCCGCGAACGCTTGGCTGCACGCGGCAAGAATGGCATGGCCATCGCCTGTGCTTCAATGCGCAAACTCGTCCATATCGCCTTTGCCATCCTGAAATCGAATAAACCTTTCGACCCCAATTTTGCGCTTGCATAATGGGCAACAAGACGGTATCTACATTTAAGCTGCGGAAAAAGCTGAAGAAAAACTTCGTATTCTCCGTGCCCTTCGTGGTAAAACTTTCTTAATTCAGACGTTATATCGTCATGATTGAATCCGATAAACCCAAACTGGAAAATGCCTATTATGAAGCCCTCTACCCGAGCCAGACTCAAATGTGCTGTAGTTTTGACAGTTTTTACCGTGCTGGGCGTAGGTCCCATCCCGCTTACCAGCACGCTCGGTTTGTTCCTCGTCATTTTTCTTCCCGTCTGGTTCAAAAAGCTTGTTGACGATCTTTATGCCGACAAGGAATAGCAGTGATAATTAATCATTTCAGAAAATGGCTGAAGCTGGCTTTAATCCGACGAACGACTTTGAATCTGTTCAATAACAGCGGGCCTAGCAAAGACAGCCTGCACCGGCGCAAACTCCGGGCTTGTTTGAATGGCCGTTATCGTGCAGAACTGATCTTTGGAAAAAAGAAAACATAGCGCGATTGCCCCGGCCTTGCCCTGCTCCTCGTTGAGATGTTGGAAAGATTCGTGATAGCATCACAAGATTGTCGCGAATCGATACAACTTAAATAACGCAAGAGGAGATTGAGATGGCCGCCGCCGTAAAAACCACACATCCCGGAGCCTGCCCGCACGATTGCCCCGACACCTGCGCCATGGTGTTTGAAGTCGAGAACAGCAAGCTGACCGGCGTCACCGGTAACGCCGGCCACCCCATGACCCGCGGCGGCCTCTGCGTCAAATTGAAGGATTTTGAAAAACGCCATTACCATCCAGACCGCGTGCTCTATCCGTTGCGCCGCACCGGGCCCAAAGGCAGCGGGCAATTCGAACGCATCACCTGGAATGAAGCCCTTGACGAAATTACCACGCGCTGGAAAGCCATCATCGCCGAATACGGCGCCGAAGCCATCATCCCTTACAGCTATCTGGGCAACCAGGGCCTCGTTCATGGCCTGAACGGCGGCGATGCCTTCTTCAACCGGCTGGGCGCGACCGTCTGCGAACGCACATTCTGCGGCGAGGGCTCGGCGACGGCCTGGCTGCTGACCAATGGCCCGACCGGCGGACTGGACCCGGAGAGTTTCGTTCACGCCAAGTACATCGTGATATGGGCTTGCAACAGCGTCAGCACCAACCTGCACCACTGGCATTTCGTCATGGACGCTAAAAAGAAAGGCGCCAAGGTCGTGGTCATAGACTCCTACGCATCCAGGACCGCCAAGCAGGCCGACTGGCACATCGCGCCCAAGCCCGGCACCGACGGCGCTCTGGCCATGGCCATGATCCACACGATCATCGAAGAAGGCCTGATCGACCGGGACTACGTCGCCAATTATACCGTCGGTTATGAGGAACTGGCCCAGCGCGCCAAAACGCGCACGCCGGAATGGGCCGCCGAGATCACCGGCATCGCGGCCGAGGACATCCGGACGCTGGCGCGCGAATACGCGACCACAAAGCCCGCCGCCATGCGCATCGGCGTTGCGCTCGAGCGCCATCACGGCGGCGGCCAGACCATTCGCGCAGTCTGCTGCCTGCCGGCCCTGACCGGCGCTTGGCGCGATGTAGGCGGCGGCATCTACCAGATGCCGGTCTGGGAGCATCCGTACAAGTTCGACCAGATCTGCCGTCCGGACCTGATCCCCAAAGGCACGCGCGTCGTCAACAATCTGCAGATCGGCCGCACGCTGACCGGCGAACTGCCGCTGGACCCGCCGATCAAATCCATGATGTGCTGGAATTCCAATCCCGTAACCCAGGCGCCCGAAACCGACAAGATCGTCCAGGGCCTGCTGCGCGAGGATCTGTTCCTGGTGTCGGCCGAGCATTTCATCTCCGACACGGCCGCCTATGCCGACATCATCCTGCCGGCCTCGATGGGCGCCGAAATGGAAGACATCATCCTATCCTGGGGCCATTTCTATCTGACTTACAACGCCAAATGCGTGGAGTCGCCCGGCGAAGCCGTGCCGAACAACGAAATCTTCCGGCGGCTGGCCGCGCGCATGGGTTTTGAGGAGGAACAGTTCAAATGGTCCGACGCCGAATGCCTTGAACGCTATATTGACTGGAGCTCACCGGTTTGCGAGGGCATCGATCTGGCCTATCTGCGCAAGCACGGCTATGCCCGTCTGAAAGTCGGCACACCCGATACGCGCGCGCCGCACAAGGAGGGCCATTTCCCGACGCCGTCCGGCAAATGTGAGTTCAAATCTGAGTCGGCCGCCAACGGAAATTTCGTAGCCGGGCCTTTCCGGCAGATGTATGCTGATTTTCAGCCCGACGAACCGCTCGACACCCTGCCCGACTATGTACCTTCCCTAGAAACCGCTGCAACCAATCCGGAGCTGGCTCAAAAATATCCGCTGAATATCATCTCGCCCAAGAGCCACGGCTTTTTGAATTCCTGCTACGCCAACATGGAGCAAAAAATCCGCGGCCAAGGCGAACAGTTCGTGCTGATCAATGCCGTGGACGCCGAGGCGCGCGGCATCAGGGACGGCGACAAGGTCCGCGTCTTCAACGACCGCGGCGGCTTCGAGGGCGACGCCAAAATCACCGATGACGTCAATCCCGGCATCGTTGTCGCCACGCTGGGCTACTGGCGGCAATTGAACAAAGGCACGGTTAATGTCATCAGCTCCGCCGAATTCGTCAACATGGGCCATGCGCCGACGTTTTCGGATAATCTGGTGCAAGTGGAAGCGGTGGCGCGCTAGTCTTAAGGGGATTGATGAACTACGAAGAACACGAAGAAAAATCCAGGTAAAATTCGTGTACTTCGTAGTCTTCGTGGCTTAAATTCAAAAAATGCGTGACTTAGACGAACTCTTCGCGGCTCTATCAAAGTCGGCTTTCCGCCGTAAATTCCATCTCCAGGGCAAGGACCTCGTTTATCTGCAAACCAAAGGCCTGCCCACGGTCATCAATCATGCCCGGGACTTTATCGCCAAACGCCTGGCGCCGGCCGTAATTGACAATGACGGCAAACAAACCCCTTTTCGCGGGCATCCGGTTTTCGTCGCCCAGCACGCGACCGCCTGCTGCTGCCGCGGCTGCCTGGAGAAATGGCATGGAATCCCTAAAGGCCATGTTCTGACGCCGGATCAGGAGGCTTATGTAATCAAGGTGATTGAACGCTGGCTCCAGGGCGAGATGGAAAAATCCGATTAATAAAGTACACATGGATTATTTGTTGCAATATTTCTGATGACTAATTTTGACTTGCAATATCCTGCCGCCACCTACAAAAAATACACCATTAACATTCTACTCAGACTGATGTTTCATAAGTATTGGGACTAATAGACTTCAATCCAAAACAATGAATAATTGCCCCAAAATTCAGCGAAAACCTGTCAAGTTATTTAATAAATGAGCAACAAGCGCATTAACTCAAGCGGAAAACTTTAATACGTTTTGTTAATGGCGAATGATTTTATAAGTTAGAAACACAAAGGGGAGAATTCTTTGGATCCTTTAGATTTGATCAAGCTCACTCCGCTGATGAAACGCACCAGCGGCAGCCCTGAAGTAAAAATCGGACTTATCGATGGGCCTATCTTTACCCAACATGCCGATCTGGCGACCGACTATCTTCACGAGATTCCCGGCAAGAATGGGGCCACGTGCACACAAGCCAATAGCATCGCGTGCCTGCACGGAACTTTTGTCGCCGGTATTTTATCCGCGAAACGGAATTCCCCTGCCCCCGCCATTTGTCCTAATTGCACGCTTATTATCCGTCCCATTTTTGCCGAGGCAGCCTTAGGGCATGACCAAATGCCAAATGCGACGCCAAAGGAACTCGCCGCAGCAATTATTGACTGCATCGACGCAGGTGTACGCGTAATCAACTTGAGCCTGGCCCTTGCCCAACCGACCATCAAAGAGGAACGGGAGCTGGAAGACGCGCTCAATCTAGCCATCAGGCGAAACGTTCTGGTAGTTGCGGCGGCTGGCAATCAAGGCACTCTCGGCAGTTCCGCCATTGTCCGGCATCCATGGATTATCCCGGTGGTCGCGTGCGATCTTCAAGGCAAGCCGACAAACGAATCGAATCTAGGCAACTCAATCGGTAGACAGGGTTTAAGCGCACCCGGCCATGGTATTACCAGTATCAGTACGAATGGCAATCCGCTGACTTTGGGAGGAACCAGTGTGGCCGTGCCGTTCGTGACAGGTACTGTCGCACTGCTATGGTCGGAATTTCCTGCCGCAACGGCGACGCAAATCAAACTTGCCATCACTCAAGCATCTTTACCGAGGCGAGCCTCAGTAGTTCCGCCTTTGCTGGACGCTGCGGCCGCCTACCAAATCCTGTTGTCAGCGCATGCAAAGAGGTGAATCTCATGAATGACGCGAATCAAGGCAATAATTCACTAAGTCCAAACGAACATACATCCCATAAAGTTCATCTGCCTGGATTTATCAGCGATGAGGAAGTCGGCCTGGGCGATGCAATCAAACGGGCGACCTCTTATTTCGGGCTAAAGCCCTGCGGTGGCTGTGCGCAGCGAGCAGCTGCACTCAACCGCTGGATGGTTTTCACTGGTAGACATCAAAAGTAAGGGAATCGTCCGACTTCAGATTCCCTTGCTCGTTAAGCATGTTAACTCATGAGCACAAGGAGAATATATGACTGAACAAACTGAAACAATGGATCAGCCCATGGAACAATCGGTACTGATCAATGACATACGAGCCGTAATGCCCTACTCAGAGGCTCATGTGGATACATCGGTTGCTCCGCAGGCCCTTAGGCCCTATCAGGATGCCCATATAGATACATCAATCACTCCGCAGACAGGAAGCGGAAGCTGTGGCTGCAGCGGATCGGCCGGTCTGAGCCCCAATGGTATTGGAACAGTTTCTTATGTCTATGCCATCGGCCGAGTGGAAGCACGCTTCCCCAATATTGCCGCGGAAAAGGAGTTTGCCCAGGCGACAGGAAGAACGGATACCGCCGGCAAGACTGATCAGCAGACTTTACATGCTGTGCTGTCCAAACGTGAGAACCGATACCTGGTGCGCCAATTGTGCTGGGTGCTGACGATCCAGGGGCTGGAAACCTATTTACTACAGCCGCGCGATCCGGCGGACATTGATCTACTGATCGAAGCCATTCGCCCAGCACCCAGTCCTTATGATATCGATGTGGTCATCGGCCTGCGCGGCCCTATTGCCCCGCCGGAAATGTGCAACGGCTTGATGGTGCCTATTGTCGTTTTCGACCAAATCTATTCTTTCGATCGCGACGCGCTCATTAAGGCCATACCCAAGCCGGAGAAGACAGATGCCAAGAAGTTCGAGCCGGCAGCCGAGGAACTGTTCAACAGGATTATGCAACTGACAGATAACGCCGGAGCAACTGACGAACATCGTGCCTTGAACTATCTGGCCATGCGCTATCCCGCCATCTATGCCAAAACAGCCGAGCAGTTTGGGTGCGACTGTTCATTGACCGGAGTGGAAGTGCGCCCTTCGCCATTGAGCAGCACACGCAACATAGTCGACGTGATCTTTTCCTATACCAATCGCAATACTGATTTTACGGAAAAGTCTTTTGTACGTTGCGATATAACGGAGGAGTTTCCGTTCCTGGTCACTAAGCTGTCACCTTACTATGACCGTTGACTTTAACTCAACTGAAAGAGGATAAAAGAAATGAACACCATTAATATGCCTGGATTCACTGCTGAAATTTCTCTTTATATAACAAATAGACAGAACAATGTGGCCGCTACTAGATTCTCAACAGCAGGGGTAAATATTCTGCCTCAACTCTGGTTATGGCCGGAGGAATGGCCAGAAGATAAGTGCATACGGGGATGCAAATGTCATTCACCTATCAATTGTCCTTGCTGTTGATTCAATACTATAACCCTAGCCCAAGGATGAATTTATTTTTTAGAGGTAGAAAAAGTATGAGTATTTTTGGATTCATTGTCGAAGCATCTGTCAATTTAAGCAACCAATCCACCTGATAAGGAGCTTTACTTCTCAATAAGGTGAGGCAAATGAGCGCGTAACGATTACTGGGAAAATTCAAGAATGTTAATCAATAAGTTTCTTGATCATACACTATCCTGCCATGCACAAAGGCAATCAAGGAATGTTGGCGGGCTATTCGTTGACTGGAAATGAAGATGCGTCTTTCATTCTCAGGCTACGTACGAACGTTGGCGGATGTATCTTCTCGGGCCGCCATCAGAACACTGATGCTACCGAGAAGTTTTTATAGGCGTCCAATTGACCAATAAATTTCCATTTTTGGTCACTAAAACGTCACTTTATTACCATGTACATTGAGTCTAATTAGTCTAGAGGAGATATAAAATGACCACTATAAATATACCTGGATTTACCGCAGATGCATCTCTCCGTACGAACAAATATTCCTCGTTTTATAGCGAGGAACTGCGGGAGTTTGATGTTCGGAGTCTAGTTGTGCCAGCCATGAGCTGCTCGTCTAGGGATGGCTCAACAGATTGCTTTTGTGGCACGAAAGGCTGTCGCCGCACCAAAACTAGTTGCGATTGTACTAGTAACCTTACAGTGGACGCGCCTTTTTAAATTGGATACATTGTGAAAGCTCACAGGCTAGTGCTCAGTCAATCCTAACTTGACGGGTAAAAGTAAATCCGTTCATCCTGAGTTTGTCGAAGAATGAGCGGATTTACGCCAAACATATTTACCCGACCTATCAATACTGACTGAGTACTAAAGCATTTATTTTTTAATCGAAAACATAACCCAAATGCCTGGAGAAGTTCAGGCACTCATCGGAATGAAAATGATCCATTAATTGGGCAACAGTGCGCCAGAGACTTTCGTAAGTCTTCAAGCCGGACGGGATATCTATCCCGTCCGTAGCGTTTACTCAATCGGATGGCGTTTTAACGTTATAGACAGAATAAATATTTTGTCTCTCGCAGAATTTCGAAGCCAGCCAAGCTACTGTATCTGTATAGATTTACGCTGGCTTTTTTCCATTTTTGGAATAGTCACGCACAATATGCCATCTTTAAATGTTGCTTTAGCATTATCTTCATCGACATAGTCGGGCAAAGACAATGTGCGCTGATATTCGCCCCGCGTCATTTCCCGGCGTAAATATCGGCCCTCTCCCTCTGATTTTTCTTCCTGGGTGGTAGCCCGGATAGTCATAATCTGATTGTTGATCGACACATCCAGATCTTCCTTTTTAACACCAGGCAACTCCGCCTGAACCTCGATTTCTTTGTCACGTTCCACGACATCGACTTTGGGAACGCCCCTTCCCATCATCATACCCCGGCCGCCAGAGCCTCTCTCCATGCCCATCGTGGGCAAATTCCAGTCGAACAATCGGGGCCATCTGCGTGATAAAAAGTCATCAAACAAATTATCGAGTTCATCAAATGACATTAACCCTCTACCCATTGAAGGCGAACGCTGCATGCCTTGCTGTCCTTGTTGACCTTGCTGCATGCTTTGCTGCCCTTGTTGACTTTGTTGTCCTTGCTGGGCGCTAGTTCCACCATTACCCTTTTTTACATTAACTTCGCCGCTCTCTGTACCGGGTCTGCTACTATTCATGACATTCTCCTAAACAGTTCGCACTATAAAATTGCCCAGAAACTCGGAATCGATGGAATTGAGTCATGCGCTTGCCACCGCTCCATCATTCGTTTTCTGCTCCCAGCCTGCGATCAAGCGCCTAACCTGTTCCAAACCATCTGAATTCTGTGCTGTGATTCGCATGATTCAGCAATCCATGCACAACAAAAACTCCTCTAACGTATTTTGTAATTGTGATCACTTTCTCTAAAAAAATAAATTCGTCCCATTACCTAATTCAGTCTTACAGACGATCGCTTTAGCATTTTGCCTGATCCCCAAACGTTGAGAATTCGATAATTCACTTTGTTAGATTGCAAGCGCAACTCTACCCTTATAACGCTCGAGAACTGAATGAACGGCTGGCGGTCAACAGGTGCAAAAGTAAAGCATGGAAAAACAGACGCCATCAGGTTGATGCTTGCTGACGTCATCAATTCAACCCGTACGATTATCCATGCCGGCGGAAAAGGACTCCGGAACAAAGCCCGTTCAAGCTGCCTCGATAATCCGGGGCTCATTGAATTGAGCAACAATCGCCAAACATGAGGATGAGAAAATGAAACAAGCTTCCGCAAGACAGCATCTTAACGACATCGTAGCCAATATACGCGCTGCCGAACTTCTGCTTGTACAGGCCAGCAGACAAACTTCCGATCTGGAGCTACTGATTAAGCTGCACATTGAATATTCGGCCTTGGATTCCTATCTGTCTCAAGTCTTGCATACGCTCGCACTTTCAGACGAAGCGTTTTTTACAACAGCGACTGATGCTTTAAAACAGCAATGCGGCGTATTGCAGCAAGAGGCGGAAGACATTGGCGTGACCGTCCCTGATTTTGACCTTGCCTCGGAAATTGCCCGTTATTTGGCACAAGCCTCACAAAGCGCAGCGATGCTGTAGATCCATTGCGTCAATCGGGCATCACGCGAAACTCATGATTCCGGGCTGACACAGGCCGGAATGTATGCTTCATGGTGATAGAACCGTGAAACAGCGCGTGCCCTAGGTTTGTTGCGATTGATCAATCCTGATCAGCTCATGATCACAGAGAGCGCCACTTGTCCCTCAGGCCTGGCTTCCGTGAAGTTCCAATCCGGCCTGAAGCTAAATCACAGCCGAATATTGAACCTGATCAACAAAAACCGGGTCTGTTATGGTGAAGTTTCAAGATACGGTGTTTTCATTTGGTTTTAACTCAACGTGAAGTGCGATTATGAAACATTACCTCTTATTATATGTTGGACTTTTGTTTTTTTCTCCAATGGCGCCGGCCCTGGAAAAAGTCAGCCCGGATCAGAAGGCTGAAGTGCATCAGCGCCAGCAGCAAGCAGTGCCCTATTCATTGGACCAAACCCTGCAGACATTTTCCAAGACCGTTCACGGCGGCGTACAGCATGTCATCGCCAAATCACCAAACAATACCCAGGCAATAAAATTAATCCAGGACCATCTGCAAAAAATTGCCGATGAATTCAGAAAAGGCGATTTTTCCGCGACGGAACGCATGCACGACCCCAACATGCCGGGCTTGGCCCAGTTGAAAAAGGCTGAAGCCGACGATATAAAATTTGAATATAAAGCGTTGGCAAACGGCGGGCAGATTCATTATTCGACTGAATATCCGCAGTACGTCCAGGCGCTTCATGAATGGTTCGACGCCCAGGCGAGCGAACACGGCAACGATACCGTGCCGGAACACAGCAAGCACCATGCAACGCCGGCGGAATAAACTAAAACTGGAAATCAGGCATTGAAAGGCCATTAAAGCGGCCTTTCAATGACAACTGCATAGAGTCGCGCCACTTTCCTGCCAAGTTACATCGAACAGCCAATCTTCGGCCGTTGAGCGGGATTGTTTATAAACCTTGCCTGAACAGGTGTCCGATTTGTGCCGACCATGCCCCTCTCGGAGTAATCCATATGAACACGCTTTATTTGAAATTTAACAGTTATTTCGAATATTCGGTTTATATTTTTTTTATAGCTATTTATCCGTTTTTATTCATTCAATACGGCTTGGATTATACCGACGGCCCTTTTACGTACATTGGCTACGCTGGCCATGGGTTTGAATTTTTCAATGTGACATTTTTATCGGTTTCAATAGGATCATGGTGGGCATCCATTTTTGGCGACAGCATCATATCCTTTCGAATCTCTGCAACTCTATTAGAGATTATATCCATAACAATCCCGGTATTTTTTTTATCACGAAATGATTACATAAAGATAAAGCTGCGTTATCTGGCACTTGCTGTAATTTTTTCCACTACATTAAACGGTTATATATTGAATTATGACGTCATCTCATTATTCTTCCTATCGTTAATAGCAACGGGATTTTTACTTTATTTAAGAGACGGTGGGTATTTACTTTTGGTATTGGTAGGTGCTTTAACGGCACTCGTCGCATCAGCCCGTTTGCCAAGCATTGTTGTGGTTTTTCCGGTATTGTCTATTTTATGCTTTCAAGTCTACAGCAAAAAATTATCAGCCCGGGAGGGTATTATTTTAACAGGGAGTTACTTAGTTACTTTTTCTGTTCTGTTTTTTCTATTAAGAACACTGTTTATTACAACTGGAACCTCGTCGCCGCAGCTTGGAGCCACCCATTCATTATTTAATGTATTAAAGTCTGAAGCGAGAGACGGGGCTATAGTCTTTGAGATGATGGCGGTTTTATCCCTTCTGGCTCTGATTTACAACAAGCTTAGCGCATTATCTATATCAGCGGTTTATATCCGCGCCATACTCTCTGTAATTATCTCTCTCTATCTTTTGGTCCGTATCATTCCGCCCGCCTATAACTGGAACATATCGTTATTTTATTCCGCGATTGTTTTATGGATTCTGCTGGTGCTGCTGTACGATTCCTACCGCAAAAACAATCAGGATGATATTGCGGTCTATTTGTTCTGCATCATGTTAGGCTTTGTACCTGCTCTCGGTTCCGATACAGGCCTGCTCAAATTGAGCAGTGGATATATAATTTTGATGCCTGTCTTATTATATCAATTCAGAAATATCCACCTGCCAAAAGAGAACGTTATTAATATACGTTTACTGGCTCTTTTTGTGATCGGCCTGTCGATTTTCAATAAAGCAGGGCTAGGCAGAACATACGAGGATCAACCTATAAGGCAATTGACTGCGGAGGTTGATCATAAGAAGCTAAGATGGATTAAAACCAGCAAGGAAAGAAAAGACCAGATTGAAAGCGTACTATCAAAGGTGAATGAATTAAGAGCATCCGATCCCCATTCCAATTTTATGTTTTATGGCAGTAAGGCCTATTTGTTTACTTATTTGACCGATTCGGAAATACCTTATTCCACCCCTTTTTATATGACATATCAGAATAAAGAAGACGAACAAAGAATGTCGGACTATCTATCTGAAAACAGTGCAAGGCCGTATGTGTTTCTTATATTTGATTATCCTGATAAGCCTGTGGACATGAATGGCTATTTAATTGCTGAGTGTTTGAAGAGGCATGGATATAAACTGGCTTATAATGGATTAAATTATCAAATCTATGCAATTGAGAAAACATGAATATTTCTTCTAAATACTTATTAGCGGCGCTTTTCTGCGCCTTAAAATAGCCTGGATTAAATACAGTTAAATAACTTTCTCAATGATATAACGCGGACGCCGTTTGGTTTCCGAGTAAACTTTCGCCAAGTATTCACCCAGGACGCCAAGGCATAATAACTGTATGCCACCGAGAAAATAAATAGGCAAAACAGTGGAGGCCCAGCCTGGAACCGCGTCATGAGTAAACAAACGGATCGTAATTGCCCAGGCTGAAAACAAGAAGCTGATCAGCGATACCGTCAGACCTAAACCGGTAATAAGGCGCAAAGGAAGATCCGAGAAAGCCGTGATGCCTTGCCATGCGAATGAGAGCATTTTCTTCAGCGGGTATTTCGACTCGCCCGCGTAACGTTCGGCGCGATCATAATAGACAAGCGTTGACGAAAACCCTAATTGAGGAATAATTCCGCGAAGGAATAAATTGACTTCGTCAAATTCTCTCAGCGCTTCAATGACTCGGCGACTCATTAAACGGTAGTCAGCATGATTGTAGACAATCTCCACGCCCATGGCGCTTAACAGGCGGTAATAGGCTTTTGCGGTAACGCTCTTGAAGAAGGTATCGGTTTGGCGGGAATCTCTGACGCCATACACAATATCGTAGCCGGCCGCATAATAATCGATCATCTTCTTAATGGCGGACAGGTCGTCCTGCAGATCGGCATCTGCGCTGATGACCACCTCGCCTTCCGTTGTCAACAGGCCCGCCAATAAAGCATTTTGGTGGCCGCGGTTGCGCGACAGCTTGATGCCGTGGATAAATTCGTGGGTCTCGGACAACGTTTCTATCAATTCCCACGTCCGATCGCGACTACCGTCGTCGATGTAATACACACGGCTGCTTGGCGCAATTTTTCCCTCGGCAATAAGCGGCTGCAACAAATCTGCCAATTGCCGGGTTGTTTCCAATAACACAGCCTCCTCGTTGTAGCAAGGCACAACAATGCTTGCATCAATCGGCCGAGAAATCAGAGGTTCCGTATTCACTACGGCTATCTCATCCGGATGATCCATCGTTGCCTCTGTGTCTCTCGGTATCCGGAAAGCAAAGTAGCGACTGCCGAGATAACCGATGGCCGTGTAGGGAATAATGCCGACCGCTTGAGCCATATAGGGATTCAAATCGAAATGAGTGCCAGCAGACAGAACCGCAGCATACTGGTTTAAATTGAAATGAGCGTCAGCAAATAGAACCGTGGCGAGGTTGGCCGAGTACGCTACGGCCAGCACCAGCATATAACGCAGAAAACTGGCAGCGACGTGATCGTCATTACTGAAAGTCCAGGTCTTGTTCAAAGCGAAACTCAGCAAAATGCCGACTGAATAGCCGAACGCATTTGCAGACACAATTCCCAGTTGTAAAACGTACATGGCAAAATAAATGGTACTTAATCCGACCAATGTGTTCGCAACGCCGACAAGCAAGTATCGCACAAGTGTCACATCAACTCTCCAGCTGCTTGATTACATGAAAGAATTTGTAACTACTGACCATCAAATTTTGCTTAGCTTAAATCATTGTAAAAAAAGTAAGGTGTAAACATAAATCCGTGCAACTGCTTATTTTCAGATGCACCATAAAACAGCGGAAGCCCTGAAAATCCGGCAGTATCATTAAGTAATGGCGCGGATAGTCATAGAATCCAAGGCATGCCATTAATAAACATTTGACCATGAAGGACTCGAATGCCGCCAAGAATGAGGGCGGTAGAATTGTGTCTGGAACAGCAATCGAGAACACGAAGCTTTAATGTATTGATCAACTTGTTTATTCTTCGTGACCTTCGTGGTGAATAAGACTTTCATGACGTTTTCATTAATACTTTCACAGCCTCGTACGCATCGCGTACCTTTCCGGACCTGCGGTGTGCCGAAAAGCCCTGAACTGATATTACGCAGTCAGTTGAATTCAGATCGGTTTGGCTAAAGTGCCGCTAGTGCGACAGTTTTATTTAATCGGGTTTCACGAAAAACATCCCTGTTTTTCGCCTTGGCAGGCGACTAGGTCGTGCAAATCGGCCATCCTGCCGATTTGTCCTGCGCTCCTCACTTTTAACAGGGGGTGTCAAAAGGGACAGGGTACCTGTCGTAACTTCAGTAAATAAGCTATTGATCGAGGAATCTTGCCGGACATCCGACCAGGATAGCCATTACAAGCTTATTCTGAACCTGTTCGCCGCCGCTCATTGCGCCATGGCTCAACTGTGGAGCGTCCGAAATGACAACGGCCCATTCCCTTCTTTCAAATAGTTGCCATGGAATCCGAAGGGAATAGCATGAGGCGCCTCCACGCGAGCCAGCTCTTCGTAGCCGGAAGCCGTCAGGATCAATAAGAAAGAAGTTTCCTTCCTGGCATCCAGTACGACAGAAAGGATGATCCCATCATCTTCTTTCAACGCATCAGGCACTAACACAAGCACCGGCTCGCCCGGATAGCAACCGTTCCGGTGCCAGGATGCGTGTTGCCGCCCTTCAAGGTCCAGCTTTACCAGTTTGTCGTTGAAATTGCCGGTGATCTCGCTGCCTACGCCGTAAACGTAACGGTAAGGATGTCCGGCACGGTTTCGGTAGTCGAAGCGGGGAAAATCCATCGGGGTCTCGGAAAGCGTTTCAATTGCGACATTCTCTCCGCCGTACAAATTGATGCGGAAACGCGTCAGCTTGCCCAGAGCCGTCAATGGCTGGTCCGAGCGAAGGCGGTCCAGATAGAGCAGATCTATGACACTGGCATCGGGATAGGTCACAATGTCGACCACAACCTCGCCGTCTTCCTCGAAGGCGTTGACGTGGTGAAAGCCGAAATACGGCATCGAGCGGGCCGACGTCATCAGACGCCCCGTCTCTTTGTCGATCACATGGAAATGAATGCCGCGCTCCGGCTCCCAGTCATAATTCCGGATGAAAGACTTGCCGCTGAACCGCAGCTTTAGCGGATTTACCACCAGCGGGAATTCGGTGAGGACAAGGTATCGCTCCGTCATCCCGAACGAGTGCATATAAGCAGGCTTTCGCACTGGCAAGGTAGCAACCCGCACGCGCCGTCCGGCATCCGCAGCCATGCTGTAGAGGTGATACCGGCTCTGCAGGCCGAATTCCAGCAGATAGCCATAGTGGCGCATCCGCTGAAAGTCGAAGTGCAGATGGGCGGTTGAAACATGTCCTGTGAGCCCGTCCTGATAATCATAGGCGCCGAGCGTCTCAAGTGTTTCCGGGTCGAACCGGAAAGGCCGCGGGGTTTCAGTCAGAGCCACGAGCTCATCCCCGAATTTGCTGATATTGACGCTGCAGTTATCGGTAAATTTCGAGAAGAACAGGTCAGCGACACGCTGCAGAGGTGTCCGGACGGGATTGGTCGCGAACTCGCGCCGGCTGATCCTCCCCAGTGCCATGGCCTCCTGATAGGCCCGGCTATGAAGGAAGCGATTGGCGTATGAAACGCGGCCGTCGGAGAAGGCGAACCGGTGCAGCATGGCGAGACCGTCAAACCAGTGATTATATCGCTGCCCGCCCACCTCGAACTTGGCCGGGCCGTTTCGAAAAAGGGTGCCTTGCAGCCATGTGGGAACAGCGCCCTGGACAGGCAAATCGTCGATGCGAGTCTCGGTGCCAAGCGTGGTAAAGCCTAGCCGATAAGGTGAATGATTCATGGTCTGCCGCCTCAGGTGCCGCTTTGTCCATCCCTGGAATTGAAAGATGTGTGCGAGGAATTATAGAGTTCCCATATAACTACCATATTCAACGCTTTAATAACCATAAAGAGTTGATCAAAAAATCAATTAACCAATGGGGCATCAAATCCGCCTATTTAATTGATGTTGCGCAGAGGCGGATTGTTACGTCGTTATGCTGTTTGATAATGGCCTGGTTTTCAATTCGGGTAACGGGGGTGGGAGCGATGGCTGCATCGCGACTTGTCGGGCGATTTTAAATCGCGATGTATACCAAAGGGCATAAAGGCATCGCTCCCACGGGGACGGCCTTGACCTGAAGGGACCTCGGAAGTTATTTTTAGCCGAATCCTCAGACGTATGAGTCAATTGTCTGCGTAACATCAGATATTAATTAGAACAGTGATATAGATTATTGCCAGTCAGCTGTGATGCAACTGACTGGCAAATAGTTGCCGCAGTTTCACGGTCTTGATAAGCAGAAATCACCCCAGAATCCGGGTATTTTTCCCATCGGGCTACTTTTTGCTCTTGCACGGCAAGAGTTTATTTCATCATTGATCTTCTGAAACCGCTATCCAATTTGCTATTGGCATCTTGAGCTAATTGGGCTGCCCGATTAGCTGCATCTTCCGCTGCTTGGGCTCTTGCAGCGGCGTCAGCCGCTGCGGATTGTGCATTTGCCGCATCGGATGATGCTTGAGAAACTTTAGCATTCAAGCCATCAATCTGCGACTGTATATTTTCAACATCGCCACTCGTCGCACAAGCCGTAACCATACTGAAAGCCAAAGTAATCATTGATAATTTTATTATTTTTTTCATAGGATTTTCCTCACTGAAGATTATCGTTAAATATGTTAAACAACTTTCAATTTTTCCTCGTTCAGTGTCTATCTTTACTGATTTATCTCATCAATATTATTTAAAAACAGTAAACCAATGATTTTAACGCTTTTTATTGGCAATTATTGGATAGGCTTCATTCCACAAAGTTTCATGCAAATAACTGGATTATGCTTAATTTGAGCTTGCTCAATGAATTTTGGATATTTTGTGAAGAAATATATTCCATACAATATTATTCCTATCACCATTGATCATCAGATAAATATTTAAGGAATAATTTCACTGATCAGGGTTATAGATATGGGCTGCCGTTTTAATCGTTTTTTGAGATCAAAAACAAACTCCATCGAATAGTATTTATAGAAAAGCTCTAAACAGTAATATTGGATTTATAAAATTTTGCCTGATTCAATGCTTCAGCGGAGCTTCAGTACGCTCACCCGTTAAGCCTTGTGTTCCGGCTTTATAATCAGTCTTGTTCCGCTGCAACCTATCCCATCCGGCCCGGGCTGGGGATGCTATTCATGATCGGCCCCATGCTCGGGAAAGAATCCTGGCGGGCTCTTCTTCCAGCGGTAGCCGTAGCGGGCCAGGTTGTAGCCGGTATCGAACAAGACCTTCATCACCTGATTGTTGAACTCATCGCTCCGGTTCGTATCCAGTTCATCGGGAATGTGGGCCAGATTGAAATCGAGGCCGTCCCGTTGGGCGACTACGTAAATGCGGTAGATATCACCGACGCCCTGGGCCTTGATCAGCGAAGCAACAGAGCGCGGGGCGATGGAGCGCATGACCGGCTTCACGTCAAGCCAAGTGGGCTTGAGCCGGGTATTGCGGATAACGAAGACCCGCGGTATGCGGCGGGGCCGGTCAAATCCGAGCACCTTCCTGCCTGCCGGCAGGTTCAACATAGGACCGTAAAGGAACACCTGATTGGTCACGCCTCCATCGACATGCATTTCGTCATAGCGATCCCCGGCGGCTTCAACGGAAATATATATCGGGGGAAAAGCCACCGGCACGGCTGCGGAGGCAATCATGATCTTACGGAACAGTTCGAGCGCATCCTGATGACCCGACGCCGCGATGGCGCTCATGTTCCAGATCACGGGCCGCTGTGCATCCAGGGCGGTAGTGCCGATATAGAGCCGTCTCCCCTTAAGATGCTCAGCGGCGATGTCCTTGAGCATCTTCTCATCGACATAGTCCGTAGTAAGCTTGGCGAGAGGGTCATTCAGCGCGATGGCATCCGTCTGCACCATGCCGAAGAGGGATTTCAGCTTAAAAACTTCCTTGGAAGAAATCGTCGTGTACACCTTTTTCAATTTCTCGTCATAGGCCGGCCCCAAAAATGCGAACGGCGCAGTCAATGCTCCCGTGCTTATGCCGGTGACCAGCTTAAAGCTCGGACGGTTGCCGGCGGCAGACCAGCCGCACAACATTCCCGCGCCGAAAGCGCCATCCCCGCCGCCGCCCGAAATTGCCAGGATATCGACATATTCGCCCTCCCGAAACAGGCCGCTCCGCTCTTCCTGCCGGAGGGATTCGATCAAGTCCTTCTGGAATACCGGGCTGAATTCATCGCCCCAGGCCCGCACACCCGGCACTCCCGGCACCTGCACCAGCGCCTCGACCTGCTGCGGCGGCGGAGAATGGGGCCGGAGGGCGGCGCAACCGGACAATGCAGTCATAATCAAGCCCCAATACACTGGCAAAGCAATCAATTTGATCATAGCAAAACCTCTTTAGAATCCAGCGCCATCAAGAGCATGTGAATCTTGCTTCAATACCAGGACACGAGTGACTTAAACCAGACACATTGATCTTTACCAATAGCCTGTCAGCCCGATGAACGGTCCGCTCATCGTGACGTTGGTTTCAATGAGGCGTTTTTTCAAATCCAGGCGCAGGGCTCTATAGCCGGCTTCCAGCGAGGCAGATACGCCGAACAGAGTGGTGCGATAGCCGACCATCCCCATCACGGAGCCGGCGAAATCGACATCGTCCATGCCAAAGCCGCCGCCATTGCCGTCCACCAGCACGAACCATTCCGGGCTGAATTCCACCGTGAACCGCCCGCCGATGAGCGGACTGGAGAGACTCTCGCTGGAAGAGGCGTTGCCTATGCCCCTGAACTCAACCTGATTGTCCAGCCAGATGGTTCGCCCGCCGAGATAGACTTCGAGCATGTTGGACCTCGTCTTTTTTGCCCAGTGACCGACCTGCTCCGCAGCCGGCGCGCCGAACAGCCGGTACATGACCCCGTACTCCATGATGCCCAACTGGCTTGACAAGCCCTTGCTGATCCCCTGGTCGAATCCGGGCTCGAAATCCAGACCCATGTAATTGCCATCCACATACAACCCCAGCCGCTCGTAATGTGCTTCAAGCCTGCCCATAAAAGCCAGCGGGAAGTTACTTAGCTCTTCGGCAATATCGATAAAACTGGTGTCGACCGACTTGCTAAACCGGCCTGCGGAGAAGTCGCCGTCCACACCGGGCAACCAACCGTAGAGCGTGAGATTGAAAGCCCAGGGATTTTTGACGGCGCCCTCTTCATTAGCCTCGGCGCCGTGCAAACTGAATGCCGCCGCCAAGCCTGCCACTAGAGCCAAGGCTTTGAAAAATGGAAACAGACCGCCTTTTTTAGTCATGTCAAACTCCTGCTGAGATAACTTCCCATATCACTTGATTAAATCCACCCCTGTTCTCTGAATCTCCCCCTCAGCTGATAGGCGATCTCCTTGGCAGTCGCCTGCGCGGCATCTGCCAGCGTTGCCGGACCTTTCCTTTCTCCTTCCAGTCTCGACGCGCCATTGACGATAAGATCGAGAGGGCTCCCCGTCGCGGCGAGGCTTATAAAACCCATCGGCATGCCCGGCGATTTGCTGCCCACGGGCTCAAGCTGCCCCGTTCCAAATCTGAACAAACCCTGATCCATCTCCAGGTGTCCCTCGACCAATGTCCTCAGGTCGGCAGTCTTGGAGCTTAATCCGATCAGCATATGCTCGCCGAGGCAGTCCTGATCAATAGAGACGAAATAACCTCTGATAACCAGATCTCCTATCTGCGGCGCTGGTTGGCTGGCGGCGTACACGGCCGGCAGTCCCATGTCCTGAATCTCGGCAACCAGATTCTGCGCGACTTCAGCGCCCAATGTGCGGCCGGTCTCGATCTGCTCCGGCGTTTGCAGCGCCGGATATCCGGCAAATCGGCCAGCGAGAGCGAAGTCGGATGAAACATCGCCCGGCGTCGCGGCAAAGTCATGAACAATGATGCGGTCGGGCCGGTCAATCTTTTCGCCCATGAACGGTTGGCGTGCAGTAATCTGGGTGCCGGATGCGCATCCGACCAGAATAATCAGGGCAAATAAACTTGGCACAGTAAGGTTAAGCCGTCTCATGACAATCCTCCAGTGACAGATCCAATGCAATGAATTGAAAAAGGGCTAGGGACATTGCCCCGGCCCGATCATAGGGTTATAAATTTCAATTTGCTTCTGTAGAGGGTAATTACGTCCTGCACTGGTTATCTAGCGTGGCTCTGGCACGGGCACATAAATGACGCCGCTGTTGCTGTAAGCCTGGGTATACCAAGTGGAGCCGCACTGATAATAAGTCACGCCGGCAACAATTTTGGTAGTAGCCGCGCAAGGCAGGCTCGCATAGCCTGAAGGCGGAGGGGCAGCCTGGACCACTGTCGTGGACGATTCGCCAGTGTTCTCCGATGACTCGCCCGCCGCATAGCCGCCGACAGCACCCAGCGCCGCCGCACCGACCGCCACGGCCGCGACTTCGCCGTCGTCCCAGTCGTCATGGTCATAGTAATAGCCTGATGGCGGATAATAGCCTGAGGGTGGATAGTAACCACGAGGATAAGACTGCGCGGCTTGTTGACGGCTCTGCTGCGCCTGTTGCTGCTGCGCTTGACGGCTCTGCTGCGCTTGCTGTCCGTATTGTTGCCGGCTCTGTTGCGCTTGTTGTCCGTATTCTTGCCGGCTTTGCTGCGCCTGTTGTCCGTATTGTTGCCGGCTCTGCTGCAACTGCTGCCTGTCGTATTGCGGAGGGCTCTGCTGTAATTGCTGCCGTCTCTGCTGCGCTGAGCCGGCGTAAGCCTGACGGGATGCAGCGCCTGCCCTGCTGCCCTGATAGCTTGAAGCGCGGGAGGCAAAGCTGCCGCTAGCCGCAGCCCCGCTTCGTGAAAAACCGCCCCCTCCAGCCCCGCCGCCACGGGAAAAGCCTCCTCCACCGCCCCGGAAGCCTCCGCCGCCTCCGCGACCACGGGCGGCAGCCTCATCCACGGACCCTATCAGTAAAATGATGATGGCCATAGCAACTGTAACGCATATTGAAGGTCTGATATTCATTTCTGTCCTCCGGTTTGTTCCGGGGCCGCTTCCCTCTGAAGCGCGACTTGGGGTAACTGTGCAAGAAAGGAAATCTTCTTTGCTCCTTCGGGCGGGGTGAATGCGAATTGGGCATCCCGGACTTCGGGCGAGAGATTCCAATCGGAAAAATGTGCCCGGAACTGGGGTTGCCCCTCGGCGTTCTTGTAAGTCAATACTATGCGGAGCGGCAGCGGCTGGGCGCCTTCTTTGATCCAGACCTGATAATCTACCGTCTCGGTGCGTCCTGCCAAATGATGCGCAGGCACGCCATAGATTTCAGTCCTCTCTACATAGTCGAGCGACTGGGTCCGGCGCTTGAGTTCGTCCGGAGACCGGCTGACTAGGAGCACGGCCAGCGGCAACCTCATGTTAAGATCCTTGAGAAAATAGGTAACCGCCGCATCGATACCGCCGGGCTTGTAGACTTGCGCATAGACGTTCCGGGACGGATTGAAGACCGTGATATCCTTGCCATCGTACAGGACGACGTGCTTATCGCCATCGCTATGCGCCGCTTCAACGCGCAGTTCGTTAGGTCGGCTCACGGTGACCTGTCGCGTTTCGCCGAATTCGATTTTCTGTCCGGATGGCTGAACCGTGTCGTAACTTTCCTGAATGTTCACGCTGTAGCGCGGCGCCTTGGCCAGAAACTCGGCCATACGCATGAGGATAGCATCCGCGTCCGCCGGCTCTTCTGCGGCTTGTTCTTCCGCCAATGACTTGACTGCCGACCGTTCAGGACGCGTCGCCGCCTTTTCTTCCGCGCAGCCCGCCAATGTTGCCAGGAGTGTCACGCACAGTGCGGCGCCTATGCCCGGATATCGTGTCGTCTTCATGAACTGCCTCCTTCAATGACATGTTGAAATTTCGCTAGCTCACTGTCTTCTTACACGGCCTTACGTCCGATCATGGCCTTTATGCCTTATTTTTCTCCTTTTGAACATTGACACCCTACCGCGCCCGTCGTTCCGGCGCGATGGGTTCCAGCTTGACGAGTTGTGCAAAGTCAGGATGGAGCGCCGCAGCATACAAGCCCCTTTCTCGCTCCGGCTCAAGGTTTGCCTTATTCACATGTCGCTTAAACAAATTCCAGGGTTGACCGTCTTAATGCGGACATGACAATAAATAAAAGGGTTGCTCAAATGAAACTATTAGAAAAAATAAAGCACGAGTTCCTGCTCGTCTTGCCGCCAGTGATCTTTTTTTTCTTCGCCTTCCTGCTGCTTGCCATCACCCAGCGTCTGATTCAACGCCAATACGGGATTCCTCTGAGCGGATTTGGCGGAGCGGCAATCGGCGCTCTGCTGGTCGGGAAGGTTGTCCTGATCGTTGACAGCCTGCCCTTTATGAATAAATTTCCCCGTAAACCATTGCTCTATAACATTGCCTGGAAAAGCAGCGTTTATTTTCTCGCCACATTTATTGTACGTTATATCGAACATATCTTTCCGCTGCTGCGAAAGTATGGGGTGATCATGGACGCACACCGGCACCTGATGGCGGAAGTCATATGGCCCCATTTCTGGATAATCCAGATGTGGCTGGCGGTCGTGTTCTTTCTTTATTGCTCCCTGCGTGAACTGGTGCGCGTGATCGGCCGAGAGGAAATCATCCGTATATTTCTTCTCGGCGGAAAAGCCAGACAAGGCTAACGCCGCGCCACAGTTTGAAAAAATGCCGGAAATGCGCCTCAGTTGTTCAATTATCATTTTCAGGGACCGCATGTTCCTGAGTAATACAGTAGGTATTCGACCTAAGTTTTTTGGCTGGGTTTTTCTTGTATCTTTTGCCGAAGCACTGCTTCGGATTAACCATTTCGGCAATAGGCAACAGGATGGATCTCACGCCATGAACAAATCCTACCGCGAAGTTTGCAACATAAAGACCAAGCACACAGCCATAGCAATGCTGATCGCTGCGGCGAGCCTGTCGCTATACGCCAGTGATTCGATCATATGGGGAGCAAGTAAATCCAGGGCCGACTATGACGCCTGGCTCAAAGACAACAAGCCGGCCAGCGTAGAAGAACTTCTGAAAGGTCCCGCTTTTCCGCCGACCGACGAGTCCATGTTCCTGTCCAAAGTCTACCCTTCGAATCGGTCTGTAAATCCCGCCGCGCCCCCTATTCCGCCAATTACGGACCAACAGTTGCGGATGCAGGTCAGCCAGCTATCCGGGCAAGCCGGGCTGAAAGTCATGGATGACCCTGCAATTCAGGCAAAAACTCAGGATCTTCGGTTGCGGGCGGCCCTGGCAACGACCATAGACAGCACATTAGGAGGAACTGTTGACGCAATCAAAAGCGCTGTCTATTCCAACGTTGCCTTCGGACATCTGCCAACGGGCGACAGCGTGGCTGCGCATGTCATTGACGATGGAACCGGACACTTCAAAATCATTATCAACGAAAACTGCCAACATGAAGATATTCGTCTGTTGGGCCTATTGCTGGGGCACGAAGTCTTGCATCAGGATGCCCGCTTATCCGTTCGGGAGGAATTGATAGCCCATACCTTTGAAATTCTGGCCTATGCCCGGCATGTGATAAAAGATCCCATGCTGGCCAGCCAGGGCACGGCATTGGTCCGCTTTTTAAACACTGTGGCGATGGGGCTCCTGAACAGCCGCCAGTCTGATGGTTTGATCCATCTTCTGGAAGGACGGGATGAGGAGATCTGGCCGGGATCGAACAGTTCAGTGGATTATTTGGCCCAGAGATTCGTTGAAGCCGGCCTAGGCCTTGATACGCCAGGCAATGAAGCGCTGCTCTACTCGATGCGCAAATTGACCGGAAATAAAAAATTGGCAAAAGCCAGCTTTGATGACGACACGCTGATTCTGCTGGATAAAAAAATCAACACCTTGTTCAGCCCTGAGGACTGGATCGCTCTGGCTGAGGCGCTCAAGCTGGATACCGGCAGCTGAAATGGCCATTTAATCCGATTGTGTTTCTTGCCTGTGAACGCTTATAGTTTATGTTACTCATCACATCGTTTACCGACAGGAAGCGCACAATGCCAGGAATAGTAAAGCATGCCGCCATCATCGCATGGCTGTTAGGCGTCAGTTTTGTTGTGAACGGAACTCCCGCCTTTGCTGAACAGCCCGCAATCGAGGAGATCTTGAGCGTGCTGGGAATGAATAAGGCTCAAATTAACGAACTTGCACAAAGGCAGCCAATCGTTTATGACTTGAGCGAAGGCCGTTCCGACGAGATCGCTGCCGGCATCGCCTGGTATCTGCCGGTTCCCTTGGCCAAAGTGGCAGGACAGTTGCGGACGGATGATCCGGATTTGCTCGACGTCGATGTCACTGCGCACGGGATATTGATGACGCACGACAAAGCGGATGCCTTGTCGCCTGTGGTTTTGCCCAGCGAAGAAATCGAAGCGTTATTGGATGCCGAACCGGGCGGCCAATTCAATCTCTCCAGCGATGAAATCGAGAACTTTAGAACGCTCAAACGGACAGCCAATGGCACCCCCGATGAAGCCATCCGGGACGCAATCGGGCAACGCTACCGCGCGATGCTTTTCGATCGGTTTGAAGCCTATCGGCGCGATGGAACTTACGCCATAGCGCCTTACGCGCGTGACAACAATCAGAGCGTTAAACCTTCCGTTGAACTGGACCAGGCCGCAAACGCAAGCGTCATTCTGGAGCGCTACGTTCCGGCCTTGCACAAAGCCTGGATAAACTATCCGGCAGCCTTGCCGCCCAGAACGAATGAGGTATTTCAATGGGTCGAAAAAAATGTGCAAAACCGGCCGGCCTTCATTCTCAGGCACCACGTCAATCATGATTGGAACGGCGGGGCATTGGTGCTGACCCGGGAATTCTATGCATCCCATTCATATAATGCTAGCCAGTGGGTAACCGGATGCTTGGCGTATCGCGACGGCACGGTGGTCTTTCAGCAAGTGCGCAGTTACGCCGATCAGTTGTCAGGAGTCGCAACCGATGTCAGGCATTTGATAGGCCGGAAATTGCTGAAAAACAAAATGCTCAAATCTTTTGAAAGGCTCTGCGGAGTCTTGAGGCATTGCCATTGATGGGCATTGCGATTTTCAACCCATCTGGCCCGTTGTCCAGGCTGCCAACTCGCCATGGAGGTAGTCCCGGCAATCCGCTAGCGCATTAATTTTCCATCCATTTATCGATTTCAATTCAAAAAGCACCGCCAGCGCGACGGTTATTTGAATTCAACGGTAGCCCCTTGTGCCCTTCCCGAAACGCTTCCCCGAAATAGGGGCATTAACAGGATCGCATCATCTTATTGGAGAATGGCCGAAGATCAGCTTAAAGCTGAATTTCAGCGTAACTCATTTTTCCTCGGCTTTCGGCCTTCCAGCAAGTCGATTTCTTTAATCAGAAATTCGACCATGCGATCTCGAAAGATACGAACTCTTGCCGTTGTGCGTAGATCGACGTGGCTGAGAACCCAGACGTCATGCCCGGATTCGACATGATCTACAGGCACTCGCACTAGCTCATCCGCCTCATCAGCCAAAGAGCAAGGCAGTAAAGCCAATCCCAGGCCTTCCTTGCACATTTCAAACATCGCCACGCTGGAATTCGTCCGATATGCCCGCTTGAGCTTGGGAAAGTTTTTTTTAATCCAGCAAGGCATGGTGACTCCGTCGCCTATCCAGGTGATGCAGGGCGGCGTTTCCGGCGAAAGGTTTTTCAATAATTCCGGGTGGCCATAGACATGATACGCGAGCCTGCAGATGCGTTTGCCCGCCACATTCGGCGGCGGCTCGATAATGGCTTGAATCGCAATGTCGGCCTCCCGGCCGGCCAGATTCAAGACTTCTTCGGCAGCGATCAACTCAAAATCGACATCGGGATGGTCTCTTTTGAAATCGCGGATTACCGGCATCACAAAACGCTTGGAGCAAACATCGGAAACCGTGACTTTGATTAACCCTGAAACGTCCTCGGAGTCGCTCTCGATTTTTCGATGGATGGCATTGGCTTTGTGCGCCATCTCTTCGGCAAGCATGACGATCTTTTCCCCGGCAGGCGTAATTACCCAGCCTTTTGCGGTGCGGTCGAACAGGGCTCTACCCAATTGGCTTTCCAGGTGAGCGATTCGGCGGCTCACTGTCGATTGATTAACGCCGAGCCGCGAGCCAGCTTCCGTGACGTTTCCTGAGCGGACGACTTCGATGAAGTAACGCAGATCGTCCCAATTTAAATCATGCATATTTGCAAGAACCTTATGCTAAATTCAATATTAGTTATGCATTTTAATCATTAACCACATGCGCTACAATGTTTTATGGGTTGGAAGAAACCGGGAAATGCCACCGCATTCCATACTGCTTTCAACCACTTGTTGCGCCTGACGGCCGCATTTGTGTTCAGATTTGATCGAGGGAAATTACTATGGCGGGCTATGTTGATGATGTCGTTATTCCGTATGATCGTGATCTTGGACCGGTACTGTTCGAGCATTATGGTGCCGATACCGCAAGACGCGTCGCCGAACAATCGCCGATGGATGTGCTGGAAATTGCCGCCGGCACCGGCATCGTGACCCGGCATCTGCGTAATTTGCTTTCCAAAGAGGCCCGCCTGACCGCGATCGACATCAGCGATTCCATGATGGATATGGCTCGCTCAAAGTTTCTTCCCGACGAACAAGTCATCTTCCAGAACGCCGACGCTACCGCGCTGCCATTCGGTGACGAGGCCTTCGATGCCGTAGTCTGCCAGTTCGGGATTATGTTTTTTGACCGGGAAAAGGGCTTTCGCGAGGTTTACCGTACCTTGAAGCCCAACGGCCGTTACTTGTTCCGCGTCTGGGACTCCGAACGCTACAATCCCTTTGCCAGCTTGAGCTTCGAAGTCCTCAAGCAATACTTTCCGTCGGATACCCCCCGGTTTCTATTCGACCCGGTGTCCTGCCACCAAATCGATCCGCTCAAGGAACAGTTGATCCACATCGGCTTTGATCCTGTAGTCATTTCCGTCCAACGTCACGAATACGATATTCTCGATGTGACGGCTTTCGCGCGGGCCCTGGTATACACGCCGGTGATCTTTGAAATCAGGGACCGTGGCGGCGTCGACCCTGAGGAGATTGTGAAGGAACTGGCGGAGGCGTTTAAAAAAGAATTCGGCTCAAGCCCGATGCGTTATCCGATGCAGGCGATACTGTTTGAGACAGAAAAGCGCAAGGCCTGAATATATCGATGTTAGCCGATCGAAAAAACATTCTTATTCGATTGACCCAACCCTAATAACTATGTGCAGTGTATGAAAACAAAATCCCTTATCCCTAATTACTGTTTAGGGGCGTTGACACTCCTCTTAGCCCAGAACGTGTCGTATGCGATGCCGGGCATGGATATGCCGGCCAGTGAAGACGCGAAAGCGCCGTCTATAGCGAAAAGCATGGGTGAGCCGATAAACTCACCGGCCTCGGAATTTGAGCTGACCTATAGCGCCGACGGCAAAACGGTCATTTTCGTTTCAACCCGACCAGGCGTCATCGAGTCAAAAGGGAATCCCTACAGTTTCGACATCTGGATGTCGCACAACGTAAATGGCGCCTGGCAAACCCCCATTCATCTGGGGCCCGGCATTGACCCAACGGTGGGACCGAACATCAATACATCTGCCTGGGAGCTTGAGCCGAGCCTCTCGGATGACGGTAACGCCATTTATTTTACGCGCTACGAGCCGGGTAATCTGTCTACCGGCGAACTTTACGTGACGCAGAAAGTTGACGGTGTCTGGCAGCCGGCCCGAAACTGGAACGACGTGCCGGAACTGCCGCACCTCAATACGCCGACTGGCGAAGAACATTGTCCGATCATCGCTTCGGACAGCCTGATTTACTTCAGCTACCAGCAACCGGGCGTCACCCAGGACAGCGACATCTGGAAAGTCGAAAAGAAAAATGGCGTTTGGCAGAAACCTCAGAGCCTGGGACCCAGAATCAACTCCCCTTACCGGGATCATCTGCACTGGACGGGACTATCGAAGGACGGCAAAAGCATCATCATTACCAGCATGCGTCCGGATCACGGCTCGCGGGGCGGACATGATGAATGGATTTCCTATCAGAATCCCAAGGGCGAGTGGCAGGAGCCTTTGAACCTGGGCGACACCATCAATACGGCTGGCGAAGACATGTGCTGGTCCTTCACGCCCGATGGCAAGAAATTTTTCGGCGGCTGGGGGCCGCAGGGCTCTTATGATATGGATGTCATGTGGGTCAACAAAGACGATGTGCCTTTACTCAAGAATTTCGATCCTATCGGGCCGCCGCCCAACCTGCTTGCCAAAAATAAGGCAAAAACCGGCGGCTCCAATTAGTTGCACCGTTCAGCTACAAGAGCCCGCTTAATTTTTTGCCTATCGACAAGCTCTTCGACAATTGAACGTTCCGGCCTGAAACAGGCCGGAACGTGCGGCTGTCTTGCTTTAAATGCCGCGATTCAATCAGGGCAATGCGATGGCAGTAGAGAATCGGTTTTTGCCTATCAATTGACTGGTGTAGTTCGGCCATAGGTATTTAGTCGAATTGTATCTCAGTTGAAATGTTGTATTTTTGAGCCGTAATCAAGGTTAGATTAGTGATTTCTATCCAACTTCTGAGGTTCAAATGGGCCAAATTTTAGGATATGTTCTTCTGTTAATTGTTGCCTTTTATCTACTAACCTATATCGTAGATCCTGTTTTAATTGTATTGATAATTATTGCATTCGTTGTAGCCTGGTTTTTTCTGTATACGAAAGCGAGGCAGAAGTGAAAGGTATGAATGGGTTGGTTTTGGGTAATTGCGACCGGCTCTGATGTGCCAATTTCTGCCGATCGGCAAATATAAGTGGACGTCTGTTTACCTTTAAAAACGGTCATTCAGAGATCGACGGTGAGTATCCACATACCCAAACTCGACGGTCAGATGGCGCAATAATTATTTTGAATACTGAACGGCACTTGAGTTAGGCGGCGGATCAAGGTGGGGCGACTAGCCTGAATATTTCACCACGAAGGACACGAAGTACACGAAGGCTTTTCAATTCAAATATTTGCAAATATTTCATAATGAGCTCATGAAGTTATCGGTGAGAAATGATAATGCCATGATTTTCTTCGTGTTCTTCGTGTTCTCTGTGGTTTCATGAAATATCCGGGCTAGGTCTGGCTTGATCTTGGGAGACCAAGTGCGCCGCTTCATGACTGGCACTGGCAACGCTTGACTGCGGCGACCGACTCATAGAACCCACTTCTCGCGCGCTGCACGGCCGTGCGCTGGTTGAGCTAACCATGCCACCCCGCCTCCACACGACGCTTCGCGCCGTGCCCCACGTGTTAAAACCCGAAGAACGTGGGGTTGGCCAAAATCTCCATGATTGTGAAGTCTGGGTTGTCGTGGGTGAACACCGTGCCCTGCCCCAAGTTGTAGAGGAAGTGTATGTCCCAGATGCAGTCCGTGCAGCCGCGGGTGGACGTGCCGAACGCGCCGCGGAGAAACCCGTTCTTAATGCCCCATTTGGCGCCGACCAGCTCCGCGTGTGTCCCATTGCGGGTCCATGGCACGAGGTACTCTCCCGGCTTCAACACCAGGTTCCTCTGCAGCCACCGCAGCGTGTCGGAGCGGTTGGTCGAGATCACGCGCTGGGTGACGCCGCTCTCGCTCACCAGGTCGGCCACTGAGATCGTCGAGCGTCCGAGCCCCGGCGCGTCCTTCACCGCCTCGTTGAAGATCTGCTTCGCGCGGCCCACGCGGCTCATCCTCATCCCTGCCATCAGAAGCTTGCCGCCCCCACCGGTGCTCTCGAAGGCCCTCACGCCGCCCATCAACAACCCGCCGCCGCTTCCGACAGTGAGCCCCTGCTCGACATGGCACAGCTCGTTGAACCAGGCGGCGGTCCTGCCGGCGGTGATGTACACCGATGCCCCGACCCCCCTCAGCGCGGAGCTGGCGGCCGAAAACAACCCCGCCCCGAGCTCATATGCGCCCATGCCTCCCAGCAGCAGCGAAGAGGTGGCCGCCGTGATCCCGGTGCCCACCAGCGCCGTTTCGTTTTTGGTGACGCCTGCGTTGAAGCCCTCGATCACGCTCGCATCCACCGTGCTCGCCCAGGTCTCGGGCCGGCCCAGGGCCTGCCAGAACGGAATTACGGCCGGCGACATAACGCCACTGTTCCGGGGGGGCGCGTCCGGCAGAGGCCGGGATTCGCGTGGAACCGGGCGCCGGCCTGCCGCCTCGCTCGGGTCCGGACCCTGCCCACCCCCACCATCGCCGGAACCCACTTGGACACCGCCGTTCGACCCCCCACCAATCGGATCGCACCGCTCGAAGCCGATGCACGGCTGCAGCCCGTTGGCGTCGCTCGCCTGGATGACCCTTCCGCCCACGTAGGAATACGGGTTCAGGTCCGGCAGGCCCAGACCGTGGATCGTCAGCGGGTCGGGGCTGAGCCACTGCCCCAGGTTGGGCAGGTAGTAGCGCGCCCCGAAGTAGACGAGCGCAACGGCCGCGTCCTCCTCCTTGCCCGTGAACCCCTCCCTAGCGGTCGCGCCGGCCCAGCGCGCCGGCCGGTAGGCCGACTCCAGGCCGCCGTACGGCAGGTAGCTGAGACGCTCCACCAGCTCGCCGGTCGCCTTGTCCACGACCGAGCTGGGCGAGCCCAAGTGGTCGCCGATCGACAGCAGTACGTGTTGCGGGGACGGGCCGGGCATACCGGGCCTGTGGACGACCCGGGCCAAGCCGGGGACGGCGATCTCTTCGGTCGCGGCCGTGCGCGCGTAGGCGTTCGCGGCCGAATCGTAGGCGGCCCCTTCGAGCCGGATCAGCCCCAGTGGCCAGGCGCTGTGGGTGAGCTCGCCACCAGCGTTGCTGGCGGCGCTGCGCAGCACACGCGCGCCTACCGAATCGTAGCGATAGCGCAGGTCAGCGGCGGGCGCCGAGGCGGGCACGGCCGGATACGCGGGCACGTTCGCGTCGATGGTTGAGAAGTCCCAGCGCCGCGCCCGGGCCAGCTGCCCGCTCTCGTCCCAGTCGTAGATCAGACGGTGCGAGCAGACGCCGCTCGGCGCGGAGCACGCGCTCCGCTTCACCGTAAGGGATACCAGGTTGCCGGCCGCGTCATACTCGGCGGCAACGTCGCCGTTGGCGGCTGTCACCAGCCGGTCGGGCCCCGCCTCAAAGTCGCCGCGCACGATGTCGCCCAGGGATCGGTCGAACAGAGCGGTCGCGTCGTCGATGGTCTGTGCTAGGTTGCCGAAGTCGTCGAACTTCAGGCTGAGGATAGCGGGGCGCTGGGCGCTGGCGGCTGTGGGGATGCCAGGCCGGTCGCTGGCGGCCGCTGGGGCGTCCGGCCCGCCCGGGTACTGATAGAGTGCGCCGGTCAGTCGCCCGATGTTGTCGTGGGAGAAGGTACGGTTGACGGGCTTCGCGCCGTCCGGCCATGCCGCCGGGCTGCGCAGGTCGTCGATCCCGGTGAGCAGGCCCGTGCTGTCCGTGTGGAAGAGCAGGTCCTCCAGCACGGTCTGGGTGGTGGGTGGGTCCCCGACCCCGGGCGGCGTGTAGCCCGCGACGCCGATCGTCCACAGACCGGGCGCCGACCGGGTGGCCCGGAAGGTCGCCAGCGAGCCGGACGGGCCGTAGGTCGT
Organism: Methylobacter sp. sgz302048; assembly: GCF_052162025.1. Classification (NCBI taxonomy): domain Bacteria; kingdom Pseudomonadati; phylum Pseudomonadota; class Gammaproteobacteria; order Methylococcales; family Methylococcaceae; genus Methylobacter; species Methylobacter sp. sgz302048. The sequence goes on along the minus strand of NZ_CP197401.1, from coordinate 1,862,338 downwards.
CTCGAGCCGCGTGCCTGCGGCGTCGCCCATCGTTAGCGACACCGGTCGACCGAGGGCGTCGTACACGGTGCCCGTCACCAGATCGCCGTAGCTGCCGCCGATCCGGGTGACCACGCCCCGCTGGCTGTAAGCGAAGGTGAGCCTGCTCTGCCCCTGCGAGTCGAGCAGCTCGGGCGCGGAGACGCCGGTCGTCATCGCCAGCAGGCGGTCCGCGTCGTCGTACTCCGTCACGGAGCGGAACCAGTCGGAGGCGTAGCGGTCGGACAGGGACACGGCGCCCGGCCACACGGCGTCGAGGCCTGCCGGCCGCGCCAGACGCCGTGCCGCGCCGACGAGGCGGCCCCGCGCATCGTAAGCGAAGCGCGTGTGCACCGCCCGGTCCCGCACCGAGACCAGTTGCCCGGCCAGGAACTGCGGGCTCGAACCGTAGTCGGCGATCTGCCCTGGTTCGGGTATGTCATAGCGGAAGAAGGCCTCCGTGCCGGTGCCGTCTGCGAGGTTGGGCGGCGTGTATGGGGCCTGCGAGCGCAGGCAGGGCGACAGGTCCACAGCCACGAGCCGCCCAAGCGGGTCGTAGCTCTTGTTCCAGCCGCAGCCACGGGCATCGCTGGTGCCCACCAGGCGACCGCCGAAGTCGTAGGCATACCGCCAGGCGTGCAGGGCAGTGACCTGCGCCGGGTCGACGAGGAAGCCGGTCGCCGTGTTGGGCTCGGCGTTGAGCACCATGCGGCCCAACGAGTCATACTGCATCCACCGCACGACTGTTGGCGGCTGCAGGTAGAAGGGACTGATTGACTTGCGCATGATGCGCGCCGCCTCCCCGCCCACCAGGTAGTCGATCGAGACCACAGACTCGCTCTGGCCCACGAGGCTGCGCTGCTCCCGCAGTCGCCCGTGCCCATCAACCGACACGCGGCTCCCCCGGCCGGTCGCATCCCGGCTCTCCAGCGATAGCGGTCGGTAGATGCGCCGCCCCGCCATCGTGCCGTCCGCCCGCACGAATTCGGCCGGGCGGTCGAAGCTGTCGAGCTTGATTGTGGACCGGGGAGTGGATGGCGTCGTGAGTGGATGGGCGGCCGGGTCACCGGAGTAGAACCAGGGCCCGTACGTCCCCACCACCGCGCCCGCCGTATTTCTCTGCGGCAGCCCCGCCCCAATCCAGGTGCCGCCGTCTCCCGCCGCCGGGTCGGCTTGGCGCAGCGTCAGCAACTTTTGGCCGAAGCCGTCGCTGTATTTCCATTCCACAAGGCTGCTACCCGGGCCAATGCGCGCTTCCGTCCGCATCCGCTGGACCGGGCCGCCGGGCTGGACGAAGTACTGCACCGCCAGCGATGGCTGCGGCTGGGGCGCGCCGGTGGCCGGGTCCGGCAGGTAGGCCGCCGTCCACCGCCCCAAGCCGTCGTACAACTCCCTGGAAACTGCCCCGTTGGGCTCCGTCGTGTTCAGCACGGCCTGCAGGCCGCCGTCCCAAGCATAGGCGGTAACCAGTTCGCGCGTGCCGGTGCAGCCGTCGGCGGCCGCGCGCTCGCTCACCAACAACTGTGCGTACGCGCGGTCGTAGTCGAAGAAGACGCAGGTCCCGGCGGGCGCCTCGTGGCGCACTACGTTGTCGAATGCGTCGTAGTGGTAGGAGCCGAGCAGCGCCAGGGTAGTGTAAGATGCGCCCGGCGGCGCCGGTGCCGTCGCCGCCAGCGGGTCCTCGTGCCGCCGATCTAGGGGCAGCGTGCCCAGGAGGATGGATTGAGCGGCAGACAGGCGGCCGGCCTCGTCGTACTCGTACAGCACCGTCCGTGGCAGGTCGACGGGAACGCCGGGCCGCGCCACGAAGGGCTCCGTTCGCGCGTGATCCACGAGGAAGCGCCAGTCCGGCCGCAGCGGATGCATGGTCCAAGAAGTGACGATCGGATCGTCGATGGCCTGGCCGTCTGCCTTGATCCGCCCGTGGTCCGTCATGGCGATCGTAGTGCCGAACTCGTCCGTGTCCAGCGTCGTCCGGAGGAGCACGCTGTGCCGGGCGCGGACCGGTGAGCGACCGGTCCAGATCGGGCCGCCGCCCTCGCGCGCCTTGAGTCGGATCGTTTGCTCGGCGCTCGCGTTGATGGGGTCCCAGGCGGTTGTGTCGTAGAGCCGAGTGTCGACCCGGGCGACGGATGCCGTATACACCGAGCGACCGTCCAATCCTTTGGCGAGGGACTGCACGTCATATGAGTAGGACGTGGTGGAGTGGTACTGGCCCTGCGCGTCGCGCACCTCTACTGTCAACAGACTGCCAGAGGCAACGCTCTGCTGGAGGAAGGTGTAGTCGGTGGAGCCGCAGAAGCCGCCGGGGCAGGAAGGTATGAAGAAGGTGTACTCGGTCGCAGTCTGCGGCTCACCCTGGAAAATGGTGACCTTCCGGAAACCACGCAGCCGCCGCTCCCAGCCGTCCCAGGCCGGGTCGTCGTAGTTGTAGAAAGTGCGGATCGGCTCAGCGCCCTGGACGCTGGTGCTCGTGGTCACGCGCTGCACAACCTGCATGACCTGCGGCAGCGGCTCGGGCCAGGGTTTTTTTGTGATGAGCGCGGTGCGCGCCATGTCGCCTGTGCTCTCGTAGGCGATCTGGGTGCGCGCCCCCAGCCCATTGTTAATCTCGATCAGCAGCCCGGGCCGCGGCGCCCAGGCATCGGGCGCGAAGGTCGAGATGATGGAGCCAATGCGGTGGAGGTCCAGGGAGTCTATCTCATCCCCAGCGGAGGTGACGATGTCGGCGATGCCATTGCCGTTCATGTCCGCGGTGGTCACCAGTTCCACGTTGTTGTCCACGGCGGTGGGCCAGTCTTGCCCGAACCAGAAGGCAGGAATGACGATGGGGGCGCGGAAGAACCAGCCGTCGTTGTTGAAGGCTACGCGCAGCTCGTCGCGGTTCCACGAAACGAAGTCGGCATACCCGTCGCCGTTCACGTCGGCGAGAATCAGCTTCTTCGGCGACTGGTTCAGTCCCCGGTCGAAGGGCAGCATGCTGTTCGGAAGAGCGCTCGTCGTCGGTGTGGTGCAGGTGCAGCCCACGCCGCGGCAGGCCGTGAAGTTGCCGCGCCCGTCACTCGGCCAATAGCGCAACTTGTTCGCGCCCACTGCCACCAAATCGTCCAGGCTGTCGCCGTTCATGTCTGCCAGGTGGACCGATTGCTCGCCGTTTGGCCAGTCGCCGTCCATGTCCTCAGGTGAAGGGCCGAAGCAGGTGGAAGAAGTGTCCATGTAGTCGATCGAGCCGTCCGGGCTCCGCCTGGCCAGGTACACCCCGATGTGGGCGCGCGTCCGCCAGTCGGCTGGCCGCGGGTATCCGATGGCGGTCCAGGAGCTGTCGCCAAACGGGAAACCCGAGTCGGTCTCATCCGCATAATTGAGCAGATCCAGCAGTCCGTCCCCGTTAACATCGCCTGCCAGCTGTATCCGGCCGTAGCTCGGGAGCGCCCCGATTAGAAGGGGCGTAGGCTGCTCGAGCCCCTCCCAGCCGGAGACGCCAAGGTTCGGCACGGAGGTGCTTGGAGCGAAGTCGAGCGCGCCCACCACGGACGGCAGGATCCAGCGGGCGCCCGTCTCGCCGCGGGAGGTGAAATCGCCGGTGAAGGTGTAGCCGTATCCGGTGAAGGCGTAGCCCTCGTTGCGTATCCAGTCCGGGACGTGCCAGGTGCCGTTGTCGATGGCGATTCGGTTGCGGCGGTCGGCCGGTAGGGCGGCTGAATTCACATCGCGCCGGACCTCGATGAAGTCGGGCAGGCTGTCGTTGTTGAGGTCGAGCGGAATCAGGTTGAGGCTGCTTCCCCCAGGCAGCGTCAACGATGGAAAGAGGCTGTTGCTTCCCCCAGGCAGCGACGATGGAAAGAGGCTGTCGCTTCCCGCCCACGGCGTCATCGACGGAACGAAGAGCACCGAGCTGGGGATGCGGTTGCTTTCCGGAGCGGAGTAGCGGAGTGTGACTGCGGGCAAGCGCGGGCAACTCGAGGCGGGCAGCGCGCCGGCGACCTCCTCGAGCGGCGCGTCGCATCGCCCCTCCATCTGGACGCTCGTCAGGTAGGAGCGGTGCCCCTGCTCGTCGTAGGTCAGGTGGTAGCGCCGTACCATCTGACGAGGCCGCTCCGGCTGCTCGAAGGGCTTGCTCGCCACGTCGATGCGCGCGACGTGGTAGTCGGGCGTTGCGCGCCAGATCGGCGCGTAGGAGTTCCGGATCTGGATGGGGCGGTTCCAGTCCAGCCGGATGTGGTGGGCGAAGGTGTCCAGCAGCGGCCAGTCGCGCCCCCACTCCGCCGGCGGCGTGTAGTACACGTCCGTCAGCGAGCTGAGGCCCGTCTCGCCGAGCTTGCGCCACTGGTAGACGACGATGTTGCGCGGTTGCCCACCATCGGCCGCAGGGTCAAAGCGGCGGGCCAGGCGCCACCGGTAATTAACCTTGATCGTGTAGAGGCCGAGGCTGTACTGCCGCCACCGGACGTCCTGCTCGGTCGCGAACTCGTCCCCGGGCAGAGGGAGCACAGTCGCCCGGCCCAGCTCCAGCATCTCGCCGCCCCGGTACTGGACGAGCCAGGTCTTGCGGTCGCGTGACCAGAAGAAGCGCGCGAAGGCGCTGTCCTCGGCGAGGCGGAAGTAGATCGCGCCGTTCTCGGCCCAGTCAGGCAGGACGCTGCTGTCGGGCGTGGTACAGCGGTGCCGGGTGGACCCCACCTCGCATAACGGCACCAGCGGCTTGCCGTTGAAGGCGAAGGGGGTCATTCTTTCGTATCTCTCGTTGTACTCCTGCTCGGTGTTTTCCCCCGGAGTCCCGGTGCCGATTATGTCCTCCGGAAACGGGTCGTCTCCCAGCAGGCTATCGAGGGGCGGACCGCCCGCCGGGCCCTGGCGTTCGATTGCCGGCAGGTTCAGCCCCCAGCCCATGCCCGCCTCTCGAATGCCGGACGCCGAGCTGTAGGAGAGGCCGAGCCCGGGCTGCGACGCGCCGCGCGCCGCCGGGTAGTCGATGGCGACGGCGGTCCGCAGGACGCCCGACGATGGCTCCACCGTGGCCATCTGCAGCGCGCCGGTAAAGACGGCGGCGCTCGATTCGGTGAAGCTGGGGCCGACGCCGCCGGCGACGGGGGACTGGGCCGTGGCAGGCACCGCGATTGGGAGACTGGTGACCATCATCACGACGACGAGGGCGAGTCGAAGACTGAAGCTTGTGAAGTGCGATACCATGTGCGTCTCTCCCGTGTGTTCTGAGGGCAACCGCAAAGGGCGAAGCGTGTAGGGGGAGGATTGAAGCTTGTAACAAAAGCAGCGACCACAAATCTTGATGAGCGCGCTCTCGACCTCGGGCGTCAGCAACTTTCTGCTCATGCTGCGATCACCAAACGACTGTTCCGAAGCCTAACGAATTATTTTCTAGGTCTGTATAACTACACCTGACTTGATTCGACCGCAAGCAAAAATAAAATTAAGAAATCGCAATACTTGATTTACTAGGCGGGATAACATACATTTCTAGCATGATAAACAGATAAGGATAACGCATCTCATGCGCCTCTTGCCAACCGATCTAGCGCATCAGTTCGATGTTTTATTGAACCCAAAAGGGCTTGATGGTCGAGACAAGGCCACGGACTTAAAATGGCTATGTTTTTATTGGGATTTCTGCCATCAATACCATTACGATGTTTATCGTTCTGAGAGTCTGCCGTCATTTTTAGATAAGTTGCGAGAACAGCGGCAATCCGACCCGCAGCGAAATCAAGCCCGGCAGGCAATTGCTTGGTTTTATCGTCTGCAACCCATTATGACCGTTACCTCAAGCGTCTTAGCCCCCTCAGAAAATTTAGTGGCTATGAGTCGAAATTCGGATGCCGCGCTAAAGTCTGTCGTTTTGCCTTTGAATACAGAAATCGAAAACGCCACGACCTCGACCACTCGTTCGCCGATACTGGCTCCGCGCGACAGCAAAAGGCCGAGCCATCCTGATAATCATAAGCAGTAGGCCAATTGTGCAAACCGGCTGCAGATGGGTTTTCGTCTTTGATACGCTGAACAGTGAAATCAAGCTTCGCCACTATTCGCCGAAAACCTTGAAAGCCTACCGCGGCTGGACACGGCATTTTCAGACCTTTACTAAAGCTAAGGATTACCGGGAGCTGACGCAACAGGATGGGGCCGACTTTTTAAGGTATCTCGCGGTCGAAAAACAGGTTTCAGCTTCCAGCCAGCATCAAGCGTTCAATGCCTTGCTGTTTTTGTATCAACACGTGTTGAAAAAGGATTTCGGGGAGATTAAGGGTGTTGTGCGGGCAAAGCGCCGGCCTTATATTCCGGTGGTGTTGTCGCGCGAGGAAATCGAGTTGATTTTCGACCATCTGTGCGAACCCGTCGATCTGATTGCCAAGCTCTTGTACGGCTGCGGTTTGCGCTTGTTCGAATGCTTGAATTTGCGGGTGCATTGCTTCAATTTCGACGCCGGCATTTTGACCGTACACAGCGGTAAGGGGGAAAAAGACCGGACGGTGCCGATACCGCAAGTTATCGTGCCAGAATTAAAGCTGCAATTGCGAAAAGTCACGGCTATTCATGAGGCGGACCTGCAAGCGAAATATGCCGGCACTTTTCTGCCCGATCAACTCGAGCGGAAATATAAGAATGCCACCAAGGAATTTGTCTGGCAATGGTTTTTCCCGGCGCAATCCTTAACTTTACTGCGAGAACAGCAGGAATATAAACGTTACCATATTCATGAATCGGTGGTGCAAAAAGCCATCAAGCGAGCGGCCAATGATGCCAAGATTACCAAACGCGCTTCCGCGCATTCGTTTCGGCATTCCTTTGCCAGTCATTTATTGCAGGCCAATTACGATATCCGCACGATTCAGGAACTTCTGGGGCACAAAGATCTAAGAACAACGATGATTTATACCCATACTGTTCCCAGCAAAACGATCAAGCAAGCCAAAAGTCCGTTGGATTTTTAGAGGGTGCACTGTGCTAATGGCCGATATAAGGTTCTCAGCTGACACTTAAGGATATGAACCGAAAGGCTGGTTTGGGTCGATTTTCACCATTCAATTTTCTAATTGAATCAAGGGCTAACTTTGCAAGTTATCCAATCAAGCCTGGATCTTTGCAAATTCTCTCATCATCGCCCCCCTCAGAATTTAACCATCCACTCTGTACGCAAGCCATAAGCCCCCCTTTCCCGCCCGGCCACAAAAGAATCCAGACGCTGCACATGGTATCTGCCGATAATGCGCTGATAGCGTGCGCCAAAACCTACCGCGCCTTTCTCTTTCTCGCTTTGGGTGCTCGTGCGGGCGCCGACTTCAGATATAAGCTGACTGTCGATGCCGTCGAGAAACATCTGGTAACCGAGCGCCGTGCCGATGGTATCGTCGATTGACTGTCCAAGCGGGATTCGGTAACGGCCCATTCCCATCGGGCCATACAAGATCCCGACGTTTGCAACAGTGCTGCCCCCTCCCCCTGGACTCTGCGCGATCCAAGTGAACCGGTTCCTGCGAATTCCATGTCAAATCCAGTGCCCTTGGAACAATATATTCACAATCCTATCCAATATATCGCATAAGGCAGACTTTGCTATGGACAGCATGAGAGGGGAGAGAAATGGCGTAAACATACATGACGAAAAGGAACGAGACGCTTCTCCATATCAATATAGCGCCCTATTCATAAGGCGCTTCTCCCTGTTGTAGAGAATTTATTTCCCGCTAACAAAATAAAAAACGAGGAATGACATATGCAACTCAAACATCCAATCCCCCTCTTGTTGCTTGCTGTATTTACCATTGGCGCGGCAAATGCCGGCGTTACCGAGGATGATTTCGTAGCCAAGAAGACACAAAATTTGATCAATCTCTGTACGGCTTCGCCGCAAGACCCCCATTATCGGGACGCCATCCATTTTTGCCACGGTTATCTGGTCGGCGCTTTTCATTATTATCAGGCCTCAACGGCAGATAAACGGGAACTGAAGATGCTCTGTGCGCCGGAGCCTAAGCCCTCGCGCAATGAGGTAATCGACATGTTTGTCTCATGGGCTCAGCAGCACCCCGAATACATGAGCGAAATGCCGGTCGAAACGGAATTCAGGTTTTTAAATGAAAAATGGCCATGTAAAAAAGCCTACTAAAGGGGATACGATATGAAAAGATTGTTAATTTTAGTCATAGCGATATTAGCCACTATCAACTTGGCAAGTTGCACCGGCATGTCGGATACTCAGCAACGCTCTTTAACCGGCGGATTAGGCGGTTCTGCCGCCGGTGCCGCCATCGGCGCAATGGCTGGCAATGCCGGCCTGGGAGCTGCCATTGGCGCTGCTGCCGGCACCGCGGGCGGTTATTTGTATGGCAAACATAAAGAATCAGAACAGAGGGCTTATCAACAAGGACAAAGGGATGCCCTACAGCAACAACCGCCGCGTTATTAAATCTATCAGGGCTTGCGCAAGCATGCCTGTGGGGGCGACTTCGCCTAAAGCGCCTACTGTTGGTAGTCGCCTTGTCTATGTGGATATACCCGAATAGGCGACTAAAGTCCCCCCACAAGTTTTAATACAGTGTTTCTCCTTACTTCAGATTGCCTTGTTCCCAGCTTCTATCGATGAAAGAAAAGCAAGATGTGCAAATCCGATCTATAAAACCGGCGCGGCAGGATGCGGTTACAACAGGAATCGCATCCTATCGCGTATCATCTGTCATCTCCGGTTACGGATTGACCCTGGTGATCTTTGACCCTTCCAGATTAATGCCTGCCATCAATCCTCTCTGTCCGAACATGAACGCATAGACATCATCCTTGAGAGTCGTGGTACTCAGATTTCCCGCCGCACCTGCGTCCAGGACAGCCACTGTCGGACCTATGCCGAGTTCAAATCCCTCGCTACGGTCGAGATAGGCAAGCGCTTCATCGTTCATAAAGAATAAAGCATAGTCGAACGACTGCACCCCGGCCTGAAGGCCGAATGAGCCGGCCACGATATTGTAATAACCCGCCGTCCGGCCTCTCTTGCGTAAAGCGCCTTTCCCGTACTGAGCACCGCCAATGAAGCCGGCCTTGACGATATTAGGAAACACCAGGATTCCCTTCGCCTTGGACGCCAGCAGTTTGGCAGAAGGCGTGGTTTCGTAGAGCCTTGCCAGGGCGGCATCCACATCGCGGTCGATCTGAACCGCATCCGTTATATCGGTTTTTTTATCGCCGGTGGATTCGCAGCCGGCCAGAGTCAAAACGAAAATCAGCAACAAGTTGAACATTAGTGTCGGTTTCATGTGCGTACTCCTTTCGTTTCAGAAGATTGCATCGGATGGTGATGCATTCGCCACTTACAACTTCTTTGTCAACTGAGACAACAGTTCGTTCAGTGAAAGGGCTGCGCGATGCCTGTCATTAATTGACGCGCTGGCAGTGCGAATACCCGCAAGGGGCACAAGTGAATTCGCCCCTACACGGCATACTAAAACAGCGCCGCCCCAACGTTTCTATGATACGCGCTAAGCGGCTGCAGTTAATCATCGCCAAACATTCCGAACGGGACCGCCTGTCCCGTCCAGTTATGGAAAAAATCAGCAGAAATATTTATTTCCCTGTTTATCAATCACAGATCTTGAATGTATTGCGACCCATCGCTTTTGCCAGATAAAGACCTCTATCAGCTCTATTAAGCAGCGTCTCTATACTATCCTGCTCTCTACTGAAAACAGCAATTCCGATTGAGATAGTAGTATGCAATACCAAGCCGTCCTCCAGAACGATATCGGAGCGGGCGACGTTTCTTTGCAGACGGTCAGCGACTTCGATTGCGCGTTGTCTGTCTGTCTGGGTAAGCAAGATAGCAAACTCTTCTCCTCCGATTCGGCCCAGCACATCCACTTCCCGAAGCTCTCCTTTCATGATGCGCGCTATTCCCTGCAAGACAATATCGCCCGCTTTATGCCCATATTTGTCATTGACGTTCTTGAAGAAATCAATGTCAACCATAATGACCGCCAGTGTATTGGCATAGCGCTGCATTCTTGCCATTTCAAGCTCAGCAAGTTCCATGAAATACCGGCGATTGGGAACCCCTGTTAAATAATCAATTCGCGCTTGGAGCTCGAGCTCTTCCTGAAGCTTTTTCAATCTTGTAATGTCCTGTACCGCGCTGATCAGGCCCATTGGCTGCTCATCAGCATCTTTTAACAGGGATACTGACAACTGCACCCAGGCAATTGATCCGTCTTTGCGGATATAACGTTTTTCAAGATCGTAACTGATATCCTGACCGTTGACTAACCTGCCCATCAATAGCAAATCGATTTCCAAATCGTCTGAAACTGTGATTTGCTGGAAGCTTTTTTTGACGTTTAATAATTCTTCCCGGCTATAGCCGGTAATACGGCAATACGTATCATTGACAAACTGGAACGTCCCATCCAGAGATACCTGCGCGATGCCGACGCCCGCATTTTCAAATATGCCCCGGAATCGCCTCTCGCTTGCATGCAGCGCATCTTCAGTTTTTTTGAGCTTGTCTACGTCAGTGTGGGTTCCGCTCATGCGCAATGGTTTGCCGTCTCCATCGCGCTGCACAATGCGCGCACGATCAAGAATCCATTTATAACTTCCCTCCTTGGTTTTCATGCGATACATGAGTTCGTGTTCCGTCGCGCGCCCTTCAAGGACAGCATTAATCGATGCCCAGGCCCGGTCCCTGTCATCCGGATGAACAAAGTCCGTCCACTGTTGAGTAGTAAACTCTATATCATCAAATTCGAATCCGAGCATTTCCGCCCAGATAGCATTGCGCTTGACTTCGTTAGTGGCGATATTCCAATCCCAAAAGCCCAATTGGCTTCCCTCCAGCACCCGAGTCAGACTTTCTAAGCTTTGTTTCAATTCATCAGCTTCCTGGCAATCAAATTCAGACTCATTGGTTATGCGCATAAAAATTCCCTGATTCAAGGAAGGGGGTAATTGCGTGTGAACCACATCTACTATTTTTTTCACTTCCAGCTCCTGGCTTTTACCCGCTAAACAATTAACCACAAGCAAAAACAATGCCGTATAAATTATTAATGATCAGTTTAGAAACTGTCGGCTGGCCAATATTCTATGCCGTTAAACAATTGACCACCTCATTTTTTAAACAGGGTAATCAATTTGGTTTGATCATCAATGACCAGCTTATACCGCCCTAAAACGCTCATTCCTAACAAACGGGTATTCCCTAAAAGAGAGTCGTCGATAAAAGCCGCATCGACATTTTCCAGGGTTTCTCCCGCTATTCTGACTTCCTGCAATGTACCGACCTTGGCATTCACTGTGCCGTTCGCCGTTTGCATTTCATGATGGGTTAATTTTTCGTCAGTCATGCCCAGGGCATTGATCATGGACTGCGGCAATACCATCAAATCGGCGCCGGTATCGATCATCATGTCTAGCGTCTGCCATACTGAGCCGTTGCCCGAGATGGATACGGATACCAGAAAATGACCGTCTTGATAACGTGTCGGCAAAACGATGCGGTCGGCGCCGGTTTTCTGTTTTTTATTGATAATGACGACCTGCTCGATCTGGCCTTTGGCATTTCGGCTGATGACATGATTGTAGGCCGCCAAGGCCTGCTGGAGCTGCTGCTCCAAACTGCCGCTCACCCTGACTTTCAGCTCGTTGCCTACTTTTTCCAATCCGGTTACTTGAATATTCAGGCGTTCTTGCAGTGATTGGATTTGACTATATAAGTCGTCATCCTCTTCGACAGCCTTCGCTTGCACGCAGAAAGCGGTCGTGATCAGAAAAAAAAGGGTTATGAAACGCAGGCGCATTCCGGCAGAAAGGAGGCAGCGGATGATTCGGTAACTATCGTCATGGAACCGTAGTGTCAAAGAGCTTAAGTACACAGGTGAATCCCACTAATTAGATACTGAAAAATGGGGGGAAAAGAGGTCTTTTCCCCCAAGATACAGTTATAAAAGAGATGATCCAACGAACTGTAGAAATAAGGATCCGGATAAGCATGCTGAATTCAAACCGACATTAAAACTGCCGAGACCATAACCACCAGAGTTCCTCTCTCCTCTGGCGCCTCCTCCTACACGCATTTTGTATCGACGGTTAAAAAGCAACGCTTTCTTATTACTTTTTCTTTATCCGGATCGGAAAAAGAATAAGCGTCAAGCTAATAATTGTGAATACGTGCAAATACTTATACAGTTATTGACTCTTCGCGTTTTGGTCTTCAACCACATTTTATTTTGGCCCTAGCAGGCAAAAAACGGGAGATTTCTACAAGAGCGCTTTAATCTCGGGCAGACAAGATCCGCAGTTGGTGCCCGCTTTCAAGCAGTTGCCGATATCCCGGACCGTCTTCAGGCCCTGCTCTTGAATGGCAGACCGGATGGTTTTTTCGCCGACATTGAAGCAGACACAAACGATGTTGCCGCAATCCGGTACGCCTTGGGGCGGCATGCCGGTCAACAGCGCTTTCCTGTCCGATTGTTCCAGAAAATCCTTATCGAACAGGCTTGCCAGCCAGTTGCGCTCGGGGAGGTTGTGATGGGGCGAGATGACAAGCACGCTTTCCAGCCTGTTATCGATGATCCGCGCCGCCCGGTAATGCCCCAGTCCGGAATCGTGGTATTCCTGCCAGCCGGGAATTTGCCCGCTGCCCCCTAGCCTGGCTCTCGCCCAGTCCGGCCAGCTTGGCGGCAGCGCGTTTCCGGCCAGTTCATAACGATAGAATGATTCGCCCTTGCTTTTCGCCCAGTACTCGACATCATTGAAGGCCAGTTCGCGCCGCGACAGGATAAAGCCATGCCAGGCGGCCCGATACGACGAAATGCGCACCGGCGTGTGCTTGCTTTCCGGTTGCATGGAAAAAGGATCGATCGCCGGGTTGACCAGCGCCCCCACGCGGCCGCGGCTGGCAAACTGTTCCGACCAGTGCATCGGCACGAACAGGCTGCCCGGTTGCTGATCGGAAGTTACCTGGACGCGGGCTAGCATCGAGCCCCAGGCGCTCTCAAGCAAGGCCAGACTGTCCTGCAACAGGCCATAACGCGCGGCATCCAGCGGATGCACGTCGACAAAGACTTCCGGTTTGTGCTGATTCAGTCTGGCGGCCAGTCCGGTGCGGGTCATGGTATGCCATTGATCGCGCAGACGGCCGGTGTTTAACACCAGCGGATAATCTTTGCTCGGCGCATTGGTCGGCGGCCTGGGCGTGATGGCGACAAACTGCGCCTTGCCCGCTGCATTAAAAAAGCGGCTGTCGTCAAACATTCTCGCCCGGCCGTAAGGATTAGCCTGGTTCACCGGCCACTGTATCGGTTGCAGATTGTCGTACTCGGGCGCGCTGATATTGGCAAAAGCGGAAATATCGAAATCGCGCAGTCCGTGCTGACTGTCGTTTTCAAAGCCTGACAAGGCCGCATGCTCGCGGAAAATATCGACCGGGCTTTGATAGGGAAAGGCTTGCCCGAAACCCAAGCGTCGCGCTACCTGGGTAATGATCCACCAGTCGGGTTTGGCATCGCCGGCCGGCGCAAACAGTGTCCGCTGCCGGGAAATGCGCCGCTCGGAATTGGTGACCGTGCCGTCTTTTTCGCTCCAGCCTTGCGCCGGCAGCAGAACGTGCGCCAGCTTGGCGGTGTCGGTATCGGCAATGCAGTCGGAAACCACCACGAACGGACATAACCGCAACGCCTGCCTGACCTTGTCGGCATTGGGCAGGCTGACTACCGGATTGGTGCCCATGATCCAGACGGCTTTGACCTTGCCGTCGTAAATCGCATCGAACAGTTCAACCGCCGATAGGCCGGGTTTGGCGGCAATAGTCGGGCTTCCCCAGAAGCGCGCCACCCTGTCGATATCGGCCGGATTGGCAAAATCCATGTGGGCAGCCAGCTGATTCGCCAAACCGCCGACTTCGCGCCCGCCCATGGCATTGGGCTGGCCAGTCAACGAAAACGGCCCCATGCCCGGCTTGCCGATGCGGCCGGTCGCCAGATGGCAGTTGATGATGCTGTTGACCTTGTCGGTACCGGATGAGGATTGATTGACGCCCTGGCTGTAAAGGCTCATCACTTTATGATGCCCGGCAAACCAGCGGTAGAAAGTCCGCACGTCTGCCGCAGGCAGGCGGCAGGCTTCGGCCACCTGCTCGATCGATTGACTGCTGGCCGCCGCCGCATTCAGGGCGGCCGCAAAGCCTTCGGTATGCGCTTCGATATAGCGCCGATCGATGGCGTCCCGTTGCTGCAAATACTGCAGCAAGCCATTGAACAGCATGGCATCGCTGCCGCCGGCGATCGGCAGATGCAGATCGGCGATATCGCAGCTGCCGGTTCTGCGCGGGTCGATGACGACAATCTTCAGCTGCGGATTGGCCGTTTTGGCGGCCCGGATGCGCTGGAAAATCACCGGATGGCACCAGGCGGCATTGGAGCCGACCAGCACGATCATCTCGGCCAGTTCAAGATCTTCATAGCATCCGGGAACGGCATCGGCGCCGAACGCGCGCTTATGCCCGGACACCGACGAGGACATGCACAGGCGGCTGTTGGTGTCGATATTGGCGCTGCCGATAAAGCCTTTCATCAGCTTGTTGGCGACATAATAGTCTTCGGTCAGCAACTGTCCCGAGGCGTAGATGGCTACGGCATCGGCGCCGTATCGGGCGATGGTGTCGCTGAATGATCCGGCGACCCGATCCAGCGCTTCCGGCCAACTGCTGCGCTGGCCGTAGACTTTGGGATGAAGCAGACGGCCTTTCAGCCCGACCGTATCGCCCAGCGCCGACCCCTTCGAGCACAGGCGGCCGAAATTGGCCGGATGCGTTTTGTCGCCCCGGATGTTCAGCAGATGCTTGATCTCGTCTACGCCGGCCTCGATGCCGCAACCGACGCCGCAGTAAGGGCACGTTGTCTTCACGTATTCAGTCATAAGGTTGCCATAAGCCCTTTGCCAAAAATCAGTTGTTCTCTGATACCTGAAATATCTGCCTCCTGCTCCAGCAGTTCCTGGTACCAGCTGCCGTCAATTGTATCCTCATACAGCACTGCGCCGCGCAATTTGTTGTCCCGGATCACGAGTTTCTTGTAAATGCCCGAAGACGGATCGCTGAATCGGATGGTTTCGCACTGTTGCCCGTCACCCTGAATATCGCCTACGGAGAACAGGTTGATGCCGGTCACTTTGAGCCGGGTAGCGGTCGGCAGATTGACGTATCCGGCCATGCCGTGCCTACTGAGATGGTTGGCGCAGACTTTGGCCTGCTCAAACAGCGGCGCCACCAAGCCGAATGTGTCGCCGCGGTGCTGGATACATTCGCCTACCGCATAAATGCAGGGATCGTAGGTTTGCAGCGTATCGTTGACGACGATGCCGCGCTCGCAATAAAGCCCTGCCTGCCTAGCCAAAGCGATATTGGGCTGCACGCCGATGGCCAGAACGAACAGATCGCACGCCAGTTCGCTGCCGTCCGTAAAACGCACGGCTTGAATATGGCCCGTATCGTCGCCGACCAGCTCGCTGACCTGGGCGGCCATTTTGAATTGCAGCCCCCGCCGTTCCAGCGCCGTTTGCAGCATATCGCCTGCCTGTCTATCCATTTGCCGATTGAGCAGCACGTCGTTGTTATGGATCACCGTCACCTGCATGCCCTGTACCGCAAGCCCATTGGCCGCCTCCAGCCCCAGCAGTCCGCCGCCCAGCACCACGGCCTTTTTATGCTTTTTGCTGTACGCCAGCATGGTGTTGACATCGAAGATATCCCTGAAAGTGATCACGCCGCTCAGGTCGGCGCCGGGAATATCGGGCACCACCGGCTTCGAGCCGGTGGCGATCAACAGACGGTCATATTCGGCCGCAGTGCCGTCCCGGGCCAACACTTTGCGCAGGCCGCGCTCGATCCGCACCACGGCCTTATCGGGGCCGGCATGCAGGCGGATGCCGCGGCCGGCATACCATTGGCGGTCATGCGTGACGATCTCCTCCAGTGTCTTCTCTCCGCACAACACGGACGACAACATGACGCGGTTGTAATTGCCGTAGGGTTCGGCGCCGAAAACAGTAATGTCGTACTGATCCGGCGCCGCCAACAGCAATTCCTCCACTGTGCGTATCCCGGCCATGCCGTTGCCGATTACCACTAAGCGTTGTTTTTTCATGTCGAGTCCCCAATCTGTGTTTAATAACTCACGCGTCCGCCATTTTTACCGCCACGCGGTCTTCGATGACCCGCACCGGATAAGTAGCGATCCTGATCGCGTCATTTTCGAAACAGGCGCCGGTTTTCAGGCTGTAGTGCTGTTTATACAGCGGCGAGGCCAGCATCGGCTCGCCGCCCAGATCGCCGATCATGCCGCGCGACAGGACGTTGGCTTTGCCGATCGGATCAAAATTGGCGACTGCATAGATTTCCTGAATTCTGGCCAGATAAAACAGGGCGACCTGCCTGCCTGCCACCAGCGCACAGACGCCGGAATCGGGCTGCAGATCATCCAATGTACACACATCGATCCAATTGCTCATGCGACCTCCTCGATCAGTTGAAAATGACGACGTTCATGCGGTTGGGCCGGACGCTTCTGGCCGCGCTCTTCGACATGCACGATATGGTCATCGGCCTCATCGCTGTTGATGAAGTGCTGAAAGCGCTTCAGGCTGTTTTCGTCTTGCAGCGTGGTTTTCCATTCGCATTGATAGCTGCCGATAATGTGCTGCATCTGCCGCTCCAGTTCGTCGCACAGCCCCAGCTTGTCGTCGATGACCACAGATTTCAGGTAATCCAGGCCGCCTTCCAGGTTCTCCAGCCACACGGACGTGCGCTGCAGGCGGTCGGCCGTGCGCACGTAAAAAATCAGCACGCGGTCGATGAGCCTGATCAAATCTTCCTTACTCAGATTAGTGGCGAACAGATCGGCATGGCGCGGCTTCATGCCGCCGTTGCCGCAGACATACAGACTCCAGCCGCCTTCGGTGGCGATAACGCCGATGTCCTTGCTCTGGGCTTCGGCGCACTCGCGGGTGCAGCCGGAAACCGCAAACTTGATCTTGTGCGGCGCCCGCAGGCCCTTGTAGCGGTTTTCCAGTGTTATCGCCAGCCCGACACTGTCATTGACGCCGTAACGGCACCAAGTACTGCCGACACAGGACTTAACCGTGCGCAGGGATTTGCCGTAAGCATGGCCGGATTCGAAGCCGGCATCGATCAGCTCTTTCCAGATAACCGGCAGTTGCTCGACACGGGCGCCGAACAGATCGACGCGCTGGCCGCCCGTGATTTTGGTGTACAAACCGTATTTCTTTGCCACCTTCCCCAATACGATCAGGCCATCCGGCGTGATCTCTCCGCCGGGGATGCGCGGCACGATCGAGTAAGTGCCGTCTTTCTGTATATTGGCCAGAAAGGCGTCATTGGTATCCTGCAAGCCGATGTGCGGTTTTTCCAGAACATATTCATTCCAGTAGGAAGCCAGAATCGAACCGACTGCCTGCTTGCAGACTTCGCAGCCCAGGCCGCGTCCGTGCTGGTCCAGCAGCTCGGCGAAGGTTTTGATCCGGCCGACCCGAATCAGGTTGTACAAGTCCTGGCGGGTGTACGGGAAGTGCTCGCAGATGTCGGTATTGATTTCGACCCCGGCCTTTTTCAGTTCGCAGTCCAGCACTGATTTCAGTAACGCCCCGCAGCCGCCGCAGCCGGTGCCGGCTTTGGTTTCGGCCTTCAGCGCCGGCACCGTGGCGCAACCGCCGGCAATGGCGTTGCAGACATCGCCTTTGGAGACGGCATAGCAAGAGCAGATTTGCGCCGATTCCGGCAAGGCATCCGGCCCCAGCCCCGCCGGTTGCCCGGAGCGCGACGGCAAAATCAAGGCATCCGGGTTTTCCGGCAGTTCGATGCCGTTCAGGCAATACTGCAGCAAGGTGCTGTAACCGCCGGCATCGCCGACCAACACGGCGCCCAGCAAGTGTTTGCTATCGGCGCTGACCACCAGCCGCTTGTAGATATCGGCGCGGCCGTCCTGATACGTGTAAACCAAGGCGCCCGGCGTTCTGGCATGGGCATCGCCGATACTGGCGACATCGACGCCCATCAGTTTCAGTTTGGTGCTCATGTCGGCGCCTGTGAAGGGCTGTTCCCGGCCGGATAAATGCGCGGCCACGCTGCGCGCCATGCTGTAGCCCGGCGCCACGAGGCCGAAAATCTGGCCGTTCCATGATGCGCACTCGCCAATCGCGTAAATGTCATCGTCCGACGTCCGGCACTGGTTATCGATGACGATGCCGCCGCGCACACCCACGTCCAGGCCGCAGGCGCGGGCGATGCCGTCGCGCGGCCGTATGCCGGCGGAAAACAGCACGATGTCGGTTTCCAGGCTCTCGCCGTCGGCGAAATGCATTTTGTGCAGACACCGCTCGCCGTCCTTGATCAGCGTCGTATCTTTGTTGAGATGGACTGTCACGCCCAAATCCTCGATCTTGCGTTTCAGTAATGCCCCGCCGTTTTCATCGAGCTGTACGGCCATCAAGCGCGGCGCGAATTCGACGACATGGGTTTCCAGTCCCAGATCCCGCAAGGCTTTCGCCGCTTCCAGCCCCAGCAGGCCGCCGCCGACCACCGCCCCGACTTTCGATTGTTTGGCGGCGGCGGTAATGGCTTCCAGGTCCTCGATCGTGCGATACACCAGGCACTGGGTACGTCCATTCCCCGGCACGGGCGGCACGAACGGACAGGAGCCGGTGGCCAGCACCAGTTTATCGTAGTCGACTGTCACGCCGTTGGCTGAAAGCACCTGCTTGCGCTGCCGATCAATGCTGACCACTTTGTCATTCAAATAAAGCGTGATCGCGTTATTCTGGAAGAAACCGTCCTCAACCAAAGACAGATCATCGGCGCTCTTGCCGGCAAAATAGTCCGACAGATGCACCCGATCGTAAGCCGGTCTGGGTTCTTCGCAGAAAGTCACGATTCGGTAGCGGTCTTTCGCAGCGCTGCTGACCAGTTCGGCCAGGAAGTACTGCCCGACCATGCCGTTACCGATGACAACCAGGGTTTGTTTGTTGTTCATGTGCACCTCATATAGCTTTTATGTTGCGTCTGCCGCCCGTTTTGGGCGCCAAATCCCACTGGCTTACCTGAACATTTTTTTGTCCCAAAAAAAAAGGCGACCTGCTATACATGATGGAATCATGCAAACAGGACGCCTTTGTCCATAACAAAACAAAATTAACGTTCAAGGAGACTTCTAACCTGAACAAAAGCAATATCGATGCCAATCGTTACACTTCAATAAATTCGATGACTGCATGAATAGGCTGCGCGCATATGCCGTTCTCGTTGCACTCAAATAATGCAGATTCACCGCTAATACGCACCATCATGGCTCATATCAGGAGCCGGCATGAGCTAATGGCGCTTTAATTCCGCCGTGGCATATAACCTGCTTGACGTGAATCCGGCTGCCCCTTAATCGCATCGATCTTTATCCCAGGGCAGATACCGATATTCACCAACCTGGAACCAAACCATGTCAATCGCATCATTCAAGCTGCTGCCCATGCGCGGCAAAATTAAAATTCTGCATATGAGCTGGATGGCTTTTTTCATCAGTTTCGTCATCTGGTTCAACCACGCGCCGCTGATGGTGCTGATCCAGCAGGAACTGGGCATCAGCGACGGCGAGGTGGAAATCATTCTGTTGCTGAACGTGGCCCTGACTATTCCCGCGCGGGTCATCATCGGCATGGTCGTAGACCGCTTCGGCGCCAGGATCAGTTACAGTGTATTGCTGGCGGTGTGCAGCGTGCCGTGCTTCATGTTCGCGCTGGCGGAAAATTTCGCCGAACTGGCCTGGGCGAGATTTTTACTGGGCTTTATCGGTGCGGGTTTCGTGGTCGGCGTGCGCATCATCGGCGACTGGTTTCCGTCCAGCCAGATGGGAACCGCCGAAGGGATTTACGCGGGCTGGGGCAACTTCGGCTCGGCCTTCGCCGCCATCGTGCTGCCTGGCCTTGCGTTTTATTTTGGTGCAGAGAACGGCTGGCGCTATGCGATCGCGCTGACCGGCCTGACCGCACTGGTTTATTCGGTCATTTATTACCGCAACGTCGAAAACCTGCCCGTCGAACTGGCCGGATTGAAGAGCAAACGCGCGTCGACTATGGAAGTCACCAGCATCGAGGATTTGTTTCTGTACATTCTCAGCCTGCTGCCCTTGTATGCCGCCTTATCATTGCTGACCTGGAAGCTGTCGTCGCCGGCCAGCCCGATCCTGTCGCCGGGCTGGGCCATAGTGATGCATCTGTTTATCCTGGCCGTCTTTCTGGTTCACGCCTGGCAATTGGTTCAAACCAACGCCGAGCGCCTGAGCCGGCCGATACCGAGTATCCATCATTACCGCTACCGGCAGGTCTTCGTTCTGGCCATTGCCTACCTGATCACCTTCGGTTCCAAACTGGCGGTATTGTCGATGCTGCCGATATTCTTTTTCAATACGTTCAACGGCACGCAAGATCTGTCCATGCTGGATGCAGGCTTGCTGGCGTCCAGCTTTGTGATCACCAACGTGATCGCCCGCCCGGCCGGCGGCTGGCTGAGCGACCAGATCGGCCGCAAGTTATCGCTGGCGCTATTCAGCGTCGGGCTGGCCGGCGGCTATTTGCTGATGGCCCTAATCACGCCGCAATGGTCGATCGCATCGGCCGTGCTGGCAACCTTGATCTGCGCGGTTTTCATGCAGGCCGCCGAGGGCGCCATCTTTGCTTTCGTGCCGCTGGTCAGGCGGGCGATCACCGGCGAAGTGGCCGGCATCGTCGGCGCCTACGGCAATGCCGGCGCCATTATTTTTCTGATTCTGCTGACCTTCCTGTCGCCCGCCGACTTTTTCCTGCTGCTGGGCGGCTGCTCTCTTTCACTGGTGGGCCTGGTGCGATATCTCGACGAACCGCGCAATTTCATTACCGAGATCATGCCGGACGGCTCTATTGTCAAGATTGAGCTGGAATAGCTATGACGAAGCCCAAAGTCCTGATTATCGAGGAATTCGACAACGAACGCCTGCTGGAAAAAAGCCTGCGGCAGCATGGCTATGAGGCGGCAACCTTGAGACTGCAAGCGCTGAATCTTCCGGAAGTCATCGGCGGCCTGCAGCCCGATGTGGCAGTGCTGAACCTTTACTCGCCCGGCGACAAGGTTCTGGAAATGGTGCTGGACATCAACCAAAACCATTCAATACCGGTCGTGATGTTTGCCGAAGATCAGCAGACCGATACCATCAATAAAGTGATCAAAGCCGGCGTCAGCGCCTATATCATCGATGGCCTGGACCCCAAGCGGATCAAAACCATCATTGAAATCGCCATCGCCCGCTTCAAGGAACAGCAGGCCTTGAAAGAGGAATTGAAAAAAACCAAAACCCAACTGGAAGACCGCAAACAAATCGATCGCGCCAAGGCGATCCTGATCAAGTCCCAAGGCTACAGTGAAGACGAGGCTTATCGCGCTTTACGCAAACTGGCGATGGATCGCAAGATTTCACTGGGTGAAATGGCCAAGAACGTCATCGCGATGGCCGAACTGTTTAAATAATCAACTGCCAGCCAAATAATTTACCCGCCAGTAGGGCCGAATTCATTCGGCCCGGAACTGCGGCTGGACGGGGCATGTTGCCCTGTCCAAAACGTTTGGCGTTAGTGAAGCGAAACTTCTGAGCTCAAGCATTGCAGAAACATTAGGAATTGGGTTACAAACCCTGTTCCGCTTGCCCCTGGTCAGATCGTCGCCCCATTCATGTCATTCTTCGAATGGTTCTTCAAGGTATATTCGGCTAAGCTTCCAGATGCCACCGATACGCTTGAATTGCATGGATAAAATAAAAGCAAAATCGGCGCTTTGCTGGTCTTTAGCGCCCAGCATGGTTTTCTCCAGGATTGTTTCCCGCAGACTCTTATCGATAACTTTTCCGTTGACGACAACCGAATCCTGAAGTTGACCCATGGCTTTATCGTAGACTTCCTTTACAAACTTGTCTCGACCAACCGGAATTACTCGATCGGAATCCACTGGCCCTCGTGTTTCCAAAGGGAACTGAGTCATTTCGGCAACTCTGGTTTTGTCGTTTTTTTCGACGGCCTGGCGAAATTGATTCCAGAATTGTTGTAAGTCCTCAGCGGCAATGGCCGAAGTCGTGCAGGCAGACAACAAAGTTACTAAAAAAAAGCAAATAAATACTTTTGGCACCATGCCATATTCCTTTAGCCAGCAAGTGGCCAACGCATCGCTTTTCGTTGCCAGGAGGATTTCGGAAATCTGGATTCTTTTACCCGATCGCCTTGATTGCCGCCAAGTATTTTATAGTGGGTTATTGTTTCCTCGATGAGAAAGCCGACATGATTTCCTGATGAGGTAAGGCTCGAATTTGCTGCACTAGGTTTATCAATAACAATTATTTGTTAAAGGTCGTCATCTAAGAGCTTGTAACAAATGGATTTATATTTAGCGCAGGCTAGCGCGTCGTCAAGACTTTTAAAAGTTCCCCAAAATCTGAGAAAGCCCTCAATTGAGCCATACACTGAAAACTCATGTTCATTGCGAATAATAAACGGCTTTTTAGGGATTTTTCCCCCTATAAGTAGTGGATTGATTAAATATCCGTTAACGGAATCTTCTGCTAAATATTCAACATCATCTTCGATTTTAAATTTAACTAAGCGCATGATAATTTCACCATATAGTCCAAACTTGGAAGCTTGATTAGTACGAGCAGTCAAGTTAAGCGCCCAGACAACCAAAAATATCAACCTTGAGCCTGAACTGATATCCAGCTTATCTTGAGTTTGAGCTTGAGCTTGAGCTAAGCTGGATATATTAGATGGATGAAATTACATATTCAATACAAAAAATTACATAGGCGTGATAAGGATTACAGTTGTAATCTCTATACATGGCAAAAAAGTTAACTGATTGATTTACAAGGAAGGCAAATAAAGGACTTGAAAGTCTATCGCTAATCGATTTCTGCAGTCCCGCTTCGCCGAATTAATTCTGTAGCGGGATGGAGTTGCAAACCCCGTTCTGCTTGGGGATATATGTCTGCCTGTACCTGTACGTAACTTCGGATAACGATTCTGGCGCACCAATTCTCAGCAAAACGCACCAACCCTGTGCCGTTAATCCCGCGGTTTCTGCACACAAAACAGGCAAACCCAGGCGAATCCGAGCAACAGGTGATCACCAAGCCAGCATTTATCAACACGAACAGCCTAAATCGACCATTTGGCATCCGAATTGCATTAAGTACTTCAGAACTCCACCGTCGGAGTCAAGAAAACGGCTCACTGTAGAGCAAACGGGACAAAGGCGTCTTTCGGGCATTGCTATCCGGCAATGGCACGAAGACGCCTTTTTTATTTTTCGCGGTTTTTGTCTAGGGCTCACTATGAAAATAATAACTACGTTCACCGCCAAAAAATTGTGGTTGGCAGCATCTGTATTGACCCTTTCCACTAATCTGGCTGCGGCTGGCAAATTGGAGAAGGAAGACCTGAAATTCGGCTTTATCAAGCTCACCGATATGGCCCCTTTGGCGGTCGCTTATGAAAAGGGGTTCTTCGAGGACGAAGGCCTGTACGTGCAACTGGAGGCCCAGGCAAACTGGAAAGTCGTTCTGGACCGCGTCATCAGCGGCGAGTTGGACGGCTCGCATATGCTGGCGCCGGCCCCTTTGGGCGCCAGCATCGGCTTCGGCACCAAGGCCGATATCGTGACCGCCTTCAGCATGGGCTTCAACGGCAACGCCATTACCCTTTCAAACGAGATCTGGGAACAGATGAAGCCGAACGTGCCTGTCGCGGACGGCAAATTGATACGTCCGGTTAAAGCCGATGCCCTCAAGCCTGTTGTCGATAAATACAAAAGCGAAGGCAAACCTTTCAACATGGCCATGACTTTTCCGGTCGGCAGCCACAACCTGAAATTGCGCTACTGGCTGGCGGCCGGCGGCATCAAGCCGGGCTATTATGAACCGCCCCAGGACATCTCAGGCCAGATCGATGCCGAAGCCATGCTGTCCGTGACGCCGCCCCCGCAAATGCCCGCTACGCTCGAAGCGGGCACCATTTACGGGTATTGCGTGGGCGAGCCTTGGAACCAGCAGGCGGTCTTCAAGAACATAGGCGTGCCGGTCATTACCGACGAGGAACTCTGGAAAAACACGCCCGAAAAAGTGTTCGGCGTCACCCAGGCATGGGCCGATAAATACCCCAACACCCATAAGGCCGTCATCAAGGCTTTGATCCGCGCCGCTATTTGGCTGGACGAGGACAACAATAAAAACCGCAAGGAAGCGATCGGAATGCTGTCGCAGACGCAATATGTCGGTGCCGACAAGGAAGTGCTCGCCAACAGCATGACCGGCACTTTTGAATACGAAAAAGGCGACAAGCGCCCCCTGCCCGATTTCAACACGTTCTTCCGCAATAGCGCCAGTTATCCCTCCTACGACAGCGCGGTCTGGTACCTGACCCAGATGCGCCGCTGGGGACAGATCAACGAATACAAGCCCGACAGCTGGTATCTGGAAACGGCCAGAAAAGTCTATCGCCCCGATATTTACTTGGCCGCGGCCAAGGAACTGATCGCCGAAGGCAAGGCCAAGGCCGGCGATTTCCCGGCCGATACCGGCCTCAAGCCGGCGCAGGATTTCTTCATCGACAAGATTGCGTTCGACGCCAGCAAGCCCAACGACTATCTGGCCAAATTCCCGATCGGTTTGAAAGGGAAGCAAAAAATAGTCGGCGGCAAGGTAACTGAATAACCCCTTAAACAAGCTTGATCGTGAGCCCTCTGGCTAAACAACGGAAGTTTATAAGGTGCAGGGACGCATCTTTTTTAAGAGCCATCGAGCCGCTCAGATTTCATGCGAAAACCCCCACGAGGGAGGTGTCCTGTGAGCAATAAACTGATCCATTTTTTCAACCTGACCGGCCTGACCTGGTTCGTGCCGCTCATCAAAATAGCGGCCGGCGAAAATCCCGCGCGCCAAGCCCGCGAACTCTGGTTGATAGCGGGCGTGCCGATCATCGCCTTTATCCTGTTTCTGGGCCTTTGGAGTTTCTCGGCCTCCAAGGTCAACACCAGCCTAGGCGCCATTCCGGGCCCTGTCGCTGTCTGGCAGGAAATAGGCGGACTGGTGGAGGCGCATTATGCGGAACGGCAGAAAGAAGCCGCCTTTTATCAGCGCCAGCAGGCCCGCAATGAAAAGCTGCTGGCCGAGGATCCGGACGCGCCCGTCAAAATCCGGCCTTACACCGGCAAACCCACCTATCTGGACCAGATTTTCACGAGTCTCGGCACCGTTTTCACGGGCTTTGTCATCGCCACCTTGGCGGCCATACCGCTCGGCATTTTATGCGGCATGAGCCCGGTCTTCAACACGGCGCTGAATCCCCTCATCCAGATCTTCAAGCCCGTATCGCCGCTGGCTTGGCTGCCTATCGTGACGCTGATCGTCAGCTCCGTTTACGTCACGACGGACGATTCCTGGTTTGAAAAATCCTTCCTGACCTCGGCGATCACAGTCACGCTGTGCTCGCTATGGCCCACGCTGATCAACACGGCGGTCGGCGTCTCGTCCGTCGACCAGGACCTGATCAACGTCGGCAAAGTCCTGCGCCTGGATTGGCGCACGCAGATCAGAAAAATCATTCTGCCGTCCGCCCTACCCTATATTTTCACTGGCATGCGGCTGTCGCTGGGCGTGGGCTGGATGGTGCTGATTGCCGCCGAAATGCTGGCGCAAAACCCGGGGCTCGGCAAATTCGTCTGGGATGAGTTCCAGAACGGCAGTTCCAACTCGCTCAGCCGGATCATGGTGGCTGTTTTTACGATCGGCATTATCGGCTTCATGCTCGATCGCATCATGCAGTCGTTGCAGAAAGTATTTTCTTTCGGCCAAACACGCTAATCGGGAGGCTGACATGTCCGCGATCAAATTAAAAATTGTTGCCAATGAACCCGCCCTTCAGCCGCCTGCCCCGTGCAATGACGCGCTGGCGCCGCTGCTGGAATTGAAACAGGTCTGCAAGTCCTACGGCACGGGCCAGGATAAAGTTTCGGTCCTGAAAGATATCAACCTCGATATCAAAGCCGGCGAGTTTATCGCCATCGTCGGCTTTTCCGGCAGCGGCAAGACCACGCTGGTATCGACGATAGCCGGTTTAATCGAAGCCGACAGCGGCGATGTGCTGAAACGGGGGCAGCCCATCAAGGCGCCGGGGCCGGACCGCGGCGTCGTGTTTCAAAATTATTCGTTAATGCCGTGGCTGACGGTTTTCGAAAACGTAGCCCTGGCGGTCGATCAGATTTTTAAAGACTGGCCCTTGGCACAGCGCCGCGCGCATACCGAAAAATACGTGCGCATGGTCAATCTGGGCGCCGCCATGAATAAAAAGCCGGCTGAGCTGTCGGGCGGCATGCGCCAGCGCGTCAATGTCGCCCGGGCCTTGGCCGCCAATCCCGACATCCTGTTGCTGGATGAGCCGCTCAGCGCCCTGGATGCGCTGACGCGCGGACTGCTGCAGGACGAAATCCTGCAAATCTGGGAGCAGGACAAGAAAACCGTGATCCTGATCACCAATGACGTCGACGAAGCCATTTACATGGCCGACCGCGTCATCCCGCTTAATCCCGGCCCCGACGCCACGTTCGGGCCGGATTTCATCATCGACATCGAGCGTCCCAGAGACCGAACGGCCCTAAACCATAACGAGCGATTCAAGAAACTGCGCGCCGAAATCACGCAGTACCTGATGGCTGTCGGCATGAAGAAAAACCTGGACGCAGGCCGGGACAGC
The DNA here is from genome assembly GCF_052162025.1 of Methylobacter sp. sgz302048. Taxonomy (NCBI): domain Bacteria; kingdom Pseudomonadati; phylum Pseudomonadota; class Gammaproteobacteria; order Methylococcales; family Methylococcaceae; genus Methylobacter; species Methylobacter sp. sgz302048. The sequence continues at coordinate 1,835,494 of NZ_CP197401.1, read as the reverse complement.
ATCACACTGCCCGACGTGCGGCCCAATACCCGCCACGACTGGCATCCGGACAATCCGGCCTTGAAAACCGGCCCCAGCAATTCAAGCCGACCGCGCTATCTGGAGTTTTCCCAACTGTCGAAAACCTACCCGACGCCCGACGGCAACAGCACCATCAAGGTCGTTGACGGCTTCGATATGAAAGTGAAAAAAGGCGAATTCATCTCGATCATCGGCCATTCGGGCTGCGGCAAGTCGACCGTTCTATCGATGACGGCCGGTTTGAACAGCGTCTCGGAAGGCGTCATCATCCTCGACAATAAAGAGATAGACGGCGCCGGCCCGGACCGCGGCGTGGTCTTCCAGTCGCCCAGCCTGTTCCCGTGGCTGACCGCCTTTGAAAATGTCGCGCTGGGGGTCGACAAAGTCTATCCGCACGCCTCAAAACCCGAACGTAGCGATATCGTCGAGTACTATCTGACCCGCGTCGGCCTGGCCGATTCGCTCCATAAAAAAGCCGCCGATCTGTCCAACGGCATGCGCCAACGGGTGGGCATCGCGCGCGCTTTCGCCCTGTCGCCCAAGCTGCTGTTGCTGGATGAGCCCTTCGGCATGCTGGATTCCCTGACGCGCTGGGAGTTGCAGGAAGTTTTGATGGAAGTCTGGGAGCGCACGCAGGTAACGGCGCTCATGGTCACGCACGATGTCGACGAAGCCATCCTGCTGGCCGACCGCGTAGTCATGATGACCAATGGCCCGCAGGCCCGGATCGGCAAGATTCAGGCTATCGATCTGCCCCGTCCGCGCACCCGCAAAGCCCTGCTCGAGCATGCCGATTACTATCAGTACCGCGAGAGCATCCTGTCATTTCTGGCCGAATGCGATCACACGCACTGACAAGGAGATTTTATGCGACGAAAAATATCATCCGGTTGCCTCTCGTCCACCTTGTTGGCGTTGTCCGCAGCCGCCGGCCCGGCCCCGGCTGCCGGCCTGACCGAGTCGATTGAAGAGGCGCTTAGCTTCAATCGTCACGGCAAAAACGGCGCGGTGAAGCTTGACCTGAATTACCGCTATGAAAACGTCAATCAGGACAAAGGCCCAGGCAACCCGAAAACGGCCAATGCCAATACCGTGCGTTTAAGGCTGGGCTTGCTTTCGCCCGTTTTCCATGGCCTGCAAGGTTATGCTGAATACGAAGGCAACTATGTGCTGCAGAGCGATTACAACAACGGACTGGGCAACAAACCCGAGTTTTCAACCGTCGCCGATCCTGATGCCAGCGAACTCAACCAACTCTGGATCAGTTACGCCGGTATTCCCGGCACGCTTATCAAGGGCGGCCGCCAACGCATCAAGCTCGACGATGACCGTTTTATCGGCAATGTCGGCTGGCGCCAGCTCGAAACGACCTATGACTCGGTATTGATCACGCACAACAGCCAGGCCCTGCCCGGATTGACCGTCAATGCCGGCTATATCGGCAACATCAACACGGCCACGAGCACGACCGAGAATATCAATGCCCCGATACTGAATATCAACTATAAAGTCGGCAATTACGGCAACCTGATCGGTTACGGCTACTGGCTGGGTTACACGGAGCAGGAGAACTATGCCAAGTCGAACCAGACTTACGGCCTGCGCTTCGATGGCAAATCAAAGATCAATGACCAGCTGACCGCGCTTTATACGGCCGAATGGAGTTTGCAAAGAGACTATCGGCACAGCCCGGCCGATTACGAAGCCGGCCGCATCAATCTGATGGGCGGCTTGAATGCCTTTAACCTGATTACCGTTCGCGGCGCCATGGAACAGCTGAACGGCTATGGCGCCAACAAACGCTTCATTACGCCGCTGGGCACCAACCATGTCTTTCAAGGCTGGGCGGATCAATTCTTTGTCACGCCCAATGACGGCGTGCGCGATGTGTTCGCTACCTTGAGCACCGTCCTGGACCACGGCAGTCTGACGCTGACCGGCGTATTCCATGATTTCCACGACGACACTGGTCGAGTTCATTACGGCAAGGAATGGAATTTCATGGCGGTCAAGACATTCGGCAAGCATTATGCGTTAATGGCCAAATACGCTTATTACGATGCCGATCAGTTTTCAACCGATACCCAGAAAATCTGGATGCAGGTTAATGTCAATTTTTAATTGGCGTTCGACTGGATCGCTCTGGATAAAGGCTCAAGCTGGCTACCGTCACCTGAGAAAACTGCAAATCCGCCAACGTTCATGCTGATCGCGCGCGCAGCATAAACCAGCCAATCCGTAACAGGGTTGGCGGGTCTATGCTGCTTGCTGAATACAAAAGGCCAGTTATCCACAAAATCTGTGGATAAACTTGTCATCAACTCACACTAATGATGGGTAAGTTTTTGTAAATTATGGAGTTTGGTTAAATTGTCCAAAAAATAGCCAGACTTTGAATCAATGCCGGAAGCGGGTTAAAACGCAGCATCAATTCAAAGCGAGGGCGAATTGGCAGCATAATCAGCCGATTGCACCCAATTATCTGATCGGCAATTCGATGTAAGTTAGCCTAACCGAGCCGGTATCGGCGGCATCGCTTACCTTTCTGCCGAAAAGGATCGATTGTGCTTAGCCGGCGATTGACCTGTATTCCCGGCAGGCGGTTATCTGGTTGATTACCCACGGGCCTGGCACATGCAAGTCAGGTAGTGAACAATGCGCTAATGATGTCCGTTTGTTGGTGGAGACCGGTTAAGGGCTTGTTGCATAGCGATCGAAGCAGCCATATATATCGAAAGCCGCTGGCGCTATTAAAGCAGCACGGCTGTTAATTTGTAAAACTTTGAACTTGGCATGGCAGTTCTAAATACTGGTTGGGATTGAACCCCATGTTGGCTGGCTCAAATCGGCCAAATAAGAGACAGACGCCGGTTTCAAGCGAATGGCAGGTTAGTCTTGAAAGCGGTCATTCAGTAGGTAACAATAAACGAAAAGTCGGACGGATGAAATTTAATAACGTCACGCATCACTGACAGCAAGAGGCTGCGCGAGAAATGAGCGAAGCTTCTTGCTGTCCGAGTGCATGCGATTGTTAGGTGCCTGTATGCACAAGCAAGACAATTTCGTTGCCCAACCTAAATTGTCTTTAGATATGCGTTGTAAATCAGATAATCATCTTGTGTAAACGCATTCTGATCAAAAAACTGGAACCCAAACTCTTTGTAGCTGATATTTGTTCGGTTGTACAATTCATTGTCGGTTGTCGACCAAGTTCCTATGTACTCCTCGTTATCTGGATTGAACATTTTGAATTGGGTCTGAGCCCAGTCCTTCGCAGTCATTTTGTCATAGCTATCATAGAGCTTACAGGCACCTGTAGTGTTTCTCCAGTTAAAGTACAATTGCGCACTACCGATGGTCGCATTGAGGACTAGGTTGCCAACTGAGTCCTGATACAGCTTCCAGCGAACCGCCCCTTCTGTTGTGCTCTTGGTTGCATACAGCCACTTATCGTCCGAATCAACATAAACGTACATGCTCGCACCATAGTTGTATAGGAAGCCTACGAAAGTTGCTCCAGTCGCTAATAAGGGCGCGGTAAGCCAGTTCATCGGTAGGGTTGGGTAAAGGCCTGCCAATTCCAAATCGAGCTCCGAATAAAGATTCTCATCGGGCTTGGCAGTGGAAGCTCTTAATTCTTTAACTTTGTTTAACACCCGTTCTCTGTTGACGATAGATGATGACATAATTTTCCCTTCTTCTTGTTGTTTACTTATTAGTTTAAAACCTTTTCACTATGCGATTGATATGCGCAATTTTTTTGCACCTAATGCGGAAGCTCACCCTCAGCGGCTAATCCGCTGTGAACTGATTGCCGACCACCTGACGACGCGGCATCCGTTTCGGTGATTGAGGCATAATAAATAATTATATGGCTCCCGTATATCATCTCTGATTATCACACTCTAATCAACAAACTCAGTACATTTACTTAGAACGTTAACTGCATATCTTCCAGTCTCGGATGATATACGGCCTCTTCTTATCTTAACGACTGCCTGATATCCGGCATTAACCAGCCACTGCGGCTGGACGGGGCATATTGTCCCGCCAAAACGTTTGGCGTTGGTTAAGCATAGCTTCTGAATTCAAACATTGCAGAAACATTAGGGAGGCCAGCTTGTAGAATGCTCTGAACGCAGTAATGCGAGAAGTGGACCCCACCAATTGGACAGCCATTTATCATTCTTAAGTGATAACCCTGCCAGGTTATGCGGCCTTTTGTTCATCAAAAAGGTCAGCGTCATAGACTTCATCCGGCGTTTTTCCCGCTAAACCCTGATGTCGTCTTTTTTCATTATAGAAGCGAAAATACTTACCAATTTCTGATTCAGCTTGCCGCGGCGTTTCGTATGCCTTCAGGTATATTTCCTCGTATTTGATGCTGCGCCAGAGCCGTTCTACAAAGACATTATCGACCCAGCGGCCCTTGCCGTCCATGCTGATCTTGATGCCATGGGCGTTGAGCATGCCAGTAAATTTGTCACTGGTAAATTGACTGCCCTGGTCGGTATTGAACATTTCCGGTACTCCATAACGCGCAATGGCTTCTTCCAGGGCTTCCAAGCAAAAGCCGGTATCCATCGTATTCGACAGGCGCCAGCTCAGGACCTTACGACTATGCCAGTCCATGACCGCGACCAGATAGAGAAAGCCTTTGGCCATCGGAATATAACAGATATCGGTTGCCCAAACTTGATTGGGACGGTCAATGCGCAAGCCCTTCAGCAAGTAAGGGTAGATTTTATGGCCCTTGCCTGGCAGGCTGGTCTTCTTTTTCGGATAGAGCGCGACCAAGCCCATTTGCCGCATCAGCCGTTGCACTTTCTTGCGGTTGATATAAGCGACAACCTTTTGATCCAGCAGCTCATCTCGAATCCTTCTGCTCCCTCTGAACGGCTGCTCCAGATGAATGGCATCGATGGCTTTCATCAGTCTCAGGTCTTCATCGGACGCCTCGACAGGCCGGTAATAGATACTGGATCGGCTCAACGCCAGCAGTTTGCATTGTCGGGTCACAGATAGCTCCGCCTGGGGATCGATGTTTTCTTTGCGCTGGGCCCGATCTAGCGACCGAGCACTTTGGCTAAAAAATCGTTTTCCACCGTCAGCTGACCGATCTTCGCATGCAGATCCTTGATGGCCTCATCGGAAGCGGATGAATTAGGCTTACCCTTGCTGAACAAGTCACTGGCATTGTCCAGCAATTGCTGCTTCCACTGCGTAATCTGGTTCGGGTGGACATCAAACTCAGACGATAATTCGGCTAAGGTTTTATCGCCTTTAATTGCTGCCAAGGCTACCTTGGCTTTGAACTGCGGAGAGTGATTTCTTCTTTTTTTGCTCATTGTTTTTTCCTCATACGTTGAGATCACAATAGAGCAGTTTTGTCACTTAAGCCACTGTCCAATTTTCTGGGTCCATTTCTGCGCATCGATCGTGAACGATGCGGTTCGTGCCCCACCGCATCCTACCGCGCTATGATGCTTTAGTTAGGGTTGGGAACTATGCTGAGATTCTCTATGCTTGAGGGTTAAGAAAATCGAATAGCCTTTGAGCAAAAGCGTTAACTTCAGTTTCTTTTTGTCCATTAATGAATAAAAATATATCCACGTCGGACATATAGGATTTTTGTTGAATGCTGTTATATAGCTCTTTGTTGTTTGCTGGTATTTTGGTGAAGATAAAGGTTTCAGGGAGTTCGTTGTTATTAAAATTTTCGAATAATTGCTTTTCAACGCTGGGAAAAGGAATGAATACTATTCTTTCATTATTTTGATATTTTTGAATGTTACTTTGATCTCCGTCAAGCACGGTAATAACATTTTCTTGCCGCGAAAAAAACTCATCTATTGAATTTCTATTCATCAAATCCACTACTCTATCAGCGCCACCAACATGAATAATTTTATATGTATAAAATGTTCGAATGTTTTTATACCAAATTAAGTGCTCAATGTAATTTTGAAGCATTGGGTCTTCGGTGAGAATATATTTATCCCACCCTTTAAATCCAAAGAGCAGGCTCTTGACATAGTTATAGGAGGCTTCTTTGAAAGCAATAATTCCATTATTGCTTTCCATATAGTAAAGCTCGAAATCATTCAGTTTCTTTATCAGGGCGAGGGAGTGCGTTGTAAAAACTATATTAACCTCATATTCTTTACAGAATTTACGTAATTCATTAAGCAAGTTTACTTGAGCTGAAGCATCCAAAGATATATCTATTTCGTCAATAAAAATTAACTTACATCTCCTCTGGATCATCTTGTAGAGATTGATAACAAAATGTTCTCCTGAGCTCAGATAATCTTCGCGTATATAAAAGTTGTCTTCCTTTAAAATAAAATAGTATTTTGATTTTTTTATGGAAACTTCTTTTAAGTTGCTAAATCTATTAGTCTGGTATATATCAGATAAAAATGCAATTAACTCATTAGGTGTTTGATACTCTTTTAGTGCTATCTTTCTTCTTAGTTCTTCATCAATCTCACCTAATCTTTGAAAGTTACTGAATCTTTCGCCATGAGGAATTGGTAGTTCAACATAAATATTATTTTTGATGTTTTTATCAATAATATCTTTTGTATCAATTGTTTTTAGCTTTTCATTGTATCGAAAAACATAAGATTTATCGTTGAATCGATAAGAAATTTGACTGTCTTTGTTAAAGATATAAGGTGCGGCGGTTTTTGCGAAAGTATCAGTGGAGTTTAAGTTTTTTATAGCCCTAACTAATGTGGTTTTCCCGGTACCATTTTTTCCAACAATACACATAACCTGATTATTAAGCTCTGCAACGAACGAGAGCTCTTTTATGTGCTGTACGCTATTTATTGTGCAGCTAAAAATCATCGCTACTTAATTGCCTGGTGGTAAAAAATATCAACAATGAAATTGCCATATTTTTTTCTTAACTTGTCGAGATAGGAGCTATCAATGGCATTGATATAATTTAACTGCCCAGATATTTTAGTTGGGTCTCCGTCATAGTTGTTCTTTAGATAGTCTGCGTATCTTTCCCTATCATTAATATAAAAATGAAGTAGTATTTCAAGTTGGCTTTTCATCTTCATGTCAACGCTAACTTTTCCAGATGGCAAAATAACCAATCCAAGTAATTTTATTTTCCCCCCTTTATGTGAGAACTTTGTTTTTTTGGAATTGATTACTATCCGCTCTCCATAAAGCAACTTAAGTTTATGAACAATAAAGTCTCTAGCTGGCTCTAGTATGTTTTTGTCGTTAGATGACAAAATAATATCGTCAGAGTATCGGGTGTAAGTTATACCTTGTTCTATGCAAAAAGCTTCAAGTTCATTGTCGAAGAATAATAGACATGAGTTACTAATATTAGGAGATGTGGCAAAGCCAATGGGTAAGCGACCGTGGATAGTGGTTAATCGTAATAGCTGATTTTTATAATATTGAATATCAGAAATTGATGTGCCATTAAGATTTTTATCAATAACTATCTCAACATCATCAGCATTAATGCTATTGAAAAAATCTTTAATATCAGTTTGGAAAAAATATTTGTTTTCTGCATGTTTTATTACAGCGCCAAATGAGCTTTTATCTTGCCTGTAGGAATATACGACATTCTCATTTATTTTTGCGTAATCAAATATATATTTATTGAGAAATCGATGATATTTTTTTAATTTTGGCGATGGACTAAATATCTTTGGCCCTAGTCTTTGACACTCCTGCTCGACATTCAAATTTATAAAATCATTAAACGTAAACTTATGATGAAATGCGAAGTCGAAAGCTTGTTGAAGAGAAAGATACGTTTTCAATTTAGAAAAATGAGGAGAAAGGTTGGAAATCGGAAATCGGCGTTTTTTGTCAAGCAATTAGCTTGCCCTCACTCGACCCAACACAGATTGGGGCAATTAGGGCAAGTAAATTTAATAATCGCGGGTAGAGGCTCAGGCTAATTGACTGGAGATGCTCCTAGTCACCTAAGCATAGTCGGAATATATATCATCACTCCTAAAAAAACAACTGTTAACCTTGTCAAAACACATATGAGCATCTTGATCTTTACTGAGTCAGACTACATCTGAAGGACCGTTAACGCTGAATTCCTATCACACCAATTGCACTTAGCTAGGCCCGCAAAGGGTCGAACTGAGACGGCCAACATCTAATGCAATTGAGGCTAATTTTATATATTGCCGGATCAAGTCCGAACTCTTACAGCTAATCACCGGCGCGACAATTCAGCCTCCCCAAGCTCCTGTACAAACATGGCAAATTCCTTTTGCCAGGGCTCCTTGTTGTAGCCCCAATTACCTTCTGCCAATAGCTTCTCCCCCAACGCCAATTCGGCTTTTACCCGGCTCAGGTTAGCCTCATCGTCCTCTTCCCAGAGCGCCTGGGCATAAAACAAATGATTAATCGGATGCCCCGGATGCTCCTTGACTGCCTTTTCCAGCAGTTCCAACGCCTTGTCGAGATCGCCTATCCCGCCGGGCCAGGGAGGGGCTTTGAGATAAAGCGCTCCCAAAAGCCGCAGCGGCCCGCCATCGTCGATGTCCGGGCTCAAGGCCAATGCCTGTTTCATCTCGCTTTCCAGCCGGCCAAGGTTTTCCATGGCCAGCGTGATGTGTTCGCGCACCGCAAGGCCAAGGTTGGCCGCCAGGTAATAATGCACCGCCCCGTCGTGGCCGCCCCCTTGCGCCAGGGCGCTTTCGGCAAAGTTCACGCCCTCGGAGGCGAACTTTTCGCGCTTTTCCTGGTTTGTCTCGCGTTCGGCCAGATGCAGACATAGCCGGCTGCCCAGCGCGGTGCGGCGCACTGCCGGATCCTGAGTGCCGCGCAGGACATTCAATGCGCAGAGCAAGGTATGAGTATCACTCAAAGGGCCGAGTTGATCTTGTTCGGCTAACAACGCGGCAGCGTTCTGGCTGGGACAGCCGGAAAGCGGCTCTGTCTGGATATGTTCGCGCTGAAGCCCAGCACAGCCGACCATGAGCAACAGCATCGAAACGATAGGAAGAAGTCGTGTTTTGCGCAAGGCCTTATTTCCCTTCAGTCCAAAGTTTGATCATAGGCTCGAACACGGCCGCGTCCACGTTGACGAAAGACTCCACCCCGAACAGTTCGCATAGTTTTTTACCTTCGGCGTCAGTACACATTCCTTCCAGCGCCTTGCCGAAACGGGCGCGTTCTTCCGCAGTCGTGATGGCGCTGTTGGCCACTACCCCCATCAGCGGGATTTCCCCGGATTCGAAAACAGCTTCAAGCGGTTTCTCCCTATGCAGCGAGCCAAGTGCGCCGAATTGCTGCTCGTTCAAAATGACGGCGTCCAGTTCCCCTTTGTCCAAAGCGCGCAACGCACGGATGGCCTGATTGGACGGTTTCAGGACAAAGAAACTGGCGGGATCGTATTTCCCTGCAAAAACGATTCTGCCGATGAAGGCCGGTTCTTCCAATACCGTGCCGCCCAGGGTCTTGCCTTTCAGCTCATCCAGGCTCTTGTACTTATCCTTCTGGACCATTACCCGATAACGCTCGCTGGTGCGGCCTTTGATCTTGGGCTGGACCACCGGTACCAGGTTGTGCTGGCTTCGCAATTCCAAATAGAGGCCCAAGGACGTGATTGCGAACTTGGGATTTTTTTCGGCCATCTGCTTTCTGCATTCGTCCGGCTTGGTAATGAAGACGCTGTTGAAACTGTTCGCTTGCCACTGGCCCACGCGTTCCACCACACGCAGCATGGAATTCATCGCGCCGTTGGCATCTTTGGCATTGACTGCTCCGCCGGGATAACACACTACGATCATTTCGGGATTGGGTGCAGCGCCCACGGCAATGGGCGCTAACAGGCTGGCGATGATTAGGCAGATTTTTCGCATTATGGTTTTCTCTTGGAATCGATTAATTGTCCGATGGCCGGGGCCACGATAAGGGTTGCGGTCAGGCAGCACAACAGCCCGATGGTGATGCTTTGCCCTAAGGATGACACGCCCCGGTAGCTGGCCAAAGTGATGGCGCCCAGGCCGGCCAATTCGGTGCCGGCGGCCAGTCCGATCACCTTGCCGGCAGCCAGGCTGACTTGCAAAGGCGTGCAGTCCTTCAATTCGGCCCAGCGGTAACTGAACCAGACGCCGTAATCCACCGCCAGCGCAATCACCAGAGGCAAGGCGACGATGTTGGCGTAATTGTAGCGAATGTCGCCCAGGGCCATCAGCCCCAGCATCCAGCCGCCGCCGATCAGCAAAGGCAAGGTCGCCAGCGCGAAGCCCCGCACGCTGCGCGTCGCCGCCATGACCCAGAGCAGGCACAGCGCCAGGGCCAATTGCGTGCCCTGGGTGAAACTTTCCACCACCGATTTGGCAAGCGCCTGATGCGTGGTCGGGAAGCCGGTCGCTGTGGGCGAAACGCTGTAGACGTCTTTGATCAACGCATCGAGATTGTCGGGATCATACACGGTTTTTGCCGGAAAAGCGTAGACTGCGATGCCGCCGTCAGCGCCAAAAAAGCGCTCGCGCAAAGTGGGCGGCAACTGCGCCGGCGTGAGGGGCTTGGCCTGCTGCCAGCCGTCGATAACCTTGAGCCCGAAATTCGCGCCGGACAGCAGAGCGCGCAAAAAGCTCTCGCTGCGCACTCGGCCCTGTTCGCTATCCGCCGCGAGTTTGGCCGAGATGGCCGCAAGCTGCTCGCGCACGTTTTCCAGGCTTTCGACCAGGTTGGCATGTCCGGCGGAAAATGCCTGCTCCTGCGCTTCGTCGATGGTGGCGCTGCTGTTTTCCAGCACCGCCCGCATCAACTCGAATGATGTTGCGGACAAGCCCTCCCGGTCGAGTTCGGCGACTTGCTCGATGGAGTCGTTCCGGGCTAACGATTCCGCGATACTCACGGCCTTGCGGAGGCGCTCATCGGCATCCGCAGGAAACAGGCCGGCCAGCGACTGTACCTGGGCGATCGTCTTGAGTCTGCCCGCTTCGTCGGCGATCCGCCGCGCCTCCGCCATACTTCGGGCGGTGAAAATGATGACTTCGGACTGGTAGTCGCTTTCCGCCACCATGCGGCGCTGGTAATAGGCGGCCTGGGAATCTTTGGGCAGCATGGCCAGCACGTCATAGTCGAACGGAATGGCGAGCCCTTTTACGCCGCCGATGACGGCACAGCCTAAGGCCAGCAAGACGAGAACCACGGCAACGGGTTTAGGGAATGCGCCGCTGCGTTTCGCTTTTTTTGCCGGAACAGGCGGTGTGTCTAACGAAGGGATATCCCTCAGCTTGGGCGGAAACAAGGCGTAAAGCGCGGGCTGGACCATCCAGGTACTGATCAGGATCATCAGCACGCCTTTGGCAGCCACCACGCCCAGTTCGGCAAAACCGGGGAAATCAACCGTGGCCAGAACGCTGAAAATCAGCAGCGAGGCGCCACCCGCCGTCAGTACCGCTATAAAGGATGAACCGATGCCGGCTCCGATGGCTTCGATCAGGGGCTTGCCTGCGCGGCGCTCTTCGGCGATGCGCGAGGAGGTGAAGATGCCGTAGTCCGCCCCCAGGCCAAACAGGATGGCGATAAAGGCGGCGGTAATCATGGTCAGGTGGCCGACCGTAACCAGAGCCAATCCCAAGCTCCACAGCACGCCGAGCCCCATAGGGATGAAAATCAGCACGGCCCAGCGCATGCTTCGGACTACCCACAAAATCAATGCCGCGATCAGGCCGGCGGAGGTGAATATCACTAAAGTGATATCTTTGCGGATGTTGACGTATTCCTCGTACTCAATAGCCGGTAGTCCGGTCAGGCCCACGGTGGGCGGCGTGCGGCCGGCGGCCTTGACTTGCCCGGTCAAGGCCGCCGACACCTGTTTGACCTTGTCGACGAAAGGGCCGAGGTTGTTAAAATCTTCGGAATGGCTTTTCGGATGGACGAATAAAAACAGCATCCGCCCATCGCGCGATGCAAAATAGCCGTCGGCCATGCTCCCTGCCCCGCTTTTGGCCAGCAGCCGGTTCCAGTCCAGACCGGCGGGTACTATCTCCGAGTCCAGCCAGCGCCGCCACTCTTCCAGAAAAAACGTCGTCAGGTTCAGGCTTGCTTCGGCGCTTTGCAGATCGATGTCTGTCCCTGCCAGCGCCGCAGGGTCTTTGCTCCAGCTCAGCGCCTTGCGCAGGTTTTCTTCCATCCCTCCTTTGCCCAAGGCAGGCTGTTTTGCCAGTGCTGCAAGCTTGTCCAGTCCCTCGGTCGGCATCAGCAGGTAAGCGTGGTCCAGAAAAAACTTCATGTCGAGACGGGATGTCGCCTGGTCTATCTCGGGCTCCGCCTGGAGTTTCGCAGACAGATCGTCGGCAAAAGCTTCCAGATCGCTGCGGGGAGCGCCCTCCAGGACAACTATCAGATCCGAGGCGGCGCCGAAATTCTTCAAAAAATCGTTAAAGCGCTTAGCCACGGCCGTATCCTGCGGAAGCAATGCCTGCCGTGAAGTATGGACCGGAAGCTGCGCCGCCGCCCAGCCGGCCAGCATCGATAATACCAAGGCCAATCCCAGGACCCGCTTGGGATTTCGGGCAAAACTCTCCGCGATCTTGGCGGCGCGCTGGTTGATTTTCATAGGCAGATGATTCTGTTAGTCAATTCGCGGAAACAGCAAAGGTGCTTGTAACAAGTGCTATGCCCGTTCTCACCGCCTCAATCCCAGACAACACCGCCCGAGATGAAAGCGAAAGCACGGAATGAATCGCTTGAAGATCAAGACTTACGCAGTTTGCCTGTTCAACCGCCGAAACCAGCGATTTTAAAACCTGTGGGGCGACTTCGCCTAGAGCGCCTACTGTTGGTAGTCGCCCATTCAGAAAATAGGCGACTAAAATCGCCACCACAGACTTGTGTAAGTTCTGAGGATCATAGTCACTGCTTAAAAAGACTGTCAGGTAAAACATAATGCGTTGATTAAATTGGGTTATTCTGTTTCTGGCGATTCGGATTCCCTATCTGAAAGTTCGTTTCCCTATTTCCAATCTTTCACCTGCCAGCAAAAACACTTTTAACTAAAAGCAGTTCATGGCTTTGACAGGACCACTTTATCCGTGAATACTACGGCTGCTTAAAGTCCCTGAATTTTTGTGCCATACCCGAGATAAGCAAGGGGTTTTATTTTTGAGAAAAAGCGATAAAAAAAAGTTACTACCAAAAGCTCGTTTTTTATCAAGGGATTAATGATGATAATCGCATCCGAAAGAAGTTTTATCGCTTTAGGTATATTCGAAATGCCCTGATGCACTAAATTGCCGGCGCCGAACACGGTCAAAAGACAGAATTGTTTTATCAAAGAACAATGGTTCCTGTTCAAGCCGGCCAAAATAGCAATCGATTCCTGCGCATTAGCGCCGCCGCGCTGCAGATATTTGAATACGGCCGTTTTAAGCAGATCATTGGACATCACGGCATATAGCGCGTTGGCAAGAATATTGAGATTGGCATTGGCGCTTTGCCTGTCACGGTAATAGGCTTCGATTTTTTCGTGAATCAAATCGGTATTATTAAAATCGGGCATCGTCAATAAATGGGCGCTCAATATCTGGATATCCGAAAATACCGCTGTCAATCCGCCGCCCGTCAAGGGATGACGCATATTCAGCGCGTCCCCCAGCATTACTGCGCCTTTCCTTGTTATGGGCCTTGCCGCCATGTAATGATTGGGCATGACCTTAAATCCCCCTTCCTGCAAGGCTTGCGCATAGCTGTTAAACATGCATTCGGGAATATAAGGCGTCACGTTGGCCTCCAAATGCTCCTGGAGCAAAAACTTTTTGGGTAGCTGTTCGCCTGGAAAATCGATTAATAGCCTGATTTCATTATTGGAAATCGGATAACAAATAAAAGGCGTCGGCCCCGATAAAAACACATGCCCATGTTTTGGCACAGGCATTTCACAGTCTTTTAAAATCAGGCCGATGAAATAAGACGTTACGGTTTTTTTATTATTGCTGAGGTGTTCTCTGAAATTTGAAAAGAAGCCATCGCAGGTAATGGTCAAAGGTGCATAAATGGACTTTACCTGGGACGTGAGCGATTCCCGGAAACTGACGCCGATAATTTCATGCTTTTCATTTTCCAGGAGCTGCAAGGCCTTGCCATGAATTTGCGTAACCGACTCATTTTGCAATGCGGAAGCTCTGATTTGCTGTAAAAATTTGCCGTTATGCAGACCCATTCCCTTAAATTGTTCCGGATAAGGAATGGTTATTTTTTCATCTCTTTGCAGCAGCGCATAACCGTCAACGGGTTGCGCCTCAAAACCATCCAGTAAACTCCCAAGCCCCATTTGCTCAAGCGACGACACGGCTCCAGGCTGCAACAATTCGCCGACGATGCGCTTTTTCTCCTTGAAGCTATGATCGATCAATGCGATCTTGATGCCTTTGGGGGCAAGATGGGCAGCGATGGTGGCGCCCGCCATGCCTGCGCCGATAATGCAAATGTCGAATTCTGATTTCATATTGGGCCACTCCATGCACATCCTTTAGACCGCGTTGATTCTTTTATCTTTTATATAACGACTACAGTACCGGCTTAACGCCCAGATAGGAAATATATTCCTGTAATTGGCATAAGTAATCATGCAATTGTAATTAAAAACGCCGGAAATATTTTCCTGCGGCCAATCGCCTGTGTCCGTTTGTCTGTTCAACAACACCTTGATGCCTGCTTCCATAATTTTTTTATCGCCAAAATCGGCAGCCATCAGCGTCAGCAAAGCCCAAGCGGTATTAATCACCTGGGACGTGGCCGCCTCGGTATAGACCAGTTTTGAACACGATTCGAAAGTCTCCCCCCAGCCGCCATCCGCTTTTTGATTATCGACTAAAAAAGCGCAGGCTTTGTTGATGCTGGTCATTAAAACCGCATCGTCAAAATAACCTTTGCCCTTGGCCTTGCTGATCGCTTCGACGCCGAACCAGGTGGCGTAGGTAAAACAGACCGCCCAGCCGCCATACCAGGACCCATCCGGCTTTTGCTGTTCAAGGATAAAACTTATTCCCGCACTGATCGCCTTGCGTATTTCGCCGTTTTTATAATCCGGATAACTGTCCTGAATTTCCAGTAATGAAATAACGCAAGCCGCCGTGCATTCCGTCCATGAGTAATCAATCATGATATCGGCGAACACTTCGGATGGATTGAGTTTTTCCAGCCACTTAGATGCGCGAGTCAACTCATAAGTTGCCCAGCCGCCATCGGTATTTTGATAAGAAAGTATGACGTCAACGGCTTGTTTGATGCGTTGCTCATCAATCGCCGGTTCAACCAGACCTGAATGGTGAATGGCCAAAGCGGCGCTTAAGCCTTCCGCTGTGCAATCGGCAACCGGCCAGCCATTTTCAGGGGTTGAAAAAGGCCAGCTGCCAATCATCGGATGACGGAAAAACTCGGCATGCGTCGGGTGTTCGGCCTTGATTTGCGCTAGTTCGATGAACCGATAGCTTTTTGCAATCGTCTCCGGGAATAGTTTGCCCAGGCCGCTTTCCAGCATGGCGCGGGTTGCAAAAGCGGTATCCCAGAGCTGGGAGCCGTTATAGCCATTCATTTTCATGCCATCTTCGGCAACCCATAAATAATCGTACCAACGCGCTACATGCTTTTTAAATTGTGTAGAGTCTTTGCCGTAGGCATGCCAGATGCAAATGGAATTGATGGCTTGATTGACGGGACCGATGTTGATGTAGTTGGTTTGCTCATCCTCGGCATTGAGATATTTTAAAATGTAGTCCGTGGCCTTTTTTCTTAACCAGGCGCATCTGAACTTTTCGTAATTATTGGTGAAAAAATTCATCCACTTCAGTACCGGAGACGGCGTGGTGTAACAATCTTTTTCGCATACCGCATTGCGTTGTTTCGGCCAATCGATGGAGGCGAAATCCTCGCTGTAAATTTCCTCTCGCAGAGACAGGATCAGTTCATTTTCGGGTGCTTTGATTCGTTGCGCATAGCAATAGGCCATCGGCAAATAAACCATGCGGGTGTGGCACCAGTAACGCCAGGGATGAACCGGCAGCCATTTGGGAAACAGCCACATTTCGGGAAACAGACTGTTGAAGCCTTGCCAGTCGTACAAATTCAGTACGGCAAGATAAAATTTTCCCCAGGAAGGGATGCCGGTTGCACCGCCATTCGTTTGGATCCACGTCCTGGCCCTGATCAGTTGCTGCTCATCTTTATCGACTCCCAGAAGGCGCAATGACACGTATTGCATGACGGTGCCGAACATGGTCGACTCGCCTTCGATGTGCATGCCCCAGCCGCCATCTTTATTTTGATGATTGAACAAATAAAGCTTCATCATTTCCCGATGCGCTTTGGGGAAAGACGTATCCGAGATATAAGCGGCGATCAGCAAACCGGGCAGGAGAAACAGCGGGCCGCCGTAATCACCCGGCCAGTGGCCGTCTTCACATTGCAGGCAGGCGTAGTAGTTCATTCCCTTGATGAGCGCGTCGATGACTTTTTGCTCATCGGGATTCTCCGACTGCGGTATTTGACCGGCAAATTGCTGGAATTTCGCTTCAGCGGCTTGATTTCTAAGAACCTTATCGCCGGAATTGGGATTGCCGGATTTATCAAACTGAAAATCTTCGGCAAATTGCGCTATGTCTTCATCTGTAATGCGGTCGGCATTTTGCAAATGCTCATTGATATTATTTGAGCCGGGCTTGAATGCCCAAATCTGCCGTCCTTTTTCAGTGAGTAATTGCCAGTTTTTCCAACCCGGTTTTACATTCAGCATAGATATTTATGAGATTCCTTTTAGCTTGTATTTTTTACTTATTAAACAGGGCAATGCTTACCATTGCCATAAAACCTTTCAGTTTTTTCCATAAACCGGGATCTTTGCGCAAACGCTCATGGCCTGGCAGCAGTTGCCCTTTGGCCAATTTGCCGATTTTTCTTTTCACGGCCGGATCTAATTTGCCGTCGGCCGCCAATTCGAAAAACAAGGCTTTCACATTGCCTAAATCAAAAAAATCCCGCTGCCATTCCCATTGATAATTGCCGCCATAGCGAAACCAGGAACCGCCTATGCCTGCCACTTCATAATGAGTGCCGTCGTCTCTCAGCGCAGGCGACACTTGCCGCCACAGGCCAATCACTTCACCCTGTTTTTCATCGATTAAAATGCGGTGGTACGGGTAGCGCCAGTCTTCAAAACCTTCCATCTGCACGCCTAAAGCCCATTCTTCTATCTCTTTGCGGCTGCGCGCCACGAATTCTTCATTGGGCCCGATATTCCAGCGGTATTCGGCCGTCTCGGTATACATCTCGCCCAGGTATTTGGGCCAGTTACCCTCTTTTTCCGCGTTACGATTTGCCTGCAACCAACGTTCAACCATTTCTTCAAGTTCTTCTCTAGGATATGCGGCCATTCTTTATCTCTTTAGTGCATTCAGTTGAATTCAATTTTAATTGCTTTCGCCGGGCAATATTTTTCCGCCTGCCGGGCTTTTTCCAGCAGATCCGGCGGCGGGTTTTCCTGTAAAACGGTTACATTGCCGGCTTCGTCTACCTGAAAAAGCTCGGGTGCTTCAGTCATGCAGGCTGCATGCCCCTGGCAAAGTTCTCTGTCGATTATTATTCGAAAGTGCGGTCCGTTTTCTACTCTTTCCTGAACGATGTTTTCCGGCGACGCATCAACGGCGCGTTTAATATCCGTGCGCTTTATATAACGAACACGGCAAGGCGATACCGGTTGCACCACCATTTGGGTAAAATCATCCTGATAAGCGTCTTTATCGTCGACCAGTTCAAAAGTATATCGGCGCAGCAGAATGCTGAAAATGGCTTTGAGTTGCAGCATGGCGAACGCGTTGCCGCTGCACTTGTGTTTGCCGCCGCCGAAGGCGATCCAGCTGAAGGGCCTGGCATCTTCCTGGCGTGCTTCCGAATAGCGGTCGGGATCAAACTTTTCCGGATCCGAGAAAACATCAGCGATGCGATGCGATACGCGCGGCGAAGCGCAGACATATTTTCCGGCCTTGATCGTATAATCTTTAAAATGAAAGTCCTGCATCACCTTGCGGATTAAAAATATCAGCGGCGGATGCAGGCGCAAGACTTCTTTAATGACATTTTCCAGTACCGGAATTTCGCGCAACGCTTGAAAAGTCACTTCGCCGTCAACGCCGAAGTGCGTATCCAGCTCTTTCAGGACCCGCTCCAGATATTCAGGCCGGCGCGCCAGTTCCAGCAAGGTCCAGGCGGCCGTTCCTGCTGTGGTGTGATGCCCGGCGAACAGGGTTCCGATCAGCATGCCCGTTATTTCGTGAGCGGATAAACGGCTGTCATCCTCGTAACAGGCATCGATGAGCAACTGAAACGCATCTTCGCTTTTCTCTGATTTCTGCGCTCTTTTGGCAATAATCCCGGTGACCAATTCCTGAAGCCTGGCACGCGCTTTATCACGGCGGCGAAACACGGGTAAAGGCAAATAGGGAAAAACAAAAGCCAGAGGATTCACGCCTTTTTCGAGATCGTGATAAATCTTGGCGAATTCTTCATTCAGTTCGTAACGGAATTCATCGCCAAGCAGACAGTGGCTGGAGGTGTAAATGGTGAGTTCTTTCATGAACTCAAGCAAATCAATTTCACCCGTATCGCCCCAGTTGGCAATCATTTGCTCGACTTCCTGGACGATCACTTGCGCATAGCCGCGCATCGGTTTATCGCGCAAGACTGGCATGAGCATTTTAAGCTGTTGGTCTTTTTTATGCGGCGGCGCATCAAAGACCACGCCCTTGCCAAAAATCGGCGTCATGATTTTATACGCTTGGCTTTGATCGAGTTGAGCGTCGGGCGCGCGAAAAAAAGCTTCATTCGCATCCGGGCCGGTCATCAGCACCATTTCTTGATGAAACATCCGAAATTCACCGATTTCCCCCAGCGTCTTTCTAAGCGACATCATGTAATCAAAGGGATTTTTGCCGAATGCGAGCATATGTCCTAAAAGCGGTAATGCGCCGGGCATTTTGGGCGGGGCTTTGCCGGGCGAAACGGTTTTTTCGGTATTCGTCTTATTCATTACTCAATCTGGACAGTTGCGCCTGAAAACCGGTGATTTTACGCGCGATGCCGGGCTAATGTACAAAACTTTTGCAAAATATCCCCTAAGTGTCAGATCATTAAGGCATTGAACCACATTCAGGCAGTCCCATTTACCACGCCAGGCGCCGCATGAAGGATCTGTTCTGCCAGCGAAAAATTCAAATGGCTGCAAACGGCAATTTTCAATTCGCCTTTTCCAGCTTCCTCATCTCGACCGGCGAAACCCTGCCTTTTGAGGAGACTTTGTCGTACACCTCATCGAAGGCTTGCCGGCAATACGGCAATCGCTCTCGCAGATCGTCATAGCCGGTATGATCGAACATCTTTCTGAAATCCTCCCGGCTCATGAAGGTTCTTGCATACAAGGCCTGGTAACCCCCGTGCTCGATGACGAATTTCTCCAGCAACGGCAGGGCGACGGCATTATCGAAACCCTCCTTTCCCGGCGTACCGTAGGCGCCGATATCCACATACATTTCGTCCACGGCGCCTTCCTTTGTCCTGAAAGGATGAACAAAACCGGGCTGTCCGCCATTATCCTTGATCGCCATCGGCGACAGCCATAAAGGATATAACCGGAAATGCTCGTCGAAATAGACAATGGACTGCTTCAGATACCGGATCGGCACGAGCATGTCCTGAACCACATGAAACTTTTCCCGAAGCCGCCGGGTGGTTTGCGTTTCCGTGTATTTCAATAGTTCGATTCGAGGCGGCAGGGCCCAGCCCAGCAATGTCCTGAAAACAGGATGGTTTCCGAATGGAATGATTTCCTCCATGGCCCAGAAATAACTGCGGGTGTGCCGGTGAAAATAATCCCGCACCGGCAGATATTCGATGCCTTCTTTTCTGCGTTCAAGATAGGTTTGAACATGCTTGTAAAACCAGGGTTTGTACCATTGCCCGACGGTATTCAAAGATCCGTCCGGGCCCACGGCATCGGCGAACCTGCCGACCATGATGACCGCCTGATCGCGCCCATAAACCAGACCTTCCACGAAATCGTTGTTTTCCGTCTCCCGGCTGGCGCGCTCGAAAAAGCTGACCATGTCATCCAGGGTATGAACAGGCTGATAGTGAATCCTGACATATTTTTTGACCGGGATAATCTTCAATTCGGCAGCGACCAAAAAACCCAGCGTGCCGTGGCTCCACGGAATCTGATAAAAGAGTTCTGGATTTTCCGAAGGACTGCATTTAACCAGCATCCCTTCGGCGGTCACAATCTCGAAGGATTCACAAATGTGCTGAAACAGCCCATGTTTATGGCTGCTGGTTTCCACGCCGAAACCCATGATCAGGCCACCCACCGTCAGGCTGTCCAGTTCCGGCACCACGGGCAGCGTCCAGCCTCGCGATACGAGGTTACGGGAGATCTGGCCCATGGTCGCCAGCGGCTCCACCCGCACAATTCTGCGCTGTTCGTCAATTTCCAGCAGGTCGTACATGCCGATATCGATCCTGCGGTGCGTAAGCTTGTATTTAGGCACCAGCTCGCTCATGGTTTTCCAGCCGGACCGGGCGGTGCAAAGTTTTTGCTCCGCGCCTTGATTTTTCCAATCCGCAATTTGCCGAATGACCGCTTCAACCCGGGCATCATGTTTGGCGGGCGCGCTGTTCAAACGGAACGAAATCCAATTGCGGGCGCCGGCATAAGCGCCATAGACTGCTGAAACGGGCAGGAGGAAAAGAGTAGCGAATAGTCCCCGGTAATGGGTCAGCATGTGTTCGAATAATTTTGAGAACGTGTAATTATTGTTATTGCTCATTAATCTTTCCGACCTTAAAAGCGTCAAGTTTACTTTAACTAAGCTAATTCTACGCTCTTTCGTTTCGGAGCAAACGGCGCGCTCATCGCTTGTGTATCTCCGCCGCCAACTGAGACCGCAGGGCGTTCAGCGCCGGGTCACCCGGCGCCCTCTTCAGCGAAGCCTCGACGGTGGCTTTCGCCTCCCGCGTATGCCCCGCGCCATGCAAAGCCACGGCATAAACATAGCTGAAGCGCGCATCATCAGGGGCCAATTCCATCGCCCGCTTCAGCGAAGCCAGGGCCTCAGTCAGATGCTTCTGCCGCACCTGCAATAATCCAAGGCTGTGATGCAAAACGGCCGCTTTCGGCTGGCGCGCCATTCCTTCCCGGAGCAACGCCTCCCCTTCCCGATCGCGGTTCGTCTGGCGGTAGAGATCAGCCAGATTGACGTAGGCCGGCAGCCAGTCCGGGTCGATGGTGAGCGCTTCGCGGTACGATTGTTCAGCTTCCGCGAATTCGCCGCGCGCCACGTGGAAATTGCCCAGATTGACCTGCGCGGCCGGCTCGTCGGCATTGAAGCGCAATGAAGCAAGGTATTCGTCAATGGTGCGCCCGAGGTTGGCCCGTTCTGCCAGCGGTACCTGTTCGGCGGGAGTCCCGGCCAGCGCACTCGCCGCGAGCATGCGCACCGTCCTCACTGGATCGCGCAGCAGCGGGTGGGCGAGTTGCCAAAGCTGATCCGGCGGCAGCGATGCCAAGGCCTCGATTGCGACGGCGCGCACTTGCGGGTCAGTATCGCCTAGCGCCCCGGCCAGCGCCGGAAGCGAATTTTCACTCAGCCAGTGTCCCAGCTCCGCAGCCGCCGAGGCCCTCGCGATAGCCGGCTGATCCTTGTCGCGCAGCAACGCGAGCAGACGCGCTTCGGCGTCCGTAGCCCCGGTCCGCGCCGCGTGCAAGGTTTCGGCATAATTCTGATAGCTCTTGGGATCGTGTCCGTACCATTGCCGCACTTTATCCGCCGCCCAGCGGGCCGGTTTGTTCGCATGGCAGTTCCCGCAGGCATTGGGTGTACCGAGCCGCACAGAAAGATCCGGTCGAGGAACTCTGAAGCTGTGATCGCGGCGCGGGTCGACGACCATATAGGTCCTGGCCGGCATGTGACAATTCACGCATTGAGTGCCGCCAGAGCCGGCGGCGTGAAAATGATGCTTTTCGGTATCGTACTTGTTCTGGCCGTGGCATTGCAGGCAGACCCCATTACCCGGCACGCGCAGCTTCAGGCTGTGAGGTTCATGGCAGTCGCTGCAGGTTACGCCGGCCGCGTACATCCTGCTTTGCAGGAAAGAGCCGTATTCGTAAACCTCGCCTTCGATCTGGCCGTCGTCTTGATACAGCGTTTCCTGCAGCAGCGAAGGCAGATGGGTATCCATCAGCGGGCCATGGCGGTAATCGCCGGCCAGCTGGGCGCGCCGCGCATGACAGCGGGCGCAGACCTGGATTTCCCTCTCGGAACTGCGCGGGATGCTGCGATGGGCGTTGCCCGACGCCGGATCGATCGTCCATTGGATTTTTTGCCGTTCATTCAGCCGGACGGTCAAGCCCCTGGTCCCGACATCGATGCGCTCGAACCCTGGCTTGCGTTCGGCCCAGGCCACATGATCGGAACCGGGCCCATGGCAGGCTTCGCAGGCCACGTCGATCTCCGACGCGGCCGTGCGGTAAGTGCGTCTGGCCGGATCGTAATTTTTCTGCAGATTGGTCGAATGGCACTCGGCACACATGTAGTTCCAGTTTTGCGCGCGCTTCGTCCAGTGCAGCTCGTCTTTATAATCGATTTTCTCGTCCGGATAGAGATGAAACCAGCGCTGGCCGTCCTGTTCCTTTGGCCGGCTGTCCCAGGCGATGGACAGGGCCTGCAGCCGTCCGCCCGGAAGCTCGACCAGATACTGCTGGAGCGGCGTGAAGCCGAAGGTGTACTTGATCTCGAAATCGGCAAGCCCGCCGTCCGGGCCGTCAGTGCGCACCAAATAACGCCCGTCCTGGCGGAAGAACCGGGAAACCACACCGTCCTTCCTGAATTCGGCGCCGAGAAAATCCCCCAGCACCGTCCCCTCGTTCGCCTCCTGCATGGCGAGGTCGTGGTGTGAACCCTGCCAGAGACGAGCCTGTTCGGCATGGCAGCCGGCGCAGGTTTGGCGTCCTACGTAGCTGGCTTCCATTCGACTCGGAGGCTGTCCTGAAACCCGGCGGATGTCAGGCAATTTCCAGCAGGCAAGCCATACCCCGGCAAGCACAGTGATCGCCAGCATGAAAAGAACCGCCAGCCGGTATTTGTTACGTATGACCGATGTCATGTCCCAGGCGTTCGTCATTTACCCGAGAAGTCCAGCCGGACCGGGCGCCTGCCTGTGGGATCACGAGCGTATCCATAGCTCTGCCTCATCCAATGAGGCGTTTGGAAAGAACTCAATTTCCGTGGGGCGAAGCCCTTTTCCGGTAAACATGAAGATTTGCTCCCTCCAGCTTTCATCGCCTACGATCGCCATCTTTACAATGGAATTGCCATAGCCCGTCAGGAAACCGACATCCTCCCATTCTTCGGTCTTTTCCCAGCCCTCGAAATTCTCTGCCATTATCAACAGCCTCGGCTTCAAGCCGCGATCGATCAGATCGCGGGCCATTCCCTGCAGTGCCTTCTGATCGGCCAGCCTCATAACGCCCGAAATGCGGACACGCATGATATCGTTATCGATTTCCAAAATTTCGTAAGCCATTGCACGACCTCTTTTGTCATTATTCCGCAGTGTGACCGGCTTCTCCGGGTAGCGCTCTGCAGGATTCATTTCACCTCGACAGTCACTTTTTCGATCTTGCCGGTGAAGCGCGTTTGTTCGCCCTCGCCGAGGCTGTCAACCACCGGCGTGGCCTCGTCGATGCCCACATCGGCCGTTTCGTCGATCGCGAATATCCTCGGCTGCGTTCGATCGATGCGGCCTTCGGCGACTTTGCTGCCGTTGACGGACAGCGCGCCTGTTCCGCCCTTGCCTACTCCGCCGCCGTCGTAGGCGAAGTCGAACACCAGCGTGGCCTTGCCGGCCGGCAAGGCTTCCGGCGCAGTCACCGTATAGCGGTTCAGACCCAACCAGTTATAAGTGTAGGCAGGCTTGCCGTCCTTCAGGTACAGGCACCAGCCGCCGAACCGTCCGCCCTGGGCGAGAATAACGCCGTTGGCGCCGCTCTCGGGAATTTCCAGCTCGGCGGTGATGGTCTTGGAGCGGTTTTTCACGTCGATAAAGACGTTTTCCATCATGCCCGTCATGCCCTCGCCGAGTGTGAGCCTGGTGCGGCCTCCCATCAAATCCGGCCGCCCCACCTCGGAGGCGGTAAAGCGTTCGAGCAGACGGTCGTCGATCGGCAGTACGTTGTACTTAACCGCCTCACTCATGAACAGCTTCTGCATTTCGGCGAGCTTCTGCGGATTCTCTTTCGCCAGGTTGCGGCTGAGGCTGAAATCCTTGCGTACGTCATAGAGTTCCCAGATGTCTTCGGTCAACGAGCGGCGATTCTCGGTCTCCCAGGGCGCCCGGTGCAACGTGCCGGCAAACCAGCCGTCATGATAGACGGCGCGGTTGCCGAACATCTCGAAATATTGGGTGACATGGCGGTCCTTGGCCTTGGCATCATCAAAGGTGTAAGCCAGACTCACCCCCTCGATGGGTTTCTGCATCGTGCCGTTGACCACTTTGGGTTCAGGGAGATGGACCGCTTCGAGGATCGTAGGCACGATGTCGATCACGTGATGGAACTGGCTGCGGACTTCGTTTCTGGCCTTGAAGCCCTTGGGCCAGTGAATGACCATACCGTTGCGTGTGCCGCCGAAGTCCGAGGCCACCTGTTTGGTCCACGCGAACGGCGCGTCGAACGCTACCGCCCAGCCCGCCGCCATGTGCGGATAGGTTTCGGGCCCGCCCCATTGATCCAGATGCTTGAGCTGGTCTTCCACCGTTTCCTGCACATAATTGAAGTAGGTCATCTCGCTGAACATGCCGTTCATGCCGCCCTCGGCGCTGGCGCCATTGTCGCCTTCTATATAGATGAACAGGGTGTTGTCCAGCTCGCCCAGGTCCTCGAGCGCCTTGACCAGTCGGCCGATCTCGTGGTCCGTGTGTTCGGCGAAACCGGCGTAGACTTCCGCCTGGCGCGTGAACAGTTTCTTCTCGTCCAGCGTGAGCGTGTCCCAGTCCTTTATGGCCTCGGGCTTGACCGTCAGTTGAGTGCCGGCGGGTACAACGCCGAGCTCGATTTGCCGCCTGAGCGTCTCCTCGCGCTGCTTGTCCCAGCCCTGGTCGAACTTGCCTTTATACCTGTCGGCCCACTCCTTCGGCACATGATGCGGCGCGTGGGTGGCGCCGGGCGCATAGTAAACGAAAAACGGCTTGTCCGGCGTCAGCGCCTGCTGATAGCGGACCCAGGCGATGGCCTGCTTGGTCATGTCGGTAGTGAAGTGGTAGTTCGGGTCATGCGGCGGCTGGACCTTGGTCACGCCATCGTAAATCAAAGGAGACCATTCATTGGTCTCACCGCCCAGGAAGCCGTAGAACTTATCGAAGCCCTGCAGGGTCGGCCAGCGGGCAAACGGTCCCGAAACGCTGATTTCCCAAGGCGCCGTTTCATGCCATTTGCCGAAAGCGCCGGTGCTGTAGCCGTTGAGCCGCAGTATCTCGGCCACCGGCGCCACGCTGTTCGGCAGCACGGCGGTATCGCCGGGAAATGCCGTAGCCGTCTCCATGATCGAACCGGTGTTGGCGGTGTGGTGGTTGCGGCCCGTCTTCAGCGCCTGACGGGTCGGCGAACATAGCGCCGTCGTATGGAAGTTGTTGTAGCGCAGTCCTTCCCGCGCGAGCCGGTCCATTGTCGGCATCGCGACCGGGCCGCCGAAGGTATTGGCCGTGCCGAAGCCCATGTCGTCAATCAGCACGATAACTACGTTGGGGGCGCCCTTTGGCGCCTTGACCTCGAAACGCGGCGGAGCCTTGGCCTTGCGGGCATCGAGTTCCTTAATCGGCGGATAATCGGGTTCGATAATGGGCAGGATTGTGCGGTCGAGCTTGGCAGCACCGGGCGTGGCAGCCGCTACCCCGGCCGGCTCAAGGGCGGCGAAAACAGACAGAATGAATAAGGCTACGAACAGATATTGTCTTTTCATTTTTCTTATCCTTTTCCGGAATGCCTGTGCTTCATCGATTGGGATAAAGATCGGTCTGGCCTGGCCGGCTGCCTGTGTTTAAAACAATCTCAGCATGAGCAGCTCTGGATTGGTTGACACTCCAGCTGCCGAGCCAGTTCCCGGAGGATCTGTCCAAGCGTGCGTATGCAGCAAGAAGCCGGGATTAGCCAGACTTCACATTAGTGCGTATTTCTCCGCATTCAGTCGCTTGAACAACTGGTTTCAAGTCAAAGCCCGGTAATTGTCAAGCTAGACCGTAATGGTACGAATAGAAATTCAGCCAAAAACAGGAACAATAGCCGCTGAAGTAACGGAAATGCGGCTTGGCCCAGGATAAACAATTATCACATCCATACGAACTTCTTATTACACAGTGCTTTGCCGGCAACCGTCTATGGGATGTCCCGGCGAGAGACCAATATGCTGACGCAGAGATTCAGCCATGGGCATGACTTGCAGTAAAGACTTCGGGCCCATCCGCGATGATTACCTCTTTTTTGAAGAGCATAGCACGGAAGCCGCCGAAGATTTGCTCGCCTATATGCCTCACGTCCATGTACGTACGGCTGGAAGCGGCCCGATTCATATGCTGGACTTCGGCTGCGGCTCAGGGCGGTTCTCCCGCCAGTTTCTCGCCTTGGCCCGCCTGCCGCCGGAGCGGCTGCGGCTCTCTCTGGTCGAGCCTGAGCCCGGCTATCTCCGACAGGCGCTCAAGCAGCTGCAGCCCTTCTCTGCGCATCCCGCGCAAGCCTGGCCGGCGCTGCCGCCTGGCCTGGAAGTCCGCTTTGATCTGGTCCTGGCCAACCATGTTTTTTACTATGTCCCGCGTCTTGATGAAGTGCTGGCCCGCATTCTTCGCGCTTTAACCCCCACAGGGCTGTTCCTCGCCGCTATCGCCGGGCAGAAAAACAGGCTGATCCAGTTCGCGACCTATTGTTTTACCCTGATCAACATGCCTTATCCTTACCACACAGCAGAAGACTTTGAGGCCAGCCTGGACAGGCAAGGCGAAGTTTATCGCAAACAGGCCATGCATTATGAGCTGGCTTTTCCGGATGCGGAGGAGAATCGGTTGAAAATCATGCGCTTCCTGATGGGGGACTATTTCGATGAAATCCCGCGGCAGCCTATGATGGATCTTTTCTCGCCTTATGCCCGGGCCGGCCGGATTGCGATTAAGACGGGGCATGAGCAGTTTGTCATTCAGCGCCAGGCAATGGGGGCCGCGCAAAAGATTGGGCATACCTGAAAGTCGCTCTCCTTTTAATCAGCTTTCGTGGAGATTCAAATGAAACCATCAATCTCAGCAATATCAGTTATTCGTACCGTAATGATTTTCGGCATCTTCGCATTTTCATCTCCGACGTTTTCCGGTACGGACGAACAGACGCAGCCAAACAACTTCGGCGCACAAATTGCCGGCACATACCTGGCGATGCCTCAATCCGCTGATGAATCGACCAGAATTCTGAACCTTTTCGCGGACGGCAACCTGACGAGCATACAGTCCGTTCAGTTTAAGGGAGAAGTGCCTCCCAATGCTTTCAGTAACCAGCATGGCACCTGGAAAAGCAGTGGAGACAATAAGGCTGAGGCTACCGTTTTGAGTATTGTGTATGATGCGGCAACGAACGCGTTCTTGGGCACCGTAAAATCCCGATTCGATATGCAATTCGACAATACACTGCAGACTGTAACCGTCACTGTAAAAGGACAGGTTTTCGGCCCCGGCATAGACCCACTGAATCCCGGCAGCGTTCAGCCAACCGATGAATTCAGCCATAACTTCCAGGCGAAACGTGTTGCCGTCGGCAGCGCAGGCTCTACTCCTGGCGATACAAACACTGGCACTGACAGCTCAAATTAATTGAACAGGGCTTACGCAGTTTGCCTGTTCAACCGTCGAAATAGGCGGTTTTAAAACCTGTGGGGGCGACTGCCGACAGTAGGCGCTCTAGGCGGGGCAGGCTATGCATTCACACGCCCTGCCCGGCTTATGTTCCGCCTATCCTTACATGCAGAATCAGAGCCATCAGTAATTGGACGGATAGTAATAGTACGGATAGAAAACCGGCTTAAAACATGAACAATGGCCGATAGCCGCTACAGTGGCGGAAATCCAGTTTGGCTCAGCGTCAATAATCAGTCGTTGCATCAACACGGACTGCATTCATGCGTTGCTCTCCGTCGGCCGCAGGCTTGGAAACCGGGACTCTCGCCACCCTGCCCGCGCTTCCTATCGAAAATGCCGACAAGCCGCGATGCCCGTGACAGTCCGGATGGCAAATGCGAAAAGTCGCCCGATAAACTGCCAAGTCTTCTGAGCCATAAGGCTGGCCATTATGCGGCCAGACTGTTGAGTTGCGTCGCTGGAAAGCAAATATCGCTCACAACTGAAGCAGCCAGGAGGAGACTCGTGACCACGATAATCAATTTCA
Organism: Methylobacter sp. sgz302048; assembly: GCF_052162025.1. Taxonomy (NCBI): domain Bacteria; kingdom Pseudomonadati; phylum Pseudomonadota; class Gammaproteobacteria; order Methylococcales; family Methylococcaceae; genus Methylobacter; species Methylobacter sp. sgz302048. The sequence continues at coordinate 1,806,993 of NZ_CP197401.1, read as the reverse complement.
TCAGCGGCCTGCTTGTCATCGCCACGCTTCTCCAGACCACTGGATGCCAAACGGTAGACACAAAGCATACGCAGGCTGTCGGCAGTCCCAAGTATCCGCCGTCCGATCCGTCGCAGGTTCAGATTCTGCGCACGGAACCGACGCGTCCGCACGTGCGCCTGGGCGAAGTCAGGGCCGAACCCTCAAGCGAGAGCGTCGATGTCAGCAAAATTGAAGAGGCTTTGCGCCAGGAGGCGGCCAAGCTGGGCGCTGACGCGGCAGTCGTTGTCTATGACCGTACCGAGGTCACCGGCGCCTGGGTCACCGGATCGTGGCGGGACCGGTCCGTTCAGCCGATCGAAAGCCGCGTCGTGATCGCCATAGCCATCAAGTACCAATAACTTGGCCGAATTCGGGTAACAGCGATACTCAAACAACAGCAGTACGTATCACCGCCGGAACAAGCGCAGGGAGACAGCAACTTCAAACAACGATAGGAGATTGCAATGCATACAGCTAGTCTTCAGAAACAGCAGTTGGGCGCATTACTCGGGCCGTTGTTCATAATTTTCATTTTACTGGCGCTTTCGCTCGACATTGCCTGGGCAAAAACTCCGGGCGGCACCGTGCTGCCTCCCCCCGAGCTGCCATTCAAGGGCAAGATCGAGCAGACTTACAAGGATTCAAAACCCGACAAGATTCCGGTCATCAAGGCGCCGGCCGGGGCGCCAAACATCCTAGTCGTTCTGATCGATGATGTCGGCTACGGCGCCTGGGGGACCTTCGGCGGGCAGATTCCCACGCCCAACCTGGACAAATTGGCGCAAGGCGGCCTGCGCTATACGCAATTCCACACGACGGCGCTGTGCTCGCCCACCCGGGCCGCCTTGCTGACCGGGCGCAACCACCATTCGGCCGGCACCGGCACGATCACGGAAACCGGCACCGCCTATCCCGGCTATACCGGCCAAATTCCGAAGAGCACGGCGATGATCTCGGAGATCCTGCGCCAGAACGGCTACAGCACCGCCTTCTTCGGCAAGAACCACAATGTCCCGGACTGGGAGACCAGCGTTTCAGGCCCTTACGATCGCTGGCCCGGCCTGCAAGGTTTCGACCACTTCTACGGCTTTATCGGCGGGGAAGCGAATCAGTGGGCGCCGGCGCTTTATCGCGATCACCAGCCCGTGGAAATGCAGGTCCCGAAAGGCAAGGAAGGCCGCTATACGCTCAACGATTCGCTGGCGGACGAAGCCATCAAATATATTTTCCAGCAGAAATCGGTCACGCCCGACCGGCCGTTCTTCATCTATTATGCGCCCGGCGCCACGCACGCGCCGCATCATGTACCCAAAGATTGGCTGGACAAATTCAAGGGGCAATTTGACCAGGGCTGGGACAAGTACCGCGAAGAAGCTTATCAACGCCAGCTCAAGCTGGGCGTTATCCCGCCTGATACAAAGCTGACGCCCAGGCCCAGGGAAATTCCGGCCTACGACTCGCTGACGCCGGATCAGAAGCGGGTGGCTGCACGTTAAATGGAAGCGTTCGCGGCTTATACCGCCCAGACCGACTACGAAGTGGGGCGCGTTCTGGATGCCGTGGACCAGGTCGGCCAGTTGAATAACACCCTCGTCTTCTGGATCATCGGTGACAACGGAGCTTCCATGGAAGGCCAATTGTATGGTTCTTTCAACGAGATGGCAGCCTTAGGCGGCATACAGGAAGATTCAGCTTTTATCTTGCAACACCTGGACGAAATCGGCGGGCCCAATGCCTACAACCACTACCCGGTGGGCTGGGCCTGGGCCATGAACACGCCGTTTCAATGGGGCAAGCAGATCGCCTCACATCTCGGCGGCGTACGCAATCCCATGGTGATCACTTGGCCGGATCGCATCAAGGACAGAGGCGGCCTTCGCTCCCAATTCCATCATGTGACCGACATCGCGCCTACTATTCTGGAAGCGGCGAAACTCCCGATACCCAGCGAAGTGAACGGCGTCAAGCAGAAGCCCATGGAAGGCGTCAGCATGCTGTACAACTTCGATCAGCCTAGCGCCGAAAGCGCACGGCACGAACAGTACTTCGAGATGTTCGGCAACCGGGCGCTGTACAAGGACGGCTGGATTGCCGCCGCTCGCCATGGCCGGCTGCCGTGGACGACCGGAACCTATGATTTCGACAAGGACAAATGGGAACTTTACGATTTGACGCACGATTTCAGCGAAGCCGACGATCTCGCCGCCAAACATCCCGACAGGCTCAAAAAGCTGCAGGACGAGTTCTGGGTGCAAGCCAAAAAATTTCAGGTTTTACCGCTGGACGACCGCCTGGCCGAACGCATCGATCCTCGCTTGCGCCCAAGCCTGATCGAGGGACGAGCCCGGTTCACCTATTATCCCGGAAGCATCCGAATTCCGGAGAGCTCTGCGCCGCCAACCAAGAACACATCGCATGGCATTACGGCACACATCGAAGTGCCCCAAGGCGGTGCTGACGGCGTTCTGGTTGCAGAAGGCGGCGTAGTCGGCGGCTTTTCCCTTTATATTAAGGACGGACGGCCTGTCTACGAGTATAACTACTTCACTCAGGCCCGCAGCAAAGTGACTGGGTCCGAAGTGCTGTCGCCGGGGCCGGCCGCCATCCGCATGGAGTTTCGCTATGACGGCGGCGGCATCGGCAAAGGCGCTACGACGACACTCTTCGTCAATGACAAGAAGGTGGGCGAAGGCCGCATTGAAGTTACCAACTGGGGGCGTTTCTCGGCTGACGAGACCTTCGACGTCGGCGAAGATACGGGATCGCCCGTGAGTGCAGATTATGCTTCGTCCAATCGATTTACGGGCATCCTCAAGAAAGTGGAAATTGACATCAAACCGGCAAGCGTAAACACAGCCGATCAGGAAAAAATCAGAAGCATGGCAGTAAGATCAAGGCTTGTGGAGGAGTAAGGCTGGAATCGTTTACAGCGATTGCATGCTGGAGAAAGAGCCGCCGTGCCTGTCAGCCGCCGAAAGCGAGCGACGACTAGCACAATCCGAGAAGCGTAAATGACCTTCGGGTTGGAGGAAGGTTTTCGTATAGAATGGAAGCAAAAGACGGCGGCAGGGGGTTTGATTTTGAAGGAACCTATGCAAATGTGGTCCCAAACAGACTGATTGAGTATATCCTGGAAGATGGGCGGACTGTTTCAATCAACTTTGAACCAGTGAATAACAAAATCAAGATTATGGAAACATTTGACGCCGAAGATGCGAATTCGGCTGAATTGCAGAGGCAGGGTTGGCAAAGCATTCTTAACAGGTTTGCCTTATATGTTGAATCGAGAATATAGTGGTCTTGGAAATCAACATTTCTATCCAGCTGGCGACGTTGACAGACTACCGCTGAACCCAACTATCAAACGCCAGGAATATAATGAAACAATCATTGAAATTCAGTCAGTTCGGTGCCGATGACGGACAAGTAGTCATCTATTTTCATGGTGCGCCCGGTGCGCCGGAAGAATGCAAAATTTTCGATCCTGATGGGAAAAACCACGGTTTGACGTTTGTTTGTTTTGATCGGTTTTCTATCGATGCTTCGGTAAATGGGGAAACGTATTACAAGCTTCTGGCTGAGGAAATTTCAAAGAAAGCCGCCGGGAAACAAGTAGATGTCATCGGATTTTCAATCGGCGCTTTTATTGCGCTGCAGACGTGCCGTTACATGACTGACGGGGTCGTCAAAAGTCTGCATTTGGTTTCCGCAGCTGCGCCGCTGGAGGCAGGAGATTACCTTGAAGCCATGGCTGGCAGACAGGTTTTTCAGTTGGCTAAAGCATTTCCTGCCCTGTTCGTTTTATTGTCTTACTGGCAAAAATTGCTCGCCTTGCTTTTCCCCAATGCATTATTTCGCGTTTTATTTGCCAGCGCCGCCGGTGCTGACAAAGCACTGGCAGCCGACCGCGCATTTCAATCCGACATCACCCAAGTATTGAGATTGTGCTTTACTGACCGCGTGCAAGGCTATGCGAGAGATATCGGAGCTTATGTGAGCCCATGGAAAACCACGCTTCCGGAGGTTTCCGCCAAAACATACATCTGGCATGGCGCGGAGGATAACTGGTCGCCGAAGCTTATGGCCAATTACCTGAAATCAGCGATCCCAGGCTGCACCTCGATCAAGATGTTTAACGGCCTGTCACACTACTCGTGCCTATACCGGGCGGTGCCTGAAATATGCAATCTACTGGGTAAGGCGTAACATGACGGCCGCTTACGGACATCGCCATCCGGAGCGCTACCGAATTCGAAGACCAATTTCCGAGCACTAGAATGACGTTCCACATAGTCTTCGAATTTGCCGACATTTGAGCAAATGTCGGCAGATTCGCTGTCGAAGGCAACGAACAGAACTTTGATCGGCTTGCGGAAAAACTGTTGCGGCTGGAGCAACCGTGAAGCCTCATCCTTCAGTCGATCAAAAATCGTACGAAATGATACACTTGGCCCCTTAATTTAAAAGCCAAAACCGGAGAGCCGAACGATGACAATCCTTGTCCCTATGTCCCAGGAAGAGTTTATCGCATTCGCTGCCGAGGCTGTGCCTGCGTATGCGGCCGACAAAGTTGCGGCCGGCCAGTGGCATCAGGCCGAGGCGCTGGACCTTGCACGCAAGTCATTTGAAAAACTTCTGCCCCAGGGCCTGCAGACAGTGAATCACCATCTGTTTACGCTGTATGACCGAACGAATCAAGCCGACGTTGGCGTGCTGTGGATCGAAGTTCAGAAACGGGCGGGGAAACAAGTCGCTTTTGTCAACGACATCTCTATCAAGCCCGAATTTCAGCGCAAAGGTCACGCCAAGCGCGCTTTAACAGCCCTTGAGAGCCTTGCCGGATCTCTCGGATTATCAGGTATTTCCTTGCACGTATTTGGCCACAACAAATCTGCACAAGCTTTATACGATAGCCTTGGTTATCGCCCGACGAACGTCCTGATGTTTAAGCCAATCGAGGATACAAGCGCCTAATCCTCTCGGTCAAGAGAATCCGCCGCAGCCAGAATCTTCTGAAGTTAATAGCATATGTGTCTTTTCAGCTCCGGCTGCCTTGCTTTGCAACCGATCTTTTATCTGCAATGTTAATTCTCCTCTCAATATCTGTATGACCGAGGTGAATCCCGGACTGGACAGAAAAGCATTGTCTAGTTTTACAAGCTTATTCGGCACAATCTGGGTTATCGCTATAAAAAACGCTTGCCGCCGGCCTATTAAGTGGCGGAAGTTCAGGCCATGCTTGCAACACGCGAGGCGGCCCTCAAACACCGGCCGCCTTACCGTCCCGACCTGAATCCGATCGGGTAGATCTTGGCCAGACGGAAGGCGCTCCTGCGCACGGTCGGCCAATTAATGGATCGTTCTCAGGCCGACGAATGCCTGAACTTCTTGATTCAGGCTATGTTTCTGATTAAAAGATTAATGCTCTATTAATCGGCTGCCAAAAATTCTGGAAATCTCTGTTTACTTCCCCGATCAGAAAAATTTTGGAGTATGTATTTTAAAGAAACAAGGTTCAGCGTCATTCTGAATAACACGTCATTGTTGTGCAACAAACCGTAACAATGATAGGTCCTCAGCATGATGTTGGTCTGGTTCAAAGTATTGCTGCCTGATTCCGGGCGTTGATCCACCAGAATATGCAGCTTTTCATTGTTTTTAAGCAAGCTTAAAGCGCGCCGATCCACTGAAATTTCATGAGAGGTATAAACCATAGGATTGCGCTTAAAGTCATGATTTTCTAACTGCGCCTTTTCCAATAAGGCACCGGAGCTCAGGCTGCAAGGAAATATCTCGGGATACTGCGCAGTTTGCGTTAGCTCATCGAAATAATCCGATTGCTCGGCAAAAGACCCGGAGAGAAAGTTTTTAACCGAGCCATTATTCAAATATTTACGCTTAAGAAAATAATCCGTGCCGGGCACCCTAGTGCAATCCGGAACCTCATCGAGATCCGGCAGATTGTCAAGTTTAGTGTCGGCTAAAAACAGTGGCGCTTGCGTTTCTTTTTTAAAGCCCAGCAGCACGGTTTTGTCATCCGATTTCATGGCAATGCGATTGCCGAGCGTCAGGCTGGGGATCATGTTGATCAGGGTTTTTTTAATATCCAGATAGACGGGCATGCGCGGGCGAACGGCGTTGACAAAGGTGATTTGATAGTTGCTGTAGCGCAGATCGTGCTCGGTAATCACTTCGTTTTCATGATGCAATTCCCGATAGAGGCGCATTTGATATTCGATCAGGGTATTGAGTTGAAACCCCAAAACGATAGGGCCTTTGAACGGGTTGTGTGCAATTTGTAGCCACTTATGCTTGTCATGAAACAAATTAAAGTCATCCGAAGCGTTACGCGCTGCTTCGATATGAAGCTGATCGAAAATAAACGGTTGATTATTCATTAGTTCGTCTCCTTGATTCACATCCGGCGAGACATTTCTGTCCCGCCCGTTTTAGTTATTACATTATCGATAAGGATGCAGTGGAGTATAAAGATAACGTTGTTTCAGGCGTTAGAGACGGGGTAAAAGCCCCCGCCTCGCAGAGTATCAACTTCCATTAACACCTTATAAGCCATCTCGAACCAATATAACTCATAGACACGATGCCTTAGTCAGCCAACCGTATAAATCACCCACATCCACTAAAACACGTTCAGGGCCTAAGTAATAAACATGGTTGTCACTGGCTGACACTCCTACATAAGAGTCTGTCTGGCTGTAATGGCGATAAGTATAGGGCGATTGAAATTGTGATTTTGCCCCAGCTGGAGAAAATAAGTTTGAGTAATTACGTTCCGCCCAATCCAGAAGACATTCCGTACGGGACTTGTGTCCAAGGATGCTTTGCATCATCTGCTGCCTCGCATCCACTTTTTCATCTTTAAGCGCAGGTTCAGGGGTAGCCGCTTGTGAAGATATGTCGCCGGAGGATGCCAGTTCGGCCGATGTATAGGCGAAAGGTGCAACATCTTGCTGGCAGCTAGCTCCAGCCCCGGGAATCTTGGAGGTGAGCAGATAGTTAGACACAACCCGGTCCACGCAGGATGAGAGAAACAGTGACGTATGTCCCCAGCCTTCGAGCGTCAGCAGGACCGAATTGGGCAGGAGGCCGTGCGTTTGCACAGCACCTTCATACGGTGTTAAGGGGTCGAAACGGTTGGCAACAAGGAGTATCGGCCTTGAGGACTTGCGGGTAAACGGGCCGAGATAACGGTCTGGATCGTTACCCTGCCAAACGGCACAAGGGCTGGATTGCCAAGCCGTGAGGCGCCCAAATACCCCATCATTGGCCTCGGCGGCTTCTCCCGCCAAGGACCAAGCCGCGTAATTATCGGGATTGATGGAATCGCTGCACATGACCGCGAATTGCTGGGCGGCGAGTGCCTTATCATCGGGACTGGGTATGTCGCCTAGGGCAGCAAATAAAGCAGCAAATGCACGTCCCGCTCTAATAGCCGCGTCTTCAGAGCCGGTGATAATAGTGGCGTGAATTTCATTCAAGACGTTCGCCAGCAGCGGCCATCCAGATGAATGCACCAGCGCGCTGAAAACCGTTTCAAGGAATCGGTCATAGGTCAGGTCGACGGGACCGAAGATCGGATGAATTATCTGGACAGGCCTCGTCCGCAAGTGATCGACCAGGAAATCAAAATTACTGGCCGCGGCATTGCCGAAAGGACACTGAGCGACACCCGCTTGATCGCAAAGACGCAAGAATTCATTCAGCGTCGCCTGCGCCCCTTCATCTCTGGGAAGCCTCGTGGTAACGGGCAGGTTATAGCCTTCGTTGCCATAGCCGGTAGTGTAGGCTATGGGATCAACAACGCCGTCCAGAACCATGGCCCGGATCTTGTTAGGAAACAGGTTCGCATAAGTGATGCCGAGAAAGCTTCCATAGCTGTAGCCCACATAATTGAGTTGGCTATCGCCGACGGCCTGGCGGAGCAGATCCAGATCCCGGGCTACGTTAGCGGTTGACATATGATCAAGCACACTGCCGCCGTTAGCTTTGCAGGCACTGGCCATCGTCCTGTCGAAATCTGCCCACAAGGCTTCTTCGGCAGGATTCTGGGGAAAAAAGAACGGCGGCACAGAAACTGGGCCGTTAAAGCACACCAGAGGACTGCTGCGGCCTATTCCGCGCGGATCGAAGCCGATCACATCGAAGTGTTCGCGGATGTTTGGAGGAAGAAAGGGGCCGGCGCCGAGCACGAAGTCGACTCCCGAATTACCAGGCCCGCCGGGGTTGAAAAAAAGCGATCCAACTTTTCTTCCACGACGTACGGTTGCCGGCAATTTAATCAAGGCCAGAGTGAGTTTTTCTCCTTTAGGTGCATTATAGTCGAGAGGTACATCGACAGACCCGCAGAGAAACGGGAGTCCAGACTCTCGGTAACACGTTTGCCAGTTTATAGTTGGCGGTTTCTTATCTCCGCCTTGATGCGCCGCGGCCATTCCGGGAATAAGTAACAACAGCAATATACTAGGCCACCGATGAAAAAATTTAAGAAACATAGTCACACCCCTTTATATAAGTTTTTAATAGGTTCTGTTGCGTTAATTTTTGATAGGCACAGATGGACTATCGGCTTACAGAATTTAGGTGTTAATCTTGTTTTTATCTTACTGCCCACCCACCACATCATTTCCTGTAATAGCGGCAAGGCGTTTTTCTAACATATGGATTAAGCGGCCAGATAAATAAAGCTAGGCGGCATAGATAGGTCAATGGCTAAAAGCATTAGCGGTTGAAGCTGCGCCTAAAGCCAACAGGATGCCTGCGGTTAAGATATTTCTACTGGATTGGCTCACATCCAAGACTCCATATGAGATAGAAGATCATCAGATAGGCTCTGATGTATTTGGATCAGCTAGAAAAACCGGAATTATATTGGTGATCTTTCTAGCTCAACCTGGACAGTAGTTTCATTCACAATCGCCTAAAATTTCCATAGAACCAATTTCAAAAAATACATAAAATCTAAAGAAACGCTTGAAGCAATTGAGCCTAAAACCAGCAGGATTGATGTATTTGGATCAGCCGGAAAAGTCGTATACTGTTTCGGCGAAGTTACCAGCTCTGCCACGACCTTAGTTTTGAGCAAGCAGACCTTAAATCTCCATAGAACGAATTTCAAAAAATACTTAAATCTGAAGATGTGCTTAAAAAGTAATAGGCATAACGCATGGTTATTTGAAGTAAAAAGGGCAACCGGAAATCTGGCGCAGAAAAATTGAGCAAAATTAACTGGGCTGTATTGACATTTTCTGGCAGTTTCATAGAAATTGCGCCATTTTTAAGCAATGACGACCCGACTGGTGCTCAGCGATGATGAATGGTGATGCATTTTTTCCAATTCTGGCAGACGCATCAGCATGTCCACTCGGATTTGCCTAACGGACAAGTGGAAAATTGGTTGGCGTTAGCGCCTGAATGTGTACAAGGAGGGGCGGCGGATAAAGGCTATGGCAGCGATGCCTTATTGGAACCTTACAGAACCAAGCCCTTGAGGCGGCCATTCCGCCTCGTAGTGGCCAGAGTAGAGCCTGTGATGGGTTTATTGATAAAGGACGTCATTTGATAGAATGCTTTTTCAACAAGATCAAACACTACCGTCGAATTTTTTCCCGATTCCAGAGACCCGCCCGGAATTACCCGGGGTTTCTGCGTTTTGCCCCAGCTTCGATTTGACTGTAGTGAAATGTCAACATAACTTAATAAGGAAGATTTTTGAGTATGTCCTTTAAAGAAACAAGGTTCAGCTTCATTCTGAATAACACGTCATTGTTGTGCAACAAACCGTAACAATGATAGGTCCTCAGCATGATGTTGGTCTGGTTCAAAGTATTGCTGCCTGATTCCGGGCGTTGATCCACCAGAATATGCAGCTTTTCATTGTTTTTAAGCAAGCTTAAAGAGCGCCGATCCACTGAAATTTCATGAGAGGTATAAACCATAGGATTGCGCTTAAAGTCATGATTTTCTAACTGCGCCTTTTCCAATAAGGCACCGGAGCTCAGGCTGCAAGGAAATATCTCGGGATACTGCGCAGTTTGCGTTAGCTCATCGAAATAATCCGATTGCTCGGCGAAAGACCCGGAGAGAAAGTTTTTAACCGAGCCATTATTCAAATATTTACGCTTAAGAAAATAATCCGTGCCGGGCACCCTAGTGCAGTCCGGAACCTCATCGAGATCCGGCAGATTGTCAAGTTTAGTGTCGGCCAAAAACAGTGGTGCTTGCGTTTCTTTTTTAAAGCCCAGCAGCACGGTTTTGTCATCCGATTTCATGGCAATGCGATTGCCGAGCGTCAGGCTGGGGATCGTGTTGATCAGGGTTTTTTTAATATCCAGATAGACGGGCATGCGCGGGCGAACGGCGTTGACAAAGGTGATTTGATAGTTGCTGTAACGCAGATCGTGCTCGGTAATCACTTCGTTTTCATGATGCAATTCCCGATAGAGGCGCATTTGATATTCGATCAGGGTATTGAGTTGAAACCCCAAAACGATAGGGCCTTTGAACGGGTTATGTACAATTTGTAGCCACTTATGCTTGTCATGAAACAAATTGAAGTCATCCGAAGCGTTACGTGCCACTTCGATATGAAGCTGATCGAAAATAAACGGCCGACTATTCATTTTTTTCAGTGTGTAGAGGAGTTAATGATTAATTTATATCAATGTTTAGATTAACTTCAACCTGGAAATCTCTCATTATCAAGCATGATTACAGAAGCATGCCCGAAAGTACCAGAGGCAATCCTAACTTCAAGCCTAAGCCTCAACTTAGTTAAAGAATTGGCTGACTGCATACGCTGTTTCACTATTTGCTCGAGGTACACCAAATTCCCGTAGAAAATCCCCTATAAGGATGCTCTTGCTTAACCCATCCTCACACACCAGTCAGCCTTCATGATTTAAGTTGCTCAGAACGACGATATTTTTACTATTCAGAAAGGCTCTTTTCGTTGCCTTGTCTTTGTTCTGTAAAATGGATAATGTCTTAACAACTTCAATTTTTCTCTCTATGTGTATCCGTGAAATTCAGCATAAAGCGAAGCTTTCAAAAATTTTCTGTAGCGTCAGATATTCTTCGCCACATGCATTTCATTGGGTATTCCGCAGTTTGATATAGTGTTTCTGTACCCTAAATACAGCTACAGTAAATATATTTTAAACTATTATAATCTTGATTTTATTTCTATTCGTATAATTACCTATGATTAACATACAGGTTCTCCCTTCACAGGTTATCTATACCATAAAGCCAAACGATGCCGCCTCTTTGATCCCGCGCCATTACAGCATCGCCAACCTACTGCTGCGGGTGACTCCGCCTATGTGCCCCGCATCAATCTGTACTCTCACGCTGGTGATTTCCGGAGTTTGACTTCGCCTATCCTAACAATGCCACCGCGGCAGCATTTGACTGCCGCGGCTTATGGCGGTTCGCCGTCTTGGCTTTTAACAGCAGTGAATGATTTCTTGGCTTGCTCATGGCTTGAGATCACCATAGAACCGTTTTATCACTTAATCTACTGTCTGGTTTGAGGTCCATTTCTATCTTCGTACTCAACCTTATCATTAACCTGCATCACTGGGACAATCCCTATGCCTGTAGTGGGATCATAAGCAGTGAGCATCTAGGAGACAGGCGGTTTTTCAGTAGAAAGAATACTGAATGTGCCGTCCGGGTTTGACTGTAATTTAACATTTACAAACTCAGTTTTACCGTTAACCAGTACCTCTGGAATAGTTACCGCACCGATAGCGGCATCATAAACGGCACTAGCCGCAACGGGAACCTTAAGATCAGGTGCTTCAGAAGAAAGAACGCTAAGTATTTCTCCTGGATTTAATCCCAATTTGACATTTGCAAACTCAACCTTATCATTAATCTGCACCGCTGGAATAGTTACCGTGCCCGTAGCAGGATCATAAATAGTGTAAGTTTTGGCGACAGAAGGTTTCTCAGTAGAAAGAACACTGAATGTGCCGTCCGGGTTTGACTGTAATTTAACATTTACAAACTCAGTTTTACCGTTAACCAGTACCTCTGGAATAGTTGCCGTACCTGCAGTGAGATCATAGACAGCACTAGCCGCAACGGGCGCATTAGGCACTTCAGAAGAAAGAACACTAAGCTTTCCTTCTGAATTAAATCCCAATTTGACATTGACAAACTCAACCTTGCCGCCAACCTGCACCGCTGGAATAGTTACCGTGCCCGTAACAGGATCATAAGTAACGTAAGTCTTGGAAACAACAGGTGTTCCTGTTCCGTTAGAAGATGTTGTATCAGGCTTTGTTGTATCAGGCTTTGTTGTATCAGGCTTTGTTGTGTCAGGCTTTGTTGTGTCAGGCTTTGTTGTGTCAGGCTTTGTTGTATCAGGTGTTGTTGTGTCAGGTGTTGTTGTGTCAGGCGTTGTTGTGTCAGGTGTTGTTGTATCAGGTGTTGTTGTATCAGGTGTTGTTGTATCAGGTGTTGTTGTATCAGGTGTTGTTGTATCAGGTTTTACTGCACCCGATAATATCAGTTCCGCCAATGTACTTAAATCGAAGGATGCCGGATCGGATGATGCTTCGGCGAAAGGTGCTGCATCTTGCTGGCAGCTAGCTTCAGTGCTGGGAACCTTGGAAGTAAGCAGATAGCTAGACACAGCCTGATCCACGCAGGACGAAAGAGAAAGCGACGTATGTCCCCAGCCTTCAAGCGTCAGCAGGGCCGAATTGGGCAGGAGGCTGTGCGCTTGCAGGGCGCCTTCATACGGCGTTATGGGGTCGAAACGGTTGGCAACGAGGAGTATCGGTTCTGTGGTCGTTTGGGTAAACGGGCCGAGATAGCGATCTGGATCGTTACCCTGCCAAACGGCACAAGGGCTGGATTGCCAGGCCGCGAAGCGCCCAAATATCCCGACATTGGCCTCGGCGGCTTCTCCCGCCGAAGACCAAGCCGCGTGATTATCGGGATTGATGGAATCGCTGCACATGACCGCGAATTGCTGGGCGGCACGCGTCAAATCATCGGGATTGGGTGTGCTGCCCAGGGCAGCAGTTAAAGCAGAAAATGCACTTCCCGCCCTAAAGGCTGTGTATATCGAGCCATTAGTGATAGTGCCGTAAAGTTCATTCAAGGCGCTCGCCAACAGTGACCATTCCGATGAACTCGCCAGCGCACTGATAACCGTTTCAATGAATCGGTCATAGGTAAGGTCAACGGGACCTTTGGTCGGATCGATCATGTGGATAGGAGCCATCCGCAGGTAACCGACCAGGAAATCAAACTTGATGGTCGCCGCATCGCCGAAGGAGCACTGCGCGACACCTGCTTGATCGCAAAGGCGTAAGAATTCATTCAGCGTCGCCTGCGCCCCTTTATCTATACCGAATCTCGTGGTAACGGGCAGGTTATAGCCCTCGTTGCCATTGCCGGTAGTGTAGGCTATGGGATCAACAACGCCGTCCAGAACCATGGCCCGGATCTTGTCAGGGAACAGGTTCGCATAAGTGATGCCGAGAAAGCTCCCATGGCTGTAGCCCACATAATTGAGTTGGCTATCGCCGACGGCCTGGCGGAGCAAATCGAGATCCCGGGCTACGTTAGCGGTTGACATATGATCAAGCACACTGCCGCCGTTAGTTTTGCATGAACTGGCCATCGTCCTGTCGAAATCTGCCCGTAAGGCTTCTTCTTCAGGATTACGGGGAAAAGAGAACGGCAGCGCAGTAACTGGACCGTTAAAGCATACGAGAGGACTGCTTAGGCCTATGCCTCGAGGGTCGAAGCCGATCACGTCGAATTTTTCGCGGATTTCTGGCCGAAGCGATGAACCAATGCCGAGCACGAAGTCGACTCCGGAATTACCAGGCCCGCCGGGGTTGAAAAAAAGCGATCCAATTTTTCCTGTGCTCGCGGTTGCCGACAATTTAATCAAGGATAGGGTAAGTTTTTCCCCTTCAGGCGCATTATGGTCGAGAGGTACACTGACAGACCCGCAAAAATATGGCAGGCCGGATTCTGGATGACACGCTTGCCAGTCAATAGTTGGCGCGCTCTGATTTGCCATAACCATTCCTGGAACTAATAATAGGATACTAGACCGATGAAAGTATTTAAGAAACATAAAAAACACTCCTTTCTTGTAAGTTTGTTTTTTAACAGGTCCCGTTGCGTTAATTTTAATGGGCACAGATGGACTATTGACTGGCAGAATCAGACCGATACCGCATTGGTGAAATCATCAGCTCAATCTCGACTACAGTGTTAACCAAGCCAACCTTAAATTTCCATAAAACCAATCTGAAAAAACACTTAAATCTGAAGAACTCATCAAGAAATAATCAAGCGCTGATATAAGACCCTTGTTATTCCTGATGCCTGACTTGAGATTGCGCCCGTTCAGGGTGTCTTATAAAAAACAATCTGAACCCGAAGTTTTACAGCGCACTTCAGTGAATAACGGGAAAATACTGATGAATCGGCTGGAATCTTATGAAGCGCTATCACAGCGCAGTTGGCGCGTATTCTTCCATGGCCTTGCAGCAGCCAAGAAACTGGCTAAAAGAAAGCTACACCTTGAAGACTTCAGTCAGTACCTTAGCTTGCTTTGTCCGCCAGATCGAGCCGGCAGAAAAGACAGTCCATGCCAGTAAACAGGGCCGCGACGATCCAGCCTACAGCGGCAAACTGGAAACTGGGGCGATGCCATTGCGATGCATCCCGGCTGATGCTTCTGGATGAAACCAGTGCGTCCACTGATATGGCCGTGCTTTGAGTGGTGCACGTTGTAGGGATGCTGCGCCAGCGGGGCATTGGTAAACGATGGCCTTGATTGCCGGTTTGCCTGCCGACCGATTTACGGCCCAGTGGCGCGCGGATCAAGCCGAGCGGAGAGAGTTTTAAAGAATACCTGCGTTGGCAGCTGGGATCGGCCTTAAAGCCCGGCGATAGCGTCATCTGTGACAGCCTGCCGGCGCATCAGGTGGCGGAAGTTCAAGGGTAATGGTAGCGTTTCATGCGTCTCGGAGGCGAATCCAACGGCAGGCGTGCCAGAAAAATCCGAGTCTGCCGTGTAGGGTTTCAGCCGACATCAAGCAAAAATCAAGGCTGAGCTGCCGAGGCAGAGTCAGTAGAGTCAGTCAAGAATGTATTGATCTTTGCCAAATCTCCGTACTCGAGAATACCTGCGGAGCGCTTGAGCCGCAGGGTGTTTAACAAATAGTCATACCTGGCTTTGGCGTAGTCCCGCTGAACCCGGTACCATTCACGCGTCGCCACGACTAGATCAAGCGTAGTGCGGCTACCGACTTGAATACCGGACTCTATCTCTCTCATCGACAATTCTTGCGACTTGAGAGTTTGCCGTAATGCCTGCACACGACTGACACCGGTCACTACGCCATAGAAGGCGTCGCGAGATTGTCTTTCCGCACTGCGCTGCTCTTGCTTCAGGGTAGCCAGGGTTTCGTCATGCCGATGCGCCGCCTCCCGTGATCGCGAGGTCATTTGGCCGCCTTCGTATAGCGACATATTCATCTCCAACCCGAAACTGTTATAAAAAATAGTAGTGTCGCCGAACTGGCCTCCGGTTTGCATCCAGCCATTGCTTGCCTTGAAATCGAGAGTGGGCAGATGCGCCGAGTCAAGCCGGCTAATCTCATCGCGGGCGATATTGGAGGCTAGAGTGGCGGCCACAATGCGTGGGTTCTGCGCCAGCGCCTGATCAGTCCAGTTCTTTTCGTTCAAAGGCTCCGGTTTGACTAACGGAATATCCTCAGCAAGCGCTGAGAGACTGTCATAGTATTCGCCGGTAATTTCCCTTAATGCCGCTCTGGCATCATTGAGCTGTTGTTGGGCTTCGATTTCATCGGCTACTGCACGATCATAACCCGCATTGGATTCTGACACATCGGTGATGGCAATTTCGCCATAGTTGAAGCGCTGCTGAGTCTGTTCGCGCTGCCGGCCTAGCGTGTCCTTCTGAGCTTCGGAATACCGCAGGTTGTCAAACGCGCCCAATAAGCCAAAATAGCGCTCCGCCACTCGCAAAATCAAATCCTGATGGGTCGCATTCAACTCCATTTCGGACTGTTCCACGCGCTGGCCAGCCTGATCCATGGCTATCAGCCTGTCATAGTGAAACACCGGCTGATAAAGCGTGATATCGTAACCATCGCTCATAAACAGATCTTCTCCGCCGACACCGATTGCCTGCGGGTCGTTTAAACGGATATGCTGATGATTGCCGGTGACATTGGCGGAGAGGTTTACTGTCGGCAGCAAGGCCTTGGCCTTGGCCTGATTGCGCTGTTCTTCGCTAACTTGGCGGATTGCCTTTCCCTTCATCAGTTGCGGGTCTTCCTCTATTGCCTTGTTATAGATATCCAGCAGATTACTGGGCGGCAGCTCGGCAGCCAGTATCGGACATGAATTCCATCCCAGCAAAACCAGTAAAACCAAGCCTCCAGAGCGAAAAATGGGCGGCATTAAGCGATAAACTATCTTCTGCGCTATCATAACTTTCCTTTATTATAGTTGTGGGACTTCCTCTGTTGCTTTGTGACAGATATCCAGCTGATGACTGGGCAGCCGACTCAGCAGCCAGTATCGAACATGAATTCCATTCCAGCAATAACTAAGCTCCCAAAGCGAAAAAATGGGCGGCATTAAGCGATAAACTATCTCCTGCGGTATTCTATAATGGCTTCTCTACCGCTTTTGATGACACAACGCTGTCTTGCTCGTCAAGCCCTGAAATCACCTCAATATTAAGCCCGTCGGAGAGACCGGTGACAAGCTTCTTCTCGACGATCTCGCCAGTCGGCAGCTTTACTTTAGCATAGGATTCGTCCCCGCGAAATATCAAACTGCCCTCGGGAATTGTCATGACTTGTTCATGCCGGGAAAATACGATTTTGGCTGTCGCGCTATAGCCAGCCCTGAGAAATACCCCCAACTTGGGCTTGATGGCTGCGCGAATTTCGAATACTTTCCGGCCTTGATCGGTTTTCTTGGCTTCTGCCGCGATAAAATCCAGTGTGGCCTCGAACTGTTCATCCGGAAGAGCGCCGACATTCAGGATAAGGGGCATGCCCTCCTGCAAGCGCCCGGTATCTGCTTCTTCCACTTCGCCTTTGAAAATCAGGCTATGCATGTCGGCAATGGTGAAAACCGTCGTGCCTTCGGAAAGATCATTGGCTTTAATGATGAAATCGCCAATCTCCACAGGCTGGTCCAGCACCATGCCGTCCATGGTGGCGGTAATCAGGGTCGAGGTGGTTTTGAATTGCTGTGAGGCACCTTTGAGGCGCAGTTCCAATTCGCGTTCGGCCTGCTCCAAGGTCGACTTTGAAACATCGTATTTCAGCTTGTCATCCTGATACGCAGCGTCGGAAATCAGATGTTGGTCATGAAGATGACTGCGCCGCTCCAGTTCGGCGGCCGCTCGCTGGTGCTCAAGGCGGGCTTTTCTGATTTGCGCCTGGACGGTATTAACCTCCACCGGATCAGCACGCAGCCGTATGTGGGCCAGCACATCCCCGCGCTTCACCCATTGCCCTTGCTTAACAAGCACTTCTTCGAGCACACCGTTCGCTTGAGATTTGATCTTGACTTTCCGATTGGGAACAATCTGCCCGGTGGCGACGGTATAATGCTCGATGGTCATGCGAGATGGTTTTTCTGTCCGCACGGTGATTTCATTGGCGCCGGCTGAAACAAACAGCCAGAAACCACTGCCAAACACGAAGGCAGAAACCAATAAAAGCCAACTGGTACGGACTACAATTCGACGAAAATTATTCATGTCTGAGTGCCTCAATAGGTGATACGCGCACCGCCTGACGCGCCGGCAGATAGCCTGCGATAAGACCAGCAAGTATCAAAACGCCTAGCGCCGAAATAGCGATAGAAAGATCGACTTGAGGATCACGAAAGTAATCCGATTCGATGCCGGCCTGGCTGATCAATTCGACAAGCCCTACCCCTGCAATCAACCCCACATAGCCTGCGGCTAAAGTGATGACCAGTGTCTCATGCAATACCATGAAAAGTATATCAGCCGAGGAGGCGCCGATGGCTTTGCGAATACCAAATTCACGCGTGCGCTCCTTGACAGTGACCAGCATCGTATTGCTGACCCCGACACAGCCCGCCATCAATGTACCGGTTCCGACAATTATCATGAAGAGCCTGATGCCGCTCATTAAGGACTCCACTTTTTTTACTTCATCACTGATATCGTAGATCTCCAGAGCGGCAGAATCATTCGGGTCAAACCGATGCCGCTGGGATAGCAGCCGAATGGCTTCCGGCTTCAGATCCGGCCAGCTATAGCCCGGCGATACCGTCAAGGCAAGCATATTGACTGTCGGGGCAGGGTCAAACACTTGCCTCAACGTGGCGTATGGAATGTAGACGCGATTGGGTGACTGCTCTCCCAACGCTTTGTTGTATACGCCAATCACAGTAAACGGTGTTTCTCCTACGTAAATCGTTTTTCCTACTGGACTGAGTTGATTTTTCATCAGCACATCGTTAACCCTGGCGCCGATTATGGCGACTTTACGTGATTCGCGCTCATCCAACTGGTTAATCTGGCGTCCGCTCAGCAAGGCCAGTTTTTGAATTTCAGCATTGACGGCGCTAATGCCGTTTATTTGGAATGCGCCGGTATTTTTTCCATATCTCATAACATATCCTTTATCCAATAATTTGGTAGGCCCAACGGCCTCCACCCCTGGCAAGTTTTCAAGCAAGGCGACGTCATCAATTTCCAGGCCTACCGTCCGGCCTGGGGTTAAGCCTTTATAGGATTGAGAGGTTTTGCCACCTCCAATCCAGACACTATTTAGCGCCGTATCCTGGAAAAGCGTCATCGTGCCGCGCTCCAGTCCCTTCCCCATTCCTAACAGTAGAACCAGCATAAAAATGCCCCAGCTGACGCCAAAAGCAGTCAAGCCTGTCCGCAATTTGTGCTTGCTAAGGGATTGACCGAGCTCGGCCCAGCGTTCAAAATCAATCATGAGTTGTATGGTCCATAGTGAGTAGTTAGTGCCTGATTCGCCCGTCTTGCAGATGGATAACGCGACGAGTTCGTTCAGCGACTTCTTCATCATGCGTGATGACGACAAGCGTCTTGCCTTCATGGTTTATTTCGGTAAACAATTCCATCACTTCCTCTGAAGTCTTGGTATCCAGATTGCCGGTCGGTTCGTCGGCTAAGATCAGAGGCGGGTCGGTGACCAATGCGCGCGCAATGGCTACCCGCTGCCGCTGCCCGCCGGACAACTCCGAGGGCAAGTGATCCATCCGGCTGGCCAGCCCCATGCGTTCCAATAGCTTCCGCGCTCTTTCTTCCCGCTGCTTACGAGGAACCTTTTGATAATAAAGCGGCATGGCCACGTTATCGATAGCGCTCTTGAAAGGCAGCAGATTGAATGACTGGAATACGAAGCCAATTAAATGATTGCGGTGTCGCGTGGCCTCCGTTTCGGAAAGCGGCTTTATCAGGGTTCCGTCCAAAACATACTCGCCGTCGTCGTAACGATCCAGAATTCCCAGCACATTGAGCAAAGTCGATTTACCTGACCCTGATGGCCCCATGATAGAGACAAACTCTCCTTCTTTGACGGATAGGTCGATGCCCTTCAATACGGGAACTGTCATTGATCCAATATGATAGGATTTCGTGAGACTCTGGACACTTATTATTGGCTTTTCAAAAGAAACCCCCAGCGCATCGGCAGCAGCCAATTGCCGGTTTTTCAATTGGTCAATTTGCTTCTCCCGGAGAGAGCTCGAATGGTTAGGACGTATATCAAGCATGAACGGCCCCTATCTCTACGGCTTCAACAGCCTGCTCAAAACGATCCAGTATTTCGCCGGCATCGGCTTCCGTCGCTATGAGAGGCGGCAGAAAACGAAGCACGCAGCCATTGCGTCCCCCGGTTTCAATGATCAGCCTGTTTTTAAAACAATTGCGTTTTATGACCTTGGCGAGTTCCCCGTCCGGAGCACCTGGCTGGTCGTCGGCGCCCGGTTTCACAATCTCAACGCCGATCATTAGCCCAAGCCCGCGCACATCACCCAGGACTGGATTGTGTTGCGCAATTTCAATCAGGCCTTTTTTCAGAATATCGCCAATCTTATTGGCATTGTCAACAAGTCCATCTCTATCGATCACCCGCATCGTGGTGCTTCCTGCGACCATCGCCAACTGATTGCCTCTGAACGTGCCCGCGTGCATGCCGGGCGTCCAGACATCGAATCGTTTATCGTATACCACGACTGACAACGGATAACCGCCTCCGATGGCCTTGGACAAAACCAGAATATCCGGCGTTATGCCTGCGCGCTCAATGGCAAATAAGGTGCCTGTCCGTCCAAGTCCTGTCTGAACCTCGTCGATGATCAGCGGCACATCGAATTCAAGCGTCAATTTTCTTAGCTCTTGCAACCAGTAAATGGAAGCCGGAATGGCGCCGCCCTCTCCTTGCACAGCTTCGACGATGATAGCGGCTGGCTTTGACACCCCGCTCTCGGGGTCCGATAAAATCGTGCGGATGTAGTTGATCGACAGCTGGTCGGTTTGAGCGCCATTGGTTCCAAATGGGCACCGGAAACGGTAAGGGAAAGGTGCGAATTGCACACCGGCCGCCGCCAGGCCCACTCCGGTTTTAGGGTGTAAATTACCCATGAGGCCGAGAGCGCCCAAAGTCATGCCATGGTAGCTGCCATGAAACGCCATGATGCCTTGCCGTTTCGTATAAAATTTCGCCAGTTTGAGTGCGGCCTCGACTGCATCAGACCCGGTAGGCCCACAGAACTGTATCCGCCCATCGTCGCGCAATTTCGGCGGCAGCCGCGAGAACAGATCCTTGACAAATTGAATCTTGGCTGGAGTGGAAAAATCAAGCGCCTGTTGAATGCCATCCGATGAAATATACTCGACAACAGCTTGTTTAATTTCAGGATGGTTATGTCCTAGCGGCAAAGCGCCGGCAACAGCCAGACAATCTATGTACTCATTTCCTTGGGAATCCCGGACACGCACCCCATGACCCGTTGAAAACACTTTGTTAAAGAATCTGGCATAAGTTCTTGCGTTTGATTCCAGGAGTTTCAGGTAATCGTATGACATGCTATTTCTCCTTATTTTTTTATTTTTGATTGCATTTTCTGCCGGGAAAACCCGGCTCATTATTTTTTCAAACACTTAGGACTCATTTGAGCCAGGTGCATCCGGCACGATCAGATCCAATCGGCGCAGTCTTGTTAAAAATCCAACCAGTGAAATGAGTACCCCTATAAAGCCGCTGATAACAAACATAAGCCCGATGCCACGCCCTTTTCCTGTTCCAATCCAGGGGCCTAGCGTCTGTTCTAACAGACCACCTTCAGATAGAGCAGGTTCAAAAATCTGATCGGCGGAAAACCCGCCTGCCATGACGACGATGCTTATGGTCAGCAAAGCGGCAACATTAATGATCGAGAAGATTCTGCCTTGAAACTTATTCGGAATTTTTCTCATCCACAGCGAATGATTACAGCCTTGAGCAAAGCCGCCCACCAGTAAGGCGGTAAACACCGACACGCAGTAAAGGTTGAAGGATGTATTGACGCCAACCAGCAATATGCAAAGCGCCAGTATCACATCAGCCGCCAGCGCCCAAAGCATCAAACGCTTAAGCTCTCCCATCACTGTCAACAGGATTGAGCCAATCAACCCTCCCACGCCGCCGACTGTGAGAATGACACCTAAGTCGTTTTCGGAGTAATGGGAAAGCACCAGAGGCATAATCATCGTCGACGCGAGCGTCACAAAACCCTGCTGAAGAACGGTGTATACCAGCAGCCACAGCATCAGCGGCTCCTTCTTGAAAAACACTAGCGCCAAGGCAACGCTGCCGCTTACCGCTTCCGTGTCGTCGGCCCTGATCTTGCCGATATTGCCACTGGCTCTACCGGTGTAAAAAAAAGCGTTCAAAATCAATATGGAGCCCATAGCAAATGCGGTGATGTCGATAAAGACGATGCCCTGCAGCCCTATCACCGCCATCAAGCTGCCCGCGACCAAAGGCGCAAACATGCTTAACACATTGGAACTCACCCCCATCAAGCCGCTGGCCTGCGTATATTTTTCCTTGGGCAGAAGCTTGCTGACAGACGCCGTATAGGCAGGCGTCCTGAAAGCCGCGATCAGCGACATTGCAACATTGAAGACATAAAGATGCTCGATATCAAGGCTGTTATGCCAAAGAAACCAGGCCAGCATCAGCAATAACGCGACAGCCGTCAGATCGGCCGCAACCATCACGTAGCGCCGATCAAAGCGGTCAACGATGCTTCCTGCAATCGGCATAATGAACACTGCCGGTAAAATAGCTGCCACCAGCACGCCGGAAAAATCAAGAGCCGAGCCGGTTTTTTGATAGACCCACACGCCTAATGCGAACTCCATCAGCGAGGCGCCGATTAACGCGACAGTCTCGCCACACCAGAGTAGATAGAATGGCCGCCCCATCATCGTCAAACTTGCACTTTGATAATTCTCTTTTTCCAATTCGTTTGCCGTGTTCATAGGATGATGTCATTTGTTGATTTAAGGTTAAAAAACCGAGATGAATTTATTGTCCGAACCCAACCCGACATAAGCCGCGCTAAGCTCGGGCGCATCGAGCCGGTTCCCTAAAAACGGAAATAGCCGACTCGGCGCCTCAATCACTTATGCCTCCCCAATTCCAGCCAATCCGCTAAAGCGTTGACATAAGGCGCCTTGATAACAGTCATATGATTGCCTTCACTTTGCCAGTGCTTGAGGTCATTAACCCAATATCGCCATTTTGCGACGACGGCTTCGTGGTCAGATTGATCGGTCTGAGCCAACACGAGCCGCAGCGGTCCGGCATAGTGATGTTCCGGGCAGTAGCGGGTTCTTAATGCCGTGCCAAAGGTGCGGAATGTGCCGGCCAGCATTTCGGGCTGAGATTGTTTAGGCATCAGCCCGACGCCTACCAGGCGTTGATGCAGCAGCTTCAACTGTGCATCGCCGTCAAGCCCGTCCAGATCGGCGGCCTGTATTGCCAGAGATGCATCGATGGATTGCTCATAGATCTCGACCAGTTTCATCAACACTTCGGTTTCCGTATATTCTCGCGCGACGCTGTGCGGCTCATGCGGCGCATCGGTATCGATCAAGGTCAGTGACGCTACGCTGCGTCCGCTCTTAGCCAGTTGCAGCGCCATATCGAAAACAACCCATCCGCCAAATGAATGGCCGATCAGATGTAATGGCCCTTCCGGATATACCGACTGGATCGCTCGCAGATAGGCTTTGGCAGCGGCGGGTACGGTCGCATGCGGCACCATTTCGCCGTCCAGTCCCCGCGGCTGTAAGCCATAGACAGGTCTTGAAGATCCCAAAGCTAACGTCAAATCGGTGAACGCGCTCACACTGCCTCCCGCACCCGGTACACAGAATAAAGGCGCCACAGCGAAACTGCCGGAATGAAGCGCCACTAACGGATCGTAGCCGTTGCTATGATCCATCGGCTTTTCGGCACTTGCCTCCCGAATTGAGGCGGAAAGCGCCGCGCCCAGCGAATCGACATGCGGCGATTCCATCATAGTCTGATGCGAACCCGTCACCGGTATCAGCCGTATTTGCTGCTTCGGCAATACCGAGTCCCAATTCCGGAAGGGATTTTCTTCAGCGTGCTCAGTGGTGGCATATAAATGGATTGGGATCGGCAACTTGCGAGCGCAATATTGAGCGTCCGCTATTTTATGGTTGTGCCAGCGATGCAGAAACTTCTGAAATTCGTCGGCAGTCAGATGGTCCGGCAGCAGAGATAAGGCCTGGCATTTGCTCACCAACTCCGCAAAATCCATTGAAGAGGCTGCCGATTTTATTTCATCGGCCATCGCCGAAGGCATATCGTCTGCCAGCACGAAATCCAGCAATAAACCTGTGTCATCGACATCCGCCATGATGCCTTTTGCATCCGCGTAGTTATAGTATGAATCCAGCAACCCTAGAAACTCTACCGTCTCATCTTCTCCAATAAGTAGTGCGGCAATTTCATACGCAATCGTCCCGCCAAGAGACCAGCCGGCGAGGCGGTAAGGCCCATGCGGCTGCACTGCGCGTATCATCCGCACTAATCTGGCGGCCATTGCTTGCATGGTGTGATAAGGCGCTTCGCTTAGCGGTTGTCCGGGCAAGCCGTAGACGGGTATATCGCTATCGATATGTGGCACGAGATTAGGGCCATAGAGCATTTCGCCCGTGACCTCATGAACTAAAAACAGCGGAGCTTGATTACCGGTTTTCCTCAGCGGTATTGCGTTTGCTTCTGTAATCCGGGTGTCTTCACGAATCGCCCAGGCTAACGATTCGATAGTCGGCTTTTCAAACAACATCGCTATGGAGATCTCAATGCCTTCCTGTTTCAACAGACTCAGCAATTGAACCGCCGATAAAGAGTGCCCGCCCATCTCGAAGAAATTAGCCGTCACGCTAATAGACTCAACCTGGAATAATTTGCGCCAAACTGCGGCAATTTTCGCTTCATCGGTAGATCGCGGCGGTACAAAGTCCAAATAGGCATCCGGCGCCGGCAGGGCCTTACGGTCCAGCTTGCCGTTCGGAGTCAACGGCAGCGTGGCCAACTGCACAAAGGCGGCCGGCACCATATACTCGGGCAGCGCCTCGGCCAGAGAAGCCCGCAGGTCATCCACGGCCAGATCGTCAGCGCCGGTGTAGTAGGCCACCAGCTTTTTAATGCCGGGGCCGTCCTCGCGCGCCAACACGGCCGTTTCGCGGACCGCCGGATGGTCGGCCAGCCGGGCCTCGATCTCGCCCAGCTCGATGCGGAAGCCGCGGATTTTGACCTGGAAGTCATTGCGGCCGAGGAATTCGATGCTGCCGTCTTCCCGCCAGCGGCCCAGGTCGCCGGTCTTGTACAGCCGCGCCTGGGGATCGTGGTTGAACGGATTGGCGATGAAGCGCTCGGCGGTCAGTTCGGGTTGATTCAGGTAGCCTTTCGCCAGCCCGGCGCCGCCCACGTACAGCTCGCCCACGGCACCGACCGGAACAGGTGCAAGATGATCGTCCAGCAAGTAAACGCGGGTGTTGGCGATGGGCTTGCCGATCGGCGGCAGCCCCTCGCCTCCCGCCGGCACCGAGCAGGAGGTCGAGACCACGCTGTTCTCGGTCGGGCCATAGTTGTTGACCACTTCGAACGGCAGCCCGGCCGGCGGATAGCCGTGCAGCTGGTCGCCGCCCGTCAGCAGGCAACGCAGGCTCAGATGCTCGGGCCGGGGCGATGCCAGCATCAGTTCGGCCAGCGGCGTCGGCATGAACGCGATAGTGATGCGGTCATCGGCCAGCTGCTGCCACAGCGCCTCCGGCTGGCCCAGCAGTTCGGGCTTCACCAGGTGCAGGCAGGCGCCGGCCGACAGGTACGGCCAGGTTTCCCAGGCGCTGGCGTCGAAAGCCAGGCCCGCCAGCTGCGTAGCCCGGTCAGCGGCGCTGACCTGGAACTGCCGGTTGTGCCAGCTGACCAGGTTCATGACGCCGGCATGCGGCACCATGACGCCCTTGGGCTGGCCAGTGGAGCCGGAGGTGTAGATGACGTAGGCCAGATGCTGGGGCGTCAGGCCGACCACGGCCAGGTCCGGATTATCGGAAGGCTGATGAGCCCACTGCGCCGCATCCGCAGAAAGGTCGATCAGCCTGGCGCCGGCTGACCTATCAGCCAGTCGGGCCTTAAGACCGCTGTCGGTCAATAGCACCAGCGGAGCGCTATCGACCAGCATGTAGGCCAACCGCTCCTCGGGATAGGCCGGGTCCAGCGGCACATAAGCCGCCCCCGCCTTGAGTACGGCGAGTTGGCTGATCACCAACTCGAAGCTGCGCGCCAGGCAGATCGCCACCCGGTCGTCGGGCTTTACGCCCAGACTGCGCAAATGGTGTGCCAAGCGGTTGGCGCGGGCGTTCAGTTCGGCGTAGGTCAGCCGTTCATCGTCCCAAGCCAAGGCTTCGGCATCGGGTGTTTGCAACGCCTGAGCCTCAAACAGTTCATGAAGGCAGCAGTCCCAGGGATAATCGGCCTGGGTGGCGTTCCAATCATACAGCACCTGACGGTGCTCGGCCTCCGGCAGCACGCCGATCTGGCGCATGGCAGTATCCGGCGCCGTCTCCAGGGCTGAGATCAGATTATCCAGCGCCGTGTGCATCAAAGCGCACAGCCGTTCCGGCGCCACCGGCGTCAGGGTTTGCGCCGTCAGCGAGAAGCCTTCGCCCAAATCATCCACGGACAACACGATCGGGTAGTTGCTGCGCTCTTCGCCCGACAGGAGTTCAATGCCCTGCCAGACGGGCGCGCTGTCGACCATTGCCTCAGTCTGGCTATGCCGGTAGTTGAGCAGTGCGCTGAACAGCGGCGCCGGCGCGGGCACGGCGCTGCAGCGTTGCGCCAGCGCCAGCGGCGCATGCTCATGACGTAAGATTTCGGCTAAGAGCGCCTGAGTTTGATGCACGCTGGCCGCCACCCCCTCATCGCCAATCCTGAGCCGCACCGGCAAGGTATTGATGAACATGCCCAATACCCGCTCGGCACCTTCACCGCCCTGCATGCGTCCGAACAGGACCGTGCCGAAGACTACGTCATCGCGCCCGGAGGTCCGCGACACCACCGCAGCCCAAGCCAGATGGAACAGACTGGCCACACTGATGCCCAGCGCTCTTGCCTGTTCCCGCAGGCGTCGGGCAAGATCAAGGTCGAGGTCTTGCTTCGCTTCTTCGATTCCCAAGCCGTCGCCCCGCACGTCAAGTACGCCGAACGGCGCGGTCGGCTCGTCGATATCGCCGAGCATCTCATGGAAAAAGGCTTCGTGCTCTTCCCGGCTGATCCCGAGCCGTGCTTGCGCGACGAAGTTGCGGAACGGCAGCGGCGTGGGCAGTAGGTCTGCCTGGCCCAACTGGTGCATCTGGATCTCTGCAAACAGAATTTCCAGCGCGGTGTGATCAAGCGCCAAATGATGACTCAACAGCAACAGCAGCCAACGCCCTTCCTTTGAGTCATAGGCCGTGAAGCCGCTGACCAACGGCGCGACACGCACATCGATGCGATAATGTCTCGGATCGTAACGCTCCGTCAATTGTTCGGCCGCTTCGCCCGTTTCAGGGTCCAGAACGACCTCTTCAATTGCCAGCTTCGCTTCGCGCCAGACCACTTGGACCGGTTCCGGCAACCCCTCCCAGGCCACGGACGTGCGCAGGATATCGTGCCGTGCTACCGCCGCCTGCAAGGCGGCCAAGAACCCATCAAGACGTTCGCGTGTATCAAACGCCATCAAGGCCGGCAGCAAGTACGCGTCCCCTTCGGACTCCATCAGGTGGTGAAACAGGATGCCTTCCTGCAGCGGCGCCAGCGGATAAATGTCCTGCACGTTGGCCGCCCCGCCCGGCACAGACGCCGTGATGCGGTCGATATCGGCCTGTTCCAGGGCAACCAGCGGCAGCAAATCCGGCGTAATGGCCGTGCAGCCGTCAGGGATGCGGTTGGCCGGGACGGCCAGCGGCTCGGCCTGGCTGCCGTTGTCAGCCAGCGCCGCCAGCCCGGCCAGCGTCGGTGCAGTGAACAAGGTCCTCACATCAATGTTCAAGCCAGCCTGGCGCATGCGTGCGATCAAGGTCACGGCCAGCAGCGAATGCCCGCCTAGCTCGAAGAAATTATCGTGGCGGCCGACCTGCTCGACTTTGAGCAGGTCGGCCCAGATGGCCGCCAGGGTTTGTTCGGTCTGGCCTTGCGGTGCTTCATAGTCGCGCGCAGCGTAGGCATCGCCTTCCGGCGCCGGCAGCGCCTTGCGGTCCAGCTTGCCGTTGGCAGTCAACGGCAGCGCAGCCAGATGCACGAAGGCGACCGGTACCATATACTCGGGCAACGCCTCGGCCAGATAAGCCCGCAGGTCATCCACGGCCAGATCGTCAGCGCCGGTGTAGTAGGCCACCAGCTTTTTAATGCCGGGGCCGTCTTCGCGGGCCAGCACGGCCGTTTCGCGGACCGCCGGGTGGCCGGCCAGCCGGGCCTCGATCTCGCCCAGCTCAATGCGGAAGCCGCGGATCTTGACCTGGAAGTCATTGCGCCCCAAAAATTCGATGCTGCCGTCTTCCCGCCAACGGCCCAGGTCGCCAGTCTTGTACAACCGGGCTTCGGGATCGCTGCTGAACGGATCTTTAATGAAGCGCTCGGCGGTCAATTCGGGCCGGTTCAGATAACCCCGTGCCAGTCCGGCACCGCCCACATACAGTTCGCCCGTAGCGCCGACCGGGACGGGCCCGAGATTGGCGTCCAGCAGATAAACGCGGGTGTTGGCGATGGGCTTGCCGATCGGCGGTAGCCCTTCGCCTCCCGCCGACACCGAACAGGAGGTCGAAACGACGCTGTTCTCAGTTGGGCCGTAGTTGTTGATCAATTCGAACGGCAGCCCGGCCGGCGGATAGCCGTGCAGCTGGTCGCCGCCCGTCAGCAGGCAGCGCAGAGCCAAGTGTTCAGGCGGGGGCGATGCCAGCATCAGTTCGGCCAGCGGCGTCGGCATGAACGCGATCGTGATGCGGTCGTCGGCCAGCTGCTGCCACAGCGCCTCCGGCTGGCCCAGCAGTTCGGGCCGCACCAGATACAGGCAGGCGCCGGCCGACAGGTACGGCCAGGTTTCCCAGGCGCTGGCGTCGAAAGCCAGGCCCGCCAGCTGCGTAGCCCGGTCGGCGGCGCTGACCTGGAACTGCCGGTTGTGCCAGCTGACCAGGTTCATGACGCCGGCATGCGGCACCATGACGCCCTTGGGCTGGCCGGTGGAGCCGGAGGTATAGATGACGTAGGCCAGATGCTGGGGCGTCAGGCCGACCACGGCCAGGTCCGGATTATCGGAGGGCTGGTGAGCCCATTGCGCCGCATCCGCAGAAAGATCGATCAGCCTGTCGCCGGCTGACCTATCAGCCAGTCTAGCCTTGAGGCCCGTGTCGGTCAGCAGCGCCAGCGGGGCGCTGTCGGCCAGCATGTAGGCCAACCGCTCGTCGGGATAGGCCGGGTCCAGCGGCACATAGGCCGCGCCTGACTTGAGCACGGCCAGAAGTCCCACGATCAGTTCCGGTGAGCGTTCCAGACACAATACTACCCGAGCCTCCGGGCCGACTCCCAGACTGAGCAGGTAATGAGCCAGCCGGTTGGCGCGCGTGTTCAGTTCACCGTAAGTTAAAGTCCGACCGTTGTAAACAACCGCCGGCGCATCCGGCTGCGCTGCAACCTGGGCCTCGAACAGTTCATGAAGGCAACGGTCACGAGGGTAATCGGCCTGGGTGGCGTTCCAGTCGACCAGCACCTGGCGGCGCTCGGCCTCCGGCAGCACGCCGATCTGGCGCATGGCCGTGTCCGGCGCCGTCTCCAGGGCCGAGATCAGATTATCCAGCGCCGTGTGCATCAGGGAGCACAGCCGTTCCGGCGCCACCGGCGACAGGGTTTGCGCCGATAGTAAAAATCCTTCGCCCAGATCGTCCACGGACAGCACGATCGGGTAGTTGGTGCGCTCTTCGCCCGACAGGATGTCGATGCCCTGCAGTGCAGGTGCGCTGTCGGCCGAGGCGTCGTCCTGGCTGTACCGGTAGTTGAGCAGCGCGCTGAACAGCGGCGCCGGCGCGGGCACGGCGCTGCAGCGTTGCGCCAGGCTTAGCGGCGCATGTTCATGGCGCAGCAGGCCAGCCAGCCGTGTTTGCACGTCACGGACCTGTTCCAGGACACTGCCCTGGGCCAGCTGCACGCGCAGCGGCAGGGTATTGATGAACAATCCCAAAACCCGCTCGGCGCCTTCGCCGCCCTGCATGCGCCCGAACAAGACCGTGCCGAACACCACGTCATCGCGGCTTGAAGTCTTTGATACCACCGCAGCCCAGGCCAGGTGAAACAGGCTGGCGGCACTGATGCCCAAGGTCCTGGCCTGTTCCCGCACCCGTCTTGCCAGGTCTGTGGCGATTGTCTGGTTGGCTTCCTGAACCCGGCTGCCGTCACTCAATACATCGAGCAGACCGAACGGTGCGGTCGGCTCATCAACACCCGCCAGCATGCCGCGGAAAAAGGCTTCGTGCTCTTCCCGGCTGATCCCGAGGCGCGCCTGCGCGACGAAGTTGCGGAACGGCAGCGGCGCTGGCAATAGATCTGCCTGGCCCAGTTGGTGCATCTGGATCTCTTCGAACAGAATATCCAGCGCGGTGTGATCAAGCGTCAAATGATGGCTCAACAGCAACAGCAGCCAACGCCCTTTTCCTGAATCATAGGCCGTGAAGCCGTTGATCATCGGCGCGACTCGCACATCAAGGCGATAATGCCGCGGATCGTAACGCTCCGCCAATTGTTCGGCCGCTCCGCCCGCTTCAGGGTCAATGACGACATTTTCGACCTTTAACTTCGCTTCGCGCCAGACCACCTGCACCGGTTCAGGCAGGCCTTCCCAGGCCACGGCCGTGCGCAGGATGTCATGACGATCGACCACGGCCTGTAGCGAAATTAAGAAACTATCGAGGCGTTCGCGCGTGTCGAACGCCATCAGCACCGGCTCCAGGTAGGCGTCCCCTTCGGATTCCATCAGATGGTGGAACAGAATGCCTTCCTGCAGCGGCGCCAGCGGATAGATGTCCTGCACGTTGGCCGCCCCGCCTGGTACGGCGGCAATGATGCGGTCGATATCGGCCTGCGCCAGACTGACCAGCGGCAGCAGGTCCGACGTAATGGCCGTGCAGCCGTCAGGGATGCGGTTGGCCGGAATGACCACTTGCTCGGCCTGGCTGCCGTTGTCGGCCAGCGCCGCCAGACCGGCCAGCGTCGGCGCACTGAACAGGGCCCGCACGTCAATGTTCAAGCCGGCCTGGCGCATGCGTGCGATCAAGGTCACGGCCAGCAAGGAATGCCCGCCCAGCTCGAAGAAATTATCGTGGCGGCCGATCTGGTCGATCTTGAGCAGGTCGGCCCAGATCGCCGCCAGGGTTTGTTCGGTCTCGCCTTGCGGCGCTTCATAGCCGCGCGCGGCGTAAGCATCGCCCTCCGGCGCCGGCAGCGCCTTGCGGTCCAGCTTGCCGTTGGCAGTCAAAGGCAGCGCTTCGAGGTAGACGAAGGCGGCCGGCACCATGTACTCGGGCAGCGCCTCGGCCAGATAAGCCCGCAGGTCGTCCACGCTCAGTCCGGCGTCGCCGGTGTAGTAGGCCACCAGCCGTTTGCCGCCGCTCCCGTCTTCGCGGGCCAGCACGGCCGTTTCGCGGACCGCCGGATGGCCGGCCAGCCGGGCCTCGATCTCGCCCAGCTCGATGCGGAAACCCCGGACCTTGACCTGGAAGTCGTTGCGACCCAGGAATTCGATGCTGCCGTCGGCCAGCCAGCGGCCCAGGTCGCCGGTCTTGTACAGCCGCGCGTTGGGATCGTTACTGAACGGATCCTGGATGAAGCGCTCGGCAGTCAGCTCAGGCCGGTTCAGGTAGCCGCGGCCGACGCCGTCGCCGGCCACGAAGAGTTCGCCGGCTACGCCCACCGGCACCGGTTCGCCCTGCGCATCGAGGAAGTAAATGCGGGTATTGGCCATCGGCCGGCCGATGGTGACGCTGGCCATCTCGGGATTATGTTTGACGTAGGCGGCCGTGCAGGAGACGGTGGCTTCGGTCGGGCCGTACGTGTTGACCAGCTTGGTTTGCTTGTCGGGGCAGAGCGCTTCCCAGGCTTGCAGCTTCTGCGGCGACAGCGCGTCGCCGGTTACGTTGAGCAGGCGCACGCCGGCCAGTTGCGCGCGCGCCCGCTCCGGCGAGCGTTCCCATTCGGCCACCAGCGTGTGCCAGTGCGCCGCGGTCAGATGCACGAAGGTCGGGCGCAGTTCGCTGTCCATGCCGAACAGGCGCTCGCTCGGCGCCAGCGTCGCGCCTGACAGCAGCGCCGGGAAGATCTCTTCGACAGAGAGATCGAAGTTGATCGAGTTTTGCTGCAGGACCGTATCGGCACGGGTCAGCTCGAATACTTGTGCCGCGCCCAGTGCATAATTGACCAGCGCCAGGTGTTCGATCATCACGCCTTTGGGCTGGCCGGTGGAGCCGGAGGTGTAGATGACATAAGCCAGATGCTGCGGCGTCAGGCCGAGGCTCTGGCGGTCCAGGTTGGCTTCGGATTGCGTGGCCCAAGGAGCCGGGTCGGCGTCGAGCAGCAGGCGCGGTATAGCCGGCATGCAGTCGGCGAACCGCTCGGCCAAATCGCTTTGTATCAGGAGCACTGCCGGGGTGCTGTCGGCCAGCATGTAGGCCAGCCGGTCGGTCGGATAGGCCGGGTCCAGCGGCACGTAAGCGCCGCCGGCTTTGAGAATGGCCAGCAGGCCGATGATCACGTTCGGCCCGCGGTCGGCGCAGATCGCCACCCGGTCGTCGGGCTTCACGCCCAGACTGTGCAGGTAGTGCGCCAGCTGATTGGTTTTAGCGTTGAGTTCAGCATAGCTCAGCCTTCCGCCGTCCCAAACCAGCGCTTCGGCATCGGGTGTTTGCAACGCCTGGGCTTCGAACAATTCATGGGCGCAACGGTCACGGGGATAGTCGGCCTGGGTAGCGTTCCAGCCGTACAGCACCTGGCGGCGCTCGGCCTCCGGCAGCACGCCGATCTGGCGCATGGCCGTATCCGGCGCATTTTCCAAAGCCGTGATCAGGTTGTCCAGCGCCGTGTGCATCAAGGCGCACAGCTGTTCCGGCGCCACCGGCGACAGGGTTTGCACCGTCAGCGAAAACCCTTCGCCCAGGTCGTCCACATCCAATCCGATGGGATAGTTGGTGCGCTCTTCACCTGATAACAAAACTTCCATGCCCTGCCAGGCGGGTGCGCTGTCGGCCGAGGTGTCGTTTTGGCTGTACCGGTAGTTTATCAATGCGCTGAACAACGGTGCCGGCGCCTGCACGGCGCTGCAGCGTTGCGCCAGGCTCAGCGGCGCATGTTCATGGCGCAGTAGGTCGGCCAGCCGTGTTTGTACGTCACGGACCTGTTCCAGGACGCTGCCCTGGGCCAGCTGCACGCGCAGCGGCAGGGTATTGATGAACATGCCCAGCACCCGCTCGACGCCCTCGCCGCCCTGCATGCGCCCGAACAATACCGTGCCGAACACCACGTCATCGCGGCCTGAAGTCTTTGACAACACGGCGGCCCAGGCCAGATGAAACAGGCTGGCAGCACTGATGCCCAAGGCCCTGGCCTGTTCCCGCACCCGTCTTGCCAGATCCGTGGCGATGGCCTGGCTGGCTTCCTGAATCCGGCTGCCGTCGCCCAGGACGTCGAGCAAGCCGAACGGCGCGGTCGGCTCATCGATATCGCCGAGCATCTCGCGGAAAAAGGCTTCGTGCTCTTCCGGCTTTATCCCCAGCCGCGCCTGCGCGACGAAGTTGCGGAACGGCAGCGGCGCCGGCAATTGGTCTATTTGGCCCAGCTGGTGCATCTGGATCTCCTCCAATAGGATATCCAGCGCAGTATGGTCGAGCGCCAAATGGTGAGTCATCAGCAACAGCAGCCAACGCCCTTCCTTGGCGTCATAGGCCGTAAAGCCGTTGATCAATGGCGCTTGGCGCACGTCAACGCGATAATGCCGCGGATCGTAACGTCCCAGCAGTTGTTCGGCCGCTTCGCCGGCTTCAGCGTCAATAGCGAACTGCTCAACTCTCAACGGAGCCTGGCGCCACACAACCTGCACCGGTTCCGGCAGACCTTCCCAGGCCACGGACGTGCGCAAAATATCGTGGCGGTCGACCACCGCCTGTAGAGAAATCAAGAAACTGTCGAGGCGTTCGCGCGTGTCGAACGCCACCAGGGCCGGCAGCAAGTAGGCATCCCCTTCGGACTCCATCAGATGATGAAACAGAATGCCTTCCTGCAGCGGCGCCAGCGGATAGATATCCTGCACGTTGGCTGCCCCGCCCGGCACAGCAGCCATGATGCGGTCGATATCGGCCTGTGCCAGACTGACCAGCGGCAGCAGGTCCGGCGTAATGGTCGTGCAGCCGTCAGGAATGCGGTTGGCCGGAATGACCAGTTGCTCGGCCTGGATGCCGTTGTCGGCCAGCGCCGCCAACCCGGCCAGCGTCGGTGCACTGAACAAGGCCCGCACATCAATGTTCAGGCCGGCTTGGCGCATGCGCGCGATTAAGGTCACGGCCAGCAGGGAATGCCCGCCCAGCTCGAAGAAATTATCGTGGCGGCCGACCTGCTCGATCTTGAGCAGCTCGGACCAGATGGCCGCCAGGGTTTGTTCGGTCTCGCCTTGCGGAGCCTCATACTCACGCGCACCATAAGCATCGCCCTCCGGCGCTGGCAGGGCCTTGCGGTCCAGCTTGCCGTTGGCAGTCAAAGGCAGCGCGGCCAGATGCACGAAGGCGGCCGGCACCATGTATTCGGGCAGTGTCTCGGCCAGGTGCGCACGCAGGCTGTCCACGGTCGCTTCGGCATCGCCCGTATAGTAGGCCACCAGCCGCTTGCCGCCGGGGCCGTCTTCGCGGGCCAGCACGGCCGCTTCCCGGACCGCCGGATGGCCGGCCAGCCGGGCCTCGATCTCGCCCAGTTCGATGCGGAAGCCGCGGATCTTGACCTGGAAGTCGTTGCGGCCGAGGAATTCGATGCTGCCGTCGGCCAGCCAGCGGCCCAGGTCGCCGGTCTTGTACAGACGGGCTTCGGGATCGTGGCTGAACGGGTCTTTAATGAAGCGCTCGGCGGTCAGCTCGGGCTGGTTCAGATAGCCCTGCGCCACACCCAGCCCGCCGATGTAGATCTCGCCGGCCACGCCGATCGGTACCGGCTCACGCTGCGTATCGAGGAGGTAGATACGGGTGTTGGCTATGGGGCGGCCGATGGGAATACTCCGGGCCCCTTCAGGAACGGCAGTGATTTCGTAAGTGGTTGCGAAAGTCGTCGTTTCGGTCGGACCATAACCATTTAGCAGATGTTGAGGCGGATTCGACCGGATTACACGGGAAATAATGCGTGGATCAAGGCTGTCTCCGCCAACGAGCAAATAGCGCAGCTGTGAAAAAACCGCTGACAGCGTATCGGCGTACTGGTTAAACAGGCCGACGGTCAGCCATAATGCTGTGACACCATGCTGCCTGAGGATTTGCCCAAAATGATCCGGTTCCAGCAAGGCGGTTTGGTCGACCACCACCGTGCAGCCGCCGTTGAGCAACGGCGCCCACACCTCAAAGGTAGTCGCGTCAAAGGCCGGATTGGCGGCGAAAGCCACTCGATCTTCAGGCCCTATTTGCGCATAGCCGTTATTCAAGACCAGCCGTCCGATCGCACGGTGGGGAATCTTCACGCCCTTGGGCTGCCCGGTAGAGCCCGATGTGTACATCACGTAAGCAATCATTTCGCTGTGTAGCGGCAGGCCTGGATTGTCATCCTGCGTTTGATGCGCCAGCGCGGACTCGATCCGCACGCAAACCGCATCGGCCAGTTCAGTGTCCTTGCCCGTCAGAATAATTTTGGCAGCGCAGTCTTTAATCATGAACGCCAGGCGCTCGACTGGAAAATCCGGATCCAGGGGCACATAAGCTGCGCCGCATTTCAAAACGGCCAGCTCCGCCGCTACCAGATCAGCCGAGCGTTCAATCAGCAACGCAACGTAATCGCCGGCGTTGACGCCGAGGCTTATTAGGTAATGCGCCAGACGGTTGGCCCGTGCGTTGAGCTCGGCGTAGCTCAGCCGTCCGCCGTTGCATATCACGGCATCGGCCTCGGGATTCCGGGCAGCCTGCGCCTCGAACAGTTCATGGACGCAACGGTTCCGAGGGTAGTCGGCCTGGGTGGCGTTCCAGTCGTACAGCACCTGGCGGCGCTCGGCCTCCGGCAGCACGCCGATCTGGCGCATGGCAGTGCCCGGCGCCGTCTCCAGGGCCGTGATCAGGTTGTCCAGCGCCGTGTGCATCAGGGCGCATACCCGTTCCGGCGCCACCGGCGGCAGGATTTGCACCGTCAGTTCAAACCCTTTGCCCAGGTCATCCACGGACAGCACGATCGGGTAGTTGGTGCGCTCTTCGCCCGATGACAGGGCTTCGATGCCCTGCCAGGCAGGTGAGCTGTCGGCCGAAGCGTCCGCTTGGCTGTGCCGGTAGTTGAGCAGCGCGCTGAACAGCGGCGCCGGTGCCTGCACGGCGCTGCAGCGTTGCGCCAGGCTCAGCGGCGCATGTTCATGGCGCAGCAGGTCGGCCAGCCGAACCTGCACTTCACGGACCTGTTCCAGAACACTGCCCTGGGCCAGCTGCACACGCAGCGGCAGGGTATTGATGAACATGCCCAGCACCCGGCCGGCGCCCTCGCCGCCCTGCATGCGCCCGAACAATACCGTGCCGAACACCACGTCATCGCGGCCTGAAGTCTTTGACAATACGGCAGCCCAGGCCAGATGAAACAGGCTGGCAGCACTGGTGCCCAGCGTTCTGGCCTGTTCCCGCACCCGTCTTGCCAAATCCGCAGCGACGGCCAGCCTGGCTTCCTGAACCCGGCTGCCGTCGCTCAGGACGTCGAGCAGACCGAACGGCGCCGTCGGCTCATCGACATCCGCCAAGATCTTGCGAAAAAAGGTTTCGTGCTCTTCCGGCTTCATCCCCAG
Organism: Methylobacter sp. sgz302048; assembly: GCF_052162025.1. Taxonomy (NCBI): domain Bacteria; kingdom Pseudomonadati; phylum Pseudomonadota; class Gammaproteobacteria; order Methylococcales; family Methylococcaceae; genus Methylobacter; species Methylobacter sp. sgz302048. The sequence continues at coordinate 1,770,309 of NZ_CP197401.1, read as the reverse complement.
CCGTGCCTGCGCGACGAAGTTGCGGAACGGCAACGGCGCCGGCAGTTGGTTTTCCAGACCCAGCTGGTGCATCAGGATCTCTTCCATCAGGATGTCTATCGTGGTGTGATCGATCGCCAAATGGTGAGTCAACAGCAGCAGCAGCCAGCGCCCTTCCCTAGCGTCATAGGCCGTGAAGCCGCTGATTAGAGGCGCCTGGCGCACGTCGATTCGATAATGGCGCGGGTCGAAGTGCGCCCGCAACTGCGCCGAAGCCTCGCCGGCTTCAGGGTCGATGACGACGTCCTCAATCGCCAGTTTCGCTTCGCGCCAGACCACTTGGACCGGCTCCGGCAGCCCCTCCCAGGCGATGGAAGTGCGCAGGATATCGTGGCGCGCTATCACCGCCTGCAAGGCGGCCAGGAACCCGTCAAGACGTTCGCGCGTATCAAACGCCATCAGGGACGGCAGCAGGTAGGCGTCCCCTTCGGATTCCATCAGGTGGTGAAACAGGATGCCTTCCTGCAGCGGCGCCAGCGGATAGATGTCCTGCACGTTGGCCGCACCGCCCGGCACAGTGGCCGTGATTTGATCAACATACTCAGGCGCCAGATTCAATAATTGAGAACTATCCAGAGAATCAGCAATTGGCTTGTTGGAAACGATGGGGCCATTTGACCTTAGAAATTCAATCAAAGCGGGTTTCGTTTCACGTAACTCGGCAAGTAATGAAGGAGCTAATGCTTGTTTTTTTCCAAGAATGACTAACTCGTCATTTTCGACGGCAAGTGAGATGTCACTCTCGCTGAGTTGCTGTAATAGCGCTTCAATTTTCATATTCTAATCTCCATAATTTGTTCTTCTTCCACTGCTTCGGCCAGCTTGGCCAGAGTTGGGGCGGTAAATACCACTCTCACGTCCGCGACCAATCCCCTCTGCCCCATCTTTTCAATCAGTGATATCGCTAACAAGGAATGTCCGCCCAGTTCGAAGAAATTATCGTGGCGGCCGACCTGCTCGATCTTGAGCAGCTCGGACCAGATATCAGCCAGAGCTTGTTCGGTCTCGCTCTGCGGCGCCTCATACTCACGCGCACCGTAAGCATCGCCCTCCGGCGCCGGCAGGGCTTTGCGGTCCAGCTTGCCATTCGGGCTCAGCGGCAGTGCTTCCAGATGCACGAAGGCCGCCGGCACCATGTATTCGGGCAGTGTCTCGGCCAGGTGCGCGCGCAAGTCTTCCACGGCCAGCCCGGCGTCGCCGGTGTAGTAGGCCACCAGCCGCTTGCCGCCGGGGCCGTCTTCGCGGGCCAGCACGGCCGTTTCCCGAACCGCCGGATGGTCGGCCAGCCGGGCCTCGATCTCGCCCAGTTCGATGCGGAAGCCTCTAATTTTGACCTGGAAGTCGTTGCGGCCCAGATACTCGATGCTGCCGTCTTCCAGCCAGCGGGCCAGGTCGCCGGTCTTGTACAGCCGGGCTTCGGGATCGCGGCTGAACGGATCCTGGATGAAACGCTCGGCGGTCAGCTCGGGCCGATTCAGGTAGCCGCGGCCGACCTGGACGCCGCCGATGAACAGTTCACCGGGCACGCCGACCGGCACCGGTTCGCCCTGCGGGTCCAGGAGGTAGATCCGGGTGTTGTCGATCGGCCGGCCGATCGGGATGCTGCTCGCCGTTGTCCTGGCCTCGCAGGCCCAGGCCGTCACGTCGATGGCGGCTTCGGTCGGGCCATAGAGGTTGTGCAGTTCCGTATCCTTGAGCAGTTCGTGAAAACGGTTGCTCAACGCGACCGGCAAGGCTTCGCCGCTGCAGATCACCCGCCGCAAGCTGGTGCAGTCGGCGGCTTTGCCGTATTCCAGAAAGATTTGCAGCATCGGCGGCACGAAGTGCAGCGTGGTGATCCGGTTCTGCCGGATGACTTCGCTGAGATAGCCGGGGTCTTTGTGGCCTTCCGGCTTCGCCATCACCAGGCGGGCACCGGTCAGCAACGGCCAGAAGAATTCCCAGACCGAGACATCGAAGCTGAACGGGGTTTTTTGCAGGACGGCATCGTCCGCTGTCAGGCCGTAGGCTTTCTGCATCCAGTTGAGCCGGTTGACCACGCTGCGGTGTTCGTTCATGGCGCCTTTCGGCTGGCCGGTCGAGCCGGAGGTGTAGATCATGTAAGCTAAATGGCGCGGCTTCAGGCCCAACGACTGCGGCGCCAGGTTCGTATCCGGCTGCTCGCCGATCCGCCCCCAGTCGCGGTCCAAGGCGATCGTATGGGCCTGCGTCTGGGGCAGGATGCCTTTGAGCCGCTCTTGCGTCAGCAGCACCTGGGGCGCAGCATCGGCCAGCATGTAGGCCAGGCGATCTTCCGGATAAGCCGGGTCCAGCGGTACATAGGCGCCGCCGGCTTTCAGGATGCCCAGCAGGCCCACCACCATTTCCAGGCTGCGCTCTGTACAGACCGCGACCAGGACATCGGGGCCTACGCCTAAACGGCGCAGATGGTGCGCAAGCTGATTGGCCCGGGCGTTCAGTTCGGCGTAGCTCAGCGCCTGATCCTCGAATACCAGCGCCACCGCATCGGGCTGTTGTGCCGCTTGCGCCTCGAACAGTTCATGCAGGCAGCGGTCCCGCGGATAGTCAGCCTGGGTGGCGTTCCAGTCGTATAGTACGCGTTGCCGCTCGGCCTCCGGCAGCACGCCGATCTGGCGCAGAGCAGTATCCGGCGCCTGCTCCAGGGCTGTAATCAGGTTGTCCAGTGCCGTATGCATCATCGCGCACAGCCGTTCCGGCGCCACCGGCGGCAGGGTTTGCGCCGTCAGCGAAAACCCTTCGCCCAGGTCGTCCACATCTAACACGATCGGGTAATTGGTGCGCTCTCCGCCCGATAAGGTTTCGATGCCCTGCCAGGCGGCGGCATGGTCGGCCGAGGCATCGGCTTGGCTATGCCGGTAGTTGAGCAGTGCGCTGAACAGCGGCGCCGGCGCGGGCACGGCGCTGCAGCGTTGCGCCAGGCTCAGCGGCGCATGTTCATGGCGCAGCAGGTTGGCCAGTTGTGTTTGCACGTCACGGGCTTGCTCCAGGACACTGCCTTGGGCCAGCTGCACGCGCAACGGCAAGGTGTTGATGAACATGCCCAACACCCGGCCGGCGCCTTCGCCGCCCTGCATGCGCCCGAACAATACCGTGCCGAACACCACGTCATCGCGCCCCGTGGTCCGCGACACCACCATAGCCCAGGCCAGGTGAAACAGGCCGGCGGCGCTGATGCCCAAGGCCCTGGCCTGTTCCCGCAGGCGTCGAGCCAGATCTGCGGCGATGGTCAGCTCGGCTTCCTGAATCCGGCTGCCGTCGCCCATTACATCGAGCAGACCGAACGGCGCGGTCGGCTCGTCGACATCGCCGAGCATCTCGCGGAAAAAGGCTTCGTGCTCTTCCCGGCTGATCCCTAGCCGCGCCTGCGCAACAAAGTTGCGGAACGGCAGCGGCGCCGGCAGTTGCTCTGCCTGTCCCAACTGATGCATCTGGATCTCCTCCAGCAGGACGGCCATCGCAGTGTGATCGAGCGCCAAATGATGGGTCAACAACAGCAGCAGCCAACGCCCTTTCCTTGAATCATAGACCGTGAAGCCGTTGATCATCGGTGCCTGACGCACATCGAGGCGGTAACGTCTCGTATCGTAACGTTCAGCCAACTGTTCGGCGGCATCGCCGGCTTCAGGGTCCAGAATGACCTCTTCAATCGCCAGTTTCGCTTCGCGCCAGACCACCTGCACCGGTTCCGGCAGGCCTTCCCAGGCCACGGCCGTGCGCAGGATATCGTGGCGTGTGATCTCGGCCTGCAGGGCGGCCAGGAACCCGTCTAGACGTTCACGCGTGTCGAACGCCAAGAGAGAGGGCAAGAGATAGGCATCCCCTTCGGACTCCATCAGGTGGTGGAACAGAATGCCTTCCTGCAGCGGCGCCAGCGGATAGATGTCCTGCACGTTGGCTGCCCCACCCGGCACGGCGGCAATGATGCGGTCGATATCGGCCTGCGCCAGATCAACCAGCGGCAGCAGGTCCGGCGTAATGGCCGTGCAGCCGTCAGGAATGCAGTTGGCCGGGATGACCAGCTGCTCGATCTGGCTGCCGTTATCGGCCAGCGCCGCCAACCCGGCCAGCGTCGGTGCGGTGAACAAGGCCTGTACGTCGGCAGCCAACCCGGCCTGACGCATCCGTGCGATCAAGGTCACGGCCAGCAGGGAGTGCCCGCCCAGCTCGAAGAAATTATCATGGCGGCCGATCTGGTCGATCTTGAGCAGTTCGGCCCAGATGGCCGCCAGGGTTTGTTCGGTCTCGCCCTGCGGCGCTTCATAGCCGCGCGCGGCATAGGCATCGCCTTCCGGCGCCGGCAGGGCCTTGCGGTCCAGTTTGCCGTTCGGGGTCAGCGGCAGCACATCCAGCTGTACGAAGGCGGCGGGCACCATGTAGTCTGGCAGCGTTTCGGCCAGATGCGCGCGCAGATCATCCACGGTCAGCCCGGCATCGCCGGTGTAGTAGGCTACCAGCCGCTTGCCGCCGGGACCGTCTTCGCGGGCCAGTACGACCGTTTCCCGGACCGCCGGGTGTTCTGCCAGCCGGGCCTCGATTTCGCCCAGCTCAATGCGGAAGCCGCGGATCTTGACCTGGAAGTCGTTGCGGTCCAGAAAATCGATGTTGCCATCGGCACGCCAACGGCCCAAATCACCCGTTTTGTAAAGCTGTGCCCCCGGCTCTCCGCCGAAAGGATCGGCGATAAAGCGCTCGGCGGTCAGCTCGGGCCGGTTCAGGTAGCCCTGCGCTACGCCCGGTCCCCCGATATAGATCTCGCCGGCCACACCGATAGGCACCGGCTGCTGTTGAGAATCCAGAATGTAGATTTGGGTGTTCGAAATCGGACGGCCAATGGGAATACTATCGGCCTGCTCGGCGATGGCTTCAACTGAATAGGAAGTCGCAAAGGTCGTGGTTTCGGTCGGGCCGTAGACATGAATCACATGGCATTGAGGCTGGCTGTCCAGGAACTGCTTCACAATAAGCGGCGAAGATCTCTCGCCACCGAAGAGCACGTGTTTTAACTGCCCCAGAACCTCGGGCAAGATAACGGCGTATTGATTAAACAACGCTGTCGTCAAAAACATGCTCGTTACGGCATGCTCGGTCAGCAGACGGGCGAACGTTGTCGATTCAAGCACGGCGGATTGCGGAAGAATCAGCATGCGCGCACCGTTTAACAAAGCCCCCCAGATTTCAAAAGTCGAGGCATCGAAGGCGGGGTTGCTGCAGTGTGCGATACAGTCTGTCGGCTCAATCTGCAGATAGCCATTGTTGATAACCAGCCGATTGATCGCGCGATGCGGAATAATCACGCCTTTGGGCACACCGGTCGATCCCGAGGTATACATGATGTACGCCGGCGTATCGGCAGCTAGTTGCAGGTGTAAATCGGCCGATGAGCAACTGGCGATGGCTTCATTTGCCTGCGCCAGGTCAAGCACCTGCACGCCTGGCCAGTTCTGGCCCGCTTCGCTGTTTTGCGCAACGATCACCTGCCTGGCCTGACAATCCTGAATCATGAACGCCTGCCGATCCGCCGGAAACTCGGGATCGATCGGTACGTAGGCACAGCCGCTCTTAAGCACGGCCAGTTGCGCCACCAGCATCTCCACACTGCGTGCCATAACGACCGGGATGAAATCGCCAGCCGCTACGCCTGAATTGTGCAAATGGTGCGCCAGACGGTTGGCCCGGGTGTTCAACTCGGCGTAGCTCAACCTTCCGCCGTCCCATATCACGGCATCGGCCTCGGGACTTTGGGCAACCTGCGCCTCGAACAGTTCATGGACGCAGCGGTCGCGGGGATAGTCGGCCTGGGTGGCGTTCCAGCCGTACAGCACCTGGCGGCGCTCGGCTTCGCTGAGCATCGGCAGGCGGGCAATGGCCTGGCTGTCGTCCGCCACCAGGCCGGCCAGCAGGGCTTGCCAGTAGCCCAGATAGCGGGCAATAGTATCAGCGTCAAACAGCGCCGTGGCATATTCAAGACCGCCGACGATGCGGTCGCCGTCTTCTTTCAGCAGGAGGCTCAGGTCAAACTGGGCGCTGGCGTGCTCAGCCTCTACCGGCGTCAGGCTGAGGCCGGGCAGGCTCAGTTCCCAGCCGGGCGTGTTTTGCCAGCCGAACATGACCTGGAACAACGGGGCGTGCGCGAGGCTGCGAGGCGGCTGCGCAATTTCGACGACTTGTTCGAACGGGATGTCCTGGTGGGCCTGGGCATTGAGAGTCTGGATTTTGACGCGTTCGAGCAGAGCCGCGACCGTGGGCGAATCCGACAGGTCGATCCGCAGGGCCAGGGTATTGACGAAGAAACCGATCAGGCCTTCGATTTCGGCTCGCCCCCGATTGGCCGTGGGGGTGCCGATCACCAGGTCGTTCTGGCCCGAGAGCCGCGACAGGGTCAGGGCCCAGCCGGCCAGCAGGGTCATGAACAGGGTCACGCCGTGGCGCTGGCTGAAGGCTTTGAGCTGCGCACTGAGGCTGGCGTCCAGCTGAACGGCCAGCAGGGCGCCGGCATAATCCTGCTGTGGCGGCCGAGGCCGGTCAGTGGGAAGTTCCAGCAGGGCGGGCGCACCCGCGAGGGTCTGTTGCCAATAAGCCGCCTGGGCGTGCAGCTGCTCGCCTTCGGCCCAGCGCCGCTGCCAGACGGCATAGTCGGCGTATTGGATGTCCAGAGCCGGCAAAGGATCATCTCCGCCGCAGCTGTAAGCGGCGTAAAGGCGGCCCAGCTCTTCGAACAGCACGCCCATGGACCAGCCGTCGGAAATGATGTGATGCATGGTGACCAGCAGCACATGTTCGTCGGCCGCCAGCCGGACGAGGCGGCCGCGCACCAGCGGACCCTGGGCCAGATCGAACGGCGCCTGGGCTTCCTGTTCGGAAAGCCGGGCCAGGGCGGCCGAAGGATCAGCGACGGTGCTGAGATCGTGTTCCAATAAAGTGAAGCTGCTGCGGTCAGCGTCGAGGATTTGCTGAAACGCCTCGCCGTCCTGCTCGATGAACAGGGTGCGCAAGGCTTCATGGCGGGCCACGATCCGGTCCAGCGCGCGCCGCAAGGCCGTCACGTCCAGATAGCCTGTCAGCCGTATCCCGCCCGCGATATGGTAGGCTTCACTGGCGCCTTCCATTTGGGCGATAAACCACAACCGCTGTTGGGAGAAGGACAGCGGCAAAGATCGGCTGCGATCGGCTCGCTCGATCGGTGCCAAAGTGCTGGCATCACTCTGCTGCAGCTGTCTGGCCAGGTCCTGCAGGACCGGATAGTCGAACAGGTCGCGCAAGGCCAATTCGCATCCAGTGCTCTGCCGGATGCGGGTGATAACCTGCACCGCCTGCAGCGAATGCCCTCCCAAATCGAAGAAGTGGTCACGGCGTCCGACGCGCTCGATCTGCAGGATATCCTGCCAGATCGACGCTAGGGCCTGTTCGGTCTCGCCTTGCGGCGCTTCATACTGCTGCGTTTGCAGGGCACTGGCATCCGGCGCCGGGAGCGCCTTGCGATCCAGCTTGCCGTTAGCGGTCAGCGGCAGCGCCTCCAGGATCACAAAGGCTGCAGGCACCATGTACTCGGGCAACCCGGCCTTCAACTGCGCACGCAGCTCGTCAATGTTCAGGCTGGCATCGGTCATGGCCGTCAGATAGGCCACCAGGCGCTTGTCGCCGGGCTGGTCTTCACGCGCCATGACGACGGCCTCGTGCACACCGGCACAGGCTGCCAGCCGGGCCTCGATCTCGCCCAGCTCGATGCGGAAGCCGCGGATCTTGACCTGGAAGTCGTTGCGGCCCAGGAATTCAATACTGCCATCTTGCCGCCAGCGGCCCAGGTCGCCGGTCTTGTACAGCCGCGCGTTGGGATCGTTACTGAAGGGATCCTGGATGAAGCGCTCGGCGGTCAGCTCGGGCTGGTTCAGGTAACCGCGGGCGATGCCGTCGCCGGCCACATGGATCTCGCCGGCGACCCCTATCGAAACCAGTTCACCCTGTGGATCAAGGAGGTAGACGCGGGTATTGGCGATGGGCTTGCCGATTGGCGGCAGCCCATCGCCTCCCGCCGGTACGGTGCAGGAGGTCGAGACGACGCTGTTCTCGGTCGGGCCATAGTTGTTGACCAGTTCGAACGGCAGCCCGGCCGGCGGATGGCCGTGCAGCCGGTCGCCGCCGGTCAGCAGGCAGCGCAGGGCCAAGTGTTCGGGCCGGGGCGAAGCCAGCATCAGTTCGGCCAGCGGCGTCGACATGAACGCGATCGTGATGCGGTCGTCGGCCAGCTGCTGCCACAGCGCCTCCGGCTGGCCCAGCCGTTCGGGCCGCACCAGGTGCAGGCAGGCGCCGGCCGACAGGTACGGCCAGGTCTCCCAGGCGCTGGCGTCGAAAGCCAGGCCCGCCAGTTGCGTGGCCCGGTCGGCGGCGCTGACCTGGAATTGGCGGTTGTGCCAGCTGACCAGGTTCATGACGCCGGCATGCGGCACCATGACGCCTTTGGGCTGGCCGGTGGAGCCGGAGGTGTAGATGACGTAGGCCAGATGTGCCGGGGTCAGGCCGACTACGGCCAAGTCCGGGTTATCGGAAGGCTGATGAGCCCACTGCGCCGCCTCCGCAAAAAGATCAATCAGCTTGGCGCCGGCTGACCGCTCCGTCAGCCGGACCTTGAGGCCCGTGTCGGTCAATAGCGCCAGCGGAGCGCTATCCTCGAGCATGTAGGCCAGGCGCTCTGCCGGATAGGCCGGGTCCAGCGGCACGTAGGCCGCCCCCGCCTTGAGCACGGCGAGCTGACTGATCACCAACTCGACGCTGCGCGCCAGGCAGATTGCCACCCGGTCGTCGGGCTTTACGCCCAGGCGACGCAGATAATGCGCCAAGCGGTTGGCGCGCGCGTTCAGTTCGGCGTAGCTCAGCTGTCGGTCTTCGAACACCAGTGCCGGCGCATCGGGCGTCTTGCGCACTTGCGCCTCGAACAGTTCATGCAGGCAGCGGTCCCGCGGATAATCAGCCTCGGTGGCATTCCAGTCGTAAAGCACCTGGCGGCGTTCGGCTTCCGGCAGCACGCCGATCCGGCGCATGGCCGTGTCCGGCGCCGTCTCCAGGACCGTAATCAGGTTGTCCAGCGCCGTCTGCATCAGGGCGCACAGCCGTTCCGGCGCCACCGGCGACAGGGTTTGCGCCGACAGCGCAAACCTTTCGCCCAGATCGTCCACGGACAGCACGATCGGATAATTGCTGCGCTCTTCGCTCGATGACAGGATTTCGATGCCCTGCCAAGCGTTTGCGCCGTCGACCATTGCCTCCGTTTGGCTATGCCGGTAGTTGAGCAGTGCGCTGAACAGCGGCGCCGGCGCGGGCACGGCGCTGCAGCGTTGCGCCAGGCTCAGCGGCGCATGCTCATGGCGCAGCAGCTCGGCCAGCCGTGTTTGCACGTCACGGACCTGTTCCAGGACGCTGCCCTCGGCCAGCTGCACGCGCAGCGGCAGGGTATTGATGAACATGCCCAGCCCCCGCTCGGCACCTTCGCCGCCCTGCAGGCGCCCGAACAGCACCGTGCCGAAGACCACGTCATCGCGGCCTGAAGTCTTTGACACCACGGCGGCCCAGGCCAGGTGAAACAGACTGGCGGCGCTGATGCCCAGCACTCTGGCCTGTTCGCGCAGACGTCGGGCAAGATCAAGGCCGAGGTCTTGCTTCGCTTCTTCGATGCCTGCACCGTCGCCCCGCACGTCGAGCAGGCCGAACGGCGCCGTGGGCTCATCAACACCCGCCAGCATGCCGCGGAAAAAGGCTTCGTGCGCTTCCGGCTTCATCCCGAGGCGTGCCTGCGCGACGAAGTTGCGGAACGGCAGCGGCGCCGGCAGTAAGTCGCTCTTGCCCAGCCGGTGCATCTGGATTTCCTCGAGCAGGATATCCAGCGCAGTGTTATCGAAGGTCAAATGGTGGGCCAACAGCAGCAACAGCCACTGCTTCTTCTTGGCGTCATAGGCCATGAAGCCGTTGATCATCGGCGCGACTCGCACATCGAGGCGATAATGCCGCGGATCGTAACGCTCCGCCAATTGTTCGGCCGCATCGCCCGCTTCAGCGTCTATGGCGACCTCCTCAACTTTCAACGGAGCCTGGCGCCACACGATCTGCACGGGCTCCGGCAGGCCTTCCCAGGCCACGGCCGTGCGCAGGATATCGTGGCGTGTGATCTCGGCCTGCAAGGCGGCCAGGAACCCGTCAAGACGTTCGCGCGTGTCGAACGCCATCAGCACCGGCATCAGGTAGGCGTCGCCTTCGGATTCCATCAGGTGATGGAACAGAATGCCTTCCTGCAGCGGCGCCAGCGGATAGATGTCCTGCACGTTGGCCGCCCCGCCTGGTACGGCGGCAATGATGCGGTCGATATCGGCCTGTGCCAGACTGACCAGCGGCAGCAGGTCCGGGGTAATGGCCGTGCAGCCGTCAGGGATGCGGTTGGCCGGAATGACCACTTGCTCGGCCTGGCTGCCGTTGTCGGCCAGCGCCGCCAGACCGGCCAGCGTTGGCGCACTGAACAGGGCTCGCACGTCAATGTTCAAGCCGGCCTGGCGCATGCGTGCGATCAAGGTCACGGCCAGCAAGGAATGCCCGCCCAGCTCGAAGAAATTATCGTGGCGGCCGATCTGGTCGATCTTGAGCAGGTCGGCCCAGATCGCCGCCAGGGTTTGTTCGGTCTCGCCTTGCGGCGCTTCATAGCCGCGCGCGGCGTAAGCATCGCCCTCCGGCGCCGGCAGGGCTTTGCGGTCCAGCTTGCCGTTGGCAGTCAAAGGCAGCGCTTCGAGGTAGACGAAGGCGGCCGGCACCATGTACTCGGGCAGCGTCTCGGCCAGATAAGCCCGCAGGTCGTCCACGCTCAGCCCGGCGTCGCCGGTGTAGTAGGCCACCAGCCGTTTGCCGCCGCTCCCGTCTTCGCGGGCCAGCACGGCCGTTTCGCGGACCGCCGGATGGCCGGCCAGCCGGGCCTCGATCTCGCCCAGTTCGATGCGGAAACCCCGGACCTTGACCTGGAAGTCGTTGCGGCCCAGGAATTCGATGCTGCCGTCGGCCAGCCAGCGGCCCAGGTCGCCGGTCTTGTACAGCCGCGCGTTGGGATCGTTACTGAACGGATCCTGGATGAAGCGCTCGGCGGTCAGTTCGGGCCGGTTCAGGTAGCCGCGGCCGACGCCGTCGCCGGCCACGAAGAGTTCGCCGGCCACGCCCACCGGCACCGGTTCACCCTGCGCATCGAGGAAGTAAATGCGGGTGTTGGCCATCGGCCGGCCGATGGTGACGCTGGCCATCTCGGGATTATGTTTGACGTAGGCGGCCGTGCAGGAGACGGTGGCTTCGGTCGGGCCGTACGTGTTGACCAGCTTGGTTTTCTTATCGGGGCAGAGCGCTTCCCAGGCTTGCAGCTTCTGCGGCGACAGCGCGTCGCCGGTTACGTTGAGCAGGCGCACGCCGGCCAATTGCGCCCGCGCCCGCTCCGGCGAGCGTTCCCATTCGGCCACCAGCGTGTGCCAGTGCGCCGCGGTCAGATGCACGAAGGTCGGGCGCAGTTCGCTGTCCATGCCGAACAGGCGCTCGCTCGGCGCCAGCGTCGCGCCTGACAGCAGTGCCGGGAAGATCTCTTCGACAGAGAGGTCGAAGTTGATCGAGTTTTGCTGCAGGACCGTATCGGCACGGGTCAGTTCAAATACTTGTGCCGCACCCAGTGCATAATTGACCAGCGCCTGGTGCTCGATCATCACGCCTTTCGGCTGGCCGGTCGAGCCGGAGGTGTAGATGACGTAAGCCAGATGCTGCGGCGTCAGACCCAGTGACTGCGGCGCCGGGTTCGTGTCCGGCTGTTCGCCGATCCGCTCCCAATCGCTGTCCAAAACGATCGTATGGATCTCCGTCTGAGGCAGGATGCCCTTGAGCCGCTCCTGGGTCAGCAGCACCTTGGGCGTCGCATCGGCGAGCATGTAGGCCTGCCGGTCGGCCGGATAAGCCGGATCCAGCGGCACGTAAGCGCCGCCGGCTTTCAGGATACCCAGCAGCCCCACTACCATCTCCAGGCTGCGTTCCACGCAGATCGCGACCCGGTCGTCGGGCTTGACACCCAGACTGTGCAGGTAGTGCGCCAACTGGTTGGCCCGGTTGTTGAGTTCAGCATAGGTCAAACGCCGGTCTTCGAACACTACCGCCACCGCATCCGGATTGTTCCGCACTTGCGCCTCAAACAGTTCATGGACGCAACGGTCACGGGGATAATCGGCATCGGTAGCGTTCCAGCCGTACAGCACCTGACGGCGCTCGGCTTCGCTGAGCATCGGCAGGCGGGCAATGGCCTGGCTATCGTCCGCCACCAGGCCGGCCAGCAGGGCTTGCCAGTAGCCCAGGTAGCGGGCAACGGTATCAGGGTCAAACAGCGCCGTGGCATATTCAAGACCGCCGACGATGCGGTCGCCGTCTTCTTTCAGCGAAAGGCTCAGGTCAAACTGAGCACTGGCGCGCGCCACCTCTACCGGAGCCAGACTGAGGCCGGGCAGGCTCAGTTTTCCGCCAGGCGTGCTTTGCCAGTCAAACATGACCTGAAATAAAGGAGAATATGCCAGGCTGCGAGGCGGCTGCACGATTTCGACGACTTGTTCGAACGGGATGTCCTGGTGGGCCTGGGCATTGAGGGTCTGGATCTTGACGCGTTCGAGCAGAGCCGCAACCGTGGGCGAGTCCGACAGGTCGATCCGCAAGGCCAGGGTGTTGACGAAGAAACCGATCAGGCCTTCGATTTCGGCCCGCCCCCGGTTAGCCGAAGAGGTGCCGATCACCAGGTCATCCTGGCCCGAGAGCCGTGACAGGGTCAGGGCCCAGCCGGCCAGCAGGGTCATGAACAGGGTCACGCCGTGGCGTTGGCTGAAGGCCTTGAGCTGTGCACTGAGGTTGGCGTCCAGCCGGACGGCCAGCAAGGCACCGGTATAATCCTGCTGTGGCGGCCGAGGCCGGTCAGTGGGGAGTTCCAGCAGGGCGGGCGCACCGGCAAGCGTTTGTTGCCAATAAGCCGCCTGGGCGTGCAGCTGCTCGCCTTCGGCCCAGCGCCGCTGCCAGACGGCATAGTCGGCGTATTGGATGTCCAGAGCCGGCAAGGGATCATCTCCGCCGTGGCTGTAGGCGCCGTAGAGGCGGCCCAGTTCGTCGATCAGGATGCCCATGGACCAGCCGTCGGAAATGATGTGATGCATGGTGACCAGCAGCACATGTTCGTCGGCCGCCAGCCGGACGAGGCGGCCGCGCACCAGCGGACCCTGGGCCAGGTCGAACGGCGCCTGGGCTTCCTGTTCGGAAAGCCGGATTAGGGCGGACGAAGGGTCAGCGACGGTACTGAGATCGTGTTCCAGGAGCGCGAAACTGCTGCGGTCGGGGTCGAGGATATGTTGGCTCGCCTCGCCGTCCTGCTCGATGAACAGGGTGCGCAAGGCTTCATGGCGGGCCACGATCCGGTCCAGCGCGCGCCGCAAGGCCGTCACGTCCAGATAGCCTGTCAGCCGTATCCCGCCCGCGATATGGTAGGCTTCACTGGCGCCTTCCATTTGGGCGAGGAACCAAAGCCGCTGTTGGGAGAAGGACAGCGGCAGGCGCTGGTCACGGTCGGCATGAGGGATAGGAGTATCCTTTAATTGCTTGCGTTTTAATTTTCCGGCTATCGCTTGTTTAACTAATGCTTCGCGTTCAAGCGTTGATAATTTATCCGTGGAATAACTTTTCATGCTACTGTCCTTGACTTAGGTTGAAACATAATTTTCGCCATGATTGATACTCCTCAAGAATCATTTATAGACTTCATAACTTGTAGATTCCATAACCTGCGCTAAATCATCCTCATCAAACTGAGCCAATTGCGCATCAATGATCCGCTCTGCAAGAAATGAAAGTACTGGCGCCATGAAGACATCATGCAGCACCAGCTCAACCTCGAATTGCTGCTTGATTTCAAGCACCAACTTGACTACCAGCAAGGAATGCCCGCCCAGCTCGAAGAAATTATCGTGGCGGCCGACCTGCTCGATCCCTAGAAGATCCTGCCAGATGTCAGCCAGGGCTTGTTCAGTCTCGCCTTGCGGCGCTTCATAGCCGCGCGCGGCATAGGCATCGCCGTCCGGCGCCGGCAGGGCCTTGCGGTCCAGCTTGCCGTTGGCGGTCAAGGGCAGCGCGGCCAACTGCACGAAGGCGACCGGCACCATGTACTCGGGCAGGGACTCGGCCAGATAAGCCCGCAGGTCATCCACGGCCAGATCGTCATCGCCGGTGTAGTAGGCCACCAGCCGCTTGCCGCCGGCCCCGTCCTCGCGGGCCAGCACGGCCGTTTCCCGGACTGCCGGATGGCCGGCCAGCCGGGCCTCGATCTCGCCCAGCTCGATGCGGAAGCCGCGGATTTTGACCTGGAAGTCATTGCGGCCGAGGAATTCGATGCTGCCGTCTTCCCGCCAACGGCCCAGGTCGCCGGTCTTGTACAGCCGCGCCTGGGGATCGTGGCTGAACGGATTGGCGATGAAACGCTCGGCAGTCAGTTCGGGTTGATTCAGGTAGCCTTTCGCCAGCCCGGCGCCGCCCACGTACAGCTCGCCCACGGCACCGACCGGGACGGGCGTAAGATGATCGTCCAGCAAGTAAACGCGGGTGTTGGCGATGGGCTTGCCGATCGGCGGCAGCCCCTCGCCTCCCGCCGGCACCGAGCAGGAGGTCGAGACGACGCTATTCTCGGTCGGGCCGTAGTTGTTGACCACTTCGAACGGCAGCCCCGCCGGCGGATAGCCGTGCAGCTGGTCGCCGCCGGTCAGCAGGCAGCGCAGGGCTAAGTGTTCGGGCCGGGGCGATGCCAGCATCAGTTCGGCCAGCGGCGTCGGCATGAACGCGATAGTGATGCGGTCATCGGCCAGCTGCTGCCACAGCGCCTCCGGCTGGCCCAGCCGTTCGGACCGTACCAGGTGCAGGCAGGCGCCGGCCGACAGGTACGGCCAGGTTTCCCAGGCGCTGGCGTCGAAAGCCAGGCCCGCCAGTTGCGTGGCCCGGTCGGCGGCGCTGACCTGGAATTGCCGGTTGTGCCAGCAGACCAGATTCACGACGCCGGCATGCGGCACCATGACGCCCTTAGGCTGGCCGGTGGAGCCGGAGGTGTAGATGACGTAGGCCAAGTGTTGCGCTGTCAGACCCAGCGCCTGTGCTGGCAGGTTTGTATCCGGCTGTTTGTCGATTTGACTCCAATCGCCGTCCCATGCAATTACCTGGGCATCGGTCTTGGGCAAACTGCCTTTGGGCGACTGCTGTGCCAGCAACACTTTGGGTGCGCTATCCTCGAGCATGTAGGCCAGGCGCTCTGCCGGATAGGAAGAGTCCAGCGGCACGTAGGCCGCCCCCGCCTTAAGCACGGCGAGCAGGCTGATCACCTGTTCGACGCTACGCGCCAGGCAGATTGCCACCCGGTCGTCGGGTTTTACGTCCAGACTGCGCAAATGGTGCGCCAATCGGTTGGCGCGCGCGTTCAGTTCGCCGTAAGTTAAAGTTCGACCGTTGTGAACAACCGCCGGCGCGTCCGGCTGCGCTGCAACCTGGGCCTCGAACAGTTCGTGGATGCAGCGGTTGTGTGGATAGTCGGCCTGGCTGGCGTTCCAGTCGTACAGCACCTGGCGGCGCTCGGCCTCCGGCAGCACGCCGATCTGACGCATGGCGGTATCCGGCGCCGTCTCCAGGGCCATGATCAGATTGTCCAGCGCCGTGTGCATCAAGGCACACAGCCGTTCCGGCGCCACCGGCGGCAAGGTTTGCGCCGTCAGTTCAAACCCTTCGCCCAGATCGTCCACGGATAATACGATCGGGTAGTTGCTGCGCTCTTCGCCCGATGATAGGACTTCGATGCCCTGCCAAGCAGGTGAGCTGTCAGCCGAGGCTTCGGCCTGGCTATGCCGATAGTTGAGCAGTGCGCTGAACAGCGGCGCCGGCGCGGGCACGGCGCTGCAGCGCTGCGCCAGGCTCAGCGGCACATGTTCATGGCGCAGCAAATCAGCCAGTCGCCGCTGCATTTCACGAGACTGTTCCAGGACACTGCCCTCGGCCAGCTGCACGCGCAGCGGCAGGGTATTGATGAACATGCCCAGCCCCCGCTCGGCGCCTTCGCCGCCCTGCATGCGTCCGAACAGGACCGTGCCGAACACCACATCATCGCGTCCCGAGGACCGTGACACCACCATAGCCCAGGCCAGGTGAAACAGGCCGGCGGCGCTGATGCCCAGCACTCTGGCCTGTTCGCGCAGGCGTCGGGCAAGATCAAGGTCGAGGTCTTGCTTCGCTTCTTTGACGCCTGCACCATCGCCCCGCACGTCGAGCAGGCCGAACGGCGCAGTCGGCTCGTCGACATCGCCGAGCATCTCGCGGAAAAAGGTTTCATGCGCTTCCGGCTTCATCCCGAGGCGTGCCTGCGCGACGAAGTTGCGGAACGGCAGCGGCGCCGGCAGTTGGTCGCTCTTGCCCAGCTGGAGCATCTGGATCTCCTCCAACAAGATGCCCTGCGCAGTGTTGTCGAGTGTCAAATGGTGAGTCAACAGCAACAGCAACCAACGCCCTTTCCTTGAGTCATAGGCCGTGAAGCCGTTGATCAGCGGTGCGACTCTCAAGTCGAGGCGGTAATGTCTGGGATTGTAACGTTCCAGCAATTTTTCGGAGGCATCGCCGGCTTCAGAACCAATTACGACATGCTCGATCTTTAACTTCGCTTCGCGCCAGACCACCTGCACCGGTTCCGGCAGGCCTTCCCAGACAAAAGCAGTGCGCAGGATGTCATGGCGCTCGATCACGGTCTGCAAAGCGGCCAGAAAACCGTCCCGGTGTTTCTCCGTATCAAACGCCATCAAGACGGGCATCAGGTAGGCATCGCCTTCGGACTCCATCATGTGGTGAAACAGGATGCCTTCCTGCAGCGGCGCCAGTGGATAGATGTCCTGCACGTTGGTCGCCCCGCCCGGCACGGCGGCAATGATGCGGTCGATATCGGCCTGCGCCAGATCAACCAGCGGCAGCAGGTCCGGCGTAATGGCCGTGCAGTCGACCGGAATGCGGTTGGCCGGGATAACCAACTGCTCGACCTGGCTGCCGTTGTCGGCCAGCGCCGCCAGACCGGCCAGCGTTGGCGCACTGAACAAGGCCCGCACATCAATGTTCAGCCCGGCCTGGCGCATCCGTGCGATCAAAGTCACGGCCAGCAGCGAATGTCCGCCCAGCTCGAAGAAATTGTCGTGGCGGCCGACCTGCTCGATCTTGAGCAGCTCGGACCAGATGGCTGCCAGGGTTTGTTCGGTCCTGCCTTGCGGCGCTTCATACTGTTGAGTTTGCAGGGCGCTGGCATCCGGCGCCGGCAGGGCCTTGCGGTCCAGCTTGCCGTTCGGGCTCAGCGGCAGTGTATCCAGGATCACAAAGGCGCTGGGCACCATGTACTCGGGCAGCGCGGCCTTTAACTGCGCACGCAGCTCATCAATGCTCAGCTCGGCATCGGTCATGGCCGTCAGGTAGGCCACCAGCCGCTTATCGCCGAGCTGGTCTTCGCGGGCGATAACAGAGGCCTCGCGCACACCGGCACAGGCTGCCAGCCGGGCCTCGATCTCGCCCAGTTCGATGCGGAAGCCTCTAATTTTGACCTGGAAGTCGTTGCGGCCCAGATACTCGATGCTGCCGTCTTCCAGCCAGCGGGCCAGGTCGCCGGTCTTGTACAGCCGGGCTTCGGGATCGCGGCTGAACGGATCCTGGATGAAACGCTCGGCGGTCAGCTCGGGCCGATTCAGGTAGCCGCGGCCGACCTGGACGCCGCCGATGAACAGTTCACCGGGCACGCCGACCGGCACCGGTTCGCCCTGCGGGTCCAGGAGGTAGATCCGGGTGTTGTCGATCGGCCGGCCGATCGGGATGCTGCTCGCCGTTGTCCTGGCCTCGCAGGCCCAGGCCGTCACGTCGATGGCGGCTTCGGTCGGGCCATAGAGGTTGTGCAGTTCCGTATCCTTGAGCAGTTCGTGAAAACGGTTGCTCAACGCGACCGGCAAGGCTTCGCCGCTGCAGATCACCCGCCGCAAGCTGGTGCAGTCGGCGGCTTTGCCGTATTCCAGAAAGATTTGCAGCATCGGCGGCACGAAGTGCAGCGTGGTGATCCGGTTCTGCCGGATGACTTCGCTGAGATAGCCGGGGTCTTTGTGGCCTTCCGGCTTCGCCATCACCAGGCGGGCACCGGTCAGCAACGGCCAGAAGAATTCCCAGACCGAGACATCGAAGCTGAACGGGGTTTTTTGCAGGACGGCATCGTCCGCTGTCAGGCCGTAGGCTTTCTGCATCCAGTTGAGCCGGTTGACCACGCTGCGGTGTTCGTTCATGGCGCCTTTCGGCTGGCCGGTCGAGCCGGAGGTGTAGATCATGTAAGCTAAATGGCGCGGCTTCAGGCCCAACGACTGCGGCGCCAGGTTCGTATCCGGCTGCTCGCCGATCCGCCCCCAGTCGCGGTCCAAGGCGATCGTATGGGCCTGCGTCTGGGGCAGGATGCCTTTGAGCCGCTCTTGCGTCAGCAGCACCTGGGGCGCAGCATCGGCCAGCATGTAGGCCAGGCGATCTTCCGGATAAGCCGGGTCCAGCGGTACATAGGCGCCGCCGGCTTTCAGGATGCCCAGCAGGCCCACCACCATTTCCAGGCTGCGCTCTGTACAGACCGCGACCAGGACATCGGGGCCTACGCCTAAACGGCGCAGATGGTGCGCAAGCTGATTGGCCCGGGCGTTCAGTTCGGCGTAGCTCAGCGCCTGATCCTCGAATACCAGCGCCACCGCATCGGGCTGTTGTGCCGCTTGCGCCTCGAACAGTTCATGCAGGCAGCGGTCCCGCGGATAATCGGCCTGGGTGGCGTTCCAGTCGTACAGTACGCGTTGCCGCTCATCAGCCTCCAGCAGACTTATTCGGCTTATAGGCACATCGAGCGTAGAGGACGCAAGCCTGGCAAGCAAACCCAGCAAGCGGCGCATATGAGCGGCTAGACTTTCTTCGCTGTAATGCAGAGGATTGCCATTAAAATCAAAGCGCAAGTCAAAACCGCTCTGGTTGTCATAAACACTCAGAGAAAGTTCGAACTCCGGTCCAGTGGAAAGATTATGGTTCTGTGCCGGATAACCCGCAAAGCTTTGAACATAATCGAAAGGCATGACATTGACAGTCATGCCATAGAAGTGACTTCCGTTTGTAGGTAACCCCAAATCCTGACGAAGATCTTCGCTCCGGTAGCTTTGATGGCGGAACGCATCCCGCATTGACTTTGTGGTTTGGCTGAGAAACTCGTCAAAATTTTGACCGGGATCAACTTTCAATCTCAGCGGCAGGATATTCGACATCATGCCGGGAATATTGCGCATTGCCGCGCCAATCCGTGCGGATACCGGCATGCCGACAACAATATCTTCCTCGCTTGTAAATCGATGCAAATAAAGCGCTGCGGCAGCCGTTATGATTTGGGCCAAACTTGCGCCATGAGCCGCTCCCAGGCTGCGTAACGCCTCTGCCGTCGAATAGGCTAAATAATCCGTCTTACGGATAGACTGACGGCATGGAATCGGGCCCGTTTGTTTACCCGATAGCGTTACCGGCTCAGGCCTGTCTTTAAGCTGGGCTAGCCAGTAATTCCGATCTCGTTCATACCTTGCCGAGTTACGGTAATTCTCTTCATTCTCCAATACATCGAGCCATGAACCGAAATCATTAAGTTCTAACGGATTAACTCCGCTTAGGGAAGCATATAAATCCGTAACTTTCTGGGCAAAAAGCGGCCCACTAAATCCATCTGCAATAATGTGGTGTGTACGTTGATAATAAATAAAGAAATCGGAACGTATTTTTAAAAGAGCAAACGTAAATAGTGGATCAAGAATAATATCGTTAGCTTTTGCCATGTCGTCTCGCATCCAATCTTTAGCAGTGACATGGGGATCAGCTTCAGTACTAAAATCAAAATAATGTATGAGCCAATTCTTATCCTTAGAAAAGTATTGCCTTGGTCCTTCGTCAGTCGCAATAAAATGAAGGTGTAGGTTATCGCTTTGATCCAAAGCGCCGCTCACTGCTAATCTGAACAATTCTGGATCGATAGCGCCTGAAATTTCGATATATTCACCAATGTTATAGGCAGGGTTTTCAGGTTCCAACATTTGAGCAAACCATATAGAGGTTTGCGCGCTAGTCAATGGATAGTATAAGGACATAATTTTTGCCAATCCTTGTAGATTGAGTTGAAATAACGCCCCAAGAAGTCAGCCATAACTTGATTAGCCAATCCCGGACAACCGTTTTTATTTTTCTTGCATCACTTTAAATTTGCTTAATGTTAATTCGATGAATTATTGAACTTTAATGCTAACGCTTGGTATAAGACGATAAACTTTGGCTATTAATTATTAAGAGGACAAACTTTATCTAACACTTACAGTAAGGCGACCAATAGGTAATGCTATCGTACTACTCATCCAATTTGGATCGCGTGCAATTAAGTAACCTTTAAGCGATTTTTGACAAATTATATAGATCTGTGGAACTGTAGGTAATCAGTATGAGCACTTATAGTATTTGCACTTATAGTAAAAGCACTTATAGAAATTCAACCAACCCTCTGGACAATTCATAATTCTGCCGCCAAGTTTGGCCGACTGGGCGAGACTGCCTAATTTAACCTCAATTCAGTTTAAGCCTCATGAAGAAAGGGTAATCGTTCGACGCAATATGCGTATAGGTGCAAATTTACCTGTACCTTTTAGGGTATTCGCACTCAACAAAAGCCTGCTGCTTTTTGGAAAGCCCGGCATGTGTCCCGGGACACATGCCATATCAGTGATAACAACAACCTGCTCCCTTTTTCATCCCGAATTCAGGTTAACTTAGGAATTGAAAGCTCAGGTGATCAGTTTTAAAGAACGACTGAAATCGCCCCTATATCCTTGCACTCTCTATTTACCCCCTTCGCTATCCCCGCCATTTACTATCTGAATCAGCTCGGCCGCAATGCTGACGGCGATTTCCTCTGGCGTATGGCTGTTGATCGGCAATCCGATCGGCCCGCGGATGCGTTGCAAAGTTTCGGCAGGCAGCTTGGCGCCGAGGTTAGACTTAATTTGCGCTATTTTGTTCCGGCTGCCCAGTAGGCCCAGATAACGCACTTTTTTGCCGGCCAACCTTTCGGCCACTTTTTCATCGGTTTTGTGGCTATGCGTCATGATGAACACAAACACCTGATTGCCTTCCGGTATGGCATCGCTTATGAAACGATACGGCATGATCTTTTTATGATGCGCGTCGGTATTGTGCTTGAGCGTATCCAGGTTGTCGCGCTCGTCAATGACGGTAATCTCGAAATCGAGCATGGCAAGAATCTTTGACAGCGCCAGGCTGACGTGCCCGCCTCCGATCAGATAGGCCTGCCTGCGGAGGCCGACGTTTTCCTCGTAGCGCCAACTGCTTGCGGTTTGCAGGAAGCTTTGTCCGGGCAGGGTGCGCGCCGGGTCGAATGCCATGCCGTCCGTGGACAATGTCAGCACGCCCTGCAAGTTGCCGGCCAGATGACAAACCGCGCTGTCGCTGGCTTGGCAGCCGTACAACAGGACCGTCTGCTCGCCGCCGCAGAGCATGCCGGTCGCCTGCCCTTCCGTCCCCAAAAGATTGTGGCGCTGCCGGCTCAAGCAGGGCTGGAACGAACCTTGCGCCAGCAGCGACCGGGCCTTTTCGACCAGGCTGTGCTCCACCGCGCCGCCGCCAATCGTGCCGAAGCACTCGCCGCTCGCCAGCACCGCCATTTTCGCGCCGGCCTTGCCGGGTGAACTGCCCTGGCTACCGACCACGATCATCAGCACGGCGGAACCGTGCCGTTCCAGCCCGTCTGCGAGCCGTTGCCAGAATATTGCCTGATTAGCCAAAGAACTTCACACTCAATGCGTAATAAACCGCCATCGAGGCGGAAAATGCCGCGCTGGCCGGAAAACGCCAGCGCAACGGGATGAAATGTTGAATCACATAATTGGCCGCGAAGCCAATCGGCGCGATCCGCACGAAGGAAGCCAGCCCGACACTCAGCAGATGCCATTGCACTTCGGCAAACCGGCCTGAAAAACAGTGAATCAGCGCCATATGCCTCGCGATCCAGAGCGGGTTAAAAAAAGCCTGGGCCATCAACGCTTTTCCGATGCGGCTGTGGATGTCATGATGGCCGAAGCGCCGCTCCAGCCAGGCAAAATACGTCGGAATTTCGATTGCATATAAAGTGCCGCCTAGCAGCAGCATGCCGATCAGGCGAGACCACTGGAATTCTCCTGTCAGCAGCGCCGCAATGCTGTCGCCTATTGCATAAACCAGCGCGCCGGACAGGCTGTTACGCAACGTCAGTAATCGCATTCATACAGCGCCAGCAGTACTTTCTCCGGCGTCATGGGTGCGATGGCTTCGGCTTGCCAGCCGGGATTGAAGGCTCGTATCGCCTTAACCAGGGCAAAGTAACCGCCGATGCCGTACATGAGCGGCGGCTCGCCGACGGCTTTCGAATGCATGAGGCCGGCCGGATTGTCGCTGTCCAGAAATTCGACGGCAATCTCCGGCGCGGAATAAATGTCGGGAATCTTGTAAGTGGTCAGGCTATCGGTCAGCAGCCGGCCCTGACCATCATAGAGGATTTCCTCCATGGTCATCCAGCCCAGCCCCTGCACGACGGCGCCTTCCACCTGCCCCCGGTCAATAGCGGGCGCAAGGCTTCTGCCGCCGTCATGAACGATGCTGACGTCGGTGACGCGATAAGTACCGCGCAGGCAATCGACCGATACTTCCACGGCGGCGCAGCCGTAGACATGATAGGCAAACGGCCTGCCCTGCTCCTTGCTCCTGTCGAAAAAAACTTCGGGCGTTGCATAATGGGCATGCGCCGACAGCGCCGAGCGGGACAGATAGGCCTCGCTGACGAGTTTATTCCAGCCTATTGCCATCGGCTGGCCGTTTAAAAAGACCTGCTCCTGCTGGATGCTGATCTGCTCAGGCCCGGCGTCGCCGCCCAGCAATCCGGCCGCAACCGTTCTAAGCTGTTGAAGAATCTGCCGGCAGGCCAGCAATGTCGCCTGTCCATTCAGATCGGCGCCGCAACTGGCCGCCGTGGGCGACATGTTGGCGATGCGCGCGGTATTGGTGCTTTCGACTCTGACGCGGGCTTCGTCGATGGCAAACGCCAGCGCGGCTATTCTCCTGATTTTCTGCTTCACGCCCTGCCCCATTTCAACAGCGCCACAGCTGACGCTGACCGAACCGTCCGCATAGACGTGCACCAGAGCGTCCGCCTGATTCAAAAAGGTGGCGGTAAAAGAAATGCCGAAGCAGATCGGCATCAGGGCCAGCGCTTTTTTTTCGAGGCTGTGGCTGGCGTTGAAGTTTTCAATGGTCCGTTGCCGCTGCGGCAGACCGAAACTTTCGTGCAGTTGCCGCCAGCACCGTTGCGCCCGGCAGTTTTCGACCTGCATGCCATACGGGAACTGCTGACCTTCCTGAAGCAGATTTTTCTGCTGAATGCTGGCCGGATCGACATTCAGCGCCGCGGCAGCCTTGAAAATCGCCGCTTCCAGAACAAATAGGGCCTGCGGCCCGCCGAAGCCTCTGAAAGCCGTATTGGGCGGCAGATTGGTCCGGCAGCTGACGGCCGTGGCGCGCACATTGGGGATGAAATAACTGTTGCCAGCATGGAACAGCGTCCGCTCCAGTATGGCGAGCGACAGATCGGCGACCGCGCCGGCATTCTGGTAGAAACAGACTTCGTAAGCCAGGATTTTGCCAGTCTTGTCCAGGCCGATCTTGAAATCCGCATCATAGGGATGGCGCTTGCCGGTCCAGCGCATGTCATCGCCTCTGTTCAGTCTGATTTTGACCGGCTTGTTCACGCGGCTGGCCGCCAGCGCCGCCATGGCCGCCCAACCGGTCGCCTGCTCTTCCTTGCCGCCGAAACCACCGCCCAGGCGCACGACATCGACTTCCACCTGATGCATGGCGCAATCCAGTACTCGGGCGATAACGCGCTGCACCATGCTGGGCGATTGCGTGGCCGACACGACCTTGAGGCAATCGTTCTCCAGCGGATAGGCGACAGCAACCTGCGTTTCCAGATACACATGCTCCTGCGCGCCAGACGCGGCCGAGCCTTCGACAATCACATCGCAGACCTGCCAGGCTTGATCGACATCGCCAAGCGAGAAAATGCGCGGCGGCGCGATATGCAGGCCTTGCGCGTGCGCCATGCGGGCATCGAACACGGCCGGCAATTCGCTATAGCTGACGCGCACCAATCCGGCCGCCTGCCTGGCGATGGCTGCGGATTCAGCCACGACCACGGCGATCGGCTGGCCCTGATAAACGACCTCTTTTTCAGCCAGCAGCACTTCATCGGGTGCGGCATTGCCGATGTTGTTGCTGCCCGGAATATCCTTGGCCAGCAGAATTGTAACGATGCCAAGTTGCTCTAAGGCCTCCTGCAAATCGATCCGCTCGATCAGGCCGTGGGCGATATTGGATACGACCGGACAGGCATGCAGCAGGCCGGCCGGTTCGGCCATGTCGTCGGTAAAAATGGCTGCGCCCTGTGCGTGCAAATCGATATCGCTAGCGTGCATGTAACTGCTTCCAGTAGAGGGTGTCGGGAAAAAGCTTCAGAAAATGCGCGAATATCAGCTGCCTTAGCAGCAAGCGCTTGTAGCCGGCGGAGCCGCGGCTGTCGGAGATCGGAGCTATCTCGCCCTGGGCGATGTCGACGGCTTCCAGGACGGTTGCGGCCGTGATCGCTTTGCCCTGCAGATAGGCGCTGGTTGCCGCCAGATAAAACGGAACCGGCGCAATGCCGCCGGCGGCCAGATGGGCTTTGATGATGCGCCCGCCGGCATGCTCGATGCTCATGGCCGAGTTGACGCTGGCGATATCCAGATACGTGCGCTTACTGACTTTCTCGTAGCTGAAACTCTGCGCGACGGCTGTATCAAACCGGATTTCCAGAACCTGCTCGCCGGCCTGAAGGTCGGTTTGTCTGTAGCCCCGGAAGAAGTCCTTCAAAGCCACTGTCCGGCGGCCGGTTGCCGATGCGATGACCAGCCGCGCATCCAGGGCTAGGAAAAACACAGCCAGATCGCCGATCGGCGATGCATTGACCAGGTTGCCGCCGACTGTTGCGCGCGCCCGGACCGGTGCCGAACAGATCAGTTCAAAGTCCTGCGCCACGGATGGAAACCACTGCTGAAACAGTGGCGATGTCCGCAGCTGCTCGATCGTCGCCGCGGCTTCGATGACGCATTCGCCGCCCTCATGGCGAATGCCGCCTTCCGAAGCGGGCAAGAAATTCAGCGGCTGCGCCTGCAGCCAGGCCGGTTTCTGCACGAACAGGTCCGTGCCGCCGGCCACGAACACGACATCGGGCGATGCTTTTTCCTGATGCGGCGGCAATGCCGCCAGCGTTTCTTTTACCGTTAAGAAATATGCCGGAAGGATCTGCCAGTGTACGAGATCCTCAATTCGGCGATCCATCGACGAACCGGCCAGGTCAAATTGCCGGCACAGCTGTTTAATGGCTCGCTTGATGCCGGCATAGCCCGTGCAGCGGCACAGATTGCCCGCTACTGCATCGACGGCGGCATGTTCATCCGAGATCAGGCTGTTCAGGAAAAAGCCGGTCAATGCCATGACCAGCCCAGGCGTGCAGTAACCGCACTGGATCGCGCCATTGTCGACCAGCGCCTGCTGGATCGGATTCAGGCGTTCGCCGTTCAGGCCTTCGATCGTCACGACATGGCCATCGGCCACGGCGCCCAGCGGCAGCAGGCAGGCATTGACGGCCTGATAGCGCAGCCCGCCGGCCAGCCGTTTGCCCAGCAGGATCTGGCAGGCGCCGCAATCGCCTTCGCGGCAGACGTCTTTCGTGCCGGTCAGACCGCGATGGCAGCGCATCACATCCAGCATGACCATGCCGGCCGGCAATTGTTCTTCGACCAGATGCTGATTAAGCAGAAACTGGCTCATGGTCTTACACCGTCAACGACGTAAAGGTAAACGTCCGGCCGTCAAACAGGCCCTGATCGCTCAGCTTTAATTCGGGAATCACCAGCAACGCCATGAAAGACAGTGTCATGAACGGCGCGCGCAGCGGCGAGCCCATCTTCTTGGCGATCGCGTTCAGCTCCGCATAGCGCGCCGCGACCGTATCGCCATCGTCATGGCTCATCAGGCCAGCGATCGGCAGCGGCAGCAGCTCGACGCCGTCCTGGTCGGCTGCCGCAATGCCGCCCTGCGCGGCAATGACCGCATTGATGGCCCGGCAGACGGATTCGGCGTCGGCGCCGACCGCGATAATATTGTGGGAATCATGGGCAACGCTCGAAGCCAGGGCGCCCTGCTTCAGTCCGAAGCCTTCGATAAACGCCAGCGCCGGCTGGGCGTCCTGGTAGCGGTTCACGACGGCCAGCAACAGCAGGTCGCGTTCCGGATCGGGCACTATCCTGTTATTTTCAATTCTGGGCGCATGCAGCATTTCCTGCGTGAACAGATCGCCATCGGCCGCTTTGATGACGCGGATTTGCCTGCCCTTCGCCTCCACGTCCAGATGGGCGTCCGTTATAGGACTGGCATTAAAGCGATTGATGGGCTCAGGCTTGATGCGGGTCAGCAGGCTTGTACCCTGCTGCGCGACTTTCTGCCCAGCTATCCAGGTGCTGATCGGTTTGAATGTGTTGATATTTTCGACTTCCACGGCGTCCATGCGGTCGCCGACCCGCAATTGGCCAACGGCCAAGCCATAGTGTTTTATCGGATTCAGGCAGGCGCAGCGCAGCACGTCAAAAACGGCATGGCCGTAGGCGACGGCTCTGGCTACCAGCAGATTGATATGGCCTGCGACCAGATCATCGGGATGCTTGTCATCGCTGCAGAACATCACGCGCTCAGGATATTCGCTGATCAGCGTATGCAGGGCATCGAAATTCCGCGCCGCCGAGCCTTCCCTGATCAGGATATGCATGCCGGTCGCCAGTTTGGCGCGCGCTTCGTCGAGCGTGCTGCACTCATGGTCCGTGGAAATGCCCGCTTCGGCATAGCGCCGCATGGCGTCGCCTTTCAAGCCGGGCGCGTGGCCGTCGATCGGGCAGCCGTAACGTTTGGCCAGGTCCAGCTTCGCCATGATCTGCGGATCGTTGTTGAGCACGGCCGGATAATTCATCATTTCCGACAGATAGCCGGTCAGCTTGTTCTGGAACAGATAGTCCAGCTGTTCGCTTTCCAGACGCGCGCCGGCCGTTTCAAACGGTGTGGCCGGCACGCAGGACGGTGCGCCGAACAGGATCGGCAGCGGCGTCAGCGCGGCGTTGTCGCACATGAAGCGAATCCCCTCCAGCCCGAGCACATTGGCGATCTCATGCGGGTCCGAAACCGTTGCCACGGTGCCGTGCCGGCAGGCGATGCGCGCAAACTCGGCCGGCGTCAGCATCGAGCTTTCGATATGGACATGCGCATCGATGAAACCGGGCAACAGGTAAGTCTTGTTCGGGTCTTCATAACCCAGTTCGGCTATAGCGGTGATAATGCCCCGCTCCCAGCGTACTTCAGCCAGAAAAATCCGCCGCTCCAGCGGCTGAACAATATTTGCTATCACACTGCCTTGGTGCATATCCCCCTCTTATTCACTGATGTTACGCACGTGCGGTTTCATCCCGTCTGCCGCATCGAGCACCGGCGCTTTTAGCGGCGGTAGGCAGGGTTGATAACCCCAGCATTTTGGCCATCCATGCTGGGTTTTCGCTAAAGCTCCAACCCAGCCTACACAGGCTGTTAAAAGCAAGTAACTCGCCTTCGGGTGCGATAAACCCGATTAAATAAAACCGTCGCGCCAGCGACACTTTAATTAAATCTCAACTAACTGCGTAACATCAGTTATTCACTGACGTTACGATGCCAATTCATTGAGCATAATACATCAGATTCGCTGCTGCGGCGAAAGCCGACTGGTTTTTCCGCCATTGCACGTTGCTGCAGAGAGGCTGAACAGATTCTTAAGTATTTGTACCCATTGTCAGGTTCAATAAGAACGAGGAATACTTATGCCCCTAAAGCACGCCTAGCGCGTTGATAATATGAATAATACCGGAATTATCTATGCCTCAACCTCTATGCAGAAGGCGAAGAATTAGCCTGTTGCCTTCGAGATAAAAAGGCATTTCGCAAATGCCAACCAAGCGACCTGGAGGCCGAACAAATCGCAGAAGAATATTCAGACATAAGAAACTGGCAACGTCCAACTTGCCTGCCTTCCCGCACGGTATAAGCTGACCGTGATTAAGCCAGGCAATTCATATGACGACATAAGGGCGCGCATCACTGATGCACTGATCTATTCTGCCTAAGCCGCAGAGAGTCTTGACCTTGGCGTATGGAAGCGGCTATTCGATTTGCCAGCCGAGCCTGTAATTACTTAGATTTCTAAGGAGTCTATATGTCTAGTAAGACTATTCTTGTCTCACTCTTGGCAATAAGCAGCTTTTCCGCACCCGCCCCCGGCACAGCCGCCGAGCAGTTGCCTGATTTATGGAATATCATCCCGGCAGAGGAGATGAAGATTGTGCCGACAAATACCGGACTGGAGTTCCGTTACACGCACAATATTGCCAATGCGGGTCCAGGCCCGTTCGAGATCCAGCCCAATTACAATGAGGCGTCCGGCAATTTCCAGGGCCTCCAGCATATTTACTCACTCGACGCCGGCCAATGGTCGATCAGCCGAAAGATTCGCATAGCCGGCGCGTTCGAGTTTCACGCCGAGCATGGGCACTTCCACTACCCCTTGGCAGCCTTCGGGCTTTACTCGGTTGCTCCGGATGGCGGCCTCGGAGCACCCGTTGCGCTGAGTCCCAAAATCGGTTTTTGCATCGTCAACTCGTTCGCCTATGATAAAACACTGCCGAATTTTGGTGCCTTCACCAATCAAGGACCGTGTACTGACCCAAGGTCTCTGCGGGGTATAGCTGTCGGTTATGTAGATAATTACGATTACAATGATGAAGGCCAATCTATTCCCCTCCCCATTAATCCCGCTACCAAAAAGCCAGGCCTGCCCGATGGCACTTATTGGTTCCGGGCGATCGCTGACCCGAACAATTTCATCGTCGAGAGCAACGAAAAAAACAACATTACCGGCATCAAGATCGTCATCAAAGATAATGCGGTCATACAAACATCCGATCCCGTATTCCCGGATTCGACACCGCCTGACATTGTCATGATATCACCTCCGGACGGCGATCACCTGTTCGGCACTATCTCTCTCAGAGCAAATGCGCATGCAACCGGCAATGCTGGCGTACAGTATCTTCTCGACGGCGCGCCATTGGGTAAAAGCACCCAGGCGCCGAATTACCCCTTTGCCTGGGACACGACGACCGTAACGAACGGCACCCATTGGCTGGCCGCCCAAATCACTGATGCGGCCGGGCGCACCGGCACCTCACCCGTCGTGGTAGTGCTACCTGCGGCCCAGGGCGAGAAAGATGCCACGGTCCCGACCATCACATTAACTCAACCTAAGGCTAATTCAACAGTGTCCGGCATTGTTGAGGTTGGCGCGACAGCGACCGATGACAGGCACGTTGCGCGCGTTCAGTTCTTTATCGATGGCAAACCGCTAGGTTCTGCGATCACCAGACCACCCTTCATGACTCGATGGAACACCAAGACTGCAGCTGACGGCTCACACGTGCTGACCGCCTCGGCCACCGATGCGGCCGGACAAACCGGCAATACCGACAATGCGGGCAATCCGGCAAAACAAACCGTCACCGTGGACAACACTGCGCCGCCGCCAGACGTTATCGGTAAAGAAGTCGTTGTGGTCCAGGAAGGTCCTGGGGCACTAACCACGCCCCCGTTTTCCACTACGACAGCGGGCGATTTGCTCATTGCTTTTGTAGCCTATGATGGTCCGGCCAATCAGGCTCAGACGACCACGGTAAGCGGCGCCGGCCTGAGCTGGCAACTTGTCAAACGCAGCAATACTCAAGGCGGTACGGCAGAAATCTGGTCAGCACGAGCACCTGGCATACTGACCAACGCCACAGTCACGTCAGCCCCCGAGAAAGGTTCTTTTGACGGTTCGCTCATTGTCGTTGCATTCACCCACGCCGCCGGCACAGGCATTCAAGGCATCACAGGCGGTTCATCCGGCGCACCTAATATCACCCTGCCCGGCATAGCGGCAGGTAACTGGGTATGGGCGGTCGGCAACGATTGGAGCGGTGCAGCAGCCCGAAAGCCCGTACCTGGGCAAGTACTCGTCTATCAGGGAATCGATACAGGAGCCGACAATACTTTTTGGGTGCAATCGACCAGTGCACCATCCGATGCCCTCGGTCTGGTGGATATCCATGACAGCGAGCCGACCGGCAATCATTGGAACTATGCCGCTGTAGAGATCATCGCAACACGCGGCGGCTCCGGGACAGGCGCGGGTCTTAACGCCTCTTTTGACGGCACCATGCTGACGCTCCCGGTCGTCAAGGTCGGCAATCAAAACTACCGGGTAACGCTGAGAATCACCCCGCTCAAAGGCAGCCCGACCGGCTACGGCTTTGTACTGGATAGCGCCGTACCGACTACGGCTTCTTCGGATACTGCCGCGACTTATGACCCTAAATCCGGACAACTGCTTTTACCTTCGGTAACGTTGATGTCCGAGGGCGTCAGTCAAGGCAGCGGGGATGCCCGACTAAAATGGGTAGCTGGCTCTGCCTCAATGCTCTTTGCCCTGGAAAGCCCCAATCTTCCGAATATTTCGCCCCCGGCTGTTTACTCTTCTGATAGCGGTGTCATGACGCTGCCGGTTGTCAAGGTCGGCAATCAAAAGTACCGTGCAACGCTAAGGCTCATTCCGCTCAAAGGCAGCCCGACCGGCTACGGATTCCAGCTGGATAGCGCTGAACTGACCACAGTGTCTTCGAATACTGCCGCAACTTTTAACCCCGACAATGGACAAATCGATCTGCCCGAAATAAGGCTGATACAAAATGGCGCCAGAATGGGCCAGACGACTGTATCTGCCAAAATGGAGTTAGTAGCAGGCTCTGACCCTGTGGTGTTTAAATTGACCAGTTTGCCTCCCATCGATGAAAAACCGTGGCAGTAATTAAGGACGGGCTTCTCATTATGGGCGTGAAATCGATTTATCTTTGCTTATTTAACCATCGCGCCCACCACAGGCAGAGCCAGCACTCGCGCCACGAGCCGATATTACGATCAGCACAATCGCCATTTTTTAATACATGCGCCGCCTGAACAGCCAGGAGGCGCAGATCAGCGTGACGCTGCCGATCACGGCCAAAGGCCAGTATTGCGAAAGCAATACGGACATCGGCAGGCCTTCAAGAAAAACGCCGCGGACGATAACCAGGAAATAGCGCAAGGGATTGAGCAATGTAAGCTCCTGTACGAACGGCGGCATATTGGCGATCGGCGTGGCAAAGCCGGACAGAATGACGGACGGCACTAAAAACAGGAATGCCCCCAAAAGACTCTGCTGCTGAGTGACAGACAGCGATGAGATCATCAGGCCGATGCCGATATTGGCAAGCACAAACAGCACCACGCCCAGATACAGCGCAGCCAGACTACCGATCATCGGAACCTTGAACCAGAACACGGCCATGAAAATGATGAATGAGGCTTCAAGAATGCCGATAATCATCGCCGGCAACGCTTTGCCCACCAATATCTGAAAAGGCGTCAGCGGCGTCACCAGCAACTGGTCAAAGGTGCCCTGCTCGCGTTCGCGGGCAATGGAAAGCGCTGTGACGATGACGGTCACGACCTGCGTCAGCAGTCCCACGATGCCGGAAACGATAAACCACTGGCTTTCCAGGTTCGGGTTGAACCAGGCCCTGATCTGCAATTGCGCGGGCGGCAGCGGCAGGCGATGCCGCTCGGCCCAGTCCAGATTAAACGCCGCCACTATGCTTTGCATGTAATTCAGGGCGATCAGCGCCGTGTTGGAATCGCGGCCGTCGATCAGAATCTGCACTTCGGCAGGCTTCCGGCCCAAATACAGATCGCGGCTGAAATGCGGGCCGAGATGCAGTACGGCCAACACCTTCTTCTCGTCAATGGCCGGCGCGATCTGTTCCTGACGGGTGATTCTCAAAACTTCCGTAAACGCCGGCGCCGCGGTAAAGCGCTCAATAAAATCGCGCGAGGCAATGCCCGGGTCCTCGTTATAGACCGCAATGGGAATATGGCTGAGATCGAAAGTGGCGGCATAGCTGAATATGAAAAGCTGAATCATCGGCGGACCGATCAAAATGAAGCGGCTTTTCCTGTCCCGGAGCACAGCCAGAAATTCCTTGATCAACAGCGCATGAATCATGGCCCACATAATTACTCCAGCCGTTTCGGGGCTTTCTTCGCAGCCAGCGCGAACAACACGGCCGCCATCAATGCCAGCGCCAGCGCATTGGGCAGAATGACGGGCCAGACATCGCCGGCCAGGAATACCGTCTGCAAAATCGCCACGAAATAACGCGCGCCCACCAGATACGTGAACGCCTGTATGGCCGTCGGCATGCTGTTAATATTGAAAATAAATCCGGATAAAAGAAAGGCCGGCAGATAAGTGACGACAATGGCAGCCTGGCCGGCGACGAACTGGTTTTTGGCGATAATCGAGATCAACAGCCCCATGCCCAGGGCGACCAGCAGAAACAGCGTGCCGGTCAGCAATAATACCCAAAACGAACCGCGCAACGGCACGTCGAACAGAAACACCGCCATGGCAATGGACAGCAGCATCCCACCCATGCCGAGCAGATAATACGGAACCAGCTTGCCCAGCAGGACTTCGCCCATCGTGACCGGCGTCGCGATCATGGCCTCCAGCGTGCCGCGCTCCCATTCGCGGGCCATGACCATGGCCGTCAACAGCGCGCCGGTCAGCGTCATGATCATGGCAATCAGGCCCGGCACCAGAAAGTCCTTGCTCAGCACCGCACTGTTGTACCAGATCCGCTGCTCGGCGATGACCGGCCTCGACAGAGTTGTGCCGCGCGACCTGGACAAATGGCTCAGCCATTCATTCCATGTGCCTTGCACATAGCCCGAAACCAGGCGCGCGGTATTAGCATCCACACCATCGACAACGACCTGGATGGCCGGCGAATTCTGCTTGAACAACTGGCTGCTGAAATTTTCGCGCAGCCGGATAATGCCCATGATTTTTCTATTCAGGAGCGCGTGTTCTGCGGCCGCCATATCGGCAAAATAAAATGATTGGAAATACTCGGACTGCTGAAAGGCCGCCGTGAAACTCGCGGCCTCAGGCGTGGTATTCTCCACGACCCAACCTATCGGCACCCGTTTGGCGTCCAGCGAAACACCATAACCGAACATGAACAACAAAAGCACCGGCAGCAAGAAAGCAATGGCCAAACTGCTCGGATCGCGCCAGATTTGCAGGAACTCCTTGGCGATCAGTCCCTTCAGGCGCATACGCTTTCTGGCTCTTGAATCGCTCATGGCCGTTTTGCCTGTATCAGTTGAATAAACGCATCCTCCATGGTCGGATCGGGCAAGAGCGGCGTGCGCGCCTGCCGCTTGATCTCAGCCGGCGTGCCAGCCGTTAAGATATCGCCTTCGGCCATGATCACCAAGCGATCGCAGTATTCGGCTTCCTCCATGAAATGCGTGGTCACCAGCACCGTGACGCCGGCTGCAGCCAGACGATTGGTGCGGTTCCAGAACTCCCGCCTGGCCAGCGGATCGACGCCGGACGTGGGCTCGTCCAGAAACAGGATTTCCGGCTCGTGCATCAAGGCGCATGCCATGGCCAGACGCTGCTTGTAGCCCAGCGACAAATCGCCGCTGTTGGCGTCTTTGTTGGCTTCCAGTTCAAATTGTTGCAAGGCCCATTGGATTCTGTTGTCACGGCGCGCATTGCTCAAACCGTAAACACTGCTGAAAAACGCCAAATTCTGACTCACGCTCAGATTCGAATACAGCGAAAACTTTTGCGACATGTAGCCGATCCGCGCACGGGCCTTGGCCGCCGCCTTGCGCAGATCGACGCCGGCGACCCGCAGTTGGCCGCTGCTGGCCGGCAACAATCCGCACAGCATACGAAAAGTCGTGGTTTTGCCGGCGCCGTTTGCGCCCAACAGTCCGAAGACCTCGCCGCGCCTGACCGTGAAGCTCAATTTTTTTACCGCCTGAAAGTCGCCGAACCAACGGTCGACGCCGTCAACGCGAATGACCTCTTCATCGGCGGCAGGCGCGGACGGTTCCGTTATCCTGTCTGCTTGCCGGATCGGCGCGCGGCGTTTATTCAACAGCTCGATAAAGGCATCTTCCAGCCGCGGGGCGATAGTCTCGATTCGGGTTTTGCCGTTGTCTGCCCTTGACAGCGCAGCATTGACCGCATCTTCACTGTCGCAAACGATGCGTACCGCCTCGCCCTGAATGACGGCATCGGTAATGCCGGGCTGGCCGCTCAGGCGGTTTTGCAGGTCGCGGTTGGAAAGCCCGGGATGCGTGATGCGATAACAATGCCCTTGGACTTTTCGCCTGAAAGCTTCCGGTCTGCCGTGGTCCAGCAGTTCGCCTTCATCCAGCAGCATGACTTCCATGCAGCGCTCGGCCTCGTCGAGATAAGCCGTGCTTAACAGCACGGTCGTGCCGCTCGTTTTCACCTGCTGATCGATAATGCTCCACAACTCCCGTCTCGACACCGGATCGACACCGACGCTGGGCTCATCCAGCAACAGCAATTGCGGCTGGCTGAGCAGCGTGCAGGCCAACCCGAGTTTCTGCTTCATGCCGCCAGACAAGCGGCCGGCCAGGCGTTCGGAAAAAGGCGCGAGGTTCGTCATGCGGGTCAGGTCCTGAAAGCGCTGTTGCCTCGCCTCCTGACCGATGCCGTGGAGATCGGCATAAAGGTTCAGGTTTTCCGCCACGCTGAGGTCTTCGTACAGGCCGAAGCGTTGCGGCATATAACCGATCAAACTGCGAAGCTGTTCGGCCTGACTATCGCTGTCGGATCCAAATACAGTGACACGGCCCGAATCCGGCAGCAGCAATCCCGCCGCCAGCCGCATCAGCGTGGTTTTGCCGGCGCCGTCCGGCCCGACCAGACCGGCCACCGTGCCTTTCGGCAACGCCAGCGACACATTCCGCAAGGCACTGACGGTGCGCTGGCTGGCAATAAAACTTTTGCTGACGCCCCGGAATTCGAGTGCGAAAACTGGCTGATCGATGCGTGAATCGGGCATTACCGCTCCTTGCAGGGGGACGGTGCATTGCTTTCAGCAAGAGGAATGTTGACTGTAACCGGCATACCAAGGCGCAATTCGTTTTGCGGGTTGCAGGCGAAAACGCGCACCTGATAAACCAGACTGGTGCGAAGCTCCGGCGTTTCCACGGTTTTCGGCGTGAACTCGGCCGTTGGCGAAATGAAACCGACCCAGCCGTCATAGACTTTATCGGGATAGCTGTCCGTCCTGATGCGCGCCGGCATGCCGTATTTCAGCCTGCCCAGCCGGTTTTCGGGCACATAGGCTCTCGCCCAGACCGGATCGACCAGCGCCAGCGTATAAACCGGCGTGTTGATGTTGGCCATATCGCCGGGCTCCAGAATCCGGTCCTGGATGATGCCGTCGGCAGGCGCGTAGAGATGGGCGTCCTGCCAGGCTTTTTTCGCCAGCTTGAACGCGCTTTCAGCGGCTTCCAGCTGCGCCCTAGCTTCAGCAATGTCTTCCACGCGCGGGCCGATAACCGCAAGCTCATGCAGTTCTTTCAAGGCGCGCATCCGCTCGCGGGCCGCATCCAGCTCCGAGCGGGCGCGGTCCAATGATTGCTGCGGCGCCGATTTCCTCCGGACCATCTCCTGCATCCGGTCGAATTCCTTTTGCGCGAACGCCACGGCTGCCTGCGCCGACTTGACATCCGCCTGCGCCTTGCGGATGTCTTCAACACGCGAGCCGGCCTCCAGTCTTGCCACCACCTGACGCTGGGCCTCGGCCTTGGCTTTGGCGTTGTCCATCGTATACTGAAAACGCTCCAGATCCTGCATGGCCAGCAGCTGGCCTTGTTTGACCTGATCGCCTTCCTTCGCATGCATCTTTGCTATGTATTCGGTGTCATGAAAACTCAACTCAACCTGGCGGATGTCGATATTGCCGTATAGCGTCAAGCTGTTTTTGTCAGCCGGTTTGGGACGGCTGGCATACCAGGCGGCAACCGCAATGCCGGCTATAATCGCCAAGATAATGATAATTTTCAGTGATCTCATGCCGAATCCAAATATTGATAATCTATCATCTATCCTACGCCGTCAGGGTGCAATACGCTCGCGCTATTGCGCCCTACGGATTGCGCCTTATCGAGTTACGGATTATACAAACCTCGGCCTTCGTGAACAGCCCAAACGTTTGAGCCTGCGTAGCACAAGGATCGTGCAGGAGTTTACTTGTTAGCTTCAGGATAGTTTTTTAAGTAATGCAATAGCTCAACCACTCTATTCTTTATAATGGCTGTTTGATATGCACTGCGAGAAATAGCCGACGACGATCCAAAATTGTCTAATGTCCAGTTATTATCGATAAAGTTGTACTCCGCATCGCGGAACTGAATCCATAGACGCTGCGAACGCAGCAAGGACTTTCTGCTATTGGCATTAAGTTGTTTGCTTAAAGCCGTATAGGCCTGGTTGAGTTCTTGATCGAGAAAGTCACCGTACTGAACATATGCCTTGAGGATTTCCTCTTGGTTTTGCGCTTGTTTCTCAACAACGAGTTCATATTTTTTGCTGCGCGATTCAAAGTCTGCAACGAGATCGGGCACATCCGGATTATCGATGGCAAAGCAAAAAGACGCCTGTGCGAGCAACCATGCTGCTAGAAAAAAAGTTTTTGCTTTCGGCCCGATTAAAAACATTGTCTCACCACTTTTTGTAAATACCTTGTGAATAAACATTCCATTCGCATGCTCTTCTATTTTCGAGCCCTTTCATCACCTTACCTTGGGATTTACTCCAAGCTTTCCAAGCTGCTTCAAGATTTTTGTAATTGGTCTCAACTTCAGGATCATTCACCAGCTTAACGACTGATGAACCGGAAAAGCCACTTGCTCCAGCACCGATATTAAAGGCTAGCATAACTAGCGCATCAAATTGCTGCGGCTTTAATTTAACTTTTATATTTGAACGGACGGCATTGACAAAGGGAGATAGATCCTGCTCAAACAATATGCTTGCGGCGCTAACCGTA
Organism: Methylobacter sp. sgz302048; assembly: GCF_052162025.1. Lineage (NCBI taxonomy): Bacteria > Pseudomonadati > Pseudomonadota > Gammaproteobacteria > Methylococcales > Methylococcaceae > Methylobacter > Methylobacter sp. sgz302048. The sequence goes on along the minus strand of NZ_CP197401.1, from coordinate 1,732,948 downwards.
ATACCGTCCTTGTAAGTATCCCATTCGGTCCTTTTAATTAAATGGCCATAGCCTATAGTTGCGCCGACGGTCCATGCGATAATTTCCTTACCAGTTTGATCATCATAAGGTTGCAAGCGAAGCTGCTCTATATCTTTGAGCAGAGTTAATCCTCGATCACTAAGCGAAAGCTCATTAACTGCTTTCATATCGGATGTTGATATTGTTTCAGACACGTTAGGCATTCGGCTAGCGATGGCAGGTTTATAAGAGTCGTCAAGAGTCGCTCCCAATGTTTCGATCTGAAGCTACTTGATTGGGATATAGTATTTTTGTCAATATAGTCTATTGATTCTCCTAAAGGTCCAGGCCTTGGACTAGCTGTCCTGCACATGGTGCCTTCGTCGATATCCTCTGTTATTAATCCCCCTAGAGGCCCTGGAATACGGTATGAAACCATAATTAACTCCCTAAATGATAGCCAACGATAAATAATAGCGTAGGTTGGGTTAGTTGTTAAGTAATCCAGTATTTGACAGAACTCGGTGAGGCGCAATCCGTAGGGCGCAATAGCGCAAGCGTATTGCGCCCTACGGATTGCGGAAGCGGAATTTACGTCTGGTGGCGCCTTGTTAGCAGCTTTCAAATAACACGAGATAAATATGGCGTTTTATATATTAACCACGCTCCAATTAAAGATAAACAAAAAACAACTATAGCTATGAGCGGAATGGATATTGCTGGGTAGAAAATGAATGGACCATATCCGAGATATTGAATGGTTTCCAGGATTACAGGGTGTATTAGATAAACCCCCAAAGTTAAAAGCGATAACTTTCTGCTTAGGGCTACATTGCCAATAGGCAAAGTCCACGACTTTAAAAGATACATAACGCTGACCGACATGGGAACCACAGTGATACCGGTGTAATTATAAAAATATAGCCCAGCATCTAAACCTTTTCTGCTTGCCACAACGTAACACCCCACTGCTGTTAAGATGAATGAAACTATAAACACACCCCATAAAATAAGCTTTGAATGATTGCGCTCATCAGATCGGATTAAATAACCAAGAAAGAAAAATGGTATGTAGGATAAGAACCAGTTAGTAAAAAGTGGAGATTCCTTGTTACCAATACCGCTTAACACCGATAAAAACATGGCAATAATAACTAGGGTGGTAATTTCGTTGCGAGTAGAGTTGACTAAAATCTTCCGAAAGAATGGTGTAAACAAGTAAAGCGGTATAATCATGTATAAAAACCACATATGGTAATGCGGTTTCCCCGATATAAGTTTTCTGGCTAAGTAAGCCAAGGACAAAGGCTCTGCTTTAACGAAGCCCTTTAACACTGCCCATAATAGAAAGAAAAGAGACCAAAAAAGAATAGGAATAAATATTTTTGATAGCCTTTTTATGTAAAAAGTCTTTAGATCTTCCTTTTTGTGTGGATCAAGTAACACTGCTCCACTAATCATCACGAAAACGGGAACACACCACCTAACAAGTGAATCATAGAGGTTGCCAACCCACCAACTTTCTGTGCCAATAACACTTTCAATCACAACGCCAGCCGCTACATGTAAAAAAACTACGGCGAAAATTGCGATTATTCTCGAATTATCCAACCAAACCATTTGAGCACCCTTTTGACTGCTAACAAATAAGCATTTTATCTGTCGTGCGCGAGCATGACAGATAAATGTGTGTTGGACTAAGCCGGCCTGGATGTTTAGCTTAGCCCGCATTCTTTATTAATGGGGATTGTATTGCTTTCGCTCAGGGCTGTCTAAGCCTTATCGACTTTTTTGGGACGTTAGCCTTATTGGTAGCTGATAGCTTAGCGTCTGTTTTGTCTCTCTGGAGAATAATTTTTTCCATTTTGCTCTCCACAAGCGGGACGGGGTTTGCAACCCCGTCCCTAACGTTTCTATACCGCCCAAGCTAAGCGACTACGCTCAACATAACGCATCATGTTACAAGCAGTTTGGTAAGGAGCGGCGAGGCCGGGTTAGCCGATGACCAAAACCAATATTCAGGCCTTGAAACATAACTTTTCCGCACCGGATTTTCATGGATATAGTTAAGCTTTTGCAAATAGAAAGCAGGGTTTTCAATCTTCTTCGGCGCATTAGTCTCCATCCAAAATTGATAACTGCCCTGCTCATCCACAAACAGTTTCAATACATTTGGCTCCGTGCTTTCAAGATTGCGCCTGAGTTTACCGGAAGTGAAGCGCTTGAAATCCCGTAAAAATCCCGCCATATCTGGCGAAGTCACTATGAGATGGATATGATTCAGCATAAAAACATAGCCGTTCAATTCCAGCCCTTTGAACCGCCCCGATTTTCTCGGAGGCTCCAACTTATGAGAAAATGGAGCTATGACCAAGAAAACCAACACCAACTTTTCACCGGAAGTCCGTGAGCGCGCAGTTCAAATGCTGCATGAACATCAAAGCGAATATGCCTCACAATGGGCCGCCATTCAATCAATTGCCGCTAAAATCGGCTGTACCGCTGAAACCCTGCGTCGCTGGGTACGTGAAACCGAAAAAACGAGTGGTGCACAAGAACAGCTGACAACGTCAGAGCGAGAGCGGTTGAAAGCCTTGGAACGCGAAGTACGTGAGCTCCGGCAAGCCAATGAAATTCTGCGTAAGGCGTCCGCTTATTTTGCCCAGGCGGAGCTCGACCGCCCGTTCAAACGATGAAAGCCTTTATTGACGATCACCGTGATGTCTATGGGGTCGAGCCGATCTGCAAAGTATTGCCGATTGCCCCGTCGACGTATTATCGGCATGCGGTGTGTCAGGCCAATCCTAATCTGCGATCAGCCCGTGCTAAACAGGATGAGAGTTTAGGCCATCAGATCCGCCGGATTTGGGAGGACAATTTCCAAGCGTACGGTGCGCGTAAGGTCTGGCGACAATTGCAGCGTGAAGGGAAAAACGTGGCTCGTTGTACAGTGGAACGTTTGATGCGCCAGCTAGGGTTACAAGGCGTGGTGCGCGGCAAAACAGTCAAGACAACGATCAGCCGCCCTGATGAGGCTTATCCATTGGACCGCGTCAATCGGCAATTTAAGGCAGAGCGTCCGGATGCGTTGTGGGTAGCCGATTTTACCTATGTTTCCACTTGGCAAGGTTTTGTCTATGTCGCCTTCGTGATCGACGTCTTTTCCAGGTTTATTGTCGGCTGGAAGGTTTCCGCTTCCGCTCGCACTGATTTCGTCTTGGATGCACTCGAACAAGCGGTCTATGCCAGGAGACCGGCAGGTGGTTTAATTCACCATAGCGACAGAGGCGTGCAGTACGTGTCGATCCGCTATACCGAGCGTTTGGCCGAAGCCGGTATCGAAGCCTCAGTAGGGAGCGTAGGCGATTCCTATGACAATGCGCTAGCCGAAACCATTAATGGCTTGTATAAAGCCGAGGTGATTTATCGACAGGCCTGGAAAAACCGGGAAGCCGTGGAGCTGGCGACACTGGCCTGGGTTGATTGGTTTAACCATCGACGCTTGCTGGAACCAATCGGTAACATTCCACCGGCAGAGGCTGAAGAAAAGTATTATCAACGACTGACTGAGTCTGCTCAGGCGGCATGACTCACAACCATCGGCCTCCGAAAAATCCGGGGCGGTTCACCTTTGTTGTCTTGGCAATAACGGATTGAATCGGACAGGATCTGCCAGCGGTTATGGCGATCGAACAGGTAATACCAGCGTTGAACGGTTAGTGTGAGATAGTAAGTGCCGGCATTAAGCCCGGCAGCTATGCGTCGGGATGGCATGGTGAATCCTTTCTAATTTGGTTGTGGGGTATGTGTTTCCTTTCCCATATATTAATCAAGAACGTCAGTGTTAAACGTTAAGGACGGGGTTACAAACCCCGTCCTGCGCAAAATATTACTGGAAATATCTTCTCTACCTTCAAAGAACTCTTTTTGAATATATTGAATATATCGCGTGATCTGATATTTCTGGTCAACTGCACTAAGCTTATTCTCTACTATCAAGAAGTTGTTATCATCATGTATAAGTAGGTCAATCTTGCCTTTCTCCTTGAATACTCTGGCACTTTCAGGATCAATAAAACTTTTGAGCTCACCAGGAAGCAAATCAAGAAAAAACTTTAAAAATTCATTGCCGCAATAATGAAGTCCATCAGGATTGATCATTGAGAAAATAAATCTTGAGTGAAGACGGACCTCATCATTAGATTTTAGCAAAGAATTTATTAAGCTATAGTCATGAACTCCCTGTTCTATCAGGTTTTTATTATTAGCTTTCAAATCCTGATATACCGCTAAACATTCCTCTATCTTTTGTGCTTCCAATCATTATCTCCTCTATGCTATTTGTCGCCTATATAGAAGTTATAGCGCATGCTGAATATCACCCGTTCTAACAACACCGCTTCACCCCCCGCCACTTCTCCTCCTGCCACTGCTTAAAAAACTCCTTTTTGCTCAACGGCTGGCAATGGACATGATCAGAGTCGGTCTGATGATGCATGGCAAAGTGCTCCAGATAGCGCTCATAGGCGTCGTCTCCGGAGAGACGCCGCACAATCTGCCAGAATGATTTGAACCGGCTGATCATCAATCCCTCGCCCATTCTGCCGCCAGCTGACTCGGGCTGTGCGGTACTTCAGTCAGCGGCCGCACCGGCTTGCCGGCCAGATGGAGAGCGCATACGCGCACCATGTCGAACACGATCGTCCACAGCAGCGTAACGAAAAACAGCGTCAGATAGGCATCCAGGTGCAGGTTGAAGATCAGCTGCGGCGCGATGGCAGCTTTCTCGGGCGGCAGCGTGCCGGCGGCCAGCTTGTCGGACAGATCATTCGCGGCCGAAAAAAAGCCGATGCGGATGTCGTCGCTGACGATTTTCTGCCACGAGGCGGTGCTGGTGATAATGATCAGCCACGACAGCGGCAGACCGGTCACCCAGGCATAGTTGAATTTGCCGGACTTGACCAGAATGCCCGTCGCCACGCACAGGGCAATGGCCGCCAGCATCTGGTTGGCGATGCCGAACAGCGGCCACAGGATGTTGACGCCACCGTTCGGGTCGATGACGCCGATATAGAGGAAATAGCCCCAGCCGCCCACGACCAGCGCACTGGTCAGGATGACCGAAGGCGCCCATGAGGTCTCCGCCATTTTCGGCCAGATATTGCCGAGCATATCCTGCAGCATGAACCGGCCCACGCGCGTGCCGGCATCCAGCGTGGTCAGGATGAAGATGGCCTCGAACATGATGGCGAAGTGATACCACAAGGCCAGCAGCCCGTCGCCGAACGCGCTGCCGAAAATGCTGGCCATGCCGACGGCCAGCGATGGCGCGCCGCCCGTGCGCGCGAACAGGCTGACCTCGCCCATTTGGCTGGCGAGCACCTGCATCTGCTCCACGGATACCGGAAAACCCCATGAGACGATCGTGGCGACGGCCGCGGCCGCTTCCTTGCCGACCACACCGGCCGGGCTGTTGATAGCGAAATACACACCCGGATCGAGCACGGTCGCCGCGATCATGGCCATGACCGCCACAAACGATTCCAGCACCATGCCACCATAGCCGATCATGCGGATGTCGCGCTCGTTGGTCAGCAGTTTCGGGGTCGTGCCGGAAGACACCAGGGCATGGAAACCCGAAATCGCGCCGCAGGCAATCGTAATGAAAACGAACGGGAACAGCTTGCCGCCAAAAACCGGCCCCGTGCCGTCGATGAATTGCGTCACGGCCGGCATTTTCACGTCCGGCTGCAGCACGACGATCGCCACAGCCAGCAGCGTGATAGTGCCCAGCTTCATGAACGTCGATAAATAATCGCGCGGCGCCAACAGCAGCCAGACCGGCAGAATGGCCGCCGCGAAGCCATAAGCCATGACCCACCAGGCCAGGGTCAGCCCTTCGTGATCGAACAGGCCACGCAATGTCTCGCTGCCGTCGATCCAGCCGCCGCCCGCAACCGATAGCAGCAGCAGCGTCACGCCCAGAGCCGAGGCTTCCAGCACCTGACCGGGGCGGAAGTGGCGCATGTACAGGCCGACGATCATCGCGATCGGAATCGTCGCAGCCACTGTGGAAGTCGCCCAGGGGCTGTGCTTCATGGCATTGACGACCACCAGCCCGAGCACGGCGATCAGGATAATCATGATGGAAAACGTACCGATCAAGGCCGCCGTGCCGCCCAGAGGCCCGAGCTCGTCGCGCGCCATCTGCCCCAGGCTTTTGGCGTTGCGACGCGTGGACAGAAACAGCGTCACCATGTCCTGCACGCAGCCGCCCAGCACCGAGCCGAACAACAGCCACAGCGTGCCGGGCAGATAGCCGAACTGCGCGGCCAGCGTCGGCCCGACCAGCGGGCCTGGGCCTGCAATCGCCGCGAAATGATGACCGAAGACGATCCATTTATTGGTCGGCACGAAGTCGCGGCCGTTGTCGAGGCGTTCGGCCGGCGTCGCGCGGGTATGGTCAACAGCCAGCACGGACGCGGCAACCCACGCGGCATAAAAGCGGTAGGCGATCGCATAGACGCACAGCGCCGCGGTAATGAACCATAGCGCGTTGATGCTCTCGCCGCGGTTCAGCGCGATGCCGCCGACCGCCGCCGCCCCCAGGATAGCGATGAGTAGCCAGATGGAATTTTTCAATAAGTTATTCATAGCTTTTTATTAGGTTATTGTCATTTTATTCTTCTTGAACACAGGCCGGAGCTGGCCGTTACTATAAATGCTGTCTGACTTCGGCGAGCACTTTCTCCAGCAAGTCCGGCTGCCCGGTCTCAAAACCGGCGGCATCGGTTTCCCGGCGCAACCAGGTGAACTGGCGCTTGGCCAGTTGCCGCGTGGCGACGATGCCTTTCTCGACCATGGTGGCGTAATCGTATTCGCCCGACAGATAAGACCAGACCTGGCGATAACCGACAGCCCGGATCGAAGGCATTTTTTCCGTCAGGTCGCCGCGCTTGAACAGCGCTTCCACTTCAGCAACCAAGCCCTGCTCCAACATTTTTCTGAAACGCTGGGCGATGATATCGTGCAGGATCTTTCTGTCCGGCGGAGCGATGATCAGCTTGATTTTCCGGTAGGGAATATCTTGCACCTGGCCTTCTTCGAAGAAAGAAGTCATCGGCCTGCCGCTGATCTCGTAGACTTCCAATGCGCGCTGTATGCGCTGAGGATCGTTGGGGTGAATTCTGGCTGCGGCTTCGGGGTCGACTTGGGCCAACCGCGCATGCAGGGCCTCTTTGCCGAACTGCTCCAGTTCCTGATCGAGCTTTGCCCTGACGGCTTCATCGGCCTCGGGCAGCACAGCCAGTCCGCTGTTCAAGGCGTTGAAATACAGCATGGTGCCGCCGACCAGAATCGGCAGTTTGCCGCGTTCAGTAATATCGGCCATCAATGTTAAGGCCTTGTCTCTGAACTGGCCGGTCGAGAACGATTCCGCCGGGTCCAGAATGTCTATCAGATAATGCGGGATGCCGCCTCTTTCCTCCAGCGTGGGCTTGGCGGTGCCTATATCCATGCCTCTGTACACGAGCGCCGAATCAACGCTGATGATTTCGCCATTGAGCGTTTGAGCCAGCTGCACGGCCAGGGCGGTTTTCCCCGAGGCTGTGGGGCCCATCAGAAAGATAGCCGGGGGATGCGTGTTTTTTTGCATAGTGCCTAAGATAAATTTTATTGGCCGCGCAGGAAGAATTTGTCGAGCTCATGGGTCGACAGCTCTATCCAGGTCGGCCGGCCGTGATTGCATTGGCCTACTCTTTCGGTCTGTTCCATTTCGCGCAACAAGGCGTTCATTTCATCGACCGTCAGGCGGCGATGCGCGCGCACGGCGCCGTGGCAGGCCATCGTAGCCAGGAGTTCATTGATCTGTTCCTGCACCCGGGTACTAACGCCGTGCTCGATGATGTCGGCCAGCACATCGCGTATCAATGTCTCCATATCGGCATTGTGCAGCAACGCCGGCGTCGAGCGCAGAATGACCGTTTCGGGGCCTGAACGGTTCAGATCGAACCCCAGCGACATGAAGAATTCGTGTTCCTGCTCGGCCAGATCCGCCTCAGCCGGGCTGACTTTTACCTTGATAGGCAGCAGCAGCGGCTGGCTGGGCACATTGCCATTGTGATACTGCTTCTTCAAGCGTTCATAGGTCACACGCTCATGCGCGGCATGGGCATCGACCAGGATGATGCCGTTCGGCGTCTCGGACAGAATATAAATATTGTGCAAATGCGCAATGGCGTAACCCAGCGGCGGCGTACCTTTTGTCTGCGCTGCCGGTTGCGGCTGCGCCGGTTTGTGCACGGGTTCGGGTTTTGAATACAGCGCGGCATACGCCTGTATCGTTTCCTCCACATTCAAAGGCAACGACTCCTGCTGTGGCGATCTGATGTTGTAAACCGGCTTATAGCTTTCCGGTCTATGGCTTTCGACAGCTTCCGCCTGCGGCTGGGGCGTAAATTCTTGCACCGGTGCCGGAATCTGCTCCTGATGCCCAGGCCTCAAGTCGGCCAGTGACCGGTGCAGCGCCGAGAACAGGAAATCATGGACTAGCCGCCCTTCCCTGAATCTGACTTCCAGTTTTGCCGGATGCGCATTGACATCGACCAGCGCCGGGTCCAGTGTCAGGAACAGAACAAAGACCGGGTGCCGCCCGTGGAACAGCACGTCCTGATAAGCCTGCTTCACGGCATGGGCGACCAGTTTGTCCTTGATCAGACGCCCATTGACGTAGAAGAACTGCATGTCCTGCTGACTGCGCGAAAAGGTCGGCAAGCCTACCCAGCCGGTTAAGTGCAGGCCGGATGATTCGAAGTCGATTTTGACGGAATTCTCGATGAAAGCCGATCCGCAGATGCCGGCGATCCGGCGTTCCTGTTCGATTTCGGTGGCCGATGGCTTCAGGCTCAGGATTTCCCGCTGGTTGTGCGTGAGCTTGAAGCCGATATCGAAACGGCTCAGCGCCATTCTTTGCACCAGGGTTTCAATATGCGCGAATTCGGTTTTTTCGGCTTTTAAAAATTTGCGCCGGGCCGGCGTGTTATAGAACAAGTCACGCACCTCAACCGTCGTGCCTTCAGGGTGCGGATCGGGCTGCGGGTCATAATCCCGCTCCGTGCCGTCGGCATTGACGCGCCAGGCGCAATCAGCGCCGGCAGTGCGTGAAATCAATGTCAATCTGGCCACGGAGCTGATACTGGGCAGCGCCTCGCCCCGAAACCCCATGCTGACGACATGTTCCAGATCTGCTAACGTGGCGATTTTGCTGGTCGCGTGCCGTGACAGCGCCAGCGGCAGGTCTTCTTTTACTATGCCGCAGCCGTCATCCCTGATTTTAATCAGGCGGGTGCCGCCCTGCTCTATATCAATCGATATTTGCCGGGCGCCTGCATCAAAACAGTTTTCAACCAGTTCCTTGACGACAGACGAAGGTCTCTCAACGACTTCACCGGCGGCAATCTGGTTGACGAGTTGAGTGGGAAGAGAATGAATACGCATAGCCAACACAAAATAAAAGCCATATTTTATATGACTTGGACATTGGCCGGGGAAATTTTAACGGCTGGATTCACGCCATTGGAGAGCAAGGGCGGCCTGAGGCCGCCCTTGTATCAGGCTTGTTACATACTTAATTCAGTATCGGCTTCAGCCATATGGGTATTGATCGGCGTATGCTGTTGACTGAAATAGCTCACGATTCCTTTAAAGATAGCCATCGCCATCTTCGATTGATGCGCGCTGCTGCGTAATTTCTGTTCTTCCGACGGATTCGAGATATAGGCGGTTTCAACCAGAATGGACGGAATATCGGGCGATTTCAGCACCATGAATCCGGCCTTCTGCACCGCATCATGATGTAGCTCGCCGATTTTTCCGAAATTCTCCAGTACGTTCGCCGCCAGGTCTACGCTCGCATCTTGTGTGGCGGTCTGAGACAAATCCAGCAATACCGAAGCCAAAACATCATCTTTGTCATGAAGTTTGACACCGCCCACCAGATCGGAGGCATTCTCGCTGTTGGCCAGCCAACGCGCGGCTTCGCTGGATGCGCCTTTTTGCGATAAGGTGAATACTGAAGCGCCTTTAACGCCAGGATCTTCAAAGGCATCGGCATGTATGGAAATAAACAGGTCAGCTTTTGCCGTGCGGGCGATTTTCATTCTTTCGCGCAGATTGACGAAATAATCGCCGTTGCGCACCATGACCGCGGTCATGCCAGGCTGCCTGTCGATCAATGTTTTCAGGCGGCGGGCAATCGAAAATACCACGTCCTTCTCCTGGGTGCCGCTATATCCTTGAGCGCCAATATCTTTGCCGCCATGTCCGGCGTCTATGGCAATGACAATGCCCTTACTTTTATGGGCAGCCATCTTTGTTTTGAGCGATCTGTTCGCGACTTTTATCAGCCCGGCCGACTTACCTTCAACGGCTTTCTTAATGGCCGGCTTCGGCTCAACCGGTTTAGCCATATCGGCTTTTCTGGCAACTGTTTTAGGTTCGGTGGTTTTACCGGCAAAAGATGGAGTTGCGCCTGGCTTGGCTGCATTGGCAAGCGGCCCTTTATCGGTCAGTTCCACAACCAGATGCGAACCGTCCTTGAAACTTTTGGGCTCGATCTGTTTTTTTAAATCAAAAACGACTCTTAGATCGGTATCGTTTCTGAGCGCCGTGCGTACCCGGTGAAACAATGGGTGCGATGCGGGAGGCTGGCTCAGTGCCTGACCTAAATGAACATCCAGGATATCAATCACTAACCGTGACGGGTTTTCGAGCTGAAAAATTCGGTATTTAGGGGCGGAGGTCAAATCAAACACCATGCGCGCCTGATCGGGACCGGAAATATAATTCAATGAATTGACGCTGATTTGCTGTGCATAGCCGGATACAGACAGGAGCTGTAACCCAGCGATAGATAAGACCTTCCAGTAATTTTTCATAGCTATGATCCCTAATGACAACAATCTTGTTTAAATTATATCAGTATGTCTTTGTTTTTCCACTCCCTATAGACTATTTTTCATCATTTTGAGTTCCAGCAACCGGCCGTTGTCTTCCGGAGTCAATGTGATGACCACATCCGGTTCCGGGAGGAAGCCCACGCCCATATCAGGCCATTCGATAAAACACACGGCGTTCTGATCGAAGTAATCCCTGATGCCTATCCATTCCAGCTCTTCGGGATCGGCCACCCGGTATAAATCGAAATGAAATACCTGACGGTCGGCCAGGGCATATTCTTCCACCAGCGTATAGGTAGGACTCTTGACCGCGCCGGAAAAACCCGCCGCGCGCAGAAATCCCCTGACCAGGGTGGTCTTTCCCGCTCCTAAATCGCCGTGTAAAAAAACCAGGCATTTCGGCGGCAACAGTTGCCACAATTGCGCGCCGAACTGTTCTGTCTCTTCAGTATTGCTTAAATGTTGTTTCATGAATTTACCAATTGCCTGAGAGGCTCCATCAGATCGCCGGCCAACAGGCCTCTTTCTCCGTCTTTTTCCACTGCCAGGTCCGCCGCCAGACCATGTATATGAACACCCTGTTGAGCCGCGTCCTTCAACGCCAGCCCCTGAGCCAGCAATCCTGCAATCACGCCGGAGAGCACATCACCCATGCCGCCCGAAGCCATGCCCGGATTTCCCGAGGTCGAAACGGCCAATTCATGATCTGAAGCGACCAAAGTGCCGGAGCCTTTCAGAATGGCGACACCGCCGAATTTGGCTTGAAGTGCCGTGGCCGAGGCAAATCTGTCCTGTTGCACCTCGGTAGTGGAGCATTGCAATAAGCGCCCGGCTTCGCCGGGATGCGGCGTCAAAATCCAGTTGGGCTTTACAAAAGGCGCACGGGCCAGCAGATTCAGGCCATCGGCATCAATAACCAGCGGCTTTGGGGAATTCACGGCAGCGCTGAACAGATCACTAGCCCACTCGCTTTGCCCCAGCCCCGGCCCTATAACGATGACATCGGCTTTTTCCAGCAATGCCTGCAGTTGCCCGGCATTTTCCACGCCATGACACATCAGTTCCGGCCTGTTCAAATTCATGAGTCCGGCATGCTCTGGCCGCGTTGCAATGCTGACCAGTCCCGAGCCGACGCGCAAGGCCGCCTCGCCGGCCATTCTGGCGGCTCCGGTATATCCCAGATCGCCGCCGATTATCAGCACATGTCCGTAATTGCCCTTGTGCGAATAGCTCTCGCGATTGGGAAGGCGTGTTTTAACGACTCGAACCGTCCTTGACGGCACCGCTTCAAACACATCGTCAGGCACCGCCAGAGATGCATAGAAAATCTCGCCGCAATAATCAGCCGCCTGCCCGGTAAACAAGCCCTGCTTCAAGCCGATAAAGGAAACCGTACAATCCGCCTTTACGGCGCAAGCCATTATATTGCCGGTGTCGGCATTCAGGCCCGAAGGGATATCGACGGCAATAACATGTTTTTGATTTTTATTGATGAATGCGATGGCTTCTGCATAAGCGCCTGTTACCGGTCTGTCCAGTCCGGTGCCCAAGAGTGCATCGACAGTTACATCGGTTTCGATGTCCAGATCGGACTGAAATGGAACCACCGTCCCCTTGGCTTCGGCAAACTTCCGGTAGGCCGTCAGAGCGTCGCCTGTGAGCTTCTCCGGGTCCGACACAGAGTAAACGGTCACGCTGAGCCCGGCTTCCCGCGCCAGTCTGGCAATAATATAGCCATCGCCCGCGTTATTGCCGGAGCCGCAAAAAACCGCCGCAGAACGGGCATAAGGCCATTTGTTGCGAAGGCACTGAAATACGGCGTATCCGGCCCGACTCATCAATTCAATACCGGGAATGCCGCGTTCCTGAATGGCGATCCGGTCAAGTTCCCTGACTTGCGCAGCCCGATAGAGTTTTATTGGTAATTTATGCATGTCATCAAGCTCCAAAAAGCTTACCACTTGCATTTGAGTGCGCAATCATAAAGAATTTCCCATAACCGTATATTTTGTACCTCATCTATTATATTTCCTGTATTCGTCGATGGACACAACCAGCGCTGAAAAAATGGCTGCCCTCGCCAGGCAAATCAAACAATGGGGGCAGGAATTGGGCTTCCAGCAAGTGGGCATTACCGACACCGATCTAACGGATGCGGAAGCCCACCTGCAAAACTGGCTCGCCGATCACTTTCATGGCGGCATGGACTATATGCAGCGCCACGGCGATAAACGTAGCAGACCTGCTTTACTGCAGCCGGGAACCGTCAGCGTGATTTCGGTACGCATGGATTATCTGCCCGAACTGGCTGAAGCCCTGCATAAGACGCTTGAAGAGCCTTGTTCAGCCTACATTTCGCGCTATGCACTCGGCCGCGATTATCACAAAGTGCTGCGCAACCGCTTGCAGAAACTGGCCGATAAAATTCAACAGGACTATGGCCCGTTCGGTTACCGGGCTTTCGTCGACAGCGCCCCGGTCCTGGAAAAAGCGCTGGCCGAAAAAGCGGGGCTGGGCTGGATAGGCAAGCATTCGAACCTGATTAACAGCAAAGCAGGGTCGTGGTTTTTCCTTGGCGAAATTTATACCGATCTGCCGCTGCCGGCCGACTCCAAGGCCGCATCGCATTGCGGCAGCTGCTCGGCCTGCATGGACGTCTGCCCGACGCAGGCGATTGTCTCGCCCTACCGGGTAGATGCCAGACGCTGCATATCCTATCTGACGATTGAACTGCACGGATCGATTCCCGAGCCGTTCAGGCCGCTGATCGGCAACCGAATTTACGGCTGCGACGATTGTCAGCTGATCTGCCCGTGGAATCGTTTTGCCAAACTAGCCGGTGAAAAGGATTTTCATCCCCGGCATCGGTTACATACCCAGCAATTGCTCACTGTCTTCGCCTGGAACGAGGAAGAATTCCTGGCCAAAACGGAAGGTTCGGCCATACGCCGGATCGGCCATGAGCGCTGGCTAAGAAACATTGCCGTTGCTCTGGGCAATGCGTCGGCCTCTCAACCTGTCATTGACGCCTTAAAGGCCATGCTCTCTCATCCTTCGGAACTGGTGAGAGAACATGTCCGGTGGGCTTTGGACAGACAGATGGACCGGTTATCGACCGATTAATGTTTGCCAAGCCGCTGTTCGGTTTCCAGCACCAGTTGCGTGGTTTTGAGCACGGTATCGGGATTCAGGCTCATCGAATCGATCCCGATTTCCACCAGAAACTCGGCCATTTCTGGATAATCCGACGGCGCCTGGCCGCAAAGACCGGAGTGGCTTCCGGTTCGCCGCGCACCTTCAACAGCCAGACGTATCATTTCTTTTACGCCGGGATCGCGCTCGTCAAAATCTTCTGCGACAATTTCAGAATCGCGGTCCACGCCCAGAGTAAGCTGGGTCAGATCGTTCGATCCTATCGAAAAACCGTCAAAGTGTTCGGCAAAGGCATCAAGCTGGATGACGTTATTGGGGATCTCGCACATCACGTAGATTTTGAGGCCGTTCTCGCCGCGCTTCAAGCCGAGCTGCGCCATATACTCGAGTACGCGCCGGGCCTCCTGCACGCGCCGGCAGAATGGAATCATCAGGATGACGTTGGTCAGCCCCATCTCGTCGCGCACGCGCTTCATGGCCTCGCATTCCAGCGCAAAGCCTTCGGCATAGGCCGGATGCGTATAACGCGAAGCGCCCCGGAAACCGATCATCGGATTGGCCTCATCGAATTCAAACCGGCGCCCGCCCAGTAAGGTAGCGTATTCGTTGGTTTTGAAATCCGACATGCGCACGACGACAGGCTTTGGATAGAACGCTGCTGCAATCGTACCCACGCCCTCCGACAGTTGCCGGATAAAAAACTCTTCGCCTGTATCATAAGGTCCAATTAACTGCTTGAGCTGCTCGCGCTCGCCCGAATCCTGAACTTTGTCGGGATGCAACAGCGCCATCGGATGCGCTTTGATATATTCGGTAATGATGAATTCCATGCGCGCCAGGCCGACGCCGTCGTTAGGCAAAAAACTGGTCTTGAAGGCCAGCTCGGGATTGCCGATATTCAGCATGATTTTGGTTTGCGGCCGCTGCAAACCGGATAGGTCCGTGCTGGTTATCTCGAAATCAAGCCGACCTTCATAAATCTTGCCAGTGTCGCCCTCGGCACAGGATACGGTCACCAGCATATTGTTTTTGATGGCAGTCGTGGCATTATCGCAACCGATCACAGCCGGCACGCCCAATTCCCGCGCAATAATCGCCGCATGGCATGTGCGTCCGCCGCGGTTGGTGACTATCGCCGAGGCGATTTTCATGACAGGCTCCCAATCGGGCGTGGTAGTGTCTGACACCAGCACATCACCGGGCTTAAACTCGGACAACTGCTCGAGTTTCTCGATAACGCGGGCATTGCCAACGGCAATCTTGGCCCCCACCGAACGTCCCGTAACGATCGGATCGGCTTTTTGTTTAAGCGTATATTGTTCCAGCACCATGCCGCGCTTTTGTGATTCCACAGTCTCAGGCCGGGCCTGAACAATATACAGCTGGCCGTCGATACCGTCCTTGGCCCACTCCATATCCATGGGCCGCGTCTGCCCGGCCTTGGCGCTGTAGTGTTTTTCGATTTTGATGGCGTAATCGGCCAGCGTCAGGACATCCTGATCGTTAATGCAAAAATGCCCGCGCTCCAGGGCCGATGTGACGATGTTGCGTATCGGTTCGCGTGTCCGCCCCTCGCTGTAAACCATTTTGATTTTTTTCGCCCCGAGCGTGCGCCTTAACACCGCCCGATGGCCCTGCTCAAAAGTCGGTTTATGTACATAAAATTCGTCCGGATCCACGGCACCCTGCACGACATTTTCGCCTAGACCATAAGCGGCGGTAATGAAAACCACATCGCTGAAACCGGATTCGGTATCCAACGAAAACATAACGCCACTGGCATCCAGGTCGGATCGCACCATTTTCATGACGCCTATCGACAGCGCCAGTTTGAAATGATCGAAGCCTTGGTCTATACGATAATGAATGGCCCGATCGGTAAACAAGCTGGCAAAACAGCGTTTGCAGGCATCCAATAAAGCCTGATCTCCACGTATATTCAGATAAGTATCCTGCTGGCCGGCGAAACTGGCAGTCGGCAAGTCCTCAGCCGTTGCCGAGCTGCGTACCGCAACGCTCAAATCCTCGCCATATTCCTGCTGCAACTGTGCGAACGCATTCAGAATCTGGTTTTCAAGATCCTCCGGCAGAGGCGCGCCATAAATGATATCGCGCGCCTTGCGCGCCCGTTTGGCAAGATCGGCGACATTGTCCGGATCAAGATCATCCAATGCTTCATGAAGAGAGCGCCAGACATTGGCCTGATCCAGCACATAACGATAAGCTTCCGCCGTAATGGCAAAACCGTTGGGAATCTTAATGCCTTGCGGCGTCAATTCGCGATACATCTCGCCCAGCGATGCGTTTTTGCCGCCAACCAGAGGTACATCATCGATAGTTAATTCATTAAACCAGCGGATGTAGTTTGTTTGTTCAGTCATTATGTTTATTCTCCTTTAGCATATTCCCCTGCTGCCTTGTGACGTGGGTTGTAAAGAAGGTACAGCATTTACCGGCTTCAGCCAATAATTTTGTCTGCAAAGAAAAACCTTAAAAAAATTGTGTGACAATTTGCCACATTATCATTCCCTCAAGGCGTTGCTAGCATATTAGTATGCGCTCTTACTTGCCTTCGGCTTTGAGCAGGGAGCTTAATCATCTATATTTAAGCTCCCTTTTTTTGATTTTCCGCTTGACTTCCAGTTCAAATTTAACAATCAAGCACATACAGTTTTATCCACAAATCCTGTGGATAACCCTGTGCATAACGACTAAATAACTGCTTTCAGGCCCTGCCCTGCCTATGCTTTTATTAGATTGTAGCGTTTTTGTACAAAAATAATTATATTTATTTATCAATAGCTTATAAAAATAACCTTAACAAATAATGTCTGTTTTTTGGAATCGACTGCCATATCGACACTATAAAAATATCTGTGCATAAATAGATCATGTTAAGCTTATGAAAACACTTCATGTCAAGCATTTTTAGCGTTACTTTAGACCATGCCATTGTTTATTTCGTTAAGCCTCGCCTTCAGTTTTATAGTGCAAAGCGCCAGCCCACTACAAAGCCTGCTGGAATCTACGACATTCAATTACACTGGCATAACATTAGCCGTCTGCAGTATTGCAGGGATTGTTTTGAAAAAATTGCCAACGAAAATCTGCTATGACGTATTTGCCAGCGGCGCATTATTGGCTTGGTTTAGCCATTGGAAACCTTTGTTTAATGATGATTCGCCGATATTTTTCTTCTATCCGCTTTATTTCGCCTTTATGATGGCCTTTGTATCGTTGTTTTTTATCCAGAGGCCCCAAGTCATCGACTATGACACTTTTCGCTATATAAAATATGTTTCCCGCAAGTACAAACTGCCGCCTTGGCTTGTGATGGCGGGCGTTTTGGTGAGCCTTGCATTGCATCAGCATTTCCTGTTGTTTCCGATCATGATGACCCTCCTGATCATACGCTTTGCTTTAACAAGTTATCTCGAACAACACTTGACGAATCGATTGTGATGATAAAGCCCGCCTTGATATGAGCTATCCGCCAGCCAATGAATTTTTGATGAGTAAAAGGCGATACTTGCCTGTAATGCTTCAACCAACTCAGAAACCATTTGTGGCGTCAACCTTTAAAACTTGATCATGCAGAAGACGTCTACTCTAATGACGACGATATTCTCCGTCATCATCTGGGTAATACACATCCAAAGGCCGGTCGAAGGTGTATTTGGCTGGCTTCATGATTAACAGATCAGCCGTTTTTTCAAATGCATCGTGCGGTGGAGAAATCGCCGCGAAGGCCGTAAGCGGGCTAATAGCCACAAAAGTAGCTGAACCAACCACAGTCGCGACAAGACCTAATGGCCTGTATAAAATAACATCAATTAGAGCGACTACTGGAGGCTGCTCATTTTGAGCATGCGCTGTGTTCGTCATCTCTAGCATCACAATAGCGAGAACCAGAATTTTTATTTTCATATGAGTGTTACCTTAGCCTCTGTTCAGGATAAGGAAAGCAGGCAGATTTTTTTGTAAAAAGCAGAAAAAGCATGGATTTCCACCGTGTCATTTCCTCAAAAAACCCGCTAACCATGAAATTAGTACGTATCTCTGCAATATAGATGATTTTTGCCGGACATTTATCCGGCATTACACAAAAAATAATTGATAAATGGTGAAATCTATACATTGCATGAATTATGGGCGCAATGCTCAATTGTTGCATTGTAATCTATCAGCCTGCGGTATCTTTGAGTCGCTTTATCAAAAACATATTCGGAAATATTCGCTATTAAAATTTCTGCTCTACTGAATCATGCTTTTTCTAAAGTTCGCGTAGGATCGTAGGATCTCTTGAGACAATTGATTCCTCTCCCTTACAGGTCTGCAAAAATAACTGCATTTTAGCGGCACAAAACTTTTTATCAGTGAAACTGGACAAGGTAGACCCTTGGCGATAAACAGATTTCAATTTTAAATGGCGCTTTATTACTAATGATTAAGGCCAAAGCAAAGAAGTCCGGCGGCTCAATAATTAAAATCATTAACCGTAGGCTATTACAAGACTGGAACTGTATTTCAAAAAATTACCCGGCTACTTACCGGCTAACGTGATTAAATAAACTGAACTACCACTTTGGTTTGTATCTGTGATGCAGTAATTTTTTTAT
Organism: Methylobacter sp. sgz302048; assembly: GCF_052162025.1. Lineage (NCBI taxonomy): Bacteria > Pseudomonadati > Pseudomonadota > Gammaproteobacteria > Methylococcales > Methylococcaceae > Methylobacter > Methylobacter sp. sgz302048. The sequence goes on along the minus strand of NZ_CP197401.1, from coordinate 1,714,221 downwards.
TACTTCTTGAGTAACTGTAAAAAATTACAATAAAAAACATCGGGGCTTACCGAGCCAGCCTATTTTGCTGGACAATAAAAAACCCGCTAAGCCAGATAACTTGCGGGTTTTTGAACTTTGGTGGGTCTCGTTGAACCCTTGATTGGTGCCGATGGTCGGATTTGAACCGACACGACTTGCGTCACCACCCCCTCAAGATGGCGTGTCTACCAATTTCACCACATCGGCTAATAAATTATCAGAATGTCATATTAAACACTGTTTTGAATTATTTTTCCACTTTATCTTTAGTTTGATCAACTGGCTTTTCAGCAGGCGTTGCCGCTGGCGCTGGTGCCACTGGCGCTTTTTCTGATCCGGCCTCAGGTATAACGGGAACACTCTTCATATCTGTGGCTCCATCCACTTTAGGAATACCGGAAGTATCCTCTACTTCAGGAGTACTCATCAGATCAGTAGTTTTGCCCTGTTGACCACTTAATACAGCGAGCCCTAAGCTGGTCGTAAAAAACAAAGTTGCCAAAATTGCTGTTGCCCGAGACAAAAATGAAGCAGCGCCCTGAGCACCAAAAACGGAACCTGAAGAGCCGGAACCAAAAGCCGCGCCCGCATCTGCGCCTTTTCCTTGCTGCATTAGAACTAATCCAACAACGCCTATACCCAACAACACATGAACAACAATGATTACCTGATACATAAAAAGTCTAAACTACTCTAAGTCGAATGATAAATCTGTAAAAGGACCCGCATCCTGCGAAGCCTCACCTATTAAGCTGCTATCAATATTCTCATGACAAGCAAGTCTTTTCCCTATCCGGCTTAACACTACCTCAGCATACTTAATAATTGCATTTCGCATCGGTAATGTCCTTATCTTTCCAGTTATAAGTGTTGATCTTAGGGATTGAGTCCGCTCATCCGTTGCTGTTTCTTAAAATTCTCACAACCAGAGACTGGAGCATTTCTACGCTCAAGCAGGAAATAAACGACGTATAATATATGCTAATTACTTATAGTTCAAGCTCCTATTGCCTTCTTGACATCGCCCGCCAAGTAATTTGCGTACTCTTTTACCAAGCCTTCGCTTTGTCCTTCTACCATTACACGAATCAGGGGTTCTGTCCCTGAAGCTCTTAACAGCACTCGACCGGTATCGCCCAGTTTCTTCTCAATGGACTTCACTGCTTTTTGTATGGACTCATCCTTATCCGGATCTACTTTTTTGCTTGTTTTGACATTCACTAGAACTTGAGGATATTTTTGCATTCCGGATTTCAATTCGTACAAATTTTTCCCGCTGCTTTGCATCTCCGCCATAACTTGTAGCGCCGCAATGATACCATCCCCTGTTGTCGTTCTATCCAAGCAAATAATATGACCGGAATTTTCCCCGCCTAATATGCCATTATTGATTGTCAACATTTCCATGACGTACCGGTCGCCTACTTTCGCCCTCATCAGATCTATGCCCAGTTTTTTCAAACCGTGCTCCATGCCCAGATTTGTCATTAATGTACCGACCACAGGACCGGACAATTGGCCTGACTTCAGTCTTGATTTAGCGATAATATAAATGAGTTCATCACCGTCAACGATTTCACCTTTATGATCCACCATTATTACACGGTCACCATCGCCATCAAATGCGATGCCTAAATCTGCTCTGTACTCCAGAACAGTCTCAGCTAACTTCTCCGGCCTGGTCGATCCGCATTCATCATTAATATTAAGCCCATCCGGCTCTGCGCCAATCGTGACAACTTCTGCGCCTACCTCGCTAAACACATGAGGCGCTATATGATAAGTTGCCCCATGAGCGCAGTCGATTACAATCCGCAATCCTTTAAAATCAAGCCCAGAAGGAACACTTGCCTTGCAAAACTCAATATAACGGCCGGCCGCATCGACCAATCGTTTTGCTTTGCCTAATTTTGAGGACTCTACCGTAGTCATCGACGAGTCAATGTAATGTTCTATTTTTTTCTCTATTTCATCAGGCAATTTTGTGCCTTGCACCGAGAAAAACTTTACGCCATTATCGTAATAGGGATTGTGAGAAGCACTAATAACAATGCCTGCACTCGCTCTCAATGTACGAGTTAAGTAGGCTATACCCGGCGTAGGCATAGGGCCCAATAGCCGAGTATCGACACCTGCCGCAGTCAAGCCCGCTTCCAACGCGGATTCAAACATGTAGCCTGAAATACGAGTATCCTTTCCAACCAAAACAAAGCCGTGCCCTTCCTCTGCAAAAACACGTCCGGTAGCCCAACCCAGCTTCAGCAAAAAATCTGCCGTGATGGGGGCATCCCCTACTCTGCCTCTGATACCATCAGTCCCAAAATATTTTTTTGTCATAATCCTACAAACCTCTACCTGAAAAATATGGAAGCATTAATGCTTTCATAGATTATTATGCGATAAAAACATGCATTATTCTCGAATTCAGTTCACTTTATCGCATTCCTTGCCAAAAATTACGCATAAAAAAAGGAGAGATATCACTCTCTCCTTTTTTTCAAGCTAGAGAATTGCTAGATCTGCTCGGCTGCGCCGCCAATCGGCTTCTCCGTCGCTCCTTTGGAATCATCTGCCTTAACATCAGCATGAGGAGGCGTGTCATCCCAACCTTGAGGCTCTCTGACCGGTTTACGGGCCATCAGATCGTCAATCTGATATTTATCGATAGTCTCATACTTCATTAACGCTTCCGCCATAGCATGCAGAATGTCAATATTTTCCTTAAGAATTTTTTCCGCACGCTCATAATTCCGGTCAATGAAAGAACGAATCTCTTCATCAATCGTATGAGAAGTTTCTTCCGCAACTGTCTTATGCTGCGTTACCGAGCGTCCCAGAAAAACTTCACCTTCCTCTTCACTGTATGCCAACGGCCCTAAACGTTGAGATAATCCCCATTTAGTCACCATGTTTCTGGCTAACTCAGTGGCTCTCTCGATATCATTGGAGGCACCGGTGCTAACCTGCTCCCAACCAAAGATCATTTCTTCGGCAATACGGCCGCCATATAAACTGGAGATCATGCTATCCAATTTTTGTTTGCTGGCGCTGTATTGATCCCTTTCCGGCAAGAACATGGTAACACCCAACGCACGTCCCCGCGGCATGATACTGACTTTGTAAACAGGGTCATGCTCAGGAACAAGCCTTCCGACGATAGCATGGCCGGCCTCGTGATAGGCCGTCATCTTTTTTTCCTTCTCGCCCATAACCATGGAGCGTCTTTCAGCACCCATGATCAACTTATCCTTGGCTTTTTCCAGATCCGCCATATTCACCAGGCGTTTATTCGATCTGGCTGCAAACAAAGCCGCCTCATTAACCAGGTTGGCCAAATCGGCGCCTGAAAAACCTGGCGTACCCTGGGCTATATATTTAACTTCAACATCGTCAGCCGTAGGCACTTTCTTTAGATGCACATTAAGAATCTGTTCACGGCCTCTTACATCAGGCAGACCCACCGTTATTTGACGATCAAACCTGCCGGGACGCAACAAAGCCTGATCCAATACATCGGGACGGTTTGTCGCCGCAATAACGATAATGCCTTCATTACCCTCAAAACCATCCATTTCCACGAGCAATTGGTTCAATGTTTGCTCGCGCTCATCATTTCCGCCGCCCAGGCCGGCGCCCCGTTGACGACCAACCGCATCGATCTCATCAATGAAGATAATGCAAGGTGCGTGCTTTTTAGCTTGATCAAACATATCGCGTACACGCGATGCACCTACACCCACGAACATTTCCACAAAGTCCGAGCCGGAAATAGTGAAAAACGGAACTTTAGCTTCGCCGGCAATGGCTCTGGCAAGTAATGTTTTACCTGTACCGGGAGGACCAATCATCAATGCGCCGCGAGGAATTTTGCCGCCTAATTTCTGATATTTGGCAGGATCTCTCAGGAAATCGACCATCTCGACAACCTCTTCCTTGGCTTCATCGCAGCCGGCCACATCGGCAAAGGTCACTTTAATCTGATCTTCTTCAAGCATGCGGGCTTTGCTCTTTCCAAAAGTCATTGCACCGCGACCACCGCCAGCGCCGCCCTGCATTTGCCGCATGAAAAATACCCAAACAGCAATAAGCAACAGCATCGGCCCAAAGGACACCAGCAACTGCATGAGCATTGAAGGCTGTTCGGGTGGTATAGCTTTGATTTCGACGCCGTTTGCCAGCAAGTCATCAACTAAATGCGGGTCTTCCGGTGCATAGGTTTTAAACCTCTCACCTCCCTGCATTTTGCCTTTGATAACGTTATCGTCAATCATAACTTGCTGAACCTGGCCCGATTTTACCGACTCAATGAACTGCGAATATGATAGCGATGAATCGCCCCGGTCGCTCTGCGGACCAAAATTATTAAAGATGGACATCAATACAACAATAATGACGCCCCACAGGATTATATTTTTAATCATATCGTTCAATTTGCACACCCTAGGGCCGAACGGCTCACGGTTTAAAAAACTGACTAATTATATCAGGAATAATCTTTTTGACAGTGCCTATTTATCTGGAATTCACCAGCTATGAAAATAAAATTTCCACCACACCTAGTAATCTCCTTATTATCTAAATATTAAGGGCTATAAACGATTATTTAAACCCTTTGGCCAAAATATATACTTCATTACTTCTTGGTCTTGAAGCTTTTGGTTTTCTAATGACTACCCTTGAAAAAGATTTCTGCACTTCTTGATAAAACTGCTCAAAGCCTTCGCCATGGAACAGCTTAACCAGAAAAGTACCGCCTTTTGCCAGCACCGCCTTGGCCGTTTCCAAAGCCAGTTCTCCCAAGTAAATAGAGCGCGGCTGGTCTACAGCTTTGTTGCCGCTCATATTCGGCGCCATATCCGACATCACCAAATTAACCTCTGCTCCATCGAGAACGGCATATAACTCATCCAGAACAGCTTGTTCGCGGAAATCTCCCTGTATAAAGTCAACACCTTCAATCGGCTCCATCGGCAAAATATCCAATGCAATAATCTTATTCTTTTTACCGATGATCTCTCGTGCAAACTGCGACCATCCGCCCGGGGCCGCGCCTAAATCGATAATATTCATCCCTGGCTTAATAATTTGATCCTTATCCTGAATCTCATTCAGTTTAAAAACCGCGCGCGATCTATAGCCCTTCACTTGAGCCATTTTGACATATTCGTCACTGAAATGTTCCTGCATCCAGCGGTTGCTACTTTTACTTCGTCCCATTGCCAATTTTTAGTGTAAAATTAAGTTTTTGATTTAGGAATAAAGAGTGAATTCTGCAGATAAGAAAAAACTCCGAGCGCAGGCTCATAGCTTAAAACCCGTAATCATGATCGGCCAATCCGGGCTGACGGCAGCAGTGATGGCAGAAATAGAGCTAGCGCTCGACAGCCACGAGCTTATAAAGGTAAGAATACGTGCCGAACGGGAAGATCGCAAGCAAATTAGCGATAGAATCTGCATGGATACAGGAGCGGCGCTCATTCAAACTATTGGCCAGATTGCTGTCATTTACAGAGTAAACCCCGACAAATAACTCAAACCAAGGCTAAAAATAGGAAGCGCCATAGCTTATATTTTTAGCCTTGAGGCTCAATTAAATATACTCGACCGAAAGGATTTCGTATTCGACATTGCCGCCCGGTGCCTTAACCGTAACAATATCTCCAGCTTCTTTACCAATTAGCGCCCGCGCGATAGGCGATCCGATTGAGATGCGACCATCCTTAATGTTGGCTTCATCTTCACCGACAATTTGATACGTCACTTTCTTTTCCGATTCTATATCTTCTATTTCAACTGTCGCACCGAAAACCACCTTTCCATTCGCATCCAGTTTAGTGACATCAATAATTTGGGCATTGGATAATTTAGCCTCAATTTCGGCAATACGTCCTTCTGCGAAACTTTGTTGCTCACGCGCCGCATGATATTCCGCATTTTCCTTTAAATCGCCGTGCTCACGCGCAGAGGCTATAGACGCAATAATGCGCGGACGAACTACTGATTTCAATTCGTCCAATTCCTCACGCAATTTTTCTGCACCCTTCACGGTAAGCGGTACTTTATTCATTCTGTTACAACTCCAAAAATATTATTCATCCATCCCTTAACCTGGGAATTCAAAACCTGCCTAAGGCAGATCGATCATTAATTAAGTCAGGCTTTTATGCAGATCCTGAAGACTATTCACATTACCAGCATCCAGTTCGCCAAGCGCGTAACAGGCTGCTCTAGCGCCAGCCATAGTCGTGTAATAGGTTACGCGATGCTGCAATGCTTCTCTGCGCATGGTAAATGAATCGGAAATAGCCTTTTTACCTTCCGTTGTATTAATAATCAACTGAACCTGATCATTTTTTATCATATCGACTGTATTAGGTCGACCTTCATTGACCTTAAATACAACTTCACAAGGAATGCCAGCTTCCTTAAGAAACTTAGCCGTGCCGCCGGTTGCGACAATCTCATATTTTTTCTCCACCAGCATTCTTGCAATATCAGGCAGTTTGGGTTTATCAGCATCGCGAATGCTGATCAGCACCTTGCCGCTATGATTCAAGTTAACGCCAGCCGCTCGTTGAGATTTGGCGAACGCTTCACCGAACGTCTTTCCAACTCCCATCACCTCACCTGTTGACTTCATTTCAGGCCCCAATAAAGGGTCTACACCTGGGAACTTAACGAACGGGAACACGGCTTCCTTGACCGAATAATAGGAAGGAATACGCTCTTCAGTAATGCCTTGTTGCGCCAACGATTGCCCTACCATGCAGCGCGCCGCAATTTTGGCCAGCGGATAGCCTGTGGCTTTGGATACAAACGGCGCCGTACGCGATGCCCTTGGATTCACTTCCAGCACATAGATATCCTCGCCCTGAATCGCAAACTGCGTGTTCATCAAGCCTCTTACTCCCAAAGCCTCTGCCATTTTGGCGACCTGTTCGCGCAATTTGTCCTGAATCTCGGGAGCCAGGTCGTATGGCGGCAATGAACATGCTGAATCGCCTGAATGGATACCGGCCTGTTCGATATGTTCCATCAAACCGCCGATCAATACGCGCTCGCCGTCATAGATGGCATCGACATCCATTTCGACCGCATCATCAAGGAATCGGTCGAGCAAAACCGGCGAGTCATTAGACACTGTAACCGCTTCCTTCATATAGCGCTGCAGGCCTTCTTCATTGAAAACGATTTCCATGGCGCGCCCGCCCAATACATAGGAAGGCCTCACAACCAAAGGATAGCCCAGCTCTTTTGCCGCATTAAGCGCTTGCTCGACAGAACGCGCTGTGGCATTGGGCGGCTGTCTCAAGTCCAATCTTTCCAACAACTTCTGAAACCGCTCACGGTCTTCGGCCAAATCAATTGAATCAGGCGATGTGCCAATAATCGGTACGCCCGCCGCTTCCAGCGCGCGCGCCAGCTTCAGAGGCGTCTGTCCGCCGTATTGAACAATTACACCCTTGGGTTTTTCAATATTGACGATTTCAAGCACGTCTTCCAGGGTTAACGATTCAAAATACAACCGGTCGGACGTATCAAAATCGGTAGAAACCGTCTCAGGGTTGCAGTTGACCATGATCGTTTCATAACCGTCTTCACGCAGCGCCAATGCCGCATGCACGCAACAATAGTCGAACTCGATGCCTTGTCCGATACGGTTAGGCCCGCCGCCGAGAATAATGATTTTTTCCTTATCGGAAACGCGTGCTTCGCATTCTTCTTCATAAGTCGAATACAAATAAGCCGTATCCGAGGAAAATTCAGCCGCGCAGGAATCAATGCGTTTATAGACCGGGCGGATATTCTGTTTATGCCTGACGTTGCGCACTTCGGATTCGGTCGTATCGAGCAGCTTGGCCAATCTTTGATCAGAGAAGCCTTTACGCTTTAACCTGTAAAGTTCACCCTCTTTCAAGGTCGACAAGGTTTTAGTCGACAATGATTTTTCGGTCTGCACCAGATCTTCAATTTGCGCCAAAAACCATGGATCGATTTTGGATGCCTCATGCACTTCATCCAGAGTCATGCCGCTACGAAAAGCATCAGCGACATAAAGCAAACGATCTGGCCCTGGATGGCGCATTTCACGCTGCATTTTTTCGCGTGCATCTTCGGCGCTCAAGTCGACAACTTCATCGAGGCCACAGATGCCGATTTCCAAACCGCGCAAGGCTTTTTGCAGCGATTCCTGGAAAGTCCGGCCTATCGCCATGACCTCGCCTACCGACTTCATCTGCGTGGTCAGACGATCGTCGGCTTGCGGAAATTTCTCGAAAGTGAAGCGCGGCACTTTGGTGACGACATAATCGATCGTCGGTTCAAACGAGGCCGGAGTTGCACCCCCTGTAATCTCATTCTGCAATTCATCCAATGTATAGCCAATCGCCAGTTTGGCCGCGACTTTGGCAATTGGAAAACCAGTAGCTTTCGAAGCCAATGCAGACGAACGAGAAACACGTGGATTCATCTCGATAACAACCATGCGCCCGTCTTCAGGATTGATCGCCACCTGTACGTTTGAGCCGCCGGTATCGACGCCGATTTCGCGCAATACTGATACCGCGACATTGCGTAAAATCTGATATTCCTTATCAGTCAAGGTCTGCGCCGGCGCTACAGTGATTGAATCGCCGGTGTGCACGCCCATCGGGTCGAAGTTTTCGATTGAGCAGACGATGATGCAGTTGTCTTTCGAATCGCGCACAACTTCCATTTCATACTCTTTCCAGCCCAGTACCGACTCTTCAATCAGCAACTCATTGGTCGGAGACAAATCCAGGCCGCGTTCGCAAATTTCAATAAACTCTTCCTTGTTATAGGCAATGCCGCCGCCGCTGCCTCCCATTGTAAAAGATGGACGGATAATGGTGGGATAACCAACTTCCTGCTGAGCCGCCAGCGCCTCCTCCATTGAATGCGCAGTCTTTGAGCGCGCCACTTCGAAGCCGATTTTTCGCATGGCCTGATTGAACAGTTCACGGTCTTCGGCTTTGTTGATCGCTTCTTTGGTAGCACCGATCATCTCGACGCCATATTTTTCCAGCACGCCATGCGCATCCAGCGCCAGCGCGCAGTTCAATGCCGTCTGGCCGCCCATGGTCGGCAGGATGGCATCGGGACGTTCTTTTTCGATAATTTTTTCTACGGTTTGCCAATCGATAGGCTCGATGTAGATGGCATCGGCCATATCCGGATCAGTCATGATGGTAGCCGGGTTCGAGTTGACAAGAATGACGCGATAGCCTTCTTCCCGCAACGCTTTACAAGCTTGCGTACCCGAATAATCAAACTCACAAGCTTGACCAATAACAATCGGGCCTGCGCCCAGTAATAAAATCGATTTTATGTCGGTTCTTTTTGGCATTTCGTTGTTTTGCTTTGCTGATTATTGACTGGCTTGTTACTTGTTGACTTGATCCATCATAGTGATGAAATCATCAAACAATGATTGCACATCATGAGGACCTGGACTTGCTTCAGGATGTCCCTGAAAGCTCATGGCGGGGCAATCGGTCCGCTTGATGCCCTGCAAACTGCCGTCAAATAAAGAATGATAGGTTGCGATCAAGTTAGCGGGAAGCGATGCTTCATTAACCGCGAAGCCATGATTCTGGCTGCTGATCATCACGCGGCCTGTAGATTTTTCCTGTACAGGGTGGTTGCCGCCGTGATGGCCGAATTTCATTTTTTCGGTTTTAGCCCCGCTGGCTAAAGCCAATAACTGATGCCCGAGGCAAATGCCGAATACCGGAATTTTCCTGGCTAAAAATACTTTGATCGCTTCTATGGCGTAAGTGCATGGCTCCGGATCGCCAGGGCCGTTGGATAAAAATACGCCATCGGGATTCATCGCCAGCACGGTTTCCGCGGGCGTGGTTGCAGGCACGACCGTAATACGGCAGCCTCGATTTGCCAATAATCTCAAGATATTGCGCTTAACACCGAAGTCATAAGCGACAACATGCCGGGTCAGGTTTTCAGCTTTAGTGTGGCCGTCTCGCAGATGCCAGACATTTTCAATCCACTCATAAGGCTCGGCGACGGTAACGTCTTTCGCCAAGTCCATGCCCTGCAATCCCGGGAAAGTATCGATTGCCGCTTTGGCTTCCTCTACATCCACTGATTCCCCGGCCATGATGCAGCCCCGCTGAGCGCCTTTATCACGCAACAGGCGCGTTAATTTGCGCGTATCGACATCGGCGATAGCGACAACGTTATTGTCGATCAGATATTGCTGCAGAGTTTTTTCACAGCGCCAGTTACTGGCCAGCAATGGCAGATCTCTGATGACTAACCCGCTGGCAAAAACGCCGGTAGACTCGTCATCTTCGTCCGTTGTGCCGACATTACCGACATGCGGGTATGTTAATGTAACAATTTGCCGGGCATAAGACGGATCACTGAGGATTTCCTGATATCCGGTCATAGAGGTATTAAATACGACTTCTCCCACGGAACAACCATCGGCGCCTATGGATACGCCATTGAATACTGTTCCGTCTTCCAACACTAACAACGCAGGCTTACTCAAACACGTCACCTCAAATGTGCAAAACGGGATGAACCCGTAAGGACTCACCCCGTTATAAAAAACAAAATTCTGCTTATTTTACGAGATTATAGCGTTTTGGTCATTAACAATTTTTCAGACCTAAGACATCCTGCATGTCATAAAGACCGGTTTGTTTATCTTTCAACCAAACTGCCGCCCTGACTGCACCATTGGCAAAAGTCATGCGGCTTGTGGCTTTGTGCGTGATTTCCACGCGTTCGCCTTCGTCGGCAAACATAACCGTATGCTCTCCAACGATATCGCCGGCACGGATAGTCGAAAAGCCGATGGTTTTTCGGTCCCGCTCGCCGGTATTGCCTTCACGGCCATAAATCGCACAGTCTTTCAAATCCCGGCCTAGCGCAGCCGCAACTACCTCGCCCATGCGCAAGGCAGTGCCTGACGGCGCATCGATCTTATGCCGATGATGGGCCTCAATGACTTCAATATCGGTATAATCACCCATGACCTTGGCGGCCATTTCCAACAATTTGAGCGACAGATTGACACCGACGCTCATATTGGGCGCCAGCACTATCGCCACTTCTTTGGCAGCCTCTGCAATCCGGGCTTTTTGCACATCACTGTACCCCGTAGTTCCGATTACGATTTTTTTGCCGGCCTGGCGGCAAATATCGATATATTCCATGGAAGCATCTGGACGAGTAAAATCGATCAGCACGTCAAACTGGTCAACAACAGACGCCAGATTATCGACGACTTTAACGCCGACAGCGCTAATACCCGCCAATTCGCCGGCATCCTTTCCCACTGCAAGACTCTCAGGCCGAGAGACTGCCGCAGAAAGTTCAGCCTTGTCGGCCAATGCCGCCGCCTTGATCAGACAAAGCCCCATCCGTCCTGTTGCGCCTACTATAGCAATACGAATCATGGTGCTTATCCTGTCAATTTATCAAAAAAGCTTTTTACACCGTCGGTCCATGAGTGTTCCTGAGGACTATGATGCTTGCCACCACCTGACAGGGAATCACCCAACTGTTGAATCAGCTCTTTCTGCTCTTTGGTCAGATGAACCGGGGTTTCAATCTGCACCCGGCACAACAAATCGCCGATAGCGCCGCCGCGTACCGGCTTGACGCCTTTGCCGCGCAATCTGAATAATTTTCCGGTTTGCGTTTCGGCAGGAATTTTGAGCATCACTTTGCCATCGAGCGTCGGCACCTCTATCTCGCCCCCCAGACAGGCCGTAGGAAAGCTGATCGGCACTTCGCAGTAAAGATTGGCGCCATCCCGTGTGAAAATCTCATGTTCTTTCACCTGAACCTGCACATACAGATCACCGGCCGGCCCGCCGCGCTCTCCGGCCTCGCCTTCTCCAGCCAAACGAATACGATCGCCGGTATCGACCCCAGCAGGCACCTTGACGGACAAGGTTTTGGTTTCCTGAACCCGCCCCTGGCCATAACATTTGCCGCAAGGATCCTTAATTTGCTTGCCTGTACCGCGGCAAGTCGGACAGGTCTGTTGAACGGAGAAGAAGCCCTGCTGCATTCTGACCTGCCCATGACCATGACAGGTCGAGCAGATAACCGGACTGGAACCCTTCTTGGCGCCCGAACCGCTACATTCACTGCAAACCACCAGTACCGGCACCCGAATTTTAGCTTCGGTTCCGGCGACAGCTTCTTCCAGCGTCAATTCGAGGTTATAACGCAGGTCCGCACCGCGCTGCACAGAACTGCGCGCCCTTCCACCACCGCCAAAAATATCGCCAAACACATCACCGAAAATATCGCTGAAGCTTTCGGCGCCAAAACCACCGCGCCCACCGCCCATGGATGGATCAACGCCGGCATGACCGAATTGATCATAAGCGGAGCGTTTTTTAGGATCCGATAAAACTTCGTAAGCTTCCTTAATCTGCTTGAATTTCGCTTCAGCCTCAGCCTGATTGTCTTTGTTTCTATCAGGATGATACTTCATCGCCAAGCGGCGATAGCTTTTCTTAATCTCTGCATCACTGGCGTTTCTTTCTACACCGAGAAGCTTATAAAAGTCTTCTTTTGCCATGTTCCAATCGTTAGTTTCGTCTTGCTTCGCTTAAATCCATTCCCGAGGACTTACTCAGGAGTGCAAGCATTGCCATAAAGTTATCAGGAACCGCGCCGTTAAAGGCGCGGCATGAACTATGTTTTAATTACTTTTTGTCGTCCTTGACTTCTTCAAACTCGGCATCAACAACGCCTTCATCAGCGGCATGCTCAGAAGCGCCCGCGCCAGCAGACTCGCCGCCTGCAGCGCCGGCTTTCTGAGCATAAACGCGCTCAGCCAGTTTGCCAGACAATTCTGTCAAGGCATTGGTTTTCGCTTCGATCTCAGCTTTGTCATCGCCTTTAACGGCGTCTTTCAGCGCATTGACCGCATTCTCGATCGCGCTTCTTTCATCGGCACCGACCTGATCACCCAGCTCTTTCAGCGACTTCTCCGTAGCATGGATCATACCATCGGCATGATTGCGCGCCGCCACCAGTTCCGCCAGTTTGCGGTCTTCATCAGCATGAGCCTCAGCATCTTTGATCATGCGTTGAACTTCTTCATCTGATAAACCGCTGGACGCTTTAATGACAATAGATTGTTTTTTACCGGTTGCCTTATCTTTGGCCGATACATTCAGAATACCGTTGGCATCGATATCGAATGCCACCTCGATCTGCGGAATGCCGCGTGGAGCAGGCGGAATGTCAGACAGATCAAAACGTCCCAATGATTTATTGGCAGATGCCATCTCACGCTCACCCTGCAACACATGAACCGTTACCGCAGTCTGGTTGTCATCGGCCGTAGAGAAAACCTGTGAAGCATTGGTTGGAATCGTGGTATTTTTCTCGATCAGCTTGGTCATAACGCCGCCCATGGTTTCGATACCCAAAGACAACGGAATAACGTCCAGCAACAGCACGTCTTTGACTTCGCCACCCAGAACACCGGCCTGAATCGCCGCACCCAAAGCCACCGCTTCATCCGGGTTAACGTCTTTGCGCGGCTCTTTACCGAAAATGTTTTTTACCATTTCCTGTACTTTCGGCATACGGGTTTGACCGCCCACCAGGATCACGTCATCAATTTCGGATGCAGACAAGCCGGCGTCTTTAAGCGCTATTTCGCAAGGACCTTTCGTGCGATTGATCAACTCTTCAACCAGCGATTCCAGTTTTGCGCGGGTCAGTTTAACGTTTAAATGTTTAGGACCTGTTGCATCAGCAGTGATGTAAGGCAGGTTAACATCGGTTTGCTGGGCTGAAGACAGCTCGATCTTGGCTTTTTCCGCCGCTTCTTTCAAACGTTGTAGCGCCAAAGGATCATTATGCAGGTCAACGCCGCTTTCTTTCTTGAATTCTGACGCCAGATATTCAATGACTCTCAAGTCGAAATCTTCGCCGCCGAGGAAAGTGTCACCGTTAGTCGACAATACCTCAAACTGATGCTCGCCTTCTATCTCGGCAATTTCGATGATGGAAATATCGAATGTACCGCCACCGAGGTCATATACGGCAATTTTGGTATCGCCTTTAGGCTTGTCCATACCGAAAGCCAGTGCCGAGGCAGTCGGCTCGTTGATGATACGCTTTACATCCAGCCCGGCAATACGGCCGGCATCTTTAGTCGCCTGACGTTGTGAATCGTTAAAGTAAGCAGGCACCGTGATAACGGCTTCGGTGACTTCTTCGCCCAGATAAGCCTCGGCGTCTTTTTTCAGTTTCATCAAAACACGTGCTGAAACTTCAGGCGCCGCCATTTTCTTGCCGTGCACCTCAACCCAGGCATCGCCGTTTTCAGCTTCGACAATTTTATAAGGCACCATTTTGATGTCTTTTTGCACGACATCATCTTTGAAACGGCGACCGATCAGACGCTTGATGGCAAACAGCGTATTTTTAGGATTGGTTACGGCCTGACGTTTAGCCGATTGACCCACCAATACTTCGTCATCACTGGTAAAAGCGATAATTGACGGTGTCGTGCGAGCGCCTTCGCTGTTCTCGATCACTCTCGCTACGCCGTTTTCTAAAACCGCAACGCAAGAGTTTGTAGTTCCTAAGTCAATTCCAATTATTTTAGCCATTGAAGTCTCCAGACTTGAATATGTAAATGTTAAAAGTTGTTCTTAATATGGGGATTGTTTTATCTTCTTCAAGCCTGTTTATTATTGCTTGGTGTATCTTCTGCCGGTTTTTCGGAGGCTTTGGCAACCACGACCATGGCAGGGCGCAACAAACGTCCGTTCAGTAAATAGCCTTTTTGAAAAACATTGACCACGGTATTAGGCTCGACGCCCTCTACGACCTGCATGGCCATAGCTTGATGGTGCTCGGGATTAAAAGGCTGGCCGACCGGATCAATCGTTTCAATGTTAAATTTAGCGAATACCGATTCGAATTGTTTGATCGTCAATTCGCTGCCAACGCGAAACTTCTCCACTTCAGGGCTATCGCCAGTCGCTGCCTGTAATCCTAATGTCAGACTGTCCAATACCGGCAGCAACTCTTTGGCAAACCCTTCCAACGCAAATTTATGCGCGCTCTCCAGATCTTTCTGCGTCCTTCTCTTCAGGTTTTCCATCTCCGCTTGGGCACGAACTGCCTTATCCCAGTTTTCCTGGGCTTTCTGCTCGGCCTGCGTCAATTGCTGCTTCAGTTCTTCAAGAGTTGGCTCTTGCAACAACTGCTCTTCGCTGACAACTTCACCAACTGGCTCTTCGTTTTTAGCCTCGGTTTCAACCTGAGATTCAGGCACTTCCTGATCATTACTCATTCGCTATAGCTCCTCAAAATATAAAAATGGGTTATCGCGCCTAATCGCACGAAAGAAAAACAGATGCCAGTTATGATGGGGACGATGATTTTGGATTCAAGGCGGCGCCTAATAATTTTGCCGTAATATCGACATAGGGGATAACTTTCTCATAAGCCATGCGTGTCGGCCCGATGACGCCCAGCACACCCACCACCTCATCACTAATCGAATAAGATGATGTAACCAGGCTGCAGTGATCGAATGCCTGATAGCCGGATTCTTCGCCGATAAAAATCTGCACGCCTTCTGCATTCATACATTGATCCAGCAAATGAATCACATCCTGTTTTTGACTGAATGCTTCAAATAATTTTTTCAGCCGGTCCATATCCGCCAACTCTGAGAAACCCATTAAATTGGTTTCGCCGGTCAGCACGTAATCTTCTTTTTCACTGTCCTGCTCGAAAGTCAGCTGCGCCATTTTGATCGCATCAAGCATACCCTGATTCATGCGCGCCTGATCTTCCTTCAATTCTTCAAAAACCGCTTGCCGCACTGAAACCAGACTGCGGCCGCAATAAATTGAATTCAGATAATTGGCCGCCTGCTGCAATTCAGCAGCGCTAAACGCCTTCGCGGTATGAATGATTTTGTTATGGACTTCCTGCTCATTGGTAACAAAAATCACCAATACACGCGTATTGGATAAAGGCAAAAATTCAATATGCCGAAGGCAGAGCATTTCCCGCCTAGGCAAAGTCACGACCCCGGCCATACGGGTCAATTCCGACAGCAGACGAGAGGCGACGCCGATAACATCACCATTATTATCAGTGACTGATAAACCCTGCTGCAATCGAGCCAATTCTTCCGATTTCAAGGGCTTGACTGTCAACAGGCTGTCTACGAACAAGCGATAACCGCTGACTGTGGGGACGCGTCCAGCCGAGGTATGCGGCGAATGCACCAGCCCCAACTCTTCAAGATCGGCCATAACGTTGCGGATGGTTGCCGGACTCAAGTTTAAGCCCGAGTCTTTTGATAAAACCCTTGAGCCCACCGGCTGACCGTCACTGATATAACGCTCAACCAGCGTTTTCAGCAATTGCAGCGACCTTTCGTTTAAAACTTGACCAGTACTCACATCAACCTCTAAAAGATCATAATTAGCACTCCACCCAAGCGAGTGCCAGCGCCGCAAAATATCAGCTCAACGGTTTGTTGTCAATAAAACCCTTTTTCTTAAAACTGTCTATTAAAAGAAGGTCTTTCGCCATCCCTCATGAGAACCCCAAACATCTTCTGCCAGCAAAACTGGTTGGTTTACTGAGGTTTTTGTATAATTCAATTCATTTTGACTTGTATCCGGCAATGCAGAGCCCTTTCAAAACCATTGGCCTCATAGGCAAACCCAGTGACCCCAGCATTGCTGAGCCCCTGTCAATTCTTTATGATTTTTTAAAAAGCCGGCAATTCACTGTCCTGATTGCCAAGGACAGCGCCCGGTTTATTCGTAACCAGCCCGAATCCCGCCCTATGGACAAACTAGGCCAATATTGCGATCTGGTTATCGCGGTTGGCGGCGATGGTACTTTTTTGACCGCCGCACGGGCCATTGCCGAATATGATATTCCTTTGATTGGCATCAATCTGGGGCGTCTCGGTTTTCTGGTCGACATATCGCCCAACGAACTGCCGGAGAGATTGCACCGCATGCTCCAGGGCCACTATATTGAAGAAAAACGCTGCTTATTGCGGACCAAAATCGTCCGTGACGAACAGGTCATTCACGAAGAAACAGCCGTCAATGAAGTGGTGATTCATCGCTGGGTGACGCCCAGCATGATTGAAATCGTTACCAAGATTGACGGCGTCTTTCTCAATTCTCAACGCTCCGACGGCTTGATTGTTTCCACGCCCACCGGTTCGACCGCCTACTCCCTGTCCGCAGGGGGCCCGATTCTGCATCCGTCGTTAAATGCGCTGGTATTGGTGCCGCTCAACCCCCATACCCTGACCAATCGCCCGATCGTCATCGATGATTCCGCTGAAATTGAAATCAGCTTCTGCCAGACCAAGCAAATCAATGCCCTGGTCACCTGCGATCAAATTGAAATTCCGGCCGTGCTGATCAGCGATAAAATTTTGATCAAAAAAGATCCGAAACCGATTAGAATTCTGCACCCCGAAGACCATGACTTCTTTCAGATACTGCGGGGCAAATTAAACTGGAGCAGTGGTTATCATATTTAATCCTTATGCTATTGAACCTTAACATCATCGACCTCGCCGTTGTCAAATCGCTGGACCTGGACCTTGAAAAAGGCATGTCCGTGCTTACCGGCGAGACAGGAGCCGGCAAATCCATACTGTTGACCGCATTGGGGCTTGCCCTGGGTGACCGGGCCGACTCAGGCTATGTGCGCCCCGAAGCCAAACGCGCCGAAATCAACCTGGAATTTGATCTGGCCGATGCGCCGGAGGCCCAGCGCTGGCTGAAAGAAAACGATCTCGATGACGACCACCATTGCCTTATCCGGCGCATAGTCAACCAGGACGGGCGATCCAAAGCCTATATCAACAACCGGCCGGTCACATTGCAGACCCTGCAGGCGCTCAGCGAGAAACTGGTAGAAATTCACGGCCAGCATGCGCATTTGACCTTGCTCAACAGCGACGAACAACGCCGCCTGTTGGACGCCTACGCCAAAGACCAGCCGCTTCTTGATCAAGTCAACGTTTGTTACCGGCAATGGCAGCAAGCCCATAAGGAACTGGAAGCGCTGATCAAAGCCGGCAAGGACAAAACCGAGCGCGAAGAATTATTGCGCTACCAGATTGAAGAACTGCAGCAGCTTGATCTGCAAAACTTCAATTACGCGGCCTTGTCGGAAGAACACAGCAAACTGGCCAATCTGGGCCAGATTTTAGCGGTCGGCCAAAGCCAGGTTGATATTCTCTACGAAAACGACGAGCAATCAGTCAGCCAGATGCTGGGCCATAGCCTGAATGAAATCACGCACATTGCCCGCTTTGCGCCGGAACTGAACGAGATCTGTTCACTGTTATCGGAAGCGCAGATTCAGACCGAAGAAGCGGCCCAGCAGCTACGCCGGTTCCTCGAATCCCAGGAAGCCGACCCGCAACGCATGGACATACTGGAAAACCAGATCGCCATCATTCAGAACTTGAGCCGCAAGCATCATGTCAAGCCGGACGAACTGCCGGAACTGGCGGAAAAGCTCGAGCAGGAACTGGACGGGCTAACCCACAGCAGCGAGCGTATCGAAGCCTTAAAGATCAACACGGCAAAATTGCTCGAGCAATACGATCAACTGGCCGCACAATTGTCGGAGCGGCGCAAACAGGCCAGTAAAAATCTGGCGCGGCAGATTTCAGCCATGATCAAGGAGCTGGGCATGCCGCAGGGCGAGTTTCTGGTCGACGTCACAGCGCTGGATCTGGAGGCGCCCAAGCTGAACGGCAAGGATAAAATTGAGTTCCTGGTCAGCGCCAACCCGGGCCTGCCGGCCAAGCCGCTGGCCAAAGTCGCCTCGGGCGGCGAATTATCGCGCATCAGTCTGGCCATTCAAGTCACGACCAGCAGCGACAAAACCACGCCGACCATGATTTTCGATGAAGTCGATACGGGCATCGGCGGCGGCATTGCCGAGATTGTCGGGCAAAAACTGCGCAGCCTGAGCCAGAACCGCCAGGTCATGTGCGTGACGCATTTGCCGCAGGTCGCATCGCAAGCGCACACTCATCTCTATGTTGAGAAAAATAATAAGGCCGATATCACATCGTCCAATGTCAGAGTCCTGAACGACGAGGAACGCGTTCAGGAAATTGCCAGAATGCTGGGCGGCGTCAACATCACCGCCAACACGCTGGCCCACGCTAAAGAAATGTTATTTCAATCCGCTGCCAGCCATTAATCAGCCGGCGCACACAACCACAGGGTATCAAAATCAATGATCCGCTTTCCAGCCGAATGGGAAAAACAATCCGCCGTATTAATCGCCTGGCCGCATGCAACCGGCGACTTCAGCAATCGTCTCGATGCTGTCGAACAAAGCTACGGTTTTATTGCCGAAACGATAAGCCAGCATCAGCGCTTATTTATCGTCTGCAAGGATGACGCCCATCAGCAGCATATTCAGTCTTTAATCAAAAACAACGGCAATATCATCTTCCTTCACGCCGAAGTAAATGACATTTGGGTCAGGGATACCGTTTTCCTGACCGCAGAAGAAGACGGCCGTATGAAACTGCTCAATTTCAGATTCAACGGCTGGGGCGGCAAATACCCGCATCAGCGCGATAACGCGCTGAACCATGCCTTATTAAACTACAGTCCGTTCAAGAATGCGGCTTATGCCGACATAGACTTCATCCTCGAAGGCGGCAGTGTTGAAAGTGATGGCATTGACACAATCATGACCACGCGCCAATGCCTGCTGAACCCGAACAGAAACAAAGAACTGTCGCAACAGGACATTGAACAGCGACTGTTACAGTACTTCGGCGCCGAAAGAATATTATGGGTGGACCAGGAAAATCTGTCCGGCGACGATACTGACGCCCATATTGATACACTGGCCCGTTTCTGCTCAGCCACGACTATCGCCTATACCAGCAGCAATGATCCTGAAGACAAGCATTACGCAAGTTTGAAAAACATGGAATCTCAGCTGCAGGCTTTCCGCACGCAAGCAAATGAAGCCTATAATCTGGTGCCGCTACCGATGCCTAAACCGATCTTTGACGAAGAAGGCCAGCGCCTGCCGGCCAATTACGCCAATTTCCTGATCATCAATCAGGCCGTCATGGCGCCTGTCTATGACGACCCGATGGATGCAGTTGCCCTGGAACGGCTGGCCGGCTGTTTTCCGCATCACAAGATTATCGCCACGCCATGCCGGCCGCTGGTGCATCAATACGGCAGCTTGCATTGCATGACCATGCAGTTTCCTGAAAAAGCGTTTGCCGTTATCGGCTAATGCTCAAACCGTAATTCTCAGCGGTAATTAAGTATAAGCGTCCGATATATATTCGGATGCTTATATTATTGATGAAGCCCGTTACATAATAAAACGATTTAAATGAACTTGAAGTACAAGAGCTCATTCAAAGCCATAAATACTTTATATGAGCGAGTTTATTTAAGGCACAATCATAAAACATGAAGTACGGTCTCAAAAAACAAACCATAGCACAGATAAATGCCGTTTTTGCCGGCCATCCTGAAATAGAACAGGTCATACTCTACGGCTCTCGGGCGAAAGGCAATTATAAAGACAGCTCGGATATCGATCTTGCGTTAAAAGGGCATAAATTAAATTCAAGCGTTATTGACAGGGTAAATTTTGAGCTCGAAGACCTGTTTTTACCTTATTGTTTTGATATTTCACTCTTCAGTCGAATAAATAATGCCCATCTTATTGATCATATTAATCATATAGGCGTCATTTTTTATGAATCTGCAAATGCACCGCATTTAGATAGACAAAACTCCAGCCATGACTAAAACCTGGATGGCAATATTCTTTTCGGTACTGATCTGGTCGGCTATCAATCCCAAAGATTATTTTACCTGGCTACTTGAAACCGCACCCGCTCTGATCGCCTTGATCATTCTTATCGCGACACGCCGGCGCTTCCCTTTGACTCGCCTCACCTACAACCTGATTTTGATCCACAGCATTATCCTGATGATAGGCGCCCATTATACTTATGCCGAAGTTCCGCTATTTAATTGGCTAAAAGTGACCTTCGAATTGGAACGCAATAATTACGATAAACTCGGCCATCTGGCCCAAGGTTTTATCCCGGCCATTGTAGCCCGCGAGATATTAATCAGGAATCAAGTCGTGGCAGGCCGTAAATGGCTAAACTTCCTCATTATCTGTATCTGTTTAGCCATATCGGCATTTTACGAACTTATTGAATGGTTCGTTGCCTTAGTCAGCAAAGAAGCTGCCGAATCATTTTTAGGCACACAAGGTTATATGTGGGATACGCAGTCCGACATGGCTTTCGCGTTGGCCGGCGCAGTTTCGGCAATCGTAACGTTAAGCCGTCTTCATGACCGTCAAATAAGCAAAATTGCCGCAGGACAACCTTTGCCTTAGTGACCTTTCGGCTTTCACTGAGCCCGAATAGCGCTACTGCCTATTTTTAAATCGTTGTAAAATAATACTATTGTCAAAACCCATTCAAATTTATTCATCATGAAATCAAAATTAATCGTCAGCGCTGTTCAACAGCCCTGCAATGAAGACAGACAGACTAACCTTGAATTTTCCATTGAGAAAATCCATGAGGCGGCCGCTGCAGGCGCAGACCTGGCCGTACTGCCGGAACTGCATCTGGGGCCTTATTTCTGCCAGAACGAAGATCATAATACCTTCGCTCTTGCCCAGCCTATTCCCGGCCCCACAACCGAAGTCCTATCGGCAGTGGCTAAAAAGCTGGAGATCGTTATCGTTTCAACCATCTTTGAAGAAAGAGCGCCGGGACTTTATCACAACACCGCTGTTGTTTTTGATAAGGACGGCAGTATCGCCGGTAAATACCGGAAAATGCATATTCCCGACGATCCTGGCTTCTATGAGAAATATTATTTCACGCCGGGCGATATTGGTTTCAAACCAATCCAGACTTCAATCGGCAAACTAGGCGTATTGATCTGCTGGGATCAATGGTTTCCCGAAGCGGCAAGACTGATGGCTCTGGCTGGTGCAGAACTATTGATCTATCCTACCGCAATAGGCTGGGACCCTCTGGATACGCCTGAAGAACACAAGCGCCAACTGGATGCCTGGGTCACCGTTCAACGCGCGCACGCTGTAGCCAATGGCATTCCGGTCATATCCTGCAATCGCATCGGCTTTGAGAAAGCGCCTGATTCGGATAAAGGCATAAATTTCTGGGGCAATAGCTTTATCGCAGGCCCCCAAGGGGAAATAATCACTCATGCCAACGAATCGGAGATAAAGCTGCTGACCGCCGATCTTGACAGCTCAAGAGTTGAGCGCGTCAGACGAATATGGCCTTATTTGCGCGACCGAAGAATTGATGATTATGGGGATTTAACAAAACGTTTTATTGATTAAAACCACTGGCACAAGGCAAAAACCGCGCTATTTTGCCTTGTGCCCCGGACCGGAAAATATCTGCCTGAACTTGGATAATCAAACTTCAAATTCAGAACGATCATGGCCGGCATCGATCAAAGTCTGCATCCATTTTGGCGTCACTCCACGGCCAGTCCATGTTTTTTCAGGATCTTGGGGATGACGGTATTTAACAGGCACCTTAACGCCTTTGCGAGCAGACCTTTTATCACCTTCATAAATTTCAACGGCAACATCAATTGATGCCGCCAGTTCTTTTATCTGAGCGATAACTTCCTTACGTTTATTTGCCTGCTTAGTCTTTAATGCTTTTTCGGCTTTTTCAATAAGAGTCTGCAATTCATTTTCAGTGAGATTTTGATACTCTGTCGTTTTAAGATTCTGATACTGGGATTGGGTCATTTTAGCTCCTAATAATAAAAATATATTGCAATCATATCATGATTACCTAATACTATAAATAGTAAGAATTACTTAGATTAATCTTAAATAATCATTTATAACCCTATAATTTTTTAATTCTTAGCCTGCAACACTAAGTTAATAATAATCTTAAAGCTTTTTTAATTTAATAAATGCCCTAGCTCATCAATTAAGTCTAACGCCTCAATTACCTGCATTTTTATCAGTAAATAACTTGCTGCTGGTTGCCCTCCATCTATTACCTAAGATATTTATCCGTTATTAAAGCAGTCTTTCTATTATCTAGCCATTCATGACAGAGCGTCCGACCTTTTAATTCGTTTAATTCAGTAAAATAATAAATGCCTACTGCTTTTGTTTTATTGACACTAACCAGTAGATTTAGTTCTCCGACAGACTTATTATTAACCCCATGAGTCGATAAAGCACGGGAAACATTTTTATTAATAATTGAGACATGCTGTTTTTTGTTGCGCTTTTTGTTTAACTATTATTGGTTGCCTTTTTACTTTCCCCTTAACTTTAATACTAGCCGGTTGGTTTTAGCTTCTGGCCCGATCGTATTATTAACAACTTTGGACAAGCCCACAGGCTCAATTATTACTGGCTGCTCTTTGTGTATATTCATCTATTATTTCCGCTTTAGCTGAAGCATTAACGTTTGCATCAGACAGTGGCGCATCCGTCTTTTTGACATCCGGCTTTATGAAAAGTACAGCCCACTTGAAAGCAGGACGATTACAATGCTGACAATTAATAATATTCGCTTGGCATGCCGCACTGTTATCATCTCAGGCACAGAGACATGCTTTCCGATTTTGAATAATGAACTCTAATTACCATATTTTCTGTCTCTCATATTTTTATCTCAACAACAAGCAGATGAAACTTTATGATTGTCTTTGCCACTAATAAAATGAACCATACTTTGGCTAGACAATATCTAACCAAGTACTATACCACTGCGGATAGGGTGGAAATTTAAAAACCCGTTTTGAATAAATTGGATAATACTAATGAGTAAGCTGCTAAAACTTTTTCAAGATTCTTCCGGCCTCTATGGCAGCAATGCCAGTTTCATTGAAAGTCTGTATGAAAAGTTTCTGGAAGATCCTGAGTCGGTCGACCCCAGCTGGCAGAAAGAATTCAGCGCCATTCACGACGGTGTCGAATATGAAGCGGCCCACAGTCCCATCGTAAAACGCTTTGCACAGCTCGCGATTAAATCTCAAGGCAGGCTGGCTGAATTGCAAGGGTTCACGGAAGAAAGCGTCAAAAAGCAATCAGCCGCTGCCCGGCTCATCAACCATTACCGCGTCCGCGGGCATCAAATCGCTCAAAACAATCCGCTGGGAAAAACAACGCCCCCGCCTCCCGATTTTGATCCGGCTTATTACGGACTGTCCGCGCCCGACATGGATACCCTGTTCGATGCCGACATGCTGCGGGGCATTGACCGGTTACCGCTGCGCGACATCATAACCAGCCTGAAAGAGATTTACTGCGGCAGCATTGGCACCGAATACATGCATATTGTCGATACAACAATCAAACGCTGGATAAGAAATCATCTGGAAAGCCCGAAATCGACTTTAGCGATAGAACCCGAAAAAAAGCGCTGGCTGTTGAAGCTGCTGACTGCAGCTGAAGGCATAGAAAACTATCTGCATACACGATTTGTCGGCCAAAAGCGCTTCTCACTGGAAGGCGGCGAATCGCTAATTACGGTTCTCGACGAACTCGTTCAGAGAGCCGGGGAAAAAGGCGTTAAAGAAGTCGTGATCGGCATGGCGCACAGAGGCCGGCTGAATGTGCTGATCAATGTCCTAGGCAAAAGTCCCGCCATTTTATTCGACGAATTCGCCGGCCTGCCCAAGCTATCGCCCGGTGTCATTTCCGGCGACGTCAAATATCACATGGGGTTTTCATCCAACATTGCCACGCCTGGCGGACCGCTGCATTTGACGCTGGCTTTCAACCCGTCGCACCTTGAGATCATCGATCCGGTCGTGGAAGGCTCGGTAAAAGCACGTCAGGACAGGGCCGGCGCAGATGGCGAAAAAGCTGTCATCCCAGTGCTGATCCACGGCGATGCCGCGTTTTCGGGACAAGGCATCATCATGGAAACGCTGAACATGTCGCAAACCCGGGCCTTTTCCACCGGCGGCACGATTCATATCGTCATCAACAACCAGATCGGCTTTACCACCAGCAATCCGCAGGACGCGCGTTCCACCCTCTATTGCACCGATGTGGCCAGCATGATTCAAGCGCCGGTTTTCCACGTCAATGGAGACGACCCCGAAGCCGTCATTTTTGTCACTAAAATGGCGCTTGATTTCAGAATGACTTTCAACAGAGACGTCGTCATCGACCTGATTTGCTACCGTCGCCTCGGCCACAACGAAGCCGATGAGCCCTCGGCCACTCAGCCGCGCATGTACAAGAAAATCCGCAAACTCAAAACCACGCGGCGGCTTTATGCGGACCGTCTGATCAGTGAAGGCGTCATTACGGAGGAACAGGCGGCCGAAATGGAAGAGCAGTATCAGAAGCAGCTTGATGCCGGCCAGGTCGTTTCCCGGCCTGTGCTGGACCACAACCATTACTCATATACCACGCAATGGAATCAGTTCCTGCACGGAAAATGGGACACCCCCTGCGACACTTCCGTTTCGATAGACCACATTCGCTTCTGCAACGATCGCATGCAGCGGCTGCCGGCCGGCTTTGAACTACATCCGCGCGTCGCTAAAATTATGGATAACCGCCGTAAAATGGCTGCCGGCGCCATGCCTCTGGACTGGGGATTTGCCGAGAACATGGCTTATGCGACCTTGCTGATGGAAAAATATAATGTCCGCCTGACCGGCCAGGATGTCGGCCGGGGCACATTCTTCCATCGCCATGCCGTCTTGCATAATCAGCTCAACGGCAAAACCCACACGCCGCTGAAACATCTGGACAAGGATCAGGGCCAGACGCAGATTTTCGATTCATTGCTGTCCGAAGCAGCCGTATTGGGATTCGAATACGGCTACAGTTCCACCGTACCGAATACACTGGTCATCTGGGAAGCGCAGTTCGGCGATTTTGCCAATGGCGCGCAAGTCGTCATCGATCAGTTCATCAGTTCCGGAGAAACCAAATGGGGCCGACTGAGCGGTCTGGTCATGTTTCTGCCGCACGGTTTCGAAGGCCAGGGACCTGAACACTCATCCGCCCGACTTGAACGCTATCTGCAGCTGTGTGCCGAACACAACATTCAGGTCTGCAATCCGACCACGCCGGCACAGATATTTCATTTGCTGCGCCGGCAATTGATCAGGCCTTACAGAAAGCCGCTGATTGTCATGACGCCCAAAAGCCTGCTCAGGCATAAATTCGCCGTTTCCACGCTGGAAGACCTGACCGATGGGCAATTTCAGACTATCATCGGCGAACAGGACCCGATCAATCCGAAAAAAGTTACGCGCTTTATCTTATGCTCCGGCAAGGTTTACTATGATCTGCTCGAAGCGCGCCGCAAGGACAAAGACAATCTGAAACATGTAGCCATCACGCGCATAGAACAATTGTATCCTTTCCCCATCGAAGCCTTTAGAGCGGAACTGGCGAAGTATCCGGCCATGAAAGAATTCGTCTGGTGTCAGGAGGAGCCTCAGAATCAAGGCGTCTGGTATCAATCCAAACATCATTTCGCAGATAGTCTGCCTGCGCATGTCACTATGAGTTACAGTGGCAGAGAGGCGTCTGCAGCCCCTGCGGTGGGGAATTTCCGCGTCCACATAGAACAACAAAAAGCCGTCGTAGAATCGGCCTTATACAGTAAGTCATCAGGAAAATAACATGAGCATTGAAGTCCTAGTCCCCAACCTGCCCGAATCGGTTTCAGACGCCACACTGGCTACCTGGCACAAGCGCCCCGGCGATTTGGTCGATAAAAACGAAAACCTGGTCGATCTGGAAACGGATAAAGTGGTTCTTGAGGTGCCTGCACCGGACTCAGGCATTCTGCGTGAAATACGCAAGAAAGACGGCTCGATAGTCGTTGCCGGCGAAGTACTGGCCGTGCTCGAGCCTCAAGCCGCTCAAGCACAGACAGCCGGCAAAATACAGGCCGTTGAGGATATTGAAACGGCCGAACCTGAAACACGCGCACCTGGCAGTGAAGCGCATCCTGCGCTCAGCCCTTCGGTACGTCGACTGATTCTGGAAAATAATATCGATCCCGTTGGCATAAAAGGCACGGGCAAAAATGGCCGCATCACTAAAACCGACGTGCTGGATTATCTGGAAAGCCACAAACCACCTGCAACTGAAATCGAACCGCCAAAACCGGAAACCGCGCCCGTAGAGTCCATCAGGCAGGAAACAACGGCTAAATCAGAGATAGTCAAGCCAGCCGAGCCGGCAATGCCTGCTATGAATCTACGTCCGGAACAACGAGTTCCAATGACGCGTTTGAGAGCGAGGATTGCCGAGCGCCTGCTGCAGGCCCAGCAAAATGCAGCCATGCTGACGACTTTCAATGAAGTCAATATGCAAAACGTTATTGATCTTCGCAATCAGTACAAAGCCCGTTTCGAAGAAAAGCACCATATCAAGCTGGGCTTCATGTCATTTTTCGTCAAGGCTTCCATCGAAGCCTTGAAGCGTTTTCCGGCTGTGAATGCTTCCATTGACGATAACGATATTATATATCACGGCTACTATGACATTGGCATCGCTGTTACGACAGAGCGCGGCCTGATCGTACCGGTTCTGCGCGATGCCGATCAGCTCGATTTCGCCGGCATTGAGAGAAGCATCGCCGATTACGGAGAAAAAGCGCGTAACGGCACACTGGGCTACGAGGACCTGAAAGGCGGCACATTCACCATTACCAACGGCGGTATTTTCGGTTCCATGCTGTCAACGCCGATATTGAATCCGCCGCAGTGCGCCATATTGGGCATGCATGCCATCAAGGAGCGCCCCATTGTCGAAAACGGCCAGATTGTCATCCGGCCAATCATGTATCTGGCTTTGTCCTACGATCACCGCCTGGTCGACGGACGCGATGCCGTGCAGTTTTTAGTGACGATTAAAGAATGCCTGGAAGCTCCCGCCCATCTGCTTCTTAATATCTGATGTTACGTCGGACGATTTTATCCCGTTTGCCGCGCCGAGCACCGCAGCTTTCGGCGAGAACACCCAGCATTCGACGCCGCCAACGCTGGGTCCCTGGTTCCCATGGTCCTCCGTAGGAACCGATACCGAGCTTTGAGAGCGGCACGTCGTATCCAAGCCCGGTATACGTTCCCACGCAGGAGCGTGGGAGCGAGGAAATGCAGGAGCAATTGCCGAGGCGACGCAAAAGAAAGGCACTCGCCCTCGGGTGCGATAAACCCGATTAAACCAAACCGTCGCGCTAGCGATATTTTAGCCAAACCGATCTGTATTCAACTTACTGCGTAACATCAGTTAATATTTAAGAAGGCTTTATTATGTCAAAGCTACAATCTCATTACGATGTCGTCGTCATTGGCGCAGGGCCGGCTGGTTATGTCAGCGCCATCCGATGCGCGCAGCTCGGCTTGAAAACGGCCTGCGTCGATAATTGGAGCAATAACAAACGCCAGAGCAGCCTGGGCGGCACTTATCTTAATGCCGGCTGTGTCCCCGCTATAGCCCTTCTCGAGTCGGCAAAAATTTATCATCTGCTGAACCATGAGCTGAGCAGACATGGTATTCATGCTGAAAATATTTCAGTGGACATCTCCCAGATGATGCGACGCAAGGACAAAATCATCGAAACGCTCAGCAATAAAATCGTCGATATATTTAACCATCACAAAATTACCCGTATCCATGCCCAGGCAAAATTGCTCAATGCCTGCGAAGTGGAAATTACCCCTGTAGACCATTCGTCATCGTCCATCATTAAGGCCAAAAATATTATCCTGGCCACCGGCTCATCCCCGATCTGTCTGCCCTGCGCCCCGATCGACAATGAACTCATCATTGACTCCACAACCGCCTTAAGCCTTGACAGCGCACCCAAAAAGCTGGGCATTATCGGCGCCGGTGTCATAGGCCTGGAGCTTGCCTGCATTTGGAAGAAACTCGGCTCTGAAATCGTTATGCTGGAAGCGCAGGAAAATTTTTTAACGCTGCCCGACCAGCAAATCTCACGCGAAGCCTATCGCATCTATACGCAACAAGGACTGGAAATGCGTTTGGGCGCGCGGGTCATTTCCACCAAAAAAGGCCATAAAAAAGTTACTGTCGAATATCAGGATAGTGAAGGTCTGCATTGCCTGCGTGTAGACAAACTGCTTGTTGCCTCGGGAAGAAAACCCAATACCGAAAACCTGATCGCCGCGGAAGCCAACTTAATGCTCGATGAAAATGGCTTCGTGCATGTCGATGAAAACTGCAGAACCACCCTGCCTAGTGTTTATGCGATAGGCGATTTGACTTCGCTCGGCCCCATGCTGGCCCATAAGGGCATAGAGGAAGGCGTCTTCGTCGCCGAACAGATTGCCGGCGTTCACAACCCGATCAATTACGACCTCCTGCCCTGCGTTATTTATACCGAACCTGAAGTCGCCTGGGTCGGCCAGACCGAACAGGCTTTAAGAGCCATAGGCGAGCGCATCAAGATCGGAACTTTTCCGTTAAGCGCGGCCGCCCGGTCTCATGCCATGGGCATTTCTGAGGGGATGGTTAAGATCATTACCCATGCCGAAACCGATGCCATACTTGGCGTTCATATCATTGGCGCCCATGCCTCCGAGCTGATTGCCGAAGCCGCACTGGCTATGGAATTCTCGGCCAGCGGCGAAGATCTGGCCAGAACCATACACGCACACCCGACCATCTCAGAAGCCTTGCATGAAGCGGCGCTGTCTCTTGAGAAACGGACATTGCATTTGCCGGTGGGCACACTGGCATCATAAGAAACGCCGATTCATCTAATACAGAAATCCAATATGCCCCTCTCTTCCGTTTTTGAATCCCTGTTCAAATGGCTTTTCATGCTCAGCGTATTGGTGATGGGAGCGACTTATTTTTATAAGGGCACGTTGCCTGATCCCTCGTATTACGATCTGGCTCAACTCGAAGAACCGGTGCAAACGCCGATTTCCGATCAGGCTTTCACGCTGCAGGTCAATGGACAGGAATATACAGTCAATCCCAAATTCAGCTATGAGCTCGACGGCGTCGTTGTCGGCTATCATGACGCCGATGATTTCAGTGATATCTGGCATCACAAACGCTGGAAGGATTTCATCAATCTGCGTGATCTCTGCGTAATCTGGGGCGAGAATGTCGAGTCAGGCGTTTACAAAAGCATGACGTTCAGCAATGACAGCTGGACCTGCTGGGCGTCCTGGCCCGATGCCTCAGTCGGTGCGCTTTTCAAAATGAATGCACTGTCCAACAATCATCTGCTGACCGATGATGACGCAGTCAAAACAGCCCTGATGAGTGCCGAACCCGGCGATCATATCCGGCTGAAAGGCGTTCTGGCGAGCTATTCCAATAAAGCCAGCGGCTTTCAGCGCGGCACCAGCGTCATCCGTGACGACACCGGCAACGGCGCTTGTGAAACGATTTATCTGGACGAATTCAAGATTATCAAGAAAGCCAACCGCAAGCTGCGCCGGTTATATGGCATGACAAAATGGCTGGCCCTCGTTGCCGGTATCGGATTTCTGATCATGTTTGCCATCACACCGGTCAGAAATAACCGAAGGTATTAACTGCAAAAATTCATCTGCCACGAGGACACGAAGAATAGAACTTCGCGTCCTCGTGGTTTCAGGTTTCATGTTTTAGGCAGCGAACTTACTCACACTCCAAACCATCAACCCGCTGAAAGCCTCTCGGCAAAGCCGATCCTCTATTGGCGCGGCTGCCTGAATAATGCTCGATATCAGACGGTTTCAGCGTCAAATGGCGCTTTCCGGCCAGCACTTTCAGCTGACCGTTTTCCGGCAGCGCAATCACCGCGATCACTTCATCCTTGCCGGCGGCCAGATCCGAAGTCGGGATCTGGATCAGCTTGTTGCCCTTGCCCTTCGCCAGCGCCGGCAGTTCGGCCACCGGAAAGACCAACAAACGGCCCTGCATCGTAACGGCCGCAAGCAGGTCGGATTCGTTGGCTACCCGTGCCGGCTTCAACACCTTGGCGCCATCCGGCAGCGCAATCAGTGACTTGCCGGCCTTGTTCTTGCTGAACAGTTCCTTGAGCTGCACACGGAAGCCGTAGCCGGCGTTGCTGGCCAGCACAAACCAGTCATCGGGATTGCCGGCGAGCAGATGCGTGAAGTAGGCGCCGGCCGGCGGATTAAGGCGTCCCGTCAGCGGCTCGCCCTGGGTTCGGGCCGACGGCAGATCATGCGTCGACGTGCTGTAAGCCCGGCCGGTCGAATCGAGCAGATAAACCGGCTGGGTTGTTCGGGTCCTGACCGCATCGAGAAAACTGTCGCCGGAGCGGTAGCTCAGACTGGTCACGTCAATGTCATGGCCCTTGGCCGCCCTGATCCAGCCTTTCTGCGACAGAATCACCGTCAACGGCTCATTGGCTATCAGCTCGGTCGTATCCAGCGCCTGCGCGGCCTGTCTTTCGATGATCGGCGAACGGCGGTCGTCGCCGTATTTCTCGGCGTCGCGTTCGAGTTCCTTCCTGATCAGGCGGTTCAGCAATTTTGAGGAACCGAGGGTCTTCTCCAGCGCAGCCCGCTCTTTTTCCAGCTCATCCTGCTCGCCGCGGATCTTCATCTCTTCCAGCTTGGCCAGATGTCTCAGCTTTAATTCGAGAATCGCCTCGGCCTGCAGGTCACTGAGGCCGAACCGCGCCATCAGCACCGGCTTGGGATTGTCTTCATTGCGGATAATGGCGATGACTTCATCGATGTTCAGATAGGCGATCAGCAAGCCGTCCAGAATATGCAGACGCGCCATCACCTTGTCGAGCCGATGCTGAAGCCGGCGCCGGACCGTTTCGGTACGGAACGACAGCCATTCGGTCAGGATGTCTCTCAGCCCTTTGACTTGCGGCCGACCGTCCAGGCCGATCATGTTCATGTTGACGCGATAGCTTCTTTCCAGATCCGTCGTCGCGAACAAATGCGACATGACCGCCTCGACATCGAGCCGTTTCGATTTCGGTATGACCAGCAGGCGGGTCGGATTTTCATGGTCCGATTCGTCCCTCAAATCCTCGATCATCGGCAGTTTTTTCGCCAGCATTTGCGCCGCGATCTGCTCCATCAATTTGGCGCCGGATACCTGATGCGGCAGGGCCGTGATAACGATATTGCCGTCTTCAAGCTCGTATTTGGCGCGCATCTTGATCGAGCCGCCGCCGCTGACATACATTTTCCGTATCTCTTCGGCGGGCGTGATGATTTCGGCGTCGGTCGGATAATCGGGACCTTTGATATGCCTGAAAATGACGTCTAGCGAGCAGTCGGGATCATCCAGCAACTCGATGCAGGCATTGGCCACTTCGCGCAGGTTGTGCGGCGGAATGTCGGTCGCCATGCCGACGGCGATGCCCATCGTGCCGTTCAGCAGCACGTTCGGCAATCTTGCCGGCAGTAAAACCGGCTCTTTCAGCGTGCCGTCGAAATTGTCGGTCCAGTCGACCGTGCCCTGCCCCAACTCGCTCAGCAGGGTTTGCGCATAAGGCGTCAGCCGCGATTCGGTGTAGCGCATGGCCGCGAACGATTTCGGATCGTCCGGCGAGCCCCAGTTGCCCTGGCCGTCGATCAACGGATAGCGGTAGGAAAAATCCTGCGCCATCAGCACCATGGCTTCGTAGCAGGCCGAGTCGCCGTGTGGGTGGTACTTGCCGAGCACGTCGCCGACCGTTCTGGCTGATTTTTTGTATTTCGCCGCCGCCGTCAGGCCCAGCTCCGACATCGCATAAACGATGCGCCGCTGCACCGGTTTCAGGCCGTCGGCAATATGCGGCAGGGCCCGATCCAGAATCACATACATGGAATAATCCAAGTAGGCTTTCTCGGCAAAATGCTTTAACGGCAGTTGTTCGTAATTTTCTTGTATACCCACAATCACAATTCATCCTTTGGTAAATCTACATGTAACGCCCGACTCTTTTCCATGAATTCCTGACGCATTTTTTTGCGCATTTCTGCAGCTTCAAATAATCTTCTTTCCACTTCAGTCTCTATCTGTAGTTTCGGTATTTCCTGAGGTTTGCCGTTTTCATCGACGGCCACCATAGTAAAGTAGCAGGAGTTGGTATGCCTTGTTTCTCCTGTCATCAGATTCTCGGCCTCGACCTTGACGCCGATTTCCATAGAGGAGCGTCCCACGTAATTGACATGCGCGGAGAAAGTCACTAGTTCACCAACCTTGATCATCTGCCTAAAGAACACATGGTCCAGCGATGCAGTCACGACATAGTTCTTGCAATACTTCGCCGCGCAGGCATAGGCCACCTGATCCAATAGCTTCAATAGCGCGCCGCCGTGCACATTGCCGGAAAAATTCGCCATATCCGGCGTCATCAGCACGGTCATGGCCAACGACTTCTCTTGTCTATCCATTTTACTTTCCTGACTCAATAAGGCTGTATAGCCTTGTTATGACACGGGCAATCCGAAAAATGCCCTCCTGTCGTCCCCTTACGACGTATTCTACCTGAAGGCTGCTTATAAAGGCCTAAGAACCTGTTCATTGTCTCCACAGCAACGACAAGCAAGCGAAATTACAGGCGGGTATTGGGCAGGCGCGCGGTATTTTTCCATAGGCTCCGGCACTTTACTAGATACGTACAGTCCAGCCTTGGGCTTTTCTTATGTTTCTGTTGTCAGCAGGTATTGAACAGGCCCAGATCCGACGGTTGCGACCTGTTTTTTTCTCCTCACTGCCACTTTTAGCAGTTGATTGCCTTTCAAGCTCATATAAAGCCGCGCATCTGTTTGTAATATTTCTCACTTATAATTTGAGCTCAACGTTAAAATCCATTTTGACTATTCTTAACGCCTTAATGACAATGTAACTTTGTACTTAGTGGAATATAGCAACCTATGCAGCCGAATCATGCCCAAGACAAAGCAATAGTCGCTCAATCCGCGATTCATGTTTATTTCCTTATCACACCAGAAGTTCACCTGTTGGATCTGGCCGGGCCTATTCAGGCATTTCATGAAGCACAGCTTATCCATAGTGGTTTTGTTGTCCATTTTGTCGGTTTTGATTCTGAGGTAACGAGCCGGCAGGGCATGGGAATCAGCGGGCTAAAATTACCGCCCGCGGAGTTGCCGCCACATTCAATCGTTATCGCCTGCGCCAGCCGCTACCATGTTGATATCTATAGCGACCCCGCCAGCCAGAAAAGCATTACGTGGTTGAAAAATGTCCCGCGTAAAGACACGACTCTAGCCAGCCTATGCACAGGCGCTTTTTTGTTAGGCAAGGCCGGCTGGTTGGACGGCAGGGAATGCACTACTCATCACACCCTGACTGCTCAGCTTCAACGGGATTTTCCGAAAGCGAATGTGGTGTCGGACAGAATCCATGTAAAATCCGGAATGGTATGCACGAGCGCCGGGGTTACTGCCGGTATCGATCTTTGTCTGGACATAATTGAAGACAAGGCTGGCGCCTATTGTTCGATTGCGGTTGCCAGAGAGTTGGTGGTTTGCCGACGCAGAATGGCCAATGATCCCCAAATATCCAGCCACCTGAGTTTCAGAAATCATATCAGTCCATTTGTTCATTCCGTCCAGGATTATATTGCTTGTCATTTCAATGAAAAACTGTCGCTCGCCCGGCTGTCTTCGCAGTTCCGGGTATCTCAACGCCATCTGCAGCGTTTGTTCAAAACATATACCGGCATGACAGTGCGGGATTACATAGCAGAGCTGCGGCTTGAAGAAGCCAGACATATTATTAACAGAGGCGAAACGATTGAAAGAGCCGCGCATCAAGCTGGTTTCAATGCCGCGTCATCGCTTCGTTCCGCCTGGAAAAGAAAATATTACAGCCTGCCCAGCCAGACTTTGACTAGATAATCAGTCTCGTCTATTTGGAGCATCCAATTCATAAGTATCCGCCGAGCCGAGTTGTTCGAGCATAAACCCTATTGCGGATTCTACAGCTTGCTCGGTGGCTTCCTTGTTGTATCGAATGGGAACGTCCCCACCCTTTCCTTGATAAGCATATGGATCAAAGAACAGACTGTCCGGCCTGTTAAGATCAAAGGCATGGGTAGCGCCCTCCAATTCCAGAACCTGAACCTGTTTCCTGTCTTCGTCAAACAGACTAGATGCCAGGGCCGTGCAATCGTCTGGGGCATCATACACATCCTCCTTGCCTGAAATAATCAGCACCTGCCGGCTATCCTGAATTTGGTTGAAAGTGTATCCCGGCACTTTGTTATAAACCCAACAGACAGGGTAATTTGCCACCAAGCCATGCAGTACATTTGACTGTGGCGTGTCTTCTCCCGCCATTAACATGGCAACTACCCCTCCCCAGGAAAATCCAATCAATCCTAGTTGGTCCTTCTGAATGTCGATGCGGGACTGCAGGTATTGTATGGCCCCGTATATGTCAGGCAGTGTCTCGCGTACATGAGCGGGACGAGACAAGCCTCCGTCCAGTCCTCGAGCAGCCCACATATCTAATTCCAAAGTAGCAATACCTGCTTGATTCAAGTGCAAGGAATAGAGTTCCCCTCTCTCGTCCACACCGCCTGAGCCATGTACAACAATGACAGCAGGCACCGGTCCTTCCATACCGGTAGGAATTGCAAAACGGGCGCTAATTGTAAGGGGTATGGCTTCACTATCATCGGGATCAAATGAAGGGAATGCAACGTAATTATGCTTAATGCGTGGCGCGTCATTGCCGGTTGCAAACGCTGTAAATTTACTATCATCAGAATCAGATGAATGGATTTTGACGCGATTGTGCTTAATGCGGGGAGTGTGAGCTATAGAATCAGCGCTTATTATCGGTGAAAAGAAAAATGCCAAGGTGCTTAGAATAAATAAATACTTATGCTTCATTTGATCAACTCTTTATTCAATTATCAGTAGCCCTCAGCAGATATTAAGCAGATTCCAATAAAAACGGTTTAGATTCAATATAAGTCAAAGGCCTGCATGCAATGGCTAATGCCTGTTTGATATCCGCTATAATGTCGTCAGGCTCCTCAAGACCTACACATAGCCGAACGAGATTATCGGTAATGCCATTGTTTATTTTTTCTTCTCTACTGTATTTGCCGTGAGTGGTAGATGCAGGATGCGTAATCATCGATTTTGCATCCCCTATATTGGTACAACGTGAAACAAGAGCCAGCGCATTAATAAATGCCCAAGCCTCCTCCTTTTTTCCTCGAAGAGTGAAACTTATGATTGGAGTATGACCCGATTGCTGGCTCCTGATCACATCTGCACTCGCATGGCGCTCATCCATTGTTGAATACACTTCTTCTACTTCGGGCTGTAATATCAACCATTCGTAAATTTTTCTTGTGTTGCACTCATGCAGCATCATTCTGGCTTTTAGTGTGTCCAGACCTTTGCTGAAAATCCAGGCGTTAAACGGGCTCAAGCAAGTGCCGGAGCTTCGCAGGTATTGTTTTAAGGGAGAAATCAATTTCTTACTACCGGCAATTGCACCTCCGACGCATCTTCCCTGTCCATCGATGAATTTGCCTGTGGAATGCAGCACCAGGTCAGCCCCATGCCTGAGGGGTTTCTGGAATGTGGGACTCATTAATGTATTGTCCACAATCAAAAGTGCGCCAAATTGTCTGGCTATTTGGCCTAAAGCAGATAAATCGGCGACTTTCATCATCGGATTTGTTGGTGATTCGACAACCATTAACTTGGTATTGTCTTGCATGGCATTTTTCCATGCGTTCATGTCATCAACACAGACGGATGTTGCAGTAATGCCAAACTGTCCAAAATATTGGCGAAATAAATGACTGGTCGTGCTGAAAATTCCACTTGCCAGAACAACATGATCGCCCTGCTTTAAAAATGTAATGGCAATAGCTAAATAAGCAGACATGCCTGATGACATCGCAACACAGGACTCTGCCTCTTCCATAATAGCCAGTTTTTGTTCAAAACTTTCAACGGTTGGGTTGGTAAAACGACTGTAGACATTGCCAATCTGCTCACCGCTGAATCGAGCACTGGCTTCTTCAGCAGAACTGAAGTCATAACCCGATGTTATTGCAATGGCTTCCGAGTGGCTATCGGACATCATTGGAAGAGGGGCATGAATACTTAGGGTTGTTGTTTCCATTTTGTGCATCCTTTTAACTTAAAAATATTAATTGCAATTCAAACTCGTAATTTAAAAATTGCTATTGTTAATACCATTTTATATTCCTACTTCTATTCTGAGTTGCCTGTATGTTTTTTGGTGATTTTTTCCTCGACGGAAGTTGTAATTTTGGAACATTATTCGACGAATAACAGTTACTGTACTGAGTATCTTTGTAGAAATCCGGGGACGGTGAATTCTGGGTTACGCTTATTGAGCCGATATACGCTGTAAACCGCTCTATGCCATGGATGGAGCAACTTCCTTCTTCTCAAACCTATTCAATATCAGGCCTACAAATACAGATAACATACAGAATCCCATGACAGATAATGTGACGAGGTCATAACTTTGCGTGAATTCATAGGTCATGCCGCCAAGCCAAGCCGTGAGAAACACCATTAATTGGTGGACGGTAAACAGGAAACCGAACATTTTCCCTTTAATTTCCGCGCCGTAGCAGCGCAGGCACATTACGGAAGTAATGATTACTGTGCCCATATAAGTCAAACCAAAAACAGTTGCAAAAGCTAAATAATGCCATGTGTCGCTTGCAGAATGCAGAATCAGCATTGAAAAGGTACGAAGCGTGTAAAGTATAGCCAAAAGCATAGCGGGTGCCGAAAAACGCAATAGCCATCCTACAACAAACGCGCCAATTAACTCAGCGGCACCTAGAATGCTCAAAGTTGAAGCGACCAAGACCGCACCTGTGGGCTCACCGGATAATCTTTCTTGCATCATAGGCACCAAGTGGACATCTATATAAGCCATTGACGCGCCGCAACCGGCAAAAGATATAGCCAGCAGTATGAAAATAGGACGCCGAAGCTGGCTTAATACATTATTATTAGGAATTCTGGCTCCAGGTTGAGGAGACGCATTATTAGGGAATAGTCTGGATAACCACATGACGCCGGGGACAACTACCAACAGAAACGCAATAGCAATACATAAGCTGATCTGCTGCCACGGCACAAAGGTATTTAACCAAACCCACAATGGAGACAACACCATAAACCCTATTGACGTTCCGTTAGTGATGGCTGCATACGCCATGCCTTTTTGATCATCCTGGAATATTTTGTCAATCAATAAGCCAAGAGGGACAAATGTCATAGCGGCTAATGCATAAGCCGCTAATACGCCAAATAAAAACATGAAGCCCCAGAAGTTCACTGTAATACTTAACGCTAAATACGCCAATACTGTTGAAAACGCGCCGGTCAGGATTGTTTTCGCGGGGCCATATCGATCACAGACCCAGCCTACAAATGGTGAAACCACCCCCAGTACAAGCCCGAAAACAGCGCCTGTCAATGCAAAGGTATCCCTCCCTTGACCGAATAGTTTTACCAGGTCAAGGAAGTAAACTTGATAACTGCCCTTAATAGAAGAGGCCAGAAAAGTGACAAAAAAGCCAATGACTACGGCCACTATCCGATGTTTTCGAGATATGTTCATTTTATGCTTCCGCTAATTGAGCTTGACCCAAGCCAAGGTGATCATAAACGCCCTGATACATGCCATAAAATAATTTACATGTCGTATTAATAGCTTCTAAGGACTCCTGCTGCATCTTTTCCGTTGTACACAGGTCAGCAAGCAAGTCCATTCCCTGACGAACATGACCGACATCCTCTTTCTGATGCACGGAGAAAAACAATAAGTCTTCTTCTTTCAAATTGTATACTTTGCCAAAAAGAGTATGGCGCGCTTCCCCGGCAACGGTCTCCAGGTTTTGCCCTTCACTGGCTACCAGTACCGCTGCCGCGCCAATATGGTAACGTTCTTTATCCAGGCAGGCGCTCATTCGATAACTGATGAGTTCCTGAGTCGGTTTCAATGCAGTCGCACGGTCGCGCTCTTCATCCGAAATGCCGATAGCACGTATGAAATCCTCCATCAAAACAACATGATTCTTTGTCTTGGAAAGATTGCCCGTTTCTTCTTCGTACATATTGTGAAGTAAATGCTTCTTGTGCTTTTCCAAGGGACAGTGGAAGAACAGGTTTTCGATGTAAGCCAAAAAGTGTTTGGTTAACTGATAACCTTGCAATGTAGTGAATTTAAGCAACTCTTTATCAGGTTTATTTTCATCCAGAAGATATTTGAATAAAGGGTGCCCAACGGTTAAATGTCCGTTCAATTCGTCTGTCATGGCTGTCTTGAACTCTTTCTTGTCCATCATGGTAAAAAATCCTCACTAAATATATAACTTAAATCGCTGCAAAAGATCGTACGCCGATTGCTTCATAAAATGCCCCTCATAGCTGATGCCTTGATAACGGCTATAATCCGGCAGTACGCCATAGGTTTCAAAACCACACATCACCCATGTTTTATGGGCGCGGGTATTTGCTCTAACGTCAAGAGTAATCAGCTCAACCCCATTTTCTATGCAAACTTGCGCAATGTAAGCAAGGCTCCTCTTCAGAATCTTGCCCCTGTGTTCAGGGTGAATGAATCCTTTTTGTAAATCACAAATGTGCTGAGTCGTTTGTTGATGGCTTCTTTTAAGCATGCAGCAAAAAACAAGCTGGTCTGATGTTCTTCCCAGAACCAATTGCAGTGTGCCCAAGGCGATTTCATGTTCCAGGCTGTCCGCATATCTACTGACATTGCTCCCGGTAAAGCGATCATCAAAGCCCAGTACTGCTTCATCTTGTGCGCTCATGGCCAGCAGCAGCATCAAATTGGCACGATGCGCTCGATAAGTATCGCAACAATCAATCAGAAAAAATTCGACATTTCGTTCCATCCGCTCATTCTCCTTAATACTTTAAGGAAATGATAAGAGAGAGATAAAGCAACAAAAAGCCCAAAAAATGACATTTTTTGGCTTTAAAAACGACATTAGGCGAATGGACTATATAGGGTTGTCCGACAGACAAATCTGAATAATATTCGTTTTTATACGGTTTGCAGCGGACGGGGGCAATAGTTCAGCCGGTTTTGCACAAGCCGAATTTCAGGAAATGTGCTTGTGAATTCACATTGGCAGCGGTTGCATACCTTGGCAACGCCGGCTCAAGCTGTTGCCAAGCTCATAGACCAGCACCAGCCAACTTAGCATCTCATAACCATCCATCAAGCGGTTATCCGGCGTTGCATGGGGCATACAGTACCGCTTGGTTATAGCATTCATCGTCCGCCTTGCTGATGAGACATATGAATGAGGAAACACGCTGAACTGCACGGACGATATAAATATCTTTTCGACTGACCTAGGCTATCACCCCATTTTCAAACCGACATAAAAACCCGCAGCGCCACTGACGCCCTTGCTGGTAATGTTAGATAAGCGATTGATCAGGAAATTGCCGGACTGCTGTGCGACTTCGGTTGCCGCGCTTGCCGCACCCTGCAATTGGGCTTCACTGACGCTGACAATGCCGTAGTATTCGGACACGAACAGCAGCACCACCGCCCCACCGCCCATGAACAACGCTACCTTCAGCATTTTTTTGGCGAAATAGCCGACCGCCAGGCCGATGATGAAAGGAGCCCCCACATTAGGGATCATAAAAGCCGAAGAAAAAATATCGGTGGAGGATGCGCTGTTGATTGCTTGGTCACTGCTCATAATTTGTGTTTCTCTACTGTTATGGCTGATTCCAGCCAGACTGGAAAAAAGCCGACATTTTAATCATTTTCTAGCTGGACGCCAGTTCATTAAAAGCGGCCTGTCAAATATTCCCAGTCATAAGCAGCCCCACTTATTGATTTTGACCCGCTGGCAGGAAAAAATAGCAATTCACTGATTCAAAAGAATTTACTATGCACTATCCCATCAAAGTAGCTGGCGCCAAACCTGCCGGCATCATCGAAGTATTCTCGCCTTATGACGGCAAACGCGTAGGTTCCATTGAAACCATTGATGAGACAGGGTCCGAGCAGGCATTAAAAAACATGCATGAGCTGTTCCGCGACCGCAAAAACCGGTTGCCGGCCCATGAACGCATCGCCATTCTGGAGCGTACGATCGCGCTCATGCAGGAACGCACTGAGCAATTCGTGGCCACGGCCGTAGCTGAAGGCGGCAAGCCTTATAAGGATACTCAAGTCGAGCTGGCGAGAGCGCTCGACAGCCTCAGGATCTGTATTGATTGCATCCGCACAGAGCGCGGCACGGAAATTCCGATGCAATTAAATCCGGCCTCCATGCACCGGCTGGCTTTTACGCACAGGGAGCCTATCGGCCCTGTAGTGGCGATCAGCGCATTCAATCATCCAATCAATTTGATCGTCCATCAGGTTGGGCCCGCCATCGCAGCAGGCTGCCCTGCCGTTATCAAGCCGGCGCGCGACACGCCGCTATCGGCTTTTGCGCTGGTAGATACCTTGCGCGAAGCCGGTCTACCCGATCTCTGGTGTCAGCCCGTTGTAGAAAATGACATCAAAGTCGCCGAACAATTGGCGACCGATCCGCGTGTCGCCTTTTTAAGTTTTATCGGCAGCGCCCGTGTCGGCTGGATGCTGCGCTCAAAACTGCCGCCCGGCACGCGCTGCGCGCTGGAACATGGCGGCGTGGCCCCGGTCATTGTAGCCGAAGACGCCGATCTTGAACGCGTGCTGCCATTGCTGGCCAAAGGCGGCTTTTATCATGCCGGACAAGTTTGCGTGTCGGTACAGCGCATTTATGCGCATGAATCGATAGCTCGAAAAGTAGCAAGCGGGCTGGCGGTCTTGGCCGACAAGATGATAGTCGGCGACCCGGCCGATCCGGACACGGATTGCGGTCCGCTGATCCGGCACAGCGAGGTTGACCGCATTGAAGCCTGGGCGAATGAAGCCATTGCCGAGAATGCTGAACTGATCGCGGGAGGCAAGCGGCTTTCAGACTCGCTGTACAGGCCGACGGTGTTATTGAATGCGTCGCCGGACAGCAAGATCAGCCGGCAGGAAGTCTTCGGGCCGATCGTGTGCGTTTATGAATACAGCCGCCTGGATGACGCTATCGAACAGGCCAATGCCCTGCCTTATGCCTTCCAGGCTTCAGTGATTACGCAAAACATCGATACCGCCCTGTACGCTTACAAGCATCTGGCGGCATCGACCGTTCTGATTAACGATCACACG
The DNA here is from genome assembly GCF_052162025.1 of Methylobacter sp. sgz302048. NCBI lineage: Bacteria > Pseudomonadati > Pseudomonadota > Gammaproteobacteria > Methylococcales > Methylococcaceae > Methylobacter > Methylobacter sp. sgz302048. The sequence continues at coordinate 1,671,933 of NZ_CP197401.1, read as the reverse complement.
GCTTTCCGCGTGGACTGGATGCCGTTTGCGGGCCTGCGTGAATCAGGCCTTGGAACCGGCGGCATTCCTTATACGTTCCGCGATATGCAGATCGAGAAAATGGCTGTCTTCCATTCGCCGGCCTTATAAGCGGCTATACCTGGATATCCGCCAGATTTCCTTTCGTCTCCAGCCATATCTTTCTGTCCTGCGCGCGTTTTTTCGCCAGCAATAGATCCAGCTGGGCATTGGTATCGTCTTCTTCCTGTACCGTCAATTGCACGAGCCGGCGCGTGTCAGGGTTCATGGTCGTTTCGCGCAATTGGCTCGGATTCATTTCGCCCAGTCCTTTAAAGCGCTGGACGTTGATCGTCCCCTTGAGCTTTTCGGCCTTGATGCGGTCCAGTACGCCCTGCCGTTCGGACTCGTCCAGGGCATAGAACACCTTCTTGCCGATATCGATGCGATATAAAGGCGGCATGGCCACAAACACGTGCCCTGCCTTCACCAGCGCCGGAAAATGCTGGTAAAACAACGCGCAGATCAGGGTGGCGATGTGGTTGCCGTCGGAATCGGCATCGGCCAGAATACACACCTTGCCGTAGCGCAGGTTTTGCAGATCGTTGGAACCGGGTTCGATGCCCAAAGCCACGGCGATATCATGGACTTCCTGCGAGGCCATGACCTGATTCGAATCCACTTCCCAGGTATTGAGGATCTTGCCGCGCAGCGGCATGATCGCCTGAAAATCGCGCTCGCGGGCCTGCTTGGCCGAACCGCCGGCCGAATCGCCCTCGACCAGAAACAATTCGGTTCTGGCAATGTCCTGCGCCGAACAGTCGGCCAGTTTGCCCGGCAAGGCGGGGCCGGCCGTGATTTTCTTGCGGACTATTTTTTTATTCGAGCGCAGCCTTTTCTGGGCGCTGGAAATAATGATTTCGGCAATTTTTTCGCCTTCGGCCGGATGCTGATTCAGCCACAGGCTGAAGCTGTCCTTGGCTACGCCGGACACGAACGCCACGCATTCTCGGGAGCTGAGCCGTTCCTTGGTCTGGCCTGAAAACTGCGGATCTTCCAGCTTGACCGAAAGCACGAAATGGCAGTTTTCCCAAACATCCTCGGGCGCCACCTTGACGCCGCGCGGCAGGATGTTTCTAAAGTCGCAGAACTCGCGCATCGCTTCAGTCAGGCCGGCGCGCAACCCATTGACATGCGTGCCGCCCTGCGCCGTCGGCACCAGATTGACGTAGCTTTCGGCCAGCATTTCGCCAGGATTTTCGATTGCCCAGACGACGCCCCATTCGACGGCTTCATGGCTGGCGGACATATTGCCCATGAACGGCTGCTGCGGGTAAAACTCGATATCGCCGACGCGGTCCAGCAGATATTCCTGCAAGCCGTTCTGGTAGCACCAGACAATCTCTTCTTCCGGTTGCTCGACCTTCAGCGTTATTTTCAGGCCCGGGCACAGCACCGCTTTGGCGCGCAGCACGTGTTTCAACCGGGTAACGGAGACCTTGCTGGAGTCGAAATACTTTTCATTCGGCCAGAACTTCACCGAAGTGCCCGTATTGTTACGGCCAACCGTGCCGACTTCGGTCAGTTCGGTTTGCTTGTCGCCATTGGCGAATTCCATGCGATAGACTTTGCCATTGCGCTTGACCTCAATTTCCAGTTTCTCCGACAAGGCGTTGACGACCGAAACACCGACGCCATGCAAGCCGCCGGAAAACTGATAGTTTTTATTGGAAAATTTGCCGCCCGCATGCAACTGGGTCAGGATCACCTCGACGCCGGGTATGCCTTGCTCGGGATGGATATCGACCGGCATGCCGCGGCCGTTGTCGGTAACCAAAACAGCGCCGTCCTTGTACAAAACGACATCGATGCTGTCGGCATGCCCTGCTATCGCTTCGTCAACACTATTATCAACGACTTCCTGCACCAGATGATTGGGCCGGGTGGTATCGGTATACATACCGGGGCGCTTGCGCACCGGCTCCAGTCCGCTTAAGACCTCTATGGCCGCCGCGTTATATTCATTACTCATACTTCGTAATCACTCACATCCGAGTTTAATGCCATTGTTAACCGTACATCGTACCATTAACATGAATATTTCACCACGAAGTACACAGAGAACACGAAGACTCTGAAATTCAAATGGTTGCAGATATTTTCTGAAAAATTCATGAGTTTATAAAAAATATCAAGACCATGATTTTTCCATGGATTCTATGATTTCAAGAAATATCCGGGGCAGCCTTGAACCGATAAAGGCAAACTCACCACAAACAAAGCCCCTGCTCGCTTTCTGCCAACACTATCTTTCCAACGTAGGTTTTTAACAAGGACGAGGCGCATTCTTCCTGCTCACTTGCCCGCCAATTTCATATATAATGCCCGGCTTAATTTGTACACCGTATCGTTAAAATATTTTTATCCCTATGCCGAAAAAGAAAAGCTCGACTTTATTCGAAGACTCGCTTGCGGAGCTTGAGCAGCTGGTTACGCAGCTGGAACAAGGCGAGATTTCGCTGGAAGAATCGCTAAAGTCATTTGAACGCGGGGTCAATCTCACCCGTACCTGTCAAAAAGCCTTGCAGGAGGCGGAGCAAAAAGTTCAGATCTTACTGGAAAAAAACGGCACTCAAACCCTGGAGCCCTTTACTGATGAGTAATGCATTAAAAGAATACCTTAGCTTTTGCCAAAACCGTGTAGAGAGGGCTCTGGAAGCGCGTCTTCCCAGCGAAAACATACTGCCGAAGAAGCTGCATGAAGCTATGCGCTATTGCGCGCTGGACGGCGGCAAGCGCATGCGCCCGATGCTGGCGTATTGTACCGGCAAAACACTGGGCATTGCCCCGGAAGTGCTCGACGGACCGGCCTGCGCGGTCGAATTCATTCATGTCTATTCGTTAATCCATGACGACCTGCCGGCCATGGACGATGATGAACTCAGACGCGGCAAGCCTACCTGCCACGTCGCCTTTGACGAAGCGACCGCCATTCTGGCCGGCGACGCCTTGCAGGCTTTGGCATTTGAAATACTCGCGCACGACCCTACCATGACTGTCGATGCCGAAAGCCGCCTCAAAATGATCACGATGCTGGCAAAAGCCAGCGGTTCCCAAGGCATGGTCGGCGGCCAAGCTATAGACCTTGAATCCGTGGGCACCAAGCTGAACCTGCCGGAGCTGGAAAACATGCATATCCATAAAACCGGCGCTTTGATCCGTGCCAGCGTCAATATGGCGACCCTGGCGAAGCCCGATATCGATCATACTGTAGCGGCCAAGCTTGACCATTACGCCAAATGCATCGGCTTGTCTTTCCAGGTCAAGGACGACATTCTGGACGAAGAAAGCGATACGGCTACCTTAGGCAAAACCCAGGGCAAGGACAGGGACAACGACAAACCCACTTATCCTGCCTTGCTGGGCTTGTCCGGCGCCAAACAGAAAGCGCAGGAACTGCATGAACAGGCCATTGACAGCCTGAGCATTTTCGGCAAAGAAGCCGACTTACTGCGTGACTTGTCGCTTTATATCATCCAGCGGGATCATTAATTACCGATTTGATTACTCAGGAATTAATCTGCATAATCCCGCAATTGCCTGAAAGAAATGCCGATTAAAGGAAGTTGATTTATACATGTACAAACCCGGTAATTATCCTATCCTGGATACGATCCATTATCCTGCCGATGTCCGAAGGCTCAGCAAAGACCAACTGCCGGCCTTGGCCCGGGAGCTGCGCGAGTACCTGACCCACACGGTCAGCATCTCCGGCGGCCACTTCGCGGCCGGGCTCGGCACGGTCGAGCTGACCATCGCCCTGCACTACGTGTTCGACACGCCGGCCGACCAGCTGGTCTGGGACGTCGGCCATCAGGCCTATCCGCACAAGATCCTGACCGGCCGCAAGGAGGCCATGCCCACCATCCGCACCAAAGGCGGCGTCTCGGCTTTCCCCAGCCGCGCCGAGAGCGAGTATGACGCCTTCGGCGTCGGCCACTCCAGCACCTCGATCAGCGCGGCCCTGGGCATGGCCATCGCTTCGAACCTGAAAGGCGAGGACAAACAGATGGTGGCGATCATCGGCGACGGCAGCATTACCGGCGGCATGGCGTTCGAAGCCATGAACCATGCCGGCGCCCTGGACGCCAACCTGCTGGTGATCCTGAACGACAACGAGATGTCGATCTCGCCGCCGGTCGGGGCCATGAACAACTACCTGACCAAGATCCTGTCCAGCCGGCTGTATGCCTCCGTGCGCGAGGAAAGCAAGAAGGTGCTGAGCAGGATGCCCAGCGTCTGGGAGCTGGCGCGCAAGACCGAGGAGCACATGAAGGGCATGATCGTGCCCGGCACCTTGTTCGAGGAACTGGGCTTCAATTACATCGGACCCATCGACGGCCACGACCTGGACATGCTGGTCTCGACCCTGGAGAACCTCAAGCACACCACAGGGCCGCGCTTCTTGCACATCGTCACCAAAAAAGGCAAGGGCTACGCCCCGGCCGAGAAGGACCCGCTGGCCTATCACGGCGTGCCGGCCTTCGATCCTTCGAAAGACTGCCTGCCGCAATCGGCGCCGTCGCCCTACCCGAGCTATACCGAAGTCTTCGGCCAGTGGCTGTGCGACATGGCCGGCCAGGACGAGCGCCTGCTGGGCATCACGCCGGCCATGCGCGAGGGCTCGGGGCTGGTCAAGTTTTCCGAGTGCTTCCCGCAGCGCTATTTCGACGTCGCCATCGCCGAGCAGCATGCCGTGACGCTGGCCGCGGGCCAGGCCTGCCAGGGCGCCAAGCCGGTGGTGGCGATCTACTCGACCTTCCTGCAGCGCGCCTACGACCAGCTGATCCACGACGTCGCCCTGCAGAACCTGGACGTGCTGTTCGCGCTGGACCGCGCCGGCCTGGTCGGCCCGGACGGCCCGACCCATGCCGGCAGCTTCGATCACAGCTTCCTGCGCTGCATCCCCAATATGCTGATCATGGCCCCGGCCGACGAGAACGAATGCCGGCAGATGCTGACCACGGGCTATCAGTACGAAGGGCCGGCGGCCGTGCGCTATCCGCGCGGCAAGGGCCCGGGCGTCACGGTGCAGCCCGGCCTGACTGCGTTGCCGATCGGCCAGGGCGAAGTCCGCCACCAGGGCAGCCGCATCGCGATCCTGGCCTGGGGCAGTCTGGTGGCGCCGGCGCTGGCGGCCGGCAAGCACCTGGGCGCGACCGTCGTCAACATGCGCTTCGTCAAGCCGATCGATACGGATTTGATTCTGGAGCTGGCCAAGAGCCATGACGTGTTCGTGACCGCCGAGGAGAACGTGCTGGCCGGCGGCGCCGGCAGCGCCGTCAATGACTTCCTGCAGGCGCAGAAGATCCTGATGCCGGTGCTCAATATCGGCCTGCCCGACCAGTTCGTCGAGCAGGGCACGCGCGAAGAACTGCTGGCCCTGTGCGGCCTCGATGTGCAAGGGCTCATCCACCGCATCGAGACGTTCTGCGCTTAATCCGCAAGAGCGGCTCGCAGGCCGCTCAGATTTCAATTTTTTAATGACAACAAAAAAATGGAAAGACTTAAAAACAAAATCCGCGACATTCCCGATTTCCCTAAGCCCGGCATCATTTTCAAGGATATTACGCCATTGGTAAAAGACCCGGCTTCATTACGCCTGGCTGTTCACCAATTGCTGCAGCCATTCTTGGGCAGAGATATCACAGCCGTTGCCGGCATGGAAGCGCGAGGCTTTATTTTTGGCTCGCTCGTTGCGTGGGAACTGGATCTTCCGTTTGTACCCTTAAGAAAGCCTGGCAAGTTACCCTATGACGTACAAAGTGTGTCTTACGACCTGGAATATGGTTCAGCCACACTGGAAGCCCATATTGATGCGTTTGATGCGAGTGACCGCGTATTACTGATCGATGACCTATTGGCTACGGGCGGAACCGCAAAAGCCAGTTGCGAACTGGTTGAAAAGATGGGAGCAAAGGTTGAAGCCTGTGCTTTTGTGATCGAACTGGACTTTCTGGAAGGCCGGGAGAAACTCGGCAATTACGAAGTCCATTCATTATTGCATTTTTAGAGCTACATCCTTGTAGCTTCTTTAACTGCTTATTTTTTAGCTTTCAATTTATCCAGTTTAGTGCTCGCCTCTTCAAATGACTTGGCTGTCGCGTCAAATGATTGGGCGGTGCTGCTGAATGAATTAGATACCTGTTCAAACTCTTTATTATCGGCGCTTAATTTCAAAGTAAAGCCTTCTGGATTGGCTGTGTCACCTGCAGCCCCCTTCTCGGCAACTGCAGCCTGACCGGAAGCCGCATTTCCGCCTTCTTCAAGCGCCGCCTCTTCATCGATATCCAGTAAATCGTCCGATGCATCGACTTTACCGTCGGCAGCCAAACTTTTACGCCACTGCAAGAAAGACTCGCGAGTAAACACATAAGGATCCAGCGCCGCTTCGTCAATAAATTTCAATGCGCCCTCGGCATTTGCCCGCGAATTGAGCATTGAAACCAACTGTACAGGCGCGCCTACATAAGTTACTGGATTTGCTGCCGTGTCAAATATCGCCCCAGGAATTCCGCGCGCCGTAGAAGGCCCTAAGAATGGCAGTACCAGATAAGAACCTTGAGGCACGCCCCAGACAGCCAAAGTCTGCTCGAAGTCTTCCTCATTCTGCTCCAGACCGACTTCCTTGGCGACATCAAATAATCCAGCCAGACCAACTGTAGTGTTAATCATAAACCGCCCGGAATCCTGAGCGCTTTGCTGGAATTTAGCCTGTAAAACATCATTCAGAACAATATTGATGTTTTTCAGGTTATTGAAAAAATTGAATACGCCTGTTTGCACAAACTGCGGCGTTACGAATTTATACGCGTCTGAAATAGGTTTAGCGACATAATCATCAACGCCATCATTAAAAGCATACATTTTTCTATTGAAGCCTTCATACGGATCGACCGGATTCGCTTCAACTTGCTGCTCAACACCTCCTGTGCTTGCGCAACCGCTCAGAGTGACAGTTGCTCCGATAAGCATGCCTGACAAAATTTGTTTGATTTTACCGTATCGGTAGCCGTTGGTGGGGTTGTTCATTAACATAAAACCTACTGTTTCGAATAATTATCAATTTTTTCGTTGATCTTAGCTATTAAGGCATCAAATCCTTCACGCTGCAAAATAGCAGTGTATTCCGATCTTTTTAACGCCAGGTCACTGACACCATTAGCTATGATGTTAATAATACGCCAGCTAGGGCCTTTCTCCTTCAGCATATAATCGAACTTCACATCTTTTTCACCAGGAACTACCAGATGAGAATGAACAACTACCCCGCCTCTTGCAGTTTCTTCTTCCGAATCAAATACAAATGATTCGCCTGAATAATCTTTAAAGTTATGAGCATAAGAAGCGATGCTCAGACGACTGAATACCTCTACAAGCTTTTGCTGCTGATCTTCGGTTAATTTTTCCCATTCTTTACCAACAACAATACGAGCGATTTTTGTCAGGTCATGACTGTTGGAAACCGGATCCTTAAGTTTCTCATATCTGCCGGAATAACCTAACTGCTTGCCGTTCTTCATTACGCCAATCAGTTCAGCCTGAAATTTTTCTACGACTTGCCTCGCTGTAGCCGCTTCTTCCTGGGCATAAGCAGTCGTCGCAAGGAAATACCACGCCAGGACCAATGCAAACTTTATACTTCTTAAAACCATAATCAAAAACCTCGTAATTATAAAGCATATTTATATCTTTTGATAAACGCGTCCTTTCCATCTTGAACGCTCCCCTTTCCAATAACGTATCGCAGAAGTCCAGGTCATCAATAAATAAAGACTGGCTATCAACGGTAAAGCCAATCCCCAAGCCGGATTAAATTCATAAAATCGAAGGACCGGACTGTATATGAGTGCCATCAACAAAATGGCCAGAATACTTAATAGGGCTGCTCCGCCTTGAAAATAAAACAGGCCGAATGAAGGCAGACAGTACATTATCAGCATGCTAACCGTGCAAATCAGCAATAATGTAACCGAGTAATAGAGCTGCGTATAGGCCGTACGCGCTACCATATCCCAAATATCGTGCAATGTTCCGTAGGGGCGCTGACTCAGTACGCCATGCGTCAAGCCCATCCAGGTTTTGTATCCGGCAGATTTTACTGTTTTTGCCAATGTGCAATCATCGATAAGCGCGTCTTTAATCGAAGCCATGCCGCCGATCTGGCGCAATACATCCGTTTCTACAAAAATACATCCGCCTGCTGCCGTGGCGAACTTGCTATCAGGCCTGTTAGCCAAAGCGAACGGATAAATCATTTTAAAAAAGAAAACAAATGCGGGCATCAGCAGTTTTTCCCAAAACGAGTCAAACCGTAGTATCGCCATCAGAGACACAAAGTTAACATTTTCCAGTGAATGCTTATCCTTGAGGCTTTTGATCATGCCGGGACGCAATGCTATATCGGCATCGAGCAATAAAGTATAAGGCGTTTGCACTTGTTTGAGCCCTTGCTCCTGCGCCCATAATTTGCCTGTCCAACCGACAGGCAGTGGATCGGACCGGACAACCTTCAAAGCTTGCAGATTGGACTGATGAATGATGGACAAGGTTCTATCAGTGGACTCATCATCAACAACTATGACATTTAACCCCTGCCCTTGATGCTCCAGATCTGCCAAGGTCCTGCCAATAACCTCTTCTTCATTACGGGCAGGAATTACGACGGTAACATCACTGAGATCCGTCTGCTCATAGCCAGACGGATCCGCTTCCAACACTTCTTTAACGCTCCAGGGACGCCATGGCAGCAGCAGAACAATCAACCACACTGCTGCCGCTGCAGCGGACAAATAAAAACCAGCATCAACCATTACAATCTATTCGACCATTTCTACTCTGACTGGAATACCGGCAATTGTTGGCGCAGGCTTCTCATGCACATAATCCGGCTCAGGTTCAGGCACCATGATGCCTTCGGTTCTTGGCCCGCGAATTGATGTGAGCATCGCTTTTATCGGATGCTTGAACACGTCCTCAACGGCAGTGGCCTCATAGCCACAATGTGCCATGCAGCCGGCGCATTTAGGATTTTTTACACTGCCGTACTTATCCCATGGCGTGGTATCAAGCAATTCCTGAAAAGTTGCGGCGCTGCCTTCGTCAGCCAATAAGTAACAGGGCTTTTGCCAACCGAACACGTTGCGCGTCGGATTGCCCCACGGCGTGCAGTTGTAGCTTTGATTACCGGCCAGAAAATCCAGATACAGCGTGGAATGATTCAATTTCCATTTACGTTTTTTGCCGATTTTAAAAATACCGCGGAATAATTCCTTGACGTCCCGGCCTTTAATGAAAACGTCCTGTTGTGGAGCCCGTTCATAGCTGAAGCCCGGCGCTATGGTAACGCCTTCCACACCCAGTTCCATTGCGTAATCAAGAAACTCGGCCACCTCTTCAGACGTTTCGCCCTGGAACAAAGTGCAGTTTATTGTGACTCTGAAACCTTTCTCCAAAGCCAGCTTTATAGCTTCAACAGCTTGATCGAAAACACCTTGCTGACATACCGAGGCGTCATGGCGATCGCGCATGCCATCGAGATGAATAGAGAAAGTGAGATAAGGCGAAGGCTTGTAATCATTGATCTTCTTTTTCAGCAATAGAGCATTTGTACACAAGTAGACAAACTTCTTGCGTGCAATGATTCCCTCAACAATTTGCGGCATCTCTTTATGGATCAGAGGTTCGCCGCCTGGGATCGATACCATTGGCGCGCCGCATTCATCCACTGCCTGCAGACACTCTTCAACAGAAAGGCGCTTGTTCAGGATTTCGTCAGGATAATCAATTTTACCGCAGCCCGCACAGGCTAAATTGCAGCGAAACAAAGGTTCCAGCATAAGAACCAAAGGATATCGCTTAACTCCTTTCAACTTTTGCTTGATTAGATAACTGCCTACAGTCAACTGTTGACGTAAAGGAACTCCCACGTGCAAACCCTCCAAAAAAATTCAATAAACTGACGACAGCCTTAGTTACAACAACTGCCTTGAAAGTATTCTTAATTACAAAAAACAAGCGTTGCAATAAAACAACAAAAAAACAATATTCCCTGAAATACAACCTTTCATATAATACAAACGCTTATCTATTGTTGAGTAGAATACTATCTTTTACTGGCCGACTCCAGTTTTTGCGATAAATTATGCATTCATGTCTCAATCCGACATGTCGTCTAGCTGATTTGCGCACACACAACAAACAGACTTAAACTGCTGTTTTTACTCTCATTAGACATCTCAACAATTCTGTCTGCCTGCCATATTAGCAACAAAACAACATTACTTTGCAAAATACCAACAAACAGTCTATTATTGCTGTCAGTACTACAACTCTTTATTAAATTCCTGTAAGTCGACATAAAAAAATTATGAACGGAACTCAAATTTCCTTGGAAAACCCAAAGTCACTCAGCAAATTATCTGATGATGAATTTCAGGCCTTATTGCTTGAAGGTGTATCCAGAACATTTGCGCTGACCATTCCCCAACTACCGGAGAAGCTATATAGCGCTGTAGCGAATGCTTATTTGCTATGCCGCATAGTCGACACTATTGAAGACGAAACCTCTTTATCGCCTGAGCAAAAAAAGTATTTTTGCTCGGAATTTATTAACGTCGTCAAAACCGGCGTCAATTCTGAACCTTTTGCCGTAGAACTGGCCCCACTGCTCTCAAAGCAGACCATTCCTGCTGAACACACGCTTATCCATGTATTGCCGCGCGTCATAGAAATCACGCACAAATTCGAACCGGATCAGATTGAAGCGCTGGCTTGCTGCGTTGAAACCATGGCTGAAGGCATGCCGATCTATCAGGCCATGGACTTGCGGGGCGGTTTGGCCACGATGGCCGACATGGATAAATATTGCTATTACGTTGCCGGTTGCGTAGGCGAGATGCTGGCCAAACTTTTTTGCCACTATTCACCGGAGATCGCCCACCATCGCGAGCGACTCCTGACTTTGTCGGTTTCTTTCGGCCAGGGACTACAAATGACCAACATTCTGAAAGATATCTGGGATGACGCTCAACGCGGCGTATGCTGGCTGCCTCAGGATATTTTTACAGAAACCGGTTTTGATCTTAAAAACCTGACGCCTGAAACCAATGATGAAAAATTCAGAAAAGGATTGGAGCACCTGATCAGCATTGCCCATGGCCATCTGCATAACGCCTTGATTTATACCCAGCTAATTCCTGCACACGAAACCGGCATTCGTAACTTCTGCCTGTGGGCGCTCGGCATGGCCGTACTGACATTGCGAAAAATCAAACAAAATCTAGACTTTAACAAATCCAGCCAGGTCAAAATTTCACGCAACAGTGTCAAGGCTACTATTTTTGCCACTAAATTAGCCGGCCACAGCAATACCATGCTATCCCTGCTTTTCAATTTAGCCGGCCGCGGACTCAAAACGCCCGACTGGACCTATAAAACATTATCCTCAAAATCCATGTCAGATCTTTAAGGACATTCCCCATGTTTACTGAAGCAATTACAGCGATAAATATCAGCACCGCACCGAGTTCATCGACTGCTATTAATTCTCATGCATTGGATCTCAATAAAGCCATAAGCAAAGCCCAAGAAAAACTATTAAGTCTGCAGGACAAAGAAGGCTTTTGGGTATTCGAACTGGAAGCGGACTGCACGATTCCGGCCGAATACATCATGATGATGCATTATCTGGGCGAGATCGACGAACCTCTTCAGGCCAAGATAGCCAATTATCTCAGATCCCGTCAGTCCAAGGATGGCAGCTATCCCTTATTCATGGGCGGCGTCGGTGATATCAGCTGCAGCGTTAAAGTCTATTACGCCTTGAAAATGGCCGGCGACTCTATCGATGCTCCGCACATGGTCAAGCTGAGAAATTACATACTGAGCCAGGGCGGCGCTGCCAAAGCCAATGTTTTCACCCGTATCGCTCTGGCGACCTTTGAGCAGATCCCCTGGCGCGGCGTGCCTTATATTCCGGTTGAAATCATGCTGTTTCCTAAATGGTTTCCCTTCCACCTGGATAAGGTTTCATACTGGTCAAGAACCGTAATGGTGCCGCTATTTGTTCTTTGCACCTTAAAAGCGACTGCCAACAACCCGAAGAAAGTCGATATCCTGGAGCTTTTCGTTACGCATCCTGATAAAGAACAGCATTATTTTCCGGAAAGAACACCTTTAAATAAGTTTTTTCTGGCACTGGATAAACTGGGCCGTAAAACGCGTCCTTTAATCCCCCAAAAAACGCAGGCACTTGCGATCGAAAAAGCCAAGGAGTGGTTCATAGAACGCCTGAACGGCGAAGACGGCCTCGGCGCTATTTTCCCTGCTATGGTCAACGCTTATGAAGCCATGTTATTGCTGGGCATGCCTAAGGATCATGAACTGGTGGTAACTGCGCGTAAAGCCATAGACAAGTTACTGGTCATCAACGAGCATGATGCTTATTGCCAACCTTGCGTATCGCCGATTTGGGATACCGGACTTGCCGCTCTCGCCCTGCTGGAAGCTGACAAAGCCGGCAACAAAGAAAGCCTGACGCGGGCTTTTGACTGGCTGAAAAGCAAACAACTTTCCGACGAACCGGGCGACTGGCGTATTTCCAGACCCAACCTGAAGGGCGGCGGCTGGGCGTTTCAATTCGCAAATCCGCATTATCCCGATGTGGATGATACCGCAGTCGTGGCATTCGGCATGGCCGAATCAAATCTGCCGGACCTGGATGAACCCGTGCTCCGCGCTACCGATTGGATAGTTGGCATGCAATCCAGGAACGGCGGTTACGGCGCGTTCGATGTCGACAATACCTATTATTATCTGAATGAAATTCCTTTTGCCGATCACGGCGCCCTGTTAGATCCGCCAACCGCCGATGTCAGTGCACGCTGCGCCATGCTGATGGGACGCGTAGCCAAGGATCACGCCGAATATCTGCCAGCCCTGGAACGGACCCTCAACTATTTGCGCAGCGAACAGGAAGCAGACGGCTCATGGTTCGGGCGCTGGGGCACCAACTACATCTATGGTACCTGGTCAGTGCTGCTGGGATTGGAGCAAACCAACCTGCCCAAGAACGACCCCATGTATACCAAAGCTGCAAAATGGCTAAAAAGTGTGCAACGCGAAGACGGCGGCTGGGGCGAAGACAACCACAGCTATCACGACACCAGCCATAGTGGCAAATACCGTTTCAGCACGGCCTTCCAGACCGCCTGGGCACTTCTGGCCCTAATGGCGGCCGGCGAAACCCATAGCCCTGAAGTAAAAGCCGGCATCGACTTCCTGCTGCGCAGCCAACAGGCTGACGGCGTCTGGAATGACAAATGCTTCACGGCCCCTGGCTTTCCAAGGGTTTTCTATTTGAAATACCACGGTTACGACAAGTTCTTCCCATTATGGGCGCTTGCCAGATACCGCAACGAGCTTAGCAGACAGTGATTATCGGAATCGTTGTTGCTTTACCGGAAGAACTCGGCACTCTGACATCAAAAAATATTGATAAAGGGCGTTGTGTTTTTATATCCGATAAAGTACTCGTTGCTTATTCAGGCGCCGGCCCTGTCAATGCGCAAACGGCAGCCGAACTGCTGGTTTCCAGAGGCGCCACCCGGCTGATCAGCTGGGGCTGCGCCGCAGCCCTCGACGCTTCGTTGAAGCCTGGAGACCTTACCTTAGCTGACTCGTTGATAGATGCGGATCAAGTTCGGATAGATATAACCTCGGGCTGGCATAGCCACGCCAGAAATATCCTGTCAGCGCATGTGGCTGTTCATACCGGCTGCCTGGCTGAAAGCCATCAAATTGTTTCGTCCGGCAAGGACAAAAAACAGCTGCATGCCAAAACCGGCGCCATTGTATTGGACATGGAAAGCGTCGCGGTCGCCAAAATCGCCAGACAACACACACTGCCGTTTCTGGCAATCCGCGCAATTGTCGACCCGGTGAACATGAGCCTTCCCAGAGCCATCAATCGTTCGCTTAATGATCAGGGCGATGTGGTTTTAAGCAAGTTATTGATATTTCTCGCGTTGCATCCGATTGAACTGCCCGGATTAATCAAGCTGGGGCTGCATTTCAATGCTGCCAAGAATAAATTAAAGTTGGTTGCCCAACAGCTTGATATAATTAACAGCTTTGGCCAATCCAGCATAATTGCGCAAAGTCTTCATGAATAACGCAAACCATTTAAATATCCTATCCATCACTTTTGCCTTTTTGCATCGGCTCGGTTATGGGGGATTACGTTGCTTACAGCTGCCTCAGCTTATATTCCGCCATTCTGGCAGGTTTGGCAGCTGCGAGACGGCAGTTATCGTCCAACGTTGTCACGTTCACGCTCATTTGCTCTTGAATACGCCTGCCCGCTTTTAGCGCCTGCACGAACACAAGCAGCAAAAGAATTTATTTTTTTGAGGTACTTAATGTCTTTCAGCATCGCCGAACTTTTTTCCCAACACAGCACCGATAAATTTGAACTGCACGAGCAGCACCTGAACAATCAAATGGTCAGGGTTTTAAAAACTATCGGCTATGATCGTCATTACAAAAAGGCCGTCGGTCAATATCTCTATGACCAGGATGGCACCGAATATCTGGACCTGCTGAGCGGTTTTGGCGTGTTTGCGATCGGCCGGAATCATCCTACCGTCGTCAAAGCATTGAATGAATCCCTGACGCTGGAATTGCCGAACCTGGTGCAGCTCGACGTTTCGGTGCTCAGCGGCCTGCTGGCCAAGGAAATACTTAAAACCACGCCCGAGAACCTGACCAAAATGTTTTTCTGCAATTCAGGTACTGAATCGGTCGAAGCAGCGATTAAATTCGCCCGCTACGTCACCAAGCGCGAAAAAATCGTTTATTGCGAGCATGGTTATCATGGCTTGACCATGGGATCGCTATCATTAAACGGCGAAGAAATTTTCCGTGAAGGTTTTGGCCCGCTGTTGCCCGGCTGCAGCGCCATACCGTTCAATGATCTCGAAGCGCTGGAAAAAGCGTTAAGCAACAAAGACGTGGCGGCGTTTATCGTTGAACCGATCCAAGGCAAAGGCGTTAACGTTCCTGATGACAATTACCTGCCCGAAGTCGAACGCTTATGTAAAAAATACGGCACGCTATTCGTCGCTGACGAAGTTCAGACAGGATTAGGCCGGACCGGAAAATTCTGGGCGATCGACCACTGGAACGTTAAGCCCGACATGATCTGTATGGCAAAGGCGCTGTCAGGCGGCTTCATCCCGGTGGGCGCAGTCGCGATGACAGCAAAAATCATGGATACCGTTTTTAACCGCATGGACAGAGCGGTCGTGCACGGCTCGACGTTCTCCAAGAACAATGCGGCGATGGCAGCAGGCCTTGCCACTCTGCATGTCATGGAAGCAGAAAACCTGGTCGAAAACAGCGACAAAGTCGGCACCGACATCATCAACAGCCTGAACGCCATGTCAGAAAAGTATGAATTCCTGAAGGAAGCGCGCGGCAAAGGCATGATGATCGCGATCGAGTTCAACTCCCCCAAAAGCCTGACGCTGAAAGCGGCCTGGGCAATGCTGGAAGCGGCCAATAAGGGCCTGTTCTGCCAGATGATCACGATTCCGCTGTTTAAAGAACACCATATTCTAAGCCAAGTCGCCGGACACGGCATGAACGTGGTCAAGCTGTTGCCGCCGTTAACCTTAACGCAAAAAGACCGTGATCATATCGTCACGGCTTTTGACAAGGTCATTGCCGACACGCACCAGATACCCGGATCGATCTGGGATTTAGGCAAGAATCTGGCCAGCCACGCAATGAAAAATAAAAAAGGGTAATAACTAATGAAACGTTTATTCCAACTAAGTCTGTTAACGCTGTGTTTATTGCAGATAGAAGCAGTTTCCGCTCACGCCGTGGTAACGGATTATTCATTAAAAATTGCCCCTATTCGCGCTAATCAGGCAGAAAAGGTCGAATTGACGTTCAACTCCCAGGTTGAACTGGGGTTGTCCCAAATCTTCCTCGTGCGTAAAGGCGATCAACATGAATTATTAAAGGCGACAAAAGGCCAGAAGAACGGCCTTATCATCGTGGAAGTCCCGCCATTAGCGCCCGGTGACTATGCCATCAGATTCAAAGTCTTCGCGGCCGACGGCCATTTAACGGAAGACGTTATTCACTTTGCTGTCTCTCAATAGGTTTAGTAACAATGGAAGCCATAGCCGACTTTCTCGATTCCCTGGTTGGCGGAGTTGACCTTGTTTGTTATTCATTAGCAATAGGCAGCTTGTTCTGGGGACTTTTTGTTTTACGCCCATGGTGCAACAACGATGGATACACCTCAGCGTTGCTGGCTAAAACCATTGCCCTTTTTTATAAGGGCGGTTTTGCCCTGGCGATGATCCAGCTTTTCAAGATCATCCTTAAAATCTGGATGATGACAGCCATCCTGGAGAAATGGCCGTTTCCTGAATTCGCCGAAACCACGCAATTCACAGGCGGTCTGATTCGCACGGTATTAACTTTGTTGCTGGCCGGTTATGCCTACCTGTACCTGCGCAAGAACCCTTTTTCCAAGCCTCACTGGATAACTGCAGGGATTATTGCGATACCCATGATTATTTCCGGCGCCTGGCTGGTGCATGCTGCCGGCCGCTTTGAAAATCAGGCATCGCTGATGACGCTGACCGTGGCCCACCAATTGGCGGCAGCGGCATGGATAGGCGGCGTCTTTCAACTGGTCAACATCTGGTTTTTATGTCGCCAGCAACTGGTTCCTGCTGAACTCTGGCCCATCATGCTGAAACGTTTCTCAATGTTCGGCATGGCCTCGGTCGCCATGATTCTGATTTCAGGCCTGCCGATGGCCTTGCAATATATCGATACCTGGAACGGCTTTATTGGTACTGGCTACGGCAATCTGTTAATGGTCAAAATAATACTGCTATGTATGGCCTTGGGTTTTGCCTGGCTGAACAGAAGCGCCGTGCTGGAATTCGGTGCTTCCGGCAACAACCATGCCTTAAACAATCGAGTGCCTTATTATATTGAGGCGGAAACACTGGTATTGGTTATTTTGTTATTCACGGCTGCCAGCCTCGCGTCACAGCCTCCGTCTATCGATATTCCACACTTGACGGCTGCCTGGCAGGAAGTTTTAAACACATTTGCCCCCCGTATTCCACGCACCACGTCACCTACTCATGAAGCATTGATAGCCGGTGAAGCAGGTCGGGTCGCCATCGTAGGCCAAATTCCCTCGCCGGCAGCAACGGCATGGTCGGATTACAACCATAATATTGCCGGTATATTCCTGACCACGATGAGCTTCATTGCGATGCTTTCCTATATGAAGCGTTTACCGTCCGCGTTTTCCCTTTTTGATAGATATTTACCTTTAACCAAATACTGGCCTTTCGGGTTTGTCGCCTTGGGCATCTTCCTGTTTTTCCGCAGCGACGCTGAAACCTGGCCATTAGGTCCGATAGGATTCTGGGAGAGCACTTTTAATAACGGTGAAGTATTGCAGCACAGAATTGCGACCTTTCTGGTATTAGGACTGGGCGTTATAGAACTGCGCGCCAGAATGACCAAAGACGCCACCAGCAAACTGCCTTTTGTTTTCCCCATATTGGCCGCATTCGGCGGACTCATGCTATTAACGCATTCGCATGTTGGATTTCAGGCTAAAAGCGCTTTCCTTATCCAGGTGGGCCATACCTTAATGGGTGTCTTTTCACTGGTTCTGGCGAGCGGACGCTGGCTGGAATTGAAACTGGACAGACCGGGCAAAGAAATTGCCGGGTTCGTTTCCGTTGCCGCCCTGTTTCAGATCGGACTCATTCTGATGTTCTATCGCGAACCTCTCTATTAATATGAATACATTACATCAATATTCCCTGCTTAAAGACATCAACTCGCCTGACGATGTCCGCAAGCTCAGTAAAGACCAACTGCCGGCCTTGGCCCGGGAGCTGCGCGAGTACCTGACCCACACGGTCAGCATCTCCGGCGGCCACTTCGCGGCCGGGCTCGGCACGGTCGAGCTGACCATCGCCCTGCACTATGTCTTCGACACGCCGGCCGACCAGCTGGTCTGGGACGTCGGCCATCAGGCCTATCCGCACAAGATCCTGACTGGCCGCAAGGAGGCCATGCCCACCATCCGCACCAAAGGCGGCGTCTCGGCTTTCCCCAGCCGCGCCGAGAGCGAGTATGACGCCTTCGGCGTCGGCCACTCCAG
The DNA here is from genome assembly GCF_052162025.1 of Methylobacter sp. sgz302048. NCBI lineage: Bacteria > Pseudomonadati > Pseudomonadota > Gammaproteobacteria > Methylococcales > Methylococcaceae > Methylobacter > Methylobacter sp. sgz302048. Next base: position 1,653,659 of record NZ_CP197401.1, on the reverse strand, counting down.
CACCTCGATCAGCGCGGCCCTGGGCATGGCCATCGCTTCGAACCTGAAAGGCGAGGACAAACAGATGGTGGCGATCATCGGCGACGGCAGCATTACCGGCGGCATGGCGTTCGAAGCCATGAACCATGCCGGCGCCCTGGACGCCAACCTGCTGGTGATCCTGAACGACAACGAGATGTCGATCTCGCCGCCGGTCGGGGCCATGAACAACTACCTGACCAAGATCCTGTCCAGCCGGCTGTATGCCTCCGTACGCGAGGAAAGCAAGAAGGTGCTGAGCAGGATGCCCAGCGTCTGGGAGCTGGCGCGCAAGACCGAGGAGCACATGAAGGGCATGATCGTGCCCGGCACCTTGTTCGAAGAGCTGGGCTTCAATTACATCGGCCCGATCGACGGCCACGACCTGGACATGCTGGTCTCGACCCTGGAGAACCTCAAACACACCACAGGGCCGCGCTTCCTGCACATCGTCACGAAAAAAGGCAAGGGCTACGCCCCGGCCGAGCGCGATCCCCTGGCCTATCACGGCGTGCCGGCCTTCGATCCTTCGAAAGACTGCCTGCCGCAATCGGCGCCGTCGCCCTACCCGAGCTATACCGAAGTCTTCGGCCAGTGGCTATGCGACATGGCCGGCCAGGACGAGCGCTTGCTGGGCATCACGCCGGCCATGCGCGAGGGCTCGGGGCTGGTCAAGTTCTCCGAATGCTTCCCGAAGCGCTATTTCGACGTCGCGATCGCCGAGCAGCATGCCGTGACGCTGGCCGCGGGCCAAGCCTGCCAGGGCGCCAAGCCGGTGGTGGCGATCTACTCGACCTTCCTGCAGCGCGCCTACGACCAGCTGATCCACGACGTCGCCCTGCAGAATCTGGACGTGCTGTTCGCGCTGGACCGCGCCGGCCTGGTCGGCCCGGACGGCCCGACCCATGCCGGCAGCTTCGATCACAGCTTCCTGCGCTGCATCCCCAATATGCTGATCATGGCCCCGGCCGACGAGAACGAATGCCGGCAGATGCTGACCACGGGCTATCAGTACGAAGGGCCCGCGGCCGTGCGCTATCCGCGCGGCAAGGGCCCGGGCGTCACGGTGCAGCCCGGCCTGACTGCGTTGCCGATCGGCCAGGGCGAAGTCCGCCACCAGGGCAGCCGCATCGTGATCCTGGCCTGGGGCAGCCTGGTGGCGCCGGCGCTGGCGGCCGGCAAGCATCTGGGCGCGACCGTCGTCAACATGCGCTTCGTCAAGCCGATCGATACGGATTTGATTCTGGAACTGGCCAAGAGCCATGACGTGTTCGTGACCGCCGAGGAGAACGTGCTGGCCGGCGGCGCCGGCAGCGCCGTCAATGACTTCCTGCAGGCGCAGAAGATCCTGATGCCGGTGCTCAATATCGGCCTGCCCGACCAGTTCGTCGAGCAGGGCACGCGCGAAGAACTGCTGGCCCTGTGCGGCCTCGATGTGCAAGGGCTCATCCGCCGCATCGAGACGTTCTGCGCTTAAAATACTTCTCTGGATTTTGACTCTTCACTTGCAGGGCGAATTTATTCGCCCTGCAAGTGAAGAGTCACCGTCGCTATCCCAAGCAATCCTCCATAAAAGCTTTAACCGCGTCCGTCACGGCTAAAGCACTGATCATCACCAAACTTTAAAATAACCTCAGTTCGGGATAAGAGTTTGCGCCAAAGGTAACAAATCAAGCTCACGCAGATTGAGATAAACCGGTTGTAACTCAACAGACTAGCAAACGCGGACAGCCAGTGCTTCCGGACATGATTGAGATAAAACCACTTGAAGGTTCGGTAGCCTGACTGATGGTAAGCCACTAACAGCATGATCATCTCGCTATAACTCATGCGATGTGCGCGGTTACGCCTTTTGTCGCCGTTCGTGAGTTGGCGTTTTTGCCAGACTGGAATAAAAGTTTGGCAAAAATCATCTACATTGTAGAACAAGTGTGTTAATTTCATGGTGGGTAGGTTTTTGAGGAAAAAATGGAGGTCGGAGTCTATATTTTTCCTGTTTTTCAAAAACCTGCCTACTGTTCTTATCCCGAACTGAGGTTAATTAACAATGCCCTTCATTTCACTATCCCATTTTGACAAGTCGTACTGCAAGGACCTTTCCATATTTTTGGAGCAAATATCGCATCCACCGGCGTATGGAACCGGTGGTTGGTATGATTGCTCAAGGTTTTGACGGCAATGGCCAGGAGATCTCCAGAATCTGCCGTTCGCCATATCCGGCGGCAAGAAAGGCCTCGACATCACGGGTTTGCGGCAAAGCGCGCTGCTCGACCATCACCCGGGTAAACTTGGCCAAGGCTGACAGTTTCTCATCAGGAATTTCTGTATCGTTGCGGATGGCATCAGTCACTGCACCCGATACATTCGACAGCTTATCGGCAGCAAGACTGTGTCCAGCCATGCAATACTCACAACCATTCAGTCGGCTGATAGTCAGGAACACGACCTCCTGTTCGACCGGAGTGAAGCCGGATTCCGCCCAGAAAGCCGCATAGCCCAGCTGGTACATACCAAACAGCCCTGGCGAATTGGCTATCCTTAAATACATGTTCGGGATAAAGCCTAATTTCTCCTGAGCCTACTGAAGTCCCGTTCTGGCTTTCGGCGCAGCATCTTCAATCGTTTTTGCTGTCAACTTCAATTGATAGTCTGCCAGCATGATTTTTCCCATAATATGCTTATAAAATTTTCTTGTTCTTCCTCTGTAAGAAGGAAGAGATCATCCATGGACACCGAGAGAGGCTTGTTGCGAGCTGCTCAGAAATTCATCCAGCTTTCTGAACATCCGCTTCATCATCATGGTCATCACGGGGTTCATGAACAGCGCATCCATAATCTTGCCGAAGATACCCCATGTGGTCGTGTATTCGATATCGATATAGACTTCCGACGTTTCCGTCCCGGTAGCGCGCACGCCGAAAGTAGCCAAAGAACGCTTCATCAATGGCATGGTCGTTTCATAGATATCAACGGTATAGGACTGATTTTCCTGCCAGTCCAGCACCCGCTCTTTGAGCTGAAAGCCACCCATGTTCATTTCGCAGACGCGTACCGCCCCAACGCCGCAGCTCCGTTCGCCCTCGATATAAGAGCGACCGATCATCGGATGGATACGGTGAATGTTCCCGTAATCCTTGAGCCATTTCCATACCTGATTCGCAGGGTGGTTGAAGGTTTGCTTAAGATGAATTTGTCCCATGATTTTTTCCTTATCTGAATTAGAGAGTGCCTGGATTTACTGCGCTGGAAATTCCTATTGCCGGGAATTTTCTGAACAATCCTGCTCGTCAACATTGAATTGCGTTATAGTGAGCGGTTGATGGATTAAGGTTAATGAATTCCGGACCATTGGCCCATGCTCAGGATTCCGGAATTGATGTGCGTTCGTACGGGAGAAGGATTTGGATACGTTGACTTTACTGATCAATGGCTTGAATTTGCGGGCCAAACTTGCTTATTCAGGCGGTTTTTGTGGCCGTTGGCTGATCGATCACAACTCTCAGCACTCGATCTGGTTTCATCTGGTCAGCAAGGGGAAGAGCTGGGTGCATTCGCTCAGTTGGCAAGCTCCGCTTATGCTGGAAGACGGCGATTTGGCTTTGTTCCTGCCGCATGCGGCAAGGCATTATCTTTCCTATAGCAGTGATTATCTACCGGCTGACTCGACAGACACTATAGCCACGACTTGGGAGGCAGGAGATACCGGGTTTGTCTGTGGAGAAATTGAGCTGGGCATGCCGAAATCAGCGTTATGGCAAGCGTTGCCTGCTGAAATTGTGATCAGAAAAGCTCAGGCCGGCGAGATACTGGGCAGGTTGATCGAGCTGATTGTCAGTGAGTCCGCCGGCAACCGCTTTGGCAGCAGCTCCGTTGTTGAACGACTCTGCGACAGCATTTTTATCTTAGTAGTGCGCTATTGTCTTGAAGAAGGCCTGATACATCAGGGCGTGTTTGTAGCCATGCAGGACAGCCGGCTGGAAACCGTGCTCAGGCTGATGCATCAGGAGCCCTGGCAGTCCTGGACGCTTGCCGAACTCTGCTCCCGGGCAGGCATCTCCAAAACGGTACTTTCTGAAAAATTCGCCGAGCTGGTTGGGGCTTCGCCTATCGAATACCTGGTTTCATGGCGCATGCAGATCGCTGCACGCTGGTTGAAAGAGCCCGGCATGACCATAGAGCGGGTCGCGGAGCGCTGCGGTTATGATTCAGCGCCAGCTTTCAGCAAGGCCTTCAAGCGGTCTTTCGGAATCTCCCCTGGCCTATATCGGCGTGGATGGCATGAAACGAACGATCAGGTATAGCCGCTCGCGTTTGAAAATGATCAGCGTAGTAGCTAACCCAATATTTTGTGTAAGGTTTCGTGATTATCCTACGACTGAAAATATATTGTCGTATTACTCAAGGAGAGCTCCCATGCGCACAAGCTTCTTATTCACCCGTGTTTACGCTTTGGCTTATGCTTATTGCGGCAGAACTAATTGCATAGGTTTCACGAGTTTGTTCGGCGACATATCGGGCCGCCATGCCAGTACTGTTAGGGCAGCCGGCGCATGTTGTTGAAAGCCGGGATTAGATCCTCTAGTCAATTAACCGAAGCCCTGCTGGTCGAACATCGGCCGGTGCTGTTCCGCTATGCCTTGCTGCAACTGCGCGATGATGAACTGGCCGACGATGCCGTGCAAGAGACCTTATTGGCCGCCTGGCAATCAGCATCGGCGTTTGAGGGCAAAGCCGGATTGCGGACCTGGCTGATCGGTATCCTGAAACACAAAATCGCCGACCACTGGCGGCGTAGCGGCCGGGAAATCGTCACCTCGGACATCGGCTTTGGCGAGGCCGGCGAAAGTGATGGCGACGAAGTCGATTTTTTCATGAGCAGCGGCCAATGGAACGGCGGCCCGAGGGCCTGGAACGATCCGGAAGCAGCCCTCAAGCAGCAGGAATTTTGGGCCATCTACGAAACATGCCAGAGCAATCTGCCGCCAAAAATGGGCCGAGTCTTCATGCTGCGGGAACTGGTTGGCCTGGAAGCCGACGAGGTCTGCCGCGAAACCGGCCTCAGCGATGCCAATTACTGGGTCATCATGCATCGTGCCCGGCTGCGGCTGCGCGAATGTCTGGAAATCCGCTGGTTCAATCAATCGAAACAAAAAAAGGAGGAGCGACATGCGTAGCTGCCGCGACATTACGGCGCTGGTATCCCAGGGCCTGGACAGAAAACTCAGCTTAGGCGAACGCCTGGAAATCAATTTGCATATAATGATGTGTTCCCGCTGCCGCAGCTTCCAGCGCCAGACCCGGTTCATCCGTAAGGCCGCCCGGCGCTATACCGAGCACTTGCAAAGCCGCGCGGGCAAAAAACATTAAGCAAATGACAAAGCAGGTCATATGGCAGTCCACGCTAACCTGTCCGGTGTGCGGTTACCGAAAAACCGAGACCATGCCCCGCAATGCCTGCCAGTGGTTTTATGAATGTCAGGGCTGCCATGCCTTGCTGAAACCGAAGCCGGGCGATTGCTGCGTATTCTGCTCCTATGGCAGCGTTGCCTGTCCGCCGATTCAACTGAGTGACGGACAGGCCGGTTGCTGCAGATAATACTGTTCCCGATTCAGAACCTGTTTCTTAAACGCTGCAGCCAAGTTGTGCCGCTGCTTTCTGCCGCCGGCAAATACGGCAGCGATTCATCCAGCAAGCAAGCCAATCCTGCACTGTGCCTCTTTGTCCGGTGGGCTTCAGGCAGTTTGCCCTATTGTTTTTTCAGGCTATTGCTGAAACCGTGCGTATCGTCAATATCACCAATGCCTTCAGCGCCATGAGCAAGCCCCGGCCCTGCCACAAAAGTAGGCCTGCAATACCAGAGGATGGCATTGTTATGCCAATGAATGATATCGCAGGCCGAAAAAATTTGTAAGGAATTAAAAAACTGTTCCGACTGATAGAGCAGGAAGGCACTATTGCTTGTCCTGATCACTTCAAATATCAAACACTCGGAGAGTCTTTATGAATAAAAAAACCTTATCCCTGACTTTGAGCAGCGCCCTGGCTTCGACTTTGTTGAGCACAGCGCCCGCTATTCAAGCCGGCGAAAATCCGTTTGCGATGTCCACCATTAATCCTGCTCAACAACTGGCAGCCGCCGATGCTAAATCCGCTGAAGCCGGCTGCAGTGGCAAAGTGGCCGAAGGTAAGTGCGGCGAAGGCAAATGTGGCGCCAACAAGACGAAAAGTGCCGAAGGCGGTTGCAGCGGCAAAATGCCGGAAGCCGGCTGTAGCGGCAAAATGACCGAAAGCAGCTGCGGCGCCAAAACCAAGCAGTAAGCCGGAGCAACTGCCGATGATCATTCCCAATCCTTTGGGTCTGGCCGGCTCCGGTCTGGGGCTACGCCGTGCGCTGTTGCCGGCGCTACAAGCCGATGTGCCGGACAACATCGATTTTTTCGAAGTCTCGCCGGAAAACTGGGTGGGCATCGGCGGTCAGTTGGGCAAGCAGTTTCGCCGCCTGACCGAGCGCTACCGCTTTGTGGCGCACGGTCTGGCGTTATCGCTGGGCGGGCCGGCACCGTTGGATACCGCCTTTTTACGCGATCTGAAACAATTTCTCGACCATCATGATTTTGCTTTGTACACCGAGCATCTGAGTTTTTGCAGCGACGAAGGGCATTTGTACGATTTATACCCAATTCCCTTTACCGAACAGGCGGTCAAGCATGTTGCAGAGCGCATCCGCCAGACTCAGGATCTGCTTGAGCGGCGCATCGCGCTGGAGAATGCCTCGTACTACCTTCAGCCGCCACAGGCGGAGATGGACGAACTGACCTTCATCAACGCCGTGTTGAGCGAGGCCGACTGCCATCTGCATCTGGACGTCAACAACATTTACGTCAACAGCGTCAATCACGGCTACGATCCAGTGGCATTTTTACGCGGCTTGCCGGGCGAGCGCATCGTCTACGGGCATGTCGCCGGCCATGATACGGATCCTTCCGGCTTGATCATTGACACACACGGCCAGAATACCATCGAGCCGGTATGGGATTTACTGGCCGAAGCCTACCGTTGCTTTGGCGTGTTTCCAACTTTGGTTGAGCGCGATAGCAACATCCCTCCGCTGGCCGAATTGACTTCAGAAGTTGAGCGCATACGTGCCTTGCAAAATCGTTATGTATATTGCCGTAGCACAGATGACATGAAGGAGGAGGCAGCATGAACCAGACACCGCTATTTCAACAACAGCAACGGCAATTTCTGCATTATCTGCGCCAGCCATGGGTAGCCCAATCTCCTGCCGGATTTACGCCGGAACGCCTGGCTGTGTATGCCGATCTGCTTTACAACAAATTCGACGAAAGCTTGACGGCCTGCTTCCCAGTCATTCATCGTATCCTGCCGCCCGATGACTGGCGGGCTTTGCTGCTGGATTTTATCGCCGAACATCGTTGCCTATCCCCGTATTACCGGCAGATTCCTGATGAATTCGTGCAGTATCTGCAGCAGGAACGCGATCATGTCAATGATTTACCCTTTCTGGCAGAGCTGGCGCACTTTGAGTGGATCGAACTACAGCTATCAATCGCCGAGAGTGAATCGATTACGAGCAAGCCGCTGACCAGCGGGCAATTACTATCCGGTGTGCCAGTGTTTACGCCGGCCATACAGCTGCTGCATTACCAGTGGCCGGTGCAGAACATAGGGCCAAACGCCCTGCTCACTGAACCACCCGCTACGACCACCCATATCCTCGGCTTTCGCAATAGCAACGATCAGGTACGATTCATCGCTCTCAGCCCGGCCACAGCCCATTTGATCGAGCTGTTAGGCGACGGTCTGACCGGCCAACAGGCGCTGCAGGCGATGAGAGGAGAGCTGACGCATACGCAGTTTATAGAATTGACCCGATTCGGCCTGAGCATATTGATCGATTTACACCGCCAAGGCGCTATTATCGACATTCGCCCCACAAGTCATCTGGAGCCTCACGCATGAACAATCTGACAACATCCCACCATGGCAGCCGCGCGGCCAGTCTGATTTCATCAGGCATCGAACAAGTTTGTGCCTTGCCTGGCAAGCTTTCCGGCTGGTTCGACCGTAATGCGTACGGCTTGGCGCCGATCTTTCTGAGGTTGCTGCTGACTTATGAATTCGGCGAAGCCGGTCTGGAAAAACTCAAAGGTGAAAACTGGTTTGCCGATGTGAGTTTTCCATTTCCCTTCAATCTGCTAACCGCCGATTTCAATTGGACCCTGGCGACCGGCCTGGAGATCATCGCCCCGCTTGCGCTAATCCTGGGCTTCATGACCCGGTTCTTCAGCGCCGCATTGATGGTGCTGACTGTGGTAGCCATCGCTGTCGTACACTGGCCTGCCGAATGGCATACGCTGACCGAGTTATGGAAGGGTTACGCTATCACAGACCAGGGTTATGGCAATTTTAAACTACCGCTGATGTACTTTTTGATGCTGGCCACGTTATTGTTCAGTGGCGCCGGACGGTTAAGCGTCGATGCCTGGCTGCATTTTCGCTTATGCCAGAGGTTAGAACACTCCTGAAGTTAGCTGTCAGGCAGGCGGGCGCCCAGCATGGCTACCGCATCAAGGACCTGGCGGAGCAACTGGATGCGAAATCCGCCGACATCAAAGCATTGTTCAACAATAATTTCCGCCCCCCGGCTCCAGGGCCAGCAAATACAGGGCTTGCATGGCCCGACCGCCCATCGTTGGGATACTCAACGGCTGTTGCTTGCCGTTTTTTTGGGGATATAAATGCGCCGCAAGGGCTGAGCCTGATAGCCTCTGCGTCTTAAAGCCAAAGCGGCTTTCAATTTCTGCTGCGGCGTCTTCCAGGTGACGCCATCGATACCGGCCATATGCCGGCCACAGTTTTGCCCAATCCGTCTGACGGCTAACAGCTTCGCCGCCAACGAATGGGTGAGCAGCCATTGTAAAGCTTTCACTTTACCCCAGTGCTGCTCTCGGGTTGCCTTTGCAATACGCAGCTGCAGCCGTCTCACCTGCATTGCCACAGCCTGCCAATCGACGGCATCCCATGATAATGCGGCTGAGGATGCACCAACAGGCATCGCTGCCGTCATCATTTGCTTTTCCTCATAAGGTTGGTTCTACCTCTTCTCTTGCAATAAAAGACCCGTCGGACGTGGGCGCACTTTCGTGCCGGGTAACATTTAAACCCGTATCCGTACCATTACAGCACGGCCTTCGCTTCTTTTGACATCCCAAGCCCGCACCGCCCTAGGCGTACCTCACGGCACGCTGTCCCGGCCAAGGCCGGGAGCGATGCGGGGTTTCCACGTTTCCCTCGGGAAGTACGCCGGATTAGACGCTTGCTGTCGACCGGGAAGCGTATGGGGCGCGAGAACGCAGCAACTAAACGTTGCTGCCCGCCTCCCGTACCTTTTTTGCTCAAGCGTATCAACCACTTCCGCTTGTCATTAATAACGGTCTTTATCACAGGTTCAGATATCTTCACCATACTAGCTATCTGGCACTTACCTGGTTTATGGTTACCAGGAGGGTGCGCCTCTCGCGATTTGCACCCCGCACGACTCTCACCATGCTTCGTTACGTTGTCAGGGCAGCTCTTGATTCATGCCCTTAGATTCACCCAGTGACACGGGTAGTTTCCGACAACCTTGTGGAAACAACTTCTCTAAGCGACTTCGTGTCGCAAAGTCACAATTAATTTGAGCCGAAAATCGGGATAATTGCGAGCCCGACCATTTTCAAATGCAAGCCATTATAATTAGCCATAATTATCATAACCTTGCAACAAGACCGTATCTCCCGGCTTAACCGCTGGCAACATATTCCCTTTAGTTAATCCGTCTTCTACAACCATAAATAATAGCACCATCCCGATTGAACCTAGCTTTCCGTATCCGACACTAAACATTAAGCACTATCCTATAACTAGGCCTTCTCATGACCGAAACCCAGTATCCCTCACTGGAAGCCTTGCTGGCGGCCGTACGCAATTGCCGAGCATGCGAGCAGCATCTGCCGCTTGGCCCGCGCCCTGTGCTGCGCGCCGAGGCAACGGCTCGCATTCTCATCGTGGGTCAGGCACCGGGAACGCGCGTGCATGCGACCGGCATTCCGTGGAACGATCCGAGCGGCGAGCGCCTGCGCGCGTGGATGGGCATAGACAAGGACCTGTTTTACGATGCCTCGCATATCGCGATCATCCCCATGGGCTATTGTTATCCCGGACGCGGAAAAAGCGGCGATTTGCCGCCGCGCCGTGAATGCGCGGACTTATGGCTGAACCGATTGCTGGCCGAACTGCCCCGGATTGAATTGACGCTGCTTGTCGGCCAATATGCCCAGCGGCACTTTCTAGGCAGTCGCTGCAAGCCGTCGTTGACCGAAACCGTCAGAAATTGGCAGGCATATGTGCCGCAGTACCTGCCCTTGCCTCATCCATCGCCGCGCAATACGTTATGGCTCAAGCGGAATCCCTGGTTTGAGCAACAACTTCTGCCTGTCCTGCGCGCGCGGATCAGAGCGCTTTATGCTTGCGAAGAAATTGAGGCATGATTCTCAACCTGTCATATTGACCATAGGGCATTCCACCCGCCCTGTGGAAACATTCATCGAGCTGCTCAAGACTCACTCGGTGACTCATCTTATTGACGTGCGCACCGTGCCGCGTTCGCGCCACAATCCGCAATTCAATCAAGACATTTTTTCCGAAGCGCTTGAATCCGCTGGCATTCACTATACGCACGCCACCGGTTTGGGAGGTTTCCGCCGCACGAGCCCGGAATCCCCTAACCAAGGCTGGCGGAACGACTCATTCCGCGGTTTCGCCGACTACATGCAGACTGAGCAATTTGCTGACAATCTGGCTGAACTTATCAGGCAGGCAAAGCAGGAACGCATCGCCTTGATGTGCGCCGAAGCCGTGCCGTGGCGCTGTCACCGCTCGCTGATTGCCGATGCGCTGACGGTACGCGGAATTCGCGTCGAGGAAATCGTCAGTAAAACAAGCCGGCAACTGCATGTGCTGACCCCGTTTGCTAAGGTTGAAGGTACTGCAATTACCTATCCGCCTTATGAGTAGATTTGCCCCCGCCCCGTTTCAGTCAATCACATTTTATTCCGTCATGAGAATTATTTTTTTACTGTCCAGATAAAAACCCGATGCTTTATATCTAATCATTGTCATGTGCGGTATCAGTTTAAGTCTGTACCATTGCAATTCCGTCTCAAATAATCAGGAATATTTATGTCGCGGCTCAGTGATTACTTCGATTACAAAGTGGATAAAAACGGCAATACTTATGTGGAAGTGACCGCCCGCGGCATTATCCTGCTGCGGCTGCCGGCGACCAATAAAGGCACCGCCTTTACTGAGCAAGAACGCATCGAACTCGGCCTTGACGGATTGCTTCCGCCGCAGGTGACCACTCTTGAAATTCAGGTAGATCGCTTGTACGCCAATTTTCGAAGACAGCTTGATGACATTTCAAAATATCAGTTCCTTAGAGCCGTTCAGGAACGTTCCGAGGTGCTTTTCTACGCGCTGCTCGAGCGACACCTGGAAGAGATGGCGCCGATTGTCTATACGCCGACAATCGGTCTGGCGGTGCAGCAATTCAGCAAGATCTATACGACGGCCCGCGGCTTGACCTTGTCTGCCCAAAATATCGACCGGGTTGAAACCATCCTCGACAATTATCCCTGGCACGATATCCGGATGATTGTCGTTACGGATGCGTCCGCCATCCTCGGCATCGGCGATCAGGGCATGGGCGGGCTGAGCATTTGCATCGGAAAACTGGCGCTCTACACGGTCGGGGGCGGACTCTGCCCTTTTCAGACCTTGCCGGTCAATCTGGACGTGGGCACGGACCGGACAGAATTGCTTGAAGATCCCCGCTATCTGGGCATTCACGAAAAACGCCTGCGGGGCCAGGCCTACTTTGAGCTGGTGGATAAATTCGTCAGGGCCGTGCAAAAAAAGTGGCCTAAAGCCGTCATTCAATGGGAAGACTTCGCCAAAAATGTCGCGTTTGACGTGCTGCAACGGTACCGGAACCAAATTCCCTGCTTCAACGATGATATCCAGGGCACGGGAGCTGTCGCGCTCGCGGGGCTGTTATCGGCTTGCCGTAAAAAAGGCGAATCCCTTTCCGGACAGATTGTCGTTGTGGTCGGCGCGGGCGCCGGCGGCGTCGGCGTCGCCAGCGCGATCCAGGAGGGCATGGTGCGCGACGGCCTAAGCCGCGAGCAGGCTCGCCGGCAGATGTTCGTCATGGATGGCCGAGGGCTGGTTGTCGAAGGGATTACGACCGATGCTTACAAACTGCCGGTCGCGCAATTTGCCGACGTTTATGAAAACTGGCACATAACTGGCGAAGTTCCCAACCTCATGGAAGTCGTGAGCAATGCCAGACCCACCGTCCTGATCGGGCTTTCGGGCATGCCGGGGTTATTCAATGAGCCCATCATCAAAGCCATGGCCCGGAATACCCGGCAACCCGTCATCTTCCCGCTGTCGAACCCGACAGCCAATTGCGAAGCCATTCCCGAAGATATCATTGCCTGGACGCAAGGACAGGCGATAGTCGCGACAGGCAGCCCATTTGCCGATGTTGAATATGGCAATCACAGCTACCCTGTCGGCCAGGGCAATAATGCGTTTATTTTCCCCGGCCTGGGCTTTGCCGCCGTGTTGGGGGAATGTTCGCGGATTACCGATGCCATGGTGCTTGAGTCCGCCTATGCGCTGGCCGATTACACGGCGGCGCATTATCTTGCATCCGGCCAGATTTATCCGCCCATTGCAGATCTGCGTAAAGTCAGCATCGTCGTCGCGGCGCGCGTCCTGGTCAGAGCGCTTGAAGACGGTTCATCCAGCCGCCAGGGCCTGGACGGGATCGATCTTGAAGCTTATGTGCGTTCCAGATTCTGGAAAGCCGAACACCTGCCGTTCATCTATTCGCCTCCGAATAAATAAGATCTTCACATCCTTCGAGTCAGGAGGTTTCCATAACATTGGATGTTGACAAACAATATCCAGTCAAATAGATACCGCGGTCTTCCTACTCGCCCAATGCATACCATCACCGAGAAACTCAGTAGCAGAAAAATGCTGTACATTGCAAATGATAATGATTATCATTTGCAAAACAAAAATGAGGGCCTGCTCATGAGATTTTTATTTTCCTTTTTTAGACCGCCCCTAACCGTAAAGCTGGAAATCGAACCGGAATGTCTGGCCTTTTTAATGGAAAAAGGGCAAATTCATGCTACAGATTTCAGATGCCTGGACCTCGGTTCAAAACAAATCGTCTGGAAAATGCTGCTGTCGCTTACCAAGGCGAAAATCGATAAAGGCGTTAAGTAAATTCAATAAAACTGCTTCATATGGCTGAATGATTTCTTATTTATAACTCAAAGGTCCCAAACTTATGACTAAAAAGCCCTGTAACCACGAATATCTGGCGACAAGCGACACCGATGCTGTCTTGATTTGCCGAGAATGCGGAGTGGTGTATCTGCATATGCAAAACATATCGTTGCGTTTCAACGTGAAGCAATTCTCTAAATTCACAGCAATGATGACGGAAGCATCGAAGAAACTTAGCTCAGATTCCGCTGAGCAACCGCGCAAGCGCCCGACGCTTACCTTGGTTCATTGATAGGGCTACACTAGGGCGGTTATCTTTTAGTCGGCAAGAGCCTGAATGCCTGAAGAAGTTCAGGCATTCGTCGGCCTGAAAGCGATCCATTAATTGCCCGACCGTGCGCCAGAGCATTTCATAAGTGCGTTCCGCCGCGCCTTCAGCCTGGCGAAGACCTGCTTGATCGGATTCAGGTCATGATTATAAGGCGGCAGATATAATCGTCGTCCCTTGTGCTGCAATACGATACCGCCGGGCTTTAAAGTCGGTCTCAGTTGTAAGCGCAGATATTCCTTGAAGGCCTCCCCTGCCATGGCCTGATCCACACACCAGGGCGCCGCGATCCGGTCGGCACGCAAGCCGGCAATCAAGGTCATGGTTTGCCAACGACTTGCCGGGGCCGCATCCCGACACCGAGCACCACCCAAGGCCCGTCCATAGCGACGGATCATGTCCGTGGATAGCCCGGTTTCGCTCAGAAACACTAGCTGGAAAAGATCACAGTGTTGTTGCCTGGCTTGCCATTGCTCACGGGCTGCCGCGACATCCTTGCGCTGCAGCTCATGGCGACGAGCGTTTTTTATAGCGATAACCCAGCTTGTGCCGGATAAACTTATCAATGGCCGAAATCGAAACGCTTAAGCTTTGTTCATTTTCCAGCCAATTCTGCAGTTCCTTCAGGGTTATTGACGGACTATGCGCTAGTTGTTCCCTGATGACGGCTTCATAAGTTTCCAACAGGGCAACCGGATAACCACCGATTGGCTTGCTCTGAACGCTGCCGGTGTTTTTCCAGAGTTAATGCACTTTCGAGACAAGGCCCGGGCCACTGATAGTGTACGCCGACTTCACGCGTGGTTTTGCCGCTTTTAAAGACCATCACGACACGCAAGCGAAATCTTCTAAATAAGGGGCGGCATCTTTGGGTCTCTCTAGCATCGATAAAACTCCATATTTAACTCTACCGGGTGATTTCAAATAACAGATGATTGCTCTAAAACCGGTGGTTTACGGCAGGAAACTATCAAAGCTGCCGAAGAATATCGGGAATGCTGCTTTTATTGCAATGTTTTAACGTAGCTTAGCTCAAACATTATTTTTCCATTTTTATCGGGAAGCTGCTTCAACTGACCTGTGTAGGAAACTGTGGCATTCAAGCTATCAATATTTGTTACCTGGGGTACCTCCAGAAGTCCATTATCATATGAGTAATAAGGTATTGACTCTACCAGTGAAAAATCATTAATCGATATTTCGTCAAGTCTTGTCACTTCGAAGTTACTCTCACTTGTTTGCTGCAAATGGGCCGCATAAAACTTGTCCAGTCTGTTCTTGCCTTCCAGCCTGACGTAGGGAAGTTCAATAAGCCCTTTTTGTGCCGAATAGGTCGCTTTTTCCTGTAATTGATAACCATCTGTCAATGTCCGCAAAAATGCGACGATGGCATCAACTTCCTCATCCGTTAACTTCAGGTCTCCCAATTCATCAGCATTGACATTTTCTGCCACTTCAGGGGCTGGCCATTTTCTGTCAACATCTCTGGTATTGTAAAAATTCACCGCTTCTTTTAGATTGGAGAAGAAGCCGTTGTGCATATAAGGCGCCGTTTTCTCGACATTGCGTAATGACGGCACTTTGAATTTGCCATTTTCAGTCGCACTGCCTACTGTTTTTCCCAAGCCCAGATCAATGAAATCAGCACCTTTTAAAGCTAAAATCTTTGGATTGGAAGGCACTCCCAGATTATCGTAGGTAAAATCGGTAAACAGCGGCGGCAGGCCATTTTCAGTTTTACTGATATGGCAGGCGGCGCAATTGCCCTTGTTTTCATCTTCAAATAATTCCAGTCCTTTTTGTTCTTGTTCAGACAAGGCGACACGGCCCACTAAAAAATAATCATACTTGGAGGTAAACCGGTTAAAACTTGCTGTGTTCTCAAATGCGACGATGGCCTGAGCCACTTTGTCGTAGGCTTTGGCCGTATCATCAAGCGTATCTTTACCATACACCTGCTCAAACAGTTGAACATAGTCTGACTTGCGGATTTTCTCAATCACGCTGCGCTCATCAGCATTGTTCATTTCATCCGGATTCAAAAAAGGGCCTTTGGCCTGCTCTATTAAATTAGCTGCCCGGCCATCTAAAAATTGACCGCCTATATACAATCCTTCCTGTTCGTCAAAGTGGAACTGCGGAGCGAATGCCGAATACGCTGCCGACGGTGCGTTGCGAGTGCCCGTACGCTTGGACACAGCCCCCAAGGAAACAGGTGAGTTTGTTATCGGGTCGCTAAATGCCGCTTTGATGTCATGACAGCTCGCACAAGCCTGACCGGCAGGCGATGACAGATTTTTATCAAAAAATATTTTTTCGCCTAGCTGTTGCTCCAAGGTGAGTTTCTTTTTTTCCGCCAGATTCAGTGTTGTGGTTTCGGCCATAGTCTGCTGCGCATAACTGACCAGAATTATAGTCATGCCAAGCATGACCCGTCGGTTGTGAATCATCGTTCCCCCTTTTATTAAATACCATACAAATAAATGATAATGATTATCATTTGCTTTGTAAAGAAGAGCCATTTTTGTTACTTCGTAAAAATGAACGATGCATGGCCAGTGGCCCTGAGGACTGATTTCGGCTGCCGGCAGACACTCTATGAATCGGCGGAATGTCAATCAATAGCGTCAAAGCTAACTGGCAAAAAATTCTATCGGATGGTTTTTTATGAAAACCGATTGTTGAGAATAGTACGGTATATGAATCGCGGTGTAGGTGCGAATTCATTCGCACTGCCTGCCGATACCAACATCTGGTACGTTCCAAATCATGAATTCGCCCTACAACTGCGTAAGAAACCGATACGAATCAAGCCGTGTCATTATTGTCAGATACCCGTCAAAACACTATGGATAATTCAGCCGAATGCTGGAGTCTTCTCAGAAAACATGTAATTCCCAGACGTTGTCACTAAACCTAGAGCAATAAAAATCGCTTGCAATAGAAAATGATAATCATTATCATTTGAATGAGGCGATAATTTGACCTCTCGCTGCTTTCGTTTAACGCGCCTGCTGCACGACAGCGCGCGTTAAACCCTTTTTTCAATCGACTACAAACCGAGGAGTTTTATGCCTGAACAACCATCTACTCCCGTACACATTGAACTGGCAAAATTGCATGCGACCATTTGTCTGTCGATGACCCAGTTTATCAATGGCCGCCACGGCCCGAAACTGGCTCATTCAATCGTGCACCAGTTGAGCCTTTTGCTGGCACACTCGGACCTGGAGCGGATTCCGCCCAGCCGCGGGTTGTATCCACAATTGCTGGACCATTGGCAAAAAGCCACTGCGCGCCTGCTGGAACAGCAGTTCACGCACGAGCTGCGGCCAATCTATCATTGACAGTCCGATTGCGATGAACAGCGAAAATAATAAGAATTTCCGCCGCCAAAGCCTCGTGATCGAGGACCTGGATTCTGCCCCTGAACACGGTCGCTTCAACAGAGCGCTGTTCAGTATGCAAAACGAAATCGTCATTAATCACCATGATGACGAATACCGCCTGCGCATCACCAGCAACGGCAAACTGATTTTGACGAAATAACTTTACCTGCTCCAACCAACGGCATAGCCAGCCACCCAGCCCGACAGGGCCAGGAAGCCAGCCAGTCTTTTTACGACGCGCGAGGCACGCTATGTCAGCACATATCCAACAAGTCATCCCATTTTCGTCTGCGGCCAGAGTCGAGGCGCCGGTATGCTCCGCTGTGACCGTTCTGTTCGATGCGCTGTGCGACGGGGCAAACCGTGTTCCGCAGACCAGCCCATTGAGTACACATCTGGCGGGCACAATGCCAGCATGCCGGCGGAGCGAAGGCTTGATCGAATACCGACGGCGCAGCTGCGCAACTAGACATAGATAAAACCAGCACACGCTGACAACCAAGCGCTCGGCATTCCTTTATCACAACCAATTTTCAATATGCCCTTTCGCACGAACAACGAAAACAACAACATATTATCAAGGAGCTTCATCATGAAACGCGTGGCCACTCGCATGGCAATCACCTTAGCCGGTAGCACCTACCTGGCCTCATTCGCACTAGCCGCTGCGGAGCCGGATCAGGAAGCTGCTGTATTGGAAGAAATGACCGTCGAAGGAGACTGGCTGGGAGCCCCAACCCAGGAGAATGTCCGCACCTACCCCGGCGGACGTTCCGTAGTGGCTGACGCCGATTTGCAGCAGGCCGGCGCCCGCACTCTGGAAGATGCCTTGCGCCTGGTGCCGGGCGTCCGTGCCCAGGACGAAACCGGCACCGGCATTCTGCCGAATATCGGCGTTCGCGGCCTGGACCCCCGGCGCAGCACGCGCACCCTGGTACTGGTCGATGGTATTCCTATGGCCCTCGCCCCTTACGGACAGACGGGCTTGTCCCTGTTCCCTCTGACCATGCAGACCGTAGAAAGCGTGGATGTGGCGCGTGGCGGGGCGGCCGTGCGTTATGGGCCGAACAACGTGGGCGGCGTCATCAATTTCATCAGCAAGGCGATCCCGGATAAGTTCAGCGCTACCGCGAGGGAGGCGCTAACCATCTCCACCGACACCGGCAACGTGTTGACCGACAGCTATGTGCGGGCCGGCGGTTTCGTCAATGACAGCCTGGGCCTGCAATTTCAGGCCAATACCGTGCTGGGCGATTCGTCCCGCGCCCATTCGGAAACGGAAGTGGAAAACCTGGCGCTCGATGCCCATTGGTTCATCACCGACAACGCTTCCATCAAAGCCGGCATACAGTATTACAATACCGATACCGAACTGCCGGGCAGCTTGTCGCCCCAGGCCTACGCGCAGGACCGCTTCCAGTCGCAGCGGCCGTACGACAAATTCCAGGGCGATACCATACGGGGCCATTTGGTTTATGACCAGAGTTTCGATCTTTTCGGCAAGCCTGCCGAATTCAACTGGCCCAATTTCGCGCATACCAGCGACCGCGAATTTACTGTCGGCTGCGATCTGAACGCTGCCGCAAGCGCATGCAATCTTGATCCGGCCAGGCCCTCCAACGGCGTGCAGACCAGTCCTCGCACATTCACCGTCTTCGGCACAGAGCCTCGGCTGACCGTAAGCGCCCAGACCGGCTGGCTGGACCACAAATTCACGTTGGGCGGGCGTTACGTCAACGAGGACGTCGATCAGGGCGTCGACCGGTACCGCCTGGGCACGAATGACGTCATCAATGCTCAGAACTTCCATTTCGACACCGATGCCTTTGCCCTCTATGCCAGCGATACCTTGAGTGTCTGGAAAGAACGGCTCAGCGTCACGCCGGGCTTGCGCGTGGAATGGATCGATCAATCCAGCTACAACCGACTCAAAGATACTGTCGCCGACAACCACAGCAACGAGCTGTTGCCGGGTGTCGATGTGGGCTTCCACCTGTGGCCAGAAAAAATCTTCCTGTTCGGCAACGTACACAAATCCCTGCAACCGGTGCAATTCACCCAGATTACCCTGGAAGGCGATACCGGTGTAGAAAAGGCCTGGAACTATGAAGCCGGCCTGCGCGTGTCGCCGCTATCGGAACTCGACGCTACATTTACTTATTTCCGTTTTGACTTTGATAACCAGATTGTCGGCGTCGTGGAAGACGGCACCACCAAATTCCGCAACCTCGGCCAAGCCGAGCATTACGGCTATGAAACCGAGCTGGACTGGCGACCATCTTTTCTGTCCGGCCTCGATCTCAAGGCAGGCTATACATATGTCGATACGCAGCAGAAGAACGATCTGTTCAGCGGCACCTCGCAGGTCGCGTTTAAAGGCAATGAGGTGCCGTTCAGTTCACACCATCAAATCACCCTGCAGGGCAACTACCGCATCGACACGGTCAATTTCAACGTCAACGGCTCATACCTGAGCTCCGCTTATACCGACGCGGCCAATACCGAGCTGGAAAACGCCATCGGCGACAAAGGCAAGATACCAGGCTATTGGCTGTGGAATGCCCAGATTACCAAAGATTTCCGCCTAGACAAGACCGCTATGCGGGTCGGGCTTGCCGGCAACAACCTGTTCAACGAGGACTACTACTTCCGCGGCGTGGACACCAGCCTCGGCCGCATGCCGGGACCTGGCCGCTCCGTCATGCTCAGTCTGCAAATGGATATATAAGGAGAAATCATGCATAACCAAGAATTAATTCTACTGACCCATGTCCCGACCGAATCGGTCAACGAAGGTTTTCTGCCGGCGGCGCGCCGCCTCGGCCTGTCGCCGGTGCTCTTGACCGATCAGGCTGAAGCGCACCGCCAGCACTTTAGTCAGAGCGGGCTATCGGCCTATCCGGATGCCATCATTTCCTGCGACGTATTCAACCCGCTCGCGGTTATCGAAGCAATCAGCCGACGCGGGCGCAAGCCGGCCGCAGTTTTTTCCAACAGCGATCACCTGCAAACCAGCACGGCCATTGTTGCCGAGTACTTCGGGCTGCCCAGCAAGGACTGGCGCGTAGCCTACCGAGCCAAGAACAAGGCCGAAATGCGCGCTTATCTGGCCGAGCAAGGCATCGAAACGATACGCCATGCCGTAGCATGGGATCTGGACAGCTTGGCGCAGGCCGCCGACCGAGTCTCCCTCCCTTGCGTCGTCAAGCCGCGCGAAGGGGTTGCCAGCCAGGAGGTCGGCCTGGCGCGGGATTACACCGAGCTTGCCGCCCACTGTCAGGCCGTCTGGCAAGCGCGCCCTGGCCAAGTGATGCTGCTGGAGGAATACCTTGAAGGGCCTTTGTGCACGTTGGAAACGCTGGGGGATGGCAAGGCCCTGCGCGCGCTAGGCGGGTTCCATGTACGCCTATCGGCACCGCCGCATTTCGTCGAACTGGCAGCCGAATGGAACAGCAAACTGGCGGAGCGGCACGATGTGCTGAGCCAGATCACCCGTTTCGGCGTCGGCTTCGGCGCCTGCCATACCGAATTCGTACTGACGCCCCAAGGACCGCGCCTGATCGAGATCAATTACCGCTGTATCGGCGACCGGCGTGATTTTCTGCTTGAGCAGACGCTGGGCATTCCGCTGTTCGAAACCGTGCTGCGGCTGCACCTGGACGAGCCGTTGCCCGCCTTGACATTGACCCCACGCGCCGCGGCAATACATTACATTACGCCCTCGATAGAAGGCCAAATCATCCGCGGCCCATCTTCATTCAATCACAGCAGTGCGACAGTCGACATCGGCCTTCGCGTATTGCGCCAAGTGGGCGAAACCGTAACGATCACGCACTCCAATAAGGATTACCTGGGCATCCTGACCGGCGTCGGTACGAACGAGGAGACGGTGCGCCAGATGCTGGCACAAGCCGGCAATGACCTGATTTGGGAGATCCGCTCATGAGGCATCAGCAGGACTATATTAGCCGTCGCGTTGTCGATGCGCTGCTGCGGGAAAATGTGAGAGACATAGTGAGCAAAGGGCGCATGGTCCCGGCTATCGACATGCCATTGCCCGATGCGCCCGAGCAAATCAGCCACTGGCTGGCCGTCGACCATCTCGGTGATGGACGCCTATGGATTCCGGTCCGGTCTTGTACTTTCATGCAGGCCTGGGCGCTCCACGAGCTACCGTTGATCTGGCAAAGCCGCGAGGGTTACCGTCGGCTGGATGACTGCACCGCCATTCTGGCGCTGTTCCGGCAGGGACTGGACCCGGCCTCGGCCGCCTACTTCGATGACTATGCCGAGGAATGCCTGATCGCTGTCGAGCACGGTATCCTGTGCAGACAAGAGCAGCAGCGTTACTTTGCCGAAGTAAGACAAAGTGGACTGAAGAACATCAATACCAGCTGGCTGGAACGGCAGTTGCATTATGAACGGCTGGCCGCCTTTCTCGACCATCCGTTATATCCGACCGCACGCGCAAAGCTGGGGTTGTCCCCGGACGATCTTGCCGCTTTCGCACCGGAATTCCAGCGTCCCTTTCAACTGCACTGGCTGGCCGTAGACAAGACTATCCACTTCGGCGCAACGGCCGAGGCAAGCCTGCAAGGCCTCTGCCCCGGCTTTGAAGAGGTCGGCCTCGATAAGCGACTGAGTGACAATTACACTCTGCTGCCGATTCATCCATTATCCATGCATCAGCAGTTCTATGCCCTGGCAAAAGCGCACGGACTGCAGGGCAAGCTCCTGCTGGCACCCAAGCCCTATCTGGAGGTCTTGCCAACTTTATCGGTGCGTACCGTGGCCGTGCAGGCCAAGCCGGGACTGCATATCAAACTACCTATGGCGATACATACATTGGGCGGCAAGAACATACGCACCATCAAGCCCAGCACCATTGCCGACGGCCATACCGTGCAAAGCCTGCTGAGCCGCATAGCGGCCCAGGATGCGAATATCGCCGGTCGCTTGTTGTTGACCGATGAAAGCCTGGGCGCCCATGTCAATCATCTGCCTGAACTGGGCTACATCCTGCGCCGTTATCCGGCCGGGCTGGAGCGGTCTACGGTCGTGCCGGTAGCAGGCCTGCTCGCGGAAACGCCCCAAGGATGGCTGGTGGTTGAAGAGTTGGCGCAGCATTTTTTCGCCGACCGGCTGGAGGATTTCCTCGATGCCTATCTGGAGGCAACGCTGCGCACGCACCTGGTGTTATGGCTGCGTTACGGCATCGCCCTGGAATCCAATCAGCAAAATTCCATGCTGGTGCTCACTAACGAAGAGCCGACCCTGCGCCTGCTGCTCAAGGACAATGACGCCCCGCGCATCCATGGGTCCCGTCTCGCTGCACGCTGGCCTTCGCTGGCGCCGTTCGTGGACACCTTGCAGGACCGCCGCATCGTCGTGGACGACGAGCTGCCGCTGGCGCAGATGTTCACGACCATCACCCTGCAACTCAACGTGGCGGTCCTGATTGAAGGACTGGCCAATATCAGCCATCTGAGCCGTCAACAACTCTACTGCAATGTGCGACATAAAATAGACGGACTGCTCACGGAACTGGCCCAACAAGGGGAAGATATCGACTTGGCTCGCCGCGTCTTGCTGGAAGACGACTGGCAGTACGTCAAGTACCTGCTCACCGCCGCCAGCCTGAAACCGAAAGCCGCAACGGGTGCTGCGGATGTCAACAAGTTTTACGGCAAAACCGGCCCCAACTTTCTGAAGGAGAACCTGTGACTGTCGCCCAACGCCGTATGGTGATGGCCGTCATGGGTTGCCACTTCATCGCCGCTTTCGCCGCTCTCGGCATGCCGCCCTTTTTCGCCCTGATCCTCAGCGAATCGCTGCACAGCACTGACACTTACCTGGTCGGCTGGTTCTACGTGGTACCGACGATTTTCACGGCACTGTCCAGCCCCTGGTGGGGCGCGTTTGCTGACCGTATCGGCAAGAAAATCTCGCTGCTGCGCGCGCAATTGGGCTTGTCAGCCAGTTTCCTGCTGGCCAGCTATAGCGACAGTACGGAGCTGTTCTTTCTGGCCCTGGCTTTGCAGGGCATACTGGGCGGCACTTTTGCTGCTTCCAACGCTTATTTGGCAACCATGGCCAGCGGCCCTGTCCTGGCCCGTAGCCTGACGCTGATGCAAGGCTCTGCGCGCGCGGCCCTGGTCGTGGCGCCTGCTGTGCTGGGATGGTTCGCCACCTCGATTCCGCCGATAGAACTCTACCGTTATCTGGCTTTGCTGCCGTTGGCTGCGGCTCTGCTGCTTTGGGCGCTGCCTGAGCCGGCATCGGCTACGCATGACAAGTATCGACCGGAGGCACGCGCTGCTGACCCGGCGCCGCTATCTGCGACCAACATTTACTTGCTGCAGTTTGCTTTCATTTTCGCCACGGTCGCCACCTTCCCTTACTTCATTCCTTATGCCCAAGGCCTAGATTCAGTGTCCGTCGAGCTGGCCGGTCTGCTGTTCGGTGTACCGAATCTGCTTTATCTGGTCGCGGCCGGCCTGTTAACCAGCTATCTCAACCGGCGAACATCACCAACGGGATTGGTATGGTTGTTCCTGCTCATGGCCCTTGCCCTGTTCGGCCAGGCCCAGACACAAAGCCTGATAGGCTTGACCCTGTGGCGGGTACTGATGGGACTGGCCATGACTGGCAGCTTTATCGTACTACATGCCTTCATCGCGGCACTGATACTTGAAAGCCAGGCCGGACGCACTTTCGGCTGGCTGGAAAGCGGCTCGAAGTGGGGCGCGGTAGCCGCCGGGCTGGCTGCTGGGGCCGTGGTGGACGGTTTTGGGTCACGGGCACCTTTTTTACTCGGCGCCGGGGTTATGGTCGCCGCCGCCAGCTGGCTGGCTATTTCAAGCCTTGGCCGCTGGCGCACTGAAAATATCTGACACTCTGGAGATAAACTATGGGACATCAAGCTCTACAAATTTTTTATCAGAATTGCTCGGCCGAGGATCAGGCCGGCCAGCGCAGCCTGGAGACCTTGCTTAATTGCTATTGCCGGGAAGTCGCCAGTCCAGCCGGCCAGATCAGCATTGGCCCCTTGTTCGGCCAGGGCGACTGGCCTATGGCCTTGCGCACAGCGCTGGGACAAGGCGGCGGCAAGGCCATGCACATCCTGTTGCCGCACAGCGGAGAGCGGCTGCTGGTCGCCGTCGACCAATCATCGCCTACCGGCAACTATCGCTATCGCTCGCCTTTCTATCACAAGTCGCCGGGCCGGCCCTGGTCTCCTTTGGAATGGCACACATTGGCGACGCTGCTGCTGCGCGATCTGGCCGAACAAAACGATGTGCCGTTCAATGAGGAACTGCTGGAGCAAATCCGCGACAGCGTCGCCGTCGCCGGCGCGATTCTGGCCGTGCCGCAACCGGCAATGCCCCGTGACACTCTGGCAGCCTATCTGGATTCCGAACAATCATTGGCATTCGGCCATCCGTTCCATCCGGCTCCGAAGAGCCGGCAGGGCTTTTCGGCTGCGGATCTGCAGCGCTATGCGCCGGAATTGCGCGCCAGCTTCCCGCTGCATTATTTTGCCGTACGCCGCGAACATTGGCTGCAGAATTCACTGCTGCCGGAATCCACCGATGCCCTGCTGGCGGCCCAGGCACCCGTCGGCCTGCAAGCGGACGATGATTTCGCGCTGCTGCCGACGCATCCGTGGCAGGCGCGCTATTTATTATCCCAGCCGCTAGTACGAGTGGCTATCGAACAGGACCGGCTGCGCGATCTGGGGCCGCAGGGGCCAGCCTATTTTGCCACCTCATCGATACGCACCCTGTTCCATCCGGACAAGCCCTATTTTTACAAATGTTCCCTACAGGTGCGCATTACCAACTGCGTGCGCAAGAATGCCATCTACGAGCTGGAAGGGGCGCTGCAAGTCACCCGCATCATGCAGACTGTATGGCCGCGCCTGGCGGCACAATTCCCTACCCTGCGGGTGCTGGAGGAACCTGCCTATGCATCGGTACGGCTGGGCGGCAATGAAGCCCAGGCCGATCGTGAAGCCGCGGAAGGATTCGGCCTGATTCTGCGCCAGGGCCTGGACCCGGCAGACACTGCTACAGTGACGCCGCTGCTTGCCGGCTCGCTGTTCGGCAATCATACGCGGGGCCAGGCGCGCCTGGCGGACATGCTGGACAGGCTGGCACAAAAGCAGGCTGCACCAAGGGAGTCCGTAGCCGAAGACTGGTTCTCGGCGTACGTGCAACAACTGCTGCCGCCGGTGCTGCATTGCTTTTTCGACCACGGCATCGTTTTCGAACCGCATCTGCAGAACGTGCTGCTGGGCCTGACCGAAGACTGGCCCAGCCACATCTGGCTGCGCGACTTCGAGGGCGTCAAACTGGTCGCCGGGCGATTCAATGCCGTTTCTCTGGGTACCGTCGAGGCAAGGGTGCGACAAGGGTTGTTTTATAGCGACGATCAGGGCTGGAA
Source organism: Methylobacter sp. sgz302048 (assembly GCF_052162025.1). NCBI lineage: Bacteria > Pseudomonadati > Pseudomonadota > Gammaproteobacteria > Methylococcales > Methylococcaceae > Methylobacter > Methylobacter sp. sgz302048. The sequence goes on along the minus strand of NZ_CP197401.1, from coordinate 1,628,107 downwards.
CCGTATCGCTTATTGCCTGCTGGTCAACAATTTCTGCGAGGCCGTGGCGCAGTTAAGTGCACTGCATCCCTCCCTGGAGCCGCGCCTGTGGCGTATCATCGGACACCAGCTGCGCAGTTATCTGGCGCACCACGGCAACCCGAACGCGGCACGGCGCATCAATGCGCTGCTAGCTGGAGCCCCTTTCCCGGCCAAGGCCAACCTTATCAACCGCTTTCACAAGCGTCCTGATCGTGAAGCCTCTTATCTGCCACTGCCCAGCCCGTTGGCCTACCTGCGAGACATCTGATATGAATGGACTATCAACCCGCATGACGGAAGCCGTTCGGCACGCCTGTAGTGATGAGCTGTTGTGCGCTTATATCTACGATCTGGGAGCACTGGACCGGCACGCAGCCGGTCTGGCCGCTTCGCTGCCGGATAATTGCGAGCTTTTTTACGCCGTCAAGGCCAACTCCGATCTGCCGATTTTGCAAACCTTGGCATCTCATGTACACGGTTTCGAAGTTGCATCCGGCGGCGAATTAGCCTGGGTGCGTAGCCATTTTCCTGATGCACCGGTCATCTTCGGCGGTCCCGGCAAGCTCGATACGGAGCTGGCTACCGCCTTGGAACTCGGCGTGGAATTGCTGCATGTGGAGAGCCTAGGCGAATTGCGGCGGCTCGCATGGCTGGCCCGGAATGCGGATCGGCAGGCTGATATACTGCTACGCATCAACCTGGCGCTGGATGACGTACCAGCCACCACCTTGACCATGGGCGGACGCGCCACGCAGTTCGGCATAGAGGCCGGTCAACTACCCGAATGCCTGACATGGCTCGCGGGGCACCCGGAGATTCGGTTGCGCGGCTTCCATTTCCATCTGATGTCCCATCAGCTGGATGCCAGCGTGCATCTGGCATTGCTCGCCCGCTACTTCCGCCAGGTGCGGCAGTGGCGCGAACAATTCGGACTTGCCGTCAACCATATCAATGTAGGGGGTGGCATCGGCATCAATTACCGGGAGCCTGAACGGCAATTTGACTGGCCGGCATTCAGCGCCGGCCTTGCAGCCTTGATAAAAAGCGAAAACATGGCGGACTGGCGCATCCGCTTCGAGATGGGCCGCTATATGACCGCAGCCTGCGGCTATTACGTCATGCAGATACTCGATATCAAGCAATGCTTCGGCCGCCATTTCGTGGTCGGCCGCGGCGGCACGCACCATTTCCGCACGCCCTATGCCCAAGGCCACAGCCATCCGTTTTTCATATTGCCACAGGAACACTGGCCCTATCCCTTCCCGCGGCCCGAAGTCAAACAGGCCCGAGTCACCGTGGTCGGCCAACTTTGCACGCCTAAAGACATATTGGCCAGTGATGCGCCAGTTGAGAGGGTGCGGGTCGGCGATCTGCTAATGTTCCCCTATGCCGGCGCTTATGCCTGGCATATCTCCCATCATGATTTTTTGCGTCACCCGCACCCGCAGCATATCTATCTGCCAGCACAGGAGCCAGCCCATGCTGCAAACCAATAAGCTGAAACAGGCTCTGCGCAACGGTAAAACAGTTTACGGACTGCTGAATTCCATACCGGCGCCCTTGCTGGTGGAGATGATAGGCTATGCCGGCTACGACTTCGTCATCCTGGATCTGGAGCATGTGAACACCAATCCGGAAACCCTGGAGAATATGATTCGGGCGGCGGAATGCGCCGGACTGACCGCTTTAGTGCGTGTGCCCGGTATGGATGCCGACATGATTCTGCGCGCTCTGGACAGCGGCGCGCAAGGCATCGTCGTCCCTCACGTGCAAAGCCGTGCCGAAGCGGAAGCGGCCGTCAGCGCCAGCCGCTACCATCCGTTGGGTGAACGCGGCATCAGCGGCGGCCGCACCACCGGTTTCGGCCGCCTGGATCTGCCGAGCTATTTCGAGCAGGCCAATGCCGAGCTGCTGGTCGCGGTCATGATCGAAGACCGGGCCGGCGTGGAGAATATCGACGCCATCGTCTCCGTGCCGGGCATCGATCTGGTGCTGGAGGGCGCGATCGATCTGTCCCAGTCTTATGGCGTGCCGGGCCAGGCGCAACATCCGGACGTGCAGGCCGCCATCCTGGCCATCGCCGATGCCTGCCGCAAGCACAACGTGCCGTTCTGTGCCATACCGCGCCTGCCGGAACAGGGCGAATACTGGCGCCGGTGCGGCGTTCAGGCCTTTCTGCTGGGCGATGACCGGGGCGTTTCCTTCCGTGCCTTTAAGGCGCACCTACAAAGCTGGAAAAACCAGTCATTATCATGAGCGCAGCCATTTCCAAGAAGCTGTGGTTCGGCCATCTCTATCTGGGAATTGCGCTTGCCCTGCCCCTGCTGATTATTGCCGCCAGCGGCATCGTACTGAGCTTTTACGATGACTTGCGCTTCGCTTCACCGCCTTACCGCCTGGCAGCGCCGGCGTACCAGCCGCGCGATGCCGTCACCTTGGCCGAATCCGTCCGGCGACGCTTTCCCCACCATCGCCTGGAGGTGCTGTTTCTGCCGACGGCTCCGGAACATAGTGCCAGAGCCAGACTGACCGGGCCGGAACCACTGCTGGTGTTTATCCATCCCGGCACGGCCGCCATTCTGGCGATCAGGAACGGCGCCGATCAGGACGGACTGGATTGGCTGCGGGAGCTTCACCGCGGCAGCGTATTGGGCCTGCCCGGAAAGATTGCCGCCAGCATGACTGGTCTGGGGACGCTGTTGCTTTGGCTGATGGGGCTGCGGCTAGGGTTCAGGCGTCAAGGGAAGGCAAAACGGCGGCGGGCAAAGCGTTTCCCTGAACTCATGGCGATCCATCGGCAAGCGGGGCTGCTGCTGGGCGGTCCTGTTGCCGTTCTGGCCTTACTGGGTGCGTTGCTCAACTTTGCCGGCCCGTTGATGCAATGGCTGGACCCGCCGCCGGCCATTGCAGAGCCCGCTTCCGCGCGGCAGATGCTGCCGCTGCCCAGATTGATTGATGCAGCGATTGAAGGTTACCGCAACGCCCCGCTGGAACGCATCTACTTCCCGGCCGATGCAAGCCAGCCCTGGCGTTTTCGGTTCCTGGACGGCAGTTGGGGATTTGTGAATGGTCAAAATGGAACGCTGCTAAAACTCAAAACGCCTTTCTCTCACTGGACCCTGCTGCTGTATCCTCTGCATAGCGGCAAATTGCCGGGCATCAAGGGCCATTGGCTGCCGGTCTTTTGCGGCATCGCCCTACTTTTCCTGCTCGGCAGCGGCGTGCATCGCGGCTGGCGCATCGTCAAGCCGCGCAGCCGCCAGACATCCTTGTGCCGCTCTAACTCAATTCAATCGATTGCCCATGTGAGCGAATAGAACAAATTCTCCCGCGCTCTGTCCAATTTGATATTTTAAAGAAGAAGGTAGCGGCCATGGCAACACATCACGCTGTTCCGGGGGAAATTGTCGACCTTGCCAGTTGGGCTAATGACCTGCCCAATGAAAAAACAAAGGTCATCATAAAAACAGATACGATGGAGCTGGCGCGCCTTGTCGTGCCCAAAGGCAAGGAGTATCCCAGCCACCAGGTGCCCGGGCCTGTGGTCGTCCATTGCGTTCAAGGGAAAATTGAGTTCACTGCCATGGGCGGGACACAAGAGCTGCATGACGGCCAACTGCTCTATCTCATGCCGGGGGAACCGCATTCGCTCAGAGGCGTAGAGGATGCGGTCATCCTGCTGACCATCCTGCTTACGAACTGATGTTACGCAGCTGTAGGGTCAAATTCACTTGTGCCTTTAGGATATTCGACCCGGGACAAACGCCCATGTACCGGCCTGTGCAATGCGAATACCCGCAAGGGGCACAAGTGAATTTGCACCTGCACGGCATCGCAGTAACACTAAAACAGCACAGAGATCGATTCGTGCTTAACATCAATTACGAACTGATGTCGCTATCTCCGGACTCTTTATCTACGGGAATTCCGCTGATAACCTTCTGCCCCGAGAACATAGCAGAAATGATGCCGCCCCCTTCCCTTAACTCGGTAATGATTACCGCCGCCACATGCAAAATGACGATGACAGTCAGGATATAAAAACTATAAAGGTGCACCACTGCAACGGGTTTGCGGTAAGCGCGCATGACTTCATAGGCGGCCGCATCGTACATCTCGGGCGTATAGGGAACCAGCGAATCCGGAGAAACGCCGGAGGCTGCCACCCATTGCGCGATCCAATGGCCAATGGGCGGATAAAACAGATCAGTGCCCGCCAGCACCAGACCGGTGATTGCTTGAACTGTCAGGAACAGAAGTATTGCAGTTACCGACAGCCGCCCTATCGGATTGTGGCCGAGATACTGTTCGGGCCGACTAGCGAAGAAGGCCGCCGCATAGCGGCGCAGCGCTCCAAAATACCCTCTGCCGCCGGGCAGAATCGATCGCCACCGCGCATAACGGTTGCCCCAAAAACCCCACACGATACGCCAGAGCAGATTGAGCGCGAATAGGTAGCCGACCCAGGCGTGGACCGTTTTCAGAGTCACTTTGCCGGCATTGTGAACCCCAAGGTCGCCGGCGTTGAGAATCACAAGTCCCACAGCCGCCAGAACAGTGACGCAAAACACATTGATCCAGTGAAACCAGCGCGTGCCGGCATCCCACACCGTATAACGTTTCAGTTCAGTCATGCCGGTTCTCCATTTTTATCCGTAGATTAATCTGCAATCGATAGCCTTTGCAGACGAATGTTTGATTTGCAATCATTTTACACATCCAATAAGTTATCCAGTTCAGCATCGTTATACGCCAGCCATCCTGCTGGCCGAAAAATTATGAAAAATTAATCGGATATTAGTTTAGATGACATTTCGGCTGCTGTCTGTCATCAAGCAATATTTAAATCTATCCTTATAATAAATAGCTTTTTTGCTTTATTCGACGAAACAGACTGGAGCCCAATAAATGCTTGAAATTATTCACATTCCTGTCCTGAACGATAATTACATTTATCTGATCCGCGACCCCGCATCCGGTGAAACGGCCGCCGTAGACCCCGCCCTTGCCCAGCCGGTTCTGGATGTTCTGCATGAAAAAGGCTGGCGCCTGACCTACATTCTGAACACGCATCACCATGGGGACCATGTCGGCGGCAATCTGGAATTAAAGGAAAAAACCGGCTGCACGATTATCGCGGGCCATTCCGACAGGAATCGTATTCCCGGCATTGATATTGGCGTCAGCGAAAACGATCAGATTGCGCTCGGCCGACATGTGGCCAGCGTTATTTTCACGCCCGGCCATACCAGCGGCCATGTTGTCTATCATTTTGCCGAAGACCATGCGCTGTTTTGCGGCGATACGTTATTTGTCATGGGCTGCGGCCGCCTGTTTGAAGGCACGGCCGAGCAGATGTGGCATTCGCTGCAGAAACTCAAAGCCCTGCCCGCTTCTACGCGCATTTATTGCGCACATGAATACACGCAGACCAATGGCCGGTTTGCCTTAAGCGTAGAACCCGATAACCGGCAGTTAGTGCAAAGAATGGACGAGGTCAATCAATTGCGGGCGAAACACCTGCCGACCGTGCCTTCCACTATAGCGCAGGAACTGGCGACCAATCCGTTCTTCAGGGAAGACAGTCCGGCGCTGCAAAAACACATCAACATGCCGGGTGAAGCGCCGCTGCGGGTATTTGAAAAAACCCGAAAATTGAAGGATCAGTTTTAAAACCTGGCGGTTACGAATTTAGGCTTACTCCCAGGCTCTACTGCCAATTCTCTCAAGAAGAGCCTGGGAATTGAAAGATCGAATAGTTTAATGGGCAACCATCATTCCTGAAACGCAGTCAGCCTATTGCGCAGGCCAGTAGAAAGCCAATGAAGCCCTCTTTCCGCCGCCCACCTTGGCATTCTGGCGCAAGACTCTCCCGTCTTTCTCGGCGAGAACGGTATAATTTCCCGGCTTGAGCCTGGCAAAAAGAAAAGGACCGTCGGCTACGGCTTCAACAACCGTGTTGCCTTGCGCATCGGCAATCCGCACATTGACGTCGGCAAGAAACTCACCTGTTCCTTTAGCGGCGAACAGCAGGTTCAAATTGTAATCGCTTTTCATGGCCTCCATTGCAGAACGCTCGCTCTCGCCAATGCCGCCGCTGACGAATGTCACGTCGCCTTGTGTCTGGGGCTCTGGCCAGTCTTCCTGTGCAAACGCTTGCAGGCTGAACAGAAGGCAGGATGTAACCAGCGCAGATAGTAATCTCTTCATAAATATTTTCTCCTTGATTGTTTGAACATGCGAGGCGCATGAGCATTAATTGTAGTCTTAAAGAAAAATATTTTGTAGATTTTGTAAGTTTTACAGATTTTGCAGATTTTGCAGATTTTATGAATATAGCAAGTTTACACTTCCATATCTGCTCGTTACCGTACAAATCGTGGGCAGATACTTAACGTTGAATTTTTGGGTTAAGCCGAGATCTCCAGCGCATGAATTCCAAAACCAGGCCAGGCTGTTCCCTTGCCGCTTTGAGAAAAATTAAATTTACTAACGGAATGCGATTTGCAAGGATCCTTAAAATAAATCGTTTTACAACCAGTAACAATTGATTTTTTATTGTCTTAAACAAATAGATTGTCATCGTTCTGAGCAAAAGCGCCGCTGTGCGGTAAAAGCCCGCCCGAACAATTCCGTACGAAAACTGGAGGTAAATCATGGCTCCTGATAGGGTACCTAATGTTGTTTTTAAAACCCGAGTCCGCGACGAAAGTATCGGAGGCGATAACCCTTTTCGCTGGCAGGACGTCACTACGGATGACGTTTTCGCAGGCAAGAAAATCGTGTTGTTCGCATTGCCGGGCGCATTTACACCCACTTGCACCAGTGCGCATCTACCGGGTTATGATGCCAAATATACGGAAATCATCGGCCAGGGCGTGGATGAAGTGTACTGTTTAGGCGTCAATGATGCCTTTACCATGTATCAATGGGCCAAGCATCTGGGCATCAAACACGTAAAAATGCTGCCTGACGGCAATGGAGAGTTTACCCGGGGCATGGGCATGCTGGTCAAGAAGGAAAATCTGGGATTCGGATGCCGCTCGTGGCGTTATTCGATGCTGGTCGATGATAAAAGAATCATCAAACTGTTCAGTGAACCGGGACAGACCGATAACTGCCCGGACGACCCGTTCTCGGCCAGCGATGCCGATACGATGCTCGATTATTTAAAGCACCAGTAATCTGCAGCCGTAGATACCGTCTTGTTGCCCATTATGCAAGCGCAAAATTGGGGTCGAAAGGTTTATTCGATTTCAGAATGGCAAAGGCGATATGGACGAGTTTGCGCATTGAAGCACAGGCGATGGCCATGCCATTCTTGCCGCGTGCAGCCAAGCGTTCGCGGAAAAGGCGGATGACGGGATTGTGTCTTCCCGCGACCACGGCGGGCATGTATAGCTTCGCGCGCAACATCGGATCACCCATCTTGGAAATGCGGGTTTTGCCTTTCCACTTGCCGGATTCGTTCAAGGCGGGATTGAGTCCAGCAAAGGCGACAGCTTGCTTGGCGGTGGTGAAGCCGTAGTGATCGCTCAAAGCGACCATGAGGTGGGCAGAGGAGGCTTCGCCGATGCCAGGAATCGTTTCCAGCAAAGCGCGCCGGTGCCTGAGATCAGGGTCTTGATCGATAAGACGTTGAACGCGTTCGCGTGTGGTTTTAAGCGCCTGCTCCAGATGTGCCAAGACGGCTCTGATGGATTCGGCAATCGTGGGGTCAGCCGTATCCAGTCTGTTTTTCTCCATTTGCTGCATTTCCAGCAGGTCTTCGATCCGGCGTAATAAGGCTTGCAGTTCGCGGATATTGGCAGGTGGCGGCGTCCACAAAGGCGGTTTCTTTTCCTGGGCATACCGGGCGATCAGCTTGGCGTCAGCCTTGTCGGTCTTGATTCGGCTCAATTCGCTCTTGGCGAATCCCTTGATTCTGGCAGGATTGACGACAGCCACCGGATAGCCTGATTGGGCCAGGCATTCGGCCAGAGGGATGCTGTAGGCGCCAGTCGCTTCCATGCAAACCGAGGGCTTGACGCCGCCGAACGTCGTCAGCCAGACGATCAAAGCGGCAAAACCTTCCGGCGTGTTGTCGAATTTTTTATGCTTGTATTTGCCGTTCTCCAGGCGGGCAACATCGAATTTATGCTTGGCAATATCCACACCAACCGTCACTTGGGACATCTTTAAACACTCCAAAAAACTATATAAAATCAATAAGATCAATTTTAAGGCATACGCCTGGTTCAGCCTTAGATCATACAGGCTCTCCCGGCGAAACGGGGGCCTACGCATACCGTACGAACTTATGAGGCGGATGAGGGAAACGGAGAGCGAAATCTACGCAGCAGGCTCGAAGCCTCAGGGTACGCCCGGCTTCTCCGCTTCCCGCCCGGTGATCAGCCGGGGATTTTATCCCTAATTGGGTAAAATCGAGATATAAGGGTACGCAGCGCGTACCTTGCCGGAACTCGCTGGCAGATTAGCCCGGCGCCCTTCTCGACAAAAGCCTTTTAAGGTCGTAATGATAAATAAAGCCCGGCAGGGCAAAGACTAAAAACAGGCATAAGGTCGCGACATAAAACTCCCAGCCCTGAACATGCCGCGTACCGGTCAGCTTATATTCGAGAGCGACAGACAAAGCGCCTGCCAAGACATACATCGCCAGCCATTCCAGCCAGCGCAGCCAGGCGTTTTTGTCCCGTTTGAAAACCATGAGAAAGCGATCGCTGACCCACGGTATATTGGCTGCGACGAAGGCAGCCAATATAAAGAAGCCATAAAGTCCTGCCGGCGCCATCAGCCTTTCGGTCTCATGTGCGGGAACAGCAGGACATCGCGGATTGACGGCGAATCCGTGAACAGCATGACCAGGCGGTCAATGCCGATGCCCTCGCCTGCAGTCGGCGGCATGCCATGTTCCAGCGCGACAATATAATCGGCGTCAAAGTGCATGGCCTCATCGTCGCCAGCTTCTTTTTCCTCGACCTGTTTCTGGAAGCGCGCCGCCTGGTCTTCGGCATCATTGAGCTCGGTAAAGCCGTTAGCGATCTCCCGGCCGCCGACGAAGAACTCGAAACGGTCCGTCACATGCGGGTCGTTGTCATTGCGCCGCGCTAGCGGCGACACTTCGACCGGATAGGCCGTGATGAACGTCGGGTTCATCAAACGATGCTCGACGGTTTTTTCGAAGATTTCGATCTGTATCTTGCCCAGGCCGTAACCGTCCTTGACTGGAATTTTCAATTTTTCCGCAACCTTAGCCGCCGCCTCGCGGTTATCGATATCGGCCGGCGTCAAATCGGGATTGAAATGCAGAATCGAATCGAACACAGTCATGCGATCGAACGGCTTGCCGAAATCGTACTGCTCGCCTTGATAAGTAATGATCGTCTTGCCTAGCACGTTTTCGGCCAAGCCGCGCAGCATCTCCTCGGTTAAATCCATCAGTTCATGGTATTCGGCATAGGCCTGGTAGAATTCCAGCATGGTGAATTCGGGATTGTGCCGCGTCGATAGGCCTTCGTTACGGAAATTGCGGTTGATTTCAAACACGCGCTCGAAACCGCCTACAACCAGGCGCTTTAAGTACAGTTCCGGCGCAATGCGCAGATACAAACCCATGTCCAGCGCATTGTGGTGCGTCATGAAGGGCCTTGCCGTGGCGCCGCCCGGAATGGCCTGCATCATGGGGGTTTCCACTTCCAGGAACTGGCGCTCGATCAGGAACTGGCGAATGTAGGCGACGATCTTGGAACGCACCAGAAACGTGTTGCGCGATTCTTCGCTCATGATCAGGTCCAGATAGCGCTGACGGTACTTGACTTCCTGATCGGTGAGGCCGTGGAATTTTTCCGGCAACGGGCGCAAGGCCTTGGTCAGCAGGCGGATATCATCGACCTTGACGCTGAGTTCATCGGTCTGGGTTTTGAACAGCACGCCTTCCGCGCCGACGATGTCGCCGATATCCCACTTTTTGAACTGTTCGTTGTAAAACCCTTCCGGCAGCGTATCGCGGGTCACGTAAAGCTGTATCCTGCCGGACATATCCTGAATATGGCAGAAGCTGGCCTTGCCCATAACGCGGCGCGTCATCATGCGGCCGGCGATCTTGACGCGAACAGGATCTGCTTCGAGCTCCTCCTTGGATTTCTCGCCGTATTCGGCCAGCACTTCGCCGGCAACCACGTTGCGGCGGAAGTCGGTGGGGAATGCGATGCCGTTTTCGCGCAATTCACTCAATTTGCTGCGGCGTTGTCTGATCTGTTCCTGTTCGTCCCGTTCAATTTCTGACATGTGTATCTTGACTCTTATCGTTATAGGATGGGCGCAAGTTTCGCGCCCATCAGGTGTATTTTCTGTTTGCTATAAATTTCGTGATTACTTACAGTCCGCTTTTCAGGCTGGCTTCGATAAACTGATCGAGATCGCCGTCCAGGACCGCCTGCGGATTGCCGGTTTCGACGCCGGTGCGTAAATCCTTGATGCGCGACTGGTCCAGCACGTAAGAGCGGATCTGGCTGCCCCAGCCAATGTCCGATTTGGTATCTTCCAAAGCCTGCTGAGTTTCGCTGCGCTTGCGCATTTCCAGCTCGTACAGTTTGGCCTTCAACTGCTTCATGGCCGTATCGCGGTTTTTGTGCTGCGAGCGGTCGCTCTGGCATTGCACGACGATGCCGGAGGGATTGTGCGTGATACGCACGGCCGATTCGGTACGGTTAACGTGCTGGCCGCCGGCGCCGCTAGCCCGGTAAACGTCGACGCGCAAATCCGCCGGGTTGATGTCGATGTCGATATCGTCATCGATTTCGGGCGATACGAATACCGAAGCGAATGAGGTATGACGGCGATTGCCCGAATCGAACGGCGATTTCCGGACCAGGCGGTGCACGCCTGTCTCGGTACGCAGCCAGCCGAACGCATAGTCGCCTTCGAATTTGATCGTGGCGCTTTTGATGCCGGCGACATCCCCGGCCGATTCCTCGATCAGTTCGGTCTTGAAGCCTCTGCGCTCGCCCCAGCGTAAAAACATGCGTTCGATCATCGAGGCCCAATCCTGCGCCTCGGTGCCTCCGGAACCGGCCTGAATATCCAGGAACGCATTGTTGGCATCCATTTCACCGGAGAACATGCGGCGAAATTCAAGCTCGGCAACCTTTTTTTCCAGCTGTTCCAGATCGTCCACGACCGTATCGACGGTTTCTTCGTCATTTTCTTCCACAGCCAGGGCCAGCAGCTCTTCCGCATCGGCCAAGCCATGTTCCAGTTCCTGAATCGTATTGACGATCGCTTCCAGCTGGCCGCGCTCCTTGCCCATGGCTTGCGCCACTTCCGGGTTATCCCAGATTTTCGGGTTTTCCAGTTCCCTTAGGACTTCGACCAAACGCTCGCTTTTGGTTTCGAAGTCAAAGATACCCCCTAAGGGCATCACCACGGCTTTTCAGGTCGGCTATTTTATGCTTAATCGGATTTATTTCTTGCATGGGGCGTTATTTAACCAAGACGTTCGAAACCGGACGCTATCGACAAGCTCCGGCCAGTGAAAATTCAAATAAAGAGCGGAATTATAAACTATAACGCCGTTCTGTTCATGCAGAACTTAATGACTGATGCGCGGGGTTAATTGTATAAATCGGCGCGTCAATCCCAGCGATCATCCCTGACTTGTACTTTGCCGTTCTCGATGCGCACCGGAAAAGTGTCGATATCCTCATAGGCGGGCGGAGATTTTACGGCGCCGGTTTTCACGCAAAAGCGCGCGCCGTGACGCGGGCAGATAATCTCGCAGCCTTCCAACTTGCCGCTGGCGATTTCCGCGCCGTCGTGCGTGCAAACGTCCTCAATGGCATAGAACTGGCCCTCAATTTTAAACACGGCCACATCGGTTCCATCGACATCGACGACGATATGCTCACCTTCAGCCAGTGCTTTTTGATCGATTACGTTTATCCAGTCGGACATTTTTTCACCTTAACTATTTAATACAGGGGGCAAGCTCATCAATTAAGCAGGAAAGGTACGCAGTGCGCACCCTACGGCTACTTTAAATACACATCGAACCTGAGCAATTTGCCTTGAAAACTCTCGCTCGGCTTGCCGCCTAACGGCTCGGCATAGTCCGGGCTCTTGACCACGACGCGTTTTCCGGCCGCTTTCAAGGCCGCCTCAAAAAGCAGTTCCTTATCCTGATCGTCACCCAACAGATCGCGCAATACCATCATCGTTTTTTTGGCCAGCGCCGATTTCTTCCGCTTGGGCGGAAACATCGGGTCCAGATAGATGCAATCGGGCGGCGTTTCCAATGCGGCCAGGATTTCAATGGCATCGCCGGCCAGCAGTCGGGGCGGCTCCAGATTCAGCCGCTGCATCCAGTCCAGCGCGGCCAGGCGCTTGAATCCGTCAGACAGCAACTCGGCCATGACCGGCGAGCGTTCTATACACTGCAACTCGTAGCCCATTCGGAAAATATGCAGGCTGTCCTGCGCCCAGCCCGTTGTGGCATCGACGACAGTGCGGGTTTTACGTCCGAGCGCGTGCGCCAAGGCGTCTTGCTTCGGTGCCGGCCATGAGCGCTGCTCGCCGCTACGCGGCTCAATATCGACGGACAAGCCGCCTTTCTTGAACAGCTCTCTGTCGAGCAATTTTAATGCGCCATCTCGCCAGGTCAGCAAAAAAGCTTCGGGAATATCTTGCGCAAGCCCCTGATAAAGCGGCACGCCCAGCCGCGCAGCCAGTTGCTGATACGGCAACAGATCGCCATTGCCTTCATAAAGAACGGCAAGCTGGCCGACATAGGGTTGGTTGATTATGTTCATGCCTTGCAAAGACTCGATAGAGAAGGTACTTGGCCTCGCAGTAGCATTATGCTGCGGCTTGTGGGTCGAATGAATTCGACCCTACAATGCAAAGAGCGGGTGTCCGCCCTTGCAGTTTATATGCCCAAGCGCTTACGTTCTGGCTTATTCAGTGGAAATCGATTTTTTCTCGTTCTTTAACGCCGCATCGAGCGTATGCCAGGCCAGCGTCGCACATTTAACGCGCGCCGGGTACTCGCGCACGCCGGCCAGCACGGCCAGTTTGCCGACTGCAGCCAAGCTCGCCTGTTCGTCCTTGCCGGTGGTCATCTCGTGGAACTGTTTGAACAACTCTTCGGCTTCCTGCTCGGTTTTGCCCTTGATGATTTCAGTCATCAGCGAAACCGATGCCGTGGAAATGGCGCATCCCGAGCCCTGAAAACTGGCGTCCGCAATCACATCGCCGTCCATCTTCAAGAATAATGTCAAACGGTCGCCGCACAGCGGATTGAAGCCTTCCACCTGCCGGTCCGCATTTTCCATGACACGGAAATTGCGCGGGTTTCTGTTATGGTCAAAAATGACCTCTTGGTAGAGGTCGCGTAAGTCATCAAACATATAGGTTCTCTGTTAAATTCGGTAAACGAGGAAAGTTCTTTTTGAACTGATTAGAGACCAACTATTTCAGCCAAATACCTCAATCAAGGATTTTATCCCCTGCATCAGCACGTCGATTTCTTCCTTGGTGTTGTACATGGCAAATGAAGCTCTTGCCGTAGCCGGAACCTCGAAGAAATCCATCACCGGCATGGCGCAATGGTGCCCCGCCCTGACCGCGATGCCCAGACTGTCCAGCATGGTGCCGATATCGTGCGGATGAATCCTGTCGAGCACGAAAGACAGAATCGCGCCTTTGTTTTCGGCCTCGCCGATAATGCGCAGCCCCTTGATCTGCCTGGCCTGTTCAGTGGCGTAAGCCAGCAACTCAGCCTCGTAAGCGGCGATGGCTTCCATGCCGACTTCATTCAGATAGTCGATGGCGGCGCCGAGCCCGATCACATCGGCAATGCTGGGCGTGCCGGCTTCAAACTTGTACGGCAGCACATTATATTCGGTTTCTTCGAAAGTAACCTTGCGTATCATGTCGCCGCCGCCCTGATACGGAGGCATGGCTTCCAGCAGCGCCTGCTTGCCATATAAGACGCCGACGCCGGACGGACCATACAATTTATGGCCCGAGAAAGCGTAAAAATCGCAATCCAGTTCCTGCACGTCAACCGGCATGTGCGGAATGGCCTGCGCGCCGTCCAGCAATACCGGAATGCCCTTGCTGTGCGCTGCGGCAATGATCCTCTTGACCGGATTGACTGTGCCCAGGGCATTGGACATATGCACGATGGAAACCAGCTTGGTTTTATCGTTCAGCAGTTTTTCAAATTCATCGTAAATCAATTCGCCTTTGTGATTGATCGGTGCGACTTTTAATACCGCGCCGGTCTGTTGGCACAGCATTTGCCAGGGCACGATATTGGAGTGATGCTCCATGGCGCTGATCACGATTTCGTCGCCGGCCTTGATATTGGCCCGGCCGAAGGTCTGGGCGACCAGGTTGATGGCTTCCGTCGTGCCTTTGACAAAAATAATCTCTTTGTCGCTGGCCGCGTTGATGAAATCCTTGACCTTGATCCGCGCCGCTTCGAACTGATCGGTGGAACGCACGCTCAACGCATGCACGCCGCGGTGCACATTGGCGTAATTGTGGCGATACAAATGCGAGATAGCGTCGATGACCGCGTTGGGCTTCTGGCAAGTGGCGGCATTGTCCAGGTAAACCAAGGGTTTGTTGCGGATTTTCTGGTCCAGAATAGGAAAATCAGCACGAATTTTTGCTACGGGAAAATGGGTCATAACTTTAAATATTTCCAGAGTTTATGCGCTGCTGGGCCAGCAGCGCCACATACTATTTATCTTGATTAACTTGAAAAATGCCGTCTCGGCTTACAGCCATTCCTTTTTGACGCCTTCCTGTGGGAACCGCGCCAACACCTGCTCCAGAATTCTATCGTGCAGACTTTTGATCTTGACCTTATCGACCATCTCGTTGGCAAACGCAAAAGTCAGCATATTGCGGGCCGTCTCCTCATCAACGCAGCGCGATTGCAGGTAAAAAATCGATTTCTCATCGAGCTGGCCTACCGTCACGCCATGGCCGCATTTGACGTCATCGGCGTAAATCTCCAGCTGCGGCTTGGTGTCGACTTCGGCATCTTCGGACAACAGCAGATTGCGGTTATTCATTTCCGAATCGGTGTTCTGCGCATCCTGCGCCACAATCACGCGCCCCTGGAACACGCCGCGCGCCCTGTCGCCGAGCACGCCTTTGTAGACTTCGCGGCTGATTCCGCGCGGCTTCAAGTGGTTGATGCGCGTATGGTTGTCGATATGCTGGCGTTTGCTGCCTAAAAACAGGCCGTTCAGCTCGCATTCGGACGCATGATCGAGATCGGTATGGATATCGCTGCGCGCCAGCAGGCTGCCAAAGGCGAAGTTATGGTGCCTGAACCGCGCGTCGCGCGCCTGCTTAACGTAAATGCCGCCGAAATGGTAAGCCTTCTCGGACTCGCTTTGCTGTTTAAACAGGGTCAGATCCGCATTAGGCCCAACGAACACTTCGGTAACGGCTGCCGACAGATAAGCCTGATCCAGGCCGACGAACGTCTCTATAACTTGCGCCTCGGCCATGTCATCGACAACGACGACGTTGCGCGTTGCGGCCAGCGTATCGGCCTGCGTAGCAATGTGCAGCAACTGCACCGGTTTAGCCAATACCTGTTTAGCCGGCACATGCACAAACAACCCATCGGTGAACCAGGCCATGTTGAAAGCGATGAAACTGTTCTCCTCATTCGCCACGGCGCGGCCCACATGCTGCTCCAGCAGCGCAGACTGCGAATTCAGCGCCTCGGCCATGCTCATCACGGAGACCGACTCGGGCAGACCGTCCAGCACCGATAATTCAGCTGAGAAATGTCCGTCAATCAACACGACCGACCAGGCATCTTCCAGTTGGTGCTGTTTCAGCCAGTCCGCGTCAACGCTACCGGCCGTTAAACCGGTGACCGGTTTAAACAGCTTTTTCTCGATCGCGGACACATTCGTGTAACGCCATTCTTCTTCGCGCAGCGACGGAAAACCGTGCACTGAAAATGCCGCCAGCGCCTCGCTTCTTAATTGCTGCAGCCAAGGCAGAGATTGCCCTGGCAAAGCTGGCGCTATGGTTTGATATTCAGCCGTATAACGGCTTGCTGTTGCTGTAGTCATCAAGCAGCCTCAATCCAACTGTAACCTTTCTCTTCCAGCTCCAATGCCAGCTCGGGACCGCCGGATTTGACGATTTGCCCGTGAGCCAGTACATGCACGAAGTCCGGTTTGATGTAATTCAGCAGACGCTGATAATGCGTCACCATGACAAACGAGCGCTCCGGCGAACGCAAGGAGTTGACGCCATCTGCAACGATTCTCAGCGCATCGATGTCCAGACCCGAGTCGGTTTCATCGAGAATGCACAATTTGGGCTCCATTATCGCCATCTGCAGAATCTCGTTGCGTTTCTTTTCGCCGCCCGAAAAACCTTCATTGACGGCGCGGTACAGGAACCGTTCATCCATCTCCAACAGACGGACCTTGTCCTTGACCAAGGTCAGGAAATCCATCGCATCGACTTCCGGCTGGCCGTGATGTTTGCGAATGGCGTTCAGCGCTGCTTTCAATAAGTAAATATTGCTGACGCCCGGAATTTCTACCGGATACTGAAAGGCCAGAAATACACCTTCACGCGCGCGGATTTCAGGCGCCATGTCCACCAGATTCTTGTTCTGGTAAGTGATAGAACCTTCCGTTACGGTATAACCGCTCTTGCCTGACAATACATGCGACAGAGTGCTTTTGCCGGACCCGTTCGGCCCCATGATGGCGTGAATCTCGCCGGCATTGATCTGCAGATTGATGCCTTTGAGAATGGGCTTGTCGCCTACGCTGACGTGAAGATTTTCTATGCTGAGCATATTTGTTTTACCTGACTATAAAAATTATTTGATGGTTTACGCCAAAGCTATGCCAATCATTGGCTCGCGCTAATTACGCATACAATAAGCGCCCTTTCGGTTCCGGAATAGAACGCCCTAACTCCTTGGCCGTTTCCATCCATTCATTGATCACTTGTTCAGCATTTCGAACGGCCTCTTGGTAACTATTGCCGTCCGCCATACAGCCCGGCAATTCAGGAACCTCAACAATATAAGACTGATCTTGCTCACTCCAATAGATAATCATTTCGTACTTACTGGTCATGTTTCAACCCCAAATGATAATTCACAATAATTTGCCTCACTTGTTTGACCTGATAGGCTTTCGCCATGGCGCCTCTAGGCTGTAAATTCAGAATTTCAGCAATACCATCACGAGTAAAAATATGATGATCGCCGTGTATCCTGACATCAAACTGTAACCGTTGCAGCAACTGCATAAGTTCCAAAAACGAAATATTATTATCGGAACGTCCGCTCAATAGCTTGGTGAGTAATTTATCGTACTTGCCCACTAGCCTACCGAGCCTTCCAGACTCAATCCCAGTAAAGCCTGCGCCTCAACCGCAAACTCCATCGGCAGTTCCTTGAACACTTCCTTACAGAAGCCGTTCACGATCATCGACACGGCGTCTTCCGCCGACAGGCCGCGCTGCTGGCAGAAGAACAGCTGGTCTTCGCTGATCTTGGATGTCGTCGCTTCATGCTCGACCTGCGCCGAAGGCTGCTTGACTTCGACATACGGGAACGTATGCGCGCCGCATTTATCGCCGATCAGCAAGGAGTCGCACTGCGTATAGTTGCGCGCATTCTCGGCATTCTTTAACACTTTGACCAAGCCGCGATAAGTATTCTGCGCACGGCCGGCCGAAATGCCTTTCGAAACAATCGTGCTGCGGGTATTTTTGCCAATGTGGATCATCTTGGTGCCGGTGTCGGCCTGCTGAAAATTATTGGTCAGCGCGACCGAATAAAACTCGCCAATCGAATTGTCACCGGTCAAAATGCAGCTGGGATATTTCCAGGTGATCGCCGAACCGGTCTCCACTTGCGTCCATGAGACTTTGGAGTTTTCGCCGCGGCAGTCGGCCCGCTTGGTCACGAAATTGTAAATGCCGCCCTTGCCTTCCTTATCGCCCGGATACCAGTTCTGCACGGTGGAGTATTTAATCGTCGCATTCTTCAAGGCGACCAGCTCGACCACGGCCGCATGCAGCTGGTTTTCGTCGCGCATGGGCGCCGTACAGCCTTCCAGATAACTGACATGGCTGCCTTCGTCGGCAATGATCAGCGTTCTTTCGAACTGTCCGGTATTGGCGGCATTGATGCGGAAATAGGTCGACAATTCCATCGGGCAGCGCACGCCTTTCGGAATGTAGACGAATGAACCGTCCGTAAACACGGCCGCATTGAGCGCGGCAAAGAAGTTGTCGGTATGCGGCACGACCGAGCCCAAATATTGCTGGACCAGTTCCGGATAGTCGCGCAGGGCTTCCGAAATCGGGCAGAAAATAATGCCGGCATCTTTCAGCTTGCCTTTGAACGTCGTTGCCACCGATACGCTGTCAAACACCGCATCGACAGCTACGCCGGCCAGCCGCTCCTGTTCATCCAGGGGAATGCCCAGCTTCTTGTAGGCTTCCAGCACCTGCGGATCGACTTCGTCCAGGCTTTTCGGGCCGTCTTCCTTGCGTTTGGGCGCTGAATAGTAGCTGATATCCTGATAATCAATCGGGGCAAAATTGACGAAAGCCCAGGTCGGCGACTGCATGGTCTGCCAGTGACGGAATGCCTTCAGCCGGTATTCGAGCATAAACTCGGGCTCGTTCTTGACTTTGGACAGCTTATGAATGACGTCTTCATTCAATCCGGGCGGGAAAGTAGTGGTTTCCAGCTCGGTCACAAAGCCCTGTTTGTATTCCCGGCCAATCAGCTTCTCGATTTCTTTCGCACTTGTTGACATAAACAACTCTAAATTTAACGATATAAACTGGTCACCGGAATGAAAACCTCTTCCGGCACGACGGTAGGTCTGATCAAATCCGCCAGAGTCACGGACTCCAGGGCATTATGAATCGTCCGGTTAATTACTCCCCAGTTGCTGCGAATATCGCAGCCCGTAGCCTGCTCGCAGCCTTGATGGGAAATACTGCATTCGGTCAGCGCAATCGGCCCTTCCAGCGCGCTGATAATGGCTGCCACGCTGATTTTCTCGGGAACTCTGGCCAATGCATAGCCGCCTTTGGCGCCGCGCGTGGAAATCAGCACATCCGCTTTCACGAGCAGTTTCAGAATCTTGCTGACCGTCGGTAAAGCAATACCCGTTGCCGCCGCTATTTCCATAGCCGCATGCACATGCGATCGATCTCTTGCCATAAAGCTCAAGACAACCGTTGCATAGTCAGTTAATTTGCTCAGCCGTAACATACCTACCTCTCTAATTAAGGACTATTTTAGTCCTATTTAATTCCGTAGTAAAGAACTTGGTTATTGTCAAGGTATCATCACAATAATCAATGGCTGTTCCAGTATCTGCTTTCTGTCGTCCGCATGGTATGCACGATTAGTGATTCTTTGCCGGCTTTGACAAAAATCGCGCCTTGATCGGCAACATTCAGCCACTTCGCTTCTATGTCCTGATAGCGCTTCAATACGGACTGATGGGGAAAGCCGAATTGATTGCGATAGCCGGCTGGAATGAGTACATAATCGGGATGAACGGTTTGCAGAAACGTCGAAGTTGATGAGGTTTTACTGCCGTGGTGCGCTGCGATCAGCACATCCGTCTTTAGCTGCTCGCCATAAGCCTCAACCAGCCAGGATTCCGCCGCCGCTTCGATATCGCCCGTCAACAGCACAGAGCCCTTATCAGACTGAATTCTCAGGACGCAGGAATTGTCGTTTTCTGAAACGAAATTGGACGAGCGCGGCGACAACATCATGAATGTCACGCCATCCCAATGCCAGGACTGCCCTGCCGCACACGCAACGGGCGAATGGCCGCTTAGCTGCTGCGGCACACTGGTAAGCACTTGTTCGGCCTCAATGCCTGCCAGTAATGAGTCGGCGCCGCCAATATGGTCATTATCGCCATGGCTGATGATCAGGCTATCGATTTTCTCGACGCCCTGCTGACGTAAAAAAGGCAGCAGCACGCTCTGGCCCATATCGCTTTGCTCGGAAAATTTCGCGCCGGCATCGAACACAAGCACATGATGGGATGTTTGCACGACCGCCGACAGACCTTGACCGACATCCAGCAAGGTCATCCTGAAACCGTCCGATTCAAGGCGTTCCGATTCCGTAAAGGCCAGCGGCAGAAACATAGCCAACCCCAGCCAACGGGCCGGCATGCCGGCCGGCGCAAGCATGACCAGCACACCCGGCACGGCGAAGCACAATGCCCAGAGCGGAGGCTGCGCATGATTGATTACGGACAGAGGCGCCGCCGCCAATTCGTTCAAAATCCACCACAAACCCTGCAGCACGGTATCAACGAGAAAAAACAGCTTACCGGCCAATGCCGGCCATACAAACACCGTTATCACCACCAGCAGCGACAGCGGCACAGCCAGAAAACTGACAACGGGCACCGCAATCAGATTAGCCAATGGCGCAATCAACGAAATCTGCTGAAAAAACAACAATGACAACGGCGATAAGGCCACGGTCGTAGCCCAATTTATCTTTATGACGCCTTCCAGATAGCCAGGCCTGCCCAGGCGCCCGCCAACGGCATAGACAATCACTGCCACAGCCAGAAATGAAAGCCAGAACCCTGCCGACAGGACGGCCGACGGGTCCAGCAATAAAACCGCGAACAGAGCGACGGCCAATGTGTTGAAGGAATGGGTATTGCGCTGAAGAACAACGGCAGCCATGAAAATAGCCAGCATGACCACCGCGCGCTGTGTCGGTATCGAAAATCCGGCCAATGCCGAATACAGGATGCCGGCGACTAATGCCGACAATGCGGCAACTCGTTGAGGCGGCCAGGCCAACAGGTTCGTCCATGCCCAGCACCTGAGCACGATAAAATAAACCAGTCCGGCGATCAAACCGATATGCGAACCGGAAATCACCATCAGATGGAGCGTGCCGGTCTTACGAAAAACCTCCCATTGCGCCTGCGGGATACTGCTGCCATCGCCAATAGCCAGCGCTTTGACAAGCGCCACGCTCTGACTGTCGCCCAACTGCTGCGACAACCGGTCGATTATAAGCTGCCGCCCTGCCGAAATACTGTACCAGGCCGGCTCGTCAGACAGCAGTACAGGCGCCGGACTGTTGCGCACATACCCTGTCGCACCGATGCCCTCCGTGAACAGCCAGCGCTCATAGTCAAATGCGCCGGGATTCAAATTGCCATGCGGGCGCTTCAACTTGACCGTAAACGACCATTGCTGGCCAGCCTTAATCCCATGTTTGGGGTAATACCAGCTTAATTTAATTTTCGAAGGCAGATCCCGGGCGGAATCGGTAACAACAAAATCGAAGCGGGCGCGCTTTTCATCCTGTTCCGGCAAATCGGCAATGATGCCTTTAACGGGTATGTCGATTCCTTCAAGCGATTGGGGCAGCCTGTCCGACAGCCTGTTCATTGCAAACAGCACCGCCCATAAAACGCCCATCATGAAAAACAGCCCCCGCCAAAAGCGCCACCATGCCATCAAACCGGCGATGATTGCGCCGGCCGCTAGCCACTCGGCAGCCGGCAACGTCGGCAACTGCTGGACCAGCAAAACGCCAGCTAAAAATAACAGCGTGGAAACGAGCATTCTTTCCTGGTATTTTGGGGTCGACAAAAACCTGATAAACTTGATGAATTAAGCAACTTTGCAATGCAGACATAATGCCCAAAAAACTGATACAAAAATACCTGCCCAAACCCGAAACAATTAAAAATCATAAAAATCTTCAGTTTCTAGGCGACAGGCTGCATGACCCCAACCTCTGGCATTTAAACCGCCGGTCCGTGTCTATGGCAGCGGCTGTAGGTCTTTTTGTAGCCTGGATTCCAACGCCGGGACAAATGGCCATCGCAGCCGCAGTGGCATTTTATCTCAGAGCCAACCTGCCGATTTCCGTCGCGCTGGTCTGGATAACCAACCCCTTAACCATGCCGCCGATGTTTTATTTTGCCTATCTGGCCGGGCTTTGGTTCTTAAATGAACCCTCGCCCAGCGAAGACTTTGAGTTCTCGATAGACAGCATCATGACAGGGATCGGCAATACCTGGGAGCCGTTTCTTGTCGGCTGTCTGGTCGTGGGTATTATGTGTTCAACCGCCGGATACTTCGGCGTCAATGAATTCTGGCGCTACCATGTCATGAAAAAATGGACTGAAAGAAAGCAAAGATAAGCGCAGAAGTTGCGGTTAAACAAGCGCACAGCCTGTTTAACCTTCATCTTCAAGCGACTATCACGCCGTCTTCCATATGCAGCACCTTACCCATCCTTGATGCCAGATCATGATCATGGGTCACCACCAGAAAACTGACATTCAGCTCCTGGTTTAACTCCAGCATCAACTGGTAAATCTGGTCCGCTGTCTTGCTGTCCAGATTGCCGGTCGGTTCGTCGGCCAGAACGCATTTGGGCTTGTTGATAAGCGCCCTGGCTATGGCCGCACGCTGCCTCTCTCCGCCTGATATTTCCCCGGGCTTATGTTCGATACGATGCCCCAGCCCTACCCGCTGCAATAACTCTATGGCGCGGACGCGCGCCTCTTTTACCGAAAGACCTGCTATCAGCAAAGGCATCGCCGCATTTTCCAATACGGTAAATTCGCCCAGCAGATGATGAGACTGATAGATAAAGCCCAAGGAACTGTTTCTTAACTTGGCTAGCCTTGTTGCGCTGACTTTATTCAGATTGACGTTGTCGAGCACAACCTCGCCGCCGCTGGCTTTTTCCAGGCCGCCCAACAGATGCAGCAAGGTGCTCTTGCCGGAACCCGAGGCGCCCATGATGGCGACGCGGTCACCAATTTCAATGCTCAGGTTGACGCCCTTGAGGACTTCAACGTCCAGCCCGCCCTGGTTGTAGCGTTTGGTTAATTGCCGGCATTCCAGAATGCTAGTCTTATTCATATCTCAGAACTTCCGCAGGATTGATTTTGGATGCCTGCCAGGCAGGATAAATGGTCGCAGCCAGCGACAAAAAGAAGGCCATGCTCGCGATCACATAGACATCTGTCCAGACCAGCTTGGAAGGCAATTGACTGATGTAGTACACATCGGCCGCCATGAACTGAACCTGAAACAATTTCTCAATGGCCGGCACTATCGTTTCAACATTTAACGCCAGCGCAACGCCGCCTATGGTGCCGCAAAGCGTGCCGACGGCGCCGATGACCGTGCCCAGCACCATAAAAATGCCCATGACCGAACGCGAAGTCAGCCCCTGGGTTTTCAGAATGGCGATATCGCCGCGCTTGTCGGTGACCACCATAACGAGCGTCGATACGATGTTAAAAGCCGCTACGGCCACTATCAACAGCAGGATAATAAACATGACCCGCTTTTCAGTCTGAATCGCGCGGAAGAAGTTGCTGTGAGCCTGAGTCCAGTCGCCGACCCGGTATTCATCATAGAAATCGGCCGCCATGGCGCGCGTGATCTTGGGCGCATTGAACAAATCGTCCAGCTTGATCCTGAGCCCTGACACCGAATCGCCTAAACGGAACAATTTAGCGGCGTCATCAATATGAATGATTGCCAGGTTGCGATCGTACTCATACATGCCGACTTGAAAAATGCCCGTCACGGTGAACCGCCGCATGCGCGGCAAAATGCCGGCCGGCGTCGGATTAACCTGCGGAGTGATGATGGTGATTTTGTCGCCGACGATAACGCCCAGATAACTCGCCAGTTCCGCGCCCAGAACAACGCCAAACTCACCGGGAACAAGTTGAGATAGCTGCCCCACTTTCATTTTGTTGGCGACATCCGAAACAGAAGACTCATATTCAGGCAAAATCCCGCTCAACAAGGTACCGCTGACGCGCTGGCCGGAATTAATCATGACTTGCCCGTCGACAAAAGGGGCGGCCGCCTCAACATGCGGATATTGTGTGATTTTCGGTTGCAATTCCCGCCAATTATCCAACCGGCCGTATTTGCCGGTGATCGTGGCATGCGAAGTCATGCCGAGAATCCGCTCGCGCAGCTCGGCTTCAAAACCATTCATGACCGACAACACCGTAATCAGTGCCGTGACGCCAAGAGCTATCCCCAAAACAGAGGTTAATGTGATAAAAGAAATGAAACGAGTACGGCGTTTGGCTCGCGTATAGCGCAAGCCGATATAAAAAATAAGCGGTTTAAACATGGAGTCCGTAAATTAAGGGGGAATCAGGATTTTCTGCAGGCAGAGCAGTAGCCGTACAAATGAAGACTATGGTCGGTCAGCTCATAGCCCAGTTTTTCTGCAATTTCTCTCTGACGGGCTTCAATAAGCTCATCGGTAAACTCGTCCACTTTACCACATTTCATGCAGAGAATGTGGTCATGGTGATCACCTTTGGCCAGCTCAAAAACAGAGTTTCCGCCTTCAAAATGATGCCGAGTCACCAGACCTGCGGCTTCAAACTGGGTTAAAACCCGGTAAACCGTAGCCAGGCCGATGTCCTCATCCTCGCTCAACAGGATTTTATAAACCTTTTCAGCCGTCAGATGATGTTCATCAACTTGTTTTTCTAAAATTTGCAGAATCTTGACCCGAGGCAACGTGACCTTGAGACCAGCATTCTTTAAATCTTGAGTTTCAAACATAAATCTCCAATTTTGCCGTTCAAGTGGCAGCTTTATATAGGGTATCGCACATTGTAGCGTTTTTTTGGCATGAAACGCATGACTGTTTTATAGGATAATCGTTTAACATCAGGTATGATTTCGTCTTTTTCAAATTATTCTGCCGCCTCAAATGGGAAAGCCGCTTTTTTCTTTAACTCTGTTGACCAGCCTGACGCTTGCCTCATGTTCCAGTATTCTTAATAATTTGCCTGGCGTTTATACCGTGGACGTCCAGCAAGGCAATATGATCGATCAGTCCATGATCGATCAGATACGGCCCAACATGAACAAACGCCAGGTACTGTATATCATGGGTTCGCCCATGACGACCGATGCTTTCCACCAGAATCGCTGGGATTACATTTATTCCAATCAACCTGGAGGCGAGGCCAGAATGCAAAAGAAAATCACGCTGTTCTTCGACAATGATCGGGTTGTCGGTTTTCAGGGCGATTTCAAACCCAGCGCGCTCCCTGTGATCAAGGAATCACCCGAAACAACGGTTGATTTGCCGCCAAGGGAACTTGAAAAAACCTTATGGGAGAAAATCACTGGGCTATTCGGCATCGATGACATCGACAGTTCGACTGAATCCGACCCTGTAAATTCAGAGCCCAAATCGGAACGAGGAATAAATAATCCCGACACCCCGATGAACTGAATCGCCTGAAGCATTTTCAAGCGCACTGCTAGCGTTATCCTTTTGCGGCGCGCTGCCGTCTCGCTTCTTTGGGATCGTGAAACAAAGGCCGATAAATTTCCACTCTATCGGCCTGTTTTAAAATCTGGTCCATACTGCAGACATTGCCAAAAATACCCACCTTGATTCCGGACGGCTCAATTTCCGGAAACCGGGATAACAATCCTGATGCCTTTATGGCTTGTTCGACAGAGGCGCCTTCCGGCACTTTGAGGGACAGAATCACCTGCTCTTCAGGCTTGGCGTAGGCAACCTCAACATCAATCAACTGCTCAGCCATAAATCTCCTTGGCCCGCTGAGTAAAAGAACCGACCATGGTATTGCATATCTGGTTGAACACGGCACCGAATGCCAGACTTGCCAGCACGCCTGGCATCTCAAATTCCAGATTCAGGGAAATCTTGCTGGCATCTTCCCGCAACGGCATAAAGTCCCATGTCCCTTCCAGATAAGTGAAAGGCCCTTCCAGCAAGGACACCGTAATCCTGCCGCCCTCATCAATTTTATTTCTCGTTGAAAAGGATTTTGTGAATCCGCCTTTGGAAATCAACAGCTCCGCTTCAATAATGTCGCCCTCCCGTTTAAGGATCCGGCTGCCGCCGCACCACGGTAAAAAGCGCGGATAGGCTTCGATGTCATTAACCAGATCAAACATCTGCTGAGCGGAAAATTTCACCAAAGCGCTTTTTTCAACAACGGTCATTTAAATAACCCCAACCACATTCAGAAACACTAGAAAAACAGCCGCAGGCGCAATGTAGCACACTAAAAATTTCCACAACTGATAGCCTTCTGCGCTGGACATTTGCAGTTCCTGCTCACTATGCCGCTGTTTCATGACCCAACCAGCAAACATCGCAATCCCGAAGCCGCCGATAGGCAACATCAAATTCGCCGTCAAATAATCCACCAAATGAAAAATGCTTCTGTCGAAAACTTTAAAATCGGACCATATGTTGAATGAAAACACGGTCCCCAATCCCAACAGCCAGGTTGCCAAACCGGACCAGACACAGGCTTGCTCTCTACTTAAACCCTTGTTTTCGACCAGCCATGCAACAGCCGGTTCGATCAGGGAGATAGAAGAAGTCAAAGCCGCAAACACCAGCATCACAAAAAACAGAATACCGAACAGCCAGCCGCCGGTCATATTGCCGAAAGCAATCGGCAGCGTTTGAAAAATAAGGCCGGGGCCTGAACCGACTTCCAACCCATTGGCAAAAACAATAGGAAAAATAGCGATACCGGCCAACAAAGCCACGACCGTATCGGACCCGGCGATCAGAAACGCCGTTTTTGCAATAGACACATCCTTGGGCAAATAAGATCCATAAACCATAATGGCGCCCATGCCCAGGCTCAGGGTGAAAAACGCATGCCCCATGGCGGTCAGCACGGAATCGCCGGTAATCTTGCTGAAATCCGGGTTAAACAAAAATTTCAACCCCTGATCATAGGCGCCCGTGGTCATGGCATAGCCGACCAATAAAATCATCAGCACAAACAGACCCGGCATTAAAAAGCGCACGGCTCGCTCCAGTCCGCTTTTTACGCCGCGGGCAACGATCAGCATGGTAGCCAGCATGAATAAGGAATGCCAGAAAATCAACTGGACCGGACTGGCAACGAAGCTGTCAAAAAGCCCTTTTATCTCAGCCGCATCCGCGCCTGAGAAGCTGCCGAAAAAAGCCTTGAAGACATAAGCAGAAGCCCATCCCGCAATGACGCTGTAATAAGAGAGAATCAGGAAGCCGGCGGCAACCCCCATCCAGCCCAGGTAATGCCAGTTGGTATCCGCTTCAGCTTCGGCAGCCAGCGCTTCCATGGTATTGATAGGGCTCTGCCTGCCTCGGCGCCCCATCATCGTTTCCGCCATCATGATAGGCACGCCGATGAATACCACGCACAACAAATAAACGAGAACAAATGCGCCGCCGCCGTTCTCGCCGGTTATATAGGGGAATTTCCAGATGTTTCCCAAACCGACCGCCGAACCCGTGGCTGCGAGGATAAAGGCGAAACGCGATGACCATTCCCCATGAATTGATTTTTTTGTATCCGTCATTTGACTGCCCGTTGTCTCTATTAAAAACTCAATTTTTTCAGTAAATCGAGTAAAATAACAAAATTATACCCTTACGTCAGTCTAAAATCTCAACCAGCACACTATGGCCGATAAAAAGTCCAAGAAAAATAAAAAACAAGAAAACAACACAATAGCCCAGAATCGCCAGGCTACTCATGAGTATCATATTGAGGAGCGGTTCGAGGCGGGTCTTGTTTTGGAAGGCTGGGAAGTGAAAAGCCTGCGCGAAGGCCGCGTACAGCTAAAAGAAAGTTATGTCACCATAAAGCGCGGCGAAGCCTGGCTGGTCGGCGCGCATATCTCAGCATTGGCTTCGGCATCGACCCATGTCAACCCAGAGGCCATCCGCCAAAGAAAGCTGCTGCTGAACCGTCATGAGCTCAACAAGCTGATAGGCGCCGTGGAACGCAAAGGTTACACGATCGTCCCGTTGAACATGCACTGGAAAAAAGGCCGCGCCAAACTGGAAATCGGCCTGGCCAAAGGCAAACAATTGCACGACAAACGCGCCTCCTCAAAAGACCGCGACTGGCAGCGTGAAAAAGCCCGCATCATGAAGCACGCTTAAGGTAAAAAATGAACACACATTCCAATCTCCTCTTAGCGGAAAACAGCCTGCTGATCGTCGTTGACTTACAGCCCAGGCTGTCGGCCGCCATGCCTGGACCGGATGCCGAACTGATGACCGTAAATGCCGGCAAGCTGGTCGAAGCCGCTGGCCTGCTGGATATTCCCGTACTAGTAACCGAACAATATCCCAAAGGCCTGGGGCCTACCGCTGCGTCCGTCATCGAAAAGCTGCCCGAAACCGCGCAGGTTTTCGAAAAAACCGGCTTCTCCTGCTGCGCGGCCGAGGGCTTTACCCAGGCACTGCAGGACAGCCGACGCAAGCAGATCATACTGGTCGGCCAGGAAACCCATGTCTGCGTTTTGCAGACGGCCCTTGAACTGCTGCACGAAGGCTATCAGGTTCACGTAGCCATGGATGCCGTCTGCTCGCGCAAATCGGAACACAAACACTACGCCTTACAGCGCATGCAGCATCAGGGCGCCATCATTACCAACTACGAATCGGTGTTGTTCGAATGGCTGAGAGATTCGACTCACCCCTACTTCAAACACCTGTCAGGTTTTCTTCGTTAATACCTTGAATCTTACTCATGTCACTTACAGCATTTATTGAAAAAATAAAAAACAACGCACCTGTCGGTTTCGATGAAACCATGGCCGTCATTACGGAAAATTACCACTACCAGCCGACGGAATTCAGCAACGGCCTGAACGATGATGTCGTCGTCAGTCCAGCCGGCACTAATGAAGGTTCGTGCAAGATTTTTGCCTTCGCCCGCCTAAACGGATTCGACCAACAACAGACATTAAACCTGTTCGGCGATTATTACCGGGTAGACGTTTTAAATGATCCAAACGGCACTGGCCACGCCAATATCAGGAATTTCATGAAATACGGCTGGGACGGCATTAGTTTCAAAAGCGAACCATTGACTGCAAAATAATCTTAGCCTAACAAAATCAGATAATCATGCCTGTGGATTTTCTGATCATCGGCCAGGGATTGGCCGGCAGTTTGCTCGCTTGGGAACTGATACAGCGCGGCTGCAAAGTCGTCATTATCGATAACGGCCGGGAGAATGCCTCAGAGGTAGCCGCCGGCCTGATCAATCCGGTTACCGGCCTGCGTTTCGTAAAATCCGACGATATCGACGATTTATTGCCGGCCGCAAAGCAGTATTATTCCAAGTTATCGGCATTTTTCCAGCAGTCTTTTTACACCGAGAAACCTATGCTGCGCATATTTCGCAGCGAGGCCGAATCAAAACACGCGCAAAAACGGCTCAACGACCCAAAGTATAAAAACTATTTAGGGGCCATCACAGCATCTGGCAATACCATACCTTTTCTGGAAACGCCTTTCGGATTCATAGAGCAAAAGCAGACCGGTTATTTATTGACCCGGCCGGTGTTGGGCTGTTTGAGAGAATTTTTTATTGCCAAAGGCTGCTACAGATTGGCGGAATTTGATGACCGCGACATTCAGCTCGAACCGTCGCTTCGCTGGCGGGATATTTCGCCCAGACGGATCATTTTCTGCACCGGCCATCACGCGAGCCGGAGCCGCTGGTTTTCATGGCTGCCTTTCCGGCCGGCAAAAGGCGAAATATTAACGCTGGCTCATGCCGGCGAATTACCGGACAACATTCTTAACTACGGCAACTGGCTGATCCCTTTAACTGACCGCCAGATCCGGATCGGCGCCACTTTTGACCGCGACAGCTTAAACACTGACACTACCGATACGGCCCGCGACTATTTATTGACTACGCTGAAGCAAATTGCGCCTGCGCTTGAAACCACCCTGATAAACCAGCAGGCAGGCATCCGACCCTGCACGCAGGACCGTTCTCCTTTTATCGGCTATCATCCGCATCATCCGCAAATCGCCGTTTTCAATGGCTTTGGCGCCAAAGGCAGCCTGCAGATTCCCTGGTACGGCCAGCGTTTTGCCGACTCCCTGCTAAATAGCGCGCCCCTACCTCCATCCTGCAATATCCAACGCCATCATGACACGCATTTCCCTGGTTAAAGAAGCCCATAACCTGATCAAAGACAGACTCCATCCGGGCGATATTGCCATCGATGCCACGGTAGGCAACGGCCATGATGCCCTGTTTCTCGTTGAGCAAGTCATGCCGACCGGCCGGGTTTACGGCTTTGATATACAACAGGCGGCGCTGGATTCAACGCGATCCAGATGCGGGCCATTAAGCCATCCTGAATGCCTGACCTTGATTCATGCCAGCCATGCGTTCATGGCCGAAAAAATTCCCGAGCAGTACCATGGCAAAATCAGCGCCATCATGTTCAATCTGGGTTACCTGCCGGGCGGCGATAAAAACATTATCACGCGCACCGATTCGACATTGCAGGCCCTGAACAACGCCAGCCGGCTGCTGGCAACCGAAGGTCTTATCACGATCCTCGCTTATCCGGGCCATGCAGGTGGCAACCAGGAAACCGATCAGGTCAGAGACTGGTGCGCACAACTGGATACAAAGCTATTCAGCGTCAATACTGTTTACAGCGCCGAACACAAAGATTCAGCCCCCAGGCTTTTTACAGTCAGGAAAATAGGCTGACAAGCCGGTTCTAAGGCTCGTATTTTATAGCTACGGCGCGAACGCTATACAGCGGAACGCCGCGAAAACTGGTGGAATTTGTATTTAATGGCGAATCAATAGGCACGTATACCTGACTACGCTCACGGCCTGGCCCTACGACTATCGCATCGGCGCCCATTTGCCTGGCTTTTCTTACCAGGGCATCGTTAGCCTGATCGCCGGTGCTGACTTCAAGCTCTCCGATTGCAAAATACTTGCGATCCCGAGGCCAGGTACTCAAAACCTCGACATCGACAGTCGGCTCGAAGGTGTCCATAGTATATTTCACTTCCCGCACTTGCGGCTGGCTGCACGCAGCCAGTAAAAAAAGCACAACTGACAGGGTTAATACAGACCTCATGGCTATGCCTCCATAGAATGGTGCGTTGAAACTACTACCTTTCGAGGCTTAATGCCATAGGCATAAACACTGACGATAAGTCATCAGGCAGCGATGCCTTTGCCGCTATACAAAAAGCACATGCCTCGAAAAATGCGCTAAAACCGAACAACAGCCGAGACAATCTGTTATCATTACGGTCTTTTTTATCTCTATCCAGTCTCAACTTTTAAGGACAGACAATGTCAGAATTCACCAATGTATCAGTCGTTAAAAAAGCCAATGTCTACTTTGGCGGCAATGTCAGCAGCCGTACTATCCGTTTTGCCGACGGTTCGGTAAAAACCCTGGGATTCATGCTGCCTGGCGAATATACATTCAATACAGCTGATAAGGAATTGATGGAAATTATCGACGGCGATCTGGATGTGCTTCTGCCCGGAAGCGATGAATGGCAATCGATTAAAGGCGGCGAATCATTCGATGTGCCGGCCAATGCCAAATTCACTGTCAGAATCAAAACGCCCACCGACTATTGCTGTTCATTTATAAAATAATTAGATGGAAAAAGCCGCCATCTTTGTCGATGTGCAGAATATCTATTACACCGTCAAGCAAAGCTATCAGCGCCATTTCAACTACAACGCATTCTGGAGCCGGGCAACAACCGGCAGAGAAGTGGCCGCGGCATTCGCTTACGCCATCGACAAAGGCGACAGCAAACAACTGGGGTTTCAGCAGATACTCAGAAATATCGGTTTTGAAGTCAGACTGAAGCCCTACATTCAGCGCAGTGACGGTTCGGCCAAAGGCGACTGGGACGTCGGCATTACGCTCGACATCATCGACTATGCACCCAAAGTCGATGTCATCATTCTGGTATCGGGCGATGGCGACTTCGCCCTGCTGCTCAACAAAGTCCGTAACGCTTGCCATGTGACTACGGAAGTCTACGGTGTACCGGCGCTGACGGCGCCGTCGCTGGTCGGCTCGGCCGACCGCTTTATCGCCATCGATGACAAGCTGCTGTTATAAATGCACTAAATAACTGCCCGCCGGTCATCCATAACCTTATTTTGAACCTTATACATACTCTCGGAACAAAACCTTGATTTCTACAGCTAACATTACCATGCAGTTCGGGGCTAAACCCCTGTTTGAAAATATTTCCATCAAGTTCGGCGACGGCAACCGTTACGGTCTGATCGGCGCCAACGGCTGCGGTAAATCCACTTTCATGAAAATACTGAGCGGCGATCTGGAACCCACTTCCGGCAATGTCATGATCACACCCAACGAACGGGTGGGCAATCTGCGTCAGGATCAATTCGCGTTCGAGGAATTCAGCGTGATCGACACCGTCATCATGGGCCATAAAGAACTCTGGAGCGTCAAGCAAGAGCGCGACCGCATCTACGCGCTGCCGGCGATGTCCGAAGAGGAAGGCATGAAAGTTGCCGAACTGGAAGTCGAGTTCGCCGAGATGGATGGCTACAGCGCCGAATCCAGGGCCGGCGAATTGCTGCTGGGGCTCGGCATCCCGCTCGAACAGCATTACGGCCTCATGAGCGCCGTCGCGCCGGGCTGGAAACTGCGTGTCCTATTGGCCCAGGCCCTGTTCGCCAATCCCGACATCATGCTGCTCGACGAGCCCACCAACAACCTCGACATCAACACGATCCGCTGGCTGGAAAATGTACTGAACGAGCGTGACTGCACCATGATCATCATCTCGCATGACCGCCATTTCCTGAACAGCGTCTGCACGCACATGGCCGACCTCGATTACGGCGATCTGCGCGTGTATCCCGGCAACTACGATGACTACATGACCGCCGTGACGCAAGCGCGCGAACGCCTGCTGGCCGACAACGCCAAGAAAAAGGCCCAGATCGCCGAACTGCAGACCTTCGTCAGCCGCTTCTCGGCCAATGCCTCGAAAGCCAGACAGGCCACCTCGCGCGCCAAACAGATTGAGAAAATCAAGCTGGACGAAGTCAAGCCGTCGAGCCGGGTCAATCCGTTTATCCGCTTCGATCAGACCAAAAAACTGCACCGTCTGGCTTTGGAAGTTGAAGGATTGAGCAAGGGTTACGGCGAGCAGCCGTTGTTCAAAAACCTGAATCTGATGATCGCCGCCGGCGAACGCGTGGCCGTCATCGGCCCTAACGGCATCGGTAAATCGACGTTGCTGCGCACGCTGGTCGGCGATTTGACGCCTGATACGGGCGAAGTCAAATGGGCTGAAAACGCCGAAGTCGGTTACTTTGCCCAGGATCACGCCGACGATTTCGCCGAAGACATGCCGCTGATTGAATGGATGGGCCAATGGCGCAAGGAAACCGACGACGACCAGGTCATACGCGGCACATTAGGCCGTTTGCTATTCTCGCATGACGAAATCAAGAAATCGGTCAAAGTCATTTCCGGCGGCGAACAAGGCCGCATGTTGTTCGGCAAGCTGATCCTGCAAAAGAACAACATTATGGTCATGGACGAACCGACCAACCACCTCGACATGGAATCAATCGAATCATTGAATATGGCGCTGGAAAACTACCCCGGCACATTGCTTTTCGTCAGCCACGACCGTGAATTCGTCTCGTCCTTGGCGACACGTATTATCGAACTGACGCCGAACGGCATTGTCGATTTCAGCGGCAATTACGAGGACTATTTGAACAGCCAGGCCGTTTAAGAAGGAAGAGCAAGATGCGAAAGCCGTCTTGCTCCTGTTGACCGGAGCCGACTGTAAACCGCTTCAATGCAGGGATTTTGTTATTTGTTAAGACAAATTAACGGTTTCCTGTATTTCTGTCTCACTTTTAGTTAAAATAGCGCCCTTTCGAATCTGGACGAGTGAGCGGTGACAGTGACTTCAACAAACGCTACCTCACTTGGCCTTGAGCAATCTGTAGGTATCCTGCGGGTTTTATCCAAACCGATGGTTTTCAGCCACTGCGGAGCAAAGCAAATACCCGCGGCAGATCGCTCCTGCGCCCCGGTACGAACCCTCTTGAGTAATTTATTTAAGAGTAGTCACGGCAAGTTTTTTATACAACTAGAGTACAAACATGACTGATTTATCGCTTTACAGAAATATCGGTATCTTCGCACACGTTGATGCTGGCAAGACAACCACTACAGAGCGTATTTTAAAGCTCACCGGTAAAATCCATAAAATCGGCGAAGTTCACGAAGGCGAATCAACCATGGACTTCATGGAGCAAGAAGCTGAACGCGGCATTACCATTCAATCGGCGGCTACCACCTGTTCTTGGGCAGGCAGTAAAAACCAATTTCAACCACACCGCTTCAACATCATCGACACTCCGGGCCACGTTGATTTTACGATCGAAGTGTATCGTTCGCTGAAAGTTCTGGACGGCGGTATCGGCGTGTTCTGCGGTTCAGGCGGTGTCGAGCCG
Source organism: Methylobacter sp. sgz302048 (assembly GCF_052162025.1). Taxonomy (NCBI): domain Bacteria; kingdom Pseudomonadati; phylum Pseudomonadota; class Gammaproteobacteria; order Methylococcales; family Methylococcaceae; genus Methylobacter; species Methylobacter sp. sgz302048. Next base: position 1,593,689 of record NZ_CP197401.1, on the reverse strand, counting down.
CAATCCGAAACCAACTGGCGTTATGCCAACGACTCCAAAGTCGCCCGTCTGATCTACGTCAACAAACTGGATAGACTAGGCGCCGATTTTTTCCGCGTTATCAAACAAGTCGAAGACGTGCTGGGTGCCGTACCAGTCGTAATGACCCTGCCTATCGGGCGCGAAGACCAATTCTCCGGCGTGGTTGACCTGTTAACCCGCAAGGCCTGGATTTGGGATAACTCCGGCGACCCTATGAAATACGAAATTACGGACGTGCCTGCCGATATGGAAGCGGATGTGGAAGAATGGCGCGCAAAACTGATCGACCAGGTTGCCGATCAGGATGACGAAATCATGGAAAAATATCTGGAAGGCGAAGAGCCCAGCATTGACGAGATCAAGCGCTGCATCCGCAAGGGTACCATTAAGATGGATTTCTTCCCGACTTACGGCGGTTCTTCATTCAAAAACAAAGGCGTACAGTTGGTGCTGGACGGCGTTATTGATTATCTGCCCAGCCCGACTGAAGTCAACCCGCAACCCGAAGTCGACCTGGAAGGCAACCCGACCGGCGAACACGCGATCGTCGATGCCGGCCGCCCACTGCGTGCATTGGTCTTTAAAATCATGGACGACCGCTTTGGCGCTTTGAACTTCATCCGGATCTATTCAGGCCGTCTGAAAAAAGGCGATACCTTGTTGAATACCTATACCGGCAAAACCGAACGGGTTGGCCGGATGGTGGAAATGCACGCCGATAACCGTTCCGAAATTGAAACGGCACAAGCCGGCGATATCGTCGCGCTGATCGGCTTGAAAAACGTTCAGACCGGACATACTTTGTGCGATCCTGATAAGCCGGCTACTCTGGAGCCGATGGTATTCCCTGATCCCGTTATCTCTATCGCCATTTCGCCTAAAGACAAAGGCAGCAACGAGAAAATGGGCATTGCCTTGGGCAAGATGATACAGGAAGACCCTTCATTCCGCGTCGAAACCGACGAGGAAAGCGGCGAAACCATCATCAAAGGGATGGGCGAGCTGCACTTGGATATTAAAGTGGACATCCTGAAACGTACCCATGGCGTTGAAGTGAACGTCGGCAAGCCACAAGTAGCTTACCGTGAAACCATCACCAAACGCGTTGAAGACGAATACACCCACAAGAAGCAGTCCGGTGGTTCCGGTCAGTACGCGAAAATCAACTACATCATCGAGCCGGGCGAGCCAGGCAGCGGTTTTGTGTTTGAATCGTCCGTGACCGGTGGTAACGTACCGCGCGAATACTGGCCGGCTGTTGAAAAAGGCTTCAAAGGCAGTGTCGACAAAGGCGTATTGGCAGGTTTCCCATGCTTGGATTTCAAAGTAAACCTGACCGACGGCGGCTTCCACGCAGTTGACTCGTCAGCTATCGCTTTTGAAATCGCCGCTCGCGCAGCGTATCGCCAATCCATTCCTAAAGCGGCTCCGCAATTATTGGAACCGATTATGAAAGTGGACGTGTTTACACCTGAAGCGAACGTTGGCGACGTGATCGGTGACTTGAACCGTCGCCGCGGCATGATCAAATCGCAAGACGCCGGCGTTACCGGAGTGCGTATCAAAGCTGACGTGCCGCTGAGCGATATGTTCGGTTATATCGGCGACTTGCGCACCATGACTTCTGGTCGCGGCCAGTTCTCGATGGAATTCTCACATTACATGCCATGCCCTAAAAACGTGGCTGATGAAGTGATTAAAGAAGTCAACGAACGCAACAAAAACAAGTAAGCTAATAAAGGTGTGCCGGGCAGGCAATCTGCCCGGCTGCATTTTCCTTATCGCATAAATAAGCATCTCTCCTGCCCTACTTTGGGCCCCTCAAAAAGCTCAAACAAGCATGCGCACCAAAATGATGCGTATGTGCCATATTGGCGCATCTAACGGCAGCCAACGAGTTTGCTTACGTCTTTTGGCATAACATTGCTGGCCATTTACAGCTCATGGCACGAGTCATGCTTAATCGTAGAAATGAGCGCACTAAAAATACTCCTGATTGAAGACAGAGCTACTGACCCATTATTGGCAGAAATGTCCATAACACATGGCTATTCGGTAATGACAATGACTGCATCGGACAGCCATATGCCAATCCTGATTTTGGCCAATAAGCCCGACCTGATAATTTTCAACATTCACAGCTTTGGAAAATATTATCACGCCATTCAATATCTTGGCGCACTGCCACTCGTTATTCTTTCCGATGCCGCTATTACCCGATTCAAAGAACAGCAAAGGCTTCAATAATGAATTTAGAACAAAACGCAGATTTTGAACAAGCAGACAAACTATTTCCTTATTTTCAACCCATTATCTGCGTCGCCAGCGGGCTCATCGTCGGCTACGAAGCATTAGCCCGGCAATATGATGAAAACGGACAGGTCATTTCTGCCGGCCAATTGTTCTCTTCCCCGGATATTACCGAGGAACAATTGATAGCCTGGGATCGCACGGTTCGCCATCAGGCATTGCTGAAATTCTGCCAGCTAAATCACAAAAGCTATCTGACGCTCAACATTTCCGCATCATGGATTGATAAGGTTTCAGATTTGAGAGCATTGCCCACCTTACAGATGCTGGATAAGCTCAACATAGACAGAAGCAGGATTATTATCGAAATTGCCGCAACCCGGGGCAGCCTCGATAAAATCGCCGCGGTCGCCAGGGAATATCGCAAGCACAACCTGAAAGTCGCCATTGACAGCTTTGGCGCCGGCTTTTCGCAACTGGAAAGGGTCATAGCCATCCGCCCCGACGTTATCAAGCTGGACATGCGGCTGTTCAAACAGGCTACCAAAGGCGGCATCGCCAACGAAGTGGTGCATCTGTTGGCGCGTCTTAGCAAACGCACCGCCTGCCTTATCGTCTGCGAAGGCGTCGAAACCGACAATGAATTCTTTTACGCATTAAGCTGCGGCGCCCAATATGTGCAGGGCCACCTGTTTTCGCCGGCAGCGGCTGAATTCAAGAAGCCAGACCACTATCAGCGGCATATCGAATCGCTCAGGAAAACATTCCTGCAAAGAGTATTGCGCAAGGAAGCCCGGAAACTGCAATCCGCCGATAAAGTTAAGGATCTGATTGAGCTTCTGCGACAGGCCTTGGCTACCGATTTCAATTTAAACGAATTGTCGGCGCATCCGTTTGAAGAAAGCGGCATACTCAGGTTTTATTTATGCAATAACGAAGGCAACCAGATCTCATCCAACTTTAATTTTGCCGGCGGAAAATGGTTTGAAGAAGCTGGGGAAATCGGCTTTAACTGGTCTTGGCGGCCTTATTTCTATCAACTGCTGGCGCTCGAAAATGTAAGTGACACTCATGGTATTGTTGCTTCCGAACAATACAGGGATTTCAGCACCGGCCGCCTGTGCAAAACACTGTCGCTCAGACTCGACAAGGAGCGCATCCTGTCGGTAGATATTGTTGAGGAGCCGGCATAGCGCACGCCGCCAAAACGCTTTGACCATCCATACAAGCGATGAAAAGAGCTTCAAACCCGAATCAGTTCCAAGAATCATTGCCGTCAACCTATCATGGACATTACCATCACAACCCCTGCCCTTTTATTTCCTGCCATTTCTGTCCTGTTTCTGGCATACACCAACCGTTTTCTGGCCATTGCCAGCCGCATTCGAGAGCAACATAACCTGTTCAACAAAACCCAAAGTCCGGTGGCTAAAAAACAGATCGAAAGCCTGAGGCTACGCATACGCTTTATCATCGCCATGCAATTGTTGGCGGTCATCGGCATTATCGGCTGCATACTGGCCATGGCGCTGATTTTTTATGGATTGCAAAATTACGGCAGCCTCGCATTTGGCATCAGCATGGTATTTATAGTACTGTCGCTGCTGGCTTCAGTCAGTGAATTACTGATTTCGACCAAAGCGCTCAACATTGAGCTTGAAGATATGGAAGCCGGATGATTCGCGAGGCCCGTTCCGATACTCGATTCAACAGGCCTCACGTTAGTAGCCCGCTTTGCATGAATGCTGAATATATGTAAGCCAACCGACGTTGCGCCCAGATCGATAGCGCGGAGGTTTTTACCCTGTAGGGTATTTACTGCCTGCATATCTCGGAGACCCGGGTCGAATACGCTAAAGGCACAAGCGAATCAGACCCCAACGGCGTACTATCCAGTCAATATGTACTGGCTCAATCTTGCTTTATGCCTTTAGTCCTGCCAAAATGGACATATAATTATCAAATATCAAAAACTATAGTGAAAACAAGTTCTTTGGTTTACAGAACGGCAAATATCGTATTCAATCCCTTCCATTTTTCGGCCAAAACAAAAAAACACCGGGCGTTAAGTCTCAGTATTTTTATTAGCGCCAGGACCACTTGCAGTGATTGACCCCGTACAACTTTTCGCACAACTGCTTCGGCAGCTCTATAGGCGCGCAACGGCGGCTTTTGCCATCCATTGCGCACATGTCACTTTGCTCGCCATTTATCTCTGGCAGGAGCTCCCCCTTTCCATTTTTCTTGCATGGCTCGGCATCGCCATGACCGGCGGCGTCTGGCAATTGTTTGCGGGCCGCCGGGCTCTTCGCTATATTGCCGAAGACGCCTTGAAAAGAGGCGCGCTTACACCCGATATATTTGCTGCGGGAGCTGCCGGTCTAGGCTTTGGACTTACCGCGGTGTTGTTCCCCTATTTGTCGCTGACAACAAAATTAGTTGTCATCCTCATGCTTGGCGTGATCGCGGTAAGCGCCCTGCCGCGGCTCAGCGCGCTTCCGTCAGTCTACACCGCCTTTCTTTTAGGAACGCTGGGACCGCTCGTGCCGGTGCTGTTCGTGCTGGACAATGAACCGGGCTGGAGCGCAATACCGGTCATATTGCTGATGGGCGTCAGCCTGTCGTATTCGGCGCGCCAGCTACATACGGATTTACTGGAGAGTTTACTGTCGCGTTTCGGCCTTGAAAATGCCGCCGGCGAAGACAAGCTCACCCATCTGGCCAACCGTCGCCGCTTCGACATGATTCTGGAACAGGAATGGGCGCGCGCGCGACGTTCCAAACAGCCGATATCGCTGATCATGGTGGATGTCGATTTCTTCAAGAAATTCAATGATCGCTACGGTCACCAAGAGGGCGACCACTGCCTGGCGCAAGTAGCGATGGCGCTTTCCCAATCGGCGAGGCGAAGCATAGATCTTGTCGCCCGCTATGGCGGCGAGGAATTCGTTGTCTTGCTTAACCAGACGACACGGGACGATGCCTATGCGGTGTGCGAGCGCATGCGCAGCTCCGTCGAGAAACTGGGCATTCCCCATCAGGATTCAACTTTAGGCCACGTTACGATCAGCATGGGCGGCGTAACTTTGTATGCGAAAGAGAATCTGAAAGCAGTCGATATGGTCAAAACCGCCGACAAGGCTTTGTACCGCGCCAAGGCGGCCGGACGCAACAAGGTGGTATGGTACGACCCGAGCCTTGATGAAGACGGGAACGCATAGGCTGCATACGCATCAATTCAAGCACAATAAGCTTTAAGGACTTGGCTAAGGTTTTGGCGAATGAAATCAGAGTTTATGTAGGCTGAGTTGGAGCTTTAGCGGAAACCCGGCATCGGCAGCTTCGAAATGCGGGGTTTATCCGCCCGGCCTACCCCGCTGCCCTGCCAAAATCAAGGCAAAATCCACTGTAGGGTACGCATCGCGTACCTTTCTGAGCTTTTCGGCATACCGCAAGTCCGGAAAGGTACGCAATGCGTACCCTACAAAGGTTCGCTCAAATCAACAACTGCGGATAGCCGCCTTCAACATCCGTTACAGTGATGTCCGCTCCGGCCACACTAATCCCCAGAGCATTCAAAAGCCCGGATAACAGTGGATCCAGCGCCTGCAAAACAGGCGTCAGCAAGTTAGCCACCAGATCCAGCAATCCTTGCGAGCTGCTGAGTCCAAGAATTTGCAGCACAGGGGTCAAAAGCAAATTAAGCAAAAATCCGAGCCCTCCGTCGAATTCAATCTCTAAGTTGCTCGCCAAGTCTCTAAGAAGCGTACTCACAGCCGTGCCAAGGCGGTTATTGTCCGTGTACTGGGGATCGGCGGGAAAAGGAGGGTCGAAGATCAGTTCCCCCGTGTCCTCGGTGGACTGTCCCAGCCCCAGATCGGCACGCGCGGTAATTACTATCAAATTCAGACCCAGCAAATTTACTACATCACTGGGCACAATCTCCGGATTGAGTTTGCTCATGTCGTCGAACCGACCCACTCCGATGCGTAGCGCCTGAACCGCGTGACCCACTACCGCATTGCGCCCGTTCTCGGTGCAGTTAAAACTCTCGAAACCAGCGCGAGCATGAGCTCCATTAATCGCCAGATCGAGATTGATCAATCCAGTCGCGCCCAAGTTGAGTAAATCCAGAAGTGATAAATGCAGCTCAGCATTAACCTGCGCCGTATGCGCACGGGTGATCCATTCTCCATCGGCGCCGCGACCCGCAGGGCCAATGGCGATTTTCGGCGGCTCGACAATATAAGTGGTAAGAGTGGCAGTAGCAATCCCTGGGATACTGATAGGCAGCCTCACCTCCACTGCATGGTCTTTATTAGCCACTTCCGCACCCAAACTAATAAGATCAAGCACGTTGAGCTGTGTCTCCAGGGCCGCCTGATCGGCGGGCAGATCGAGATTCAACAGATCCCCCAAGTGTAGAAGCAAGTCGGCATCCAGCTCAGCAGCAATGGTTTCCAGCAAATCGATCGCAACAGTGGGAGGCTCCTTTTGATTGGATAGGGCTTCAGCCGCCAGAAGCACGAAGTCCTGCATGCTGATCTCCGAATCCAACAACTTATCCACGGTTCCCACCTCAGCTTGGGCATTGATGAGATCGAGCAAGGTAACGTTGACATCAGCCAATCCCTTGTAGGACACTAAGTCGAGCTTTCCTGACGTTCCTAGCAACCCATCGAGCACTGGGCCGAGTATTGAATCATCTGTATTCAAACGGGCTAGGTAAGAACCCACTGACAGCGTACCCACAGTTGGCGCACCCGCCACGGCTGTGGCTTGCAGATTGACTTTATTACCGAACCATCCGCCAGCGACTATGCTGGCTGCCACATTGGTGTCGCCGGCGATTACACGAACCGCTTCAGGAAGATCCGGATCTTTTGGAGCACTAAACACTCGAACCCCACCCTGTGTTAATGTATCGCCCAGTTCCACGTCGAGAATGTCGCCCGTGTGATTATTGAGCTCAGCGCTCTGGCTTACTGCAGCGTTTACGGCTGTGTCACCGCTGCAAGACAAGGCACGGGCGCCATCCAACGCCGCCATATCAGCAATTTTCTGCAGCCGCCGTTGCTCCAGCATGAGCCGTCCAGTATCCACGGCCAGCGCCGTAAAAAGCACCGAGAGGAGCAATACCGATGCCCCCAGAATGCCTATCGCGCCCCGCTGGCGAGCGAGCGATTTTGTGGCCGGGCGACGGTGCCTTTGCCGCCCATGCTTCAAAGTATTGATTTCAACCGACATGCCCCCCCCTTTGGCCAGTATGTTGTTGCCCGCCGTTACTTCATTGAACCGCCACCGCCGCTGCCGCTGCCGCCGCCGTAACCGTTTTGGTCATTCTTATAGGACTCCGGAATCGGGTGCGTGAAGCTTTCAACGTAGCGTTGGTATATCGCATCGGCCACCGGCCCTGAAACGGTCTGAGGGATTTTCGAGGCCGCCGCGCCGCTGCTTTGCAATTCCAGCCAGCGCCGCGTTTCCTCGCCGACGGAACGGTCCAGGGAATCCGCCGCCGCGATGTTGGCGCCGGACAGCAGGATCAGCGGCAACACCGCTGTAATCGATTTTTGAAACATACTTGCTCCTATGGGTTAAGCTGAATCTGGTCAATACGGTTAGCCGGCTAAGGCGATGAAGTAAGCACTGCCTGCTTGCCTGAATTTCCGGGCGAAGCCTTGATCTTCTCGGCCTGCTCGCGAAGCTGCTCTACGGTTGCAGAATCTATGTTCATTTGTGCGGCAAAGGCCTGCATTTCCTGCTCTTTCCCCGTTACCAACAACAACAGCACCATATTGGTCGCTGCCAGTGAGTTGCCGCCGTCCAGCTCCAGAGCCGTCAGAAATTCGTTGCGCGCCGGGTCGAACTGCCCGTCAAGCAATAGCGCATAGCCCAGGTCATTGCGCACGCTCACGTCGACCGGCAATTCGGCTTCGGCTTTCTGCAGATAGCTTACCGCCTCGGAAACTTTGCTATCCCGGCCGGCAATCAGCCCGAGCCCGTGATAGCCCTTCCCGGCCATGCAGCCGCCGAGCAGATCCCGGTACAATGCGACCGCCTGCTCTGTCCGGTTCGTCCGGCGCAATATTTCGGCGCGCAGGTAAATGGACTGCAGCGAATTCGAGCGGGTGTCCTCCAGATGGGCCAATGCCGCAAACAGCTTGCCGCTGTCCATGAGCTTGCGGATCAGATCCAGCTTGACGTTCTGATCGGGATCGGCGTCCGCCTCGCAGGCCGATACTTTTTTAGGGGGGGCATCGGTTTTATCCGATGGCGTAAGATCCGTTCGCGCCGCCAGCTGACTGCAGCCCATCAAAAGAGCCCCAGCCAAACCCAGCAAGGCACTGTTCACTAAAAATCTAACCATAAACACTCATCAATCCCTTCCCGAGGGCAAGAAACCCCGGGCCGGCAAGAAAAATCAACAGGGCGGGAAACAGGAAAATCATCATCACGACCGACATTTTACCGGACAGCTGATTGACATACTCGCGCAGGGCCGACTGCTGGCGCTCTTCCATCAACTGGGCGAATTTCACCAGGGATTCGCGGATATTGCCGCCGTAGCGGGTCACCTGCCTAAGAATGGCTACAGTGTCGGTCAACTCGGCAACGTCCAGGGGCTCGGCCATTTCGTGCAAAGCGTCGGCGCGGTCATGTCCGGCATCGATGCGCTGCAATGCCCCGGCGATTTCTTCCGAGAGATTCGGCATCAGCACGTCTCCCTCCTCATACATCACCCGCAAGGCATGTTCGGTTGAAAGCCCCGCATCGAACAGCATGCGCAGCAAATAAATCGCCGTGGGCATTTCCCGGGACAAGGCATTGCGGCGCGCTTTCGCCCGGTAACGCAAAACATAGCGGGGCGATAAAAAACCCAGGGCGAATGCAATAAAAACCAATGCCAGCTTTTGTGCACCGGTTATGTCAACGGCATTGACGGCATAGGCGACGGCGCCGACCACGGCAATCAACGGGGCCAGCCACGAAGCCAGCGCAAAAAACGCGCGCTTCCGGGCGGCGTACCACCCGGCTTGTTTCAATAACCGCGTCATTTCTTCCTGATCTGAGCCCTGCAACACTTTTCCCATGCCGCTGCCGCCCATACGCTCGATAGCCGAAAGTATCCAGCTTTCATCCGCGCCGCTGGACTTCACGCCGGTTTTAAGAAGATCGTTGAATCGCCGCTGCGATGTATTAATTACGCTATCTGATCGAAACGATGCCCAGAACAGCAGGCCGCCAGCCAGAACAAGCAGCAGCGCCATCGTAAAATACAACCATAATGTCATGACAACGCCTCTTAAATGCTTTTGATCATGCGCCAGAGCGTGAATGCCCCGGCTATCTGCAAGGCCACGGCGACCATGAGCAGAGTGCGTCCGGAAGGATCATTCCACATGGTCTCCAGATAACTCGGGTTCATGGCCATGATATAAGCCGCCATGCCCGGAGGCAGCAGTCCCAGCACCCAGGCCGTGACCCGGGTCTCTCCGGTCATCGCGCGCAGTTCCCGGCGCGCCGCCTCGCGTTCATGGATCATTTTGACCACGTTCTGCAGCAAATCCCGGACACTGCTGCCGTAAGTCCTGTTTATCCTTATCGCCAGCGCCAACAGGTACAACTCGTTGATTCGATAAAGATCGGCGGTTTCCTGAATCACAGTCCCCAGATCGGCGCCCAATTCGTTGGCGCGCAGCACCCGCTCGATGATTTCCTTGAAAGGCGCTGGCGTTTCCTCGGCGGCCAGCTTCAAGGCGCCCTCCATGCTGCGGCCGGTGCCGAGGCCGCGCAGCACCTGGTCGAGAAACAAGGGAAGCTGGACAAGAATCAAGGTTATGCGGCTGTTCGCCTTATGCGAAAGCCACAGATAAACGATAACAACGCCAACAACCGGCATCGACAGCCCGAATGCAGGGCCTTTCCACAGCCCTCCGAAAACGGCAAGCAGAATCAGACACAGAAGGCCTGCAAACAACTGCCGGCCGCTCACGTCGATGCCCGCCCGCCAGAACAGGCGCTCGATCATGGGCAGTTTGTTCTGCTTCCGATGCAACAGGGGTTGAGTCTCGAGCCCGGACGATTCCGCCATGCGCCGCCCGACTTTTTCGACGAACGCTTCCCGCTGGCTTTGCAGGTAAATAAACAAGGCCAGGGCCAACAGCGCGACAGCCACGGCATAGATCAAAATTTCTTTGCTAACCAAAGGACGCCCCTCCCTCGCCCATGAAGCCTCCTTCGGCTTCGAATTTCTGGCCGGACGGGCGTGTATTGCCGGCCACAAAGCATTTATGCACTTTGTCGTAGCCAAATAGCTCGTTCAGCATGAACTGGCCGTCGCGAATCCCGACCACTTCGACAATGGAGATAATGCGGCGTGTGCCGTCGGAAAACCGGGCGATCTGGACGACAATATCGATGGCACTGCCGATCATTTGCCGGAGTACGTCTATCCCGCCCTGAAAACTCGCCAGAGCCGACAGCATCTCCAATCGAACCAAGGCATCGCGGGCGCTGTTGGCGTGCACCGTGCTCATCGAGCCGTCATGCCCGGTATTCATCGCCTGCAATACGTCCAGGACCTCTTCGCCGCGAACCTCGCCCAGAATGATGCGGTCCGGCCGCATCCGCAAGGCGTTGCGCACCAGATCGCGCGCTCTGACCTCGCCTTCGCCTTCCACATTGGGCGGACGCGTTTCAAGGCGCACCACATGGCTGTGGCCAAGCTGCAGCTCGGCGGCATCCTCGATGGTCACGATCCGTTCCCGCGCATCGATGGACCGGCTCAGAATGTTCAGCAGCGTCGTTTTGCCCGAGCCGGTTCCCCCGCTGATCAGGATATTACAACGGCACATCACGGCTTTCCTGAAAAATTCCAGCATGGCTTCAGTGGCCGTGCCGTAAACCAGCAGATCCGATTCGCGCAGCGGGTCCTTGCGGAATTTGCGCACCGACAAACAAGGGCCGTCGATAGCGAGCGGGGGAATAATGGCGTTGACCCGGCTGCCGTCGGGCAAACGCGCGTCCACCATGGGGCTGGATTCGTCCAGCCGGCGTCCGAGAGGCGCGATAATGCGGCGAATCACGCGCAATACGTGATCGTCATCGATAAATCTCAGATCGGCTTGCTGCACTCTGCCGCCGCGTTCGATAAAGATATGCCTGGCGCCGTTCACCATGATGTCGCTGATCTGATCGTCGGCCAGCAGGGACTGAAGCGGGCCGTATCCGGTGAGTTCGTTGACCATCTCCTCGCTCAGGTCATCAAGGTCGTAGCTGGTCACCGCGAGCTGCCGCTGGCTGGCGTAGCGCGATACATGGTCATGCACGTAGCGCTGAATCTGTTCAGGCGTCCATTCGTTCAGCGGGATGTTATCCTCCTCGATACGGTCGATCAGATAGCGGTGCAGCGAGTACTTGAGATCCTGGTAGCTTTCCGTGTGCTTGAGGCTGTAGTCGTACTGAGGAAATTTCAATCCCATCGCCTTACTCCGCCTTGCCGCCGAACCAGGAACCGATGGACTTGAACAGGCCTTTCTTCATGCTGGACCCCTGATCGGCAGAGGAGCTGTTGGTCATGATTCTTTTCGCCAGTTTCCGGACCGCCAGCGTATAAGGATCGCGAGGAGCGCAGTGAAACAGGCTTTCTCCGGAATTCATCATGCTCAGACGGGCCATGCCGGAAGGCGGCAATGTAGCCTGAAGCGCCAGGCCGAAGCCCCGCGAAAGGCTGTCGGCGTCGGGCGGCAGCTGCGGAAGATAGCGGTCGATGACCAGTTCCACATGCTCCATCGCGATCTTATGTTCGATCATTTTGCGCACCAACTGCATGTTTTGCTTGCAGCTGGGAACACTTTGCTCGATGACCACCAGCGTATTGTCGGCATTGCTCAATAATAAATACAGGAAGTCCGACTGCGGGACGCCGCCCAGATTAATGACGATGCGGGCAAAGTAGCGCCGCAACATGCCCAGCAGCACATAAATGTCGGCCGAAGTAATCTCGCCCATCCCTCCCTGGTCCTCCGGCAATGCCAGCAGGCTGAGCCCGCTTTCATGCTTGGCGAAGGCGCTGTCTATGAGCATGGAATCCAGGCGGCGCAAGCTTCTTACCGCATCGATGAAGCTGTAAGGGGAACTGAGCCCGAGATAGGTCAAGGTATCGCTGGCCGGATTGCCCAGGTCGAGCAGCAGCGTATTGCGCTCCTTATTCTCGCCTTGCATCGCCAGCGCGAGATGGAGAGCCAGCATGGGCGTATCGGAGCCGGGCCGGGCGCTGACCAGCGCCGTGATTTTACCCAGCGATGCCGCGGGGTTATTGGGCGCCGGCGTACGGTTCTGCAGGCGCTGAACCAGATTGATGACTTCACCGGGACGGCTGCCGGTGAGGATAAAATCGCGCGCCCCGGCCCGCATGGCAAAAAGCAGCATCTCGTTATCGACCTGGTCAGCCATGGCGATCACGGACAGCAGCGGCTTGACGGCAACCAGCCCCTCTATCAGGGCCGCGTCCTGCCGCAGCGTCAGCGGCGTCAGCGCCACGAACACGACCTGGGCGCCGGTCAGGTCAAGTATTTGGCGTACACGCTCAAGCGATGGCAGATCGGCGACGACCACCTCGCCTTCATCCCTGAACACCGCATTCAGCCAGCGCATATGCTCCTGATTGTCCGTGACGGCAATGAAACTGTGTTTGCGTGTAATGCTCATATTACTATTTCGAAAATCCTGATGGGGTAGGCGTTTTAGTCCGAAAATCCCCCGTTTCCTTAAAGAAGGTATGGAAGAAACTCGGGTCGTACTGCCGGAAACGCTCGCCCGGCATCGGCGGCAAAGGCGCGCCTTTGGCCAATGGCTGAACCAGGTGCGGCGTCACCACCATGATCAGTTCCTTGTTGCGGCGTTCGAAATGCGTGGATCTGAAGAAGGCGCCGATAAACGGAATATCGCCGATCCACGGAAACTTATCCACGCTGTCCAGCGTGTCCTGGCTCACCAATCCGCTGATGACGAAGCTCTCGCCGTCGCCCAGGGCGATACTGGTATCGGTGCGGCGGACGCGCAACCCCGGCACCCTGATATCGACACCTTCAACTTGAGTGCTGAAGTCCAGCTCGCTGACTTCGGGAGCGACTTTCAGGGCAATCCGGTTCTGGTCCAGCACGGTCGGCGTCAACGACACGCGCACGCCGAACTCCTTGTATTTGATGGTAATGGCGCCAGTTGCCGCCCCGCCTTGCGGTACGGGAATCGGATACTCGCCGCCGGCCAGGAAACTGGCGCTTTGTCCGCTCATGGCGACCAGTGTGGGTTCCGCCAGCGTATAAGCGAAACCGTTGTTCTCAAGGACGGAGATTACGCCGAGTATGCCTTCACTGGCGTTGCCATACACAAAATTGAAGGCCTGGGCATGGGGAAAGAAGCCGCTGCTGAGCAGCGAAAATGCGCCTTGCCCTGCGGATTCAACACCGCTCAGATTATTCGGAGACGAGACAGCCAGTGTCGTATTGGCGGTATTCTTTCCGAGGAATAGCCCGGCATTCTGTAATCGTGTTCTATTGACCTCGACAATTTTGATGTCGATCTGAACCTGCGAATTGAATCCTAGCTTGCTGGTATCCACGACATTGGTTTCACTTTTTTCGTCCATGGCCTGACGAGCCTGGTCATGGGCTTCCAGTGAATCGCTTTCGCCTGAAAGCTCAAGCTTGTCCCCGGCCTCCGAAACCTGGAAATTGTCATTTTCCAGACTTTCGACGGCATGCTGTTTCAGGTTTTCCGAGGCCGTGACCAGCAACTCCACATAAAAGTCGGGCTGTCCTGTGTCGGAGCCCCGCCACAGCATCAGGCTGGTAGAGCCGGGCTTTTTGGGCGTAATCAGTATCTGCCGCGCATCGATCACCGAGACATCGGCGATTTCCGGATTGCCGACGGCGACGCGTTTGATGTTACTGCCATACCGGTAGCTGAGTTGTTTGCCCATCTCGATGCTGACGGTATCGTCATAGGCATGCGCGGAAAAGGCTGCTGCAAGCAGAGCCCAAAGAAGAAGCGCTTTGAAATAATTCATGTTGCTGATTGTCAAACTGGTTGTTGTAATTATTGGTTGACGGCGCACTTTAGTGCCCCAAAGTCAGGGTTTCTGTCGATCCGCCCCGGTGTATGATGACCCGAGGCCCTTCTTTCACTTTGTCGCCTTGGGCATCTGGCTGGACAGCTCCGTTGCCGGTCAGCTCTTTCAAGACGATGAAGTGCTTGTCCTTTTTACCGTTCTCCGTCCCGGACGGAGAAAAAGCTGCCGGCACGAGGCTGTCTTCGATGATTACCGGAGCGCTTTCCTCCCGCTCGGCCCCATGAAGCGCGAGCCTGATCCTACCGCTGGACTCCGCAAGCATAAGCGTCGAGGTATCGGATTCGGCAATAGCCAGCACGGCGGTTTTGCTTTTCTTCCCGTCAGGCTCCTCTTCCTTTTTCTTGCGTTTACCCGTTGCCTCATTGGCGGTGCTGGTTTTGGCCTTTTCCAGCAAGTCCGATTGCTCGTCGGCAGCAGCCGTCTGCTCTTCCGGCGAGTCCAGCATATTGCCGAAAGCCAGCACGCGCACTTTCGACAGAACCACCTGGGCTGAACTGTTCTTGCCGGTTTCCTGGTCAGCCTCTAAAAAGAGCAGCACATCCACCTGGTCGCCGGGCTCGATGAAGCCGCCGGCGCCGACCACTTCATCGACTTTAACGGCGACTGCCCGCTCGCCGGGATGGAGACTGGACGCCAACTGGCTGTAAGAGGGGAAATGGCTGGACAGCAGCATTTCTCCTTTGGAAATATCGGTTCTGGGCTTGCGGCCGATGAGAAGGTCGCCGGCAGGATAGGAACGCACCGGACGGGTAGGAACGAGCGCGGTTGTCAGATCCTCTTGTGTGATAACCTGCCCTGACTGGATATCCCGCGCGGCAAACACCACAGACTCCCCTTTGGGTTCCGCCACTTCGACGCGCACCGGTTCCGGCTTGGGCGGCTGATTGCTCGCCTTGTAACCGATATAACCGATGATGATGGCGCCCACAGCGAGTATTACTGCGAATACGCGCAAAACTGAACTACTCATTACCCCCCCTTGCTCCAGAGTAATTTATTGCAAGCAACTGCTTGGTTATTAGTAAGTAAAAATACTTAGCAATTATAGTTGTGCAGAACTTTTTTGTCTTTAAAGCCATTTTTTTCGGACAAAATAAACCCGCTACGCATCCAATGCCGTTAAGTTAAGCCATTCATGGTTCGACAAGCCTGTCCTGAGCGCAGCCGAAGGGCTCACCACGAACGGCTTAACTTAACGGCATTATCTATGCATCTTGTCTCATAATGCGCCGATCGTGGATCAAAACAGATTTGGCTCAACCGGAGTGATCTCAATCAAGCTGCACGACAGCACTCGCAGTGAGATCCTTGGGTAATTTGGGCACATCGCCTATACCTGGAAACTTCAAAATCGGTATCAGTGGATTGCCAGTATAGTTGGGAAAGCTTACGGTCACGGTCAACATGCCGGCGCTTGGCTTGTCTAATTCCACTTTTACTCCGTTCTTTCCCCCTAGAACGGCCGCATGAGCGGTTGCAGGCAACCAGTCCAGCAACTCGCCTACGACAGTCTTTACCCTGTTTTCCACTAGGGTTTCATAACCTTCTTTAGTCGGATCAACCGCCACCGCTGCCCTAGCCCCCGCTGACGCGGCATGCTGAAACGACTGCATCATGAGAATCGGCATCGAATAACTGACAATGGCATAAAACAGCGTGAAAAAGATGACGAACAGAAGCGCGGCCTCTATGGCTGCCGCACCGCGCTGTTTGCGCAAATTACACGATAAGCGGCGGCGAGTGCTGGCTCGGGGTTGAATGGCTCTTGGTTTCATAACGCCCATTACTTACAGAAAAACAGACTGGTTCTTATCAATCAAATTGAAACGGCAAGACCGATATCCGGGCGACCAAAAGAACCAGCGCGACGACAAAGCCGATGGCAAGCCCCAGACCGAAAGGCAGCATTCTGCCCTTCGGTTCCGGTATCGCCGGCGCATTGATCCCGATGCGCGCCAGTTGGAGCGCCAATAATGGCTCCCACCGATAAGCTATCGTCCAGACAATCGCCGTGCCGCCTACAAGAAGCCCGGCGACGGCATACGCAACCAGCATCGCTTCCATGCCGCCCAGCAATCCCATGGCGGCCAGCAGTTTGGCGTCCCCTGCTCCCAAACGATTCAACACCCAGGCAGGCACTGTTAAAACTAGCGCCAATGCCCAGGCAGCGAAACACGAGGATGGGGAGGCGCTCAACCAACCTTGGCCGGTAACCGCGAGCATCGCCAGTGCTCCTCCATGAGCGCCCAAAGTCAGGACATTGGGGATGCGGCGAAACGCCAGATCATAGCCACCGCATGCGACAGCCCAGCTTCCAATCAGCCAATACTGAACTGGCAAGATCAGGTCTAATCCCATAGTTGTCTTAACTATTAGACATTACTGCAACGACCAATTTATTTAGTGTTTAAGCTATCTTTAATATCAGTAAAAATATTCGTGATTGCCGTCCTAATATCACCAACAAAAGCAACCAAAGCAATCGCAACCATCGCAGCAACCAGCGCATATTCGATACCGCTCGCGCCTTCTTCATCCTTCAAAAACGCCGACAACCATTTTTTCATTTTTTCTACTTTCATTCTGTTACCTTTTACTTCGTTATTTTTCATCTTGTTTTTCTCCCTTGCGACAACCGCACAGCTCCCGATAGTGCGTCGTTTATTGCCTGAGAATAAGGCCGTTATTTCAGGCGGGGTAAGTCACCGACAATCCGTCACTGGAATATCGATGAATATTCAATAACTGAACAAGCTCAGCCTGTGCTAATTTTAGACTAAATTACAAGTTTTGCTCAAAAAATCAGCATGTACTAATTTAAATATGCATAATTTGATCAGGCCGGGATCAGTGGATTTTTTGTGGAACCGTTACAGGGGCAGGATTTGCGTATATGTGGAGGCGACTTCGCCTACCAACAGTAGGCGAAGTCGCCCCGCAAATTCAGCGGGTAGGCTGGGTTGCTAAACCCAGCATTTCAAAGCTCCCTATGCTGGTGGATTTACCAACCCAGCCTACATTTCTCTGATTTGAATGAAAAATCTATTTATTAAATAAACCTTTAACCCATGGCCAGCCATGCTGCAGCCATTTGTCTCTCAGCAAGGCGAATCCGCGCTTGATGGTGCAGTAAGCTTTGTTCATGCCGCTTCCTTCGCCTTTGCAGATCAGGCTTCCCAGCCATTCCTGCACCTTCATGCCGGGGCCTTCGACGAACACGGGCCTGAACAGCCACATTTCCAGAATGGAAGTCACCCACATAAACGCGAACGAAACCCCCATGCCGGTACCGGCCAGAATGACGAGCCAGGCAAACCACGGATGAAGCTTAGTCAGCCACCAGGACATAATGTCAGCCAGCAGGAATACATAAGGCATACCGATGGCAATGGATTTATAAGGCACTGGCGTAGTTTCGGAAAAGGCGAAGATCAGCCCGACAAACATAAAAATAAAGCTGATGCCGAACAAATGGATATGGGAAACCCGCGTCAACGAAGCAAAGGTCTCGCCCTCATCCTGCGCCGTCAAGGCTTTCAGTTGCTCAAAATCGGAGAAGTTAGGGATGCCTGAGGCGTCTTTGTTGTGACACAGGACACAACGCGTCTCAATAATTTTTGCAACGCCAGACGGCTCATAGTCATTGATCTGCGCGCCATCCCGGACCCATTGTATGATCTGGAAGCGTTCCGGCTCCGGCGCCATCTCTTTCATGGAACCGTTCAGTTTCGTCTCTACCACCGTGCCTGAGCGGTTGCCGTAATAACTGTAGACGATATCGTCGATGGACAGGCCGAATTTACCGTCAGCCATGCCGTGCGTAAACAGAATCTGAATCAGCGCAACAACATAACCTATGCCCACGGTGCATAAATAGCCGGTAAATAAAACTTTAACAGGTATCTCGTGATCTTTTAAAGGCGTGTATTTAATCATTTCAGTCCCTTACAGGTTAGTTTGAAAAAGACATGGGCTCAGCCTGAAGCTAATGAATACCGGGATTGACCAGTCTCAATGAGTCCAATTTATTAGTCGCTTGTCACCTTGTGCCGAATTTGGTGCTGCCAATATTTCAAAACTTCCTGTTTGATAAATGGACCTGCTTAATCGTTCCGTATAATTAGCCGTCACTCAAGCGCATACCCAACAGTATGGCACAAACAGGCTTTTTTCTTAAACTGAAAGCAGCGGTTCCGGCAATGTTCGGTTAATTTATTCATAAGATTTCTGATATACAGTCAGCAGATTTGATTAATGTAACACCATTATTGCCGTTAACGCCAAAGCCAAGGAACTCAAAATAAGATGACATCCAACCCCATATCACTGAATCCGGGCCTTATTGCGCGTACATTGGGAATACTGGCTTTTCTTCTGGTTGTCGCCAGTATCACAGGGCAATTGATGTCTTATATCACTGGGGATGACCGTCTTTATGGGTTTGTCTCGCTCTTTAACGTCGACGCCGAGCACAATATTCCGACCTTTTTTACTGTGTTTTTGCTGCTCTCTGCAACGCTGCTTCTTTCGGTCATCACTCTTCTGGAAAGAAACCGTAGGGCTTCTCACGTTTCACATTGGTTGATCCTTTCATGCGGATTCCTGCTTATGGCGGTCGATGAACTGGTCTCCATTCATGAGAGGCTGATAAAACCGATACGCAACCTGTTGGGGGATGGCAATCTTGGCGTCTTTTATTTCGCCTGGGTCATTCTTGGCATTGCGCTGATATTCTTGCTTGCCTGGTTTTTTCTGAAATTCTGGCTGAGTCTCCCTGCAAAAACGATGCTCACTTTCTTTATGGCTGCAGTCATTTATATTGGCGGCAGCATCGGCTTCGAAATGATCGGGGGCCGCTACGCTGAATCGCACGGCTTGGAAGATTTGACTTATAAAATGATCGCAACGGTTGAGGAGAGCCTCGAAATGGCGGGCATCATCCTCTTCATCCGGGGACTGTTGGCATATATTGCAGAAAGCCACAGAGAAGTGCGATTCCGGTTTGATGGATCTTGTGAAGAAGTCACGCTAGCCTCCCCTGAAGCTTGTCAAACTAAAGCCGGCCAAATTGGTCTTTCAGAGACCGGCAATCTTTAAAGCATTTTTTGAAAACCGTTTGCTAAGGATTCGGCTAAAAGTCTCCGTGGGAGCGATGCCTACATCGCTCGGCCAGTCGCGATGTAGGCATCGCTCCCACCCACGAATTGAAAACAAGGCTATCATTCAAAGCCAAATCCAAAAGGGCTTTTAAACACACGGCAGCTTATGTTTCTTGTTAGCACATATCAGGTATTTATACGTATTGTGTATTTGGTTCGTGATTGGTAGCTTTGCCTGAAGCTAATTTACTGATGTTACGCACAAATCGATCTCTGTGCTGTTTTAGTGTTGCTGCGATGCCGTATAGGGGCGAATTCTCTTGTGTCCCTTGCGGGTATTCGCACGGCCTATATATTTCGGTTGTCCCGTGTCGAATGAATTCGACCCTATATCTGCGTAATATCAATAACTTAGGCTAAATTCAAAGTCATTAACGATTAATCGGCATCATGCAGGCCGAGAGATTTTGCTTTCCAGGCATTTTTACCGACACCATCCGATAATCACAACAAAGACTTTATCCTATGAATACGATCAAAAACACAGCCTTAACTTTATTACTGGCTTCCTCTTTATACTCAACCAGCCTTACCGCTTACGCAGAGGAAGCCGGCAAAAGTTCAGCTTACAGCCCGAATGAAGCCATTATGCATATTGAAGCGGCTAAGGTCGAAATCAGTAAAAACGATTTCGTGCCGCCCAGCCAACATTTAAAAGAAGCGCGTGCGGCTTCCGAAAAAGTCACGGGCAAACCGGACATCGTCAAAAAGGCGCATGCCTGCATCATTCAGGCGCAAATCAAAGTAAAACAGGGCGATATAAAAGGCGCGACAGAAGAATTGGACAAGGTTTTAAAGTTGTATAAGTCGCTCTAGCTTGGCTATTTCATAAAGCCACACAGGACTTACGCAGTTTGTCTGTTCAACCGTCGAAACAAGCGGTTTTAAAACCTGCGGAGGCGACTAAAGTCGCCCCACAGATAACTTCATGAGCTCATTGAAATATTTGCAAACCTTAGAACTGAAAAGCCTCAGCGTCCTTCGCGGCTCAAACTGATGCCCGACATATAAGCCGAACTGATAAAACCGAGCCTGAAATCCTCCGCATTCGCTTGAAAGGCTTTTTAAGGCTGTTTTGGAGCAGGCGTTATATTGTTCTTGTCTGTCATCGCCATTCTAGGCACGGGCATGGAGCCCGGATTATTTGATGATCGATTCACCAAAGGCGAAAGCGTCGGTGCCAGAAACTTCACTATCTGCACCGGCAGTGAACTGGTAAAGTGATACTGTTCGGCATTGGGTCCGGCCACATAAGCGGTGATAACGCCAAAGAACCGGTCGCCCATGAAAAACGCAAATACGGCAGCGCGGCTGATGAATTTCGATTCAATCAGATGTCCTCTCTCGCCCCATACCTCGCGGCGATGATCGCCGGTGCCGGTTTTACCGCCTACAGCCAGAGGTTTGCCTTCCGGATCAGTATAAACGCCTCTGAGACGCGAGGCGGTTCCCCCCTCCACAACGCCAATCAGCGCGCCGCGAGCCACTCTTGCAACTTCAGGCGGCATGACACGCTCGCCTTTACCGGGTGATCTGTTCAGCAGCGTCTCGAACGGCGTTGCCTCTGCATAGTGCAGACTCTCGAATCGAATCAGCGGCTGCCTGACGCCGTCATTCTGCAAGATGCCCATCAGCTCCGCGAGGGCGGCAGGCCTGTCGCCGGAGGCGCCAATAGAGGTGGCGTAAGAAGGCGTCAATGCCTGAAACGGATAACCGAGACGCACCCAGGCGCGATGGATTTCCTTAAACGCCTCGGCCTCCAGCAACGTCATGATGCGCCGTTGTTGAGCATGTTTTCTTTTGCTCTTGAGCAGCCACCGGTAAACAGCCTGCCGTTGTTCGACACTGGCTGCCAGAACCTCATCGCGCGTAGCATTCGGGTGCTTGGCCAGATAACCGGCCAGCCAAAGTTCGAGGGGATGGATCTTGGTGATATAGCCCTGATCTTGCAGGTCGAATCGTGATGTTGAAAATTTCTTGTGCAGTTCGCCGATGTCTTCCTTGGCCAGAACGGACGCCGGCAGATTCGCCTTCAGATAAGCATTGAGATCATATTCGTCATGATCCGGATAAACAGCCTGATACAGCATGGTCAGCCGCGAAGCTTTAGCCTTAACCCGCTGGGTGAGCAGGGCCAGGGCTTCATCGGCGCTTTTGCCCTGGTATTTGGCATAAAAACGCCGCAGATAAACCAGCCCTTCGCGATCGGCAAAACGCTCCAGATAAGCTTGCCGGCGCGGGTCTTCTTCATTCTCAAGCCAGCGGGCGACACCTTCCGGCCTGTAAAGATGATGATAGACCACATCGCGCATCAGGCGAATGAAGACCAGATTCACGGAATCGCGCAAGGCATCGCGCACCGACATGATTTTGGCGTTTTCCTCGCGCGTGAAATTCTCGAAATGATGGATACCGCCGCCCGTGAAAAAGTTTTCGAAAGGGCTGGCGGAATAGCGCCGGTCCAGCGCCAGGTTCAGCAATTCCTCCAGACCTATTTGAGGCCGCAAGCGAAGCTGTTCGATAACCCATGCCGACAGATAATCGCGCGGATGCAACTCGACCTTTTCCAGTTCTTGGACTGGCCTGTCTTTATACTGATGGTACAGGCCGCTGATAAGCTGCAGATAATGCACCATCGTCCGCAGCTTGGCGGTCGAACCGAGATCGAGGCGAATGCCTTCATTAATATCGAGAGGCTGATCAAAATTATCGGTCTGGACACGCAACAGATTGCCTCTCTCGCTGCGTTCAAACAGCATCAGGCTATAGATGACGGGAGACAGATCCTGACTATCGCCCAACATCCTGAAGCCGACCGCACCGGCGGCCCGTGCCGTTTCCGAGTCGCTCAGCCGGTGCAAGGCGTTCGCGACGGCTTGTTGCGTCTGATAGTCGATAGTGGTGGTGGCGGTTAAATCCTGCCGATCAAGTTCGTAGATGGATTTCACGCCCGTCGCCTTGGCCAGACGCGTTCTCAGGACGGTTTGGGTCTTTTTTTCGGCCATGAATTTGGCAAGAGGCGAATTCGAACCGCCAGGGCGGGCAATTGATACCTTCAATGCGGCATCGCGCAACGCTGGCGAAATAACGCCCTGGTTTTCCATCACCCGCAAGTATCGATCGGTCAGTGATTGAAGCGCTTGAAAACCCGACCCCAAAAGATAAGAAGGCCGTCTTTGCGACAATAGAATGCTGAGAACCTGCCTGTAGGCCTGCGCCTGTTGTTGACTGATGTGTTCGGAATTGATCGCGCCTGGGCTGAGCAGCTTGTTGACTTCGTTAAAGTCTGCGCCGAACCATGCCGACAGGCCATCGCCCAAACCGTGGACTTCCCCCAGCCTCGGCGTCGCTGCAAGCGGCATGGAGTTCAGGTAAGTCAGGGCAATTTCGCGCCGCATTGCGCGTGTATCAGGCCCTAACAGATAGGCCCGTATCGATGCGCTGCCCATCTGGCGGAATTTTTCGATCAGGGAAGACGTGTAGCCGTCGGGCGAATGGCGGTACTTTTCCAATTGCGTGGCCAGCGTGCTGCCGCCTGGCACATTGATGTCGGCGCCCAGTTTTTTCGCCATCAATTGCAGGCCGGCAAATCCCAGCCGGTCCCATTCAACGGCGGGATTTATGGTGGTATTGGTTTCGTCCAGCAATTCCCGATTCTCTATATAGAGCAACGTGTTCAGGATCAGCGGAGGAATGGATTCGAAAGTCGGGTAACCGTAAGTGGGGTAAACTGCGCTAAACAAGACCTGATTGGCCTGATCGACGATGCGAAGCCCGGCCTGGGTTTTTTCGTGATAAATCGGGAATAAACCGTAATCGACCAGTTGAGTCAGCATCGGAGACGAAGCGGCCTGGGCGGAAATGCTGAAGCCTGCCTTTTCAACACGCTGAATCACATCCGGCAGCATCGCATAGCCTAGCCGCAAATCGTAAGGACCATGATCAGGATAACGAATCGATGAACTGCGGCCGGGCTCTAGCTTGAAACTGAGCTGTTTGCTGATTTCGGAAAGATATTGGGCCTGATATTTGGAGGTTTTGACCTCGTCCCTGATAACTTTTGTTAAAACAATACCGATTCCAACCAAGCCGGCCAGAATTATCAATCCCAATGAACTATGAATTATCCGTTTATTCGTTTGCATTCCTGATCATTTCCTTCAAAACAAAATAAACGCGCGCGCTTCGCTGCGGGCGTAAGAAAGAAACGAAACCGGCACACTATTTCACACTCGATGTTGTTATTAAAAATCATTTTATAGGTGTTAATTCAATTTCACTTATAACGCGCAAGTTTCCTAATGAAGAATATACTATTAATTTTCAAGTGTTAATAAGTGATGCTACGGAGTTTTAAATTTCTATAGCCCGGCCCTAAATTATAAACGCGGACTATTGCATTGTTTATAATAAGTATAGCGTCTTCTTGTCTGTTTTCCTGAATAAACCATCGGCTTTTGGTCAGGCAACATCTTTGAGCTGATCTGACCGCACCTCTGACGCCAAACAACTGACAAGCTATACCCGCTCTGCTTCAATTGCATAAGCGTAACAGATTTGGATGGGATAGGTAATATGGAAAAATAATTTGTTTGCCTTCGACACCATCAAACGATTGGCCGAAAAAGATATCAAACGACTGATGTTACGCCGTTGTAGGGTCGAATTTACTTGTGCCTTTTAGGATTACGTAGCGGGGCGGGGCTTGTAGCCCCGCCCTAACGTTTCTACGATACTCGCTAAGCGACTGCAGTTATCATCGCCGAACATTCCGAACGGGACAACATGTCCCGTCCAGCTATGGATGACTGATGCTACGCTGTTGTAGGGTCGAATTCACTTGTGCCCTTTGGATATTCGACCTGGGGCAAACGCCCATGTCGCCCTATGCAGTGCGAATAAGTTCGCACCTACACGGCAGATCCAAATGCGCCTGGCGCGCCTGCCATTGGATTCGCCCCCAGGCAAAACTAAAGCAGCGCAGAGATCGATCGTGCGTAACATCAGTCAAATGATCATCGAGAAATGCAGCATTTAATCAATCAGGGCTCACCAAGGAAAAACAATGACCAGATCGCACATCGTTTTGCTGATAATCATGGCCGCGCTAATAGGCGCCTTTTTCTATTCCGATTTGCAGCACTTGCTGACACTGGACAATTTAAAGGCCAAACACGAGGCTCTCATTGCTTATACCGATGCCCATCCTGTCAAAGCGACGGCCTTTTATGCACTGATTTATATTGCCATAACGGCCTTGTCCCTGCCCGGTGCCGCACTGTTGACATTAGCCGGCGGTGCGATTTTCGGTTTGTTGTGGGGAACATTGATCGTATCGTTCGCATCCACCATCGGCGCCACGCTGGCTTTTCTGGCCGCGCGTTTCCTGTTCCGCGATCTGGTCAAGGCCAGATTCGCCGATCGCGTCAAAGCCGTGGATGAAGGCATGGCGCGCGATGGGGCTTATTATTTGTTTACCTTGCGGCTGGTGCCGATTTTCCCGTTTTTCGTCATTAATCTGGTCATGGGATTGACCGCCATTGCAACCCGTACTTTCTACTGGATCAGCCAATTAGGCATGCTGCCCGGAACCGTGGTTTATGTCAATGCCGGCACCCAACTGGCCAAAATCGATACGTTATCCGGTCTATTCTCGCCCGCTTTGCTCGGATCGTTCGTCTTGCTGGGATTTTTTCCTCTCATAGCCCGAAGGACCGTATCGGCTGTTCGAGCCAATAAAATTTATCAAAAATGGACTAAACCCGAAAAATTCGACACCAATCTTGTCGTCATAGGCGCAGGGGCGGCAGGATTGGTCGCAGCCTACGTTGCCGCTGCCGCCAAGGCTAAAGTCACACTGGTCGAAAAACACAAAATGGGCGGTGAATGCCTGAATACCGGCTGCGTGCCGTCAAAAGCCTTGATCCGTTCAACGAGATTGCTGGCGCAGTTTCACAGCGCAGCCAAGTTCGGCATCAGCGGCATTAAAGCCGATTTTGACTTTACCGAGATTATGGAACGCGTGCAGCGTGTGATTGAAGCCGTCGCGCCGCACGATTCGGCGCAGCGCTACCTCGAACTCGGCGTGGATGTCATCGAAGGCACTGCCAGGATTGTTTCCCCTTGGGAGGTTGAAGTCACGACAGGCCAAGGCTCACGCATCCTGACAACGCGTTCCATCATCATTGCCGCCGGCTCGCGCCCTTTTATTCCGGCAATCCCGGGCCTTGAAAATATCGATTACCTGACTTCCGATACCGTCTGGAATTTGCGCGAGCAGCCCAGGCGTTTGCTGGTGCTGGGCGGCGGCCCTGTCGGCTGCGAGCTGGCGCAGACTTTCGCCCGCCTCGGTACGCAAGTCATCCAGGTCGAAAAAGCACCGCGCTTGTTGACGCGGGAAGATGCGGAGGTTTCCAAAACCATAGCGGAAAAGTTCGGCCAGGAAGGCATAGATGTACGCCTTGGACATACCGCGAAGCAATTCCTGATCGAAAACGGGGAGCATATCCTGATCGCCGACTATCAGGGCCAGGAAAAACGCATCGGCTTTGATAAGCTGCTGCTGGCTATCGGCCGCACAGCCAACACGTCCGGATTCGGCCTTGAAGACATCGGCGTGGAGCTGTCGCCCGGGCATACGGTGCAGGTTGATGAATGCCAGGCCACCAACTATCCGAATATCTTCGCCTGCGGCGATGCGGCAGGCCCCTATCAGTTTACCCACGTAGCCGCGCACCAGGCCTGGCATGCATCGATCAACGCCCTGTTCGGCAGCTTCAATAAATTCCGTACCGATTACGCCGTGATTCCGTGGGCAACTTTCACCGATCCGGAAATCGCCCGTGTCGGCCTGAATGAGCAGGACGCCAGACAGCAAGGCGTCGCTTATGAAGTCAGCGTTTACAATGTCGATGACCTGGACCGCGCCATCGCCGACAGCGCTGCGCACGGTTTTGTCAAAATACTGACGCCGCCCGGCCGGGATAAAATTCTTGGCGTCACGATAGTCGGTCAGCATGCCGGCGATATCATTGCGGAATTCGTGCTGGCCATGAAACATGGGCTTGGCCTGAACGACATCCTGCGCACTATCCATATCTATCCGACGATGGCGGAAGCCAACAAAAACGCCGCCGGCGTCTGGAGGCGCCATCACCAGCCGGAACTATTATTGAAGTGGATAGCCCGCTTTCATGCCTGGCGGCGGGGCTGAGGCGATTCGATTTTTCACGGCTGGCCGTTGCTTAGCATTCGATGAGCTTGCCGATGGCATTGATCTTGTGCTTTCGTAGCCGCCATCTGTCAAATGACGCTTCGTCAATGCTGAAGTGAATCTCTTCCTCTTCTACGTCGGAGGACGCTGCAGAATGCAGATGCAGCATGCATCCGTTGCTGCCGGCATCCAGTTTCTGTACGCGGTAAAAAATCCTTCGCCCGGCCTGTTCGACGCTGACCGTGTCATTGACATGCAGCGCCATGACAAACTCACACTGTTCTGCCGGGCCTGTTTTAATGACCGGCTGTTTCTGTTTGCCGGCGGCTTTGCCTTGAGGCCTTGCTTCCCTCATGCTCACAAAGTCGCCGATATATTCGCCCGTGTTCTTATTCCTGAATATTTTCACATGATGGCAGAGGCCGTCCAGCCTTTTAAAAACCCTGCCCTGCTCGCCTATAGCGCCGGTTTCGGTTATCTCGGGATTGGGCGATGCGGTTTCCGGCCGTAGAATCCGCACCCGCCTGATCGGCGTTTTGCCATCTTTGTGATATACCGTCACGCCTTCCGCGAACGCGGCCTTGGGTTTGTTGTTGCAGCGCTCCAGGTGCTGCACAATGATCTTCCTGACTGCGGGATCAATAATGCTATTGGTATGTGTAAACGTACCGTCCAGAGGACTTCTATAGGCCTTGCCTGTTCCTGTTTCTTTAAGCAGCGGCGCATGCGCCACAATCATGCTGTCGAGCGCATGCTGCAGGTCCTCACGCAAAGTCTGCCAGGCCGGTTCAACAGGCAGATCGTCCAGGTTTAATTGGGACTGCTTATGTTCCAGCTCTCTGGCCGCCTCAACCAGGCGCTTATAAAACGGCCGATCCATACACGCAATGACCAACGCATCAATCGCATGATTCCGGTGGTCGGCCCGGTCTTTTAACGGTACGCTGCCGAGCTGATTGTTCAATCCCCATCGCTGCCGGACCCAGGCGGTCATCATGCCTTTGCCGACCGAAACTTCCGCTCCTAGTTGTTTCAAATAATCATGCGTTATGCGGCTGATGTAGCGCGCATCATTGAGTTGCTTGCCGATAAAATCCGTTTTCTGCAATTCTGCCGCCGTCGTGAAAAAACGCTTCTTCTTCGGAGCAAGAGACCTGTCCCAGCGATTGAGGTTTTGTACAATGTTATGCCAGTGCGCTTCATGGCCGCCAAACGCATCAATGGGCGCTTTATGGCCCTTGCTGCGGTTTTCCTTGCGGTAGCACAACACTTTGTTCATGTAGGAATCGTCCAGTGATTCGCTGTAGGGCAAAATATGGCCAATCTCAACTTCGGAGCCAAACAGAGCCGATGAGCTGATGCGCAGGCCGGAGTAAGCGCAGCGCTGGTGTTGATCGCGCCATAGCCGGTATTTCAGTTGAACGGTTCTGTCGGAGGCGCCGGCCGGGTTCAGATACGGATACCGCCGCTTCATGTCCTGAAACATCTGCATCGCCTCCTCATTCGCCCGGGCCTTGGCTTTTTGCTGCCTGACGAATTCTGCCTGGCGCCAGGCTTTCATGTCCAGATCACGCGCCATTTGGACTCTGATCGCATCGGGCTTGCCATATTCGGCGATCAGGGCATTGACCAGTCGCCTGAGTTCATGCAGCCCTTTTTGCATGGCGGGATTGGCGATTTCAGGCGGCAGGCCGAGGTTATCCTTTATTTCCATGCCTTGAACTTCAAGGCCATACCCCGCACTGATCCACGCATCGGCGTAACTTTGGCCCTGGTAAAGGAAAGGCAGCAGCTTGTTGATGGCCTTAACGGAAAGCGAACAATATCCCGGCTCAAGCTCCAACAGACACAGACTGGCGGCAGTGGCCGGGCCAAAGCCCCAGTGCGCAATCAGCCGTTTCTTCAAAACCGGCTTCTTGCCGATGGTCAGCAGATCCTCAACCAGAGCCTCCTGTTTCTCAGTTCCCAGATCATCCCATACGCTCAGAGCTTTCCTGATCCGGCAGGCAGTCACATTGCCTTTCAGCGTTTTATGACTGCATTCCAGATTGAATTCCGTGCTTTCATCGAAGCCCAGTATCGCCCGTACCTTCGAAAACGCCACATCGGCTTCGGCTTCGAACAGCGGGATCAATTTGCCTTTTTGCCCGGCTGATAAAAACGCTCCCTGTTCGCCGCCATCCTTAAAGTACGCCAGACTATTGATAGTTTGCAGGTAGCGAAATCGCTGGCTTTCCAGCCGGGCTATACCGGCCTGTTTGCGTTTGGGTTCCAGAGCGCAGCGGCCAACACGGCCAACCCGCGATTCAGGCGGCCTTTGACCAAAGATGATGCGCTCCACCTGTTCTTTGGCCTGTTCCGTTAGCAGAGCGTGGTGGCATTGCTGTTGTTGCCATATCAGTTCCAGTTCATCCTGATACATTTGCCGATCCGTACGCACACGCCGGCCAAAGGCCGGATTATGCTTATGGCCGCGAAGATCCGGTCTCGATAGATATTCTCCCAACGTCCGGCAGCCCGTCTCTTTTATAGCCCTCCTTAGTGCCGCGACCTCTTTTTTTAAATCCGTTTCTTCATTGCCGCACTCGGCATGGGCATCGCCCTCCCCAAACTCGGCCAGAACCGCCAGCGTATCGGGGTCATCGATCATATCGCCCGGCAACGCTTTGCGGCCGCGCGGGCAGCTTCCGCGTTGGGCCAAATGCAGGATCACCCGGCCCAGTTCATACGCGGATAACTTATGATCCAGCGCTTTGGCGCGCAAATGATAGGGATTGCCGATCCGGTTCAGTATGACTTCCGGGCTGGGCGAGGCTTTCAGCGCTTGCGGTAAGAGGTTCAGCTTTAACAAATAATCGAGCGCTTGCTGCTTTCGTCTGGCTCTGCGCTGGAGAATGCGTCGGGTTAATCCGGCATTGCGGCATTCGGCATTTTTAGAGTTCGGTGTTTTCTTTTTAACGGCTTTGCCTAAAACCCGGCAACCCAAATCCACTAGCCCATCAGGCCTGCCGTGCCTTTCTTCAAGCAATGCCCAACCGATGGCATCTGCGCTCAAACTTAATCCCAGAACTCTCTTGCTCATTCTTAATCCTTGTGTATAATCCGAACGCTGATGTAACCGATTACACCTATGGTTAACTTTTCATACCAATGGAATTGTTTTCCGTAGGCAGCGCTTCCAGGCGCCCAAAGCCCTCGCAAAGTAAAACTTAAGGGGGCTTTTTTATATCCGGCAATTGGCTACTTTTGTTATTTCCATACTTCTTCAATCAGCCCTTTTTCTGGTAAGCCGTTGTTTTCATCAGTTGCGATAACCGATATGGTTGGCCGGTTTGTCGATCTTCATATAGCTAAAACTGCTGCTGACTCATCAATCCAGGGTCATGAGTACAAACATTCTTGATAGGCAAGAAGGCGTTTTATAAGCGTTGTATTATAGAAGGCTTAAATTATGAGTCTGAGCTTGAAGTCACAATATTGAATATGAGCGCTGGGCACTCGTGGCGTATCTGCCGTCCATATCGCCAGCTTATCAATCAGGAAAAACAACATGCTTCGAATATTGATTGGAGGAATTATTTATATTTTCCTCACCGGCATCAGCTCGGCTGCGAGTTTTGATTGCAGCAAAGCCAAGAGCCATCCTGAAAGCCTGATTTGCTCGAATTCCGAATTATCCGAGCTTGATGAATATCTTGGACGTTATTATCACGCAGCGATGCAGGAACTGGGAGAAGGCTCGGCCTGCCTCAAGACCGATCAGCTTCAATGGCTGAAGAGCGTGCGCAATGCGTGCGGGGATTTCGCCTGTTTGAAACAGGCCTATATTGAACGTCTTGGAGAACTTGACCTTTTGCAGCCCGGCGTGACTGCGATCAAAAATATGGACCTGCCGGTTCGGAAGAGCCTGGCCTGGATTGTCCCTCCGGCGCCTGACACAACAGTCGCACCGCGAACAGCAAAGGAAAAACCCTTTGCAGTATCGGGTGCGCTGATAAACGGAATCGACAAAGGCGACGGCGTTTCAATCCGGACAGAAACAGGCGAATCCTACCCGGTTATTCTGCTTATGGCGGCTGATGGAGACTCTGTGCAGCGGCTCATTCAATTGGCTGCGAATAAGAACGCTTCATACACTGCCAAAGGGAGCGCCGTCACAGACGCGGCGGGAAAACAATCTTTCGATCCCGGAAAGTGCGTTTACATTTACGAAGTACGATAAAAAACTTGCGACTCCCGCGCCAATGCATACCACCCGGCCCAGCCAATGGAATAATGGAGCCGTTTCCCTTCCGGCCGATACAGCCAATTTCACAGGGAATGATAACGATAGCCGCCTTTCTGCTTGCTCTGGCACAGGCGCTGCGCGGCATTGACGGCCTCTTCTTCGGTATCGAACCAATCCTTGCGTACGGTGCCCGGTGAGCCGACACGGCCCCATTCGCGGATCAATGACCAGTCGCCGAACAGTCCCGGCATGATGATCAGTTGATAAAACTGGTTCATGTTTTTGTCCGCCTCGCTTCGAACCAGATAAATGCGATTCATTTCAATATCGCCTTCAATTGAAAATGCTTTTTACAGGCCGTAGTGTCGCTTTTTCCCGCATTCATAGCAAAAAACCAGCCCTCCGGCAGTCTCAGTAATTTTAAAACTCGATTATAGTTTGTTCCGCCCGATGTTCTTGCGGGGGCATATCATAACCATTCTGCAGCAAATGTGTAGTGAAAGAATGCGCCATGAAAAAAGCAAACACCTTGATCCTTTATGATTAGCGGGGAGCGCGGCACTATCTATCAGCCTGATGGACTCGGGCGACCTTGCCTGGCCTGTCTTTTATTCATAACCGACATACCAATACAAAATGCCTTTTATGCCGTTGCCCAAAGCCCTGAGCCAACGTAATGCCGGCCAATCAGCATTGTTGGATTACGCTCTGACGTTACGCACGAATCGATCTCTGTGCTGTTTTAGTTTTGCCTGGGGGCGAATCCAATGGCAGGCGCGCCAGGCGCATTTGGATCTGCCGTGTAGCGTCAGTTACTCTATCCCCTCTCCTTTTTTGCTTTGATCAATGATCAGAAAATCAGCCTTATCCAGTCAAAAACAAACTTGCAATAGAGTCAGTAATTAAATATCCTGACTAAAAAAGTAGGTTAATAAGCCGCAATTACATTAACGCCATAACAGCTACCGCCGGCAGATGCTCTCCCATAAATGCACATGACTTTGGACCATTGCAGCGGTTATGCTAATTTGTATATTTTTTAGGCGGCTATTACTTTTGAGCCAATCATGAGGCATCGATTTTGAAAACATTACCCAGCCTTACAATAGACGTTGCCCTCTCTGCTCTATTTTCTAGCCAACCTTACAGCTTGCCAGCATTTAAGCCCGACAGGAAATGTTTCCCCGCATGAAGTTCCAGATCAGACTATTTGCGCTCATACTAACTTTTGCCATCCTGGGCCTGCCCAGTCTCGCAGGCGCCGGGCAAAAGCAATCCCTGCGCGTTGGTTCCGAAATCAGCTTTCCGCCCTATGCCGATATTGATGCTCAGGGCCAATCGACCGGTTTCTCTGTCGAGCTGTTTGCCAAGGTTGCAGCAGCCATGGATATTCCCGTCACTTTCGAGCCAGGCAACTGGGATACGGTCTGGCAAAAACTGAAAACGGGCCAGATAGAGGCCCTGCCGCTGGTAGCGCGCATGCCGGAACGCGAAGGCCAAGCGGAATTCACCGAACCGCACACGATCGGCTATGATACCTTTTTTATTCGCAAGGAAGATGCCCCCATCAAGTTTATCGAGCAGGCCCGAGGCCTGAGCATTATCGTCGTGCGCTCGGATGCCTCTCACGATGCGCTTGCCAACCGCGGTTTTAACCAGCAACTGGTGCTCGTCGATAGTCTGGCCGACGGCTTTCGTCTGCTGGCCTCAGGCCAGCATGACGCAGTGCTGGCGCCGCTGCTGCAAGGCAATGTGCTGCTGCATAAAATCGGTCTGGAAAAGATAGTCACTCCCGGACCGCTGCTCAAGGAATATCGGCGGGAATTCTGCTTCGCCGTGCGCAAAGGCGACACTGAACTGCGTGACCGCCTCAATCAGGGCCTAGCCATCATCAAAGCCAACGGGGAGTACGACCGTCTCTACAGAAAATGGCTCGATATCGACAAGTCCTTTTCGTTTCCGGTCAAGTATGCTGTTTGGGGCGCCGGGAGCGTTATCGGCCTTTTAGCGCTTCTGGGTCTGTGGACCTGGCAACTGCGCCGCCAGGTGGCATTGCGCACTGCCGAGCTGGCTCAAGCCTATACAGCCGTACAAGCCGAACGTCAGCGGCTGCATGATGTGTTGCAGGCGCTTCCGGCTTACGTGGTGCTACTGACGCAGGATTACAAGGTAGCCTTCGCCAACCGTTTTTTCGAACAGCGCTACGGCGATGCCCGCGGGCGGGCCTGCTATGAATATTTGTTCAACCGCTACGAGCCCTGCGAAAAATGCGAAACCTTCAAGGTAATGAAAACCCATGCGCCGCTGGAGTGGCGCTGGACCGGCCCGGATGGCCATGTTTACGAAATCCATGACTTTCCTTTCGCCGATACCGACGGCTCGCCGATGATCCTGGAAGTTGGCATCGACATTACTGAAATGAAGCGGGCCAAACAGGCGCTACGCGAAGCCAACGCATCGCTGGAGCAGCGCGTGGCCGAACGTACGGCCGAACTGGAGGCAGCGAGGCAGGAAGCCGTACAGGCCCGCGATCTGCTGCGGGTGAGCATGGATAATTCGCCGGCGCTGATGTCTTATATCGACAAGGAATGCCGATACCGTCGCGCTAACAAGAATTACGAACTGTGGCTCGGCTATAACCCTGAACAGATGTATGGCCGCCATGTGCGCGATATTCTTGGCGAACCCGCCTGGCAGACTCTCAGCCCCTACCTCGAGCGGGCTCTGGCCGGCGAAATAGTCGATTTCGAGCTTCAGGCCCCTTACCTCAATGAAGGCCGCTGGGTCCATACGACATACGCCCCGGACGTCGATGCCGAAGGACAGGTGCGCGGAATCGTAGTCCATGCGCTTGATATCAGCGAGCGCAAACGAGCCGAAGAGGCTCTGAAAGAGATCGACCGCCGCAAGGATGAATTCCTGGCCATGCTGGCCCACGAGCTGCGCAATCCGCTGGCGCCGATCAGCAACGCCGTGCAAATCATGAAGCGCTCTAGCGTGGACGAAACACGCTTCGCCTGGTGCCGAGACGTTATTAATCGCCAGGTCGAGCACTTGGTCCGGCTGGTGGACGACCTGCTGGATGTCTCGCGCATCAGCCGCGGCAAGATCGAGCTCAAGAAAGAAATTCTTGAAGTGTCGACTATCGTGCAGCGGGCAATAGAAACCAGCCAACCGCTAATCGATGCGCGCCGTCATGAATTCACGGTACAGCTGCCGCCTGAACCGGTCTATGTCGAAGGCGATCTGGTCCGGCTGTCGCAAGTCGTGTCGAACCTGCTCAACAATGCCGCCAAGTACACTGACGAAGGCGGCCGCATCAATCTGGCCGTTGAGCCAGCGGACGGTGAAGTATTCATCCGCGTCCGAGACAACGGCCGGGGCATCGAGCCTTCGGCACTGCCCAGCCTGTTTCAATTGTTCTACCAGGTGGACCGCACCATTGACCGCGCCGAGGGCGGTTTGGGCATTGGGCTTGCGCTCGTCAAAAGCCTGGTGGCGATGCACGGCGGTGAGGTGTGGGCCAGCAGCGAAGGCCGGGGCAAAGGCAGTGAATTCGCCATTCATCTCCCTTGCCTGCGGACATCAACGGTCGCGCCTATTTCCTGTCAGACAGGCGCCAAGCCGGATGAAGGCCCGCGCCGCATTCTGGTAGTCGACGACAACCGCGATGCCGCCCAGAGTCTGTCTGTGCTGCTGACCAGTGAAGGGCACGAGGTATTGCTGGCCTATGACGGCTACACGGCATTGGAAATTGCACAGGCTGAACGACCGCAGGTCGCACTACTCGACATCGGCCTGCCCGGCATGGATGGCTACGCGGTGGCACGGACGCTCAGGCAAGATCCCGCCCTGAAAAGGATGCATCTGATCGCCCTGAGCGGTTACGGACGGGAAGTGGATCGTGAAACGGCGAGGACTGCCGGCTTCAACAGCTATCTGACTAAACCGGTCGACTTTGACGAACTGCTGTGCGCCTTGGCGCGGCAGCCCAGTGCTATAGCCCACTAATCCATAATGATCTTCAATCCTTGAAGATCATTACTACTCTTAATTTTTGACGAAAAAGCGATCGAAATCGGCCTATTGATTTACGGAACTGATCAAAACCTTATCAATCCGCGTTCCGTCGATATCCACCACTTCAAAACGCCAGTCATCGTACTCAAAGCTGTCCGCCACGTGCGGAACTCTTTCCAGATGGAACAGAATGAATCCCCCGATAGTATTGTAGACATTGTCAGTCTCGCCAGGGAATTCGATGTCCATATCAAGGACCGACTTCAGCTTCGCTATCGACACGCCGCCGTCAATGAGCCATGAACCGTCATCCCGCTGGACGACATCAGGTTCGAGCTCGGACTCCTCAGTGGGAAAATCGCCGACGATGGCCGTCAAGACGTCGCTGAGCGCCACAAGGCCCTCCATTTCGCCGTATTCATCGACAATCAAGGCAAAATCGGCATGCTCTTCCCGAAAAAGCTCCAGAAGATGCGTAAGCGTTATGGAATCGGGAACGTAGAGCGCCGGACGCACTGTTTTCTCAATATCAAACACGCCCTCCATCATCGACTTCAATAAATCGCCGCGGTGCAGAATGCCCAGTACGTTTTCCAGGCCATCCCGGCAAACCACTAAGCGCGTACACCGGCAATCGGCGATTTTCCGCTTAATCTCATCCTCCGGAGCCATCAAATCGATGGCGATAATCTCTTTGCGCGGCGTCATAATCGCGCCGACGCGCAGTTCGTCCAGTCTCAGCACATTGGCAACCAGCCTTTCTTCGCTGGCATGGAAAACGCCGGCTTCGGAGCCCATTTCCATTAGCAGCTTGATCTCTTCATTGGTGACTGAGGCCTCTCGAGGACGGTGAGCGCCTACGATGCGAAGCAGCAGGTTTCCGGAAGAAGACAGCAGCCAGACCAATGGGCTGGCAATTTTGGCCAAACCTCTCATCGGACGGGCGATAACAACCGCGATGTTTTCCGAATGCAGTAAAGCCAGTCTTTTGGGGAAAAGCTCGCCGATCACCACGGAAAAATAAGTGATTAAAACCACTGTCATTGTCAGGGCAATGCCTTCGGCGTAAGGCGCGAGCATCGGAATTTTCAAAAGCTGCTCATGAATAGGCGTTTTCAGCGCATCTTCACCCAAGGCGCCGCTCAAAATACCGACAGATGTAATGCCTACCTGAATGGTAGACAGAAAATGAGAAGGCTCTTCATGCAGTTTGAGCGCCGCATTGGCGCCGGGCCGACGCTCGGAAGCCAACTTCTGCAGGCGGGCTTTTCTGGAAGAAACAACCGACATTTCCGACATTGCGAAAACGCCATTGATAAGAATCAAAATAAGGATTAGACCAATGTCCATTATGTCTGCCGCTCTTACCGTTACCGGCGCGGCTGAGTAGTTAAATTAACTGGATGATATCACATAATCGGATGTTAATGGTGGAACTGCCGGGAAAATAACCTTTCGAATCAAATAACTAAATAATTTATAAAGGCAATTTCATGAAAGCGATGCTATTAAGACAGCTCTGCGATTTAAAAGACAATCAGGCGCCGCTTGAATGGGCAGACCTTCCCGTTCCCGAACCCGGTGACAGAGAAATTCTGCTCAAGGTTTCTGTCTGCGGCATTTGCCACACCGAACTCGATGAAATCGAAGGCAGAACACCGCCGCCGCATTTGCCTATTATCCCGGGGCATCAAGTCGTGGGCCGCGTTGAAGCAATTGGCAGCAAGGTCAAGCGCATCAAAGAGGGCGACCGGGTCGGTGTCGCCTGGATTTTTTCCGCTTGCGGGACATGCAAGTTCTGCTTGAGCGGTCATGAGAATCTGTGCCCGGTCTTCGAGGCCACCGGCCGCGATGCCAATGGCGGCTATGCGCAATACATGACCGTGAGCGAGAATTTCGCTTATCGGATTCCCGAAGCTTTTTCCGACCTGCAGGCCGCCCCCTTGCTGTGCGCCGGCGCTATCGGCTACCGGTCCTTACGACTGACAGGAATCAAAGACGGACAGCGTTTGGGCCTGACCGGATTTGGCGCGTCCGGCCATCTGGTCCTGAAAATGGCGAAGCACCGTTATCCGAATACCGAGGTGTTCGTGTTTGCCAGAAGCGCCGAAGAACGCGCGTTCGCACTGGAACTGGGGGCCGTGTGGGCCGGCGAAACTGTTGATCGGGCGCCCAGAAAGCTGGACAGCATCATTGACACGACACCGGCCTGGCAGCCCGTCGTGGAAGCATTGGCAAACCTGGAGCCGGGCGGACGGCTCGTGATAAACGCGATCCGCAAGGAAGACGACAAGCAGAGCTTGCTGCAACTGGATTATCCGCAGCATCTCTGGCAGGAAAAAGAAATCAAGAGTGTCGCCAACATTACCCGAACTGATGTACAGGAATTCCTGAGCCTGGCCGCTGAAATAAACTTGAATCCCGAGATTCAGGTCTTTGCCCTGGAACAGGCGAACGAAGCCTTGATCGAGCTGAAAACGGGAAGAATCCGCGGCGCCAAGGTCCTAAAAATTGATTGATAACTTTTATAAGCTGCCGTAGGGTACGCATTGAGTACCTTTACCAAAGTCGCAATGAATCGGCAAACGCTGAAAATGGTATGCGATGCATATCCTACAGAGCTTAAATTTTCAATTGTAAAACTTTAACTCACGATAAGGACACAGTCATGCCAAGAGTCGACAGCAGCATAGCGACAACCACTTACACCTGTCCCATGCATCCCGAAGTGCAGTCGGCCCATCCAGGAAGCTGCCCGAAGTGCGGCATGGCGCTTGAGCCTGTCGAGGCGCCCTTCCCCGCCTCCCGGACGGAATGGGTTTGCCCGATGCACCCTGAGATCGTCCGCAACGAACCGGGAAACTGCCCGATCTGCGGCATGGCGCTTGAGCCCAAAGCCTTTGAGGCCGAGCAGGCTGAACAGAATCCCGAACTGACGGACATGAGCCGCCGGTTCTGGTTTGCCGCCGTGCTGACCGTGCCGTTGGTCCTTGTCGCCATGGGCGATATGCTGCCCGGGCGGCCTGTCTCGCAGCTATTTTCGCAGCGTACCCGCATGCTTATCGAGCTCGCGCTGGCGACGCCTGTCTGCCTGTGGTCGGCATGGCCTTTTTACGTCCGCGCCATGCAATCGGTAAAAAACCGCAGCCTCAACATGTTTACGCTGATCGGGCTCGGCGTGAGCGTGGCCTATTTCTATAGTCTGATCGCGGCGCTGTTTCCCGATATTTTTCCTGCCTCGTTTCGCGAAAACGGCGAGGTTGGCGTCTACTTCGAGGCCGCCGCCGTGATCGTGACCCTTATCCTGCTCGGCCAGGTCATCGAGCTGCGTGCCCGCAGCCGGACGAGCCAGGCCGTCAAGCAACTGCTCGGCATGCAGGCCAAAACGGCGCGCCGTCTGAGCGACGACGGCGCCGAGATTGATGTTCCGCTGGATGCGGTGCAAATCGGTGACAGGCTGCGCGTGCGGCCGGGCGAGAAAATACCCGTGGACGGCGTCGTGCTGGAAGGCGCCAGCTCGGTGGATGAGTCGATGGTCACCGGCGAGCCGATCCCGGCCGAAAAGCACGAAGGCGACCGCGTCATTGGTTCGACCATCAACAGCACCGGCAGTCTGGTCATGCGCGCCGAAAAAGTCGGCGCCGAGACGCTGCTGTCGCGTATCGTGGCGATGGTGGCCGAGGCGCAACGCACCCGCGCGCCGATCCAGAAGCTGGCCGACATCATCGCCGGTTATTTCGTTCCCATCGTAGTGGTTATCGCGATTGTCACGTTTATCGTCTGGTCTCTTGCCGGGCCCGAGCCGCGCATGGCTTATGCGCTCATCAACGCCATCGCCGTGCTGATCATTGCCTGCCCGTGCGCCCTTGGCCTGGCAACGCCCATGTCCATCATGGTGGCGACAGGCAAAGGCGCCGGCGCCGGCATATTATTCAGGAACGCCGAAGCCATCGAACTGATGCGCAAGATTGACACGCTGGTCGTGGATAAGACCGGGACATTGACCGAAGGAAAGCCGAAACTCGTCACTGTCACGGCTGCCGATGGTATTCAAGAAAACGATCTCCTGCGCTTCGCCGCCAGCATCGAACGCGGCAGCGAGCATCCGCTGGCCGAAGCCATAGTTAAAGGCGCTCAACAGCGAGGTATTGATCTGGCCCATGCCGAAGATTTCGAGTCGATCACCGGCCAGGGTGTCAAGGGCCGTGTCGATGGCCGGGAAGTTGCGCTTGGCAACCGCGCCCTGATGGACAGCCTGGGCATCGATCCGGGCCGACTCGCAGCCCGAGCCGAAGAACTGCGCGGCGACGGCCAGACCGTCATGCTTGTTTCGGTCGACGGCAAGCCGGCAGGAGTCGTCGGCGTGGCCGACCCGATCAAGAACAGCACGCCCGAAGCCATCCGATCTCTGCATAGCGAGCACATCCGCATCGTCATGCTCACAGGCGACAGCCGGACCACCGCCCAGGCCGTCGCAAGAAAGCTGGGCATTGACGAGGTCATGGCCGAAACCCTGCCCGACCAGAAGACCGACATCATCAAGCGCCTGCAAGGCGAAGGCCGTATTGTGGCCATGGCCGGCGACGGCATCAACGATGCGCCGGCGCTGGCTCAGGCGCATGTCGGCATCGCGATGGGCACGGGCACGGACGTTGCCATGGAAAGCGCCGGCGTGACGCTCGTCAAAGGCGACCTGCGAGGCATAGCCCGCGCTTGGCGGCTGAGCCGGCACACGATGGCCAATATCAAACAGAACCTGTTCTTTGCTTTTATTTACAATTTTGCCGGCATTCCGATTGCCGCCGGCGTCCTGTATCCGTTCTTCGACCTGCTGCTCAGCCCGATGATTGCAGCCGCCGCCATGAGCTTTAGCTCAGTGTCTGTGATTGGCAATGCCCTCAGGCTGCGCAACGTGAAATTGTAAAAAGCCCTTGCCCGTCTCCTGCAATTACGAATCCTGCGATCCCGGGCACATGACTCCGGAAGCTGGCAGCCGATAATAGGCGTTGTATTTTTTATTGAAAAACCGGCCTCAATCTCCTATGCTCAACAATAAGGTTTCGATTGTTATTCAAAATCTTGCTATTCAATTACTCCTAAATAACTCAAACAACAAAGGGGACTGTATGAAGATCGGTATACCCAGAGAGATCCATGAAGGTGAAAAACGTGTAGCTACAACGCCTGAAGCCGCTGAAAAAATCATTAAAATGGGCTTCGAAGTCAGTGTGGAAAGCGGTGCCGGGGCCGGCGCCGATATCTCTGATGAGGCTTATAAAGAAGTTGGTGTCCAAATCGTCAAATCGGCCAAAACGCTATGGAATGACGCCGACATCATCATGAAAGTCAGGCCGCCAGAACGCCATCCTGAACTCGCCATTGATGAAGTTGAACTGCTGCCTGAAGGCGGCCATCTGATCAGCTTCATCTGGCCGGCGCAAAATGAAGACCTAATGCAGAAACTGGCCGCCAAAGGCGCGACCGTGCTGGCTATGGATAGCGTGCCTCGCATATCTCGGGCGCAGAAACTCGATGCGCTCAGTTCCATGGCCAATATCGCCGGCTACAGGGCCGTCATTGAGGCCGCGCAGCATTTCGGCCGGTTCTTTACCGGCCAGATTACCGCCGCCGGCAAAATCCCTCCCGCCAAAGTACTGGTCATCGGCGCCGGCGTCGCAGGGCTTGCCGCCATCGGCGCGGCCAAGGGCATGGGCGCGATTGTCAGAGCTTTCGACACGCGGCCTGAAGTCAAGGAGCAGATTGAAAGCATGGATGCCGAGTTCCTAATGCTGGATTTCAAGGAAGAAGGCGCCGGAACCGGCGGTTATGCCAAAACCATGTCCAAGGAGTTCATTGAAGCCGAGATGGCGCTGTTCGCGCGCCAGGCCATGGAAGTCGACATCATCATCACAACCGCCCTAATCCCCGGCAAGCCTGCGCCCGAGCTGATCACGCAAGGCATGGTCGAATCGATGAAGCCGGGCAGCGTCATCGTCGATCTGGCGGCCGAGCAAGGCGGCAACTGCGCCCTGACCGAGAAGGATAAAGTCGTAGTCAGGCACGGCGTCACGATTATCGGCTATACCAATCTGCCCAGCCGTCTGGCCAACCAGTCCAGTCAACTGTACGCC
The DNA here is from genome assembly GCF_052162025.1 of Methylobacter sp. sgz302048. Classification (NCBI taxonomy): domain Bacteria; kingdom Pseudomonadati; phylum Pseudomonadota; class Gammaproteobacteria; order Methylococcales; family Methylococcaceae; genus Methylobacter; species Methylobacter sp. sgz302048. The sequence goes on along the minus strand of NZ_CP197401.1, from coordinate 1,552,534 downwards.
ACCAATCTCAGACACTTATTGACGGAGCTGTGCCCCGAAAAGAACGGGGTGCTCAACGTCAACATGGACGATAAAGTGATACGCGGCGCGACGGTCATCAAGGAAGGCAAGATAACCTGGCCGCCGCCACCGCCCAAATTATCGGTCGCCCCTCCCCCGCAAACAGAAGCCCCCGCCTACCCCGCCGTCCAGGCACAAGAAAAAAAACACGCCATCCCCGATGGCATCAAGCCCTTTATACCGCTGGTTATCGGCGGACTTGCCCTGTTTGGCATCGGCGCTGTCGCGCCGGCTTCTTTCATGTCGCATTTTACCGTCTTCGTGCTGGCCTGTTTCATCGGCTATCAGGTGATCTGGAACGTGACACCGGCGCTGCACACGCCATTGATGAGCGTGACCAATGCCATCAGCGGCATCATCGTGATCGGCGCGCTGGTGCAGATTTCGGCGCCGGGAAAAATCGCCATGATTCTGGCCGGCCTGGCCATACTCATCGCATCCATCAATATTGCCGGCGGCTTTTTAGTCACGCGCCGCATGCTTGAAATGTTCAGAAAATAAGGGGAAGAAGATGTCTCAAAGCTTAATTACGATGTCTTATCTGGCCGCCACGATTCTGTTCATTTTGAGCCTGAGCGGCTTAAGCCATCAGGAAACCGCCCGGCGCGGCAATTATTACGGCATGATCGGCATGGCCATCGCCATCATCGCTACTGCTTTAACGCTAAACGGTGCGGTTAACGCCTACGTCGTTTTGATCCTGGCTTTGCTGATCGGCGGCGCGATCGGTGCTGTGGCGGCCTTAAAGGTTGAAATGACGCAAATGCCCGAACTGGTCGCCATCATGCACAGCCTGGTCGGCATGGCCGCAGTGCTGGTCGGTTACGCCAACTTCATGGAAACCGGCTCCACGCTCGTGGGTGCCGAAAAAACGATCCATGAGCTGGAAATTTACATCGGCATTTTAATCGGCGCCGTTACCTTCTCGGGCTCGGTAATCGCCTTCGGCAAGCTCAGCGGCAAAATCAACGGCAAGCCGGTCCTGATACCGTTAAGGCATTGGTTGAATCTGGGCCTGTTGATTTTCGTCATCGGTTTGGGCCAGGTGTTTCTGGAACAGACCAAAACCGGCGGCGGCCTCTACCCGCTGTTAATCATGACGTTCATCGCGCTGGTTTTCGGCGTGCACATGGTCATGGCCATCGGCGGGGCCGACATGCCCGTCGTCGTATCGATGCTGAACAGCTACTCCGGATGGGCCGCCGCGGCCACGGGATTCATGCTCAGCAACGATTTGCTGATCGTGACCGGCGCCCTGGTCGGCAGCAGCGGCGCCATCCTCAGTTACATCATGTGCCGCGCCATGAACCGCAATTTCATCAGCGTCATCGCAGGCGGTTTCGGTACCGGCACGGGCGAGGCTGCGGCCGTTGAAGGCGAGGTCTACCCTATCGATGCCGAAGAAACCGCTCAATTGCTGCTGGCCGCCAAGAACATCATGATCATCCCCGGCTACGGCATGGCGGTGGCGCAGGCCCAGCACACGGTCAATGAAATCACCAAGCTGCTCCGGGAAAAAGGCAAGAAAGTCCGCTTCGGCATCCATCCGGTGGCAGGGCGCATGCCCGGGCACATGAACGTATTGCTGGCCGAGGCCAAGGTGCCTTACGACATCGTGTATGAAATGGATGAAATCAATGAGGATTTCCCCAACGTCGACGTCACGATCGTGATCGGCGCCAACGACATCGTCAACCCGTCGGCGCTCGATGACCCGAACAGCCCGATCGCCGGCATGCCGGTGCTGGAATGCTGGAAAGGCGGCGCCACGGTCGCGCTCAAGCGCAGCATGGCATCGGGCTATGCCGGCGTCGGCAATCCGTTGTTCGTGCTGGAAAACACGCGCATGCTGTTCGGCGATGCCAATGAGACGATGCAGGCGGTGTTGAAGGCGTTGCAGGGGTGATCGAAGCATAAGGCTCAGGGTGAAAACGGTATTGCTTGAGCCTTATTTCCCACATTCCGACCGTTATTCTGTTCTTAAGGAATGAGCCGAGAATAAATCAGAAAATGGTAGGTGCGAATTTATTCGCACTGTGCGGATCAATCCGTGCTTACACTGGGAAATGCTCCGCGTACTTGAGAAAGTTACTTTATTCCCATTCTTAAAGGAGCGCTGCCATTGAAAAGTTAACGAAGCCATCAAACCTGATTCAAAAGCAACCTTATCAAAACTACATTAAGGCGACACATCCCTTTGACCGCTGGGTTAGCCTATACGATTGATGCGCTTCATTCCTCAGCGCTTCCTACGTGCTAGGCCAAGCCACTGACCTTGATTGTAAACCTGAACTGTAAAATCGCAACGGTCGGAACGTCCTTTTGACCTGCATGTTAGGCACATTTGAAATGTGACATAGGAGGCTGAGCGAAATTATTTGGTGAAATGTTTTATCCATGATGCTAGCCCGCTGCCAAGTGCGGCGATAAAAGCAGATTGAATAAACTGGAAGGCAAGCCCTATAGGCCACATGCCTTTTGCGGAAACACCAAGGGTATTGAAATAAAAAAGGAAATATATAAGTGATGGAATGACAACTAAAGCGACCACTATAAAAAATGATACTCGGCTTGAGAAGCCGAACCACATGGGAAAAGCTCCACCGAAAAAGGCCAAGGCAATAACCAAGCCCCATCCCTCGAAAGATTCAGATTCCATAGCTTTACCTAGCGCTAAAATCAGCGGCGCATTTAGCGTCCGCTGGTTTTATTCGTTATAACCTTATGCCCAACAATACATAAGCGGACAACAACCGAAATTCCTATTAAAGAACCGAAAATAATAGCAAACCATGAAGTCCAAATACCGAAGGCATAAAAATAGTCAAAAGAGCAAAGGTCTAAATCATCGTTTTTGCAAAATTCACCCATTGAATTGTGCTGTATGCCGACGTAAAGCGGGACAAAAGCGACAAGGAAGGATACCGCAAATAAACCTGATAAAACTGTTTTCATCTTGTGCAGCCCTCCTTAGACCAAGGTCTGGTGATATATAATTTTGCTACACGAGCACCATAATCATTTACCTTTTCCGCGCCTAAGAAATTATAAATAGTGGCAATCTTAGCAATAGTAGGCTGTTCTATCCTTGCCTGAATACGCGCGAGCAGTATTACGCCAAATTCTATGTTGTAAAATGGACAGCCTAAGTTTTCTTTGGTTACACCTAACTCCCGCCAATATTTGTAATGCAGGTTCATCAGCAGAATAGTTTTCCGCATTGGATAAAACATGTCATACCAGCCATGTGTAGTTTCCATATACATAATTGCCTCGACTAACCGAGAGTCTACACCATGCTTTTGAGAGAGATGAATGATAATGCCGCACCATTTGCCAATCTCGCTTGCCTCTTCTATCTCGTAAAAAGGCGCGGCATTTACTGCGTTTGGGTTGTCCACAACCTCAAAAATAGCCGGTGAATCATCAATTATGCTTTTCTTTCTATCACTAACCATTTTTAGTCTGGGTAAGTTTGCCATTCCAATCTCCTTCCTTGAAACATGTTCGCTTAGTTATAACGTAGAGCTAAGGGGCGCGCCTCTCACGGGCGATCAGCAAAGCCGCCGAAGCCGGAAAAACAGCAAACCTTCAAAACTGCCCCGAAAAGGCGCGTCCCGCTTGAGCGCCATGTTAGGCATGAGGACCGGACTGGAATGGTTTGGCGATAATGAATTTGGCAAAAGTTCTCACATTCATGATCTCCATAATTTCAAATCCAGCGTTTTCCAGCAATTGTTTCCACTCGCTCGGTGTACGCTCACGCCCCGTTGTGCCAATCAACATTTGCATATCGAAAGCGGCTATTGTTGGATTAATATGGATTTCCTCAGCAACGGCATCAGCAAAAAGTACAGATGATTGGGTATTACCAACCGCTGTTTTCAGGTTGCTTAATACGGTTGTGCATTCTTCGTCACTTAAACAATGAAATATGGCAGCAAATACGAAGAGGTCATTATCTGAGGCGGCGGTTGGCAGGGACTCAAACATATTGCCGCCCTGAAAATCAATTCGCGCAAGTATATCGGCGGCTATTTTGCCCTGCCAATGGGTTTTGGCGGCTTCGATAATTTGTGGCCTGTCAAACACAATGGCTTTTAGGTTGGGGTGAGACTTAAGAATGGATAAGGCTTTGCTGCCTTTGGAACCGCCGACATCAATAATACGGTCAAACTGCCCCCAATTAAAATCTTCCAAAAATAAGTTACCGGTGAGGTTTTCTACCGTGTCCATTGCTTGAGAGAACAGTAAATCAAAGTTTTTGTGCTGATCCATATAGCTAAATACATCAACACCATATACTTTGGCGAATGGCACGCCGCCGTCACGGATACTTTCCTCCAAAGATTCCATCCACGGTTTAGTCATTTCCGGTGAGTTATGCATCAAGATCATGGCACGCACGTTTTTGGGGTTATCTTGACGCAGAAACGCCGATGTTTTGGAGTTTTTGAACACGCGCGGGGCAGTTTCATCGAAAATACCCATTGAACCCAACATCCTCATCAATCGGTAGAGATGGTCTTCATGAAGCTGTAAAACCATGGCGATTTCCTGTGTGCTTTTCTCGGTGTCGCCAAGCACATCAGCCAATTCGAGCTTAACTGCCACATACAATGCACGGGACTGCCAGAACAGCGAGCCAATTTGCATGAGTCTGAAGGGCGGTGGCGTTATCTTCGCAGGTATGTTTTGAAGCGCACTGGCAAAGCCCATCAATTTATTGAATAGCTTAACGCGGAATGTGTTTGTGGCTAGTTTTTTCATGTTACCCATCTTAGATGTATTTCTAACACTATAACCTGATTAGTGGCTAATCAGTGATTATGCCTAACGTAAAAGTGAGAGGCGCAAGCGGCATCGCCGCGCAGCGTCCCTCCCGACCGAAGGGTTGGGTGTCATATGCAGCCCCATTTCGCATGCTATGAGTGTTCATAAACTTCCGGTTGTGATTGCGCCAGCACGCTCGTAATTTACAACAATGACGCCCTTCGATGTGACTTTGCTTTCCGTCACCTTGTAAGCTACCGGAATCGTACCGTCGGCAAACAACCGTTTTCCGATACCCAGTGTTATTGGATATATCATCAGCCAGAACGCATCGACCAAATCATGCTTGATAAGCGTCTGAATGAGATTACCGCTTCCCCAAACGTGCAAATTCGGCCCTGGCTGTCGCTTGAGTCCGGCGACTTTTTCTGCAACATCTCCGTTTAAAAACACGGATGGTTGCCATTCACCAGACGTCATGGTATTCGAGGCAACGTACTTGGTCGCCGCGTTGACACCCGGCCATATGTCCGCATGTTGCGGCCAGTACGGCGCCCAAATGTCATAGGTTTTGCGTCTTAACAACAGGTCGAACGGCTTGTTCATCTGACTTCCCAGGGCCGTTCCAAGAATCGGGTCGGAATATGGCGCTATCCAACCGCCATAAGCGAAGCCGCCAACGGTATCTTCGTCTGGCCCGCCTGGGGCTTGTATGACTCCATCAAGGGAGATGTGTTCAAGCACAATAACTCTTCTCATAACTGAGTTCCTCCAACATCTGGATTACTGTCTTGTTATTGCAATAGGTTTACGGTCGCTGTTCGTTAAGAGTCAACTTGAGGGCAACGGCCAGCGGCAGTGTTTCGACGCCCAACGTTTGAGGTAAGAAGCGCGCGGTAGCACGTCCTGCTTGACCGATCGGTTATGCATTTTTGCTATCCAGTTTTCTCAGCATGATGGCGATATTGCCTTTTGATAAACGAACTATTCCCAATAAGCCACAAAATGTTAGAAATAGCCAGATGTAAGTATCAATCCAATTAAATAGCAACCCTTTATCAATTCTGGCATTACTTGGGTCATATATTGAATAAATTACGTGTACCTTATTTTTGTACCCAGCCGCATTGGATGAGCCAACATGATCGGTAAACCTTATGGCGGCGTTGGAGGCATCCTGAAATTCCACAATAGGCAATTTTGTTGACGTTGTAATAAATGCACCATTCGTACGACTTTGCCACGACTTTTCTTCATAGCCTATTACTATTCCTTCGGTGTGTAACGGGCTTACCCAGAGAAAATAGTTGTTCTTGATCGAAAAAATTAGGCCAACCAAGCCACACACAAGACCGGCAAGCGCTATCCACCTAAAAACGTTAAAAATAACCCATGCAATTTTTTTAATATCTAGTTTAATTTCTGGATTTGGCATTCAATAACTCGGCTAGTTAAGAGGCATAACGCTTCGCATCACCGGCAGCAAAAAGCAGAGCGACGAAGGAGCGGCGCTTTTTGCTGTCCGAGTGCATGCGATTGTTAGCAGTCATTGTTCCACCACTTCTCTGCTTGTGTATCCAAAAACGGCACCACAGACTTAGCGACATCTAAGTAGTGCTCATATGGTTTTATTGGCCCTTGCTGTTCGTAAGACTTGCGACCAAACTCAAACCAGTGATCCCTAACACCCTCTTCCGGCCTTGATCCTAGCCTTAGCCGCTTTCCAAAATACTGGACACTTAGTTTTTCAACGGGTAGCTCGCTCCCAAATCCACTCTCAACGCCGTTTGGACCTGACTTTGCTATTTCTACAACAAACCCGCCACCCGCGCTATAAAATTGGATAGTCAGATAATCTACGCGATCCTGTAGGATGCGTCGGAAGTGCGGCATGCTCCCTTTAAACCCACGCTTTCGTAGCTCGGGAATAAATGCCTCCTTGAGGGCGCTATCCATCTCTTTGCGTTCTTCGTTCATTGGATTGCTAACGACCTAGCTGTGCGGCGCATACGAAGCGCAACGTAGTTTGCGTCCGCACGAGCGACTTGTTAGGCAATAACTTGCAATGCGCCGACGAGTAAAACAAGGGTAGCTCCTCAGATAACCGAGGTTACCAGTCCGGCCTGTTTGATCAACGCATCAATTAATTTCGTGAGCTTAGAGACATCGTAGCTACCGTTTCGCAGCAGATCGTCGGGCTGATCGTAGAAATGCTTTGAATAGGATTCTTTGAAATCCAACACTCCATGCCATGCGTCGATGTCCTTTTTAAAGTTGCTCCAAGTGACCTGAGATGCGGGATATTGATCTAAACGAAGGTCAAGATAGCACTCAATCGCAGCGGCTCGTCCATTGATATCAGAAACGCCTACGCCCTCCGGGCCGCGAGTGGAAAACGTCCTAAATTCCTCAAGATCAGGTAAGAGCATCGCTCGCATATTTGCAGGTAGTTCCAGTTTCTCAAGCTTGCGAAAAGCGTCAACGCCCTCTGCGTCGTTGTCGAAAACGAATAAGACCTGATTAAGAACCTCAATTCGCAAAAGCCCCTCTGCAAATTTAACGAGATTGCCGGTACCCCAGAAATGATGGCGTTCATCGACATCAACGAAATTGAAAAAATCTGCCACGTCCGGGCGTAGAACATCGAGCGACCGCCGAATGATGCGTGCATCGGATGCGCCCTCGGTTGCGATCAGAACTTTTTGCCTTTGCCGCGCACCTGGCCGGAATGCTTCACGTTGAACCCAACCTGCATGGACGATAGGACCAAACTCCCATGTGACCTCAACTTCAGAATTGGCCGGATTCAGGGAAAACACCTGAAGCATAGATTCCGCACTCAGAATACAAACTCTCGCGGAAAGGAAGCTACTTTCAGACCAATAAGAATCAGCATTATCGGTCCATGGAATTCGCTCAAATTTGTCGATATCAGCGGCAAACCGCCCCTGAGCAATCTTGTCTCGGTCTGGCGTCTCGTACTCGATATAACCACTTTTCAAATCGCCGAGCGGATAGCGGCATGCCAAATTGCAAAATTCTTCAAACGTGAGATATATTTTTTTTGACTCTTCTATCCCACCATATCTAGATATATCTTCCGCTTCTGCGACCGCCGCTTGGTATTCGGCGCGGGCAGCTTCAAGAGTGAAGCCGAGTATCTCAAGACGAGGCAAGATGCGAGAAAGTGTTCTTGCGAAAAGCTCCTCAGCTTCAGCAAGCTCCTCCTTTTCTTCGGGATGCTCTTCGTAATAATCGTAATTTATTGCGTCAGTCTTGCGTCGAAAAAGATCATCTTCCTGAAACAAGAATCCGTAATCTTCGCCCATGAAGTTTTTGGAATACGAAAGGGATACGTTACCAACGCAGAGCTCTATGGAAGTTCCCATTCTATGTACCTTCCCAATAATAACTGAGTCTTGCTATCCATGTTTTATATATCCCAAGATGCCTAACGTAATATATACGACATTACTTGTCCAATAATCCAGTCAATATGTCGTATAATCATACGTAATTAAAATTATTTATTTGTTAATATTGATTAAAGTATAAGCAAATACGACAAACCATGTAAACAAATGCGACACTACCTCAGCCAAAGAAATTGCTGGACCTGGTGCGGGACAAGATTCGTTTCAAACACTATAGTCTAAGCACTGAAAATACCTATATTGCCTGGATTAAACAATTCATTATCTTCCACGGCAAGCGACATCCAACTGAAATGGGCGCAGCTGAAGTGGAGGCATTTTTAACCTGTCTTGCCACGGAACGCCATGTTTCCAGTTTAACTCAGAGTCAGGCATTGTCGGCCATTTTGTTTCTCTATCGTGATGTGCTGGCAGTGGAACTCCCTTGGCTGGATGGATTTGAGCGCTCTAAAAAACCACGACGTTTGCCGGTAGTATTGACGGTTTTGGAAGTGCAGGCATTGCTGAAGGAGGCCGAAATGGCTCCGCCGCCAATCGGTCTAATCATCAAGTTGCTGTACGGCACCGGCATGCGCTTGATGGAGGCGGTGCGCCTGCGCGTAAAGGATGTGGAATTGACGCGCAGGGAAATTATTGTCCGCGATGGCAAGGGTGGCAAAGACAGAGTGACAATGCTGCCGGATAGTTTGCTGGATGCGATGCGTGCTCAGTTGGCGTTGCGCCGGCAATGGCATGAGCAGGATTTAGCGCTGGGCAAGGTGGACGTCTGGCTGCCGGACGCGCTGGCTGTCAAGTATCCCAATGCCTCAAGGGAATGGGGCTGGCAGTACGTGTTTGCGGCAAAAAATTATTCGATTGATCCTCGCGGCAAGGCGGAGCGCCGCCATCATATCGAGGAAAAACAGGTACAGCGATATGTCAAAAAAGCAGCATTGGCGGCCGGCATTGCCAAGCCGACTTCGCCGCACACGTTGCGCCACAGCTTTGCAACGCATATGCTGCAGGCCGGTTACGGTATTCGCACGGTGCAGGAACTGCTAGGCCACAGCGACGTGGCGACGACGATGATTTACACCCATGTGCTGAACAAGGGCGGCAAAGGTGTTATCAGCCCGCTGGATCAATTCTGGCAGGCGGATTGAAAAAGCTTGCGGAACCAGAGTTTCTCATACTCGATCTCTCATATCCCGCAAGCCATGGGACATGCACAAAGTAACTTCCCAAGCTGCACAGTGCGAATGAATTCGCACCTACAACCTGTAGCTCATCACTATGTTGTTTTTATAATTCCCTTGTCGCGCTGAATTTGATATCAGGCCAGCGCTCCTCAGTCAGTTGCAGGTTAACCCGGCTGGTAGCCAGATAAACCAGATAACCGCCGCCGTCTTCGGCCAGGTTGTCGAAGGCTTTATTCCTGAATTCCTCCAGTTTGCCGGGTTTGTCCGAGCTGACCCAGCGCACTGTCGAAACCGATACGGCGTCGTACACGCATTCGACATTGTATTCGGCCTTCAGGCGATAGGCGGTCACGTCGAACTGTAGCACACCCACGGCGCCCAGGATCAGGTCATTGTTTTTCAGCGGCCTGAACAACTGCGTCGCGCCTTCTTCGGTCAACTGCACGAGGCCTTTTTGCAGGGCCTTGGCTCTGAGCGGATCTTTCAGCACTACGCGGCGGAACAGTTCCGGCGCGAAATACGGTATGCCGCCGTATTTGAGGACTTCACCCTGCGTAAAGGTGTCGCCGACCTGAATCGTGCCGTGATTGTGCAAGCCGATGATATCGCCCGGATAGGCTTCCTCGACGCTTTTACGGGTGTCGGCTTGGAACGTGATCGCGTTGGATACCTGAACGTTTTTGCCGATGCGGACGTGATTGATCTTCATGCCTTTGTCGAACTTGCCCGAGCAGACGCGCAGGAAGGCCACGCGGTCGCGGTGGGCTGGGTCCATGTTGGCCTGGACTTTGAATACGAAGCCGCTGAATTTGTCTTCTTCGGGCGAAACGGTGCGTTGGATAGCCTCGCGCGGCCTGGGCGGCGGGGCATATTCGGCGAACGCATCGAGCAGTTCCAGAATGCCGAAGTTGTTGATCGCGGAGCCGAAGAAAACGGGCGTCAGCCGGCCGGCCAGATAGGCATCCAGATCGAACTCGTGGCTGGCGCCTTTCACCAGGTCGATTTCATCCCTTAACTCCTGCGCCTGATCGCCTAACAGTTCGTCCAGCTTCGGATTGTCCAGGCCTTTGATGACTTCGGCTTCGGCGATTCTGCCGCCGTGCTGCGGGCTGAACAGGTGAATCTCATCCTTGTACAGGTGATAGACCCCTTTAAAGCGCTTGCCCATGCCGATAGGCCAGGTCATCGGCGCGCAGTTGATATTCAGGACACTCTCGACCTCGTCCATCAATTCAATCGGCTCGCGCCCTTCCCGGTCCAGCTTGTTGATGAAGGTCAGGATAGGCGTCGTGCGCAGGCGGCAGACTTCCATCAGATTGATCGTTCTTTCCTCGACACCCTTGGCAACGTCTATGACCATGAGGGCCGAATCGACGGCGGTCAGCGTGCGGTAGGTGTCTTCGGAAAAGTCTTCGTGACCGGGCGTATCTAACAGATTGATAATGCAGCCTTTGTGCTCGAACTGCATGACCGAGGTCGTGACCGAGATCCCACGCTCCTTTTCCATCTCCATCCAGTCAGACGTCGCATGACGTGCGGCTTTGCGCCCCTTTACGGAACCCGCCAGCTGAATGGCGCCGCCGAACAGCAACAGTTTTTCAGTCAGTGTGGTTTTACCTGCGTCAGGGTGGGAAATAATAGCGAACGTGCGCCGACGCCGCAGTTCTGAAAGTAGTTCTGACATGCCTTTGATTTAATGGAATTTGCTAACGAAACCGCTAATTATAACTTATTATTCAAGGTGATGTATTTCCAATATAATGCATCGATCTGATAACAGGAGTTTTTATGACTTTTTTACGGCGTTTTATTTTAATCGGCTCAATGTGCTCTTTGACTGCCTGCTCGAGCATGTATTACGGCGGCCTGGAAAAAATAGGCATCCCTAAACGCGAGGTCATGGTTTATCGCGTGGAAAAAGCTCGCGACACGCAGGAAGAAACCAAGGAGCAATTCAAGTCGGCGCTGGAACAGTTCACTGCCCTAACCAATTTTAAAGGCGGAAATCTCGAAGCAACCTATAACAAACTGAACGGTGAATACGAAGACAGCATCAGGAAAGCCGAGGAAGTCAGACAACGCATCAGCGACATCGAGGACGTTTCCGATGCCTTATTCCGCGAATGGGAAGATGAATTAAACCAATACAGCAATGCATCGCTGAAACGCAGCAGCCAGCAAAAACTGACTGCTACCAGGGCGCATTACAAGCAGCTGATTGCCGCCATGAAACGCGCCGAATCCAAGATAGCGCCGGTGCTGAGCGTGTTCAAGGATCAGGTGTTATATTTGAAGCACAATCTGAACGCTCAGGCGATCGCGTCCTTAAAAGGACAATTAGGGCTGGTGCAATCCGATGTATCGACCTTGATCACAGCCATGGAAAAATCGATTCAAGAAGCCAATGCCTTTATCAGGACCATGGAAAAGCAATAGTGCCGGGGCTGGGCAAGTACGCCAGAATGTTTGCAATTTGGGGCAAATCGCGCGCTTTCCGATTTAAATCCGAAAAACGTCTCTCCGATTGCCCCGGACTCAGCTTCGTCTCATCCAAGCTACTCGTTATAATCAAAATCTCCGGCCGGCCGTGCAAAAGTATATTTCGCCGGGTTGACAATCAAGGTGTCCGCCATCAGTTCAAATGCCTTATGCGGCGCTGGAATGGTCGCCAATGCGGTGCCCGGCAATAAGGCAACAAATACTGCAGTTCCGACTATCATGCCGACAAATGATAGCGGCCTGACCACACCCACATCGGCCAGCACGTCATAACCGTCTATTGCCTGGGTTTCGGCGGAAGCCATGTTGGAAAATAACATCGCGATCACCAAGCAAAACACTTGAGTAAATTTCATAACCATACAATCTCGTCTTTAGGAAACAAAGCAATCAAGTTTAGTCAACTTTTAACAACTCATCCAATAAATTGATTTATTCACGCAATGGCTAACCCCGGCTTTCAACCTTGGAGGCTGAAATAAGCCTATTTGGTTTCCGGCGCATGCTAAACGGCATTGCAGGAATAGATCGCCAAACTGCGCCATTTCCACAAGATAGAAGTATTATTTCCTATTCTGCGTGCGCCAGAAATTGACTATTTCATCGACATTCAGATCGGTCGGGCCCTCCCGCCAGCTGGTGAAATAATCGACATCATTGCTTTTCGGTTCCGGACTGGGCCGATAAATCTGTACGCGCGTCGGCAACGGCGCCGCCTCGCCCAGCACCAACGCTTCGCCTCTGCCCAGCGAAGTCAGAATATCGGTTAAGTCACCTTCGGCTTCAGGGACAAGCCCTCTGATATAAGCCTGGTCGTCCGGGTTTGTGGTGCGCAGGCAGATAAATGAACTGCATTGCGACAGCATCGTTTCCGACAGTTCAGTGGGCCTCTGGCTGACGACGCCGATCGATACCCCGTATTTACGCCCTTCTTTGGCTATGCGCTCCATCATCCTTTTAGTGCCTTCGAACGGGCCGTTCTTTTCTCTCGGAATATAGGCATGCGCTTCCTCACAGATCAGCGTGATCGGAAAATCGCGCCGGCGCGGATTCCAATAATTGAATTCATAAGCCAGACGGCCGACCTGGGCGGAAACGGCGGGCCTGACGTCGGTCGGCACGGAACTTAAATCGACGACGGTAATGTTGGCTTTCTTATCGCCAAGACCAACAAACTGCCGCAACAAATCGGACATGCTTTCGGAGGTGTTGCGTAATTTCGGTTTCAGCAGGAAATCATAGCGGACGTCGTTGAAACGGCTTTGCATCCGGATCAGGAATTCGTCGAACTGGCCGAACAAGGCGCCCTGCACTTTGCCGAAGTCTTTTCGCTCCTCATTGGCGGCCTTGAATTGCATATACATTTCGGCCAGCGAAAAATAAATCGGCGTATCGATCGAAACCGTCGGCAGGCCGATCCTTCTGGCTTCCTTGCGCTTGAGTTGTTGCAATACTTCGCGCAGGAAAGACATTTGCAGCGTGGCGCCCTTGTCGTCCCGGTCTATGAATAAATCGACCAGTTCGGCATAGGTCATCATCCAGTACGGCATTTCCATTTCCATGGCATCGACATAGTTGACCAATTCGTTAGGAAACGCCGATTGAATCATACCGTCATTATCTTTCCAGCAATACTCGCCGTGCAGGTCCAGCATGATGATATGGCTTTTGGGCATCGCCTTGATCGTATTTTGAATCAGACTCGTGACGGTCCATGATTTACCGGAGCCCGACTGCCCGACGATGGCGAAATGGCGGCCGAAAAGCGCGCGCGGATCCAAGCTTAAGTGATAATCTTTATGCGAAGCCAATTGGCCGATAAAAAATTTGTACTCGCGGAATTTCGAGAAAATGGCGTTGATTTCATTCAAGCCCACGGCATAGACTTTCGCACCCGGTGTCGGGTAGTGGCGCACGCCTCGAATGAAGGTTCCGTTATCCTGAATCTCTCCAACCGGAATCAGGGAAATAAACCGATCGGACTTGCGCCTGTCGTTATTGTCGAAACGATCCTGTTCCCACATCTTGAAGACCAGCGCCAGAACACCGATATTGGCCTGCCGGATAACGACATAAGATCCGATATGACCGGCCAGTATTTCTTCATCGCCTACTTTGATGATAGGTGAATCATTTGAATGCTCTTCGGTTATTCTGGCATCCATGCCGTCGCCGCGGACTTCGGATAAATAGCCGATCAGAATATCGGATTGTTGCTCGGACATTGTTACGCTCGTCTATGAAGTAAATATAACAAGCTTAGTCCAGTTTCCGAAAGGCACAAGAGACAGGGCATCAGTCTCCCCCTATAACCGGCGTATTTCGGCGCCTATCAAAAAAGTACTTTAGAATTAGCGACCCATGGAAAGTGAAGGTCATTTGATTAATAACCGCGAAGAACTAACCAGAATAAAATCTTCGTGCTCTCTGTGTCCTTCGTGGTTTTTCTGTTTTAATCGATAAGGATGGAAATTAGCTATTTTTCATCAATCCATTCATAAAGCTCTGTCAAAGCCGGATCGCATTTGCAACAACTGGTGCCGCAGGACGATTCCAGCGACGTTTTGCGCACTCTGCCTTTGCTGACCCATTTGCTCAACATGCCGCGAAGCGCATCGGCATCGGTGCCGAAATGATTGACCAAGTCTACCAGGGCAGCCCGGCGCTGTTGCTGTAAATAGTTTCTTAAATCAGACAGTATCATGGTAAGACTCCCGGCTAATTCGCACGTCGCTGTTTCGTCCGACCAGCCACAATCCGATCAGGACAGACGAAAAAGCCAGCATCAGTCCCGCCACCCAGGCCAGGGAATATTCCGGATGCCGACTGTAAGTCATGGCCTGGTAAAACAGAGTGGCCGTCATATAGGCCATGCCGGTAGTCCAGAGCACGACAAACACAGTCCAGCCCAGATTAGTTTCTCTGTAAATAGCGGCAGTTGCTGCTACGCACGGCGCATACAATAAAATAAACAATAGATAGGCAAAAGCGCCTTCCTGACCGTCAAAACTGCTTTGCATGGCGGCAAAGGTAGCGGTTTTGACTTTCTGTTCATCGGCGGCAGTATCGATATTGTCGACCGTACCGATATTTAACCCCAAAGGATCTAAAAGATTATCGGCTACCGCCCGCAAGTTTTCAGGCACAGTCAGACAAGCAGCGATCAAAGCCTCTTTAAGGTCAAACTCTGGCTTATCAGATGCATCCTGTTCAGGCGCTCCGAGTTGACTGTACAAAGCATCCAATGTGCCAACCACGGCTTCTTTCGCCAGTATGCCGGTAAAAATGCCGACTGTTGCCGGCCAGTTTTCATTCTCAATGCCCATCGGTTTAAAAGCGGGCGTCAGGCTTCGCCCGATTTCGCTTAACACCGATTTATTACTGTTTTCCTGGCCAAAACTGCCATCCGTACCCCAGGCATTAAGAAAATTGAGCACCAGCACCATCGGCACGATAACTTTGCCGGCATTGAATAAAAAGGATTTGAGCCGATCCCAAGTGCGGATAAAAACGCCGTTCAACGTCGGCATATGATAGGTCGGCAATTCCATGATAAATGGCGCTGACTCGCCTTTAAACAGCGTATGGCGCATGATCAGGCCGGTCATTACAGCCACAATGATGCCCAGCAGATACAAGCCGAAAACCAGATTCTGGCCGCCGACAGGAAAGAAAGCCGCCGCAAACAAGGCATAAACAGGCAATCTCGCGCCACAGGACATGAACGGATTCATGAGATTGGTCAGGATTCTGTCCCGCTGATTTTCCAGAGTCCGTGTCGCCATAATCGCCGGCACATTACAGCCGAAACCGACAATCATCGGCACGAAGGATTTGCCCGGCAGCCCGATCATGCGCATGAATCGGTCCATGACAAAAGCCGCTCTGGCCATGTAGCCGGAATCTTCCAGAGCCGACAGGAACATAAACAGAAAGCCGACGATAGGAATGAAGGTGGTAACGACCTGGATGCCTCCGCCGACACCGTTGGCCAGCATGACGATCAGCCATTCGGGCCAGTTCAGCCCTGCCAGCACCAGACTCAGGCCATCGACCAGCAAAGCGCCCGCGGCCTGATCGAAAAAGTCAACAAAAGCGCTGCCGATATTGATCGTAAACATGAACATCGCGTACATGACCAGCAAGAAAATCGGGATGCCTAAGAATCTGTTCAGAACAATATAGTCGATTTTATCGGTCATATGCCGGCTGACTTCATGCAGTTTACAGACTGCACCCTGAGTCAGCTGGTTAACAAATCCGTAACGGGCATCGGCAGCAAGAATGTCGATTTCATCGCCGGTCTCGTCCTCCACTCTCCGTTGCAATTCCGAAACTGTCGGCAATAATTTGTTTCCAGCCAACCTTATAGCCAGCGTATCGTCTTCGAGTAACCGAACTGCCAGCCATCGCCGGTCGCACTGGTGCCGTTCGGCCGCATCGGCCAATAAAGACGAAAGGTCGCTTATCGCTTGTTCCAATGCAGACGAATAGGTAACTTTTACCGTCGGTATCGGCTTCGCCATGGCCGAACTGTTGATGGCGGCTTTTAAAACCTTGATTCCGCTCTTGTTTGAAGCACTTATTGGAATGACTGGGCAGCCCAGCTGTTCGGCAAGAAAATCAACATCAATTTTAATCCCGCGCTGTTTTACGACGTCCATCATGTTGAGTACCAGAATCATCGGCACTCGCATTTCAATCAGCTGCGATGTTAGATAAAGATTTCTTTCTATACTGGATGCATCGATGATATTGATGATCAAATCTGCTTCCTTGGAAGCAACGTAATCGCGCGCGACTTTTTCATCCAAAGAAACCTGATCATCGGCGGCTTCTAAAGAGTACGTTCCCGGCAAATCAACCAATTCAATAACTTTGTTATCGAATGTATATTGACCGGTTTTTTTCTCGACTGTAACGCCAGGCCAATTGCCTACGTACTGCTTGGCGCCAGTCAATGCATTGAAGAGCGTGGTCTTGCCGCAATTGGGATTGCCGACCACGCCCACCGTGAAATCGGCACTCATCAGATTTTCTCAATCAACAGAATTGCGGCTTCGTCCTTGCGCAGGGTCAATGAAAACCCGCGCAGCTTAATTTCAACCGGATCGCCCATAGGCGCGAAACGGGTAATGCTAAAATCAGTGCCTGGCGTTAACCCCATGGCCAGCAATCGTTTACGATAGGCTTTGCCTGATGCATCAAAGCCTATTATTTTCCCTGAGTCTCCAACAGCAAGATTTTTTAAGCGTAACCACATAATTGAGCCTTGGGTATTAGGAGTTGTTGAAATCTATGAATGGAACAGACTCTAATCAATAATCGTTCTCATTAAGAATGACTATATCATAATAACCTAACACACTCAAAAACTCGTGTTCCATTGCTTGGAATAAATCAATTTTTATTGATTTGCGTAGTGGTCAGATTAAAGGCGAGAGAATAAAAAGAATGGCTTGCGGCACCACAAAGACATGCCTGAATTTTAGCAACTTTTTGCTTAAATAAAAGCAAATTGAGACTTCAGCTTAATCAAGAAGCCAGCAACACTATTGGCAAAAAGACCGAGAGTGTGTATCAGCATTGAAGAAATCAAAGAAGGCGGTGAAATTGCACCGAGTATGGGGGAAATTGGAAGAAGAAAAAATCAACGCAATGAAAAAGCATCAGAAAATATGCCCTAGCGGTTCTATTACAAATTCCGGCTTGGTTCCTTGCGTTGATGGTTATCAATCAATTATTTTGCATCTTGCGCGCGACTCATCAACTCTATCACGGAGCTCTTTGCCCGGCTTGAAATGCGGTACATATTTTTTTGCCAATGCCACAGAATCACCCGTTTTAGGGTTGCGACCCATGCGCGGCGGGCGTAAATGCAGGGAAAAACTGCCAAAACCTCTAATCTCAATGCGTTCACCGGAAGATAATGCCTGATTCATTTTCTCAATGATGCATTTTACTGCCAGCTCCACATCTTTTTGTGCAAGATGAGGTTGTTGTCTAGCAAGCGCTTCTATCAATTCAGATTTTGTCACATTCTATCCTGTGCAAATAAATAAAATCAAAGGGGGTATGCATGACTGCATACCCCGGATGGTTTTTATTTTTCCATTTGTTTAAAGATATCACCTAAAGTCGGTGTACCAGCTTGTTGCTGGGAATAATCTTTAATAGCGTGCGACTCTTCTTCCTGATCTTTGGCTTTAATGGATAAAGAAATAGTTTTGCTTTTCTTATCCACACCAATGAATTTGGCTTCAACTGCATCGCCTTCCTTCAACAGAGTGCGTGCATCTTCAACGCGGTCACGTTGAATCTCGGAAGCGCGAATGTAGCCTTCAACATGATCCGCCAGGGTAACAACAGCACCTTTAGCGTCGACTTCTTTGATTGTGCCTGTAACCAGGCTGCCTTTCTCATGAGTCGCCAGGAAGTTCTGGAACGGATCCTGCTCAAGCTGTTTGACACCCAGTGAGATACGCTCGCGCTCGGAATCAACCGCTAAAATGACAGTTTCCAGTTCGTCGCCTTTCTTGAATTCACGAACCGCGGCTTCGCCGTCGTCCGCCCAGGAAATATCGGACATATGAACCAGACCATCAATGCCGCCTTCCAGACCGATAAAGATACCGAAGTCGGTAATTGATTTGATTTTACCGGTGATCTTGTCGCCTTTGTTATGAGTCGCAGCGAATTCGTCCCAAGGATTGGTTTTGCATTGTTTCATGCCCAAAGAAATACGACGGCGTTCTTCGTCGATTTCCAGTACCATGACTTCAACTTCATCGCCCAATTGCACAATCTTGGATGGGTTAACGTTTTTGTTAGTCCAATCCATTTCAGATACGTGCACCAGACCTTCCACGCCTTCTTCGATTTCAACGAAGCAGCCGTAATCGGTCAGATTGTTCACTTTACCGAATACGCGAGTGCCGGCTGGGTAGCGACGGTTGATGTTTTGCCATGGATCTTCACCCATTTGCTTCATGCCTAATGAAACACGGTTTTTGTCTTTGTCGTATTTCAGCACTTTAACTTGGATTTCCTGGCCGATTTCAACGCACTCGGAAGGATGACGCACACGGCGCCATGCCATGTCAGTGATGTGCAACAGGCCGTCAATGCCGCCCAGATCAATGAATGCGCCGTAATCGGTCAGGTTTTTAACCACACCGGTAACGATTGCACCTTCTTCCAGCGTTTTCAGCAATTCTTCTCTTTCCGCGCTGTATTCTTTTTCTACAACTGCACGACGTGACAGAACAACGTTGTTACGTTTCTGGTCGATCTTGATAACTTTGAAGTCCAGATCACGGTTTTCCAGGAAAGCCGTATCTCTGATTGGGCGCACATCAACCAGTGAACCTGGCAGGAACGCACGCAACGCGCCAACAGCAACGGTGAAACCGCCGCGTACTTTACCGGTGATGCGGCCTGTAACTGTAGCATCTTTTTCAAACGCGGTTTCCAGTTCAGACCAGGCTTTGTTTTTCTTCGCTTTATCTCGGGAAAGAAGTGTAGCGCCTAAACCATCTTCAAATAAATCAAGGGCAACTTCGATCTCGTCCCCGACTTTAACTTCCAGTTCGCCGTCATTGTTCAAAAACTGCCATTTAGGAATGACACCTTCTGATTTGGAATGAGTGCTGACGATGATCATATCGTTTTCGATATCGACCACAGTACCCATTAACATGGCGCCAGGACGCATTTCTGTCTTGGTTAGACTTTCTTCAAATAATTCCGCAAAGCTTTCGCTCATTTTCAATTTTCCCAAGCCTGATCGAGATTCGAACAAGCCTTCTCGTTGTCAAAGTTAAAAGAATACTGCATAGTCTGCATGCAGCTGTAAAAAAATCCTTAACGGATTAAATTCAGTACCTCTTCAATGACCTCATCAATCGTCATATTAGAGGAATCGATATAAAGCGCATCGCTGGCCATGGACAATGGAGCCGTTTTTCGCTCCGTGTCGCGGCGGTCGCGCTCTTCTATCTCATTTGTTAAGAGAGTTAGATTAGCATCAATTCCTTTTTCTATCAACTGTTTATATCGTCTTTGCGCCCTTTCGGCTGCGCTGGCCGTTAAAAATACCTTTATTTCGGCATCGGGAAAAACCACCGTCCCCATATCGCGGCCGTCAGCGACCAGCCCCGGCATCTTCTTGAAATCCTTCTGCTTCTGCAACAGGACGCTGCGCACTTGCGGCAAGACAGCAATAATCGAAGCTGCATTACCCGTGCTTTCGAGGCCCAATTGCGAGGTAATATCCTCGCCATTGAGCTTTACCGCCAGCTCATCATTGCACTCAAACTCTAACGCCATGGATTGCGCCACTTTCACAATTTCAGGCACATCAGTCAGTTCGACCTTCTGTTTCAACACGGCTATCGCCAGTGAGCGATAGATAGAGCCGCTATCGAGATAATGCCAGCCCAGCCTTTTTGCCACAGCCCGGCTGACCGTGCCTTTGCCCGCTCCGCTAGGCCCATCGATCGCTAAAACCGGTATTGCCATTACATCGCCTCGCAAGCCAAATCAAGCCCTAAATTCTTGGCCAGATCCTTGAATCCCGGAAAAGACGTATTCACATTCTCGCAATCATGAACGGTAATAGGGGCGTTAGCGCGTAATCCGGCAATTGAAAATGACATGGCGATACGGTGATCGCCATGAGAAATCACTTCGCCGCCGCCTATCGGCCCGCCCTGGATGATCATGCCGTCTGCCGTAGGCTGCGCATCGACGCCTAGAGATTGCAAACCATCGGCCATCACCTGAATACGATCCGATTCCTTAACCCGGAGCTCTTCCGCGCCCGTCAGGCGCGTCTGCCCTTCCGCACAGGCGGCGGCTATAAACAGCACAGGGAACTCGTCAATGGCCAACGGCACCAGCGCTTCCGGTATATCGATGCCTTTCAACGGGCTATAAACCACATGCAGATCGGCTACCGGCTCGCCGCCGACAATGCGCTCGTTGAGCACTTCGATACGCGCACCCATCAGTTTTAGAATATCGATAATTCCGGTACGTGTCGGGTTGATACCGACATGTCTCAGCAACAGGTCAGAGCCTGGCGCGATGGAGCCGCCGACCAGGAAAAATGCCGCCGATGAAATATCGCTGGGCACATCAATTTCAGTCGCCTTTAAATACCCATCGGAATTAATGCTGACTTTGTTTCCCTGTTGTTTTACAGGGTACGAAAAACCGGCCAGCATGCGCTCGGTATGATCGCGCGTCGGCGCAGGCTCAGTCACGCTGGTTTCGCCTTGCGCATACATTCCGGCCAGCAGCAGGCACGATTTGACCTGGGCGCTGGCCATCGGCATGACATAATCGATGCCGGTCAATTGCCCGGCCTTTCCGGTAATGTGCAAAGGCGCTGTGCCCTTCTCTGTCGTTTTTATATCGGCGCCCATTGCCGCCAGTGGCTCGGTGACCCGCTTCATAGGCCTACCGGATAGCGATTTGTCACCCGTCAGAACTGAGTTGAACGCCTGCCCTGCCAGCAAGCCGCTCAACAAACGCATGGATGTACCGGAATTGCCCAGGTAAAGTTCTTTCGCGGGCGCTTTCAAGCCATGTTTGCCGACGCCGTGAATTGTCAGTTCACCGTTGACCGGCCCTTCAATCTGTACGCCCATATCGCGAAAGGCCTGCAGCGTTGCCAAAGCGTCTTCCGCTTCAAGGAAGCCTTTGACGTGCGTTACGCCCTCAGCCAGCGCCCCCAGCATAATCGAGCGGTGCGAGACGGATTTATCGCCCGGCACGCGCGCCTCGCCCTGCAATTTTCCGCCCGGCTGAACTTTAAATGTTATTGTTTTCGACATTATTACCTTCAAACTGATCAAGAAAGCGTTGCCGCGCATTTCGGGCATACGTGAAAGTTGCAAAAAGCTGCCGGCGATCATCGTTTGCCAGCATTTGTTCTATTTTATCCAGTTCACTCTTTAATTGTTGGATTAACGGGATAATTTGTTCCTTATTGGCCGAACAGATATCCAGCCACATGGTCGGATCACTGGAGGCGATACGGGTAAAATCCCTGAAGCCGCCGGCGGCATACTTGAAGATTTCGCTTTGCTCATCCTTGCGCCCGAGCATGTCTACTAATGAATACGCAAGGATATGAGGCAGATGGCTGGTCGCCGCCAAGATCGCATCATGATGGTCAACATCCATGATGGATACTAAAGACCCCAGACTTTCCCAAAAACGCTGGATTTTCTGTAACGCATCCGGCCGGGTATTTTCCATCGGCGTAATTATCAGGCGCTTGTTCAGAAACAAATCATCCAAGGCAGCCTCTACGCCGCTTTTCTCCGCCCCGGCAATCGGATGAGCCGGCACCAGATTATCCGGCACGGCGCCGAAAACCTGTTTTGCCGCCTCGATGACGCTGCCCTTGGTACTGCCTACGTCCGTATAAATGGCGTTTTCCGTCCAGAACGGCTTCAACAAAGCCAATATACCGGCCACTGAACCAACCGGCGCGGCAATCACCACGCAATCGGCGTTTTCCAGCGCCTGCCCGATATTCAGATAATAATCATCGATGACCTGCAGCCGTTTTGCCGTCTGCAGATTCTCCAAATCCTGCTCACGTCCATAGCCGACAATCTGCCTGCTTAACCCGCATCGCCTTGCGCCCCGCGCCATCGAGCCGCCGATCAGGCCGACGCCAATAATGCAGAGCCGGTCAAACATTGTTCAGCACATCTGTTAATGCATCGAGAAAAATCCGGTTTTCCTCTTCTGTGCCTATGCTGATACGTAAATGGTTGGGCATTTCGTAATTGGCTACGGGCCTGACGATTACGCCTTTTCTCAGCAGGGCTTCATAAACTGGCTGGCCCGGCTGTTTTAAATCGACTGAAACGAAGTTACCGTGCGAAGGAATCCACTCCAGGCCGAGGGCTTTAAAGCCTTCCGTCAATTGCCGCATGCCCTGCGCATTGACGGCAATCGTCCTCTGCAGATGCTCAGCATCGGATAAAGCGGCTTCTGCGGCCGCCAAAGCCAGCATATTGTTGTTGAAAGGCTGACGGACCCGGTTCAGTATGTCGGCAAGCTCTGGACTCGACAGGCCGTACCCCACGCGCAATCCGGCCAGCCCGTAAGCTTTCGAGAAAGTACGGGTAATCAGCAGGTTGGGATATTTTTTCAGCCAGCTTATCGAGTCGACGGGATCTGTGCTGTGGACAAATTCATAATACGCTTCATCGAGCACGCACAGACAGGTTTCAGGCAAAGCCTTGATGAAACGCTCCAGGCTGGCCTGATCGACCAATGTCCCGGTTGGATTGTTGGGATTGGCGACAAAAACGAGCCGCGTTTTTTCGGTAACGGCCTGCAGCATGGCATCCAGGTCATGCCCGTAATTCACGGCCGGCACGACCACAGCCTTGGCGCCGACTGCTTGCGTCACGATCGGATAGACCGCAAAGGCATGCTGCGAGAACACCACTTCCAGTTCCGGCGTTAAAAACGCGCGGGCAACCAGTTCCAGAATTTCATTGGAGCCATTGCCCAGCGTGATCTGACTGGCCTGGACGTCATATTTGCGGGCCAGCGCCTGTTTTAAGTTGAAGCCATTGCCATCGGGATACAGCGCCAATTGCGGCAAAGTAGCCTCAATAGCCTCCAACGCCTTTTTTCCCGGACCCAAGGGATTTTCATTGGAAGCCAGCTTGATAATCCGGCTCAGTCCCAGTTCCCGTTCCAGTTCTTCAATGGGTTTACCGGGCACATAAGGAACAAGTTGTTGCACGCCGGGTACGGCAAGGTTGTAAATACTGTTAGTGTTGTTCATTGGTTTTGCTTATAAGGCATGCGCCATGTCATAGGAATAAAAAATTAAAGAACGGCTTTAGGATAAGAGCCCAGAATATTGAGCATATGCACATTGCCTTTCAGCAACTCCAGGGCTTGCGCCACACACTTATCCTCGCAATGGCCTTCAATATCAATAAAAAAGACATAATCCCACAAGCCCTGCCTTGAAGGCCGGGACTCGATATGCATCATGCCGATGCCGAATCTTGCGAAAGGCTCGAGAATTTTATGCAAAGCGCCGGGCTGATTGCCTGTAGAGACTACCAGCGAGGTTTTGTCGTTGCCCGTGGAAGCCGACGTTTGCTGGCCTATGATAATAAAGCGCGTTGTATTGTTGGATTCATCTTCAATGTTCTTTTCCAGAATATTGAGTCCATACAACTCGGCAGCCACCTGACCGGCAATGGCGGCCGCCTGTATCTTGGTCGACACCAGCCTTGCCGCCTCGGCATTGCTGTTGACGGCAATCCGCTGAGCATGCGGCAAATGCCTGTCCAGCCACTGCCGGCATTGGGCCAGCGATTGCTGATGGGAAAAGACCTCGGTAATATCGGCCAGGCTCTCCACATTCCCCATCAGGTTATGATGCACCCTGATTTCAACCTCGCCGCAGATTTTCAACGGTGACGACAGAAACCGGTCCAGCGTATGACTGATAACGCCTTCGGTAGAATTCTCGACCGGCACGACGCCGAACTGGCAATTGCCGCTCTCGACCGAACTAAAAATCTCATTAATAGTGGCGGAAGGCACGGTTTTAACGGCATGCCCAAAATGCTTGAAAGCCGCCTGCTGGGTAAACGTGCCTTCAGGCCCTAAAAAAGCCACATCCAGCGGCTTTTCCAGCGCCAGACATGCCGACATCAATTCCCTGAAGAAGCGCACGGCGGTGTCATCGGACAAAGGCCCTTCATTTAATTCCTTGATGCGCCGCAAAACCAGGGATTCGCGATCAGGCCGGTAAAAAGTGCCGTTCTCGCCTTGAGCAATTTTGGTTTTGGCGACTTCCATCGCACAACACGCGCGTTGATTGATCAATTGCAGAATCTGCTTGTCGATCGCATCGATTTTGTCTCTTAATTCGGAAAGTGGGGTGACTGAAGTCATCAGGGCGGCTCTCGTTTAATGGGTTCTCTCAAATTCTGCCATAAAATCGCACAGCGCCCGCACGCCTTCCTCGGGCATGGCATTATAGATACTGGCGCGCATGCCGCCGACCGAACGATGCCCCTTCAATTCGAACAGCCCGTTCGCTTCGGCTTCGGCAAGAAACGCTTTATCCAGATTCTGGTCAGCCAGAATGAACGGCACATTCATTCTCGAACGACAGGAAGGCTCCACCGGATTCCGGTACAAGGAAGATTGGTCAATAGCCTGATACAACAATTCGGCTTTGGCAATATTGCGCTGCTCGATGGCATCAACGCCGCCCTGCTTCATCAGCCATTTCAGCACCAGCCCGACCAGATACCAATTATAAGTCGCCGGCGTATTCAACATGGAATGATTTTTTGCCTGTTCGGCATAGCTGAAGACCGGCGGCACTTGTTTGCCGACATCGCCTATCAGATCGTCCCTGACGATCACGACCGTGACGCCGGAAGGCCCCATGTTTTTCTGAGTCCCGGCATAAATCAAACCGTATCGGCTCAGATCGAATTTGCGCGACAGGATATTGGACGACATATCCGAAACCAGCGGCAAGCCGTGGCTTTCCGGGATGCCGGAAAATTCCACGCCGTGAATGGTTTCATTGGACGTATAGTGCAGATAAGCGGCCTGCTCGTCCAGAACCCAGCCAACAGGATCGGGAATAGTCGTAAAGTTTGACGCCTCCGAACTCGCGCTGACGACGACTTCGCAATAGTTTTTCGCATCCTGTATGGCTTTTTCCGACCAGGCGCCGGTATTGACATAACAGGCTTTGGTCTTGCCTCGCAGAATATTCTGTGGAATGAACGAAAACTGGGCCGTTGCGCCGCCCTGCATGAACAGAACCTTGTAATTGTCGGGAATCGCCAGCAAGGTTCTGAGATCGCTTTCCAGCTCTTCCGCGATGATGGAAAAAAACTTGCCGCGATGGCTCATTTCCATCACGGACATGCCGCTGTCGCGCCATTCCATTAATTCTGACTGAGCCTGATGCAATACCTGCTCAGGAAGCGCCGATGGACCTGCACTGAAATTATATACTCTGGACATTAGGATTCTTCTCCGGATTCAACTTCATCAAGTGCTCCCGTTTCCGATTCCATCACATCTTCGTCTTCTTCGCCAGCCAGTCCGCCTTCAATGCGATCGACTCCGACGACTTTCTCTTTTTTATCCAGACGAATGACTGTGACACCTTGGGTGTTTCTGCCGACGACCGAAATGCCGTCAACGGGTGTACGCACCAGTGTGCCGGCATCGGTAATCAGCATAATTTCATCATGATCGTTGACCAATACAGCCCCGATCACCGCACCGTTGCGTTTCGACGTTTGAATGGCGATCAGGCCTTGGCCGCCGCGTCTGTGGCAGGTGAACTCCTCAAGCCGGGTCCGCTTGCCGAAACCGTTCTCGGTAATGTTCAGCACTGTGCCTTCGGTTCCGATAATCAGGGAAATGACTTTCTGCCCTTCCTGCAGCCTGATGCCGCGCACACCGGACGCCGTTCTGCCCATAGAGCGCACATCGGTTTCGTTGAAGCAGACCGCTTTGCCGTCACTGCTGAACAACAGCACGTTTTGCTGACCGTCGGTCACATCCACGCCGACCAGCGCATCGTTTTCCTTCAATTCAATCGCAATCTTGCCGCTGGTGCGCTGCCGCTCGAACTCCATTAACGGCGTCTTTTTGACTGTGCCGCTGGCCGTTGCCATAAAGATGAATTTATTGTCGGAAAATTCCCGGATCGGCAACATCGCATTGATTTTCTCGCCCTGTTCCAGCGGCAATAAATTCACAAACGGCTTGCCGCGCGAGGCACGACTGGCTACCGGCAACTGGTAGACTTTAAGCCAGTAAACCTTGCCTGACGAGGAGAAACACAAAATCGTGTCGTGCGTATTGGCAACGATCAGCTTATCTATAAAATCGGTTTCCTTGGTTGCCGTTGCCGATTTACCGCGACCGCCGCGCCGCTGGGCCTTGTAATCGCTCAGCGGCTGAGCCTTGACATAGCCTTCGTGCGACATGGTCACGACCATGTCTTCCTCCGTAATCAGATCTTCATCGGACAGATCCAGCTGCGTTTGAATGATTTCAGTGCGCCGCTCGTCCGCATATTGCTCCTTGATGGCGACCAGTTCTTCCCTGATGACTTCCATCAACCGCGCATCGTTGCCGAGGATCGCCAGGTATTCGTCAATCTGTTCCAGCAGCTGTTTGTATTCATTGACGATCTTGTCCTGCTCAAGCCCCGTCAAGCGATGCAGGCGCAAGTCGAGAATAGCTTGAGCCTGTGCTTCAGAAAGCCGGTAAGCGCCATTGACCAGGCCAAATTCGGGAAGCAGATCCTCGGGCCGTGAACGGTCGGCATCGGCCCGCTCGAGCAATGATGAAACCAATCCTGCATTCCAGGTTCTGGCCAACAGCCCTTCTTTGGCGACAGTCGGATTGCTGGCAGCCTTGATCAGATCGATCATCTCATCTATATTGGCCAAAGCGACAGCCAGACCTTCTAAAATATGCGCCCGCTCGCGTGCTTTGCGCAGATTGTAAATCGTTCTTCGCGTGACGATTTCGCGGCGGTGATCAATGAAAGCATTGAGCACCTCTTTCAGATTCAGGCAGTGCGGGCGGCCATCCAGCAGCGCCACCATGTTGATGCCGAAAACAGTCTGGAACTGCGTCTGTTTGTAGAGATTGTTCAAGATGACTTCCGGCACTTCGCCGCGGCGCAGCTCGATCACCATGCGCATGCCGTCCTTGTCGGACTCATCGCGCAGGCCGGAGATGCCTTCGAGCTTGCCTTCCTTGACCAGCTCGGCGATTTTCTCCAGCAAACGCGCCTTGTTGACCTGATAGGGCAATTCAGTTGCGATAATCGCCTGCCGGCTACTGTCGCCTATGTCTTCGAAATGGCACCGCGCGCGCAGATAAATTTTGCCGCGTCCGGTCGTATAGGCGCTGTAAATGCCGGAAGCGCCGTTGATGATGCCCGCGGTAGGGAAATCAGGCCCCGGAATGTACCGCATCAATTCGTGAATCGTGGTTTCAGGCTGGTCGATCAAGGCCAGACAGGCAGTGATCACTTCGGACAGATTATGCGGCGGGATATTCGTCGCCATACCAACGGCGATACCGGATGAACCGTTGACCAGCAATGTCGGAATACGAGTCGGCAGTACAGTAGGCTCGGATTCGGATTCGTCATAGTTGGGCGCAAAATCGACGGTTTCCTTATCGAGGTCGGCCAGCAGGTCATGGGCAATTTTCGACATGCGCACTTCGGTATACCGCATCGCGGCGGGTGAATCGCCATCGACAGAGCCGAAGTTGCCCTGCCCGTCGATTAACATATAGCGTAAGGAAAAAGGCTGCGCCATGCGAACGATGGTGTCATATACGGCCGTATCGCCGTGCGGGTGATATTTACCGATGACGTCACCGACCACACGCGCTGATTTTTTATAAGGCTTGTTCCAATCGTTGCCCAGTTCGCTCATCGCATATAAAACACGACGGTGAACCGGCTTAAGGCCGTCTCTGGCATCTGGAAGGGCTCGACCTATAATCACGCTCATCGCGTAATCAAGGTACGACTGTTTCATCTCGTCTTCGAGATTGACCGGGATAATTTCTTTAGCGAAGTCTGACATTGATCCGTATATATACGTAAATGCCGCGCACGGCGCGGGCATGATTTTCCTTCATAAAGCAACCGCGCCGCGTTCAAAATTCCTTTTAGCCAGCACCGGTTACATGAGATTAATAACCGGTCGATTATAACAAATTATCGCTGTAGAGTCGAAGTGTTGCGGCTATTAGTTAAAGGAACAACTCCGCCAAAAAATTTTGCATCGCCTGCCAGGAGCGCCGGTCGGCAACAGGTTGATAAACCATGCCGGAATCAGGATTGTTGGCGACCGGATTGGTGAACGCATGCATGGTATGACCATAGGCATGCAGTTGCCAGTCCGCGCCGGCCGCGGTCATTTCCTGTTCAAACGCCAGCACCTGCTCGGGCGGAGCCAATGGATCGTCATGGCCGTGCAGCGCGAGCACCTTTGCCTTGATGGCATTGCCCTGGGTATTGCCCGGCGCGCTCAGCAGACCATGAAAGCTGACCACGCCTTTTATGTCGGCGCCGGTTCTGGCCAGATCCAGCACGCACAAGCCGCCGAAGCAAAAGCCGATCGCAGCTATCTTAGCATCATCAACCCAGGGCAACAGTTTGACGGCATACAGCGCCGCCTGCATGCGTTTTTGCAACATGGCCCGATCGTCCATGAGAGGCTGCATCAGTCTGACGTTTTCCTCAGGCCCGGAGCCTAAAATCCCCTTGCCATACATATCAACGGCAAAGCCGACATAACCCAATCCGGCGAGCTTGCGCGCTTTCTCGGCAACAAATTCATCCCGGCCGGCCCAAGTGTGATTGATTAAAACCGCCGGGCGACGGCCTGACACAGAATCGTCAAAAGCAAAAAATGCTTCCAGCTGTACATCGCCATCCATGTAACCTACGGTATTCGATATGATTGCCATCGTACTGTCGTCCTATTCAATGAGTTGTTATTATGTGTTGATGTGGCTACAGATGTCCCGCTTCCCGAAGACTCTTCAGAAAGCCTTCCGACGCGTCTTCCACCATATCCAGCACCCGCTCAAAACCATAGTCCCCGCCATAATAGGGATCCGGCACTTCGCGCGTTCCCAGATGCGGCGCGTATTCCAGAAAATATCTGATTTTATCTTTATATTGTTCGGGGCAGGCGTTGAACAATATCGAATAATTATCGTCGTCCATAGCCAGCAGAAAATCGAAATCCTCGAAATCGCCCATCACGACTTTCCTGCCCCGTAAATGAGCCAATTCCACGCCGCGACCGCGGGCCGCCTTTTGCGCGCGCAAATCAGGCGCTTCGCCGACATGATAAGCATGCGTGCCGGCGGAATCGATCAGAAAATGCCGTTCCAGATCACGCTCCTTCAGCAGTTTTGCAAAAACGCCTTCAGCAGTCGGCGAACGACAGATATTGCCCATGCAGACAAAGAGAACTTTTATTTTCTTCATAGTTTTACCGGTTAAAAAATCAACTCAATATTATATTACGTACTATTCGGGGAAGATACGGCCAAACTAATCAGCTGAAATCTTGCAGAGCGCGAAGATAAACCCGGCCAATCCATAACCGCCGGCCATAAAAAGCCTCATTCGAAGGAATGATCAAACTCGCCGGAATCCGGCCGCTGTTGAGGCCTAACGCCGACCCAACTCCACATCGACATCATGCGGCTGCCGATCGTCGATCAGCGATATGGCGCCCGGCTCTTCAGACTCAGCGCCGTCGATCAGAACACGAATCACCTGCTCCGGCTTTTCGCCTATGCGTTTGACGGTGATGCGGTATAGCGTGTCGCGGTATCGGTAGTGAATCTTGTACGACGGCCAATGGTCGGGCATGTACGGAGTGATGCGCAGCTTGTCAACTTTCAGCTGCAGACCCAGCAGGGTTTCCACCGATAGCCGATACAGCCATCCGGCGGCGCCGGTGTACCAGGTCCAGCCGCCGCGGCCGGTATGCGGCGGTGCGCCGTAAATATCGGCCGCTATGACGTACGGCTCGACCTTGTAGAGTTCTCTCTGTTGCGCCTGACCTGTGCGATTAATGGGATTGAGCATGGTAAACAGTTCCCAGGCCCGCTTCTTGTCGCCCATCATGGCGAAGGCCATTGCGGTCCAGATGGCAGCGTGCGTGTATTGCCCGCCGTTCTCGCGTACGCCAGGTACATAGCCCTTGATATAGCCAGGTTCGAGATCGGACTTGTCAAAAGGCGGCGTCAGCAGCTGGACGATCTGCACCTCCCGCCTTACCAGCCGTTCATTAACCGCTTCCATCGCCTGGCGGGCACGCTCCGGATTACCGCCGCCCGAAATAATAGCCCAGCTCTGGCTGATTGAGTCGATCTGGCATTCGTCATTGCTGGCCGAGCCCAGCGGCGTGCCATCGTCAAAATAGGCCCGGCGATACCAGGCGCCATCCCAGGCATTGGCTTCAATGTTGAGCAGCAGTTGCCCTGCCCGTTCCCGGCAAATTTCGGCAAAGCCCTCGTCGCCTCGGCTTCGAGCCAGATCGGCAAAAAGCCTGAGATTGTCATACAGGAACCAGGCCAGCCAGACGCTTTCGCCTTTGCCTTCGCGTCCGATCAGATTCATGCCGTCATTCCAGTCGCCGCAGCCGATCAGCGGCAGATCATGATCACCGAAGCGCAAGCCATACTTGATGGCCCGCACACAATGCTCGTAAAGACTGGCGCCTTCGGACGATTGCAGCGGCTGGTCGTAATAAGCCTCTTCTTCCGGCCCCAGCTCCCTGCCTTCCAGAAAGTGCACGAACTCGTCGAGCACGCCGGTATCGCCGGTCGCGGTGACATAGCGGCACGTCGCATAGGGCAACCATAAATAATCATCGGAAAAATGCGTGCGCACACCCTGCCCGCCCGGCGGATGCCACCAGTGCTGCACGTCGCCCTGGATGAACTGGCGGCCGGCGCAGCGGAGCAGCTGCTCGCGCGCCAGCCGCGGCGCCGCATGGATCAGCGCCATCGTATCCTGTAACTGATCACGGAAACCGTAAGCGCCGCCCGACTGGTAATAACCGCTGCGCCCCCAGACCCGACAGGACAGGGTCTGATAGATCAGCCAGCCGTTGGCCATCACATCGAACGCGCGGTCGGGCGTTTCGACATAGACCGCGCCCAGCGTCCGGTTCCAGTGAGCCCAGACGGCCTCCAGCGCCTGCCGAGCGCTGATTGGTTCGCCGAACCGCCGGATCAGACGCTGGGCACCTTCGGTATCGTGGCTGGCGCCGATCACAAACACGATCTCACGCTCCTGTCCGTTCTCCAGCTCGATAGGGGTCTGCATGGCGGCGCAGGGATCCAGGCCCGCCCCGATTTTGCCCGACAAATGCGTGCGGTACAGCGCCGCCGGTCTGGCCAGCGATCCGTTGCGGCCGATGAATTCCGCGCGGTTGCCGGTCACCGTGTGCACGAGCTCGCTGATCTGCACAAATACGACCCGATGCGCGCTTTCGCGGCCATAGGCATTGCGCGCAAACAGCGCCCCGCTGTGATGATCCGTTTCAGTGACAATATGCATCTGGTTGGCGTGCCGCCATTCGCCCATGACCAGTTCCCAATAACCTGTCAGCGACAAGTGACGGGGGCGGCCGGAGTCATTGCGCAGCTTGACGACGACAAATTTCACCGGCTCATCCATCGCCACATAAGTCGTCAACTCGGAATAAATGCCCGCTTCGAAGTGCTCGAATGTGCTGTAACCGAAACCATGCCGGCAAACATAACCGGACCGGCCGCGCGCCGGCAGCGGCGTCGGCGACCAGAACTCGCCGGTTTCTTCATCGCGAACGTAGAAGGCTTCACCGCTGATGTCGCTGAGCGGATCGTTGTGAAACGGCGTCAGGCGGAACTCGTGGGCATTCTCCACCCAAGTATAGGCGCCGCCGCTCTCGCTGACGACGGTGCCGATATAAGGGCTTGCGATGACGTTGGCCCACGGCGCCGGCGTATTCTGCCCTGGCTCCAGGGTAATGACATATTCGCGCCCGTCCGGCGTGAACCCGCCCAGCCCGTTGAAAAAAATGCGTTCGCGCGCCGGCAAGGGATTGATGACCTCGGCTGCCGGTTGCCGTATAGGCACCAGCGCTTCCGGAAAATGCTCGGTCAGTATGCGGCGTTGTATCGAACCCTGACGCCAGCGTTTTCTGCGTTCCGCGACACGCTCCGCCGCGACGCGCTGTTCCACCTGTTCGGCTAATGTCCCGGCGGTATCGGTCAGTACGACGCGGGCAACGGTCTGAAACAGGACCCTATCCTCTTCAGTCAGGTCTTCAGCGCGACGCACGAAAACTCCGCCGGGCTTGTCAAGCATCTGGGCTTCATTACTGATAATATTGATCAGCCCCATGATCTGGTCATGCAGCACGGCGCGATAGCCCGAGAAATCCTCGTTCAGAATCACCAGATCCGTAGCCAGGCCTTTCACGCGCCAGTAGGCATGCGCTTGCAGCATCTGTCTGACCAGATCGATGCGGCTGACATCGCCTATGCGTACCAGCACGATGGGCCAGTCGCCGGAAACGGCAAACGGCCAGAGCCCCGGCTGACCCAGCTGATTGCGCGCAATAACACTGGGCGGCGCGCGGCGCAAGGCATTGCTATAGATCACCGAGGTGGCCAGCCGGCCGAAAATCTGTGCATCGGCTTCACTGGCGTTAAGATGGCGCAGTACCTCCTGACTGTGAAACCAGGCCATTTCAAAAGCCCGCTCGATAAAATGCCGGTCGCGATACTTGTCAATCAACTCAAGAACCGCTTCGCGCGTATCGGCCGCGCCGGTAATGATTTTCACGACCGCCGAGCTATCAGTCTCTATAAGCAGAGCCTGGCGAATCGCGATGATAGGATCGAGTACAGGACCTTCGGTATTGGATAATGCCAATGGCCGGTCACTATCATCAAATACGGCCGGGTTGGCGGCCGTTCGCCCCCGGCCGATGAATTGGGTGCGGTCGGTCTCGTATGACGGTTCGTCGGCAGCAGTGCCCGTGACCGTGATCAGATGGAACATCCAAGGGGTGTGCTCCTCCGGCGTGCGGCGGCGGCGCGAGCAAAGTATCGCTTGCCGTTCGGGCAGGATTTCGGTTTGCACGAACAGGTTGCTGAAGACACGATGCGCCAGATCGGCATTCAGCGGCGCCAGCACGACCTCGGCATAACTGGTAACTTCGATACGGCGCATCTGGAGAGACAAATTAGTCAGCGTCACGCGGCGGATCTCGACATCATCCTCGGGTGAAACGCTGATTTCGGTATGCGCTTCAATGTTCCGGTCCCGGCGGCGGTATTCGGCGCGCGATTGCACGAAAATCGATTCATAATGGTCAGCTTTGCGCAGGGTTGGATGATAGGCGCTGGACCAGTATTCGCGCGTATCGAGATCGCGCAGATAAATGAATGCCCCCCAGTTGTCGGCCGTGGTGTCTTCACGCCAGCGCGTAACGGCCAGATCGTGCCAGCGGCTGTAGCCGCCGCCGGCCTGAGTCGCCATGACATGGTAGCGGCCGTTCGATAACAGATGGACTTCGGGTATGGGCGTATTGGGATCGATGAATACGCGCAGGATCTCGCCTTCCTCGGCGACGGGCGGACGCGCGGCAGCGCTGACTTCAGCCGCATGCGGATGCAAGGTATAGCCTTTCTTCGGTACGCGCTCCTGAAGCAGCAAATCGGTCGCCCGAACCAGCGGATCCGACATAAACCGGCGCTGCATCGGCCGGTCCAGAAGCACATGCTCGAACGCCAGAAGGCTCATGCCTTGATGATGCGCCATGAAATTGCGCACGATCGCGCAGTTCTTGCCGCGCATGACCCGCGCCGGCGTATAGTCGATGGCCTCATAAAGCCCGTAGCGGCCGAGAAAACCGTTGGCCACCAGTGTTTGCAGATTACGGCAGGCCGATTGGGGTGTAACGGTCAACGCCAGCGCCGTAGCGTAGGGCGCGATGACCAGATCGTCGCCCAGGCCGCGCTTGAAGCCCAATCCGGGCACGCCGAACGCGCGGTACTGATAGGTCTGATGCATATCGGTCAGGTTGTAGCACGACTCGGAAATGCCCCATGGCACGTTGCGCTGCCGGCCGTATTCTATCTGCCGCGATACGGCGGCCCGGCAGGTCTGCTCCAGCAGCGTGTTCTGGTAACTGGGCATGATCAGCTGGGGCATCAGATATTCGAACATCGAGCCGCTCCATGAAATCAGGCTGACGTCGCTGCCCTGGCTGGTCAGCAAACGGCCTAGCGTGAACCAGTGCTGCTGCGGCAGTTGTCCCTGCGCGATCAGCAGAAAACTGACCAGGCGCGCTTCCGATGCCAATAGATCATAACAGGCCGGATCGCGCCGCCGCTCGCCGACATCGTAGCCGATGGCCAGCAGATCCGCCTTGGTGTCATAGAGAAATTTGAAGTCCATATCGGCCAGCCTGCGGCAGCGCTCGATCAGTTCATCAATGAACCTGATACGCTCTTTCGCCAGTTTATGCTGTATGCCTGCTGCAGGCTCAGCATCTGTCTCGCCTGTTTCAGCCAATTCCTGCAGAGTCGGGATTGCGCTGAAACGCCGCAGATCAGGGACTAAGGTATTAACGTCCTCCCGCAACGAACTGACCTGATGGTCCAGCGCTTGCGCCCAATAGTGGAGTTCGCTTTCGGTGTCGGCCGACAACGCGGCAAACAGTTCTGCTGCGGCGTGCTGTATTTTTTCCAGCTGAGCATCGGCCTCGACCAAGGTCTGAATTTCGCTATCCGGCTTGCGTGCAGCCAATAAATGCTGCAGCGTTTGAATGGGACTGGTCAGCGCCTGTGTTGGCGGCAGACGATCGTATTCAGCCAGCAGCACCTGAAACGTATCGTCCAGCCCTTGAAAGGCATTGGCGGACAATACCGGCTGGAATTTCAGCTCGGCCAGTCCCGTTTGCAATGTCAATAAACTGCCGACCAGATTGCCGCTGTCGACTGACGACACATACTGCGGGTGCAGCGGTTGCAGCGTGCGCGTGTCGTACCAGTTGTAAAAATGGCCGCATTTGTAATTGCAGCCTTTGCCGTGCTGGTAGCGCTCCAGCTTTTCCATGGTCGCCACGGTGTTTTCCGTACGGTACAACAACTCGCCGGCTGAAATATAGCCGAAATCATAAGCCGCCAAGTTGGCCGCCAATGCCATGCCCATGTTCGTAGGCGATGTACGCGAAGCAATGACCGGATCCGGATATTCCTGGAAATTGTCGGGCGGCAGCCAGTTATCGAGCGGCGCGACAAATTGCGCGAAATACCGCCAGGTCCGCCGGGCCAGCGAGCGCAGGAAAATCCGCTCGTCAGCCGTTAAATCAGCGGCTGGCGGCGCCAATGGTTTACTGATCCACCAGCCTATGACTGGCGATACCAGCCAAATCAACAGCACGGGCGCCGTAAGCAGCCACTCCGTCCATCGGCTGCCGTCCCATACGAATGCCAGCGCTACGACTAATCCCGACGCCACAACCGGCGCTATCCACATTTCCAGAAAAAAGTCGTCCAGCGTTCTACGGGTATTGCGGCGCACATAGGAATTCGTGTGCCAGAGCAGCAATCCGCGCCGGGTAAACAGCATGCGCCCCGCCGAAGACAGAATGGCATCCAAGCAAATCAGTGTGTCATAAGGCAAAAGCACCAGAGTCAGCACAGCGAGCAATACCGAGCGCGTAGCGGATTTATTGACCAGAATGAAATGCTCCAGCCACTCGCGATCTCCCGGTTTGCGGATCAGTTCAATCCCGGCCTCCAGCAGTGGTTGAAAAAACAGGATGACAATCACCAGCGATGTCCAGAACCATGCAGGCATGGGACCGAGCAGCCACCCGCCCGCCAGCATGGCAAGCAAAGCCGGCGGCACCAGGCTGCGCCTTAGATTATCGAAAATTTTCCAGATCGACAAAGGCGCAAGCGGGTTCGGCTGCCGCTCGCCGTCCGGTCCCGGCACCTTCGGCAGCAGCCAGCTGACCAACTGCCAATCGCCGCGTATCCAGCGGTGCCTTCTGCTGGCTTCCATCGCGTAACTGGCCGGATGTTCTTCTATCAAATCGACATCGCTCACCAGACCGGATCGCGCATGTCCGCTTTCCAACAGATCATGGCTGAGGATGAGGTTTTCAGGAAAGCGCCCTTCCAGAGTCAGGCGAAAGGCATCGACGTCATAAATGCCTTTGCCGATAAACGAGCCTTCGCCAAAAATATCCTGATAGACATCCGATACTTCACGGGTATAAGGATCAATGCCGGCTTCACCTGCGAACAGGCGAGTAAACCTTGACTGGCTCGCACTGAACAGGCTGATCGACGCACGGGGTTGCAGAATGGCATAGCCGTCCGTTATGCGCCGCTTCGCATGGTCGTAAATCGGCCGGTTAAGAGGATGGGCAATATTGCCGACGAGCCTATGCGCCGCGTCCCGCGGCAGTTGCGTATCGGTGTCTAGGGTAATGACATATTTGATTGAAGGGAGAATAGACGGATCGCCGACCAGTTCCGAAAAGGCGGCTTCGCCATCGCCTCTCAGCACGGCGTTGAACTGTTCCAGCTTGCCGCGCTTGCGCTCGTAACCCATCCAGACGCGCTCATGCGGATTCCATACCCGCGGCCGATGAAATAAATAAAAAATACACGGTCTATCGTTCCGGTATGTTGCATTAAGCGCCTCAACGGCTGTGCGCGCCAGCGTGAGCAGTTCTTCATCGCCTGGCTGCGTCTGTTCGGGCGCGTCGCTGAAATCGGTCAATAACGCAAAGAACAGATTGGGATCCCGATTGCCGAGATAGCGGATCTCCATAGCTTCAACAAGCTCATCCACATCCTGCGGCTTGCTCAACAAAGTCGGAACCACCACCATCGTACGATGTTCGGCCGGAATGCCCCTTGAAAAATCCAGCCGAGGCGGCATGCGAGGCGGAACGATCATCATCGCGAATTGATTGACCAGCGGCACAGCCAGCGCCATGCCGCCGATCATGCTGCAGATGACAAAGAACCAGAATTGCCAGTTACCTGGATCTATACCATCCAGCGACATCAGTACAATCGACGCCGTTACGGCGGTAAGCAACAGAATGGAGCCGATATAAATACTCAGCCGAAACCGCCGGAAGACACGGACGGCGCGAACCATCCAGCTCATGTGATAGTCGACCTTGCGCTCCAGAGGATACCGCCCCTTATCGATCAGATAAAAACCAACATGCGCGGAACGATCGGCGGTCGTCAAGCGCTCGGCAGCGGCCTGCGCGAACGCAACCGCTTCGCGGGCCACGTCTGATTCACTGTGCACGCTGCCCTTCGCTATTTTTTCAATGATGTGCCGATACAGGTCACGCGTGGCGAAATTCTGCCTGCCGTACACACCAGACGGATCTTTTCGCAGGATTTGCTCCACGGCGCTATGCGCTTCGACAAAATCCCGCCAATCCATAGAACTGATAAACCGCAAACTGCCAATACTGTTGGCGATGGAGATCTGGTTGGCTGCCGCCGTGTGGCTGGCGTCCTGGATTAACTGCGTCGAGTTGACGCCCTGTTCGAGCAACTGGTTATCGATCCAGGTCTGCACGAAGGCCAGCGCCGTGCCCTGAATCTGGAGCCTTGCATTGAATTCTTCCACAATCGCCGCCGTTAATGGCACATCGGCAGCCGCAAACTCGGCGAGTAATTGCGCGAGCTGTTTTGGGTCCTTTTCGGCCATGTCCAGCATGCGATCAGCCCACATGACCGCTGTATTGTACTCCTCGCGCCCGCGCGCTATGCGCGATCCAACCCGTCGAAGATTCTCCAGTAAAGCCAGACGCAGCATGATCGGAAATGCCCATAATTCACCCAGCTTCAATGGCTCGACAGTCTGGTAGGCGGCGATGAAATGGGTCGCGTTTTCGCTGTCGACCCTGCCGTCCTGATGTGAAATCAGTTCCAGAGCCAGCTCATAAATACGAGGGAAACCGGCTGACTGACCGGTGGCCAGTTGTGGCAGTTCCCGACTATATGTGCGAGGGAGATGACGGCGCGCCAGATGAATCTGCTGCTCGATCAAATAAAAATTATCGAGCAGCCAAGCCTCAGCCGAGGAAATATGCTGTTCCTCATTGACTGCCGCTGTGACCACATCATAGGCTGCCAGCAGAACCTGTTCATTATCGGCCAACCGAGGCAGCAAACGGTCCGGTCCGGGCCTGGGATTGATTCGATGCCGGCCGGCCAGCGCGACCGCATACCGCTTCAATTGCTCGACGCTGAACAGTTCCGAGCGCAATAGCTCAGTATCCCTGCCATCCTGATGGTTGTGCCGCTCAAGTGTAGAAAACCCAAACTCTTTGAACACTATGCTATTCTCCTTGCTCGAGTTCGACACTGATTGGTCTGTAATTCCGCTCCTTTAGAACTGACTCGTACTATCCCGATACCGGCATTATCTATCTATCGGCCAGGCAAGAAAACTGACTGATTCCTGTGCAACGGGCTGTAAGGAAGTATGAACTGTTTAATAGAGCTTTTCCTGAACTCAAGCCTAAATTAATGGCCCGGACTTTTCATTCAATGCTCAAATATAAAAATTCCGGATTAATTTTAAAGACATAAAAGCGAACATTTAATAAAAACCACTGATTAATCCATACGGAACAAATCTGATAAATCTTGTCATCAGCCGAGAAATAGCAAAGTTGATTCTAAATTTCTTTTCTCAAGTGTTCTTGGCAAGTTTATTGATCGTTTTAATCAAATTTTAGACTCATTAATCCTGTTGTTTTCTCCAGCTCATTAAAACTTACGCGCCCAATGCAAAAAATATTGAAGGACTTAAATCGGTCTTCGACCTTGAATAACGCGTATCACGATCACTATCAGCGCGAGAACCAAAAGAAGATGAATAAAACCGCCCAGCGTGTATGAGGAAACCAAGCCAAGCAACCAAAGAATAATCAGGACGACCGCTATAGTTTCAAGCATTTCTACTTCTCCTCTAAAAAGCCATCAATGGATGACGTTTTTAACTCAAGCGAGCAAAATGGCTGCCGCGAAGGCCAGCCAAAGATGGTTAAAAATATTGCTGTAAATTTACTATCCTTGACCGAAAAGGCTCCAGGATAAAAATGCCTTGCCTCGAGCACTTCATTTCAAACGCTTGCCCGTCAAAAATGGAAATGAGCGCCGAGACCTACATATTCCATTTTATTGACATAGAATTGGCCGCTTGGGGAGTGGCCGTTAAAATATTCCAGAAGAATCTGAAAATGCCGCCCCATCACGTCCAGGTTTTCGAATTGAACGCCAGCGCGCGCCGACACGTCAGTTTGCCAGTCATTCTCTTCGTAGTTTTTGAGATCCACTGCTGCGATTGGCCGCATGGCGCCAAAATCCAGGCGCCAAGGACTTCTGTACTCAATCCCGTATTGCACCGACCAAGGTTTGAGCGATGCCGGATCCGTATTGAACAGGCCACCGCCACCACCATACATTCGAATCCCGTAAGGAAACTCATAAGAGAGCTTTAAATCTATCCCTTCGAAACTCAAATTTACACGCTGCAATTGAGTTCTCAGTAGGAACTCATCACCGACATGAGAGCTTTGATGGAAGAGCCGGCCGAAAGCCGAAAAGTCACCGATGCGTATGCTCGAATACACCGCTCCAAAAAAATCGGTATTGATTAAATCCGTTGAAGGGGCGTCGAGATTGAAATCACTGAATACGCCGGCCTGAAGCCCCGCCTCCCACTGTCCCGCAAATCGTCGCCCAGAACCTAAGTTTCCACGGTAAAACGGTATGGTTTCGCCAAAGCTGACTGTTGCTATATTGTCGGCATTCTCAAAATCGCCAGTGGCACTGGTATAATGATAAGCAGCTGAAAAATGAGGCCAACGCGGATCGGCCAGTAATCGCTTGAACAGATGCCCTTCCGGCAAAAATCCGGTCTGCAGTGCCAATTGCCCGCTCGGTTGAGCAGTTTCACGAACCCATGGTGACGGGGCTGATGCCAACTGTTTTTCACTTGCCACCGTCTCAACGCCGGCAACTCCCGGAATGCTCGACAATGCGTCCATGACCTTGGCACGATCTGTTCCCATTAAGTCATCGGTGCGAATCTTAATAACGCCGTTTCTTACGTTCAATTCCGGATTAGCGAGCTTGAACTCGCGCTGAAGTATACTGACAGCATATCCGGCCATATAAGCATCTTCTACCGGCGCCGCTTTGACGCCGGGAAGACACAGAAAAAAAATGATGGCCATTACTAAGTAGTAACGCACGTAACTCATCTTATTTCGCTACAGGACTAACGACCAGATTGCTCTCTACCGATTTCACTCCCTTAACGCCGCGGGCTATCTCTAAAGCTCTGTCTGCGCTTTGCTGGGAGTTAAGAACACCGCTCAGCTTGACGACGCCTTTATCGGTCACTACATCAATCTTAGTTGCACTCAATAAGGGATCGGCTACCATTTCCCCTTTAATTTTGGCGGTTATAGCGGAATCGTCCAGATATTCTTCGACAGATCCGGATTTTTGTCCCATCGCCTCATCCCGCTTTTCCATGCTTTCCTGTCTCTGCTCAGTGCCCTCTTCGAGTCTCTCCTGCGTTCTTTCAGTAGCCTCATCGACTTTTTTACCTGCCTCTTCGGCCGGCCCTTCCTGTTTACAGCCGGTCAGGCCGATTACTGCGGCTAATAAGAGTGTTACAAACAGGTTATTGGAAAAAATCACTGGTTGATCGTTTTTTATCTTCATGGGATATTCCTTAATAAAGTGGTTGTTAAAAGTCTTGGCTATTTGCAACTTATGATTGCCAATTGGTCAAGGTTACTCCTAATTCCCAAGTTCCTATTCATGACTAAGTTCTGTTCATAAAGATCAGAATCTTAAAAATGACCGGCATCAATCCGATTTTACCGACGTGATTTGCAACCCTGCGGCCGGCATACGTCGGGCTGAAGTTACACTTTAAAGAAATTGCAGCCATTCCTAGCCTTTAAGTTACTGCTTAAGTCAGTGTTGGCTCTAGAACTCAAACTCTATCGCCGACAAATATCGGCTATTTCATTTCATGGCTCAAGATAGTCAGCGCCAGTCCGATATTTAACATTTAGAGGGTAATTCCATACACGGCGATACGAGCTGGCCAAGTCAGAATTACATTTATCTTTCACATCAGAAGATTAGAGTTCCAATAGGGTTATATCTATTGGCCTGCTCATGCTCCTGAAGCTATATGCTCAAACTTATCCATTCATGGCTGGGTTTCAGCCAAAGATTCAATCATGATGTCCTTAGTAAAGGGGATGCTTTGATGCAATGCCGTCCATGTTTTGGCATTGCAATCAAAATGTGTAATACATCAGAAAACCATCCCCTTTCTTTCCAAGAATCTATTGATTAATGGATTCTATCTTCAAAATCCCGAAGCCTTCGTTCGGCTTCGTCTTTTTGAATACCATAGCGTTCCTGGATTTTGCCCAGCAACACGTCACGTTTGCCTGCAATTTGATCGATTTCGTCATCGGTCAAATCGCCCCAGGCTTCTTTTACTTTACCTTTCAATTGTTTCCAATTACCTTCTATTTGGTCCCAAGCCATTTCTATTCTCCTCATTGTTTGTGAAAGAACAAATTTCCTATACCACAGGAAACTCAGCTTAGCGGCGAACAATTGTGCATTTCGCCTTACGTTTAAGGTTAAAATATAGTCAAAGAAACCCAGATGGTCTGTGCGGTGACACACATAAGCATTCTGTCCTTAATATGACCTTGAAGCTTATAAGTATGCGAAGGTGAAGGCGAAGCCGGTCTGTTATTTAGGTATTCATAGATTAAAAAATTTCCAATTCTATGAATTACATGTATTAGTTAAGAATTAACCTGATAGATACTGATTTATTAGCAGTATCTATCAGGCTAATTCAGCCCGTCAGTTTTATTCCAAACGGCTTTGCCTGCAAATGAAATGGGCTTCGAAAAGCTTCATTCGCCGGCTAAATGCCATTAGGATAGTCGTAGCTATAATGCTTGCGCAATGGCTTGACTACTTCCCAT
Source organism: Methylobacter sp. sgz302048 (assembly GCF_052162025.1). Taxonomy (NCBI): domain Bacteria; kingdom Pseudomonadati; phylum Pseudomonadota; class Gammaproteobacteria; order Methylococcales; family Methylococcaceae; genus Methylobacter; species Methylobacter sp. sgz302048. Next base: position 1,509,910 of record NZ_CP197401.1, on the reverse strand, counting down.
TTGCTATCCAATCCGGCGTGGAACGACACCAGATCACCAGGTAGAATCCGTACTGGTTCCCCTTCTGCGGGAGTTACTAAAATTTCGCCTTCCAAGATATAGGCACATTCAGTCTCATCAAAATTTATTGGGAATTTTGAAATTTCTTTTTCCCAGATTTCCCAATTAGAAACCCCCAACTGTTTTAATCTTTCTTCGCTGGGATTGTGTTCGATGGTGATTTTGCTCATATTCTTCCTAAAAAATTACACTTATTGAAAATAATCATTTTAACATTTCATATATTATTGCTGGGACCTTTTTGATCAGTTTATCTATCAGGGTGGACTGCTATTTGATTGATTAACAATTTTCGCAAATTTTACATTCTTAAAAATGCTTAGATCACATCGTTATAAGCATGTCGAGATGTCAAAACCCGTTTTTTCCAAAACCGCTCTGTGAAATTTTTCCGCTTCGGCTATGCGCTCGCTCAACCCCAAATCAGGCGAGACTGTTTCTGTGAATTGATGAATGCCGCTTGTTTTTCTTTCATTCACTACTTCCAGAATGGTTTTCCAGCCAATTTCATGCGTATCGGTAGCAAAAGCAAAAACCATTGCTAAATCACAAATATTGTTAATTAGCCGAGGCACGCCTTCCGTATAATAAAATACAGCTGCACAAGCTGACTCATTAAACACCGACGCGCTTCCACCGGCAGCCTCAATACGATGCGCTATGTAATTTTTTGTTTCGTCATAATTAAGGGGCTTTAAATGGTATTCGATGGAAACGCGCTGTGCGAATTGAGCAAGTTCAGGCAAATTAAGTTTATCGATCAGCTCCGGCTGCCCTACCAGTACGAGTTGCAACATCACGTTATTGCTTAAATTGATGTTAGACAGCAGCCTTAGTTCTTCCAGGGTTTCAATGTCCATATTTTGAGCTTCATCAACAATCAGGATGACGCGCCGTTTTTTTTGATTTTGCTCGGCTATAAATTTAACAAAGATTTGATAGCGATCGGATTTATTCTTAGCATCATGCTGGATATTAAATGAGGCCAATACCCATGTAAGCAGATCGCCAAAGCTGCTGTGTGTGTTAGTGATCAGCCCTACAGCACATTGATCCTTAATTTTGCCTAACATGCATCTGATCAATGTTGTTTTGCCCGAACCTATCTCGCCGGTAATCACGGTGATACCAGCCTGACTCACTAACCCGTAATGGAGCGTAGTCAACGCTTTTTTATGCTTAGAGCTCAAATACAGGAATCCTGGATCAGGTAGAAGAGCGAATGGTTTTTTTTTGAGTCCAAAGAATTTTTTATACATATTACGTAATAAGTTCGTTAGTAGGAGCTTATCAGGAGGACCTTACGAAAGCGTGGCTCAGATGATCTTGTTACTCTGCGCTTATAAATAAGCTGGTTTTATAAAATATAAGGCTAGACATTAAAAAATCCTGCCAAGCTCAAGCAGCTCTAAATCAAGGAATAAAATACACTTTATACATGGCTTTCTTTGCTTTTTTATAACACATCTCTAGTAATTAAAATAATTCTCTTGGATTAAAATTTCCGAGCTCGCTATAACATCATATTACGGTGTGTAAGACTTATGATTTATGCAAAAATTGTCACTAAAAAGGCCACCGTTAATGTGACCTTTTTTGCTTTATACTAAGGAATGGATAATAAATTATCCAGGACTCTACTGCTATCTATAACTAAGAGAAATTGATTTAAATTTTATGCGTTTTAGTCAAATTTCTCAGGTAAGCCAAGAAGTCATCTTTTAGCTCTTTATGCAGTAAACCATGTTCTACTGTAGCGATTAAAAATCCCAGTTTAGAACCGCAATCGTAGCGTTTTCCTTCAAATTCATAGGCCAATACTTGCTCGTCGGCCAATAAGTCGGCAATCGCATCGGTTAACTGAATTTCACCTCCTGCGCCTCTGCCTGTTTTTTTAATTTTGTCAAAAATGGCTGGAGTCAAAATATAACGGCCTACAACTGCCAAATTTGATGGTGCTTCCTCGGGTTTAGGCTTTTCAACGATAAGTTCAACAGGGGCTGATGTACCTGATGATTCCCGGGTTTTCACAATACCGTAACTGCCGGTCTCGGAGGGATCCACTCTCTCGACGCCGAGAATAGAAGTATGTTTTTGTTCATAGAGGCGCACCATCTGCGCCATGCAGCCTCTGCCCGCATCTTCAATCAGGTCATCCGCCAATATAACGGCAAAAGGCTCATTGCCGACCACAGCTCTGGCGCAATATACGGCATGACCTAGGCCCAGCGCTTCAGATTGACGAATAAAAACGCATGAAACATGTGACGGTAAAATGTCTCGAATCATATTCAGCGTTTCAAATTTACCTTTTGCTTCAAGCTCTTTTTCAAGCTCGTAAGCTTTATCAAAATGATCCGGTATAGCTCTTTTGTTACGGCCAGTAACAAAAATCATGGTATCAATGCCAGCTGCGACAGCTTCTTCTACAGCATATTGAATCAGCGGTTTATCAACGATCGGCAGCATCTCTTTCGGGCTGGCCTTGGTTGCCGGTAAAAAACGCGTACCTAACCCTGCAACAGGGAAAACCGCTTTAGTAATCTTTTTATTCATCAATTTTTTCCTTCAATATTTAGTATAACAAATCGATAATTTCAGTTGTGGCATTGCAAATTTATTGAACCCTACAACCAACGCAACAACATGGCGTTGTAATATAGAATATTAATTACGCCCATAGGAATCTTCAAAGCGTACAATATCGTCCTCCCCCAGATAACTGCCCGATTGAACTTCAACCATTTCCAGCGGAATGATGCCAGGGTTTTCAAGGCAATGTACCGTCCCCAAAGGAATATAGGTGGACTGATTTTCGGAGAGTAAGATTGTTTCATCATCCTTGGTTACTAAAGCCGTGCCTTTTACCACAACCCAGTGTTCGGCGCGATGATGATGCTTCTGTAAAGATAATCTGGCTCCAGGCTTGACTACAATACGTTTCGTTTGATAGCGCTCACCGCTATCCACGGAGTCGTAATGACCCCAGGGCCTATAAACTTTACGATGCAATTCCGCTTCGCTGCGCTTATGTTGTTTTAGCTGTGCGACTACATCTTTTACTTCCTGCACTCTGTCTTTTGGCGCAACCATCAATGCATCAGCAGTTTCTACAATAACCAGGTCGCGTACTCCGATAATAGCCACCAATTTATTTTCAGCATGTACAAAGGAATTTTCGCTGTCAACCGCCAGTACATCACCACTGATGGCATTGCCAAACTGATCTTTATCGGCCACATCCCATAATGCCGACCACGACCCCACATCATTCCATCCTGCGTCCAGCGGAATCACTACAGCTTTATCGGTTTTTTCCATCACCGCATAATCAATGGAATCCGCCGGACACGCGGAAAAGAGCGTTTTATCCAAGCGGATAAAATCCAGATCCACTTTAGCGGCTTCAAGTGCACGCCTGCAAGCCAATAACATATCAGGGTTGAATTTATTGAGCTCTTGTAGAAAGCTACCCGCTTTGAAGGCAAACATTCCGCTGTTCCAGAAATAATCTCCGCTTTCTAAATAATACTTTGCAGTGTCTAAATCCGGTTTTTCAACAAACGCCGCAACATTGAAAGCGCCTCCCTGTTGTAGCGCATTCCGTTTGATATAGCCGTATCCGGTTTCGGGCTCCGTAGGTACGATACCGAACGTAACCAATTTCCCCTGCTCTGCCAGGACCTTTGCTTCTGCAATAGCATGATGAAAGACTTCCAAGTCCGATATGACATGGTCCGCAGGCAGCACTAATAAAACATCATCTTCAGATTCCGCTGTCAAGGCAGCAATAGCAACAGCCGGCGCGGTATTTTTGCCCATAGGCTCCAAAATTATTGCGGAGGGCTTGATGCCAATTTCCCATAATTGCTCAGCCATCATGAAGCGATGATCTTCATTACAAATAGCGATCGGGGCTTTCATTCCTTCGACGCCGTTGAGTCTAAGCACTGTTTCCTGCAACATAGTATGATTAGAAATCAACGGCAGAAATTGTTTAGGAAACTGCCCTCGAGATAATGGCCAAAGTCTTGTACCGGAACCGCCGGATAAGATAACGGGAATCATATCTTTTTTCTCTTCCTTTACTTTGTTAAAAGTTATAAGTCCTAACTATAATGATTTTAACACTTCTTTATTAAGACAAAATTGTTTTCAATCAACCGTTGAATATCAGATCAATTTAGAATAATTTTCAGGATAAGTGACTTCTACTTGGCAAAGTTACTGACGCGGTATGACAGCTACTGATCAGCGGCAATTGGTTGAAGTTATTCTGAGGACTGGTCTCGCATAGATTCCAACTCAGCGAAACTTGACGGAAACCTTGAACCATCGGCATCGTACGGTTTATATCGATGTAAGCTGCACAATAAAGCGAATGAAGATTATGCAATACATTTTTTGAATTTGAACAATTTTCGCCGTACAACGCGTTCAACATGAACTAGCGCTTAGCATGAAGCTTTTGCCAAATCGCTCTTGATTTAATGGCTTTCAATTGAATTGTTATGATTGGGCTTCAAATGATAAAGAAGCAGGATGTGCGGCAGAAGTTTTATTCTGCATGGAACAATAAAACAGGAAGTTGATGAAATAAAAAAGCCGCGTACATTCGCGGCTTTTTATAAACACATTGGAGCGGGAAACGAGATTCGAACTCGCGACCCCAACCTTGGCAAGGTTGTGCTCTACCACTGAGCTATTCCCGCATTTCAAATTGTATAAGTGGAGGCTGCGAGCGGAATCGAACCGCTGTTGATGGCTTTGCAGGCCACTGCATAACCACTTTGCTACGCAGCCTTAAAGGCAAAATAAAAAAGCCGCGTACATTCGCGGCTTTTTATAAACACATTGGAGCGGGAAACGAGATTCGAACTCGCGACCCCAACCTTGGCAAGGTTGTGCTCTACCACTGAGCTATTCCCGCGTTTCAATTTATTCGTACATTATAAAGTCTTTCTTAATAATGTCAACATTTGTTTTTATTTATTGAAGATTAATTGATAAGACCCAGCCGTCTTTACCTTGACACTCACCTTCCAGCATTTGAACCTTAGCAAATGCATTTCTCTTACCAGAAAAATCCTGCAGATCTGTAACGGTTACAGGAGTACCTTGAGGCATATGCTTGCAGAGGCCGTTTCTGTCATCTTCTTCTGTATCATCATACGCTGCTATAGTGCCTGGTACGGCGACTAAACGGATTGTCGATGACTTATCATAGGTATTTGGGCTCTTCAGAACATATTTCTGGCCTATTACAATATTTTTGGCAGCCGGTCCGGAAACAGAGGGTGTGGAATCGCCGCCGCTCGCCATAATAATAATTAGAAGAACTACTATGCCTCCAATAGCCCCAAAAAAGACTTTCGGATTTTTTTCTTTTAAACTCAATATTGAGGAAATCAGGTTTCCTGCTGCATTTTTTGCCGAGCTTTCGCTTTTGTTAACATTTTCTTCGGCTTTGTTAACGCTTTCTTCTGTTTTGTTAACGCTTTCTTCGTTACTCATTTTTCATCCTCACGAAATGTAATTTTATTTATTATATTTATTGAGACCCTGCCCAAACTATCATCAACCGCTTGTTCAGATAATCCAAAAGCAAGATTTGCCATACTAATTCACTAAACTATAAATAAGAAATAGTCAACTAACATTCAATTAGGGCAAGCGCTTTCATTTCACCCAACCATAGCATTTTTCAAGATTGAAGGTCCATTATCAAATTTCCGAATCAATTTATCAACTTACCATGAAGAAAAAACTTTTCAAGCGCTATGTGCGTCTTTATTTTGGCCAGCTTAAATAAAATCATAGCCTTTTTTAGTATGAGCCGGAGTTTGTTTTTCCGCTATGCGCTGGAATTCAAATTGCCAATAACCTAACCCGATATTTTTCCTGTTTTTAAGGACTACAGGGAATTCTTCCTGTTGTATAAATAAACGGATAATATCGCCTTCCAGCATGCTGGTATCGGTGATGATATAAGTCATTTCACTTTCGTGTTCATTTCCTGCATAAAACAAGGCTTTTTGCAGTTCATCTTTTACCGAGGCGTCCAGCTGCCTGTAAGTTACAGAGATAGATTGCTGTGCTATCAATTGCATGCCAAAATCTATCTTTCCGTTTTGTTTCGCTACAATGATTTTGTTGACTATCCCTAGGGAGCGTTGATGTTCCGGCATATTTGTTTTTCTGAAGCTCACCAGACTCCCGACAGACAAAACGCCTGTTTTTTCAAATACGCAAGATAATAATTGGTCGGAGCTTGACTGGGCCAAAAACTCCAGCGTTTTTTCGGCATTCGTTTCCGATGAATTTTGCAGATCAAAAGACGCTTCCAGACCAATGGCGATATATCGATCTAATCTGTCGCTGAAAACAGGAGTTCCCTGAAGATCAATTCCTGACCACCTTTGCCCAAGGTAGTCAAGTAATTCTGGCGATAACTTCGCACTGTTATTTTTCGAGACATACATTGAGCTGAATCTTGCCTCGGTCGCGCTGATCAGCTTATTCTTTTTCTGTAATGCCTTAAATAACTTGGTGAAATCCACATATAGCGCGGCCGGGTCATGCCTGGCATCCATGCTCTCCTGATAATGCGGCGGTTTATCTTCATCCGTTGAAATAATACATTGCATCTGCTGGCCGGCAACAGCCTCATTTTTCAGACTCACTAAATAATCTACGGTTTCTATGAAGTTATAAACCAACAAAATCTCTTTTTGTACTAATCCTGTTGGATCAGCAAGGCTGAGCAACAGGATCTGTTTATAACATTCTTCGGGCGAACTTGCTTTATCGGACTGGTTTATACCATTGGCTATTTTGGTCTTGTCTTTTTTTATGTCGACGCTGAGTTTATAAAGCGAATGGAGATCTATCCATACCCAATCAGGAATGGAAATCCCCATAAGAAAATGACTGACAACGAGACTGCTTAATCCTCTAATACAGCGCTGAACCGCCAACGCCGCATTTTTCCCCTGAAACCAACTCACATTGCGTCGAGTCAGTTCTTTAAGCACTATCCAATAACCGATGGTGAATTCCTTTTCAATCGCGACCAATACATCGAGAATTTTCTTGTCGTTTTCTTCTTTGGGAAAGCCGGTTCTTGTCAGTCTTGAGCGAAGATAATCCTCAATAACCAGTAGACTAGGCCTTACAAGCTCCAGGGCATCCAGCCTCATCTGGCTATCCATCTCAATGGAATTGCAATCTACAATAAAATCATAAAGTAGACGTGTAGCTAAACCAGGATTAGCTGTCGGCAATTCGGTAATCCACTGCTGCAATGCCCTGGTTGAAAATTCTCTAAGGCGCAGAGGCTCATTCTGTTGCTCTGGGATTACCAGAAAGAAAGAATTCTTCACATATTCACCGATTTTGACTTCGCTCTGTAAAAACTGACCAGACCATTTAGCCCATGCTCAAATAACGCTCTCCAGTATCATGAATAATAGTGACAACTGTTTTTCCCGGCCCCAATTTTTTAGCCACCCTTAGAGCTGCGCAGACACTGGCTCCTGATGAAATACCTGCCAGAATGCCCTCCTCTTCAATTAATCGCTTGCGCATTGCGAATGCCTCATCCGTGCTCACCAATTCAATGCTATCCAATAAATCCACACTCAGGTTCTTGGGGACGAAGCCGGCGCCGATGCCCTGAATTTTATGAGGACTATGGGTGCCGCCGGATATAACGGGAGACTCTACGGGCTCTACTGCAATAACCTGAAAATCGCCTTTTCTTTTTTTGATAACATCGGCAACCCCTGAAATCGTTCCGCCCGTGCCTACGCCGCACACGAACGCATCAATATTTCCATCAGTGGCCGACCATATTTCTTCTGCCGTCGTCTGTCTGTGTACTTCTGGATTGGCGGGATTCTCAAACTGCTGAGGCATAAACGCGCCCGGCGTATTGGCGACGATTTCTTCTGCTTTATTAATAGCGCCCCTCATGCCTTCGGGCCCGGGAGTCAAAACAATTTCCGCACCGTACAACGCCAGCAAATGCCGTCTTTCCACCGACATGGTTTCCGGCATGGTCAATATGCATCGATAGCCGCGCACTGCGGCAACCATCGCCAAAGCGATACCGGTATTGCCTGATGTCGGCTCGACTATTGTGCCGCCGGCCTTAAGCTTGCCTTCCTGCTCAGCTGTTTTGATCATCGCGAGGCCGATCCTGTCTTTGACTGAGCCCCCGGGGTTGCGAGACTCGAGTTTGACCACTACATCAGCTGAATCAGCCTCTGCAATATGCCTCAATTTCAATAAACTGGTGTTGCCAATCAATTCACTAATATCCTGAGCGTAAGTCATTTCTTTCTCCTAATTAAATTTATTGATTCCGACGTTGAGATAATTTTAGACCAAACCAGCAAATCGGTTTAGACGTGAGAATCGGCTGTCAGCCGCCTCCCTTTCTCGTCATCATACCTTTTGATGGATTATAACCAATGATCGCCGCTGTCATAAAAATAACGAATGCGACCAATGTGTAAACAAAAGCCTCCTGATTAAACTGCTCGTACAAAGCGAATCGAGTTAGCTCAACCGCCTGCGAGAACGGATTGTATTTAGCAAGATTATAAAGCAGCTCACTGGATTCCTTGATTTTCCACAAAGGATAGAGCGCCGTGGACATGAAAAACAGCGGAAAAATGACGAAATTCATGACGCCTGCAAAATTTTCCAGTTGTTTTATGAATGAAGATAACAATAACCCCAGAGCGCCCAGCATCAGTCCGGACAACATCAATGTCGGCAATATCCACAGATACCCCTGCCACGGAGCCTGTATTTCATAAAACCAGGCAATCGCTAAAAACACATACACCTGCAAGATGGATACCGCCGTGCCGGCCAATAATTTGCTGAGCAATAAAAACCCTCGCGGCAGCGGGCAGACCATCAGTATCCGCATGCTGCCCATTTCCCGGTCGTAAACCATTGACAATGAACTCTGCATGCCGTTGAACAGTTGAATCATGCCGATCAAGCCGGGCGTGATATATACTTCATAAAGTATATAAGTTTCATAAGGCGGCGTGATAGCCAGTCCCAATGCCGCTCTAAAGCCGGCGGCAAATACGAACAGCCAGACTAAAGGTCTGACCAGAGCGGAAATAAAGCGCTCGCGCTGCGTGACGAAACGCCATAACTCACGCCAGATGATGCCCCACATTGCCCGCCAGTAATGCAGTATATTCATGCCTGCTCTCCCTGCGTCAATGTGTAGAAAGCCTCTTTAATCGTTGCAGATTGGGTGACTTTCTGGACTTCATCAACAGCGCCCTGGGCTTTAATACGGCCTTTATGCAGCACGATCAAGCGGTCCTCCGGATAAATTTCATCAATCAAATGGCTCGCCCACAAAACAGCCATCTGTTCCTCGCCGGCAAGCCGGTGCACATATTCCACTATATCGTGACGGCTGGGCACATCCAAACCGACGGTAGGCTCATCCAACAACAGCAACGACGGCTTATGCAACAGCGCCCGCGCAATCTCGACCCGTCGTCTGTGCCCGCCGTTAAGTTCTCGTATCTGCTCAAAACGACGCTCATACATATTCAAGCGCTCCAGTTCTTCCTGAATCCGCTGCGTGGCCAGCTTGCGGCCCATGCCGTGCAAGGCGGCATGGTAACGCAAGTTCTGCATCACCGTCAGATCCATGTCCAGCGTGGTCTGTTGAAAAACCACCCCCAGCCTTGCCAGGGCTTTGCGCGTCTGCCGCTTGATATCGAAGCCGCATAATTCGATGCGCCCGACCCGAGCGTCATAAAGCCGCGTAATCAATGAAAACAGCGTGCTCTTGCCGGCGCCGTTCGGCCCCAACAGGATCGTGCACTCGCCTTGCTGAATCTGAAAACTCACCTGATCCAGCGCTTTTTTGCTGCCGTAGGAAAAACTTAAGTCCTTGACTAATAATGCTGTAGGCGCACTCATGGCTTGACTGCAACTCCCCAGGGATAAAGCCCCACGCCGACCGATTTAGTCACTTTCTGGCTGTCCAGATCGATAATGGAGATGTCGTTGCTGATACCGTTTGTGGTATAGAGTCTTTTCTGGTCAGGCGAAAAAGCCAGGTTCCAGACCCGTTGGCCGACCAGCAGATATCTTTCGACTTCATATGTCTTTGCATTGACAACGGCGACACGGTTTGCAGGTCCTAACGCCACATAGCCTCTGTTTCTGTCCTTATCGATCACGATGCCGACCGGCTGAATCTTATCGTTAGTGACGCCAGGTATTTCGAAGTGGATGTTTTTGACGATTTGTTTGGTATTGGCGTCCAGAATCGTTAAAGTGCCGGCCATCTCCGATGTCGCCCATAACTGCTGGCTGTCGGCTGTAAAGTTGACGGCGCGGGGACGCGGATCAACCAGGGTATTGTCGGCAATCGCCATGCTTTTTGTATCGATCCAATGCAGCATGTTCGTCGTCTCTGAAGCACTGATCACCCAACGGTTATCAGGGCTGACCGTAATGCCTTCAGGCTCGACGCCCACCTGAATCTGTTTGACGGCTTTTTTGCTGGCGGTATCGATGACGGTTACCCTACTATCATCTTCATTGGAGACATAAAGCCGGTCGCCGGCCGGGTTCAATGCGAATGTCTCAGGATCCTCGCCCGATGGCAATTGGCCTACTACGGCCAAAGTATTGGCATCAACAATCTTGATGGTATTGTCATCGCTGGTGGCAACATAGAGATACTTGTTATCCGGACTGATAGCGATGCCGCGCGGGCGCTGGCCGACAGGCACTGTCTTGACTAACTTGCCTTCCACTGGATCGACGACTGCCAGGGCATTATCTTTTTCCAGCGTGACGAAAACAGTCTCCGCCTGTACTGAACCCATTGATGCCATTGCCAAAAACAGTGCTAAATAATTTTTTTTCATGCAGCTTCCTCATTTACATGTTGATTCGGATTGATCATATCCTAAAGTGTCGAGCTCGGTTTTCGGATGCAGAAAACCTTCAATGGGCGCTACGGCGACCAATGATCTCGGGGCCGCCAGTAGAATCGGCTGCCTTAATTGGCCGTTCCAGGAGCGGAAAGACAAAGGGTTGCCTTTATAGCCTTGCAACGCAAACTGTTCACTCAACAAGTAATCCTTAACCGGCTTCAATTCATTGGATTTTGTCCGCGTAGCCGCTTCGCCTACGGCCCTGATCGCCAGATAAGCGGCATAATCCTGTTCTTCCATCCAGCGCCCGGCCTGCTCCTTGAAGCGATTTTGAATCTGCACGGCGCCCCATTGCTCATGCGTCCGGTGCCATGCCGTGGCAATCAGGCCCTGAGTCCCGATCACCGGTCGCGGATACCAGGTGCGATAATCAAGGTATTCCCCGAACAGCCCCTGCTCATCGGCGACAACCAGCACATCATAGTCATCCACTTGGGTGAATACAGGCACATCCGATTGCGCCGTGCGCCTCGCATCGTAAGTGTGCTCCCAAGCTTTTTCTTCCACGATTTTCATGCCGAAACGCTTGGCGGCCCGCCTGATGGCATCGGCAAACAAGCGATCCTCGGGATTGGGGCCGATGACCAGAAACCACTCGGTCCAGCGTTTTTTCATCATATATTGCGCTAACGCATCGGCCCGCATGGCTCTGCTGGGCAGCATGTGCAGCACGTTTTTGCGGCATTGCTCATTGCGCAAGGCATCGTCGCGCGTAGCCGCATCGAACAACACCACCTGCTGGGCCGCAGGTAAATCGGCAATGCCGATTATCTGCTCGGCAGGCAGCGTACTCACGACGAACTGAAACTTGCCGGCAATATTTTTGTTGAACTCCTCAGCGACATTGCCGCCAATCGGCACGATGAATTTTTTCAGGACAAATTTCTGTCCGGTAAATTGACCTGTCGTATTGTTGTCATCAATCGCCAGCTCTGCCCCTAAAACGCCCTTATTTTCGATAAGGGGATCTAAATTAGACAGAGGCGGAGGTGCTTTTTGCTCCTGCGCCAAATAAGCGATATCAACCGTCTGTTTAGCTTCCGCATAAACCAGACTTACAGTAAGCAATTGAATAATAAATAAAAATTTAACAACTATCCGAAGTGACTGGTTACGCAACACGGTATTTCCTGGCAATAAAAACGAACAGATCATTAATTTTAACGGATTCACCGACTTTTTTGCTTTTCATTTGAAGTTCGCGCAAAACCGTTATATTGAAATTTACCAGTTTACAGACAATACTTGGGATCATCTTGATAACAACGGTAATCACTATACCCATGAGTTTTGATGATACAGAAGCTGTCGATGAATTTTTTGACTTTGATCTATCCGGGGATCAAGCCATCAACAATCGCATTACCACTCGTTTCATAAGAAAAGACATCAAAGTCACCCTCAGTAAAAACGGCCTGTTCAGTTTTGGCCGCGGAACTCCGGTTGATTTAATTGATATCAGCAGCAAAGGTGTCTTGATTCGCAGCCATAAAAAACTCAATATCAGGAACAAAATAACGTTAGAGCTTGAGTTCGACAGCGGCAAGACTTTCGAAGTCGAAGGCATCGTGGTCCGCAAACCCACTCGTTCAAATATCCGGTATGGTATCAAATTCAAGCGTTATAATGACGCACTCGGGGATTATTTGCTCGAAACCCAGAAAGAATTAATATTCAAATGAATCCTATTCCTGTACAGCTTTGGTAAACATCCTGTACTAATAATGCAAAACAACTTAATCCGAATGACACACTTCAAATTAAGCGGCATATATATTTACCCGGTAAAATCATTGGCGGGCATCAGTGTGCGCCATTGGCCCGTTACCAAAACCGGACTTTTGCATGACAGAAAATGGATGCTTATCGATAAGGACCGGCAATTTTTGAGTCAGCGAAAACTGCCGCGGATGGCCTTGATTAAAACGGCCCTGGCTGAAAACGACCTGGTCCTGTCCGCGCCCGGCATGGAAAACCTGATACTGCCGCTGACGCCCGAAGGCGGCGAGATCATCGACAGCACCATCTGGCGCGATCAGTGTGATGCCCGCAGCGTGTCACCTGAAGCCGATCAATGGCTGAGCCGTTTTCTAAACATCGATTGCCGGCTTGTATATCAGCCCGACGACGAAATCCGTCGAGTCGACCCTGATTATGCACAAGCTACTGACCAGGTCTCGTTTGCCGATGGCTTTCCTTTTCTGATTATCTCGGAAAATTCGCTGGCTTCATTAAATCGTGAAATGGGACTGGATTTTCCGATGACCCGCTTCAGACCCAATCTGGTCATTTCCGGCTGTCCTGCTTATGCTGAAGACAGCTGGCGCGAAATTCGCATTGGCGCTATTGATTTCAGGCTTCCTAAACCCTGTTCTCGCTGCTCGGTGCCCACCATAGATCCCGAAACTGCGCAAACAGGCAAAGAACCACTGACAACGCTTAACCGCGCTAGAAAATGGCAAAATAAAGTCTACTTCGGGCAGAATGCCCTGCATGATCAGTGCGGCGTGCTGACAGTCGGCGATATTGTCCAGATCAAATCGACCGGACCGAATCAACCGCCGATTTAATCTCAATTCATAAAGACGGTTTCAGCCGCCTTTTTCGTGTCAACAGGCGACGAAAGTCGTCTCCGCATTTATAAACTATGTCGTTTTTTTCATGGCTTCCCAAAAGTCAGCCTTGCCCTATTTTTATTGAAACATGCCAAAAACCCTTCTGTTCGTTGTTGTTCTGCTACTGTCTTATGGTTTTTGGCTAAGCGATGAATTTAAAGGCATTGCCGCAGGCATCGCGATTTTTCTCTTCGGCATGCTGTCTCTGGAACAAGGCTTCAAAGCCTTTACCGGCGGCATGCTGGAGCGGATTCTACAAAAAACCACGGATACGATCTGGAAAAGTCTCAGCTTTGGCATTGTATCGACAACTTTGATGCAATCGAGCGGCTTGGTTTCAATTATAACCATTTCCTTTTTAAGTGCCGGCTTGCTTGATTTAGTTGCGGGCATCGGCATCATATTCGGCGCCAATCTCGGATCGACTACCGGTGCGTGGCTGATTGCCGGTCTGGGACTGAAAGTCAAAATCTCCACTTATGCCATGCCGATGCTGGTTTTCGGCGTTTTATGCAGTTTCCATAACAACAAGCAGCTAAAAGGGATCGGTTACATCCTGACCGGATTGGGCTTTCTTTTCCTCGGCATACATTTCATGAAGGAAAGTTTCGAAACTTTTGAAAATACCATCAAGCTGGCGGATTACGCCATGCCAGGCTTAAAGGGACTGTTGATTTACACACTGGTAGGCATCATCGCCACCATGATCATGCAATCCAGCCATGCCACGCTGGTGCTGATCATCACGGCGCTATCCGTGCATCAGATCACTTATGACAATGCCCTGGCACTGGCCATCGGCTCCAATATCGGCTCGACCGTTACCGCCGTGATCGGCTCCCTGAGCGCCAATATCCAGGGTAAACGACTGGCCGGCGCGCACCTGCTGTTCAACCTGCTGACCGGCATTATTGCCCTGATTTTCATCAAAGAATTTATCATTGCCGTTGACAGGATCAACGCCGCGCTAGGCATTGCCGTCACGGATAACACGCTGAAACTGGCGACTTTCCATAGTCTGTTCAATCTGGTCGGCGTTGCCGTTATGCTGCCGTTCATGAACCATCTGGTCGCGCTGCTGGAAAAAATATTCGTAGAGAAACGCCCCAACCTTTTCAGGCCCAAATATTTGAATCCGTCCGCCATTGGTTTTCCTGAAACCGTCGCTGAATCGGTCAGGCTGGAAACCATCCATTTGTATGAGCACGGCATCCATATCATTCTGCATGCGTTTGGTTTGCGCAAACGCAACCTTTCGGACCAATCCGATCTCAAACAATTGATAAAACAAAATAACGACCCTGTTGAATACGATATCGATGCGGGCTATGAGAAAAGAATAAAAGGCATCTACAGCGCCATCATTGCTTTTATCGGACAAGCGAATACCACGTGGGAAATGAAACAATCACCCAATCTCGCCTTGTTGCGCGATGCCAACCGGACGCTGGTTGAAGCGATCAAGGACACCAAACATTTACAGAAAAACTGGGTCCGTTCCAGAACCTCGAAAAATCAGGTCACAATCGACGAGTATAAAAAAATCGCTTATCAGATAGTGTCGCTGATCCAGCAGATTGAACAGTTCAGGCGGGAAATTGCCGAGAACGAATTGCCGTTATTGTCACTGGATGTTTTAAAGGCGATGATTGAAGATGAGGATATGCGAATGAACCGCTCAATTGACACACTGATCAGGGAGCGAAAAATCACGCCTGAAACCGGCTCGTCTTTGATCAACGACAGCACATACATGTACAACATCAAGAAAAACCTGATTAAAACTGCCGAAACGCTATTTGTGAATGACAATATCAACGCTATTTACATTGAACAGCAATTAGCCCTGGATGAAGCCGAGATCAAGGAAGTCGTTCAAGCGGTGGATGCGCCCATAACAGACAATCCGTAGATTAGGATTATACTCGACAGTACTTTTTTAATTCTTGCTTCCACCCGCCATGAATAAAGAAAAGCTATTGCATAAATTACAAGCCTTTTTTGACCCCGCCCAAAAAAGAAAAAAACGCCACAGAGGAGAGCTGAAAAAGATCCTGAAGAGTCTCAAGAAAAAAGAACGGAAGATCTCGGATAAAATAGAACAGGCTGATGATGAATGCTTGAAGAAACTGTATCAAACCGAACTGGAAATCATCCGCCTGCAGCGCAAAAAAGGCATCGACGTACTGCAACAGCTCAGGGAAAATAAAGATTCGACCGACTAAATTCCCTATCGCGTATTTTCGCACCCGGTGCGGTCTTTACTAAAGCGGGCACGTACAGTAGTATGCTCGACAATGATCCAGCAGCTTGAAATGCTAAATACTTATAGAAAGCCTGCCGATCACTCAACGGCTGATCTGGCTGCATTATCTGACTATTAAATCAACATCCATAACGCGACAATTACATACAGACCTCATGGCCACAAACGAAAATCTGCCATCACCAAATTTTATTCGCCATATCATCGACAACGATCTCAAGGAAAACAAAAATAACGGAAAAGTCGCCACCCGGTTTCCGCCTGAGCCCAACGGCTATCTGCATATCGGCCATGCGAAATCGATCTGTCTGAACTTCGGCATTGCCCGCGAGTATAACGGCACTTGCAACCTGCGCTTCGACGATACGAACCCTGAAAAAGAAAGCGACGAATATGTAGAATCCATCAAACGCGACGTGCAATGGCTGGGCTTTCAATGGACGGAATTACGCCATGCCTCGGACTATTTCGAACAGCTTTACGATTATGCCGTACAGCTGATCAAAGACGGCAAAGCCTATGTCGACAGTCTGTCGGCCGAACAAATCAGAGCCTATCGCGGCACCCTGACCGAGCCCGGCCAGGAAAGCCCGGACAGAAACCGCTCTGTGGAAGACAACCTGGACCTGTTCAAACGCATGCGCGACGGCGAATTTGCTGACGGCCAATATGTACTGCGCGCCAAGATCGACATGGCATCGCCGAACATCAACATGCGCGATCCGGCTTTGTACCGCATCCGCCGCGTTCATCACCAGCGCACCGGCGATAAATGGTGCATCTATCCGATGTACGATTACACGCATTGCATCTCCGACGCGCTTGAAGGCATTACGCACTCGCTGTGCACACTGGAGTTTGAAGACCATCGTCCGCTTTACGATTGGGTCCTGGACCAGCTCGCTACGTCCTGCCATCCGCAGCAGATAGAATTTGCCCGCCTGCAATTGGAATACACCATCGTCAGCAAGCGCAAACTCAATCAGCTGGTCACCGAAAAACACGTCAATGGCTGGGATGACCCGCGCATGCCGACCATTGCCGGTCTGCGCCGCGCTGGCTTTACGCCTAAAGCCATACGCGATTTCTGCGAACGCATCGGCGTGACCAAACAGCATTCATGGATAGAAATGAGCATGCTGGAATACTGCATCCGCGAGGACCTCAACGAGAATGCGCCCCGCGCGATGGCCGTACTGCGGCCTTTACGCGTAGTCCTCGAAAATTATCCCGACGACACGACCGAATACATGGAGATCAGCAACCATCCCCAGAAGCCTGAGTTCGGCAAGCGTAAAGTTGCCTTCTCCAAAGTCGTGCTGATTGAACAGGATGATTTTGCCGAAGTACCGCCGCCTAAGTTCAAGCGCCTGATAGAAGGCGGCGAAGTCCGCCTGCGCGGCGCTTACATCATTAAATGCAACGAAATCATCAAGGATGCCGACGGCAACATTACCGAACTGCGCTGCACTTACGATCCTGACACGCTGGGCAAAAATCCGGAAGGACGCAAAGTCAAAGGCGTCATACACTGGGTTTCCGAAGCGCACGCACGGCCAGCGGAAGTACGTTTGTATGACCGTTTGTTCAAGGTGCCCAATCCGGATAATGAAGAGAATTTCCTCGACGCATTGAACCCGAACTCGCTGGAAATACTGACAGACTGCCGCGTCGAAGCCAGCCTCGCTGAGGCAAAGCCTGAAAGCCGCTACCAGTTTGAACGCACCGGCTATTTCTGTCTGGACTCCGACAGCGCAGACGGAAAGCTGGTATTCAACAGGACAGTCACTCTGCGCGATAGCTGGGAAAAAGACTGATCGCTAGAAAACTAACCGGACCTGATCAAAGGTTGCCCATTTAATAGATGGGCAACCTTTTTCTTCACTGTAACTCGGAATGCACAACAAAACGTCATTTGATCTGAAGCTCTGCCTTTGCTGACAATTCCATATTCTTAGTCTAGAATGGAGCGGCTCTTAAAGTGAAAAATACCCATCTTTAAAATCTAACGCTCACTTCTAAAGGAACTCATTGCTTGACTTTTCTGCGCAACCTCGGATCAGCGCTTACCGCAAGCCGCAAATGGCGCTATTCACTGCTGGCCCTGCTTGGTCTGGCGGTCATCATAGTCATCGGGACAGGCATATATCATTGGTATTCGCGGGCTAGGACCGAGCCTGCGCTAGCGGCCGAGGTAAACCTGCTGAACCCGGATGCCTTTCTCAACACACAAAGCCTGTCCAGACTCCCGAAAGATCTGCTCACGGCCCCGGTTTTGCAGCATCTGGCCCTGGAAGACCTGTTCTTCTATTATCGGGAGAACGAGGAGCAACTGAGCCTGGAAGGTACTTTAAGGCGGATCAGCTTTGAGCACAAGCTCAACCTGAGCGATCGCTTCCTTGCTGCGATTCTCGACCGCCCGGCCCAAATCGCCTTTTGGAAAAGCCGCGATGGCCGGCTCGGACGCTGGCTGACGGTGGTCCGCCGCGAAGGTTTGGTGCCGGTCCTGGAAGCGCTGGCCAAGACGGCCCTGGCCGACAGCCAGTTGCGCATCGCCGGCGCTCTCCCCGGCCCCAACGCTTCCCAAGTGTTCGAACTGAGCTATGGGCGCCGCCTGAAGCTATATTTCGCCAGCCTTGGAGATCGCCTGCTGGTCTTTTCCGATGCCGGCATCCTGCTGCACGCAGAGGCGGCGGAACTGGAGAGAGTCAACCGCCTGCTGAACGCGGAAAACCCAGCCGACCTTTGGGCGCAAAGTTTCCAGTTGGACGTTCAGCCCCATGTCCATACTTTCGCGGTGTCCGCGAATTACCTCAGCCTGGGCTATCAGGCGCTGTTCCCGGCGTTGCACGCGCTGCGCTTCGATTATGACGCCCCCGGCTGGACAGCGGCGGTTTCGGCATCGGACACTTTCCCCACGGCTTCCAAAGTGTGGAATGCCGTGCCCGACCATCCGGCCTTATGCGCGGCAGTTCCAATCGATCCGGACCGGACAGCCGCGCTGCTGTCCAAAGTGGTGTCTGCGGACGATGCCGAGCGCTTGGCGGACGCGCTCGAACCGCCTGCCGCCGTGTGCTGGTATGACAAGACCAAGCTCTACGCTCCTCTAGTAGCGATCCGGAAAAATTCCGAAGCTAGCTTGAACACGGCCCTGCAGAACTTGTTCAGGGCCGCCATCGGCACCCATGAAGCGGGCGTGGCGCAAATCAAACCATCCGCCGCTAAACCGGCACAACAGGCCGGAGAAGATGAGCCAACAGAAGCCCCTGTTGTCACCTATCACCCGCCGTTCGAAGTCTTGGAGGACAAGCAGGCGAACGGTATGGTCTGGCGCCGTGAAGTCAGTTCGCCCTACGGAATCCGGCCTCGAGAAGACAGCAAGCACAGTGAAGACATGCGCTCAGGCCGCTATTTCACTGTCGCCCTGGCGGAGTGGCGAGATACGCTGCTGTTCTCGCCGGATGCGACGCTGGTGGATGATGCCATTGCGGTCCTGGAGGGACGCTATCCGGCCCTGGGCGACGCCCTGCCTGAAAATAGCGAAACCGCTGCAGTGCTGTATCCCGACCGACTCGTCAACATGGTCACAACCGCCCTGCTGGACAGCCTGCCGGGCGAGCGGGAACCGATATTCCGGGCCAATGTCTCCGAGCGTCTGCTGCCGGAACTGGAAAAGCTTAAGGACGGACGGATCATGCGTTTGCCGGTGCCGACTGGAAAAACTGCCTGGGAACCGCTCAAGTGGTCCGAATAACGCTGGCGGCGCTGATTCTGCTCGCCGCTTCCGCAGCCTGCGCCGAACCGGTGCTGGACACCCGGCAGACCGATGCCTTCCGCGCCTGGTTCGTGCGCATCGTCGGCGAACAGCTCCGGCAAGGGCCGACGCCACGCTGGGCGCAGCAGGACTGCGCCGGTCTGGTCCGGTTCGCCGTGGGCGAGGCGCTCAAAGCCCATGGCGAGGCTTGGCGCAAAGCCAACGGGGTGTCTAACCGCTTTCTCCCGCCGGAAGTCCGACTGACGCCCGAACAGTCCGCGCTGCATAACCGCTGGAGGCGGGCGGATGGCCAGCGCGGCGCCTACGCTTCGGCCATTGATCTGGTTCAGGAGAACAGCGTCTTCATATCCTCGGATATCAATCAGGCATTGCCGGGAGACCTATTATTTTACGACCAGGGCGACAGCCAGCACCTTATGGTATGGATGGGGGATTACATCGCTTACCATCGCGGCTCCAAGGCCAAAAACGACAACGGCCTGCGGGCCGTTCCCCTCGACACTCTCATGAATTGGAAGGACACCCGGTGGCAACCACGACCCGACAATCCCAACTTTGCCGGTATCTACCGTTTCTCGTTCTTATCACGCTGATTAACATCGCGTGGGCGGGCGACATTGATCCCAGCGGCTATGAACGCGCCGCCGGAGACAGGTTCTTTTTAGTCGCGGAAACCCCGTTCGGCTCCGACGAAATGGCGGTGGTCAGGTTGGACGGACCAGCGAGCGCTTCGGGCGAGGACGCAGACATCCTGATATACCGCGTGCCCGACCCCTTGGCGTTTCTGAAAAGCCAGCGCAACCTGCACCGCATCCAGGTGACGGCGCAATCCCGCCCCGAAGGCATCGCCAACGCGCTGAACTACGTCTTCGACGTGTGGTACAAGAAAACCCGGCTGGCCTGGCAGCGCATTTTTTCCGAGGAGACGCGAACCAAGGTGGTCGAGGCTATCCCGACGCTCAAGCAGGCGCCGCCGCACAGCTACCACACCGAATTCCGCCATGATCCGCAAATTAAGCCCCTACCCGGCTTCGAGCTGGTCGATCGCTTCCGCTATCCGATCTGGGCGGCGAAGCCCATACAGCAGGACTCGGCCGTGAACATGGAAGGCAGCAGCAGCGAATTCATTGCTGCCAAACCGGGCGATGTGAAAATCCCGCTGGGCAAACTGCCGCCCGGCCTGTACCTGGTGGAAGCCGCCATCGGTGGGCAGCGTGCCGTAACGGTAGTATTCGTATCCGATGTGATCGCAGTCGCCAAGGTTTCCAGGGAGCAGTTGCTGGTGTGGACCGCCGAGCGGAAAACCGGCCGTCCAGCCGGACAAGCCCACATCCTATTCTCCGACGGAGTGGGCGTAATGCAGGAGAGCGAAACCGACTCGCGCGGCCTCCTGATGATCCAGCGCAAGGTCCCCGAGCGCAGCTACATCATCGGCCAGGACGGTCGGGGCGGCGTGTTCGTTTCGGAGAATTTCTACTACGACAGCGAGATCGAAGGCGACAAGCTTTACGCTTTCACCGACCGGCCGCTTTATCAGCCGGGCGACAAAGTCCACGTCAAGCTGGTGGGAAGAACTTTCCGGGATGCGCTGAGCTCCTCGCCCCTGGCAGCTGGCAACGTCACCCTTTCCGCGCTCGATCCCAACGGCACGCCGGTCGCGGTTCAGACATTGCAGGCATCCCCTGAACAGGGCGCCAACGCCGAGTTCCGCTTGCCCAAGGAAGCCGTAGCCGGCGGCTATACTCTGAACCTGAGCTATCAGGGGGCGGCCTACATGGGCTCGTTCCGGGTCGCCGCCTACACCAAGCCGCATTTCGATGTGGAGATCTCGACTCACGAGCAGAACTACAAAACCGGCCAGCCCATTCATGCGCGCATCCAGTTGCGCTATCCGAGCGGCGAGCCGGTCAAGGGCGCTACCGTAGAGCTGAACCTCCGCACCCAGGTGCTGAACCTGCTCGGCGACGAGGGCTACAGTAATTATTACACCGGCGCCCAGGTGCATTTCCCGGTCAAGCTGGCCCAGGAGAGCCGGATCGCCGGTGACGACGGCGCGGTGGAGTTCGACCTGCCGCCGGCCAAGGAACCCAGCCATTACATTCTGCGCGTGGCCTGCGCCGACAGTTCGGCCTATCGGGTAACCGCGGTCAAGGAATTCATCATCGAGAGCGGCCGCAAACTTTATCAACTCAACTCTTCCGCCCATATCTCCAAGCCCGGCGAGAGCATCGATTTCACCGCCGTACCGTTGGCGGGCACTCGGCAGGAACCGGGACAGGCCGTGTCCTGGGAGTCACTGCGGCTGGATGACCAAAGCCGCGCAACCGGCGAGGTGAAAAACGACCGCTTCCGGGTGGAATTCACCCAGGCCGGCGCCTATACGGTGCGGATCAAGGACGCCGACGGCGAAGTCGTCGGCCAGACCGAACATTGGGTATCTGGCAATGGTGCCAAACTGGCAACGGGCGGACTCAGGATCGACCTGGACAAGGACGAATACCGCGAAGGCGAAACCGCCCATGCCCTCATCAGCTTCCGCGATCAGGTAGACAACGCCCTGCTCACGCTGGAACGGGATTCCGTACAGAGCGCGGGGCTCATGACTGAAGGCACCGACTGGGCCAGCCTCACCCGCATCGGCGAAACGCAATGGCGGGCGAATATCCCGATACGTCCCGGCTATGCGCCCAACCGGGTGTTCTCGGTGCTGTACGTGAAGGATGGCCGCTACACCTTCCAGAACAAAGGCATCAAGGTTCGGATTCCTGCTGTCGAAATCGCCTTCACTGCCGATAAAGCGATTTATCGGCCCGGCGATGAGGTGCGGGTGGAAGTGCGCACGCAACTGGATGACCACCCCGTTTCCAGCCGTCTCGCCGTAGGTGTGGTGGATGAAGCGGTGTACGGCCTGCAACCCGAAATTGCGCCGAACATTCAGGACTTCTTTCAGCACCTTCGCCGCAACCAGGTGCGGACTTCATCCAGCCTCAATTTCCATGCCTACGATATGGCTCTGCCCGTCGAACGCAGCGCCCCGCCACAGCCCTCCTACAGCAACCGGCCTTTGAAAATGCTGGAACGCCCGCGCCGGGAAGTCATCGACACGGCCGTCTGGCTACCCGATCTGGTGACCGACGCCAAAGGCAAAGCCAGCTTTTCGTTCAGGATGCCGCAATCGTTGACTCGCTGGCGCATCACCGGCCGGGCCTGGACCGATGCCGGCGCGTTCGGGCAGAGCATTGGACAACTGGTCTCCGCCAAGGACATTTATCTTAAATGGACAGGCCCCCGTTCTTTCGTGGCCGGCGAAAAGCCGGTCATCACCTTGGTAGGCTATAACCGGACAGCCAAAAACCAGATTGCAACATTCACGGCCAACGGCGGCGGCATCAACCTTAACCGGGAAGTGGAATTGAAGCCGGGCGCCAATTATCTGGAACTGCCTTACGAAGCCCAAAGCAGCGACGCGCTCAAGACAGCGCTGTCCGTCAAGGGACAAATACAAGACGCGCTGGAAACGACGATCGAAGTGGTTCCCAAGGGCTGGCAAACCCGCTACGAGCGACCGGTGGATCTAAAGCCCGAAGGCAGCACGGTTGCTCTGCCCCAGGGTGCCAGCAATATCCGGCTCATGCCCGCCGGGAAAGGCTGGCAGCACTTCTGGCGCATCGCCGAATCGCTGGTAGATTACCCCTACGGCTGCGCCGAACAAACCGCGAGCCGGCTGATCCCGCTCAGCCTTGCCTATGGTCATCTGAAATCGCTAGGCCCTAACCCGTCCGTGCAGAAAACGACCGCGGAACTGCGGGACGAAATCGCCAGCGCCCGCTTGCGGCTGGTCAAAATGGCCGGACCGAATTCCGCATTCGGCTGGTGGGGCAATCAATCCAAGGATGATCTGCTGCTGACCGCGTATGCCTATTTCGCCGACTGGCACGCCCAGCAAACGCTGGGCATCGCCGCGGCGCCTGCCACCTGGCTGAGCCTCCTGGATGTGTACAAGCAGCAGGCCGCTAAAGAAGATATCCTGACTCAGGCTACCGCACTGTGGCTGACCAGCGCGATGGGCTTGCCGGTCAAAACCCAAACACGCGCTTTAGTCAGACGCATCATGCAGCCCAGCGAGAACAAGCCCAGTGTGACACCGGGTTTGCTCACTCACATCCTGCATGAAAATGAGCTTGACGAGAAAGCACCCGCCGCCCGGCTTCCCATACTGAGCCAGGACGAACGACTGGCCTTGCTGATCCTGGACACATTGGGCGATGTAGGAGCCTATGATCCGGCGGCCCGAAAGGTCGTGGATGCCTTCGCAGGCGATATTCCCGAAACCGGCGCTGGCCGGCTGAAACAAGCCGCCCTGATGCTGGATGCCGCCCGCAAGGGCCAGCCTCCGGCAGACGGCCAACTCTCGGAACTGCTCGCCGATATCGGCCCGGATATACCGACGCTGGAACGCTCGCTGGTGCTGCTCATGGCGCAAAAAGCCGCGGGAGCGGAACCTTACGCAGCAGCGGAAAAGCTGGATTTCACCGCGACTCCGGCTTTCGAGCCCGCTGAGTCCCGCTTCGGCCTGCCGGTCTGGAAACTGGCCGGCAACCGCGACGCCGGCTCCACGCCCCTGTCTATTCAAGTCTCTGCGGCTAAGCCGGGGGCGGCCTATCTGGGCTATGAATTGCATGAGATAGAGGTCAAGAATCCGCTTGCCAATATCCAAGTGACGCGCAAGCTGTATAAACTGGACTTGCCAAAGCCGGATACCGAACAGGAGGAGAACGGGGAAACCGAGGAAAGCTCTGGGCCGGTCTATGCCGCCACAGAAATCCAGCCGGGAGCGGAGATAGATTCCTCGGCCCTTTACCTTGATGAAGTGGTCGTCAGCGGCGAAAGCGGCGCGCGCTACGGCGCCGTGGACATTCCCTTGCCTTCGGGAGCCGATGTGGAAGCCGCACCGTGGGGCATGAAAATTTCGGGGCCGGGTTTTGGCGGCGGGGCAGCGGAAGATGGGCAGGATCAGGCGCAATCCCAGCCTCTGGAACTGGAAAACACCGAGTACCAGACTTTCCCGCATCGATACACCGTCCCTGTCGAAGCGTTAAATGGCGATGCCCGCTTCCTGCACCTGCTCCGGTTTTCCCAACGCGGGGAATTCGAGCTTGGCCGGGCGCGCTATTTCGAGATGTACCATCCCAGCCGGCAAGCGCTACAGACCGAGGCAGCTTATACACTCAAGGTCAGGTAGACGATGAAAAGATTGAAGCACACTTGCAGCCTTTGTCTCTGGGCATTTTCCACCTTCACAGCTGGAGCCTGGGCAGATCCTCAGGAAATGCCGTGCCAGAGAAACCGGCTTATGGAGCAATGGCTGGATAAACAGACTCCGCGCTGGAACAGGCAGCTGGCTGTAATCGACGGATTCGAGGCGCCCGGCGGCATCGAAATCTGCCTCGCCCATTCCGGCAGTCCCCTCGCGGACTATGCCGCCAACCGGATCTGGTTGCGTCATCTGGATTATGAGGAAGACCGCCGAAGTCTGGCGCACGAATACCTGCATCTGGCGTTCAAGCATTCCCCGCGGGCGCTCGACGAAGCTTTCATCGAAGCCACCGCAAGACAAATCCTCGAAGGAGACGTATGAGATTGTTCAAGATGATTGTCGCCGGGGCCGCGCTGCTGGCCTGCGGTATGCCCGCCGCCGCGGCCGGCTTCGATTGCAGCAAGGCGGCCAGTGCGGTCGAAACCGCAATCTGTGCCGATAATACGCTCTCGGCTGCCGACGAGGCCTTGGCTGAGCTTTACGACCAACTCGCCTGGCTTGCGTCAGGCGATAAGAAAGCCTTGCAGCAATTGGCAGCCGGGCAAAGGGAATGGCTGCAAAAACAACGCAATCCCTGCAAGGATAACGCCTGTATTGCCTCGGCCTATAGCCGCCGGCTGACTGAAATCGAAACCCAGATCAAAGCCTTTACCGACGCAGCGCCAGCCGCTCCCGGCCGGGCCGAACTGGACGCGCCCTTGGGCGGCTGGCGCAATTCCTCCGGTGAACGGACGCGCTACGTGCAGAAAGTCACCTACCCGGCCTCGGACGTAAACGCCGAAGACGAGGACAGCCCGCTGGGGCTGATCAAGGGCCGCATCGCCGCCAGCCCGAAATCCGGCGTTGATGCTGAACAGCCGCTAACACTGGTGGTCAACGGCGTCTCGATGCCGCTCAAAACCGACCAGGGCGAATTCGAGCGGCCGTATGCTTTCGGCGCCGGCTCGAACAGCGTTGAAATTCTCGCGCCCGACGGCAGGAGCCTGGCGCGAACGCAGTTTTACGAAGCCTACCGCGAAAAGCCGAGCCCCAAGCTCCGCGTCGTGCTGTCCTGGGACAGCGACGGCACCGATGTCGACCTGCATGTGATCACGCCGGACGGCGGACATGGCTTCTACGGCAACCGGGTGTTGGAAAACGGCGGCGCGCTGGACGTGGACGTGACCACAGGCTTCGGTCCGGAGATTTTTTCCATGCCCGCAATCCTGCCGGGAACCTATCTGGTCTACGTGAATTATTACGGAGGTTACGACAGCGACGAGCAACTGACCACGGGCAGAATCACCGTGATTACCGGTGAAGGCACGCCGGATGAGAAAATGGAAACCGTCACGGTTCCCTTGCGCCATCCGGGGGATTTGGCCCTGGTGTACTCGTTCAGTTATCCCTAATCGTGAGCGTCAACAATTGCCACATCCATCATAGAGATTTTCGGCTGAAGGGCTGAGGCCGCTTGAACCCGGTCTGACTGAGCAAGAACCACTACAGTTATATGCTGCAGTGGTTCCTATACTGCCTTCAAACAAGCTCGTAGTTCACTAAATGAGGCTTCAACTCATCAATGGTATTGTTCATAATGAGATCAATTATGGAAAGGCCGCCCACGAATCCTTGCCCTCCCAATTGCTTATACTTCTCCAACTTCGCTTTAATGAATGAGAGATTTATACCCTTGTCGGAAAAGTATTGTTTATTGTAGAGCGCCGTTCCTCCTATTGGATTTATGTAATTTTCAGAGTCAAGCGACTTGACTATCGTAATAAGCCTGTCAGCTTTATCGATACCTTTCGTTTCACCGAAACGTTCGGATGAAACCAGAAAGTTTTTCTCAATGTTTAACATTTCAAAGAAATCAGTCACAGATTTCATTGCCAATTGGCTGATTAAATCAATATCGGTATCCAATACTTTATCGACGTAACTCATGCCTACTTGATAGTTACATGCCTTGCTATAAGATTGTTCTAATTGCTTAATGAATTTCGATTTGAATTTTTTAATATCAAGTACATTGATATTCTTAATCAATTGAAAAGAGCTTCTTTTTCTCAATGGAATGGTAAACGTGTATGGAACTTTATTTAAAAGCAGTCGGTTTCTGTTAATCCACCCTTGCTTGATGTAATTGACATCGTCATAGAAAACGAATGTATCGCTTGCCTGCACCAGGCAATAATAGCCGATGTATGGAAATACGTAAGGCTGCATGATTGCAACGTTTTTTCCGTTCATGTTAAACACACCGTTTTAATGTACTAAAGGAAAAGTACCAAAGCCGACGTTTTCAATCACTTTTTTGCACTAGTGTTACGATGCGAAACTTCAATCGGATTGGTTTTGATGGTTGGCTTCGATGAACACTTCGTTCGCTTTAGCGTGATCAGTGTGAAGATTAATAGGAAAAAGTATTGCTATAAATGTGATTATGAGAAAAAAACTGTTTTTTCATGGGGCATCTCCTCTCTGACGGATTATTGAGCAGAACCTGATAGAAACAGGACGAAAACCTCTTCCTCGAGATTAAACGCTTGAACCATTTATGCAAGATGTGACTGATGCGGGAAATTTTTGTTCAAGATTTTTTAACCCATGGGGTCATAGATTAGATTGATAAGTCCGGCATGACGCTGCGCGCCATGATGGTTTTTACAGCACAGCAGCTCAGCTTACGAATGTTCTGCTTAAGATTTTTAATCTCGGAAATTTTGTCGCTTATCAACTTTACAGAGCCGGACATGAGTCTTTCGATCTCATCCGGCACCTATTGTACAACCGCCGCCTTGAAATTCAGGTGTTCAAAGAGATGTGTATGAAGGATCAACTCGCGTTTTTGGCGAAAGTCTCTATCAGTGTTGCCATGGATGCGGCATCAGAGGTGCCGCACGCCTTCAACCCTGAAATGACGCTGGCCTGATTCCGCTCCGGCTGATTCTGGCTCACTTTCCATTTGCCTGATAGTTTTGTAACGGTAATTTCAATGCCGACGATCGCCTCGATCAGCTTTTCCGTATACTCATAAGGCGCATCCGATACGGCCCATTGCTTGGAGAAAACCGCTTCGTTATGTGTGGTCAGCGCCTCGAGCTGGGAACGTAGCCATGAGGCATCATCAATAACACGCAGCCTGCCGTAAGCATGAACAACAGCATAATTCCAGGTAGGCACCACTTTTCCGGTTTCCTGCTTGGAAGCGTACCAGGATGGGGTAATGTAAGCATCCGGACCATGAAATATAGCCAGCACCTCAACATCTTTCGCCAGATCGGACCACATGGGATTGGAACGGGCGACATGCCCGCGCAGGACTCCGAACGGCGCCGGCTCTGCCGACAAGAGCAGCGGAATGTGATTTGCATTCAGTCCGCTTGCGGACAGCGTAACCAGCGTAGCAAGTGGCCGGGCCCGAATCAGGTCATGCATGACTTCGATTCTGGGTTCATCAAAATGCTTCGGTATGTACATGGATTTTTTCCTTATATTCCGTTAAAGACAGGCAGGAGCATATTGCCCAAGCCGCACCATTTTTTTCGTTCCTTATAGTTTCGAAGCATCAATATATTTCTCACCGTTAAAAACGTAAGTCACATTTTTGGCGGGAACTACGGAAACGCCGTTTTCTCCGCTTTCAGTGCCGGTGCGGGTGACCAGCAAATCAGGATATTCGGCATTCTCGCCAGGGACAATTGATATAGTTCCTGTATAACGCCAACACGGCATCGAACCGCCTTCATCAGAGGGTGCCTCATCACAGGCGCCGGAATTATCCGCATCGGTTTGAACATAGCCAAGATCGCGCCAGCTGTTTTTCGAGTAGGCGAACAGCGCCTTTCCTGATTCGAAAAACCCGCCCATGCCGCCTCCGGCATCAAGCATAAACGCAATGTTTTCGGGCGACAGTTGAAGTATTTCAGCTTGTTTCACTTCCGGAACATCGCCCCATTCCCCGAAATCGCCAAACTTTGGCTGTTTCGATACGGCCTGCCATTGTCCATCTACCTGCTTATAAGTGATTGCACCCACTTTGACGCCCTGAGCATGCGCTTTGACGATCGCGCCGGATTGTGGGTCGATTTCCTGAGTTTTCGTGAAAATGACATGAAACTCATCGTTGCCTAAGCTGAATGATTGTTCAAACCAGATGCTGCTCAATTCATTAGCCGAAATTCTGACCTTCCCGCCTGAATCGGGAATGCCGAATAACTCGCTCAAGGCTGCGGTATGATCAGGCACGGCAGACAGGCTCTGCGACAAAAATGCCGAATCTTGACCATCTTGCCGACTGTAAAAAAACACAGAGACAGCGATGGAAATAATCAATGCTCCAGCCAGAACGGCAATGAGTCTTGATTGTTTCAATGATAATTTTTGGTTCATTTTCTTTCTTATAAAATCCATTAATCAAAAGATTGAAGCCCGACATGATGGGACAACCAGCCCCAAAAATGTGCACTAATTTTTCATGCAAATTTAAAGATTGTTTACATTGCCGAGCAAATTTATAAAACTTTACGGCTCAGATTATTTCATCCTTATGCTACAGGCCTATTCTGGCTGGATGGCTGTATCAATAACAAGACAAACAATAAAGCATTTTTCAAACTATTCAATTCTGCACAAAGAGCCTCACCGGCATTTGTTCTGTTTGTCGCATTCTTAATAAAAACACCTCATCAGGCCAGAGGTTTCCAGTAACTATTCCCTAATGATGTCAAGAAGAAAAATCATGGATTTGGAATTGTTGCCCGACTAACCGGCACATTATCCAATAAACTGCGCAAGGCCCCGGTCAAGCTGAATTTAATCAGTTCAACTAAGACAGCCATCCGTAAAAGCATGATTAGAATTTTTTAAGCTTGCTGAACTAGAAGCAGCTTCAGCGACGCATAGCGTCGTTGAAGCCATTGCTGGACATTGAATCTTTTAATCTTCCGTACTGCCAATAAAACGATAGATTACTGCACCCAGCAGCGCACCAATGATAGGAGCCAGCCAAAACAGCCATAGCTGAGCAACCGCCCAATCCCCGACATAAATTGCAACGCCTGTGCTACGTGCAGGATTTACTGAAGTATTGGTGACCGGAATGCTGATCAAGTGAATCAGAGTAAGACAAAAACCGATAGCGATGGGCGCCAAGCCCTGTGGTGCCCTTATATCTGTCGCACCGAGGATGACGAGCAGAAACATCATCGTCATCACGACTTCCGTGACTAAAGCCGCTAACAGAGAATAGCCGCCTGGTGAATGCTCCGCATATCCATTGGAAGCGAATCCTGCCGACACATCAAACCCTGCTTTGCCGCTGGCGATCAGATAAAGGATGCCTCCAGCTACGATAGCACCTAAGACTTGCGCCGCGATGTAAGGCAGTAATTGGCTTGCGGGAAAACGACCGCCAGCCCAGAGCCCGATGGAAACAGCAGGATTCAGATGACAGCCGGAGATATGCCCGATTGCGTAAGCCATGGTCAGCACTGTCAAACCGAAAGCCAGCGCAACCCCAAGAAAGCCAATACCAAGATCAGGGAATGCCGCAGACAGTACCGCGCTGCCGCATCCGCCGAGGACAAGCCAGAATGTCCCGAAAAATTCAGCAATATATTTTTTCATACTCATCTCCTTAATTTATGATTATTTTTATTAACGCAACAACTAAGCCGCCGCGAAGGAAAACGTAATGAAATTTACTTAAATTTCATGTAATAAGCTTTTATTTTTAAAAAATAAAACCAAGTTTATATTCTAGACGTCACAAGTCAAGAATTTAATCATCAGTTCTTCCCTGGCGAATTTATGCGATTCAAGTTTTATTCTAATCATCCAGAACGAAACATAACGAAGCGGGCAATTTATTAGAACCGATTATCTTTGAGGTAGCCAATCTCGCATGAATCCGTCTCTATTCGGCATTTGAACTTTAGGCAATGTTTGGGCATTCATGACATCAATCTCCGTGATAATCCCATTCAGATAGAGCAGATAGGCAGTGACGGCATACAATTGATCATGGCTCAAACTGCTAGGCGCATCCAATGGCATCGCCCGGCGTGTGAAATCGAAAATTGTCGTCGCATAAGGCCAATAGGTGCCAATCGTCTTATCGGGAGGATTATCGGTCAATGAATGCCGGGCACCGGCCAGTTCGTCAGCGCTGCCGCCTGAGCCTTCGACGCCATGGCAAGACAGGCAATAAGCTTCGTAAACCTGTTTGCCTTTGACGGCATTGCCGCTGCCTTCAGGGAGCCCTTCCCCATCGGGGAAAACATCGATGTTCCAACCCTTTACCAGATTCTCGGGCGCAGGCTTGCCCAGATTGGGGCCGACATTCGCCGACTGTGCTGCATGACAGAGCAATAAGCAAAAACAGAACAGCAAATTACGCATAAACATGGCTGACGCTCCCTTCCGGCGATATTTCCCAACTTACAATGGCGTTGTAATGAAAATAGCCGTGCCGGCCGCGCTGGGCGATCAGCGCATCGCGCTCCGGCTGCACATAGCCTGTCTCATCAATGGCCCGACTTTTTAATATGGTTTTCTCGCCATTCCACTGCCAGGGAATCCTGAACCGCGTAAAACATTTAGATAGCACCGGCTCCTGAAGTTGCGCCTCGGCCCAGGTCTGGCCGCCGTCCGCCGAGACTTCAACCTTGACGATTTTGCCCTGGCCACTCCAGGCCAGGCCGCTGATCTGGTATAAACCTTTCCTATCGAGCTTGTGGCCGAATGACGGATTGGTTATCAGCGATTTGGCCTCCATAACAAAAGTAAACTGTCGCGATTTTCCGGAAGGCAATAGTTCGGTGTATTTCGCCGTTTCATTTCGGGCCATGGTCGGTCTGTTAGTGACATGCAGGCGCCTCAGCCATTTGACGTTCAGCACGCCTTCCCAACCCGGCACGATCAGGCGCAAGGGATAACCGTTCTCCGGCCTGATGCGCTCGCCGTTTTGGTAGATAGCCAGCAGACAATCGTCGAGCGCTTTTTCCAGAGGGATACTGATATTCATAACAGCGGCATCGGCACCTTCTGCTATCAGCCATTTTGCCCTGCCCTTGACTTTGGCTTCATCAAGCAGTATCCGTAAAGGAATGCCCGTCCACTCACTGCACGAAGCCATGCCGTGAAAATAGCCGACGTCGGTCTGGATGGGTTCATCGCGCCACCCCGCGTTGCTGTTGCCGCCGCATTCCACGAACGAGTAGCAGGACTGCATCGGATAACGCAGCAGTGTTTGCATATCGAAGATCAGCGCCTTGTTCACCAGGCCGTGAATCAGCAGCTGATGTTTATCGGGATCAATCTGCGGCACGCCGTTATGATGACGCTCAAAATGCAGCCCGCTGGGCGTGATGATGCCTTCCAGGTCCTGTAGCGGCGTCCACGAAACCCCATTGCCGGGCGCCATGCTGTTGCCCATGGTCCAGCGGATGGTTTTGCGCTCATGCGAAGAGGGCTGGCCGTAATTGGAAAAAGGCTCGCCCGGTTTCTGCATCCACGGCAAACGTTCCTCATCGCTAGCTAAAACTTCAGGCGCTAAAGCGACAGCGACCGAAAAGGACAATCCTCGCTTTAAGAACAAACGCCGATCCAATAAACCGCCGCCGGCAACGGGCTGCAAATCGGTTTGCCGAGCCA
This sequence comes from Methylobacter sp. sgz302048, assembly GCF_052162025.1. NCBI lineage: Bacteria > Pseudomonadati > Pseudomonadota > Gammaproteobacteria > Methylococcales > Methylococcaceae > Methylobacter > Methylobacter sp. sgz302048. Next base: position 1,477,245 of record NZ_CP197401.1, on the reverse strand, counting down.
TATCAAAACTCCTGCCAATCACTAATCAAAACTAATTTATTGCAAAATAATAAGTCAAAAACGCGGTTTAATTATAAAATAGGCGGCATTTTTAACTTGAATGATAGGATCACTATGAACCAAGACAGCATTAAACTGATAGAACAATATTATGCCGCTTTCAACAAAGGTGACATGGATACTTTTCTAAACCTGCTCACTGACGATGTCATCCATGACATTAACCAAGGCAAGCGCGAAGTCGGCAAGGACGCATTCAAACAGTTCATGGGAGGCATGAACAACAGTTACAAAGAAGAACTCGTCGATATGGTGATCATGGCAACTCCGGACGGCGCCCGCGCCGCAGCTGAATTTGTCGTATTGGGCGAATACCTGAAAACCGACGAAGGCTTGCCTGAAGCAAAAGGCCAGAAATATCGTCTGCCGGCCGGCGCTTTTTTTGAAATCCGCGATAACAAAGTCGCGCGCATTACTAACTACTACAATCTGCAAGACTGGATTGCGCAAGTCAGCAAGTAGTCTTAGTGACTTTCTCTGAGGCGGAACCATGCTGCCGTTCTGCCGGGTAAATACGAATCTGATATTTAGTTTGAGTGCACGCCATGAAATACATTCTTAACCTGATCTTGACTTTATCGCTGGCCGGTTGCGGAAACGCGCCTGGCGAGCTTGAACTGGAAGGACTGGCTCAGGGCACCAGCTATCATATCAAGTTCGTCCCGGCCGAAAATACTGATGCCAGCGCAGTGCATCGAGAAATCGATGCACTGCTGGCGAAAATCGACCTGCAGCTTTCCAACTATCGGGATGACTCGGAAGCATCCCGTTTCAATCAGCAGCAAGGCACTGATTGGGTGACGGTTTCGCCGGCGCTGCCGGAACTGGTCAGCATTGCCAAGGTTGTGCATGGCAAATCTCACGGTTGCTATGACCTGACCGTCAAACCGTTGCTGGAGGCTTGGGGGTTTTTCAAGCACGAGGAGCGCATGCCCAGTGATGAGGAAATTATCGCCGCTAAAAACAAAGTCGGCCTGGATAAGATCGAAGCCGACAGCAAGGGCGGACGCCTGCGCAAAAAAGACGGCGCCATGCAGATCGATTTCTCCTCCATTGGCCAGGGCTATTCAGTTGGTCAAGTGGCGACCCTGCTGGAAAGCCGCGGCATCACTAATTACCTGCTGGAAATTGGCGGTGAAATGAAAGTACGCGGCAAGAAAGCCGATGGCTCTCATTGGCGTGTGGCGATAGAAAAACCGGTGCCCGGAGGACGGCATGAGCTGCAACGCATTATCGAAGTACCGACTGACCGCGCTATGGCTATCATGACTTCAGGCAGCTACCGCAATTTCTTTGAGAGCGGCGGCAAAGTCTATTCCCACATTGTCTCCCCTTCGACCGGCAAGCCTGTTGATCATCATCTCCTATCGGTAAGCGTGCTGCACGACGACCCCACCTGGGCCGATGCTTGGTCCACGGCGCTGTTATGCCTGGGTGAAAAAGAAGGGCCTCAGCTGGCCGCGGCGGAAGGTTTGAAAGCGTTCTTCATTTATGGCGAAAATGGCAATTTAAAGGAAATCACCAGTCCTGCCCTCAGCCAAGAGCACTTCGTTAATTTACCGAAGTAGCCGGGCACCTGCCTGTTGAAGCACTATCAATATCCCTGGAGTTTATGCGTTGACGGCTGCTGCGCTTGTGCGTGAAGGCGGGCTCTGAAGAATTTATTTTCCCGAATAATAAAAAAACCCGCCTTAACAGCGGGTTTTTTTATTACATGAAAGACAACTAAACTTTCGAATTCAAGACATTATTTAATCGCCGATCCAGATTAACTCAACGCGACGGTTCTGAGCTTTGCCTTCTTCTGTGCTGTTGTCAGCCACAGGGAAGTCTTCGCCGTAACCTTTAGCATATAATTTGTTGGTCACACCTTTGCTCTTGAGATATTTGGCAACCGCTTGCGAGCGTTTCTGCGACAGTTTCATGTTATAAGCACTGGTTCCTTCGCTGCTGGTATGACCTTGTACTTCAATGTCTTTTTTATCTGACGTGGCAATCAGATTCGCAGCGACGCCATCCAGAACAGTTTTCGCATTTTCGGTCAACTGGGCTGAGTTGTGCTCGAAGTTTACGCCTTTCAGTTCGATACTCATTGGACAGCCATTGAAATCAATTTTGCTGCCTTTCATCGTATCAGGACATTTGTCCTGGCAATTGTTGACGCCGTCGCCATCGGAATCCTGGGTCGAACAATCTGGAACTGCCGCAACCGGCGGAGCCACAGGTATTTCTGATTTCACTGCAGATCTCGGCTTGGCGCCAAACGGCATGACGAAACCAACATTAACTGTCATGTCATGGTACTCGTCGGTGCCGGGAAGCAAATGCGCATTGAAATTGTTGTTGTAACGGTAGCGCACATCGCTGCGGATCAAGAAGTTGTCGTGCAGTTCATAGGTAAAACCGACGCCCGTCTCGCCAGTAATGGATGCACCGCTATCGCCTAGAACGCTGGTGTTCATGCCGCCTAAACCAACCACTGCATAAGGCGAGAATTTATCGCGGAAGAAATAATATTGAAGATCAGCTGAGCCACCGGTCAGATCCCAACGTCCGCCTTGTCCAGTCGTAGGATTGGAATAACCGCCAAAGCCCTGATAGAAGCCTCTCAGCTCGATGTTAAAATGTTCGTTCAACATTTTGCCGAAGCCCATACCGCCGCCCCAGCCATCTTTCGCAGCTCGGTCACCGCCGGTTTTGATAAAAGTACCGAAAGGCGCAACATACCAGCGCTTGTCAACGGTAGAGTCGTAATCTTGGGTATCATCGGCCTGCGCAACCGATACAATGCTCATGCCTGATAATGCAAGCGCAAGTAAACGTGTTTTTACCTTACCATTTTTATTTGCAATTCCAGCGTCAGTTTTAACGCTCAACTCATGCATTTGCGCCGTTTGTTTTTTATTTTCATCTTGTGTTTGCATAGACTTAATCCTTAAATGTTGATTTGCGTTTGCATGTTAATTTCTATTCGGCTAGCACTGCTCCAAATGCCGATGCTCGACCAGTAGTTCTTCCTGTGGGATAGTATAACCGTTGTTTAAAAATAATAAAGTGTAGTTTAAGCGCAACAGCCAAAAAATTACGCAAAAGAACACATAAACTGTGTTGCAAAAATACGACACAATGCAAAAATAAAACTTATTTGATTAATTTATGCATGCAATTCCAAGACTTATAATTGAGGATTGGAATTAGAAATATTATTGGGCATGCAAACTGAAAATCATCCTCTTACCAAGGCCAGATACTCTTCTTCACTGATCACGCGGACGCCTTTCTGCATAGCCGCATTGACTTTTGAAGCGCCCACCTCGGAGCCTGTCACCAGATAATCGGTTTTTCCTGTGACTGAATCCGCAACTTTGGCGCCCAGGCGCTTGGCCTCTTTTTTCATATCGTCGCGCTTGCCATGCTGCATCGTGCCGGTAAAAACGATTGTCTTGCCTGCAACCGGACTACTTGTCTGCGACTGCTCCCTTATCAAAGCGGTACGGATCAGATTGAAGCCTAATTGATAAATCTGCATAAAGTCATGCTCGACTTTTTTAAGAGACTCGACCACCGCTACGGCGGTTTTTTCCGCGAAGCCTTCAATAGCGGTGATATCCTCAACCGTTAATTTGAAGATATCCATCAGATGGTAATGCTGCAGCAGCCGCTCACAATTGCCCAGCCCCATTCTGTAGATGCCGAATGCTCCCAGGAAACGCCAGTCTTCTATCGCTTCGGTTCGGCTGCGCTGCAATTGATCCAATAAGTTCTGAGCGGTTTTCTCTCCGAATCCCATGCTCTGCAGTTGATCTGAATTCAATCGATAAATCGCATGCACCGAGTTAATCCCTGCGGCATGCAGTTTCTCGATCGTTTTGAGGCCGAATCCGTCGACATTGGCCAAGGTCCTGAAAAAATGCTCAATCGTATTTTCAATTTGTGCAGGGCATTGCGTCGTGTTCAAACAATACAGATAATCGCTGTCCCAGACCAGTTCGCTGCCGCAACTGGGGCATTTATCGGGAATTTGCGGGGATTGCGGCGTAATGACGCGTTCAATTTTGGGTATAACGAGGCCGCTACGGGTCAGTTCAATGATAGTGCCCGGGCCTATGCCTTGAGCCTTGACCATTCCATAATGGTGAGCGGTTGCTCTGGAAATCATGGCGCCGCTGAGCCTTGTAGGCTCCAGTTCAGCAACCGGATTGACACGCCCTGAACGCGAAGTTTGCGGCGTAACCTCTAATACTTTGACAATAGCTGTCTCGATATTGTTTTTATAGGCAATCTGCCAGCGATGATGATGCCGTGTTGCGCCCATATGCCTTTTTACTGTATCATGCGTTACCTCAAAAATAACGCCATCGACATCATAATCAACCAGATAATGGACTTTTTCGACAATATCATGGAAATTTGTCCGAATTTCCGTAGCAGATCCATACCAGTCGGGCAGTTGTGAAAACGGATAAAAGACCGCTGCGTGATTCTGTATGGCTTCCAGAGCATGCGGCTCCAGCTCTTTTTCCCGGATGATGCTGGCCTGGAAGTTACGGGCATTTTCGAAATAATCAGCCAGGTAGGTATTGAAATAGGCCTGGCCTACAACAATTTCACCTGCTCCCTGTCCTCTTTTGCCGTTGCCGCCAACGATCAGCCCGCGCTCAAAAACCCGGCTGATATCAGTGCCTTTACGCCCATCACCACGCGTGTACAAGATTTTGCCGTCATCATAAGCTGCATAACCATCCAGTTTTGGAGTAGCTCTGAAAATCAATGAGAAAGGATCGACATTGATTTCTTCAGCAGCCTTCTCAATGCGTGTCAGCCATCGGTTAATCTCTTCCTGACTGTAGGCTTTGTCAGTGGACAACATTCTCTCTGGCAAAGTGACCGTCTTGCCGACAAAAGCTTTTTCCGGCTCGACCGCTTCCAGATAAGGATGATGCGGATGCCGGTGCTGCAGTTCGGCCAGAAAAACCGAATCATAAATATAATCAGAAATGATTGGCTCGCCGCCGCGATATAACGCATTGCAGATTTTCAAAAATTCAAGCAGTTGCTCATCCGTGAGTCGGCTGGCATCGGCCTGCGCGGCGGTCTGCTCGATAAATTCGAGTGACAGCACTTTATCCAAATCCGCTTCATGCAGGATTTTTAGTTGTTCACTGTTAAGCATCGGCGCTTACAAACTCTGCCGAATCATTTGAATAGTAGCTTCGGTCAAAGGCTGTCTTTGATGATCCCGGATCACGCCATTCAATTCCGCCGCCAATAACTGAATTGTTTGCACATAATCGTCAAAAACAGCCTGCGCATTATCTACCGCTTCAGGCTGCATAAAAAACACGATGCCCGGCGTGTAGAATGTGTCCAGATTCTTGGACGGGAAAGTGCCTGATTCAACCATGCTGGCGACGCCAAAATCGACCAGCCGGTTAGCATCCAGGCGTTCAAAAATTTTCAGACTGCCGTATTCAAGCCCGACCATTTCAAGCGCATTCACCAGATCAACGCCGTTGAAGCCCTCCTCGTCTCTGGCGATCAGGCTGAACTGGATGATCTTGGGCGCGATAAAGCGGGACTGCGGTTCACCATAGTCTTCGTCATCCGACTCATAATAATCGTCATCACTTTCGTATTGCGCTGATTTTGCCGCATGAGCGCCGCGTTTATCGGAAGATGCAATATCAAAGTCGTCATCATCCTCTTGGAATGCCAGCGCTTCATCAGCGCCTTTCAAGATATCTTCACCCTCATACCCCTCCATGTCATGCTGCGCTTTTCTGTTTCTGATGTAAGCCCACAGCAACATGCCGATTATGACGAGCAACCCGGTTGCAATAATTACAATTCTCAATATTTCTTTATCCATTAGTTTTCCGCCAAACTCACTGCTTCTTCAATATCAACCGCGACCATCCGGGAGACACCCGGCTCTTTCATAGTAACACCTGCCAACTGTTTTGCAATTTCCATCGTGGCCTTGTTATGGGAAATATATAAAAACTGAACAGATGCCGACATTTCTTCAACCATTCGTGAAAATCTTCCGACATTGGCATCATCCAAAGGCGCGTCCACCTCATCCAGCAAACAGAAAGGCGCCGGATTGAGCTCAAAGATCGAAAACACCAGCGCTACCGCTGTCAATGCTTTCTCGCCGCCTGACAGCAAATGAATGGAACTGTTCTTTTTGCCGGGAGGCCGAGCAATGATATTGACGCCGGTCTCCAGCAAATCCTGCTCAGTCAGTTCCAGATAGGCCTGGCCGCCTCCGAACAACTTAGGGAATTTTTCCTGCAAGCCGTTGTTGATTTTATCGAAAGTTTCCTTAAAACGCAGTCGGCTTTCCTTGTCAATTTTACTGATTGCCTGCTCCAGCGTTTGCAGAGCCTCCATCAGATCCGCATGCTGCTCATTAAGAAAATTCATGCGTTCCGACTGCGATTTGTATTCTTCTATGGCCGTCAGGTTAATCGTGCCCAAGCGCTCAATTTGAGCCGATAAATCATCGACTTTTCTTTTCCAGCTTTGCTCTTCGGCCTGCTCGGACAGATTTTTCAGCACCTGCTCGGCATCGGCATCGATTTCCTTGAGCTGTTCATTGACCGTCTGCTGACGGACCTTGCTTTCCTGCAGTTCAAAGCGGATTTTATCAAGCGCCTCCTTTTGCATGTCCAGCGCTCTTTGGGCTCGAACCTGCTCTTCCGATAATTGCGCAATCACTGATTCGATTTCTTCCTGGGCCTGACGCTGCGTTTTAAGATCTGCCTCCAGCTTGTCCTTATTTAAATAGAGCTGTTCCAGTCGCTTTTTCTCTTCATCCAGCGGCGCCAGAGTCTGCTGTAACTTTCTCTCCAACTCGGCGATGCGTGTAACCGATTGCTGATGCTGCATCTGCAGTCGCTCAATCTGCCTGGCAGTCAGGCTTTCCGAAGACTTTAACGATTCAACCTGCGCCCTGATACTGTAGACCTGCTGCCGGGCTTCATGGACAGACTGTTCGGCGTCATGTTGCCGCGATTGTAACTCCTGATTCAGCAAATCCAGGCTTTGCCTTTTCTGTTCCAGCTCTGCCAGAGCCTGTTCGGCTTCTTCCTGCAGCAAGCGGGACTCTGCGATCAGCGCAGCATTTTCGGTATTTTCATGGACAATATCTTCTATTTCGCTGCTGATTTGGGCGAGCCTGCGTTGCTGATGTTGCCAGCGTGCAGAATAGGCGCTGAATTCGGCATTTTTAAGCGATAGCTCCGAACCGAGACTGCTGTCCTGACGTTGCATCGCTTCACGATTGACTTCCGCTTCTTTCAAGCTCGCCTCAGTCGCTTCCAGCTGATCTTCGAAATCTGCGATTTCAAACTGCAGCGACTCCTGCCGCTGTTTCAACAGACGCAACTCTTTCTCGCGCTGCAACACGCCGGCTTTGCTGTCCTTGGTACGGATGATTTTCAGCCAGCCCGGACCGAACCAGGTCCCGTCTGGCGCAATGACCGACTCATGAGGTTTGATCTCGGCTGACAAGTTTCTTGCCGCTTCGAGCGTATCGGCACAGTAAACCCCGGACAGCAGATCGCTTAAGTCCCACGGCGCCCTCACTTTATCGAGCAACCGTACAAATGGCGCGCCTGCTTCAGCCGGTTTTCTGCGGCCCGTTTCGACAAGTGTCAACGATTCGTTTGCCAAATGCGGCAAGCTTGGGATGATTTGATCGGCGCTGTCGATGCAGATCGCTTCCAGATAGCTGCCCAGCATGGTTTCCACGGCCGTTTCCCAGCCGGATTCCACTTCCAGGAATTCGGCCAGACGCTGATTTTTAACCAGATTCATTTGTTCCAGCCAAGCACTCAGATTTTTATTGTCCTTGCCCATGGCGTGCTGCTGCAGCAATTCCAGCGACGTGATCTTGCCTTTGACGCTGTGCATTTCCGAACGGCGCGCATGCAGTTCATCATGCAGGTGCTTGACCTGCTGCCTCTGCTCGCGGATTTGCTGATGAAGCTGTTCCAGCTGACTGTGCAGATCGGCGCGCTGCGATTCAATCAGCTCGATGCCGGCATCCAGCGTCTCGATATCCGTTTGCAGCTGGCTCGATGACAGCTCATCGTGCTCACCGTGCAACTTATCGAGGCGGGTCTGCAATTGCCGGCTCTGGTTTTCCAGCTGCACGGTTTTTACACGGTGCACTTCCGCCTGTTCTTTATATCTCGCGCTTTCAGTCCGGTAGGCATCCCATTGCTGCTGCCAGGATGTTCTCTGGTGCTGCGATTCCTGCTGGAGTTGCACAACCTCGTCCTGCCTTTCCTCCGCAACAATCAGCGCTTCTTCGGCCTCTTCCAGCGCCTGTCTGATTTCTTCCAACTGCTGCATATCGGCCTGAAGCTCACTCAGCGCCTGCTCGGCCTGCTGACGCGAGCGATTGATTTCCAGCTGGGTTTCTTCATGGCTCATTTCATTGTGCTTGATCGCCTGTTCGAGACCGTTGACTTCCGCCACAACCTGATAATATTCGCCCTGCGAACTGTTGGTATGCTGCTGCTGAACCTTGTGCTCTACTCGCTTGTCTTCCAGACTGTTATTGATATCGCGCAGCTGAACGAACAAGCGATTATGCTCGGCCGCAATGTCCTGCAGTCTTGTTTCCAGCTGTTGCGCGGCCTGATGATAAGCATTCCAGCGCATCGCCAGCAGTTCCAGCCTGAACTGGCGTTCCTGCTTTTTGAGTTCGGTGTATTTTTCGGCTTTTTCGGCCTGCTTTTGCAGATGTTTGAGCTGTTTCTCGACTTCCTCGCGCAGATCGCTCAGCCGTTCCAGATTTTCGCGCGTATGCTTCATGCGCGCTTCGGTTTCGCTGCGCCGCTCCTTGTATTTGGAGATGCCGGCCGCTTCTTCGATATGCATCCTCAAATCTTCGGGCTTGGCTTCCACCATACGCGAGATCGTGCCCTGCTCGATGATGGCATAACTGCGGGAGCCCAGCCCCGTGCCCAGAAATATATCGGTAATATCCTTGCGCCGGCAGCGCGAGCCGTTCAGCATGTACAAGGATTGACCGTCGCGGCTGACCTGGCGCTTGATGGCGATGGTGTCGTATTGCGCATACTCGCCGCCCAGCTTGCTTTCGCTGTTGTCAAAGACCAGTTCGACCGAAGCCGTGCTGACCGGTTTGCGCCCGGATGAGCCGTTAAAAATCACATCCGTCATACTGCCGCCGCGCAAATGTTTGGCCGAGCTCTCGCCCATGACCCAGCGCACCGCATCAATAATATTGGATTTACCGCAGCCATTAGGCCCGACTATCGCCGTCAGATTGCCGTTGATCGGGATGACCGTCGGATCGACAAACGATTTGAAACCTGAAAGCTTGATTTTTTCCAGTTTCATAACTGGTATGAATATCCCTGTATTTGAATTAAAATAACCGCTTATTATTCACGATATTCAGCTGAGTTTCGACTTTTTTATTTACTTTTATCTACCAAGCAACGATGACAACACGACCCAGCAAAGACCTAGAAACTTTCGATAACCCGCAACGGGACCGCGATTATACGATACGCATCGACATTCCAGAATTCACCTGCCTGTGCCCTAAGACCGGCCAGCCGGATTTCGCCAAGATCACGATCGAATATGTACCGGCGGCGCTATGCGTGGAATTGAAATCGCTGAAGTTATATATGTGGTCTTTCCGCGAACAAGGCGCTTTTCATGAAGCCGTCACCAACGAAATCCTGAATGACATCGTCAGAGCCATATCGCCCAATTTCATGCGCATCCGCGCCGAATTCAACGTCCGGGGCGGCATTTATACGACCGTCGTCGTAGAGCATAGAAACAGAGACTGGCGCGCGCCGGAACTGGTCCATCTGCCTTAATCGGAAGAATCTGATTACACTAGCGATATTGCCGTCGCTTTATGATGCGTCGGCAATATCGCTCCGGAAATGACTGACAAAGCGCAATAAGCCGCAAAATATCTGACACTACCTTCATGAACATAAAAGAAGCCCTGACGACATTACCGCAATACGCTCTGCCTCATCATACCTTATCCCAGATGATGAGCGTACTGACGCATTCTGAGAACCGGATCTGGAAAAACCTGTTCATCAAACAGATCATCAGACATTACGGCGTCAACATGGATGAAGCACTGGAGCAGGACATCAATACCTTCAAAAGCTTTAACCATTTCTTTACACGCGAGCTCAAGCCGGGCGTCCGGACTTTCTGCGCCGACAGAAACGCCATTGCCTGCCCTGCCGACGGCGCCGTCAGCCAGGCGGGCGCGATTACCGACGGCGATATCTTTCAGGCCAAGGGCAAAAGCTTTACCGCCACGGTTCTGCTGGGCGGCAGCCCGGAGCGCGCCGAGCCGTTTAACAACGGCTCCTTCACGACGATTTATCTGTCGCCGAAAGACTATCACCGCCTGCACATGCCATTGACCGGCACGCTAAAAGAAATGGTGCACATTCCGGGCCGTCTGTTCAGCGTCAATGCCGCCACGACCAATTCCGTACCGGGCCTGTTCGCCAGAAACGAGCGCGTCGCGGCTATCTTCGACACCGAGGTGGGTCCGATGGCGCTGGTGCTGGTTGGGGCGATTTTTGTCTCCAGCATTGAAACTGTCTGGCACGGCGTCGTATCGCCGCCCACCATAACCTCCGTGCGCAGTTGGCAATACAATGAAGATGCTCTGACTTTGAAAATCGGCGAAGAAATGGGCCGTTTCAATATGGGCTCCACAATTATTGTTTTGTTCGGCAAGGATAAAATTCAGTGGGAGTCTGAATTCAAAGCCGGCAAAACAGTTAGACTGGGCGAGCAGATTGGCAGGGCTTTGGTTTAATCATCAGTCAGCGGAATAGTTTAATGGTGGGCACCGAAAAATAAGTGCCCATCATTAATCCGAATACTTCACCGAAATCATAAAGCCCCCGAAGAAAATCACGGGTTTACCATCATCTCCTTATAACGCCTTGAAGCTCATCAGGCAATATTTACAAGTATTTGAATTTCAAAATCTTCACGTATTCCGTGTATTTCATGATGAAATATTTAGACTATACTATAGTTCGGCTTAATCCTTACAAGGCTTGCTAATACAGACCATTAAACAGTAAAAATTAGCTTAGCAGGAGCAGCCCTATCAAAAATTCAAGCTCCCCAACATCCTGCACTAACAGAACATGGCGGGGCTACAGCACTCAACTCCCTCACAGCTTATAAAACAGTATGCTCCTGGCAGATTTTTTCACTATCGCTTTGGCTTAGCGGTCCTTTGGTTAAATCGCACCTATAACCTCCCGGAGTTTCCGTAAAATATTTACAGGTCTTGCACAGACCAAAGGACTGCGATTTGTTGGCTTTTTGCAGCGCCGAAAGTGCTTTAACAAAAACCTCCTCATGATTACTGAAATCAATCTCTCTCAAAATTGATGAAGCTTGGTTGAATAATTCCGAAGGCCGGGCTTGTTTCAGGATAGCTTCGCCATCAGGCAGAAGGCCAAGATGCACCATGCGCCGGTCATCAGCGTCTGGCGTCTTTTTTATAAAGCCCTTTTTTTCCAGTAACAGCAGTGTTTGCGAAACTGTCCCCCGGGTCATGCCCAGATAACTGGTGACGGCGGCCGGCGTATCGCTGTAGCGGTTGCAGCGCGATAAATAGTCCAGCACCTGCAAATGCACCGGCTGAAGGCCTAATTCCGTACATTTTTTACGTTCTTCCGAACGGATCAGCGCGGCCATCCGTTCGATCAGCTCAAATACATCAACTTTTTCCATAGAACCTATATAAACATTCGTTAATTAAGTTGACAACGGAAGATATCTTAACATATTCTTGCTCCCGTATCGAATCGATACCATAATAAATTTGAGTAGAATATCTCCCAGAGTCTTTGCCATCCGATATAAAAGTCATTGGTTGTGTGCCGCCAGGCAGCATGAATACTGGCTTTCGGGAGTTTCAATTCATCAGGAAAATCATAATATCCTATTTAGTAGTTATTGTTCCGGCGGCTATGCCGCCGGTTTTTTACAGGACTTAAGTTATGCCTATCTCTCATGTATTCGACACTTATGCAAAAACAGCCAAAGGCAGGATTATGCACTTTGATGTGGTTCTTGATGAGAAAGACCAGGAAAAAGCGCTGAATTATGCCAAAGAATGGCTGCAAAGCATAGGCCACGAAGACGCGATCGTCACGCAGGAGAATTGTTGTTTTTGCCACAGCGCGGAAGCCCCTGGCGACTTAAGACAGCAAATCGACACGCAAGGCTATGCAATTTATAAGCTGGAAGGCTGCCCAAGATAAAAATATCTGGCAGGGTTTTTAAGCTGTTGAAAGCATAAAGTCAGTTCTGACTCTACTGTTTCATAAGATTATTCACTATATCAATCGGCAACGGAAAGACAATCGTCGATGATTTATCTCCGGCAATTTCAGTCAGGGTTTGCAAATATCTAAGCTGCATGGCTTGTGGTTGCTGAGCTAATATATTCGCCGCGGCCATCAGTTTTTCCGATGCCTGCATTTCACCTTCCGCATGAATGATTTTCGCCCGGCGGGTACGCTCGGCTTCGGCCTGTTTGGCTATCGCCCGGATCATGCTTTCATCAAGGTCGACATGCTTGATTTCCACATTGGCGACTTTAATGCCCCAGGCATCGGTCTGCTGATCCAAAATGGTTTGTATATCCATGTTCAGGCGGTCGCGTTGCGCCAGCATTTCATCCAGTTCGTGCTGGCCCAGTACGGAGCGCAGTGTCGTCTGGGCCAACTGGCTAGTCGCTTCAAGAAAATTCTCAACCTGGATAATGGCTTTATCCGGCTCGATTACCCTGAAATAGACTACGGCATTGACTTTTACGGAGACGTTGTCCAGAGAGATCACATCCTGGGAAGGCACGTCCATGACAATGGTACGTAAATCAACGCGTTCCATCTGTTGAATCAATGGGATCACGATAATCAATCCGGGACCTTTAACGCCATAAAAACGTCCGAGAAAGAAAATGACGCCGCGCTCATATTCCCGCAGGACTCTAAAAGCGCTGATTAAAATAGCTAAAAGAATGCTGATGAATATATACCAGAAGTATGCAAACATTACTCGGCCTCCTCTTTAACCGGGCTAATCAATAAAGTCAGGCCGTCCAGACCTGTTACTGTCACTCTCTGTTTCTTACTGACCGGACTGCCGCTGCGGGCACGCCAGGTTTCACCATGAATACGAATCATGCCAAGGTCGGTAAAGTCCTCCAACGCCACGCCTGCCGCACCTATTAGCTGTTCCTTGCCGCTTACAACGGGCGCCTGCCTGGATTTGAACAATAGCCCTAAGGCCAGAATAAAAAACGCGGCGCTGCTCAGGGCAACGGCGCCAATAATAGCCGGATTAATGCCGAATCCCGGCTGATCGGTATCGATAAGAATCACCGAACCCACAACAAAAGCCAGCAGGCCTCCGAAGCCAAGAATGCCGACGCCGGGCATGAAGGCTTCCGCCGCCATCAAAGCAATGCCCAGGAGGATTAGCGCCACGCCGGCATAATTGATCGGCAATAACTGAAAGGCGAACAATGCGAGCAATAAACAGATGCCGCCGATAGTGCCCGGCACAACGGAACCGGGAATGGAAAATTCGAAGATCAATCCGTAAATGCCGATCAGCATCAGCAGATAGGCAATATTGGGATTAGTAATAACGGACAGCAGTTCGCCGCGCCAGTCCAATCCTATTTTCTTTATCACAGCCCCGTCGGTCAGCAATATCCGCTCCTGACCCAGCACATTGATTTTGCGGCCATGCAATTGCTTTAATAAATCAGCCTGATCGGCTGCAACCAAATCTATAACCCGTTCAGCCAATGCTTCTTCAGCCGGGATGCTTGCCGCCGTGCGCACTGCCTGTTCGGCCCAATCGGCATTTCTGCCGCGCATCTGAGCCAGCCCCCGTATATAGGCAACGGCATCATTGACGGCCTTGGCAGTCATAGGATCCGATATGGCCGGCGCTTCTTTTTTAGCGCCCTTGGCATCCTTATCCTTCTTTTCATCCTCAGAACCACCCAAGCCCGGCATTTGCACTGGCGTGGCCGCACCCAGGTTGGTGCCCGGCGCCATGGCCGCAACATGGCTGGCATAGAGAATATAAGTGCCGGCGCTGGCGGCGCGGGCGCCGCCAGGCGCTACATAAGTCACGACTGGGACCGGTGAAGCTATGATTTTCTTGATGATATCGCGCATGGAGGTATCCAGCCCGCCGGGCGTATCCATGCGAAATATTACACAAGCCGCGCCTTCTTCGGCGGCTTTATCGAGATGCCTACCGATATAGTCGCTGATGGCAGGCCCTATCGCGCCATTAATATCAAGCTGAATGACAGTTTCCGCTTTATTTTGCCGCCTGTCGTCATCTGCTTCGGCTTGTACCGTGAAAGCTAAAACCACCAGGAAAACAAAAAAAGCCTGTCTCATCATAATCATTGGTTTTCTCTGCCTTTAGACGCCATATAACATCAATTCAATATTTTTTTGCGCGAGCCCCTCAGTATTAATGCCTTGGACAATAAAAGCAGCGTTAGTTCGAATATAACCGACTCCCATCAATACCGGCTTGATTTTTGGTTTTAATCAGGGTAAATGTTCAGATATTGTATTTAATTTTTAAGTTTGTATGACCAAAAACCAATTGCGTGTGATGACTTATAACATCCACAAAGGCTTCAATATCGGCAATCGACGTTTTGTTCTGCATCAGATACGCGACGCGCTGATTGACGCAGGCGCGGATTTGCTGTTCCTGCAGGAAACACAAGGCGCTCACAGCCTGCACAAGAAAAAGATATTGGACTGGCCTGACGCCTCACAATCAGAATTTTTAGCCCACGGCGGCTGGCCGTATTATGCCTATGGCAAAAACGCAATCTACAGCGAAGGCCATCACGGCAATGCCATTCTCAGCAAATATGATCTGGAATTCTGGGAGAATGTGAATGTTTCGCCCTATCCCTGGGCCAGCCGCAGCCTTTTGCACGGCGTAATTCGAGTTCCCGCAGCCAATAAAACCGTACATATTGTCTGCATTCATTTCGGCCTTATAGGCACTGAACGCCGGCGTCAGGTCGAAACTTTATGCAACCGCATAGACAGCCATATACCGCATGATGCGCCGTTAGTCATAGCTGGTGACTTTAATGACTGGATGGGGCTGATCGAGCGGCATTTCCACGATCATCTGGAATTAAAAGAGGTGTTCCAGACTCTACATGGGCGCCATGCCCGAACTTTCCCGGCCTGGATGCCTTTTTTACCAATGGATAGAATTTATTACCGGGGGCTTGAGCCGGTCTCCTGTAGTCGGCTGGGGCAGTTGCCCTGGCGCATGCTGTCGGATCATGCCCCGCTCTCTGCCACCTTTCAGTTATGACTATGAATCTGAAGATCAATCCGGAATTATTGACTCTGCCCAATCTGCTGACCTGCTTTCGGTTCGCGGCCGCGCCGGCGCTATTGTGGCTGGCTTGGCATGACTACAAGAACCCGTTTCTGATTTTATTGGCCGTATCCTTTCTTTCCGATGCACTGGACGGCATCGCCGCACGCCTGACCGGGCAAGTAACCCAGTTCGGCGCCACGCTCGACAGCTGGGCCGATGTCATCATTTATTTAGTCATCGCAATCAGCGCATGGTGGCTGTGGCCCGACGTGGTCAGCCGTGAGCTGATTTATGTGCTTCTGATTATCGGCAGCTACCTGCTGCCATCGATCGTAGGCATGATCAAATTCGGTTCCTTTACCAGTTACCATACATGGACGGTCAAATTAGCGGCGGCGGCAATGGCATTGACGTTGTATGTGTTATTTTTGGGAGGTCCGGCCTGGCCATTCAGGCTTGCCGCCATTTTTTGCACGCTTGCCGCCGCTGAAGAAATTGCCATTACGCTGATACTTACCGAAAAACGCTCAAACATATCGTCTCTCTGGAGCGTTTTAAAACATTTGGCTCAACCCTCACAGAACACTAACCGGCACAGTAAATGAATTCCGCGCCAGAAAGCATCCCGTCGCCATGTATCCGGCAATGTTGCCTGAATAAAGCTGATATTTGTCTCGGTTGTTTTCGTTCGCTCGATGAAATCGTCAGTTGGACGAAAGTAGATGAGGAAACCCGGCATCAATTTTTTAAAAAAGCGGAGACGCGCCGGCAATTGCACAAACACAGCAATCATTTCCGATAATTCGCAACCAAATATAACGGCATCTTGTCATTATTGGTGGCATCAATAAAAAGAGGACTTCCAATGAATGAATTGGCGAAAAAAAAATGTGAAGCTTGCCGAACCGGTGCGCCCTTATTATCTCAAGAAGAGATCGATGAGCTTATGCCGCAACTGAAGGATTGGATATTAATTCAGACGGATGGCGTCCGGCATCTGTCCCGGACATTCCGATTCAGCGACTTTAAAGAAGCCCTATCCTTTACCAATAAAGTCGGCGCCTTGGCCGAGCAGGAAGGCCACCATCCCACGATTATAACGGAGTGGGGACAAGTAACAGTCTGCTGGTGCACCCGCAAAATCAAAGGCCTGCATCTTAATGATTTTATTATGGCCGCCAAAACTGATACGCTTACCCAATCTGCAAATGAGGGCAACGCACTTAACAAATACCGGGAAGGCCTGGGTATTAACTTCTGGTGAACATTGCCCTCACCGGACAGATAAGCCCCCATCAACAACCGGAATCTTAGAGATCAATGAGAGCGCCATCATGAAACAGTTGCATCGAAAAGATTTGTTTGGCTGGTCTGTATTTGATCCGGAAAAAAATCTGGATTTCCACAGTGTGCTATGGGTGCGCAACGGCGGCAATGTATTAATCGACCCCTTGCCCTTGTCCGAACATGATCACAGCCATCTGCAAAGACTTGGCGGCGTCAGCCTCATAGTCATCACCAATAGCGACCATTGCCGTGATGCCGAACATATTGCCAGTGAAACAGGCGCCCTGCTTTGTGGCCCTGCCGCCGAAGAGGACACTTTCCCGCTTTCTTGCCACCGCTGGCTTTACGATAATGAAGAAGTCGTTCCCGGTCTGGTAGCTTTTGAGCTCGAGGGCTCCAAAACACCGGGAGAGCTTGCCTTGGTCCTGGAGCATAGCACGTTGATAACAGGCGATTTAATTCGTTGCCACATCGGCGGTGAATTATGCATGTTGCCGGAAAACAAGCTGATGGATGTGAACGAAGCTATTCAATCGGTCAAACGTTTGGCTGATCTGCCAGGTATCAAAGCCGTATTGACCGGCGACGGCTGGCCGTTGTTTAATCATGGCGGTGAAGCGCTGCATCGCCTGGCGAGATCGCTCTAGTTATATCACGCCTGGCCTTTCCGGCAGACTGATACAGCCAGCCATAACAAGCGTTCCCGCGTGGAACCCAACTTAAACTTTATAAAAATAGCCCTGATAACGGAATTCAGTGACTTAATAATGATTAGAATCGTTGGCTCAAAGCTATACAGTCTTTTATTTTTTATCCTCGCAAGCTGCCTCGTCTTTGCTTATAACACGATAAATTTTGCAAGCACGAACAATCCGGCCGCTATCAAACCGCAAGCGCTTCGGCCTGTCGATCTTAACCGGCCATTTCGCCAGGTTTCCTACTCTAACGATGTCAAGCCCATCCTGGATTCGCGTTGTGTCGCCTGCCATTCCTGTTATGACTCCCCTTGCCAGCTGAAATTAAGCTCTTTTGAAGGTATAGACCGAGGCGCCAGCAAAAAGACCGTCTATGATCATGAGAGACTAATTGCGCAGGAGCCGTCCAGGCTGTACATCGATGAAGCCACAACCGCCGGCTGGAGGTTGAAAGGCTTCTTTCCGGTTTTGAACGAACAATTTTCGTCACCTGAGGACAACCTGAACAACTCGCTGATCGCACGGCTGATACAGTTAAAGCGCGATAATCCCTTGCCATCGAACGGCAAATTGCCGAAATCCATAGAACTTGAGCTGGAGCGTTCCTTGCAATGCCCTACTCTTGACGAATTTGAAGACTACCAGCACGACCATCCGCTTTGGGGCATGCCCTACGGTTTGCCGCCGCTTACTCAAGATCAGGAAGATACGCTGTTAAGCTGGCTCAGAGATGGGGCTAAAGCCGATATTCACCCTTCGTTGTCGCCTGCCGCAACCGCTGAAATTGAAAAATGGGAACAGTTCCTTAACGCTCCATCACTGAAGCAGCAATTGGTCGCGCGCTATATTTATGAACATCTGTATATCGGCGATCTGCATTTCAAAGACCATCCGGCCAACGAATTTTATAAGCTGGTCCGCTCCAAAACGCCTCCGGGGCAAGCTGTCGAAGAGTTGAAAAGTATTCGACCGTTCGACGCCCCCGGCACCGACCGGTTTTATTATCGGCTACGCCCTGTTATCTCCACCATCGTCGATAAAAACCATTTTGTTTATGAATTAAGCGACAGCAAAATGCAGCGCTTGCAGGAACTGTTTCTCAAGCCTGAGTACACGGTCACTCAGCTGCCCGGCTATGACCCGCAGTCGGCCGCCAACCCGTTCAACACCTTCAGCCAGTTGCCGGCCATTTCACGCTATCAGTTCCTGCTCGACGATGCGCAATATTTCTTTTCAGGTTTCATTAAAGGGCCTGTCTGCCGGGGCCAGGCTGCGGTTAACGTTATCCGCGATCAGTTCTGGGTAGCCTTCATCAAGCCTCAAAATGACTTTATGCAGGAAAGCACCGAATTCCTGGCTGAAAACAATCACTACTTGCGCATGCCCGCTTCCGAAGGCGAAAAGATCGGTTTAATTTCATGGCTTGACGTTAACAGACTGCAACAGCAATATGTCGATAAAAAAGAAATTTTCATTCATAAAGCCCTGCTAAGGCATCACGATGTCGATTTCAATCTGATATGGGATGGCGACGGCCATAATGACAATGCGTTGTTAACGGTCTTTCGGCATTTTGACAATGCCACGGTGGTAAAAGGACTGGTGGGCAAGACGCCGCTGACGGCTTGGGTCGTCGATTATCCTTTATTCGAACGCATCCATTACTTGCTCGTCGCCGGCTTTAATGTCTACGGCACGGCTGGACATCAAGTAACTACGCGCTTGTACATGGATTCATTGCGCATGGAAGCTGAAAATAATTTTCTCCGGTTCATTCCGGCGCAGCATCGAAAAGCGATGCGCGATTCCTGGTATCAAGGCGTCGATGCCAAGCTGTTCGGCTTTTTCGACAAGCCCTTGTATGGCATCGACAAGGAAACGGCCATCAGCTATCAGACCAGCGACTATAAAAAGGAATTTTTTGAAAGAGTCCAGCAACGTTTGGGGCCTGCGGGCGGAGAACCTGATTTGATCAATCGTTGCCCGAAAAAATCGTGCATGAGAGCGAACAGTTCTCCCGATCAGCAGCAGGCAGATGCCATGATGCGCCAATTGGCCGATTTAAAAGGATACCAAATCGAAGCCTTGCCTGAAGTGTCATTTCTGCGAATAAAAACGGCCGACCCTGACAAGGATCTCGTCTACACACTGATCCGAAATCAAAAACTATCGAACGTCTCGTTTATCTTTGCAGAAAGCCTGAGACGAGAGCCTGAACAGGATACACTGACCGTTGTGCCAGGATTTCTTGGCAGCTACCCAAATATATTTTTGAGCGTGCCAATACGGCAGCTCCCGGAATTTATTGAGCACCTGAAACATACCCGAACTGAAGCCGAAAAAGAATTTTTTTACAATCGTTATGGCATTCGCCGCAATAATCCGGAAATATGGCTATATTATGACTGGTTCAATCAAAAATACTTGAAAGAACAGCCTGGGGCAGCCGGGCTATTTGATATGAACCGTTATGAAAACTTGTAATCTTAAAGAACCGACAAGCTGATCTTCTCTTAATTCCTGGCGCTAGATGTGGCCGGATAAGTTGAACTTTCTAAAGTATCAGCCTGTCCTTGATGAAAAAATTGTTCAGTATAAGGCAATAGGAAATGAAAATAATTGACACGCGCAGGGGCGAACGGCGCTCAATGGAAGAACGACGCAAAGCGGATAGACGCACCTGCCCTCATGAATTCGGTTCGCCGGAATGGGTAGAAAACATAAAGAAAAATCATCTGGCATGGCCAAAGACTGATCGCCGAAAAGGAGAAAGGCGTAGCAACGAGGATCGGCGCGTAGAGGATCGCAGACAGCAGGAATTCCCCGATCGAAGCCAGTATGAAAAGGAACACCCGTGGCTCGCACTTGCTCCGGAGGAAAGAGAGCTGATTAAAGCCTTATATCTGGATGACGACGAACACCCGGATGACAAAAAATAGCCGCATTATTGAAGAAAAGTCCTTTCATCAAAAAAACTTAAGCTATTCCGCTAAATCGGCTGTCTATTTAATGACTGGACTTTTTTTAGTTTTAAATGTAAACAAACTATTGTAAAAATTGAATTTTAACGATTTGTTTCTTGTATTAGATAACCGCTACCATGAATTTGCAGCATTTTTCATGACACAAGTTGAACCATAGCACTGCCCGTTCAGCTTTAATTAATAGTGCCGATGGAGATAATGCGTGAACACATGGTCTATATTGATGTCGTATTGATAAAACAGAACTAACCATGTGGGGGTTGTAATGAGCATATTTGAACGCTATACCTCAAAGTTTGAAGAATTGAAGGAAGAGGAATTAACGCTTCCGGAATATCTGGAACTCTGTAAAAAAGATCCGCTGACTTATGCCAGCCCTGCAGAACGCATGCTGGCGGCTATCGGCGAGCCGGAACTGCTCGATACGCATAATGATCCCCGGCTCAGCCGAATTTTTTCCAATAAAGTCATCAGGATTTATCCCGCATTCCGCGAGTTTTATGGCATGGAAGACGTCATCGAGCAAATCGTCTCGTTTTTCAGGCATGCGGCACAGGGCCTGGAAGAAAAGAAACAGATTCTTTATCTGCTCGGCCCGGTCGGCGGCGGTAAATCCTCACTGGCCGAACGGCTTAAATTGTTAATGGAAAAAACGCCTTTTTACGCGATTAAAGGCTCGCCTGTGTTCGAATCGCCGTTAGGGCTGTTCAATATTGATGAAGATGGCGATATTCTTGAAAAAGATTACGGTATACCCAGGCGCTATCTCAACACGATCATGTCCCCCTGGGCGACCAAACGCCTGTATGAATTTAATGGCGATATCCGCCAATTCAGAGTTGTTCGCATCCGCCCTTCCATCCTGAGGCAAATTGCCGTTACCAAAACAGAACCAGGCGATGAAAACAACCAGGATATTTCGTCACTGGTGGGCAAAGTCGACATTCGCAAATTGGAAAAATATTCACAGGACGATCCCGATGCCTACAGCTATTCCGGCGGTTTGTGCCGGGCCAACCAGGGCTTGCTTGAGTTTGTCGAAATGTTCAAGGCACCCATCAAGGTTCTGCATCCGCTGCTGACAGCAACGCAGGAAGGCAACTACAAAGGTACGGAAGGTTTTCCGGCGATACCGTTCCAGGGCATTATTCTCGCGCACTCGAATGAATCGGAATGGCTGGCGTTCCGAAACAACAAAAATAATGAGGCTTTCCTCGATCGTATTTACATAGTCAAAGTGCCTTATTGCCTGCGCGTCTCGGAAGAAATAAAAATCTACGAAAAACTGCTGGAGAACAGTTCACTGCATAATGCGCCGTGCGCGCCCGGCACGTTGCAAATGATGGCGCAGTTTGCGGTGTTGTCCCGGCTGAAAGAGCCTGAAAACTCCAACATCTTCTCCAAGATGCGGGTCTACAACGGCGAGAATCTGAAAGATACCGATCCCCATGCCAAGTCCTATCAGGAGTACCGCGATTATGCCGGCGTCGATGAGGGCATGACTGGCCTGTCCACGCGTTTTGCGTTCAAGATCTTGTCCAAGGTGTTCAACTTCGATAATACCGAAGTCGCGGCCAACCCGGTTCATCTCTTGTATGTCATCGAACAACAGATCGAGCGTGAACAATTTCCGGCGGATACTGAAGAAAGGTATCTATCCTATCTTAAAGGCTACCTAACGCAGAAATATATAGAGTTTATCGGCAAGGAAATTCAAACCGCCTATCTGCAGTCGTATTCGGAATACGGGCAAAACATCTTCGACCGGTATGTAACCTATGCCGACTACTGGATACAGGATACCAACTACCGCGATCCCGATACCGGCGAGATGTTCGATCGAAGCGCCTTGAATGACGAGTTGGAAAAAATCGAGAAACCTGCCGGCATCAGTAATCCCAAAGATTTCCGCAATGAAATTGTGAACTTTGTCCTGCGGGCGCGTGCCAAACATGGAGGCAAAAACCCGGCCTGGACCAGCTACGAGAAGTTGCGTACAGTGATTGAAAAGAAAATGTTCTCGACCACTGAAGATCTGCTGCCGGTAATTTCCTTCAATGCCAAGGCATCGCCTGAAGATCAGAAAAAACATGAAGAGTTTATTGATCGTATGGTTGAAAAAGGTTATACAGAGAAACAGGTGCGATTGCTCAGCGAATGGTATTTAAGAGTACGTAAATCGTCTTAACGCTTGAGGAGAAATTTGTGACTCGAATTGTAGATAGACGCCTGAACGGAAAGAATAAGAGTGCCGTTAACCGGCAGAAATTTATTCGCCGTTTTCGCACCCAGATTAAAAAAGCGGTTGCCGACGCTGTAACCGAGCGTAGCGTGACCGATCTGGATAAGGGTGAGAAGGTTTCTATCCCTGCGCGAGACACCTCCGAACCTTTCTTCCACCACGGCCAGGGCGGTTATCGGGAAATCATCCATCCAGGCAATAAGGAATTCCGCAAAGGCGACAAAATTGAGCGCCCCGAAGGCGGAACCGGACAAGGAGGCAGTCAAGCTTCTAATACCGGTGAAGGCCTGGATGATTTCGTCTTTGAGCTGACCCGTGAAGAATTCATGCAATTCTTCTTTGAGGATCTTGAACTGCCCAATCTGGTCAAGACCAAACTGGCAACCATCCAGGAAACCAAAAAAGTGCGGGCTGGCCATACCAGCGAAGGAAATCCGACCAATATCAATGTCATCCGTTCATTGCGCGGCGCACTGGGCCGGCGCATCGCTTTGCGCGCGCCGCATCTGAACAGTATCGCAGAAGCCGAAGCTAAACTTGAGGATTTGCTCAAACGCCACAGCGAAACCGATGCGGTGGTTATTGCACTGCGCGAAGAGATCAAGCGGCTCAAGAAAAAAGTCGAGCAGATTCCCTTTATCGACACTTTTGACTTGCGCTATGACAACCGCATAGACAGGCCCAAACCGTCCACGCAAGCGGTTATGTTCTGCGTTATGGATGTCTCGGGCTCCATGGGGCCTGAGGAAAAGGACATGGCAAAACGATTCTTCATGCTGCTGTATCTATTTCTGACCCGCACTTATGAAAAAATCCAGGTTGTCTTTATTTCGCATCACACTGAAGCCAGCGAAGTGGATGAAGAAACCTTCTTTTATTCCAGGGAAACCGGCGGCACAGTAGTATCCAGCGCACTCAATCTGATGAGCAAGATCATTCAGGAGCGTTTCCCGACCTCCGAATGGAATATTTATGCGGCACAAGCCTCGGATGGGGATAACTGGGACAATGATTCAAAAGACTGCACAAAAATACTGTCCGAGCAGATCATGCCTTATATGCAGTATTACGCTTATATCGAGATCACCGAAGACAGGCATCAGAACCTCTGGCATGAATACCTGACTCTGAAAAGTCAATGGAGCAACTTTGCCATGCAACGTATTGCCGGGGTAGCCGATATTTATCCCGTATTCCGTAAACTTTTTGAAAAGCAAAGCGCATGAACAGAAAGCCACTATCAGAAACATCGGAATGGACATTTGAGCTGATAGAAAAATATCACGCGGAAATAGCCCGAATCGCCAATAACTTCGGCTTGGACACCTATCCTATTCAACTCGAAATCATTACCGCCGAACAAATGATGGATGCGTATGCCTCGGTCGGCATGCCCATCGGATACAGTCACTGGTCGTTCGGCAAGGAATTCGTCAAAAACGAGAAGCGTTATAAAAGAGGCCAGATGGGGCTGGCTTATGAAATCGTGATTAATTCCAATCCGTGCATTGCTTATCTCATGGAAGAAAACAGCATGACCATGCAGGCATTGGTTATCGCGCACGCGGCGTATGGGCACAATTCCTTTTTCAAAAAGAACTATTTGTTCAAGACCTGGACCAGTGCGGATTCCATTATCGACTACCTGCTATTTGCCAAAAACTATATTGCGGCCTGTGAGGAACGCTATGGTGAAGAACAAGTCGAGGCCATCCTGGATTCTTGCCATGCATTGAAAAACTTCGGCGTAGACCGATACAAACGCCCATCCAGATTATCCTTGCAGGAAGAACAGGCCCGTCAGAGAGAGCGCGAAGCCTACCTGCAATCTCAAATTAACGAATTATGGCGCACCATACCCGCCAGGGAAATGCCGCGCCAAGACGCTGAAGAAGTACGGTTCCCCGAAGAGCCCCAGGAAAATATCCTTTACTTCATCGAGAAAAATGCACCGTTCCTGGAACCCTGGCAGCGTGAAATCATTCGCATCGTACGCAAAATTTCCCAGTATTTTTATCCCCAGCGACAGACTCAGGTGATGAATGAAGGCTGGGCCACTTTTTGGCATTATACGATTCTGAATCAGCTTTATGATGAAGGGTTGGTAACGGATGGTTTCATGATTGAATTTTTGCAATCGCATACCAATGTGGTTTATCAGCCGCCCTTCGACAGCAAGTACTACTCGGGCATTAATCCTTACGCGTTGGGTTTTGCCATGATGAGCGATATCCGCAGAATTTGTGAGAACCCGACGCCTGAAGACAAACACTGGTTTCCGGAAATGGCCGGCAGCGACTGGAATAAAACGCTGCATTTCGCCATGCAGAATTTCAAAGATGAGAGCTTTATCAGCCAGTATCTATCGCCCAAGGTTATTCGCGACCTTAAACTGTTCTCTATTATGGATGACTATAGGGAAAGAGAAATCGAGGTGACTTCCATTCATGATGAACAAGGTTATCAATATATTCGCCAGGCATTGTCGGAACAATACAACCTGGGCAGTAACGAACCCAACATCCAGGTCTATCATGTCGATCGTAAGGGCGATCGTTCGCTGACTTTACGTCATACTCAATACCACCGTATGCCGCTGGCCCAAAGCGCAAATGAAGTGCTAAAGCATGTCGCCAGGCTCTGGGGATTCGATGCCCGGCTTGAAACACTTGCTGAGGATGGTTCGGTACTTGCCACCTTTGAATGCAATCTTTAGTTTTAGCTCCATCCCGCATCAACTTTGGCCAGCCAATGCAATAACCACTGGCTCTACATGTATTTTTAAACGCTTTGTTGCCGCAATGACTCGATCGATCATCAGGATGTGTTTAGAAAGGGCTTTGGCGCGTACTGCCGCGGCCTGAAAGCCCTTGTGATTTTTATGGAAAACTTACACTCTAAATTTTTGATCTAGGTACATCAAACCTGATCGGAATAGTTACGTTGAGAAAATAGTCGGGTGATTCCTCTGTCAACCCAACACCGCCCAATATAGAGAAAAACAGGTTGCGGCCAATGGTTGATGAAGCGCCTGCAGTAAAGGCGCTTACAACGCCATCGCTGCCTGGTATTTTAATATTGTTAAGCTTGGTTTCCTGAAGAAATGCCTGCTGCAAACCGATATTTAAAGATGTTTGCGGACTGGCTGCCAAAATTGCGTTGACAGCAAATTCAACTTGATCGCCCGGTTCTATGCCTTCTGCCTTTAAAGATGTTTTGTAAGCTACTCTTCCGGTGAACGCCAATGGATCTTGGCGTTTTAGGAATGTCAGTGATCCGATGAAATCATTAAATCCGATTCCCGTAAGAATATTATTGTCTTCAATACTGCCAGTCGCCGAATCCCACGTAATTCGACCTATCACATCCGGAAGCCAATCCGTTTCATGCATTAAAGTTTTGGCTAGGCCGACACTGACATCACCGAAAGTTGAAGCGCTCTCTTTCATATTGCTAGGGAATAATCCCGGGGCTGAGAAAGTCGCATCTTCATTAATAAACCGGCCAGGAACACGCACCTCAAGCTGAGATTCAAAAGGCAAGCCAACCAAGATATTTGCACCCGCATCGATTTCATCCCGGCGGATACGTTGATTTGCTGTTACAGGCCCTATAGGAGACCTAATTAAAAGAGGCGTATCATCTTCTCTTCGTGTATAGGTAGCAAATGGTTGAATTTCCGCCTGACCAAAGGGTAACAGCAAAGCGCCGGTTTGAACCAATGTTCGTTCCAATGCACGTTGAGCTGCATCTTCATCAATTTCAAAACTACCGGGTGCCGCACTGGCTTGTTGCGTCTTGACCGGTGCTTTTTGAACTTGCGCCTGATTTGCAGGCGACTTTGCCAGTGTGGCGGCAGGACTGCTGGCGACAGCAGGCCGATTGGCCTCAGGGGCTGCGGCGCGCTGTTCCAAAAGTTGTACTCTGCGCTGAAGATCAGCGATTACTTGATCCCGTTCAGCGATTTTTTGTATAAGTTGATCCTGCAGGCTAGAGTCCGATGTTTTATCTGCCGCATACCCCCAACTCGATACCAGCATCCCTGTGCCGATCATCAAGATAAGCCCTGGTGAAATTCTCCAGGGTTGTTGAATGGAGCGTTCCGATGCTTTCATTCGATTATTATTATTTTTAGGGTCCATTATTTACCTAATTATCTTGTCATAACAAACTCGTGTGGCTGAGGCTGCAAGCGATTGGGCGGCTCAGCTCCATCAAGCCTAGTAACTACAAAACCGACCTTGCCTATTTTAGGAAAATCGATTCTCATCTTTTCAAACATATCAACAAGCATTGTCCGGTTTCCCCATGCAGGATCGGCTAGCAGCACGCGGTTGTCCTGTATCCCACGAAAGATAACAAAATGGTTATAACCCATGACATTTATCGGAACAATGATTGGAGCCTTTTTAATGAGGTCATCGAGCGTGAGTTTACCATAACCGACCCCTTTATAACCATGACCATCCGCATAACGCTTAAGGTCCAGCAACGAGAAACCTTGTCGAATATTGACCAATATTGGATTCTTGATGTATTCATCTCTGTTCATAAGCTCTTTTGCAACCTCTTTTTCCGTTACAAAATCGCCATGCTGATAATTTAATAACGTTGTTAAAGCTGCAGCCCCACAGCTTAGGTCCCATTGTTGTATAACAACATTTTCGTGCCGCATTTCTATAAGCGACTTCACAGAGCGGGCTTCAGAAGCGCCTGAAAAGCTTCCTATCAGACACACCAACAATCCCAGTTTTTTAGCCATTAAACAATCCATATATGACAATGTGATTAATTTTTTAATGCGCTGGCTTATACCAGAGATACTATTTTTTTTAAGGGAAATGAGATTTGAATCAAAACGCTTCAGCATAAATATTAAAGATCGAAACAGGAATAATCTTGGGAAAAATTGAATAATAAGCGCTTTTTTTATAATTATATAAAAAGCATTTCCATATCTGGTTGAGTTATTTCCATTTTAGCTTTCGGATAGAGTTAGGAGAAATTGTTTTCTATACCCAATATTACGCAGTCAATTGGCTCATCCATTATAGGTAATTCAAGCTCGAATTTACCTGGAAAAATGGTTTGCAATACTTTAAATCCTATTATAAGGTGTAAATACCTACCTACCTAATTCATGGCTCCCACATCAAGAACGGAAACGATAAGTTACATGACATTAATCAATATTTTCTTTCTTTATAACTGATGTTACTCCATTGTAGGACCGAGTGAATTCGAGCCGGGACAAACGCCCGTATACCGGCCTAGGCAGTTAGAATACCCACAAAGGGCACAAGTGAATTCGTACCTACACGGCATCGCAGCAAAACAGCACAGAGATCGATTCGTGCGTAACGTCAGTTATGTAACTAAACCAGAGAACTATTGATCCCTGTTTAGCCAATACCATTCCTCGACAACCGGATTGGCACGGCGGCCTTGTTGTTCGGGGGGATAATTTGTTGCCAGATAAGTCAGTATTTCCCGTTCTGTTTCCGCAGGCAGTTGACGTAATCCTTGGGTATTTTGCATCCAGCGGATCGTTTCCAGCCAACCCTGGCGGGTCGCTCTATTTTGAATGATCAGTTTTGCCGAATGGCAAACAGTACATTCTGTTTTTACCGTTTCAAATCCCTGATCGATGATCAAGCCTGTTTCAGCATCTATGTTCTGTTGCGCCATCAACTGCGGCACAAAACATAACAGCAGGAAGCAAATTTTAGCCCTAATGAATAATCTCATGCCTCACTTGCCTAAATCACTTTAACAGCAATGCGATGGCAGGCATTATTCAGATAGCCTTTCGGGTTCCAGCCCGGTACAACCATGGGCTGCATTTGTCCCGCACTATCTGTCGCCCTGACCCAGACCTCATAATAACCCGGCCCGGGAAAATTCAGTTCCGTCCGCCAATGCTGCCAGGCCAACCGGTTTTTAGGCGCTTGCAGACTGCTGCGCTGCCAGGTCATGCCGAAATCAATCGAAGTATCTACCGCCGATACGCTCAAGTCTCCGGCCCAGGCATGGCCTCGCAAAGGCAGTTTCTGGCCGGCCTTGATCATGGCGCCTGTTTTTGGATACGTGATCAGCGATTTGACCGGCATGGATTCGATAATGCACATATCCTTTTCCATAACCTTCGCCCCCGGCTCGACGGGATGGCATGGCAGTTTATAAGACAACCCGGTCATTTTCGCGCCATCATGGACTTTATTACGCACGACGATTTTACTGAGCCATTTTCCGGACGTGGAACCCGACCAGCCTCCGCAAACCAGCCTCAGCGGATGCCCGTTCATAACGGGCATATCTGCGCTATTCATGGCCCAGGCGATCAGCGTTTCATCTTCCAGCGCCTTGCTCATCGGCACGCCTCTCGATATCGGTTCAAGGCCGGATTTGCCGCTGATGTGGGTATCGCGCCCGTAATAGCCTATATAAACCGCATCATCCTTGATGCCTACCGATTCAAGCACATCCCGAAGACGCACGCCGGTCCATTCAGGGCAACCGACAGCACCGACTGTCCACTGACCTTCAGGGACCGGCGGATTAAACTCGCTTCTGCCATTGCCGGCACATTCGATCGTTAATTGATAGATGTAATGCTTGAATTTACGTTTCAAATCTTCAAGGCTGAACTGGGCGTGAGATTTGACGGATTCGCCTTCGATGCGCAGCATCCAGGCGGCTGGATCAATGTTTTCAGGCGGGATGCCGTTATTGCGGATGAATAACTTATCGGCCGGCGTAATTAAATCATCCAACAGATGAGCCGGCGTTTCCGCATTGACAGGCCTGTCGTTTATCACGATCAGGCCGGGATGTTTGCCGGCAATGCGGAAAGGCTCATCGGTATCGGCGAAAGCAGCCGGTATCAGCCCGCTTGGCATATAATCGGCAAAAGGGATATTGGCGCCCAATGCCGCACTCATAGCCCACAATCCGCTTTTCTTCAAGAACCCTCTTCGGGTAATGGGATGGACTTCCCTTCCCCAAATTAATTGATCAGCTTTTTCAGGATTTTCTTTATACAGTTCATGAATACCTTTCGAGACGTTATGATTTTTCATGACTGATCCTTCCAGTCTGCTAAACGAAGCTGGAGTTAATTCTTGGATACGGGCATTGTTACCCTTTCCCGAGTAAGGGAAAATAAGTCCCAATACCTACATTCATCAAGCCAATGAGCAAGTATCAGCGTCTATGGTTGCTTTGCCAGATAGAAACCAACACCCAGAAAAATCCCAGAGTCGCACATGTAAAGCCGAGAAACGCGAAGGCCTGAATACCAAATATATAAGGGCCTCTTTCTATCGTCGTGATAATGGAGGAGCCGATAATCAGCGCGGCGGTTATGATGCCCATGGTTAACCGGCTCATGGCATTATCGTTCTTATTAACGTAATAGTCGAAATGTTTGATGTTGATATCGACCTGGAAAGAGCCTTTGCGCGAAGCATGCAGCAGTTTGCGCATATCTTTTGGCAAATTGGATACCATATCGGCAAAACTGACCAGATTCCGCCAGCCGCGCCTGGTGATGGCTTCCGGCCTGTAGCGGTCCATCATGATTTCCTGAAGGTAGGGCGCCGCGAAAACCAGCGTATTGAACTCAGGATTAAGGTGTCTGCCGAGGCCGTCCAGCGTAATATAAGCCTTGATCAGCAGGGCCAGATCCGCCGGCAGAATCAGGTTATGATCCCTTAGCAACGCCATCAGGTCGGTCATCATATCCGTCAGGCTCAGATCCTTGACCGCAAGCGAACTGTACTGATCGACAAACGCTTCTATCTCCACGGTAAGCGCCTGTTCATCCACCGTCGGATTGTCCGACCAATCTTCAAGAATCTCAACCACCCTGGCAGGCGCATGGTTGACCATACCGTACAATAAACTGACTACCTGCTCCCTGCGCTCTTCGGTTAAACGGCCGATCATGCCGAAATCGATGAAGGCCAGTTTATTGTCGCGTAGGTAAAACACATTGCCCGGATGCGGATCGGCATGAAAAAAGCCGTCTTCCATGATCATTTGCATGACGGCCTTCGCGCCGCGATCAGCCAGCAGTTTTCTGTCAAGTCCGTCTCTCTCCAAGGACTCCAGATCCCTGCCGGGTATGCCTTCAATGTATTCCTGGACATTCAGTCTCTCGCAGGTCCACTGCCAATAAACCTGGGGAATCCTGATATTCGGATCATTGCTTAAATTGAGAGCGACCTGTTCCGAATTTCTGCCCTCGCTGGCAAGATCGAGTTCCCGGCGCAAGGACTGGTTGAACTGACGCAGGATATTTCGCGGATGAAAACGCCGAAGCTCCGGCTCTTCGGACTCGGCAATATCTACAATGCGTTGCAAAAGCCGCAAATCGGCTTCGATGATTTTGCGCAAACCGGGCCGGCGAACCTTTAAAATAACCGGGGTTCCATCCTTGAGAAGGGCTTTATGAACCTGTGCTATGGATGCGGCTGCCAGCGGTTGCCTGTCAACATAGGCAAAAGCCTCGTCAATGCCGCCTCCGATATCTTCTTCAATCTGTGGCAGCAATTCTTCAAATGGGATGGGGGGCGCCTGATCCTGAAGCTTCTCAAACTCTGCGATGTAAGCGGGTGGGAATACGTCGACACGGGTAGCCATAATCTGCCCCAGCTTGATATACGTGGGCCCCAAATCCTCGAGCACGCGTCTGACGCGTTGCGGCGTATCGAGCCTGACATATTCTTCCACATACTGCCAATGCAGCACTCTTCCGGCTTTCTCCAGCGCCTGCCCCATGCCCAGGACGCGCACAAAGCTGCCGAATCCATAACGTATCAGTATGGTTGCTATATCCTGAGCGCGGCCCAGATCCCTGGCAGCGCTTAACATTTGCCATAGCATGTATTACGCCGGCATTTATTTTTTGGCTTGCGATGAACGCAAGCTTTCAGCGATACCTGCCAAAATGCCGCCGCCAATCTCGGCTAATGCGGAAGTTGCCGCCATCGCGCTCGATATAAGCGAGCCTGTGCTGAACTTCGGCAAATCCTTCAGCGCGTCCATGGCGATGGAGGCCTGCTCGCCGACCGCCGTTCCGCTTTGTCGCGCGTGCGTCGTAAAATCATTGACGATGTCGGCAACAATTTGATTACTGTCTTTGGCAATTTTCTTCACCGTATCCAGAAACATCGTTTCCAGTTGCTGTATATCGTCAGCGGCCTTGTTAAAATCATAATGAGAATAGTCGCTAACCTTAGAAGCCGCTTCCTGAATAGCCAGTTTCGAGGCTTCCGCGGCTTTCGCCAAAGCATCATCCAAGGCCGAGACGGCCTGCGTGAAAGCCTCTCTGGAGTGTTCGCCCTGACTTCCTATGGCATCGCCAATACCTTTAGCGACAGCATCAGCCACTTTGGTAATATTATCCATATCCAGTTGCCGTGCCGTCAGCGCTTTCAGGGTAATATCCTTAACCCGCTGGTAAATATCGGAACCCGAATCGACCGCGTCGCGGACTGCCTCTTGTACATCTTCTTGCTGATTGAATTCAGTCATAGCCGTTCTCCAAACGCCTGTAAAATTAAAATACCCTTTTATTTTTTAGAAAGTGAAGACGCGCTAGGGTTCATAGTGATGTAAATACAACTCATGCAGGCTTCTATCCCTGCTCATCGGAAAAAACACCTACTCCAGTTCTATCCCGCCCTTGATATTGTAAGTCAGGTCTATGGCAGGAATATTAAGCGTCATCGAGACATCGAGCGTCTCTGATCCATCCAGTTTTCCGGCTTGAATTGCCTGGGCGACAGCATGCTCAATTTCCCGCTGCGATGACACGCCGACTTTCTTGAGATATTTCCTGATTTCCATATTAAAAGTATCTTCGTTCATTTCGACCTCCGTGGATCAAACTGCGAAATTATATACTTCGTTGACGGATTATTCTGTAAGCCGCGTTTAATCGTATTTGATATATTTGAATCGCGGATCGTCAGGCGTGCCTTGCAAAGCACCGCCTTCCTTGCCCGGCTGCCAGCCTATCACTTCCTCGATCTTTCTGGCCAGTTCAAAATCCTTATTGGTAATACCTTTAGCTTCATGATTCATTAATTTAACGATCACAAAGGCATAGGAAACGCTGAGATCGGGATGATGAAAAGCTGCCTCGGCCAGATGCCCGATAGTATTCACAACCATCAACGTCGCTTTCCAGCCGCTGGTTTTGTATTTGCGGCGAATCCAGCCGTTTTCAAGATACCACTGCGGCAACTCTTCTTTCAGTCGCGCTTCTACTTCGGCATCGGAATAAGTTTCTTCTTGTTTGCGTTCTCTCCAGCCCATGATAGTCTCCTCTCTATTTGATTATTAACTGATGTTACGCAACTGTAGGGTCGAATTCACTTGTGCCCCTTGTGGGTATTCGACCCGAAGCGCTTTCCCGAGATATGTGCATTAATAAAGTGCGAATGAATTCGCATCTACACGGCATACTAAAACAGCACATAGTCGATTCATGCGTAACATCAGTTATCGATTTCAGGTTATAAACCAAAGTTAAAAAACAAACCAGCAATTAAATCCGGAGAACTATCGGGCCAAGCAAACCGCAGAATCATTTGAGTGATTTTTACCTATTTTCGTTGCATTAACAAAAACCTAGGTAATCGGCCCAATTGCACCATTTTGATCTATCAGAAACAATAGCGTCCGTTCAATGTTAACTTTAGCAAAAAACAAGTTAACTTCAGTTTAAGCAATAAAGGACGGCTTTATGTTTAATAATAAACTGATAAATTTTGTCAACTTACTGATCAGCATCAGCACACTGATGCTGCATTTTCTGATCAAAGAACTATCTTCATCTTTAAAACATACCAAGATTCGACCTCTTAACCGCCTGCCCTTGCCCGAGAAGCAGGATGAGGGCGTATAAGAACAGGTCTTTTCCTGAAATAATCAGGCTGCCTGCCTGATATCGAGATTCCGATGAGGCTAAGAAGCAAATCTTAAGCCTCATTGACCTTCCGCCCCTCCCGGACCTTCCGTTTCCGGCTCAAGCTGACTGGCTCCGCAACCTTTCTGATAAAAAATAAGCGACGGCGGGAACGGAACAACATCTATATTTAATGTTGTTTCTTCTTGAAATGCATCGACGGGAGCTGTCACAGCACTCCGGAAATTTTTAGTCAGTTGTGTGGCCAGTTTCCGCTGCGCATCATCCTCTCCCAGGGAAAAAGGATCTTCGGCGAGATTAGTAGCCTGAACAGCTTCATCCAAAGCATTGATTGAGAAGGTCTGTATTTTATTTTCGAAGTCAGCGAAGACTTTCGGACCTTTCTCGTGCTTGATACGTTCTATGTCGTCGGCATCTGCATAGACCAGGAACACGCCTTTAACGCCTTGAAAATCATTTTTGCAGATACCACCGTCCATGATTCTGACCAGTTTCAGGGTTTTATCGTCTTTGACGATGGTAAGCGGCGGATTTTGACCGGACATATCAACTGTGCTTTCAGGCACGGCTGGTGTTTCGGTGGTTGCAGGCGTCTCGCCCTCTTTCTCCTCTTTGACTTCTTTAGTTGCACATGCGGCCAGCATAATAAATAGCATACCTGTCAAAATTTTTACGCTTGCCTTCATTATTTCTCCTTTTGTTATTGTTAGAGGCGACGAGTAATCCGTCATATTATAATATTTAAGGAACATTTAAGATAAAATATAGATGAGCTATTTAATCAAATAGCTTTGATAAATTGCTTGGCTTTTTAGAGCGTTAACCTACCGTCACGATAATCGCGAAAAGCCTGTTCAATTTCTTCATGCGTATTCATGACAAAAGGGCCGGATTGAACAACAGGTTCCCCGATCGGGCTGGCAGCCAATACTAAAAACCGGCAATCGTAACCGCGCGTCTTCAATTCAATATCGGTGCCCGGCGTCAGCAATCCAAGTTGACCTTCTGTCAACGAATTGTCCGAATCGCCGACATTAAGATCACCCTCATAAACATAAATCAAGACAGTCTGCTGTTCATCCACAGGGATATGAATATCTTGACCTTCAGTCAGCAGGACGTCGAAATAAAGCGGACGGGTGGCAACACCTGTTACCGGCCCTGTTACCTTTCCGGAGTCCGATATAAACTCTCCGGCGATCACTTTGACATAGGCGCCATCAGCAAGCGGCACCACCGGAATCATTTCAGCGCCGAATTCCTGGTAGTGCGGCGGTTTCATCTTTTCGCTGGCCGGCAGGTTAATCCATAACTGAAAGCCGTGCAGCCGGCCCTGTTCCTGCTCGGGCATTTCAGAATGGATAACGCCGTGAGCCGCCGTCATCCACTGTACAGAGCCAGGCTTCAAATGGCCTTCATTACCCATGTGATCGCGATGGCGCATCGCGCCTGCCAGCATATACGTGACCGTCTCAAAGCCCCGGTGCGGATGTTCGGGAAAGCCGCCGATATAATCGTCAGGATTATCGGTGCAAAATTCATCCAGCAGGATGAACGGATCGAGCAGATCCTGCCGTCTACGGCTTATGCAGCGCTTGAGCTTGACGCCGCTGCCGTCGGATGTGCCGAATGCGGTAATAATATCTGCAAGTTTTCGCGTCTTTTTTGTCATGACATTGGCCTTTTCAGTCATTACCGGTCTGAGGGCAATTCTTCCAGGGATTGCCGCTGTTTACGCGTAGACTGTGGGCCTCAACTTTTGTTCCGGCAGCCGGCCAACCATGATCAGCTCTGAAATGTCCACAGCAAAGCGCCCCAGAGTATAAAGATCCCCCCACCCGCTTTACAGATGACGGCCGACTCGACGGGCAGCCATTTCTCGGCAATAACCAGCAGGGTAATCAGCGCCATGGCCGGCAGATTCATAACGCCGACGGCGAACATGACCAGCATCTGCGCCCAGCAGCAACCCAGGCAGGTCGCCCCATGCCTGAGCCCCATGATCAGGGCGCCTGAAACGCCTTCGCGCCATTCATTCAACAGAAAGCCCATCGGGGACTTGCAATGCGTCAGGCAGGCGTTTTTTATCGGCAGAAACTGGTAAATGCCGGCCAGGAACAAAACGCCGACCGCCAGTACAGTGCTTTGGTTGTCCATCATCGGCGACAGCCAGGACCAACCATGAAACTGCCATTGCAGCAGTGTCAGGACGCTGCTGAACAGAAACCAGATCATTAAATAAGCCAAAGTAAACAGATAACTGAGCCGATAGTGTTTTATCGTACGCTGCCGGCAAACACGATGAAAAGCCAGGATCATGGGAATGGCGGACGGCAGCATCATGGCCGCCATCATGACCGCCCACATGCTGTAAACCAGCGCAAAGTCCGCAACGCGCCAGGCCGCCGTATTGGAAGGCGGCATCCACATCTGCGACATCGGCAGTGAGACCATCTGCCAGTGCTGATAGAAGAGCCAGCCCCAGGCGACAAGAATCACCGCCAGTAAAGCCGCCAGAATAGGTATTTGGGCTTTAAACAAACTGCTAAGGTGTGTAGGTAAATGCCGAGAAATAACCGTTGCGCTCGGAAAACGTCCAGTCCTTGTCATAATCCTGATAACGATAATGCTTTGACCGGCTGACAATGGACGGATGGCTCGTCACCACGCACAAAGGCGGATTGTTGATCGTTGCCGGGCCGCCGGATATGCCCGCGATGCTTTCAATCTCGGCCTGGGCGATGCCGGGAATGGTCAGCTGCCGGCTGACGCCCTGCCCCTGATAATCGATTTTCACTTTTTTGACGCCCAGCATCTCGCCGACAAAGCTGGTCAGAACAGCCGGATGACCGCCCCTCTGGCCGCTGAAAATCTGCACGATTGCATCGAACTGAATGTCGCTTGCGCGTTCATCGACATACAAAGCCGCCTGCCAGCCGCCGTCTATCATCAGTCCCGGCGCATAGCAGGCCAGCGCGACATTCAGTCCATCCAGCGATTGCTCGTCCAGATGCCCCTGGTCGATATGCCAGGCCACCAGCAGCTTGCAATCGCCCTCGCTGGGCGGTTGCAGCCAGACACAGGGACAGGCCGTTTTACAGTTGCAGGTTTCAAAATAATCGCCTTGCAAGGACCAGTTTTTCGTTTGCGGCATAACACTCTCCTAAAACGGTTCTTTGAACGGGCGCAGATCCAGCTCGTGCGTCCATGCGCTCGGATGCTGCTCATGAACAGCCCAGTAAGTCTGAGCAATCGCTTCCAGCTGCAACAGACCCTCCTTGCCCTTGGCCTTGACGTAATCCGGAAATTGCTGCCGGGCGCGGTCGCCGTCGATGACGCCGTCGATGACGGCATGCACAACATGGATGCCCTGCGGCCCGAATTCCCGTGCCATGCCCTGAGCCAAGGCCCGTACGCCGGCTTTGGCGCAGGCAAAAGCCGTAAACGGCGGCTTGGCCCGCAGTGAAGCCGTCGCGCCGGTAAAGAACAGCGTGCCCTGGTTCCTGTCCTTCATGGCATTCACGGCGGCTTTACCGAACAGGAATGCGCCCAGGCAGTTCTGCTGCCAGAGTCTGGTAAAGGTTTCCTCATCGGTTTCCAGCAAAGGCGCCGGAATATTGCTGTCCACATTATAGGCAGCAATATCGACCTGAAAGCCTTCCCGCTGAACCGTTTCGAATAAATGCCCGACATCGCGTCCGACAGTGGCATCGGCTATCACGCAAGTAACCGAGCCCCCCTTTTGCCGGATCGCGTCGGCGACCTGCCGCAGCTTATCCTCGCTACGGCCGGCGATAAAAACGTGCAAGCCTTTTGTGGCGAAATATCTGGCGAGTGTCGCGCCGAGTCCGCGCTCTGGACCAACACCAATAATAACGGCTGAACATGGCTGCACTATTTTACTCTTCCCGCTTCGGTTGCCTCAGGCACTTCGATTAATTTCCCCGATTTCACGTCATAAATATAGCCGTAAACCGGAATATCGGACGGAACCAAAGGATGCGACTTAATGCGTATGACATCTTCGAGCACGCTTTGTGCCTGGTCTTTAATGGTCAGCCAGTCGATATACTTGCCTTCTGCCGAACCCGGACCTTCGCAGCAGTCATGCCAGCCGTTCGCATCGATGGAGGCGGTTTTCAGGCTGCTGCTCAGCAGATCGCGCATGATCTCGTCGGTAAAGGTCTCCATGCCGCAATCGCTGTGGTGAATGACAAACCATTCGCGCGTGCCGAGCAGTTTGTAGGAAATCACCAGCGAGCGGATCGCATCATCGCTGGCCCTGCCGCCGGCATTGCGGATGACATGCGCATCGCCTTCGGAAAGCCCGGCATATTTGGCCGGGTCCAGGCGCGCATCCATGCAGGTCAGAATCGCAAAATGCCGGCCCGGCGGCATCGGCAGATCGCCTTTATCAAATCCAGCCGCATAGTCGCGGTTGGCCGCCATTACTTCATTGAGTATTTTGCTCATAAAAATACCTCAGTTACTTTCTGCCGAATATCAGCGAGAAATTGTTGGCCGGCATATCGATTTTTTCCTTTAGCTCCAGACCATGCTTTTCGGCCGCCTTTTTCAGGTCAGCGATGTCTTTAAGCCCCCATTCGGAGACGCCGGCGGAACTCAGCGTGTCATGGAACTCTCTGTTGGACTCGGTCGTAAACTCGCCTTCCACCCGGAAAGGTCCGTAGATCAACAGAAAACCGTTGTCATTGAGTAAATGGGAAGCGCATTCCATCATGCCGTCAGCGATAGAAATCGGCGCAACCTGGAAAATATTGATACAGAAAATGGCCGAGAATGACTCTGGCATACCGGGATTAAACCAGGTAGTCGGATCCGTCAAATCCAGATGAACCGGATCGGCAATATTGTCGTTGCTGTGATCAATCGACAATTGTTTGATATTGTCAAAAACGCTTTGGTCCTTGTCGGACGGATGAAAATGCAAATGCTCGAAATGCGGCGCGAAATAATTGATATGCATGCCGCTGCCGCTGGCCATCTCCAGTACGCGGCCCGTATCTTTGGGCAGTTTTTCCTTCAATACGCCCAAAATCGGCTCACGGTTACGGCCGCCGGCCCAGGCGACATATTCACTTAAAGGATGCGGATCTAAAGGTGGTTTTTGCTGATTCATAGTTAAATACTCATTAGTTTTAAGGTGCGATCAATAAACAGCAATCTCCATGCCAGTAAATTTAAGTAATATTTTCTTTTAAATACAATAAGTTAAATTTTTACTTTACCTAATTAGCGAAGCCATGCTTCAATGTGTGAAAATTCATTTCACAGAGCAGTCTCATGAGCAGTAACTCTCTTTCCGACCTAACTCCTGTTTTTTTCCTGCAGACCTTTATCCTGGAATTGATGCATGCCAGCGAGCAACTGGGGCAAAAGCACTGCGAGCAACTGATCGAACACATCGCCCGAACGGCCGGCTGCTTTTTCGAGGAAACCTACCGCAACGATACCGGCAAAAACAGCCTGCTCGACAGGGAAAGCTACATAGAACTGATTCTGGGGCTCAAGAACAATATCGGCGGACGGTTTTCACTGGCTTCGAGCAACCAGGACTGTATTACCGTCACCAATTCCTGCTGTCCTTTCGGCGACCGCGTGACCAATGTTCCGGAATTATGCGGCATGACATCGAGCGTATTCGGCGGCATTGCGGCCAGAAACTTCGGCTACGCCAAAGTCGAGATCAAAAAATGCATCGCCCGCAATCACGGCGGCTGCGAGGTTTGCGTTTATACCAACCGCGATGCCGGCAAGGATCGTCCCGGCATTGAATACACCGATACGACGCCCATCAGGGAAAAGCGGGATATCGATGACCTGCAGGAGCGTATCGAAGAAAGCATGCTGCAAATCTGGCGCAAGCAGGCCAAGCCGACCGCCAAAAAGCATCAGCCGCCGGCCATCGTCGCCAAATCGCCGGCCATGCAGAAAGTCCTGCAATCCATTGAAGTGATTGCGCCGACGCTGGCCACGGTACTGATCGAAGGCCAGACCGGCGTCGGCAAGGAACTGATCGCGCGCGCCATCCATGCCATGAGCGATCGCAGCCAGAAACCGTTCATTCCGATCAATTGCGGCGCCATCCCCGAAAGCCTGATCGAAAGCGCATTGTTCGGGCACGAGAAAGGCGCTTTTACCGGCGCCGTGGAAATTCATCAGGGCTATTTCGAACGCGCCGAGGGCGGCACGCTGTTTCTCGATGAAGTCGATTCCCTGTCGCCGGCCGCGCAAACCCGTCTGTTGCGCGTGCTTCAGGAAGGCGAGCTGGAACGGGTCGGCGGCAAGCAAACCCTGGCAGTCGACCTGCGCATCATTTCGGCAACCAACCAGGATCTGGAAGAGCTGGTCAGGCAGGGCCAGTTCCGTCATGACCTGTACTTCCGCATCAACGTGGTCCGTCTCGGCATTCCGCCTCTGGCCGAGCGCCCAGAGGACCTGCCCTACCTGGTGCAATTGATCATTCAGCGTCTGAACAAAAAATACAATAGGCAAGTTGAATCGGTCAGCCGCGAAGTCATGCAGAAAATCCGCACCTACCCCTGGCCGGGCAATGTCCGCGAACTGGAAAACATTCTCGAACGCAGCCTGTTGTTTACCAAAGGCAAAGAAATCACCACACTGGATCTGGCGGTTCCGGCCACGGCCAACTCCGCCGAGGACTGGAAAAATCTCAAAGAAAGCGCCCTGTCCCGGGTCGAGCAAGCCTATCTGGAAACAGCGCTAAAAACCCATCAGGGCGATGTCAACAAAATCGCCGAGAGCATGGGCATCACTTCGCGCGCCGTCTACGGCAAGCTGAAAAAATACGAGATTAATCTGGCTGAGTTCCGGAATCTGAAAACTTGATTGCTGTTTTGCATATCGGATTTTCACCGCAAAGAAACGCTGTAAGCTGATAAACCCAGCATTTCGGCCGCTCATGCCGGGTTTCTGCAAAGCTCCAACCCAGCCTACACTTAATTCATGCAACTCGCCTTTCCTGATACTGCAACACCAGACTGTACAGCACCGGAAACACCAGCAGGCTCAGCATCAGCACGCTCAGCATACCGCCCAGCACCGGCGCGGCGATGCGCTGCGTGACATCGGCGCCGCTGCCCGTCGCCCACATGATCGGGATCAGGCCGACAATATTGCAGATCGCGGTAATGGACACAGGACGCACACGCAGAGCCGTCGCGGTTTCGGCGGCATTCCTGATTTCGGCGGCCGTCAGCGGCGCTTGTTTCAGCGCGCGCAGGCGCTCTATCTCCATATCGATGAAACTCAGCACCATGATGCCGGTTTCGGCGGCCGTGCCGGCCAGCGCGATAAAGCCGACATAAACCGCAACCGATAGATTGTATCCCTGGATAAAAATCAGCCAGATGCCGCCGATCAGGCCGAACGGGATCGTCAGCATAACCAGCAGAGGCTCGACGAAATTGCGGAAGGTGAAATACAGCAACAGAAAAATCAGCAACAGCGTGACCGGCACGACAACCTGCAGACGCTCCGCAGCGCGCTCCATATACTCGAACTGACCGGACCAGCTCACGGTATAGCCGGCCGGAATCTGCAGATTGTCTGCCAGCGTCTGTTTGGCACGGTTCACAAAGCCGCCGATATCGGATGTCGTAATATCGACATAGACCCAGGCATTGGGCCGCGCGCCCTCGCTTTTAATGACGTCGGTGCCGCGCCTGAGCGTCAAGTCGGCCACCAGCGCCAGCGGTATCTGGGCGCCTGCCGGCGTCGGCACCAGCACGCGCCGCAAAGCACCGATATTGTCGCGTAGATCGCGCGGATAGCGCACGTTGACCGGATAACGCTCCAGTCCCTCCACG
The DNA here is from genome assembly GCF_052162025.1 of Methylobacter sp. sgz302048. NCBI lineage: Bacteria > Pseudomonadati > Pseudomonadota > Gammaproteobacteria > Methylococcales > Methylococcaceae > Methylobacter > Methylobacter sp. sgz302048. The sequence goes on along the minus strand of NZ_CP197401.1, from coordinate 1,435,747 downwards.
GTTTCGGTGATATTCATGCCGCCGATCGCGCTCTGGATCACATCCTGCACATCGCCGACAGTCAGGCCGTAACGGGCTGCCGCCTCGCGGTTGATGTCGAAATCCAGAAAATAGCCGCCGACCACGCGGTCGCCGTAAGCCGACAGTGTTTCGGGCAGCGTCTTCATGAGCTGCTCGATCTGCTGGGATAACGATTGCAGAACGTTCAGATCAGGTCCCGACACTTTGATGCCGACCGGCGTTTTGATGCCGGTCGACAGCATGTCGATGCGGTTCTTAATCGGCATGGTCCAGGCATTGGCCATGCCCGGGAAATTGATAGCCTTGTTCATCTCGTCCATCAACTGCCGGGTCGTTTTGCCAGCATCGGGCCACTGGTCTTTGGGCTTCAGCTGGATCGTCGTCTCGATCATCATCAGCGGCGCCGAATCGGTGGCCGTCTCGGCGCGCCCTACTTTGCCGAACACGCGCTCGACTTCGGGAAAAGTCTTCAGGATCTTGTCGGTTTGTTGCAGCAGCTCGCGCGCCTTGGTGATTGAAATGCCCGGAAACGTGGTCGGCATATACAGGATGTCGCCTTCATCGAGCGGCGGCATGAATTCGCTGCCGATCCGCGACAACGGATACAGCGTCGTCACCATCAACAGCACAACCAGCAGGATCGTCAGGCCGCGCCAGCGCATCGCCAGCCTCAGGACCGGCGCGTGCAGAAAATGCAGAAAACGGTTGGCCGGATTTTTATGCTCGGGAATGATCCGGCCGCGGATGAAATAGCCCATCAGCACCGGCACGAGCGTAACGGTCAGTATCGCCGCGGCCGCCATCGCATAGGATTTGGTAAACGCCAGCGGGCTGAACAGCCGCCCTTCCTGGGCTTCCATCGCGAAAATCGGGATGAATGAGACGGTAATGATCAGCAGCGAGAAGAACAGCGCCGGGCCGACCTCGAGCGCGGCGTTGCCGATGGCCTGCCAGCGTTCGCGCGCAGTCAGTTCGCCCTGCTTTCTGTGAGCCGCATCGGCCAGATGCTTGTGCGCATTCTCGACCATGACGATGGCGCCGTCAACCATATCGCCTATCGCGATCGCGATGCCGCCCAGCGACATGATATTGGCGTTCAGGCCCTGCCAGCGCATGATGATGAACGCGGCCAGAATCCCGAGCGGCAGGCTGACGATGATGACCAGCGACGAGCGCAAGTGCAACAGGAACAGCGCGATCACGAGACAGACGATGATCAACTCCTGGCCCAGGGCTTCATTGAGCGTATCGACGGCGCGTTCTATCAGGCTGCCGCGGTCATAAACACTGACAATCTCGACGCCTTCGGGCAGCCCTTTCTTGAGTTCCTCGAGTTTGGCGCGCACGCCTTCAATGGTCGCCAGCGCATTCTCGCCGAAACGCATGATGACGACGCCGGCCGCGACTTCGCCCTCGCCGTTCAACTCCACGAGGCCGCGCCGCAATTCCGGGCCGATCTGGATGCGCGCGACATCCTGCAGGCGCACGGGCGTGCCGTTGGCGTCGACGCCGACCGGGATGGTTTTCAGGTCGGCGATCGACTTGATATAGCCCAGCCCCCTGACCATATACTCGGTCTCGCCCATTTCCAGCAAGCGGCCGCCGACGTCGTTGTTGGAGCGCTTGATGGCCGTGACGACGGTCGACAGCGGAATCTGGTAAGCCTGCAGTGCGTTGGGGTCGACTTCGACCTGATACTGCTTGACGAAACCGCCCACCGACGCGACCTCGGCAACGCCGGGCACGGTCTGCAGCGGATAGCGCAGATACCAGTCCTGAATCGAGCGAAGCTGCGCCAGGTCATGGCGGCCGCTCCTGTCGACCAGCGCGTATTCGTAAATCCAGCCAACGCCGGTGGCATCGGGCCCCAGCGTCGGCGTCACGCCCTGCGGCAATCGTTCCCGTACATAATTCAGGTATTCCAGCACCCGCGACCGGGCCCAATAAATATCCGTGCCGTCTTCGAAAATAATATAGACGAACGACAGGCCGAAGAAGGAATAGCCGCGCACGACCTTGGCATGCGGCACGGCCAGCATGGCCGTCGTCAGCGGGTACGTGACCTGATCCTCGACGACCTGCGGCGCCTGGTCGGCATAATCCGTGAACACGATCACCTGCACGTCGGACAGGTCCGGGATCGCATCGAGCGGCATGTGCCGGTACGACCAGATCCCTGCCGTCGCCAGGATCACGGCCGCGATCAGCACCATGAGGCGGTTGCACAGCGACAGGCTGATGACGCGGCTAATCATGCTGATGCGGTGTCTGTTGTGATGGCTCGGGCACCATCATCTTGCCCGTCGCTTCGCGCAGATTGGACTCGGAATCGATCAGGAACTGCGCCGATGTCACGACGGCTTCGCCCTCGGCCAGGCCCTCGCGTATTTCGACGAGGCCGTTGGAGGCCAGCCCCAGCCTGACTGTGCGCGGCTCAAACCGGCCAGCACCTTTCACGACGAAAACCCGGTCGCCGGCGCTGGAACGAACCACGGCCTCGGCCGGAATGACCAAGGCCTCCTGCCGCCTGCCGGCCTGAATCGTGACTTCGGCGAACATATCCGGCTTCAGCAGCAGCTCGGCATTGTCAAAAACCAGCCGCACTTTGATCGTGCGCGTTTTGGCCTCGGCATACGGATAGATGAACGCCAGATGACCCTTGAAAACCTTGCCGGGTATGCCGGCCAGCCGCATTTCGACCGGATCGCCCACTTTGACCCAGGGCAGTTCGTATTCGTAAATATCGGCATACACCCAGACTTTGCTGAGGTCGGCGATCATATACAGTTGCGTGGCCGGCGTAACGTACTGGCCTTCACGCGCGCCGATCTCGATCACGATGCCGGCCGCCGGCGTGTGGATGTGCAGGCTCTTTTTGATTTCATGCGTATGCGTCAGATCGTGCAGCTGATGCTCCGGCACATCCAGCAGTTTCAGGCGTTCGCGCGAACTGTTGACCAGTTCCTCGGCGCCGCGCCGGATCTCTGCTATCGGGCTTTGCTTCAGGACTTCGAGATTCTTCAAGGCCAGCACGTATTCCTGCTGGCTGGCCACCAGCTGCGGCGAATAAATGCTCAGCAGATCGGTATTTTTCTTGACCCACTGGCCGGTCTTATCGACCGACATCTTCTCGATCCAGCCTTCCGTTTTCGGGTGCAGGCGTACAATGCGCTCTTCATCATAAGCCACACGCCCTACCGCACGGATTCCCTGCGACAGCGTTTGCCGGCTTGCTTTGGCGGTGCGTACGCCGATGTCCTGCGTCGTCGCAGGGTCGATTTTGACGGTACCCGGTTTTTCGGCAGCTTCCTCGTCCTCGGCATAGACCGGAACATAATCCATGCCCATGCTGTCCTTGGCCGGCACTGGCGAGGTCACATCCGGATTCATCGGGTTGCGGTAAAACAGCGGCTTTTTAGGCGCTGCCGGCGCGACAGCCGGCTGTTCGTGAACCATTTGCCGGCTCGCCAGCCAATAGCCGCTGCCGGCGCCCAGCACCAGCATTAAAATAGCGATTATGACTGTCTGTTTATTCATAAATCTCATCACTGCCGACGGCGGCGCTTAATTGGGCCAATGACTGATTGGCCTCGGTAAAAGCCTTCCAGTATTGGGTTTGGTAATCGAACAGCGTGATCTGGCTGCGCACCAGGTTAAGAAAATCCACTTTGTTAACCTGGTAACCGCTCAGCATGGAAGCGACGGTCTGCTGCGCCTGCGGCACAATGCCGGTTTCAAACAGCACGAACTGCTCCCTGGCGCGCCGATAATCGCTGTAGCTTTGCGAGATCTGCGAACGGACATTGTTCCATTGATCCTGCAGCGCATATTTCTGCTGCATCAGTTCGCTGGTACGCTGATCGACAGCCTTGGCTTGTTTCTGAGCCGCGAAGATCGGCACATTGACACGCACGCCCAGGCTCAATAAATCCGAGCGCCGGTCGCCGGCCAGGGTGTCATCGCGCGCACCATAGGACGCATCGACCATGAAATCGGGCAGATAATCCTTTTTTGCCAGCTCCAGCCGCGACTGCGCGGCATTGATATCCTGGCGTCCGCCTTCCAGCATGGCTCTCGACGCTTCGGCCTGCGCATAAAGCTTATCTTCCGGCAACACGGTCGGCAGCTGCATCGCAACATCAGCCGGCAGTTTAAGATCGCCGTTGGCCGGTCTGTCCAGCAGCGCATTCAGCTTGGCCACCGCATTGCGCCGCAATGCGGCCAGGTTTATTTTCTGGTCGAGCAGCTTGGACAATTCCAGCTGGGCCAGCAGAACATCCTGCTGCAAGCCTTCGCCGACTTCGTATTTGGTCCGGGCGATATCGACGAACTGATGCAGCAGGGACTGGTTGTTATCGACGATGCCGAGTGCTCGGTCCAGATAGAAGATCAGCCACCAGGTGATCTTGACGTCGCTGAGCAGGCGCCGGCGCACTTCCGCCGCGTTATGCGCTGCCGCGGCCGCTTCGTAGGCGGCCGCCTGTTCGCGCAGGGCCAGTTTGCCCGGGAATGGAATCGCCTGCGTAATGCCGACCAGAAGCTGGGTCATGTCCTCCTGCCGGGTATCGAAGTTGTCTACGGGCAGACTCATGGCGCTGAAGCTGAGCTCGGGGTCCGGCAAGGTGCCGGCCTGCGAGGGAATGTCCGCCATCGCCCTGGCGCGGGCCAGCATCTGCGCCAGATCGGGATTATCCCGGACGGCCAGTTCGGCCGCAGCTTCCAGCGTCAGAACGGCCGGCTCCTGGGCACCGGCCATTCCGCCGATCAACAAGAGCGCGACTAAGGCGATAGGCTTGAATAGGGTGGACGGCATAATATCCTCGCAATAAATCCGTTAGGGCAATGTACTGATTTAACTGAAGTGACGCAAGCCCTCGTAGGCTGGTTTAAAGCTTTAGCAGAAACCCGGCATAAGTGACTTGGAAATGCTGGGTTTCACAGCTCAGCCTACAATGCTGAAATGGCGCAAGCCCGCCCGGCATCAGCGGCTTCGAAATAAGGAGTTGCCCAATCAGCCTGCCGTTGTCTGGTTCGGCTTCCTGCGCTATTCCGGAACGTTTCCCCGACTCCTGTCATCCAATCTTTGTTGTAAATCACCTTCATCAAAAAGAATAACAAGGATCCGAATGATTTCGTTCGATAAAGTCATGTTCTTGCTCAGCGATGTGCTGAGCCAGCCGACGCCGGTCTGGGCCATTGTGGCCGCCCTTTTTATCTTGATTGCCGGAATCCTGTTCATCTACAGCCGGCGGCGTTACCGGAGCGTAGCCAAAGCGCCTGCGCCAAGCGGCGAGGCGCCTGCCTGGCACGGCATGAGCGCTGAGCAGGCGCTGCAGGAGCTGGCCTCGGTTCAGACCGAAGGACTCAGCCAGACCGAGGCGGCAGAGCGGCTGAAGCGTTACGATCCCAACAAGCTTGCTGAAAAACCGCCCAAACCTGCCTGGTTGCTGCTTTTGTCGCAGTTCAAGAGCTTTCTGATCGTGGTACTGATCGCCGCCGCCCTGCTGGCCGCGGCCGTCGGCGATATCACGGACGGCGCAGTGATTCTGGTGGTGGTCATCATCAATGCCTTCCTGGGCTTCTATCAGGAATTTCAGGCCGAACAATCACTGGCGGCACTGAAAAAAATGCTGGCACTGCATGCCGAAGTCCGCCGCGACGGCCGTAACCGGGATCTGCCGGTGGAGCAGCTCGTACCGGGCGATATCGTGATTCTCGACGCCGGCGATAAAATCCCGGCCGATGGCCGCATCATCTCAGCCCACACGCTGGAGATTGATGAATCTTCGCTGACCGGCGAATCGATACCGGTTGCCAAGCAGACCCAGCCGCTGCCCGAGCATTTACCGCTGGCTGAACGCAACAACATGGTCTACATGAACAATGCCGTCACGCGCGGCCGCGCCGAAATGGTCGTGACCGCGACCGGCATGGACACCGAAATCGGCCGGCTGGCGGGATTGCTCGCACAGGCCGAAGACGGCGAAACGCCGCTGCAAATACAACTGGACGGCCTGGGCAAACGGCTGGCGCTGATAGCGTTGCTCGTGATTATCGGCCTGTTCGTGAGCGCATTGTGGCGCGGCGAGCCGCTGATAGAAACCGCATTTACGGCCATTGCGCTGGCCGTGGCCGCCATACCGGAAGGGCTGCCGGCCGTTGTCACCGTCACGCTGGCGCTGGGCATGCATCGTCTGGCCCGGCAGCGCGCGATCATCAAGCGCCTTGCGGCCGTCGAAACGCTGGGCTGCACAACCGTGATCTGCACCGACAAAACCGGCACGCTGACCGTCAACCAGATGACGGCGCGGTCGGTCTTTTATCAGGGCCGGAATTACTCTATAAGCGGCGAAGGCTATGATCTTGACGGCACGATTTCGGCCGAAGCCGGCCATAACGGGAATCTGTCGAACCTGCTGCTGCCGCTGGCGCTGTGCAATAACAGTCATCTGCACGACGGTCAGGTCGTCGGCGATCCGATGGAAGGCGCCCTACTGGCATTGGCTGCCAAGGGCGGCATCGGCCAAAAAGAGGCGCTCGCCCAACTGCCGCGTCTGGTCGAACTGCCTTTCGATGCCGAGCATAGATTCATGGCGACCTTTCATCGCGATGGCGACCACGTCAAGGTGTTTGTTAAAGGCGCTCCTGAAGTCATTCTGAACCGCTGCACTGCGGTACTCGATACCGAAGGCAAACCCGCCCCGCTCCGTAAAGACGAGCTGCTGGCCGTCAACAAGACCATGGCAGCTACAGGCCTGCGCGTATTGGCCGTAGCCGAAAGAACGCTGCCGACCGACCGGTTTGCTGGGGATCACGACCTGTTCCATTACATGACGGAGCTGACCTTTATCGCACTGATCGGCCTGATGGACCCGCCCAGACCCGAAGCCCGCGATGCGATCGCCCTGTGCCGGCAGGCCGGCATCGAAGTCAAGATGATCACGGGCGACCAAAGAGTGACGGCCAAGGCCATCGCTCAGGAGCTGGGCCTGACAGGCGATGTGGTCGAGGGCTTGGAACTGGCTGACCTGGACGATGAAGCATTGGCCAGACACATTGATAAGATCGGCGTTTTCGCGCGCACGGCGCCGGAGCAGAAAGTCCGCATCGTCAAAGCCCTGAAGGCCGACGGCCATGTCGTCGCCATGACCGGCGACGGCGTCAACGATACGCCGGCCCTGAAAAGCGCCGACATCGGCATCGCCATGGGCGTCACCGGCACCGACGTCGCCAAGGAAGCGGCCACGATGGTGCTGACCGATGACAATTTCGCCACGATCGTCAAAGCGGTCAAGGAAGGGCGCGGCATTTACGACAACATGATCAAATTCGTCCGCTTCCAGCTTTCGACCAATATCGGCGCCATCCTGACCGTAGCCAGCGCCCCGCTGCTGAATCTGCCGTCTCCGTTTACGGCCGTGCAATTGCTGTGGATCAATATCATCATGGACGGGCCGCCGGCCATGGCTCTCGGCATCGATCCCGCTCGGCCGGGCAGCATGACTGAGGCGCCGCGCGATCCAAACGCGCCCATCCTGTCCTGGCGGCGTCTGGGCAATCTGTTCACTTACGGTCTGACCATGGCGGTCGGCACATTGACCATTCTTTATTACGGCCTGCAAAGCAACCCGGCCGGCTATGCCGCGACACTGGCTTTCACGACGTTTGTGCTGTTTCAGGTGTTCAACGTGTTCAACGCGCGCGCCGAAAGGACCACGACGTTCAACCGGCATTTCTTTACTAACCGCATGCTCTGGCTTGCCCTTTTCGGCGTTGTGCTGCTGCAGGTACTGGCCGTGCATTGGTCCCCGGCTCAGGCTGTTTTCCATACCACGGCGTTGAAACCGGCAGACTGGCTCCTTGCCTTTGCCATTGCTTCGTCCGTTTTGGTATTTGAGGAATTGCGCAAATTCTTGCAGTTCATAGTCAAATGGCTTAAGACAGAAAAGTAGCCCTTGATTCTGCCCCGACAATAAAAACGAAGGTACTGTATGAAAAAAGTTACCGAAGTTTATGGTCAGTTTATTACCAACCTGGATAGCCGCTTATTGCGTTATCCGAAAACGCTGATACTGCTGGTCCTGCTGCTCTGCGGATTCAGCCTGTATTATACGGCCAGGCATATGGGCGTCGATGCCGATACGACCGACATACTGTCGAAAGATCTGCAGTTTCAAAAAGATCGGGAACGCTTCATCAAGACCTTTCCGCAGGATGATCAGGCGATCCTGGTCGTTGTCGATGCCAAGACGCCGGAACAGGCCACTCAAGCGCTGGATTATCTCGGGGCGCAGTTCAGCCGTGAAAAACAGATACAATCGGTTTACATCCCCGGATCAGGGGAGTTTTTCGACCGGCATGGCCTGCTCTACCCGGATCTTAAAGAAGTCCAAGATCTGGCCGGCAAAATGACGGAAGCCCAGCCCTTTATCGGCGCGCTCTCCAAGGACAACAGTCTGAAAGAGCTATGGCTCATTCTCGGGCAGGCTCTCACCGAGGAAGCGCATGAACTGCCGGTTGACCTGAATCCCATGCTGGATAAAGTACGCCTGGCGATCCGGGCCGCGATCGAAGGCAAGACCTATCAGTTGTCCTGGCAGCAAATGATGATGGGCGACGACAATGATCTGTTGAGCACCCGGCGCTTTGTACTGCTCAAGCCGCACCTGGAATTTAACGAATTGATGCCGGCCGAGAAGCCGCTGGCGGCGGTGCGGGCTATTGCGGATAAAGCCGAGCAAACCTTTCCCGGCGTCAATGTACGGCTGACCGGCGAGGTCGTGCTGGAACATGATGAACTGGCCACGGTGACTTACAGCGCCGAAATGGCCTCGGCGTTTTCGTTCCTGCTGGTCTTTCTGTCTTTACTGATCGGCTTCCGCTCTTTCAAGTTGACATTGGCTACATTAAGCGTCCTGACCATGGGCTTGACGCTGACTTTCGGCTTCGCCACGCTGGCCTTCGGTAATCTGAACCTCATCTCCATATCGTTTGCGGCTTTATATATCGGCATCGGCGATGACTATGCGGTTCAGGTATGCATGCGCTATCGGGAGCTGCTGCGGCAAAACCTGTCCCGGCGGCAAGCGCTGACCGAAGCCGTGCACAGAGTCGCCCCGCCCATCACCCTATGCGCGATCACGGGGGCGACGGGCTTTTTTTCCTTCGTCCCGACCCAATACACCGGCGTTTCCGAACTGGGCGCCATCGCCGGCGCGGGCATTTTTATTTCCCTGTTGATCACGCTGACAGTGCTGCCGGCCATGCTGAAGCTGTTCCCGCTGAATTCCGGGCCGGCAGAAAAAAAATCCGATCATCTGTTCCCGGACTGGGTTTACCGCTTTCCAATCGAACATGCGACCCTGGTCAAGTGGACAACAGCCGCCTTGATAGTGGTCGGGCTGGGCTTGCTGACTCAGGCCCGGTTCGATATCAATCCGCTCAATCTGCGCGATCCCAAGTCCGAATCCGTCGTTACGTTCCGGGAGTTGCTGAAAACCAAAGATACCTCCCCGATGACCCTGACGGTCATGACGAAAAATAAAGACGAGGCGCTCGCCATGGCAGAGAAACTGAAACAGCTGGAAACGGTCGAAAACGCGATCACGATATTTGATTATATTCCCGCTGATCAGGAAGCCAAGCTGGCCCTCATCGAAGACCTGTCTTTGGTTATGGGACTCCAGCTGACTTCTTTCCCGCCGCCGCATCAGGACAGCATCGAGAACAACATGGCGGCGCTGGAAAAGTTCAGGCAGGCCATCGAACAGCATTTAAAGGCAAAACCGGACGGCCAGCTGGCGGCGACCTTGCGCCTGTTGTTCCAGGAAGTGGAGTCGCTGATTGCCGTGCTGAAATCCGAATCCGAACCGGAAAAAAAGGCCACGCTGGATAAATTGCAGCGCAGCCTGCTGGACACGCTGCCGCAAACCATGAACACGTTGCTGAAAGGGCTAAACCCGGGCCTGGTCACGGTCGATACGCTGCCCCGCGATCTGGCCGAGCGTTGGCTCAGCAAGGATGGCGTTTACAGAATCCAGGTTACGCCCAGCAAGGATCTCAACGATGAAAAAAACCTGAAAGCGTTCATCAAGGAAGTTCGTCAGATAGCGCCTCACGCTACGGACCTGCCGGTCATTTATCTGGAATCGGGCACAGCGATAGTGAAAGCCTTTCAACAGGCGCTGGCCAGCGCGGTGGCGGCCATCATTCTGGTTTTGCTGTTCACGCAGCGCAACGCCAAGGATGCGCTATTGATTCTGCTGCCGCTGGTAACCACGGCCATCCTGACCGGCGTCTCAACGGTGCTTATGGACAATCCGTTCAACTTCGCCAATATCATCGTCATACCGATACTGTTCGGGCTGGGCGTTGATGCCGGCATCAACATCATGAGCCGCATACGCAGTCCCGAACACGAGGACAGCGTATTAAGAACCGGTACGGCGAGAGGTGTGGTCTTCAGCGAACTGACCACGATGTGCAGCCTGATCAGTATGGCGTTCACGCCGCACCTGGGCCTTGCCAGCATGGGACAGCTGCTGTCTATCGGGCTGCTGCTGAACATTCTCTGCACCCTCATTGTACTGCCGGCGTTTGCTTATAAGACACAGAGTTGAGCGGGTTGACTGATGCTGCGTAAGCGGGGCCGCGGGCTAGGGCGCTCCAGCCGTTGGATCGGTTACCGATACTTATGCCAGAAATGAAACATGAATCCAATCACTAGCTTATAAGTTCATGGTCACTCATTTTGAGCCAAAACTTCCAAGATTTAACAAAGAAGTTATGCGATAATTAAGGAATAATTAACAAATGCCTTATGGCTTAAAATCAGGAAAGAAACACATGTTTTCATTGCAAACCATCTTCGGCAAAGGCGATAAATTCTATGGCCTGCTCGAAGCCAGTGCAGAATCCGCACGTTTGTCCACCAGGGCGTTGATTGAACTCCTAAGTACGCCGGCATCGCAACAGTCATTGGAAAAATTCAAACAGGCTCGCCGCCGGGAAAAAGATTTGTTCGCGCAGATCAGCGAAGAATTGGTCAATACGTTTGTGACGGTGCTCGATCGTGAAGACATTGAGGCCCTTAACAGAGCCCTCTATAAAATCCCCAAAGTCGTGGAAAAGTTCGCGGAACGCTATACATTAGCCATAGATCGCATTGGCGATGTGGATTTCACCAGCCGCGCCGCCATGCTGGAACAGGCCTGCGAAGTCCTGGAACAAATGGTCAAACTGTTGCGTAGCGGGATGGATCTGGATCAAACCAAAAAATTAAACGATAAGCTGCAAGCCATTGAAGCCGAAGCTGATCGCCAAATTCTTGATTTATATCGGGATGTCTATGTCAATGAAACCGATCCGATCCGCTATCTGGTAAAAAAGGATTTGTTTCAGATTCTGGAAAAAGCGATTGACCGCTGCCGTGACGCCGGCAATGTCATCTATCACATCGTTCTGAAAAATTCATAAAAGGTTGCTATGCTGACTCTGCTCTTGCTTGTCATCCTGGCAGCGCTTATTTTTGAATTCATCAACGGGTTCCACGACACCGCGAACTCGATTGCCACGGTTGTGGCCACCAAAGTACTGACGCCGACACAAGCGGTCATTCTTGCCGCAGCCACCAATCTGGTCGGCGCGTTTTCCGGTACGGCAGTGGCGAAAACCATTTCGTCGGGATTGGTCGACACCAGCCTGGTGACTATCACCTCCGAAGTTTTGATCTGCGCACTGGCTGGCGCGATTATCTGGAATCTTATTACCTGGGCGCTGGGTCTGCCGTCCTCTTCCAGCCATGCCTTGATCGGCGGCTTATGCGGGGCAGCGGTTGCGGCAGGGCACAATAATTTTGACGTGTTGATCTGGTCGAAAACCGCGGCGGTCTGGACAGAGAACAAAGGCTTGCTCTGGAAAGTATTGGTCCCTATGGTCAGTTCGCCCATTGCCGGTTTTACTTTAGGCGTCATCATCATGGGTGCCCTGATGGCTATCGTCAGCGGCATGAATTCCGCGGGCGGGGCCTTGGCGCGCATGGCGCGTCCGAAATGGATTAACGTTGTCTTTGGGAAAGCCCAGCTTTTATCGGCCGGTTACATGGGGTTTGCTCACGGCACTAATGATGCTCAAAAAACCATGGGTATTATTGCCCTGGCGATTTTTTCCGCCAATAGCACTGGTACGCTTGACCAATTGCCGGCCTGGGCAGAATTCCTGCGGCCGGATGGCGGGGAGAAAGATATCGATGCCTGGGTTGTATTTGCCTGCGCCATAGTCATGGCGTTGGGCACTGCGGTGGGCGGCTGGCGCATTATCAAGACACTTGGCCATAAAATGGTGAAATTGCATCCGATCAACGGTTTCGCGGCAGAAACCAGTTCGGCGACAATCCTGCTGACCGCAGCCCACTTTGGCATGCCCGTTTCCACTACCCATAGCATTTCAACCGCAATCATGGGCGTGGGCTTCGCCAAGAATCCGCACGCGCTTAAACTCACCATCATTGAACGGATTGTCTGGGCCTGGGTTCTGACGATCCCGGCGGCAGGCGGTTTGTCCTGGGGCATGGTGAGTTTGTTGTCTCTGTTGCATTAACGGAAAATCGGATTCCTATATGCTCGCGGGACGGGGATCCCGTCCCGCGAGGCAATTAAAATTTTATCCCCCGGCTCAAACACGCCCTGACTGCTTTGGCTACCGGTTAAATTTAATTGCAACCCGTCACTGAACAGGAACAAGGTGCCCAACGAGAAGACCGATCAAAGAGGTATGTGCTGCACTATTTTGTTGAAAGATTCGGATGACTGGCACATCTCCAGGCTCGAAATAGAATGTTACCGGTAAAGAAATATTCGTTCCCGGGCCTGTTCTAATGAGGAAAAGCGTTTCGTCTGCACCTTCCAAAACGGGCGAACTCGTCGCATCCAACTGGGCAGAAACATAAGTAATGACTAACCGTTGCCCGGCAGGCACTGCAGGGAAAGTCAATCGGCACTGTGGCGCACAGGTTGATGAATCTCCGATACTCGCCTGGTGCTGGTACGGACGCACACCGACACCCGTTACATCCCGAACCTGCACGGGGTTCGTCACTCCATTGGTAATAATTGCCTCCGTAGGCGCAGCCAGAGCGCTTTCCCATGTCAGCCCAAGAATATAGAACACGACGGCACTTAACACGACACGCGCATTTTTTGAACATACCGGTAAAATTTTCATAGGGGAAAACTCCTGATAATCAACCGCCTATGCCGGATTTCCGCTTAAAAATGCGGTAGACTGGTTTTATCAACCCAGCCTGCCTATGCTTTAAGTCATTACAACGCTGAGTTTTATAAACTTGCTAATTTCCTTCAAGAACTTACACATCTCTTCAAGCAATTGTTCTTTCGAGCTGGCGGCGCTTTGTTGAACCCATCTCAACCTGACTAAATATACCCCCAACTAATTATTTTTCGCCAAGTTAAGTTCTATTACCTTCGCAACCATTATTCATTTTTTATGCTTGATTTCTATTCGTACCATTACTGTCTAACTTAGCAGGTATTGGCCCGGTTATTCGAAATTTCCAAGAAGCCCAGTAGAAAAGGTACGCGATGCGTACCCTTATATCTCGATTTTACCCAATTAGGGATAAAATCCCCGGCTGATCACCGGGCGGGAAGCGGAGAAGCCGGGCGTACCCTGAGGCTTCGAGCCTGCTGCGTAGATTTCGCTCTCCGTTTCCCTCATCCGCCTCATAAGTTCGTACGGTATGCGTAGGCTCCCGTTTCGCCGGGAGAGCCTGTATGATCCAAGGCTGAACCAGGCGTATGCCTTAAAATTGATCTTATTGATTTTATATAGTTTTTTGGAGTGTTTAAAGATGTCCCAAGTGACGGTTGGTGTGGATATTGCCAAGCATAAATTCGATGTTGCCCGCCTGGAGAACGGCAAATACAAGCATAAAAAATTCGACAACACGCCGGAAGGTTTTGCCGCTTTGATCGTCTGGCTGACGACGTTCGGCGGCGTCAAGCCCTCGGTTTGCATGGAAGCGACTGGCGCCTACAGCATCCCTCTGGCCGAATGCCTGGCCCAATCAGGCTATCCGGTGGCTGTCGTCAATCCTGCCAGAATCAAGGGATTCGCCAAGAGCGAATTGAGCCGAATCAAGACCGACAAGGCTGACGCCAAGCTGATCGCCCGGTATGCCCAGGAAAAGAAACCGCCTTTGTGGACGCCGCCACCTGCCAATATCCGCGAACTGCAAGCCTTATTACGCCGGATCGAAGACCTGCTGGAAATGCAGCAAATGGAGAAAAACAGACTGGATACGGCTGACCCCACGATTGCCGAATCCATCAGAGCCGTCTTGGCACATCTGGAGCAGGCGCTTAAAACCACACGCGAACGCGTTCAACGTCTTATCGATCAAGACCCTGATCTCAGGCACCGGCGCGCTTTGCTGGAAACGATTCCTGGCATCGGCGAAGCCTCCTCTGCCCACCTCATGGTCGCTTTGAGCGATCACTACGGCTTCACCACCGCCAAGCAAGCTGTCGCCTTTGCTGGACTCAATCCCGCCTTGAACGAATCCGGCAAGTGGAAAGGCAAAACCCGCATTTCCAAGATGGGTGATCCGATGTTGCGCGCGAAGCTATACATGCCCGCCGTGGTCGCGGGAAGACACAATCCCGTCATCCGCCTTTTCCGCGAACGCTTGGCTGCACGCGGCAAGAATGGCATGGCCATCGCCTGTGCTTCAATGCGCAAACTCGTCCATATCGCCTTTGCCATCCTGAAATCGAATAAACCTTTCGACCCCAATTTTGCGCTTGCATAATGGGCAACAAGACGGTATCTACAAACTGGCAAGTTTTGGCTCAACTGTCATTCGCGATAGATCGAATTTCCCCGGAAACGCGACGAATATTTTTTGACGGCAACTATGGCATCGTTTATTTACTCGCCGTCCTGATCAATAGCCAGCCGATAACCAACGCCAACCTCAGTCAGCAAGTAGCGGGGCCTGGCCGGATTGATTTCCAGCTTGTGGCGCAGTTGGCCCATGTAAATCCGAAGATAATGCTGATCATTGATATGCTCACTGCCCCATACTTCCTTGAGCAGTTCATGATGCTTGACGACCAGCCCGGCATGACGGATCAGGATGCTTAATAGCCGAAATTCGATCGGGGTAACGCGCACTTCATTGCCGGAAATGAAGACTTTGCGATTCACCAGATCGACTTTCAATTCGCCGGTTTCAAAGACCTCGCTGCTGACGGTCCGTTTGGCCCGGCGCAGCAGGGCCTGTAAACGCGCATGCAGTTCACCGGTGCCGAACGGTTTGGTCAGATAGTCGTCCGCGCCGGCATCCAGCGCCAGAATCTTGTTTTGCTCCTGGCTGCGGGCCGACAATATCAGCACCGGCAAATCAGACACTTGCCGCAGCTTTTTCATGACCGAAATGCCATCCATGTCAGGCAGGCCCAAATCCAGAATCATCAAATCGGGATTGTCGCTATGGACCAGAGCCAGCCCGGTCTTGCCATTATCGGCTTCAAGGATGCGCCAGCCTCTATGCATGAGGCTGCTTTTTAGAAAGCGCCGGGTTTGCGGATCGTCTTCGATCAACAAAATCAATGGAGGAATTTCGCTCATGCTGTAGCGCTCTCGGCCTTATCCCAGTTTAACGACGGCGGTTCGCGCATCGGCAAATCGATCATGAATGCCGCGCCCTTGCCAGCCAGATTGGTCGCCTTTATGGCACCGCCATGGGCTTCGACGATGGCCCGGCATAATGCCAACCCCAATCCGACGCCGCTGGTCTGGGTTTCAGTCTCATGCCGGTAGAATTTATCGAACAATTTTTCCTCCATGCCTTTCGGTATGCCGTCGCCGTAATCGGATACAGTCAGCCGCACCGTGGCCGGCAACAGCTCGGCGCTTATATCGATAGGACTGCCCGGCGGTGTGTATTTGATGGCGTTTTCGATCAAATTGACCAGTACCTGTTCCAGCAATACGGCATCTATCCACACCAGCGGCAGGCTGCCAGGCAACTGTGTACGTACCGGCCTGCCCTGCAAGTTTTTATCCAGGCGGGTCAATGCGCCGCCGACAATCTCTTCAACCGCGTTCCAATCCTGATGCAGAATGATTTCGCCGCTGCTCAACCTCGCCATATTGAGAATCTTGCTGGTCAGATCCGACATGCGCTGAGCTTCCTCCAGAATGACCTTGCCCAAATCCTGCTTTTCTTCCTCCGAACACTCGCTGCCGCTTTCTATCAGTGTGCTTGCGGCGCCGCTGATGCGGGTCAAAGGCGTACGCAAGTCATGCGATATGGCGCTTAGCAATGCATTGCGTAAGGATTCGGTTTCAGCTTGCAATGTGGCGTCTTTGGCCTGCGCTGCCAAATACAACCGTTCCAGGGTCTGGGTAATCAGGCTGCAGAATGTGTCGAAAAATGCGCTGAGCTGCGGGTCGGAATCGATCGAGCTTGCCTTAAAACTTATGGCCAGAACCGCCAATACGGTTTGTGATCGCATTAATGGGTAATAAAACGGGGCGCAGCCATTACGCCGCTGCTGAACCTTAGCGAGCTTAAATGCCCGCTGCGCATCAGCCAAATCGGTAGCGCGCAACGAAAAAGGAAGCGGTTCGGCCTCAGGATAAACCAGACGGCCTTGTTCATCAGCAAACAACAATACGGACATTGCGCCGAATTGATCGTGAATATGCTGCACGGCAACGACGGCAACATTTTCCTGATTGCCGGTTTCCGCTAACGCCTGGCTTAACCGGTACAAGGCTTTGGTGCGACTCTCCCGCTGCCGGGCCAGTTCGGCTTGCAGGCGTGCTTTATCCTGCAAATTGCTGGTCAGGTTGGCGACGACTATCATCACCCCCAAGCCGACGATGTTCTCAAGGTCGGAGATCGCGAGCGAAAAAATCGGCCTGGCAAAATAAAAAGCGAATAAAGGCGCACTTAACAGCGAAGCCAAAATAGACGCGCCACGGCCGAAATGGTTTGCCACGAGAAACACGCCCAGTAGATAGATCATCAGAATGCTGGCTTCACCCAGAACATTCTGCAATGGCCAGTTAATCAGCGTACAGACAAACGGCGCAGCCATGCCCCAAGCATAACCTCGCAATTCACCGCCGCGCGGCAGTTTGCCGAGAAATGTCAGACGTTTTTTTAGAGTTGGCGGATTTTGCATGGCTTTACGGCTCAAAACTTAAAGGCATTTCATTTAAGATCGCTCGGATGAACAATGCCTTTTTCTTTAAAGTTCAATACGAATGCCCAATTCGATGACTAGCC
The DNA here is from genome assembly GCF_052162025.1 of Methylobacter sp. sgz302048. Classification (NCBI taxonomy): domain Bacteria; kingdom Pseudomonadati; phylum Pseudomonadota; class Gammaproteobacteria; order Methylococcales; family Methylococcaceae; genus Methylobacter; species Methylobacter sp. sgz302048. The sequence continues at coordinate 1,418,409 of NZ_CP197401.1, read as the reverse complement.
CGACTGGAATTTTAAAAAACTCTATCGCGCTGGATGAGTTATGAAATAAAAAGCTGAACAAAGGCCGGCGCCATCGCGGCATTGGGCTTTTACGCCGGAAAGAAACCCGCTCGCTGCCGATGAAAAACGAAGTCTGTTCGGGATCGATGGCCAAGCCGTGCTGCCTGCATAATTCCAGAGCGCGGCGCACGTCGGGCGTTTGCTGAAAGCCGAAGTAAAGCTTTACGCGATGGTAATTATGGTTTTGCCCGAAGGTCCGGATTTTGACGCGATGCGCTTCGTCCACATAAGGCTCTTCCTTGGTCACGACCGTCAGCACCATGACTTGCTCGTGCAAGACATGATTGTGCTCAAGGTTATGCGCCATCACCTGCGGCACGCCATGCAGGTTCTTGGCCAGATACATGGCCGAGCCCGGCACCGTCACCAGGGACTTATCCAATATTTTTTCTTCCAGTTCCTCGAACAGTACCCGTTTTTCATCCAGATAAGCCGCCAACAGTTCGCGGCCCTTGATCCAGGTGGTCATGGTCAGAAACAGCACCGTACCGATGAGCAGCGGCAACCAGCCGCCAGTCGGAATTTTCAGACTGTTCGATGACAGAAACAGAAAATCAATAGTGAGGAAAACCGACAAAAAAGTGATGCTGGTGATTTTGTTCCACTTCCAGAGTTCCTTGATGACGATGAATGCCAGCACGGTGTCGACGATCATGGTGCCTGTCACGGCAATGCCATAGGCCGAAGCCAGCGCCGACGAGGACTGAAAGCTCAGCACCAGCACAAATACTGAAACCATCAGCAGCCAGTTGACCACCGAGATATAGACCTGCCCCATCTCCTCGCCTGAGGTATGCAGTATCTGCATGCGCGGACAATAACCCAACTGTATGGCCTGCCGCGTCACGGAAAAGGCGCCGGAAATGACCGCTTGCGAAGCGATGACGGTAGCCAGTGTCGCCAGCAGCAACAACGGGTAGAGCGCCCAAGTCGGGGCGAGCAGATAGAATGGGTTCTGTATCGCTTCGGGATGCTTGAGCAGCAGCGCGCCCTGGCCAAAATAATTGAGCAGCAGGGCCGGAAATACAAAGCTGAACCAGGCATAGCGTATCGGTTTCAGGCCGAAATGCCCCATATCGGCATACAGCGCTTCGGCGCCCGTAATGGTCAATACGATGGCGCCCATGATCAGAAAGCCGTGCCACCCCAGTTCGATCAGCAAATGCACGGCAAAATAAGGATTAATCGCAACCAGCACGCTGGGTGCGTGAGTAATATTGATAACGCCCAGGACAGCCAGTGTCCCGAACCAGAAACACATGATCGGCGCAAACAGTTTGCCAACATGGCCTGTACCTTTGGCCTGCAACACAAACAATCCGCCCAGCACGGCAATGGTAATCGGCACCACATGATGAGCTAACGGCGGGGCGACAATGCCCAAGCCTTCAACCGCGCTGAGTACGGAAATGGCCGGCGTGATCATGCTGTCTCCGTAGAATAACGCCGCACCGAGCAGGCCGATGGTGACGATAAAGCGCATCCTGCCCGGCTTATCCCGGGAACCGTGCAACGCCAGCGCCATCAGCGCCATAATGCCGCCCTCGCCTTTGTTGTCGGCGCGCATGATGAAGATCGCGTATTTGGTCGTAACCACCAGCGTCAACGACCAGAAAACCAGCGACAGCACACCGAGCACATGGGTGTGATCGATCGGCACGCCGCCGTGGAAAACTTCCTTGAGCGCATATAAAGGACTCGTGCCAATGTCGCCGAACACCACGCCTATTGCACTCAATGCCAAGCCGGCCAGTTGTTGCTTGGAATGACTTGGCTGAGTAGACACAGTTGCGTGTTGAATAGACATGGCTAAGCGTTCCAAATTTCAAGTCAGGATTAAAAGGAACCGGCGTTAACCAGAAAATGCACGCCGATGGCCGCAAAGTAACCTAGTAAAATCGCCGGAAGCCATTTCATATGGCTGCTGAAAGTATATTGGCCTTTGGCTTGTCCCAGCAAGCCTATTCCCGGCGCCGAGCCGATTGCCAGCAGACTGCCGCCGACACCCAGCGTCAAGGTCAACAGCAGCCATTGTCCTTGAGGAATATCAGGCTGCATAGTAATCACCGCAAACATCAGCGTGCCGTTATCGACAAATGCCGAAGACAGGCCGATCAAGATATTCGCCAGCGTGGGACTCAACTGACCGTACAGCATATGCGAAATGGCGTCCAGATAGCCAATATAGCCCAGGCCGCCGATGCCCATCATCGCGCCATAGAAAAACAGCAGCGTATCCCATTCCAGACGGCCGACTTTTTCGAACACGTCGAGCTTCTTGGCGCGGGCATCGGCAATCTCGAGATCACTGACATCGGCGCCCGAAAATAAATCGTACTCTAATTGCCTTAAGCCCCGCGAATTTGAGGTTTTGTGCAGATAGAAAAAGAAAAATTGCAGCAATGACAAACCGGCCATCATGCCTGCCGCCGCCGGCAAACGGAGTTTCATATCAAAAGAGACAGCCAGGGCGATAGTGACCCCAAACAGAAAAATGATGCGCTTTGCGCCGCGCGGCAAAACCACCCTCTCGGTCTCGACAGCCGGCTTGTCTTTGGGCAACGCAAAATGCATTGCCAAAGCCGGAACTAAAAAATTCACCAGGCAAGGCACGAACAGCTTAAAAAACTGAAGAAATCCCAATATGCCGTGTTGCCAGACGAACAAAGTCGATATACCGCCCAGAGGACTGAAAGAACCGCCGGCATTGGTGGCTATTACAATATTGATGCAGGCTAACGAAACAAACTTCGGACTGTCTCTACCGACGGCGACCACTACAGCTCCCATCAACAACCCTGCCGTCAAGCCATTGACGACGCTGGAGATAAAAAACACCATGAAGCCGGTAATCCAGAACAGTCGCCGATAACTCCAGTGTTTGCTGACCAACCAGAATTTTATCGCTTCGAATATCCGCATGTCTTCCATAGCATTCAAGTATGTCATGGAGACCATGATAAACAGCAGCAATTCCATGTAAGTCTGCAAATTGCCCCTAAAGGCCGCGATGGCAAGCTGGTTTTGACCTTGCTGTTGATAGACTGTCACGATGACAGCCCAAATCAGCGCCGAAGCCAGCAACATCGGCTTGGATTTGCGCAGTTCGGTGACATCTTCGAGCATGGCTGCGATATAGGCGACGACCATCACAGCCAATGAAAAATAGCCTGCCCAGTGATGAGTCAGATCAAGCTGCTGCACCGCCGGCGTTACCGCTTCGTCTTCGGCATATCCCAAGCCCGGCACTAGCAATCCAACCGTTCCAAGCAGATAAAACAAATACCGCACTTCACTCTCCTGTGCCGATCAGGCCAAGAAACCGATCGACAAGCCTTGATTATTAACAGATACCAAACGGCAGTCAGAAACTGCAGTTCACAAGGCCGGGCATTGTAATGAGCCGAGTGTAAAAAATGCGTAAAGAACCCAAATTCTTTCGTAGGAAGTGCTGATCTGCAATTGCAGTTTAGATGAAGTGACAGGGAATCTTCGGCCAGCGCGGAATCTAGTCAACTTTCAATCTGAAACCGCTGAGAAGCGAGGAGTAGGCTGGGTTGGCGCTTTAGCGGAAACCCAGCATGGGCGGCGTTGAATGCTGGGTTTGGCAGCCAACATGCGGCGCAATACGCTCACGCTATTGCGCCCTACGAATGCATCTTACCGCATTGACCTTCGACACGCCGGCGACTTCGCGGCCATCCCATTTCACCCGGAACTTGAAGTTCTTGTAGGGATCGAAGCGGTTCGGGTTGACGGTGAATTGCGGCATGAGTTGCCCCCTTTCGCCTTTGGCAGGCAAGAAGGCGGCAGCGGAGGCCAGGATTCAATTGGACAGCGCTACCGAGCGGGAGCAGGCGTTCCTGCATGCCTGGGCATGCAGGAACGCCTGCTCATTCACTCCGCGTCGGCAACCGCGTCTAGAACAGCGTGACGTACGCCACGGTGACTGGGCCGGTGGTGCCGGCCGGCCGGCGCATGTTGACCTGTATGTAATAGAAGAACCGGCGGTGATCGAAGGTCAGCGTCCCGTTGGTCGGGAGAACATTCTTTTGGTGGTCCCTGTACCCCTGCGGAGAGATGACTGGAGGGACGAAAGCATTGCTATCTGCCTCGGCAATCGTCGAGGGAGCGGAGTCCACGCCCTCACTAATCCCGTTGAAAACATATCTCTTTTGCCTCAGCGCGGTCACGACTTGCGAACCCGCACCGGGGACCCCGTCATCCTTGTACCTGACCGTCATCTTGGTGATCCGGCTGAGCGTGTTCGGGATGGCGCAGGTCAGGATGATCTCGCCGAAACCCCCGTCGCGGAACGACGCGTCGCCGCCCGAATTGAACAGGACCGACCGGGCGGACGTCTGGCCCGTCGGAACGCAGGCCACCATGTTCACGCCATAGAAATTGTCGAGTCCGGCCGCCGACAAAGTGGTCGGCAGAGCAAGCACAGCCGTGAGTGCGAATATGGTCTTGAGGCGCATCGCGCATACTCCCTTTTGCTGAGGGGATGAGCGATGCGTGGAGTTCTGCCACGCGCGGCCGCAAAATAGCGGTCGCGGCGACGACATGCTTTTGAACTCGGGATCCGTGTAGGTTTTGCTCGGGTCTGTTTCCGGAAAACATTCCGGCCACAACTCACCCCCGACTCTCCGAAATAGAAAACATATACCGACGAGCGTAGTACAGATGGTAGACTTCATTGTGTAACCCCTCTTTCAGTAATTAGGTTGTTGCATTTAGCTGCTTTTCATTGCCGCAACCTATCAGCAATGCAGCCTAACGTCAGAGCTCAACCTCGCGAGGTGCGAGTGTCGGTTAAAGTGCCTTGTTGGGCTTCGTTGCTTAAGCGTTCCGCAATTTCCCCAAAGGCACTTGCCAATACCTTCCCCCAGCGTTCGCCGAACTCCTCCAGAGATGCACCCGTATATCTCACCCTAAGCCCCAGGCTAAAATTGGGCAAATCGACCAATTCAACCCCTTTCTCCGCCCGAGCCGCATTCAGTTTCATAACCACTTTCAGGAACGAATCGTAAACAGCCGCCACTTCCTTGTTGAGGGTGTCGTCGTTTCCAAGAATGTCGCGAGTTATTGGATCATCTGATACGAACGACAGTTCACAGTAGTTCGAAGGGTTTACAAGCTTGTTGCCTAGTGCACTGCCAACGCTAAGAATATGGGCTACCTAAAACTGTCTAATAGGCTTCTTTCCCAAACCGGAGACGAGACATGCCCAAGAAATACATTGTCCGCCTGAGCGATACGGAACGTCATCATCTTCAAAAGGTGATCAAAAAACTTCAAGGCAGCTCACAAAAAGTCCGGCGTGCGCAGATTCTGTTCAAGGCCGATGCGAATGGCCCGGGTTGGACAGACCAGCGGATTGCGGAGGCCTACGCATGCCGGATCAACACGGTCGAAAAGATCCGCCAGCGCTTTGTCGAAGAGGGCTTTGAACGGGCGTTGGAAGGCCGAAAACGCGAGTATCCGCCGACCCCGAGGTTATTGGACGGGGCACAGGAAGCGCGCATTATCGCCACGCGCTTGGGATCGCCGCCGGCAGGCTATGCGCGCTGGAGCCTGCGGCTGTTGGCCGGGCGCGTCGTGGAACTGGGGATTGTAGACGCCATCAGCCATGAGACCGTCCGCAAGCTGATTAAAAAAACGGCATGACGCAGCGGGCGATTGCCTATGGGGTGATTCCGCCCGAGCAGGACGCCGAATTTGTGGCTGCAATGGAAGAGGTGCTGGACGTGTATGCGCGACCGTATGAGGCCGCGCATCCGGTCCTTTGCATGGACGAACAACCGATACAGTTGATCAAAGAGACCCGTACGCCACGACCGGGGACGCTGACGCAGCCGCCACGGGTCGATTACGAATACGAGCGTGCCGGCACCGCCAGCTTGTTCCTGTTTACCGAGCCGTTAGTCGGATGGCGCGAGGTGACGGCCCGCCCTCAGCGCACCAAAGCAGATTGGGCCAAAGAAGTGGCCCGCTTGCTGGAAGGGCGTTATGCCCAGTGTCCCGTGGTGACGCTGGTGAGCGACAATCTCAACACCCATACCAAAGGAGCCTTTTATGAGGTCTTCGAACCCGAACGTGCCCGCAACCTCGTACGGCGGATCAAGTTTTGCCAGACGCCCAAGCATGGCAGTTGGTTGAATATCGCTGAAAATGAGTTGAGTACCCTGACCCGACAGTGCCTGGCGCATCGAAGGTTCGGTGACATGGAAACCTTACGGACTGAAATTAGCGCCTGGTCGAGCTCTGTTAATAGCAAACAACGCGGTGTCGATTGGCAGATGAAAGTGGACGATGCACGAACGAAACTGAAATCCATTTACCCTAAAATTAAGCTGTGACAATGCACTAGCCTTGAACCATAACCGCTTTCCCCCGCGACTTCGGCTGCTGTCTGATACTTCTCGTGTATCCGATCTATTGCCTCTTGATAAGCCTGAAAGCGGTTACCGAAAAGTTCCTTATGGAGCTTTTCCTCTAAGAAGCTGTTTGGAAATTTCGTTTTTCTGATTTAGGGTAATGAAATTTTGCTATCAGTAGATATATTCATGAATAAAAAAGCGGAAGCAGCGTTATCCAAGTAACCTGAGCGATGGCGCATGGCGCTACCTGAACAAAAGCCAGGGACTGTGGCAAATACTGAGATAAAGATAAAGGAAAAAGTGGCTCAAAATTGTTGGCCAATTCTGGCTCAGTTTAGTTGTCCATTAACAGGAGGCCGCGGGTAGTGAGTCTGCGGCAGGTGATCAATGCCATTCTCTATGTTTTAAAGACCGGTTGCCAATGGCGGCAACTGCCGCGCGAGTTTCCAGTCTGGACGGCCGTTTATTACTATTTTAGCCGTTGGTCCTGCAATGGCACTTGGAAGCGTTTGCATCACCTGTTGCGTGCAAGACTGCGGGAGAAAGGCGGACGCCATAAACACCCGACGGCCGGTTGTCTGGACAGCCAAAGCGTCAAGTGTACAGCGGTTTCCGGAGTACGAGGTGAGTCTAGTCGACCTCAATCTGAAACCGCTGAGAAGCGAGGAGTAGGCTGGGTTGGAGCTTTAGCGGAAACCCGGCATGGGCGGCGTTGAATGCTGGGTTTGGCAGCCAACATGCGGCGCAATACGCTCACGCTATTGCGCCCTACGAATGCACCTTACCGCGTTAAGTTCAGCAGAATTCTCGGATCTCATCTTGTTCCACTTCTTGAATCTTGTAGATTGGATCAAAGCCTTCTCCGGGATAGTTCTTGCAAAGCTCGGCAAAATGCCTACTAGCGAGAAATATCGCTAGTAATCGATGCAGATCAACAATCGTGTTTCCTGTGTTTGGGAAGTGTCCTTCGTTTTGCTCCTGGAAAGGTATGAATTCAGGCATAATGAAGGTTTCTAACGTGGAATAGAGAGGCGCGCGCCCGATAGACGGAGCGTCCCCTCGAACGAAAGGTTAGGACTTTGCATAGGTATCGGCATGGCGTTCAATTTGTTCTTGCAAATTATCTCGCGCCGCAAGATGTGCGTTTCGCGCCTCAATGTAAGTCGGCTTATCGAAAACTTGCATTCCAAGAGGGCGCTTGTCGTCTGGGTTATGCAATGAAGCGGCAGCCAAACAAAGAGATGAATACGATTCAATATACTGTCCAGTTGACTCTCGAAGTTTTGGGAAGTAGATCATGGCGAGCAGATGAGCATGATTCCCTGGTGCTTGATGCGTTAAAGCGAGGATATCTTCGGTACTCTCCGCCGTCATTAAAGCATGGGGCAGTTTCAGCGACTCCAAAAAATGCGCTCCAAGTTCCTCGTACTTTGTGCGTAAGAGCACTTCGCGCTTGTGCTGCCGTTCTAGCCGCGCCTGTAGCATGGCTACGAGTTGCGAAACTAAGACGCCAAGCAGCGCGAGTAGTGCGCCTACGATTAAATCTGGGAGAGGCTGCATTGCAGAGTCCTAACGTAAAGCTAACCAGCCCGCCGCTGGAAGCTTCGGAAGCAGAACCGCCCCGCTTCGGCGGGTCTGGTTGAGCGGTATGTTAGGGGTGATTCTGGCTTGGCTGTGCATTGCTACCTTCTGGTTATGGGTTTGTGGCTGTAGGTTTCGGCTCGACATCAGCGACTGGGAGTTTAATATTTTTGTATTGTTGCACAGTGTTGCTTGGGGCTACCTGTCGCGTGGGTGGGGATTCCTTTAGCCAAGCGCCAAGGAAAACGCCAACCAAGCCGATGCAGGCACCGAGAATAATATTACCGCGATTGATTTTTGCTTGGTCTTTTGCGATGTGTTTTTTAATTTCTCGTTCAAAGACGATGAACTTTGGGGAATCTTTTTTAGAAGAAGCCAGCTCAATAGCAAGTTCAACGAATGACATTTTGCTTAATTCATAATCATGAGGAATATTATGAACAACCTTGTTTACACCAGTTTTAAAAGCATCATCGGAAGATTGTTTTTCTGTTTGCATATAGACCCTAACGTGATATACACGACATCGACTGTCTTATAAAAAATCTGATTTGTCGTATATTTCTCATAGACTCGTTTAATTAATTGTTTTGATTGGCCAAAGTGTACCTCAACAGGACACAGCGGGTAAACAAACGCGACACTTCTACTTCCCAAATAAATTTGCTAAAAATCTTCTGTAACATGGCAACGTCTGATCAATCTGGCCGACTATGCTTATTTGGATTTTCAGCCTGTTTTAATTGAAGGCAGTCAGCCTATTTAGCTCATCCCATGTTAGAGGGCAAAAAGACACCAACGATATCAAGCAGCCCCATCCTGATTAACCAGACTTTCCAGCTCCCTGTTCAAAGCAATATACGGCAATAAACTGGCCGGCAAGGTCATGTCAATTTCCTTGTAAATGCGCCGGTAGCGGTTGACTTTTTGCCTTTCGCGGAACTGCTCGAAATAAGCGGCGCAGGTTTCGGCATTTTTGAGCGCCATCGTCTTGACCAGCTTGCCGACTGTCCGCTGCATGCCTTCCTCCAGGTCATTGGCGACCCTTCTTTCCCAATGGTCATGGCGCGGCATGGCTGCCAGGCGGTCATAGATGGTGTAAAGCCCCAGATAAGCGGTGGTGTCGTTGAACAGTTTCAGGATAGCGATAAAATCCTTCGCGGTTTCGGCAGACAGCGCCACGATCAGCGGGAAATTCTCAAGGCTGTTGATAAATAGGATCCTGCGGGCCAGCGCATCGGGTATGCCCTGCTGCCGGTAGACGTCAAAGCGCGTCTGAAACAGCGCGGTTCCGATGAGGCCGGCTTGGTCAAAGTACATTTCGTAAGCCGTCAGATAGAGGCGATAGCGGCGGATGGTCTGCTCGTCCGGACGGATTTTCCGGCCATGAATCAAGGCCCAGCGGCAGAAGCCGGCCAGGATGCTTTCCAGTTCAAGCAACAGCGAGTATTGCCTGTCGGCGGCCAGCTGATTGTCCAGCGCGTAAACAGCCTGCCTGAAGGCATCGCCGTCCAGCACCTGGTCAAAGGCCAGGTAGCAGGTGACGTTATCCATGGTGTTGACGTTTTGCCTGTCGATGTCGAGGCTCAGAAAGCTGCAGCCGGCCTGATTGATGATCTTGTTGCTGACATAGGTGGCCCTGATTTCGCCGGACAGCGCATGGCTGGGCAGATAATCACTGTAGCGCTCATTGACCTGTTCCGGAAAATAGGCCTGCAGATAACATTCGCTGCAGGCCTCTTCGAGTAAAGAGACCTGCTCTTGTATCTGTTGCGTCAGCTGCATCTTGGCGGCCGCCATCAATACGGCCAGCTCCGGCCGGGTCAGGGTTTGCCCCGGCCGAGCCAGCACCTGCTTGGTCTGGGGAAACGATTCGACTACCCGGTCGAAAACGCCGGCGGCTTCCAGGCGCTCGGCCAGATGCAGGAAAACCTCCGGGTTGTCGGCGCAGCGCCGGACATCGAGTGACAGGCAAAGGCTCTGGGCATAATTATCGGCCAGCACCAGCTGGCAGACTTCATCGGTCATGCTGACGAACAACTGTTGGTAATCACTGATGACGTTCTTTTTTTGCAGGCCGGTCAGCAGGATCTTCAGATTGACTTCATGGTCGGAGGTGTCGACGCCGGCCGAATTGTCGACCGCATCGGTGTTGATGCGGCCGCCCTTCAGGCCGTATTCGATGCGCGCCTTCTGCGTGAAGCCCAGATTGGCGCCCTCGCCGACCACGCGCGCACCGAGCTCGGCCGCATTGACGCGCACGTTGTCATTGCTGCGGTCGCCGACCTCTTCGTGCTTTTCTACGGCCGCTTTCACGTAGGTGCCGATGCCGCCCAGCCACAACAGCTCGACCGGCGCGGTCAGCAGATAGCGGATCAGCGATTCGCCGTCCAGGATTTGGTAGCGCACGCCCAGCCATTTTCTGAGCTCGGCCGAAATCGGGATGTCCTTGGCCGATCGCAGATAGACGCCGCCGCCTTCGGAAATGAGGCTGCGGTCGTAATCGTCCCAGCTCGATCCGGGCAGTTCAAACAGGCGCTTGCGCTCGTTGAACGGCGCATCGCCCGGCATCGGATCGGGATCGATAAAGATATGCTGGCCGCTGAAGGCCGCCAGCAGGCGGATGCACGGCGACAGCAGCATGCCGTTGCCGAACACGTCGCCATCCATGCTGCCGATACCGACCACCGTAAACGGCTCTTGCTGGATATCCTTGCCCAGCTCGCGAAAATGGCGTTTTACGCACTCCCAGGCGCCGCGGGCGGTAATGCCCAACGCTTTGTGGTTGTAGCCCCTGGAGCCGCCGCTCGCGAACGCATCGCCCAGCCAGAACCGGTAGTCTTCCGAAATCCCGTTGGCGATATCCGAAAACCCGGCCGTGCCCTTGTCGGCGGCCACGACCAGATACGGGTCGACATCATCGTAAGTCACCAGGCCTTCGGGCTTGACGACCTGATCGCCGTCATAGTTGTCGGTCAAGTCGAGCAGCCCCTTTATCAACGTGACATAGGCTTTTTTGCCGGCCGTTTTCAGATCGGGAAGCACGCCGTTTTTCTTGATGACGAAGCCGCCTTTCGCGCCGGTCGGGATGATCAGCGCGTTTTTGCTGATCTGGGTCTGCATGAGTCCGAGAATCTCGGTCCTGAAATCGTCGGGGCGGTCGGACCAGCGTATGCCGCCGCGCGAAATCCGGCCGGCGCGCAGATGGATGCCTTCCATGTCGAACGCATGCACGTAAATCTCATGCTGCGGCCTGGGAGGCTGCATATCGATGACGCCGAGGCTGTTGATCTTGAAGGCGACAAAATACTCGGACTGGCTGCGGCGCCGATGAAAATTGCAGCGCATGGTGGCATCGATCAGATTGAACAGCGTGCGCAAAATCCGGTCGTCATTGATGTCGGACACTGAGGCAAAGCTTTCGAGCAGTTGCAGGCGCAGCGGGAATAATATCTGGTCTTCCCTGACCATGAGATCCTGCCAGGCCGGGTCCGGCCTGAAGCGGGCTTCAAAATATTTGAACAGAAAATGCGCGACGGCCGGATTGTTCAACAAAGCGCGATGCAGACTGGCCAGTGTGGTGTTATGGCCCAGTTGCAAGTAATAATTGCGGTAAGCCCTGAGCACGTCGATGTCCTGCCAGTTCATGCCGGTCATGACCAGCAGGCTGTTGAGCGCGTCATTTTCGGCCTTGCCGTCCAGCATGGACTGGATCATTTCCAGCATGCGGCATTTCAGGCTGTTGAAACTGGCGCACTGGCTTTTGGCCGCCTTGACAGTGAAGCTTTTGATAAACAGCGCAGTGCCGTCGAGCGTGAGGCAAAACTGCATCTGGTCGATGACTCTCAGGCCCATGTTTTCCAGCATCGGAATGTATTCATCGAGGAAACGCTCCTGCCGGCTGAAAAAATGCAGCCGGTAATGCTCGATGTCCCGATAAGGGCTCAGCAGGTTGACGCGCTGGGCGCCTGATGCCAGCACCTGCTTCAAGTGCACGATATCCTTGATCGCGTAACGCGGCGACACCCGGGTTTTATATTCCACCGAGAACAATGACGGGTATTTCTGCCACAACCGGACGTTAATGTCCCGGCCGAAAGCCCTCTCCGCCAGTTGCATGAACGATACGGACCAGGGCCGGGCCAGCCGGTTCAGCTGGCTGTCCAGCCTGTCGACATTGATCGTGGTCAGTTCCCGTTCAGGGATCAGCGCCAGTTGCAGGCCGATGTAACTGCCGCCCGGGATAACTTTGCGGCTGTTTTCCACGCGACAGGCCAGCTCCCGGCACAGCAAATCGAACAGAACCGCCTCTATGCCGTCCCTGTAAAGCGCGATCGGCACGATGATCAGGGCTGATAGCCTGTTCGGGCTGGCGCTGGCCAGTATCAGCAACTTGATGACTTCGGGCCGGTAAAGATAGCGTTTCAGCGACTGCGCGATCAGGTGCAGCTGAATGTCATCGGACAGAAACACTTCGACTTTTGGAAACAGATTGAAGATTTCCTTGAGCTGAAAATATTCATGGCTGTTGCAGTAGACTTTGATGGCATGCAGCGTACGGTCTATTTTTTCACTCAGCGCCGGAATCGTATTGAGGGTTTCGTTCATCTCCACTTCATCGAACAGACCGAAGAACGCGTGCTCTATCCACGCGCCATCCGCCCCGGTCTGCCTGAAGCCCAGATAGACCAACGGACGCGCCTGGGCAATCGGGCTGATGACCGGAATGGCTTCAACGATGACTTCGGTTTGCCGGGCCAGTATGTTTTTCAGGCTGCATGGGAAATCCGCATCATAACAGGTATAAGGCGCAATATCGGTTAACGCGTCCTCTGCCAGACTGATCATTTGCTGCACCGGCAAATCGGAGGAAAACCGCTGCCAGGCGACAAAAACGAATGCGTCATCCTTAAGCCAGTCGATAAAGGCGGCGTATTTTTCCAGCGCGGCGATTTGCTTCAGCCCGTTCAGTTTGCCGTGCATCTCGGCGCGGCTGCGGTCGACCTTTAATGCGGCGGCAATGACCCGGGCAATGCCTTGCAGCAGCAACGCATCATATGTTTCGTCGACGAACCCCAGACGGATCACAATCAGCAGTTCGGTACCGCCCGATAGCGCGTCGTTTTCCAGATAAACCACATGCCCGTCGCGGCGCCTGACGCTTAGAACCGGGTGCGCCAGCAATTCGATAGCGATGTCCAGCTTGGTCTGCAAAGCCATGATCGAATCCACGATATGCGGGACATTCTGGCAATTGACCAGCAATAACCGGTTGTCGCCTTCGTCCAGCGGGACAATTTTCATCGCGGCGGCTTCGGGCTTTGTTTCGATAAAGTCCAGTATCTGATCGATCAGCCCGGCCAGCAGCGGAGCCGGAAAAGCAATCAAATAACTGTCGGGGAACAGCAGATAATCGGCCAGTTTTCTTAAAAACCGGCGCCTTTGGTGGTCTTGGTGGGAGTCAAGAAGGCACTGAACGGCCACCAATTGCTGGCGTTGCCGCGTCCCTTTGACGGCATGTTCATCACTGATCAGCAAGATATCCAACGGCACTCCCTCATTTCAGGTATTTGACAATCTCCAGCACATTGTAGTCTTCTTGCCGCGTATACGTCACCGAATCCATCAGGGTCTTGATAAAAAAAAGGCCCATGCCGCTTTCCTTGGGATTTTCAAAGTCCGGTACCGGCACGGCTTCGAGATCGAACCCCTGGCCGTGATCGTAAACCTTGATTTTGACGGCATCCTCCTGAATTTGAATCGTTATTCTGACCGTCTCTTCGGGGTTGTTGTAATTGGCGTGCTTGATGGCGTTGATGGTCGCTTCGGTCAGCACCAGGTTTAAATGATAGGCCAATGCCTCGCGATCGCCGGCAAAATTTTCCAGGTATTTGCCTAAGCCTTCTCCGACACTGCCAATCAAATCCAGATATTTCGTCTGTGTCGGAATGACGACATCAACCTGGATGTCCGAACTGTACATACACCCCTCTACGATTCACTTTCAAATGCCTCATCCAAATCAGCATAAATTTCAAAAACCCGGTTCAAGCGGGTCAGTTCAAACATCGACAGCACCTGCGGCTGCAAGTTGGACAAGGCCAGCTTGCCTGACCTGGCCGCCGTGTTTTTATAGCCGGACAGCAAGGCGCCTAAACCTGAGCTGTCGATAAAGCGCACGCGCTCCAGCTGAACGATGATATTCGTCTCGCCCTGCTCGATCATACCCAGAATATATTCCTTCAATTCCCCGGAGTTGTGGGCATCTATCCTTTCAACTTGAATGAACAGCACGTTATAGCCATCTAGTTTTTCCTGATTCAATTTCATCTTGTTTTTCTTCTGTTCCAGTTCAATCAGCTGGTCTGCCGGCTCGCAAGCCCGGCACCCTATAAAAATGTCATCTCTTTTTGCATGTTATCAGGATAATTAATTCATGTCGTCATCCAACAAATTTTTGAGATATCCCTTGTTTCATTAGTCTAAAATTCAGCAAAAAGTTCACGATTTTATGGGCGGAACCCGTATGGCAGACACATCGACAACAACCTTGCGCACGGCGATCAGCCAGGCTTATCTGGCCGATGAGAAGGACATCATCGCGGCGCTGACGGCAAGCCTGAATACGTACGATGCGTCTGCCGTCGGCGCATCTGCCGAAGCGCTGGTGAACGCGGTCAGAGCCCGAAAGCGGCACACCGCGATTGAAGCGTTCCTGCACGAATACCAGCTCAACTCCCAGGAAGGCATTGTCTTGATGAGCATTGCCGAAGCCCTGCTCCGCATTCCCGACCGCCGGACGCAGGACCAGTTTTTGCAGGAAAAGCTGACTGTCGCCGACTGGCAGCGCCACGTCCAGCAAAGCGACTCCTTCTGGGTCAATCTGTCGACGCGCGCCTTGGTGTTTACGCGGCAATTCGAAGAACTGACGGCGCTATCGGAACAGCACTGGTTTCCGGTCTTCGAGCAACTGCTGTCCCGAATGGGCGCGCCGCTCATCCGCAACGCCCTGAATCAGGCCATGCAGCATATGGCCCTGCAATTTGTCATCGCCGAAACGATCGAGCAGGCCATCGCCCATAGCGAACAGCAGCTAACCTACCGTTATTCATTCGATATGCTGGGCGAGGCCGCGTTGACGGCGTCCGATGCCGAGCGTTATTTCCAGTCCTACGCCAGGGCCATCACTGCACTGGCCGGGCATGCCGGCAACGACGACATTTATGCCAATCCGGGCATTTCGGTCAAATTATCGGCGCTGTGCCCGCGCTATGAGCCATTGCAACGGGCGCGCGCCGTTAGCGAACTGACGGACAGGCTGCTGCATCTGGCCAATCATGCGCGCGCGGCCAACATTTCCCTGACCGTCGATGCGGAAGAATCCGAGCGCCTGGACATGTCCCTGACGATCTTTGCCGCCGTGCTGGCGCAACTGGACGGCTGGCCGGGCCTCGGGCTGGCTGTGCAGGCCTACCAGAAACGCGCCCTGCCGGTCATCCGCTGGCTGACTGCGCTGGCAGAATCCCGGCATTGCAGGATTCCGTTGCGGTTGGTGAAAGGTGCCTATTGGGACAGCGAAATCAAGCGGGCCCAGGAAAACGGCCTCAGCGATTATCCGGTGTTCACGCACAAATCGGCGACCGACGTCTCCTATCTGGCCTGCGCGCAGTTCATCCTGTCGCGGCCCGATGCGTTTTATCCGCAATTTGCCAGCCATAACGCGCACACGCTTGCCGCCATCCATCAGATGGGCAAGCAGCATCCGGGCTATGAATTCCAGCGCCTGCACGGCATGGGCGAAGCGCTTTATGACGAAATCATCGAACATCAGGGCTGGCAGGTTCCCTGCCGCGTCTACGCGCCGGTCGGGCATTATCACGAACTGCTGCCTTATCTGGTCCGGCGCCTGCTGGAGAACGGCGCCAACACGTCCTTCGTCAATCAGATCGACCATCCCGACATCAGCGTGGCGGAACTGACCGGCGATCCGGTGGCAACGGCAGAGGCGGCAGGACTGAAATCGCCGATAGTCCTGCCGCGCGATATTTATGGCGAAAAGCGGCTTAATTCGAGCGGCGTCAATCTGGCCGATCCCGAGGTGTTGAATCAATTGCAGCAGGATCTGAACGCCCTGGCCGACCGGCACTGGACGGCCGCGCCGCTGATCGACGGCCAGCTCTGCTCGGGCGAGGAACAGGTCATCGTCAATCCGTGGGACAACCGGCTGACGGTCGGCACGGTCAGTCATGCCGGACAGGACACTATTGAACGCGCCTTGGCAAGCGCCGCCAGTGCTTTTGAAGACTGGCGGCATTGCTCTGTCGAGGCGCGCGCGGCCTGCCTGAAGCGGGCCGCAGACCTTTTCGAACAGCATCGCCTGGAGCTGGTCTCGCTATGTGTTCGCGAAGGCGGCCGCACGATCAGGGACGCCCTGTCCGAAGTCAGGGAAGCGGTCGATTTCTGCCGTTATTATGCGCAATCCGCGCTTGAATTATTCAGCGAGCCCATCCGACTGCCCGGCCCGGTCGGCGAAGACAACCGGCTGTATCATTATGGCCGCGGCGTCTATGTCTGCATCAGCCCGTGGAATTTTCCGATCGCGATCTTTACCGGCCAAGTGGCTGCCGCGCTCGCGGCCGGCAATGCCGTCATCGCCAAGCCGGCCAGCCAGACCTCGTTGACGGCCATGCACTGCGTGCGCTTGCTGCACAGGGCCGGCATACCCGAATCCGTGCTGCAATTCGTACCGGCAGACGGCCGTACGACCGGCCAGTATGTCCTGCCTAATCCGCAGGTGGCCGGCATCGCCTTCACGGGCTCGACGGCCACGGCTAGGTTTATCAACAGGCAATTGGCCGAGCACCATCAGGCCATCGTGCCGATCATTGCCGAAACCGGCGGCCAAAATGCCCTGATCGCCGACAGTTCGGCCCTGCCGGAGCAACTGGTGCAGGATGCCTTGCTGTCTGCATTCAATAGCGCCGGCCAGCGCTGTTCGGCCTTGCGCGTGCTGTTTGTGCAGGAGGAAATCGCCGATAAAACCATCGCCATGCTGACCGGTGCCATACAGGAGTTATCAATCGGCGATCCCGGCCTGACCTCGACCGACATCGGCCCCGTGATCGATCATGCCGCGCTGGGGCCGCTGACGGCGCATCTTGAAATAATGAAGCAGCAGGCCAGGCTGTTCTATCAACTGCCGTTGGATGATGCCTTGCAGCATGGCAGCTTTATCGCGCCGACCCTGATCGAGATCGACTCGCTGTCGCAACTGACCCAGGAAGTCTTCGGGCCGATCCTGCACCTGGTCCGTTACCGCGCAGCCGATCTCGACCAGGTCATTGCCGCCGTCAACGCCACCGGCTACGGCCTGACGCTGGGCATACACAGCCGTATTGCAGCGACGGCCGAAAAAATCCGGCAAGGCGCCAAAGTCGGCAATGTTTATGTCAACCGCAATATGATCGGCGCGGTTGTCGGCGTGCAACCTTTCGGCGGCATGCGGCTTTCAGGCACCGGACCTAAGGCCGGCGGCCCCGATTATCTGCGCCGCTTCGTTGTCGAACAGACCGTGACGACCAATACCGCCGCAGTCGGCGGCAATGCGGCGTTACTGACTCAGGATTTGCGGTAGGCTGAGTTGGAGCTTCAGCGTAAACCCGGCATCAGACTTCGAAATGCTGGGTTTACCAAGCCAGCCTACCCAACTCAGGGTTTGCGTTAGGATTTACCAGCTCGATCTGCCATGCTACAGGCAAAGCCGCCCCGCAAGTTAATGAATCGCAAAAATATGCTTTGTGTTTCAAATGAGAATTGTTATCATTTGTAAAAATACTACTTTACCGGAGATTCCCATGTACGTATGTGTTTGCAAAGCAGTCACAGATTCCCAGATTAAAAACGCGATTAATAATGGCGTTAGCACGCGCAAACAGATATTCGATTGCCTTGGCGTCGGCAGAAATTGCGGGAAGTGCAATAAACAGATCAAGGAACTGCTTGACGGAAACCGCCGGCAGCCATCTATAATGCAGGAAGCATCAAATGAACCCATTCTTAACGCGTATTAGCAAACAAGAGGTGTAGCATGCAAGGAGACAGCCAGGTTATCGAGTATCTCAATAGGGCGCTGACTAATGAGCTGACCGCCATTAACCAGTATTTTTTACATGCCCGCATGTACAAAAACTGGGGTTTTCAAAGGCTGAACGAGAAGGTCTATCACGAGTCCATCGATGAAATGAAGCACGCCGATCGCTTGATCGAACGCATCCTGTTTCTGGAAGGCCTGCCCAACCTGCAAAGCCTCGACAAGATATTGATCGGCGAAAATCCCCAGGAAATGCTCGAATGCGATTTAAAACTGGAACACAACGCCATCCCGCTGCTCCGGGAAGCGATCGCCTACTGCGAAAGCGTTAAGGACTATATTTCCAGGGAAATCCTCGAACACATCCTCGAAAGCGAGGAAGAACATGTCGACTGGCTGGAGACCCAGCTTGAACTGATCGGCAAGGTCGGGCTGCAGAATTACCTGCAATCGCAAATGTAAAACGGCTCGCCAATGCGCTCCCGATCATCTAATACTGAAGCGTTCTTATACCGCAAGCCCTGGCCGCATCACGTATCTATTTTTTACTCCGGATTTAAGTACGAAGGCGACTGAAGTCGCCTCCACAAACTATTCCGTTTACGAGAGCAAAAATGACCGCACAAATAGGCCAGCCAGCGCCGCTGTTATCGGTTTCCGACTGGGTTCAGGGCGGGCCGGTCAATTTCGATCAGATGACAGGCCGGGTCGTGCTGGTGGAAGTGTTTCAGGTCAACTGTCCGGGCTGTTTTTTATATGCCTTGCCGCAAGCAATCTATCTGCATGAGCGTTATACGGGTCAGGGATTGTCGGTTTTAGGCGTAGCGACGGCGTTTGAGGATTTCGATAAAAACAATCTGAACAATCTGGTCAGGCTGGCCGAAACAGGCCAGGTTGTCGGCGAGACGCTGCTCGCATTGAGCCAGCGCGGCGAACTGATCGACGGATGCCTGCCCTATCGCATCCCTTTTCCGCTGGCCATGGATCGCCTGAACAAGCGCGAAGACAACATGAGCGATGAAGACATCCTGTCTTTCATCAGGGCGCGCGTGCCCGACTTTGACCAGCAATCGGAAGCGCATCAACAGCAAATCGAAAAACAGGTAAAGCGCTATTTTCAATCCCTGACTTACCGGGCAGAAACCTTCGAGCGTTTCGACCTGAAAGGCACGCCTTCGCATATTCTGGTCGACAAACGCGGCGTTTTAAGGGATTGCGCCTTTGGCGCCTGTCCGGAACTGGAAGCGCGCATAAAGGATTTGCTGCAGGAATAATCCCGTCAATCCGGACAATGCCGGCACGTAACCTTGACCCGATTGCGCCCACCTGATTTAGCGCGGTAAAGCGCATGGTCGGCGCGAATCAGAACTGCGTCGGCCTGGGCATCTGCCGCTTCCATAGCCGCAATGCCGATGCTTACCGTCGTGGAGATGGACTGGCCGTCGATCTTCAGTGGCATGTCCGCAATTTTCTGACGCAAACGATCGGCAAAAACAACGGCCGCCGCCAAGTCTGTCCCGGACAGGTAGATAGAAAACTCCTCGCCGCCCAGCCGGCCTATCGTATCGATCCTGCGCAATTCGTGACGCATGAGCGTTGCAATATGCTTGAGTATCTCATCGCCGACCGCGTGGCCGTAAGTATCATTGATGTGCTTGAAATGATCGATGTCCAGCATAAGCACGGATACATGATGGTGTTCGAGGCGCTGCAGGCGCGCCAGCTCCTCGGCCAGCCGGGCCATAAAATGACGGCGGTTGAATAGGCCGGTCAGCGCGTCGGTCGTAGCCATTTCCCAGAGTTCGGCTTCCAGGCGCTTGCGCTCACTGATGTCGAGTTTGACGCCGACAAAATGATTGATAGCGCCATTCTCGTCTCTGACCGGAGCGATCGAGAATTCCTCATAATAAAGGCTTCCATCCTTGCGTCTGTTGATCAGTTCGCCATGCCAGGTGCCGCCTTTCAGAATGGTCTGCCATAAATTCTGATAGAACTCCTCGTCCTGCAGACCCGATTTCACCAGCTCCGTCGGCCGGAAACCGATCGCTTCTTCCTTTGCATAACCCGTCAACGTCTCGAAGGCCGGGTTGACCCATTCGATCCTGGCCTGGGTATCGGTAATGACGACGCCGTGATTAACGGCTTCGAGCGCAGCGACCAACAAGCGGTCGCGTGCCTCGACCAGCTTGCGTTCGGTAATGTCCTGATGAGATACGACAACATAGCGGCTATCGGTTTGAAAGCGCGTCACGCGCGCGACGAACCAGTGCTGTTCATTTTTCGAGTGACAGGCATATTCCATGACGAAAGTATCCTGTTCACCCTCGATGACAGACCGGATGCCGGCCGCCATTGACGCAGCCTGCTCCGAACCGGGACCGACAGCGTTATCGCAGACTGTCAGGTAATTGGTTCCTGACATGGAATCGCTATGTCCGGGGAAGTTTTTCTCGTAGAAATTGCGCCAGGACTGATTGACGATGACTATTTTGCCGTTCCGATCAATCACACAGATATGCGCGCTCAGCGCGTCTATCGTCGAAATGGCGAACTGCTCCGAATCGTGCAGGCGATGTTCCAGCCGGGCCCGGCTGATGGCATAACGGATGGCGCGGATCAGGCCTTCAGTGTCGAAGCTGCCTTTGACCAGATAATCCTGAGCGCCGTAATCGAGAGTACGCAACGCGAAATCCGTATCGTCATGGCCGGTCAGTACAATGATGGGCAGCGGGCCCGCCGCCTGCCGGCAGGCGTGCACGGTTTCAAGCCCGCTGGAATCGGGCAATGACAGATCCAGCAGCAAAACATCGTAAGGCAGACTCTCATGGAGCTGTGCCCGTGCCTCGGCAAGCGTAGCGACCCAGGTGATATAAAAATTCACGGACCGGGCCGCGAGCAAGGTCGAACGAATCAGATGGGCATCGCCCGGTTCATCCTCGACCAGCAATACGCGACAGAGTGTCGTATCGATCATATTTAACTCTTCCTGGGCAAGCGCGTCAGGGTAAACCAGTAGCTATCGATCTGGCGGATAGCGTCGATGAACTGTTCCATATCCACCGGCTTGGTGATGTAGCTGGCTGCGCCCAATTGGTAGGACGCCAGCACATCGCGCTCGGCATCCGAAGTCGTCAATACCACGATCGGAATGCTCGCCAGCGCCTCATCGGACTTGACGGCCGACAGCAACTCGCGGCCATTCATGCGCGGCATATTGAGATCGAGCAGAATCAGGTCAGGGCGCGGCGCCGTGCGGTAAGCGTCCCCCTCGCGGTGCAGAAAGGCCAGAGCCTCAACGCCGTCATTTACATGGTGCAGATTGCAGAAGACTTTGTTCTGCTTCAGCGCCGCACGCACCAGATTGGCGTCGGCCGGCTCGTCTTCGATCAGCAGGATATCGAAAGGTTGGGCATTTTCAAGCATCATTTTTTATTTTTCCATCCGGCAATTCGAACACGACCATGGCGCCGCCCTGTGGCGCGTTTTCTATCCAAATGCTGCCATTGCGGCTCTCGACGATGCGCCGGGCAATCGATAAGCCGATGCCCGAACCTTCCGTACTGCCGGGTTTCAGGCGTTCGAAAATTTCGAAAACGCGCCGGCGGTACTCGACAGGAATGCCGGCGCCATTGTCGCTGATACGGTAACGGCTCAGCGCGCCGTCGCGCTCACCGCTGATGTAAACCTGTGGCCGGCTGCCGGCATCAACAGGCCTACCGTAGCGCAATGCGTTATCCAGTATCTCCGTGAACAAATCCATCAGGCGCGGGCGGTCGAGCATGGCCTGCGGCAGATTTCCGGCCATGACGATGGCCTCCAGATCCGTCCATCGCGAAGACAGGCGCTGTTTGACAGCTGTCAGCGCCGCGTTCGCATCCTCTAACCGCAGAATGCCGTGCGGCTCGCCGGCCGCCAGGTAAAGCTGAATATCGCGCACCAGTCCGCGCAAATGGTCGGCATCTCTCTCGAGCGTATCGAGAGAGATGCCGATCTCCTGATCTTCATGCAGTTCTGTCAGACGCTGCCGGAGACGTTGTGTATAGATTGTGAAACGGCGCACCGGTTCCATCAAATGGTGCGCCGAAATCTCGGCAAAGCGGGTCAGTTCGGCATTGGCGCGCCGCAAGGCTTCTTCGGTCAATTTATGCTCGGTAATGTCCAAGCCCGAGCCGATATAACCGATAAAATTGTGGCTATCATCAAAGCGTGGTATGCCGACATCGGCAATCCATCGGTATTCGCCGTCATGGCGCTTTATACGATATTCCATCCGGAACGGCTCACGGCGGTCAAAATGGCTGACATAACAGTCGATACAGCGTTGCAGATCGTCCGCGTGCACCACCTGCACCCAGCCGTCGCCTATCTCCTGCTCCATGCTCCGGCCGGTGAAATCCAGCCAGCCTTTGTTGAACCAGAAGCAGCGCTTATCCTTGCCTGCCATCCATATCAGCACGGGCGCCGAGTCGGCCATGAGACGAAAGCGCATTTCGCTTTCCTTGAGCTCGCGCGTCATGCCTTCCGCTAAGGCGAGCGCACGCGCCTGACCCGTCGCCAACAGCCAGGCCAGCAGCGACAGCAACAGGCTCAGCGCGATGCCGACAATGGCGATGAGTTTCGGTTTGCCCCTGCTCATACGCGCTTCGAACGCCGGCTGGGAGTGTATCGCCAGCGTCCAGGGATGGTTCGCGATCCGGATGTGCCTGACGGTTTTGAAGCGCGGGGGCTGCGTATGAATATTGCCGGATATGTTGTGGCTATCGAACATTTTTGCCTGCCCGAACACAGCCTCGCCATCATAAATTTCGAGATCAAGTTCGGCGGCGCGCTCACCGCCGATGCCGATCATCAGATCATCCATGCGAAACGGTGCGTACACCCAGCCGACGATATTGGCGCGGCGTTCTGCCGGTGTGTCATGCGGCAAACCGTTCCTGTAGACCGGCAGATACATCAGAAATCCGGCCTGCACCTGCTCATCGGTTTCCTGTACCAGCTTCACCTTGCCTGAAACGCTGGTTCCGCCCAGATCCCGCGCCTGCCTCATGGCCGCCCGCCGCACGGGCTCGGCATACATGTCATAGCCGAAGGCGCGCAGATTGCGGCCGCTGAAAGGTTCCAACTGGACAATGGATGTATAGACTTCGCGCTCACCCTCAGGATGGATCGTATAATCGGCAAAGCCTTGCCGGCGCATGGCGTTGATATGCTCGTCCCTGTCCGCTTTGGGCACGATGAGCGAATAACCGAGCCCCTGGATGCCCGGATAACGCTGTTCAAGCTGCAGCATCGCAACGTAGTTTCGGAATTCGTCGCGCTCGACATTGACGGACGCTGCGAATAACCCGCGCGCGCCGCGCAACACCTGTTCATAAGTGGCCATACGCTGTTCAATGTGTTCCACGGTTTCGCGCACGCGGAAATCGAAATCGGTTTTCAGGTTTTGCTCGGCCTGTTGCCGGGCGTTATGCCAGACCGCATAGGTTGTGCCCAGAGAAACACTCAGCACAAGAAAAAACAGCAACTGCGAACCTATCCCGCCATGCAGGAAATGAGCATTTCCAATAGCCGGTCTCATGAGCGAGCCTCTTCTTCGGGCGGCTTTATGGGCAGTTCGAAAATAAACGTGCTGCCCTGTCCCTCGCCCGCCGATTCCGCCCGGATGCGGCCGCCGTGATGCTCGACTATGCGGCGGCACAACGCCAGCCCCATGCCTGTCCCTTCAAAACGGGCCCGCGACTGCAATCGGCTGAAAAAATGAAACAGACGGTCAATCTGCTGCGGATCGATGCCTATGCCGTTATCGCGCACACTGACGCGCCAGCTGTTCGCCGATACAGCCGATTCCACTTCAATGCGCGGCGACTGCCCGGCCTCATGATACTTGACGGCATTGCCGATCAGGTTCTGGAACAGCCGGGTCATTTCGTCGCGGCTGGCAAAGATGCGCGGCCACTGGCCACCGATATTGAGCTCGGCGCCGGCCTCTTCGATGGCGGGAGCCAGGAAGCCAAGCGCCTCATCCAACGCCTCTTTGCTCGACATCCAGCGTTTGGATTCGGTCTTGCGGCCCACGCGCGAGTAATCGAGCAACGATACGATCATCTCATCCATGCGCCTGGCGCCGTCCAGCGCAAAATTCAGGTTTTCCCTGTCCTCATCGTCCAGCTTGCCGCTCAATCCCCTTTCCAGCAGTTGCAGATGGCCGACCACAGTGCGCAGCGGCTGGCGCATATCGTGCGAGACACTGTAGGCGAACTGTTCGAGATCGACATTCGATTGCAGCAGCGCAGCTTCGGCGGCTATGCGTTTGGTGATGTCCTGATTGACGATGATCGCCCCCATGATCTCGCCATGATAATCCCGAAGCGGAATGGCCGAGTTCAGGATTGTTTTGCGCGTACCATCAAAGCATTGGATATCGACGACCTCATCAAGTGACGTCTCGCCGTTTCTGATGGCGCGGGCAGCCGCCCATTCCTGCGCTTCGATGAGCTTGCCGGTATCATGCCACCAGCCGGTGTATTCGTCGTAGTGTTCCGGCCCGATATACCGGGCGCCGCCCCATATGCGTCGTCCCGTTTCGTTGGCCGTCTGGATTGTGCCTTTGGTGTCGGTCACCCAAACACCTACCGGCAACGAATCCAGGACAGTGCGCAACAGAGCCTCTTTCTGTCTCAGTACCTCCTCCGAACGCTTGCGATCGGTAATGTCTTCGACGATGGACCAGATATAATCCTTGCCGTCTGCGCCCTTTATCAGCACGCCGTTAAGGCACAAGGGCACCAGACTGCCGTCCTTGCGCCGGTATTCCTTTTCATAGGGGCCGTAGCGTCCGGTTTGCGCCAGTGATTCCAGTTGCCGTGCCTCGTCAGCGGCGTATTTTTCCGGCGTCAGCGTCCAGTAATCCAGGGCTCTGAGTTCCTGCTCCGAATAGCCGCAGATCGTCAAAAAAGCGCGATTGAACTCAACAAAATGCCCTTGCATATCGGTCAGGGCGATGCCCAATGGCGCCAATTCATAAAGTCCCCGCAGCTTTTCCTCGCTGGCCCGCAAGGCGGCCTGGGCCTGATGCGCAGCCGTGACGTCACGGTTGCTGGCGCGATGCCCCATCGATTGCCCGCCGTCGCCGGTAATGGCCCGACAGTAATGGGTGATCCAGCGGATTTCGCCGTCGCGCCTGACGATGCGAAAATCGACCGACTCCCTGACTCCGCGGGCTATATCGTGAAAGTGCCGCGTCATGATCGGGCGATCCTCGGGATAAATAATGCGCATGAGCAGGTCGGGGTCGGCGATGAATTCGGCTTGCGTATAACCTGTGGCCCGCTCGCAGGCAGGCGACATGTAAATGATTTCCTGGTCCGCCCCCTGCCAGTATTCCCAGTCGAACATACAATCGGCCACTGTGCGGTATTTGGCTTCCTGTTTCGACAGCGCCTCGATCGCCTCCTGCTGACGCTTCCAGCTCCGATAAGCCAGCCCCATCGAAACCAGCGCCATCAGCATCAACAGCGCCCCCAGTCCGGCTTGTGCCCGGCTTTGCTGATAGCTTTGGTAAATTAACATTGCCGCCAGGGCAAAGGCGAGCAGATCGGCCAGCAGAACGCCCAAAACCAATCGCTCCGGACTGGCAGGCGCCGGCGACATTTTCAAACTCACGCCGTCTCCGCACTATGCAGGCGGGCCCGCCAGGATTCGACCGGCTCAGGTCTGCCATACAGATACCCCTGATGAATGATTGGGCCGCGCGCGTTCAGAAAATCGGCCTGCACCTGAGTTTCAACCCCTTCCGCGACGACTCGCAGGTTCAGATGCTGCGCCACCGACAGAATGACTTCCACCAATGCGGCATCGCTGGGATCGACAGTCGCCTCCTGGATAAAGCTCTTGTCTATTTTAAGTTCATGGATAGGCAGGCGCTTCAGGTAAGCCAGACTGGAATAGCCGGTACCGAAATCATCCATGGAAAAATGCACGCCCAATCCGGTCAATTCCGTCATTTTGGCCACGACATCATTCATGTCGGCGATCATGAGCCCTTCGGTCACTTCCAGTATCAGGTGCGCCGGACTCACGCCATTGACGGCTAACAGGTGCTTGATATTTTCGGCAAAATCGGCCTGCCGAAAATGGCGCGGGCTGATGTTGACCGATATGGACAAGGCAGCGCCCTCGTTTTCCAGATCCGCCAATAACCGGCAGACTGCGGCCAGCACCCAACGGTCCAGGGCGGTAATAAGGCCGGTCGCCTCGGCCAATGGAATGAATTGATCGGGCGGGATCAGACCTCGTTCCGGATGCTGCCAGCGAACCAGCGCTTCTGCGCCGACCTGCCTGCCTGCGGCATTGACCTGCGGCTGCAGATAAAGCCGCAATTGATTGCTGCCGATGGCGGCACGCAACTCGCCTTCCAGCCGGAAGCGTTCCTTGATGCCCTCGCCCATCGCCGTCTCGAAAAACACGGTGTTGCCGCCGCCTTTTGCCTTGGCTTTCGCCATTGCCATGTCGGCCTGGCGCAACACATCCGTGGCGGTTTCCTGCAGCGGCTCGGACAGTAAAGCGATACCGATGCTGACGTCAAAATGCACGGCTTCGCCTTCCAGTTCGATGCTTTCGTGCAGTACGGCCCGCAGCGTTTCGCTCAGGGCAAGCGCTTCGCGGCCGGCGGCTTCAAGACAGGCGGAAAGCTCCGGCAACAGTATCGCGAATTCATCGGAATCCAGCCGCGCCAGCAACTGGCCCGGCTTCAATATCCGGCTCAGGCGTTCAGCCACTTTTTTGAGCAAGGCATCGCCGACGGCAAACCCGCGCGCCTCATTGATATTTTTAAAGCGGTCGATGTTGATCAGCAGCACCTCGGCAAAGCCGCCCTCGCGCCGCACATGAGCCAACAGTTGTTCCAGCTGCTTCAGGAACAGCGCGCGGTTGGCCAGCCCCGTCAGGGTATCATTCCAGGCCAGAAGCTCGACGGTTTCCTGGGCGTAACGGATTTCGCTCAGATCGGCAAATACGGCCATATAATTTGTAACGCTGCCCGCCTCATCCCGGACAACGCTCAGCGTCACCCATTCCGGAAAAATTTGGCCGTTTTTGCGCTTGTTCCAGATCTCGCCGACCCACTCGCCGCTCTGATGCAAAGATTGCCATAGGCTCTGATAGAAGAACGCGTCGTGTCGGCCGGAAGCGAGTATACGGGGATTTTTTCCGGCTATTTCCTGCTCGGTATAGCCGGTAATGCGCATAAAAGCCGGATTGACCGCCACGATATTGGCATCGGCATCCGTGACCATGATGGCCTCGCCTGTGGTTTCGAACACGCGCACGGCAAGGCGCTGGCGCGCCTCGACCTGTTTATGCGCAGTAATGTCGCGGCCGAATACGACCAGTCCCTTGCGGCGGCCGTCTTCATGAAAAAGCGGCACTTTAGTGATATGGAATATCAGTGATGATCCATCCGGGCGCGGAATGGTTTCTTCCGAATGCCTGATGCCGCGAGCCTGCCAGACCGCCTCGTCACTGGCTTCGCATTCTATGAACGCTTCACGGTAGAATTTCTGGTATAAAGCCAGCTCCGAACTTTTCCTGCCGCGATAGTGAATATTGTCGAGCTGGAAAAGCCGAAGCGTGAAGTCATTCGCCTCCAGCCAGCGCCCTTCGCCATCCTTGAAACAGACGATGTCCGGCAATGCATTGGTCAGGGTCTGCAAATGCATGCCGGTCTCGGCCAGACGCTGCTCCAGGCGCCGGCGACTGATGGCGTAACGAATGGCCCGTACAAGACTATCGGTATCGAAACAGCCTTTGACCAGATAGTCCTGGGCTCCCAGCGTCAATGTCTGCAGGGCAAAATCGGTATCGTCGCGGCCGGTCAGCACGATCAACGGCAGCCTATCCGCCGCCTGCCGGCCGGCATGTACCGTATCGAGGCCGCTGGAATCGGGCAACGACAGATCCAGCAGCAAAACATCGTGAGGCGGGCTGTCATGTAACTGTGCCCGTGCCTCGGCAAGCGTCGTGACCCAGGTGATATCGAAATTCACGGACCGGGCCATGCACAGGATGGAACGGATCAAATGGGCATCGCCCGGCTCATCCTCTACCAGCAAGATGCGGCAGGATTCAATTTCATCCCTGGCAGGTTCTTTTTTGCCAGATAGTGAAATGGCGTCTGCAGAGGCATAAACGGTAGAATCTTTTACAATCAATTTAACTTCCTTACAGCGTATAACAGCACGCTTTATCGTCGAATAACCATAACTATACGTTAATATAGTTAATCAGAAAACAAGGAAGAAGCTGAGCGTTATCCGCTTTAAGGCGGTCATTCTCAACTTCGGCCGTTTGCAGAACAGAAAGCGGAATAGTGAATCCGGCATTTATCCCTTGATCGGCACAACCGACTTCTGACGTTGTATTGCCCCACTTTATTAAGGGATAATAGGTTAATTGTCATCTCGCCCTTACTTCTCATCTGCTCAATAAAAATCATGAAAAAATCTAGCCTTATTATGCTCGTCGCATTGACGGTGGTACTGAACGGATTGTTCGGCTGGCTCAACAACCGGCCGGTCGACGTCGGTCCCGATGTACCGGACGGCAAACTGACCAGTCTGTCCTTTGCGCCGTACCGTTACGGGCAAAGCCCCATAGAAAAAATACTACCGACGCCCGAGCAAATCGAGGAAGACATCAGCCTGTTGGCCGACAAGACCCATTCGATACGCACCTATACGAGCCTGGAAGGCTTCGAGATAGTGCCGGCTCTGGCGCGCAAGTACGGGTTGAGCATGATTCAGGGCGCCTGGCTGACCTATGAACAGCCTTTCGACCCCGCCCAGTTCAGCCCCGAAGAAGTGCAGAAAATGAACGAAGCCAAGGAACATAACCACCTGGAAATCCAGGAACTGATCCGCTCGGCAAACGCCAATCCGGACGTCGTCAAGCGCGTTATGGTCGGGAATGAAGTGTTGCTGCGCGGCGAGATGGCACCGGAAAAGCTGATCGAATACATCCGCGAAGTCAAAAAAGCCGTCAAACAGCCTGTTTCCTATGCCGATGTCTGGTCCTTTTATATGAAATACCCCGAAATCGGCAAGGAAGTCGATTTCATTACCATCCATATTCTGCCCTATTGGGAAGACGAGCCGCTGGAAGTCAATGACGCCATCGCGCATATCGAGAAAACTTACAAGCAGGTTTATGACCAAGTGCAGGCGCTGTACCCTGGCAAACCGATCCTGATCGGCGAATCCGGCTGGCCCAGCAATGGCCGCCAGCGCGGCTGGGCCATACCGAGCGTCGCGAACGAGGCGAAATTCATTCGCGGCCTGATCCAGGTATCCAAGAAAAACGGCTTCGACCTGAACATCGTCGAAGCCTTCAACCAGCCCTGGAAAAGTGCGCTGGAAGGCGTCGTGGGCGCGAATTGGGGGCTGTTATCCGCCGATCGGACGCCGGTCTTCCCATTGACCGGCAAAGTGGTTGAAGATCCGAACTGGGTAAACAAGCTGATGGTATCGACCGTGATCCTGCTGCTGGCCGTCGCCTATTACTTCAAGCCCTTGTCGCAGCTGCCGCTGCCGCGTTTGGCTCTGTTTCTGGCTTTTGCGCAACTGCTGGCGTCACTGCTGGTCATGCATGCCGATGAATTATGGGCCGCCAGCTTCAACCCGCTGCAAAGCGCCGGCACTGTCGCGATCGTTATCATCAACACGCTGTTGGCCGTTTGCCTGGTGCAGCGCGCCATGGCCGTGCTGAACAATGGATCAGCCAATGAAAAACTTGGCGCCTGGCTGCAGGGTGTCTATCTGATCCTGATCGCGCTGGCTGTCTATAAAACCTATACGCTGGCGCTGGACGGGCGCTATATCAGCTTCCCTTATGACATGACCTCTATCGCCGTGACCGGCATGCTGGGCCTGATCGCCATGCGTTATCTTGATGAGAGGACGTTGTCTGCAGGAATGCTGGACTTCGACAGACTGATCGGCTACAGCCAGGCCAGTCCGAAACGCAACAGGATTATCGCCTATGTCCTCGTTGTCATGGGTCTGGCGCTGATTGCCGGCGAGACACGCGCTTTCCTGATCAGTCGCGACTTTATCGAGGCCCATCCCGACCTGGCCGAACGCTTCAAACTGGCTTTCATTTATACAGTCACCAACAGCCAATTGCTGGTCTGGCTGGCCAGCCTGGGCGCGCTGGCGTTACCGCTTTGGGCCGGCGGCTATGAAAGCGCTGAAACCGCCTTGCTGACGCCACAGAGCGTTGAGGCTGCAGAGCAGGAATAACAGCTTGTGAATGTGGGGGCGACTTTAGTCGCCTTCATGCGCATCGTTTAAGGCATGGAACCACGAAGAAAATCCAGGCAAGAATTCCGCGCTGTTCGTGGCTTATTATTGACTGAAGTTACGCATAGGCGATTTCATCCCGTTTGCCGCGCCGAGCACCGCAGTTTTTTAGCGGCGGTAGGCTGGGTTGCTAAACCCAGCATTTCGGCCGTCCATGCCGGGTTTCCGCTAAAGCTCCAACCCAGCCTACACAGGCTGTTAAAAGAAAATAACTCGCCTTCGGGTGCGATAAATCGGGATAGCCGATCTGAATTCAACTTACTGCATAACATCAGTTAATGATATGTTGAGTGTCGCCTCACCGGCACAGAATATTCTTAACGCATCTCCAGCATGATTTTCTTGATTTTGCCGAGCACTTCCTGCTGCTGCGCTGAAGAAAGCTTTTTGAAATCCTGCTCGAATTCGGCCCAGCTATAGGCCGCCCCATCCTCGGTTTTATCCGGTACGCCAATGCCGCAATCGGCGAACACCTGCTGAATCGGCTGGCCCGCACCTTCCAGCGTAATCGCCGCCGTCAGAACCTGCTTGATCATCGTATTGACGCGAATAAAAATGGATTGCCCGGACAGAATGTCGTCGATAATTTCCCTGGCATGCTCATCCGTGTAGCCGCGGCGCTTGGAATCCGCAAACGTTTTCATCGAAATCGTGACCGGCGGTTTTTTGTCAACTTGATACTCGACATCAAAAGACCGGCCTTGTGACGCAATCAGGCTATTGGAATCGACCACAAATTGCAGCTTGTTTTCCTTACAGGCAACCTCGAGCCTGATCAGTTCATACTGGGCACTGCTCGGCAACGGCGATCTGGCATAACTGTAAGACTGGTTGGTCAAGCGGTCCCGATCCTGCTGGTAGCTCCAACCGCCGGCAGCCAATACATTGATGGGTAAAGCAATCAGAAGCGCCAATATGATCCTGGAGGTGGATTTGCCGAAAAAAATGCGGTGCTTCATTTCGAGTCCTGAAATTTGGAAAGCTATTAACTTAATAAGATTGAAGTCGAAAGTCACGACTAAATTAAATAAATCTTAAAGCCGCTGGATTTCTGATTCTGCCGCGCTAGCATAGGAAGATACGCTTACGGTAACTAAACAACCACCCGCTTGAGCAGGTGGTTGTTTAGTTTGAACAGTTGTCTTTGCCGTAGATGCGGGTAAGCATATCATTGTGTTTGTATGCCCCACTTTGCTTGAAGATAGTCGTGGCGAGTATCGAAGATGCGTTTCAATTTATCGCCGATTAACAGGACATGCAACAATTCGCCCAGCCCTCTGTAAGGCATGGCGTAAAACACAATATCTTCCAATATGACGCCATCAGAGCATTCGCTTAATTTCACCTCATGGCTCCAGAATTTGAATGGGCCAATGCGCTGCTGGTAAATGAAACGCAGCGGTTTCTGGCAATGGCTGACTTCCGACAACCAAGCCATTCGTATAGCCCCTGCCGCTTTCATTCGATAGCTGATCATCAAGCCGGCATAAATTTCGTCGGGCACTGGCGAAATAATGTCGACATGAAAAAAGTCGGGGGTGATGTCATTGAGATAATGCGGCGAAGAAAAGAAGCCCCAGGCCTGCTGACGGCTCATGCTTAGCCTTTGCTTCCGGTAGAGCTGATAAATTTTCATGATGTCGGGTTTGGTCTATTTGAGGATCGCTTTAACGCTTCGATCGTCAGTATCTATCAAACAGATAACTGCCGCTTTGCCAGCCTGATTTCTTTTGGCTCTATCGCAAAATTTGCCAAGGAAAGCAGCGTCAAAGGTCGGTCCCGTACGAGTTGTCAATCAGGCAGCGCCATTTACCGTCTGAGGACTTTTTGAATATGTAGGTAGGGCGTCTGGACATGGAGACCTTGGATTCCGTGAACCGCTCTGCCAAAAGTTCAAGCTTGCAGATGACCAGTGCGACGCCGCCGCCCTCGATGACTTGAAAGTCGCTCTGACGCACCAAAAGGCTGTCGTTGAAGTATGCAAATATGGCCCGGAATGCTTCAGCGATTTGAGCTTTGCCATGTGCATATCTTCCAGGCTCGACGACCAGCGTAGCATCTTCTTCGTAGAAGTCCATCAATGCGTCAATATCGCGCTGATCAATCGCTTTGTCCGCTCTCCGAATCGCTTCAATTACTTCGTGTTCTACCATTGCCTTCGCTCCTTATTGAGACTTGTTTGACGAACTTGTTAGCGTGCACTCACAGATTGCGGGCTTTCTCCCATAACAGATCCTGTCCCACTTGCTTATACCAGTGTTCGAATTGAGAACGGTAGTGTTCAAAGGGCTCAGACAGCTTTGGACGGGGATCTTCGCTCAGGGCGTATGCCATGCCCTCGGTAAACCATTCAGGCGCTCGCCACATCTTGATCATGCCCAGTTTTTCATTTTGAAGGTGATGAATCATTTCATGGCGCACATAGTAAGGTTTCCAGGCGCGAGGGCTGATAACGATGCCAAAAGTCCCTATAGTAGCGGCAGAACGTTTTCCTAACCCGAAGGCTTGAAAACAGTTCTCGGAGCTGCAGAAAATGACCCTCGGCTTTTTTTCGATTGCACCGACCGACGAGCCGACAAAATGCAAAGCCTCATCGTATAGATGGGCCGCTTCCTGATGGCGTGACATGTCGTCTATGCACAAGGTGTCATTGGCGCAGTACAATCCCGTCAGTTCAGGCGCCGCAACCCGAACGGGCTTAAAGAATGCCCAGGCAACGATAGGGAGGCAAAGCATGCTGGTAAACAATAAACATTTAAACATATGAATCTCTCAAGATGCACATCGTTTGAGTTAAGCCGCGAAGCTGTGCCGCGGCTTGCATGAATTGTCATGCATTTTTCACCTCGATAAACCATTTTGGCTGCATGCCATCAAAATCCGTTCGAATGTTTGATGGCAGATAGCTGGCGGAGTCTAGAACAATGGCAAGGCCCCCTGCTCTTTTAAACACGACCCAATGCCAGAAATTTTTACCGTTTTCCTGATGATGCTTGATGGATAGCAGCGCCAGATCAGGCAAAGTGTCCCATGATTCAAAAGGCAATTCATCGGCGGAGGTTTCAATACCTGCTGCGGAAAGCATGCGCCTTACATATTGGGCATCAGACCAGAGAGATTTATCTGAGGCATAGATCCCCATTGCGTTAGCTATTTCTTTCATCTCTGCGTAAGTCTTGCCCAAGATATTGGCTACCGATGCGATTCCGCAACCGGTTTTTTCTTCCTGTATCACTGGAATCACGGCTTGTGACGCCCCATGCATAACAAGTAATTAGACGATTTCAGCCTATCTCCCCGCTCTTCTGCCAGCGCTCGAACCATTCGGTCAATTCGCGCGTATCGCCCAGGCTGCGGAGCTGGCGGTCGATGGCGTCCTGATTGCCCCACACCGTCTCGGCCCAGGCGCCGTCGGCTACGCGCGATTCGATGTCCTTGCAGTAGAGCCCTTTGTCGCGCTGGACGTAGAATCCGTATGTGCGGCAAGCCACCGGCCGATGGGCATAGACCCGGCAGGCCCCCGCAGCCTGATCCAACAGCGGGCAGACAATGGGCCGCGATGACTGTCCGGCCAACGCGGCAATGCCCTGACCGATTTCCCGAAGCTGCTCCGGGGGCAACGCGGCCAGTTCTTCCCGCAACAGCTCCCACTCAGCCTCAGTGAGTCTCGGTATTTCGGCGAGCCGCCGGCAACAGCTGTCGCAGCCCAGGCCGCATAGCCAATCGGGATTGGCGCTCCGGATGGCTTGTACGCGTGCTTCAATATCGGCATGAAGTTGGGCGAGTGTTTTCATCTTGGTAATCTGACCTTGTTATTTCTAATGGTGCTTTGAAAAAGCCTTTACGGGAGTTGAATAATTGTGGAGCACTGAATGTGTCTAGGCATTTCAGCCTGACGGCGGACTGGCCCGCCGGCTATGTGATTTTTTCTGCTTCAACCTCAATCAACACCATGGCTACATGCGCTTTACCATCTGCTCCCAGCGGCACTTTATCCAGATAACTCGAAGCAACCGCTTCGATAAAGGCCTCCCTCTTTTCTTTGGGAATGCGTTCCGTGTAGGGTAACCATGTTGTTCGAATCCACCCTTCCAGCCCTGATTTTCCGTCATGCGTCATATCTTTAGGAATGAGTTCGACACGATTTATGGAAAATCCGGATTCTTTCAACAGCACTTGAGTTTCATCGATGCCAACAAAGTTATAGGGAAATTCAAACTCAGTAAAGTACTGCGCCCATTGCTTTGAAGCTTTAACGTCGCTAATAGCTGAAATTATACCTTCAGCATCGCCTTGTCCTCCCATGCGCAGGAGGATTTTTCCTCCAGCCCTGAGGCTCTTATATAAGCCTTGAATAACAGGCTTATGATCCTTGACCCAATGCAGCACTGCGTTTGAAAAAACCACGTCAAAACAGCCTTCAAATGATAAGTCGCCAGCGTCCATCGCCTGAAACGAAAGATTGGAATAGCTGTCTTGCGGGTATTTTTCCTTTGCCAGATCTATCATCTGACTCGAGTTATCAATGCCGACAACCGATCCATCACCGACTGATCGAGCGATTTCCGCCGTTACTTTGCCGTCACCGCAGCCTAAATCGAGAACGTCTTCCCTTCCCTTTAAGCTCAGATTTGCAATAAGCTCTCTTGCCCATTCTTGCTGAGCTTGTGAATTTCTCTCATAATCTTTAGCATTCCAATTGTATGTATTCATATTTTCCTTTTCACATAACGTTTGACTTGAGCAGTCTGCTTCAGTATTGAGTCTCCAGACAGGGAGCAATGGCGTGAACATTCGCTTGATTCGAACGCTTGCAGCAAAGCTCATAATAGCGCGCAAAGCCTGGCAAGACAAAGGCGAAGCGAACATTGCCAATGGATTCGACGCGGAAAATCGAGGTCTGGGGCACATGAACGGCCAGTTCGACGGATAGCCGTGTAACCCCTGTGCACGGAGGCAAGAGTGGACATCAGCGAAAGCATCGAAATACTATATCCCGAAAAAACGATATTCATTTCTTCTCTGTGATTTAAACAATGCAAGCCACAAAAAAACAAGAAAATCCGGAAAAAAGCAAACGCTTTGAGACACCATGGCATCTTCTTGAGCCATGGCAGGCGGCGGCGTGGCTAAAGGTCGACCCTGAAAAAGGCTTGGATCACGAAGAATCGCAGCGCCGGCTGGACGCTTTCGGGCCGAACATGATCATGGAGCAGCGCCGGCGCGGTCCGATGCGCATGTTTATCGGGCAGTTCACCGATTTTATGATTATCGTGCTGATCTTGGCCGGCATCGTGTCCGGCTTGATCGGAGAATCGAGCGATACGATCGCGATCGCCGTCATCGTGGTGTTGAATGGGGTTATCGGCTTCATACAGGAATTCCGCGCCGAACGGGCCGTGGCGGCGCTCAAGCGGCTCGCCAGCCCGACGGCGCAAGTGCTGCGCGGCGGCAGTATTCAGACCGTGGCGGCACGGGATCTGGTTCCGGGCGATTTGGTGCTGCTGGAAGCGGGCAACGTCGTACCCGCTGACCTCAAGCTACTGGACGTTGCGCGGCTCAAGGTGGAAGAAGCGGCATTGACCGGCGAATCTCTGCCGGTAGAGAAAAGCCGCGCCGTATTGCGAGAGTTGGAGTCGCCACTCGGTGACCGCCGCAATATGGCTTACAAAGGCACCATCGCGACCTATGGCCGTGGCCTGGGCATGATCGTCGCAACCGGAATGGAAACAGAACTGGGCAAAATCGCGAGGCTTCTGAGTCAGGATAAGGAAAGCAAAACACCGCTGCAGCAACGCTTGGCCGTATTCGGCAAGCGCCTGGCATTGTTGGTGCTGACCATCTGCGCGATCATTTTCGCCGTGGGCCTGTTGCGTGGCGAGCCGCCGGTGCTGATGTTTCTGACTGCCGTCAGTTTGGCCGTGGCCGCCATTCCAGAGGCCTTGCCTGCCGTGTCTACCGTATCTCTGGCCCTGGGCGCCCGAAGGATGGTACAGAAAAACGCGCTGATCCGGCGCCTGCCTGCGGTGGAAACGCTGGGCTCGGTTACCTTCATCTGCTCGGACAAGACCGGCACCCTGACCCAAAACCGCATGCAAGCCGAAGCCTTTTACGTGGAAGAAAGCATGCGGGAAGGCATCGCTCAGGATTTTCCGCCGCCCTTGCTCCACGCCCTGGCTCTGAACAACGACGCCCGCCGCGACGAGCAAGGCATCGTGGTGGGCGATCCTACCGAAACGGCCTTGTATGAAGCCGCCGTCCGCGCAGGCTATGACGGCGCTGAGCTGGTCAAAACGATGCCGCGGCTGGACGAGGTCCCCTTTGACTCCGAACGCAAACTGATGTCCACCCTGCACCAGGATGACAGCGGCTTTGTCGTTTATACCAAAGGCGCCCCGGAAAATCTGCTGCCTCTCTGCGTCGAACAATGGCATGCCAGCGGCCCGCAGCCTTTGGCTGTGGAAAACGTCATGGCAACGGCGGAACAAATGGCCGCGCAGGGGCTCAGGGTCCTTGCACTGGCGTGGAAGCGGCTGGCCGAAAGACCTTCCCCTCAGAGCGGCGATGCGCTGGAAAGCGGACTGTGCTTTCTGGGCCTGGTGGGCTTGATGGACCCGCCGCGTCCGGAAGCGAAGCAGGCGGTGGATTTATGCCGCAGCGCGGGCATCGTGCCGGTCATGATTACCGGCGACCATCCCGCCACTGCGAAAGCCATTGCCCTTCGGCTCGGCATTGCGGATGAAAACTCCGAGGTACTGACCGGGCAGGACCTGGCCAATATGAGCCTCGAAGAATTCGAGCAGCGGGTAAACTCTGTGCGCGTCTACGCGCGCGTGGCGCCGGAACAAAAGATCAAAATCGTGCAGGCGCTTCAGGATAAGGGCGAATTCGTCGCGATGACCGGCGACGGCGTCAACGACGCCCCGGCGCTCGGCATTGCCAATATCGGGGTATCGATGGGTAAGATCGGCACCGATGTGGCGCGGGAAGCTTCGCACATGGTGCTGCTGGACGACAATTTCGCGACCATCGTAACAGCGGTGCGCGAGGGACGGCGCATTTTCGACAATATCCGCAAATTCATCAAATATGCCTTAACCGGCAATTCGGCGGAAATCTGGACACTGTTCCTGGCGCCTTTTATCGGTCTGCCGATCCCTTTGCTGCCGATTCACATCCTCTGGATCAACCTGGTGACGGACGGATTGCCGGGATTGGCCCTGGCAGTAGAACCGGAGGAACGGGGCATTATGCAACGCCCGC
The DNA here is from genome assembly GCF_052162025.1 of Methylobacter sp. sgz302048. Lineage (NCBI taxonomy): Bacteria > Pseudomonadati > Pseudomonadota > Gammaproteobacteria > Methylococcales > Methylococcaceae > Methylobacter > Methylobacter sp. sgz302048. The sequence continues at coordinate 1,380,679 of NZ_CP197401.1, read as the reverse complement.
CGCGCCCACCCCAGCAAAGTATTTTCGCCGAAGGGATGTGGCAACACATTCTGTGGGTCGGTCTGTTGATGGCCGGCGTGTCCCTGTTTGCCCAAGGCTGGGCCTACGTAACCGATTCCCCGCGCTGGCAGAGCATGGTCTTCACGGTGCTGACGCTGTCGCAGATGGGCCATGTGCTGGCGATTCGCTCGGATCGGGTCTCGCTGTTTCGGCAAGGGCTGTTTTCCAACCTGCCTCTCCTTGGCGCAGTAATACTGACTTTCGGCTTGCAAATGGCAGTGTTGTATGTACCCGTCTTGCAGCCGATATTCAAAACCCAGGCCTTGAGCCTGAATGAATTACTGTTCTGCCTGGGGCTGTCGTCGGTGGTATTCGTGACCGTAGAAATCGAAAAATGGGTACGCCGCCGGCGGACCTAGCCTTGACAGCTCAGACATACCGGGAAAAGCCGATGCATACGGCATCGGCGAGCAAACCAGAGGCGATGCTCACGCCCCATTACATCGGCCGGGCAACGGAAGCCTCTGGGATATCGGTGTTCACCATTACGCTGCACACTATTCCCGAAGGCGCCGCAACGCCCATGCCCATGCCCTTGCATCGCATGGGCTGGTCTTGAACAGTAAGAACCTTCGAGCCTGACGCCCATCCTCTCTCCGACCGAAAACCGGCCCGGTCGCCTGGCCACTGACACATGCGCTCGCATCAGCGCTGAATGCATGAACTTTATTTTCCCTTTCCTGCTCGAAAAATGGTCGGTAAATGCTTCGGGATTCTTCGATAAACCGGAGATCGCTCAAACCTCTTGGGAGAAAACGATCATGGGTAACAAGACTGCGAACGCCGCGAAAGACATTGTTTTGATTACCGGCATCAGTGGCTTCCTCGGCCAGGCACTGAGCAAGGCGCTGGCGCAACATTACTGCATTGTCGGTCTGGATAGGGGCGCCGATCCATCGAAGCTTCCGGACTTGATCGATCTGGACCTGACCTCTGACAGCGCCGTTGAAAAAGCCCTGGATGACGTGCGCCAGCACTACGGCGCGCACATCGCATCGGTTGTGCATCTAGCCGGCTATTACGATTTCACCGGCGAGCCGCACCCGTTGTACGAGAGCGTCAACGTCAAGGGAACCCGGCGCCTGCTGCGGGCATTGCATGGCTTTGACGTCGAGCAATTCATTTATGCCAGCACGATGCTCGTGCATGCGCCCACCGAGCCCGGCATACCTATTACGGAAGACTCGCCGCTACAGCCAAAATGGGCTTATCCGCAGTCGAAACTGGAAACCGAGGAAGTTGTTATCAACGAGCACGGCGCTATCCCTTATGTGTTGGTCCGCATTGCCGGCGTCTATACCGATAACGTATTGCCGCCAACGCTCGCGAATCAGATACAGCGGATCTATGAGCGCCAGTTCACGAGCCGGTTTTTTGCAGGTGACATCTCGCACGGCCAGTCGTTCATTCACATTGAGGACCTGATCGAGGCTATCGTGCGTATGGTCCGGCAACGCAGGCAACTGCCCGCTGAACTCAAACTGCTCGTAGGCGAGCCGCTGACAATGGGCTACGAGGCGCTGCAAAACGAAATCGGCTATCTGATTCACGGGGAAATATGGCCGACCGAAACGCTGCCGAAAATGCTGGCCAAGGTCGGCGCCGGGCTGCAGGCGCAGATGGAAATCGCGATACCGGATTCGATCGACAAAGGCGAAAAGCCTTTCATCAAGCCGTTCATGGTAGACCTGGCCGACGATCATTATGAACTGGATATCTCCAGGGCCAGAAACCTGTTAAATTGGGAGCCCCGGCATTCATTGCGCGATACGCTGCCGGCGATTGTGGCTGCGCTCAAGGCCGATCCGTTGAGCTGGTACAAACGCAACAAACTGACTGCGCCGGAATGGGTCGAGACCATGACCGCCGAGCCCGAACCGGCCGAACACCTGCTGCATGAATATAATCGGTCTTGGCGCAACGCGCACCGCGAAAACCTTTGGGCGCATTTTCTGAACATGGCTTTGGGCACCTGGCTCATGAGCAGCCCACCTATCCTGGGTTACCGGGACGCTACCATGGCCGTCAACGACCTGGCCGCCGGCGCGCTGGTGCTGGTGTTCGGAGCGCTGTCGCTGTCGCGGCGCATGGCCTGGGCGCGCATCGCCAACGCGGCCGTAGGACTGTGGCTGCTGTTCGCGCCGCTGGTGTTCTGGACGCCGAGCGCTTCGGCTTATCTGAACGATACGCTGGTAGGCTCTCTCGTGATCGGCTTTTCAATGCTGGTTCGCCCCATGCCGGGCATCGGCCTCATTGCCAGCCTGAAAGGCCCCGACATTCCGCCCGGCTGGGATTACAACCCGTCGTCATGGATGCAGCGCGTGCCGATCATTCTCCTGGCCTTTATCGGGCTCTACATCTCGCGCTATCTGGCCGCCTACCAATTGGGCCATATACCGGACGCCTGGGACCCTTATTTCGGCGATGGCACCGAGCGCGTCATCACGTCCGAGGTCTCCAAAGCCTGGCCCATACCCGACGCGGGGCTAGGCGCGGTAACCTATCTGCTGGAGATACTGACCGGCATCATCGGCGGGCGCGACCGCTGGCGCACGATGCCCTGGCTGGTCATTCTGTTCGGCGTCATGATCGTGCCGCTGGGCGCCGTCAGCATTTTCTTCATCATCATCCAGCCCATTCTGATCGGCACCTGGTGCACGCTGTGCCTGATAGCGGCCGCGGCCATGCTGATCCAGATTCCCTATTCCGTCGATGAACTGATCGCCACAGGCCAGTTTCTGGCCGAGCGCCGCCGCAAGGGCAAATCGGTCATTCTGGCGTTCCTGCGCGGCGATACGATGGAAGGCGGCCGCAAGACCGAACCCGATAGTTTCGAAGGCTCGCCCTGGACGATCATCAAGGACATGGCCGGCGGCGGCGTCAATCTGCCCTGGTCGCTGGTGCTGAGCACGGCCATCGGCATCTGGCTGATGTGCACGCGGCTGATTTTCGGAACGCAAGGCGAACAAGCCAACAGCGACCATCTGATCGGCGCTCTCGTCGTGACAATTTCCATCACGGCGTTGGCCGAATCGGCACGCCCGGTACGCTTTGTCAATGTGCTGCTGGCCTTCGCCCTGATGGCTACGCCGTTGATGCTGGAGGGCGGCAGCACCCTTGCCGACTGGTCAGGGGTTGCGGCAGCGCTGTTGTTGATAGCGGCGAGCGTGCCGCGCGGCAAGATCGAGAACAGGTATGGCAGTTGGAGCCGGTATTTGGTTTAGCGGTTGGATTTTTAAAGGCGTAGGGTATGCACTGCATACCTTCTGGTGGTCGAAGTGAGCGGCGCGGCAGGCTGGGTCGCTAAACCCAGCCTTTCGAAGCCGCCTATGCCGGGTTTCCGCTAAAGCTGCAACCCGGCCTACACGTGCTATTCAAAATAATCCCAAGGATACTCGGGCTGTAAAATAGGCCGGAAACCTGCCGGCGCCGCGAAAGGCGCGGAAATAAACTCATAAACGCCGACCAGTTCGCGAGCCACAAACATGCCCAATCCCTTTGCCAAGCCGATGGGTACGCCAACGGCGCCTTGGGTCCGCGTTTCCTGCACAATATTGCCCGGTATCTCAAGAAAACCGCAGGTCATGCCCGCCAGACCCCGGCCGAATTTCTGCGAGGATGATTGTGCATGCGCTTCAGGCAATGACAACATAGTCAGCGCTGTAAATATCACCATCAGATAAACGCGTAACTTTTTCATATATCTACCTTCCTTCGTGTTTGTTGTATTCTTGTTGTGTGGAAAGGATATCTTACTGTATAGATTAGACATTAAAAATTGAAGTCGTTCCGTTTAACCATCAATCCACGCTCGACCCACCAAGCCTCAAAGAATCCCATCAGCACATAGCTGGCCAGCGCCACAGCCAGAGATATCAAGTAAGGCGTGCCGATATTCATGAAGTGGTGGCCGATTATCCACGTCGACATGCCGGCCAGCAGCGTGACGGCGGCGCTCAAACTGCCGCCGAAGCGCGTGAACAGGCCGAAAACGACGACGATGAAAATGCCGGCGCTGCCGAACGCCGACGCCTCTTCCACCAGCGTATAAACACGCTCGGCATGCAGCGCCAGCACAAAGGCGATAATGCCGCACACCATGACCAGAATCCGCGCGGCTTTGACCTTGTCCTGATCGCTGATCGTCTTGACGGCAGGCACGATCAGATTATGGGACACCAGGGCCGAGGCCGCCAACAAGGCGCTGTCGACCGTCGACAGAATAGCCGAGATCAGCGCGCCGGCGAAAACGATGTATAAAAACGTATTGAGATGCTCGCGGGCCAGGTGCGGCAGTATCTGCTCAGGCTGCGCCAATCCCGGCACCAGTTGAAAGCCGAGCAGACCGATGAAAACCGGAATCAGCCCTACTGCCAGGTACAACAGGCCGCCATGGATGCAGGCTTTTTGCGCCACTTCGGGCGAGCGGCTGGCCAGCACGCGCGCCACAAGCTCCTGCGACAAAACCGATCCGCAGATCGGAATGGCCCACTGCTCGATTTTATCAACCCATGCGTTCTCCCCCGCACCGAACAGGCTAAGCCGCTCCGGCTGAATATGCGCTATGGATGCCTCGAGCCCGCCGCCGGCCTTCAGCACAAAAAACAACAGCAGCAATAAACCGATAATCAACGCGATGCCCTGCACGGCGTCGGTCACGACGTCGGCCAATAGCCCCCCGTACATGGTATAGATGACCACAACCAGCGCCGCGGCGGCAATCGCCCATTCCACTTCAAATCCCGACGCGGACGACAACACCTGCCCAAAAGCTCTAATCTGCGCCGCTGCCCACATAACCGAAGTCGGCGCGATCAGCAACACGGCCAGACTTTGGATTTTAGCCGAATAGCGCTGCTCGAAAAGATCGGCCAGCGTGGTCAGGTTGCGCCGCCACAAATGCACGGCGAACACCATGCCCATCAGCACCAGACAGACGGTATAGCCGAACGGATCGACGGTCGCGCCCGACAGACCGCTTTCGTAGACTGAGCCGGCCGCGCCTATGCAGGTTTCGGCGCCGAACCAGGTCGCAAATACGCTCAGGCTGGCCATGCCCGGACCGAGGCTGCGTCCGGCCAGCAGATAATCGCTTTCGCTGACGATGCGGCGCGAAAAATACACGCCTATCAACAATTGCAGCAGGATATAGGCAATAATCCCGTAGATGACTGTAGGCATTTTCTTTAAATGGGCTCAAAAAAGGCGCCATTTTAACGTACCTTGCTGAAACGCGAGAGGTGGAATTTTGTGAGGAATGAAAACGCGAGGACAGAGGTCACGAAGATCAAGCCAAGGATAATAATGGATGTTACACATGGACGTTTTTATCCCGGCCGCGCCGAGCACCACATTTTTTAACAGCGGCAGGCTGGGTTGATAAACCCAGCATTTCGGAGTCGTCCATGCCGGGTTTCCGCTAAAGCTCCAACCAAGCGGGACAGGGTTTGTAACCCTGTCCCTAACGTTTCTGCAATAGCTGGGCTTAGAGGTTCCGCTTAGCAATGCTGAAAGTTTTGGGCGAGGCAACATGCCCCGCCCAGCCTACAGTTGGATTGATAAACCCAGCATTTTTGGGCCGCCCATGCCGGGTTTCCGCTAAAGCTCCAACCCAGCCTACACGTGCTATATTTCAGAGTGGCTCAGCTTCAATAAGGCCTCGGTCTGCCGCTCTATGGTCCTGCTGACAGCCGGCTCCAGCCGATCCAGCCAACGCCGGGGAATGGCATCAATCCCATAATGGGCACCGGCCAGCATGCCGGCCAGTGCGCCCGTGGTATCGGCGTCTTCGCCCCGGTTGACCGTATCGGTCAGACACGCTTCGAAAGAATCGGTATGAAAAAAATGGTAAAGCACGGTTTGCACTGTCGCGACGATATATCCGCCGGCACGGCCCGGATAGGGATCGAATTGGAATTCGGGGTGCGCTTTTATCAAGGCGGCCGCCTGCTGCCGGCAGGGTTCGATGCCTTCGCCGGCAACCAACGCTTGCAGCATCCGCCCCAGGCACAATGCAGCCGCATCGGACAACGGATGATGATGCGTCAGGTGGCATTGCTCCAGGGTTTGCCGCTCGAAGGCCGGTGCGTTCCCCAACGTTGCAATTGCGACCGGCAAATTGCGCATGCAGGCGCCGTTTCCTGCTTCGGCTTCGTTAACCGGGCCTGCCAGCGCTCCGGTTTTAATATAGCGCCGGATGCCTCGGCGGCAGGTGTTGCCGATATCGACCGGCTGCGACCGTAGCCAGGCCGCGAATGAATCGGCCACGCGCGTCAGATCCCAGCCGCCGCAGTCAATCATGGCCTGCGCCAGCGCGATCGACATTTCAGTGTCGTCGGTAATCTGGCCGGGCCTTAATTTTAACCAGCCGCCGCCGGTAATGTCGCGGTGCAGGCCGTATTCGGTACGAATTTGTTCGGGCGTCATAAATTCTACGGTAGCGCCTAACGCGTCGCCGCAGGCAAAGCCCAGATAAGCGCCAAGAGCGCGGTCTTTTAGCGTCAAGTTCATTTTGTATATTCCCATTGTTAGGGGTCCCGCACTCTGCGTGAGAACGATAGATTTCGTGAAATATTCAAGCTAATAAGATATTTGCACCTGATAACTGCCGCCTATCACGAGATATTCGGACTCTCCTCGCAAGGTGTGCCGGGGCAGCAGATCATTGAAAAACAACAACTTCACCTTCGGCACTTTCGCTTCGATAATATAGTCGCCGAATTCACTGGCCTGGCTGTACCGATCGGTAAATGAAACGATGTTATTCAAGCGCAGGATCATCCGGTGGCCGTCGTTTTTTTCCTGCACGCAATCTGTAAGTTTGTTGACGCCCCGGTACAGCGTCAAATGGCTGCCAGCCGGCGTGTTGAAGCGCATCGCGACCCATTGGCAAAATTCGTAAAGCAGGTCGAGCTGCAGATAGATGCAGTTGTTGTGATAGCGGCTGTTCATTTTGTCCTGGATGTACTCCATCCAGGCCCTGGTCGTAAAACCGCTGATCGGCGCCTTGTGATAAGTCGGCAACAAACCGAAGCGGCTTTCCACCCAGCCTTTCAATACGGCGCTTTGCGCATTGTTGGAATCGAAGCCCCAATCCTGCAGCAGGCTCAGATAACTGCTGCGAAACCGCCGCCGGCCTTGTGCATCGACCTTAAGCCGCTGCTCGTCCTCAAAGCCGAAAACCAGGCTCATGTAATCCTGAAACAGAGCGCCTGCCTGCGCCACGGTCTGTGCCTCCGCCAGTTTATCGAACAGGCCGGCATTGGTTTCGCGGGTGCCGTGTATGTGCAATTCGCAAGGGTGTTCGTTAAAATCGGTGCTGGCCAGAAAAGCTGTCGAAATGCCCAGCAGATTGGTGCTGTGGCCGGTCAATGCGATATTGCGGCCGCATTGCGGTATTGCGTCATTCAAAATCAACCACCTGCTCTCCTTTATTTCTTATTGATCCAATGGTACAGGCAAAACACCCTAGGAAAAACAAAAACCGTTAATGATAAATTGACGAATTTGCTTTATATTGCGACGCAGCTTAGCCGCTAAAAGCGATATTCAGGCCAAAGATGCCCGTCAGATACAGACTTGAATTTGCAAGCAATACCTTGATTTTCAGGAAAAAATCATCATGCTGACCCTCTATCAATTCCCTATCTCCCATTACTGCGAAAAAGTGCGCTGGGCGCTCGATTACAAGAGGCTGGACTACCGGACCGTCAATCTCCTGCCCGGCCTGCACATGGCCAAGGCCACGAAGCTGAGCGGTACATCATCACTCCCTGTTCTGGTCCATGACGGCAAGATAATCAAGAATTCCAGCGATATTGTCGATTATCTGGATGCGCATTTTCCCGAATCGCCGCTGACGCCTGACAATCAGGCATTAAGGCAGGAAGCCATGGAATGGGAGAAATTTGCCGATGAACAGATAGGCATTATGGTCAGGGCAGTCTGTTATCATGTCTTGCTGGACCATCCGGACATGCTGATCCCGATATTTACCAACGGCGGCCCCTGGTATGGGCGCTTTGTCATGCCCTTCATATACCCGAAACTGAGCAGCGCCATGCGCAACAAGATGAAGCTCAATCAAAGCACTTCGCAGACAGCGCTTGAACAGCTCGATCGAGCGATCGACAAACTCGATGCGCACCTGCAGAACCGGAAATTCCTGGTCGGCGATTGCTTCACGCGGGCTGATCTGGCTGTCGCTTCATTGCTGGCGCCTTTGTGCAAAGCGGAAAAATACGGCGTCGATTGGCCGCAACCATTCCCCGAGCCGCTGGAGAAGATCAGCGAGAGCTATTCCGGGAAAACGGCCTGGGTCAAGCGCTTATATGCAGACTATCGGTGATTGGCAAGTGTCATGCCTCAACGGTCAATTTGAGGTAGAATTGCATCTTTCCAAGGCTATCTTGTCCATCGCTGCATCAACAATAAACTTATGAACAACTCCATCATCTATGCGCTTGATTTTGACGGCGTGATCTGCGACAGCGCGGTCGAAACCGCGATAACAGGCTGGAAATGCGCCGGCCAGATCTGGGATGACATGCCCGGCCCTGTACCGCCGCAATCCTTGATCGACCAGTTTCGCCGGGTACGGCCGATCATCGAAACCGGCTATGAAGCAATACTGGCCATGCGCCTTTTGCATCTGGGCGAAACGACGGATGCAATCTACAGCGATTACGCCGGCAAAACCCAGGCGCTGATGCAAGATGCGCAAGTGACTGTCGATGACCTGAAAAAACTGTTCGGCGAAACACGCGACGCCTGGATAGACTCGGCGCTGGCCGAGTGGGTCGACATGAATCCGCTATTCTCCGGCATCGGCGACAAACTGCGGCGGCTGGGGCAGCAGGGCCTCTGGTATATCATCACGACCAAGCAGGAGCGCTTCGTCAGACAGATACTGAAAGCCAATCAAGTTGATCTGCCCGACGCGCATATTTTCGGTCTCGACCGCAATATGAGCAAACAGGAGGTTTTGAAAGGATTACTGGAAAAACATCCGCAGCAACCGATTCATTTTGTCGAGGACAGGCTGCCAACCCTGTTGAATGTGCAAAAAAACGATGAACTGGCCAGCGTCAAACTCATCTTCGCCTTGTGGGGCTACAACACCGATGAAGACAAGACGGTGGCCGCGCAAAATCCGTTTGACAGCCGGTTGCTGGAAGATTTTCTGATATAGTCCAATGACTATGCCGCAGCCTATCGGGTCCGGCATTAATTGACAGACATTTAATTCAACCGCATTTTTTTATAAAACTGTGTTATTTAAACTGCCCTGCCAGAGCAAATTCCGCAACAGTATATTATTAAAATATTAATTTATAATAATTTCAAATACTTAAAAAATGGCACAGATTCTGCTGTATAGCCGGTAACCAAACGGCTGTTTGGCAGTATTGACTCCATTTATGAGGTATTGAATGAAAACCAGAATAATGACCGGCTGCGCATTGACTTTAATGCTGGCCCAGCCAGCAGCATGGGCCGCCGATATCAATTGCGCCGATCCCTCCGCCGCCCGTGCCGGAAACATCCCTATGTGCAACGGCATCCCGGCCACCTGCGTCGGCACTGGTGAGAGCGATCACATCGCCGGCACGAGCGCCGGCGGTGTGATCTATGCCGGCAACGGCAGCGATGAAGTCTACGCAGGCGACGGCAACGATATCGTCTGCGGCGGCAACGGCGACGACACGTTGCACGCGCATCCGGGCGACGACACGCTGTCCGGCGACCGCGGCGATGATTTCCTCGGCGCGGGTCCTGGCAACGACACGGCATCGGGCGGTCAGGGCGATGACTTTCTCGGCGGGGGTCCCGGCTCCGACAGCCTGAACGGCGGCACCGGCACAGATTCCTGCATGACTGGCCCGGCCAGGGATGCCGATACCGTAATCAACTGCGAATAATTCCGCATCATGGCCTTCGGCGCAAGCCGAAGGCCATCTTCTCCGCCACGCCCTATACGCGTATTGTCGTCCCGCCGTTAATGTGCTTTCGGCAGCGGCTAAACTCAAGCCTTCCCAATGCTTGCGCCCGTCTTGCAACCATTATTCAGAAAATTCGATGTCGTTTTCGTTGCACCATTCCCGAACGGCTGCCGTTTTCGATTCATCTTCATAACGATGCCACTCGTCCAGCAGCCCTTCCCGATCGGCCCAATCCTTAAACCTTGCATAGGCGCCACGCCGCCTGAACATGGCATATACGTCGTCACTTGCGGACGGGCGGTATTCATCAATGAAGGCATGGACCAGCCTCACGCCAAGTCCCAGATCATGTTTGTGCGGGAGCGGGAGGTATTCGGTCGAATCATCAACATCATCCGGACAATTCTCCAGCTCTTCCTCAAAATCAGGGGAACGGATAAATATTTCTCCACTGTTCAGCGACAAAAACGCCTCGCTTTCGAGAGCCGGATCAGCGCTGATGAATTCAATGGCGTTGATGATATCGGAAAGTTTTGCAGCCACGGCTATTCCTCATTTGTATTGACGTAAAACTGGCCGGTTATCCTATCACGCCCGAATTTCGCCTGATAGCCATGAAGATCCTGCTTTCGGATGAAAAAATTACAGGATATAGAATTTGCCGGGCGCTACAGCCTGGGGAATGTCCTTTTCGAGCAGCAGTTGCCTTAGATTGATTTCCACCGTCCGTGCGATGGCGGTAACCGCTATGTCGGTCGGACGGTTGGAAAACGGGTCCTGCAAGTGTCTTGCCGATTTTTCAATAAGGAAAAAAGTGGACGCGATCACCACAAGCAGGGGTATTTCATAAATGCCGACGCTCTCTACCAGAGCGATAGAGAGCGAAATCAAAAAAATATAAATGAAAAAGTGCAAATACTTCCTGTAAGTGGCGGGAAACACCGTGTTCGCGATTCTTTCCGCCTTTCCCATTGAATCGCAAAGCCGGCTGATCGTGCCTTGCACCTGTATTTGCTGAAAATCGTTGAGCACATCGAGCTTATGCAGTTCTCTCAAATCGGCCATGTGGCGCAAAAGCAGGTAAAGCGGCTTGTTGCTTTGTTCTTCGAGCGCTTTCAGTTCATGAGCGGCAACCAGGCTGTCCAGATTCGCCATAGGGTCCTGCTTTCTCAATGACTGGCCCAGACTATAGCACCAGCCGATCTGCCGGTATGCCATTTGTCTCACAAGCGAACCGACCTTCTGTTCCTCCAGCTTTTCAGCGACTATGAAGCCGAGCAGTTGCAGCATCAGCGTACGTGAATCATTTACGATCGCCCCCCAGACTTTGCGCGCCTCCCACCAGCGGTCGTACGACTGGTTGAGCTTGAAGGCCAGCAGCAGGGCGATACTCGTGCCCAGGACCGTAACTAGGGACAAAGGGATGACGGGCAAATGCCTGACGAAAACGATTTTCAGCGTGTGAAACACGCCGGATATGACCAGCACCACTAACAGATCATATTTAATCTTGTCGAATAAATAACTTAGCGGAATCCTGGTTTCTAGCAGCATATCATCGGTCCGGATGCGTTGTGATGGCCTTATTTTTCCATAAATCGCCGACGCGGCCTACTTTTCTCTAACGCCGAAGGAAAAAGGCGAGTCGGATCACAAGCAGCGGAAGATGCTGCGCCACGCTGTACGATTTATCCGGCGGCACGAACTGTTTTTTTCAAATGCCGTCCCTGATTTGGATTGATGCAGGTTTCCGGTTGCAGTTGCCGCTATTTGCCGGTTTGATGATAAATTACCAGCAGAGCCAATGGTGTAGCGCCGGTACGCGATAAAGTGCCGTCTGAATTTTTGCTTAAAGTGATGGGCACTGTCGTGGTATCGCCGGTTTCAAAACAGGTAATCGTGTAATCCTCCACTTGTAAGGATTGCTCTGCGGGACTTCCCTCATGCCTTAAGCAATCCCTCGTCCGCCATTGCACGTGGCGAAGTATGTATCGTGAACGAGCAACTTGACTGAGCCCTCGCCATTGCCGGTAATGGAAAGGACTAGATGAGACCTGTCCTGGGGGTCGACCGCCTCCCACAGGCCAACGAAACCGTTGCCGTTTCCCGACGCTGAACCGGCGGCACCTTCCTAACCAGCCCGATTGGTCATGGAGGCTGTGAGCATGAGCAAAGTCACTGTCATGATGAATAGGTTTTTCATGGACTGTTCTTCTGATTGAGACTGATGATTGACCGGCGCTGACAGCGCCGAATGCGCTCAAGAACAGAAACAACCCTGTAGGTCACAAACAGTTAAAAAACAACTTTCCATCTGAAAAATGCTGGCATTTTTTTGAGGCGATTGCTATTGGTATGACGACTTAGAGCGGTTATTGTATAGATATAAACATCCTATAAACTAACCTTGTGTTAAACGAGATGAGCCATTTTCATCATGCCCAAACCTTATCCAGAAGATATACATAGCCGGGTAGAAGCCGTTGCCGCAGGCAACACCGTGCGGGTCGTGGCTTTGCAATACAAGGTCAGCCTGGCCTTTGTCTGCCGAATGCACGCTTTGTGGCTTGAAACCGGAGCCGTTCAAGGCAAGCCTTTTGGCGGCTACAGACGCTCGCGGCTGGAACCGTATGAAGCCGCCATCAAGGCCCAACTGGCGAACAGCCCGTCGATGACCTTGAAGAAACTGCAGAACTGGCTGGAAGACGAACACAGCCTAAGTGTTTCGATCTCGGCGATCGATAAGTTTATCCGGCACAAATTGGGCTATCGCTATAAAAAAAACGCTGGTCACCAGTGAACAGCAACGCGAGGATGTCGTTATGGCCCGATAGCAATGGCAAGCCTGGCAGCAAACCTGCGATCTTTCCCGACTGGTGTTTCTGGATGAAACGGGGATAACTACGAACATGACGCGCCGCTATGAACGAGCCTTGGGCGGTGCCCTGTGTTGGGGTGCGGCACCGGCGGGTCATTGGCAAACCCTGACCTTTATTGCCGGCTTGCGCATCGATGAACTCACGGCCCCGTGGTGCCTGGACCAGACCAAGACAGGCGAAGCCTTCAAGGAATATCTGCGTTCGCAACTGGGACGACCTTGAAGCCCGGCGATAGCGTTATCTGTGACAGCCTGTCGGCGCATAAGGTGGCGAAAGTCCAGGCCATAGTTGCAGCGCACGGTGCGACGATCAAATACCTGTCACCCTACAGTCCTGATCTGAATCCGATCGAGCAGGTCTTTGCCAAGCTGAAGGCGCTCCTGCGCAAGGCGGCGGAACGTACTTACGATAAGCTCTGGCAACTCATAGGTAAACTATTGGGTAAGTTTCAGGCTGATGAGTGCCTCAATCTCTTCAGGCATTCAGGCTATGTTTCTACGTAATAGATAAATACTCTAAATCAAATCCAGCAATTTCTACTGCCAAATGAACACAAGATTTTTGAATTTTTTTATTAATCGTTTATCAAAGTGATCATTAATCCTTTATGCAAAAGACTGTTGATTTTCTCTGTACACCTATCGAATCTCTGCGCATGAGTTGTTCATAGTGGTACATGCGCGCTAAACGACGAGCGCAAATGGCTGAAATTTGGGAATTGATCTGTCATCATACTTACACGGGAATTCCCGGGGTAGTCCTCGATCTATCTCCCACCGGTGCAAGTCACGGCAAAGCGTCTAATATTCCGGACTCCGCTTTCCTCGTAGATGGTGCAACAGCATCTTCAGGGGCAGTGAACATCGCTAATGCTCAAGGAGCGATCGACATTCCGACCGATGCGCCAGCTTGGAGATCGATTGTCGGAATTCGCGGCGAAGTAACTCTATTGTTAGATATCGATAGCGAGGCTTTCCTGATCGACAGCAATTCTTTCAATCTCTTCGTACGCTCGGGCTCACTGAACGGATGGTTCCGTAGCACGCCCAACCAATATGCACAGGTCAATTCCCATTGGGATGCCGTTACAACACCCTATTCGGTACCAACCGGACGCTGGCTCACGCTCGGCTTTATGCACGATGGCTTGGGCACGATGGAGCTCTATGCCGATGGCGATCTGGTCGCGAGGCGCACTGGGACCTATCATCCTGTCAATCCGCCCGGGCCTCCTGGCGTCTGCATCGGCAATTCGCTTTCAGGCGGCACGCCTGCCGCCGGGCGGATTGACGAAGTCAAGATCTGGCGGCGCAATCCGCGCTTTATGATGGAAGAATTCTTCGAGCGGCCAATGGACGACCAGACTGCCGACTGCTGGAGACGCTTTACCTCTGAGGTTGAGGATGCGTTGCGTCGGCATCCGGAATGCCAAGTGCCTTTGACTGAACTTATCCAGGAAACCGTTACCGGCGTCCTGCATAGTGCCGCCAACCGTGGTTCGGAGACCTGGAAGAGGCTTCAGACCGCGGCGCAGCAGTACCGCGAACTATGGCACAGCGGTGATATCGATGGCGATGCGATGGTGTCGGTTTTCGTCAAGCTTTTTGGTTGGCTTGAGGCAGTCGGCATTAATCCCTCCACTGATCCCAACGTGCTCCGCATTACTCGGTCGGATTGCTTGCGTATCATTCTTGCCGAAGTCAAGCCGCCCGATTGTGACCGACAAATGATTGCGATGTACCGAAAGATTGCCGACGCGCTCGGACTTTACGATGACGCAAGCCTCAACACACACGGAGCAAATCCATGATGCGTTACCTCCTGGCCCAGGGAAACAGAGCCGCTAATCGCACGCTATACTCAACAGCCTCGATAAGCCCTGGTGCAGACCGGCTGGTACTCGCTTTTGTGATGAACAGCAGCTTGATAGGACAGACAGCGGAAACTCCCACTGTGCAGGGCAACGGTCTTACATGGACTCTCGTCGGTAATGTGCTCATTACAGCAGAGCCACGCCGAGGGGTGAGCGTATTCAGGGCCATGGGCGCAACACCGGCATCTGGACCTGTCACGTTCGATTTCAGCGGCGCTCAGCAGCTGGGGTGCGCATGGACTATTGTCGAATACGATGACATTGACGGCGAAAATGCTGTAGCCACTACCAACCGCCTCGCCATCGCTGGCGCCACGGACATTTCGCTGGTTTTTCCCGGCACAGCGCCGAACCCCAACCTTAACACGCTTATCGGCGCAGTTATCATAGGCGGGGCTGGAAAATCAGTAGAACCAGGCCCTCCCGCGATCGAAATCAGCGACCAAGTACTCTCTGTCTTTTCCGGAAGCTTACAAGTGCAGGATCAAGCCGGCGGCAGTGGCACACTGAGTTGGAAATGGACCGGTGCTGCAAACGCGGCCGCCATCGGGCTCGAAATCAAGGCCAAGTCGGCAAGTGTGCCGCACTCGCTTGCCGAAACACTGGCGCGGCAGTTCGAGCCCGTGCTGTTTTTTCACGAGGCCGAACGTTTTTTTCCATCGGACGCAAAGCGTTATCTTGAAGCGACAGCATTATGGAAATCCGAGCAGCCTGCGGATCACAAGGATTCCTGGGGTGGTAAGGGCGCAGCATTTCCCCGACAGCCGCTCATTCCGAAGGGCAAAATTGCTGCACTATCCGGCGAACCTGGCGTCTTCATCGCTGATCACCAGGTGCTTAGCAGATCCGGGGAGTTCTTTCTCGAGCTTGCAAGCTGGACCGATGCGACGGGTACGGAGCAGCCCAAGGTGGACTCATCCAGTAAGAATACGTATCCGAATCTCGCCGGCATCGCGGCGCGGTACGCTGATGGCACGGGGGATCCGAAACTCAACGAGAGCAAGTTCTGGTACCACGCGCACCTGATCGAAAATGCCGCATTGCGCGAGTTGCTCGCGACCGACCGCCGCCCGCCCGATCTCGTGAAAGTCCTCGACACACTGAAAGATGCGGCGCTCCTTTGTTACTATTTCTTTTTCCCTGCCCACGAAGAATCGCTCGAACCCGGCTGCACGAACGTCGAGGCCACAGAGTACGGATCATTTGGTGGGGAATGGGGCTGCTATGCCGTATTGCTGGAACGCGATGGGACAAACTTGCCTTACCGGCCGAGCTTTGTTGGTCGGACGACGCGTTGGCAAGAAACTGCAATGCCACAAACCGCCGATAATAATGATCCGGCGCGGCGCGTCGTCATGAATGTGAATCGATTTGCGGACGTCGTGCTCGAAGGCAATCCGCCTAATCACTCGCATGCCAGGCTGTTCGTAGCCAAAGGCACCCATAGCTTGTATCTCACACCGGGCCCACACAACACGGCTTACCCAAGCGATGTTAATGTTAACTTCTGCGGGACAGGAGTCGACCCGCTCTCGCCAGAAAGTTCGCCAGAAAGTTATAATTCCCCCGAAAGCGCGCTCGCAGATCTTTTAATTGCGATCTTGAAACTGGCCAATGCGGGGGCGCTTTTCGGTCCGCTCGGGTTGCCAGTCGGCATTATTGCCACTGCACTGGAAAAACCGGATGTAATACCACACCAGCCTTTTGGGGCGGCCCCTGACAACACTGGCCGTCCGGACGAAACCGGACAGCTCGGTGACTCCGGACTCGTCATTAAACCGCCATCGGTCGCCATTGCCGGCGCACCAAATGTCCAAGATTGGCGCTCGCAACAAAACCTGGAACTCGACGGACGGCGCTACGATTTCCTTGTTGATCATCAAACGCAGCATTGGTGGCCATTCCAGTTAGGCTCGTCTGATACGGCTCCTCCGCGTGCCTTCGCCCTTGGGGGCCGATGGGGACCTCTTGTTGAAATTGACCCGTCCGGCCGCAGAGCAGGCATGACCTTTCCGCCATTCCACAGGATGTTCTTTCTCGCTTTTGCCCAAGCAAAGGCGGCAGGCAAGATATAAAACGCCACACGTTCATGCACATCGGTCCCACGCTGCTCGTGGAATTTATACGCACCTCAAACTGAGTTGATTAAATCCAAGGAAAATGAGTCAGCTGAGTAAGCTGATCAGTATTCGGAATCAGCCAAGCGGTTGCAACCGCCTCATCAAGTGCCTCGATGTTGGCATAGACGCGGTTGCTCAAGTGCCACTGCCGCAGTTCCCCCAAAGCTGTTCAGTCGAGTTCAATTCGGGCGAGTAGGCTGGAAAGTGCAGTAAGGTCAGATTGCCCGCCAGCTGAAAATTGGTGAGACAAAGTGTCTATCGAATCGTTGCGGCCAACAAAAAGAATGGTGCATAGGACTACTGATCGGCGTGAGGTCAGTAGCCCTATGCCCATAGTCGATACAAGCCAATCAAATGGTGCAATCGTCGTCTGAAAAGGACATTAGGATTTGGCATTGAATTATGGCCTTGTTTTAAATTCGGTGGGAACGATGCCTTCATAGCGATTTGAACTCGCCCAGCAGTCGCTATGAAGGCATCGCTCCCACGGATACGGCCATTGGCCGGAAAAAGGGTTAACCAGGGATATCGGAGTAATTTTAGCTGAATCCTTAATGAGCCGCTTCCAGCTCCGGTTTCACACTTGCTGCACGCTCAACCGGTCCCTTCAACGAAAACCCGGCTCTTCCCCCCGCCCTGCCTTTCAACCACAACCTTGGCGCCTATTCTTTCGACCAGTATCGGCACATGCGAGATGACGCCGACTTTCCGGCCCAGGGCTTGCAGCGTGTCCAGGCTGGCGATGGCGACGTCGAGAGTTTCGGGGTCCAGGCTGCCGAAGCCTTCGTCGATGAACAGCGATTCGACCTGGGTCTTGTTCGAGGACAACGAGGCCAGGCCCAGCGCCAACGCCAGCGAGACCAGGAAGCTTTCGCCGCCGGACAGGCTGTGTACGCTACGCACGTCGTCAGCCATGTCGCGGTCTATAATCTGCAGTTCCAGTTCGCTGCCCGGCACGCGCTGCAGCCGGTAGCGCCTGGCGAAGTCTTC
The DNA here is from genome assembly GCF_052162025.1 of Methylobacter sp. sgz302048. Classification (NCBI taxonomy): domain Bacteria; kingdom Pseudomonadati; phylum Pseudomonadota; class Gammaproteobacteria; order Methylococcales; family Methylococcaceae; genus Methylobacter; species Methylobacter sp. sgz302048. The sequence goes on along the minus strand of NZ_CP197401.1, from coordinate 1,362,816 downwards.
CAGATGACGGTTGCTGTGCGCCAGCAGGGCTTCCAGAGTCAGGCTCTGGGCGAAGCTGCGGAATTTGGCGCCGGATTTCGAGCCGATCAGTTCGTTCAGGCTTTCCCACTGCTGCCAGCGCGCCTGCTGCTTGTCCAGCTCCGCTTTCAGCTGGCTGCCAGCGCTGGTTTTCTTGTCGTCCTCGCGCAGCAGTATCAGTTTTTCTTCCTTCTGCGAATGCAATAGTTGCCGCTGTTGCCGCAATTCCTGGGCGATCTGCCTGGCGAGCTCCTCGGTCTCCAGCGGCGCATGGATCTCGTGCCGCTGTCTCTCGTCCGCTTTGTCTTTCAACAGCGCGGCCGATTCGTGTAGCGCCTTTTCCAGTGCCGCTCGGCTGGCTTTCTGCTCATTAAGCCAGGACTCGTCCTTTTCGAGCAGTTGTTTCAGGCCGTCCAGATCGATGCCCTGCCTTGCCAACGCCTGGTTCAGCGCGGCCTGAGCCTTTTCCAGATTGCCGGCGCGCCGTTCGGTCTCAGTCTGCCAGTGCCTCTGGTTTTGCCGCTGCGTTGCCAGATCGGTTTCGGCCTGAACGGCGTCATGGCCGGCCTGCTCGCAAGCGGTTCTGGCTGCCTGCACCTTGCGGTTCAGCATCTGCTCGTAGCTGTCGACCGTCTCGCCATTGGCATCCGGGAGCAAGGCATTACGCTCTTCCGACAGTTTCTGTTTTTCTTCTGTCTTCAGTGCGATCTCGGCCTGCTTGGCCTGGCAGAGTTGCCGGCTCTGCTGCAGCGTCTGGGCAGCGAGTTCTTCTTCGCGATCGGTATCAGCCAGGGCCCGAGCGACTGTCTGTACATCCTGCTCCGCCTGCTGCCATTGACCGATCTGGGCAGCCAGACTTTGCCTGAACCGGTCGGCATCGCGCATCAGCTCGGACTGCCAGCCGTCGATCCGGGCGAACGGCGTCTGCAACAACCCGGTCAGTGCGCTCAGTTGCGTTTCCGTTTCCTGAAGCTGGCCCGAAAAATGGTTCAGATTGGCTTTGCCTTCGGCCAGCCGGCTATCGAGCGCTGCCTGCCGTTCCATCAAGCTTTCCAGCTTCTGCTTGCTGGCGTCGAACAGAGCCTGAACCGTTTTGATCTGCTTTTGCAGTGCTATGGCTTGTTTTTCCTGCTGCTTGACCTGCTCCCACTCGGCCGTTAAATGTTCGGCCTGCTGTTCCAGCAGCGGTAAAAGCCCGGCATCGGCAAGGGCCAGTCCGGTTCTGTCAGGCAGGGACAAAGCGCGCCACTCGTTATGGCAGTCCGCCAGTTTCTCCTGGGCCTGAGCCATTTGCTGTGCCAGCGCTAGCTTTTGTTCCTGTTTCTGGTCGATCAATTTTTGCAGCCCGGCGACCGATTCGATCAGTGCCACTTTTTCGCTTTCCAGTTCCCTGACTCTGGCCTGCTGCGCGTTCTCCAGCGGCGTATCGACACGGTCATGATTGCGCCAGGGATGCTCGAGCGCTCCGCAGACGGGACAGGGTTGGCCGGGCTGGAGCAGATCGCGGAATTCCTGGGCGTTTTTATGCGTGATGGCCTGGATCAAGGCCAGAGATTTTCTGGCCTCTTCGAGCGCGATAACGTTGGCTGACTGTTGCCGGGCTGCCGTTTGCAGTTGCTCGGCCGCATCGGTCAACGTCTGCTCGATGGCGGTCAGTTTATCACTGTCCTGCGCCAGCGCCTGCTGCAACGCCAGCGCTTCATGAGCCAGTTTCAGGCCAACATTGACTTGTCCGCGTTTGATTTCCAGCTCGTCTTTGGTCCGGTTCAGGTCCTCAAGCGAATATTGGCCGGCCTGCTGTTTCAGCGGCTCCAGTGTTGTCTGTTGCTTGTCCTGTTCCTGCCGATTTTCGATGATGGCTTTTTTGATTTCGGCCATCAGGCGTTCGTCGCCATCAGCCGTGTCTTTGCAGGCTTTGAGTTTGAACTTGATCTCCGCCTTGCGTGCCGTCAGCATCTGATAGCGTTCCAGCTCGCCCTGCCAGCGGTTCCATTCGGCCGCGACGGGTTTCAGCGCCTGATTTTCCTCCAGCCAGTTGTTGAGCTGCTGCAGCTGGCCGTTTCTTTCGGCTTGTTGCGCCAGCAAGCTCTGGTGGTGCGCTTGCGCGTTTGCCAATTGCTCCTGCTGCCGGTCCTGTTCGGCACTCAAGGCATTGATATCGGCCTGCATGATCCCGATGCGCGTATCCAGTTCACGGGCTTTGAGCAATAACGGTTGGGCATCCTGCCGTTTTTTCTCGGCGGCCAGTAAGGCCTCGGAGGCAGCCGCTACCTGTCTTTTGGCCGCATTCAGCCTGAGTTCTGCGGCTTCCTGCAATTCGCCGCCGATTTTCAGTTTTTGCTGCGCGTCCAGGACTTCGGCCATTGCCGCTTCATAGTTCGCCAGCAGGGGTTTAAGCGGCTGCGCGGCTTCGACTTTTTCGATCAGCAGGCGTTCGGATTCGGCGTCATTCCAGGCTTGCCGGCTGCTTTCGAAGGCAATGCCGGCCGCCTGCTCGGCCGCTTTCAGGCTGTTCAGCGCCGTATACCAGTCGAGGATTTGCTGATTGGCATTGATCGCTTTTTCCAGATCATCCAATAACGCGATGCATTGGTCGCGTTCCTGTTCCAGCGCTTGACGGTCCGGCTCGGCCAGCGGCATCTGGCCCTGCAGCTGTTCTTCGATGCGCTTGAGCGCCTCTTTTTCCTGCTTGGCACGTTCGAAGGCTTCGATCGACAGTATGGAATAGATATCGGTGCCGGTGATGCGCTCGAGCAGATTGGAGCGGTCGTCCTTTCTGGCTTTCAGGAAGGCGGCGAAATCGCCCTGCGCCAGCAGGACCGAGCGCCGGAATTGGTCGAAATTGAGGTCGATCTTTTCGCTGATCGCTTCCAGCGTGCTCTTTTTGCCCTGCCCTATGTGCTGGCCGCTGGCGATATGGATCAGCGTGATATCCTGCGCCTGCAGCCGGCCGGTCACCTTGCCGCGCGCCTTGCTGACTTCCCAGCGCGCCCGGTAGGCTTGTTTGTCCTTGCCGATGAAATCGACTTCGGCAAACCCCGAGGCCGTACCGCGCCGCAGGATCGAGCGCACGTCATTGCTGGTCACGCGCAGGGTTTCATCCTCGTCCCTGTGTCCGACTGCAAAGCCATGCCCGTCGGGCAGGCGCGGTATCTTGTCGTACAGCGCCAGGCACAAGGCGTCCAGTATCGTGCTCTTGCCGGCGCCGGTCTGACCGGTGATGGCGAACAGGCCGGCCTGCGCGAGCGGGCCGTCGTCCAGTGAAATCTCGAACGCGTCGGCCAGGCTGGCCAGGTTTTTGCCGCGGATCGCCAGAATACGCATCAGTCGCCTCCCTGCACGCTTTCGACCAGTTCGCTGAACAGCGCCGTCAAGGCTTCCGGCGCGTCCTGGCCGTAGCGGTTCTGGTAGCAGCGCTGGAAAACGTCCAGCGGTTGCAGTTCTTCCAGCCGCTGCTCGATGTCGATATCGGCCAGACTTTGCTGACTGCCGCGGTAGGCCGTCGATATTTTCAGCAGGCGCAGCGGCAGTCCGGCGATGGCTTCCTCGATCTGCTGGCGCAGGCCCGGTTCCGGCTTGTCGAGCCGGATTCTCAGTTCCACGAACGGGGTTCGTTCAATAGGCAGGTTGCGGTCGAGATCCAGGCTTTTCAGTTGCGCGATCACGTCGGACAGCACCGCAAAATCTTTGCCGTCGGGAATCCGTATCATCCCGACGCTGCGCGGAATTTGAACGGCAGCCGTTTCCACTTGGCCATCCTCGATATCGACCTGCAGCACCTGATGCCGATAGCCGGCCTCATCAAATGACAGCGGGATCGGCGAACCACTGTAGCGGATATGCTCGTGGGGGCCGACTTTTTGCGCCAGATGCAGATGGCCCAGGGCCACGTAGGCGATGTCGCCGGGGAAAATATCGGCCGGCAGCGCATGCTGGTTGCCGCCCAGGATCTTGCGCTCGCTCAGTTCAGACACGCAGCCGTTCACCATGTAGCAATGGCCGGTCAGGATCAGACGTTCGCCGTTACCGGCCTTTTGCTGAAGGGCTTCGAATAATTGCCCATACAGGTCTTTAACACCGGCAATCAAGGGATCTTCAGCCTCGCCATCGCCGGGCAGATCCGCGTTGCGCAAAAACGGCATGGCGCCGCACCAGACTTTGACAGCGCCCTGGGCATCGGTCAGCGGCACAATCAGGCGCTCCCAATCGATTTTGCCATCAGATTTGCGCGCCAGGCCGCCGACGACATGCACGCCCAGCGCTTTCAGTATCGGGGACGGCGCATCGAGCCGGCTGGCCGAGTCGTGATTGCCGCCGATCAGCACGATATCCAGATGGGGCTGCTGCGTTCTGGCCTTGACCAAAAACTCATAAAGCTGCGCCTGGGCTGCGGCCGAAGGATTGGCCGTATCGAAGATGTCGCCGGCGATAATCAGCGCATCGGCCTGCCTGTCCTGCAGGGTCTGCAGCAGCCAGGTCAGGAACTGCTGGTGTTCGAAATGGCGCGAAACGCCATGCAGATGATGGCCGAGATGCCAGTCCGCCGTATGGAAAATTCTTAGCATGTCTGTCCTTGATGTTGCCGGCTCAATAGGTTTTCATGAGACCGTCCAGCGTCAGGCCGCAACTGGGCACGAACGCCTGCATGAAAAATATGACTTCGGGCTGATCGGATTCTGCGATGGTTTTGGCCAGCTGCTCGGCGGCCATCTCGAATTCCGCATTGCCGGCTTTCAGCTCGGCCTGACATTTGAGATAGGCCGAGATCTTGTCGGCGGCCTTGATGATGCGCACATGCTCCTCCGGCATTTGGTCATGATGAATCAACGCCTGAAAGTCGGCCTGCAATTCTGCCGGCAGCAGGTTCAGCAGTTCCTTCTCGGCCTGTCTTTCAATCTGCTTGTAGGCCGCGCTGATTTCCTCGGAATGGTATTTGATCGGCGTCGGCAGATCGCCCGTGATCACTTCGGTGATATCGTGATACAAAGCCGCGGCAGCGATGGCATTGGCATCGACATTACCGCCGTAATAGCGGTTTTTGATCAGGGCCAGCGTATGCGCGATGACAGAAACTTCCCAGCTGTGCTCCATGACGTTCTCGTCATGGGCGTTGCGCTTGAGCCCCCAGCGCTTGATCCAGCGCAGCCTTGACAAGTAGGCGTAAAAACTGCTCGTTATCGTTGTTTCTTTCTTCGTTTTCATACGGATAGCCATAGCAATCGGTTTTTGCCGCACATGATACTGAATATGAGCCTTTTTTGCTGCATTGTCATCGCGGCGGCGCGATTCGATAGTTGTTATAATGCCGCCCAGCTCTCAACTATTTGAAAAACATCATGCTTATTCAGTGGTATCCCGGCCATATGCACAAGGCCAGCAAAGAGATCAAGCACATCCTGCCGCAGGTTGACCTGATCATTGAAATTCTGGACGCGCGCATTCCGTTCAGCAGCGAGAACCCGATGCTGAAAGCGCTGCGGGGCGACAAGCCCTGCATCAAGGTGCTCAGCAAAAGCGATCTTGCCGACCCGGACATGACTCAGGAATGGCAGACCTATCTGGAGCAGGAAAAAGGCGTCAAGACTCTGGCATTGACCATCGAGCAGCCCGAGAGAATGCGCCAGATCGCCGACCTGTGCCACAAGATGCTGCCCGGCAAGGACAGCGGCGGCCGGCTGATACAGGCCCTGATCGTAGGCATACCGAATGTCGGCAAGTCCACGCTGATCAACATACTGGCCGGCAGGATCATCGCCAAGACCGGCAATGAACCGGCCATCACCAAAACCCAGCAGCGCATCGATATCGGCAACGGCATCGTCCTGTGGGACACGCCCGGCGTGCTCTGGCCCAATGTCGAGAACCGGAACAGCGGCTATCGGCTGGCGACCACGGGCGCGATCAAGGATACGGCCATCAACCATGAGCATATCGCCTTTTTCGCGGCCGAGTATCTGTTAAAGCATTATCCCGATTTGCTGAAGGCCCGTTTTCAGATCGAGCAACTGCCGGACGGCGAACAGGAACTTATGGAGACTATCGGCAGAAATCGCGGCTGCCTGCGTGCGGGCGGACGCGTAGACATGGATAAGGTCGCCAAGCTGCTATTGTCCGAACTGCGCGCCGGCACGATCGGCCGCATCAGCCTGGAAACGCCGGCCATGATGGAACAGGAACTGGCCGAACTGGCTGTCATCCGCGAACAGAAAGCGGCAAAGAAACTGGCCAGGAAGCAGAAGTGGAAGGATTCGAAGTAAGCTGTGCCTCGATGATTTATCAATGAACCGAGGAGCGCCCTTGTAAGCGACGCTCCAGCCAACGTCCTCGCAGCCCCTGCCGCGCCGTCCGGGCATTTTAGCCCGCATAGGCATGGGTGACCTTAAAAGCGCCAGTGCCCGGCGCGACAAATGTATAACAACCATTAATAAAATTCCGACAAGCCAGACGCCAGGCGAATAACCCGCAGAGCCATGATAACCGCATGGCCTTCCAGTCCGAATGTTAGACCACCAATAAATTGATTTTTGATGACTATTTTATGGTTATTAAAGGTTTGGATATGGTAGATATACGAAAACTTTATAATCTTGTTAGGCGTTGCAAGTGGTCGGCAGCACTCCTGGCGCGGGACGGACGATAAAGGAGCACCCTATGCACATCAAGACCTGGCACGCAGTCCTTTTTCTGGCCTTAATGAGCTGCGCCCTGGTGATCGTGGAACTGCCCCAGGCCACCTGGCTGACTTCGGCCGCGTTCAGCCTGGCCTTCGGGGGTGCGGCGGTGGCGTTGATGGGCGCCGCGGCCCTGTTGGGTGGTCGCTGGAAAAGCGTCGAATCACTGTTCGGCGGACTCGACCGCGTTTATCTGACGCACAAATGGCTGGGCATCTGGGCGCTAGTTTTTGCGTCGTTTCATTTCGTGTTCAAGGCCAATCTGGAAGCCTGGCAGACCGCCTCGATCCTCTCGCTGCCCCCCTACTACACCCGCCTGGTGCGGCAGCTGAGCTTCATCGCTCTGATGCTGATCGTCATGCTGGCATTGAACCGGAAGATTCCTTACAGCGTCTGGCGCTGGTGGCACAAGCTGTCCGGGCCGCTATTCCTAATCGTCATCCTGCACTGGCTGAGCTTCAAATCGCCCATCGCCATCGACAGTCCGGCCGGCATATGGCTGGCCGCGCTATCGGCGCTGGGCGTTGCCGCCGCCGGCTACAAGCTGCTGCTCTATCCGTTTCTGGCTAACCACGCCGAGTACCGCATCGTCGAGGCGAACGCCGGCGCCAACGCGCTGCACCTGGAGCTTGCGCCGGTGAAGCGAGCTCTTTCGTTCGAGCCAGGACAGTTCGGCTTCATCAGGATGAAGGAAGACGGCCTGCGCGAACCGCACCCCTTTACAATCGCAAGCCGCAGCGAGCCGGACGGTCATGTGCATTTCGTGATCCGCGCCCTCGGCGACTATACCCACAGGCTGGTAAAGGAAGCGCGCGCAGATATGTATGCGGACATCTACGCGCCGTACGGGCGTTTCAGGCGTCCGCCGGCCGCGAAACGTGAAGTCTGGATCGGGGGCGGCGTCGGCATCTCGCCGTTCATTGCCTGGCTGACGGATGAATCGGCGAAAAATTTAGACAAGGTCACCCTGTTCTATTTCTTCACGCCGGGGCGCGAGTTTCCCAGCGCCGAGGTGCTGGACGATCTGGCCCGGCAGTACGGCGCGGAATTCATACCCATATCGACCGGTCCGTCTAGCCCGGAATTCGTCAAACGGTTTGGCGAAATCGCCCGAAATGCGGGTCCCGTGGCGGTGGATATCAGCTTTTGCGGCCCCAAAGGCCTTTTGAAGCGCATCCAGGCGCTGATGCGCGAAAACAAAATACCGGACGCGAACCTCCGGTATGAGTACTTTGAATTCCGATGACAGGCCGCACCCCAGATCAACCCGGCATATTCAAAGCTATCAGCCGTGCCCTGCTTCGCCTGGCGTATGGCGCTGCCGCGGCGCTGTCCGGCGGCTGCACGGGGGTCCAGTCCGCTTTTTCGGCTTTCGGCATCGAGGCGGAATCAACCCGCGCCTTCACCTGGGGGATGACCGCCGCCGCCACCGTGATCACGATCGGCGTGTTGTGGCTCGCGTGGCATGCCGCGCGCGCACCGGCCGGCCGGCTCGACCATCAGGGCGGAATGCGTGTGATCCTCTGGCTGGGCGCTATCGGCCCGACTGTGCTCCTTACGGCGCTGCTGGTGTCCTCGCTGACGAAAATGCGGACCCTGCCGACGGGTGCCGATGATCTCAAAATCGCCGTCGACGGTGAACAGTTCTGGTGGCGCGTGCGCTATCTGCCGGCCGGCGGCCAACCCGTGGAAACGGCCAACGAAATCCGGGTGCCCGTGGGACGCACCGTAGCCTTCGCCCTGTCGAGTCCGGACGTTATCCACAGTTTCTGGATACCGGGTCTGGCCGGCAAGGTGGACATGATTCCGGGCCGCACCAACGATCTGGTTGTGCGCGCCACCCAGGCAGGCGTCTATCGCGGCGCCTGCGCGGAATTTTGCGGGCTGAGCCATGCCCGCATGGCGTTCGACGTGGTGGCGATGGAGCCTGCTGATTTCGACCGCTGGCTGGCCGACGCGGCACGTCCGGCGGCCGGTATCGACAGTCCGGGCCGGCACTTGTTCGAGGAATACGGCTGCGGCGGCTGCCATACCATCCGCGGCCATGCCGAAGACAGCACGATCGGGCCCGATCTCACTCACGTCGGCTCACGCCGCTCACTGGGCGCCGGTACGTTGCCGATGACCCGCGACGCCTTCAGCCGCTTCATCCGCGACCCGGCCTCAGTGAAACCCGGCGCCCTGATGCCGAGCTTCAAGGACATGCCCGGCAAGGACGCGGAAGCGATTTCCAATTATCTTGCGGAGCTTCGTTAAATGCCTGTCGCAGCGAACACTCAACCCGATCAGAACGACCCGGCCGTCCGCGCCGCGCAGGAAGAGCGGCTGCGCGCCGTCTGGAGCCCTCCCAAGGGCTTGTTCCTGCGCTGGACCGATACCAACAACAATGCGGTCGGCATCTGGTACACCCTCACCGCCTTCGGGATGCTGCTGTTCGCGGGCGTGCTGGCGCTGATCATGCGTGCCCAGCTCGCCGTGCCCGAAAACAATCTCGTTTCCGCGTCGACGTTCAATCAGCTGTTCACGCTGCACGGCTCGATGATGATGTTCCTGTTCGCTGTGCCGATGTTCGAAGCGGTCTCGGTGCTGATCCTGCCGCAGCTGCTGGGCGCGCGCGATCTGCCTTTTCCGCGCCTGTCCGCTTTCGGCTACTGGAGCTTCCTGATCGGCGGCGTATTCGTGGCCGGCTCGATTTTCTTCGACGCGGCCCCGGACGGCGGTTGGTTCATGTACCCGCCGCTGTCCACCGAGCCTTCGACTGCGGGCATCGGCGCGGACATCTGGATGCTGGGCCTGTCCTTCATCGAGGTGTCGTCGATCGCCGCCGCGGTCGAGCTGATCGTGGGCGTGCTGAAATGCCGGCCGCCGGGCATGCGGCTGAACCTGATGCCGCTCTATGCCTGGTACATTCTCGTGGTGGCGGTGATGATCCTGTTCGCCTTCCCACCGCTGATCGCCGGCGACATCCTGTTCGAAATGGAGCGCCTGCTCGACTGGCCTTTCTTCGATGCGAAGCGCGGCGGCGATCCGTTGCTCTGGCAGCATTTGTTCTGGATTTTCGGCCATCCGGAGGTCTATATCATCTTCCTGCCCTCGATCGCGATTTTCGCGATGGTGATCCCGACCTTCGCGCAGCGCCATCTGCTCGGCTATCCCTGGATCGTGCTGGCGGCGGTCGGCACCGGTTTCCTGAGCTTCGGCCTGTGGGTGCACCACATGTTCGCCACCGGCATGCCGAACATCAGCCTCGGCTTCTTCTCGGCCGCGTCGGAGGCCGTGGCGATTCCGACCGCTGTGCAAATCTTCGTGTTCATCGCCACTATATGGGCGGGCCGCGTCGTCTGGTCGACGCCGATGCTCTACGGAGCGGGCTCGCTGGCGATCTTCGTGATCGGCGGGCTGACCGGCGTGATGGTGGCGGCAGCGCCGTTCGACTGGCAGGCGCACGACACCTATTTCATCGTCGCCCACCTCCACTACGTTCTGATCGGCGGCTCGGTGCTGCCGCTGTTCGCCGGTCTGTATTATTACTGGCCATTGGTGACCGCCAAGAAACTGTCCGACCGGCTCGGCCGCATCGCCTTCTGGATGATGTTCGTCGGCTTCAATCTCGGCTTCTTTCCGATGCACATTTCCGGGCTGATGGGCATGCCGCGCCGGGTCTACACTTATTCGGAGGCACTCGGCGTCGGTACGCTCAACCTCCTGTCCACGCTCGGCGCCTTTCTGTTCGCGGCGGGCGTTGCCGTGGTGGTGGTCGATCTTTGCCTCTCGCCCCGGCGGCCGCGCGTCCCGCGCAACCCCTGGAATGCGGGCACGCTCGAATGGCTGGAGTTTTCGCAGCAGGAAAACTGGGGCGTTCGCTCGGTGCCGCTGATCGAGAGCCGCTATCCGCTCTGGGACCAGCCCGGTTTTCTCAGGCAGGTCGATGAGGGCCGCTACTTCCTGCCCGATGCGGAGGAAGGCTACCGCGAGCTAATGATCACCTCGGTTCTCGATGGGCGCCCGCTCCAGGTCGCGCGGATCGGCGGGCCCACGCCCATTCCCATGCTGGCCGCGATCGCGCTCGGCGGCGTCTTCATCCTGACCACCTATCACTTCTATTGGAGCGCGCTGGCGAGCGGGCTGGCCGCCCTGGCCGTGATCCTGTGGTGGCTTTGGACGGGAACCGGGCTTATCCCCGAAAAGGCCGAAAAGCACGCCGGCCTCGGCGTCGTGCTGCCGCTCTATGCGTCCGGCCCCGCTTCATCGGGCTGGTGGGCCATGTTCATTACCATGGTCGGCGATGCGACGGCCTTCGCCGGCCTGATTTTCGGCTATTTCTTCTTCTGGACGGTGCATGCCGATTTCCCGCCTGAACCGCTGCCCGGCCAGGCCGGGCCCGGGGCGTATTGGCCGATGGTTGCGCTTGCCTTGATTCTGGCCGGGTGGGTGCTAACCATCGCCGCGCGCGAAACCAATGCACGCGGCCGGGTCGGGCTTGCCCGCGCCGCACTGGCCGTAGCGGCCGCAGCGACCGGCACCGGCGGACTGGCGGGGCTGGCCGGACCATGGCGCGCCGGACTCGATCCCGCGCTGCATGTCTATCCGGCGATCGTCTGGGTGCTGGTCATCTGGATCGCGGTCCATGCGGCGTTTGGCGTCGTCATGCAACTTTTCGCGCTGACTCGCAGTCTCGCGGGACGTATGACCCCGGTTTATGACGGCGATGTGCGCAATATCACCGTCTACGGGCATTTCCTGGCGTTGAGCGCGCTCATCACGTTTCTGGTGATCGGTTTTTTCCCGAGGTTGGCATGATTCGCAAACTCCACAAACTCGCGCAACGATTGAAATCGTCTTTATGGATGCTGGTCGTACCGCCCACGGTCTGGGCGCTGCATTTTCTGTTCTCCTACGTTTACGCCGCCGTCCGCTGCGCCAAGAGCGGATCGGCCGAGGTCATCGTCGACATCCGCACCGGCATCGCCGCCGCGACCGTTGTGGCGCTGCTGCTGGTCGTGGCTTTTGGCTATATCGCCTGGGCCCAGTCGCGAATTCAGGGCGATCTGCCGCCGTATCAAGACAGCACCGACGAGGACCGGTTGCGTTTCCTCGCCGTATCGACGCTGCTGCTGGCGGGCTTAAGCTTTGTCGCCATCCTGTTCACGGCCCTGTCGGCTTTCGTCTTTGAGGATTGCAGATGAAACGCCCGGCTTTCGTCGCCGGCGTTGCCGTGCTTGCGGCGGCTTGGGCCACCGCCGCGTCGGGCCATGGCATGACCGCGCATATGGCGGCGCACATGGCGGCCGTGGCGGTCGCGGCCCCGCTCATGGCGTTGGGGCTAGCCGGTACGCGGGCCGATCCTGCTTCGCGCTGGCCGCTGGTTGTCGCGCCTTTGCCGATGTCGCTGCTCGAACTGCTTGTCGTCTGGGGCTGGCATTGGCCGGCCGCGCGCGCCTTTGCCGCGGGCGGCGCGATCGGTCTGGCGCTGGAACAGACGATGTTTCTGGCCGCCGGCCTGCTGCTGTGGAGTGCCTGCCTGGAAACGCGCGCCGCCGGCATTGTCGCGCTGCTGCTGACCACGATGCACATGACGCTGCTGGGGACGCTCATTACCCTGGCCCCGCGCACGCTGTTCGGCACGGCCGGCTTTACCGGCTTCGGCGTCACGCTGTCCCTGGTCGCCGATCAGCAGCTGGGCGGCGTCATCATGCTGCTGGTAGGCGGCGGCAGCTATCTGGCCGGCGGACTGGCGCTGCTTTTCGGTCTGCTGCGGAGCAATCGCCCGGCGGGGGCGCGGCAATGGTCCTGAAGATTACCTGGAAGCGGGCGTTTGCCGCGGCGGCGGCGCTGTTCATGCTCGCCCTGGCGATCGCCTGGTCGGGCGTTCTCAACATCGGCGCCTCGACTGGCCATTGGGCGATCACCGACTGGTTTCTCCACTGGTCGATGCGCAACACGGTTCGCACCTATGCCGCGCTGACGGTGGACGAACCCGCGGCCGATGCCGGCGGCCTGACCTCCGCCGCCGGCCACTACGCCGCCAATTGCGCCTTCTGTCACGGCGCGCCGGGCGAACAGCCGGCCCGCGTCATGAAGGGCGCGACACCGGCGGCGCCCGATTTGGCCGCGACCGCTCATTCCTGGACTGACCGGCAGCTTTTCTGGATCGTGAAGCATGGCGTGAAATTTACTGCCATGCCCGCCTGGCCCGCGCTGGACCGGGATGACGAAATCCGCCGCATGACCGCCTTCGTGCGGCGGCTGCCGGGCATGACGCCGGCCGAATATCGCACGCTCGCCTATGGACCCGACGGGCGCGTCGCCGGTGGCAAGCCGATACGGTTGGAAGATGCATTGCCCGACTGCGAGCGCTGCCATGCCGACGACGGGCGCGGCCAGCCCGACATTCCGATATTAGCCGGACAACAACCGGCCTACCTGTCGGCTGCGCTCCGCGCCTACGCGGCGGGCAGGCGATCCAGCGGCGTGATGGGAGCGGCCGCCGCCCGGCTGGACCTCGATCTCATGCAGGCGCTGGCGAAGCATTACGCCGGGCTTCCTGGAGGGCTGGCCAAAGCCAGGACTGCCGCTGCCGCCGACCCGACGGCGGATGACCGGCTGGCCGAACGCATCTTCGCAAACGGTTTGAGGGAAGCCAATCTGCCGCCCTGCTCCAGATGCCACGCACCGGGCAAACGCCCGGACTATCCGACGCTGGCCGGCCAGAAGCCGGAGTATCTCGCCGCCCGGCTCCGCCGATGGCGCGGGGACGGAACCATCGTCGATGCGCGCAAGCCGAATTTGCTCATGCCGGTGATCGCGCGCCGCATTCCCGAACGCATGATCGAACCCCTGGCTCGCTTTTTCGCGCGGCAGAGCGCCGTGCCCAATTCCGCAGCAACAGAACGATGAACACGTCATGGGAGTTATTATGAATTGGCAGACACAACCACCACGCAACAGCGACGCGGCACCCGACGACCGAAACCGGCCTGAAGACGGCCAGCCGGAGAAACCGAAGGGCATTGGACAAATGAACATTCCGCCGCGCAAGACCTGGATGACATTCCTGGCCATCCTGCTCATCAACTACCTGCTGATGAGGATTATCTTTCCGGAAGCCGGCGAGTCCGTCACCATCCCTTATACCACCTTCAAGGAAGAGGTCGCGAGGGGCAACGTCAAGGCGATTTACAGCCACGGGACGAGCATCGAAGGCCGCTTTGTTGCGCCGGTTACCTGGCCGCCGGAAGGCGAAGACGGGACGGCCTCCGGCTCAGGGCGCCCTCGACAACCCGAGCCCGGAACGGCGGACACCTTCACGACCGAACTGCCCGCGTTCGTGGACCCCGGACTGGAGGCGTTCCTGATCGACCGCAAGGTCGAGATCAGCGCGGTGCCTATCCGGGAGGGCGGCTTCTGGGCCACGCTCCTGTTCGGCTTCGGCCCTGCGCTGCTGATCATCCTGTTTTATGTATGGCTCTACCGTCGAGCCTCGCAGCAGGGTGGCATGGGCGGCATGGGCGGGCTCATGGGCATCGGCAGGAGCAAGGCGCGCCTCTACGACCAGACGGCGGGCACAAAAGTCACCTTCGACGATGTGGCCGGCATCGACGAAGCCGAGAACGAGCTGGTCGAGATCGTGGATTTCCTGAAGTCCCCGGATAAATACACCCGTCTGGGCGGGAGCGCGCCGAAAGGCGTGCTGCTGGTCGGCGCGCCGGGAACCGGCAAGACCCTGCTGGCGAAGGCCGTCGCCGGGGAAGCCGGCGTGCCGTTCTTCTCGATGAGCGCCGCCGAGTTCGTGGAGATGATCGTCGGCGTGGGCGCGGCGCGCGTGCGGGATCTGTTCAAACAGGCGCGCGAACATGCGCCGGCGATCATCTTCATCGACGAGATCGACGCCATAGGCCGCGCGCGGGGACAGGTGGCAATCGGCGGCGCCAGCGAACACGAGCAGACGCTGCAGCAGATCCTCACCGAGATGGACGGTTTCTCAGGCCGCGAGGGCATCATCGTGCTGTCCGCGACCAACCAGCCCGAGGTACTGGACCGGGCGCTGCTCAGGCCCGGCCGCTTCGACCGGCGCGTGGTGGTGAACCTGCCGGACAAGACCGGCCGCGAGGCGATTTTGAAGGTCCACACCCGCCAGGTGCCGCTCGCCGGCGACGTCAGCCTGAGCGAGCTGGCCGCGACGACGCCCGGCCTCTCGGGCGCCGACCTGAAAAACCTGGTCAACGAGGCGGCACTGCTGGCGGCGCGCCGCGAGCGGAACGAGGTTTTTCAGCAGGACTTCCTGGACGCGCTGGAAAAGATCGTGCTCGGCCCCGAGCGCCCGCTGCTCCTGAGCCGCGCGGACAAGGAGCGCATCGCCTATCACGAGAGCGGACACGCCATCCTCGGCCTGGTCGTGCCCGACGCCGATCCGGTGCACCGGGTCTCGATCGTGCCGCGCGGGCAGGCGCTCGGAGTGACCTACCAGCGTCCCCAGGCGGACCGTTACAACTATCCCGAAGCTTACCTGCGCGCAAAAATTGTCGGCATGCTGGGCGGGCGCGCGGCCGAGGAAATCGTGTACGGCACCCGGACCACCGGCGCCGAGAACGACATCGAGCAGGCCACCCAGATGGCCCGCAACATGGTCACGCGCTGGGGCATGAGCGACGAGCTCGGGATGGTGCAGCTCGCGCCCCGCGAAAATCCCTACCTGAGCCCCCTCGGCGGATACGGCGGCGCCAGGCCTTTCAGCGATGAGACCGCCCGCGTCATCGACGCCGAGGTGCAAAAAATCATCGACGAGAGCCACGCGCAAGCGACAAGTCTCTTGAAGGCGCATCGTCGGGAACTCGACGCGCTGGTCGAAGCCCTGCTCGCGCGTGAGACACTTAATGAGCAGGAAATCCTGGAAGTCACCGGACTGCCTCCAGCGCCCTCCGTGGAAAACCGGCCCTTACCGGTTGCCGATGAAAACAAATGAGTGCCCGCCTTTTCCGGAGCCTGGGGCCGCGCCGACAACGCAGTTTTGCAGGAGCGCGATGGGCCGGCACGATGCGCTATACGCGGCCGCTGCGGCCAAAAAGCGCTAGAGCGAAACTATTGCGCTGGTTGGGTTTCTTGGACAGGCACGAGAAGGCCGAAAAAGGTTGTGTGCGAATAAATTTGCACCTACAAAGTGCGCGTACCAGGAATGAAGACGACGCGCTGCGGTTCGCGAATGCGACCGATTACGGGCTCTCAAGCGCTGTTTACTGCGGCGACCTAGAGCGTGGCGTGCGCTTTGCGCAAGCGGTCGAGGCCGGCATGACCTGCGCCAACGACACGTCGTTGGGCGACGAGGCTCATGCGGCGTTTGGCGGCGAAAAAACTCCGGCATCGGACGGTTTGGCAGCGAGTGGATTATCGATGAATTCACTTCCACGCACTGGATTTCGGTGCAGCATACGCCGCGTGCCTATCCGTTCTGAGTGCTGGCGAAGGACAACCTGTGTCTTTCCGTTAACCTTCCACTATCCATAAGGAGCACGACATGCCCTCATCGATGACCCGTCAAGGCGTGCAGCGGACTTTCAAAGCCTGCGCCGTTCTTTCTCTCGCTTTGCTCTCGGCTTCTGCCTTCGCCAAAGACGGCGGCACCTGGGAAAGCGGGGAAGATGTCTACGCCAAGGTCTGCGGTTATTGTCATGACGTCGGGGTCGGCCCGGCAATCAAGGGCCGACACTTGACGCCCGGGTATATCAGCGCCTGGGTCCGCCATGGCTGGGGGGCGATGCCGTCCTTTTCGGCCGCTTTTATTGATGATAAGGCTTTGCAGGACGTCGCCGATTATCTGTCCAAGTCCGCAGCGCCGCAGAAATGAGGAGTCTGCCATGAATGTCTCGCGCCGCTTCATTCTCAAAGGTATCGCCCTGGGCGGTCTCGCCGGCATGACCCTGGGGCGCTGGAGCCTGTCCCTGGCCAATAACGCGGTCAGTGCCCAGGCCCAATCGACACTCCCCCTCCTGGTGCTGGTCAGCGGCGAAGCCGAACAGTCGGCTTTCCTTCTGGGCATCGCCGCGGCATTGCCGGATAAACGCCCTTGGATGCAACGCACGGATCTCGGCATGGGCTTCGTGCAGGATTTCACCCGGCTGCTGCGCTCCGGACGGCCGATCCGGATCATCGGCCTGGTCGATGACGCCAGTGCCACGCTGATCGTCGAGCTGGCGCGCGCCTCGGACGCCCGTTTACCGTGGCTGGGGTATCATTCGGCCAGTCCTGGACAATCCCGTCATCGCCTGCTAGGCGACCAGGCGTCTTCAGAACTGGCGGCCCGGCTCGACTCGCGGCAGTGGACCGCGATCCTCGGTCTCGCCCTTGCCTCGCGGGGTTCCGCGCCAACGGGTCTGGCACCGCCGGCCGATGCCGCGCAGTCACCTTTGACCGGGCATTTCGTTTCTTTCGCGATCGAGACTTGAAGGAGTCCCCCCCATGACCGAACCAAACCAGGCCATACTCCCGCGCGGAGTTGTGCAGCAAGAGTTTCAAAAAGCCATCGAGAAGTTCCGTAAACTGCTCGGTGCCGGGAACGTCCTGGACCAGGACGAGCAGCTCGTGCCCTACATGAAGATCATGATGCCGGTGGAGGAAGCCAAGCATGCGCCTTCCGCCGCGCTGATCGCCACTAACGTGGAACAGGTGCAGGGCGTCGTGGCGATCTGCAACGAGCACAAGATCCCAGTGTGGACTGTGTCCACCGGCCACAACCTGGGCTACGGCTCGTCCGCGCCCCACCACCGGGGGCAGGTGATATTGGATCTGAAGAAGATGAACAAGATCATCGATGTCGATCCGGAGCTGTGCACTGCCCTGGTCGAGCCGGGCGTGACCTACCAGCAACTGGTCGATTACATCAAGGAAAAAGGCTACAAGCTGTGGGTCGACCCGCCGGCGCCGTCGGCCATCGTAGGTCCTGTCGGCAATACCCTGGACCGCGGCGTAGGCTACACGCCCTATGCCGAGCACTTCCTGTTCCAGTGCGGCATGGAAGTGGTGCTGGCCAATGGCAAAGTGCTGCGCACGGCCATGGGTGGCGTCAAGGGCTCCAATACCTGGCAGGTGTTCAAATGGGGCTACGGCCCGTATCTGGACGGCATCTTCACGCAGTCCAATTTCGGCATCGTGACCAAGATGGGCCTCTGGCTGATGCCGCAGCCGGATGTCTTCAAGCCGTTCGCGGTCAAGTATCAGAAGGACGAGGACATAGCGGACCTGGTGGAGCTGTTCCGCCCGTTGAGCATCAACGGCATCATTCCCAACGGCGTGGTGTTCGTCGGCACGCTCTACGAGGCCAGCGCCATTGTGCGCCGCTCCGACTACACCACGGACAAAGGTGCGACCTCAAAAGAGATCATCCAACGCATCCGCGACGAGCGCAAGATCGGGGCCTGGACCGTCTATGGCGCCCTGTACGGCACGCAGGCGCATGTCGACATCAACTGGAAGATCGTCACCGAACTGGTTCAGGAATCCGGCAAGGGCGAGATCGTCACCGAGGAGCAGGCCGGCAGCGACCCGGCGTTCAAGTATCGGGCGGACCTCATGCGCGGCAACATGACCCTGACCGAATTCGGTCTGTACAACTGGCGTGGCGGCGGCGGTTCCATGTGGTTTGCGCCGGTGAGCCAGGCCAGGGGCTCGGAGACGCTCAAGCAGGTCGAGCTGGCGACCCAAATCCTCAACAAGCACGGTCTGGATTATGTCGGGGAATTCATCGTCACCCAGCGCGCCATGCACCATATCATCGATGTGCTGTTCAATCGTACCGATGAGGAGGAGATGAAGCGCGCCCACGACTGCTTCGCCGAACTGCTGGACGAGTTCGAAAAAAACGGCTACGGCGTCTATCGGGTAAACACCGCGTTCATGAACCGCGTCGCCGACAGCTATGGTCCGGTGCAGCGCGAGATCAACAAGACCCTCAAGCGCGCGCTCGATCCGAACAATATCCTGGCGCCGGGCAAATCGGGTATCGACCTGGACACGTAAGCGGAAAATCATGATGACGGTTCTGTCGCATTAGCCGAAAAAATGTGGATTTCTGGTCCAGTAAGCAGCTTCGAGCCAAGTAGGCTGCGTTTCAGGTAGGCATCCAAGCCCTCTTGTTTTTTGGCCGTTGCCAGTTGCAGCATTAAATCGGCTGCGATGATGAATCGAACCTTGACGCCACGCCTAACAGCTTAGGCAGACTAATCGCCAAGTTGTTCTAAAAATTCAGCCAAGACAGCCTGTTGAGCGGCGGCATGATCAGCAATGGCTATCGATTACGGCGGAATTTATTCAGCGAAGTCATCGGCGCCTTTACGCCTTCAATGGCGCATTTGAATTCACAATTTCAATCAGGCGTCGATGAGTAGCTCCAGCTGATTAAACTAACCACTATTTTATAGCCAGCATATCGTCCAGCGCTTTTTTAGCCAGCTTGGCGATATTGGCCGGCACGGAGATCTGGTTGACGACATGGCCGGCCGCCAGATTTTCCAGCACCCAGGCCAGATGCTGAGGATCGGTTCTGAACATGGTCGAACACATGCACAGCATGGGCGACATGAAATGCACGTTTTTGCCCTGCGCTTTGCATTCCTCGCTCAGGCGATTGACCAGGTTCAATTCCGTTCCGACCAGCCAGCGGGTGTTCGGCTCGGCTTCACGCACAGTCTTGAGAATGTATTCCGTAGAACCGATGTAATCGGATTTCTGGCAGACTTCAAAACAGGCTTCGGGATGCGAAATCACCTTCGTTTCAGGATAACGCTTCAGGAAATTATCGATATGTTCCGGCTGAAATGCCTGGTGCACGGAGCAATAACCGTTCCACAGGATCATTTTGGCATTGCGGATCTGCTCGACTGTCAGCCCGCCCATCGGCTTGGTGAAATCCCAGACGACCATTTCCTCCAGCGGAATGCCCATCCGGTAGCCGGTGTTGCGGCCTAAATGCTGGTCCGGGAAAAACAGGATTTTCTCCCGGCGCGCAAAGCTCCATTCCAGAATTTTCTGCGCGTTCGAAGAGGTGCAAACAATGCCGCCATGCTCGCCGCAGAAGGCTTTCAGATCGGCTGCCGAGTTAATGTAAGTTACGGGTGTAACCTGAGATTCCACATCCAGCACTTCCGCCAGCTCGTTCCAACATTTCTGCACCTTGATCAGGTTAGCCATATCGGCCATGGAACAGCCCGCCGCCATATCCGGCAAAATGGCGATCTGTTCGGGCCTGGACAGGATATCGGCAACTTCGGCCATGAAATGCACGCCGCAGAATACGATGTATTCGGCATCAGACTGGGCTGCTTCCCTGGACAGCTTCAATGAGTCGCCGGTCAGATCGGCATGTTTGAAGACTTCATCGCGCTGATAATGGTGGCCGAGAATAACACAGCGTTTGCCTAACTTTTCCTTGGCCGCGACAATGCGCGCATCGCATTCCTCGTCGCTGAGCAATGCGTAATCTTGAATCGGTAATGCAGTATCGGTCATTTGAAGACAACCCTTAACAGAGAATAACTTGGTAATTCACCACGGACACGAGGGAACGAAGTGCTTAACTTTATAAGACACTTCGTTCTGGGTATAAGTTTTGTCTCCGCCGCATTATTTTGGGCGGAGGCAAAATAGTGGACAAGGCGGTTAAGACGCCTTGGCGGCAGTTGGTTTCAACAAGCGGATGCCCAGCTCGCGCAGCTGCGTATCATCGACGGGAGCCGGTGCGTTGACTAATGGACAGGCCGCTGACTGCGTTTTAGGGAAGGCAATCACGTCGCGGATCGAATGCGAGCCGGTCATCAGCATGACCAGACGATCCAGCCCGAACGCCAGTCCGCCATGCGGCGGCGCGCCGTATTTCAAAGCATCGAGCAGGAAGCCGAATTTTTCTCTGGCTTCGTTATCGTCGATACCTAATATTTTAAATACGGTCTGCTGCATGGCCGGGCGGTTGATACGGATCGAACCGCCGCCGACTTCGGTGCCGTTCAATACCAGGTCATAAGCGCGCGACAGCGCCGTGCCGGGATTGGCCAGCAATTCTTCAGCCGCGCAGCTTGGCGCCGTGAACGGATGGTGAATCGCGGCCCAGCGCTGGTTCTTGTCGTCCCATTCGAACATCGGGAAATCGACCACCCAGACCGGTTTCCACTCGCCTTCCAGCATGTTCAGGTCGTGGCCAAGCTTGACGCGCAACGCGCCCATCGCTTCGTTGACGACGCTGGCCTTGTCGGCGCCGAAGAAAATCAGGTCGCCGGTTTGCGCGCCGGTTTTGGTCAGCACTTTTTCCCAGACTTCGGCCGGCGCGAATTTGACGATCGGCGACTGCAAGCCGTCAATGCCGCCATTGCGGTCGTTAACTTTAATATAAGCCAGACCTTTGGCACCGTAGATGCCGACGAATTTGGTCAGGTCTTCGATGTCCTTGCGGCTCAAGTCGCCGCCGTTAGGCAGGCGCATGGCCACGACGCGGCCTTTCGGATCGTTGGCCGGGCCCGAGAAGACTTTGAAATCGACATCTTTCATTTCTTCAGCGATGTCGACCAGTTCCAGCGGAATACGCAAATCAGGGCGGTCCACGCCGAACCGGGACATGGCTTCCTGATAAGTCATGCGCGGGAAAGTCGCATCGAGTTGCACGCCGCTAACCTTGGCGAACAGCTGACGGATCATCTCTTCCATGATTTCCATGATCTCGTTTTCGTCCATGAAAGAGGTCTCGATATCGAGCTGGGTAAATTCAGGTTGCCTGTCTGCACGCAGGTCCTCGTCGCGGAAGCAGCGCACGACCTGATAATAGCGGTCCATGCCGGAAACCATCAGTATCTGCTTGTAAAGCTGCGGCGACTGAGGCAAGGCAAAAAAGGCGTTTTCATGCGTACGGCTGGGCACGATGTAATCGCGCGCACCTTCGGGCGTGGCTTTGGTCAGGTAAGGCGTTTCGATCTCGAAGAACTCGTGGTCATCGAGGAAATTGCGCAACGTGCGCGTGACATCGCGGCGCACGCGCATTTTTTCCTGCATGGACGTGCGGCGCAGATCGATGTAGCGGTAGCGCAGACGCATTTCCTCGTTGACTTCGATGTCGCTCTCGATCGGGAAAGGCGGCGTTTCGGATTCGTTCAGCACTTCCACGCCGGTAGCCAGCACCTCTATTTCACCGGTGCTCATGTTCGGATTAATCGTGCCCTCGGGACGATCGCGCACGATCCCGTTGACTTTTAAAACATATTCGCTGCGTACACTTTCGGCGACCGCGAAAGTTTCGGGAGAATCAGGATCAAATACGACTTGCACCAGACCGGCGCGGTCTCTCAGATCGATAAAAATAACCCCGCCATGGTCCCGGCGGCGGTGAACCCAGCCGCATAATTCAACCGTTTCGGCTAAATGTTTTTTGTTTAATTCTCCACATTTGTGGGTACGCATAAGTTTTCTCTGTTAATCCAAAAAATTTGTCGATATTACGTGCTTAGACTGGCAGATGCAAGCCGGTTTCTAATGACTGGTCTTGCAGCCTCCGCCGCAGCAACTGGCGACACTGGGCGCGCTGGCGCTGGAACTGCCGCTCTCGCCTGCTACGTTTTTCTTGTTGCCGCTTTTAAAATCGGTTTCATACCAGCCGCCGCCTTTCAGTCGGAATCCGGCCGCTGAAATCTTTTTCATGAGCTCCGGTTGACTGCAGGCCGGGCAGTTGATTAATGGCGCGTCGCTGAGTTTTTGCAAAGCTTCATGTTCATGACCGCACGCTTGACATTGATATTCGTAAATTGGCATTAGCCCCTCCGATAACAAAAAATAATACCCAAAATAGGGGACAGTCTTAGTTTTTCAAGGTCCTTCCTATAAAATAATTGCCTATTTTACAGAAAGATGACATCCAGAATGAAAAAATTAACCATCACACAACCCGACGATTGGCATTTGCATGTCAGAACCGGCGCGATTTTAAAAACTGTCATGCCGCATACCGCACGGCGATTCGCCCGCGCCATCATCATGCCCAATCTGAAACCGCCCGTGATGACCGTGGTGCAGGCCCTGGCCTATCGGGAGGAAATCCTGCAGGCTGTACCGGCGGACCTGGATTTTACGCCGCTGATGACGCTATACCTGACTGGCGCGACGACGGCGGATGAAATCAGGAAGGCCGCCGAATGCGAACACGTCCAGGCGTTCAAACTGTATCCGGCCGGTGCCACGACGCACTCCGATGCCGGCATCAGCGATATCAAAGCCGCCTACCCGCTGCTGGAAGCCATGGAAAAACACGATGTGCCTTTGCTGATCCATGGCGAAGTCACCGATGAGGCTTGCGATATCTTTGACCGGGAGCGGGTGTTCGTCGATACTGCTCTGGCCGACATCGTCAAAAACTTCCCGGAACTGCGCGTTGTGGTCGAGCATGTGACAACGGCGGAAGCCGTGCAATTTGTACAATCGACCGGCGCGCGCATTGGCGCCACCATTACGCCGCAACACCTGATGTTCAACCGCAACGCCCTTCTGGCCGGCGGCATACGGCCGCATCATTACTGCCTGCCCATCATCAAACGCGAACACCATCGCCAGGCTTTGGTCGCCGCCGCCACCAGCGGCAATCCGAAATTTTTCCTGGGCACGGACAGCGCCCCGCATCTGACTTCGTTGAAGGAAGCCGCTTGCGGCTGCGCGGGCTGTTACAGCGCCCATGCCGCGCTGGAACTGTACGCGGAAGTCTTCGAGCGGGCCGATGCGCTGGACAAGCTGGAAGGTTTTGCGAGCTTTCATGGCGCCGATTTCTACCGTTTGCCGAGAAATTCAGGCACGATCACCCTGAGAAAAACCACCTGGAAAGTGCCGGCCGCTTACGGCGATGATTCGGTATCGATCACGCCGCTGAAAGCCGATGAAGAACTGACTTGGCAGATAGCACAGTAAACTCATTCAGACCGCAAACAGGCGGGATCTGTCGTCTGTTTGCGGTCTGAGCGCAGGTTAATGAAGGATCAATCGGCTATGGATTATTTTCGTCCAGTTCCAGTTCATCCTTCTCCTCCTCCGGCACATTGCCGTCGTGGACCAAATAATTGCGCCGCTGCAAATAGGCGTTTTTGAAAAACTCATACCTGTCCAAAGCCGCTTCATCCGCTGCTTTTTCAGTCCCCAAATTGTCTGCGCGAAAATCAGTCCAATTCGCCGCGAACAATGAGCCGCTGATAATGCCGCTATCAAGATAGCTGATGGGATTCATGGCCGTATCGCCGATCAGGCCGCCTATGCCGCGCGGAGAACTGGGCCCTAAGAGGGGCAAGACCAGATAAGGCCCTGTCGGCAAGCCCCAAACACCCAGCGTCTGGTCAAAATCCTCTTCGTGTTTGGGCAGATCAATCATCTCCGCAACATCGATGAATCCGCCGATACCGGCCACCGTATTGACAATAAAGCGCGATCCATCCATGCCGGCCTGCGATAACTTGAACTGTAAAAGATCATTTATTGTGACGCCAATATCATTAATATTACTAAAGAAATTAGTCACGCCGCGATCGGCGAATGACGGCATAATCCACTGATAGCCATTGGCAATAGGCTTTCCTACATACTCATCAAGGTTATCATTGAACAACTGCACATCCCTGTTCCAGTTTTCCAGCGGATCTCTGGTATCTCGTGTACTGGTTGCGCATCCCGCCATCATGCCCAATAATATAAAGTTTGCCAATCGTGTTATTGATCTGTTCTTGTGCATGGCTTTGCCTTTAATTTAGCTATTATTTTTATTCTGACTTAAATTTCGCGTAACATAGCATAAACGGCTTCAGCTATCGATATTCGCCATTATGTTACTTAATTCTTCCCATACCCCTGATTCCGCTCAAATTTAATGGATATACCCAAAATTCCTTTAGACAAACGCTTTAGAGGCTATCTGCCTGTCATTGTCGACATAGAGACAGCCGGTTTTAACCCTAAAAAGCATGCATTGCTGGAAATCGCCGCCGTAATTGTCGAACTTAACAGCCAGCACGATCTGGAAATCACTGAGCGCTACTCGACGCATGTGATTCCGTTCAAAAACGCCGAGTTCGATGAATCCGCCCTCAAATTCAATGGCATTGACCCGCATCACCCTTTCCGTATGGCTATTGATGAGAAAGAGGCGCTTGACATGCTGTTCAAGCCCATCAAGGAGGCGGTAAAGCGCAACAATTGCACACGGGCGATTTTGGTAGGCCATAATCCGGCTTTCGACATCAATTTCCTGAATGCGGCCATCCATCGCACGCAAATAAAAAGAAGCCCGTTTCATCCGTTCAGTACATTTGACACGGCTACGTTGGGAGGATTGGCGTATCAGCAAACCGTGCTGGCAAAAATTGCCAAATCAGCCGGCCTGGAATGGGATAATGAAAAAGCGCATTCTGCGCTATACGATGCGGAGAAGACGGCCGAGTTATTCTGCAAGATAGTCAACCGCTGGAAACGGCTCGAATCACTCGCCCTCTAGGACAAAGACTATCATACCCGCGTCCCGGGTATGATAGTCTCTACAAATCATTCTGTAATGGCGCCGACTGCTGCTAGCATTTTGCTCAACTCGCCCTTGTTGTACAGATCAATCATGATGTCGCAGCCGCCTACGAGTTCGCCGCCGATGTAAAGCTGCGGATAGGTCGGCCAGTTTGAATATTCCTTCAGCGCCTCGCGAATCTCAAGATCTTCGAAGATATTGACGTACATGTATTTCGCATGACAGGCATCCAGCACCTGAACAGCCTGGCCGGAAAAGCCGCATTGTGGAAAATCAGGCGTGCCTTTCATGTATAAAACAACCGGATTATTTTCAATCTGGTCTTTGATTCTTTCAATTACGTTCATAGTAGCAGTTACTCACTCGACAAATAAAACTGACTGATTTTATCAACAATTATGGCGTTAAAAAAGCAAATCTTGCAAGCCTGCGCTTGCCTGAGAGCTGTTTGAAAACTATAATCGAACATTTTTCCAGCGGGCGACCGACTTTCCACTATTTTTGTTTATAGGCAGAATCAATGACTAGCCATATTATGCCAACTTATGGACGCTTACCCGTGACTTTTGAACGCGGCGCCGGCGCATGGTTGTGGGACACTAACAATAAACGTTATCTGGATGCCTTATCCGGCGTAGCCGTATGCAATCTGGGCCATGCGCACCCGGCAGTGCACAGGGCTATCTGCAAGCAAAGCGAAACCTTGCTGCATACGTCAAACGTATATGTTATCGCTGCCCAGGAGCGCCTGGCCGATAAATTGATCGCAAAAAGCGGCATGGATAACGTTTTTTTCTGCAATTCCGGCGCTGAAGCCAACGAAGCCGCCATCAAACTGGCTCGCCTATATGGACATCAACAAAATATAGAAAACCCGGCCATCATCGTCATGGAAAAAAGCTTTCACGGCCGCACGCTCGCCACATTGAGCGCCACCGGCAACGCGAAAGTACAGCAAGGCTTTGCGCCACTGGTCGAGGGTTTTGTGCGCGTACCTTATAACGACATCAACGCCATCGAACAAGCGATTAAACAAAATGCCGATATCGTTGCCGTATTGGTTGAGCCCGTTCAAGGTGAAGGCGGCGTCAACGTTCCCGCTGCCGATTACCTTAACCAAATTCGCAATCTGTGCGATCAGCACGGACTGCTGATGATGCTGGATGAAATCCAGACCGGCATAGGCCGCACCGGAAAATTTCTTGCCTATCAGCATAATGAAATCTTGCCTGACGTTTGCACACTGGCCAAAGCATTGGGCAATGGCGTACCGATCGGTGCCTGCCTTGCTCATGGCAAAGCGGCTCAATTGTTTACCACAGGCGCCCACGGTTCGACATTCGGCGGCAATCCTCTGGCCTGCAGCGCAGCATTAGCCGTGTTGGAAACACTGGAGAATGAAGACCTGATCGGACAAGCCGAACAAAAAGGCGCCGCTATCAGCGCCGGATTCAGCAAGCAATTGGCTGATAACCCGCATGTTGTCGACGTTCGCCATAAAGGCCTCATGATCGGCATCGAACTCGACGCGCCTTGCGCAGACCTTGTCAAATCAGCCTTGGAGCAAGGTTTACTGATCAATGTCACCAGCGAGAAAACCATCCGCCTGCTGCCGCCATTGATCATTGATGACCAGCAAATCAATCAACTCGTAGAAACTTTATCCGCTCTCATTCAAGCGCACACAAAACCATGCCTATGAAACCCAGACACTTCATCAGCCTGTTAGACTTATCAAGCGACGAATTTCGCGGCTTGATCAGCAGAGCCATAGCGCTGAAAAATCACCGAGATCCTGATTATCAGCCTTTAAAAGGCCAAGTTCTGGCGATGATCTTTGAAAAATCATCGACGCGTACCCGTATTTCATTTGAAGCCGGCATGATCCATTTTGGCGGCAGCGCATTGTTTCTGTCGCCTAGGGACACCCAATTGGGACGCGGAGAACCGCTGCAGGACAGCGCCAAAGTTATTTCCAGCATGGTCGATTGCATCATGCTCAGAACCAACAAGCATGAAACGGTAACTACATTCGCCGAGCATTCGCGGGTACCCGTGATCAACGGATTAACCGATTTGCAGCACCCGTGCCAATTACTGGCAGACATACAGACTTATTTTGAGCATCGCGGCGACATTCAGGGCAAAACCGTCGCCTGGATCGGTGATGGCAATAATATGTGCCATTCCTATATCGACGCCGCAACCGTATTGGATTTTAAATTGAACATTGCCTGCCCGTCCGGTTATGAACCCGTAAAATCCATTGTTGACGCGGCGGGCGAACGCGTCCGTTTTTTCTCCACGCCGCTGGAAGCAGCCAAAGGCGCGGATTTGCTCGTCACTGACGTCTGGGCCAGCATGGGGCAGGAGGAAGAACAAAAACAACGTGAAATAGCCTTTCAAGATTATCAGATCAACGCAGACATTATGAAAGCAGCAAATCATGATGCCCTGTTTATGCATTGTCTGCCGGCACACCGCGGTGAAGAAGTCTCTGCCGATGTTATCGACGGTCCGCAGAGCGTTATCTTCGATGAGGCCGAAAATCGCCTGCACGCACAGAAAGCGCTGCTGGAATTTCTAATGTGCCGTAAATAACGCTAAAATTCATTTTTTCAGACGATCAAGAACAGAGATTCAAGTGAAAAAAATATTAAGTTCGTTTTTTATTTTAATGCTGGCTTTCGGTTCAGCGCAGGCCGATACTGTCTATGTAACCGACAATCTGGATCTGGCATTTAGAAGCGAAGAAAACACGCGTGGTAAAGTTATAAAAATGCTCCATCCGGGCACGTCTCTGACAGTGCTCAGTCAAAACAAGGAAACCGGTTTCATCTATGCACGCCTTGATGACGGCACAGAAGGCTATATTCTGGCCCGCCATACCAAAAAGGAACCCCCCAGCCGTTCTCAACTGGATGCCGCCAATAAAAAACTGGCGTCATTGGAAAAAGAAAACACGACACTTAAAACTGAATTTGAATCGCTGAAAAGTTCATTGACACCGGGAACAACTCTCGAACAGTCTCTCGCAACGGAACGCGACCATTTGGCCAGAGAACTCAGCGAGCTGAAGCAAACCGCTTCCAACGCCGTGGAGTTAAAAAATCAACGCGATGAACTTCAAGAGCGCGTGGTCAATGTTGAACGGGAACTGGAACAGCTTAAACTGGAAAACAAGGCGCTGGCGGACAGCAGCAAACAAGACTGGTTTTTATACGGCGGCATTCTGTCCCTGGTCGGCGTCATCTTGGGATTCATCCTGCCCAAATTGGGCTGGCGCCGCAGAAGCAGCAGTTGGGATACTTACTGAGATCGGGCAGCCCCTAGCCTTTCGTGTCCGACATTTTAAACCCATAACTTTCGGGAATTGCTTACATGGCTAATTCAGGTGACAAAAAAGTCCGCCCCTACTCTTCTTCTCAAGGTGTTGACGGCATGGAGCGTGCACATCAACAGACTGGCCGAAGATGCCACTTGCGGCGCACTGGCGAAATATGCCAAATCAGTCAGTTCAGCTTCCCTGGGCGCCGTTACCGATAATCTGAATTAACTCCAATCCCAATGCTGGGTGTTCCGACACCCAGGCTTCCCGCTCTTTCAAAAATTCTATAAGTGCTATTATGGAATCGCATCACTCATTTGTCAGCTGGTTCAGAAACTCATCACCTTATATACATGCGCATCGCAACAAGACGTTTGTGATTTCGTTCGGCGGCGAGGCAGTTCTTGATGATGACTTCGCCAATCATGTTCACGATTTTGCGTTAATGAACAGTCTTGGCATACGCCTGGTGCTGGTCCATGGCATACGCCCGCAGGTAGATCAACGTCTTAATAACACCACTCCGCCGCCCCGTTTTCATAACCATTTACGCATTACCGATGATCTGGCTCTTCAGTGCGTAAAAGAGGCGGCCGGACTGGTGCGCGTGGAAATTGAAGCCCTCCTGTCGATGGGCCTTGCCAATTCGCCGATGGCGGGCGCTAAAATCAAGGTGGCTTCCGGCAATTTCGTTACCGCCAAACCGATAGGCGTCATCGACGGCATCGATTACTGCCATACGGGCGAAGTCCGGCGCATCGACAGCGCGGCAATTCATCAGCAATTGGACCAGAACAATGTCGTGCTGATTTCGCCTATCGGCTATTCACCCAGCGGAGAAATTTTCAATTTGTCCGCCGAGCAAGTCGCGACGGCCGTCTCGATTGCGTTAAAAGCCGAAAAGCTCATTCTATTGACCGAGCAAAGCTGCTGCCATCCAGATAGCGGTGCGCAAATTCAGCAAATGACCACCGCTGAAGCCAGCGCTTTTCTGGAGCAGCATCCTGACCTTGCCGACACGGTCAGCCTGCCTCTGAAAGCGGCTATCCAGAGCTGCCAATCAGGCATCGACCGAGTGCATCTGATCAACCGCAACCATAACGGCGCCCTGCTGCTTGAACTTTTTACCCGGGACGGCATCGGTACTTTGATCAGTTCCATGCCGTTCGAAGAATTGCGCCCCGCCTCTCTGAACGACATAGGCGGCATACTGGAACTGATTAAGCCGCTGGAACAACAAGGTAAATTGACCAAGCGTTCCAGGGAAAAAATCGAGATGGAAATCGCCGATTACATCGTGATTGAAAGAGACGGTTTGATCATAGGCTGCACCGCACTGCATCCGAATGAGCAGGAAAAGTCCGGCGTCATTGCCTGCATGGCTGTTCATGCGGATTATCAAGGCTCCGCCAGAGGTAATCGCATGCTGGAATATGCCTACCACAGAGCGAGCGGACTGGGCTTGAAAAAATTATTCGTGCTGTCGACACAAACCATGCACTGGTTTATCGAACGGGGTTTCTCGCCGTCGGATATCAACAGCCTTCCCGACCCGCTCAAGGCGTTATACAATCCGCAGAGAAATTCCAAGATTCTCTGTAAAAACATTGAATAGGATTTTGCCATGACTCATGCCCCTGATTGCCTGTCGATACTGCAAATATCTGATTCGCACATTCTGCCTAATCCCGGCGAGACACTCTTGGGGATCGATACGGACTATTATTTCCGGGCTGTTCTTGAGCAGGCTTTTGCATCGGAGCACCGGTTTGATTTGATTCTGTTCACGGGCGACCTGGCCCAGCACCCCGGCCGGTCAAACTATCAGCACATCCTGAACACGCTTGAAGCATATAAAACGCCTTGCGTCTGCCTGCCCGGCAATCACGATGATTATGAGTTGATGCAAGAAATACTGAACACGGAGCTAGTCAATTGCCGCAAGCAGGTCTTTCTAGGCAATTGGCAAATCGTCAGTCTGAACAGTCAGGTGCCTGGCACGCCCGACGGCTACTTGTCAAACCAGGAACTGACATTTCTTGAACAATGCCTTGACGCCCATCCGGGTCGCTATGCATTGATTGCCATGCATCATCATTGCCTGTCCATCAACAGTCCCTGGATGGATACCATGATGATAGGAAACGCGCAGGCGCTATTTGCGATAATCGACAAGCATCCGAATGTCAAAGCCGTCACGTTCGGCCATATCCATCAAGCTATAGAGCTTGAAGCAGACTCCATTCGCGCATGGGGGTCGCCCTCTACCTGCTTCCAGTTTCAGCCTGCAAGCACACAGCTCGTGGTCGCCGATACGCCACCGGGTTACCGGTTGATCCAACTGTCTGCTGACGGCCGGCTCGAATCAGAGGTTCATCATTTACCCGAGCCGTTAACCGGGCTGCAAACAGATGCACAGGGCTATTGATGGTTAGTCCCGTTGTATCTTTTTTCTTTCGATAAATACCCTTCCGCGTTAACCGGCACGGAATCGACAGTCAGCAGCGCGCCCAGTTCGGTCATCGCCTTCTGATACACTTTGCGTTTGAAATAGACAACATCCTTCAGCGGTTCCCAATAATCCACCCAGCGCCAGCCATCAAATTCCGGCTTGGCGCAGCGGTCGAAGCGCACATTGGATTCCTGCGTTATCAGCCGCAAGATAAACCAGATCTGCTTTTGCCCGATACAGACTGGCAGTGAATTCTTGCGTATATAACGCTCAGGCAATTGATACCTCAGCCAGTAACGGGTACGCCCAAGCACCTGTACATGTTGTTCCTGTAGCCCCGTTTCTTCCCACAATTCTCGATACATCGCTGTTTCAGGATCTTCATTCTGATGAATTCCGCCTTGCGGGAACTGCCATGAGTTCACGCCCATCCGTTTTGCCCAAAACACGCGACCCTCGTCATTGCAAAGGATGATGCCGACATTGGGCCGATATCCTTTAGAGTCGATCATGTTTAAAAACCTATGTCTTGTCCTTTCCTATGTTTAATCTTGCGTGTGGTAGAATTGCAAACTATAGGTCAGGTAATAAATTAATTGCCTCCATTGTTCCATAAAAAATGTACAGACGCCATAGGGCAATATTTTTTTAATTATTTCAGACAGGTTTACCCGTGAGTTTAGCGATTTTCGATTTAGATAATACTTTGATTGCCGATGACAGTGATTATTTGTGGGGGCAGTTTCTTGTCGAACAAGGCATTGTCGATAAAGATCAATACGCAAGCGCTAACGCTAAATTCTATGATGATTATAAACAAGGCACGCTGGATATAAGGGCATTCCTGTGCTTTTCTCTGCGGCCTTTGGCCGACAATCATCCCGAACAGCTTTACCGGTGGCGGGCGCAGTTTATCGAAGAAATCATCAGACCCTTGTTGTTGAAATCCGCACAAGAGCTGATCGCCAAGCACAGGGACCGGGGCGATACCTTGCTGGTCATTACCGCTACTAACCGTTTCGTTACCGAACCGATAGTCAAACTGTATGGCATTGATAACTTGCTGGCGACTACACCGTCATTCACAGAGGGCCGATATACTGGAGATTTTGATGGCATTCCCTGTTTCCAGGAAGGCAAAGTGAAGCTGCTGGAAGCGTGGTTAAAAAACTCGACGGAAACCATGCAGGACAGCTGGTTCTACAGCGATTCACACAACGATCTGCCATTGCTTAAGCTGGTCGATAATCCCGTCGCGGTCGACCCGGATGAAAAGCTGCGCCAGTTCGCGGCAGCGGCCAAATGGCCGATCATTAGCCTAAGAAACGATCAATGCCCGACGCATCACTTCCATAAATAGCCTGACTGAATAGGCCAAGGTGTCAGCTGATAGCACTTAAGAAGTTATCCCGCAATGCGCCTTGGTTCTTCCCGGCCTAAAGCGCATACAATCTGACGAAGTTGAAAGCGGGCTGAGCCCAAAGCATTTAACCGCAGATTTCCTAATCAAACACATCCAGGTAGCGAGCCCCACTATCTGGACTTACATATTTCACTCTTCTGCTACCGGCCATTTTAAAAGTGTGGTGGCGATTAAAATCGCCCCACAGGCTTGCGTAAGTCCTGACTGTTAGTCAGAAATCACGGATAGAAAAGTATCCGTTAACTGTCGGAATCTCATTCCCAGATCAGTAGCATGTATAACGTTTGAGCCTGCTTTCTGCTGCTTGCTGGCACTCTCACGGCACCAGTTCGGCAATCCGTATTGTTGATGCTGACAATACCCAACGCTTGTGATAACTTTAAAGTCAACTCATAAATTTTGTTAGAGTCATAAAAAATGACATTATCGCAGATAATGAGTTATTCAACTGCTGAAACTGTTGAACTTTCATCATATTTAACAATCAGAGCCCCATACTCATCAAATATTAGATAAGAGGGAAAATATGAACTTCACGTCAATAAAGGATTTTAAAATATTTATCATCATGCTCGTTGTTTTAGCCTTGCCGGCTACATTAACGATGTTGACTGTCAAAAAAGCTCAAGAAGTCATTGCTCCTGTTGCCGGCATTTCTCCATTGGGATATACCTGGAGCTTACTGCTTTTCATTGTCCCGGCATTAACGATCATCACTTGGCTTCATGTCAGCCACAACGAAAAATTAATCCGTAAGTCTTTCTGGCTGGCCTTAATCATGCTTGTACCTCTGGGCTTTATCCTGGATATTTTTTTTGGTCTTAGCTTTTTTACTTTTGCAAACCATGAAGCCACACTTCAGGTATATCTGCCTGGCTTTGACTTCGATCGGATGATGTGGCGCCTGGCATTGCCGATCGAGGAATTTGTTTTTTACCTCTCCGGATTTGTCACGGTTCTACTGGTTTATATCTGGTGCGATGAATACTGGCTTGCCGCTTACAATGTGCCTGATTATTCTGCGGAGACTAAAGAGATAGAAAAAATCGTATTTTTTCATCCGAAATCCCTTGCTTGGGGGCTGATATTGATCCTCTGCGGCTTTATTTATAAGAATTTTTTTACTCATCACTATCAAGGCGGATTTCCGGGCTATTTTACCTTTCTTACAGTCGCCAGCTTTATCCCTTCCGCAGCTTTCTTTAAGACGACTTACCGATTTATCAATTGGCGCGCTTTCAGTTCTACATTCTTTTTTATTTTATTGATCAGCCTGATATGGGAAGCGACTCTCGCCTCGCCATATCAATGGTGGGGATACAACCATGATCAAATGCTGGGCTTAACAGTCAGTGCCTGGGCCTCGCTACCCGTTGAAGCCGTATTGGTATGGATGGCCGTTACATTTACGACGGTCATTGTCTATGAAGCTATTAAAATCTGGCTGTCTTCCGGCAAACGCCTTAAGAAAGCTTTCTTGGGAACAGATTGACATTCACTTACATCGCGGCCAATAAGGCGGGCAACAACAATCTTGAACTAAGACAGATAAGCCTGACTTTCAAAAGTCCAGGCTTATCTGTCCAAATATGCTGCGCTGTACTTCTATAACAGGCATATTCCTTATCAAGGCTTTGAATTCGGCATGACTGCTGTCCAACAGATTTCTGCCGGAAATGGATAATTCGATATTTTTCACAGGCTTCCATCCCAAGCGCACATCCATTTCCAGATAGCTGGCGATTCCCCGCTCAGGGTAATAGTCTCTATAGCGCAACTTGTCCACATACCGTAAAAAGGCATCCAATTGTACATTGTGCGGCAGGTCCATCGAGGATCTGAAATTGAATTGATGATGGGGTGATTGTCCTTCCTCGACATCATTGAACAGCGAAGCGGAATCAGTATGAAGCTGAATTTGCAGATAAGAGTAGTTTGCCTGCAGACGCCACCACTTTAACGCCTGCCATTGCGCTGCCGTCTCCAAACCGTAAGTTTCGCTACGGGCATTATTTCCATAAGTAACAGGATAAACTTTATGGGATATACCATTAGTCGTGTCATCAAAAGGCATTCCGGCTTCAACACTCCTCAGTTTGTCATACACATTGTAAAAAGCCGTGATGTCGATGGATATATTCTCTTTGGGTGCTATTCGATAGCCTAATTCGTAAGCAATCAGTTCTTCCGAATCAAAATTCCGATTACCTCGAAAGGCACTAAAGTCATTAGCACTTAACTGGCTGAAATAGAGCAAGTTTGTATCCTGATCTAAACGATTGGGCGTCCGCACTGCACGAGACACCGCCGCCCATAATGCCTGTTTGTTATCGGGCGTATAGATGAAGCGGGCATTGGGCTGAATTTGAAAGCCGCTAAAATCATTATGTTCAAATTTTGAGCCAAACAGGAACTTTAGTTTATCTGGGACCAGCGTCACCTGATCCTGTATAAATGCGCTATATAGCAGATAATCGCGGCTTGCAGGTGCAAATGAAAAATTGACGGCATTGTCCTGATCGTCCTCTATATACCGGAATCCCAGCCCCCAGGTCACTTCCTGCCAACTACCAAGCTGGAAATAATGCTGCAGATCGGCGTCGTATGTGCTTATAACGGCTTCCGATGCATCGTTAAATGCGGAATAAGTAGTCCTATCCTGGGTCCGGTCAAAGTAGAACTGCAGCGACAAATCCGATGTGTCAGAAAACCGGTGCCGCCATCGGCTCAAAATATTGCCGCCGGAAAAATCTTCACCTACATTGCTCCGAGAAGTAAAAGGAGCTACCGGTGCTGTAGCGTCCCTCAAGCTGCCGCCATTGCCTTTGTACAGATCGCCTTGCAAGGTCAGTGAATCATGCGGTGTCAAATCGCCATCGATTCTGAAGCCGCCCTGAAACTTTTCCCAATTGTCATTAGGGTTGCCGCCGCCTTCAAATTTTAAATTATCCCTATCGTTATATTTCATATAAGTCCGGTAATGCAGATTATCCGCCAGTTTTCCGCTGTAACGGACAGAACCCAGACCTTTATCCTCACTGCCTCCTCCGGCTGTTACCGATAAGCCCTGATAAGTATTGGCTGCATTTCTGGTGATCACATTGATAACGCCGTTTACGGCATTGGCGCCCCACATGGCTGCACCCGGCCCCCTGATGACTTCAATCCTTTCTACATCTTCAAGCAACACATCTTTTGTCCGCCAAAGCGTTCCCGAAAAGGTAGGATGATAAACCGTTCTGCCGTCGATCATCACCAGCAACTTGTTTGCATTCTCTCCGTTAAATCCCCGCGCTGTAATTGCCCAGGTATTCGCATTCACTTGGGCGACCTGAAGCCCTGGAGCCATGCGCAAAGCGTCGGGAATTGAAGTAACGCCGGAGCGGCGTATATCGTCATTGCTGATAACGAATACAGCGGCGGATGTTTGCAAAACTTTTTGTTCTCGCCGGGATGCGGAAAAGATGACCGATTCCTCCTGAAGCCAGCCTAACTCTTCATCTAACGAAGCTTCTATGTTTTCTTTTGACATCATCGGAGGAGCGGCGGCAGATGCGAGGGATATGTGAAACATTGAAACCACGCACACGAACAGAATAAGAAATTCTTTTCTCATAGCCATGCGAATTACGAATGCTTCATTAAAGGGAAATATCGCCGTTGCTCCGGTTCAGGAATAAGGAGCAGAGGTTTATTGCACATCTCATAGCGCATCTTTAATTCCAGTCAATTTTGCACCAACCTGATTCCGGCCGTTTTCTTTCGCCATATAAAGCGCAGCATCGGCGGTCTTTATCAGGTCTTCGGGCAATATGTCTGCAACAGGTATTACACTGCTCACGCCAAGACTCAACGTTATCCGATCGGCTACTTCGGAATAGGCATGAGGAATATTGGAACTGGCGACATTTTTACGCATGCTTTCAGCCATCTCCACCGCTTCGTCCAGATTCATCTCCGGTAATACAGCGACAAACTCCTCACCGCCATAACGCGCCACAAAATCAGTAACCCGCTTAAGCGTATGCTTCAGTATGGCGGCAATATTCTCCAGGCAGCGATCCCCTTCCGCATGGCCGTAGTTATCGTTGTAAGCTTTGAAGAAGTCTACATCCATGAAGATGAGAGAGATGGGCGATGCCGAACGCATGGAGCGGCGCCATTCTCTGGCGAAATACTCATCGAACATGCGGCGATTGGGAATGCCTGTCAATGCGTCCACGCTTGCCAGCTGTTCTAACAAGTCGCGTTGCTTTTTAAGCGCCAGATGAGTCTGAACCCTGGCCTGAACGACTGATATATTGAACGGTTTGCTGATGTAATCGACGGCTCCCGACTCAAAGCCCGCCATCACTTCGGAAACTTCGTCGTGGCCCGTAATAAAGATGACCGGAATATTGCGTGTTTTTTCAGTTGTTTTCAGATGTCTGCAAACCTGCCACCCATCCATGTCGGGCATTTCAATATCCAGTAAAATCAGATCGGGAGGCTGATCTGACTGAGCTATAGATAAGGCTTTTCTTCCATTTACGGCCGCAACAATATCGTAACGAGACCTCAGGACTTCTCCTAATGTCAGGATATTTACAGGCATATCATCGACAATCAATATCTTTTGTCTGTTATCAGTTTCTGAGGATACAGTCGATTGCATTAATTTCTTATCAAATAAAACCAGCACAATATCCTGTAAAACAGATTGGGCAGCAGCAAAATCAAATTGATTGATCGCCTTCTCAAGTAATCTGAGATTATTACTATGCCGTGAATTTTGGATAATCTTTTTCAGTTCTTTAAAATGATAGTCTGCATCCAGACGGCTTCCATTCAAGGCGTCAAATAAATCGTTCAATAAAGATTCAACCAGCGATAAATCGGGCTCGACAGCATTGTTATTGTAATCCGGCAACTCTGTAGACTCATAAGTTTTCAACCGGGCAACTGACTCAAGCACTCTATGTTGAGCCTTGGAAAATTCAATCAATAACCCGGGAACCAATGCTTGCTGCTTTGCGATAGCCGTTTCCAGTGCGTTTGCTCTATCTCTCAATTCAGGCATGGCAAGATTGCCCGCAACGCCTTTCAATGAATGCAGTAATGCCAAAGCCGATTCGTTATCGCCTGTTTGCAGAAATGCCTCCAGTCGAGTTGCCGCATCGCCAAAATCTTCATGAAATTTCAGCAGCAGCTCATGAAATAATTGAGCATTGCCTGCAACGCTCTTCAATCCCAACCGCCAATCGATACTGGGCAAGTAGGCCGGTAGTAATGTCTTTGCTTGCGTATCGGCTATCTCCAAAGTGGAATCCAGCATTTCCCGCATTTCCGGTTTGATTGAATCAAGCAGGTTTGCCACTAACTCATCGACATCTATTGGCTTAGCTATATATCCATTCATGCCGATGCTCAAGCATTTCTCCTTGACATCGGTCATGGCATGAGCCGTCATGGCAATAATCGGCAGATCGTCAAACTGTGGCTCGGAACGTATAATGCGTGTCGCCTCATAACCGTCCATCATCGGCATTTGCAAATCCATCAATACCGCATCAAAGCGTTTGGCTCGTATTTTTTGCACGGCTTCCAGTCCATCTGCAGCAATGTCGATGTCAAAACCTTCCTTTTCCAGTATTTCTTTCGCAACCTGTTGATTAATTTCGTTATCTTCTACCAGCAGCAGTTTTTTTCCTTCAGTTTTATATAATTTTTTATCATTCATTGCCGCATCAAGAACGTGCTGGACAGGATTTTCGTCAAAACGATTTTGAACGAATACATCAATAACTGCATTAAGCAGCACCGACGGATGCACCGGCTTGATAAGAAACCCGTCCAGGTTGGCGTCATTTGATTGCTGAATGATATCCTCTCTGCTATAAGCCGTTATCATGATAATGTAGGGAGTATGAATAATCTTGGGATCATTCTTAATATGGCGCGCCGCTGAAATACCGTCTATTTTGGGCAGTTTCCAGTCCATGATGACAAGGCGATAAGGATCTTCAACGGGGGCATTTTCCAGCATCTGAATCGCCTGCTCGCCGGTATTGGCTTGATCCACTTGAAAAGAAAATGACTCCAGGTAAGAACGTAGAACATTCCGGGATGTCGCATTATCATCCACGACTAATGCCTTCATGCCCTGAAAATCCTCAAGCGAGGCAATACATCCTTGATCAACGCCCTGGTACTGCTCGAAGGCGGCGGTAAAGGAAAAAATACTGCCTTTTCCCACTTCGCTGGTAACGTTGATGCGCCCTCCCATCATGTCCACCATCCGCTTGCAGATTGCCAACCCCAGGCCTGTCCCGCCATATTTGCGGGTAGTTGATTTATCGGCTTGGCTGAAAGATTCAAATAAACCGCTTATTTGTTCTTTCGTTAAGCCTATGCCGGTATCTTTGACAGAGAACTCAAGCACTACCTGACCATTTCTTTTGACTTGCCGGCCATCGTCTTCAGCCAATGCAACATTAACGACGATTTCGCCATATTGGGTAAATTTTACTGCATTATTGACCAAGTTAAGCAATACTTGGCCTAGTCTGAGCGGATCACCTATCAGATACAAAGGCACATCACGGCCAGTGGTAAAATGTATCTGAAGACCTTTTTCTTCGGCTTTAACACTCATCAAATTGGCAAGATTATTCAGCACGTCATCCAGATTAAACGCGATGGCCTCCAGTTCCAGTTTCCCGGCTTCGATTTTCGAAAAATCCAGGATATCGTTAATGATGCCGAGCAGCGTATGAGAGGAGGTTTGAACTTTAGTCAGATAATCGCGCTGTTTGGCTGTAACTTCCGTCTGCAGCGCCAACCGGGTCATGCCGATAATGGCATTCATCGGCGTGCGAATCTCATGACTCATGATTGACAGAAACTCCGATTTGCTTTTGTTGGCAGCAATCGCTTGATCCCGCGCTTCAGCCAGTTCGGAGGTGCGCTCAAAGACTTTCTGCTCTAACGTCCGGCTGTATTCTTCAAGCTTGTCGTAAGAAACCCTTAGGTTCCTGGCCATTTGTACAAACGCTGTCGTTAAAGCGCCGATTTCACCTTCCGGAGTTCCTTTGATATAGTCGCTGACCTCAAAATCGCCCCGGGCCAATTGGTTTGCCAAATGAGTCAATTGCAACAGCGGCCTGGACAGGCGTTCGGATATGAATAACACGATACCGGCACCTATCAGAATGAAAGCAATCGTAATCATTAATAGCCGCGTTATCATTACACGAATCTGCTCGGCGCTTTCCTTTCGCGAGTTAGCGATTTCCTGATTAAGAAGATCCAATGAAAACCCCAGCCTGAGAACACCCCAAGGTTCCGCACTCACCTGAATCGGCATGATGAATTCCATAACAGATTTACCGTTGCTGACATATTCATTAACCGTTGCGGTATTTTGGCTGGCTGCAAACACGTCTTCTTTCTCGGCAAGGATCTCCATTTCAAGCTGCGGTTTTAAAGTATGAATGTACGCCATGCCGGAGGACTGCATCAGGATTATGTAATAAAGCTCTCCATTCTCCTGCACTGCATTCCTTAACAGATCTGAAACGTGTGAAAGATTAACCGAAGCGATGCCGTCTTTAACCTGGCCGGATAAGCTGTCGGATAGAATTTGTCCTCTATCTATCAATTTTCCTTTCATCAACGCAATGCGTTTATCCAGTTCCTTTTCAAACATATCTTTTTGAAACTTGATTTGAACAAAGGTCAACATGGTCAACAAGGCGATAATTAAACCCACCATCGTCACAAGCAGCTTTTTGTAAATACTCCGTTTAACCATTTGTTCTATTCTCAGATTGATCTATCAAAGATTATTCGATAATTTGATTAACCGAACCCAAGGCTTCGTTATTCAAATCTAATCCATATTCCTTCACTTTCTTCATGTTAAGCATAATATAAGAACCGGCGGGATCAACCACGGGTCGCAAAACCTCTTTATGCTCCAGCAAATCTCTCGTCAGAGTTGCCGCCTGCAGGCCCATCGTGGAAATATCAGCCGATATCACCAGCGTTGCGCCCAAGGTAGAAAATATTTCAGCATAAGCGATGACCGGCTTTTTCGCCGTCGCGCTCCGGTTAAAGATTTCAAGCGCAGATTCTTGATCAGCAAGAACGACTGGATCGGAAATAAGCCATAGCACATCCACTGACGGCAAAAGTTTTTCCAGGGTAGAAGCCAGCTCTGCCGGTTCGACAATGGGTATGCTAACGATTTCCATGCCCACATCTGTTGCGGTTTCAGCTGCTACCGACAACCATTCCTTATTAAATTTCTCACTATAAATGATCCCGATCTTTTTCAGCTTCGGGAAAAGATAACGGTAAGTCATCAACTGCATGCCCGACGATAACTCATTGGAAACACCATAAGAATGCTTACTCATCGGCAAGCGCTGCCAATTCAGTACGGATGAAAAAATTATTTTTCTATCTTCCGCAATATCATGTGCCAGCAAGTAAGCTTTTGAACCAATTGCATAAATTGCATCAGGATTGACTTGCCGAATCCGTTCTCTGACTGTATCGATATCGTTTGAACTATCCCCAAGATTTATTTTGGCCTTTATTTCTGCCGAATTTGCTGCAAACGCCGCTTGGGCCAATTCATAGTTTTTTACCGCGGAGTTCGAATTAAGAATCAATATGCCTCTGCTTTCTTCCGCCCTCGCTTCACCTGCATGAAATAATGCCAGCACTGACATAGACAATAGCACGCATATTCTCCTGGCGAATGCTGCTCGCAAGATTAAAAAACAGTCTGCAATAGTGCTTGCCATATTTATCATCATACTAGGGCTCAAGCTCCTTGAGCTCAGACTGAGTGAGCTTTCGCCAACCATCAAGACCAAGCATTCTCAACTTACTTTCTCCCTCAGGGGCTTTGCTCATGCCCTCTAAAATTTCAAGCAAGGCAGCGCTATTCATAGCCGTCTTTTTCGGCACCACAGCCAATGTGAGAAATTGTTTCTCGCTTGCTCCCAAACGATTCAGCATGCTGTACTGCTTCTGATTAATTTTCGCGAGATTTTCAAGACTGTCTTCTGTGGTTAAAGCTGCATCGGCCATGCCAAAGCCCACTGCCATTAAGGCATCAATATCTTTCGGCACCAGAATCAACTCTATCTGTGCAAGAATCTCTGCACTTTTCGCGCCCAGAATCTGGCTAAGAATGGTTCGGGTATAGGCTTCATTAGCTGCCGAAGCAATTTTTCCGCCCTTTAATAACTCAACTTTATCAATCTGATTTCTTGCAGACAGAACCTTGCGCTGAGTCGATTTACCGTGCGACACTCCCACCAAAACCGGCGTCATCGGTATTTTTTTTTGTAAAATGCGGTAATGCCAGCTGGAAAGTAAAAATCCCCCGTCTTGCTTCTCTATGAGAGTTTTCTCAAAAATATCCTTGTCGCTGAACGGCTGAAAATGGAAAGCCCCAAATTTTGCAAAATAGGTATCAAATGCAATTTTCAATGAAACATAATTATTTATATTGGTCTCCGAATTATAAAAATACAGTGTATTGCCGTCTAAGTGGGCATTAGTTTCAGGCTCGGAGTACCCTATAGGGCTGATGATAACCAGCAATAATGCAAAAATGGCAAGCGCTAAAAATCTGATGACGGAAGGCATCTTGACAATTGCGGATAGTCCGAATTTCTCATAGCGCATAGGATATGCAGAATCGGCTAAATAGATGATGAATCAAGCCATGAAATCATATGAATTCGCCTGATAACATTGAGCAGATGTCTACATTCTAGGTTATGGATACATGCAATTGAGCACTAAAAACCGGCGATGCAGAGGCTCACCTGGAAGAAATCTGATTTTCACTATGTCCATCTTTATTGCAGCTCCCCATTTTATTATTTGTTATACCTACGGTTCGGGATCAGTCGGATACCCCGCCCTATCTGCCGCCAAGCTGATCATTTCTTCTTGATGTAAAAAATCTGTCTTTCCGATTCTCTTATAAATTTAACGATTTGATTGCCTGTCTGGTCAGAATAAACGCCAAAATCCAAATGCGCAGCAGGATCTGTCGCAATTACCTTGACAACATCTCCACTGGTCATTTCCGTCAATGTTTTTTTCAGGCGCAACAAAGGCAGGGGACAATTTAAGCCGCTGGCATCTAATTCGAGGTTAAATTCAATCATTGCTTGGTTATAAAGGTTCTTAACTTACTTCAGAATGCTTATAATACCATTCTCTACTTAATCCGCGAATCATAGTAATACAATGGATTATTTTCCAATTTTCATACAACTTAAAGATCAGAATTGTCTCGTTGTCGGTGCTGGCGAAGTCGCCGCTCGCAAAATTGATTTATTGGCTCGAGCCGATGCAAAAATCACTGTCATCGCCAGTGAAATAAGCACCGCCGTTGCCAATCTGAGAGAGTCTCACAATCTGAACATACTGAAGAAAACTTTTTCCTCGTCCGACCTGCATGGATTCAGACTGGTCGTATCGGCTACCGACAATGCCGATACGAATAAATTAGTTGCCAAAACAGCCTCTGAACAAAATATCCCCGTGAACGTGGTCGATAGTCCCG
Organism: Methylobacter sp. sgz302048; assembly: GCF_052162025.1. Taxonomy (NCBI): domain Bacteria; kingdom Pseudomonadati; phylum Pseudomonadota; class Gammaproteobacteria; order Methylococcales; family Methylococcaceae; genus Methylobacter; species Methylobacter sp. sgz302048. The sequence goes on along the minus strand of NZ_CP197401.1, from coordinate 1,319,831 downwards.
AACTTTGCAGTTTCATCTTTCCTGCCATTATAGATCGTTCGCCTGTCGTTGCTGCTGTATCATCCGGCGGCGCTTCGCCGGTTTTAGCTAGGCTGCTTCGAGCTAAAATAGAGAGCCTGATTCCGCCGTCTTATGGACGACTGGCTCATATTGCCGAAAAATTCAGATCACGCGTTAAAGAAGTCATTAAAGAACCGGCTCAGCGCAGGATTTTCTGGGAGAATGCATTACAAGGCTCCATTGCCGAATTGATTTTTTCAGGCAAAGAACAGGAAGCTGAACAAAAGCTCGAGCAGACGCTCATTAATCAGAAAGAAAACATTAATGTTGGCGAAGTCTATCTGGTCGGAGCCGGCCCCGGCGCAGCCGACTTGTTGACTTTTCGCGCTCTGCGGCTGATGCAACAGGCTGACGTAGTCGTCTACGACCGGCTGGTCTCGCCCGAGATCCTCGATTTAGCCCGTCGAGATTCGGAAAAAATCTATGTCGGCAAACAACGCTATAACCATGCGCTCCCGCAGGAATCCATCAACATCCTGCTGGCGGATCTGGCAAAAGCCGGAAAACGCGTGGTCAGGCTAAAAGGCGGCGACCCTTTTATTTTCGGCCGTGGCGGCGAGGAAATAGAAACCCTTATGCAACAGGGAATCAATTTTCAGGTTGTGCCAGGCATTACCGCCGCTTCAGGCTGCGCCACATATGCCGGCATTCCGCTGACACATAGAGATCATGCCCAGTCCTGCACCTTCGTGACTGGCCATCTAAAAGACAATTCCATCAATCTGAACTGGAAACAATTGGCGGCTCCCAATCAAACCATTGTCATCTATATGGGGCTGGTCGGACTGGAAAAAATCTGCCAATCTTTAATTGAGCACGGCAGTCCTAAAGATTTGCCAGTTGCCTTGGTGCAACAAGGCACCACAGCCAACCAACGGGTTATTACCGGCACATTGGAATCCTTGCCCGGTTTGGTAGCTGGCCAAGACATCAAACCTCCAACATTGATCATTATTGGCACTGTTGTGACCTTACACGACAAACTGGACTGGTTTCATACGGAGCATTTTTCTTAAGAATTACTATCCGGTTACTGGCGATGGCTGAATAAAAACCTAGACGAAACAAATTTCAGGAAATAATTTTGGCCCATTGAAATAGCTCAAAAACCTCACACGATTACGGCGCGCTAAATTATCAGCTAATGGTTTTCTGCGCTTACAGAATGAAACAATCTGAACAATTCAGTTATTATTCACATAACTTAATGATAATGGATTCCAAGTAAATAATAACTATATAAATTAAATAAAAGGATTGAATTTTACTGCCAAATTCCCTATCCTTTGCGGCTTTAACTTTTTAATTGGGCTGTATTTGTTAAATAAATGATTACAGTCTTTTTTAATCACCAAGAGAGGTCAATATGAAAAAATCATTAGGTTCATTAGCGGGCGTTGCCTTAATCGCTTTAAGTTCGCAAGCATTTGCTTCAGAAGATGTCGAAATCGGTCAAAAAATCTATGAGCGCGCTTTCGGTCGTGGTTGCGGCACTTGCCATGACATCGCATCAAACCCACAACTGTTCGACTTGGTTAAATCCGGCAAACTGGACAGAGCAAAATTCGAACAAGTTATTAAAGAAGGCAAAGGCGGCATGCCAAAAGCTATGGAAGCCATCATGGCTGTTGGCCCTGTCAAAAAAGCCGGTTACGGCGAAGATCAAGCGCTTGACGCTTTATACAAATACCTGGGCAGCAAATAAGTTTTTACTAGCTAAACCGGTATAAAAAAGCCGCCCTAATCACAGATTAGGGCGGCTTCTTAGTATGTATAAGATTGGAAAAATATTTAATTTCTGCCTAAATAACTTCTTTTGATTTCTTTATAAGGCAATCGATTACGATTTTTGATCCAGATTCCAGCCAATGCGGCCAACATTAACCCACAAGAGGCGAGAGTGAGATAAATAAGATTTTTTAACTGCGACATTTCCAGCATGATCTGCTCACTATCGACAGCCGATTGCTCTTTTTGAGCAGGGTCTGAATAGGAGCGCAGCACTTTAACGTCATTCTTTAAATCTTCTATCGTACCTAGAGAACTGGAAACAGCGCCTAAGCGTATACTCTCTTCCAAAGTTCTTAATTTGCTTTCAATTGAACCACTGATTAAACCAATAAGCTGACCTTTGAGCGTATTAACTTCGGCAGATAATACTGAATTCATTTCAGCGGCATAAATCTCAGATGGAGTAGCTTTTCTATAATTGGGCACAACATCATGCGTTGGAAATAACAAAAAGCCCAATATCAAGACGACAGTCATCAAGAAAAACACTACAGTCAGCAACAACTTGTTGGTTTTTATTAATCCCTGATGCGACGGTATTGTTTGCAGAATCACAGAGCGCCCTCTCTGGTCATCAACAATCTCTGAATTTATCTCTCGCATATCGCTCATTATCCACTTCCCCTCAACCAGAAATTCATAAATAGCGACATTCCGGCTGAAAAAATATTATTTTTATAATTGGCAGCGCCACTACCTGATCAGGCAATTATACAAGTTTAATGAAATTTGTCGTGCGTTTTATAAGATAAACTTGCCGTCTCAAACTGCAAAACACAGCCGCACGATTCTAAAGATCGTGCGGCTGTGTTTAATGATTAGCGGTTTCTTTTAGCTGCTATTCTCATTCTCAATGCATTCAGTTTGATGAAACCTTCGGCATCTTTCTGATTATAAGCACCGCCATCTTCTTCGAACGTGGCAATACTTTCATCGAACAGACTGTCTGTTTCAGACTGACGGCCGACTACGATTACATTACCCTTGTAGAGCTTCAGTCTGACTTTGCCGTTGACATGTTCTTGAGACGCATCGATCATTTGTTGCAACATTTTGCGCTCCGGACTCCACCAGTAACCGTTATAAATCAGCGAAGCATAACGCGGCATCAACTCATCCTTTAAATGCGCCACTTCGCGATCCAGTGTTATTGATTCAATCGCACGATGCGCTCTCAGCATGACCGTACCGGCCGGCGTTTCATAGCAACCGCGCGACTTCATGCCGACATAGCGGTTCTCAACGATGTCGAGACGACCAATGCCGTTCTCGCCGGCTATTTTGTTTAATTTCTGCAGAACTTCGGCAGGCGTATGCGGAACATCGTCAATCGCGACAATATCCCCCTGACGGTAAGTCAATTCGATGTAAGTCGGCTGATCAGGGGCTGCCTCAGGGGATACGGTCCAGCGCCACATATCTTCCTCAGGTTCTGTCCAAGGGTTTTCCAGAATACGGCCTTCATAAGAAATATGCAGCAGATTGGCATCCATTGAATAAGGCGATGCCTTGCCTTTTTTCATTTCAACGGGAATGCCATGCTTTTCAGCATAGTCCAGCAGCTTTTGCCGGGAAGTTAAATCCCATTCGCGCCAAGGCGCTATGACCCGGATATCTGGACGCAGCGCATAAGCGCCTAACTCGAAGCGCACCTGATCATTACCTTTGCCGGTTGCGCCGTGAGCAATCGCGCTAGCGCCCGATTCATTGGCGATTTCGATGAGGCGTTTGGCAATTAAAGGACGGGCAATTGATGTACCGAGCAGATATTCGCCTTCGTAAATCGTATTGGCCCTGAACATCGGAAAAACATAATCGCGCGCGAAATCCTCACGCAGATCTTCAATATAAATTTCCTTAATGCCCAGCGCTTGCGCTTTGGCCCGGGCCGGCTCAACCTCTTCGCCCTGACCTAAATCGGCGGTGAAAGTGACAACTTCGCAAGAATAGACATCCTGCAACCATTTGAGAATGACGGAGGTATCCAAACCTCCGGAATAAGCCAGTACTACTTTATTGATTTCCGACATAACGCCTTAACCTTGAGTTAAAAAATAGGCAAATTATACCGGAAAATAAAGTTTGCGGCAGAAACGTAACAGGCGATTTTCTAAACGCTGTTACGTTTCTGCAAAGCAATGCTTAAAAAGCACAGCCAGGCTTGACGCCCAGCTTTTTCAATATCATGGCTAATGGACAAAAGCCAGTAAAAGCAGATTGAAATAAATTTGCCCCGACAAACGCTGTAAACCACAGCCAGTTTTCAGAATGCAAATGCGCCAGCAGCAAACTGATCAGAATAAAACTGCCTGCCACGGCAAATACCACACGATCAATAGTCATCTACTCTCCTCTATTTCAAGCGTACGACACCCATCAGTTTAAGCATCATTCTTTCATACAATGGCTCACTGATGCCTTTTCTGATCTTACGCATAAAATACTTTTCGAAACCGATTTTCGCCAGATGCACCCACTTGCCTTCTGCTGACCAGGTCACATTGCGAGGCGGAATTTGCGGCTTGGCCATAAATGCGACACCGGAATCACCGAAGTCAGCCAGACATAGCGCATTCCAGGTAGCCTCATAACTAGGCTCCTTACCTTCCAGTTCACTGGCGATGTTATGCGCCGTAGCCGTTACCATAGACTCAATCATATAGCCGGTTTTGGGCGCGCCTACTGGCACTGGTGTTGGCTCTACCGGCGGAATCGCGATGCAGACGCCGACCGAGTAAATATTTTTGAAAGTCGGATTGCGCTGATACTTATCCACCAGAACAAAACCGCGCGGATTAACCAATCCCGCCGCATCGACTTTTCGCACAGCATCAACACCGGTAAAGGCGGGCAACATCATCGAGTGCTTAAACGGCAGCTCATGTTTTTTCTTGTCTTTGCCTTCATCATCGACTTCCGTGACATACATCATGCCATCTTCAATCTTGTCGACTTTGGCATTGGTTATCCATTTAATACTCTTGTCACGCAATGCGCTTTCCAATAAACCTTTGGTATCGCCTACGCCGCCCAAGCCTAGATGACCGATGTATGGCTCTGCCGTCACAAAAGTCATTGGCACCTTGTCGCGAATCTTGCGTTTACGCAATTCCGTTTCAATAATCATTAAATATTCATACGCAGGACCATAGCAGGATGCTCCCTGAACCGCACCGATAACGATAGGCCCCGGATTTTCCATGAATTTATCCCAGTCCCGAGCCGCAACTTCGGCATGATCCACATGGCAGACAGATGATGTATAGCCCTCGGGACCTAAACCGGGCACTTCATCGAATGCCAAGCGAGGACCGGTCGCAATGACCAGGAAATCATAAGGCACTGCAGAGCCATCTGCCAACTGCACCTGATTGTTTACAGGATCTACTTTTGACGCCGCTTTTTGAATGAATTCAATACCTTTCTTTTTCATAATCGGCGCTAATTCAATCTTCAGCTCTTCCGGCTTACGCCACCGCGGTGGAACCCAAGGATTTGACGGCACAAAATGAAACGTAGGCGTATCGGAAATCACAATCACATCATGTTTTTTCCCTACCGTTTCTTTCATTTCATAAGCCATTGGTACACCGCCAATGCCGGCGCCTAAAATTACTATACGAGCCATGTTACACCCTCATTATTAGTTGCTTTGCATTTTGCCTAAATGATCACCATCACTTAAGGATATATTGTGCGTGTTACACTACAAGAACAATATTTGAAAAGAATATTAGCATATTCTAATTTTAATTACAATTTTGTATCGAGTCCCTACCTCTTTTTATCTAAATATCTGATGGAATTTCACTTGACTTCCATCTCTGTGAACCATGGAGCCTGATATAGGCATTATCAACAACTAACAGATACTAACTGTTTTGTAAATGACAGAAAAATTTAGTCATCCGAAAATAGTCATGTGGACCATTCGCTATTTAATTTTGGTACTAAAAATGCTATTTTATTCCGCTTAACAGCTGACGTGCCGCTCCTTTTAGCCATCGCCAGCGTATTTTGGCCTAGTTTACAGTCATGTCATTTTTGATTTGTAGTTTTAAGTCTGTTAAATCGCGCCGAAGCCACTGAATACATTTTCAATAATAATTTTAATAAGCATGCATACCCGCTCCAATTAGGAACAGACATGAACAAAACTTCAATTACAGAGATTACCGGGCAGGATGATGTCGATCCGGCAGAAACCAAAGAATGGCTTGAAGCTCTGCAAGCAGTATTAGAGCGGGAAGGCGGTGCTCGTGCACATTTTCTTATTGAGCAATTAGTAGCCGCAACCCGTCATGCAGGCCTGGATATCCCATTCAGCGCCAACACTGCCTACATCAACACCATTCCCGTCGAACGGCAGCCACCGTTCCCTGGCAATACTACAATAGAATATAAAATCCGTTCCTATGTACGCTGGAATGCGATGATGATGGTGCTGAGAGCCAATAAACATACTAATGTTGGCGGCCACATCGCCAGTTTCGCCTCGGCATCGACTTTATACGATATCGGTTACAACCATTTTTGGCACGCGCCTTCCGATAAGCACGACGGCGACTTGATTTTTACTCAAGGACACTCGGCTCCGGGCGATTATTCCCGTGCATTCCTGATGGGGCGATTCACTGAAGAGCAGCTGGATAATTATCGCCAGGAAGTCAACGGAAACGGTTTATCTTCGTATCCGCATCCCTGGCTGATGTCCGACTTCTGGCAATTCCCGACCGTATCTATGGGCTTAGGCCCCATTATGGCCATTTATCAGGCCCGTTTCATGCGGTATCTGCAAGATCGCGGTTTGACTAATACGGAAGGGCGCAAAGTTTGGGCTTTCCTCGGCGATGGCGAAACGGACGAACCGGAATCACTGGGCGAGATCGGCATGGCCGGCCGTGAAAAACTGGATAACCTTATTTTCGTCATCAACTGCAACCTGCAGCGGCTAGATGGCCCGGTACGCGGCAATGGCAAAATCATTCAGGAATTGGAAAGTGAATTCCGCGGCGCCGGCTGGAATGTAATCAAACTGATCTGGGGCCACCGTTGGGATGCACTGCTGGCGCGCGATAAAGACGGCCTGCTGGTAGCGCGCATGATGGAATGCGTCGACGGCGATTATCAGACGTTTAAAGCCAAAGACGGCGCTTATGTGCGCGAGCATTTCTTTAACACGCCTGAGCTGAAAGCTATGGTCGCCGACTGGTCTGATCGTGACATCTGGGAATTAAATCGCGGCGGTCATGATCCAATCAAGATCTTTGCGGCTTTCAATGCCGCAGTCAGTCATAAAGGACAGCCAACCGTCATTCTGGCTAAGACCATTAAAGGCTATGGTATGGGCGAGTCCGGACAGGCACAGAACATCACCCATCAGCAGAAGAAAATGAGCGTAAGTTCACTGAGCCGTTTCCGTGATCGTTATGACCTTCCTGTTACTGATGAACAGCTGAATGACCTGCCTTACCTGACTTTCCCCGAAGGCTCGAAAGAGCTGGAATACATGAAGCAGCGCCGTGCTGACTTAGGCGGGTATTTACCGTCCAGAAGAACCAAATCCCATGCCCTGGATGTGCCGGTGCTGGCAGATTTCAAACCATTGCTGGAAGCCAGCAGTGAAGGACGCGAATTCTCGACAACCATGGCTTTCGTGCGCCTGCTCAACATACTGATCAAGGACAAGAACATCGGCAAGCGCATCGTGCCTATCGTACCTGATGAATCGCGCACCTTCGGTATGGAAGGCATGTTCAGACAGCTGGGCATCTGGTCGCAGGTTGGCCAGCTATATACGCCGCAGGATGCCGACCAGCTCATGTTCTACAAAGAAGACAAGCATGGCCAAGTACTGCAGGAAGGCATCAATGAAGCGGGTGGCCTCTGCGACTGGATTGCCGCAGGCACCTCCTATTCAACCCATGGCGTGCCGATGATTCCGTTTTTCATCTACTACTCCATGTTCGGCTTCCAACGTGTCGGCGACCTGATCTGGGCCGGTGCAGACCAATGCACCCGAGGGTTCCTGATGGGTGGCACGGCCGGAAGAACGACATTGAATGGCGAAGGCCTGCAGCATGAAGACGGACACAGCCATCTGATTTCAGCGACTGTACCCAACTGTGTCTCTTATGATCCAACCTACGCCTATGAAGTGGCCGTCATCATTCAGGACGGTTTGCGCCGCATGTATGTCGAACAGGAAAATGTGTTCTATTACATTACCGTGATGAATGAAAACTATGCCCATCCAGCCATGCCCAAAGGCATAGAACAGGATATTATCAAAGGCATGTACTGCTTCCGCCGTGGCGCCGATCAAAAGAAAAAGACCCCACGGGTACAGCTACTGGGCTCAGGGGTCATTTTCCGTGAAGTTGAATTTGCCGCTGAATTACTACGCAATGATTGGGGCGTTGAATCCGACCTGTGGAGTTGCCCAAGCTTTACGGAGCTAGCAAGAGATGGGCGAGCCTGTGAGCGCTGGAACCGCCTGCATCCAACTGAAACTCCAAAGCAATCGCATGTAGATCACTGCCTCGGCAATGCGCAAGGACCGGTCATTGCTGCAAGTGATTATAACCGTGCCTTTGCCGATCAAATTCGGGCTTATATTAAAGCGCCTTATACCGTACTTGGCACCGATGGCTTCGGCCGTTCCGACACGCGCGAGCAATTGCGCCGCTTCTTTGAAGTCGATCGCTACCATGTTGCCGTCGCGGCCCTAAAGAGCTTGGCGGATTTGGGACAATTTGACCCGGCAAAAGTAGAGGTGGCCATTGCCAAGTATGGCATAGCCTCTGACATTACACCTCCCTGGTTATCTTGAGAAAAGGAATTAAAATGGCTTCTCTAATCGAATTAAAAGTGCCAGATATTGGCAATTTCACTGATGTCGATGTCATTGATGTCTTAGTTAAACCAGGTGACGTTATAGCAGTTGATCAGACTCTGGCAGTACTGGAAACCGACAAGGCCAGTATGGACCTGCCTGCCAGCGCAGCGGGCACTGTACAAGAAGTCTTTATCAAGGTCGGCGATAAAGTCTCTGAAGGCTCATTGATCGCTACCGTATCGGCAGAGGCCGAGCAGGCTGGCGCGGCAAAACCGGAGGAAAAGCCTGAGCCAAAAGAGGCTGCCCCGGAAGAAAAGGCGCCTGAACAGCCAGCTCAAGCCGCTCCGCAACCTGCGCCAGCGCCAAAACCTGCATCAGCTCCTGAGCCAGCTGCACAGCCGGCCTCTGGCAAAGCCGCGCATGCCACTCCGGCTGTCCGGCTTTTTGCGCGCGAACTGGGCGTCGATATCAGCAAGATCACTGCCGGCAGCGGCCGGAAAGGCCGCATCTTAAAAGAAGATGTAAAAAACCACGTCAAGCAGATAATGACGGAAGGCTTTGCCCAAGGTGGCGCGGGGATTCCTCCAATACCGGCAGTCGATTTTTCTCAGTTCGGCGCCATTGAAGAGCAAAAACTCAATAAGATCAAGCGCTTGACCGGACAGAATCTGAGCCGCGCCTGGTTGAATCTGCCGATGGTCACCTATCACGAAGAAGTCGACATTACCGAAATGGAAGCATTCCGAAATGCGCTCAATGCCGAAAAAGCCGCAGGGGATACCAAAATTACCGGACTGGTATTCATTATCAAGGCCCTTATTGCTGCCATGCAGCAATTCCCTCAGTTCAACTCGTCTTTATCGACCGATGGTGAAAAGCTGATCTATAAGAAATATTTCAATGTCGGCATTGCAGTCGACACGCCAAACGGCCTGGTCGTACCCGTAATCCGTGATGCCGACAAAAAAGGCATCAATGAACTGACAGCAGAACTGGCGGATAAAAGCGCAAAAGCACGTCAAGGCAAACTCATGCCGGCCGACATGCAAGGCGGCTGTATCACCATTTCCAGCCTGGGTGGCATAGGCGGCACGGCTTTCACGCCTATCGTCAACGCTCCTGAAGTAGCCATCCTTGGTATCACCCGATCCAAAATGCAACCGATATGGGACGGACGTGAGTTTGTACCGCGCCTGATGCTGCCTTTGGATCTGACCTATGATCACCGCGTGATCGACGGCGCGGAAGGCGCACGCTTCATGGCTGTCATCAAACAATATCTGGGCGATATTCGCCGCTTGCTACTCTAATCAGGGGAAATAATATGGATGCTAATCCGGCGATTAATGAATCGACTCTGCATGCAGAAGTTCTGGTGCTGGGCGGCGGACCGGGCGGCTATACAGCCGCTTTCCGTGCGGCTGATTTAGGCAAACAGGTGGTACTGGTCGAGCGGCATGCTGTTTTAGGCGGTGTTTGTCTGAATGTTGGCTGCATACCCTCCAAAGCCCTGCTGCACATTGCCCAAATCGTCCATGAAGCGGAAGAATTCGAGCATCATGGCGTCCACTTCGGCAAACCAACGTTCGATCTCGACAAGATCCGCGCATGGAAAGAGAGCGTATCAGGCGCTTTGAACAATGGTCTGGCTCAACTGGCAAAACAGCGAAAAATCAACGTGATACAAGGCGTGGGCAAGTTCACCTCACCCAATACGCTTGAGGTACAAGCCGAATCCGGCACACAGACTATCCGCTTTGATCAGGCCATCATAGCCGCAGGATCACATGCAACCAAAATACCAACCTTCCCTAACGATGATCCGCGTTTATGGGATTCGACCGCCGCCTTGGCGTTAAAAGAAATTCCGAAAAAACTGCTGATTGTCGGCGGAGGCATCATCGGACTGGAGATGGCTACGGTTTATCACGCCTTGGGGTCGGAAATCAGCGTGGTTGAACTGATGAATCAAATCATACCCGGCTGCGATAACGATCTGGTTACACCTTTATACCGGCGCATTAAGAAGCAATACAAAAACATCTGGCTGGAGACGCGTGTAACTTCAATTGAAGCGCTTGATGAAGGTCTGAAAGTCTCCTTTGAAGGCAAAGGCGCACCGGATTCAGACATATTCGATGCGGTTCTGGTTGCAGTAGGGCGCAGACCAAACGGCAAATCAATCGGCGCCGAACAAGCCGGCGTCAATGTCGACGACATGGGGTTTATCGCTGTCGATAAACAGCAGCGCACCAATGTCCCGCATATCTTTGCCATCGGCGATATAGTCGGCAACCCTATGCTGGCCCATAAAGCAAGCCATGAAGGCAAAGTTGCAGCAGAAGTGGCGGCAGGCCATAAAGCCGGTTTTGATGCCTTAACCATACCGGCCGTTGCCTATACAGATCCTGAAGTGGCCTGGATGGGACTGACTGAAAACCAGGCTAAGCAGCAAGGCATTGCCTATGACAAGGCGGCCTTCCCATGGGCGGCCAGTGGCCGTTCCTTAAGCCTGGGACGCAAGGAAGGCTTGACCAAAATAATTTGTGATAAAGAAACTGGCAGAATTCTCGGCGCAGGCATAGTCGGCACCAATGCCGGTGAATTACTGGCCGAAGCGGTATTGGCTTTGGAAATGGGCGCCGATGTGGAAGACATCAGCTTAACTGTACATTCTCATCCGACGCTATCTGAAACTTTTGCTTTTGCGGCTGAAATGATTGCCGGCACGATTACTGACCTTTATATAAAGAAGGATTAAGATTCAGAAAAGGTGTTATTCATCTTGTATTCATCTTGCCTGCTGAAAATATGCTTCCTGAATTAGCTCATGTAGTTATTGTCGGTTTATTGATAGTCCTGCCGGTTGGCCTGATCTATAAAAAAGCGGGTTTTCATCCGGCATGGGCATCACTGGTATTCTTGCCAGGCTTCGGTCTATTGTTGATATTTTTACAGCTTGCCTTTGTGCCCTGGCCTAACCAACAAGATAATAAAACGGATCTATAATGGAAGCTTTTCTGATAGCCGTATTTGTCGTTTTTGTTTTATGGCTGGGGTCTAGAATACTAGACAAAGCGGGCCTTCATAAAACCTGGGTTTTCTGTCTGTTGATCCCGGTCGTCAACATTATCATGATCTGGATTTTCGCCTTCAGCCGCTGGCCTAATTTAAAACCCGATGTGAAGCAGGACTTATAGCCGTCGGTAAAAAGGGATTCTTTCCAGTTTTAGAGCAGCATAAAGCAGTGCTTAAACCGACTTCGAGCTATTTAATGGATTAAAAACCATAGACGATAATCGTCTTCATTTTATAATGAAAATGGTTGTATTTTTTCGGCTTATGGTTAAGCTTGCGTAAACAATAGTCCTATACCCTACACGGCCCTCAAACCAAAAAATTTTTTCGCTTTAGCGTTAATTTTCGAGCAACTTAATGAAAAAAATAATTACTGTAATTGCACTCGCCTTGCTGGTCGTCATAAATTTCAGTATTTGGAGCTACACCAATAACCCGCTGCAGCTAAAGTCATGGAACAAGCCCATGATGGGGGTGACTTTTGATCCCAGACGGAAAAACCATTCACCGGAAAACAACCAATTCCCCACTGCAGAACAGATTGAGGAAGACTTGGCTCTGCTTTCCGGAAAAGTGCACGCCGTCCGTACTTATAGCGTGCTGAGAGGCCAGGATAAAGTCCCCGAACTCGCCGCCAAACACAAACTGAATGTATCGGTCGGCGCCTGGATTGATGATGATCTGGAAGCGAACCGGCAGGAAATCGAAACGCTCATTCAAGTCAGCCGCCAGGATAATCCGAAAATCGTCAGACTCTTGGTCGGCAACGAGTTTCTGCTCCGTCACCAGAAGAATGAAGAGCAGCATTTACAAGCCAAGCAACAATTAATTGAGTATTTGCGCGAAGTGCGCAAACGCACCTGGCGACCGGTCAGTACTGCTGAAACCTGGGATATATGGCTTAAACATCCGGACTTGGTTAACGAGGTGGACTACATCGCGGTCCATATCCTGCCTTATTGGGAAGGAATCGATATCGATGAAGCGGTTGATTATGTTTTCTATCGCTATCACGAACTGCAACAGCACTATCCTAACAAGCCTATCGTCATTACTGAGGTAGGCTGGCCTTCCAATGGCCAGCCATTCAAACATGCAACAGCGTCGTTGTCTAACCAGGCAAAATTCCTGCGCGAATTCCTTAACCGTGCCACAGAGGAAAAACTTGCTTACTATATCGTTGAAGCCTTTGACCAGCCATGGAAAATGGCTATAGAAGGTTCAGCGGGTGCCTATTGGGGTGTTTTTGACGCCGACCGCAAACCGAAATTTCCGTTAGATGGCGATGTATTAGCCTTACCTGCATGGAAACACTGGGCCACAGGCGCTGCTGTTTTCAGCGCTGTGTTAATGGCCATCTTCCTGTTTACACGTCGTAGTATAAAACTGCCCGGCATGGTGTTTTTCGGCGTCATGGCCAATCTTGCCGCATCGGCAATTTTCTGGTCCGCATCAATCGGCGCCCAACAATATCATTCGCCTCTCACCATCGCCTTCTGGGTCATACTGATATTGATGCAGATATTGGCTGTGATTATCCTGATGATCGAAAGCCTCGAAATTGCAGAAGTAATATGGCACAGAAAAACCGCCAGAACTTTTGAGCCACTGACACCGGGACCTGATTTCAGATACCCGAAAGTATCGCTGCACCTGCCTATTCACAATGAGCCTCCTGCCATGGTGCGCAAGACACTTGAAGCCCTGGCTGCGGTTGATTATCCCAATCTGGAAGTGCTGGTCATGGACAATAACACCAAAGACCCAGCCGTTTGGGAACCGGTGCGCGATGACTGCGAACGTTTAGGGCCGAAATTCCGTTTCTTCCATCTGGAAAACTGGCCCGGTTTTAAAGCTGGCGCGATCAATCACGCTCTTGAACAAACAGCGCCGGATGCGGAAATTATCGCCGTTATCGACAGCGATTATATTCTTTCGCCTGACTGGCTCAAGTGCATGGTGCCTTATTTCGATAATGAAAATGTCGGATTCGTCCAGTCGCCCCAAGACTACCGCGACCTGCATGTGAGTACATTTAAAGCGTTCTGTTACTGGGAATATGCCGGCTTCTTCAATATCGGCATGGTACAAAGAAATGAATACAACGCCATTATCCAGCACGGCACGATGACCATGATCCGGAAGTCGGCTCTAGAGAAAGTCGGCAACTGGGCTGAGTGGTGTATTTGCGAAGACAGCGAGCTCGGCCTGCGCCTTTATGAGGCGGGCTATGATTCGGTCTATGTGAAAGATTCTTTCGGTCGCGGATTGATGCCCGACACCATGTCCGGCTATATGACGCAGCGCTACCGCTGGGTATATGGCGCTATGCAGATTATTAAGGCCCATTGGCGCAGCTTCCTGCCTACCCAAAAATCGCCGCTCACATCCGCGCAACGGTATTATTTTGTGGCCGGCTGGTTGCCCTGGTTTTCAGATGCATTGGCTTTATTGTTTACAACAGCAAGTTTGATACTGACCGGCTTTATTGCGCTGGATCCGACGCATAGCGAGCTGCCAGTCAATGCCTTCCTGTTGCCGACTATCGGTATATTCAGCTTTAAAGTCCTGCGCGGCTTATGGCTATATCAGGCGCGTGTCCCGTGCTCGGTTTGGCATTCGCTTGGTGCGGCTTTATCTGGATTGGCCCTGACGCATACGGTCGCCAAGGGCACAATCCAGGGGTTGTTCACATCCAATAAACCGTTTATGCGTACGCCTAAGTACGAAAAACAAGGCCCTCTATTCGAAGGCTTAATGACGATACGTCATGAATTGATATTGCTGATTTTACTAGGTGCAGCTATTACCTTGATGTTGTCTTTAGATCATTTCGATAATCTAAGCGGCAGACTGTGGACAGCTGTATTATCGGTACAGGCGGTTCCCTATGCGGCCACTTTAGTGACGCTATTGATCAGCATAGCCCCAAGCTACAGATCGAAAAAAGCCCTACAGACTGCCGAGGAACTTGACGACGCAGTTTAGTCCTATCCGCAGTAACCCCAGCCATGCCTCTTGAAATATCTGAGGCATGGCTGTCTCTCTTCAGCTCAGATTTATCGAACGATATTTTCCATTGAGCAACTATCCTATAAAATGAACCGACACATTGGTCCACAGCAAGGGATAGATTCCAAGTTACAATACGCTTATGAATACTGATCTCGCACCGTTTTCGGCACTGACTCCCGATATAATTTTAAATGCACTCGATTGTGTCGGTCTACAGACTGACGGCCGCCTGCTCGCGCTCAACAGTTATGAAAATCGTGTTTACCAGGTTGGCATAGAAGGCGGCCCAGCTGTTGTCGCGAAATTTTACAGACCCGACCGCTGGAGCGATACAGCTATTCTCGAAGAACACGCTTTCGTAAAAGAACTGGCACAACATGAAATCCCCGTTGTACCGACAATGACGTTCAATGAAAACAAATCATTACACCAAATAGAAGGCTTTCGTTTTTCAGTGTTTGCCCGCCAGGGCGGCCGGGTTCCTGAACTGGAGGATCCTGGAAAACTTGAATGGATGGGGCGGTTTATCGGCCGCATACATGCAATCGGTGCTTTAAAGCCTTTTAAGAAACGCCCTACTCTAAACATCGACAGCTTCGGTCATGAATCGAGGGCCTATCTGTTGGCCAATGATTTTATCCCGCTAGATCTGATCGATGCTTATAGTACTGTCACAGCCCATGCGCTTGATGCCGTGGGGCGCTGCTTCGAACGCGCAGGCAAACTGAATACCCTGCGGTTGCATGGCGATTGTTATCCGGGCAATATTCTATGGACAGAAGACGGTCCGCACTTTGTTGATTTTGATGACAGCCGGATGGGCCCCGCTGTTCAGGACTTGTGGATGCTATTGGCAGGAAATCGTGCCGATATGACTGTGCAATTAAAGCACCTGCTCACCGGTTACAGAACTTTTTATGATTTTAACGTCGCGGAGTTACACCTCATTGAAGCACTGCGCACGTTACGTTTGATTCATTATTCCGCCTGGATTGCACGACGCTGGGACGACCCGGCGTTTCCCTTGGCGTTTCCCTGGTTCAATACGCCCCGTTATTGGCAGGATCGTATCATTGAGCTGCGCGAACAGATAGCACTGATGAATGAGGAGCCTCTAGAAGCGGTTTAACCCCAAAACGGCCGGGTTAAAATCTATTTCATCCCATTGGCTATCATGGATTTTACCGGATTAAATGATCTTCTATGCACGCTTAAATAACCAAATTGCTCGATTTCGGCCAGATGTTGCTTGGTACCGTAAGCCTTGTGCAGATGAAAGGAAAAATCAGGATATTTCTTGTGGTAGTCATACATGATCTTATCCCGCTCGACTTTCGCCAAGATAGAAGCTGCACTGATGGCTTTCACTTTGCTGTCGCCTTTGACAATGGCCTGAGCGGGCACGGACAAATCCGGGAGCTGGTTGCCGTCTACCAGAACCTCATGCGGCCTCACAGACAAGCCATTTACAGCCCGCTGCATGGCCAGCAGTGTAGCCTGAAGAATATTCAGTTCATCAATCTCTTCAACACTGGCTTCAGCCACTGCCCAACTTAAAGAGACTTCCTTGATAATCCTGCACAGGCTGTCCCGCTTGCTTTCACTCAGCTTTTTTGAATCGTCCAATCCGTCGATGGGCCGCGACGGATCCAAAATGACAGCTGCCGCCACAACAGGCCCCGCCAGAGGTCCCCGGCCGGCCTCATCAACGCCTGCGATCTTGAAATTGAAGGGACGCTTTAATAGATAGTGGTCATCCATAACGAATAGCCCAGTTGAAATTAAAAAGTCATGGCTTAATTCGCATTTGCGTCGATAGTTAGCGCAAAATGCCTCTGGTCACATTGCGCAGAAAACTAACCATATCGGATAACTGTTTGCTGTCGCCGGCCATGTCTTCCATTTGTTCAATTGCATCTTCCAGGCGCAAGTTCATTTTATAAATGATTTTATAAGCCTTTCTGATCAATCGAATGTCTTCCGGAGAAATACCGTTGCGTTCCATGCCGACAGAGTTTATGCCATGCGGCCGGGTTGGCTTGCCGCCGACCATAACAAATGGAGGGATATCCTGTGTAATTGCACTGCCCATGGCGGCAAAACTGTATTGCCCTATTTGGGTAAACTGATGCACCAACGTAAATCCGCCCAGGATAGCGTGACTGTTTAAATGCACGTGGCCGGCTAACGATGCGCCATTTGCCATAATGACATGGTCGCCAATAATACAATCATGCGCTACGTGCGTATAAGCCATGAACAGATTGTCACTGCCAATCTGAGTCACTCCCTTATCCTGCTTGGTGCCCCTGTGCATGGTGGCGAACTCCCGAATCGTGTTCCTATCGCCGATCTGAAGCCGGGTCACCTCGGATGCATATTTCTTATCCTGAGGATCTTCACCTATTGATGTGAACTGGTAAATGCGGTTCTGCTTGCCTATTGATGTAGGCCCTTTGATAACCACATGAGGGCCGATGACTGTTCCGGAATCAATCTTGACATCAGGCCCTATAACGGAGAAAGGGCCTACAGTTACATCTTCAGCTAGCTCAGCTTTAGCATCAATAATAGCTGTTGGATCAATCAAGGTTATTCTACCACTGCCGCACATCTGATTTCAGCACTCGCGACAAACTCGCCGTCTACCTCGGCGCGACAATCGAAAGCCCAAATATTACGTTTGCTTTTAAGGAATTTAACTTCCAGCATCAATTGGTCACCTGGTACAACCGGGCGTTTAAATTTTGCCTTATCAATACTGGCCAGATAATAGATCATGCCTACCAATTCATCGGGGGCTGTTTCCGATGCCAGTAATCCGGTAGCCTGAGCTAAAGCCTCCAGAATCAGCACGCCGGGCATAATGGGTTTTTGCGGAAAATGGCCTTGAAAAAACGGTTCATTATAAGTAACGTTTTTGACGCCGACTAATCTTACTCCGGGTTCACACTCAATGACTTTGTCAACCAATAAAAAAGGGTAACGATGCGGTAAGAATTCTTGTATTTGTAAAATATCTAGCTTAACAGACATAGCAGAGAGTGCTTCATTAAAGAGTTATAATTATATGCATGAAAAATTTAATGAATTATTCTGGCGATCTTGACAGTTTTTCTTGAACTTGACTGGTGACATCAATCTGTTCACTCGCGTAGATCACGCCATCTGTCAGCAATAAATCGAAATTTTGATCTTTGGCTATTTCACGAATAACTTCAACTATACGGCGTTGCAACTTACCTAACTCATCATTGCGGCGAAGATTGAAGTCTTCACTGAATTCCTGCTGAGCTCTTTTTGCATCTCTCTTTTTGTTTAAAATATCTTTTTCCAGATTTCTTCTTTCTGATTCGCCCATAACGGAAGAATCTCTAGCCATTTTTTCTTCCAGATTTTGAATTTCTTTTTGTTGGGCGACCAATTGCTTATCACGAGGCGAAAATTCCTGCTCCAGACGTTTTTTAGCTTTTTCGGCCTGAGGCGCTTTTTCAAGAACGGCAGGAATGTTAACAAAACCTATCTTTAAGTCGGCAAAGCTTACATTCGCAGTCAGTAACAGTCCTAAAAATAAAGCAATTTTCATTTTCATTGTCAAACCTATCTCCGGTTATAGTTAAAATTAAATAATTGATAAAAATTGTTAATGTATTAGTTAAATTATAGGTGATAAGCTAACTAAACCAAAAACTTCTTCTAAAAGTTTTGTCCAAAGTTGAATTGGAAATACTTTTTGTCATCTCTCTGTTCCTGATTGTTGCCCTCATTGTCTTGATAGGTAGTCGTACCCGCGTTTAATGGCATTGCAACGCTGACAGACAATGCACCGAATGGTGACAGCCACTCGCCGGAGAGACCGGCCGCATATCTTAAGTTATCAAATTTAAAGCCGTCGTTAACGGTACCGGCGTCAAAGAAAGTCCCCAGCCGGACCGATTTTGTTTCCGGCATAAAAGGTACAGGGAAAAACAGCTCGGCATTACCGATTATTTTACTTGATCCTCCAAAAGGCCGCGCCCGGGAATCTCGCGGACCCAATGTATTGGTATCGTAACCACGCACAGACCCCCAACCGCCGGCAAAATAATTTTCGAAGAAAGGCAGTTCATCAGTCTTGCCATAGCCATCGCCATACGCAACTTCGCCATGCAGGCGTAGCGTAAGATCCTTGGCCAAAGGAAAATAATGCTGTTGCTTGTAGCTGACCTTGTAATATTCAAGATCGCTGCCGGGAACGGTCCCCAAGGCGGAGAACCGTTGCTGACCGCCTCTGTCAGGGAATATCGCCCGGTTAAGCGTATCGTGCGTCCACCCCAGTGATGGCGCCAAGGTTAGATACTTATCACCTTCCTTATCCAGAAAATTTGTGATCTCTCTGGATGTGAAATCTGTAGTTTTTAATTTTGTATGCCGTAAATCCGCATTAAATTGCAGCCGGTCAAATTCATTTATCGGAATGCCGAAATTGACCCCGGTATTAATAACGTCAGTCGAATAGTTGGCAAGGTTAACTTGCGTCGCATCTCGGGTCGTATAGCCAAGATCATAACCAAAGCTTATGCCATCTAATGTAAAATATGGATTAAAAAAGCCGAACTGATATTGAGTAAGATAGTCACTGTTGTTAAAGGCCAGATTCACTCGTTTACCGGAACCGAAAACGTTATCCTGGGAAATATTGGCATTCAAAACGATGCCTTGCGTTTGAGAAAAACCTATACCGGCCATCAGGTTACCGTTGGGTTTTTCCACCACTGAATAATTCACGTCGATCTGATCGGAAGTTCCGGCAACAGGCGGTGTTTCAACATTAACCTCTTCAAAGTAGCCTAAACGCTCCAGGCGCGTTTTCGACCGTTCAATTTTTGAGCTTGATGCCCAGCTTGACTCCATTTGCCGCATTTCCCGCCGCAAGACTTCATCACGGGTTTTAGTATTACCCTTCATATTGATGCGCCTTACATAAACGCGCTTGCCCGGATCAACAAAGAAAGTCATATCAACGGTTTTATTGGCCTCGTTGATTTCCGGCACCATGTTAACGTTGGCAAAGGCATAGCCTTCATCGCCTAAGCGGTCGGAAATCGCTTTCGAGGTTTCCGTGGCGTTTTTTCTGGAAAATACTTCCTTCGGCCCGACTTTGACGAGCTTTATAAGCTCTTCAGGCTTGACGACCAGATTACCGGCCAATTTTACTTTTTCAAGCGTATAAACGTCGCCTTCTTTGACATTGATCGTCACATAGATATCTTTCTTATCCGGCGTAATCGCTACCTGCGTGGATTCTACCGAAAAATTGATATAACCGCGGTCAAGGTAATAAGAACGCAATTTTTCCAGGTCCGCGGATAATTTCTGCTTGGAATACTGGTCATTTTTTGTATAAAAAGACAAAAGATTTGAGGTGCTTAATTCAAACTTGCTCAACAGCGTTTCATCATCGAATACAGTATTGCCGACAATATTGATCTGTTTGATTTTGGCAACTCGGCCTTCTGAGATCTTAATATGAATGCCGACCCTGTTCCGGGTCAAATCGGTTACTTCCGTGTCGATTTTTAAACCGTACTTGCCGTGACTGTAATATTGGCGGCTCAATTCCTGCTCAACTTTATCGAGCACCTGCGGATCGAAAACCTTGCCTTCGGATAAACCGATCTTATTTAGAGCTTTTGTCAAATCATCCTTGCTCAGGTCCTTGTTGCCTTCAAAGATGATTTTTGCTATCGATGGACGTTCCACGACATTAACAATCAGCGTTGAGCCATCCCTTTCCAGTGAAATATCCTTAAAAAACCCGGTTTTGAACAAGGCCTTGATTGCCGGACCGGCATTATCCAGAGAAAATCTTTCGCCTACATTGACGGGCAGATAGTTATAGACCGTGCCTACCGAAATACGCTGAAGACCTTTGACCTGGATGTTATCAACAACAAATTCTTCGTCACCTTTAACCGCTTGGGAAACGAGTAGTAATAGCAACAGCAAGCGTGAAAAAGTATTTGATCTCATGTAAACGTCTAATAAAACATAATGTCCGGTATTAAAACTCGCAGGATTATAGCACAGTAACAGCTTTAAACGAGTTAAGCCCTATTGACAGGAAAGCCAAGCACATCTTCAATCGATGCGCTATCCGACAATAGCATCAGTAAGCGGTCCAAACCTATGGCCATGCCCGAACACTCCGGCAGGCCGGCCTGCAATGCAGCAATAAGACGTTCATCCTTGACCGAAGCAGGCAGATTTCTTTGCCGCCTGATATCCAGTTCCTTGTCAAAACGTTCACTCTGTTCCTTGGCATCGGTCAACTCAAAATAACCGTTGCCCAATTCAACGCCATCAATAAACAGCTCGACCCGATCTGTAATCAGCGGATCATGTTCATTGATTCTCGCTAATGATGACTGGCAAACAGGAAAGCCGTACACCATGCATAAAGCATTGCGGCCTAAATGGGGTTGAACCTTATGGCTGAAAATAAAATCCAGCCAGATAGCATGATCATTCCCGCAGATACTGACGGCTTCCGGTAATTGATTATCCAGCGCATAAGCGCAATACTGCGGATATGAAAACTCGAGCGGATCCAGCCCGGTATAACGTTGAAATATGGCCTGGTAAGTGAATCTTTCTGTTTCCATCAGCGGCTTGCGGTGATCGAACAACCTGGCTATCAGGTCGGCGCACTCATCCATTAATTCCGCCAATTTGAAACCGACGTGATACCATTCAAGCATCGTGAATTCAGGATTGTGAAATCGTCCGGATTCGCCGTTCCTGAAGGCTTTGGCTATTTGATAGATGGAACCGCTGCCGGCCGCAAGCAGCCGTTTCATGGCGAACTCGGGCGAAGTTTGCAGAAACAGCGTCTGTTTCTGAGGAACCAAAGAATATTCGGTAGTAAAAAACGCCAGCTGCGGGTCAGTTCCGATCCCCTGGCTCAACAGAGGCGTCTCCACCTCGAGCACAGACCT
Organism: Methylobacter sp. sgz302048; assembly: GCF_052162025.1. NCBI lineage: Bacteria > Pseudomonadati > Pseudomonadota > Gammaproteobacteria > Methylococcales > Methylococcaceae > Methylobacter > Methylobacter sp. sgz302048. Next base: position 1,298,072 of record NZ_CP197401.1, on the reverse strand, counting down.
TTCAGCAAAAAATTTACGTATATCGGCGAGCACTTGCGCCCTCAGGCGCAAGTGCTCTACGGAACACGTCGGCCGCCAATCACCCAGCACTAGTCTTTGACGCGTGAAACATATTCACCGGTACGCGTGTCGACTTTGACGACTTCACCGATTTGCACAAATAAAGGCACTCTGACCACGGCGCCTGTTTCCAGCGTAGCCGGTTTGCCGCCGCCGCCGGAAGTATCGCCGCGTACGCCGGGATCGGTTTCGGTAATGGCCAATTCGACAAAGTTGGCTGGTGCCACAGACAGAGGCACGTCATTCCATAAGGTTACGGTGCAAAGATCCTGATCTTTGAGCCAGTTCTTAGCTTCGCCGACAGCTTTTTCATCGGCTTGGTACTGTTCAAACGTATCGGGCACCATGAAATGGCGGTATTCGCCATCGTTGTACAGGTATTGCATTTCCACATCGACAACGTCAGCGCCTTCCAGAGACTCGCCAGATTTGAATGTTCTTTCGATCACGCGGCCAGTTTTGAGGTTTCTGATTTTAACCCGGTTGAAGGCCTGGCCTTTTCCCGGTTTGACGAATTCATTTTCAATAATCGCGCAGGGATCATTATCCAGCATGACTTTCAACCCGGCTTTAAATTCATTGGTACTATAACTAGCCATTTTATCCTCGAGACTACAAACAATAATTAAAATTTAACCATTATAATAGATGGCCCCAACTGATAGAAACTCTAAATAACCCATTTCATGTTAGAACGACGAACCGAGACAGAGCACTTTAATCTAAATTGGCAGCAACAACTTGCTGAAGCCTTTAATAGCATTGAAGAATTATGCCGTTATCTGCATATATCGCCGGATGATTTACCGGTCTCATCAGCGGCTGGCAAGCGTTTTCCTTTGCGTGTTCCGCTCAATTTCGCCGCCAGCATGGAAAAAGGCAATCCTCACGACCCTTTGCTCAGGCAGGTATTGCCGGTCAATGATGAGCTGCTTGCTTACCCGGGCTTCAGCAATGATCCTGTCGGCGATCTCCGGGCGGCAACCGGAGCCAGCGTACTGCACAAGTATCAAGGCCGCATTTTGCTCATCAACACAGGCAGCTGCGCCATCAATTGCAGGTATTGTTTCCGCAGAAACTTTCCTTATGCCGACCTGCAACTCAGCAAACAGAAGGAAGATGCCGCTATCCGGTATATAGAGGAAGACCCCGCCATCTCGGAAGTCATTTTAAGCGGCGGTGATCCATTAATACTCAATGACGCCCGCTTGACCGGACTCATCCAACAACTGAGCCGCATCCGGCATTTAAAACGCATCCGAATACACAGCCGACTACCCATCGTTCTGCCCGCCCGCATAACGAACGAATTGCTCGACGCGCTGACACAAAGTCCCGCGCAGATTGTTCTGGTCGTGCATTGCAATCATGCCAACGAAATCAATGAGCGCGTCATTGCCGCCTGTACGGCGCTCAGAAACAGCGGCATTACCCTATTTAATCAGTCGGTATTGCTGAAAGGCGTCAATGATACGGCAAAACAGCTATGCGAACTGAGTGAGCGCTTATTCAGCCACGGCATCATTCCTTACTACCTGCACCTGCTCGATAAAGCGAACGGAACGGGGCACTTTGAAGTCTCCGAACAGGATGCGCTGGCGCTGATGCGGCAAGTCCAGGCCGCCCTCCCCGGCTATCTTGTGCCTAAACTGGTCAAGGAAGTAGCCGGCATGACGTCCAAGCAATACGTATTTGATGACGCCAGCGGCTGCTAACGGCCCGGTCTTTATTGCAGCGCCGGCAAGCTGGCGCTAATCCGCCAGCGTTTGATTGACAATGCCATGCGGCACATGCGCCGCGGCCACATGCTGGGCAGCAGATTCGCAATGTTTTTTCTGATCGTCGAAGAAAATATCGGCCCCAAAGGCTTTCAGGAAAGGCCCTTTGGCCATGCCGCCCAAAAACAGCGCTTCGTCAATACGGATGCCCCAGAGTCTTAAAGTTCTGACCACGCGCTCATGAGCCGGGGCCGAGCGTGCAGTCACCAATGCCGTCCTGATCGGCGACGATTGCGGGTCAAACTGCGACTGAATGTAATGCAAAGCGGCAAGAAACTCTTTAAAAGGCCCGCCCGGCAAAGGCGTTTTAGCTGCTTTGCGCTCGTTCTCGGCAAATACCTGCAGCCCCTGCTGTTGATAAATACGCTCCGATTCATCGGAAAATAAAACGGAATCGCCGTCAAACGCAATACGCAGCTGACCAGACGAAGTAATCGAGGACGGGCCGCAGAGTATTGTAGCGGCAGCAAAGCCGGCTTCGAGCGCCTTGGCGACATCGTCGGAATTGGCTGACAAAAACAAATGCGCACCGAATGCTGAAATATAGTTGTAAGGCGAAATGCCGCTGGTAAATGCAGCGCGGGTGATATTCAACCCGTAATGGGCGATTGAATTGAAGATTCTCAATCCCGTATCGGCGCTGTTTTGCGATACCAGGATGATTTCAACGAGCGGTTCATCAAGACAACGTTCATTAATAGACAGGAATTTCTGAACCAGAGAAAATCCATAGCCGGGAGCCAATACTTCATCTTCATGCTCGACCTGATAACGGCAGAAAGCTTCCTTTCCCTGCGTCTGGAATATCGCATGGGAATCATCCAGGTTAAATAAGGCTCTGGATGAAATAGCGACAACAAGTTTTTGCCTGCTCATGCGCTTCTAGGCCAGTATTTTGAACTTTAACCCTGAATATTGCCTACCCAGACCGAACTCAGCTTAAGGATCTTCTTGACTTTCGCAGCGTACAAGGCCGCCTCATTCCTATTCTTAAAACCCCCTACACATAGCCTGTACCAGGTATCCCTGCCCACTTTGACATCAACTACGTCAACAGGAACGCCTTTTTTGCCAAATTCAGCCGCTTTGCTTTTGGCGTACCCTTCTTGCCTATAAGCGATCAGATTGACGGACCAGTCGGCTGTTGCATTATCTTTTCTTGATGCGCCTTTTTGAGGTTTGGTTTTTTTCGTCTTTGCAGAAGCGGACACTGGCTTGCTGATTTCTTCAACAGCCGGTTTTATGGTTTCAGTTCTCATAGCTTTCGGTTTGGCGGCTTGCACCGCCAGCGCTTTGCTTTCCATAACGGCCAGCCTGGCTTGCAAGTCTTTAAGCAGATCTTGCGCTTTCTCTTTTTCCGCTACATCTTCAGTAAGCTCATTTATCTCTGTTTCCGCTGATAATGGCGCCTTGCTCGACAACTGCGCCATGATGTCATCGACTCTCTGGTTCAACTGTTCAATAGCGGCCTTGATATCGTTCAGCTCATTATCGGAACTTTGTACAGAAGCCGTTCCAAGCGTACTAACGAGTTCGTTTAGCCTTGATGCCTCCTTTTTCGCATCATGGGCTATTAAGCCGAACCCAATTGCAGCCATCAATGCAGCACCGCCCAAAACCATGGCGATATAAGCGTAAACTCTTATGCTTTGAATTTTGCTTTCTAATTCAGCCTTCAGCATCTTCTGAAGCAGGCTAATGGAATCCTGATCGGAATTGGATGCACTCGATGCTGTCATGTCAGCATTATCAGATTCAAACCGGCCATCGTCACCGCGCCTCGGCCTTATTCCAGCCAAGACTTCATCCTGAGCGGCAGTGCGGATTTTATCAACATCAGGCCGATTTTTTAGACCGAAAAGTTCCGCATCCTCCAAAACGTCCCGGCCGGAAGGCGCATTAAAATTATTAAAAAGAATATTGTTATCCCTGTAGTCTTCAAATAATGCTTCCTCATACCCACTTTGATCCCCAGTCTTAACCGCCTGATGATCGGAAGCCTCAAACGCCTGTTCTTCAGAGTCATTAATCTCGAAAAAACTCTCGATTTCATCCGGCATTTCTTCATCTGAAGCGCTTGTTTCATCATCGATGATGATATCGACAAATGAGGCGTATTCTTCCTGTTCTTCAGCAAGCAAATCATCGCCAAACTCGTCAGCTTCATCCGACAAATCGATATCGTCAATCTGAGGATCGTCATTGTCGTCTGCCTGATACAACGCCTCTGAATCGAAATCCTCTGCCAGAAGCAATCTGTCAATGGCATCCTCTTCGTCTTCCCGGTCATTTGATGAAACCTGAGAAGACTTTACTTTATCCAGCATGGCATCTAACTCATCATAAAAGTCATTAAGGCTGTTTTTGCGGTTATTATTTGCTGGATCTGCCATATTCACGTCCTTTGGTGGGGATAAAGATAACCATAAAATCTGAATCAGTATCGATGCTTGCCGATTTGAAAAAAAATTTCTTTATTTTAAGGTCAATAAAACTTAATGTTCATAAAGTTTCGCTCATTTGATGTTAAACTTTCAAATAAAACTTTATAAGAACAATATGCAACTAGCTATCACTGCTTTAGGCGACAACCAGATTAATTTTATTGCAGAAATATTACCCGCCATACGCGACTGTAAATGCAATATTCTCGAGATAAGATCTTCCCGCCTGGCCCAGTCTACAGCCGCCTATATGCTTGTTCAAGGAAACTGGAACTACATTGCCAAACTCGAAAGTTCATTAGACGCCATCCAGAAGCGTCTTGAGATTCAAATTCATAAATTACGCCTGGAAAACAAAGAAAAAAGCTGTGATTACGTACCTTATTCGTTAGAAACCATATCGCTTGACCGCGACAATGTAATGGAATCCATTACGACTTTCCTTTTTGACCGCGATATCAGCATTGAGGAAATATCCGGCAGTTGCTATCAGGCGCCCTATATTCAAACCTCCGTATTCTCCACCAAATTTGTCATACTGATCCCGCCGCATCTGCACCTGCTGTCGCTGCGCGAGGAATTCCTGGACTTCTGCGATCAGTTAAACATTGATTCAATCCTTGAACCCATAAAACGATAGGCCCTGAAATGACGACACTCAGCATAGGCCATCCTGTGCCTGATTTTGAGGTTCCGTCTACCGGCGGAAAAACTTTCAAATTATCGGACTATCGCGGCAACTATGTTGTCCTTTATTTTTACCCCAAAGACAACACGCCGGGCTGCACACAGGAAGGCCAGCATTTCCGCGACAATATCCAAAAATTCAATGCCTTCAATGCGGTCGTAGTAGGCGTATCGCGCGACACCCTCCGCGTCCACGAGGGTTTTAAATGTAAGCAGGCATTCCCTTTTGACCTGCTATCGGATCAAGATGAAGCACTTTGCCGATTGTTTGATGTCATAAAAATGAAAACCCTTTACGGCAAGGAGGTCCGCGGCATCGAACGCAGTACTTTCCTTATCGATCCGCAAGGACTGCTTGCCCGTGAATGGCGCAAAGTAAAAGTCAAAACACACATAGAAGAAGTGTTGCAAGCATTGATGGAACTCACAGGAAATCAGCAATGAACATTCAAACATCGCCGGACAAAAAGTTATTTGTTTTAGATACCAATGTGCTGATGCACGATCCGACCGCTATCTTTCGCTTTCAGGAACACGACATTTTTATCCCGATGATTGTACTGGAAGAACTGGATCATTCCAAAAAAGGCCTGACCGAAGTTGCCCGCAACGTCAGACAGGTCAGCCGCTTCCTGGATGAACTGATCCGCGATGCCAGCCCGCAAACTATCAATGACGGCCTGCCCTTATCGCGCATAGAACATGGCTTGGCGGAAGGCGTTGAAAGCCAAGGACGCCTGTATTTCCAAACCAGCGCCATGACGGCACTGTTGCCGGACAGCATGCCCGGCAATATCGCCGATAACTCTATCCTGCGTATTGTTTTGGCGCTCAAAAGAGAATTGCCCGACACCAAAGTCATTCTGGTCTCCAAAGACATCAATATGCGCATCAAGGCAGCGACTTTGGAACTGCCCGCCGAGGATTACCATAACGACCAAACGCTGGAAGACATCGACCTGTTATACAGCGGCGTCAAAGCACTGGACAGCAATTTCTGGGAAAAGCATGGCGCGAAAATGGAATCCTGGCAGGAAAAAGACCGCACTTTTTATAAACTGGAAAATCCGCTGGTCGCCGAATGGTACCCCAATCAGTACTTATATATAGAAGATGAATCCAATTTTGAAGCCATCGTCAGATCCGTGGAAGGTCAGGTGGCCGTATTGGAACTGGCGAGAGACTATCGCTCCAAACACAATAATGTCTGGGGCATTACGGCAAGAAACCGCGAACAGAACTTCGCCCTTAATGTATTGCTGGACCCGGACATCGATTTTGTCACCTTGTTGGGCACGGCAGGCACCGGTAAAACCTTACTGGCTTTAGCCGCGGGCCTGACCATGACCATAGAGCACAAAGCCTATCATGAAATCGTTATGACGCGCGAAACCATTCCGGTCGGCGAAGATATCGGCTTCCTGCCCGGCACCGAAGAAGAAAAAATGGCGCCGTGGATGGGGGCATTGATCGATAACCTTGAACTGCTCGGCAGCCGCTCCGGGCAAACCGAATGGGAACAAGGCGCATCCACGAATATGATCATGAACCGGGTCAAGATCAGATCGCTAAACTTCATGCGCGGCCGAACATTCCTGAACCGCTTCCTGATTATAGACGAGGCGCAGAACCTGACCTCCAAGCAGATGAAAACCCTTATAACGCGCGCAGGCCCCGGCACAAAAATTGTCTGTGTCGGCAATCTTGGACAAATAGATACGCCCTACTTAACCGCGACCACGTCCGGATTAACTTATGTGGTGGACCGCTTCAAAACCTGGCCGCATGGTGCGCACATCACCCTGCGCCGGGGCGAACGCTCGCGCCTGGCCGATTACGCATCGGATATATTGTAAAGCCGGCAGAAGGGATCAAGGCGAATGAATAAATTCGCCTTGATCCTGAATTTTAGTAAACGTTATTGTCGCTGTTATCGCCAAGGCGCGGCCAGGCCGTCAGCACGGCTTTAACGACTGTGGCCAGCGGAATTGCGAAAAATACGCCCCAAAACCCCCATAAGCCGCCAAAAAACAGGATCGCCACGATAATCGCTATCGGATGTAAATTAACCGCTTCGGAAAATAAGAACGGCACAAGAAACACGCCATCCAATGCCTGAATGACTGAATAGACTACCACGACATACATAAAGTCATCGCCAGCCAGTCCCCATTGAAAGTAAGCCACGCCCAAGACCGGAAAAGTCACCAGCGTAGCGCCTACATACGGAATAATGACCGACAAGCCCATCAGCACAGCCAGCAACATGGCGTAATTCAGGCCCATCGTAGAAAACGTAACATAACTGGCCGACCACAGAATAAAAACTTCGGCAAATTTTCCACGTATATAATTGCCTATCTGTATGTCGACCTCCTGCCATACGCTCTCGGTTAAATGCCGATCCCTGGGCATGAACTGCAATAGCCAGTCCACCAGCACTTTTTTATCCTTTAAAAAGAAAAAAACCATTAGCGGCACCAGAAACAGATAAACCATGGCACTGACCAGACTCATCACAGACGCGGCCGACATCGACAGCATATTCTGACCATACGTCAACAGTTCCCGCTGAACGACAAGCATCATTTCCCTGACTCTATGTTCCGAAATGAATTGCGGATACCTTTCAGGCAGGCGCATGATGCCATCCTGCACCTGGTTGATGATCAGTGGAATATGCTGAACAAGCTCTACGGCCTGCTGTGACACTATCGGCATCAAATAGAACAGCAAAAATCCCAAACATGCCATGAATCCGGAAAACACCAGATAGACCGCCGGCAGCCGCGGCACATGCATACTCTCAGCCTTACTGACCAGTCCTTCAAGCAAGTAAGCCAATACAATGGAAGCGAAAACCGGCATCAACAAACCGGATAATGAATAAATCAGCACAAAGCTGACGATTAAAATAACTGCCAACGCAATTGCTTGAGAATTGGGCAGAAAACGCTTGAAACCGTCTCGAAAGAAACTTGAATTCACAAATGGGGGTTGGGTTGTCATAAATAACGACGCATTTTTATAATAGTTATTAGCTTTATTCTACATCCAATAAACCATTAGACCTATGATGATTTTGGGGATGAGATGCTTAAAAGGATACCTATCGCCCAACCCGATGTATGCTCGGCCGCCATCAAGGCGGCAGAATGTTATTTACCTCATCAAATAGCTGATCCAGCGCATTACTCATCTCGGTATCCACGGTTATCGTGCAATTCAGTTCATCGGCAGACAGCGGCTGCGCCGACACAAGCTGCTTTTTCAGCACGTCCAAAGTCGCTTCGGACGCGTCATTCATCAATTGCCGCCGCTGTTCTATGCGCCTGTATAATTCCTGCTCGGAGGCTTTAAAATCAATAATCAGAAATGGTACGCCGCAATCACTTGCCAGATTTCGAAATTGCTCACGCAGTGAAGCTTGGATAAAGGTCGCGTCGACAATCACCGTAAAGCCCGCTTCGATCACGGCTTTAGCCAGTTCGGACAGACGCTGGAAAGTCCGGCGCCCCGCCTCTTGCGTATAAAGGCCCTGATCGACGCCGCTATCAGTCGCCTCCAGCATCCGGTAACCGAACAGCCTCTTGCGCTCGATATCGGAACGGATCTGTATCGCGCCCAGCCGCTCAACCAACTGGCTGGCCAGCGTGGACTTTCCCGATCCGGAATAGCCATGGGTAATGATCAATGCGGCCTTGCCCTCTTTAGTAAAGCGCTCGGCCAGATCCGCATAAACGGCATACTCGGCGCGTGCCTGCAGGCAAACGGCCTCATCATTGCGCTGCTGCGCCATCCGCAGCATCGTCACTTTAGCGCGCACCATGGCGCGATAGACCAGATAGTAACGCAACAGCGCCAGGCCGGAATAATCGCCCGTGTAATGCAGATAATGATTGAGAAAACGATAAGCCAGACGTTCATGCCCGGCATGCAGCAGATCAATGAACAAAAAGGCTATCTCGCTCATGACGTCGATCCAGCGCAGTGTCGGATTGAACTCAATGCAATCGAACGGCGTGACCTTGCCGTCGATCAGGGTAATATTGTTCAGGTGCAGATCGCCGTGGCATTCGCGCACATAACCCTGCCGCTTGCGCACTTGCATCAGGCTGGCCTTGCAGCGCCATTGCGCATCGCCCCATGCCAGGATCAATTCAAGCTGGCGCAATTGTCGCTCATCGGTCAGCAACGGCTTGACCGTGTCGAGGTTCTCCAGAAACCATTTTTGAATCACCTCACTGTCGCCATAAGCGGAGTCTTCATCTGCCCGTTCAACGGATTCATGAAACTCGGCAATCAGCCGGGCTGTCTGATCGATCTCATCGGCCTTGAGCCTCCCGTCCGCAGCCCGCTCGCTCAGCAGTTGCCCGGCAGGAAACTGCACCATCCTGACGGCATATTCGAAGGCCTGGCCTGTGCCGGCCAGCTGCGGATGCTCCGGCGTTCCTGTTATAGCAACAACATCGAGATACAGTTCCGGCGCCAGGCGGCGATTAAGCCTTATCTCCTCCTCACAGCAAAATCGCCGCCGCTCCAGTGTTGAAAAATCCAGAAAACCGAAATCAACCGGTTTTTTGACTTTGTACACATAGTCTCCTGTCAGCAATAACCAGGAAATATGCGTTTCAACCAGCCTGACCGAAGCAACTGCATGCGGATAGGCATCGGCCTTGCATAATGACTGGATCAGCGGCGGATGAAGGGCATCTCCTTCCCTGGTTGGCTCATGACGCTTTTCGTCTGATTCATTGTTCATGCTATACCTCTGCCGTTTTAGTATGGCAAAAAATTTGTAGATGACCTTAAGAGTACCAGATCTTCCTAGAGTTGCCGCCAACCTGAAATGGCGAGTTTATTGATTCGTCTCATGGCGGCATTTGAACAGCGCCGCCGATACTATGCCATCAACAGAAAACGAGGTGACCCATGAAGGCGATCAATAGAGCCGTCTCTATAAGCTCGATTTTTTTGGCTTGCTGTTTTTATACCATTCCGGCCTTTCCGGCTGAAGGAGGACAGTCCATGACCATGACGCTGAAGTCTCCCGATTTTAACCATCAGGGCGAAATCCCCAAGCAATCTACATGCGATGGCGCTGATGTTTCACCGGCACTGGCCTGGTCGGACATTCCGCCAAACACAAAGTCGCTAGCATTAATCATCGACGACCCCGATGCGCCCGACCCGGCCGCGCCTAAAATGACCTGGGTTCACTGGGTGCTTTACAACATCCCGCCGACAGCTTCCGAATTGCCGCAAGGTGTCGCTCCAAGCGCCTTGCCGACCGGCACGCTGCAAGGCAAGAACGACTGGAAACGCACCGGTTACGGCGGACCTTGCCCGCCCAAAGGCCGGCACCGTTATTTTCATAAGCTGTATGCCCTGGATATAGAACTGCCGGATATGCATTGGCCTGACAAAGCCCAGCTTGAGAAGGCGATGGCCAGTCATATCATCGGCCAGACGGAATTGATCGGTACTTATCAGCGTTAATAAACTGATGCGCAGATACATTCTTAAGGCGGCTATATCAACTGTAGGCGGGGTTGGTAAACCCAGCATTCGAGGCTCCCCATGCTGGGTTTGCCAACCCAACCTACAAGCCCTTTTTTGTCTCTCAATATGCCTGTTGTTGTGCGCCTGCTCGCGCCAGCAGACAGTCACGGCGCCTTATCCTTTCTGGGGGCAACCAGTCTACCTGAAGGTGGAGGGAAATGATGCCTGGCGGAGCATGCAGATCCTGAGACCGGCCGCGCCGGATGCCGCTCAAGGCTGCCTGCTGATCGTGCACGGCATGAATGAACATATCGGCCGCTATGGGCGTATAGCCGAACACTTCGCCGACCGTTTTATAGTAGTTGGCCTGGACCTGACGGCTCACGGGCTGAGCAATCCGGTATTATCACAAGCCCATGAAAGTATCACTGCCGGTGCGGCGGCTTATGATGCCAGTCATGCCTATCTCGAGCAGGCCCAATTCCGGGACCTGCAACCCATGCGCAACGATCTGGCATCTGCTCTGCATTACCTGTCCGATCAATGCCATAGCCGCGCCAGTTCCCGACTGACCTGCGGCATACACACCATCCCTGGCGATTGCCGCGCCAGTTCCCGGCTGGCTTGCGGCATACACGCCATCCCTGGCGATCGCCGCGCCAGTTCCCGACTGGCCTGCGGCATACACACCGTCCCTGGTGATAAACCGCTGCCCATATTTATTTTGTCCCACAGCATGAGCTCGCTGGTTGTCTCATCCTATCTGCTGCAAGCTGAAAACAAGGCATTAAGGGATCGAGTGAAAGGCGTTGTGCTCAGCGCCCCGGCCTTTTCTGTAACCGAAGTACCCGGCTGGCGCGGCTGGTTCCAAAACCCGATAGTCCGGTTTACTTTTCATACGCATGAACATTTTCTGAATCCGCAGGATGAGGCGTTGCCTCTCATGCTGTTCAACCAGCTGCTGGCCTTGATCAGCGTGCCGCTGCAAGATGGCATAATTGAATTATTTTCACTGCCGGGCATGCGCAACCTGTTTTCACCGACCGCGCCGGATTGGGTAAGGGATTATCTGACTGATTCTGAAGAGGAAAAACAAAAACTGAAGAATGATAAATACATAATACGGCAGTCCGTGCTCCGTTATGTGCTGGCGATTGAAAAGGAAATTATCCAGTTCAGGCACCAAATGGATCGATTCGACGCCCCTTACCTGCTTATTTATTCCGAAAACGATCCCATTACGCCGGCTTGGGGGAGCATTGATTTCGCAGCCGCTGCACGATCGAATCATCCTGACAACCGGCTCGTCCTGCTAGCCGGCATCAGCCACCACGAGCAGCTTTTTTCGTCCCCGCCGTTGCGCGAGCATATCCTGTCCGTTATCGATGACTGGCTGCAAAAACGCCTGACACGAAAATAATAGTTATGGTCTGAGATTTTTTTCACAAAGCAATTCTTTTCTGATCAAGCCGGCCAGATCCCTCAATTGCTCGGCAAACAGATCGATAAGATCGTCCATGGCCAAAATACCGATCAGGGCGCCCCCCGCATCAACCACAGGCAGACGCCGAATGCCTTTGCTGCACATTTTTTTGACAGTGTCGATCAGATCGTCATTCTCTCTGGCCACGACAAGATCTTCAGCCATAATGATGCCGACATCAACGGCATCGATATCGATATCCTTGGCGATGAGCTTAATCACGATATCCCTGTCGGTTACCATGCCTATCGGATAATTCAAGCCGTTACGGTTTTCGGCGACGATCACATTACCGACATGATACTCGCGCATAAGCTTTGCGGCCTCCGAGACAGAGGACTCCTTTTCAGTGATGACCACTTCACGATTACAAATTGTTCCTACTGACATAGCGCCTCCTAAATTTAAAGAAGCCTGAGCGACAGGGCATGAATCGTAATAATGACGGACTGGATAAAATTTATAATGATTTTGATCAACTCATTAAAAATACCCTTCATTTTGACAACAGGCCAACAATCGACACCGGAAGCCATAGTTCTCAGCCGGCAACTGCCGCATAGTTTGGTGCATCGGGCCCACATCATCTTGAATGCAGCCGCTGGCTATCACAATAAGATCACCGCCAAGGACCTCCATGGTCGCTATCGCCATACCGGTCACTTATCAGCGAGTTCCAGCAAGCGATCATCCCGGCAGAGTTCCGGCTTTCCCTGCAGATAGGATGAACTGGGGTCGATAACAAAGCGCCTGTTCATCGCGGTACGCCCGAGCAGCATGCGAAAGCGCATACTGTCGCGATTGGTCAGCGTCATTTCGGCCCTGATCAGCGAACACCCCAGCACAAGCTCGGTCTCTATGACGTAGCGCAGCTGCTTATGCCCGCCCGAGTCCGAAACCAGGCGACGGTCTTTGACCGGCGCATGACATTCAATCACCACGTCGGTCCTGAGCTGACTGGGATGAATGGCGAACATGACCCAGCGCTGCCCGCCTTTTCGATAAGGGTCTATAGTGAAAGCATGCAGGGCCGATGAACGGGCGCCGGTGTCGATTTTAGCCTTGATCTGTCCGATATTCAGTTCTGGCAGCGCCACCCATTCGCGCCAGCCCAGCATCGGTAAGTGTGTCGATAAATCTGTCATTATTTATCTTTGCCTGGAGATCTATTATCGGTTTAGAGTTATGCTTGTAGCCTGTCGAATCCTTCGATTCGCTCCGATTGCCGGAAAACATTATGCTTGAATATACGGATTATATAAAAATATTTGTCGCCTTATTTGCCGTGGTCGATCCGATAGGCATGATTCCTATTATCGCCGCGTTAACCTCTAACACGAAGGAAACCGAACTCAGAACCATCGAAAAAACCGTCGTGATAACGGTCACGACGATTCTGCTGCTGGCGCTCTTTCTGGGCGAAGGCCTGCTTCGATTTTTCGGCATCAGCCTCAATTCATTCCGGGTCAGCGGCGGCATTTTGCTGATGCTGATGGCGCTTTCCATGCTGCAGGCTAAAATCAGCGAAACCGTGCACACCAAAAAGGAAGCCAAAGAAGGCGAAGCCAAACAATCCATTGCCGTGGTGCCTTTGTCGATGCCGCTTCTGGCCGGGCCGGGCGCCATCAGCACGGTCATCCTGTATTCGCACCGGGGCACCGATATCAATCATTACTTGTTCATGAGCCTGGATATCATTGCCGTCATGATAATTTTATGGATCGTGCTGAGAACGACTCCCTGGCTGGTCCGGCATATCAGCCAAACCGGCATCAACATATTCATACGGCTAATGGGGCTGATTCTTTCGGCGCTGGCTGTTGAATTTATCGCCAGCGGCCTGAAAGGCTTGTTCCCGGCATTGGCTGGCTGAAACCTGCAATACTGCTCACCTGATTATTTTTTATCATGTCTGAATCATTAAGTTATTCGTCTGAAAAATCCGGCCTGCCGTCTGGATCGCTTGTGCATGTCGGCGAAGTGCACATGGTTGAAAACCGAATCACGGTTGTGGATTACAATAAATCCATGCTCGAAAAGCGCATCGTCAAATCGATCGACGACATTCTGCCGTATAAAGATACCGATACGGTAACCTGGGTTAATATCGAAGGTCTGACAGACGTTTCGGCCATCGAGGCTATCGGCAGACATTTCGGTATTCATGCACTGGTGCTTGAAGATATCCTCAATACCCATCAACGGCCCAAATTCGAGGATTATGAGGACTATCTGTATATCGTCCTGAAAGCCCTGTCCCTCAGTGACGACGTATTTGACGTGGCCTATGAACAGGTCAGCTTATTGGTCCTCGACAAATTCGTTTTTTCTTTCAAGGAAAAACCCGACGCTATATTCGATCCGATTCTGGCCCAGCTCAACAATGAGAAAGGCCGCTTGCGCAATTTCGGCACGGATTACCTGGCTTACGTGATCATGGATACTGTCGTTGATGAGTATTTCACCCTGCAGGATAAGCTCGATGAGCTGATTGAAACCGTCGAGGATGAATTGCTGTCATCGCCCTCGGCAAAAACGCTGGCGACCATACAGATCATCAAGCGCGAATTGATTTTCTTGCGCAGAAGCGTCTCGCCGCTGCGGGAATTATTGGCCGGCATACAACGTAGCGAGTCGGATTTGCTGCATGACCGCACCAAGCGCTATTTCGGCGATGTCTATGACCATGCTATACGCGTCATCGAAGCCATGGAATCCTGCCGCGATCTGATCGCCGGCATGATGGACATTTACTTGTCCAGCGTCAGCAACAAAATGAACGAGACCATGAAAGTCCTGACCGTGTTCGCCACGATATTCATTCCATTGACTTTCATTGCCGGCGTCTACGGCATGAACTTCGAGTATATGCCGGAACTGAAATGGAAGTGGGCTTATCCGGCCCTTTGGGGCGTCTTTATCGCCATCTCGGTCTTTCTGCTCGGCTACTTTAAGAAGAAAAACTGGCTTTAGCCAAACCGGTTCCGCTGATGCCGGAACCGGTATCTCTAATAAATTAGTGATGGCAACCGGCGCCGTGCACATGCCCGTGCGCGAGTTCGTCCTGTGTTGCGGGCCTGACCGCTACGACTTCAACGTCGAAATTCAACGCTTCGCCGGCCAGCGGGTGGTTGCCGTCGATGGTAATGTCATCGCCATCGACATCGACCACTGTGACAATGCCCGGACCTGAGCTGACATCGGCATGAAACTGCATGCCGACTTCAACCGTGTCTATGCCTTCGAACATCGCCCGAGGGAGAACCTGGACCATATCGTCTTCATGCTCGCCGTAAGCATCCGCCGGTTCGATGTGGACATTGAATTTGTCCCCTGCCGATTTACCCGTCAAGGCTTTTTCCAAGCCAGGAATAATGTTCCCCATGCCATGCAGGTAAACCAACGGCTCATCCCCAACTGAACTGTCCAACTCCTCGCCGGCATCATTGGTCAAAGTGTAGTGAATAGAAACAGCCATATTGTCTGCTACTTGCATGTTGAAACCTTTTTCGTGAATTAAAAGGTGGCTATCATATCGATTTATCGAGCATTTGTCTGGAAAAATAAGCGACAAAGCCAAAATCCTATGATTGAAATCAGCCATGAGGAATTCTTACATATCACGCTGGCGGCCGCCTCAATCACAGGCAAAATGCGTAAATCCTGCACCATTTTCCTTCGATGGCAAATCTTGAGCTTGCGGACAGGTTAAGGGTTACCTAAACTATGCCGGCCGCCACTTCATTTCCAGCGTCTATAATGAAATCAACTGCCAAAATCATCGTCGGCTTGGCCGCGACAGGATTCCTCTTCGCCTGCTCCGGGCACAAGCCTGCCTCTCCTACGGCCAGCGCCACGGTCGTCAAACCGCAGACTCAAGCTGCGAGGAAAACTCATGACATCCCGCTCAGCAAGCTGCCCGGCCAACGGACCGTGCAGGATGTTCTGCAAACTTATGGCGCTTATGCAACGAGCAAACTCAAACCCTATTTCGACAAGGCGAAGGTGGCCTATCCGCCCCGGGAAGTGACGTTCATCGCCTTGAAACAGGAAATGAAGCTGGAGCTCTGGGCCAGAGACAGCGGCGAGTTCCGCCTCATCCGCAATTATCGCATCCGCGCCGCCAGCGGTGTGCCCGGCCCCAAGCTACGTCAAGGCGACATGCAGGTGCCGGAGGGCGTTTACCGGATCGCCGGACTGAACCCGAACAGCCATTTCCACTTGTCGATGAAATTAAATTACCCCAACGAATTCGACCTCTTCCATGCATGGCAAGAAGGACGCTCTGATCCGGGGTCGGATATTTTTATCCATGGCAAAGCCAATTCCCTCGGCTGCCTGGCCATGGAAGATGAAACGATAGAGGAACTTTTCGTCCTGACCGCACACACGGGCGCCGAAAATGTGAAAGTTGTGATTGCCCCGCATGACCCCAGAATTTTCCCTCTGAAGGCTGACATCGAAGGCCTCCCGGCCTGGACTCCGGAGCTCTATTCGCGGATCTCCCGCGAAATTAGAGCCCTGTCGCCTGGATCGAAGCCGGTGGCTGCCGCCAGACTGTGATCATCCAGTCTGGCTTGTTGGAATCGAAAAAAACCGACCCGGGAGTCGCTCGCCAATTTCCAATTAGCGGCTGGTTATTTTGATTTGAGATAATCAATCAAGACTTACGCAAGCCTGTGGGCGCTCTAGGCGAAGCCGCCCTCACAAGTTTTAAAATCGCTTGTTTCGGCGGTTGAACAGGCGAACTGCGTAAGTCCTGATAAAGCTATTTCCGGCCAACAGCCTCAATCAAAAGGTTTATATTGAATTGCATTGATAATCCACTCCTTTCTCCCTTCAGGGGTAATAACCACTATCTCATCATCAACTGATTTTCCAATAAGGGCTCTGGCCATAGGCGAATTTATGCTAATCGCCTTTTTATGTGGATCAAATTCATCTGAGCCAACTATTCGATAATGAACGATTTCCCCCGCCTCATTTTCAAGCTCCACCCAGGCTCCAAAAAATACTTTACCTTCTTGCTGGGGTGAGTAATCAACAACTTTTAAAACGTCCAACCGCTTGGTAAGAAAACGGATTCGACGATCTATTTCTCTTAACCGTCGCTTCCCTTCCTTGTATTCGGCATTTTCTGATCGATCGCCATGTGCTGCAGCTTCTGTGACGGATTGCGTTACCGCTCTGCGCTCTATCCGCCAAAGATAATCCAGCTCGTTTTCCAACTGAGTTCTTCCTTCACGAGTTATCAGATTATTTCTAGAAGTCATTGTTTTTTATGATTGATTTACTTCAATAATTTATATGAATATTAATTTTTAGGCCGTGATTATCGAAACCTGGTGGCGCAAGCGCCTGCCGTCGCTGTACGCAATAGCTTGTCAGCCTTGAGTGCATTTTTATGTGATGCTGCAAGTGTCAAACTGTTTCGATCTCAGCCTCACTCTGAAATTCCTGCACAGTACAGGCCGCCTCGAAGTTGCGGACCTCGAACAGCGCCTCGCTCAGGCTCATCTCGTTGGCTTCCAGGAGCTTGCCGACCAGATGCTCGGTCAGCGGCTTGAGCTTAGCCAGCACGGCCTTGGTTTCGCCATACATGCGCTCGCTCTGCGCTTCCATGATGCTGCGCGTTTCCTCGTCCACTTCGCGGCTCTCGCGGGAAAGCGCGCCGAAGTTCAGGCGGGTCTTGCGGTACATGCCCATTTCGCCCACGGCGTGGTGCAGCAACTGCGTCACGCGGGTGATGTCGTTGTGCGCGCCGTTGGTCGTGCCATCTTCGCCAAAGAACAGTTCCTCATTGGCCATACCCCCCAGCAGCACGCGCACATCATGCTCGATGTCGCCCTTGGTCTTGAGCAGGTTGGTCCCCTGCTTGTGGAAGACAAAGCCCAAGGCGTTGGTGCGCGGGTTGGCCTTGAGCGAAATCTTGATGGTCTTCATGTCGGCCAGGATCTGCTCCCAGTTGTCGTTGGTCAGCTGGCGTTCGCGCTCGAGGTCCACCAGGAAGTGGCCCCATTCGTGCACGGCGATGATGCGGCGGTCGCGTTCGCGCTCTTTCGTGGTGTTGGTGTTAACGTTGCCCACCAGTACGCGCTCGGCGGCCTGCATCAGGGTATCGGCGCCGATCATGCAGCCCGTCTTCACGGCCGTGATGCCCGCCTGGTTAACGATGGTCTCCAGGTCCGCCGGGCTGCGGCCTTCTGTCACTTCCACCAGATGGCGCAGGTCCAGGTCGGGCAGCACCTTGTCGGCCCGCTGGTCCAGGTAGTGGCCGAAGATGGCCAGCCGTTCCGCCCGGTTGGGCATGCGGAAATCCACCTTCATCTGGAAGCGACGCAGCATGGCCTCGTCCATCTCCATGGTTTCGCTGTTGAAATTGCTGGCCACGATCCAGATGATCTCGGCTTCGTTCTTGCTGCGCACGCCATCCAGCACGGACAGAAACGTGTTCGCGGTGTCGTCGTCAAACTTGCGGCGGCCGCCGCGTTTCATGAACAGATCCTGCGCCTCGTCCAGGAAGACGATGCAGCGCTTGCGCCGCTTGGCCATGGCTACGATGCGGCTGAGCGTGTTCGAGCCGCCGGATACGAACCCCGTTTCCAGGTTGGCTGCGGAGTGGAACAGGATGGGCAGCTGCAGCTCCTTGGCCAGATAACTGGCCAGCTTGGTCTTGCCGGTACCGGCCGGGCCGCTGAACATCACATTGAAGGGCTTGAATATGCCGTATTCGGCATATTCCGCGCGGCGTTCATACTGATCCTTGATCTGCGCCACTTCGGCCTTGATGTCATCCATACCCACCAGATCGTCGATGGAGCCGTCCACCTGTGCCGGTTCGATGAACTTGAGCGACTTGTGCTGGCTCTTGAGCTGGAAGTACAGGAAGCCCAGCACGCCGAGCGTCAGCACGACCGACAGCATACCGGTGACGCCGGCCTTCAAGTCGTCATTCTGGGACTGCGGGCGGGCACTGGCAAAACGCTGGTCCAGGAGCTCGAACAATTCAAGACTGCTGGGATCGAGCTCTGCACGCGGTATGAAGGCAAGCTTGCCGCCCCACGGCGCAGTGACAGCCTTGTCGGCGAAGATCTTGGCCTCCATGTCGCTGGGGTAATACGCATGCAGTTTGCCCTGCGATTCAACCAGGATGATGCGCTCCGATACGTTCCACAGCAATGGCTCGTAAACCACGGTGATGCGCTCGACCGGGTTCGCTTCCAAAAAACTCAATACTGAACCGGTACCGAACACTACGGGCAGCTTGTCGTTGAGCGTCCACGCCGCCTCGTCCGTCGTCATGCTCTTGACCTGCTCGGCCACGACGGCCTGTTTCTGGATGAGCGTGAACGAATAGATGCCGGTGACGGGGATCAGGAGGGCAACGGCCAGCACCGTCAGCTTGACGGCCGCCGATTGGATTACAAACCAGTCCTGCAGCCGGCCGGCAGCCTTCTTGATGGCGAGCCTAAGACGCGTTGCGGCCGGAGCCGCATCGCTGGATTTCGACAAATCTGACATGAAAGTACCTCAAAGCGGGCGCTAGTCATGTTCCGGGGCCGGAGCATGAGTGCGCTGAACAAAAGCCTGTTAGACCCTGATTCAAGCCTGAGGTTCCGCTGCCTTTGTACAAATACACAGAAACCGGGCCAGAAAGGGTCGAAGAAGAGTTGATGTGCAGTGAATTGCCTCAGACACACATTTCGATACCTGATTTAAGAGCGCTGCTTAAGAAAACGATTGATGATGTAGTCATTAATCTGAATATTTCACCACGAACGACTGCATGGATGCAGAAGGTAGAATTACGTCTGGAACAGCAATCGAGTACACGAAGGTTTTTCAATTCAGATGCTTGCCAATATTTTCAGATAAATTCATGAAGTGATCAGTGAAGAGAATGACAACGGCTTGCTTTTCTTCGTGTTCTCTGGGTTTTATGAAATATCCAGACTAGAGCTCCCACCGTTTATCTCTCTTGTTCTTTAAATGCCTCGCGAACACATAACCCGCCAGAGCCCCCCATAGCAGCATATAAGCGCCGTGCAGCTCGGCTTCGAACTGAAAGCTGTTGATATTTCTAAAATAATCCCAGATATCATCGGCGAATGCCACGGCTAAAATGACATATAACACGTTCATGAATCTGATTTTATGCTTTAAAAAAAACCAGATTCCGATAGCGATAAAGCCGGTAAAGAATCGGATAGCACTGTGGATCAGAATCTCCTGGTGCCATATATCCACTTTAAAGGCTGCATTTACGAAATAAAGCAGGATAAATCCCACCACCATGACAATGCCGACTGATTTCATCTTTAGTTTGCTAAGTTTTAATTATTATTGATTAATTTTAGCCCCGGCGGCAGTGCCTCGCCAAAAATTTGTTTCTCCTCTTTTTCATCGAGCTCGCGGATCTGCTCGACCATATCTACCCAGGACGAAGGCGCCTTGCTCAGCCTCAATTTGTCGATGATTTGCCTGCGCACGGCCTCGTCGATGTCGCGCGCGCGGTCGCCGCTCATGCGCGCGATCAGCGTTGCGGCAAAACCGGCCTGAGGATTTTTCTTCCAGTCTTCCGACATCATCTGCTTCAGCCACAGACAGACCGTATCGGCGGGGATTACATTATGGCTGCTGCCGTGAAACGGCATGCGCGAACCGATGCGGCCAATGGCCCACCAGGTCTGGCTGGACTCGCCGGCTTTCTGCAAGCGTTTCAGCAGCCATTCGCCCAGTTGTATTTTCTTATCGACCGGCAGGCGCTCCAGCACTGCCGCCAGACGCACGATGTCGTCATAGCTGCGCGTCTTCAGCTGTTTGACGACAGCGGGCTGCCTGGCGGCAGTCGGATCGATATATTTGGCGATATCGTTGAAGATCTGCTCCTGCGCCTCGCTGCCGAGGCCGCCGGCAATACGGCGCCACAGCGTCCACCATTCGCTCCAGTTCTGGGCTTCGTTGACAAACTGGATGCCCTGCGGATAGGTTTTCCAGAGCTGTTCCACGCGCCAGTCGTCGAGCGGATAACCGAATCCCGGACGCAGACAGAAGCCGGTCAGGCTAAGCCAGACCCTTTCATGGTTATCGGAACGACGGCGATACTTCAATCCATCCAGCAACGCCGCGAACATGGCCCGAAGCAGCGGCGTTTCCCATTCATTGCGCGAGCTGCCCAGCAGCTTTTCCAGATCGGCGCGCAGATTCTTGACTGCTTTGGGATCGACCTGCTTGGATTTTGAACCAAAGACCGTCTGTATCTTTTCGACTGCGGCATTAAACTGGGCCGGCAGGGCCCTATCGGCTTGCAGACCCACCATGCCTTTCTTTCTGATCTGGAATTCCACATCCCAGCGTTGCATGCTGTCGGCAACGGACACGCACTGAATTTTCAGCGTGCCGATTTCGGTCTGGGTCACTGCCAGCTGCACGATGACTTCGCGGTTGCCCTGTTCCTCGTCAGCCCCGAAGGCCACGGCCAGAGGCGGCAGCGAATGGAACTGGTCGGTAATGTCGGTCAGATCGCCGGGCTTGAATGGCGCATCGCCGGACAGCGAAGCCAGATGGAAACGCACGGGCTGTCCCAGACGCAGAGCAAATTGCCGGTCTTTCAGGATCACCTCGTCGCCCTCCTCGCTGCCGCGCGGCAGGATGCAGACGCCCTGCTGCACGGCTTTGTCGGTATCGACCAGCAGAAAATAACTGCGCGCCGCGCCGCCGCCGATTTTCAGCTTCTTTTCGCGGCGCGCGATGGCGTAACTGACCGCGCCCAAAGCCACCGACAATTCAGGGTGCTTGTTTTCCAGCAGCACCGGCGGCTTGGAGGCCCATGAATTGATCAGCTCGATCGTGCGCTGCGTGAGCGGCCGGCTGCGGAACACGCCGCCGTTGAGCAGCAACGCATCGGGCACCACACCCTCGCCTTTCAACGCTTCACGGCAGGCTTCGCGGTGCAGTTTCAAAAACGCGGCGATATGCTTGCTGACCGCCGGCTCGGCCGCATAAGGCAGGCCAAACTCCACCACGCCGCTGCGCTTTCTGTCCGGCAATTCATCCAGCCCCGACAGCGGAAAGAAGCCGTCCAGGGCAATGGCCCTGACCTCATCGCGGCTCAGTGAAGCGGAACGCGAGCTGCCGATCAGTTTGGAGCCGCCGCCCAGCAAGGTGACATTAACCCGCTCCGGCGCATCCTCGGCCAGCAGCCGCTCTTTGGCGATACGGCATTGCTCGATCAGCTGCGACAGATCGGCCGCCGACAGGCGCCTGTCGTCGCTGACCAGCCGGCTCTCGGCCAAGTGAGCCAGGGCCAGATCGATATTATCGCCGCCCAGCATCAAATGCTCGCCGACGCCGATACGGGTCAATTTAGGCTCCTGTTCGCCGTGTTCGACCTTGATCAGCGTCAGATCGGTCGTGCCGCCGCCGACATCGCAGACCAGCAGCAGATGGACATCGGCCAGCGCCTGCCCGATCGTACCGGCATGGCGCCTCAGCCAGTCGTAGCACACTGCCTGTGGCTCTTCGAGCAGGCGGACATTGGGGAAGCCTGCGATTCTGGCCGCTTCCAGCGTCAACGAGCGCGCCGCCTCATCGAATGAGGCCGGCACGGTAATGACGATGTCCTGCTTATCCAGGGGCGCATCGGGAAACCGGTGACCCCAGACCGTACGGATGTGCGCCAGATAACTGGCGCTGGCATCGATCGGCGACACTTTGTCAATGTCGTCGCTGCTGCCCCAGGGCAGAATCTCGGCGCTGTGATCGACCGACGGATGCGACAGCCAGCTTTTGGCGCTGGTCACGAACCGGCCTTTGGTCTTGGCGCCCAACAGGCGCGCAGCCTCGCCGATCACGGCGGTCTCGCCGGCCGGCGAAAAAGCGACATCGGCCTCGGACAGCTCGCCCGCGGCCGGATGGTAACGCACGGACGGCAGCAAAGGCCGCGCCGCGACCTGACCGGGAGCGACCAGCTGCTCGACCTGAAAAATTTCGATTTCGAAATTGGGTTTATCGGCTCTGGCAAAGGCAACAACGGTATGCGTTGTGCCCAGGTCGATGCCGACTAAATACTTGGCGGATTGATTTTGCACGGTGTTATATGATTTCAAGAGTCCAATTGATCCAGGCTATTTAAATTAGCCTCTTCCATGAGCCATTGGGATGATATTTGCCGGATTCGGCCGATATCATCAGGGCGGCCAACCGGCCGCCCTGCTGTCCGGGGAACCTGCTATTCTTCCCCGGCCCTGACATCAAACTCGATCTTCCAGCGGCCATTGTCTTTTTGCGATACGGCCTGCAATTCCAGCGTACCGACTTCGGTCACGGCCGCACACAGATGCACCGGCACGATTTCACCGGGCCGGCGGCCTTCTTCCGGCAGCGTAACCTCGATTTCATCCAGCTCTTCAAGCTCGTCAGGCGCCCAATAATCCAGGCGCGTGCCTACCTGATCATCGCGGCGCGTATTGGACGCGAAGAAGCGAAAACGCACCGGCTCACCGATAACAAGACCGAATTCATCATGAGGCAGTTCCTCTTGCGTGCCTTCTTCCATGCCGAACGGCGCGATGCACAGGGCCTCGATTTCCGGCGCCATGCCCGGAACGGCCGGCATGGCGCTTTCGACGCCAACATAATAAGAAGCGGCCGTACCGCCTTTGATGCGCACGCCTTTGCCTTTGCGCACATAACCGTAATAAGCGGCGCCGCGCGCAACGGCCAGATCCAGATCAACGCCCGGCAACAGTCTGGCTTCCGGCGCCTGCTCGGCCTTCAGCCAGGAATTCAGGACTTCCACCAACCGGTCAGCAAGCACCTGAGCCTTCAACACGCCGCCATTGAACAGCACAGCCGTCGGATGCAGGAATGAAGCATGCTCGGGCAAATTGACGTCTTTCAGATCCACTGCCGCGCCTTGCTGTTTGGCAAGAAACGCCGCCAGATGCCGCGTAATGCCCGCATCCTGCGCATAAGGCAGGCCCGCAGTTCTTAAGCCGGTACGCGTGCGGATAATGGGCCGGTCGCTGGCTGTAACCTTGGGCATGAAGCCTTCGACCAATACGCGGTTGACTTCATCGCGCGTCAGCTCGGTGCGCAGCGTGCCGCCGATCAGCGACGAGCCGCGGCTGGCGACGACGAGCGGAATCGTATCGATCTCGGCGTTGTTGAAGATTTTTTCCTTCGCATCGCGGCAACTATGCGTCAACGCCTGTATCTGCCAGGGCTCAAGGCGCTTGCCGTCCTTTTCCAGCTTGGCTTTGACCGTGTAAGCCAGCGCCAGGTCCATGTTGTCGCCGCCGAGCAGGATATGGTCGCCGACCGCAACGCGGGTCAGTTCCAGATTGCCGTCCTGTTCGGTGACAGCGATCAATGACAAGTCGGTCGTACCGCCGCCGATATCGATGACCAGGATGATATCGCCGCAAGTGGCGTAATTACGCCAGTCGCCGTGGCTTTTCTCGATCCAGCTGTACAAAGCCGCTTGCGGCTCTTCCAGCAGAATCGCCTGATTCAGGCCCACAGACCGGGCCGCTTCAACGGTCAGCTCGCGCGCCGCCGGATCAAACGAGGCAGGCACGGTAATGACCAGATCCTGCTCATCCAGCGGCGCATGGGGATGCAGACTTTCCCAGGCATCGCGCATGTGTTGCAGATAAGCCGTAGTGGCCTCGAAAGGCGAGACACGCTCGATTTCATCGGGCGCCTCGGCCGGCAGGATGGGCGATTTGCAGTCGACGCCGGCATGGCATAGCCAGCTCTTGGCGCTGGAGACCAGGCGGATCGGAGTCTTGCTGCCCAGGTTACGGGCGATTTCACCGACCAGGTAATCCGGCTTGGGCGCCCATGGCAGCGAAGTCGAACCTTCCGCCAGTTCGGCTTCGTGCGCCTGATACAGAAACGACGGCAACTGCTCTTTTTCCTCAACCTCACCGGGCGAAGTTAATTGCGGGATGGCCATGACCTGCTGGTGAAATTCATCCTCTATTCTGGTGAGATCGGCATAGGACAGGACGCAATGCGTCGTGCCCAAGTCGATGCCGACGGAAAACCTTGGCCCGTCGTGAGCGGTCATTTCAGCAACTTCATCACTTTCTTGCGGCTCATCCCTTGCTTGCAGGCTCTCATCCACTGGCGAAGTATCGCTAGCCTGCTGATCTACAGCTTCAACCTTTTCAGGTTCCGGCATTGCGCTCGCTGCAGGCGCTGAATCCGCTGCGGCAGGAGCGGCATTTTCCTGCTCTGGCGCAGGCGCAGAAGTGTCGGGTTTCTCATCCTTTTTTTTCAACGCATCCGGCTTTATATGACTAAACAGCCCTTTCATAGCTCGACCTCCGCAGGTGCAACGATATGGGCATTATGGCCCTGAGTCAGTTTCGGCAGGCGAACGTCCGTCACCTTCCAGCCTTTATGGACCAGAGTGCCGGTAAACGGCGCCGTACCGACAATATTGCCGGTCAAGCGCACACTGGCGGCATCGAAGCCTTGCAGCAGGGTCAGCTTCGAACCTTCCTGCTCACTGCGTACGGACGCCAGGCTGAAGTGCTCGTTGATAGCCCGGTTACAGCCTTCGTGTACGACGCGCGCGGCAATGCCCACATCGGCATCGCCATAGGCGGAAATATCTTCCTTGATGAAATCGATAAAACGCGCCTCTTTTTGCAGCAGTCCCAGTAATTGCAGGGCGGCATCGGGCGTTGCTTCTTTCAATATCACCGGTTCCGGCGCCGGGGCATGAACGATTTTTTCGACTTCGACGATTTTCTCGATGACTCTGGGTTCAGGCGCAGGTGCAGGTGCGGCTGGCACGACAACCGGCGCTACCGCTTTTTTGCGGCCGCGGGCCAGACTGATCACCATGGCCAGCAGCAAAATGATCAGGATCAGTGACAACAGCACCACGGCGCCGGCCAAGTATACATGCCACAAGTCGAACGTGGTCGGCACCAGCGTCAAATCAATTGCGTAGTTAGTATTCATTCAATTAGGAGCTCTTTCGATTATTATTGTTGACCCGCTTTACGGGCTGCTTCGGCAAACATCAGTTCCTGAAGCACGGTACGAGTGGTTTGGATGCGCATCTGTTTCAGATGGCGGTCGGCGATTACGCCGGGCACGTTTTCTTCCGTGTATACTTCACGCATTTTCGCTAAAGCCGGCTCACACTGTTTGATAAGGTCTTCCGTGGCCCTGCGGCTTTCCATTTGTTGATAAGCCGGTTTTCTCATTTCGTCCACGACGCATTTTTTATAGTCGTATTTGGCTTCCTGAATTTTTTTCATTGTGGCTTCAGTCAGTACGGTGTTGTGCCATTCGTTTTTCGCATCGTCAGCGAAAGCGGTTACTGCTGAGAGCAAGATAGTCAGGAAAAAAAGCTTTTTCATGATAGTCCTCAATATTAAACGTTTAATTTTACGCGAACTGGTTAAAAAATAAGTAATCAACATCTAAATCGGGGCAGATGTCATTTTTTCAATGCTGTCCATGATAAATAACATAGTATGACGGAATGGCTATTTATCCAAAAATACCGGCCGGCCGTCATTCCTCTGTATAATATTCGGTTACCATTAAACACCAGCAATCTTTATGTACAAATATGATGGCCGACTGATCCACCAAAGCCACGACGATGACGGCATTATAGAGGTGGTCGAACTCAACGGCATCAGATCCCTGCATTTCGGCTCCCATCCCAGACAAAGCAGCATGCGTCTGGCCGCCCCGCACATACTGCAATTGACTTACGTGCGCGCCATGACCGGCTGGCTTTTATTCAAGCAAACGTTGGCCGACGATGCTCTGATTATCGGTTTAGGCGGGGGTTCACTCACCAAGCATTTATTGCACTATTTTCCCGAATGCAAATTGAAAGCGGTGGAATACAGGAAAAGCGTGGTCAGAATCGCGCGCAGCCATTTTGGCCTGCCTCTGGACCCGCGCCTGAAAATTATTATCGATGACGGCGGACGCTACGTTTGCAAGCGGACCGAGACCGAACGGGAACATTACAGCCTGCTTTTTGTCGATGCTTTCGATCATGAAGGCATGGCCGAATCCATCTGTAATGAAGCTTTTTTCGAGGCCTGCAAGCGGCTGCTGAAAAAAGACGGCATGCTGGTCATTAATCTTTGGGGCACCGAAAATTCCCAGTTTAGGCAAATTTCCCAATGGCTGGGCCGTATTTTCCAGTGGAAACTTTTATTTCTGCCGGTACGCTGCAAAGGCAATATTATCGCCCTCGCCTTTAATGATCATTCCGCCTTTTATTCCATGAGAGATTTAAGAGCAAGAGCTTTGGCCCTTGAAGAGCAGTATCAAATCGAATTTCCAGTCTTCCTGAGAGACCTGAACACGCACAATCCTCACACGCTTACCAATCTGATAAAACCATGACGCCTTCCGCTTTGCCTTCCGTACCCAACATTTTCAGTTACCGCAAATACTGGGCGCAGCGCTTCGGCGTCGCGCCGGTGTTGCCGATGAGCCGGGAAGAAATGGATGATCTGGGCTGGGACTCGTGCGATGTCATCCTCGTGACCGGCGATGCCTACATCGACCATCCCAGCTTCGGCATGGCGCTGATCGGCCGGGTGCTGGAAGCGCAGGGGTTTCGGGTCGGCATCATCTCGCAGCCGGACTGGACCAGCGCCCGCGATTTCCAGAAGCTCGGCCGCCCTAACCTGTTCTTCGGCGTAACCGGCGGCAACATGGACTCGATGGTCAACCGCTACACGTCGGACAAGAAAATCCGCTCGAACGACGCCTATACGCCGGACGGCGCTGCCGGCAAGCGCCCCGATCGCGCCGTCAACGTCTACTCACACCGCTGCCGCGAAGCCTACAAGGATGTCCCGATCATCATCGGCGGCATCGAGGCCAGCCTGCGGCGCATCGCGCATTATGACTACTGGTCCGACAAGGTCCGTAAATCGGTCCTGCTCGATTCCAAAGCCGACCTGCTCGTGTACGGCAACGCCGAACGGCAAATCGTCGAGATCGCGCACCGGCTGGCGAACGGTGAAGCCATTTCCGACCTGAAAGGCATCCGCGGCACTGCGCATTTCGTCAAACAGATTCCCGAAGGCTGGATCGTCAAGGATTCCACGCATCTTGACATACCAGGCCCTGTGGCGCCGCCGCAGAATCCGTACCAGGAACAGCCTGCCTGCGACATCAAAAACCCGGCCGAGCCGAGCGATGAAAAAGTCATCCAGTTCGACAAGCACCTGATCAGAAGCCGGCGCGCGCAGACCGTGATCCGCCTGCCCGATTATGAAGACCTCAAGGACGACCCGATCCTGTATGCCCATGCCTCGCGCGTCATGCATGGCGAGACCAATCCCGGCAATGCCCGGCCGCTGGTGCAGAAACACGGCTCGCGGCTGCTCTGGGTCAATCCGCCGCCGATCCCGCTGACCACGAAGGAAATGGACGGTGTCTTCGACCTGCCCTATTCGCGCCTGCCACATAAGACCTACGGCAATGCCAACGTGCCCGCTTTCGAGATGATCCAGCATTCGGTCAACATCATGCGCGGCTGTTTCGGCGGCTGCTCCTTCTGCTCCATCACCGAGCATGAAGGCCGCATCATTCAAAGCCGCTCGGAAGACTCGATCATTCGCGAAATCGAAGCGATACGCGACATTTCGCCCAACTTTACCGGCCATATCTCCGATCTGGGCGGGCCAACCGCCAATATGTACCGGCTGGCCTGTAAGGATAAGAAGATCGAGGCCGCCTGCCGCAAACCGTCGTGTGTCTATCCGGGCATCTGCCCCAATCTGAACACGGACCATGCGCCGCTGATCAAGCTGTACCGGCGTGCGCGCGCCCTGCCCGGCATCAAGAAAATCTTCATCGCCTCGGGCCTGCGCTACGATCTGGCCGTGGAATCGCCCGAATACGTCAGGGAACTGGTCAAACACCATGTCGGCGGCTATCTGAAAATCGCCCCGGAACATACCGAAAAAGGCCCACTGTCGAAAATGATGAAACCGGGCATGGGTACGTATGACCGCTTCAAAGCCATGTTCGACAAATTTTCCAAGGAAGCCGGCAAGGAGCAATACCTGATCCCCTACTTCATCGCCGCGCATCCCGGCACGACCGATCAGGACATGCTGAACCTGGCCTTATGGCTGAAGCGCAACGGCTTCAGGGCCGATCAGGTGCAGGCCTTCCTGCCCTCGCCGATGTCCATCGCCACGGCCATGTACCACTCGGGCAAGGATACCTTGCATAAAGTCAGCCGTACGATCGCCGACATCCCGATCCCCAAAAGCGTCAAACAGCGCCGCCTGCACAAAGCCTTTCTGCGCTATCACGACCCGAAAAACTGGCCGCTGCTGCGCGAAGCCTTGAGAGACATGGGCCGCAGCGATCTGATCGGCAACGGCAAGCATCATCTGGTGCCTTCATTCCAGCCCAAAGGCACCGTCGAGCCTGCCGACAAGAAGACCCTGCCATTTAAAACCAAACACACTGGTCTGGACAACAAACGCAGCGGGACCCGCCCGGCCGGCAACAAAAATAAAACAGGAAATAAACAAAAGTTAAAAAAACACTTGGCAAAATAAAAAAACACTGTATAATGACACTCATTCGCTGGTGTAGCTCAGTCGGTAGAGCAGCTGATTTGTAATCAGCCGGTCGCGGGTTCGATTCCCATCGCCAGCTCCATATTCCAAAGGCCTTTAGGTGCAAACCAAAGGCCTTTTTTATTGCCTGTCGATTCAGATTCGACTTTTTTGGTAGCTGTCATCAAATTGCTTAAATTGAGCAGTTCTTGCTGTACTCTCTTTAAGCTCATTGTGTTCTAATATTCCTCACAGCCTAGAGCATTTATTTTTTAGTCAGAAACATAGCCTGAATGCCTGAAGAAGTTCAGGCATTCGTCGGGATGAAACCGCTCCATTAATTGGCCGACAGTGCGCCAGAGATTGTCATAAGTTCGTGCCGCTGCCTTGCGCAAAAGCGCCTTCAGCTTGGCGAAAACCTGCTCGATCGGATTCAGATCAGGGCTGTAAGGCGGCAGGTATTTGATCGTCGCCCCGTGTGCTTCAACAATATCCCGGACTTCCGCCACCTTATGCGCAGGCAGGTTGTCACAAATAACAATATCACCGGGTTTCAAAGTTGGCGCCAGCTGCGAACGCAGGTATTCCTTGAAGGCTTCGCCCGTCATGGCTTGATCCACACACCAGGGTGCCGTGAGTTTGTCGGCACGCAAGCCGGCAATAAAAGTCAGCGTTTGCCAGTGACCAGCTGGGGCAGCATCCCGGCAGCGAGCACCACCCAAGGCCCGTCCATAACGACGGATCATGTTGGTAGATAGCCCTGTTTCGTCCAGAAACACCAACTTCGACAGATCGCAGGTTTGCTGCCAGGCTTGCCATTGCTCGCGAGCCCTGGCGACATCCTCGCGCTGCTGTTCACTGGCAACGACCGTTTTTTTTATAGCGATAGCCCAGTTTGTGCCGGATAAACTTATCAATGGCCGAAATCGATACACTCAGGGCTTGTTCAGTTTCCAGCCAATCCTGCAGTTCCTTCAAGGTCATCGATGGGCTGTTCGCCAACTGTTCCTTGATGGCGGCTGCATAGGGTTCCAACAGGGCCCGTCTGTAACCACCGATCGGCTTGCTCTGAACGCCGCCGGTGTTTTTCCAGAGTTGATGCACTCTGGAGACAAAGGAGGGGCTGACTTGATAGTGCGCGCTGACTTCGCGTGTCGTTTTGCCGCTGTCAACAGCCTTCGCGACACGCAAGCGCAAGTCTTCTGAGTAAGGTTTGGGCATCTTCGGTCATTCTCATTCAATGAAGCCCCATTTTAGCAATACGGCTTGATCTTAGGTAACAGATAAATGCTCTAGACCCGCGGCCAAAAGCATACATAACGCATTTAAAGCTCATCTCGAATGATGCGGTTCGTGCCTCGCCGCATCCTACCGCGCTAAAATTAGTAGAAAAATCAATAATAAACTATTTGATTACAAATACGTATTAGTACTTCAAAATGAGCAAGACATGAAATCGCCCCAAACAAATTATAACCTGTATCAACACCAAAATTTTAATCAATACTTAACTAATAAAGTATTTGTATTAATGGGATCAATAAGTGGATTAATTGCTGTTTTATCATTTTTATCTGATAGTTTTATGATCACTTTAGATAAGCTATTTGGATTTAGTGTTAATTTTGCTCCATTTTTATTTTTATCTATTTCGATTATTTTATTTTCTTTTATTTATCTTCAATCTGGCGGTTCAGAAAAAATTAATAGCTCTAATAACGTATTAGATAAGATATTAAAAGATAAATATTACGAATATAATAAAAGATTTTCTAATCTTGAAAATCAGATAACTAACTTAAGGGAAGTGCTAGAAAATGAATATTCTAATAGCAATTTAAGCAATGACGAAAAAGAAAAAATTATAAAAGAAGTAATTATTAATACTGGTGAAGCCACGCTAAGATCTATATTCGATGAAGAAGCTTCAAAGCTTCATGAAAGAATAACTCAAAGCCTTAGTTTTGAAAGATTTTCATCTTCATCAAAAGGCATAATTGAAAGATTGCAGAGGGAAATTTCGGATTTGCGGTTGAGATCGAATATTAATCTTTTAATTGGCATGACAATTACAGCATGTGGCTTGTATTTGCTCTGGTCTACAGTATCAATGGTCGACGCATCGCAGTTGTTAAAGCAATTAGCATCAGAAGGTGATGAGTCAAATGGAAAGTTCCTTAAAAACCTTATACTGCCAATTTTGCCACGCATCCTATTAATAATATTTGTTGAAGTATTTGCGTACTTTTTTCTTAGCCTTTACAAAAATGGTCTTTCTGAAATTAAATACTTTCAAAATGAGCTTACTAATGTTGAATCTAAATTAGTATCTGTAGAGTTTTCTTACATAACTGGATGTCAAGAATCTTTGAAATCTTCACTCAATGCCCTTTCTCATACAGAAAGAAACTTCGTGCTTGAAAAAGGGCAGACAACTGTTGAGTTAGAAAAAGCTCGATCCGAATCCGAGCTGACTAGAAACATCATAAAAACAATTCCTAACCTCTTCAGACAAAAAAATAAATAAATATTCTTATTTAACTAAATCCTTTTCGATAATGCATATGTTGTTTTCTACTCATAAATTTTTTTACATTATTCGAAAATAGGCTCTTTCAACGCTAGTCAATCAAAGGGGGGCAAATTCGATTGGTTTTTTACCCCCAATTAATCCGCAATCAATCGAGCCTACCTCTCTGGTAACCCCCGATTCAGAAGCAGCACCCAAGAGATGCACATCGGAAGCTCGATAAATTCCGAGTGAAAGGATTATCGATCAAAAATGGAGCGCGAACGGTTGACGCTATTGCTCGGGAACCCGCTGCACACTATGATGTTCATCCTGTCGAAGTGGGCAACTTTCATTTGCCTGTATAGCGCGCCAGAAGACTTTAGTGATCGTGTTGCCCAGTCTCGTAATCGGCAAAATGCTGTCGATCTCGAAGACTTTGCGGCATTCTATGAGCGACAAATAATGTTGTAACGCGAGTGGGGGCACGACGATTACAGCATGAATGTGGCAGACCTGCCAACGGCTGAACCGGCGCCTGAACCCTCAAAACCAAACGTGCTTAACCCAGGACATTGGATATGTTCGGAGAAGAACTATGAATCGAGATCAGGCATTGGCGCTGCTCGCGCAAAGCAAGCCGGCGCTGAGCGAGCGCTTTGGCGTTACCCGCTTGGCGCTTTTCGGCTCCACGGTGCGGAACGCGGCGCGAGACGATAGCGATGTCGACGTATTGGTCGATTTCGACGGCCCGGCCACCTCCGCCCGTTATTTCGGCGTGCAGTTTTATTTGGAGGATTTGCTGGGCTGTCCGGTCGATTTGGTCACCGAAAAGGCGTTACGGGCCGAACTGCGCCCGTTTATCGAACAGGAGGCCAGATATGTCTGATGTCTTCAATCCTTTCGAGCAAGCACAATCACCGTCACGTTATCCTTACCCCCGGCTTCCAGAGCGACTGCAATGAGACGATCTACTCTGGCTTGAGCGCCAGCGGTTTCGGCCAGAATGGCGGCGATATCATCGTCAGCAACTTCACCGCTCAGCCCGTCGGAACAAAGCAGCAAAGCATCACCCTCGCCTAATTCGCCCGATACCAGATCGACCTTGATATTGTCCGCGCCTGATCCTCCTACGCCTAGCGCCTGGGAAATAACATGGCGATAAGGGTGATCCGGAATCTCGCTTTCGGTAATCAGGCCGGCGTTCAGGAGCTGCTGTACATAGGAATGGTCAGTAGTGAGCCGGTGCAATGCGCCATTCCACCAATACGCGCGGCTGTCGCCCACCCAGGCGATTTCATAGTGCAGCCCATCCAATTTTGCAGCGACCACGGTCGAACCCATGCCTGCAGCGCCCTCTCCGCGCCGGGCAGCGGCTTGTATCGCGCGATGGGCTGCTTCGATAGCCTCAACCAGCGGCAGACCCTGCTCGATACTGTGCGTTATTTCCTGAACTGCTATCCTGCTTGCCACTTCGCCCGCTTCATGCCCGCCCATGCCATCCGCCACTATCCATAAGCCAAGCCCTGGTGATGCAAGACAGCTGTCTTCGTTTACTTTCCGCAGCAATCCGGTATGCGAGCCTTGCGCGAAGTCGATGTTGCTCATGTGATTCTCCTGTCTGCCAATACCCGGATGCCCACTTTCCGAAATCACTTAGCCGGACTAAGCATTTTAATTGCTTGGTTTGGATACAATATCTTCCGTGACATAAAAATTATTCAGCACTCCAACCGCCCGCATATGTTTATCGCCAACAGTCGTGTCATAAGTGCTGAAAAAAACATAATCCTTCCGCACCGTCTGTTTGGTCATCAGATTGGCGGCGAAACCGCCGAACAAAGAATTAATCGCGCCAATGACAGGGTCCTTTTCTTTTCTCGCGTCTTCGGTGATACGCTGGCTGTTGAATTGATCGTAGTTGTCAAGGGTTGGATTGGTATACGCCAAAAGACCTAATAAAGCGATCAGGACAAGGGTAATCAAAAATTGTTTCATGGAACCTCGATAGTTATGTGTTTTTCTGAAAAAGCTAAAAAATCAGGGATAAAGTTTATTAGAACTTGGTCATTTTTTACGTTGTTAATTATAGAATGAAGTCAGATGGCACCAATTTTTCTCATTTGGCCTCGCCCAGCCTCCAGCGAGCGCTTAATTGTCTAAAAGTCTTTGGACTTCCTTTGATAGTCAAAATAGTCATATTCTAACGAAGGCATAAGAAACTTTATCCAAACCGAAACGATCTTAGGGTTTATAGCATAACCCACGGTTAGCACTAAGCGCATTACGGTGTCCTTAGGGTTATTTCCAAAAATTAAGATGACTCAAAAGCGAATCTGGCAAAGACCTATTCATCGCTGAGTTTGTGTCTTATAGCAAAGAGAGCGGGATGTCATCTTCTGCAGGGAGACCGCAAATATGCAAGAAGTATTCGTATCGACCGGGTTCGAATTCGGTTTTCTATTTTGCATGAGAACAGAACACGCCATAGATCCGGAGGTATTTAAACCGTTTTTTAATGATCTTCCAGTTGATCCCAATATTAAGGGGCATTACCGTTATCGACGATTGTCGCGGTTCAGGGTTACCGAAGAAGGGGTAACGAAGCTTCCCCATGGTTACCTATTCCAAAGCAAGGAATATAATCCATTGGTGGGCGACATTAAAAGGGAATTTGAAGAGCTCAACGATGAACTTGCCAATTTAGAGATGTTCAAAGCCTTTTTACTGGTGTTTCGGGATTTTTGCGCGCTCCGCCCTGGCGCTGAAATAGGCGTTCATCAGATACGGACGACTTGTTCACCGCATAGTTATGGCGATCCAGCGCCGGAAGGTATACATCGGGATGGCACCAATTTTGTCTGCATTTATTCAGTCGATCGAAACAATGTCGAGGGAGCGAAAACCCACTTGTACACAAGTAGAACTGAAGAACCGGTATTCAACAAAACGCTGTATCCCGGAGAACTGGTGCTGGTCAACGATCGGAAGTTCCTCCATTATACGACGCCAGTGCATCCGGCTGGCGAAGGCAGTGGCACCCGTGACGTATTCGTATTGACCAGTCCAAGCTTGATAGTGGATTTTTGATAAGTGCAGTAGTAACTCACCACATGCGTCCCAAAGAGAAGCAATCAAAAAATAACGCCGCTTCGGGTTCTCTATTCTGAAGCGGCAATTTTCTCTAATGCCTGCAATAATTGTTCAATCTCTTCCCGAGTGTTGTAGGCCAACAGTCCGATGCGCAGAAAGCCGCCTTCAGTCTCGACCTTCAATTTTTCGGCGATGCCCAACGCATAAAAGTTTCCATGCCAGGTATAAATACCGCAATCGCCTAATTCCTTGGCGACAGTATATGGCGATTTCCCGACTAGCCGAATCGCGACCGTAGGCGTACGCCAATCGAAACGCGCAGGATCGGCAATACCGTATAGAATCAGCCCAGGTATCTTTAGCAGCCCAGTAATCAACTGCTCACATAATTCCCTCTCATACCGTCGGCTCGCTTCCAAAGCCGCGACCAACGCTTCGCGGCGATTTGCGGCGGATGGCGAGACGTATCGCCCCAATTCGGCCAGGCAATCAATGGTCGCCACTAGCCCCGCCAAGCCCTCGTGATTCAGCGTCCCCGTCTCCCAGCGCGACGGCACTTCTTCAGGAGCGGGCTGTACCTTATACGGACGAAGCTGAGCGAGATGTTTTCGTTTGCCGTACAGGATGCCGACATGCGGTCCGTAGAATTTGTAAGCGGAACAGGCAAGAAAATCGCAGTCGAGTGCACGCACATCGATGGGGCCATGGGGACTATAATGGACTGCATCCACAAAGACCCACGCGCCGACTGCACGGGCCAGACGTACCACAGCCGCTACATCATTGATTGTGCCTACGGCATTGCTCGCATACGCTATTGCCACAATACGCGTTTTTTCAGTAATCTGGCGCTTCAGATCTTCCATATCGAGCGTACAGTCTTCGGTACGGAAATCCACGACGCGGACAATCGTACCGGTCTCTTCTTCCAGCGCCCGCCAGGGAGAGACATTGGCGTAATGGTCGAGCCGGGTAACCACAATCTCATCGCCCCGGCGCAGCTCGCGACCGATGGCTCGACTGAATGCGAAGGTGAGCGTGGTCATATTAGCCCCGAAAACCACCTCGTCAGAGTCACACCCGAGGAGATCGGCGACCGCTGCCCGTGCCGAAGCAATCCATTCGTCCGTTCGGCGACTCGTCGCAAAAGCCCCGTGGGCGTTAGCATTGGCCGTTATAAGGCAGCGGGACATAGCATCAATCACAGAGCCAGGTACCTGAGAACCGCCGGGGCCATCGAAAAAAATGGGAATACGTCCATCGATCTCTTGAGAAAGCGCCGGAAACCGGGAACGCACCCAAACCGGGTCAAAGGGCAGCATATGGAACTCCTGTATCTATAAGTTGAATCTCAACCCTTTGACAAGATGACAGACATTTTTGTTTATAGCTTTACAGCAAAAAGCTCATTCCTGGTTGATCCGCCTATCAACCGCCTATTAGAAATATAAGTTTAATTTTAGTCAGCCTGATTCGATACAGTTAAAATTCTCGAAAACGCCTGAAGTACGACTAAAATCGGCGCAAGCCAATCTTATTGAAAAATCAATTGTTGTTGGTGAGTCGCTATTCTCTTTCTGCTGATGGCTGACTGGTTACGTTCTAATTGATATTGACAGTCAGAGAAATAGAAAATGGTCCTGACGAGAGCTTTCAAGTTGATGCTGTGATGTGTCACGCCCACTCTTTGCACAACACTGCTTACCATAAAGTTAAGTTTCATAGAGCCTTGACGGAAGACAGTCTGACTTATCAACTGAACTTTACACTCATTAGTTTCAGAACAGCTTCGATTGAAATACCGGCACGATAAATTTTCACGGCTGATTTCAACGGTTCCCTGATAAGTTTTTGCATATTGATCAGCAACAGTTCGATATTGCCATCCGCTCCAGCCCGTGGGCGATCTCTGACGCTTCCTCGTAAAGTTTCTGTTTCATCATCCAGGAACCGATTAACGGCGGAAACCATTGGTTCGGCGTCAGATCGGCATCGAAGATCACCCGGGTGCCGCCGCCGTTGGCAAGCAGGCGCCAGCGGCTGTTTCCCTTCCGGAAATCGCCCCGGTTCGGCACGATGGTCGCAGCAATATCTCCGCCGGGCAGAAGCCGGACATCCTGAACCCAGTCAAAATGCAGGCAGACGGCTGAAATGCAAAAGCCCAAACTGACCTCCATTCGTGTCCCGCCATCATCAAGGCGTTTCATAAATTCTACCCGCTTGATATCCGGATTAAGTCGAAGAAAGTTTTCATAATCCATGAGCAGAGCGCGGACTTTCGAAACAGGCGCTTGAACAACGGTTTCCGTGTGCATCATATACCGCCCGTGCTGCTGTTTGACCGAACTGTCCAGTACCTCTGCGCTTTGGGATGCCAAAGGAAGGCCGAATGCGGCCAGCAACAGCCAGGCCGATATCCGGGCAGGACAAATTTTGCGCATTACTGAAAAAGCCGAAAACCTCATTTTCCGCCTACTCCAGAAAGCACAGATCGCGTCGAAATGCCGCTTGTCGAGGAAGGCAATGGTATGACTTTCCCATTGCTACATGATGTGAAGTTTGGGAAGCGGCATGACGTAATCACCGAGCCCCGGCGGTTGCAAGACGGCCGAGCATCGGATGCATCAGCGTTCGAAATCAATCGTGAGGAATGGATCACAAGAAAACCAAAGCCCATCATAAAAACATGCCTGAAAAAAATGCTCTTCAGGAAGCATAGCAAACCTCCCCATGCAAGCAGCCGCGGTTTCCAGCTACGGTCACTAGAAAAAATACAGAAACTGACCGGTCGTATTACAACACGACGCTATCTTCGATTCCCGGCATCGGGCAAGGTTCAAAGGCCAAATCCGGCGGATCAATCGAAGATTCAATTCCCACATTAAAATCTGAGAGGTGGCGATGGGATCATTTCAAATATTTCCGAGAATCAAAGCTTGCCGCGAAATTGATCCCTGCCGCAGCAATGCGTTGAAGGCGATGACGATTAACCGACTGAACATTTCCGCAGTT
This sequence comes from Methylobacter sp. sgz302048, assembly GCF_052162025.1. NCBI lineage: Bacteria > Pseudomonadati > Pseudomonadota > Gammaproteobacteria > Methylococcales > Methylococcaceae > Methylobacter > Methylobacter sp. sgz302048. Next base: position 1,259,925 of record NZ_CP197401.1, on the reverse strand, counting down.
ATCGGGTCACTGATCTACGCTCGACAATACAATGCCATGACCTAAGCCGACTGCCGCCTCTGCGGCAGCCTCCCTGCTGCAAAGAGGACATCGCTATGGATCTGAATGAACATCCTACCGTCAAGCAGTTGCGCGCCCGGAAAACCGGTGAAGATGACATCGAGAAAGTCAGGCCCAGGCTGCAGGCCGATTGGCTGCGGCAGCTGGCTATGAATTGCGGTGCGAACGATGCCGGCCTGATAGACCTCGACCTGCCGGCGCTGGACCCGCAGCGCAACGAGATTCTGAAGCACTATCCCTGGACCAAGACATTGCTCAGCTTCGTGGTCCGCATGTCGCGCGAACCGGTGCGCAGTCCCGCGCGCTCCGTCGCGAATCTCGAGTTCCATAACACCGGCGATCTGGTGGATGAAGTGAGCCGCCGCATCGTCCTGCGTCTGGAGGAATCCGGCATCCGGGCGGTTAATCCCGCGATGGGCTTCCCGATGGAAATGTACCAGTTTCCCCACGGCGGCGCCTGGGTGGTATCGCACAAGCCGGTTGCCGTCGCGGCGGGGCTGGGCCATATGGGCATCCATCGCAACGTCATCCATCCCCGATTCGGCAATTTTATCCTGCTCGGAACCGTATTGATCGATGCCGAGGCCACGGCGCACGATGCGCCGCTCGATTATAACCCCTGTCTGGAATGCAGGCTCTGCGTGGCGACTTGCCCGGTAGGCGCCATTGCGCCAGACGGCGGATTCAACTTCTCGGCCTGCTTCACACACAACTACCGGGAGTTCATGGGCGGGTTCACCGATTGGGTCGAGCAAGTGGCGGACAGCAAGGATGCGATGGACTACCGCAGGCGCATCAGCGGACCAGAAAACGCCGCCATGTGGCAAAGCCTCTCGCATCGCGCCAATTACAAATCCGCCTATTGCATGGCGGTCTGTCCGGCCGGAGAAGAGGTAATCGGCCCTTATCTTGCCGATCGCAAGGCCCACCTGCAGGATGTCGTCAAGCCGCTGCAGGACAAACCGGAACCCGTTTATGTCATCAAAGGCTCCGACGCCGATACGTTCGCCCGCAAGAAATGGCCAAACAAAACCGTCAAGCACGTCGGCAATGCGCTTCGCCCACGCACCATCCCTGGACTGCTGGCCACCATGCCCCTGATTTTCCAGCCCAATCAATCGCGGGGCTTGAATGCCACTTACCATTTCAGTTTCACCGGCAAGGAAAATCACGAAGCGACAATCATCATTCGGGACCGTACGCTCCACATACAGGAAGGTCTGGCTGGTTCCGCGGATCTGCACGTGAAGGCGGATACACGCGCCTGGCTCGGCTTCCTGGCCAAGGAGCGCAACCTGGCCTGGGCATTTGCCAGCGGAAAAATCCGCATAAAAGGTTCACCCAGGCTGCTTATCGCTTTCGGCAAATGCTTTCCGGGCGCCGGTGTTCGGCACCAGCCAGCGGAAATCGTGCCGCAAACATCCACGCTGCAGCGTGAGCCTGTCTTTTACCGGCAGAACGATGCCGCCACCGGCAAAATCAAATGGTACGGCGCGTTGACTGTCGCCGAGATCATCGATGTCGCGCACCAGGTCAAGACCTTCCGGCTGGTCAACCCGGCCGGGGACGAGATTCCGTTCCAGTATCTGCCCGGACAGTTTCTGACGCTGGACATCCAGCCCCGCGGCATTCCCACCCGGCGCTCGTACACCATCGCCTCGACGCCGACCTGGAGGGACCGCATCGAGCTCACCGTCAAACGCGAAGAACACGGACTCGTTTCCGGCTGGCTGCACGATGAGCTCAAGCCGGGCGATTCCCTTAACCTGCTGGCGCCGAACGGCACCTTTGTCTTCACGGGCGACAACGCGTCGTCCATCGTCCTGATCGGCGGAGGCGTCGGCATGACGCCATTGATGAGCGTGGCCCGCTACCTGACCGACAGCCAATGGCCGGGAAACATACACATGCTGCTGAGCTTTCGCGGGCTCGGCGACTATCTGTTCCGGGAGGAAATCGAATCGCTCCAGTCCCGCAACCCGAACCTGAAGGTCACGGTCACGCTGAGCAATCCGGGCGATGCCCCTTGGTCCGGGCCGATCGGCCGCATCGACAAGGCGTTTCTGGAACGCACCATTCCCAATCCCGCCGCTCAGCGGTTCCATCTCTGCGGCCCGCCGCCGATGATGGAGACCGTGAAGGCCGCGCTGAAAGCGCTTGGCGTACCGAAGGCCCAGATCAAAACGGAAGCCTTTGGAACCATCAAGCGCGACCCGACCGCCGCCGGCGCCCGTACGGGAACGGTGGCCGGGCGCGTACAATTCCAGCGCTCCGGCGTCAGCGCTACGGCCCTGAAAGGCGCCACGATCCTCGATACGGCGGACGAGGCGGACGTCTACATCGACAGCGCGTGCCGCTCCGGCACCTGCGGCCTGTGCCGCGTAAAACTGCTGTCCGGCAAGGTGCGCATGGCGGTCGAGGATTCGCTGACGGAAAGCGAAAAAACGGACGGCTACATTCTGGCCTGCCAGGCCGAAGCCGAATCCAATGTGGAAATCGATGCCTGATGGGGGTGATTGATCATGAGCAATGTGCTTTCCATACTCATAGCCGCAGGCCTGGGCTTGCCGGCGCTTTCCCTGGCTGCCGAGGCGTTGCGCCGCAGCCCCTCCCCTCCGGCGCAATTGCGATGGGCACCTGATATCCCGATCCAATATGTTGAAGTAAATGGCATCCGGCTTCGCTACATCAAGACAGGCCAAGGCCCCGTTCTGGTTCTTCTGCATACGCTGAGAACTCAGCTCGACCTCTTCGAGAAGATCGTGCCGGAGCTGGCCGGGGATTTTACCGTCTATGCGCCCGACCTGCCGGGACATGGCTATTCGGATATTCCCGATGCGAAATACGACGCCGCGTTTTTTGCCGATGCGGTTGAAGGCTTCCTCGAAGCGCTTCATTTAAACGGCGTCACACTCGCCGGCGTATCCATCGGCGGAGCCATTCCATTGATCGTCGCCGCCCGCCACAATCCGCGCGTTGCCCGCGTCGTAGCGATCAATCCTTATGACTATGTGCAGGGCCGGGGCATGGCGCGCAGCTCATTATTGGCCCGGCTGGTGGTAATGGCGGCCGGCATGCCCGTCCTCGGCGAAACGGTAATGCGCCTTCGGAATTTTTTTATCATGAAGAACATACTCGAAGGCGGCGTGTCCGATCCGCACAGCATCCCGCCGCAACTGCTGAAAGAGATGTATTTGACGGGCAACCGGAAAGGCCATTACCGGGCGTTCATCAACCTGCTTCGAAACGCCGGAAGCTGGCAGACAGCGACCAATGATTATGCCCGCATCAGGGTTCCGGCGCTCTTGCTCTGGGGCAGCCAGGACTGGGCAAGACCCGATGAGCGGGAACAGGATCGCCGGCTTGTGCCGGAGACCGAGATGGCGACAATCGAGCGCGGCGGGCATTTCCTGCCGCTGGACAGACCCGATGAAGTCGTCAGACATCTGCGCGAATTTTATCGACGCCATAGCCCCCGCTTGGCGAGCTAACAGACGTCCTATTTGCCTTTCCCTTTCAGCGGCGCTTTGCCGGGCCTGCTTTGCTGTATTTTCCGTGCTGTCTCGGCGCTCTCCGCTTTAGCCTCGTCAATCATGGCATGGCAGGCGCTGTCTTTGCCTAATCCCAAATCGATCCATGGAATAATAGCAGCAGCCGGCGTCAGCAGCGCGCCTAAAGCGACCGAAGCCGCGCCCTTGGCAGCCAGAACGGTTGTATCCGGCTTCACTGACGGCGATTTGAGCGACCCTTTGACATTCAATGGCGCATTTGCGCTTAAACTAACATCTTTGGGATGGGCATTGATTTGCAAGTCGGCGGTCTCTTTGCCCAGATCGACCTGGCCTGCGATAGTGATATTCGCATCGGCAGTATCAATCACAAACGGCGAAGTCTTCATGATGCCTTGATTAACATTGAAGCTGCCGATGATGCAGCGTACGCGGGTGCTTTTATCATTGGTCAGCAACAGGCCCAGCGACTTCGCCACATCAAGACCAAGCAATTCTACCAATAGCCTGCTGACGCGACCTTGCTCCATCAGCAGCAGAACATCGCCGTTTCCGTGGCCGAGCATATCGGCCACCGAGTTGCCGGTCGTATCCAGGTTGATCTGGCCGAAGAACATGCCGTCGCTTTCTTCTTTAAATTGCGTATCGGCCAACAGGCGTTTGAGCGGCACCTTTCGGATATTGACGTCGGCCTTCGTGGCGATAAGGTCCTTGCTCGCATCGAGCTGGATGGTGGAGGCAATCTGGCCGATATCGATGCGAAAATTCAAAGGGTCCACCGTTAACATGCCGTGGTCCATTTTCAGATGCGTCTTAAATTCGTCAACCGGCAGATTGGGCGTGATGATGTTGTCGCTATAGAAATTCACATCCGCATCGGCGGAACGCATGGCTTTCGGATTGTAGGGTTTATCGGGGAAAATGCGTGGATTCTTCTTGCCTTCTTCCGGCGTCGGGTCAGCGCCTATGAAACCGACAAGATCCTTGAAGTCGAGCCGCTTGGACTTGATGTCGGCCTTCAGAAAAGGGCGATCTTCAGGCGAGCTGTATTCAACATCGCCGGCCATATCGCTGCTGCCCATGTTTCCTTTCAGATCGTGTATGACCCAGCGCTCGCCGGAGCGCGTCACATGGCCGCTGAATTTATAAGGCGGCGTCTCGGCCAGAGGCACGCCGATAAAAGGCGCCAGCTTGGCAAGGCTGTCGCCCCGCAGGTCAAGTGTCAGCTTGGGCTCCTGCAATTGTACCGGATCGGCGAACGTACCTTCGACCGCCACCCAGGTATCGCCGGCAGCCATTTTCAGATCGACGGGATAAGGTTTGGTCTTTTCCCATAACTCCAGCAGGGAGCCGCCTTGTACCTTCAACGTGAAGCGCTCGCCCTGGAAACGCCCCTTGCCCTGCAAGTTGACGCCCTGCTCTTTCGCCGCCCCGGCGGCCGAAGCGGTCAAATTCAGTTCTGTGTCCGTAGTTGGATCGCGATAGACAAGCTTGCTGTCCTTGAGCGTCAGCTGGTCAATTTTGGGAATCTCGGTGCGGTCGGTTTTGTCCTTCTTGTCGGTTTTAAACTCCCAGTTGCCTTTGCCTTTGGCGCTCTTTTCCAACTGGGCATTTAGCTTGGATAGATGAATTTCCGGCAGCACGACATCGCCTTTCAACAAGTCCCACAGCCTGACGCTGAATTGGAGGCGGTCCAGTGTCAGCATTTCCGGCTTGCTGCCCCAATTTGTATTGGCCAATTCCATTTCGTTGACCGTAATGCGTGGTGTCCAGGTTGTAATATGGGGTGTCCAGGCCATATCGACATCAAGATCGCCCTTGATCTCAAAGCGCCGGTCCAGCTTACTGCTGATCTGTGATGAAATCGGACCGCGCAGCTTGTTCCAGTCGAAGAAAGCCAGGAACAGCGCGACAGCCACAATCAGCACGAGCAAAATGATTCCGACCCATTTCAAGATATGCTGCATAGAAATACCCTCTCTGATCCAAGGCTTAACCTGAAGCTTGAGATACCCGATTTTTATGCACGGATTAGACTTTAAAGACTCAATGAAATCATCAGAGTTCATGGATTACGGAACTACATGGCTTTAATAAGGCACGAATCATATGTAACGAATGAAATCCGAACTTGCTTTATCTCATCAATGCAATGTATAAATAGTATCGAATCAATACTTTTTTTGATGGAGACCGACTATGAAATTCATTAGCAAAAAATCGTTACTTGCATCGGCTATTGGCCTGACACTGACCAGCGGCATGGTTCTGGCCCAGGCGGCCGACTATCTGACGCTCAAGGAAGTGGAAGTGGAATGGGAAGGCAAAGCCGACAAGAAAACGCTGGAAGTAGAAATCAAAACCAATCAGGACATTCCCACTGACGGTAAATCCGGCGCCTTCGGCTATGCGGTATTGACCGACGGCGGCAACAACGTGCTGGTGCTGGTCACTCACCTGCCTATCGATGACAGTTCCCATGAAGCCATGCCTTCCGGATTTCATGCCCATGTTCTGGATCTGAAAAAACCGACCGGCGCCTGTTCCGGTGCCAATTTTGAAGTAGACCTGGAAAATTCCGGCAAGAACACGGCTTTCGACGCTGATTACAAATGGAAAACCGAAGACAATAAGATCTCTGTCGAAAAAGTGCCCGCCAGCGATCTGGGCGATGCAGGCGTGGAATCGGTCGTCTCATTCACGCTGAAACCGATACTGGACACCAATAAAAAACCGACCAATCTTTGCGTGACAGTGGTGGATAAAGTCTAGGCTCGGCCCTATACGGCGCAGTGCCGATAAAGTATTGCGCCGTATAATTGAAGCCTCCGCAGAAACCGCCCACTCTGATATTACGCCGCTGTAGGATCGAATTCACTTGTGCCCTTTAGGGTATTCGACCTGAAGCGTTATAAAGCAGCAGGTCAGTGCGAATGAATTCGCACCTACACTCGCATTTGAAATGTTCCGCGGATCATGTTAGCAATCAAGATCCGCTTCTTCTTCCCCGGTCAGCAATCTCGATCGGGTGATAAACCGCACGCCTTCGGGGGCTTCCAGCGAGAAACCGCTGCCCCTGCCGGGTACCACGTCGATGATCAGCTGGGTATGCCGCCAGTACTCGAATTGATCGGCGCCCATGTAGAAAGGACAGCCTTCAATCTCGCCCAGCTTCACGTCAGAATCGCCGACCTGGAATTCGTCCTGCGGATAACACATGGGCGCGCTGCCGTCGCAGCAGCCGCCCGACTGGTGGAACAATAGTTCGCAGCCGTGCAGGCGCTTAAGTTTGTCGATCAGTTCGGCGGCGGCCGGGGTGCAGGAAACGCGGGTCACGCTCATCGGTTAACCTCAGAAAAATCCCAGCGCTTTCGGACTATAGCTCACCAGCAGGTTCTTGGTGTGCTGGTAATGCTCGAGCATCATTTTGTGGTTCTCCCGCCCGATGCCCGACTGCTTGTAACCGCCGAAAGTCGCATGGGCCGGATAAAGGTGATAACAATTGGTCCATACTCGTCCAGCCTGGATGCCGCGCCCCATGTGATAGGCAGTGTTGATATCCCGGCTCCAGACGCCTGCGCCGAGGCCGTACAAGGTTTCGTTGGCGATTACCAGCGCTTCGGCCAGGTCCTTGAACGAGGTCACCGAAACGACAGGGCCGAAGATTTCTTCCTGGAAAATCCGCATCCGGTTGTTGCCGGCGAAGATGGTCGGCTCGACATAATAGCCGCCGGCCAGCTCGCCTTCCAGTTCGCAGCGCTTGCCTCCGGCGAGCAGTTTGGCGCCCTCCTGCTGGCCGATGTCGATGTAGGCGAGGATTTTTTCCAGCTGGTCATTGGAAGCCTGGGCGCCGACCATGGTATCGGTATCCAGAGGATGGCCGCGCCGAATATGCTGCAGGCGCGCGACGGCCCGCGCCATAAAGTCGTCATAGATCGATGCCTGTATCAGTGCCCGGGACGGACAGGTGCAGACCTCGCCCTGATTGAGCGCGAACATCGCGAAACCTTCCAGCGCCTTATCGGCGAAATCGTCATCGTGGGCCAGCACGTCCTCGAAGAAGATGTTGGGCGATTTGCCGCCCAGCTCCAGCGTTACCGGAATAAGGTTTTCCGATGCATACTGCATGATCAGGCGGCCGGTCGTGGTCTCGCCGGTGAAGGCAATCTTGGCGATGCGCTTATTTTTGGCCAAAGGCTTGCCGGCTTCCACGCCGAAACCGTTCACCACATTCAACACGCCGGGCGGCAGCAAATCGCCGATCAGCTCCATCAGCACCATGATGCTGGCGGGTGTCTGCTCAGCCGGCTTAAGCACGACGCAATTGCCCGCAGCCAGCGCCGGCGCAAGTTTCCAGGCGGCCATCAGGATGGGGAAGTTCCACGGGATGATCTGCCCGACCACGCCCAGAGGCTCGTGGAAATGGTAGGCAATGGTGTCATGGTCTATTTCGCTCAACGCACCTTCCTGGGCGCGGATGCAGGAGGCGAAATAGCGAAAATGGTCGACCGCCAGCGGGATGTCTGCGGCCAGGGTTTCGCGGACCGGCTTGCCGTTGTCCCAGGTCTCCGCCACAGCCAGCATTTCCAGGTTGGCTTCCATGCGGTCGGCGATTTTCAGCAGGATGTTTGAGCGGTCTGCGGGAGCCGTGCGGCCCCAGGCGTCTCTCGCGGCATGGGCGGCATCCAGGGCCTTTTCGATATCCTCAGCCGATGAGCGGGCAACCTCGCAGAACGTCTTTCCGTTAATCGGGCTTGGGTTCTCGAAATAAAGTCCGTTGACGGGCGCTACCCAGGCGCCGCCGATGTAGTTGTCGTAGCGGGATTTGAAATGGACTTTGCTGTCGGCCTGATTGGGATCAATGTAACGCATGCGGTTCTCCGAATGTAGATAGATGTGCCCCATCTACAATGCCGTCAATAAAGCGCCGCCGTCATCACCATGAATAAGTCGAATCTGGTAATCCGGATGTCATTGTGAAGGGAGTCAAAAACTGCTGCCTTACAATATCATCGAAGATTCGGTTATACAACTTTGCCTAATTTCTATCCCGGATATTTCATGAAACTACAGAGAACGCTAAGAAAAGCAAGGTGCTGTCATTTTCTTCCCGTCACTTTATGAATTCATCCGGAAATAGTTGCCAGCATTTGCATTGAAATGCCTTCGTGTACTGCGTATCCTCGGCACACCGCTACGCTGCTCCTGCATCGCCTAAAGCGTCTACTGTTGGTGCTCTACCTCCTGCATAAACCACACGGATGTAGTGAATGCAGATATTGCATAACGCCATGGATGGCGTGTAGTAGAGCAAAGCAGGAGCTGTTGCCGACGACTGCAAGGATGCAGGAGATAGAGCAACGCAGGAGCAGTTGCCGAGGAGCAAATATCTGCCCATGCAGTCGTTCGTGGTGAAATATTCAGGCTATGCTTACATTCTTGATAGTATACAGATCTGTCTACATCTATCGCTAACTGCTACCGGAGACCCGATATGGAAAACAAACCGCCGCTTCCCCCTTTTACGCCTGAAACCGCCGCCCAAAAGGTACGCATGGCTGAGGATGCGTGGAACACCCGCGATCCAGATCGTGTAGTACTTGTCTACACGGAAGACTCCCATTGGCGCAATCGCGCCGAATTTCCGGTCGGGCATGAGGAAATTCACCAGTTCCTGTCGCGCAAATGGGCCAGGGAACTGGATTACCGGTTGATCAAAGAATTATGGGCTTGCACCGGCAACCGCATCGCCGTGCGTTTTGCCTACGAATGGCATGATGACTCCGGGCAGTGGTTCCGCAGCTACGGCAATGAAAACTGGGAATTCAACGAGCACGGCTTCATGATGCGCCGCTACGCCAGCATTAACGATCTGCCCATCAAGGAGTCCGAGCGCAAGTTCTTCTGGCCGCTGGGCAGACGTCCCGATGATCATCCGGGGCTGAGCGATCTGGGCCTGTAAAAACAGGCTGGCGGGGATATCATCACTGGGCCATCTCTAACGGATTTTTTACCGCTCGGGCCGAAGATGGCGCAATCATCTGAAACTGCCGCCCTCTGTCAGCGGCTTCTCAGTTTCTGTTCAATGCGGCTGCGGCATCCTGTTCTTGCCCTGCCAAACGCGCATCACGGGGCGGCAACACATCAGCCACAGCCTCCAGACGCTTCCAGGCCGGCACGGGCGTTTCACACTGGGCCTTGGGCACAAAAGCCGATTCCTCGATCAATTCCTTTGTGGATATAACGCGGACAGTTCGGGAATATTTCACGCACTTTGACCCGCAGCACCAGTTCGGCTTCCGGCCAGTGCTTGAGCAAGGGATCATCTTCCTGGATGAAAGCGTTGCCGTTCAGGCGAAGACGGGCCTGTCTCTGAAAATCGACGAACAACAGGCCGACATGCGGATTAACCAATACATTGCCAGCCGAAATATACATGTCGCTGTCGCAAAGTTTCTCAGGCTGGGCAGAAGGCCCAGCCAGTCAATTTTGATGAGCTGCAGCACGCTCTGATCCTAGTCAGGATGTGTTCTAAAACGGGCCATCATCTGAAATTAACTGGAAACTTGGGCCGCTTTACCAAGCTATCACTTTAACTCGGGCGCTCTATCCCCTCTCCAGATTTTGCACCCGTTCCTCTGAGCCTATTTCGACACTGGGTTTTTAAGTTGCAGGTTATTTTTTACGGATTTAACGCCTTCGACTCGCTGGGCAACCTCAGTCGCTGTAGTGATATCCTCTTCAGAGTCTACGGAGCCACTTAATTGCACTACACCGTCGCGTGTTTCCACATCGATGCCGAAGACGCTGAGTTTGGGGGTATTGACTATGGCGGCTTTTACCTTGGTCGTAATCATGGCGTCATCCACATATTCACCGGTGGCTTGGCCGCCTCCGGCTGCCAGCTCCATCCTTTCGCCCGCTATCGCAGTCCCGTAACCGGGCATTGATGTTAGTATCAGAGCGTAAAGAAATGCTGAGCGATAGTTGATTGATTTCATAATGAATTCTCCAGATGAATAATTAAATGATAACGGCCGGCTCGTCTCGTTATTTAGGCTTGCTTGCCCGTCATAGCGGATAGCTCTAGCCACCTTTTTACTTCGGAATCAATAAAGGCAAGACGCCCATCCTAATCAATGAATATCACCTGCCGATTCCCTCCCCCTGCCGTCCCCCTTAAACATCAGCGCATCGCCATGTTTGCCATTTGCTTGCAACTGTCGGAGCATTCACGGCAGGCAGATGCACAGGCACTCATGTTCCCGATACTGGTGCAGGCCTCGCAGATTTCAACACAGACTTCACAGGTGCAAAGGTAGAAATGGAATTGCTTAGCATGAAGTTGGCTGACGCTGAGCAGTAGGCATGGTCGGGATTCTCCAACATTAGAAAGACAAACGTGGCCTGATGGGCACGCGGCTTGTTATAGAAAACCAGGCTTCGCCATGTACTTTAGGTCAAAACCTAACCAATAATTTAACCCGGCCAGTGATTGCGCATCGGTGCGATACCATACATAAAATATTTTTTGTGATAGACAAGGCGAATTTCTCGATAGACTTTCAGCCCGCCTTTTACGTACCATCACCTAGTGCAAGCTGTTGTAGCGGCGTCCATCAAGAATCATGCACATCATGAGTTGGTCGTTGCGGCGAAGACGGCATCAAGCCGTGGCCCGTGCCTGTCATTACCGACGACGGGAGAAAAATAATCGACAACTGTAATACTAGGATTAATAACGTATTAGGTCATCGACCATGAGCAGGAAATTGAACCTCTCCCGAGACCTTCGAACCTGTTTTCAGTTTTCTAATAATGTCAGGTTACTGACATTTAGCATGAGTCTTAGAGAAATTGCGCCATTTTTTAACAATGGCGAACCTGCTATTGGTGATAGGAATATAGAGCCGCATGAAGTCCTCCGCCTCAAAGTGACTCGATCAATGTGTGGAAGCGCACTGACTTCAACAAACCTTATAGTTAATCTTTAATTAAATCATGGCATTTTGCAGAATGCCTACCCATTCAAATCTCAGTAGGAGGGCTAATAAAGCCCCAACAACTGAAGAAGTGCTTTTAAATCACCTTAAAAAACTAAACCAGTCTCAGTAGAGGAATCGATCATGAAAGCTATAGAAAAAGTATCGAATACAGTTGGATTTTCTACAAAAAAGTTCTGGCTGCCGTTGGTCTTCGGAGCCAGCCTGATCTACATGGGCAATCCTCTGCAGGCAGGAGAACAGCAAGGAGCGAGCGGTGAGCCTACGCAGTCCAAAGGCAGCGAAGGAGAGCCTGGCAAATGGGGAAGAGCGTTTCGTATTGAAGGCCAAGGTAGCGGCAAGAAGGACCTGCCGAAAGTGAACATGGGTAACAGGCCTGGAGGTAGTCCGGAAGGCAACAAACCGGGCGGTAGCCAGGAAAGCACCGGTACAACTTCAGGCAGCGAGGGAAGCGCCGACAAGCCGGATGTCAACATGGGCAATAGGCCCGGCGGGTGATCCGACACGCAGAGAAGAATAGCCCGGATGCCCAATAACTGAGCACAAACCCTGCTCTTGGCAGTGAGCATGTCAATAAAGATACCAGGTTCTGAAGGACAGCAATTCTGATCGATTTATTCAATCACGCCCAATACCTATCAGGACGGTATTCTCTATGGTTCGTAAACTGCCGTGATCCGGTTAAACATCCAGCTGCGCTTTCATAAACAGGACTTACGCAAGCCTGTGGGGCGGCTTTAGTCGCCTATTTTCGCCCCAGGAGGCGACTAAAGTCGCCCCCACAGATTTTAATCATGAAATCCTTCTAGTTAGCCAAGGGTGAACTCCTCAAGCCAAACACTAGACATTGATGTCTTTCGGCCTCTTCGACAGAGGCTTTTTTTTGCGCCCAAGCATACTTAATCGTGTGCATCAGCTCGATGCCTTGCAGAATGATGCTGGCCGAACGAAAGGATTTGAATCCGGGCATCGGTCGAATAATGCGTTTGATGGCCCGATGGTCTTGTTCGATGCAATTGTTCGGGTATTTGCTCTGGCGTATCTCGACCGCGTGACCGGTCTCCTCCTGGTACGTCCCGATAGCCGCGGCATTGGCTCCGCTCTGGTCGATTGTGACCTTGTCCGGTAGACCGTGCCGATGGATGGCTTTCTTGAAAAAACAATGACGCTTTTTCAAATCGGTGGCCTTTGAAGTCGATCATACAGATAGTTTAAGCGGTGTTGATCGAGCGCATAGCCTACCGGAATCAATGCTCCCTCTGCTAACGCGACAGAACCGGCTCTTCTGGCATCAATCCCATCACTATGAGCTAAGCGTACGTTAATCTAGCTGAGGTATTCTAATGATGCCGACTGTATCCTTTTAATCAGCATTTCAGCCTTGTGCCTCATGACTGGCAAGACGATCGCGCCAATTTGGCCGACAAGCTGAAGCTACAGCAGTACGGCTTTGTCATTTTTAAAATCCTCGCAAAGAAGTTTGTTGTCTCCTTATGCAAAATCCTCATTCGAAAGTTAAACTGCTGCCCAGCAAGCCGCTGGCCTTTCTCTGGCACTATATCAGCGCGCGGCCCTGGCATTTCGGCGGCCTGATGGTCATCATTTTCGGCGCTGCAAGCAGCGCGATTGCCGTACAGTACGGCATGAAGCTGCTGGTCGATGCCATGTCCAGCGGCGTCCGAACCCATACCACTGTCTGGTTCGCCTTGGGGCTATTAATCAGCCTGATCGTCATCGAGAACACCCTTTTGCGCCTTAGCGGCTGGCTCGGCTCCCGTACGATACTGGCCAGCTGCGTAGACATGCGCATTGACTTGTTCAAATATCTGACCGGCCACTCGATGCGCTACTTCCAGCAGCTGCCGACCGGTTCGCTGGGTAACCGAATCACCGCGGTCTCTGGTGCGGTCGAATCGATCTATGGCGGGCTGATCTGGCGGATTATGCCGCCTGTCGTCGATTTCTTCGGCGCGATGGTGGTGCTGTTGAGCGTGGATCAACGCATGGCGTTGACGCTGGTCGGCTTCGCGATCGCGGTTTCCGCGTTGATCACGGGTCTCGGCATCCGTGGCCGAACCAAACACCAGCACTTTGCCACTCAGGTCTCAAAGGTCGGTGGTGAAGTGGTGGATGCCGTATCCAACGTCTGGACCATCAAAGCCTTTTCGGCGCGCAACCGTGAAAGCGAACGCCTGGCTCAGCTTTTTGGCGAAGAAGCGCGCGCCCATCAGCGCAGCTGGATGCATGTGGAGCTGACCCGGGTGATCCATGATGTCTGCCTGTCGCTGATGGCCGGCGGTATGTTGGTGTGGGCCATCAATCTGTGGCTGGCTGGCGCCGTTACGACCGGCGATGTAGTCATGGTCAGCACGCTGACGTTTCGCATCCTGCATGGCTCGCGGGATCTGGCTTTGGCACTGGTGGACAGCACGCAGAAGATCGGCGCGATCGCCGATACCCTGCGTATCATTAGCCCGCCTCATGATCTGGACGATCCCGAGCCTCAGCTGGTCCTGACCCAAGGCAGCATCGACTTTGAGAATATCCGCTTCGTCTATCAGGGCCGTCGCGAGGTGTTTAAAGACTTCAACCTGCATATCCCGGCCGGACAAAAGATTGGCATCGTCGGCTCATCCGGTGCCGGCAAGTCCACCCTGATCAGCCTGGTCCAGCGTCTTGACGATGTGCAGGGCGGGCGTGTTCTGATCGATGGACAGGATATCCGTAGCGTCAGCCAGGACAGTCTGCGCGAGCAAATCGCCGTGGTGCCGCAGGAGACTGCGCTGTTTAACCGCAGCATCCTCGAGAACATCCGCTATGGCCGTCCCGATGCGAGCGATGAAGAAGTCTATGAAGCGGCGCGGCACGCCTTCTGTGATGAGTTCATCCGCGAGCTGCCGCACGGCTACCAGACCGTGGTCGGCGAGCGCGGTGTGATGCTCTCCGGAGGCCAGCGCCAGCGCTTGGGGATCGCACGGGCGTTCCTGAAGGATGCGCCGATCCTGATTCTCGACGAGGCCACTTCGGCGCTTGATACCCATTCCGAGGCGGAGATCCAGGCCGCCCTGAGCGAGCTGATGCACGGCCGCACGGTACTGGCCGTGGCGCACCGGCTGTCGACGCTGTCCGGCTTCGACCGCATCATCGTGCTGCATCAAGGGCACATCGTCGAAAGCGGGTCTCCTCATGAGCTGCGCCAGGGCGGCGGCGTGTTCGAGACACTTTGGCGCCTGCAAGCGGAAGGCTTCGATACCGAGCCAAGCGCGCGCCCGAAACGGAAAAAGCAGGCATCCGACAATGTCTGCTCGCCGGATTTCGACACCGAGTAGCATGGTGAGAGAGTCCGCGTTTACAGCCTGATAATGACGGGTGGCGGGATCGCCGCCGCCCGTCATTAGCTGACAACCGGAATATCCCGCGTGCGGCTTAAGCCTGTTTCACCCTGGCCGTTTCAGCCCATGACAGTCCGCTGCCAATCACTGGCAAACCGCTGCAGCATTTATCCGTATGGACTTGCATTTCATGAATATGCGCTCGGATTAAATGCACTCAAAATTCTCGGCTTCAGAGCCTTTGTAATCGACAAAGCCAGACCTGTAAGACCTCTTACTTGGTAGCCACTGCGTAAATGACGTTAGTGGCTATAGCCTTCACCTGATGTGCATCCAGATGTGCCAGATTTTTTTCGTGCACATAAGTTAAAGCTTCCACATCGAGTTGCGCCAGCGTGCCTCGATAGCCGCTGCCCATGGCAATCAGCCACCAATCCTCCGGCGTATTCAACGGATGCGTGCCGGTTTCTGCCACAATGTTATCAGTACATACGCCGGCTTCGGCGAGCATTTCGCGCAGTCCGGACGGCTCTGAAATGCGCTCCCAGGGATTGAAGCTTCGCTGCAGGTCCGGGCGCACATCGGCAATGGCGTCCCAAAAGGCGCTGTTGGCCGGCTCGAACAGGTCGGGCCCCCAGGTCGTGATGGCCAGACGGCCGCCGGGCTTCACCATGCGCCATAACTCTTTGACCGCCGCCGCCATATCCGGCACGAAGAAGATGCCGAACACGCACACGACCGCATCGAAACTGGCATCCGGATAGCCCAGATCCAGCATATCGGCAACCCTGAACTCGATGTTTTCCAGGCCTCTGGCTTGCGCCTTAGCCTCAGCCAGAGCAATCAAACGCTCAGCAAGATCAGACGCCACCACCTGGCCGCCGGGTCCAACCAGCTCGGCCGCAGGCAGTGCGGAGCCGCCGCTGCCTGAGCAGACATCCAGCACCTGCTCTCCCGGACACAAACCGATACGTTCAATCGTCTGCCGGCCAAAGCCGTGCCAGAAGGAACTGACCGGGTGGTCAAAATAGTCGGCTGCTGCGTTGTAGGTCATGGCCGCTTTGGCTTTGGCGGCTTCAAGGTCATTCATGGCTGTCTCGCTGTTAAATAGTCGATGGTGTAATTATTGAGGTAGCGCTTAGGGATAAGTTTACCCTATCCCGGGCCTGCGGTTTCCCCGTAGCCTGTCTGTACGGTCATTACCGGACAGGCATGAAGTACTTTTTCCTGAAGTAAAGGGCCACGTTGACCAGCCCGATCAGCACCGGCACTTCCACCAGCGGCCCTATCACCGCCGCGAAGGCTTCGCCCGACTGCAGCCCGAACACCGCCACCGCCACGGCGATCGCCAGCTCGAAGTTATTGCTGGCCGCCGTGAACGACAGCGTGGCGCTGATGCGATAACCGGCGCCGGCCTTGGCGGACATATAAAACGTGACCAGAAACATGATGATGAAATAGATCACCAGCGGAACGGCGATGCGCAGCACATCCAGCGGCAACTGCACGATGTATTCGCCTTTCAGGGAAAACATGACCAGAATCGTGAACAACAAGGCAATCAAGGTAATCGGGCTGATTTTCGGGATAAACTTTTCCTCATACCACGCCCGGCCTTTTTGCCCCACCAGGATAAACCGGGTCAGCATGCCGCCGAAGAAGGGAATGCCCAAATAAATGAGCACGCTTTCGGCCACCTCCAGCATGGTGATTTTCACTTCCAGCCCGGACGCGATGCCCAGCCAGTCGGGCAGCAGGGTCACGAAAAGATAGGCATAGACGGAAAAGAACAGCATCTGGAAAATGGAGTTGAAGGCCACCAGACCGGCGCAATATTCCGTATCGCCCTCAGCCAGATCGTTCCAGACCAGCACCATGGCAATGCAGCGGGCCAGGCCGATGATGATCAGTCCCACCATATAGCTGGGATAGTCCCGCAGGAAAATGATCGCCAGCACGAACATCAGCAGGGGGCCGATCACCCAGTTCTGGATCAGCGAAAGTGACAGCACCTTCAGGTCTTTGAAGACCAAGGGCAGTTCCTCATAACGGACCTTGGCCAGCGGCGGATACATCATCAGGATGAGGCCGATGGCGATCGGCATGGAGGTTGTTCCGACCTGAAAGCGGGTCAACCAGGTCGTGACCTCGGGGACGAAATTGCCTACAGCCACGCCGGCCGCCATGGCCATGAAAATCCACAGCGTCAGAAACCGGGCCATGAATCCCAAGCGCTTGGGAGCCGCATGGGGTGGGCTGCTAGGACGATTACCGGATCGTCTTGAGCTAGGGATCTCTTGTGTGTTCATGAAAGTACTCCTTCGTTGATATGAGCAGAGCGATAGCCGTTTGACAAGCTGCCGGGTTCTAGTTGCCGCCGGCCAATGCCAGCAGGCGGCTGACGCCCACAGGCTCTTGTTGAAGCAATGGAACCACGGCATAACGCCGGACGTAGTGTTTGGTCACGGCATCGATTTCCCGCCACTCGTTGGCCGCCCGCTGGCGCAGCAGGGGTGATGTGACCGTCGCCGCGGCTAGGCTGTTATTGATCACCCAGGCCCACGGCTCGATGCCGGCCCGGCGCAGGTCCTCTTGCAGATTGGCCGCTTCCAGTATCGGCGTGGTTTCCGCCAGCGTGACGATCAGTACTTTGGTCAGTTTCTGGTCCTGCAAGCGCATCAACGGCGTGGTGTAGTGCATTCCCGAGGCCCCCATCTGCCGGCTGATCTCACGGTGATAGGCGCCGGTCGCATCCAGCAACAGCAGGGTATGACCGGTCGGGGCCGTATCCATGACCACGAATTGCTTGCCCGCCTCGCGGATGATGCGCGAAAAGGCCTGAAACACGGCAATCTCTTCGGTGCACGGGGAGCGCAGGTCTTCTTCGAGCATGGCAAGGCCCTGCGCATCGAGCTTGGCGCCCTTGGTCTGCAAAACATGCTGGCGGTAGCGTTCGGTTTCCTCGTGCGGATCAATCCGGCTGACCGTCAGGTTGTCCAACGTGCCGTTCAGCGTTTCGCTCAAATGCGCGGCCGGGTCCGAAGTGGTCAGGTGCACCGGCAAGCCGCGACGGGCCAGCTCCACAGCGACCGCAGCAGCCAGCGTGGTTTTGCCGACGCCGCCTTTGCCCATCAGCATCACAAGGCCATGGCCGTCTTGAGCCATGGCCTCGACCAGTTCGGCAAGGCGAGGCTTTTCCAGTCCGGCGGAGATACCCACCTGGACTTCTTCTAGCTCGGGTGTGTCCTCCAGCAGCTGGCGCAGGGGGTCTATACCGACCAGATTGAATGGTTTGAGCATGACTTCATCGCGCGGCAGGGCTCTCAAGGCGTCCGGCATCTCAGCCAGCGCGGCGCTCTCTCTTTCATGAATGGCAGCGGCTAACGGATCTCTGTCGGCTTCGGCAGACGGCAGGATGCCGTTGATCACCAAGTATTGCTGCGATAGGCCAATCGCCGCCAGTTCTTCATGCGTGCGGGCCACTTCGCGCAGGGTCGCCTGTTGGGCACGGGCCACCAGTATCAGCCGGGTACGAGCCGCATCGGCCAGTGCTTCCACGGCCGCCTTGTATTGCGCCCGCTGCTTTTCAAGGCCGGCCAGAGGCCCCAGACAGGAGGCATCGCCCTTGCCGGCCTCCAGAAAGCCGCTCCAGGCGCCGGGCAGTTGCAGCAGGCGAATGGTATGGCCAGTCGGAGCCGTGTCGAAAATGATGTGATCATAGCCGGCCGTCAGGTCCGACTCGATCAGCAAGGCGGTGAATTCATCAAAGGCCGCAATCTCGGTCGTGCAGGCGCCGGACAGTTGCTCCTCAATGCCTTTCACCACCCCATCCGGCAAAATGCCGCGTACCGGATCGACAATGCGGTCTCTGTAAGCCTGGGCGGCGGCTTGCGGATCGATCTCCAGGGCGGCCAGATTGGGCACTGCGGCAATCGCGGTGATCCGATTGCCGATATTGACGCCGAACACCTGGCCGACATTGGAAGCAGGGTCAGTGCTGACCAGCAGCACGCGCCGGCCGGCATCCGCCAGCTGTATCGCCGTGGCACAGGCAATCGAGGTCTTGCCGACGCCGCCCTTGCCGGTGAAAAACAGGAAGCGCGGCGGTTGGTCGAGAAATTTCAGTGCAGCCATGGCGATACCTTCAAGTTGTTTTTTAACAGCAGCTACTGCCGCCGCAGCAGCCGCCCGCCGGCTTGATTTCAATGACCGGTTTGCTGATCCCGGCCCAGCGCGCCAACTCGGCACGGTTAGGGTAACGGCCGGCCAACGCCACTTCGCCGTCGACCAGAATCAACGGCAAAGCCTCGGCGCCGGAGCGCTCCAGGAAACTTTTCACGACCGCATTTTCGGCAAAAGCCATCGGTTGCTGGGCGAGATTGAAGCGCTCGATTTGGGCGCCCTGTTGTTTGGCCCAATCGATATCGGCGGCAAAGCTGACCAATTGCTGGTCGACATCAACGCCACAGACGCCGGTACTGCAGCACAGCGCCGGGTCAAACACTTGGATGGTTTTCATGAGGAATCTCCACTTAATAATCAATAACAGTTGCGGCCAAGCCTTCTACTAGATAGCCGCCTGATTAACCCGCCGGGACAGTGCTTCGGCGCTCTCCTTGCGCTCGCTGTAACGGTCTACCAGATAAGGCGCCACATCCCGGGTCAGCAGCGTGAACTTGAACAATTCCTCCATCACGTCCACTACCCGGTCATAATAAGCCGACGGTTTCATGCGGTCGTTGTCGTCAAATTCCATAAAGGCTTTGGCAACGGACGACTGATTGGGGATGGTCAGCATGCGCATCCAGCGTCCCAGGACGCGCATCTGGTTGACGGCATTGAAGGACTGCGAGCCGCCGCACACTTGCATCAGTGCCAAGGTCTTGCCCTGGGTGGGACGAATGGCGCCTATAGACAGCGGAATCCAGTCGATCTGCGTCTTCATGATGCCGGTCATGGCGCCATGGCGTTCCGGCGAGCACCAGACCATGCCTTCGGCCCATTGGGTCAGTTCCCGCAGTTCAACCACCTTCGGATGCGTTTCGGGCGCATCATCAGGCAGCGGCAGGCCGCTGGGGTTGAAGATCTTCACCTCGCCGCCCATGGCCCGAAGCAGTCGGGCGGCTTCCTCGACCAGCAGACGGCTGAAAGAGCGTTCGCGCAGAGAGCCGTACAACAGCAGGAAACGCGGGGCGTGCGCGGAAGGAGCCGCAGGCCGGAGCTGGCTCAGATCCGGAGTATGGAACAGTTCACGCTCGATATTCGGTAAATCATTCAATAAGTCAGACACGTTGGCCCTCTTAAAGCTCAAGGTAACAGGTTGCCGATACGATCCAGCTCTGCCTTCAGGCGTGCCGGGTCGTTTTCCAGCTCTGCCAATGGCAAAGCCAGCAAGGTTTCAATGCGATGGCGCAGGATGCGATAGGCGGTCATAAAAGCTGCATCGACTTCCTCGTCGCTGCCGGTCGCATGGGCCGGGTCTTCGACACCCCAATGCGTGCGCAGTACCGGTCCCAGATAAGCCGGGCAGGTTTCGCCTGCCGCGCCCGCGCATACGGTGATGACAATATCCGGCGTCTGCGGCAGGTTGTCCCACGACTTGCTGTGCAGGCCTTCGGTCGAAATGCCTTCGCGGTTCAACAGCGCCAGTGAGCGCAGATGCACCTGCCCGGTGGGCTTGCTGCCGGCGCTCATGCCCCGCCAGCTTGCCGGGGCCAAGTGGTTGAAGGTGGCTTCGCCGAGAATGGAACGGCAGGAATTGCCGGTGCAAAGAAACAACACATTCATGGAATGGATTCCGTCTGGGTTAATGAAATCGGTGAGCTTGAATCACAGCAACCGGATGCCGGCGCTTGATCGAAGCACTGTTCGGGATGCCCGGCGCAGCACTCCTCGGTCAAATAGGCGATCAGATCCTGCATCAGCGCCAGGTTGGCCCGGTAACGCTGAAAGCGGCCTTCCTGGGTCACATGCAGCAATTGAGCATGGGTCATGGCCTTTAAATGAAAGGACAGATTGGTGGGCGGCAGATTCAGTGCCGTGGCGATTTCACCCGCCACCAAACCATTGGGGCCGTGTTTTACCAATAACCGGTACACATCCAGGCGCACGCCGGATGAGAGGGATTCGAAAATTGAAGTGGCAGTAGTTTTATCCATAAATTAATATTACAACAATTATTGAAATATTGAAACGTTTTAAATGATCACTGTTCCGTATCGGCATAATCAAACTGAACAGCCCTAATGAAACACTTTAAATGCCTCATTAGGGCTGTTTTGGACTCTTTGGAGGCTATTGTCCCAGAGCTAAACTCTATCGAGGCAAATCAGGACTCATGGCTAATTTATGATTACGGCTGCAGTAATATTAAAAAAGCTCATAGATCGATTCGCGCATAACACCAGACAATAAACCAAGAGCCTGGTGAGCCAGGGTAGTTTGATCCGTTTGATCTTCTTGTTGACTCGCATCCAGAAAATTCACAACCGGCCGCGAAAAATTTGAGAAATTTTGGTTGCCATCACCCATATGGGTGATGACTGACCTTTTCTAAGAAATTGATAATGAATTTCCTTGATTGATCAAGGAACAAAACATAGGGGCTGTATTCTTCCTTATTTTATCAACAATCTTTTGCATCAATATGGAAGTGAATTTTATGAAACTTTTATCGACTATATTAGTTTTGGCTGCCTTATCATTGGATTTAACAAGCGCAGCTTTTGCATCCACCCAAACCCTGGACTTCTTCAACCCTGGTCCTGGCACAACCTACTGGACTCCAGACGAAGCCAGCAAAGAAAGCAGCCCGTATTACAGATGGCAAGGGGAAGACTGGAGCTGGCAGTTCAGACCGGTTGCCGATGCCATCAACAGCGCCTCGGTATCTGTCAGCGCCTTTGATGCCGATACAGATGCTGGAGAAATAGACAATATTTACGGTTGGAGTAACGACAGCTCGTCGTGGGAGTTGCTGGGCAACTTGGCCGGCGCAGGCGACATATGGTCTCTCACCACATTCGATCTGGCTTCCTCCTGGTTTGATGAAATCAATGCCGGTTTACAATTAAAGATAGCGATAGACGCTTTGGGCGACAACTGGGCCGTTTCACTCGCTAAATCATCCCTGATTATCAACGGCGGCACCCTGCCTCCTCTCAATCCGAGCGTAGTACCTGCACCGGCCGCAGTATGGTTGTTTGGTTCTGCATTGGCAGGGTTAGGATTCTTTAGCAAACGTCGTAAAACTTTGGTACTTAATAGTTGGCTGTCATAAATAGAATAAAGGCCGGGTATACCGGCCTTTTTTGTGAACTCTGTCGCGTTGATTGCCATCAAGCGCAGCTTGCCTGTTCCTGCCTGGCTTTAGGCGGCCATAAGAGTAAGCTAGCGAATCATCGACGCCTTTCCACGGATTTGCCTCTCGCCATAAGATCTGTTACGCCAGGAAGGACCTGTTTTGGCGCAATTCAAGGCTTCATCGAGCGTATCAAAGACTCCCCAGCATCTGAGGCTTCCGCCCATCAGGCAATGCACTGACATCACATGGTCTGTACGAAGAATGAAAGATTCTGTCGGAGTAGATCCTCGCAGCAAAAGCGGATTAATTAAATGTCCGTCAATAAAATCTTCCGCCAGATACTCAGTGCCATCATCAAGTTTAAACTTAGCCATAATCATAGTTCCCCCTAATCAATTTTTACATTGTCATCAGAGGGTAGCATTCGCTAGCTTAAGCTTGCTTTAAATCGTCGCCCTACCTGTTCAGCGCTCTACGGCATAAAGGTTAATCACTGATGTTACACACAAATCGCTCTCTGTGCTGTTTTAGTTTTACCGCGATGCCATGTAGGCGCGAATTCATTTATGCCCTTTGAGTACTTGTGCCCCTCGCGGGTATTCACACTGCCTGTCTATCTCGGGTTGTCCCGAGTCGAATAAATTCGACTCTAAACGTCAGTTAATTACCGCAATCGTCCGCTTGAATTGCTCTTTCGCGCGATGCACTGCTTTTCACTTTACGACGCACTCGTTTTCGTTGATGTTCTTCCAAGCCTGGCGGGTCTGCATGCCGCCGGAAAGCACTTTTACCTGCAGGCCGTTCTGCTGCAAAAGACGATACGCATAATAAGCCCGCTGCCCGACACCGCAAATCAGCCAGATCTCCCGCGCCCTGGGCAGTTCGTTCACCCGGTCGCGCAAGGATTCGAGGGGAATGTTCTGTGAATTCGGAATGTGATCTTTGCTGTACTCCGCCTCGCTACGAACATCCACCAGTAGGGCCGCAGTGGATGCCAGCTCATCCCAGTTCGCCAGTTGCAGATCGCCGCGCAGATGATTGGCAGCCACCATGCCGGCCATGTTAACCGGATCTTTGGCGGCGCCGAACTGGGGCGCGTAGCAAAGCTCCAGGTCTTCCAGATCGAATACCGACACCTCCTGCATCATGGCCGTGGCAATGACATCGATGACTCTTGCCACGTCGAGCTCGCCCACGGCTTGCGCGCCGAGAATCCTGCCGTCCGCTTTGGAGAACAGCAATTTGATGTGGATCGGCCTGGCGCCCGGAAAATAACTGGCATGGTGGCCCGGATGCAGGTAGACCTTTTCGAAATCCATAACAGCTCGTTTGAGCTGCTTTTCATTGACGCCGGTGCAGGCGACGGTAAGGCCGAAAGCTTCACAGACAGCCGTTCCGAGCACACCCTCAAAAGCCAAGGGAGGCCGCGTTTCAGCATCGCTGCACGAAAAATGGTGGAGAATGGCGGTGGCCGCCACTCGTCCCTGCCGGTTGGCCGGTCCTGCCAGCGGAACGAGCTGCCACTGCCGAGTGATCCTGTTTTTCACTTCGACCACGTCGCCCACCGCCCAGATGGCGGCATCGCTGGTGCGCTGGTAAGAATCGACGCGAATGCCGCCGAGCTCGCCCAGTTCCAGCCCGGCATCGCGGGCCAACGTGGACTCTGGCCGCACGCCGATCCCCAGAATGACCAGGTCGGCAGTTAGCGCCGCGCCTTTTGAAGTACGCACGCTCAAGCCGCGCTCAGGGAGCGGTTCGAAGGCTTCGACAGCTTCGCCCAACCTCAGATGCACGCCATTGGCTTTCAGGCGTTCGGCGGCGTAGCCGGCCATTTCAGGGTCCAGCGGCGGCATGACCTGGTTGGCCAATTCCAGCAGGGTGACGTCAAGTCCAAGCCTGACCAGATTCTCAGCCATTTCCAGGCCGATAAAACCGCCGCCCACGATCAGCGCGCGCGAGGCATCGGCGACCGCGGCCTTGATCTTCCGGCTGTCAGGGATATTGCGCAGCACGTAAATGCCCGGCAGGTCGATGCCCGGCAGAGGCGGACGCACCGGCTGGGCGCCGGTTGCCAGCACCAGGGCGTCATAAGGTTCTTTTCGCATGGCGCCGGTTTTGAGATCGCGCACTTCGATCAATCGGGCTTGCCGGTCGATGCGCGTGACCTCCGTTTCGGTATGGATTTCGATGTTAAAGCGGTGCTTGAACATTTCCGGGCTGGCCACCAGCAGTTTGGCTTCCGATTCGATAACATCGCCCACGAAATAAGGCAGGCCGCAATTGGCAAAGGATACATGCGGGCCTCGTTCGAACACGACGATCTCACAGGTCTCGCAGAGCCTGCGCATACGCGCCGCGCAAGTGGCTCCGCCGGCCACGCCGCCGACGATAAGGATACGTTTGTTTGCTGCATTCATGAGCTTAAATCTCCCGGCTCGGTTGTAGGTTAAAGTCGCTTTCTGAAATTGATCTGCCATTCTGACAGCATCATAGATGACCATGCGCTATAGTGTTATGGATTTGAAACGTTTCCTCGGCAATCAGTGAAGTACAGATTGTCTGGTATCCTCTCAAGCTGGTATGGCCTTTGAGTCTTTGTTCTCCACGCAACGATGACGCCCTGAATCAACCGCTTCATTGGAACAGCAAACCCGACATCGGTTATTGGATCGCCTCAAGTTCCCTTCGGGACGGTATCGAGTCGGCAGCGCCATGCCGCGTGACGCATAGTGCTGCCGCGCGGGTAGCCCATTGCAGGGCGGCCGCTGGATTGTTGGTTTCGATGAGCTCAGCCAAAAAGAAGCCAATAAACGTATCGCCGGCTCCTGTTGTATCTACGGCATGGACTTTTTTCGCCGGCTGATAGAATCGGGCTTGCGGACTGAAATAGGCGGCACCCTTGTCGCCTAAAGTGAGTACAACCGCCGTTTGGGGAAACCGCCGGTTGAGAGTCTCGCCGATGCTATCCGGCTCGCTTTCTCCGGTGAGGGCCTGCGCCTCAGTCTCGTTCACTATGAGAATGTCCACCAGTTCAAGCGGATAATTGAGCACTTGGGCATTCATGGGAGCGGGGTTAAATGCGATCGTCAGCCCTTTGGCTTTTGCGGACTGGATTATCTGCGGCACGGCATTTACCTCGTTTTGCACGAGAAGATAATCATCCGGCCCGAAATCAGCAACGATGCCCTGCACTTCTGCTTCGCTTATGAGCTGATTGGCGCCGCCGACGATTATGATAGCGTTTTCACCCTCCGCATTCACCTGAATGATGGCGTGCCCGCTGGGACCGTCGATTGTCTGTACAAATCCCGTGTCCACGCCCTTGTCTTCCATCAACGTTTTCAGCCAGGCGTCTGCGGCGCCTACTTTACCGGCGTGATACACGCACGCCCCAGCCTGGGCAAGCGCAATGGACTGGTTCAAGCCCTTGCCTCCGGCAAATCGACGGTATTTCCGGCAACCGATGGTTTCACCGGGACGCACGAAATGCTCGACAGTATAAACATGATCAACATTGATCGACCCAAAGTTCAGCACTCTTTTCATCGCTGCAAACATAAAAAGTAATAATCACTCTCTTGTGCTTTTACAGCATTCATAAAAACTTGACAACAAGGGATTTAATATCTTTTGAAGACAAATAGAATGAACAAATTTATAGCCATAACCTGTTATTTTTTCTTGCAATACTGAATAAATACGGAAATGGAGCAGTTGCAGGATGCTGGGAAGATGCGATTTGAAGCGGCGTATGATAGACGCAAGAGCGCCAACCACAACTTGCAAATTCTTAGTTTTTTAAAAAGATCGACCGCTCAAGCAAAAGTCAATTCTTAAGCTGAAAGCACTCGAGGCGAACCGTGCAAAGAGAAACTGATAAATAAGCCAAACCCTGTTTCACCTTAATGACTGATGTTGCGCACAAATCGTTTCAGACATCTCGGGAACGAAGGCCAACGGCAAGCGCTTCAGGAGCATTCGGATCGGCCGTGTCGGTGCGAATTCATTCGCACTAAACTGTCGCTTTATAACGTTTCGGGTCGAATTAATTCGACCCTATAGCTGCGCAACATCAGTTATATTTTCAGTTTTTCGACCACAATGCCTCCAGAATGCCTTACTTTGCGCTCAGTGTAATGACACCGTCCCATGGCTGTGGCGGATCTTCCCGGTAAATTAAGGCCAGATTCAAATAAAAGTTTGTCGGGCCATCTTGTCCATGACTGTCCAGCAATGCTTGAAAGCTGACTACGGCATCTTGCCACAAGCCTTGCCGGAATGCGCTTAATCCCGAAGCGAATTGCTCATATTTGGCGTAATCAGCCACATCGGTCTCCGTCGCCTTCCCCACAATCTCCACAAGCTCTATGGGTTCATGTCGTCCGACCAGACGAAAACCGCCTACCGGCCTGTAGATTATATTGCCTAGGCCGGCAACACTGGCCGCGGAAGCTAAAATATGAGTTCCCAGAAATTTATTTACGCCCTGAATGCGTGAAGCAATATTCACCGTATCGCCAATTGCGCGGAAATGACTGCCTTCCCCGGCATCCAGCCTGCCAAGCGTCATGTCGCCTTCGTGCAGACCGATACGCGTGGGAAGCTGGCAGGTACTGGATGTCGCATTGAATTGTTCAACCGCCAGCTTCATTTCCAGCGCCGCCAGACAGGCTGCCAGCCGCAGGTCGGCGGCAGGCAAATCAATCCATACCGCTATCATTGAATCGCCGGCCACATCCTGAATGATCCCCTCATGCGAACTCACCGTACGGCCCAGCACCTGGTAATACGTATTCAATAATTTCCACATTTCATGAGCGGTATGATTCGCCGCAACAGTCGTATAGCCTTCAATATCCGTGGCAAGGCATACCCCGCCGACATCCCGTCGAGAGGTTGATTCCGCCGCGCCTTGTTCCGGACGCCATTGCCCCGGCGATTCCGCAACAAACGGCAGCCATTTTGGAAACACGCGGCTGACAAAAGCCAGAATCCGCTTTCTTTCATTCAACAGATCCCGGCGCGCCCATAGCGATGAAATAAACCAGGCCAAAGGCAATTGGATCAATAACGGCACGGCCACCGGCAGCCATACGCCGCTTCGGCTGAAGCACCAAACAGCCAGACCCGCATAAGCGCCGGCCGCCAGTAAACTTGCCGCTATGCCGAAAAGCCCGGCGAGCCTGATCAGCAGCAAACCGACAACCAGCCCGAACGTCATCAGCAGTAATCCTGGCGGCATCGGTGATGCAATACTGCGGTCTTCGAGTAAATTGGCGAATTGCGTAGCCATAATCTCTACGCCGGCCACCTTGCCGCTTTGCGTGTCGCTGAAAGGGGTTTGAAAGTAGTCGATGTGGCCCGGTGAAAACTTGCGGTTAGCCTTCCCTACAAATACCACTTTGCCTGACAAGTCGGTGACTTTGCCTTCATAAACATCGCTGTACGACTCCATGCGCAAGGTCTGAGCCGGGCCGTAGAAATCAAGGTATCGCCTGTCTTCCAGGCAAATCACCTCATCAATAAGATGCGCCAGAGCGGATTTTCCCGGCAGGCTCATCGGGGATTCGTTTGCGGCAGACAGGCATTGTCTGCGCCGTTCCGTCAGCCAGACAGAAAAAGGATACTCAGGATGGATCATGCCCTGCAACGCGCCTGTACGCTGAAGGTAATACATCCATGTCAGTACCGGTAAGGTCGGGGTTTCCGCAAGCCCATCAAGAAATGTCCAGCCTTCCCGAATGATAGGCTCCTCCGCGTCATTAGCCAGATAAAACGGCGCATGATCCAATGCAGACTTGGTCAGCAGCGGCGTAGAGCCGATTGTGCGCATGGCGACTAGTCGTTCGGAAAGCGGCTGCCGCTGCGTCCCATCCTTCTGTACGAAGGGCTTCTTGTTACTTTCCGAACACTCCTCACGCCCGTAAAAGTCCTCGTCCCCGCGCCGCAATTCCTGCACGCATTCCGTCACCAGCACGTTGCCTGCCGCCTGCATGGCCGCGGCAAAGTCCGGATCATGATCAGGATGGGGGACGATAAACTGAAGGTCAAAAACGATCAACGCCGCCCCTTGGCACTGCAATTCCTGTATTAACCGGGAATGAAAGCCGCGCCAGCGGGTTAAATCTTGGCCTACGCCTAAAACGGCTTCGGAAGTTTCATCCATCGCCACGACGACAACTTCATCAGGCGGCATGCGCTGGCCCCGGATTCGGAATAAAGAATCCAGACCCAGTGATGCTTCCAGGCCGGTCAGATAATCAATGCCGCTCCCTGACAATAATGTTATTAAGGCAATAGTGATTGCCCGCAGGAAATGGCGCATTGTGCCTGGACCTTTTTGTTTGATTCGCGATTATTATGGAAATCAATTGATTGACAAAGTTAAATGTAATAGCTGTTTAAGTTAAAAATCAGCCGGTGATGGTTCTGGACTGTCAACCACATGGGGTCAAGCCCGGTATGAAAGTAGTTCCAACTCTGGGTGCGGATTTACAGCAAGAGCCATCGGGTATGTTAACGTTGTATACTCTATAAATTCCCATAACAGGATTATCTAATTTCAATGGACTATTAGGATTTGTTGCATCGCATGCGCTATTTGCTTCCCCTCTCCAGTTTTTTGTCCCATTAATGTTGGCGCAAAAACAGGCAAATCCAAGCTGGCTTGCTCCAGATGTGCCGAGGATTTGATAGATATAATCTGATCCTACTGCAAATTTGCGGTATTTCACGTCATAACCTGAGATATTGCCTACACTAACCCACCCGTCATACAACAACGCCCTTGGCTCATTCTTCGGCTTAACCGGGGATAATTTATCTTTCGGCACGACTCGATGAGGCGGAACTTTGAGTTTTTCGCTAGGGTGAATTCTATGTACATCAGCGACCTCTCGACCTGGAACATCCTTGTCAATAACAGCCGCGCCTGTGAGAAAACCAACACTTATAAAACTTAAAACTATTTTTTTATTTTTCTGAAAATAATTGATATTTCCCCTGCCTTTTAACATTACCGCCCCTTATTATTGTTAGAAATTAAGAACTACGCGACCAAAAACCGCCCTTTGTGGAATAAACTCGCTGGCATTAAAAAATATATTGCTATTATCCATCCGACTCGTATCGTCAAACCGGTATTTTTTATTCAACAGATTCTTCCCTTCAATACTCACAATGCCCAGCCGTTTTGGCAATCGATAACCGAGCGCCGCATCAAGAAGAAAAAAACTGCTTGACTCTTTATTATCACCCTCCAGTTTTTCTATACACACTTGATCTGTACACGTTCCTGTTTCCTGGTTTACATAAGTTCCTGTGAGTTTGCTGAAAAACCCGGAAGGATCGAAATACCGGAACTCTAGCGGCACACTATGAGTAAAAAGCTTCCTATCGTAAAGGTTTGGCTCTTCAGGATATTTATTGTATAGGTACCTATAGCGCGTGGATATCGAAAACCGATCCAGCGGCGCCCAGTTCAGATAAATTGCAGCTGAATCCTTTTTCGAAGATAAAGTACCCACTGACGAGTAAAAGGCATCTCTTTGGGAAAATTCGACTCCCGCAAACACATTAGATCGTATAACAAAATCCAACGCCGCTCCGTAAAATGAAAAAGAGTAATCTGAAAAATCGTCAAAAAATTGATTAAATCCTGCTATCTGAGTCGGTTCAATGGATTGCACCGCGACTAGTGGTCTTTTTTTGCCGCTGAAGTAGGCCAGTCTGAGCTTGGCCTTATTGCTCATATCCCACATCAGACCAACTTTTGGATATATCCTCAGCTTATCTTTTTGATCTTTTTCATGGGAATAATCATTTGATAATCCAAATGTTCCGGTTATGCTATAGGGTAATTTCAAGTTCAGATAGACGTACTCGTTATGCCCATTACGACCATTGTTAGGCCCATCGTCTTTCTCTCTGCTATTAACCTGTGTTTTTTCTTTTATTGAATAGAAACTGGCCCCGGTTACAAAGTTATAGAACTCACTATGACGAAGATACTGCCCTTCAATAAAATCACTGCTGCTGTTAGTATCCCTTGCATATCGCCCGGAAACTTCTGGTAAAGCCTCGAATGGATCTATATGCGTAAAGGAATCTGCATGAACATACGAAGCCAGCAAATGATCATCAGTAAATACTCTTAAGTTAAGTCCTGCACGATAAATATTCTCTCTCAATCTAGCTCGTTCCGAATATAAATTACCAGGAATAAGATCTTGCCGAAAATCTCCCTGTTCGGTGTCCCTGTACACATATTCAAACTGGGCATTCAAGCGATCATTAACCGCTGCCTGAAAAAATGCATCGTAAATATCATGGCGTTGGTCGGTATTAGTCAGATTTTCATCCGGATTATAGGAATCAGAGGCTCTGGTAAACCCATCCGTCCGATAATGGTACTGCCCCAGGCTATAAGAAAACTTATCAAGAAGCCCGCTCAAAGTAACTTCATCGCTATAAGTCCCCATGTTGCCCACCACTCCGGAAGCAATCAGCTGAGGGCGATTGCGTTCGAAATTGCGGGTAAAGTCCTGGAACGATGAGTTGGCCATGTCCGAAGCACTCAGCAGGCCTCTTTGCGACACCGATAAATGCGGCTGCACCGGATTGATATTGATCGGCTGCAGCAGTTTGGCCTGCAGCAGTTCGCTAAGCTGCGCGGTTTCCCGGCTGGATTGATTGACATAGGTATCCGACAGGAAACGATGGGCGGAATAATTGGTGGGATCGGTTTGCAGCGAAGTAATGGCCTCAACCACGCCCCGCTGTTCAAAGCCCAGATCATCGTAAACACGCGCCAGACTGGCCCCGCGTGCGGCCCGGTCGGAATCCAGCAACTCCCTGGAGCGATACACCGCGCGATTGTCATTCAAGGCCATCGCCTGCTGCAGATCCTGCAAGGCCTCAACCGGCCGGTTCTCGGTCTGTTTTTTCATCGCGTCGTAAAAATACGGCGTGGGATCGTTGGGATCGCGCTCCTTCGCCAAGCTGAATTGATCTTCGGCCAGCGCATTGCGTTTTTCTTCGAAGTAGCCCTTGCCCAGATAACTGCGCAGCAAGGAATTGTCAGGGTCGAGCATGGCGGCGATTTCCAGATCCTGGCGCCCTTCTTTCAAATCGCTTTTGCGAATTTTCGCCAGGCCCAGGCCCAATCGCGCCAAAGGCGAGGTGGAATCCAGCTGGACGGCTTTAGTAAAAGTTTGTAACGCTTTATCCGTATCCATGCGCCGCAAATAGGCAAATCCGGCTACGGTTTGTGTTCTTTCCAGGCCGGCATCCAGATCTAACGCTTTTTCTGCGCTTTTCTCGCTTTCGGCAAGCAAGCCCAAGGCGAGCTCCAGCTCTGATTTCCGCGCCCAAACCATCGCGTCGTGCGGCGCGAGTTTCACCGCCTGCCCGGCGGCTTTCAAGGCTTTCTCCAGTTCAAAGCGGCCTTGCTCGGCATAGGATAAAGCTGCGTAAGCCGTTGCCGAGTTGGGGTCGTAGGCAACGGCCCGGCTTGCCAGGCCATAAGCTTCATCTTTGCGGTTTTGCGTCAGCGCCAGTACGGATTGCAGTGCCAATGCTTCGGCATCGTTAGGATTATCGGCCAGCAAGGCCTGGATATCCTGCAAGGCCAGTTCAACCCGTCCGACGGCGAGTCTTATGGCGCCGCGTATTTTGTAAAAATAAGGCGTCCGCTGCTCAGGCGATAAGGCATCCAGCCGGGACAAAGCCGCATCAACCCGCCCCTGACGAAAATCCCCTATCGCTGTGCGAATGCCGGCGTCAACTGCCATTTTGTCATCGGGATAAGGCAGCAAAGGCGGGTAATAGAGCGCCCACGCCACGGCATCCTGAGGCTTGATGTCAATCTTAGCTTGCGGCGCCTGTCCCCGGTAGACCTGAGCGCCCTGCCCCGGGTTGATGCGAATGCTGCCCTGCTCATTGAAAAATCTTACCTTGCCTTCGTAAACCCATAGCGAGGCCTTGGTGTCATCGGCGCTCAGGGCGAATTCGGTGCCTTCGGGTCCGGCGTTGGCGATCGGCGTATTGACTTGCAAACGCCTTGGCGTGCGGCTGATAAAATTGACGAAGCCTTTCAGCAGGTCCAGCAAGGTAGGCTTGCCGGGATTAATGCCGTTCAGGCTAAGCACAGTGCCTTCGTCAAGGCGCAAGACGATGCTGTCTGGCAGCATTAATGAGGCTCGACTGAAAGGCGCTACCCGCACCCGGCTGCCTTCGCAGATTGCTTCATTGAGCTGTGCTCGTTGCCAGTGTCCCTTGTTGTCAGGATCGAAAAATACATTGCCTTGCAAGGAGACCAGTTTTGCGGAGGGCTTGCCAATACAGTTATTATCGGAAACAGTTTCTTCCGACCAACTTACAGGCGCAAATAAAAACAGTGATAGAGCAAGTAGGTAATGCATTTTTTATTTTTTCCAGAGAGGAAATTTCTATGCTTTTCTAAATAATATTTGAGTAATAATATCTAAGTATTTATACTTAAATAATCATACTAATATTTATTTGCGTGAAATCAAGAAATTTAATTTTGCAAGCTGAATAAAAGCCGGACGGTCACCCGGCTGCTCACTATATAGATATCGGCATGCAAGATATCGCATTAAGTTTTTCAAAACGCTGGCCCTGCATCTGGCATTTATATGATGATTTTTAGAGGATATGAAATATAGGCGGCTTGGCTTTGGAAAGGGTCAACTAAATAAATTAAGCGCCTTTCTCTGCAAAACTCCCGCCAAAAGCAAACAGAGATTATCACCTGATTTTGAACCCCAAATAATCAGCAATAATCAGCTTTACCGCCTCTTTTTGTTCTGAATTTCCTGTAATGCAGTTACTTATGCTTCAGGCGGCAGAAAAAAAACGTTAGGGCAATTATTCCAAGCCGTCGGTGTCACTTATGCCCTGCCGCATCCAAGAAACCGGAGCGTTAGCTTATTTATAATTTATTCAACAGCGCGCCGTTGCTATAATGCCTCTCCAATTGGTTTCACTGTATAAATAACAAAAATTCACTATGCAACAAGAAATCCTCCCGGCGCTAAAAAAAATCGATTTTCTTGCCAATCTGTCCGATGAAAGACTCGAGTCATTGGCAGCAAAGGCAAAATCGATCAAATTTCCCAAAAAGGCAGTCATTATCACGGAAAAGGATGAAACCGGCTCGCTTTATATTATTCTTTCCGGCAAAGTGCGCGTTTTTAGCAGTGATGAAAAAGGCAAGGAAGTTACCTTGCTTATACAGGAGACTGGTACTTATTTTGGTGAATTGGCATTGCTCAGCGATCAAACCCGATCGGCTTCCGTGGCAACCCTGGAAAAAACCGCATGCTGCGTTATTTCCAAAGAGGATTTTATCCATTGGCTTACCCTGCATCCGGATGTGGCGATTAATATGTTAGGTACCTTATCGGAGAAAATCAGATACCTGACCGAAAAAGTCAAACAATTGGCCTTGTCGAATGTTTATGAAAGAACCGTTAAACTGCTCTATGAAATGGCTCAAAAAGAAGGCGATGTTTATGTTATCCATAACAAGCCCAGCCAGCAGGAATTAGCCAATATGGTGGGTTCATCCAGAGAAATGATCAATAAAATCATGCATGACTTAACTAAAGGCTCCTATATTGCAATTGAAGACAAAATGCTCAAAATTCAACGCACACTACCGGCATCCTGGTAATGATTCCACATAAGTCATAAGATTTTAGTCGGGGTTTATCGGATTCGCCATCGAGCAGCAAAAATCACACAATTAGCTCATCTGCGGCAATCTAACCGTTCTGCTCCACTTCGCCTTGTACGCGCGTTGAATTCTCCCGGGTCAGGCGCGCTCAGAAATCATTGCATCAGCCACTCAAGGTATACGCTAACAAGTGAAGCATGAGCATAAAACAAAGAAGATTTTGTCTTTTTTCGGGAAAAATCTGACTATCAAGGAAAATAAAATCTGATATCTCAACGTTGCTGCGGCCAGTTCATGAATATTTCCAGGCTGAATACATTCACAGTTTCTTTCCTGTAACCACATCAATGCATCAATTTCAAAACAGAATACCTGTGCAATATTTCACTGTGCACATGTGAATTTGTTCATTGGTACGCATCCTGGCTGCACTTACCATAGCAAGCATTACTCCGGTTCCGGATACTCCAAACGACGGTTTATACGATCATCGCGAGACACGGGCTGCAAGGTCAGATGCGTTCGTTTGATTTCAGTTTTCCGTGCGTCATTATCGAAACCGACATACCAGTATTCGCAAATCACGTTGGCATTCTCCGTGATCCATTCCTTTCCTTGGGATGTTTCATCGATGACATATTCGCCGGGCTTGACAAAACGTCCCCGTAAACGGCGGGCATTATAGGTGTAGTTTTCCGCCGCCGGTTCCGATGCCAACCAGATGACCAATGCTATTTGATCGGGTGACACTCCATGAAAGGTCCCCTTTACCAATTCAATATATTGGATGCGCGGACATTCATCCGGAAGGTCTTTTTGATTCTGGCATACTCGGCTCGTCACACGGTATAGACCCGGACGCAAGCTTTCGGCGTTGACGCTGGGGGGTGCTAAGAAGCTTATGGTAAACACTAAAGCCGAAATGAACACGCGAGGTCTTACGAGGGCGGTAAAATTGATAGTGTCCATAGGTCACCAAGGATAGTTTATGAGCAAACGGGTCGGCCGATCTACCCATGCATATACGAGATGCGCATTACCCCGATCAACATGGATACAGCCGTGAGTCGGACCTCCATTGCCTGCGTACGTAGCCGGTGTGGGCCATTCGTGAATGTACACTCCTTGTTGTCCTCAAATAAGAATCGAGTAAGGCATGATGCATTGGCCCAAGGCATTGTTATTAGGCGGGCAGCTGTATTGTCTGCTATAGTGAGGGGACTCTTTGGTGCCAGAGATTGACGGGGCGACGGTTATGTCGGTCGGGTATCTGAGTCCCTTCTGGCCTAGGCAACGAAAGGTGTTGAATCCAACACATTCAAGCGAGCCTTCGCCCAAGTCGTTGAATTGAATCTTTATAAGTTTTTTAGCCATAGTTTTTTTCCATTAACGGGTGAGTTTAAACAGACGACACCAAAGTTCCATAGGATTTTGAGCTGTAAAAAATGGAATTATAGGAGCAAACATCGCATTAACCTAGCCTCTATTGCCCATTTCCGCATGAATTCTCACGAACCTAATATCAGATAACAGCTCTCCCGATCTGGTTGGGGCGCAGCCCCATTTAAATCCAAATCTTAAAACCAATACTTCGAACATTTTTAATGGAGTAGAGCCATGAGCTAAGGATGTCGTCATAAATAACTTCCCGAAATCAGCAGGCTTGAGGGAGGGCTCGACAATTCCAGCGCGGGAGATGTTTATCGAAAACAATCCGCATACTGGCAATGAAATCTATGGCACACTTTTCCCTGTTTTATAAACGCCCGCCAAAATAGCTACAGTTACTTTCAATCCGACGGTGGTTTTCGCCCCCCAGCTTTTTTTTCGGCCCCGATCCGATACCAGGTCATCGGCCAAGTCTAATTCCTGCAATCCGCGCCGGATCGTTTAAGGGTCGATATCAAATAGTCTCGCAATATAGTCAACACCGCCATGCCCCAGTTTCGTTACTTCTATGCCGGCATAACGACGCTTATCCTTTTCGGACAGGCTGGTAAAAAGTCGCTACATTTTGACTTCAATGGCTTGTTTGTAACCGATCACTCGCTTTTCAATCTTTCGCTGGTTAAAGCGTTTTGTTATCGTCGATTTCTGGATCAGTTCAGAGAAGTTGTTTTTGGCGGTATCCTTAGTGCGGTTTTTTGTATATTTTCGATCAAGGTTGTGATTTGTTCGTCCAGCATAAATCGCAATTCCCATTCCAAAGCCCAATCGGCCGGCAGGTCTGCAACCTGATGGTGCTCGATATAGCTTTGCTTGAGTTGGGACTGGAATTCCGAGACTTGTTTTGCGCTGTCCCGGCGTCCACCTTGCAAAATCTCCGCAGACTGTTCCAGCGCCAGCGACAGCGCCGCGTCGAAGGCCCGGCTATGTTGTTGCAGTGCAGCGGGAAAATGGTCAAATTGCTGCCCGCTCAGCAGGCGGTAGCGTTTTCTGACCTGCAGCAGAGTCGATAGCGTATCGGCATCGCGGATAATTTCTCGCAGCGACTTTCTTTCGTGGGTCTTGGCCGGCAAGCGTGCGTCCGGTTCCAATACGGCATGGGCCAAAAGGTCATGCGCGGCCGCCAAATCTTTTTCCGTCGTCAGGCGTAAGGGCAGAGTATAACTCAGCAGATGGCCAGAATCCGGTAAACGCACCGTGAGTTTTGCCAAGGTGAGTAAGGCCGCGATGCAATGGTGGCGCGCCAGTACGGAGGAACGTCTGGGCCACAGGGCATAGTCGAGCACACCCATGATGATCAGGCCGAGCAAAATGCCGATGACCCGGTCGCGGGGCAAGTATAAATCCGTGACTGCGCCGAAATCGTGCAACACGAAGAGGGCAAAAGTGAAGCCGAGTTGCCGGCCCAGATAGGCGATGCGATCGCTGCCGGCGGTAATCCAGGCCGACAAGGCCCAGAACGGTGCAGTGGCCAGCGTGAAGCCGATGATGGTGTCGAATTGCGGTTGCAGCACCAGGACATAAAGGTAGGCGCATAGACCACCGATGGCGGCACCCGATATACGCAGTAGCGACAGACGATAGTCGGCGCCGAGGCTGGTTTGCGCAGCCACCAGACAGGTTGGGATCGCGGTGTTGATGTCCGGCCAGTTCAGGCCTTGCACGATCAGCATGCACAAGATCGCGCCCAAGGAAAATTTGATGCCAAATTGCAAGCTGTCGGCATGCGAGGCCCAAAATTCGTAGTCCAGCCAGGCCGGCCGCCAGCTTGCCGTGTCGTTAGCGCCGTCGTTCTGTTCGGCAGGTTTATCACCTCTCACGGCGGGATGATGCAATTGGCTGTTCAAGGCGGCAATGGCTTGCAGGGCTCGCCAAAAGGCGGTCAGTATGGAAGGATGACTTAACCGCGAATAATCGTGCAGTATTTCGTTGTTCAGCAAACTCTCGATGGGTTGGATAACGTCGAGATTTTCTTTCACGCCTTGCCGCAGTAACGAGCAGGCCTCTTGCAGAGCCTGATAGACGCGCAGTTTTTCCGGGTTCATCGGTTGCGCGCGATAGTCCGCCGCCAGGCTTTGATCCAGCCAGGCGGCCAGTTGGCGTAGACCGTCGATTTCCTGCAACAAGGCCAGGTAAGTGCCGTGGTGCCGGCGCATGGACGGATGCAACAGTTCGGCATGGCTGAGTAAGGCTTGCAGTTTACCGAACTGGCCTGCCCCCGCCGCCTTGTGGATGGCTTTATGCTGCCCTGCAACACCGCTGTCGGCCAAACGGCGGCTGAAAATGGCTTCTGCTGCCGCGAGTTGCTCCGCCATGCCGGCAGCCAGTAACTGGCGCGGGTCCTGCGGCCTGATACTCAAATGCACGAGCGTCCAGGTGCCTAAACCCAGCCCGCCAATGATGGGGATATTCCACAAGGCATGGTAAATGTTCTCTTGCGGTGTGCTGGGACTATACAACACTGCAATCGCATACCAAAGCGCAATGCCGGTAGGCCAGGCAATCAGCCGGGCGTGGAACAAGGCTAAAGCCATGATGACGAAGGACAGGCTCAGCATCAGCCATGCGTCGTTGCCGGCCACCATCAACGCCAATACCGAAATCAGCACAGTGATGAACAGGAAAAACAACTGGCGCAGACCGAAGACCAGCGATTGGCCGGCATTGGCGTAGGCATCGTAACTCAGGGAAACCAAAATCGACAGCGCCCCGAGCGGCGGCACGTATAAGGTTTGGCTGACCAGGGCGATGATCAGCGTGACGGCGAACAGGCGGATGGCGGCGACTCGCCGGCCGGGAAAGTCTCTCAGCTCCGTCGCCAGAAACTGCGTCAGACCGGTGCCGAACCAGAATCGGCTTTGACCATGCGCCGAGCTATGCCGCTCGTCTAGTTCACTCATTCAGGGGACCGCGGACGCTGTTCTGGTTCATCGGCGCGGCTGGCGCTGCCGATTGGTCGAGCACGGTCACGAAGGCGGTCATGCCCATACGCAGCGGGTGTTCGGGATCACGGTCGAGAATTTCGACCCGGACCGGAAAGCGGGATGCCAGAACCACCCAGTTCAAGGTGCGTTCGACTTCGGGAAGCACGCCTTGTTGTTTGATATTATCGGGCGAATTGGCCCAGCCGATGCCGGTGACCACGCCGCGAAAGCGTTTACCGGGATAACCCACCAAGAACACTTCGGCTTCCTGGCCGGTTTGTATCGATTGCAGGTAGGTTTCCTTGAAGTTGGCGATGGCGTACCAGTGGCGATCGTCGACCAGTGCGAACAATTGGCTGCCGACCTTGGCATATTCGCCTTCACGGGTATTCAGATTCGTGACGTAAGCATCGAACGGTGCCCGCACAAAGCAATATTCCAGATCCAGTTCGGCGGCGGTGACTTGCGCTCTGGCCGCTTCGATGCGGGCGTTGACTTCGCCGACTTGGGCGATCAGGGATTGTGCACGGCTGCTTTCGCTTTGGGCTTCCTCGATCGCGCTGGCCATCGAGCGTTCCTTGGCTCGCGCGTTCGCCAATTCGGCCCGTGACGCATCCAGGCGCGAACGGGCCTCTCTGAGCTGATCGCTGGTCACGTATTGCTTTTCGGCCAAGGGCTCGAGTTCTTGCAAACGATGGTGCAAATACGCGTCTTCGGCCTCGATGCGTTTGATCTCGGCGGCGGCTGCGGTGCGCTGATGTTGCAGGCGGCCGATGGCGCTTTCCGCCGAACTGCTGGAGGCACGCCGCGATTCGACCTCTTTTTCCGCCAACATCAATTCCGCTTTTGCTCGATTCAGTTTGGCCTGGTAGGGGCGGGAATCTATGACATACAAGAGTTCGCCCTTGCGCACGAACCGGTTGTCCTCGACATGTAATTCGACGATACGGCCGCTGACCTCGGCGGTGATGCCGACGATGTTGGCCCTGACCATGGCATCGTTGGTACGGGGGTGTTGGTAATTGATGCGCCAGACAATCGTGCCGGTGACGATCGCGCCCAACACGATCAGGATGCCGAGTGTGCGGCCGATCAGGATACGGCGTTGAAGATCAGGATTTTGCTGCATTTCCATGCGAGGGGCCCAAGCGATTAGTGGGAGTAAAACAACAGCCAGATGACAAAACTGCATAAGGCCCACAAACTCGGCGCGATTAACAGCGGCGGTCCCAGATGCGGCGCCAGGTGCAGGCGTATGAATTGCCACATCAGCAGCATACTGGTTGCCAGCCCAGCGAGAATGCAGATAATCCAAGCCGGCCAGAACGAACCTTCCAGGCTCACCATCGGATCGCAGGCAGTCAGTAGCAAGGATGAAACCAACGCCATTGCCGTTTGGGTCAGCGTTGCAATCGGCTTCATGGCGATCCTCCAAAACAGAAAAAAAGACAAATCTAATGGTTTAGCCGTTGGCCACAAACTTTCGGCCTCGGTATACCTGGATATTGGTGCAGATGCAGCATCTATCCAAGACAGGAAAACAAATCGGGGCTATTCTAATGCGATTTGGCGCTTAACGGGCAGGAATATTTGTCAATGATTGTTGTCAATTGATTGCATCAATTTGGTTAGGCAGTTCCATTACCATATAGTCAGCATTTTCTTCTGGAATAGGCAACCATTGATGACACTATTTCTCCGCTTTCCCTGCGGCGAGCGATTCATGAATGATCGGTGGATTAACATGTCGCCGGTTTACTTCATACGTTTACGGCCGATTATTCAGGCTTTAACCATGGTTTCCTTATTGGCGGCTTGTTCGCCACCCTCGTTAATCGTCGCCCCCCTACCTAGCACACAGCCAGTAGCGCATACCGTGCGCTGGTCGGCATACCGGACGAGCGGCGCGGCGGTGCCTGTATCCAAGCCCGAGGCAGAACCGGTACTGCCGGACCAGCGGCAGACCTACGATTTGCCGGCTCTGGTCGATTTGGCCTTACAAATCCATCCTGAAACCCGGCAAAGCTGGGAAGAAGTCAAAGCCGCCGCCGCGCGAGTCGACAAACAACGCAGTGCTTGGTATCCGACGCTGACTGCGCTGGCATTCGGACAGTACTTCAAAACCAGCATTCCCATTGTGGAAAGCGCACTGATCAGCCACGGTTATGGAGCGTTCGGCGGCCTGGAATTGGCCTGGACGCTGTTCGATTTCGGCCGGCGTGAAGCCTTGGTTGACGCTAGTCTGGAACGCCTGGGCGTAGCGCGATTCGCGTTGACGCGCAAACATCAGCAAATTGCCTATCAGGTCGCTACCCGCTTTTTTAGCTATCAAGCGGCCTTGGCTAAAGTGACGGCGGCGCAGCAGACTTTCGAGTCGGCCAAGACCAATGCCGAGGCGATCATGGCCAAGCTCGCACGAGGCTTTGCTACCCGTCCCGAGTTATTGTTGGCGCTACAGGAAAAGGCGAAAGCCAATTACGACTTACAGGATACGCGAGGTTCAGTGACGCAGGCCCGAGCCGAATTGACGGCCAATGTCGGCGTTTCGCCTTCCCATGCTTTGCAATTGGTGGATATCAGCCAAATGCCCCTACCGGACACGTTGGAACCGTCGGTCGAGCACATCGTTGACGAAGCCCTGGCGCAACGCCCGGATCTGATGGCTCAGCTTTCAGAATTACGCGCTCGCGAGGCGGAAGTGAAAAAGGCACGAGCGGAATTTTGGCCCAAGCTGTCGTTGAAAGGCAATGTCGGCAACCAATACTGGGGCGACGTACATACTAATCCGCCGAGTCGGCAAAATTATTCAAGCGACGATCTGGTTGGCGCCGCGATGTTAAATCTGGAATGGAAGTTGTTCGACGGCTTCGAGCGCAGCAGTGCCGTCAGAGAAGCCGAAGCCAGGCAGCAGGCCGGCCAGGCCCAGGTTGAAGCCTTGCGCCTGGAAATCATGCGCGATATCTGGCAGGCCTACGCCGATACCAAAACCGCGCTGGAAAAACGCGAATTCGCCCAGGCCTTGTTGCGCGCTGCCGAAGAGTCTTATGCCGCGACGCAGGAATCTTACAACCACGGCTTTTCTACTGTGATCGAGCTGTTGTCGGCACAAAAGGATCTGGCCCGCGCCCGCTATACCGAAATCGATAGCCGCGCCGGATTGCTGAAGTCCGCTACCGCGTTGGTTTATGCAGCGGGGGGAAAGGCTGAGGAAGATTAAACTGCTGCCCAAAGTAATATTGTTTGGAGTCTGAATGCCTGTTTCGGATGAATAAACTGACTTCGAAATCATATTAGCGAGAGGCCGATAAGTGTTACAGCCTGCAAACATCGCTCAGGCCCCACATTGTGTGCCAATAAGAAATCAGAGAGGAATCCCAATCGCCAACAGGCTGTTCTGCAATTTCTGTGTCCGGGCTGGAGTCAGGTTGCCCTGCAAGAATGAGCATATTTCAGCAGGCTTGGTATCGAGCAGTTCAGCCAGTGTCTTGGCATTGTAGCCGTGCCGGGTTAAGCGCTGCCCTAACCTGTTGCTGTCTTTGGCCAAAGATGCTTTTCAACCCTGGTTTGATTATGATTGATGCCAAAAACTTTCTGTTTTTGGCATCAATTACGGAAAACTCTACTGAGAAATAATCGGAAATTGGCTTCACGGAATTTTCTGGGGTTTGGCCTTATATCCCCTATCTGGCACTCACCTGGCAAGCGATGATATCAGCCCTCACTTGCACAGCCTGGTCCTTGATGGAAAATCAGCTCGGCCACCGGTTCACCGCCGATCAGATGTTGATGAATGATGCGATCGAGGTTGGTATCGTTGACATTGTAATACCAGACCCCATCCGGTTGTACGCAGACGATCGGTCCCGCTTTGCAGGTGGCGAAACATGACACCCGGGTACGCTTGACGCGCAATGCGCCCTGATCCAACCCGGCAGCCTTGAATTTAGCGCCCAGGCTGTCGAACAGCGCCTGCGATTCACCGTTCAGCGTGCAGCGCGGTCCGGTGCACACCAGCAGATGGCGTCTGTAGTCGCCCATTTTGGGTTTTTCCGGCATTACCGTCTCAGTCATCGCTGGTCACCTCTTCAGTTTCTGTATCTTCGGCAGCGACAATGGCTTGTCCATATTGCTCGCAGGCGCTACGGTAAGCCTTGAGCGCGACGGCATCAAATGCCTCGCCAGCCTTCACCAGCAACAGCGAGAAAACCACCGAACCGCGCGCATCTATGCAATAGATGCCGTGTTGCCTATCGCCTTGACTGAGAAACCAGGCGCTGGCGATGCGCTGCCGGTCGACATGCAGATGACAATAGTCGTTGGTCATATTCAGCCAGTCCCCGCGGCGGGTGAAGTCCTTGGCATCCAACAGCAGTTCGGCCACTGCGCCGGTCTCGCTGCGGATCACGGCACGTAGCCGCCCCCAGTCTTTGGCGGCGTTCAGCACCGCATCGACTTGGTCACTAGACGTCCATCGCGCTTGCCGATCGCCCGCTTCATCATCAGGCTGCGCCGCGGCAATGGCGGCTAGAATCTCGCCTAACGGCACGTCAAAGTGCGCGGCCGTTTCACGCAGCGTAACGGTCGGATTTTCGCGCAGATACCTGCGCACGCAGGCATGCCAACCAGTCAGTCCCATGCTCAATGAACGACCTGCCTGTTCGCCGGTTTTCGCGTCGCCGGTCAGGTTGTCGTATTTATTGGCATAACCGCGCGGGGT
The DNA here is from genome assembly GCF_052162025.1 of Methylobacter sp. sgz302048. Classification (NCBI taxonomy): domain Bacteria; kingdom Pseudomonadati; phylum Pseudomonadota; class Gammaproteobacteria; order Methylococcales; family Methylococcaceae; genus Methylobacter; species Methylobacter sp. sgz302048. The sequence goes on along the minus strand of NZ_CP197401.1, from coordinate 1,216,930 downwards.
GATCATCAGACCGTCGCGGGCAAACGTGCTGCTATTGCCGATCAGTACCGTGCAAAGCATGCCGATCTCGCAATCGGCCATCTGCGCCAGCGTGGCCATCTGGATCGCCTGACGCTGACGATAGCCGGATTTGACGATGGCGACCGGCGTGTCAGGGCTGCGATGTTGCAGCAGGATGCGTTGCGCCTCGACAATCTGGCCGGTGCGCCGGCCGCTTTTGGGGTTATACAGTGCCACGACGAAATCTCCGCGTGCCGCGGCTTCCAGCCGTCGGGCGATAGTCGGCCACGGGGTGAGCAGATCCGACAACGAAATCGAACAAAAGTCATGCGTCAGCGGTGCGCCGACCAGCGCGGCACAGGCATTCAGCGCCGTGGCGCCGGGTATCACTTCCACCGTGATGTCGCTCTCCGGCGTCCAGCCGGCCTGCAACAGCACTTCGTAAGTCGGCCCGGCCATGCCATAAACGCCGATGTCGCCGGATGAAATCAACGCTACGGTTTTACCCAGCAAGGCTTGATCATAGGCTTCGATACAGCGGTCGATTTCTTCGGTCATACCCTTGCGCACCACTTCCTTGCCTTCCAACAGTTCCTGCACCAGTTTGATGTAGGTGGAATAGCCGATCACCACATCGGCCTCGGCGATAGCGGCTCGGGCCCGGTAAGTCATATGTTCCGGCGCTCCAGGGCCGAAGCCCACCAGCAGAATTTTGCCTTTCTTCATGCGTTGTTCTCTTTCATGCTTGCGATTGATACCGTGGCGTTCTTGCCATCCTCGCCGCGGTATTTGTGTTTTTCCAGCAGCAGTGCGCGCATATCGGCGTCTGCCGCCAGCAATGCGGCCGCCTCAGCGACGGCAGGCGTACCCATGTACTTGCGCACGGTTTCGGAAGGATTCGGCACCGGCACCTGAGCCAATTGCTGCGCGGTAAAAAAATACAGCGGCCAGTCATGCTCGTCAGCCAGTTGCAGAATGGCCATCTCGTCGTTTTTCTTGTCGATACTGGCTGCGCCCGCGACGGCGGATTGATCCAGTCCGGCCACAACCAGTGCCTGTTCGACGGCCGTGCGCAGAGTGGCTAAAGATGTGTTGCGGTCGCAGCCCAACCCCAGTATGACTTTCATCAGTCCTGCCCCAGTGGTGGCCGGTAGACTACCAAACGTTCGGCGAGCTGCGTCCACAGTTCCGGGGCAATATCACGGCGGGTCACCCAGAGCACCGCCTTGAACCGCGACAAATCGACTGCCTCGAAACGTTCGAACAGATGAATATTGGCAGGCAGCGGCGTGGGCCGTGTCCACCAGTTTTTTGCGCCCGCTTCCTGCACGAAAGCAATAGGCTCCTCGTTGACGACATGCGCCGAGACGCGGGTAATGTTGAGCTTCGGCGCCTCGACCTGCCAGCCCAGCTCACGGCCGAGAATATCCACCGGGATGGTCTTGCCGACATCTGAGGCCGTAGTCAGCACGGGCTCGGCGCCCAGTAAAGCAGCTATATGTTCGGCAAAAGCATTGGCGCCCCCCACGTGTCCGGACAATACCGGGATCACATAGTGCGCTGCATCATCCACGACCACGACGCCCGGGTCTTCGTCCTTGGATTTGAGATGCGGGGCGATCAGCCGTACCACGGCGCCGAGCGAGATAAACAGCACCAGCTGGTCATAGCGAGTAAACAACCAGCCCATATTGGCGCTCAGTGCGCCGGGCAATACTTCAACAGGATTGCTGATGGCAGGCAGTTCGGCGGCGAATTTTTCCGATACGGTCAGACACGCTTCGGGCAATTGTGCGGCCAGGCGCAGGGCTTGGGATAAGCCGTGCTTGGTAATCGCGACCAGCGCGACACGGGGCTGTGAGGGAGTGATCATAAAGTCTCTTCAGTGGATTCAGATGTTTTTTTGCGGCAGCCGCGGATCATTTCGCCACGCTGACGATCAGGATTGCGCACCAGCAGCAGTGACAAATAATTGACCTTCTGCCCGCGCAATTGCAGCACATCGCGCTCAATACGCTCTTGCGGCGCGCCGGCCTTTTCGACGAAAGCGGCATTGGCTGACAATGCACGCCGTTCCAGCAAATCGAGAATATCATCCAACAAAGGTTTCACCTTCAGCAGCACCAACGTATCGAAGTCATTGAGCAGGCGTTCGATCATGGCGATGCCGTAACTGGCCGGGATAATCGCCACGGTTTCGTCGGTATCGGCCAGCGGCATTGCTACGCGGGCCGCAGCGGCATTAAACGACGGCACGCCGGGAATCGTTTCGATGACGATGCTTTCGTCCAGCGCGCGCACAGTGCGGGCCAAATGGCCGAAGGTCGAGTAGGTGGAGGCATCGCCCTCGACCAGGAACAGCACGTCCTGACCGGCGTGCAATCGAGTCAGCACCGTTTCGGCGGCACGCAGCCAGTAGCCGGCCAGGATGTCGGCGTCATGGGTCATCGGGAAAATCAGCGGCGAGTGCGCTTCAGGCAATGTCAGACCCGCACGTAACGCGATTTGCAGTGCATGGCTTTCGGCATCCTTGCGCCGTACCGGATAAGCCCAGTGGGCATCTGTGCGCTGCAATAATTCCCAGACATGTCGGGTAATCAGTCCCGGATCGCCGGGGCCGAGTGAGGCGCCGATTAGCCGGCCGCTTTGTGGTTTAGTCATGGCTTTGTTCCAAGTTTTGCTCACTGCAATCCGGATCGCGCTGGTGGGCGCAGACAATCCAGATCGGGTTTTCTGCCTGCATGCGGTGCATATTCAGGATAGGCTGACTGCGTGCGGCTTGCAGTTGAGTCACATCCCATTGCGCCCCCGCTGTTTTCAACGCGTCGATCGCGGTGGCCATATTTTCGAAGGTGGCGAAATTCATCACCAGATTGCCGCCCGGACGGAGCCGCTGCAGGCAAAGCGTGATCAGTTCGTTTAACTCGCCGCCGGAACCGCCGATAAACACCGCATCCGGGTCGGGCCAGTTTTCCAGTCCGGCCGGTGCACGGCCATGCCACAATGTATAGTTGCTGACTCGCAGGCTGGCCCGATTGCTAAGAGCAATCGCGGCATCGGCTTCGTTTTTTTCTATGGCATAGACATGGCCTTGCGGGCACAATCTTGCCGCTTCCAGCCCGACCGAGCCGGAACCTGCGCCGATGTCCCACACCACGCTGTCCGGCGATAAAGCCATTCGTGCCAGCGATACCGCCCGGACTTCCCGTTTGGTAATCAGCCCTTTATCAGGCTTGCGCTGATTAAAGCGATCATCGGGCAGCCCAAACAGGGCTTCGCGAGCGGCGGGCTGACGGCGGCGCAGCAGGACAATATTGGGGTCGGCAAAGCGGCGCTCAGCGGCCGCATTGACAGTCAGCCAGGCAGAAACCTGCTCCTGATCCTGCAGCAAGCATGCCGCTACAGCCATCTCGAATTCGTCCTCTAAAGCCTCGATTTGCAGCATCCGGGCGATGCGGGCTGGAGTGTTTTCCGGGCTGGTGAAGACAGCCGTTAAATCGGACTGACGCAGTACGGACAGCAAACGGTACAAGCCATGTTCCGGCGTGGCGCCGATAGTCCATTCGCCGGCATCGTGATTGTGCACCGAGCTGATGCGAACGTCCTGCCAGGCCAATCCCAGCTTTGCGCAGGCCAGTTGCAATGTAGAAAGATTGGGCAGTATATCCACGCCTGCACGGCCGAGCTTGTTGATAAGAAAACTGGCGATGCCATGGCATAAAGGATCGCCGGTCGCCAGCACCACGACTTGCTTGCCGGCCTCGCGGGCCGCGCTTATCCAGACAGGAACTTGCGGCAAATTGCCGGTCAGATCACGACGTTCGGCATCGACGCGTATTGCATCGGCAAATAATGCCAAGGTGCGGTGGCCGCCAATCACCAGATCGGCAGATCGTAGCTGCGCCAGTGCTTCCGGCGTTAATCCCGCGGTGCCATTGTCCAGTACGCCGATAATCCGGCAATGATGGGTCATCTCAAACATCTCCTTCAACTTCCGCCAGTTTGTTGCCGTCAAAATCGCACATCAGCACCTGCAAGTGGAATTTGCCGGTGTAGCGCTGGCTCAAGGTGGCGATGACCCGCCGACCCAGGGCCGTGTAAAATTCGCTTATCAAGCCCAGCTCTTCCATACGCTCACTGGCGTAGCGGGCCATTTCCGATTGCCTGATGTCGTCGCAGACGGCAGCCGGCGCCCCGATTTCGGAGGCAAGTTCCGCCAACAACTCGGTATCTACCGCGCTGCGGTTGGCGTGCGTGATGGTTTCGCCCTGGGCGATCTTGGTCAGCTTGCCGACCATGCCGCCGATCACGACCTTGCGAATGCCGCATTCGACCACAGTATCCAGTGCGTACTTGAGAAAGTCGCCCATCTGCACGAAACAGGCTGGCGCCAGTTCGGGAAGCTCCTGCATGGTGAATTTCTCCGTGCGCCCGCCGGTAGTCAGCACCACGGTATCCTGGCCTTGATTGGCGGCCACTTCAATGCCCTGAATCACGCTGGCCCGAAACGCCGCCGTGGAATAGGGGTGAACGATACCAGTAGTGCCGAGGATGGAAATGCCGCCGATAATGCCGAGGCGATAATTGAGCGTTTTTTTCGCCATCTCTTCGCCGCCCGGCACGGAAATGGTCACTTCAATTCCTGAGCGCTCCAGCAAGGCGCCTGCCGCACTGCGCACATTGGCTTCGATGTTGCGTCGCGGCACCGGATTGATGGCCGGACCGCCTACTTCAAGTCCCAGGCCCTGCATAGTGATGGTACCGACGCCTTCGCCGCCTTTCAGCACTACCGACCCGGGCGCCTCCGGCAACAGCCGCACATCGGCGGTCAATGGCGCCTTGTCAGTGACATCAGGATCATCGCCGGCATCCTTGATGACGACGGCATGCGCGGCATCGCAATCACAATATCCGTCACAGACGGCAAAGCGTACTTGCTGGCCGTTGGGCAGGTCACAATCGACCGTCTCGGGCACGGCACCGTCTACCAGGCCTAATACCGCCGCCCGTGCGGCTGCCGAGGAACAGGCGCCGGTGGTGTAGCCTTTGCGGGTGCCTTTGGCTTTCTTTTCCATGCGCCAGATCAGCCGGCCGCTTTCTGTTGCGCTTCGGCCAGCGCCAGCAAGGCGTGGATCGCCGCCACAACTAGAGTAGAGCCGCCCTTGCGGCCGTCAATGACGATCCAGGGAATGCTGCTGATTTCACTGAGTACCGCTTTGGATTCGGCGGCCGAGACAAAGCCCACCGGCATGCCGATCACTAAGGCAGGTTTGATCAGCCCGTGGTTGATCATGCGCACCACTTCCAGTAGTGCAGTCGGCGCATTGCCGATCGCGATGATGCCGCCATCCAGCAAATTCAGCCGCTGCGCCTTGCGCATGGCCTGCACGGCACGGGTGCTGTTTTCGGTTTTGGCCTGAGCAATCACATCCTCATCGGCGATGAACTGATGCGTGACGACGCCAAAATGATCCAGGCGTGGTTTGGACAAGCCCACACAAATCATTTCCACATCGGCGACGATAGGCGCACCTTGGCTGATGGCCTGTAGACCGGCGGCCACCGCATCCGGATGAAAACGGGTCAGGCCATTGAATTCAAAATCCGCCGAGGCGTGGATCATGCGTCGCACCACCTGCCATTGCTGCTTGCTATAGCGGTGCGGCCCGGCTTCGTGGTCGACGATCGCAAACGAATCGTGCTCGATCTGGCGGCCTGCGTCGGTAAGTTGTTCGGTAACGATATTATTCATAAGATAACCTGCTTAGGCGTGATGATGGCTATGGCCATGATCAGCGGCGAATTCGCGGTATTTACAGCCGTCGCATTCCATCATGGCAGGAGATTGCATATGGCTGGCTTCCTTGATGCGCTGTTCCAGCACAGCGAAAATTTCGTCCTCAAACCCCAGATAATCGGCCTGGGCAAAGTGGATATGCGGATACTGGGTTTGCAAGCGCGCTATCTGTCGATGGATGCGCTCGATCAGGGTGCCGGTGAACAGGTAGTACGGCAGCACCACAATCTGCCGCATGTCCAGCTTGACCTGGCGTTGCACCATCGATTCCAGACGTGGATGGGTGATGCCGGTAAAGGCGATGTCCACCATCGGATGCTCGCCGTCCTCGTACAGCCAGCGAGCCATTTTAGCCACTTCACCGTTGGCGACCCGGTCGGACGAGCCGCGGCCCAGCAGAATAACGCCGGTGTTGCGTGGGTCGGGCATGTCCAGGCTCGCCAGGGCTTTACGCAGATTGCGCTTGAGAATAGCCAGAATGTCCTCGCTGGCGCCCAGATGGCGGCAATAAATAAACTCAACCTCTGGATGCCGCAGGCGGGCATGCTCGATATGCTCGGGTATTTCCATCTTGACGTGGCCGGCAGCATTGAGGATCAGCGGTACCACAACCACTCGGCCACCGTGCTGAGCCGCGCGATCCAGTCCTGCGTCAATCAGCACGTCCGCAAACTCGATAAAGCAGACTTCTACGCGTCGTTGCGGTTGGCGGGCACGCCATTGTTCGGCGAAGGCTTCGACTTCGCGATTGCCGGACGCTTCGCGCGATCCATGTCCGATCAATAAAATGGTTTGCTTATTCATAGATATTCTGTCTCATGATTTGACGGCTTTACGGAAACGGTGTGAAAACCCGGCATCGTAGAGTTTTGAATGGCGAATTTCGGGCCAATGGCGAGCGCCCAATGCCGGGCTGGCGATAATCATCGCCTGGCTGTTGATTTTCTCGGCGCGGCACTTTTCGCGAATATCTTTAAGCGTTCCTCGAACGATCTTTTCTTCGTTTGGCCAGCTGGCTTTTTGCACCACCAGAATCGGCGCCTCTTCAGCCCAGCCTGCGGCAAGCAAAGCCTGTTGCACGTCCGACAGCAGCGTTATGGATAGAAAAATGCACAAAGTGGTGTGATGCGAGGCCAGAGACTCCAGCTCCTCGCCTGCCGGCATGGGCGTGCGCCCGGCCACGCGGGTGAAGATCACGGTTTGCGTTATCTCGGGCAGCGTCAGCGTTTCGCCGGCCGCGGCAGCCGATGCCATGGCCGAAGACACGCCCGGCACTACGGCCCAGGGTATGCTCGCTGCATCGAGAGGTCGCACCATTTCGACCAGTGCGCCATAAAGCCCGGGGTCACCAGTCTGCAGCCGCACCACGGTTTTATGCTGCCCCGCCTGTTCTATCAACCAGCCGGTAATCTCTTCCAGAGTCATATCCTTCGAGTCGCGGATCAGGCAGGAGGCAGGAGCGTATAAAGTAGCGGCCTCGTTGACCAGGGAGCCGGCATAGAGTATGGCACCGGCCTGCTGCAGTAAGCGCTGGCCTTTTACGGTGATCAGTTCCGGGTCGCCGGGACCTGCGCCGACGAACCAGATTTGGCCGTTAATGGCTTCGGTTTTATTAGAAAGAGTCATTCGCTTTTGTCTTGCAAACGGTTAAATATCAGTGCCGACAGCATGCCCAATGCCATCCAGAACACAGCATTACTGAGCGCACTGGCCCAGCGGAACTGGTTTTGTAACAACGCCGGCGCCAGGCTTTCAGCCATTTCAGGCTGCGGTGCGCCAAGCAGATGCGGTATCAGCAACAGCAGCAGGCCGGTCATCCGTAGCGGCCAGCGGCCTTGTAGAAAAATCAGCCCAAGCCCGCCCGCCGTAGCCAGCGCCGTGCCCAGCCACCAGTATTGCCTGAGCATCAGCGCTGCCGCTGTCGTGCCCGGCAAATCCGGCGGCAGGCCTATGGCCGGCGCGGCGAAAAATACCGCATAGCCGGCCAGCCCCCAGGCCAGGCCCTGCCATATGCCTGTTGGCTTGCGCAAAGCGTACAGCCCAGTCAGCATAAGCGCAAAACCGACGGCCATTACGACATTACTGCTTGCCGTCGAGAGTGTTCTCTGCCAGCCATCCTCCGGTTGCCAGGCCGTTTCATCGTGTACATGGATGGCGGTAGGCTCATGAAAAACCGCTTCAGCAGCTGTTTCATAAGTTTCCGCCTGCAGAATCAACGGCGTCACCCAAAAAATCTGTAGCAGGGATAGCAACAGTGCGGCCACGCTACCGGCCAGCGTAGCAGAGAATACGGTATGCTTGAACATGCCGACGCTAGTGGCAAGGAAAGCCGGTTGCGTGGCGGGTGTCGTGCGTGGCGTTATGTACTTCGGCCATTGAGGCAAAGCCGACGATCAGTAGCAGTGCAAAGCCTAGCATAATAGCGGACAAGGCAGGAATCAGGCGTGCAGCGGTTAAGCCGGAAGCGTGTCTGGAATGGGTTTCAACGAGCATGTCGGGTCTCCTGATTAAAGTAAGGGATTGGAGCGACCGCCATAAGGAAATACGAATGCGCAAATACAGCCATAGCTGCAGACTGGCATACGGCTCCCCTCCGGAGTCGGTATCCTTCATATGACCAGGCCGGTCTTCTGGCTTGCCGTCATCTGAATCATTCGCCTTCCCACACTGACCGCGCAGTGGCATATGAACGATTCATCAGGCTTACAGCAGCGGGGGCTGCGCCGGCTTTGACTGAGGCTAAACGCTCAACGCACCGGACTTCCCGTTTCACCCTGACGCACAAACCGCGCGCCAGGGCACCTAATCATTGAAGTCCAGTATAAACTAATTGGAGCGTTAATTGAATGTACTCCTTGCTTTTACTGTTGAAGCTGGGCTGCATTTATTACCTCGAAACGCTTAAGCCCATGCCGACAACTTATTAAGCCCAAATGAAATTCTGGTCTCAGATCACTTCCTGATAGCCGCAGTGCATATAAACTAACGTATTATCAAGCTCTTGAATAAAAGTAAAAGTTATAGGGTACGTGAAAAATGACAGAGTTGAATGCTTTGCCCAGTTTCTGCATAGGCAAAGCGGACACTGCTATGAGCTAATACGGGGATTATTGAATAGCTATTCCCAACCTAATAAGAGACATTCCCGTGAGTGTTGTTATGTCAAACGTTTGACTGGTCATTTTGACTGGTCATTAAGCTTTTATTAGAAAGGGATCGTGACAGTTGCCCGAGCCATGCGCGGTTCAACGGGATGTTTCAGAATACCCGTCTGCGGCGAAGCACCAGCAGGATAGGCATATTGATAAGCGTAAGCAATATCGTTGGCGGTCGAATCGAAAATATTGAAGATATCGACTTCCAGTTTATATCTTTTTTGCTGGTAGCCCGCCCCTAAATTGACGATGCTGGTCGAATCGGACCAGAATGCACCGGAAGGGTCCAGCGGCATGTCATCAAAGTGGCGCAACCGTACCGTACCGAACAGGCCGTTAGGGGCAACCACTGTAGCACCCGCTGAGATAACTGTGCCGACGGAGTTTGGGATATAGTTGTTGGTTTCACCCTCTGGCATCGCCACATACCGTGCCGAACTAAAGGCAAAGTCCGCATCCAGCGTCAGCCAATCGGTCGGCTTATAGTCATTGGTCCATTCAACGCCGTATCGACGGGATTTCCCTTTGACTTCAGTGGTACCGGCATCGCCCGCAAACACCAGTTCCTGATCGCTCTCCAGCCACCAGAATGCCAGGGTGCTGTTCAAGCCTTTGATAAAGTTGCTGCGAATGCCTGTTTCAGCACCGCGGGACTGCGCTAGAGGCGAGATCCTGGCGGCACTGCTATCTAGTGCTGTACCAGTATTGGGATCGAATTGTAGCGTCGTGCCCCGCGCATCGTTGGAATGATAGCCGAAACCGCCATTGATAAAGTATTCAGTCTTGTACCAGGGGCCGATGACCAGGCTTAGCTTCGGGCTGACTAGCGCTTGCCCTCGACTGCCCGAATTTGCCGCCTTAACATGAGGATCATGCGTAGCCGTGTCGAGCACCGTGACATCGTCATGGATAAAATCTCCTCTTAAACCAGCAATAGTACGCACTTTTTCATGCCAATAGGTCTGGTTCTTGAGATAAACCCCGGCAGTGGTCTCACTGACCTTGCTGTGACTGACTGTGCTGAGATAGTGCCGACCGACAGTGTGATCCAAGCCTATGCCCATAATTTCATCATGGCGAAGCTGAAGCCCCACGGTGTTGTCCATGTCAAAACCGGACAGCTGGCTGTAACGGGTATGTTCGATATTGCCACCCGCCTGTACCCGATGTTCAAACTGGTGTATCTGATCACCGTTGACCGGGTTGTCTAAATAGCCAGTGAGATTGGAGAATAAATCCACATCGTAGTACAGCGCATAGATATTGGCGTCATTTTTCCAGTTATCGCCTTTGTTCCAGAGATTGGTTGAAAAACTGTAGCGGTTGGTTTTGCCGCCATCCGTGGGATCCATAGTGCCGTAAAGGTCGAGCGTGCCGTTATCAATTAAGGCTTGAGGGATCTGGTTGGTTGCCGTCCAGCTGTTGGTATAACCCTTACCGTTAACCGATAATCCCCAGTTGCCTTTATCAAGCGAGTAACGCAGCATGCCGTTAAATTTTTTTGTATCCTCCGGTTGCTGCCAGACGCCGTTATAGAAATTGAACTCGCCAGCATAAAGTAGATCGCCGCTGCCGACTTGGTTGGAATTAGCGACTAAAGCACGGTAATAACCGAACTCGCCGCCAGTAAACTTCAACAGGCCTGTAGGCAATTGGTCCATCGAGAATATTTTCGAATAACCGGCTGAGGAAAAATCGCCGATTTCCGCATAATACGGGCCTTTGCCGTATTCAATCTTCTTTACCAATTCCGGGATGACGCTATTGATGTCCATATAACCCTGCCCATGGGCATGGGTAGGCATGTTCATGGGAATGCCGTCGACGTAGGTCGTAAAATCCGTACCGTGATCGAGATTGAAGCCGCGCAGGAAATACTGATTGGCTTTGCCGGAACCACTGTGCTGGTTAGCTAACGCCCCAGGTACTACTTCCATGAGCTCGCCGTTACGGGACATCGGGCGGTATTCGAGTTGTGCCTGGCGGACTTCGCCCTGCGACGCTGAGCCAGTCGTGCCAATAAGATCATTTTCTCGCCCGGCTTCGACGACCATTTCCTTTAGTTCCACAGGTTGAGGATCGGCGTTAACCATGGCGCAGCTCAGGCCCAACAATCCACCTATAGCCAGGCAGATTTTAGAGTTTTGTTTTTTAATACACATGACAACTCATGTCCTGACTTTCAAACTGGACATGACAACCATCCTATCGGGAGGATTTTTGGGTGTTTTCTGCGTATGTAACCGGGTAGTAATACCGGTAAGTAATAAGCTACCGAAGATAAGTTCTTGCATGTTGGTCCCCTGCGCCGCCCGCGCATAAAGGTTGTAGTACACAACAGAGGACTAAAGAAAATGAGAGAGGACGCAAACGCGAAGCTGCACTGCCATTTTCGCTGACAGCCCTCCGCTGCATCGAATCAAACTTTCGGGCCGGTCTCCGGGCTTATAAGTGGCGGAAGCCTGAATCGTCACCTTCCCATGCATAGCACAGTGGCATTTTGACGATTCTTTTACTTATCTACCGTTGCGGGGGCAGCGTCGGCTTTGGTTTGACCTGACCGACTTCCCGTTTAATCGTCAGATAAAAAACCTGACAGAACCTGAAAGCAGGCGGCAATTATAAGAGGTAATAGAGATAAAGCAAATTTCCGGCGTAGTGCTTGATGTCAAAAGCAATGACAATTCTCGACAACTTGTCCATGTCATGGCGTTGTCCATGTAACGTCTCAGTAGTCACAGGTTGCCACTGCATGAATCAGAGCAGATAACTGTGGAGTTTTTTGATCATCCAGTGGCACAACTTAAATGTGAATTAAGAGCTAATTTGTAAAAAATTCCAGAAAAACAGAGCCGCCGCAAGTTTGCCGAAGACATGCACCATCAGTCCATTGTAAGAACGCACTTTACTGGCACATTCAATGCCTGTTTTTGCTTCAATCCAGGCAAATAAGGCTTCAATCCGTTGCCGAACGCGAGAAACCGCGGTGGGCAGCCATTGATCCAGGGGTTCCAGATAGCGTTGCCTTTGTTGTTTTTTTAACCGATATCAGGACAGCCAGGTTCTGGGCTTGCCTGACGGCTTCGGCATCGGGCCGTTGATAAGCTTTATCGCCATACAGTTCATTGTTGTGCAAGTACGGACGAATCTGATCAAATATCTTGCCCTCATGGTCGCTGGCGCCCGTCACACCGATATATCCAGGTATTGGCAATGAGCCCGACTGACGGCGCCCTATGACATGCACCCGAACGCCATAATAGTACAGCTTCTTTGTTGAGCAGTAGCCTGAGTCAGCCAACGCTTTCGCCACACAAGCTTCAAACCGGCGACATTGCTTGGCCAAGGCCACAGGGAAGGAGTCAATCAGCCAGACTTGCCTGGATTCTTGGCCTCTTGTTCTTGCTGAATCAGTGCCAATAAGGGCGCAAACACATCGGACACCCGATTCAAGCGCTGCACATACGCCACATAACTGGGTAATCTGGGAAATCAGGCGCGTAAATGCCGATCCGCATAAGCATAGTTGATAATGCTTGCAGACATAGAGATAAATCGTTATTAATCGCTCCTGCCAGTTCATGCGTTACTTTAATTTGTTGAGAGTGAGTGATGTCTTCCTCAATAGTTTAACGGTATGAACTGGCTTCTATTCGGCTCTTAATTCGCATTTAAGGTCATGCCTCTCCAGCAAACGCTGGATGGGCTTATGTATGTTGGCGCCGATAACATAAGAAATATCCTTGTCCAGATAGAACGACAACATGCCGTTCACCAGGTTATAGCGCAGCGCGTCTATGTTCTCGGTAATGGTTTCCGACTCAAAATCGACGATCATGGGACCGTTTGCGCCTGAATATTCATCAGCCGATGAAATCAACAGCGCGGCCGAACCGTCGCCGAACAGGGAAGTCACGACCGCTGTTTCCATGCTGCTGCCCACATAGTAAGCGGATGAGCAGACTTCTATGGCCAACAGCAAGGCCTTCTTGCCAGGGTTCATCCGGACATAGTCGGTGACCACCTGCAGACCGTTGATACCGGCGTTGCATCCCATTCCCAGAATGTCGGTTCTTCTTACGTCCGGTCTGAAGTTAAGTGCCTTTGCAATATGGGCAGAAACCCCGGGGCAAAGGAATCCGGTACTGGTAACACAGGCCAGATAGTCAATGTCACGGGCATCAGATTTTGCTCACGCAAACATTTGTTAATGGCCGCCGCTCCCATTTTCAAACTGCCGCTCAAATGCTTCTTCTGCAAAGTAGCGCTGTCTTCCTGCTATATCAAACCATTTTTGCCCGGTTCAGGGAAATAAAGGAAGCGTTTCCGGATATGAGAGTTTTCGAAAAGTTTTTAATCCTTGCCTGTTTGTGGCCAAACATGTCCGCTATGATCGTTTGGTCATAGCGCGTGTTTGGATTTGCTGTCCCCAAGCCAATGACTCGCGGATATGGTGCTGAATTTACTGACATACTGAACATCCTTCATTCAATCAACAATAGTATTTGTCTTACTCGCCCTTAGTTCGTGCAGGAACGCCCGTCCAAACAAATTAAGCACTGATTTCCGTGTTGACGTCGCCTCATTAATGGAAATTTTGGCTATTTGTAATGCCCAGGCCGGTTTGGCCATAATTATTTTCAGTAATGCCGTCACTTCGTCTTCAAGCTGGGCAGCAACCACTGTTTTTGTCACCAACCCCAGACGATGCGCCTCACTGGCGTCCAGCCTGCGTCCACAGATGACGATTTCTTTAGTGAGGTTTTGCCCGACGCGCTGGACCAGCCTCTCGATGCCGCCGGCAGCCGGAATAAGCCCGATATCAACCTCAGGCAACCAGAATCTTGCATTATCGGCGGCCACGATAAAATCGCACGCCAGCGCCAGTTCAAACCCGCCGGCGATGGCATACCCTTTAACCGCTGCAATGGAGATGATCGGCGCATGGTAGAGCTCTTCAAAAATTCTTCGGCTTTTTAAATTGATAACGTCCCGATAACTCCTGTGCGCTATTTCCTTTAGATCGGCCCCTGTACAAAAACTGTCGGACGAGGAACCGATCACAACCGCCTTCAGCGTCTGGTTTGTCAATACTGTCTTAATCGCAGATTCCAGCTCATCAAGCATCTCGCTGTTATAAGCATTAAGCCTATCGGGCCGATTAAGGGTGATATAAGCTATAGATTCATTGATCGTTAATTTGACAAACATGTCGCCGCCCTCGCCCTAATCGTTTTACGCTATCTTGCGTTTTTTGTACTGCGATTCAACCAGCTCAACCACTAACTCGGCCTTAAGCTCAAGCGCCGATTTTTGATCCATTCGTCTACCGGCCAGAACAGACTTCATGATGTAGTTGATCGCCTTGACGGATTTATTGCCCAGCATCTGATGCAAAACATCAAAAGCCTTGTCTAACACTTCCAGTCTGGAGAAGACATAATGCGCCAGTCCTATTTCAACGGCCTTGTCCGCTGTAATGTATTCCGATGACGGCAGCATGGCGCTTTGCCCGAGCCCCCATATATGACAGGCCAAAGCCAGTTCGAGCCCGCCGCCGAAACAAGCGCCGTTGATGGCCGCAACAACCGGGACCGGGCTTTCCTCAATTCTTTTTACTTCAATGTCTTCATTGACAGTTTCGATAATGATGCCGGCATGGCTTATCGATTCCATCTTCGAACTGGCGAAATAGCTATTCTCCAGGTCAGCACTCTGGTCTTCGGTGGCCGCGCCGTATTTAAGCTGGCGGCTGACTGTTTTTTTCCATTTTCCGTTCAAATTCTCGGCTTGCTCGGGCGTGCGGGTGATTGCAGTAACCTTGAATCCCTTGCTTAGCAGGAAATCGATAATGGAGATCCCCATGCGTCCAGCGCCAATGACTGCAATATGATTGTCCATAATATCTGCCTTTAATTTGAATAACCTTCAGCCCTGAGCAAATAACCGGCCTGCATGAATTTGCTGACCTCGGTGACGAAACTCAGGATTTTTTCGTTGTTCTTTAAGTTTTCGTGACGCATGATCTGGTCGATGCACATGAACGCCATCGGAGGCCCGCAGTATCCAAGCTTGTTCAGCTTGGTGTATAACGCCGAACGCGAGATGCCTATCTCCAGAATTTCCTCCAGCAAAATCTCCGTAATCTGCTTGCTTGGCAGGTTGATCTGCATGAACCTTATGTCGCCAAGCGTTAAGCCAAGCTTTGCTATCATGCGTTTCATCCCTGCAAACATGACTGATTTCCCGCTTGCGTCCTGAAATGTGCCGGAATGCAGCGCATTCCTGAAGCTTTGCTGGACATGATGCGCCGCAGTCTCATATTCCACTAGCGGGGACATCGGCCTTGCAGGGCGGTTATCGTGCATGATGGATTCGCGTCTGCATCCTATGGATTCAAGATAGTTGCCTTCAACCACCAGGCCGGGCTTATCGGCGTCATATCCCGAAACCACTATTGCCGCCGCACCGTCGCACAGGAACCAGCGCATAAAGACCGTTTCCCGGTTCAGTTTGGGTTGGTTGTAGTATTCCGGCATCATGGCCGGCGAGATCATATTCGATGAAATGACCAGCGCTCTCTTGGCATACCCCGTCTTGATCAGCTCAGATGCGATAAAAAGGGATTTGTAGGCGGACGTGCAGTTGGAACAAATAGAAAATTCCGCACAATCCTCAATGCCCAGCGCCTCCTGGATCCGCACCGATGCCGGCGGCATTTGGTTTTGCTGGGCAGACCCATAACAGATCAGATCGATATCCGACGGCTTCAGCCCCGCCGCATCAAGCGCCCTCTTTGCCGCTTTTACCGACATCGTCACATTGTCGTCGGTAAATTCCCGGGTCTTGCTGTCAAAAGCGTAATAGTAATTCTCCATCGCCAGCATATCTTTCATGACCGAGGTCATGTCGTCGATCCATTGACGCACCCGCTTGGGCGCTTCGGGGATATCGCCCAGATAGCGCTGGATTTCGTCGAAAGGCACCGGATCGCCGGGCAGATAGGCGCCCGTCCCTATTATCTTTGCTGCTCTCATGCTATGTTGTCTCCACGCTGGCCATTTCCTGTCAATCAGGAATTGACATCAACCTCGCACTCGTCGGCAAAGAATTCTTTTACAAGAGTTGATACTTCTTGTTTTATTTCGGTCATTTTTTATTTCCTCACTTGTTTATAAATCTTCAACTGCGTCTGTCTATTTGAACTTCACCAGCGGCACTACCGCGTTATGTCCGCCAAACGCGAATGAATTCGAAAGGAAATGGATCTGGAGGCATAAAGTGCACCGAATATACCCATGCTATATCCACTGATATAATCGGCTAAGCCTCTTCTTTTAATATAAGTGTCGTAGACAGCGCATGAGGCGGTATACTCTATAACTTGCCTATCGAAATCATTCAGTTTGTGATGACTCTTGTTTAAAATACGGTCCAGCACATCTTTCGATAGTAATTCTGACAGGTTATAGTTATAGGATTTAATCCATTGTGTTAATACCTCATGCACGGAATCTATCATATTTTATATATTAGTTATTCCTGGAAATATGCATGCTGATTTTGTTTTATACATAACAATACAATATAGGTTTTTAGGATTTAAAAAATACCTATCAATTAACCACAATAAATACCGAAATAACACCCATAAAATAATATTAAACTTAGAAAGCTATTTTAGTGATTTGAAAAGTAATATCACGGTAATATTCCACAAAAAATGTGTGAAAATTACATAAGCTGTAATTGCTCAGCGCTCGGTACAGGTTATAAGGAATTCCCCCGGATGCTCTCCTGCATAGCCTCATTCTGGATATGCTTTCCTGGGGCTCTCTAAGTTCTGTTAGCGGCAAATAGAAATGTGGAGAGGACAGCCGATGAACTGTCCGTTTTTTACCGGAGCACAGCGCTGATTTCTTGGCTATACGTTTCTTGTAGGTCGCCCAAATGCCGGGGCCTTTATTCCGGGCAGAGCCGGTGCTGGAATTGACAATTTATTCGAATTTATCGGATAGCTGATGATCGTCCACCACTCTGGCGGGATGCGTTATGGCTTGTGGTTTTAGGCGGAATGCAGAGTCCCGCTCTGCTGAATCGCTTCATTCGCCAAATTGCGAATCGCCGGCAAATTAACTTATTTTTAATATGGTTTCTGCTATGTTTATTGCTGACTGATAAGGTCGACATAACAACAAGGAGCTAACTTTGAAAAACAAAAAAATCTTATTCTCTGGAGCGGCCGCGTTTGCGGGCATGGCGGCGTTAGCTGCGCCGGTTTGCGCAGCTACTACCATACAAGTCGGCGCAAGCGGCAAGACATACGCATCCGGCGGGGTGCAATGCGCTGCCGATCCAGCTACCGGCGCGCAATCACCGGCAATAGAAGCCGGTCTATTCAACCCCAAACAAGGGGTGAGCGCCGCTGTGTCGCTGAACGGTGCTTCTGTGGCAACTGTCACACCCGATAACCCGGCCGCTAATGTCTGGCTGGCCGATGGCAGCAACAGTGTAGTGGTGGCGCTCAGCAAAAGAACCGCCGATAGCTATACGTTTAATGTACAACCCGGCATGTGTGCACTCCCGGACACCACTGGCAATACCTTCAGCGCCGACGGCACACTGGAATATGCCGCCAGCAACAAATCTTACGCGACGGTAACGCCCGGTTGCGCATGGAACGCCAGAACCGGCATGGCGCAACCGTATGTAAACCTGTTCGATAATGGCTCTTACCTGCTCAATGTTTCCGTCAATGGCGCACCGCTGACACAGCTAAGCTCAACCCGTCCTCATACTCCCGTCTTTCTGAGCGCTGGCCAGAATGTTATCTCAGCCGCCAACGGCTATCTCTCTACAGACTATTATGTTCGCGATGGTGGTGACGGTACCTGCACACTGCCGTAGCAGCGCAATACACCATGCAGTAGCATGACATCGGCCTATCTGGTATGCATGCGGCGGCAAAACAAAACCCAGAGGCGCGGAATTACCGCGCCTCGTTCAGGTCATTTTATAACTCTCCGGTTCCTGGTATTTTGCTCAACTTGTCTATTGCCGTCTTTTATACAATCTCATAATGTCTAGATAACTGGCAACCGCGCGAGACGGACCGTTCGGAAAGAAGCGCCCTGCTTTCGGTTGTCCGATTGACTGGAGTGTTAGGGCAAGGCGCGCAAGCATCATCGTTGCGGTGGCTGCCATTGCTGGTAGCCAGACCCATAAGAACTCTGACTTCAAGACCACTAGGCCGCGTTCCGACAGGAACCTGGACATACCGAGAGGAGACACTTCGATTGGATGAAGGGGCATAAAGTATCGATGCTCCGACCAGGGCCAAAGGAGGGCGATTCCCAGACCGCCGTTTGTCAGTGTGTCCAGCACTCCGTGCGAACTCACAGCGATAAACAGAAATAAGAGCGCGCGGAGAAAATTTGTTTGGAGGAAGCGATAGAAACAAGCGAATAGCAACGCAACGACAAATGCAAACAGCAGCGAATGGGAAAACCCTCGATGACCGAACTCCGCTGCATATGGAATGCCGATGCGAAACGCGATTACGTCGAGATCAGGCAGGATTGAGCCAATAACACCGCACGCTAACAAAGGAGCGGGGACTAGCTTGCGGCCTAGCCCTAGACCAATAGCTAACGGTACAGCTGGATGCGTAAAGACGGTTGGCATATGCAATCCCTAACGTTTGGCATAAGGGATTCGCTTTAGCGCGTCCCGCTTGATGGAAGGGCTAGGGCTAGTTTTTAATGCGTGTTTCATACTTGACTCCTGCTTTTTATAGGGAACGGCAAAACCTTACAACGGGAATACCAGAAAAGGAAAGATGCAAAGGCCCTCTGAAAATTTCCGCTTGATATCCTTGTTTTTGACACTGCTGTACTAAATATATTTCTGCCCATTAGCTTTTGCGGCTTGCTTATTCTCGACCGCCTTGATTTGAAGATTATTTCGCCAATCTTGGATGGTATTTAGCAACTTGAATCTCTTTATTCGTTATACATCGTACTTTACGGCTTACACGCATCCATCGGCTAAGATTAACTTGCTAGTCGTAGATTGATGCCGGATTGCGAATAACGATTGAGCATCGGGATCCCTTAAAAACTCTTTCGCGTTTTCTTTTGAGGGAAATTCAAGTACTACAATTCGATTTGGGCGCCAGTCGCCCTCCATGACTTCAGGTTCTACGCCTTGCACGATATACCTACCTCCATGTTTTTTTATAAAAAACGGTATTTTCTCGATGTATTCCCGAAAGTTCTCAAAATTGTTAATTGCCAAATCCAATATCAGGTATGCATTCATTCAAGGGTTTCCTTTGAATTCAAGTTTCAATTTGTATTGATGAATAACGTAGAGCTAAGGGGCGTGCCGCTCACGGACGTTAAGCGAAACCCCAAAGCTTGATAAATGACAAAACTTTAAAACCGCCCTGGGGCGGCACGTCCCTTTGAGCGCCATGTTAGGCCAAGAAGCACGATGAAAGCCAACCGACCTTGGACAAAAAACCAAAACAACGCACCGGACGCTAGCCCAATACAGGACTCGCGGCTTGCCCCGCGCATGACGCAAACGCATGGCTGCTAATGGCAGAGCGTTCACAAACGCAACCTTACCGTAACCACCGAGGCTGATGAAAGCAAGCCAAAGCCAACGCATTCATTCCATAATGCCTAACGTCGCGCTCACCGGCTTGTCCGGTGCAGCGCATGGTTAGGTGATACACTCTCTCAGCCTTGCGATATCCTTTGAAAGTGCGTGCACAACCCGCATATATGAACTTGCCTCAAAACCAAATGCTCCTTCCCACTCAGCGCTTCCTGTTTTTGTAGGATATCTGTATAAAACGCTCGGGGCAGGCGGCCTTTGCTCCTTTTTGAATATTTCGACCTCGGCCTCAGACATGCCTTGGCACTCAGTCTTGAAAGGCATATCGAAGTGATATTTGGATTCCGGGAATTCGCGCTGGTACATGCCGTAAAGTTTTTCAAGATCATGGGTGTTGTTGATCTTGAAATTTTGGTCTTTATGAAAAAGCATACCCTTCAGTAACAGTTCAGCAGAATGCGCAGATAGCATTAGCACTACGGCGGCTTTAGCCCAAGCCGCCTTTTCTGGATCAGATGCCATCTGGCTTGTTAACGCAATTGCTGCACTACAGTATGCATCAGAATAGGCTAGGAATTTCTCGGGAATACTGAGCCCAACAAGCTCAGAATCTACGACCATGTTGTACGTCATGATTTCACCTAACGTAGAGCTAACCGGGCGCGGCCCGGAAAGCTGAAAAAATAAAACCGCCTTATAACCGCGCTCCGGTTGAGCGCCATGTTATGTTTTTTATGACGTAAATTAACCATCACTTTTGTCACTGCTCCGCTTGATAAAACGTTTAGCATCTGGGTGATGAATCTCCGGGACTAAATGATTACTTGACAAGTGTGGCTTAAGGCTTTCCTGATGATTTTGGCAGAATTGCAGAGCCGCCTTGGTTAGCTCTGTATACTTACTAAGTGTATTATCATTTATGGTGAGAAGTTGCAGATCAAAAACATAGTCATTATGAGGGCCATCTTTTACAAACACATTCGGCATAAGCTTCCCCAGATCAATATGAGCAGCTAAAGCATTACGGCCCGTCCCTACAAGATAATCATGTTTTTTCTTGTGACTCGGGCTGAGATCTTTTAACCATTTTGTTGATATGGAACCCATACGCATACCATGATATTCGTTATTTGAGCTACTAAAGGGTCGTGCATAGGTAACCACAAATGCTGTTGAAACCATAACTTCGAATGACAGATTAAATTGCACATAGTTATGGAGCTGTCTATGCAAATCCAGAAAGTTCAAACACTCTTGGAAGCTATATTTAGCGAACTCATACTTCTTAAATTCTATGTCGAATCGATTATTCATAATCTGTGACTTTCGTAAACATAACGTAGAGCTAAGGGGCGTGCCGCTCACGGACGCTAAACGAAACCCCAAAGCTTGATAAATTACAAAACTTTAAAACCGCCATGATGCGGCACGTCCCTTTGAGCGTCATGTTATGCGTGACCTTATTGACCATTTGAAATTGCCTGTTTGATTATTGGGGACACTGAAGCTGAAGTAATACCACGCTCTTTACAGTATTTAGATTGCAACCAAACAGAGAGCTGCTTTTGTCCCTTGCTGGCATTGCACCCGCAACAACAAAGAACGATATTTTCTCTGGTGATAATTGTTGCATCGTTAATGATGTGCTCCCAGCTGGCTGCGGACTTTCTGGAGACCTTGGCAGGCGCAAATTCAACACCGCAATAAACACAAGCCTTATCTCTTTTCCTGACTTCCGTTTCTAGCCAAGCTGGAATGTTCCAATTATTCGCCATGACTTAATCCGCCATTTACACATAACGTAGTATATATACGACATTGAATGTCCAATAATCCAAGGCATTTGTCGCATAACTCCAGTTGTTTATGTTTAAGCAATTGATTTGATAACCGTCCCTGTATTCAACGCCCCAGGTCGCGTGGATAAATCCCACATTCAGCCGAAAACCCAAAAGTGACTATATCTTCCACGAAGACCCGATTTTAGGCAATAAACTCAGGAATGTTCACGGTTTATATCAGCCTCTCTTTAATTGCTCTGAATTCGGCTCTCTTGAATCGCTTCTGCATAGTCGGCCTGACAGGATGTGACGGGAGCAATGAAGCACATCAATCGCGTCCGGTGCGTCCAGACAGTTCGCATGTTTCGAAAAACCAAATTTCTGACGATACGTTGTGCAATATTTCACATCGTAGATGTGAGTTTGTTCATTGAGGCTTGTACTGAGCGGCCGTACCATAGTAAGCAATTACTGTGATGATCTGTTGAATGAAGTACCAACAAGGACACAGCGACAGCCAAAGGTCGGCAGTCAAATTGATTTTTTATTTATTAAATTATCAATCATTGGAACGGCAGATATACCGTTAACAAACCTGACTAACTTCGTAGTTTTGTTGCCGGCTGCTAAGAGTATGAAAGATACCTAAAAACTTTATTATTACTATTAGAAGTTAACTTACTATGCAACACGCTCACGATTTTTCACTAAACGGCAATTTAAAAGCTTTGCTTGGCAAACTTGACCGCAGCCCTGCACCACATCATCTCGCCCAATTAAGGCAATTGATCGAATACAACGCAGAACGCGCTGCAGATGAACCACAAGCTTTCCTGGACATGCTGTTCCTCAACGCTATCCAGAACCGGTTCAACCTTCATGACGGGGAGCGCGAGCATATTTATCTGAAACGCTTCGAAATTCCACAAATTGAGCTTTTTGACATCCTTATCAACAAGTTTCCGCTGGTCAGCATGAGCCATGGCATTGTTAACGATGCCATCAAGCATGTCATTGCCGATGGTCCGCATGCGGTACTGATTGATATTGGCATAGGCCGGGGCATTCAAACCGCCAAACTTATCCAGTCCATGTCCGGGAATACCTCCTTGAAAACATTGACAGTGATCGGTGTCGAGCCATTTCATGAGGCTTTAACTCATGCCGGCCAAATGATTGCCAAAGCGGCGGCGAAAGTACCGTTCAAAGTCATTTTTTTCCCGCTGGATTGCTTGGTCGAAAAGCTGATGCCGGAACAATTGTTTTCTGCCTTCCCCAAACAATTCAATAAACTCGCTGTTAATGCTTCACTGATCGCCCATCACATCCCCAGCACAGCCGAGCGCATCGCATTTTTTGATATGATTCGCCAATTGCATCCCGATGCCCTCCTGTTGACCGAGCCGGACAGCAACCATATGGAGAGCGACTGGTGCCAGCGGGTAGAGAATGCCTATGCGCATTATGGCAGTGTATTCAGCATTATCGATCAGCTCGATATCAGCGAATCCGAAAAAAATGGCCTGAAGGCGTTTTTTGCCAGAGAAATCGATGATGTGGTTTCTCACCCCGAAGAGCAGCGCTTTGAACGTCACGAATGCACCTCCCGCTGGCTTGAGTATCTTGCCAAAACCGGCTTTCGCATGGGCAGACAAGTCAGTGTGGCTGAAACCTGGAAGGCGAAGGAAATTAGTTGCCGACAAGACTCCCCTGGTCGTCTTAGTATAGGCCATAAAGGCATCAATATGATGTCCATCCTGCATGCAACCCTTTAGGCTCAAGTACAAAAAATGCTTCTGTTGCGTTAATTCTCTTAGAAGCAATTCCGTTGTTCTGATTTGGGTTAAAGAGTTAGGTGGATGATGACTACCCTGTTCGGTTAATGGCTTGGCCAGCAGAACGTTTCAAGTTCTGCCTGGCAGTGGTGCTACGCCCCAAGCAAGCCAGCTTGTGCTCTTTCCCCATCATTGGCCGATCGAACGTACCTTCAATTGACTGAATCACTCACGCCGCCTCAGCAAAAGTTACGAGCGTATCACTCGCACCGATGAAACGGGGGTATATCGTCATGCGCCGCATTATGTTGATGCGTCTGGCCTGAAGCGGGCGTTTCCAAACGTCTTCTTAGACGTTCACTTTTTATGCGTTGCCTCTTGGAGTGCGAGGACTAACGGCGCTGTCGCAAAGGACTGCGAGTTTGAACCGTAACAAAGGTTTATTTTCTAATAATCAGGCAAGGCTGGTTTCTAACCATAAATCCTGTCATTTTTCTCATTGACTTTAAAGAGCGAATATTATGGAAACTCACAAAATAGAAATCAAAGATCTGGAAAGAAACGAAGTTGTAAGCACGGGCTATATAGACAATGAAGATATGCCGCTCATGGTTCATGATTTGAGCCATTACGATTTGAACCCTGATCATCACTATAAAGTCGGCCCCATCCACGGCGATTATTTAGAGCTGCTTTGCAAACATGTGGATGGATATACCAAGCATGTCTGGTTCGATCGCCATTAGGTCCTGCTGACATTTCGCCGCAGCCGGATCAAAGCAGAGGATAAGTTTCCTCATGGCAATCCGTCAGGGACTGGATAATCGATACCGGCGAAAAGATGTAATATTGTCTGTAAAAATCCGCACGCAATTTTAAAGACGGTGAGCCTCAGTCTCCTGCAACATCTGTTTGAGCCACTGCATATAGGGAGTGCCGCCGGTTCCCCTCGGATCATCCGTCCAGCGGTTGATATATTCCTGCGCCCAGCCGTAATGGACGCGCCGGAAGGCCGCCATGGCATCCAGAATGGCGTTATAAGGCTCCTTATATTCAGGACTTCTGATATCCGGCATGGCCTCGACTTCCTTGATCAGCACCCGGTGCCTGAGCGGCATGTACTTGCGCATATCGGCCAGATGGTCCGTCAGGGCGGATCGCTGATGTGGAATTTTCATGAAGGCGATCAGGGTCGGCATGATACTGCTCTGGGCGCCTGTCTCTCCACGAAACTGGATGGGCGCTTGCTCCACGCCTTCATAGGTTATATTTTCGAAAAAGCGGATATAAGGCCTGAAAGTCTTGTAATAGAGACTGGAATCCATGTACTCCGGAATGCGCTTGATCACCTCGACCTGGCGTTGCACAGAATCCGCGATGAGCCATAGCTCCGGGTTCAGGTCAACATCATCATTTTCCGCCAGTTTGCGTTTGATCGACGCGATCGCAGCCAGAATATCGGCCCCTATTGCTTCAATCTCTACATGCACCAGGATGAACCAATGCTCGTCATACAGGTGAACGAAGTTTTGCAGGGTATCGATATTGCCCAACCGGATCGGTTGATCTTTGCGAAAGCGTTTCCAGTTATAGAGCGCGTAGCCGTCATAACTCAGAATGGGCAAACGATCGAGCAGCATTGCGGCCCGCACCAGCGGCACCGCGATGTTATATGGCAGAACCTTGTCTGGCTCCGCCCCGACCTGACTGACGTAAGCGGAGGCAAGAAAACCGAGCCGCACATAATAAAGGCGCAGCTGAGGCAGGTTCTCTTCGGTAGCAGGCCCCTGCCATCTTGGAATTTCCAGCTCCCGCGCATAAGTCCGAAAGTTCTTGTCATAGAGCTGGCTCGGCAGGTCATGCCCGATCTCATCAAGCACGGCATAACGCGATTCATGAGGAAATGCGGTCAGAGGGTCTTTCTCGGGCAGAAATCCGCGTTGCGCATAGATAGGCTTCAGCAATTCACAGCCTTTGAGCCTAGCTATTTTCTCGGCATCGCTCCCTCCCATGAAACGCTGCCAGTGCGCTTCTGTCATCATGATTTTTTCCTTCGAAAAACAAAGGCTAAATTAAGTGTGCCGCAACCAGTCAATAAGCCAATGCCATTAAGTTAAGGCTTGTTCCGTTCGCCCTGCTCCTTCGACTACGCTCAGGACTAAAGGCTTTGTCGAAGGGCGAGTGGAACAAGTCGTTAAGCCATTCATGGTTCGACAAGCTCACCACGAACGGCTTAACTTAACAGCATTGATCAATAAGCTGCTTGCGCACCCTACATACACTAAGACCGGCGCCTTTAGCCCTTGTTCCTTGCCCGATGTCCAGCATAACTTTGCAAAACAGCTCAAAGCTCCATTTGCAATCCCGGTATGCCGATACGCTGTATCCGAATGGCATTCCTGCCTTCCTCGTAAGCCGGCAATTGACCTTCATGCTGCCAGAGCCTGAAAGCCAGGGAATATGACAATACGCGCACCGGATAATCGCGCGGCAGTTGTTGCAGATAAGGCTGAATGGTTACGAAATCCGTCACGCCGTACTGCTGCATGATGAAGCGCAGGCCGCCGTTGGTGGGTCCAATATTGTAGGCCAAAAGGCCCAGAAACAGATCGCCTTTCATTTCAGCCAGATAGTGTTTCAGGGTGGCGGCGGCAATAAAGGCATTGTGCCGATGGTCGAGCAAAGACAATTTATCCACGCCAAGGCGCCTGCCGGCCTGTTCTGTGGCCGCCTTGGGCACGCGCGTGATCTGGAACAGGCCATGCCCGCCATCCTGGCTGTCGCGTGGCAGGAACGAAGACTCTGCCGCGGCAACGCCCTGCAAAAGATTCGGGTCCAGATCGAACGCTTTAGCCGCTTCTTCGATAACGGCATTGTATTCTTCCGCGCGCTTCACCAGTCGCAGCAGCTGCACCGTATCGTACCGCCGATAAGCCGCATAAACCTGATGAGCCAGCGTAATGCGGGCCGCTTCCTGCTTGCCTCCGACCAGTGAGCGGAAGTGCCCGTAAGCCAGGGAAAATTCACCCTGTATCGCAAACCAGCCGACCATGAGCGCCAGTCCGACGGCCAGCATCGGCGGCAATAACGATGAAAAGGCGCGCAGTTGTGTTCGCAGTTTCCACCAGCCGATCAGCAGCGCCGCCGCGGCCAGAATCAGCCCGACCACGCCGACCGCGAACGGCAGCAGGCTGCTGAAAAAACGCGTGCCTGAAAATCTGTCGGCCGAATAACCCAACAGCACGATAACCAGCAATGCGACGGTAATGACAAGACTGGTTACTTCAAGCATTATCAACGACAGCCGACTTCTGAAATGATTCATCATCGGCCTGGACGCCGGCTTTTTTACTGCCGGCCGTGTCGTGCGCGGACGTGGTTTGACTTGAGGCGGTACTGTGGTCTTTTTAGATGCCGGACGGCCTCGCATTGCCGGTTTGTTCATAGTAACTGATGTTACGCAGTAAGCTGAATACAGATCGGTTTAACAAAGTGCCGCTAACGCGACGGTTTTACTTAATCGGGTTTGTCGCACCCGAAGGCGAGTTACTTGCTTTTAACAGCCTGTATAGGCGGGTTGGAGCTTTAGCGGAAACCCGGCATGGGCGGCCGTAATGCTGGGTTTAGCAGCCTGGCCTACCCCGCTGCCCTGCCAAAATCCAGGCGAAATCCACTGTAGGGTACGCATCGCGTACCTGTTCAGGGCTTTTCGGCACACCGCAAGTCCGGAAAGATACGCGATGCGTACCCACGAAGATGGGGAGACGCCAAATGCGGGGTTTATCAACCCGGCCTACCGCCGCTAAAACAGCGGTGCTCGGCACGGCAAACGGGATGAAACGGCCTTTGCGCAACATCAGATAGTAACAAAGTCAGATTCCGGTAAAGTCATCCAATCAGGGAAATTATAGAGGAGGTTTCGGTTGAGTTTTAATTATTCATGTTATTTTGTATTGAGCGCTTTTATGGGACAGCGGTTTTCTCTTCTGTCAATCGGTCTCAATCTGATAGTTCAGCTTGATTCTTTGCGACGTGCCTGCCTCGGTTTCCACGCTGAGCGCCTTTGTCAACATCCTCCTCAAGACCAGCACCGCCTGCTTGTTGAACAGGCCGACCTTGGTGCCGATATAAAACTCCGGCGTCAGATGCCGGCCCACGGCCAGCAGCGTATCCTGCAGCGTCTTGCCTTCTTTAACCTCAAACTGATCGGCTCCGAACTTGTTGGCGAGCCAGGCAACCTTCCCCGCCCCATAGGATAACGCTGCGCCGGCTATCATATTGCCTTCCGATTCGCTGGCCTGATTCAGCGGCCGGCCCGTGATCAGGTAGGCCAGTGCTTCCGCTTCCGGCAGCGCCGGTTCCGAATAAATGCGGGTCCTGGGCGCTTTCGATGATCCGCTCACGCTGAGCACCGCCGTCACTTTTTTGTCATTGGAAACACGGACGGCTTCAACGTCCAGCCAGGGATTGTCGATCGGTCCGTTGAAGGCAAAGCGTCCTTTGCGCACGGTCAAATCCTGCCCGTACTGTTCGTAGCGGGCCTCCTTCATGTCAACCGTGCCGTGCATGGTCATTTTTCCCGCTCTCTGGACGACCTTCAACTTGCCTGCCAGGTCGGTCTTTAGCCCCATCCCTGAAAATTTCACATTCTTGCCCAGTTCGACGTCGACATCGATATCAAAACCCGGCACGGCCGGTGCTGTTTTCTCGACAGGTTCCTCGCCGACAATAATCTCATCTTCGCTGACCTTGACGGCCTGCTCCGGCAACTGCTTGAGCTTCATGATCGCCGTCGGCACGCCCAGTTTGCCCGTCACTTTGCCCTGCCCGTTCGCATAAGCTATTTTCAATGCCGGCGATACGGCTATCTGCGCTTCCGGCAGCTTCGCGACTTCAAAATCATCGCCTGTCAGCGTCAGCTCAACCGGCCAGCCGGCTTCGGGCTGCAGCCGCACAAAACCATCCAGATAGACAGAGCCGGTGCCCGACTTGGCCGCGCCCTGTATGCGCAGACGCTCGGCATTCTCCCTGGCAGCCGCGATCTCTACGCTAATATCGCGAAGTTTCAGGCCCAGCTCCTGAATATCGACAGCGCCGCCGGAAAGCCTTACCGAGCCTGCCGCCGCCGGTTTTTGCAGGACTCCGTACAGCGTCAGGTCCGCCTGCAATTGGCCTTTAAGGCCGGACACCTTATCCGGCACCAAAGCGTTGAACAGCGCAAACTCGGCCACCGAGGCCTGTATGCGGCCATTGACAGCCTGGCTCGGGCCGATATCGGCCTGCAGTTGTCCGCGCACGAAGTCCCGGCCGGCCAAGGCCAGATCCAGATCGGCCGACACCTCATTGCCGCTTACCGTACCGGTCACGGACGAGGCGCCGAGCGGAATAGCGGTAGTAGTTTCCTTAGCCTGTAACAAGACCTTAGCCCCGGACGGCATCTGAAGACTGTAGCGCCCGGCTAGCACGCCTTTGCGCCGCGCTAGTTGGGCATCGGCATTGAGGATGCCGCTCAGCATCACCTGTTCTGTCATATAAGTCTGCAGCAGCGCGAGCGGCAATGACGACGCTCGCAATTCAGCCTGAAAGTCGCCGCTGGCCTGATAGCGGCCTTGCACGCAGACGGAAGCGGCCTGCTGGGCCAAGCAGCCCTGCTCGAAAGCCAGGTCGACGCCCGCCTCGCGCGGCGCTACGGTAAAAGCCATGGGCTCCCGAAGCTGCCAGCGGCCTTGATTTGGCACATTCAGCGCCAGTTTGGACAAACTGCCCTGCCAGCGGCCGTTTTCGATGCCGCCCGTCAGTCCGGCTGACAGGTCGCCTTTATTTGAACGCAGATCGGCACTGAGGCTATGAACCGCCTGCGTACCGCTGCCCTCGACCAGCAGTCGGCTTATCTCGATAGCGCCGCTTTTGATGGCGGTCGCTGATAGATTCAGTCTTGACGTTGCTTCGGAGCGATAGCCGATATCGGCATTCAGTTCCGCAGCACTATATCCGGCGAAGCGCAGACGTCTGCCCTGGGCCTGGAAATCAATCGAGGGTTGCCGCCATGCGCCCTTGAGACGCCCTTCGCTTTTCAGGCTGCCGCCCAGTCCCGGCCACAGCGTATCCAGTTTGGGCGCATTGATTGTAACGTCCAAAGCGCCCTGTTCCTGTCCCAGTGTACCATCCACGGCCAGCCTGTTGACGCCGGAATTGATGCGCAGTGATTCGACTGTCAGCTGATCTCCGGCCAGAAACAGTTTGCCATCGGCGCTCACCGGATAATCGCGCAGCTTGCCGGTCAGTTTGTTGATATCGGCTTCCAGTTGCAGCGCCTGCTCGGCCAGTTTGCCTTTGATATGTGTGCTGAAGGTCAGATCGCCGGGCATTTCCGGCATGATAATGGCCGGATTGAAATGCTGACCCTGGGCTGTCAGGTCAAACGCCGGCGCCTCCTGCCATGAAACATCGCCCGCCAGCAGAAACAAGCCGGTTTTGGATTTCAGCTCCAGTCTTTCGATGGCCATGGCTTCGAGGCTGCCTGTGCCCTTGAATGCCAGATGGCTTTCGGGCAGATACTGCTGCGTCAGCCGGCTGTTGACGGTTAGCCGGTAGTCATCGAGCAAACCGCTCAGCTCGAATGTGCCTTGCTCGCTCTTCAGCTGGGGTTCGGCGGCCATCAGCGGCCATTTGAGGTTGCGCCAGTCGCCGCGGGCGTTTATACGCGGCTTGCCGAGCACATCTTCCAGATTGCCTGTCAGGCTGGCGGCGAATGGCGTAGATAATCGATTATCGAACACAATCCTGTCGATGTTGCCGTGGACGATGGATGCGCCCTGCCATACGCCGTTGGTTTCGGTGCTGACCTGCCAATCGGCCTGCAGGCTGAAAGGAAAACCCTTGCCCAGCGTTACTTGGCCTTGTATGGTCGTGACGACAGGCTTGGCATTGACTTCCAGCAGACTGACGCTGAGCGTCCCCTGTTCAGTCGCTGCCGCCAGGCGCAGCCTGGCCAGTTCGTACACCTGCTCGCCCGACTGTAGCCGCGTATCGGTCAGCAGCAGGTTTTCAACCGCAATCTCGACCGGCAGCCGCAGTTCGGCCCCGAAATCGAACGGCGCCTCGTCCTTGGGCTTTTCAGCTTTCCTGATAGTCACGGTGACGCCATTCAGCGTCAGGTCGATGATTTTGACGGTGCCCGAAAGCAACTCGCGGGGCCTCCAGGCAAAAGCCAGATTTTTAACGGCGACGGTTTCGGTATCGCTCTGATAATGGAGATCCTTGAGCACGAGGCGATCGATCAGCCGGCCCTCTATCTTCGCAGCCGTCACCTGTGCAGGCAGTCTTGAAAAAACCTGCTGCAACAGCCAGCGGCTGCCCGCTTCGCTGCTGACCAGCCCAAACAGACCGACAGGGATCATCAGCACGATCAGCAAGACTGCCAGCAGCCATTTCTTCATAGTCTGGCGCCTGCGGAAAAATGGATCTGAAACGAGGAATTAGCCTCGTTCAGCGGCACGGCGAAATCGAGGCGCACAGGACCGACCGGCGAATACCAGCGGATGCCCAGGCCTACGCCGGTCTTGAAGCTGATGTCGCCGGCATTGAAGGCATTGCCGCTATCGACGAAGGCCGCCGCGCCCCAGTCATCGAGAACGGGATGCTCGTATTCGGCGCTGACGACCGTCAGGAACTCGCCGCCTTTGACATGGCCGAATCCGTCCTTCGGTCCCAGTTCCTTGTAATCATAGCCGCGAATGCTGTTGATGCCGCCTGCGTAAAAACGGTATGAGGTCGGCAGTCTACTCAGATCATCGACCAGTGTCGCGCCCAGATTGGTCCGGCCGATGAATTTGCCGCCCCCGGGCAGGGGCTGCATCCAGATGCCCGAAAAAATGCCCTGCAGAAAACTGACGTCGGAAAACGGAGTTTCATAGCTGCCTCTCACTTCGAACTCGGCCCTGTAGCCCTTGGTCGGCCGCACGATGCTGTCGGCCACCGAGCGCAGCCAGCTGGCGCCGGGTACCAATAACAACGCTTCGCCTGATTCAGTCTCGGTTTCAAATTCCTCATAACTGTAGTCAAGATAGAGCGTCTGCTTCCAGCCGTTGGGCCGCGCTTTCTTGTAGCGTACAGAAAGCGCCGCTTTTTTGGACTTGAAAGTGTCGGTATCTTCGTATCTGAAGCCACCGCCGAAACTAAGCACGTCATGGACCGGATCTTTCATCGGAATGCTGTATTCGACATCGGCAATCGACAGCACCGGCGAGATGTCGAGGTTGGCGTTCAGAAAATGGCCGCGCCGGTTCAGGCGGCGGTTCTTGTAAGTCGCATTGCCTAGAGGCCCAATGTCGGTGTCGAATCCCAGACCGAAACTGTACAGATGCCGGTTATTTGGAGACAGCGTGATCGAAACCGGCACGCGCTGCTGTTCGATGTTTTCGGTGTCCGGAATGATTTCCACGCTGTCGAAATAGTCGCTTTGCGACAGTGCGCTCTGTGTTTTAGCCAATTGCTCGGTGCTGTAGTAATCGCCTTTTTTTATCGAAATATATTTCTCCACAAAGTCGGGATTCAGGATGTCCTGCTTAATGGTGACATCGCCGAAATACAT
This sequence comes from Methylobacter sp. sgz302048, assembly GCF_052162025.1. Classification (NCBI taxonomy): domain Bacteria; kingdom Pseudomonadati; phylum Pseudomonadota; class Gammaproteobacteria; order Methylococcales; family Methylococcaceae; genus Methylobacter; species Methylobacter sp. sgz302048. Next base: position 1,185,206 of record NZ_CP197401.1, on the reverse strand, counting down.
GCGCTTTCCGGCATCGAACAGCAGCTCGATCCTGGCGCTGTTGCGCGCCTTGTCGATCAGCAGTTTGCTCTCGGTGAATTTTGCATTCAGGTAGCCGCGCTCCAGCGCAAGCGTTTCAAAGCGCCGCTTCAGGCTTTCATATTGGCCGTGATGGACGGGACTGCCGATCTTTAGCGGCAAGTTGTTGCGCAATTTCTGAAACTCAGGATCGTCATGGGCTTCGCCTGTAATCGCGATATCGATAGCGCTGACGACAGCCTGCGGTCCGGGCTGGATGTCAAAGCGAGCCTGCCAGCATTGCCGGTCAAAAGTCAGCGACTTTTCAAGGGCGGCATGGTAATAGCCCAATGCCCGCAAGGCCTCGTCGATTTCCTGATCGGCTTGCGCGTAGAGGTTTCGTATTTTCCACTCCGGCGCATCGCAACGTTCCTTTGCCAGGGACAGCGTAAGCAGTACGTTTTCCTTGGCCTGCCCTTTAACGCCCTTAACTGACACCTCGGCAACTGCCACGGAGGCGGATAAATACAACATCAGCATGAGTGGCGCGGCTCTCAGAACCGGAGACTTCAGGCGCATAAGGTTCTGCCCAGGCTTCTATAGGTTGCGCCATACGGGGATGGGCTGCGGAACGGCCGGATAGTGAGCAGTTGATTTTTTCATAGGTTCCTTCAGTATTGTCGCGCTTAAATTAACCATTGCCGGATTGCGGCCTATCAGAGAAATAAAAATCAGCCAACCAGCTCAGGCGTTCCGGTTCAGCGGCATGAGTAGGTCTCCACTCGCCGTCAACTGGTCAAACCATGAATTGGAGCTTGGCTATCAAATGGCCGATGGCAATGGAGTTTGCCTCTATTCAGGGATTCAGCATAAGGAATTTTAATTATTAAAATAAGTCCTAACTTTTGAAATAGTTTTACTTGCTTGGGTATGTGTTTCCGGTTAATAGTTCCAGGTTAGGGAATGGAGAATATTATGAAACATTTATTACTGCTATTAAGTATCTTGTTGAGCGCCTGTTCAAGTATGCCGACTGTATTGAAAAATGCGCCGGCCATGGATGTCCATCTCGGAGAAGCGCTTAATAACCCCGACCGTTACCGCGGTACTCCCGTACGCTGGGGCGGCACGATCATCGAAGTCGAAAACGAAACGGACGCCACGGAAATACAGGTTCTCTATTATCCGCTGGACAGTTCGGCACGCCCACGCATTGATAAGAAAACGCAAGGACGATTCATTGTTAGTAGCCCGAGTTTCCTGGACCCGGCCATCTATAAAAAAGACTCGATAATTACCGTAACCGGCACCCTCAAGGGCTCAGTCGAGCGCGCTGTCGGCAAGAAGATGCTGGCGTTGCCGCTGGTCGAAATCGGCAATATCTATCTCTGGCCGGAAGAGGACTATCGGGACGTCTATTATGGCCCCTATATGGGTTACTACCCGTATTATTACTATCCCTACAGTCGGTTTGGCTATTACTATTATCCCTGGTATTAAAGCTTTTCAGGCCGACGCCTTACGATAATCTCGTCCTGCATAGCAGAGGTTATTATGAGAAAATCAACCATCCTGACGGCAGCGTTGTTTACGCTGCTGGTCGGCCTCCTGACTACCCGTGCGGCAACAGCCGATACCGGCATGGGCATCTATCCTGACGACAGGCTGTTTCTTAAAGTCGGCGACAGGCCCGGATTCAGACCTTATCCCCCTTACAGGCCTTATTACGGTTATCCCGGATACAGGCAGTATTACGGTTATCCCAGACCGCCTCAACGCTATGACCAGTATCGCTATGTGCCTAGATACAAGCGGCCGCCTTATTACTACGAGCGGGATTATTATGAGCGCTATTATGATTATCCTCAGCGGCCTCCTTACCGCTCCTTTCAACGAAGAGCGCCGGGATGGGGAGAAGATCCAAGATTTGAGCGCCGATACCGCTAGGTGTTAGTTCAATGCCATTAAGTTAAGACTTGTTCCGTTCGCCCTGCTCCTTCGACTACGCTCAGGACTAAAGGCTTTGTCGAAGGGTGAGCTAAACAAGTCGTTAAGCCATTCATGGTTCGACAAGCTCACCACGAACGGCTTAACTTTAACGGCATTGGGTGTTAGTTCAGACCAGTTTGGACGCTTAGGCAAATGGCGGATCGATCAGTCTTTGACCGGCATTACAGGATCATCCTATACTCATCCGTTAGGCGGCTGCACGTATTGATCTCGTGTCAAGGCCGGGAAACAATACCTTATAAACAGTAAAACTGACTGCGTCCACCGTAGGCTGGATAAGCGGTTCCGGAGGTACTTCTCATGTCATCGCATCCTTCCATCGGCCATTACCTTTTAACTCGCCTTTACGAGTCCGGGGTCCACCATGTCTTCGGCGTGCCGGGCGATTACATCCTGCGCTTTTATCAGCAATTGTCTAGAAGCCCCATCCAGCATATCGGCACGACCCGTGAAGATACCGCCGCCTTCGCTACCGATGCTTATGCCCGTTGCCGGGGACTGGGGGCGATGGCCGTCACGTATGGCGTAGGCGCCCTGAGCGTCGTCAATGCGGTCGCAGGCGCTTATGCCGAATCATCGCCCGTAGTCGTTATCAGCGGCGCGCCGGGCATTAAGGAACGGCACGAACATCCTCTGCTGCATCACCGTTTCGGGCCGTTCCGGTTTCAGCATGAAATATTCGAGCGTATAACCTGCGCCGTCGCGGTCCTTGACGATCCCTACACGGCTTTCCGCCAGATCGACCGCGCACTGGCCGCGGCCCGCGAACATTGCAAACCCGTTTACATCGAACTGCCCCGCGACAGGGTGGATGTAGAGGGTTATTCAATGCCCTCGGAATCGAGACCTGCGACCGCCAGCGATGCCGGCTCGCTTAACGAAGCCGTGGAAGAGACCTTGCAATTGCTGGGCAAGGCCGCATCGCCGGTGCTGGTCGCCGGCGTTGAGCTGCACAGACGCGGACTGCAGGACAAGCTGCTCAATCTGGTCGATAAAGCGCATCTGCCGGTGGCGGCGACGCTGACCGGCAAATCGGTTCTGGGCGAGCGCCACCCTTACTATCTGGGCATTTATGAAGGCGCGATGGGATCGACGCTGGCCCGCGATCGGGTAGAACAATCCGACTTCCTGCTGATGCTGGGCGTCACGATGAATGACATCGATCTGGGCATTTTTACGGCCAAGCTCGATGCCAACCGGGTCATACGCGCCACCCAGGACGAAGTCATTATCCATCATCATCGCTATCCGCATGTGCTGCTGGGCGATTTCGTGACCATGCTGAACGAACGGATGGCGCCGCGCCCCGAGATCGGGCCTGCAGTCGCGGCGGAACCCGCAACCTTCGATTTCCCCGTCAAGAATCAGCCGATGAAAGTCGCCCGGCTTATCGCGCGGCTCAATCGCTTCCTGACGCCTGACATGGCCGTCATCAGCGATGTCGGCGACTGCCTGTTTGCCGCAATCGACCTGAGGGTGCATGAAAACAGCGAATTCCTGGCCTCGGCCTATTACACCACCATGGGCTTCGCCGTTCCCGCCGCGCTAGGCGCACAGATCGCCAATCCCACGCGCCGTACGCTGGTTCTGGTCGGAGACGGCGCTTTTCAGATGACCGGTACCGAACTGTCGACGATAGCCCGTTTCGGACTCAATCCGATCGTGATTATTTTCAATAACTGCGGCTACAGTACTGAACGCTATATTCTCGACGGCCCGTTCAATGACATTGCATGCTGGCAGTTCGAGCGCCTGGGCGAGGTATTCGGCCCGCTGACGGGCTATTCGGCCAGCACCGAGGATGAATTTGAGGACTGCCTGAACCGGGCTTTTGCGCAGCAGTCATCGCCCAGTCTCATCAATGTGCATCTGTCGAAGGATGATCCATCCCCCGCCATGCGGGGATTGGCCGAGCGCCTTGGCAAGCGCGTTTAAACATTGTGGGGGCGACTTTAGTCGCCCTCACGCCTGCCACCCCTATTCACGCCTCAACGTCCGCCCGAACTCTGCTTCGCCGCGATCTGCGCCACATGCCTGCCCTGGTAGCGGGCGCCGTCCAGTTCCACGGCCGACGGCCAGCGGCTTCCGTCTCCGCCGGCGATGGTCGAGGCGCCGTAGGGCGAATTTCCCATCACGTCATTAACACCCATCTGCCCCTGAAAGGCGTATGGCAGGCCGACGATGATGAAGCCCAGGTGCAGAAGCACCGGAATAAACGTCAGTATGGTCGACTCCTGGCCACCGTGCTGCGTTGCCGTGGATGTGAAGACCGATCCGACCTTGCCGACCAGCGAGCCGCTCAGCCAGAGCGATCCGGTCCGATCGATGAAATTCTTCATCTGCGCCGTCATATTGCCATAGCGCGTGCCGGTGCCAAAAATGATGGCGTCGTATTCGGGCAGCTCATCAACAGTCGCGATAGGCGCAGGCTGGTCCATTTTATAGCCGGATTTGCGGGCGACCTCTTCCGGCACCAGTTCCGGCACGCGCTTGATGACCGCCTCGGCGCCGGCTTCTCGCGCACCTTCGGCGACAGCCTCGGCCATGCGCTCGATGTGGCCATAGGATGAATAATACAATACAAGCACTTTGGTCATGGTTCTTCTCCTAAAAATGTGCTGTTCCACTGCCTGATTCGCTATTGGATATAATGAAAAAACGTTATCCGTGTAAGGCAGGCCTCTATCATGCATAGGAAGAACATAAGATAAATACGCCTGCGGTTCAGTGCTGTATCACACATTAAGGGTGAAAACCCGGCACGTGCGGCATGCAACATAGGCATTGAGCCGCTATTCTCTGTTCTGCCAGGGCCAGCGGCCGTTCAACTCCACTTCCAGCGAAAAGCTCAGGAAAGTGCGTATGACGATGATGATGGCCAATACGCCCACCGTCTCGAAGTTGACCTCCACCACAGCGGAATGAATGACATCAGCCGCGATGAAAAGCTCCAGGCCCAACAGGATGCCGCGCCCGAGACGCTGACGTGTATCGCGGAAAACTTCTTCAGCATCAGCGTGGTTATAAAGCCGGAATGCCGCAAAGACCAGCGTATACAAGGCCAAAACGGCAATTAGGACGACGCCGGTCGTCTCGATAATGGCCGTGCACCACTCGCCTATCCGTTTTACAAATTCGGACATATCGCCGTTTCCAGAGAAAACCTGCAATGCTGTGCGTAACTAAAGGATTTTCACTGCGAAGATAGGAAGGGCGCGAAGCAAAATAAAGTCAAAGTCTTCTCGCCCTTCGAATGCTTCACTGAGTTTTCATGAAAATGAGGCCTGATCAGGCAGGCCATCACAGGCTCAAAAACGGCTGCCTGATTTATATCGCGCCCGCCTGTTTCAGCGTGATCTGTTCATACCACTGCCGTATTTCCATCAGATGCTCATCCTCCTCATTCAACGCCGCCTGAAAGTCTTTCGACATGTCATCAAGCCCCATGTCATCGGCCAGCTTGACCAACAGGTCCCAGCCGGCATTATCGACCAATTCGGCATTAAGCATCGCCTCCAGGCATTGATCCACGGATGTGCGCGGATCGCTCAAGACCTGAAGCACGCCGCTTGATGCTACGGCGCTGACATCGGCGCCGGGCGTCTGCGCAGTGGCATCGGCTCCCAAAGACTCTAGCGCGCCAGCGACTACCTTGAAGTGCAAGGCTTCCTCATGCCTGAATCGTTTGAGCATATCAATGGAAATCGGCGAGTCATCCGGTTTAGGTGCCGTCTGACATTTATTGATAAAGTAATCATAGAGCCGTGTGCCCGTCCGTTCAAAAGCCAGGCGCTCGCCCAGCTTGTCGATCAGAACTTGGGCATTCCTGCCGGCAAGTAACTGCATAGTTGCCTGGGCCGCGCCTTTCAACGTACCCGGAACAGGGACCGAACCCACGGGTTCGGCTTCTTTGATATAGTTGGCCTCAACGGCTGCGATACCTGCCCCGTCTCCGCGGGAGCTCGGCAAGTAGGCGTTGGCCGCATCGATCATCTTCTGGCTGTCGACAGGCGACATATCGATGCCGGTTCGGTTTCGGATGCTCATTTCAACGGGTTGGTTCATTTTTCAGCTCCTACACAAGTCTGTAGTTAAGCAACTTTACGATTCAGTTCTGTGCCGGGAGTCCACTGGTATCCTTCAGCGACCGTTTGAGATGGCGAACCATCAGAATTGATGTGCTGCCGGTAAGCCAGCGATGCCTGGTCCTCCTTGTCTTTACTGACGAATTGCGTGCCGCTGGTGCGCAGATCCACTTCCTGTTTGAGCGTTTGCCGTACGAATTCGCGGTTGCTCTTGAACGGCATCGGATCGGGCAATGTTTGCGAAATAATCTCGGACGGGTCCCGGCGCTCATACTGCTTGACCAGTTCCGATACATAAGCATAGTGCCCGAGCTCATAATCCAGGAAGCGTTCCCAGATCGCCTTAATGCGCGGATTCGTCTCCTGTTCCACGCAGCTGTAGTAGTTGTAAACTTCGGTCGCTTCATGGATCAACCATTTCTCCAGCCAGGTTTCATCAGGATCGATGATCGATTCATACTGCGTGACATGCTGCTCCTCGATCGAGGCGATCTCGGCATACAACTGGCGCGCGACCGGATCTGCGTAGGTCGGCCCAATGTTGGCATAATAATCATGGGTCTGATACTCGGCGGCCATGATGGTCGTGGCGTGCAGTTTGCTGATCGTATCCGCTTTGGTGCGATCATAAGGATTGCGCAGATCATTTTCGGGCGCCCGGTGCTCGTCCACGGTAGGCCGGCCCGGAATAATATCGGTATGGGACTGGAGGATGTTGTTCGCATCCTTGCCTTCCAGACGATCGAGCAACGCCGAGTACCGGTAGAGATGGTCGAAGTCCTCCAGCAAGCCGAACCGGTAGACCTGGGCCAAATAAGGATCGGGCTCGTTTTGCGCCACGGCGGCCGTAACCTCTACGGCGACCTGCTCATAAGCAATAGTAGTTTCCAGCGGAGAGTGGTCGGACGAAATGAGCCAATTGATGGTCGTTTGTTGCTGTTGCTCGACGCGCCGGATTTTCGCCAGCGGCACCTGCAGATCTTTGTTCATGCGTGCGCACAGGTGCTGGAAGCGCAGCGCTTCTACTTCCAGTCCATTAGTAAGGATGATTCTCACGCGAGTAAAAGCTTCATCGTCGAGCTTGCTGATGGGCGGCTGTACCATGTCCTTCCAGGTCATTCGTTGTTTTTCGAGAGACATCCCCTTCGAATCGAATAGATTTACAGACATATCGCCTCCTTAACCATTAAGGAATAAATTCACGGTTACTTGTTGAGTAAACAGGGCTCCGTGCGATCCTTTTGTTTACATTTCGTCATGATGCCAAGATAAATTGCCCCACTACGGCGAGATTTTTCCGTCAATTTAGATCGCCTTTCTATTGTTGGTGCATCAATCGCCATTTCGGCCTATGGCCCATGGGATGTGCATCATGATTTTTTTCCGTAATGGGCGAACATATCACAATCTAACTAATCGAGGCAGACGGGCAAATACTTAGATATATTGCCGACTTGGAGAAGAAGGCCTACAAGTTATTGATGAAGCGGGGGATGCGGCACAGCTTATGGACGCGCCCGCCGAGCTCCCCCTCAGCTAGATAAAGAATGGCTAGTGAAACCAGGCCATCAGGGCAGTTCCATCTTTTCGCCCAGCACGTCCCGTACATAGAACATCTGTACCAGCACCATGATCACGACCGCCAACGGAGGCGCGAGCAGAAATCCCAGGATGCCGAAACCGGTCCCCAGCACAAGCTGGGCGGCCAGCAGCCAGGCCGGCGCAATCGATGTCATCTGCTTCTGGAGGTAAGGCGTGAGCAGATAACTTTCCAGCCCTTGAATAACGGTATAAAGAATAATGACGTACAACACCGTCGATCCATCCTGGCCCAGGCCCACCATGACCGCAGGAACGGTTGCCAGAATCGGCCCGATGTGCGGTATAAAATCCAGGATAGCGGCTACTAAAGCCAGGATGAAAGCGAGCGGCATCCCTAACATGACCAGTCCGATCAATGTCAACAGGCCTACAGCCACCATTGACACGAGCCGGCTGAGCAGCCACCAGCGGAGCGCATGCCCGACCCGATCAAAGGCTTCATAAACACGTCCCCGGTGAGGCTGAGGGAACAGGCGCGCCACACCATCGATGTAAGTTTTCGGCTCGATAGCGAAATAAAGACCTAGCACGATAACAATGAAACTACTGCCGAGCGCTCCGAAGGCGGTCGAGAAAACCCCGGCAATTCTGGCCAACTGCTGAGGATTGGTCAGGGCGTGCCCCACTTTGGCCATCGAATCAAGCACTGTGGGCGCCCACTCATATTGCCCGAGGCTATCCCGCATTCTGTCAATTGTACTGGGCAATTGCAGCGTCAATTGATAAAAATCAGTAACAATATCAGGACCATACAGTGACCCGATCAGTGCGACACCACTCGTCAGAATCAAGACCACCAGTATCAGTGAGGCATTCACCGTCAGGGATGTGTTTTCGCTAATACTAACCGCGCCGGTGCGCAGAAACAGCGCCAGCAACATGCTCGCAAAAATCAGCAGTAAAATCTGGGCCACCTGCCAGACCATTAACAGCAGCACTACGATTGCCGCCGCCGCAGCCGCCACGATCAGCGTCCGCTTTGTCAGCAATCCGCTTATGCTCCGGGCTCCGAATCTATCCATATCCGCCCCTCCGCTTTCCGGCATCCTGCCTCTGTCCCAAAAGCTCATAGCTGCATCCTCCATGACGGTAGTCCTGCCCTTGCCTTCATCCATCGTTTACGTAGAAAAACTTCCTTCGAACTGCACAGTTTTGCGGCCATAACGCCTCCTCAGGAATAAGAATTTCAACGCTACTTGCTCAAAAGACTCTACCCCCTCGTCAATCGTTCCACTTGCTTTGCCAAAAGAGTTACCACTATCCGGCGAGAATAGAAAAACGATGAGCAGATTGGCGTCCTGCTTGCCCCTCATGTCCTGAAACGAGAGCAAACTGATAAATGGATGGCGCTGATTGGGCAGCAGCCTTAGAGGATAAAAGGAAAGGATCACAGCGCCTGCAGACTTCCCTGTTGCGCCATCCGGCGATCGCAGCAGGGAGTTTCTTCACTATCAAAAGGCGGAGCTACAAGACGACTTCCTTGTCCTGTTGCGCAGACGGCTTAATGTCTGTCCTTAATACAGGCACCGCGCCTAGCAGCTTCTTTGTATAAGCCTGTTGCGGCTCGGTCAGCACCTGCGCGACGCTGCCGTACTCGACGATCCTGCCTTGATGCATGACCGCGACTTCATCCGCTATTTCGGCCACGATGGCCAGATCGTGGGTAATAAACAGATAACTGACGCCTTTTTCCCGCTGCAGCGACTTCAATAGTTCAATAATCTGCGCCTGCACCGATACATCCAGCGCGCTGGTCGGTTCATCGCAAATGATCAGCTTCGGATCGACTGCCAGTGCCCGGGCAATGCAGATGCGCTGGCGCTGGCCTCCCGAGAATTCATGCGGATACCGTTGCGCGGCATCTTCGGGCAGGCCGACCTGCCTAAGCAACTGCCTGACTCTTTCTTGCCTGTTGGCGGCACTGACGCCCAGATGCAGGGCGCGGATGCCTTCGGCGACGATATCGCCGACCAGCATCCTCGGGTTCATCGAGGAAAAAGGGTCCTGAAACACGATCTGCATATCGGCGCGTTTTTGCCTCAGCGCCTCGCCCTGCAGCGTATCGAGCGCCACGCCGTCTATTTTCACCTGCCCTGCAGTGCCCGGTATCAGGTTCAGCAAGCCCTTGCCCAGCGTGGTCTTGCCGCAGCCGGATTCGCCGACCAAAGCCAGCGTCTTGCCCTGCTGGATGGTGAAGCTGACCCCGTCGACGGCCCGCACATGGTCGACGACCCGCTTGAAAATGCCTTTCCTGATCGGGTAATGGACTTTGAAATCGTCAACCTGCAATAGCGGCGGCCTTTCCTGCCTGCTGTGTTTTAAGCAGCTTTGCATGGACGGCAAAGCGCTCAGCAGTTTTTGCGTGTACGGGTGTTTGGGATGGCGAAAGAACTCATCGCAATACCCCGTTTCGACGATCTTGCCCTGCTGCATGACCGCTACGCGATCGGCCATATTGGACACCAGGGCCAGATCATGGCTGATCAGCCACAGGGACATGCCGGTCTGCTTTTGCAGGGTTTTCAGCAGATTCAGGATCTGCGCCTGAATGGTCACATCCAGGGACGTAGTCGGCTCATCGGCAATCAGCAGATCGGGCTCGCCGGCCAGCGCAATCGCGATCATGACGCGCTGGCGCTGGCCGCCCGACAGTTGATGCGGATAGTCGCTGATGCGCTGCTCGGGCTTCGGTATCTCCACCTGCCGCAGCAATTCCAGTACGCGCTGCTTGACAGCCTGTTGAGGCAAGTCAAAATGCAGCTTGATGACTTCCTCTATCTGGTCGCCGATAGTCATGACCGGATTCAGCGACGACATAGGGTCCTGGAATATCAGCCCGATGCGTCGGCCGCGAACTTGGCACATTTCGTATTCGGCTCTGCGCAGCAGATTATCGCCCTGAAGGCTGATTTCACTGGCCTGGATACGGGCGTTAGGCGGCAGCAGCCTCAGCACGGACAAAGCCGTGATCGATTTGCCGGAGCCCGATTCGCCGACCAGCGCAAAGGTCTCGCCCTGATAAATGTCAAAGCTGATGTCGTCGACGACCTTGCTGCTGTGGTTAAAGCTGACGCTGAGATGCGCTACGGACAGGATTGGCTTATTCATAGGCGCCTCGTCTTGGATCGAATGCATCGCGCACAGTATCGGCAAACAGGTTCGCGGCCAGCACCAGCGCGAACATAAACACGAACGAGGCCGTCAAGGACCACCAGACCACGGGCTCGCGCGCCATTTCCAGCCTGGCGCCGTTAATCATATTGCCCCAGCTGTAGGTCGTCGGGTCGACGCCGATATTGATATAGGACAGCACCGCCTCGGCCAGTACCAGCGAACTGAAATCCAGCACAACCGAAATCAGCACGATATGCATGACGTTGGGCAGGATATGTCGCACCAGAATCACGCGGCGGCGCACGCCTAGCGCCTGCGCCGCCTGCACATATTCCATCTCGCGCAGCTTGAGCGTCTCGGCCCTAAGCAATCGGCATAACCCGGTCCAGCTGGTTACGCCCAGAATCAGGCAGAGAAACAGCAGCCGCATGTCTGCGCGCACAATCACGCTGGTAAAGGCTTCCTCGTGAGCGGCCATGTACACCTGCACCATCAGGATGGAGGCGGCTATCAACAGCACGCTGGGGATCGAATTCAGCGTCGTGTAAACATATTGAATGACATCGTCGACCCAGCCGCGAAAGAAGCCGGCCAGGATGCCGAATACAAGGGCCATCGGCAGCATGACCAAGGTCGTCAGCGTGCCGATCACGAGCCCCGTGCGAATGCTTTTTATGGATTGATAAAACACGTCCTCCCCGACCTTGTCGGTGCCGAAGACATGATAGTAAGCCGACAGATAGACCAGCATGTAATTGACCGAGACGATCAGAAACACCACGGCCCAGGCCGCCTTGGCCGTCGGGCTCACGATGAGGCGCTTATGCGGCTTTCTCAAAAGACTCCCCAGCAGAACCACGAAAAATACGACCAGGCTGACGCCTTGAATCCAGCCATAAAACGCTTTTTTCAGTACATCCCGCGCCAGTTCGATTTCGGGATCAGCCAGATGCGCACCGCCGAACTGCAGGCGCGGATAGCCCCATTGCTCAGTGCCGTCCGGCAAGGTCATCATTTCCTTGCTGTACAGATAGGCGGCAAATGGCGCCGAGTAGGTTTTCTCGCCATGTTCGCGCAACGGCGTGGCCCAGTAATCCAGCACGCTGATGATTTCATTGCCGCGGCCGCCCGACGGCTTGAAATGAATCGAGTCCAGCAGACCGACCAGGACAAAGACAATCAGTACGGTCAGCGAAACCATGCCGACTTTGCTGCGGGCGATCTGTTGCAGGGGGCGTTTAATGTATTCCTTGCCGCGCAGATAAAAGCCGAGCATGAGCATTACGGCAATCAACAGGAATATCAGCGCATCGGTCCATAATATGATCATCAGGACAACCTTACCCGAGGGTCAACGAGGGTGTAGGAAATATCGGTCAGCAACAGACCGATCACATACAGGACCGAACCCAGGAAGACCATGGCTCGTACAATGGCGAAATCCTGACTGTTGATCGCATCTATCGTATAACTGCCCAGGCCCGGAATACTGAAAAACGATTCCATGATCAAACTGCCCATAAACAATAACGGCAGCACGACCACGACGCCTGTCAGAATCGGAATCATAGCGTTTTTCAGCACATGCCGGAACAGGGTCCGGGTTTCGGTCAGGCCTTTCGCGCGCGCCGTGCGTACGTAATCTTTTTCAACTTCTTCCAGAAACAGGGTCCGGTACCAGCGTACGCCGGAGCCGATGCCGGAAAAGACGCCGATCAGTACAGGCAGTATCAGAAACTTCAGTGCCGACAGCCCGCTATCGTACCCGGAGATAGGCACCAGCTTCAGCAGTTTGCCGATCAGGAACTGGCCGCCGATAATATAGAACAGCGAAGAAACCGACATCAGGACCACGCACAGCACGACGCCGGCATGTTCCAGATAAGTGTTGCGGAACAGCACCATCATCAAGGCGAAGGTGATATTGACCAGCAACCCCACCATCAGCGTCGGCAATGCGACGGCCAGACTGGGCCACATGCGTTGCTGAATATCGGCCGCGATGTTTCTGCCGCTGTCGGATACGCCGAAGCGGAACAGGAACAGGCCGACTGACTTCTGGTAAAAGATCGTTTTGGTCAGTTTTTCTTCGCCCTCGGCCTTGCTGTTCCACAGCAGCGGCAAATCATAGCCCCGCTGCTGTTTCCAGTTTTCCACGGCCTTTTCGGTCACATGTTTTTGCCCCAGCTGCATACGCGCCATGTCATCGGGACTATTGACGACAAAAAACAGCACGAACGTCAGGATATTGACGCCCATCAGCAACGGGAAGGCGTATAAGATTCGACGGATAATATATTGAGTCATTGAATCGTTTCCTTGATACGGCGGCGATAAGCCTGAACTGCCGGTATCAACAGCAACACAAACACGGCAAAAGCTGTCAGCAAAGGCCAGAACACGGGCTTGTTCCACTCGGCCCTTTTCTCGGCTCTTTCCGCCTTATCGATGCGCGTATATTTAAGCTGGTTATTGGCCATGAGATTAGGCTTCAGATTTTTATACCAGCCATGATATAGCGAAAAGCTCTTGGGATGAAAGCCGAATACCCATGGCGCATCGCGGCGCACCCGTTCCTGCATTTGCTGAATGAGACGATAGCGCTGCTCGCCATTCGCCATATTGCGCATTTGCTCGAATAGGCGGTCGAATTCGGCGTTTTGGTAATTGCCCGCATTCTCGCCGCCGTGTGCGACTTTGGCATTGGGCCCGTAGAGCAGGAAAAAGAAATTTTCCGGATCGGGGTAATCGGCATTCCAGCCCCAGAAGAAAATCTGTGCATTGCCGTCGCGCATCTTCTGCTGGAACCGGTTGTAGTCGGTGCCCCGAATGACCAGCTTGATGCCCAGCTTCTCAAACTGTTTGCGATACCAGTTCATTCTCGGGCGATCGTCGACGCTGACTGCGGTCGTATCGAAATACAGGATCAGGGCTTGCTTAGTTTTAGGATCGATGCCTCCCGAATAGCCGGCTTCGGACATCAGCTGCCTGGCAACCTCTATGCTTTTGCGCTGCGCCTTGCCTACAGGATGTAGGTAAGGGGCGTTAGCAGGAGCGGAAGCTTTGCCGTTTACCCAGTCATAGACATAAGGGTTGATGCCTTCCTTGCCTTCCGCATAGCCGTATATGCCGGGAGGTATCAGACCCTGGGCCGCGACGCCGCGCCCGTTCGCGAAAATAGCGATGTATTCCTCATAATCGACGGCAATGGCGATGGCCTGGCGCAGCTTGCGCGCTTTCTCGCTGTCACCGCCGACTGTGGGATCGAGCATATTAAAGCCCAGATAGAAAATAGAGGTTGTGACCGCTGTTTCCAGTTGGATGCCTTTTTCTTTCATGGTGTCAGTCAGGGTAGCTACGCCGCTGCCGGTGAACTGTATGGCCTGGTCGAAATTGTCGGAAGCGATGCCGGACGCATCGTAATAACCCTGCAGGAATTTGTTCCAGTAAGGAATCGTTTCCTTCTCCAGCATATAAACGACTTTATCGATAAACGGCAGCGGTTTGCCGGCATCGGCCAGCAGACCTTTTTCCTTGTCGCCGGGCTCGCCTTCGGATGGATAGGCCTCATGATGAAACAGCGGATTTCTGAGCAGGATCATGCGCCGGTTCGGATTGTTCTCGGCCAGAAGATAAGGACCGGTGCCTATCGGAAACCAGTCCAACGTGATGTTTTTATCGTTCAGGCCGGGCTGTTCATAAAAGACATCGGCTTCCCACGGCATCGGTGAGAAAAACGGCATCGCCAGCCAGAAAATGAACTGCGGGTATTTGCCCTTGATGCGTATGCGGTATTGATATCGGTCCAACGCTGTAACGCCTGTCATGGGCATGTCTTTGATCTCAAACTTCTGCTTGTTCGCAACCTGTCTTGCAAAATCGTCAAAGCCGACTATGTAATTTTTCATCAGTTCGGCGATGGGCGATTGGATTCTCGGATGCGCCAGACGCTTGATCTGGTACACATAATCCTCGGCGGTCAGTTCGCGCGAGCCGGTCTCGGGCAAGTCCTGCAAAGTGCCGAGCTTGTCGATTTGCGCACCGGTCAAATGATGGTAGGCATATTCGCCTTGAGTATTTTTCGCCAGAGCCGGATGCGGTTGATAGCGGATGCCGGACTGAATTTTGATTAAGTAATCGGTATAGGCAATGTCGCTGTCATTGGCAGTTGAAGGCAGTTTCTCGCCATTGGCATTCAGATACTCGATTTCGGGCATATCGGTTGCCGTCAGCGGCGCCAGTTCATAAGGCCTTTTCAAGTAATGATATTGAAACGGCGGCTCATAAATCTGTGCAATAAACGCATATTCGTTGGAACTGTATGCCACAGCCGGATCCATATGCTTGGGACGCTCTGAAAAGGACTCATATAGAACCGACTGATTGCCCTCTTCCGATGGATAAGGATCATTGGGTTCCGAGCCGACACAGGCGCTCAACAATATTATCAGCAATATCAGCCCTAGCACATGAACTTGGCCGATATGTATCTTCATAGAAAAAAGACTAAACATCAAAATACCTTGCAGCCTGAAAAAAATCCCTTTTTTTAAGGGTATTGTTAAAATTTGACAGTCCTGCGTAAGCAAGGCTATCCTTTTCGATTCCCTTCATTATGATGAGGGAGATCCAGATCCGTCATCTGCTATTCATGGGCGGATAGTATCATCGACCGGTCACAGGTTGGTGTGGATTGAAACAAACACAGATAATTGAAGCTCTATTGTAGCAACAAAAACATTGGGAGATGATAATGGGTTTTATGCAAGGCAAGCGGGTCTTGATCGTAGGCTTGGCCAGTAACCGTTCCATTGCATGGGGCATTGCCCAAGCCATGCACCGGGAAGGCGCGGAACTGGCCTTTACTTTTCAAAATGACAAACTTCAGAGCCGGGTTGAAACCATGGCGGCGGAGTGCGGTTCCGACATTACTGTTGAATGCGACGTCAGCAACGACGAACACATTGAAAACGTTTTTAAAAAGCTTGGGGAACACTGGGACGGCCTGGATTGTATCGTGCATTCAGTCGCTTTTGCACCACGCGATGCGCTGGAAGGCGACTTCGTCACTGCCACGACCCGGGAAAATTTCAGAGTCGCCCATGATATCAGCTCGTACAGCTTCACTGCTCTAGCCAAGGCCGGACGGGCAATGATGGCGGGCCGTAACGGCTCTCTGTTGACCTTAAGCTACTTGGGTGCGGAGCGCGTCATGCCCAACTACAACGTCATGGGCGTGGCCAAAGCCAGCCTGGAAGCCAACGTCCGCTATATGGCTGTCGCTCTGGGCGCTGAAGGTACTCGCGTGAACGCGATTTCCGCAGGTCCGATCAGAACACTGGCAGCATCAGGCATCAACGATTTCAAAACCATGCTCAGCAAAGCGGCCGATGCCTCGCCGTTGAAGAAAAACGTCACAATTGAAGAAGTCGGCAATGCGGCGGCATTTCTGTGCTCGGATCTGGCCTCTGGTATTACGGGTGAAATCACTTATGTGGACGCCGGCTATAATATTGCCGGCTATGTAGCTTCTTAAGCGTTCATTTTCCATGGCAATAAAAAAGGGAGCTTACGCTCCCTTTTTTATTGCTTGTCCAGCGGCTAATTCTGAGCTTGGGCTTTCTTCACTGAAATATCGGCTTTTGCCTGCAGACTGTTCATGACCGCATTGAATTCGTTTTGGCCAAAAGCCCTAGCAATATTCTTTGACGCCAGCTCGAGCTGCTTTTTATCATCCTCGCTCATGATGCCCTCCTTGACTTTCGACAAACTCACTACCGCCTGCTCATCGGAAGGCAATGCTGCCGTAAAGATTGTCGATTTATCGCCAACAGGTTTGGCCGCCTTAAAGATTGCCTGGTTCAGCTGCCAGGGCAATTCGCCGTTGTTGCGTGTTACATCGGCCATTTTCTTGACCGTTAAGTTGTTTTCAGCCGCTACAGTGTCAATGGATTCGCCAGCCTGCAAACGCGTTTTTATCTGCTGCGCTTTTTCAACAGCCTGTTGTTTGGCTTTTTCACTCAACAAGGTTTCTATGACTTGCTGTTTAACTTCATTCAAATCACGCGTAGCCGCAGGCTTGTGCTCCAGCATGCGTAATACCACCAAGCGCTCAGCCCCAAATTCTACAGGCGTGCTGTTATTGCCCTGCTGGACTTCTTCAGAAAATGCAGCACTGCGTACTTTTGGGTCACTGGCAATATCTTCACCTTTATCCTTGGTGAACAGCGCAGTTTTTTTAATGGTTAGGCCTAACGCATCCGCTACCGTTTGCAGATTGTCAGGGTTTTCATAACTCATTTCGGTCAATGTTTCACCGGACTCGTAAAAAGTATTTTCGGCTTGCGCTTTTTGATAAGCCTTGGTTAATTCCGGTTTAACAGCATCAAATGACTTGACCTCGCCCGGCACCAATTCAGTTACTTTAATTAAGTGGTAGCCGAATGCTGTTTTAACAGGCTCTGACACTTCGCCGAGTTTCAATGCATTTGCTGCATCCTCAAACGGTTTCTCCATTGCGCCTGAAGTAAACAAACCTAAATCGCCGCCTTTGTTAGCGGTTAATTTATCGTCTGAAACTTCAGCGGCTAACTTAGCGAAGTCTTTATTTGCCAGGTCTTTTTTTGCTAGCGACGCTTTTTCCAGCGCTGTTTTTTCATCTTGTTTATCATTGATAGCAAACAGGATATGACTGATCTTTCTCCGTTCCGGAGTTGCATACTGATCCTTATGCTCTTCATAGAATGCCTTCAACTTTTCATCCGTTACGGCGACTTTTTTAGCGATATCCTCCAGTGACAGCTCTACGTACTCTACGGAAACCTGCTCAGGCACTTTATATAGGTCCTGGTGCTGCTGATAATAAGCCGTTACCTCCTCCTCTGAAGGCTGCTCCGCCGGTTTCTGTGCAGGAATCGTCACATAAGCTACATCGCGCTGCTGATTCTGAATTTTAAAAAAGCTTTCTACATCATGCTGAGTAGCAAAACTGCTATCGATGATGCTACGCTGAAACTGTTCCATTACCAGCGCGTTCTTGATTCTGTTTACAAACTCGCCGGATGTCATCCTTTGCGAATTCAGCAAAGCTTTATAACGGTTCTCGTCGAACTTACCGTCTACTTGAAAGTATTCCAGAGATTTAATGAATTCTCGCGCCCTATTGTCGCCGGTAACAAGCCCCTCGGAACGCACATGCTGCAGCAAAACCTCATCCTTTATCAGCTTTTCCAAAGCTTGCGCTTTCAAAGTCTGTTCATCAATATTGAGTCCCTGGAGATTCTGACTGTACTGTTCATAAGCCCTGTTGACATCCTGCTGATAAAAATCCCTATCACCTACGGAAGCGACCGGAGGTTCTTTCCCTGTATCCAAATAATTTTGAATACCCCATAAAGCAAAAGGCACGCAAATTATTATCAAGATACCCCATGCGAAAGCACCTTGCGCTTTTTCTCTAATTCTTGTCAGCATATGCTCTATCCTAAACAAAACGGCTTAAATTTAAGCAAAAAAAAACCCCGAACCAGATACCGGTACGGGGCTTTAATTTGGCGGAGTGGACGGGGCTCGAACCCGCGACCCCCGGCGTGACAGGCCGGTATTCTGACCAACTGAACTACCACTCCAAAGTCTGGTGGGTGCTGAGGGGTTCGAACCCCCGACCCTCGCCTTGTAAGGGCGATGCTCTCCCAGCTGAGCTAAGCACCCGACTAAAGAAGCACTAGTTTACAGCATCTTTTAAAGATTTACCAGCTTTAAATGAAGGAATTTTCGCAGATTTAATTGTAATCTCTTCGCCTGTTTGCGGATTACGGCCTTTGCGCTCTGCTCTCTCCTTTACAGAGTATGTACCAAAACCAACTAAAGCAACAGAATCACCTTTACTCAAAGCAGCCGTAACTGCACTAATGAAACCATCTAAAGCACGTCCAGCGTCCGCTTTTGTCAATTCAGAAGACTCTGCAATAGCATCGATTAGTTCTGATTTATTCATCATTCCCCCTTAGGAAGTATTTTTTAAATTGTATTCTGCACAACCAGTGTATGATTCTTATGTGCGATTCCTGGCCACATAAGAAAGCTTGGTATTTATATCAATAGCTCTTAGGCAGTGTCAAGCACTAAAGCCCCCCGAGCCCATGATTTTTGCGGTTTTGCCGAATTCAAACAAAACCGCAAACTTTTCTAGTGAGCAGTAACAAGACCCTGTTTTTTTAGCTTACCTTCACTTTTAGCCTTTTCTTCGACTTCTTTCTTGTCGCTTGGCTTCGGCATATATTGCAACGCCACTTCAAGCACCTCATCTATCCAGTGGACGGGCTTGATATCCAGGTTTTGCTTTATATTTTCAGGAATTTCGACCAGGTCTTTTTCATTTTCCGCAGGAATGACAACTGTTGTTATGCCGCCGCGATGAGCAGCCAATAGCTTTTCTTTCAGCCCGCCAATCGGCAATACCTCGCCTCGCAGCGTAATCTCACCGGTCATGGCCACACTTGCCTTTACAGGTATTTTAGTCAGTGCCGAAATGATGGCCGTACACATGCCGATACCAGCACTGGGCCCGTCTTTTGGCGTAGCGCCTTCAGGCACATGAATATGGATATCATTTTTCTGAAACACCTCATGGTCTATTCCCAGGATTTCAGAGCGGCTTCTTACCACGGTCATCGCCGCCTCAATCGATTCCTTCATGACGTCGCCCAGTTTGCCTGTGGCGGAGTGTTTGCCCTTTCCGGGAATAACGGCTGTTTCAATCATTAACAGTTCGCCGCCGACTTCCGTCCAGGCCAGGCCGGTCACTTGTCCAACCTGATCCTGTTCCTCTGCAAGCCCGTAATGGAACCGTTTAACGCCGAGATATTTATCCAGGTTCTCAGAAGTAACTTCAACTTTGTCCTTGCTCGGTTTCAGCAGCAGGTCTTTGACCACTTTACGGCAGATTTTCGAGATTTCCCGCTCAAGGCTGCGAACACCAGCCTCTCGCGTATAGTAGCGGATAATATCTCTGACCGCTGTTTCTGCAATTTCGATTTCCTGTTCTTTCAACCCGTTATTTTTGATCTGCTTCGGGATCAGATAGCGGCATGCGATGTTAATCTTTTCATCTTCAGTGTAGCCGGCAAGACGTATAACCTCCATCCTGTCCAGCAAGGCCGGCGGAATATTCATCGTATTGGCTGTCGCAACAAACATCACATCGGACAGATCAAAATCCACCTCCAGATAATGGTCCGAGAACGTATGATTCTGCGCGGGATCCAGCACTTCCAATAATGCCGAAGCCGGATCGCCTCGGAAATCGGCTGCCATTTTGTCGATCTCATCAAGTAAAAACATAGGATTGCGTGTTTTCACCTTAGCCAGATTCTGCAAAATCTTGCCCGGCATAGAGCCTATATAAGTTCGACGATGCCCGCGAATCTCCGCTTCGTCCCGCACACCGCCCAAAGCCATCCGCACATATTTACGATTGGTAGCGCGAGCGATGGACTCGCCTAATGAGGTTTTACCTACGCCTGGAGGGCCGACCAGGCACAAAATAGGTCCTTTGAGCTGCTGCACTCGCTGTTGCACAGCCAGATATTCGAGAATGCGCTCCTTGACCTTCTCCAAACCATAATGCTCTGTTTCCAGAACTTGCTCAGCCAGCTTCAGATCATGCCGCACCTTGGTTTTTTTCTTCCAGGGCATACTGACCATCCAGTCAATATAATTACGCACGACAGTGGCCTCGGCAGACATCGGCGACATTAATTTAAGTTTGTTAAGCTCTGCCTCAGCCTTTGCCTTGGCCTCTTTAGTCATGCCGGCACTTTCGATTTTCTTTTCAAGCTCTTCAATCTCATTGGCAACATCTTCCATTTCGCCAAGTTCTTTTTGAATCGCCTTCATTTGCTCATTCAGGTAATATTCCTTTTGATTCTTCTCCATTTGCTGCTTAACACGCCCCCGGATTCTTTTTTCCATTTCCAGCAGGTCAACCTCGCCTTCCATCTGAGTCATCAGATTTTCCAGCCGTTTCGCAATATCCGCGGTTTCCAGAATCGCCTGTTTTTCATTGACTTTTAGCGTCATGTGGGCGGCCATGGTATCGGCAAGGCGGCTTGGGTCATCAATACCGGCGAGCGAATTCATGACTTCCGGCGGAATCTTGTTATTCAGTTTGACGTATTGATCAAACGAACTGATGACTGTCCGCTGCAGCACCTCTTGCTCCCGTTCGGATATATCTAAAACATCGTCGATCTTTACTACAGAGGCGGAAAAAAAACTGTCCGTTTCTTTATAGTATGAAACTTTGCTGCGTTGACTTCCTTCGACCAGCACCTTAACAGTGCCATCAGGCAATTTTAGCAATTGCAGAATATTGGCCAAAGTACCGACCTGATAAAGATCAGTAAAATCCGGCTCGTCAATTTCAGCTTCTTTCTGGGCAACCAACAAGACCTGCTTGTTATCCTTCATAGCCGCATCCAAAGCGTCAATAGATTTTTCCCTGCCGACAAATAAAGGGATCACCATATGCGGATAAACCACGACGTCCCTGAGCGGCAAAACCGGAATCAAAACATCTGTTTGTTGTATCTCTGTCATTTTGTGCGTTTCCATAACTGGAACCTTTAGCAATTTTTGAAAAAAAGATATGGGGCCGATAAATAAAATAGCAAGAGCTAAAACCATAAAACACAGCCTTTAGCTTGGCTATAGCGCAAAAAAAAGGGAGCTAAAAAAATAAAGCTCCCTTTTTTTCTGTCCCAAATAAATTCTAAGATTCGGCCGAGGCCTTTTTCTTTTCCGCTTCGTAAACCAGAAGAGGTTCAGACTCACCTAGAATAACACTTTCATCAATAACCACCTTGCAGATATTTTCCGACGATGGCAATTCATACATAGTATCCAACAGAACACTTTCAACGATAGTCCTTAAACCGCGGGCACCGGTTTTTCTTTCCATGGATTTACGGGCAATGGCGATCAAAGAGTCTTCTCTAAACTCCAGTTCAGCACCTTCCATTTCAAACAAATGCTTGTATTGCTTGATCAGTGCGTTTTTGGGCTCCGTTAATATTTGGACCAAGGCCTGCTCATCGAGTTCTTCTAAAGTGGCAATTACCGGAAGACGACCGACAAATTCCGGAATCAATCCGTATTTAATCAAATCTTCGGACTCAACCTCAGCAAAAAGCTGCCCGACATTTTTAGTCTCATCTTTGGCTTTTACCTCTGCCGAGAAACCTATGCCGCCTTTTTCCGAACGATCTTTAATAATACGGTCCAGTCCGGCAAATGCGCCACCGACAATAAACAAAATATTGGCGGTATTGACCTGCAAAAATTCCTGTTGCGGATGTTTACGGCCGCCTTGAGGAGGCACTGACGCAATAGTGCCTTCGATCAATTTCAGCAGCGCCTGCTGTACGCCTTCACCGGAAACGTCGCGCGTTATTGACGGATTATCAGACTTTCTGGAGATTTTATCGATTTCATCGATATAGACAATGCCGGTTTCAGCCTTTTCTACATCATAGTCACATTTCTGCAGAATCTTCTGAATGATATTTTCTACGTCCTCTCCTACATAGCCGGCTTCTGTCAGCGTAGTGGCATCAGCAATAGTAAACGGCACATCCAGCAAGCGTGCTAATGTTTCAGCCAGCAGCGTTTTCCCTGAGCCAGTCGGACCAATCAATAAAATATTACTTTTGGCTAGCTCGACACCATCCTTTTTTGACTTGCTGCGTAAGCGCTTGTAATGATTGTAGACGGCGACAGCCAAAATCTTTTTCGCACTTTCCTGCCCGATAACATATTCATCGAGTTCTGCTTTGATCTCTTTCGGCTTAGGCAATTCACCGCCGAAAGAAGAAGAGTCGTCTTGCAATTCGTCTCTTATGATGTCATTACAAAGCTCTACGCATTCGTCGCATACATAAACTGACGGTCCTGCAATAAGCTTCCTGACTTCATGCTGACTTTTACCGCAAAAAGAACAATAAAGCAGTTTATCGTCGTCTTTGCTGTTTTTGTCATTACTCATAAATTGACTCCTGCAAACATCCAGAAACTGATGCTTTTTTTGCTTTTGATGAAGCAAAGAATATATCTAAATACAAAAAAAATACCAACCCTTATTTATCAGAACCGATTGCGCGATTTGTTAACACCTTATCAATGAGCCCATAGCTGACCGCATCATTAGCGCTCAAAAAGTTATCCCTATCCGTATCCAAACGGATCTTTTCTATCGGCTGCCCCGTGTGGCCGGACAAGATATTGTTCAGCTTTTCTCTGATTGCCAGGATCTCTCTGGCATGGATATCAATATCAGAGGCCTGCCCCTGAAAACCGCCTAGCGGCTGGTGAATCATCATTCGCGAATGAGGCAAGCAATACCGTTTGCCTTTAGCGCCGCCCGCCAGAAGCAAAGCCCCCATACTGGCGGCCTGTCCGATGCACATAGTGCTGACATCAGGCTTGATAAACTGCATCGTATCGTAAATCGACATCCCGGCGGTTACTGAGCCGCCGGGCGAATTGATGTATAAATGAATATCCTTGTCAGGATTTTCTGATTCCAGAAAAAGCAACTGGGCGACAACCAGATTGGCCATGTAATCTTCCACTTGACCAACCAGAAATATAACGCGCTCTTTTAATAGTCTTGAATAAATATCAAAGGAGCGCTCACCTCTAGCAGTCTGTTCAACAACTATAGGAACTAATCCACCCGCAGCCTCGGGAGCCATTGCTTGATTCATTTTATACATTCGATACCTTACCTTTGCTGTTGATTCATTACATCGTCAAATTTCATCGGCTCGTCAGATACTTTTGCCTGGGCAACCAGCCATTCAACGGTCTGATCTTCCAGCACCATTTGTCTGACATCATCCAGTCGGCTTTCATCTGCATAATACCATTTAACCACATCTTCAGGGCGTTCGTAACTTCTTGCCATATTTTCAATAGCAGACCTTACTTTATCTGCATCAATTTTGATATCGTTTTTCTGGATGATTTCGCCCAAGATCAATCCCAAAGCCACGCGACGTCTGGCCTGTTCTTCAAATGCGTCTCTCGGCAACTTCAGATCGTCCAGCTTCATTTTCTGCCGTTTAGCGGTCTCTATATAAGGCTTCATCATACTTTCGACTTCCTGATCGACCAGCGTGTTCGGAACAGTAATCTGAATCGTCTCATACAAAGCATCCATGACGGCATTTTTCAGCTTGCCGCGTAATGCCTGCTCAAGCTCTCTTTCCATATTGTTTCTGACGTCTTCACGAAAAGACTCTGCAGAACCATCTTCAATACCGTAGGCCTTCACGAAAGCCTCATCAATTTCAGGCAATACCGGTTCTTCAACAGCACTCACTTCAACTTCAAACTGAGCTGCTTTGCCGGATAATTTTTCATTGCCGTATTGCTCTGGAAAAGATACCTCAAATGTTTTGTTAGCGCCCGCTTCAAGACCGATCAGGTTGTCTTCAAAGCCTGGAATCATCTGTTTCGCGCCAATTTCAACCGGATAGTTTTCTACCTTGCCGTTAGTAAAATTCTCACCGTCGGCAGTGCCTGAAAAACTAATTGTTATACGGTCATGTTCCTGCGATGCGCGTTCTACCTTGTTCCAGGTCTTTCTCTGCGCTTTCAGTTTTTCAATCATGTCGTCGACATCGGCTTCAGCGACGGTAGCGACAGGGCGTTTTACTTCGATTTGATTCACGCCTTCCAGCGATATTTCAGGATAGACTTCAAATTCGGCAGTATATTTAAATCCTTCCGCTTCGTCTAACGGATGAATATGCGGATGGCCGGCAGGTCTTAAATTTTGATCCTGCAATGCCTCAAAATAAGTAGATTGAATCAGGTCTCCGGCAACTTCGCCGCGAACCCTATCGCCAAACATCTTTTTAACTACATGCTGAGGCACTTTACCCGGACGAAAGCCATCGACTTTAACTTCGCGCGCCAACGACTTCAAACGCGCCGCCATTTTTTCCTGGACAATTTCTTCAGGCACGCTAACAGTCATTTTTCTGCTTAATTCTGATGTCTTTTCGACAGAAACTTGCATTTCTTTACCTCAACAATATTATGGATAGAATTTTTTATATTAGGATACCGGAAACGGCTCAAGAATTTGAAAAATTAACGATTGGCATCGTTAATTTTGTATGTAACTATTTTGAATTTAGTGGTGCGAATGGAGAGACTCGAACTCTCACAGGAAACCTACTGGAACCTAAATCCAGCGCGTCTACCAGTTCCGCCACATTCGCACGTTGAAAGAACGCGGCATTATAGCCCCAATTCCACCATGGCAACAAGTTATAAATTTAAATATTTACACATCAATACTGAATACACGGTTTCGCTCCCTTACGGTGAAAACCGCGCTACCTGCACCAAGACATTATGATGCCTTTATAACCATACAAAACAGGAAACCCGCCATGCCATCTGTAAAAGACAATAGGGCCAGCCGCCAGAAATTCAACCTTATCGGCATGCCCGAATCAATAGCGAGTTCTGGGGAATTATAAAACTAAAAATACCATCAGGGCTAAACGTTCACGATAGGCTAGCCATGCTCGAGGTTATGCCGAATATCCTAGCCTGAATCAAACGCTGACTGATACGTCGAAACCCAGCAGCCTGATCTCATCAGCCAAGGCACTTAATGACTCGACTGATAATTTCTCCAACAGTGCCGCTTCCGGTTGCATAGAAGGTCTGGCTATTGTATACAACATAATACCTTTCAAGCTTACATGCTTCTTATTAATTGTCTTCAGCATATCCAGATAAGCCTGCTTTTCCTCTTCTGACAAACCCCGTTTATCATAATCCAGCAAACAGGTCTGCAGCCTTGTAGGGCACAATCTTGCAGACAGCATTAAATTTTCCAGACTAGCTTGATAGCTCTGCTTTGCATTATTGATCAGCCGCCTGCCTGCTTCAGTAGCGCTATCGAACTTAAACCAGACTTCCCCGCCATATTCCTTTAACTTCTTCAACCCAGCCTGAACTCTAGGCTGATGCACCAGACTGCCATTGGTAATCAGTACGAAACTGCTCAGAGGCAAAACGCCGATTTCCGTCGCTACTTCACCGATCAAAGTCACTGCACTGGCAAATTCTTTTAAACTGGTCGGTTCGCCGTTGCCGGAAATAGCGATATCCTTGATGACACGATTGCCGTCCGGTATCAAAAACCGCTCATAGAAATTTCCGTTGAGCACATCATCCAGAAAAAACCTTAACTCGTCTTCCAATAGCTGAAAATCCATTTCAGGCGCCGCGCCAGCTTGCAAATCAGGGACTTGACAATAGACACAGCGCCAATTACAGGCATTATTGGTATTGAAGTTAATTCCGATAGACAAGCCGCCTGCCCGCCTGGAAAGTACCGGATAGACATATTTTAAGCCGGCCACATCCCGACTATGGTTGATTGTTGTTAATGTTGACGCCATAACTCTGCTCAAGCAACTTTAAATCGTATTATTCCACGTCGACCTGTAATTTTCATTTAAGTTTTTGCAGAAGGCATAAGCGAAATAACTGGATTCTTTAAAGGCAAAGCCTTGCTTGCAGAACAATTCTCCAGGAACCGTCCCTTCTTGCCAAATAGTCACTCATATACAGCATTCTTAACTTGAGATTCCAAAGACTCCTTGTCTTCAAATTTCACATGGTACATTTTTGAATCCGCCATATCGATTAACGCATCGATATCAGTACCGTCATCGGGATAAAAAGCCACGCCCATGCTTGCCGACACATAGAGTTGCTTATTTTGGTAATTTACCGGCTGACAGATAGCCTGCTTTATTTCCAGCAGCATCTCTGTGATGTCTTCTTTATTTTTGACATGATTAAGAAGCAGTACAAATTCGTCGCCGCCGAAACGGGCCGCCACATCCGATTGACGTATAAAGCTTCGCAGCGTGTTCCCCACATGAATTAACACATTATCACCCGCTTTATGCCCCAATGTATCGTTTATATTTTTGAACTGATTCAGATCAATAAAGCAGACGGCAACCTTATAACGCTCCCTTTGAGCCATTTTTAAAAACTGATCCGCCAGCAGAAACAGATGATGGCGATTATCAAGACCTGTTAGAGTATCCCGGTAGGCGATTTTTTTGATCTCCTGCTCAGCTGCCAAACGCAAACGAATCTCTCTTCTTGCGGTTCTATATGAAACAAACAAAACAACGATAACAAAGACCGCCACTATCGCCAGCGCTAAAAAAATCTCCGAATACAGCCACAACCGCTCCTTGTCTACCTTAAAATCAGGATCATAAAGAAATCCCTCCAAAGCATGATCATTTTCGACCATATTGGTCTGCACGAAAGTGCTGGCCATACGCCGCCAGCGCCAGGGATTCATATGCCCCAGCTCAACCAAATCCGGAGCAATCAATGGCCTTATTGCGTTTGCTTCAAATTCCAGCTGCGCTCTGGATTTACCGACCTTGTATTTATCCACTAACAGGTCAATGATCTCCCGAGGATGATCCATGGCATATCGCCAACCTTCAAGGCTGGCATCGCGCAATGCTTTCACCCGATCAGAATGCTTTTTTATTTCATCCTCAGTACTAAAAAGGATATCACTATAAAAATCCACACCGTAGTTAAGCGGATTAAGCACCGTATAATCGATGCCTTGCTGGCTCAGATAATAAGGCTCATTACTCAGATAAGAATTAAAGGCGGCAATCTTTCCATCAATGAGATCTTGAATATCGTAGCTGTTTGGAATGACATGAATATCAGCCCTTTTGATGCCTTCATTATGCATCATAGCCAAAATAGCTTGGTCCGACACCATAATAGCCTTGCCGGCCAAATCATGCGGAGAGAGAATACCGGCCTCTTTGCGGGCCAGCAAT
Organism: Methylobacter sp. sgz302048; assembly: GCF_052162025.1. Taxonomy (NCBI): domain Bacteria; kingdom Pseudomonadati; phylum Pseudomonadota; class Gammaproteobacteria; order Methylococcales; family Methylococcaceae; genus Methylobacter; species Methylobacter sp. sgz302048. The sequence continues at coordinate 1,157,482 of NZ_CP197401.1, read as the reverse complement.
ATAGACGGAGAATGCTGAAATATCGCCGCCAAAGCAACCAACCGCGCACCGCGCAAGCGTTCTAATAATAGCTCACTATTAGCAACACCATACTGAGCATGACCTTGAAGCACCTGGGGCAATGGTTTTTTCTCCGGTGAGACAGCGTCGATTATCACATCAAGACCGGCTTTCCGGTAAAAACCCTTTTCCAATGCCGCGTAATAACCGGCGAATTGAAACTGATGATGCCAGGGCAATTGTATATGAACAGGTTCGGCGGATATGCTGGAAAAAGACCCTAGCAATAAAACACAAAGCGCCAACCTCACCCTGATGGAAATCATGAAGGTTGCCAACGTTGCGATGGCATGGCCAATACGCCATAAATATGATTTATCAGCATAACGCTTAAGTATTTTGAGTATAATTTCGCCGTCTGTTTAGAGTTAGAATTAGCATTAACAGAAAGCCCCGAAACGGGGCTTTCTGCATTATTAAAATAGAATTTCGACTAAATTAGCTTATTTTAACTAACACTTCACCTCTGCCAATTTCCGACATGTCGCCGGCATAGCGCTGCACGCGGTTAAATGCCACAGAAGCATCGGCAAATTTGGAATTGAGTTTTTTAAATGATGCAAACAGTATAGGCAGAAAAGCCAGTGTATGGGCGCCGCAATCATTAAAACTCGCCGATAACGCCGGTTGATTCCATAACAGCAAAGTGCCGCGGCGCATGGCGTAGCCCAGATACCGGCCGGTTTTGCCCATGACGGCGATGGTGCCGGCCGTCATTCTGGACCCGCAATAATCGCCGGCATTGCCTTCAATGAGAATATTGCCGCGGCGCATGTGATCGCCCGCACGCTCGCCGACATTGCCTTTGACCAGAACCGTACCGCCTTTCATGCCCATCTTGTTGCCCGGCAAGGCAGCGCCGAGAAAGTCGCCGGCATTGCCGCCAATGACGATGAAGCCTTTTTTCATTTCACAAGCCGCAAAAATGCCGGCATTGCCCGTTACGCCGATCTCACCGGACTTCATGCCCAGCCCCAGATAAGCACCGGCATCGCCCTCGACTAAAATACTGCCGCCATCGAGCTCCTTGCCAATAAAATCGAGCTTGCCGAAACTGTTCTGAATGACGATCTTTTGCGTATCGGAACCGGAAATTTTAAACAATTCATCAACACGGATTTTGCGTTTGCCGCTTTGAAGCTCAATAGCGGCAATCTCACTCGGCTCCATGTCCTTCAGCAGATTGCAGACCAGCGGCGACATATCCACACGCTGATCCGGCCGGTGTTTCAGTGAAAATGTTAAAGCGCTCACGCCATAATCTCCTGTAAGTGAAAGTGGAACGGCCCGAGTTTGCCGCCGTAATTGCCCGCACTGATGCGCGTGATGCCGTTCTCGGCGCCTAAATCGCAGACTGCCTGTATGCCGACGCGCATGGCTTTATCGATATCCTCTTTAGTCAAACCGTCGATTACGATTTCCATGACAGATTCAACCTCAGGAGACAAATCGGTCCGGGTCATACCTTTCAAGGTCGGGCAGAAAGCATCATTGGTGGACGCGCCCAACGCTTTGTATTTCGATCCGACTTTAGATCCGGAACGTACGACGCCGCCCGGAAACGGCATGATGACGTTAGGGATTCTGCGCATCGCTTCAATCGCCGCTTCGCAGGCGGCCAGTGCCTGCGGCTGCGATTTGGCCAACACCAGGAAGTTGCCGCCGCCCACTGCATCGACTTGGCCGGTCGTCGCTTCGGCCAGAAACTCGCCGTCCATGACCGGAATACGCCAGTAGCGTTTGCCGTCTATCAGCTTGGCTACTTGAAAGCCGTCGCCGAAATAGCGCAGGTTCTTGCCCAACGGGATTTTTTTGTCGCTATCGATGCCGGCAAACAGAGCCGACGTCGGCGACGTCAATACGCATTGCCCGGCACGGGTCTCCAGTTGCTTGGCCAGCCCCTTGCCGCCCATCGCAAAGATCATGACCGAAACGCCCGGACGGCCGTCCGGGGTTTCCGAAGGGTCCAGTACACGCTCTATGCCCGCTTCACAACCGCAGGCAATCACCGAGGTGGCAAAGCCGGTCATGGCCTGAGCGGAAATCATGGCCCATTTTTCATTCTGAGCGGTAATGATTGCGCGCGTGGCTTTCATAGGGAAAGCTTCGGCAAAGGTTGCATCTATCTTTACGCCATTGATAATCATGCCACCTCTCCTTTAAGCGGATGCGCAGTCAGGCTGCCGCAGCCAATATCCATGAACTCGTCATCGCTGATTTTAAAGTTACCGACTTTCATAGTAAGGAATCGATCAAAATATTTCTGCAAATCTTTCTCTACCGATGGGTCCCAATCCGGTCTAACGATATGGGTGGTGCCCCACTTGGTGTGGACTACGGTTCCGTCTTTAACGACCAGTTCGCCGTCTTTAAAGACATAATCCGGCTTAGCGAACATTTTTTCGCGGTCGGCATTATCGGTATAAACGGTGATATCGGCCCAGTTGCCGGCACTCAGACCGCCGCGGTCGTGCAGACCGATCAGTTTCGCGGCACCGGCGCGCGTCAGGATAGCGATTTCCTGCAGACTGTATTCGCGGTCTATCGACGCCAGCGTAGTCATTTTTTGCGCTTCCGGATGGATCGTCGCCAGCATGTCGTTACGGAAACTCTTGTCCATCAGCAACCGGATCAGATGCGGATAGCTGGTGAACGGCGCGCCGTTAGGATGGTCGGTCGTCAGGAAAATGCGCCATGGATCGTCGACCAGCAGAAATGTTTCCAGGCCGATCGCCCACTGCAACGCATTGACGAAGTTCTGATCCTTGTATTTGAACGGCACGACGCCGCAGCCTGCATCGCACTCGATATCCATGCACACCCATTTATTCGGGCTGGCATGTTTATGGTTGGCGTGCTGACGCATGTTGTCGCCTGACGCGGTAACGGTCTGTCCGAACAAGACCTGTCCCACATCGATCGTGATGTTCTTGTTTCTGTTGACCGCTTCGGCAATCTGCGCGGCGCCCGAGGAGAATTTGAAATCCCCTTCCGTACCATAACTATGGAACTGGATGTGCGTTAAATGCATCGGCAGACCGCCGATGCCCTGAATCGTATCCAGCGTGGTATCCATATTGCCGGGCACGCCCAGGTTGCAGCCGTGCACATGCAACGGGTGCGCAACGCCCAACTCCTTGACCGCTGTGGCCAGTACTTGCAGGATTTCGCGCGGACTGATGCCGTAATGGCTGTTTTTCTCGTCCAGGTCGAGCTTGCGCTGGTTAAACTTGAAAGCGCTGATGCCGCCCGGATTGACGACTTTAATGCCGATGGCTTTGGCCGCATTCAGCGTCCAGGCTACGTAATCATTGATCGCTTTCTGGTCTTTCTTGGCAGTCAGCATGCGCAGCAAATAATCATCACTGCCCAGCATGGCGTAACCGCCTTTATCCAAAATGGGAATATCGGCCATCTCCATGTGCGCCTGACGCGCATTGATCGGCAATACGGCGGGTTCGAAAGCCGCGGTATAACCCATCTCGGCATAACGGTAGCCGGTCACGAACGTGCTGGGCATGGCATGACCGCAGCCGGAACGGGTCACGTCGGTACGATGCACAGGATCCTGCCGATGATCTTCAGGCAGCATGGTTCTGGCGATATTGCCCTTACCGCCGCCGATATGCGTGTGCATATCGATCGCGCCGGACATCACCACTTTGCCGGCCAGATCGTATTCTTTATCAACTTGAACGTCCGGTCCCGGTTGATTAACGATACGCCCGTCTTTGATGTAAATGTCCTGTTTCTTGCCATCAATGCCGCTGGCAGGATCATAGACAGTTCCACCTGTTAACTTTATCAACATATATTTACCTATAAAGCTTGTTCAATGGCATTCAGCACGTCAAACGTGCTGGGCAGGCCGGAATCGCGGCATTTTTTCAGGCGAATCGCAACCACGTTATCCATACGGTACGCATGGCCTGTATGATCGATACCTGGAGTGCCGACCGGGATAAACACGTCCGGCTCCTTAGAGAAGGTCATGCCGGAACGGCCGATGACTATGGTCGGCAGATTCGTGCCCGGCGGCACGGCACTGACGTTGAATGCCTGCACCCACACCAGCGCATCGGCTTCGCCATTGGCGATCATCGATTCAATGTCATTCAAATAAGGATCATATTCAGGGAAGCCCTTGGAAAAACGCGTACGCGCCGGATAACCCGTAGTCCAGCCGCAAACCTGATTGGCCGTCTGATCGCCTTCCTTGCCGCCCAAAGGCAGGCCCGAACAACGCGTATTCATATTATTGACGTCCTTGATCATCTCCGACAAGGTCTGCACGGTCAGTTCAGCCTGGCTATAAGCCAAAGCGCCTGCCGCCCAGGTCACGGCACTGTAATGCGCCGCTTTCAGTTTATCGGCGATGCCCTGCAAATCAGCGACAGCGATGCCGCCCACAGATTCAGCCCGGATCGGCTGGCCTTTAACCAGGGCTCTCAATACCGCCACGACTTCGGGCAGATCTTCCATGCCGCATTCAAAAACCTGGGCTTTCTTGCCTTTCGGCGAAGTCGATGCATCGCCGGAAGGCGCCTTGCCTAAATAGATCACTTCCCGATTGCCGGTATCTTCCAGAAACATGGCCTCTTCGTTCCAGAGATAGCGCTCGAAAAAGCGTGGGGCAAAGCTTTCAGGATCAGCACCGACAACCAGAAGCAAATCGCAGCGGTTTTTAACTTCCGCCAGCGTAGTGTTCATCCAGCCGGAATCCTGGAGCGCCAGGAAATTGCGCCTTGCCGCATTGAAATTCATGTTATCGACAACAGCGCCGCTACGGTCGGCCAATGCCAGCAAAGCCCGCATACCGTTGACATCGGTAGCGCACCCGCCGATAACAGGTTGATTGGTGCCTTTTAACAAGGCTGCCGCTTTTGCCACGGCCGCATCGAAACTGACGGCTTTGCCATCGACTCGGGGACTGGTATCGGTAATGGCCTGTTCGAAAGCAGGCGTATTAACCGAGCAGCCATTTTCAATCACTTTCAACGATAGACCGTCGACTCTGATTGTCAGGTCGTCGGTTCCAATACCGCAAAAAGGACTCGGTACTTCAGTTACTTCACTCACGCGCTATCCTCTTGTTGTCTCTATACAATTAAATCGTTGTTACCCGGCAGTCTGCCTACCGCTGTGTTTTTGAGTCCGACTGCCTATACCGCTGGGTAAATACCAGACATTCTACCCTGATTTACCATCACTGTCTCAATATACATAGACTCATCCACTTTTCCCGATAAACATAAGGCCCAGCCTGAAAATAATCAAATTGGCAGTTGATGATTCGTCGAAAACCGATCAAATTCAGCTGGCGTCAGACTTGACCCACATTCCGATTTACATTTTTAAACCTCGGACAAAAAGTTAAGTTAAAATGGCCGGCATTTTCAAACTACTGGCCATTTATCTATGTTGAAAAAAAAATTATCTGTTCTGGTAATTACATCAATATTAGCTTCCTGCGCTGTCAGCCCTACCGGCAGGCAACAATTGGTCTTCATGCCTGATGCGCAGATCAACCAAATGGGCCTGCAGGCTTTTGACACCTTGAAACAAGAAAAACCTATCAGCAATAACGGCCGATTTATACAGGCCGCCAACTGCATTGCTCAAGCGCTCACACGCGAAGTCGGCAGCGGCAATTGGGAAGTCGTAGTTTTTGAAGATCCAGAGCCTAATGCTTTTGCCCTGCCGGGCAATAAAATCGGCGTGCATACCGGCATGATCCAATTAGTCGAAAATCAGGATCAATTAGCGGCCGTAATCGGCCATGAAATCGGGCACGTACTGGCCAGGCACAGTAATGAACGCGTATCGCAAGAAATGGCGGTCAGCCAGGGCCTGGCGCTCATCCAGGCCGTCACCATGCCGGAAACTGCTTTAGGACAGACTGCGCTCGGCCTGCTGGGCGTTGGCGCGCAATACGGCGTACTCATGCCCTACAGCCGCACACAAGAGAGCGAAGCCGATATTATCGGCGTCGATTTAATGGCCAAAGCCGGCTTTGACCCCAGGCAAAGCATCAACCTCTGGCAAAGAATGGATCAGGCCGCACGTGGCCAGCAACCTATCGAATTCATGTCGACCCACCCCTCGCACAGCACCCGCATGCAGGATTTGAACCAACATATGCCGGCAGCGATGGGATTGTTCCAGCAAGCCCACTCTATGGGCAAACAACCTCGTTGCAGCTAACCGATGACGCCCTATTTAAAATATCTGCATCCGTACCCGTTTGAGAAGCTGGCGCAACTCAAACGGTGCATAGTCCCGCCCAATGACAAGGAGCATATTGCGCTATCCATCGGCGAACCCGCGCATGCTACGCCGCATCTGATTCAGGAGACCTTGCTGACGCACCTGCATGGCTTATCCAAGTATCCGACCACTAAAGGCATACCTGAATTGCGGATGGCTATAGCCGACTGGCTGAGCCGGCGTTTCAACGTTCCGTCCGAATTGATTGATCCTGAAACACAGGTATTGCCTGTCAACGGCACGCGCGAAGCGTTATTCTCGTTTGCCCAGTGCGTGATTGATGCGACCCGTCTCGCGCCGGTCGTGATCATGCCGAATCCGTTCTATCAGATTTATGAAGGGGCGGCCTTGCTGGCCGGCGCCGAGCCTTATTACCTGAATACGCTGGAAGACTCCGGCTATTTGCCGGATTTTGACGCAGTCCCTGACGCAATATGGCAACGCTGCCAGCTGATCTATGTTTGCTCGCCCGGCAACCCGACCGGCTCGGTCATGGCGCGGGCCGGTTATGAAAATCTGCTCAGGCTGGCGGAAAAATACGATTTCGTCATTGCCTCCGACGAGTGCTATAGCGAACTCTACGACGACGAGAACAATCCGCCGCCGGGCCTGCTTGAAACGGCTTATGCAATGGGTAATACTGCTTTCAAGCGCTGCGTGGTTTTCCACAGCCTATCCAAGCGCTCCAATGCGCCGGGCCTGAGATCCGGCTTCGTTGCAGGCGATGCCGATATTCTGCAGCAGTATTTTCAATACCGGACCTACCACGGCAGCGCCATGTCACTGCCGACCCAGCATGCCAGCATTGCAGCCTGGCAGGATGAAGCTCACGTAATAGAGAACCGGCAGCTGTACCGCGAAAAATTTACCGCTGTCATCGATATCCTTGCCGATGTTTGCCCGATCAGCAAACCGCCGGCCGGTTTTTATATCTGGCTGAAAGTGCCGATTGCCGACACCGAGTTCACGCAACGGCTTTTCGCCCAGGAAAACGTCACCGTGCTGCCCGGCAGCTTCCTGTCGCGCGAATTCGACGGCATCAATCCCGGCCAGAACCATGTCCGTATCGCGCTGGTTGCCCCGTTGGATGAATGCCTTGACGCGGCACGCCGCATTAAAAGTTTTATTAACTCCTTAAAGTAAAGAAAAACATGTCACAACTTGAAAAGATCATTAATGACGCCTTTGAACAACGCGCGGAAATCACGCCAGCCACTGTATCTGCCGAAATTCGCGATGCTGTTGAAGAAACCATCAACCTGCTCGACAGCGGCACGCTTAGAGTGGCAGAAAAAGTCAACGGCGACTGGGTTGTCAACCAATGGTTGAAAAAGGCGGTATTGCTGTCTTTCCGCATTAACGAAAACCGCATCATGGAAGGCGGCAATACCCGTTACTACGATAAAGTGGAAAGCAAATTCGCCTCTTATACGCCGGATGATTTCGCCAAAGCCGGCATCCGCGTCGTGCCGAACGCCGTAGCCCGCCATGGCTCTTACATCGCGCCGGGCGCCATCCTGATGCCGTCTTACGTCAACATCGGCGCTTATGTCGACAGCGGCACCATGGTCGATACCTGGGTGACGGTCGGTTCTTGCGCCCAAATCGGCAAGAACGTGCATCTGTCCGGCGGCGTCGGCATCGGCGGCGTGCTGGAGCCTTTGCAAGCCAACCCGACCATTATCGGCGACAACTGCTTTATCGGCGCGCGTTCCGAAATCGTCGAAGGCGTTATCGTTGAAGACGGCTGCGTGATTTCCATGGGCGTGTATATCGGCCAGAGCACGAAAATCTTCAATCGCATGACCGGCGAAATCACCTATGGCCGCATCCCGGCCGGTTCAGTTGTCGTGTCAGGCAACCTGCCTTCCGCAGACGGCAAATACAGCTTATACTGTGCAGTAATCATCAAACAGGTCGATGAAAAAACCCGCAGCAAGACAGGCATCAATGAGTTGTTACGCGACTAAATACCAATAACAACGAACTAAACAATAAAAATAAACCTAGGGGCGATACTTGTATCGCCCCTATTTTTTTATCAGACTATGCTTTTCCGATCGCAGGACATACAGCCATGAGCAAAAATTTATCCAATAATGCCATCATTTATGCCACGCTTGCACTCAACAGCGAAATAGCGCTGCAGAAAGAATACCTGGCATCCCCCGATGTCCCCGCTGATGAGCGTGCAAACGAAGAAGACATACTGTCCGACCTTGAGCAGGCGTTTATGGAATTTGTCGACCTGTATAAATCCCGCTGCAAGGCCGACAAAGAACTGCCCAGCATCGACGAATTACTGACTAGCCAACTGTAATCCCGCCATGTACGTACTCTACGGCATAAAAAACTGCGATACCGTCAAAAAAGCCCGCAAATGGCTGGACGAAAACAACATAACCTACCGGTTCCATGATTTCAGGACCGATGGGCTCACTTCCGAGCAGCTCGTGCATTTTGCCGCCCATGTCGACTGGAACAAACTGCTGAACCGCAGCAGCACCAGCTGGCGCCAGCTCAGCGCCGAACAGCAAGCCGATCTGACTCAGGACAAAGCCCTGAAACTGATGCTGGAAATGCCCACGTTGATCAAACGCCCGGTTCTGGATACCGGCGCTCAGATCCTCGTAGGTTTTACCGCCAGGGATGGTGGGTATGCCGCAAGCCTGTCGGGAACAGGCGCGGCGAACGCCAGGGATGGTAGGTATGCCGCAAACCTGTCGGGAACAGGTGCGGCGGACGCCAAGGATGGCGGGTATGCCGCAAGCCTGCCGGGAACAGACTAGACGAAAACCGACGCTTATTCAGCTCTCTCCGACGCTAAACCTTAATAACTCAAAATCAACATGAGCGATACACTAGAACTGCTTAAAGACCTCATCAAACGCGACTCGGTAACACCCAAGGATGCCGGCTGCCAGGACCTGCTGGCCGCGCGCCTGAACAAGCTGGGCTTCAAAGAAGAACGGCTGGATTTTGAGGATACGCAAAACATCTGGCTCAGACGCGGCGACGCGAAACCGTTATTCGTCTTCCTGGGACACACCGATGTCGTGCCGCCAGGGCCATTGGCAGCCTGGGTTTCGCCACCGTTTGAACCGACCATCCGCGACGGCAAGCTCTACGGCCGCGGCGCCGCCGACATGAAAGGCGGCATCGCCTGTTTTATCACCGCCGTTGAGCGCTTTATCGCCCAACATCCTGAACATAAAGGCTCTATCGCCATCCTGCTGACCAGCGACGAAGAAGGCATCGCCACCAATGGCGTCGTCAAAGTCGTCGAAGTCCTGGAAAAACGCAACGAGAAAATCGACTGGTGCCTGGTCGGCGAACCGTCCAGCGACAAGAAGATCGGCGATGTCATCCGTGTCGGCCGCCGCGGCTCTTTATGCGCCAGACTGACTGTTCTCGGCATACAAGGCCATGTCGCCTACCCCGAACTGGCTGAAAATCCCATTCACACTTTTGCGCCTGCGTTGAAAGAATTGACCGAAGAAGTCTGGGATCGCGGCAACAAATTCTTCCCACCGACCAGCCTACAGGTATCCAATATCAATGGCGGCACCGGCGCTGAAAACATCATCCCCGGCAGCGTGGAAATCCAGTTCAACCTGCGTTTCTGCACAGAACTGGACGAGGAAACCATCAAACGGCGCACGCAAGCCATACTGGACAAACACGGCTTCCGGTATGAACTGCAATGGCGCTTATCGGGCAATCCGTTTCTGACCGAAAAAGGCGCGCTGATCGATGCGGCCCATGCCGCCATCAAGGCCGTTACCGGTTTTGAAACGCTCGATGACACGGGCGGCGGTACGTCCGATGGCCGATTTATCGCGCCAACCGGCGCGCAGGTAATCGAACTCGGGCCGCTCAATGAAAGCATCCACAAGGTCAATGAAAATATCGGCCTGGAAGATCTGGAGGTCCTGGCCCGAATCTATGAAAACATGCTCGTTAATCTGCTGGCATAGGAAAGTCCGTTTACTGGCCGGCTTCGTTGGTCAAAGACGCCAGCAAGGAGGACAGCATATCGGGGTCAACCGGTTTCAGCAGATGATGATCGAAGCCCGCGCGCTTTGAGCGCGAGCGGTCTTCGGGCTGCCCGTAACCGGTCAAGGCAATCAGAACGGCCAGCTGGGTTTCCGGCAATTCGCGCAACCGTTGCGCCACTTCATAACCGTCCATATCGGGGAGACCGATATCCAGCAATATTGCCTGCGGCCGGAAGGCTTGCGCGCGCTCAATCGCTTTCGCACCGCTATTGGCCGTATCGACCTCATGCCCTTCCGCCTGGAGCAGCATCGACAGACTATCCAATGCATCAGGATAGTCGTCCACCACAAGAATACGCAACTTGGAACACAACGGCATAGCACCTCCTGAAGGCGCAGATTCAGCAACTTCATTATATTCGTTCGATAGCAACGGCAGACGTACCGTAAACTCACTGCCCTGCCCGATGCCTGCGCTCGACGCGTTTACACTCCCTCCGTGCATTTCGATCAGTCTGTGCACCAGCGTAAGCCCGATCCCTAAGCCGCCCTGAGAGCGGGACAACGAACCGTCAGCCTGCGTGAAAAGATCGAAGATATGCGGCAGCATATCAGGCGCAATGCCAATGCCCGTATCCCGGACCTTGATCAGCGCCATGGAGTCTTCCTGGCTCACGCTCAGCGTAATTCGGCCGCCTTCATCGGTATATTTGGCGGCATTATTGAGCAGATTCGAGAGCACCTGAGCCAGACGAAAGCGATCGCCTTTAAGCCATTGCGGCGTTGCCGAATGCAAAATGACCAGCTTCAGTCCACGCGCTTTAATCAGAGGGCTACTGGTTTCTATGGCGCTATCCACGATCTCGGCCAGATTGAAATACTCAGTCTTCAGCGAGATCTTGCCCTGCATGGCGCGCGCCACATCGAGCAGATCATCCAGTAAGCGGGCCATATGGCTGGCTTGACGGTCGATGACATTACGGCACCATTCCAGCATGGGATTGGCGGCCGTATCCTGTTCCTTTAACAATTGCACAGAATTACGGATGGGCGCCAGCGGATTGCGCAGCTCATGGGCCAGCATCGCCAGAAACTCGTCCTTGCGGCGATCGGCCTCGCGCAGTGCTTCCTCGGGGCGCTTGCGTTCGGTAATGTCATGAATAAAGCCATACCACAAAATACTGCCGTCGGCCTCAACCTCCGGAATCGAGCTGCCTTCCAGCCAAATTTCTCCTTTGGTCGGATGCCATAACCGCCATTGATTATGCCAGGGCGGCAGGCAGTGCACCGATTCGGCGGTTATATCAAGATTGTCAAGCTCAAGTGCATTGATGAAGGCAAGCAGCGTGTTTTTCCCATCAGGACAAGTATGATCCATCCACAAAGTTTCATCCGTACACCATCTGGATGGCTCAAATCCTGAAATGGCAGTAATTGAATCGCTGATAAAAGAAACTTTACAGGGAATTTTAGGATTATCGGTTCGCTCGACAGTAAAAATCGCCGCAGGGATAATGTTCACTACCCGCTTGAAACGTTGTTCGCTGCCTTTGAGCGCCTGGTTGGCGCTTAGCAGTTCTTTGGTTCTTAGCTCAACTTGACGGTCCAGGTCTTCATTTAATTGCTTTAATGTTTTTTTAGTTTTTTTATGGATAAGGATTTCTTCTTCCAGCTCCCGGTTCGCTTTAATTAACTGATTTCGGTTCGGAATCAGGACAGCTTTTGGGATGAGAGGCCATAACACGACCGCAGTCGCCAGGGAGAGGAGCGCAGTAACAGCCTTGGTTCCTGCTTCCAATCCATAGATTGGCTTCCAGATAGTGATAAGGGATATTAAATGAGTCGTTCCACAGGCCAAAATAAAGAGGCTGAATAGCACGAAAACCCATTTGTATTCGATATCCCGACGCTTATGGACAAAATAACCCAAGGCAAGAGGAATGGAAAAATACGCCAGCGAAATAATCAGGTCGGAAACAACAAACAGCCACAACAACTGAGGCTTCCAGAGAAAACAGAAACCATGCGGCATAAACTCTCCCGCACCCAATAAAAATTGTATCAGCGCTTGCACTTCTCACAGCTCCTTAATTTTTTATATTGATGCCGCCAATATCTGATGCATCACGAAATTGCGGCATTGCTTTATTTGCATGAAACGGCGGCCCACTAAATGCCATTATTCATAACGATAAAGATAAAATCATGGCAGAATAATATTTGATCATATTGTTTTCTCTTTTACCTCTCGCAGACAATCACTGGTACGTCACTTAAAGGCTCCGAAAGTTCAATAACTGATGTTACGCCGTTGCAGGGCCGAATGCGCTTGTGCCGTTTAGGCTATTCGAGGCGGGACAAGCACCAGTGTACCGACCTATGCAGTGCGAATCAATGTGCACCTGCACGGCAGATACGAATACTCCTGAAGCGCTTATCGTTGACATTTCCCTCAGGCGGCTAAAACGATTCCGCTTTTCTCATAGCTTGACTGCCTTAACCCATACCCTTCGGGACTTTCCTCGACACTAGCAGTTTTCTTCCGCCTCCGGCATAGTCGGAGGTAACTTAACTTGCTGGCGGTCGCCACTAGCAGCGGTCGTGGCCCCGGCGCTTGTGACGGCGAGATTTTCCCGAGCGCTGCCGGAGCCTAAATCATAACAAACGGAGTCGACGCCCCAGCCAGCGCGCGTTGCCAGTAGTAAGATTCCATCTAGAGCGTCTGCTCAGCAACTACTAGCCACAACAAATCGTGAAGTTGCCGGAGATTATGGCGGTCCAGCGCAGAGAGAACTACTTCTGTAACGAAGCCCTCTCGCTGCGCGAAGGCCCCCGCCAGGCCGAATCCAAGAGCCTCAAGGCAATGAAATCAGCAGATACAAACCCAATCCCACCATGACCAATCCGCTGATCAGTTTCAGCCAGCGTCCTTCCTTTTCCTGCAATCGCCGCTGGCTGAGCGTGATAATGCCAATGCCCAGCACGACAGCGTCATCAAGCATATAAGCAAGATTGTAAAGCAGCAGATAGCCATAATAGCTTGCTCCGTCCAATTGCTGCATTGTCAGTATGCGGGTATAAAGCGCCGGAAAGCCTGAAGTGCACAGAAATTCGACGATCTGTACCAGGAGGGCCAACACCACGGCGCCGATCATGGCGCCGCGCAGACTTTCGGCTTGCAGGATAGCGCGGATTCTGGCGTAAATGCCGGGCTTGGCCGACTCGGGGATTGACAGCGAAACGCCCCAGCCGTAAGCCCAGAAATCCTTCAGGTTAATCGCGCCGGCCAGTATGGCGATGCCGGCGATGATGATCTGCGACAGGCGCGAAAGGCCTATGATCAGGAAAAGGTTGAGCCAGGCGGCCATGAAGACGAAATAGGCAATGCCTTCTACGGCAATGAAGGCGCCGGCGACCGCAAACATGCGCATGCGGTCCTGCATGGGCGCCAGCAACGAAATCATCAGGATCAAAACCCACATGGAGCAGGGATTGAATCCGTCCATTAGCCCCATCGCAAGGGTGAAAAGCGGCAAACCAAACTGCTTCAAGGTAATGCGTTGTCCCAGAAACGTAAACTCCGGCTCAGGCGGTGGCGAAACACTTTCCGGTCCGCAGGACAGTGCTGCTTCCGCTTCACAGCTCTCTGCCGCCTCTGGCGATATTTTCTGCTCCGGCGGGGCTTGAGTCAGTGCATTGCGGATCAGCTTTCCCGTAGTAGACGGGTCGGTGTAACCGACGATGGTCTGGCCGTGCACATAAAAAGTCGGCACACTCACGTTGGCGCCTGTTGCTTCGGCTATCTGCTTCAGGCGTTCAAGGGCTTCAGGATCGCGCTGGGTATCGCGCACAACGATGCGCAGCCACGGCTGCTCAAGCGCCAATGCTTTCAGGAATTCTTCAGCCTTCTCGCAATGTGGGCAACCCTCGCGCACGAAAGCTTCAATATCGGCAGGCGCCTGGCGAGCCGCATCTTGAACAGCGGCCGGCAATAATGCAGCGTCCTGCGCATCGGCTGGCGCCACTCCCCCCAGAATCGACATCCAGAACAGCATCGCCAAGAAAAAATCCCAACCTATCATCTTCACTCGTTTTCTCGCCATCGCATCCTCATTTTCTTCTGACTACCCAAACTGCTCCCTGACGGGGCTTATTGACATCGCTATCGCCGCTATCATAACGTAAGCAGGCCGTCATGCAGATCGGCAATATCTCGTAATCAAGGTAAACCATGCAAGAATTAAAATATCTGGCCGGCTATTCCGAAAAAATCACTGACCAGGCACTGCATCTGATTCATGCCGGCAAGCTGGGTGAACTGTTGCTAAAAAAATATCCTGTGGCTCACGACATCAGAACGGATAAGGCGCTTTACGGCTATGTCGTCGATCTGAAGAATGAAAGACTCCGCCAATCTCAGCCACTCAGCAAAATCATTTATGACGATAAAATCAACGTCCTGCACCATGCCCTGGGCCTTCATACCTATATCTCCCGCGTACAGGGCGGCAAACTGAAAGCGAAAAACGAAATCCGCATAGGATCGGTCTTCAAGCAGGTGCCGATTGAATTTCTGCGCATGATTGTCGTGCACGAACTGGCGCATTTAAAGGAAAAAGAGCATAACAAAGCCTTTTATAAATTATGCGAGTATATGGAGCCGGCCTATCATCAATATGAGTTGGATATGAGGCTTTATCTGACGCATGTGGATTTGTTTGGCAAGCTTTACTGACTAATCTTATTACTGGCACTTTTTCCCGTTTCCAGCACCGAGCACCGGAGCTTTTGACAGCGGTAGGCTGGTTAATAAACCCAGCATTTCGAAGTCGCCCACGCCGGGCTTCCGCTAAAGCTCCAACCCACCCTACCGTATTATTAAAAGTGAAGAGCTGGTTTAATTAAAGTGTCGCTGACGCGACGGTTTGATTTAATCGGGTTCCCGTGCTGGACGGGGCTTGTTGCCCGTCCAAAAAATTCAGCATGGGTTAAGTGGAGATTCTAAGCTCAGACATTGCAAAAACATTAAGACGGGGTTGCAAACCCCGTCCTGCTTGAGGCAAAGCAAAATTACTCCCCTCTCATAGCACTCCTCTTTTCCTCAACCGCCGGCTCACCTGGCGATGATAAATCCTGGCCAGCAACGGCCGAATCAACGGCAAGCCGATCAGCCAAGCTATGGGTTTCAGTACCGGCACTCGCTTCATCAGCAGAATATAGGCGTCCAGTTCCGACACGACCCGCCCCTGCTCATCGCTGACATGCAACTCCGTCAAAGCCTTGCCGGGATCGATGCCCAGCTCGCGAAGCCGATTCTCCTGTCCTGTGATGTCAAACCAGCAGACCTGCTCTCCCGCCTTGCCTGCGAATTTTTCATAATGCTGCCTGTCGCGAATGCACTTAGGACAAGCGCCGTCGTAATAAACCGTAATCTTGTCTTTATCCATAACCACCCCAACAAAACTCACGCCAAACCGGCGTCCTAACCGAATCCCAAAATGCAAATCAAGCACGGGGCCGTCAAACGCCTGACCTTGTTTATTGGCTTGACCATCTCTATGAGGATTGATTTAATGGGGAATTCCTTCAAATTAATAATTTTTTAGATACTGATGAATAGTTACGAACAGTCCAAAAAGGCCCGCTATATCGCTTCAGTGGTATATGTATCGATCATGGCGTTTATCCTCGGAGGAACTTATATTTCCCAACAGGAAAAGGAAAAAGCCAAACAGGCATCCACACACGAAGCATCCTCTGCGGTTGCTGACACACAGGCTGAATAGAATTCCGCGTTGCGTCGATTTCGTTAAAACTCATCGAATTCGCATGATTCAGGCATAAAACTTACAAAATCAAGCCTGAGCTTTATGTAATATTTTCACCCCAACGCGGAGAATCACCCATGGGATCCAGCGATTTTTTTATCCAATTCATACGCTTGGCCGGCGCTTACTGGCATTCGGAAGACAAGGCAACCATTCGCAAACTGACCTTGGCCTTGATTGCGCTGACCATCGTGCAGATGTTTATTGCTGTCATCATCACGGAGTGGAGCGCCGCATTATTCGATGCGCTGGAGCAGCGCTCGATGTCAGGATTTTTCAGACAGATCGGGCTGCTCGTATTGATTTTTGCCGCTAGCATGGCGGCCACAGGCCTGCATTTAACGGTCAAGCGCCGTCTGCAGATCGGCTGGCGAGCCTGGCTGACCGATCATGTGACCAATCGCTGGATGAACAAAGGCCGTCATTATCAAATCACCCACTTACAGACCACCGGGCACGATAACCCGGACAGCCGCATCGCGGAAGATATCCGTATTGCCACTGAAGACGGCATTGCCCTGTTTCACTCGTTGTTTTACAGCCTGCTGATACTGATCAGTTTTATTGAAATTCTCTGGACACTTTCAGGCGTTGTCACGCTTGATCTGGGCTTTATTGAAATGCCCATCTATGGGCATCTGGTCTGGGTAGCGCTAATTTATGCAGCCGGCGCGTCGGCTTTGGGCTGGTTGATCGGCCAACCTTTAAGCCAAACGACCAATATCCGGCAAACCATGGAAGCCAATTACCGTTTTAGTCTCGTGAAAGCGCGCGAAAGCTCCCTGGCAATTGCTCTGATTCATGGCGAAACTCACGAGAAAAAACATTTTCAGAAACTTTTCCAGGATATTATTGACGCTTATAACCAACAAACCCGCGCCTGGACGCATATTCTGCTTTTTACTTCCGGCTACTCAGTGTTGTCTACAGCCGTCCCTGTTCTGGTGTCGGCGCCGCGCTATATTTGGGGAACCATCACATTGGGCGCGCTGATGCAGTCGGCCCAGTCATTCCAGCACGTGGCTTCCGCCCTATCCTGGCCGGTCGATAACATGGCCTTAGTCGCCCAATGGCGGGCTTCGGTTGAGCGTGTATTGAGCCTGATCCAGGCATTGGACGATCTGGAAGACGAGATCGTGCGTCCTGATCCGCACCGCATTGTACTGGTAAAAACGGATAAGCCGACCCTGCGTTTCGACAATCTGTGCATCAGTCGGCTCGACGGCATTGTCTGTGCATCGCAACTCAATGACGAGATCAAAACTGGCGAACGGGTTCTTATTACCGGTAATATCTTTACCGGTTCCAAATTGCTCAAGGCCATAGCGGGCCTATGGCCATGGGGCGAAGGCCGTATTGAACTGCCCGATGATGAATATATGTTTTTCATGCCGCCGCGGCCTTACCTGCCGACCGGCACGCTGCGCGAAGCCATTTGTTATCCGTCCTCCTGCGACGACTTCAGTCCTTCCGTGCTCAAAGAGACGCTTGAGCTTGTAGGTCTGCCGGAATTAATCGAGCAGCTTGACCAGATCGATGATTGGGAAAAAGTGCTGCCGCGCGAACAGCAGCAGCGTTTGGGCGTGGTCCGCGTGCTGCTGCAGAAACCCAAATGGATTTTGTCGGAAACCGCGTTCGATTCGCTGGACCCCG
Source organism: Methylobacter sp. sgz302048 (assembly GCF_052162025.1). NCBI lineage: Bacteria > Pseudomonadati > Pseudomonadota > Gammaproteobacteria > Methylococcales > Methylococcaceae > Methylobacter > Methylobacter sp. sgz302048. Next base: position 1,139,676 of record NZ_CP197401.1, on the reverse strand, counting down.
AGGGAGAAACCGAAATGATGCGATTGATCAGTCAGATGCTGCCCGATGCCGCCATGCTGACAATCAGCAATGAGCCCAAGGCTGAGATGTTTCATCAGCGCCGGATTGTGCTGTAATCACGGCAGGGCGATAAATGAAACCGGTATTTGACAATAAATGCGGCAAGAAGCTGCGCGGCGTCAATCTCGGCGGCTGGCTGCTGTTGGAAAAATGGATGACGCCGAGCCTCTTTGAGGGTCTGCAAGCCGTGGACGAGACCTCCTTTTGCGTGGAACTCGGCCCGCGCGCCGAATCAGTGCTGAAAAGGCATTGGGATACGTTTATCACGCGCGAGGATTTCGTCTGGCTGGCCCGGATTGGCATCAATGCGGTCCGGATTCCGGTCGGCCATTGGATCATCGGCCCTGATTATCCTTACCACCGCGCCTATGGCTCGGTTTCGTATCCGTATGTTCAGGGCGGCCTGGAAATTCTCGACAGCGCTTTCGACTGGGCCGAGGAGTGCGGACTGTTGATCGTGCTCGATCTGCATGCCGCGCCCGGCTGCCAGAACGGTTTTGATAACGGCGGCATCCAAAGCGTCTGCGAGTGGCATACCAAGCCGGAGTATATCGACTATTCGTTGCAGGTACTGGAGCGCCTAGCCGAGCGCTACCGCAGCCGCCCCGCCCTGCACGCCATCGAGGTATTGAACGAGCCGCGCTGGGACATCGATACGGCGCTGTTAAAGCGATACACAACCGATGGCTACCGCCGGATACGCCGGTATTGCCAGGCCCGCGATGTCGCCGTGGTCTTCCATGACGGCTTCCGCTCGTATGCGGAATATGCGGGCTTTCTTCAGGAGCCCGAGTTCAACAATGTCGTATTCGATATTCACCGCTACCAGTGTTTTGTCCCTGCCGATGTCAACACGGACATTTATGGGCATATAAAAAAGGCCGCCATTGACTGGAAAAATGAAGCCGACGACATCATCGGCCATCTCGGCCTGCCGACTTATGTCGGCGAATGGAGTCTAGGACTGGATTTAAAAATGGTCTCGCTCTGGGCGGACGGGCCTTTCGATCATAACTTGACAGACATGGACGAGTTCCAGCTGGCCGTTGCTTATCGCGGCTATGCCGCAGCCCAGCTGGCCACTTTCGAGAAATACTTGGGCTGGTTCTTCTGGAGCTACAAGACCGAAACCATGCCGGGCTGGTGTTTTCGGGAATGCGTGAATCGGGGCTGGCTGCCCGACCGCTTTGCCTGACTGCCGGCAATAGAACCGACTGTTAAGGCGACTGCCAACAGTAGGCGCCTTAGGAGAAGTTGTCCCCACATTATTCCTGCAATACATCACGAACCCGGTTAGGGAAATCCGAAATCACGCCGGTCACGCCAGCCGCGATCAGCTGTCGCATCTCGTCCTTGTCATTGCAGGTCCAGACATTGACGGCGCGGCTAGATGCCAGCACATCGGTAATGCCGCACGGATCGAGCTTTCGGGCTAATGAATTAAGGCCCACCGAATCAGCGCCTGGATGATAGGCATCGGCATCGAGCAGCGCCAGATAGGCGTCCGGTTTTGCCAGCCTATCCCCAGTCAAAACACCCGTCGCTATAGCTTTTGAGAGCCGGCGCACGCTGACCAGCTGTTCGTGATCAAACGATGAAATCAAAACGCGGTTTTCCATGGCCAGTGACTCAACGAGCCCCACAGCCGTTTCGGCCATGTCCGGATACATGCGCGGCAATGCCTTAAGCTCGATATTGACCATCAGATCTTTACACAACGCCAGTTCCAGAGCCTCCCGTAATGTAGGCAGCCTGATCTCGCCGGATGCATAAAAGGCAAGATCCTGCGCGCTGACAAATTGCTCGATCTCTTCTTCAGTCAAGCCTTGCAGAAACCACTGCCGCCGGGAGGCCGGCAATGACAACTGTTCAACGTACCAGCTGCCGGCATCCAGTTGCCGTAATTCATCATAAGTAAAATCGGAAATCGCATAACTGCCACGGCCCGGAAATATCACGCCGGCATCGGTGCAGCGTGTGAGCTGTTCGTCGTGATGCACAATCAATTCGCCATCTTTCGACAGATGGACATCCAGCTCGAACATCAGGCAACCGAAGCCCTTCGCCTTCTCGAACGCGGCCAGTGTATTCTCGGGCGCAAATGCGCGCGCGCCGCGATGGGCGATATTCAGTACGCCGGCCGGGCGCCTGCCTCCCGTCCGTAGCGGATTCAGTTCAAATGCCATGTTTATCCTCTCTGTTGTTAACTGAATTATCCGGCCGGAATGGCATCAAGTGATGTAATCCTGGTCCGGCAACCCGACTTTTGTACCAGAGTTTACCGCCTGCTCGGTATGATTGCAGGAGAATCCGGCATGCGGCCGGTAATTGGCGCATCCCCAGAATTGGCCGTATTTGCCTTTGCGCAGGACCATGCTGCCGCCGCATTTCGGGCAGACCGGTTCTTCAACCTCACAGTCCCTGTTTTTGCAAACCCTGGAGCGTCCCTTCGTAATCAAGGCACTGCCGCACTTCGGACAGCCTTTTTGCGTATGGCTGCAGAGCGGATATTGATTGCAGCCGTAAAAAATGCCGTACTGGCTTTTTCTGGCAATCATATAACCGGTTTGACAGCGATCGCAGGGCGTATCGGCTAATTGCTTTTGGAAACCGTGCCCCTGAAACTCATCGGCCAGAATGGCGTATCGGTCGTCGACCAGCTCGCGGACGAAACTCGACGCCTTGTTGCCGTCGGTGATCAGATAAATATGATGCCTGGCCCGCGTCAGGGCGACATAAAACAGCCGTCTTTCCTCGGCGTATTGATAGTCTTCCGCTTCAGGCAACAGCAATTCCAGCAGCGCATGCGTGGCTTTTTCCGAAGGAAAGCCCTGTTTGCCTTGCTCCAGTCCAAGGACAATCACATAATCGGCCTCCCTGCCCTTAGACGCATGAACCGTCATAAATTGCAGGTTTAACTGCGGATACTGGCGCTTCAGGCCGGACAGCTCGGGCTGCCTGAAATGGAACCGGGCCAAAATCAGCACGCTGGCGCCTTCAGGCTGTTTTTGCGAGATACGGGCCAGCGCCGCATTGAGGCCGACTGATTCGGTACTGGTTTTGATCAGTGAAACAGCCGGCCCGTCGACCTGACGGTGGCTTTTGATCTGTTTTTTGATCTGGGCGGGATTCTGGCAGACAAAACGGGACGCAACCTCGCCTATTTTGTTATTGAAGCGAAAAGTCTTGTCGAGCACGCTCGTGGCTGTAAAGCCGAAGTGTTTTTCAAAGTCCCTCGTGATCGATACATCGCTGCCGGTAAAGCGATAAATGGACTGCCAGTCGTCGCCGACGCAAAACAGGCTGTTATCGGCATGCTGTGCCAGCAGCGCCTTGACCAGCCGGGCCCGGCTCGCCGAAATATCCTGAAACTCATCGACCAGCACATGCCGGTAAGGCGAACGATACCGGCCGGATTCGACATAGCTGATGGCCTTGCCGATCATGTCGTCAAAATCGATGGTGCCATTGTCGTTCAGGTGCTGCTGGTAAGCCTGGTAAACCGGTTCAAACAGCAGCACCGCCGCCAGCATGCGCTCCTTATCCTCATGCTGATGGGCTAGACTGCTCAGGTCTTTTATGGACAGGAAAGCCGCCTTGAACAAGGCCAGCACTTTCGCGATCAGTTCGCTGAATCTGGATATTTCGCCGAATTCGCGTAACCGGCTCAGCAGTTGATCATCCGGCAGCGGCCTGAATCGAACGCCGACGGCCAGCAATTGCGTTCTGAGCGCCTCGGTGAGTATGCCCTGGTGTTTTTGATAGCTGAACGTCTCGATCAGCCGCGTTTTATGCGCCTCATGCAATGCGCGCTTCCAGGCCATGCCTTCAAGGTATTTTTGCCGGTCGATGAAGGATGGGGTTTCGTTCTTTTCATTGACGGCGAAATGCTCGATATAAAGCCCGTATTCAGGCAGGTAAAAATCGGGCTGGTAGGCTCTGAAATCCGGCCCGGCCGTATTGACCTGATAATTGGCTTCATACTCATAAACGATGCCCTGCCGGTACAGAAAATTGGCGATTTCGCATTCCTCATAGCTCTTGACCAGTTCGCCCTGCAGCGTGCGGATTTCGTTCTCCAGGATATAGGCATGATAGGCGCCTTCGGTTTTAAAGGCGAACTGGCTTTTATAGGGATAAATAAAGCGCGTAAAGTAAGTGACCAGCCGGGATTTATAGCGCTGGTCGAGCAGAAACTGTCTGATCCGGTCATCGACAAACCGGGCTCTCAGCGCTTCGTCTTCGGCCATTTTGTCAATAGCCGGCACCGCGCCTTCGACTTCGGTAATGATCTGTTTGCCGAGGCTGTGGAAAGTCTTGACCGTCAATGTGCTGATACCCAGCCTGGCCTGAATGCGCTCCTCCATTTCCCTGGCGGCCTTGTTGGCATAGGCCAGCATCAGAATTTGACCGGGTGCCGCAAGCCCCGATTTTAAAAGATAACCCGCCCGGCCTACCAGGGTGCTGGTCTTGCCGGTGCCGGCGCCCGCCAGCACCAGGTTATGCTGCTCATCGGTCACGCAGGCTTTGCGTTGCCTGTCCGTTAACGGATTGCTTTCAATCCGGTCGAAATAGTCCCGATATGTCCTAAGCTGAGATCGGACGTAACTGTCATTGATTTTAGCAATATGATCGTAGCCCTTTTCCAGGAAGGGCCGGACCAGTTCGATCAGCTGATATTCTTCTCTAGACAGGTAATGTGAAATATCCGAACGGCAAATGCCGTCACGCAAATGCTCATGGTTTTTCAGCCATTGCATGGCAGCAGGTTGCCGAATGTAGCGCTGGCCATGAAATAAAGCCTGCGCTTGCTCACTGGCCTGCCTCAGGTCGGGAATAATGGTCTGATAGAAACCTTTGATGTAGTTTTGGGTCCGCCGGTTTAATTCGACTTGGAGACTGCCTGCCTTTTTCTTTGAAATGCCGCCAAAGCGAATAATCTGACCGTCTTCCAGATGAATTGCCAAGGCATCCCAAAAATAGCCTCGCTCAATTGCTATGCCGGGCGCGATCTGCAGGAACGGGATTGTATGGATCTCATTGCCCGATAACACGATGCCCTGCCTGGCGACCGACAATGAACGGTAAGTCAAGGCGTGCGCGGCGAATGTCCTGGCTAAAAAGCCGGTTTGATAAGGTGTGAGGTTATTATCCAAGCTTGATTTAAATATTAAAAAATTCAACTAATTACTATTATTTCATTGGATAGTCCTTATTAACAGTAATAGGTTGTCTTTATTCGATATAACCGGCTTCATTCAAAACACGGTTATTTCCTCAATCCAGAGTGATTGTTAAGTTTGAGTTAAGTTTCATGACTTAACCTTGCATCTGTCACAGTCCTCTTCCGGGCTGCCTATCACACTCCAAAATTTTAGTTCAGCCGAAGTTGACTGTGGCGCAATCTTAACAATCCGTTGATCTCAGGAAAAACCTGATGCTGCAGCAGATCAGCAAAGTTATCTTCATGCCCCTGCCTATGTTTGAAGTTTGTCACAAAAAAGCAAATTTACTATACCCTCAGACCGCAGGATCAGTAAAAATAATGCCCTTCAGTTAGGACTATGTAATGGCTATTAAATCAAGCTGGGTCACCGATTTTGACGAAATAATAACAGCAGGCGCTCATCATGGCCTGGCTCAACATACGACTGAAGACGCGTTTTACAATGGCAGGACTATCTGCCTGAACGGCAGGCATCTGGTCAATTTCGCGCTCTGCAGTTATTTGGGACTGGAACTGGATAAGCGGCTTAGACAAGGCACTATCGATGCCGCTATGCGCTTTGGCACTCAGTTTGCTGTTTCAAGGACCTATCTCTCCGCCACGCCTTATCGGGAACTGGAATCACTGCTGGAGCAACTGTTCGAAGGCCATGTGCTGGTCACGCCCACGACGACACTCGGCCATATAGCCGCCCTCCCCGTCCTCATTCAAAAAGGCGATGCGATCCTTATCGACCAGATGGCGCACAACAGTGTTCAAACGGCTGCGAAACTCGTGCAGGTGCAAGGCGTTCCGGTCGAAATCCTGCCCCACGGCAACCTGGAGTTCCTGGAAGAGCGCATTAGCGCGCTGAGTTCTGAATACAACCATATCTGGTATCTGACAGACGGCATTTACAGCATGTTTGGCGATCTGGCCCCCGTGGGCGCCTTAGGCGCGCTGTTGCAGCGCTACGAGCAACTGCATCTGTACTTTGACGACGCGCATGGCATGAGTTGGACCGGCAAGCATGGCCGGGGTTACGTCCTCGATAAAATGCCCATTCAGGAACGCATGGTAGTCGCCACGTCTTTGTGTAAAGGATTCGCGGCCGGAGGCGGCGTGCTAATCTTTCCATCGGCCCAGATGCATCGCCAGGTTAAAAACTGCGGCGGCCCCATGATTTTCTCGGGCCCTATGCAGCCGCCCATGCTGGGCGCTGCGATTGCTTCGGCCCGCATCCATCTGTCGCCTGAAATTCAACGCCTGCAGAAGGAGATAAAAGATCGCATTTCGCTGTGCAACCTTCTGCTCAAGGAATACAATCTGCCTTTAGCGCCCCCATCGCAATCGCCCATTTTTTACATCAAACTGGGGCATCCTATTGCCGCCGGTTACATGGCCAAACGTCTGCAGGAAGAGGGCTTTTACACGAACCATGCCGTTTATCCGGCCGTCTCGCATCGCAAATCGGGCATCCGATTTACGTTGACAAGACATCTTGCTGCCGAAGATATTCACAGTTTTGTCAAGGCGGTCGCCCGCAATCTTCCGCTGGCGCAGGATAAAGAAACCATAAAGAGGTTGAGTCAGGAGTATTAACCCCGGTTATTAGGGCCAATACTCCTCCTGAAACTTGTGTTGAAATCAGTGCTGTCAAATACTGTTTCAGCTATGAATCAAATTGGAACATCATCAACAACTTCGGCCGCTTCATCGATCCCATCATGCGCAGTGTTGCCCACAACCGGTACGATCGAAACCACGGCGGCGCCTAAACGCATCGGTACCGACACTATTTTAGTCAAAACACAGCCTTGCATAACACTCGCCATGGCCAACAATAATACGATGTTCTTTATACTCATTTTTAGTCTCCAACGATTTATTAATGATAGTTTTCCATTCTTGATTTTCAGCAAAGAAAAATAGTTCAGATTTGAATTCATTTAAATTTTAAGTAGATATGCTTGCGCAAGTCCTGTCAGTACAGCAGTTGTAAGTTGAAGGAAATTTATCAGCTGCGCAGTCTAATGTATTTTTGGCGGTTCTGTTGCAATAATGTTTAGCCTGACGGTTTTGAACGCTATGGAGAGAAATTGACTAGCCAACTTTGGCCAGGTTGCCTTCGAAGCAAAGGCTTCTGCATTTGTTTTAGATTCCTTCCCGAGTGCCTGTCTTTCAGCTTTTTGACAAAAAACAGGATAAAAATATGCCAGCGTTATCATCACCATCGCTCGTCAGCCCATTTTTTTATCCCGGCTTCCGCATCGTCCAGCAGCGCTTCAATGGAATCGTAGCCTCTTTTACCCTGCCAGATAGCTCCGCCCTCGTCAAATGCAAAAACGATGATTTTCATATCAACGATATACTCCAGGCTTAATCCGCCGCCATTGTTAATCAGATCGGTAATATAAGGATATTTATAAGCATTTTTAATATAGCTCATGGCTATCGCTCCTTGTTGCACTGTTTTAGGAATTAACCTGAGACCATTGGCTTGTCATATTTTGCATAGTCGGCTGCCGGTATTTTTTTTGCCGGCCGTCCGCTCCAGTTCTTCAAAACTGGCCGGATAATGATGCTGTGACTGGCTTTTTTGCAACTGGCGCGCTCACCTTTTTTGGAGCGCATCGGCTACGGCTTGACGAAACGCTAACAGTTACACGATGTCGATAGAAGCAGATAACTTGATCATAGCAGCACTCTAGCAGCCACCTCGCTCCCGTTAATTGGGGGCTTTTTTTGCGGCCAACAGATAAGCTTGGCTTAGTGCTGATATGGAATATCAAACAGTAAAGACACCGTAGGAAAGCATCGCCGATGCGCAGTTTTGCCTGCCTGATGATCTTATTTCTTGCACTCGCGACGGCGGTTGCAAATCCGCAAGAAGAGGCCAGAACCATGCCGGATTCCCGTGTACGAGAAGCTATCGAGCTGATGACCGGTTTTGCGGAACGCACAGGGCTGAGCTCCGAGCGCCCTCAGCGGCGCTACCTGTGGACAGACGCCTTCGCGGTTTGCAATTTTCTTGGCCTGTCGCGGGCGACCGGGGAAAAGCGCCACACAGAACAGGCTCTGCGCCTGGTTGATCGCGTGCATCACACGCTGGGACGACACCGTGCTGATGATTCGCGCGCGGGCTGGATCGGCGGATTAAACGAGCGCGCGGGGGAGGAACATCCGACCCGCGGCGGGCTTCGGATCGGCAAAGAGCTTCCCGAGCGCAGTCCCAATCAGTCCTTCGACGAGCGACTGGAATGGGACCGCGACGGCCAGTACTTTCACTATCTGACCAAATGGATGCACGCGCTCGACCAATTGACGCGTTCGACAGGAAATCCGCAGTTTAATGACTGGGCACAGGAACTCGCTGAAGCAGCGCACCATGCTTTCACTTATCTCCCCTCCGCAGGCGGTCCGCGACGGATGTATTGGAAGATGAGCATCGACCTGAAGCGCCCGCTCGTCTCCTCTATGGGCCAACATGATCCGCTGGACGCATATATCACATACATTCAGCTTCAATCCACTGCTGCCGGGCTCCCGCAAGCGGGCGACGGCCCCAGGCTCAACGATGAGATCCGGCAGGCTAAAGCCATGATTGCAGCGGATGATTTAAGAACAACCGATCCGCTCGGGATTGGCTGCCTGCTAATGGACGCCTACCGCCTGGAGCAATTGCTGCGGCAAGGAAGTATGGCGGACCTGCACCTTCTTGAAGCCATGCTCGAGACAGCGCTCAAAGGTTTGCAATATTACGCCGCGAGCGGCGAATTGCAGCTACCGGCGGCGTATCGGCTCGCCTTTCGCGAACTCGGCCTGGCGATCGGGTTGCAAGCAGTGCGCCTGATGGGAGAAGCGGCCAGCCGCGATCCGATTCAGCCGCACACAGCCGATGGCGTGCGCTTACGGCTGCATAAACTCGTGCGCCTGCGGCTGCGTGAGCTGATGGAGTACGTGCCCTTTGGCGAGAGGATCGAGTCTTTCTGGCGCGATCCCGAACACAGGCAGTCCCTGGCCTGGTCCGAGCATCGCGATATCAATGAAGTGATGTTGGCGACCAGTCTGGTGCCCGAGGGGTTCCTTGTCTTGCCGCCGCCCGATTTAAGCAGCCTCGACCGCGGCGGCCGGTAAAAGACAAGACTTGCGCCTTATCGTTTTGCCTCTCCGTCGTTTCTTAAGTGCATGCTGCTCAATATAAAATAAGCCACAATCTAACAATGGCGCCTTCTATGAAGATTAATTCGGTTGTTCTCAGAAACTGAATCCGGTACTCATCTGAACACCATCCTTAGCTTTATGAAAAATCGAAATTGGGATTGACTGAAGAAGTGAAGCTCAACTATCACTGCATATAAACCCGATACTTATGCAATAGCGCTTCTTTATGAATTCTTTGCAATGCTGGATCAGCTTATGAAATCCAGCATAAACTCAGCACTAAGAGAGCACAGAAGCATAACGGCGTAACACTCGAAAAAAGGCCGATTAATTTTTTTTCTTTTGTATTTAGCGATCAGGAAACGGAGCAACACGGAGAATTGACGGTACATAAGCTGGCATTTTTAAACTACTAATCGTCTATTATGTCTGCCAATAATTACATTTTGATGACAGTTGTGAGCCCACAGATAAAAAGTGCAACGGTAATTCCAATAACTTTTCTTGTTTTGTTTATGTCTTGAAGCCTTGATACAAAGGTTCGTAGCTAATCCGACACCCCATGCTGAATCCTAACGGCGCCGGCATGGTTCGTTTTTAAGATCAACCGGGCTCACTATATTTGTCAAAAAATTACATTGTTATCAAACTGTAACAAACTCACTGTAATATATAAATCGAAGGCTTTTGAAGTCGCCATGGATTGACTAAGCATTTGCTTTCAGACCTACTATTTAGCCCCGATCAGGGGCTTTTTTTATCTTGACTTGGTTATGCCGATATAAGTAGCAATGGTTAATTGGGCAATTTTAAAAATTCTCACAATCAATGTTCTTGTGTGTTGGATTGTTCTTATTGGGTCTTGTGTTGCACTGGGTGAGATCGATGTTATTGCATCGTTTGTAAATCAATCTTCTTTGCCAGATCGCCAGCAAAATTACTTGTTTTAGTCTACGGTCCCCGATTTTTTTCTCCCTCCGATAGCAGTGGCAGGCACGGACCACGGCTTGATGGCGTCTTCGCCGCCGCGATCGGCCGAGGATATGCACGACCTTGTACGGAATACCGCCACAGTCATTTCCAGGTATCGCCGGTGAGCCAGGCAAACGGCACTTGAGCTACTACGACTTGCTCGGTCATGTGCTGTGCCAACCAATGGGGCTGAGCGGACTTGTTATCCAATTGATTACCCGCTACTGCATGGCTTGTCGGCCAAAGTGCCGACCGACCTTGGCAAACCCGGCCTGGCCGGGCGCGAACTGTCTGGTCAGGGTGTCCACCATGCATCTCGTCAATATACTGAAGCAAAGGACATTTCAATTATACAGGCAGCGTCAATATTCCTTAATTTGCAACTGTAAGATTAGCACTATTGCCGCGAAAAGTTTTCAGACAGCAATTTATCGTTCAATGTACGGTTGCGCACAGACCTCAGCAATATCCGCATTTTATCTTCTGATCGTACTCGGGCTCATCGCTAGGTACACATCAAGTTACATACTGATTTTAGTAGCCAAACCTAGACCACATGACAATGTGCAGTTAGACACTGTTTTTTCAGATTACATTGACCCAATGATATTTTTATATAGAGGAAACAATTATGAAAACAATTGGAAAAGTATCGAATACGGTAGCTGCAAAGCCATTGACGGTCATTGATATGAATATGATTGAGCTTGCCATTCTTAAGCTGATTCGGATTGTTATAGCAAAGAAACATCTATTGTCTTTTAAGGCAGGCTTATTGTTGCTTTGCCTGTTTTCCAGCCCAGCCCATGCACAGAATTATTACGTCTGCAATAATGGCTCAGACAGTAATACAGGTTTATCGATTTTTGAGCCATGGGCGACGTTTGATTTTGCCATGTCAAGATTCGGCACCTTGAACGCCGGGGATAGTATTTTGTTTTGTAGGAACGGGACATTCACTTCATCCTTTCCCAGATTATTCAATCAACATTGTGCTTTGGATGCGCCATGTACCCTAGCTGACTATATACCGCCCAGAATAGCTCCTACATCCGCCCGATTACCTGTTATTAAAAGCAGCGGCGCCAATGGGGTATTGAATTTTCAGGATGGCGGCAATGCCGATCATGATGAAGGCTATGTCGTTAGAAATCTGTCGCTCAAGGGAACCGGTACCGGAAATGGCATTTTCCTGTTCAACGACGTGGACTATGTCACAATTGAGGGCGTTACAATTGATGGCTTTGATATTGGCATATACTCGGCGAGCGCTAATCCGCCCAATCCCGGCGCCAACAAAGTCAATGAGAATATCGTGTTAAGGAACTCGACGATTATTAACAATAAGAACCAAGGCTGGCTGGGCGGTTGTGATGATTGTGTCATAGACAATAATAAATTCACCAATAACGGCTTTGGCCAGAAAATATTTAACCATAACATTTATATCTCCGGGGCCAATAACTCCGGCATTACCATTTCTAACAACATTTTAAACAAGTCGGCTTTCGTTGCCGGCAAATGCGCGGGCGTATCCCTAGTGGTTCATGGGGTCGTGCAGGATCTGACCATTAAAGACAATACGGTTTTTGAAGCTTTCGGCGCAGCTGAACAGACCTGCTGGGGCATCAGTGTCGATCCCGGCTATGCGACCGAAGAGTCTTTCAGCAATGTGATAATTACAGGCAATAAGGTGACCAATGTCGGCAATGTCGGTATCGGTTGCGCTTCCTGCACGGATTTACAAATTTTAAACAATATCATTACGCACTCTCAGGATTTTAGTTTTACAGGCATTAAGGTGCCCGTCAGAGCCGAGGATACCGTTAAATCGGATCGGATCCTGATCACTGGCAACTACATTGAACTTCAGGATCCCAATCAAAGAGGCAAGCAAGGCATCGTAGTGACTTCTACCGGCGATGTGAATGTCGGATCTAATGAAGTTATCTTTCACTGATATGGTTCTCGCTTGATGCGGGACAAACGCTTTTTCAACATTTTCTTGTTTGCTCTAGTACTCAGTCAGTATTGATATGTCTGTAAATAGGCTTGACGTAAATCCACTCATCCTTCGACAAAGCCTTTAGTCCTGAGCGTAGCCGAAGGGGCAGGACGAACGGATTTACTTTTACCCGTCAAGTAAGGATTGACTGAGTACTAGGCATAGGTGAGATGCATGATGAACGCCATGACCAGACAATTCGCGCCCGGCAGGCCTGGCTTGCCAAGGTCGGCCAGCACTTTGGCTAACAAGCCATGCGGTAGCGGGCACTAAGTTACATATTGGCTTTGTAGTATTAACTGCCCTTCCTCTTGATAAACGGATTGTCATCCAATACAAAGCCGGCGGCATTCTTATGCCCGCCTCCGCCGAAAGCTTGCGCCAGATGACCGACATCGTAATCGCCGATGGAGCGAAGTGAAAACTGCCATTTTTGCTTTCTGCCGTCATATTGATAAGTCATGCCGAATGTCCCCGATTTCTCGGCCAAAACGTGCCCGAGCTCGCTGGAGAAAGAGGATGACGCATTAACGGCCAGCCCTTTTTGCCCGTTCAACATGACCGGGTGCGCAATTTTCTCCAGCCTTTTTACTATCTTCTGGTGGAATTCGACGTACATTCTGCCAATTTGCAGAAGCTCATCCAGATCGATCGTACCCATTTCGGGCAACGTCATCGGCATCCGTTCGTAAAGCGCACTGGTTATTTCGCGTGTACCGGCTAATTTGAATTTCCAGAGGTCGCGATCCTCGATGTGCAGCAGGACTTTTGGCGGCTGACGTTCCGGGAAAAAATGTTGCCACGCCAGTACGCAGCCGCTTCGGGCCATATCAAAATATAAGGCAAGGTTTTCCGGCAGAGGCTGAGCCATGACTCTAGATTCAGACCGCGTCTCATGGGCTTTCGAAACGGAAGGGTCCGCGGAGAAACTTCTGTGAAAAAAAACCTCGCACTGCTCCATGGCGGTAATATGGTGATCGATCAGGATAATCTGGCCGGCCTGCCTCGAGGCAGCAAGCAATTGTTCGGGCGGATAGGAGAAATCCAGTATGTAAATCACAGCTCCCGCTTCAAAGGCCGGGAACTCATCACCATGGCGTGCAGGAATGTAACGGGCATGGTTGCCCAGCTTGCAAAAAGCGCTCCAGGCGGCGCCTAGCCCATCCAGGCAATCGGCGTGATAAATGACCAGGGTTTCGTATTTTTCTATCATTATTGTTAGTTAAAAACTGCTAAAACCTATATGAAGCCTCGGAGGCGCCTTTATGCTGTTGTTGCGCCGACGCACTCACACCCCTGCCCCAACGCCCACTTCTGTTAAGGATAGGGCGAAAAATAACTTCCCTGAATTTTGACGCGTAACCTGTTGGAAGTCGCCCAGGGCGAATGAATTCGCCCCTACATAAGCGCCGGCAAGTCGGGAAGTTGTTTTTTAACCGAATCCTAAACATCAATCTTCACTTTATTATATTCTGATCAAATTAGCCATCTGCATCCATATCAGGCGTAATTTCTCTTTGCTCCTGCCTTCGGGCAGACAGCGCAAATACTGGGCCCGTTTGCTTTCAGGCCATTTATCCGCAAGAGCCGCCCAGATAGCGTCAATGTTATAGACGCCGCTCGTTTGCAGGCTGACCGGTATACAATCAGACATGGCAATGTGCAAGGCTTCAGACACTGTTTCCAGCGCATCCCGGATATTGCGCGCTTTCTCGTTTTGCGGCGCCTGCACATCATAGGGCGGTTGCCATTCCCGCAGGGGCCGCAATTGATCGATGTGCGTAACTATGGCTAAGGCCGGCGGCATGCTGCGGTGCAACCGTTGATCAAACCAATTGCGCAAATCGGTCAAAAACTGGGCATCGGCTTCGCGCCCTGCCTGTGTTGCCGAACAAACCAGCAGCACCAGATCAAAGCCACCCAGCGCGCGTTCCGGCTCCTTCTCGAACCAATGAATTTTATCGCCATAGCCTGGACTGTCGAAGATCAACAGTTCACTACTGTCATCCGGCGCCAGCTTATAGATTGTCAATTCGTCAGTGAGAGGCAGCACATTCGTCGCGGCACGCAATTCGCCAAGCAATGCATTGATCAGGCTAGATTTTCCCGCTTTCAATTGCCCGGCTACCAGAATACGTAAAGGCTGCTTCGTTTCGGGTGCCGATTCAGGGGACGGCCCAGACTCGGTTAATACCGGCGGCGCTAACTGTCCGCTATACAGCGCAATGGCATAGTAACCGGTCTTCTTTATCAGCGTCCGCAGCAGCCACTGCTCCAGGAGTCCTTTCGGATATTGCGCAACCTTGCCCTGGAAAAAACCGGAGAGCTCGGCCGGTATGGCCGTGGCAGGGCTGAGCAGCATTCTGCCCATACGGTAGATGAAGTGGCCTTTTTCCAGCCTTTGTTTCCATTTCCAGAGTTTCAGGCCTTCATCGATGGTCAGCAAATGGCTGAACGGGATCCTCTCATCCAGTAACTGCCGCATATCGCGGCTGACTTGTTCGGTAATGAACAGGATATTGCGCAACGGGATATCGAGTTCGGCCTTACCCGCTTTGGGCCGGAAATGCCGCGCCACTTTGCGGATGACCTGCTGCGCCAGCAGCAGCAAACGCGCGCTATCGGTCAACGGATAATCGGCCGGATTGATCTCGTCCGCCATCTTATCAATTTCAGCCCAAACAGTCTCTGCGGCAGGCGACCAACGCTGATCCGCCTGCACATCCGGCAGTTGGAACGGCTCTATTTGCTGATGTTTCAACCAGTGGTTCAAAAGTGTGGCTGCGCCGTAAAACGAAGCCAGTGTTATGAACCCTGTGACCAGATAGTGGTGTTGCCACAACCAAAAAATGCCCAGCCCGATTAAGGCAAGCCACGGCAAAATCAACAGCAGGAATACAATGGTCCAAAGCCAGTTTGTAGGAAAGCGCATTATTAAACCTGTTTCTTTATGGAACTGCGTAGCAGTTCCCTGCCGCGGGCTAATTCCGCATTGAATACTTCACGCAGCTTATCTGCGCCTAAAACCTTGCCTTGCTGAGTTTTGCTGAAATAAAAACACAGCGTTTTACCCAAGGCATAGGTAGCGGCAGCCGTATAAACACCGGCAACACTAAGCGCGACTGTCTGCCCGTAAGCCGGAATCAGCTTGAGCAGTTCACGTCCGCCCATACGTGCCAGCGCCCCCATGCCAACAGCACTGACGATTTCCCTGATACTCTGCTTAGTTAGCGGCAAGCCATACACATGGGCAATACTGTGAAAAAGTTTGCTCTGAATTGCAACCACGGTGCCCAAACTGGCTGCCGGCACCGGAATAGCGGCGGCCAGCCCGGCTGATATCGCATAGCCGATGACATGAGGATGCGCGGTCTGCCAGTACACATCATTGATATCGCCAATATGGTCTTCCAGCATGGCCCGAAGACCCAATGGCAAGGCCTGTTCTATAGCGGCCCATAAGGCATCCAGGCCATAATCCGACGGCGCATAGTCATCTTCCGGCAAGGTGAAGTCGAGCGGCACAAATGTCGCATTAATGCCGGCAAAGTACTCGCGCTGCTTTAACAGCGAACAGCGCAGATCGGCAGGCACCGACTCGCCGATTCGGCCGTCAGCAAACGGATAAGGCTGGATATGCGCCATGGCCCGGTTGGGATAGCCTTCATGCAAGGCTGTCTGGGCCACGATGACCGGCCATTTCGGATGCACTTTATGAACTTGTTTTAGTGCAGCCAGGACCGCTTCCTGCTGATGATCCATGGCCTTGATCACGACGATCACAAGATGCGCCTGCTGTTCGCACCATTTCATATCTTCGCTGGCATCATAACCCTTCTCGGATAGCCCTCTGGTATCGAGAAAACGCAGAAATGCAGTTTCGGCATCGGGAAAATCGAACAACATGGCCGTGCGAGTACACGGCTTAAAGCCATTGCCGATCTCCGCGGCGGATGAGCCGGTTAGTGTCCTGATGATGGAGCTTTTGCCGCTCTGCGTCTTGCCCAACAGCCAGAATACCGGAACCGGCAAACGTTCATGGATGGCTTTTATTTTATCTTCCGCAGCCTTATCGACTTGAGGCTTGACGATCTTATCTATGTAGGCGGAGGCATTCGAAAACGGGTTGCTGATTTTTCCCGACCAGGATTTCCAGTTGGTGAATTTGGACATAAAACTTTAAGAAATGTATAAAAAACTCATGCGAGCACCCATCTTTCGCATGCTTTGTTTTTCCAGCAAACCCAATGGGAATCATCCATGAACAATCTACGCTCTTTTCTTTATGATCGATAATTTTATTAACCAGTTCAATTCATCTGTCGAAGCGAGGCTGCGGCAGGCGTTTCAGAATGGTGGCAAAGCAGTTCTTGAGCTTTTTCAGCCGAAAGCGGGCAAAGTTCGCGTAGGTGCGAATTTATTCGCACTTCCCAAGCGCTATAAGCCGCTATACAAGTGCCTCGGGTCGAATGAATTCGACCCTACACATGGAAATAACGGCGATACTGGTAAACCAGTGTTGTTCAGCTACACCGGCTTTTCAGCCTTAATTTCTTTCAACAAATTCTCCACGGCCTCTTTCTCGACAAAGCTTTTTTGTTTCTCGCCTATCGCCAGCGCTTTTTCCAGTTCGGCAGTGGCGGCAGAATTATTGTTTAGCTTATGATGAGCAAGGCCTAAATGATATTTGAAAACAGGAACTTCGGGCATTTTGGCAACAACATCCTTAAACACCCTCAGCGCCTCGTCATTGCGATCACTGTTTAAGAGCGCCCATCCGTAAGTATCATGAAAATAGGGCTGTTCGGATTTCTCAAAACGTGCAGCCAGTTTTACGGCGCGCTCAATATTTTCCTTGGTTTTATAGCGATCAAGCAGCAATGAAACCAGATTGTTCACCGCAATATCAACATTCGGGTTCTTGGCAATCACCGCTTCGTAATTTTCCACAGCCTTATCATAATCGTTGCTTTTCTCATAGATAGCGGCCTGCATCATTCTTAAGCTGATATTGTCAGGGTCATTTCCCAAACCTTTTTGAATTACTGCAATAGCTTTTTCACGTTCTTGATTTGCGGCATGAATACCAGCCATAGCTTCATAAAATCCAGTTGCCTTGGGCCACTTCTCAGTCGCTCCGGACAACAGTTTAAGTGCTTCATCCGGGCGCTTATCAAGCACATACAACTGGCTTTTCAAAATCAATGGATAAGAATTTTCCGGATTGGCCCTGATAAATTCGTCCAGATATGCAAACATGTCTTTGCGCTGTTTTAATGCCTCGTAACTGCGCATCAATCCCACCAAGGCATCAGACAATCCCGGAGAAACAGCCAGCGCCTCCTTATACTTGGCGATCGCGTCCTGATACTGCCCTTGTCCTTCCGAGACCTTGCCGCTCAGATATTTGGAGAAGCCATCGCCCTTTGGCTTGGTCGAAATCACATCAGCGACTTTCTGGGTTCCCGACCAATCCTTCTTCATCAATCTGACCTGGGCCAAAGCCTGTAAAGCGCCCGCATGATCCGGCTTAACCGCCAGTGCTTTCTGCAAAACTTCGTCAGCCCGGGCAATGTCTTTGCTTTTGATCATTTGCGCTACCACCGGCATGACGGCATCAAAATTGCCGGGATTTATATCGAGCGCTTTACGGAAGTGCTCATCAGCAAGCGCATGGGCATTTTGTTTGTTATAAGCGTGAGCCAGCAAAACCATTGCTTCATCTGACTTCGGATAATCGCGCAATATGCCGCGTAAATCGGAAACAGCCTGATCGGTCTGCTCATTGAGCAATCTGATTCTGGCCCGCAGCAACAAGGCGTCATAGTCTCCGGCATTGACCGACAGCACCTCATCAATCAGCTTCTGCGCCGAATCGCGGTCCTTGTCACTAAAGGCTACTTTTGCCAGCAGCACCTTAGCCGCCAAACCTTCCTTGTCTTCCGGCTTGTTATTGATCAGCCAATTGAGCGACTCTTTTGCCTCCGCCCATTTATTCTGGCTGATCAACAACTTGGCGAGCGGCAGATAATACCCGGCAGTATCGGGCTGTTGCGCGATATAGCCCTGCAGCACCTTAACCGCTTCGGCAGGGTCTTTAGTATGCAGGTAATCGACCAAAACCAGTTTTGATTTCAAATCATCGGGATGTTCGTCAATCACTTTTTGCAAAACCGACCTGGCATCGGCATCTTTTCCCGATTCATCATAGTATTTGGCCAGCGCATACTGGAAATCCAGTTTATCGGGATTGCTCTTAATCAAAGTTTGATAATCCGCTACCACCGCCTCCGGTTTATTGGTTTTGATATCAATCTGCAATTTCAGCATAGTGAGCGCCAAATCATTGGCATTGACTTTAAGCGCATTCTCCACAATGGCCAGCGCCTGGGTAAAATCCTTGCCTTCCATGTACACAACGGCTTTTAAATTAACGGCATCGCTATTGTCTGGAGCCAGAGCCAGTGCTTTATCCGCCTCTTCCAAAGCCGCCTTCTGGTTGCCTTGCCGTAATAAAACCGTTCCTTTCAGCACATGAGCATCAGCATTGTCAGGTTTTAACTTCAGGATAGCTTCCGCTTCAGCCGCTGCCTTATCGGTCTGGCCGGACAACAATAATAGCTGTCCCAATTTTTTATGGCCTTCAACATGATCAGGCGTCAGCTTGACCACTTGCGACAAATTCTCAAACATCCCTTTCCAATTCTGGTTTTTTTCATCCATTAACGCCAGATGAAAGTAGGCATCCGAAAGATTATTGTTAATTTGCAACGCATTTTTAAACTCGACCCGGGCCTTTTCATAATTTCCCTTGCCGTAAAATTCCTTGCCGCTGTCCAAATAATGCTGCGCTTTTTCAGTCGCGTCGCCGCAGGCCTGGAAACCCAAAGCCACTCCGGTCAATAACAGAGCTCTAACTAATTGCATCACTTAACCTTCTTTTAAAAAATTGAAATTTATTCACTGATATTACGCATGGACTGTATACACACGCCGGTGCAAATTTATTTATATCCGAAGTATATTTGCACTGCATCGAACTGCTTCCGATCGAATTAATTTTGCGCAGTTGCAGGGTCGAATTCACTTGTGCCCCTGTGGGTATTCGACCCGGAGCAAACGCCAATGTACCAGCCTATGCAGTGCGAATACCCGCAAGGGGCACAAGTGAATTCGCACCTACACGGCAGATATGAATCAAACACCGGAATGTTCGCACTAAAACTAAAACAGAACATAAATCGATTCTTGCGCAACATCAGTTAATCAGGAATATATTGCGGCAGAACCGGCAAAACCTCTTTGGCAAACCCCTGTAAACGCTGATCAGCAAGATCGAGGCTTTCACCGGGATTAACCATCGTAGTCAGGCGTACCAGCGCCCCATCGGTTCTGTTTAACAACAGCGCATCTTTGAACAAGTACCATTTCATTAAATACTCATTCGCCATCTTTCTGCCTCTCTGTTGAAACCAGTAGTAAACCAACTGCGTCATTTCGCCTTTTTTGATCACAATCCGATTGACGTCGAGAAGCCCCAGATTTTTTCGCTCAATATCGGCAATCTGCCAACCGCCTCCCGGGATACAAACGCGCGGCGAATGCGGAGAAATTCCTTTCCGCTGAGAAGCATAATAAGCCGCATATAAATTCACCGGCGCGCCCTGGGTTTTTTTAAAGTCGGCCAGAATATAATCCGACAAACCTAACTTATCGATAACGGTATTTTCCATGCTGGCCTGCTGTCCTTGCCAGTCTGACAACTGCATCGGAAATAACGGGAAATTTTTGCGCTCGGGAAAGACCTCTGCCCGCTTATCGATTGAAAATACCGTAATAGTGGTCACAACCAGACCGGCAATGATCGCAAAAAAAGGGCGTGATAACGGCCTGACTTTTGCCTTTGCCATATCACCAACAGATGGGTCGACCGCCAGACCAAAAATTTCGGCAAAAGGCCGGCGATCCGCATCAAGCCTGGACAATAAAATCATTTCCGCTACTAGAATCCCCAAACAAGCCATAAAAACGACCCAGCCTTCAAAGTCATGCAGAAAGCCTTCTGCCATGCTTGAGCCCCAGTTATCAACCAGAACACCAATCACCGCTATGCGGAAGCTATTCATGAACAAGGTGATCGGAATAGTCGATAAAAACACCAGAGCGCGCTTCCAGAAAACCGTGTTATACATATAGGCGCAGATAAAGCCCAAGCTCATCAGCGGAAAAAGATAACGCAACCCGCTGCAAGCTTCCACAACCTGCAATTTATAGCCGCCTAAATCAATAATGTTGCCTTCCAGATAAACTGGAATCTGGCACCAGCGAATAAAATACACGCCCAGTTTTGAGGATAACAGCTGTAAATTGGCGGAAAGGCTGGCTTCAAGAAAATAAGGCAGCGGAATGGCAAAGGCCAGCAGCAGAATAGGCACGATGACCGGCTTGACTGCCGGCCAGCCCATAATGGACAAGGCAATGCCTATCAATACGGCGATAAAGGCATACTGAATCAGTATAAAAAGCGCGCTGATCTCGCCCACCATAAATACGGCCAGCGCCAACAAAACAATGCCGAATCCCACCCAGGAAGGCGAAAAATCGGATTGTTGAATGAGATTCCTGCGCTGCCAGATAAAATACAGCGTAATCAACGGAAGCATATAGCCATGGCTATATTCCTCCTGCTTTTCCCAGCGAACAAGCAACTCCTGTAACCCGCCGGCAAATGCTGTCAATAACAGTAATAAAGCAAAGCTGATTAACGCCAGATATCGATAATCAAATTTCCAGATGGCAAGCGCCTTATTCATTATATTTTTATAGCGTTAAAGTTGTGGAATTAGATACTGGGCTGAGTTCCATTTAAAAATCCTGATATTTTGCTGATTAATATTCTGGAAATTCAACTGGCATTCCTGTTGATTTAAATGCTTATAAAGCAACAGACAAAGTCCTAAAAAAGCCCCATCAATTGTCGGCACAGCTTGTAAATCAATTGTTACATTTTTCTTTTTTGAAACACACGCTTTAAAAACCGGCCTTAACGCGGCAATTGTCTTATCAATGCAGGTTCCGATCAAATAAATTTTAATCGTATGCCCGTCTTCTTCAGTATTGATAACAACCGGTTTGCTTTCATTTAACTTTCTCTGATTTAAACGTATCCAAATAGCATAAGGAATCACATTGTTCGATAATAATTTTGCAAACCGTAAACCATCGAAAAAATAGCGTTTCCATAGCAAGGGCTCTTCCAGAATACGCCATAACCATTCCAACCCGACGCGCTGCATCCAGACCGGCGCACGCTTTACCGTGCCGGCAAAAAAGTTAATAACCGCTCCCAAATGACTGATCACCGGCGCCTTTAATTGATGCCTGTTTCTCTCAATCCAGGCCTGCCCTTTCTTGGCGCCTAAAGAAACAATCAGAAAATCAATCTCATGCCGGTTGATTTCATCAATAATATCACTGGTACTCATTCCTTCGATCGAGCCAAACCCAGGACAATAATGCCCTACGGCCTGTAAGCCTGCATTAGCCTGATTAATGATCTGGCAAGCCTTCTCACCGACCCCAGGCTCTCCGCCAAAAAAAAACACGCGTATGGGAGGCGTGTTTTTTTCAGCAAATAAAGCTTCGATCAAATCCGAGCCTGCTACCCGCTCAGGAATAGGAATGTTTAACAATCTGGACATCCAGATCAGAGGCATGCCATCAGCAACCGATAAATCGCTGTTTATAACGGATTCTTGAAAAGCTTTATCCGTTTGCGCCGCTATCAGAAAATTAAGATTAGGGGTCGATAAGAAAAACGGCCTGTCTTCCTTTATGGCCAGTTTTAAAACTGAAATTGCGGAAGACGCATTCACCGCGTCGAAAGGCAAACCGCAAAGACACCATGATTGACGATAAAAAGCATCCATTGAATAGTTTTTTAGTAAGTAATAAGCATGAAATCAATCTAAAGAATGTAGATGCGAATTTATTCGCACTGTTGGTAGGCGAATCCGCACCTCCACCAGAAAATCATCCGTACACGTTAGGAAATTATTTTATGCCCATTCCTTAACTAATGGAAAATTAAAAGCTCAAGCTGAGATCACGTATTTCTGAAAGAGCTTTGCAAGTTGAGTAGCATTATCCTTTAAATTAAACTCCTTTTTAACTTTGGAAATAGCATTAATAGTTAATTGTTTGGTTAAAGCTTCATCCTCAATTAAAGCCTGTATGGCATTTGCAAGCTGTATTTTATTTCCAGGCTCAACCAATAAACCCGTTTCACGGTCAACAACCAGTTCCGGGATTCCCGATAAATGGGTGGATATTACAGAAACCCCGCTCAACATGGCTTCCATCAACACTATAGGAATACCATCCATATCCCCGGCGTTATCTTTTTTGCAAGGCAACACAAAAACGTCTAGCCCATTGAGAAACTCAGGTATAGCAGAGTGGGCAATCGCCCCTGCAAAAGAAACACAGTCATCAAATAGACCTAGCTCCCTGGCTAATTCTGCCAGATAACCTTCTAACGGCCCCGATCCGGCAATTACCAATTTAAAATTTATGCCCAGCTTTTTCAGTTCTTTTGCGGCACCCAACAGATCATCAGCCCCTTTTTTTTCCACCAGTCTACCGATAAATCCGATTCTAGGCACATCGGATAAGCCTGATTTTTTCTGGCAGTTAAAGTGTTCAACATCGACACCGCAACGTACAACAACAATCTGACCAACATTACATCCCTGCCGACGAAGAAATTCCCGATTGAATTCAGAAATAGTGACAAAAAACTTTGCCCTATTCACTTTCTCAGCCAATAGCCATGCCCTTTCGAATAAATCATTGGCGTGAGCCGTCACACTGAAAGAGATGCCCGATAAGAAAGCCGCATACATAGCAATATCGGCAGGCACATGGGCAAAATGCACATGGATATGCTGAACACCGGTTTTTAAAAGCTGTTTGGCAAGAATAACCGAATAAAAAAAGCGAAAAGCCAGTCCCATCGCCGTTCGAGACAAAACACCCACCTTGAACATATCCGACAACAGCATCTTCAGCGTATTTAGATACCGAAGTGGGTGCTTCAAAAAAAACAGGACATTCTCTTTAAGTACAACGTGTTTCTTTTGCGCATACAAATGAAAAACGCTTGCTTCCAGATCAGCCAGTTTATTACCGACTGCGGGAATACTTGGCCGGTGAACAGAAAACGGTATGACCGCATAACCTAATTGCTCCAGCTGAAAAATTTCATTGTAAACAAAAGTCGCTGATAATGCCGGAATCTCAGGGGCAAGATAGGCTAGCTTGATTTTTTTCATAGTTATAGTCAAATTATTAAATCAGCCTTTCCAGACCACAGCTTGCTGGTCATTTAGCTCGGCAGTAGCCCGCTCCTTGCCTTTTAGTAAACAAGCCCACTGATATTTCCTTATAAACTTGACCAATTCCTTATCTTCGAATCTCGGCAATCCCTTTATCAAACTGCTCAAATAGCCCCAGAACATAGCCAATCCGCCGGTCACATAAGGAGGATGCGCCATGCGATACACGGCTGAAGCCAACATATAGATCAATCCGGTCCCCATGAAATACTGACCAAACCCATGCCGCATCCGTCCTGTAAAAATGTTTTTCTGGCTTGAACCCATAGGGCGTAAATGAGTAAACCTTAAATCAGGCTCATCCCAGCTTACGGCAATCCAGCCCAGTTGCCGGCAACGATGGCCATCAATACCATCCCACATTACCTGTCTAACAAAACCACCAATCTGCTCGAAACACTGTCGCCGATAAAACTTTGAAGCTCCGATGGCATTCTCATCGCCACAGCCTTCGCTCACCAGCTGACCGCTGTTCTTATCTATGAAATAAGGC
The DNA here is from genome assembly GCF_052162025.1 of Methylobacter sp. sgz302048. Lineage (NCBI taxonomy): Bacteria > Pseudomonadati > Pseudomonadota > Gammaproteobacteria > Methylococcales > Methylococcaceae > Methylobacter > Methylobacter sp. sgz302048. The sequence continues at coordinate 1,115,380 of NZ_CP197401.1, read as the reverse complement.
TTACCACTACAATTGCCCAATCTGGGATTTTCATTCATACGCTGAATCAAAATCTCAAAATAACGGGGAGGCATAATTAAGTCCAGATCCAGTTTGCAGATAAAATCGAATTCACTCAAATTAACCGTATCAAGACCGGCATAAAAAGCCTCGATCACACCCGGTCCTACACTACGATGTCCGCGATCTGTGCGCTTAACAATTTTGATAAACGGATAACGGCTCGCATAGTCAGCCAAGATAGCCGGCGTTTCATCCGTAGACCCATCATCGACTATTATCCATAATTTTGGTTGAATCGACTGTGCAACAACGCTATCCAGCGTTTGCTTCATAAAGTCGGCTTCATTGCGACATGGTGATATTATTAGATAGCTAGAAACGTTATTACTCATACATGCCCTATTCAGAATTTATATCGCGAAAAACCTTAAGCAAGTCATTTTTTTAGTCAATATTAAGTGGCTACTACATTGTTCGATCTCTTTTGTACTTTTAAAGAAAGCGCCTTCCCGAATGAAATAAATTTCTTCTCGTAATAAAATGTTGACAAATGAGCAAGCACAATCAGAACAGTAAATAACAGTGGTCGCTTTATATATTTTTCCAATATCTCACCTTCACCAAGCCATGTGTATCGCATCCCGCCATGAATAACATAAAGTGCATATGAGATTGAAGCCAAGTAGAAAAGAACCTTACTATTCATTAGTCTGGATATATGATTAGATGAATATCCAAATAATGATGACCCAATCAGCATAGCTGCTAAATATGGCCTGAAGTAGTTCATAAATCCACTTTCAGGATGGCAGGATAATAAAAGAAGAGCAATTAATACCCATTGATTTAGCCATCCCAATAATTTTTTTGGATAGACTCCTAACTTGTCATTAAAGGAAAGCGCTAAAATTCCACCTGCAAGAATTTCATCCACTCTATACCAGGTGTTAATAGCCACATACACGCCGTCGTGAACTCGATATAGCGTCACAATTAGGCAGAGCGCAGGAATTAACAATAGTCCACGCCCTTTCAAAAGAAGCACAAGAAAAGCAATCCCTATATAAAATTGCATTTCTACGCACAAACTCCAGAGATGGCTCGTGGCATCAGTTAACTGCATAGGCGGCCAATTAGCATAAAAGAAAATATGCGCCAAATACTGACTTATATTAGATTGAGTTAAAGATAATACGATAATGATATATAACCAAGCTAACGGAACAATACGAAATAATCTTCTAATTAGAAAATCCAAAACATTTTGTTTTCTCAGTAGAAAATTTGTTATTAAAAATCCCGATAGAGTAAAGAATAAACTCATTCCTAATGGCCCAGCCGCATCATTTAACTGCCAAGATTTTGGTCCAAGCGGCAATAAATGTGCAGCTAGCACAATTAATATACTCAGACCACGCCATCCATCTAAAACTTGATAACGATCCGCTTCTGCCTGCGCTATTGTTACGCTTGCCATATAGCTTTTTCTTCGATTTTACAGATTAAGCGCATCATTATAATCATCAAATTATTGACTACGATCGACCATCAACCTGATCGGATGGCAGCAGATATTTAATATCATAAATAACGTGATTAGCTTTACCTAAAGCTCTTATTCTTTGTGCTTCAATTTTTTTACGCTGTGTATTTTCAATCACTTTAGCCGTCTCAGCCACTTTGATACTACTCGCCTTACGTGTTCCAGCTGTAATAATTAACTTATATAAATCATCAACAATTGTGGCAATCTCAGACGTTGAGCCTGAAGTTATTTTAAGAATATTAGTCAGCCGACTTTCTTTATCGCCCGGATTGATTCTCTCAGGACTATCCTACATAACCCAGACCAACAATTGCAATTTTATAATTATGACCAATCATCCTCCCCCTTAATGCAATGCAAGATATAACAGAATAGTAAAATGAATATATACGTTCTTTGATTGATCTTATTTATACTCAATAATCTTATAAACTGTATTATTTTTTTTATTCAAAATGAAGTCCATCATCCCATTGAATTGAGGAAACTTAGCCAACATAACAAAACTTGCATATAATAAAGATAAGCGTCTTGAAATTAATTTATGCTTCTTTATTGCAACTTTAATAATTTGCAATAGATAAACAAGCCATCCAAGCATAAACCATTGATTATTAATTGATAAAAACAACAATAAAATTGGAATTATACCTCCCCAAATAAATATACTAATTATTTCTTTTAGCCTATATTTTTCAGGTGACATTCCATACAAATAAGCCCCTTCAGCGAACGCATATCCGGCCCTTTGGCTACGTTTCCACCATTGCCAAAAGCGTGACATTGCTGCATCATGCAATGTCATTTCTGCATCCAGACGATAAATTTTCCATCCAGTTTGCCTTAATCGGATGCATAGCTCCGGCTCTTCTCCGGCAATCAAGCTACCATTAAATCCATTTACTGCTTTCAGTGCATCAACTCGCATCAGAGCATCTCCTCCGCAAGACTTGGTTTCACCTACCGGAGTATCCCATTCGAGATCGCACAATAGATTGTAAATTGAAGCGTTCGGAAAACGTTCTCTACGACGGCCACAGACAACCGCGAATTGAGGATTTGCGCCTAGAAAATCTAAGCCCTGTTGAATCCAGCCTTCAACAAGTTCACAATCACCATCAATAAATTGAACATAACTTAGTGACGGATGTTGAGCGTTTAAAAACTCAAATCCAGCGTTCCTTGCCCTGGCGGCTGTAAAAGGAATAGACAAATCCAGATTAACAACTTCCACGCCTAACTGCTTGGCTAATTCAATACTGTTGTCAGTCGAACCAGAATCCACATAAATAACCTTGTCGGTTTCACGAATGGCCGACTTAATACACCTCGACAGCCTCTCTCCTTCGTTCCTGCCAATAATTACGATACCCAGATTATTTTTGCCCATTTAATACCTTCACCACCCGAGCCGGACTACCCACCGCAACAGAGTGAGGAGGAATATCATCAAGGACGACAGCATTAGCGCCTATGACACTGTCATGGCCTATTCTGATGCTACCCAGCAAGCATACGCCCGCGCCTATATCTACCCGATCTTCAATGATTGGAAGTTCATAATTATGAAATGTTCTAACAACACCCATCGTTGTATTGTGCCGAATGTGTACATCATCACCAATGGACTCAGCGTGCAAAATCATTCCGCTATGATGCCAAATTCTAACTCTGCGCCCTAATCTAACGGTATAAGGCAATGTAATACCGCATGTCCATTCCACTACTTTATAAAGAACTTTGTACAAAATCGAAAAAGGCGCGCGTATCAATTTATATTTTATATCCATGCGCCAGTTACCAAAGCGGTGCACAGCAATAGCCCACAGCCCTTGTTCAAAAAAGTCTTTATCATGCGTCAGAAAATCTTCTCTGATCAGAGAAAAGAACCCAATGTCTTTTGGATTTTGATTGGTTGAGCCACGTTTTTTCATTAAGGTATTCATTTATTAAAGAAATTAAAATTAACAAAATCCCTTAACAAAAATTCTGGTTCATTATCTTGTTTATCCTGTATCTTCTGACGAATACGGAATACCAAAAAAGCCATTCCCCAAACTAAATTAGCCAGCGTTAGATAAAGCCAACCATGATTTTTTAAAAAGTACCTCTGCCTCGATTCGAACCAATATCGAGGGCGTCTTTTTTTACTACCATCAGTCACGCCTGTTGAACTGCCAACGAAATGCACAACGCGGCTTGCCGGCACATACCAGCAAGGCCAGCCCGACTTTTTCGCCTGTAGACAAAAATCCGTTTCTTCAAAATACAAAAAATATTTGTCATCAAACAATCCAATGTCATCAAAAACCTGTTTCCGAATCAGCATACTGGCGCCAGCAACCCAATCTACACTAACAGGCACATCTGAAATCGGCAGCGCAACCTGCCATCTTTGTAGCAACCTGGAAACAATGCCTAACTTTAATCCATTATCCAGCTCGCTTAAAACGGAATGGAAGCGAAATGCAGAGCACTGAGGCTTACCATCAATATATTCAAGCCTTGATCCTGCAATACCCACCAGGGGATTTTGCTGCATAAATGTCAACAAATGTTGTAATGCATTTTCACGAACTACGGTATCAGGATTTAGTAACCAGATAAAATCAGCATCGAGATCCATTTTTTCTATAGCTTCAATTGCTAAATTATTACCACCTGAAAAACCTAAATTGTTTTCTGAACAAATTAAATAAGCATTTTCATTATTTGAAATCCAGTTTCTAATTAAATCAACTGAGTTATTCCCGGAAAAATTATCGACAACAACGACTTTAACAGACTGATTCAAAATTGTTTTTAATGACTCAAGACAATTGACGACCAATTCGCCTGTCTTGTAATTCACGATAATTATAATTACGTTGTAATTTACTTTATTAGTCATTAATACATCCTTTCTACTTCCTTACTAAGTAGATAACATAAAATCGCGTATATTGATATTATAATTGACATAAAATACCAAAACTTAATATCCTGAATAACGAATAAAGTAAATGTTTATTTATTATTTCTCATAACTAAAAAACACTAGTCATTAAAAAAATATTCAGCCCTTAACCTTTTTAATTCAGGCTCAAGAGCCGCATCAAAACTTCCTTCCCTTTGCTGAATTAATTCCGCCCAAGGTAATTCCTTTGTCTGTTTTTCAAGCTTTTCCACAAGATCATACGTTTTGCCAATTGGCTTAGCTGGATTTCCAACAGCTATCACACCTTCAGGAATATCTTTAGTTACGACAGACCCCGCCCCAACAATAGTATTTGGGCCTATTGTTACACCTGGTAAGACAATGGCACCATGACCAATAAACACATTATCTTTAATATCAACCTTGCCGACTCTGTCTAGTTTTTTTCCATATGCTCTGTTTAGCACATCTATTGAACCATCGTGTCCTAAAATAGTACATGCAGTGAGCATAACGTTATTACCCAATCGAGTATATGCAGGATCTGTAATATTGGTATAAGGCCAAATATGGCAATCATTGCCAATACTGTAAAAGCCGCCCCATTTTTTTAAAAAATTAGCATACTCAGAACCTGATGGAGAGCAGATCTTTACATACAATCTCTTAAATCTACCTGTCTTGAATGAAATTAATTTTAATAATCGTCTAAATAATCTCACAAATTTCACTCTTTGATATTTCTATGTCTATATAAAAAATTGTCTCGTAACAAACTATCAATTAATAAACTAAAGCTTTTGTTTTAGCTTGATAATAATTTAATGAGTAATTTATAGCATATATCACAATGATAATAATTCTATCGTTGAAATATGCAATTCAACAAAAGCCGCCTATATTTGACTATGTCCATGCTATTCGGAGTGATAGCCGGACTTCTGCCTTATCTATCAAAATCAATTTTCAAAAATGACTATTTATAATTGAATACTTTGTCGCTCATTAACTGCAAGAATTAATCCTTGTTCAAACAATTCTGTAGCATGATCCCAACTGTACTGGATAGCCGTAGCGTAGGCTTCATCTGATAAAGCAAGCCATTGCTGTTCCGTCGAATTGAGTACCCCCATCACAGTATCAGTCAACCTTTCAACATCATCAATTTCGCATAAAAACCCGTTTTCACCTTGTCTAATGATATCTTCAGGCCCACCAACTTTAGTTGATACGACAGGACAACGACATGCCATTGCTTCTAAAGGCGGCAAATGGAACCCCTCGGATCGGCTACAACACAGCCATATATCACATTGTCCATATATTTCGCGCAAACGTGATTGTTGCGGTTGGTATTCAAACTCAAAATACTTAGGTAATAAATTTTTTAAAGGCTTAATGCTGCCAAAACAAATTACTCGCAGTTCGGGCAATCGCTCTTTTACTTGTTCAATCACCTTTAGCAAGGTATCTATACCCTTGAACTCGACTTTTGAATATAAGAATCCCAATGTTGGCCTGATCTGTTTCTTTCTGGGCGCAGCAAAAAAAAGGTCTGAATCAACACTATTAGGTACCAACGAAACTCTCGGATCCTGATAAGTGTTTCTCATTGTTTGGACCAACCAATTTGAAATCGTTATTTTGTATAATGGTAATAGATAAGTCTGTTTGACTCTTTCAATCGGCTGTCCCTCATGAACTTCATAATGTTGAATGAAATATACTTTAGCTCCTTTGCAAGCAGGAAAATGAGCAACCCATTCTGCCGTTTCCCACCAGGTTGCAATGACCACATCCGCGTCGGGCACATCGCTACCTGTAACAGGGCGATTTGATTCCAGATATGTGACATTAACATCTAATAAATCAAAATGATTGTGTAATTGCTCAGCGACTTTTATCCAGCCATCACCCTTAATCAGCCGTTTTAATTGTTGTTTGAAGGTTAATAATTTTTTTTGCGGGGCAACGACATTGACATGATGCCCTCGCTCGGTTAGTTTTTTTGCATAAATAGCACAGACTCTGTCCCCACCAGTCATAGCTGGATTCGCCATTATTATTGTTATATTCATGATAGACTTTATTAAAATAATATTGTTTTAAAGATATAGTTTAAGAATCTATGAATAATACGAAACAACAAACATTATTAAATTATTGATAAACCTTTGAGTTACTGGATAAATCGAAAGTTGCTTGTTTCCTATTTGCATCAAAAACCGCTTCAGTACGGCCAAGCAACGCTCCCGTCAATAGCCATAACCAGGGCGCCAACGAAGCATTGGGTAATTGATCTATCATAATGATCCCAACAAGAAGTGCATGGGCTGATAGAAATGCCATTTCCTGTTGCGTTTTAACCCACTTAAACACTGATGCGGCACGAAACACTGATAATGACAAAAGCCCAAATTCAGCGATAAAACCTATCCAGCCAAATTCTCCGAAAGTAATAATCCATCTTCCATCCGTTACAGTAATATCATCACCATTCTCTTCACTGTAAACTCGATTACGCCCCCAACCTCCCCAACCAAAAAACAAACGTTGTCGCGCATGCTTCAGCAATATACCTTCATTTTCAAAACGAAAACCCAATGATTCCGCGCGTTCAGCGCTTATAGCTTGCGTCCATTCCATCAAGGTTTGATGAGGGAAAAGATTTATAATGCTCATTGTCGGATAGAGCAATGCCACTAATACCAATACTCTGGCCACTCGAAGCTGAGTCTTAAAAGAAGTCACTTTAATCAATAGAAACGCCGTATAGCCATACATGACGGAAGCTACACTCTTGCAGAGTAGCAAAACTGACATTAAATAATAAGTCATACTTACCGGCGAAAATCTATTTACTTTGATTTTTAACTGCCAAAATACTGTTGCAGCAATGACTGTAACGGCTGAAAAAAAAGCCACCCATAGTCCATGTCCCATAAAAACAACTGGACGAAATCCGTCAAATCTTATCTGCTGAATCCAACTATGTGGAAAATAACCGTACAACCATCTGTGTAACTGAGGACTCATGCGTACTTCAAATAGCATCAGCAATGAATAAAACAATCCTGCCAAAATGAGGATACGAAAAAGAAGAGCATGATCCTCTACGCTCCGAAACAACTGCCGCCCAAGAAAAAATGGCATAATAATAATCAACTGATTAATCACTGCGGATACCGCATCATAATGCTCCATCGGAGGCAATCGATGCCCTCCAACAACAACAGCGTCACCATTCAATTCTGCAGTAACAAAAGGCCCCAATACAAATAACAGCAATAACCAATGCCCCCAGCCACGCTGGCCCCAAAAAGAAATTCTCCGACCTGCTATGAATCTGCATCCGAAAAAAGCAGCGAGCGCAGGAATTGATTCTTTACCAAGGGGGGGTATCATCGGCAAATCTATTTTGGTTCCTACCGGCAAAAACATATGCCCACCGAGTATGGTCCATAAAGTCGCTTCTGTTACCGATTTAGATCGATACAGCCATATAGCAATCAATGGCCATAAGACAAATAAAGCGGCGTAAGCAAACCAATTAGGCATTTAATATTTCATTCCTTACTATTTAGGCAATTGAAAAACAGGCTATCTGTAATAAATTATTTGATTAATAGCATGATATAGCTTTTCCATACCATCAAATTTACCGGATTAATCAAGCATGCCCGAAACCCGCTTTTAATCGCCTTTAGTTTTTCACCTTGCTTATGCAGACGCCAGGCAGTTCCAATTAAAGCACCTTGCAACTGATCCTTAGACTTAAATGCATCCCCTTGATCTTCTGGAACCAAAGGAGGGCAGCCTGATTGCAAATCATCAATTCCTTTCTCAGCACGCTGCTGTCTAAAAAGCCGCGCAGTCTCTTCGAAGAAAATCCTTTTTTTTGAAGATTGGGTATGCACAATTGAAGAATCATTAAGCCGGTAAAAATAAATAACTTCAGGCATATAAAATACTTTACAGACTTCTGCCAAGCGCAACTGTAAATCAATATCTTCAGCCGAAACAAAAAATCCCCGAAAACCGCCTATCATTTCGATAAGTTCACGCTTGATAATAAAAGTACATAAAGAAGTACGCGTTTGTCCAGAGAGAAGCTCTTCAGAGATATCACAAGAACTCTCTCCTGAATCCAAATTGACAATATTGCTACCGATGCAGTCCATCAAAGCAAACTGAGCACAAACTGCTCCTGCGTCTGGATATAATGCAAACCAGCTCAATTGTTTTTTAATACAATCTCTAGCCAATAAATCATCCGCATCACAAAACATCACAAACTTGCCACGGACATGATGTAGACCTTTATTTTTAGCTGCCGCAATGCCTTGAGCATCGCCATGTATCAACTTGACCCTAGAGTCTTTATGCAAAAAACTTTCAACAATTTTGTAGGATTGATCTGTTGATTGATCATCGACAATTATCAGTTCTAAATCCTGAAAAGACTGACATAAAATTGAATCAACCGCTTCTGCAACATAATTTTCTGCATTGCGCATTGGCATAATGACAGAAACAGTTGGAGAATTTTTTTTCATATAAATTTAATGGGGTAATGGCTGTAACAAAACATAAACAAGCATCAGTCTTACAATTTTTATAGTATTAGATTAATGGTATTGACACCTTATAATAAAGCTGTACGGTCTCAAAGAAAGACGAAAGTAGTATATACCCCATAAATAGACTATCTACGAATTAATAAAAACCAATAGATATTTACCAAATCCGTATGATAGAAATAATATAGGCCACATCTTAAACTCATCTTTCCAACTGAGTAATTCATACTTATTCATCTTGTATAAGATCAATGGAATCTCCACTACAGTATTTAAAGCAATAGCGACAACAGCTCCATAAAGACCCAAAAAGCTATATGCTATAGGAACTGTACTAAATAAAAAAAAAGTTGATATTGCTGTCAGAATCATAACAGTCTTTGAATCACCTAGTGCCATGAAACAAACACCAGCCATCGTTGTTCCCAAGAATACAATCGAAAATGAAAGAATTTCTAACATCCAACCTGCATCTTGGTATCGCTCATCATAAAGCAGGTCAATAACCACATGACCTGTACTTGCCAACCCTCCAACAACAATCATTACTACTATATCTAAACGAGAGCGCATTCGGTAATAGACATTTTTTAAGTCTTCCGGCCTAGTTCTAGCAACCTCGCTCAGAACTGGATAAAATACCGATGACATTACTTTTCTCACAACATCTTTGAAAGCCGTTGCAAGAAAAAAAGCAATCCCATAAACACCTAATTCATTAGGTGAAATCAGACCACCTAAAATAAGTCTATCTCCTTGAGCAATCAGAAAAGTAAATATCGACGACCCAAAAACCCATTTGCCAAAATGAAAAATTTCACTGACCGCCTCACTATCCCAGCAAAATCGACAGCGTCCCCCTATATCTGAAGCGTGCGATAAAATCATCTTCATACCGCTGGCAATAATATTACCGAATACTAATGCCCATACATCATGAGCTCTCGATGCCCATAGAATCATAATGACAAGGCCTACTAATTGACTAAAAACCTCTATTGCCACCAACTTTCCCATCATCAACTTTCTGTTTAATAGTGACAATTGAATTGAATTGAAGCCCGAAATCGCTGCCGTTATCGACATAACAGCCAATATCAAGGGTAATTCAGCGTTACCATAAGCAGTATCAGGTGATAAATAGCCAAATTGATTAAGATAATATAGACTTGCACTTATAACTAAAGTGACGAAAAAAATCAGAAAACCTCTGATTATCTGAATTGTCCAGGCCGTATTTAGGTAATCGCGTTCTTCTCCACGCTTGCTCTGCACAATATTCTGAAGTAAGCCGACATCGGAAAACATCGCCAAGCCCGCTAAAATCACATTCACAATGGCCATTACCCCGAACATTTCCGGCACTAGCAAACGCGTCAAAATCAGATTACCGCCAAAGCGCAAGAACTGCGAAAACAAGTGTCCGGTTAGTACCCAACTTCCTGCTTTGAATGTCCGCTTTCTCAAACTAATAGTCTGGGAATTCATTTTTCTTTAATTACCTATATGTTCTATTAGCTTCGTTCTTTGGCATTTATGCATTATTAGGATGAGTTTATGTCAATACTTCTCCGCTCTGTTAAAAGTTAAAAGCATTAAATAGTACTTAGCAATACTTATCCTATAGAAGCGGCGACTTAAAATTTGAACTACTCCACGCAGAAAATCTTAATTGCCAGAGATACTGAATCTGGCAATTAAGATATATGCATCAACAGTAAGCGGTGCATCGTTGTCATCAATCTATTTTTAACGATTATTTTTCATTGCTACTGTTTTAGCACCACATTTTCATTTATAAAAAAGCATGTTTTATTCAACTTCATTGATTAATACAAACACGAATCTTTTGAATAAAGACAAGGCATTTTTCGACAGTTCTATCATCAGTAAATCTCCATTTTAGCCATAGAGATTAATTAATTTAATTTCTTATTGTGGATTACTTTAGAATGATATCATTTGCTCCCACATTCACATCACCGGTAGAAGTCACTACGATGCCTTGCTTGCCTCTTTGATTGGGATCCTGAAGTTCAATGTAGTTGCCAGTGATCAGGATCCGATCCGATTTAACGGTATCCTCGGCTCTGACGGGCACTTTAATGCCTGTAAAACTAAAATCCTGAGAGTGCGTAATGATATTGTTTAAAATTTGTAAATCCGTGCAGGACGCGCAACCGATACCGACATTGCCGACATTGGTCACCTTATTGCCTGTAATTATCACATTGCTGAAAGACTCTTCGGTCGCATAGCCAGGGTCGACGCTGATGCCCCAGCAGGCCTGTTCAGCTGCCCCTATGTCTTCAAAAACCGTATTGTCTTTAATGGTCAGATCCTGCACGACCCCATGAACCACTAGGGATACGCCCGCGCATTTGCCGGCAACGAAAGCCGACTTGTTTAAAATGTTGTTAGAAATGGTAATGCCGGAGTTATTGGCCCCGGAGATATAAATGTTATGGTTAAATATTTTCTGGCCAAAGCCGTTATTGGTGAATTTATTATTGTCTATGACACAATCATTACAGCCGCCCAGCCAGCCTTGGTTCTTATTGTTAATAATCGTCGAGTTCCTTAACACGATATTGTCATTGACTTTGTTGGCGCCGGGATTGGGCGGATTAGCGCTCGCCGAGTATATGCCAATATCAAAGCCATCAATTGTAACGCCCTCAATTGTGACATAGTCCACGTCGTTGAACAGGAAAATGCCATTTCCGGTACCGGTTCCCTTGAGCGACAGATTTCTAACGACATAGCCTTCATCATGATCAGCATCGCCGCCGTCTTGAAAATTGAATACTCCGTTGGCGTTGCCATTTATAATAACTGGCAGTTTGGCATTTATAGGTGTTACATCTGGCGGTATGTAGTCGGCTATTGTACATGGCGCATCCGAAGCACAATGTTGATTGAATAATCTAGGAAAGGATGAAGTGAATGTCCCGCCCCGACAAAACAAAATACTATCCCCGGCATTCAAGGTGCTGAATCTTGACATGGCAAAATCAAACGTCGCCCATGGCTCATATGGCGACAGACCTCTATTACTGTCTGCCCCATTGTTACAGACATAAAAATTCTGTGCCCAGGACGGATTGGAAAACAGGCAAAGTAACAACAAGCTTATCTTAAAAACAAATGTATTTTTTTTCATTATCCTAGAGCAACTCAATTTAATTTTAATATTTCCAAAAACGAATATTTTCAATATTCACATACACTGAGTGCGTCATAGAAGCATCAGTGGCTATCAAACAATCCCGTAAGAGAAAACTAAAATTTTTCCATAAATTTACTCAACTACACCAAAACTGCCAGAAACATCACTAACTATGAAAATACAACTATTGAATATCAGCATAGTAAATTTAAAACTAATATCCATTACTATTTCGAAGAAACTCTGGCAATAATAAATATTTTATGGAAAACCTTAACTTGCTGTTAATAGCTAGCGATAGGTTCTTTAGAAAAACTCAGCCCCACAGCGTATTGAGCAGTAAATAAATTTACTGCTCAACACTAGTTAATAATAGCCCTGATGATCAGGCATGGTTTCCGATTTATTTAATACCGTTCCTAGCAATTGAGTACCAGACAGCATCCGCAATGCTTTAGTAACTTCTTCGGGTGTATTGCCGCCTTCTTCAACCACAAGTAATGCCGCATCGAAATAGTCCATGCTGACCAAAACATCATCAGTGACCAGGACGGGCGGCAAATCAAATATTATAATTCTTGATTCGTAGTGGTTTTTTATATCGTTGATCAGACTCTTCATTCTGGGGCCGGACAACATTTCCGAAGATCCTGTCACCTGGCCTTTGCCTGGCAGCAGTACTAAACGCTCAAATCCAGGATTAACCAGGATATCGGATAAGGGTATATCGTTTTCTAAGTTCTTAATACCACTCAACCAGTAGCCTTCTGGATTGACCAGAATATCGGATAAGGGTATATCGGACGTGAGGTAATCGCTCAGGCCCTGCTCGACTTGCAGATCGAAATACCAGTGAATTTTTGGAAATCGTAAATCGAGATCGACAAGCAAGACTGTCTGATTGACTTCCATAGACATTGCGATAGCTAGATTAGCGGCAATCATCGATTTTCCTGCACCTTGCGTCGGAGCAGTTATGGCAAAACTGTTCCAGTTGTTTTCCCGCAATTGTTTGAGGACTTTTGTGCGCAGCATCCGAAACACTTCCGCTACCGGATCATGTTTCAGCATGGAGACTACTCTGCGCTCTTTCAACACTTCCTGATTGGCAGCATGTACTTTGGTTTTAGCATAGACAATGGCTTGCTCATCGGGAAACTTTTTTGTTTTCTGAGTGGCGACCTTGGCCTCGGGTTGTTTAGATTTTCTATATTTATCTAAAGCTTGCTGTATGTGTTCCAACTTTATTGCCCCATGTTCACTGTTTGCTCGTTTATTCTGGAATTCTACATCCATGCTCATCTTATGCTTGAGAATATAGATGTAATTACATAAGTGTAGCTTCTTTTATCGCTATAAAAAGCCTTAGATAATAGGCTTAAGCACTGATACCCTGAACTTGTGCTGCTTTTATCTTGCTTGTTTCTTTGAGCGCTTACCGCAGCTTTTGAATCTTTCCTTGCCAAAGACGATACAGGTGTTCGAGTGTATGCGGATTCACTTACACTACCTAACTAGTGCAGATATTCCATGCTGTCTCGGTCGAGTAAATTCGACCTTACATTTAGTGGTCCAATTTGAATAATCATGGTGTCAGCGGCACTTATTAAGCCGACATAAATTCAACTAAACGTATAATATCAGTTAAAACAGTATTGCTCCTTATCTTCCCTAAATATTCTACGCCGGATAATTATTGTAATTTTTTATTGTAAAAGCTTTTTAAACGTTTTTTATTTAAATAACTGATTATAAATTCCAACCATATAATCAGTTATCAAATCACCATAATAATTTACCGATGTTACGCATGGGCTTTATTTTATTCTGGCTGCGCGCTGACGACAGGTTGTGAGACCGATCTCACAGCAGAACTCGTCGCATGAATAGTGATGCGTACGCGTAGGTGCGAATTTACTTGTGCCCCTTGCGGGTATTCGCACTATTTATTAATGCCCATAGCTCGTGGAAGCGTTTCGGGTCGAATTAATTCGACCCTACAGTTGAATTCAAACAACCTTTCGCGCTGGCGATACTTTTTAAACTCGCCTCAATTCAATTGATGCGTAACATCAGCGATTTATATAAGCCCCAAGCGGTTCCAGGTTTTGTACCATAAAATATCAAGCGGCATATAAAGCATGTGTACTGATACTATCATGCCTAGCAGCAATACGCCTGCTATTATGCTGAAATTGATAATGTTTCTTCTGGTTCGATCGATGTCTTCCTGACTTTTAATATAGGGCACCACGACTAGTGGTTCCGCACCGACAATATGCGCCAAGGAACGGTGGCCTCTGATGCTATCGTCCATCATTTCTCTCAAAAGACCCGCTCCAAAACCGCCCCCTATCGAAGCTATAAAACCTATGAATAATAGTTTCAACCGATTAGGTTTAATAGGTTTGTTAGGCAGAAGCGGCGGCTCTATCAAGCTGAATTTTTCAGCCTTTTGCTCTTCTTCCAGCGTCTGCGCCAATTTGGCCTCAAGCTGTTTTGCCTTGAGTTCATTGTATTTAGCCTTGTTGTTATCCAGATCTCTCATCAATTCATAATAACCGCGCTCAACCTGATGAGTTTGTGATATGTTGACTTCCAACGCTTTTAATTTTTCCTGCAATTCGGCCCGGTGTATTCTGATGTTTGCCAGCTCAACCTCGGCCACATCAATTTCACTCTTAATTTGCAAAAGCGTTGGATCACTAATAGTTTGATTCGCCGGCTTTTTTGCAGCGGATGGACTCTGCGCGCCTGTCAACTCGGCAACTTTGCGCTGAGCAACCTTGACATCAGGATGATTATCGGAATATTGCTGACGTAATTTCGCCAGTTCCTGTTTCGCTTCCTGCAATTTGCTATCTGCCTCTGACTGCTCAGGGTTTTGTCCTGATTCAAGTATCTCGACTTGCCGTTTAACCCGCATGACATCCGGATGAGTGGCCGAATACTTGCTTAGTAGGCGTGCCTGTTCCAGTTTTAATTCAGCGAGTGATCTCGGTGCGCTTCCATCGGAGGTTGATGCAAGCGAATTTTGACCGGCTACAGCCATTTGCGATCTTAAGCTGATTTTCCGTTCATCAAGCATCTTTTCCCGCAAGTCCAATTGCTGAATTTCACTTTCGATACGGCTGACCGCTGATAAATTGACAGGTAATAGCTCGGGCAAGCTATCTCTGTATTTTTCTTTATATTCAGCCAGTTCATTCTCAATTTTCTGAATATCAATTTTAAACTTCTGCGCCTCGGCTTCCAGAAACACGGTTGTTTCTTCAGCCCGCTCAGTCCGGTTGCGGACGTTTTCATTTAAAAACAGGGTAACCAGTTCATTGGTTACTTTTTGTGCCAGCAATGGATCTTTATCATCAAACAACAATTTGAATGCGAGTGTCGCCTTGCTGTGCCTCCCTTGACTGATTACGTCGGCATTCACAAGTTCCAGATGAGCGTTCATCCGGAATTGTTCAGCCAGTTCTGCTGGCGTCAATTTTTCCTTCTGCTCGTGATACAGGTTAAATTTGTCAATTATTTTTGTCAGATTATCGGTCGTCATGACCCGCTGCTGAATCAGGCTGATACGCTCATCCGCATAACTGGTGACTGTTGATTTAACCAGATCGGTTGGAATTTGCTGCTGTTCAATCAGAATGGTGGCCTGGGATTGATAAACCGGCGGTAAAATCAACGCGACCGCAATGCTGGCAACCAATAATAAGAGCGCAGTGGCGGCAATCAGGTACTTTCGTCTACGCGCTATTTGCAGGTAATCTTTCAGGGTTTTAACGTTTTCTTCCATTACAGTCTCTATCTTGAAATACTTAAACCGGGCCAGTTGTAATTAATGGTCAACATGAATATATTTGAGTCCGCTGTGCTGTCCGGGTTTTTTCTGTCCTGGTTTCTGTAGGCGTAAGATGCCGATAATAACCAATCCTGGGTCAATTCCCAGTTAATATTAGGCGAAACCCATATATTTGTTCGGCTCTGCCCAAATCCGCCATTAATACCACTGACTGAATCCGTCTCGCGATAACTGGTTGTCAACCCGCTGGAAAACCTTTCGGTTATTTGATATAAAAAATCAAGGCTGATCAGGGTTTGCTCGGTTAATTGCCCTTGGCCTGAAGGAACCAAAGATCGGCTTAAGCCGAAATCTGACGACAGACTTTCTCCTTTGTAGTGCACACCGATATCTGTCAGGAAACCTGCCGATGTATCCTGATTTGTCGCCGTCAATAGCCCGGGAATGATTACTGTATCTATGTTTGTGTCCGTGATTCGTCCGCCGATGGTGCCGTTGAATTGCCATTCTTCCGATAATTGATAGGACGATGTCAGGTTTATCCCATAGCTGTTGCTTTCCGAGTTTATTTGCCCTGTCGAGTTGTAATTCGAATAAAATGTGGAAATGGACTGCGAAAATAATTCGCTCCACTGCCGTTGCCAGCCCACATTGATCGATTTAACTTCGTTGTCATTAAAGTTATTAATGACAGTGTCGTTATCACCAGAACCGGGGTTGGAATAGGTTGATTTTGAGTAGGATGCTGAACTGATCAGGCTGTCCAGTTCCGTGAATCTGTAAGAATAAGTCGGCGTGACTGTCAGGTTGTTGCGTCTTGCATTGGTTGCAAAGTTACCAGTGTCCTGCTCTGCAAAGTTCTGGCTGGGCACGACAGAATAACTCGCACTTAACCCCGTAAGGCTGCGTTCGGTCCTGTACTCGGTGCTTAAGCCATAGTCCTGTGGATTCTGATCGAGCTCTTCTATGTCTGTATAATGCTGGACACCATAACTGGCTCTACCTTGCACATCCCACGCTTCTGTCTTACGGGCAAAATTCAGCGTAGGCGTTAAATAGTAAATGAGGGACCCTTCCGGATTTTCGGATAACATCCTGACATTGTCGTTATAAGATAGCGACTGATTAACAATGCCATCAACTATCCATTCTGCGGCATCAAGACTGGAACAGAAAACGCTCGCGCCAACAATCAGCGCAATCCTTTTGCGATAACCGCGACATTTTCTTCCCTCTTGTTGAGATATGGTTTTCATGTGCTCAATATACTCTTAAACAGAGCGCGGTCACGGCACTACAATTACATCGCCACTCCGCAACAAGTGGTTGTTTTCCAATTTGTCGCCGTCTTCTACTTCGCCGTATTTAAATGCGATCGATTCGGATTTGTCGCCATTACGGCGTAGAATGACAATATCGTTAGCCTTCGCAAACGCTGTCAGGCCGCCGGCAAGACTCAACATCTGCATGACATCCATCGGCTGATACATAACGAACTGGCCCGGTTTTTTCACTTGGCCGATGACATAGATGGAATTACCTTCAGCTGACTTGACCGAGATATTGACTACTGGATCGGCAATAAACTCTGCGAGCCTTTCTTTCAAAATAGCCTGTATCTGGCTTATCGATTTGCCGGCGACTGAAATACTTCCCGCTAGCGGAAAACTTATGCTGCCATCGGGTAAAACCCGCACTTCCTTTTGCAAGGCTTCTTCATTCCAGACCGAGATATCAAGGATGTCACCGGAATTAACCGTATATTGGTTAGAGTCCGCATGCGCAGTCTGAAAAAAAATGGAAACTGCCAACAACAAAAAAATTCTCATAAAAAATAACATAATTTTTTACTACTATTCTGTGAAATTAAAAAAAGGGGCACTGAGCCCCTTTCAGTATAATGGAAAAATTAATTTCCTTATGCAACAGATTGTGCTGAACTAGCTTTTGCGACGTGAAAACCCGACTAAACCCATGATTGCAGAACCGAACAACCAAATAGCAGCTGGCACAGGCACCGCAGAAACGGCATCAAGTTTTAATTCGGAAGACAATCCAGAGTCGCCAACATTAGCTATGCCGAATATTACAGGACCGAAATAAGTCTCTGCAACTGTGTATGAAAATTTATTCCATCCGCTGTTGCCATAATCACCAACTGTGGCGACATCAGATAATTTAAAATATTGATCGCCTACGAAAAATGCGAAATCATTGTATGGCAAATAATCATTTGCTACAAATTTCCACATAAATTCAATAGTTTCTCCACCAAAGAAATCTGTGGATTGTATTAAGGAGCTATTGCCTGTAATTGAGCCGTAATACTGACCTTCAGGATGATCAGAATCATTTTTGACAGATCCCGTTCCTACTAAAGTCCAATCAGAAAAATCTCCCGTTTCGAATCCAATATTCAATAATGCTGCATTTGCATTTGAAATTGAAAACAGGAACAACAGACCTGCTAAAGATATTTTTTTCATAAATAACCTCTGAAACAACAAATTATAAATTAAGTATCATAATTTGCAGCCCGACTATCTTGGCAAACCCACCTAACCAAGACTCGTGGTTTTCCGCCCCTGCTTCACAACAGGTTTAGCCTTTATCATCCATGAACCGTGCCAACCGGGCGGTTGGTCACGAAATTAACAACTACCGTTCCAATTCGTTGATAGCATCCAGCGGTCAATTGCAACGCGCCAGAAGATAAACATAATAAAAACAGTTATCTATATAACCTTGAACAAAAAATTACTATGTATTTTAAAAAAGGTTTTTGACGTTACATAACGATAAAACATTATATCGTCCGGTACGGCAAATAAGACAATTAAGTTATGTTTATGAGCCCTATTCTATAAAAAACTTCTTATTTGTCTATATAATTTTTCACATTTCTTCTATGTAATTTTTTACATCTTTCAAATAACATTCTATACCATAGAGCTAATAAGCTTTCGCTCCCAAAAAACCTTTAAAGACAGTCAGTATTACAATTTTAATATCCAGCCACAAAGACCAGTTTCTTATATAGGCCAGATCATATTGTATTCTTTTTTCCATTTTGTCTAAGGTATCCGTTTCTCCCCGATAACCGTTTATCTGCGCGTATCCGGTTATCCCCGGTTTTACTATATGCCTGAGCATGTAGCCTTTTATTTGTCCGCGATACCATTCATTATGCGCTACCGCATGGGGCCTGGGACCAACGATTGACATTTTCCCCTGTAAAACATTAATAAATTGGGGCAATTCATCCAGTGATGTACGTCTTAAGAAAGCGCCCAGTCTTGTTACTCTGGGATCATTCTTTCGAGCTTGTTTAATATTGTTGTCGTCTTCGCTGACAGTCATCGTTCTGAATTTCCAAACGACTATTTCCTCGCCTCCAATGCCGTATCGACGCTGTTTGAATATCACCGCTCCAGGCGAGCTTATTCTGACACTAGCGCTAATAATTAGTAACGGAATTGCAATTAATATTAGAATAATCAGACTGACCACTATATCAAAGGCTCTTTTTATAACGCCATCAACCCCGTAAAAAGGGGTATCACGAATACTTATGACAGGTATACCTTTTATATGATGCAAACTGGATCTTAACAGATCGAACACAAATAAATCAGGGACATAATAAACTGAAACAGTCGAATCCGATAATTGCTCTATCAATTCTTTAATTTTTAGCTCTGTCCGCAAGGGAAGTGTAATATAAACAATATCAATAGCTCCGCCTTTGGCATCTTTAATTAATTGTTGAAAACTACCTTTCAATTTATTTTCGGCTAAGGCGCCTCCATCAATTTCTGTTTCCTGCTCATCATCATAAAAGCCGACAAAATGCAGCCCCATCGATTCTTCTTCGGCAAATATATTTTTTAACTCAACACCTAACCGGTTTGCTCCGACAATCGCTGCTCGGCGGGTATTTCTTCCCTTTTTTCTGATTATGCCGGCAATACTGCTGACGATAATGTGCCAGGAGACTATCTCCACAGGCACTGCCCCAATCCACATCCAAAAATAATATCTGTAAACAGGATCCACCAAGGGGTAAGCCTGATCAATCCCCATTATTACAACCAATACCCAGAACCATGAAAAAAGAATACGCTTTATTTCAATGTGGATAGATAGCCCTCGGCTTTGCCGATACAACTCGTTGAATTCTGCAAAGATACCGAAAACTACGATCGAAATCAGAAGCCACCAAGTTTGCTTGCGGTCCCACTCAGTAGCGTTGAGATCAAGAATGGCCCATAAAGTCAATCCAATAACAATAACGTCCAGCAATCGCGCCAATGCTATTAACTTATTGCTATGAGGGCGGATAATTCCGAATTTATGAGTGCTGTTCACTTTAAAGCTATTGAATTTTAAGAGGTAATAAAAAAACGGACACCAGATATCCTAATGATTCTAAGGCATTTCAAATATCGCTACAAGATAACTCTTGGAAATCTGTACCTATTTAATAAGTTAACCTACAGGTTTAATTTCATTTTTATGCCGTATCGAGCCAATCGACTTTTTTGAATTTAAAATTATGTTTTTTAATAGAAAGTTGATGAGTATCAAAAAATATTCTGCTACTTGGTTAATTAATAGCTCTCATTTTTAGGTGTATCAATTAGTTCATAAAATGATGGGCCATTATATGTACAAATGCTGATTCAATGCTCGCCCATCATACCTTTGGGAATTATCGATGAGCCGAGTGCTCTATAAGAAGGCGAAAGATGTTATTACTGCAGGAAGTCGCATTTTTCTGAATGTTTGCTTTGGATATATGGCAGCATGGAGCACTCTGTCGTCCGGATCAGGCAAACAAATAGAATCATGCGACTACTATTGCCGGCAATGCCTCCAGTCGCCTTTTGTTTTCCCGGCCAGAGGCTACAGACATCATTCCATTTATGCGCTTATGGATACAAATGGCACTACGCGATAGCGGATGCTTTGCATTTTTTCTTTGCGATATGAAAAAGCGCCTGGCCCTATCGCTTCCGGGGACTATTAGTCATGGATGATTAGAAACGTTAGTAAGGTATTGGAGGTGACAAATGAACAAAGGCAACGCTGTACCTGCAAAATCCGCCGCCGTTGTGGTTGTCGATTTTCAGAACTACAAACTTCGGAGCATCGCTCACGAATATGTCAGACTCTTAGCCGAATACGGCGTAGAAGCCGCCTCGTTATGGAGCATGGATAAGTTGGCGAATAATATAGAAAAAAAACAATTTAACCAGTTTGTCCAGCAGGAAATGCGCAAGTACGGTTTTGTAGCTCGTGAGCACTAGTACTCAGTCAGTATTGATATGTCTGGTAAATAGGTTTGGCGTAAATCCGCTCATCCTTCGACAAGCTCAGGACGAACGGATTTACTTCCCCCCCTCAAGTTGGGATTGACAGAGTGCTAGCATAGAAAGGTGACGACTTGAATCCGGTCATGTGGCAGCCTTCATTAAAAAGACGGGAAAAAGCCATTATCACCGCTTTTATAGCCAGAGTACGAGAAAGCAGCGGGGCTAACGTCACAGACTATGAAAGCCTATACCGCTGGTCCATTGCTGAACCGGCGGCGTTTTGGGATCTGTTGTGGCAATTTGCCGACATTATCGCTAGCCATAAAGGGATGCAAATTGTAGCGGATGCCGGCAAAATGCCCGGCGCCAAGTGGTTCCCCGAGGCGCGGCTTAATTACGCGGAAAATCTGCTGCTTAAAGGCTATGAAAACCAGTATGCCATTATTTTCCATGGCGAAAACGGGGAAAGCCAACGCTTGTCTTATGGCGAGCTTTACCGTCGCGTATCACGGCTCGCGCAGGCACTGTATTGCGATGGTGTTAGACCGGGTGACCGGGTTGCCGGCATTCTGCCGAACCGGCCTGAGAGCATTATCGCGATGCTGGCCACAGCGAGTCTGGGAGCAATCTGGAGCAGTTGCTCACCGGATTTTGGCGTGGCCGGCATCGTGGATCGCTTCAGCCAGATCACTCCCAAAATATTGTTTATCGGTGACGGTTATTTTTTTAACGGCAAGGTCTTTGACCGCTCCGGCCAGATAGCGCCGCTGCTCCAGGCCATGCCATCCATTGAAAAACTGGTATTGATTCCCGTGCTAAACAGTTTCGAGGGAACGGATGAAGATCGGGTGGTGCTTTGGCAGGATTACCTGGCCGGTTTTCCGGATGACCGCCCCATTGCCTTTGCCCAACTGCCATTTGATGCGCCGCTTTTCATTCTTTATTCCTCGGGCACAACAGGCCCTCCGAAATGCATTGTCCACAGCGTTGGCGGCACGCTGATCCAGCACATCAAGGAACACAGGCTGCATACCGATATTCATGC
The DNA here is from genome assembly GCF_052162025.1 of Methylobacter sp. sgz302048. NCBI lineage: Bacteria > Pseudomonadati > Pseudomonadota > Gammaproteobacteria > Methylococcales > Methylococcaceae > Methylobacter > Methylobacter sp. sgz302048. Next base: position 1,093,003 of record NZ_CP197401.1, on the reverse strand, counting down.
TGGCGACCGTCTGTTTTATTTCACGACCTGCGGCTGGATGATGTGGAACTGGCTGGTTTCAGGACTGGCATCCGGCGCCACGCTGGTGCTCTATGACGGCTCGCCGCTTTACCCTGCCGCCGATGCCCTGTTTGATTTAATCGATGCGTACCGAATTAATGTTTTCGGAGTTTCCGCAAAGTATATCGACGCGCTTAAAAAAGCATCTGTAAGGCCCCGGAAAACACATAACCTGGCCTCACTCAGAACGATCTTATCGACCGGCTCGCCGCTGGCGCCGGATAGCTTTGATTTTGTCTATCAGTCGATCAAATCCGATGTCTGCCTGTCTTCGATTTCAGGCGGTACCGACATCATTTCCTGTTTTGTGCTGGGATGCCCGATTCTGCCTGTGCGGCGCGGTGAAATTCAGTGCCGGGGCCTGGCCATGAAGGTCGATGTCTTCAATGATGAGGGGCGGTCGCTGCAAGGGCAGAAAGGCGAACTGGTTTGCACGGCGCCCTTCCCGTCCATGCCGGTGGGTTTCTGGAATGATCCGGAACAACGTCAGTATCATGCGGCCTATTTTGAAAAATTCCCCGGCGTCTGGAGCCATGGCGATTACGTTGCCTTAACCGATCAGGGCGGCATGATCATATACGGCCGATCCGATGCCGTTTTGAATCCGGGAGGCGTCAGGATAGGCACGGCGGAAATATACCGGCAGGTAGAACAAATCGATGAAGTGCTGGAGAGTGTAGTCGTCGGGCAAGATTATCATGGAGATTGCCGGCTTATTTTGTTTGTAGTTTTACGTCCTGGGATACAGCTAACCGATCAGTTAACAGCAGCCATCAAGCAGCACATCAGAGAGAACGCCTCGCCTCGCCATGTGCCTGCCTTGATCCTGCAAGTGACCGATATTCCGCGCACCAAAAACGGCAAAATTGTTGAACTTGCGGTGCGCGATATCATTCATGGCCGTCCTGTCAAGAATCAACAGGCACTGGCCAATCCCGAGGCGCTTGATCAATTTAGACAAGTTATTTCAATGATTAACTGATGTTGCGCAGTTTGCCTGTTCAAACCGCCGAAACGAGAGGTTTAGGACCTGTGGGGGCGCCTTAGGCGAAGTCGCCCCCACAGGCTTGCAAGTCTGATCAACCGAATTTGATAAGCTAAAGCGCTGCGCCACTAACCGCCTTAACCGTTATTGGACAGCCGCCAGTTCACGCCGTTGTTTATCTAACCCGTCCCAAAACGCCGCAACGCCGTCAAGCATTTCACAACCGTAATGAATGAACTGGTCTTCATCCAATTCCTGGGTGAAATAGAGTTCTTCCAGTTCTTCCTGCGTGTGCGTGGCATGCTGTGCTTCCAGTTTATCGTGCCAGATAAAAAAGCCTAATGGCAGCTTAACGCCAGTCCGCTCGCTGAAACGTTTAAAACCAGTGATCAATTGCCCCCAGAATCCGGCGGCGGCCCAGTTTTCTACCGCGTAACTGGCTGCCTGAGAAATCTGGTAGTTATCGCCGCCGTATAGCCGGATCAATTCATTACAGAAAAACAGCGTGGCGTCGGTGCCGTGTTTCGGCTGCCCTATATCGGCAAAATTCAGATCCAGCTTCTTGGCAATGGCATATAACCATTCAAAATGGCCTGCGGAAAAATGAAATGTACTACCCTCTATGCTGCCTTCGGTAGACCCCAGATCATGAACATCGGTTTTTTGCACAGTGGATTTGAAGCTGACGCCCAGTTCATTCGCCAGGATTTCTTTCGATGCCCGCATGGTTTCCAGCGTATCGGCATGAATCATCTTGTTGAGTTGAGCGATCAGAAACTGGTTGGAAAATACTGAAAACTGAATGATAAACGCTTTAATCTGGTTCAGGTTTTGATCGCCTTGCTCAAACCATAACGTGTAAGGGTTATGCATGATCACCCGGTGCTGGAGCAGTTCCTTATTGATGCGCTGCTGAAATTTCAGGAACTGCCTAGCTTTATCGATTGAATACCCGATTTGGTGTTCATTGAGAGCCGCCAGGGACGACAGACTCAATCCTTCGATATGGTGTTGTTGTGCAAGGCTTTTCAACGATTCACAAGCAACGTCTCGCATGATGCACCTCTGAATATTAAAGTGGTTGTCACTTAAGACTAAATCTCTATGAGATAAGTTGCATGCCATAACGGCGTCCAACGGCCTGGAAACTAATGGCACTTAAGTTAATCTTATGGTGTATAGATTGCGAGGGAGATAGTGCCATGAATAGTGCATCCAATCCCGTCGGCACCGATGGTTTTGAGTTTGTGGAATATACAGCCCCGGACACCCGAGAGCTGGAAAGTCTGTTTATGCAGATGGGTTTTACCGCCATCGCTCGGCATCGGTCCAAGGATGTCGTACTGTACCGGCAGGGCAATATCAATTTTATTATCAATCACGAACCCAGCAGTTTTGCCCAGGCTTTTGCCAAAGTGCACGGCCCGTCCATTTGCGCGTTCGCGATTCGCGTCAAAGATGCCGCCGAATGCCTGGCCCACGTGATTAGCCTCGGAGCGGAACCCCAGCGCAGCGATATCGGGCCTATGGAACTGAACATTCCAGCCATCCGGGGCATTGGCCGCAGCCTGATCTATTTTGTCGACCGTTACGGCGATCATTCCATTTACGATGTCGATTTCGTGCCGTTCGAAAATGTCGAGTTAAGACCTGCCGGCCTCGGGCTTACCGATATCGATCACCTGACCCATAACGTCTACCATGGCGGTATGGACAAATGGGCCGAGTTTTACCAGCGGCTATTCAATTTCCGCGAAATCCGCTATTTCGACATTCACGGCAAAGCCACCGGCTTAAAGTCCAGGGCCATGACCAGCCCTTGCGGCAAGATACGCATTCCGGTCAATGAGCCGACCGATCCCAAATCCCAGATTCAGGAATACCTGGATGCCTATCATGGCGAAGGTATTCAGCATATCGCCCTGCATACCGATGACATCTACGCCACCGTGGAACAACTGCGCGCCAACGGCATTGACTTTATGGATGTGCCCGATACTTATTACGAGGCCGTTGATCAGCGCGTGCCGGGCCACGAAGAAGACCTGGAACGGCTGCGCCGCGACCGCATACTGATCGATGGCGCACCGGAACGCGGCATCGGCTTGTTGCTGCAAATTTTCACCAACACCGTCATCGGGCCGATCTTCTTCGAAATCATTCAAAGAAAAGGCAATGAAGGCTTTGGCGAAGGCAATTTTCAGGCGCTTTTCGAAGCGATTGAACTCGACCAGATCAAACGCGGAGTCATCTGATGAGCTGGATACGCATACCCAAAACAGAAGGACGAGCCTCACGGCAGGCGCATGCCGATCTGCCGGCCAGCACCTTCGAACGCGAGCTGGGCAAAGAAGGCTTTTACGGGCCGGCGACGCAAATGCATCATCGCCACCCGCCCACAGGCTGGAAATCGATCGAAGGCCTTTTGCGGCCGCGCGCCTTCGATGCGAAGAAGCTAGCCTCGCTTACCGATTGCCCCTGGCGTGCGAGCCTGTTGTTCAGCAATGCCCATGTGCAGATCCGTTTTTTGAAATTGCAGGCCAGCATGGATCATTTGGTGCGCAACGCTGACGGCGATGAGCTGATTTTTATCCATCAGGGCTCAGGTGATTTGTTCTGCGATTACGGCCATTTGAGTTTCCGTGAAGGCGACTACCTGATGCTGCCGCGCGGCACGCAATGGCGTATGAACGTGATGGAATCGATCCAGGCGCTGATGATCGAGGCCACCAATGACAGCTACCGGCTGCCGGACAAAGGTCTGGTCAGCCAGCAGGCGATTTTCGACCCGGCGGTGCTGGACGTGCCGGCCATTGATGATGCCTTTATCGACCAGCAGGATAACGAGGAATGGCGCGTCATCGTCAAGCGCCGGCAGCAATTGAGTACCATCACCTACCCGTTCAACCCGCTGGATGCGGTCGGCTGGCATGGCACGCTGATGCCGGTGCGCCTGAACTGGCTCGATATCAGGCCGTTGATGAGCCATCGCTATCATGTGCCGCCGTCGGCGCACAGCACGTTTGTCGCCAGCCGTTTCGTCGTCTGCACGTTTGTGCCGCGACCGTTCGAATCCGATCCCCATGTCCTGAATGTGCCGTTCTTCCACAGCAATGACGACTATGACGAATTGATTTTTTACCATTATGGCCAGTTTTTCTCTCGGGATCATATTTATCCGGGCATGCTGACGCTGCATCCGAGCGGCATTCCGCACGGCCCGCACCCGAAGGCGTTAAAGAATGCCGACAGCAAGCGCAGCGGCATGACCGACGAAGTGGCCGTCATGGTCGATACCCGCGATGCGCTGACCGTATCCGAGCAGGCCGCCGCTGTCGAATGGCCGGAGTACGTGGATTCCTGGAAATGAAACTGGGCACGCTTAAAACAAGATACCGGGACGGTACGCTGGTCGTAGTCGACAGGGAGTTGAGACGCTGCGTCATGGTGCCCGATATCGCCTTGACGCTGCAGGCGGCGCTGGACGACTGGCATGACATCAGGCCCAGGCTGGAAGCGGCGTATCAACTGCTGAACAGCGGCGCCTGCGCCTCCATGCCGTTTGAACCGGAGCAAATGGCCGCTCCGTTGCCCAGAGCTTATCAATGGCTGGACGGCAGCGCTTACCTGAGCCATGTCGAGCGCGTGCGCAAAGCCAGAGGCGTACCTTTGCCGCCCAGTTTATACGACGACCCGCTGATGTATCAGGGCAGCTCCGATATTTTGCTCGGCCCGCATGACGCTGTCGTTGCCGCCAACGAGGATTACGGCATCGATTTTGAAGCCGAAGTCGCCGTCATTACCGATGACGTACCGATGGGGGTCTTGTCAGCTGATGCCGCCGCCCATATCCAGCTGGTTGTGCTGGTCAATGACGTATCGTTGCGCAACCTGATTCCCGACGAGCTGGCCAAGGGATTCGGCTTTCTGCACGGCAAGCCTGCCAGCGCCTTCTCGCCTGTCGCCGTGACCCTTGATGAACTGGATGGCGCCTGGCAGGACAATAAACTGCATAGGCCGCTGACCGTACACTGGAATAATCAGTTGTTCGGCCAGGCCGATGCCGGCGCCGACATGCAGTTCGATTTTGCGCGCCTGATTAGCCATGCCGCCAAAACGCGGTGCCTGGGCGCCGGCACGATTGTCGGCTCGGGCACGGTCAGCAATTATGATTGCACAGCCGGATATTCATGCCTTGTAGAGAAGCGTGTCGTTGAAATCGTTGAATCCGGTACGGCCGTGACGCCGTTCATGCGTTATGGCGATCGGGTAAGAATAGAGATGTTGACCCCGCAGGGACAGTCCATTTTTGGTGCTATCGAGCAGGTCGTTAAGCCATGTCCATAATCTTGTACAGCTATTACAGAAGCTCCGCCTCGTTCCGGGTACGGATTGCGCTGAACATCAAACGGATCGATTATGAAATCCGTCCCGTGCATCTGTTGAAAGGCGGCGGCGAACAACACCGTGAGGATTATCTGAAGATCAATCCCCAGGGTCTGGTACCGACTTTGATCGATGGAGGCACCGTTTTGAGTCAATCCTCGGCGATTATCGAATACCTGGAAGAAGTTTATCCAACCCCTGCATTACTGCCCAAGTCGGCTGTTGACCGCGCCTATACGCGCTCACTGGTACAACTGATCGCCTGCGACATCCATCCGCTGAACAATCTGCGCGTGCTGCAATATCTCAAGGAGACGCTGAATTACGATGATGCGCAGCACGCTTGGTATTGCCACTGGATTCAGAAAGGCTTTTCGGCCCTGGAACTGCTGCTGGAACAGCATGACTGCAATGGCTTGTCCTGCCTGGGCAACGGTCCCGGCATGGCCGATGTGTTTCTGGTTCCGCAGGTTTACAACGCCTTGCGCTTTAACTGCCCGATGCATGAATTCCCGCTGATCAGCCGTATTTATGAAAACTGCATGCAGCAGTCCGCTTTCCTGAATGCCGCGCCTGAAAATCAGCCTGATGCGATGAAATAAGCGTTTTGGATGCGCTTCGCCTTTGTGCGCCTCACTTTTAATAATGCGGTGGCTGGGTTGGAGTTTTAACGGAAACCCGGCATGGGCAGCTCCGAAATGCGGGGTTTAGCAACCCAGCCTACCCCGCTGCCCAACCAAGATCAAGGCAAAATCCACGGTAGGGTACGCATCGCGTACCTGTTCAGGGCTTTTCGGCACACTACAAGTCCGGAAAGGTATGCGATGCGTACCCTACAAAGATCGGGAGACTCCAAATGCTGGGTTCATCAACCCAGCCTGCCGCTGGTGCTCAGCTCGGCAAACGGGATAAAACCGCCCGTGCGTAACATCAGTTATAGTTTATCCTGACGATCCCCCCAGCTTACAAGATCCTGAACCCAGTAAGAGAAATCGCGCGGACCGTTTGGGCCTTCAGCGGCTTTATCGAACAGTATCAAAGCCCGCCCGATCCCTCGGCGCCGATATCCATCTTTCTGCTTGGGCAACATCTGGTCGCGCCAGGTGCCGAAATTGATATAGGTATAGTTCTGCGACTTCTCCGGCATATCAAAATCCAATTCCTCCTCTAAGGGAATATGGGTATGTCCTTCGCCGTGAATACGGAAACCGTAATTGCGGTATTCGTCCAGAAATGACGGAAACGCCAACATTTCCTTATAAGAAGGCGCAGACCGTTGCCACTTCTGCAATTTGGCCAATAATCGCATGACCACGTAGATGAATCCCAGCTCGATCCTGGCGTTGAGCAGCTTCAGCACATTCATGACCGGCTTGGCAGTGCGCAGTATCCAGCGGCGGGTCGCTGGGGCACTGTCAAATGTAAAGTCCCAGCTGAGCCAGCCATGGACCGAATTCAGCAATTCGTCTTCAATGATCTTTCTGACCTGACTTAGGCATTTATCCTCCTTTCTGAGTTTCTGCGTCTCCTCGATAATGCGTTGTATCGCCGTAAAGGTAGGCCGGTAAAGATCCAGCTCTTCCAGAACCTTCTCAAGCCTGCGGATGCTTTTTTCCTGGTCCGGATTCAGCGCGTGCAAATCTATTTCCATTGCGGCCAATCTTTTCTTCGCGCGGAAAATGAATCCCGACAATAATCCGGCGGCGACCGTATCGCCGAAGCAAGCTTCGGTGAACGGCTTATAGGCCATGCTTCGCCATACATCGAGCTGCCAGCCGTCCCCGGCAGTCCAGCCAGGCTCCGGACCTTGAACGCTGAAAGAGCGGCTGTTGTCTTGATCCCGCCATTGGCCGTGGGTCACAAGCAGCCGAAATCCGCGATCCGCCCAATAAAACGGCAGCCAGGGAACGCTGCTGCGGTCGAAATAATGGTTTTCATTATCGAAATACATCTTGCCGATCCAACGCCGATAATCATCCGACAAGGTTTCCACAGGCTGATTGAGACACTTTTCGTAAAACAGTTTCAGCGCTTCGTCATCGGCGAGGATTTCCTTATCATGGTTTCCGAACAGAACCAGTGTCCTGACCTTTGCCCGGCAAGGCTTGTTTTCGTGCTTTTCACTTTTAAAGGAATATTGCTCGGGCGCGCCTTGAAATTCCTTGAGCAAATGGAAAAAACCGGTTTTCTTACCGGGCGTTCGCGGCCGGGTGTGGACTTCTATGATGCCCTGCAGAATCTCGTGCAAAATCTTTTTGAATTGAGGATCTTGGCGCTGCCAGGGATATACGCCATGTTCGGCCCATCGCTGGGTACGGATCATATCGACCACATCGCCCACCAGTACGATGGTCAGTTCATCAATATCGAAATGCCCGCAGAGATCGACGATGTTGTCGAAAACCTCTTCCCAGACAACATCGTCAGCGCTCTGGTTGCCCACAGTGCCGTCAGTGAAATGCAAATCGCTGAAGCAGATGCATAACCGGTTAGGACGGTTTGGATCATCCGGATCGGAAGAACCGGCTTCTTTCAGCAGATAGAACCCTTTAGGCAGATCAATATTTTCTGCAGGAATAGTGCCCATAACGATAATCTCCTAATTTCTCTGACTTTCCAGGAATTCCAACAGGCGCGGAAAAATGTCTACATGGACATTCTTGCCCATAAACACATCCTGATGGCCATAGTTGGGAAATACCTGCAGCTGGTGCCGTCCTGGAACGATTTTTTCCAAGCGCTCATGACAGACGATATTCGAGTCGGTGAACACGCGGTTCTGCTGGCCGGTCATGAACAGCACCGGCGTTTCGATCTCGTCCGCATAAGCGAAGTAATCGTCGGGCAGGTTTTGATACTTGGGATTGTCGGTTTCAAATTTCACGGCGGTATTATTGGCGTTCACCATCTTGAGCACATGCCGGTAGTAATGCACGCCGACGCCGCCGTACAAGTCGCCTCCGCGCCGATGAGTCACATCATGCAGATTGTCGTGGTTGTACAAGGCCGGAAAGCCCGTTCCCCACATGAAGCTCAGTACATGGCATTCAGGTGAGTCGCATTCGCGATGAAAAGCGGAAATCAGCCAGCCGAGGGCTTTTCCCAACGACCAGCCCGGCTCGCGTCGCCAGTAAGGATTGATGTACTCGACGCTGAGCAGATAATCGCAAAGGAAAGGCCCTGCGTTAAGCTTGACTTTCGACCAGGCCGGCACGCGCGGCGTCAGCGATACGCTGTTGGCGATGACGCTGCGGATACCGGTGACCGCCTTGCCGAACAGGCTCATCATGAACGATACCGACCCCAGGCAATGGCAGATGACATGGATGCGCCGCCCCTCGCCGACGGCCCGGCGTACCGCAGCGATGGCCGCGGGATGGTCGAACTGGGCGATGTCGTCCATGTTATAGCGATTGCGGTGAAGATTGTAGGAATAGCGGTTGCTCATCCGGTAATCCAGAGTCCAGACATCGGTAAAATTGTTGTCCAGGAGGTACTGCACCAGATTGTAGTGTTCCGGCATGATGAACATATCGCTGGAAGTGGTCAGCCCGTGAATGATGACCACGACGTCGTCGCAGGGCGCCTTCTGGAAACGCAGAAGGCTCAAGCCTAAGCCATCGGCCGTAGTGAAAGGATGTGTGGTGATCTCGGCGCCCTGCACGCCTTCGGTGGTATAAAGCGGAATTTCGCGTTCGAAGGCGCCTGCCTTTGGCATCAGTGACGGCGCATAGGTTTCCCAGAGCGCGCCGAAAAAAAACCGGCCAAAACACTCCACCGCACCCAGCCGAGCCGGAAAAGTAGGCGCATCGGCGCGCATCGTGGTCAGCTGGTGCATGAAATCGGCCAGCTGAATGTGCAGAATGCCGGAGGCGTAAGGTGTCGCGCCGGCTTCCTGATCCGCCTGTAAATGGCCCTGATAAAGATTGGTGAACAAGGTCGTGGTGTCGCCCCACACATCCGGACCGACGTCGTTCTGTATGCTTTTGAAGCCACTCAGCGTGAACGGTTTGCCTTCAGCATTCTCGAAAAACAGCCGGTAGCGCATTTCCTTGCGGTTTCTATCGCTGGTGTCCACAAACAGGTTGAATACGCCGAGAAGCACCGGACGGCGTCCGCCGACCAGATCGCCCTCGACATAACCGATCGCCTGCGCCCGATGCTCCGGCGACGCCAGAAACTGATCCACATCGTCAGTCTTGATCGTCAGATGGAACATGAAGTAGGAGTCGTCGGCCTGTCCTTGCGTGTAACCATCGTCGAAAGAAGTCTGACCCACGGCGAGATAGCCTTTCATCTCCTCAGTGAATTGAAAGGCAATAGGAGCTTGTGTATTCGTATTCATGATGGATATTCCTGTGGCTTAGCGTTGGTTGATACCGAGGTCATCGGTGGGTTTAAGGCCGGTAATACCTTCGGCGATCCATTCCGATACGGCTGAAATCGTCGCTATCGGGTTAGAACCAACGGCACTGGGCAGCACCGAGCCATCTGCAATATACAACCCCTGATAGCCAAAAACCTGGCCGCGGTCATGTTCATTGGCGCTGACGACGCCCTGCTCCGGACTGTCGGCAAGAATGCAGCCGCCCAGCGAGTGCACGGTGATGTTGTTGCGCATCGGCCAGTTCCAAGTGGGCAACGCCGTAAACAGCCAGGACTTGACGAATGACTTGAATTTTCTGCCGGCGTCGAGAATGGCCTCATACAGCGGCATGCTGGTCGTTTGGGGCCAGTCCAGGTCCAGTCTGCCGTTCTTGAGTGCCAATACACCGTCCCCTTTATCCAGCCCCATGCATAATAAAACGCTGCTGCGGTAAGACACATCGTCCTTGAGCACCTGGTAGAACAAATTGCCTACGGACCCTGTCCACTTGCCCCCGCTCAGGTTCTGCCAGATATAATTCCACAGTGTTTCCAGGATGCGCCCTATTCTTTTCAGCATGCCGATCGGATTCAGGCTCGGCTGCAGGCCTTCCACGAGCCATGCCGCAAACGCCGGATAGCTGGCATCCTCCAGCACGAAGGCCCGGTCGGGATCATGCTGCTTGAACAGGTTGTAATCAGTGTACTGGGTAATCACCGGCCCATAATTGGGATTGGCCGGAGTTTTCCCGTCCACAACGAATGACAGAAAGTCGCCATTGCCGGAAAAACGCTTGCCTAACTGCTGGCTGAGGCGAGGCAGCGTGCCGTGTTCATCGCGGCAGCGCAGCAGCAGCTCGGCGGAGCCCAGCGTACCGGCGGAAACCACGATGCGCTGGGTATCGACGTAAGCGGGACCATCGTCGAGATGGCGATAATACACACGGTAACCATGCGCGCCATTGGCGGTGGCATCCTCCTCGCCCCGTTCATTCAACGGCACGATTTTCTCCGCCAGACAATCGGTTTGTATCTGCGCCTTATGCACATGCTCGGCAACATAAAGATAATTGAGATCGAGGGTATTTTTTGAATGGGTGTTGCAGCCTACGTCGCATTCTCCACAGTAAGTGCATGAAGTCTGCACAGCGCCATAGCGGTTTTTTTCTTGGAGTCCAATCTGAGTCGGCTGTTGGAAATCGTTGCCGAAGAATACGCAAAGATCGGCCAGTTTTGAATCACGTCCTTGATTTTGGGCAAATTGCTGGAACAGTTCAGTGCGGATGACGCGGCGGCGCGGTTCATCGCTCCATGCCGGAATCGGACGCGCCCCCAGCACGGACTTGGCAACGTCATAATACGGCTGCAGGAAGGCTTTATTGAGCGATTTCGGCCATTGCCGTTCGAATACCTGCTCCGGCGGCTCAAGAAATACATTGGCATAAATCAGGGAACCGCCGCCCAGTCCGGCGCAGACCACCGCGTCCATTCGGTTGAATGCACGGACATCGAACAGTCCGCGCAAATCGCGCTTTTTGATGGGATCGGGGCGTTGCGCCCGATCATCGGGCAGATTCCAGAAATTGGTCGCTATATCATGAGGTGAGCGCGGGAACGATCCCATCGGATAGCGCTTCCCGCGCTCCAGAAGTAATACCTGGCCCTTCCATTTTTGCGCCAGCCGACAGCAACTGATAGCCCCGCCGAAGCCGCTGCCGATGATAACCGCCTCATATTTCTTATTTTGCATACTCATGATATCTCCATAGTCGCTTATGCAATGCGTTTCGCGTTGCGTTTATTGTTATTCTGCGTAAATTTCCCTGTGAGATCGGTCCTTGAAATGCCATTGCTTGGAGAAGCAATATCCCTTACTTCCATAAAAAACGATATAACCTCCTGAGCAAGAGGCTATGAAACTGGTTTGACGGCAAATACTTGCAATCGAATTAAAAAACATTCCGCAAGCTTTAACTGCAGATAATCGATTGGCCGGCTGTTTGTAACTCTGGAGACGCTGCGATTCTGACTTATGATGACGAATCCGCGCTGAAGCAAGCCCCATGAACTAAAACGGTATTTCCTTTGAAATTTTCTCGTTGTAATTTCCAGATAAGCTTAAGAGACTTCTAGTGTAAAAACCTGATGGCGCTGATTCATCCCCATGCCCGCCAAGGGCTTTGAGATGTTCATAATTTAGATAGCCTCTACTTGATCTTTGGATTATATACTCATTCTCATCAATAAAAAAAGCTATTCGTAACCCACTGATTTAACGGATATTTACTTTATATCCTATGGTTTTTCGCTGTTTTATTGATCAATGCAAGTCTTGCCAATTTATCAAAGCGGGCAGATAGGGCGGTGTAGTTGCCTGAGCCGATTTCATGGCCAGACAATGCTTAGTCTGACGTTTTTCAGTGTGATGTCGACCTTATTGCTAAATAAAAAAGGCCGGATAAACCGGCCTTTCTGTTCATAGTAAATCTGATGACAACAATCAGCGCAAAAATTCGAGCACCTTCTCGGCCGCTTTCTGCTTGGCTTTGGTCTTGGCCGCCTCGGCAGCCTGTTCGGTCGCTTGAGGCGCGTTATCAACCTGAACTTTCAGTTGCTGTACGGTTGCCGCGCCGTCCTCTATGGCTTTAATTTGTTCGGGCTTGGCCTGCTCCAGCCTTTGCCTGGCCGTTTCCTTTGCCGCATCCAGCGTTTGCTCTTGAACGGCCTTCGGCGTATTTTTAACATTCTCTTTTAACTGCTGAGCCTGTTGCAGTAGCTGCTGGGCTTCAGCCGCTCTTTTGGCCTTCTCCGGCTCCGCCGAGTTAGCCGCATCCACGGCCAATTGCTTGGTCACCGCTTCCAGTAAATTGTCTCCAGCCAGCGCCGCGCCGGACGCCATCAACAAGGAACCGAATAAAATTGCTTTGTTTCGCATGAGTCTCACTCTCAGTAAATAATGATCTGAAACAGTAACATAGTACCGTAAATCTGAACCATTGATGAATTTATTGCAGAGGGCGAGTCGGATGCTAAGATCAAATTTAATGTCAGGCAGGGAAAAAAGCGCTTGCCTTCATTCAGGGAAAATTGAACGCCGCAGCCACATACAGCAGCAGGGCCATAAAAACCAGTACGGTAAAACCGAATTGCATGGCGATCAGCGTCGCCAGTATGGCGCTAATGACGGAGGCGCAGCCATTGATGCCCCAGGCCCACGGAATCAGCGCCGGCGCGTTCCGGCCGAGGCTGTCCATCCCCATCGGAAACGGCATGCCCATGAAAAAGCCCAGCGGCGCGATCAGCAGTATCGAAAACACCAGCCGGCTACTGCCGCCCAATTCCAGCAGGACGCCGGTCAAGGCTTCAAAACCAAGGATATAAATCGCACTGAACAGGGCAATACCGGTTACCGGCCATCGAACCATCGATTTTGCTTTGTGATCGCATAATCTTTTTGAAAACAGGCTGCCCGCGCCGGCGCTGAGCAAAAACGTACACAATACCGCCGTAACGGCATAAATCGGATGATGCAGAATCAGGATAAATTTCTGGATGAAGGCTATTTCAATAAAGAAAAAAGCCAGGCCCAGGCAGACAAAATAAACCACAACCTGCCGATAGCCTTGGATGCCGGATTTTATGCCCAGCCTGTCCCTGCCCAGGACCAGCGGCAGCGCAATCAGAACCAGGCTGGCCAGCACGGCCTGCAGCAATGCGGCGACCAGCAGCAAATAGCCGCTTTCCAGCAGCGACATGCCACCCTGCCCCAATAAAGGCACAATCTCCGGCAGGGTTTGCCATTTGAAAAAATGGAAGAAATAAGGCCGATCGTCCGTCGCCGGCTCGATATTGAATTTGTAATCATCTATGAAAGCTTCGCCGTCAGCGCCCAACAGGGCTGTTGCCGCCTGATAGAAATACGGCTGCGACAAGATATTGAAGCGATTGACCTCTTCGGGCTTGATGCCGGGATAATAAGCCAGGTCGAAACTGCGTTCGTTGCTGAACTGCTTGAGATTACTGATTTCCTGATCTGAAAAAGGCCCGTTTTTAATCAGCAGCGTGCTGGTCTGCCAACTGCGGATCAGCACAATACGCTGCTCGGGATCTTTTATCTTTAACGCCTCGCACGCATTCACGACCGTCGCCAACAGTTTTAACGTATCCCGCGGCGGCATCTTGATCCAGCGGGTGATGCTCAGATAGCCGCCCGGCGACAGATGCCGCAGATCAGCCTGTATCGCCTGTTCGGTATAAAGATAACTCTCGGACAGCGCATAAAGCCCCGCCGCCGAGGCCCCGAACGCATCCAGCAGGGAAATGTTGATCAGATCGTAGCGTTCATTGCTGGTAGCCACAAACCCGCGGGCTTCGCCTATGTGCAGGTTGACATGCGGATTCTGGTAAATACGGCCTGCGAAATCGGCGTATTTTTTTTCGACCAGATCGACTACCTGAGGATTGAGTTCAACCGCATCGATACGGTCGATGGCATGATAGTGCGCCTGCAGGATATCGCTGCCGGTGCCCGCCCCCAGGATCAGGACATTCTGCAACGGGCGCAGGTGATAAGGCAGCGCCGAAGTAGTCTGGTCCAGATAACTTAATGTTTCCGTATTGCCGCCGTAGCGATCGATCGCGGTCATATTGTCGGCATCGGTAAAGACGGCCAACTGTTCGGGCGGTTCGGTCGTGGCATTGAGGCTTAATCCCGGCGCATGGCGCAACGGCGTAATGGCGCTCTTGACCACATCTATCAAGCCCAACGGGCTGGAATAGCGATCGATGACTTTGGTGCCCGGCACCCTCAGCATCTGGCTCTCGCCTTTGTACGGCGAAACATTCAGTCTGAGCCAGCCGGTCATCGCCACAGTCGCCGCCAAACCAATAATAATGCCGGCGCTGAACCGGAATTTTGTCTCTTCCGGCTGCGCCCGAAAACTGTAATGCGACACGATGACCGCCGCCGCAATGCCCAGCACGGTTAAAACGGTCAGAATCTTTTCGGGGAACAGCAGAAACAGCAGCAGGATGATGCCGATGCTGCCGGAACCGGCGCCAAGCAGGTCTGCCCCGTAAATGAACGATACGCGGGTCTGGTAATGATAAAAAGACAGGCCGATCACATTGGCCGCGAAAAAGAACGGCAACATCAGCAGCAGGTACAATAAAAGTAAATAGAACAATTGCACCGGCGCCCACAGAATCTCTTCGGGATTGAATGGAATCATCTGAGCCAGAGCGAAGCAAACAGGCACCGAAAAGCTGAACAACAGCATGTTGGCCGTGATCGCGGCCGGGAACCGGCGTTGCAGCGCATCGCGGTTCAGCGCCAGAAAGACGCCGCTGACGCCATACCCGAGCAGCGCCAGACTGATGATCATATAGGCGAAATGATGCCACTGGATGATCGAGAACAGGCGCATCAGCAATACCTCATACGCCAGCGCGGATGCCGAGATAATGGCTATCGCCAACAGATATGAACGGGCCGGTTTTGCTTCGGTCATTTAGTGCTCACCGGTCAGCGGCACAAAGGAAACCGGCAGAATCTGCCGGGTCGTTACCTTGCCGTCTGCATCCTTGGCCACCAGCACCAGATGCTGCACCATGAAGCGACTGCCGACCGGTATGATCATGCGCCCTCCCGGTTTCAGCTGCTTAATCAGCGGCGGCGGAATGTGGCTGGCCGCGGCAGTGACGACTATCGCATCGAAAGGCGACTCGGACGGCCAGCCGTAATAGCCGTCCCCGACCAGTGTCTGCACATTGCTGTATCCCTGCTTCTTCAAATGTTCCTTTGCCTGCCGGCCCAGCCCCTCGATAATCTCTATGGTAAATACCGCATCGGTCATCTCGGCCAGAATGGCGGCCTGATAACCTGAACCGGTGCCGATCTCCAGCACCCGGTCGCCTTTCTCAAGGTTCAGCATATCCGTCATGACGGCCACGATATAAGGCTGGGAAATGGTTTGCCCGTAACCGATAGGCAGCGGCCTGTTGTCATAGGCATAAGGGATCTGATCTTCCGGCACGAACTCATGCCTGGGCACCTTGAGCATGGCATCCAGCACTTTTTCATCGAGCGCGCCCTTGTCGAGAAACCGCTGGCTCCCCCTGACGCCGAGCTTGATGACATCGATCATCTCCTGGCGCTGCTTCAGGAAACTCTCTTCGGCCATGGCAACGGCGCTGCACAGAGACAACAGGCAAGCCAAAGCGAATCCTTTGGGAACGGAGCGATAGGTTTTTGACATGCAGACAACCTCCGGATGCAATCTGTATCAAATAAAGCGCTCATGGGCTCCTGGCAAATCTGATGATCCCGGCCCGTTTCTTAAAGGATTTTCGGTTATTTTGCCCGCTTGTCCATGATTCGAATCATTTGGCCACTAATGCGGCGGTCCGAACCGCTCCGGGCTTTCATATGCCGGCCGGCAAGCAGCGCTTTTTATTCGCCAAAAACTATTTTGACCGCCAAACCTCTAAATGCAGCAGAGATCAGCTTAACTTTTTACCTAAAGCATAGGTTCATCACATGCCGCGCTATCGAAAATCCCTGTTCATCTTTCGCCGTGATTTACGCCTGTTCGACAATACCGGCCTAAACGCGGCGCTGGCCCAATCCGAACAGGTTATGCCGGCTTTCATTTTCGATCCGCGGCAGATTGAACCGCATGCTTACCAGAGCCAGCCGGCCTTGCAGTTTATGCTGCAGGCTTTGGAAGATCTGCAGCAGCAAATCGCCGGACTGGACAGCAATCTGTATTGTTTTCATAACTTGCCTGAAAATGTGATCAGCCGGCTGCAAATCGACGAATCGATCGAGGCCGTCTTCGTCAACCGCGATTACACGCCATTCAGCCTACGGCGCGATGCCCAGCTGCAGCAGCGATGCCGGCAGCTTGGGCTTGATTTCCATAGCGCCAGTGACCTGCTATTGACTGAACCTGAACAGGTTCTTAAAGATAATCAAAAACCCTATCAGGTATTTACGCCGTTTCATAAACGGGCCCGGCAGTTTCCTGTCGCTCTGCCGCAGTCCTTAAGCTCCGGAACGCTAATCAAACCAACGGCTACTAATAATCATCCTGAACTGATCAGTACGTTTAAAAAGCCGCATCATAATGTGCTGCAAGGCGGACGCAAGATTGCGTCGGCGCTGTTGAACTGCATGGATCAGTGCCGCGATTATGCCCGGCAACGCGATATTCCGGCGCTGGCAGCGACAACCGGCCTGTCGGCCTATCTGAAATTCGGCTGTTGCTCGATACGGGAGGCTTACTACGGCATCGTGGAAGCCCTGGGCGATGAACATCCTTTACTCAGGCAGCTGTACTGGCGCGATTTTTTTACCCATATCGCCTTTCATTTTCCGCATGTTTTCGGTCAGGCTTTTCACCGGCAATATGATGCGATTGTCTGGCGCAATGATTCCGATGAATTCGAGGCCTGGACCCGTGGACTTACCGGCTTTCCGATTATCGATGCAGGCATGCGGCAGCTGAATGAGACCGGCTGGATGCACAACCGCGTGCGCTTGCTCACTGCTTCGCTCCTGGTCAAAGACCTGCATATCAGCTGGCAATGGGGCGAGCGTTACTTTGCCCGGCACCTGATCGATTACGATCCCTGCGTGAACAACGGCAACTGGCAATGGGCTGCCTCGACCGGCTGCGATGCGCAACCGTATTTCCGTATTTTCAATCCCTGGCTGCAGCAGCAGAAATTCGATGCCGATTGCGTTTACATCAAGCACTGGCTGCCTGAACTGCGGCCCTTCCCTGCCGCGGTTATCCATCGATGGTACAGGCAGGCGCAGCCGGGCGATTATCCGGCGCCGATCATCGATCACGCCCAGCGCAGCCAGGAGACCAAAGCGCTGTTTCGGCACATTCACTGAAATCCGGAGGTTCAACCATGCCTTATTTATCCCTGCTGCTACTGATGCTGGTTTCCGGCTGCATCGGCCTGCCGTCCGGCGTCAAACCCGTCACCGGCTTCGAACTCAACCGATACCTCGGCAAATGGTATGAAATTGCCCGCCTCGACCACAGCTTTGAACGCGGCCTGACCGATGTCACGGCTGAATACAGCCTCAAGGGCGATGGCGGCGTCAGCGTGCTGAACAGCGGTTTCAATGCCGAGACCGGTCAGCGCCAATCGGCCGAAGGCAAGGCTTACTTTGTTGAATCGCCTGATGTCGGGCGCCTGAAAGTTTCGTTTTTCGGGCCGTTCTATGGCGCTTATAACATCATTGCCCTGGATAAAGCCAATTACAGCTACGCCATGATTGCCGGACCTGATCGCGACTACTTATGGATCCTGTCGCGCACGCCGACACTGGACCGGAAAACCCTGCAAACCCTGATTGATCAGGCGCAATCGCTGGGCTTTGCCACCCAAAACTTGATCTATCCCTGATCAATAACTTTAATCAATATTTCGGAACTGAAATCAGCCGTAACTGATCCAGTCGCTCAGGCATCAGCAACAGGCCGCCCCGGAGTCAATCGACAGGCTTTTGTTGGGCGGTGCGCAATCGAACAGGCCGAAATGCGTGGATTTATCGCCCCAAATTTCAAAATGCTCGGCAAAACGGCTCATGCCGAGCATATCGGCCGTATTGCCGCAGACGCGCAAGGGCCGGCCGGTTTCAAAATGGTGGTGATCGTCCAGATCAAAAAAGTGAGGAGATTCCGGCAACGTGCCTTTATAGACGGCGACCTGCCCGAAATCCTCGCACCGATCTTCCAACGGCATCTTGAAAGCCCTGACCGTTGCCGAGCGGAAATTGACCATGCCGATTTTGGCTATAACCTCCGGATCATCCAGCGTGATCGGATTGCTTTTTATGGTGCGGACATCAGGGCAGCCGAGGTCATGCATGATGCGGCGAAAGTCTTCCCAATACAAAGCGCCGCCCAGGCATTCGCCCAACAGCACCGGGTCCAGTCTGAGCGCGGATGGAATGCGCCGGTCGGCATAGACATCGGAAAAATAAAGCTCGCCGCCGGGCTTGAGCACGCGGAAGACTTCCGCCAATACCTGTTTTTTATTGGGCGACAGATTGACAACGCAATTCGACACCACCACATCAATAGAATTGTCGGCAATGCCGATAGCCGCGAGATCCTCGATGTGTCCCCGAAGAAATTCGACATTGGAACGCGCATAACCATACCGTTCGACGTGCCAATCGCAATGGCGCCTGGCGACATCGAGCTGCGCTTCCGTCATGTCGATGCCGATAACGCGTCCGGTCTCGCCTACTAATCTGGACAGCAAATAACAATCGCGTCCGGAACCGCACCCCAAATCCAATACGGTACGGCCTTTAAGCGCTGGAGGCAGCGGCGAGCCGCAACCGTAGAAACGGTCAACCACTTCCGGATGCAGATCGGCAAGCAACGGCCGCAGATGCCCAGGCATGGCATCAAGCGTGCAACAGGCGCTGGTCTTTAAATCCTGACTGGATTTAAGCACTTCACCGTAATAATTTTGTACAGATTCACTGATGGCGGCATCGGTCATGTAGGCTCCGGATATAAAGCAGGTTATTTTTTATGAAAACGCAAAAGAATGGAAAGACCATTGCGTGTTTAGTTGCGGACTCGTTAAAAATAAAATTTCTTACAGCGGTTTGCAAAACATTTCGTATACATTGACCAAATGGACAGACAAGCAAATTGAGCGAGCGGCATCAAAGCTCGACAGCTTCTTTCTTATCGCAAAAAAGCTGTCGAAATTATTGATTTTGATCCTGGAGTGGAATCGTCGGGTTCGAGCAGCCATTTCGGCATATCATCCTTGAGCTGTACGCCTGAAAGCCCCCTGCGTAATGCTTCATGAGTCAAATACGCCAGTTTGGCGGCCGCAGCCTGATAGGACAGGCCGTCAGGCGGCCGGATGTTGGAGATGCAGTTGCGCTCGGCATCGGTATTACCGATCCGCGGCGCGTACGTCAAATAGATGCCAAGGCTGTCGGCGGCGCTGAGTCCGGGCCTTTCGCCGACGATGATCACAGCTAGGCGCGCATTGAGCAGTGCGCCGATTTCATCCGACAGCGCCACCCTGCCATTGGCCGCCAGGCAGATCGGACCGAGACGCAGAGAGCTGCGTTGATAGGTATCGATAATCGTCCGCAGCAGCGCCAGGCCATGGCAGTCCACGGCCGTCGACGACAAACCGTTGCTGATGATCAAAGCCACATCGATGGCCTCAGCAGTGCGTGATTTGAGCAGCCGGCGGCTTGCTTCATCCAGGCAGCGTCCCTGGTCGGGCCGTTGCAGATAGTGCACCCGGCTGGCGACCGGCGTAGACAGGCTGAGCGCCTCCAGCCCCAGCGCTTCGACCTCCTTCGCGAATCGATCGATCGACCAGGGCTGATGCACCGCGTCGCGGGCCGCCGCATGGGCGATCTGGAAATCAAGCAGAGCCGAGGTCGGCAGGCCGCAACCGGAACGACCTTGAGCAATTCTGGCCTGGGTAAACTGACGCAATGGATGCCAGGGATCGTTCATGCCTGTATGCCTGCAAATCCTGAAAAATGGCTCAGCAACGGAGCGGCGATGCGGCTGTCTGACAAACTGTTCCGGCCGTCGAAGATGCCCATCCTGTCCAGCCAGGCTTCGAATTCCGGCGCGGGCCTTAAACCCAGCACTTGCCGCAGGTAGAGAGCATCATGGAAAGAAGTGCTCTGATAGGCCAGCATAATGTCGTCAGCGCCCGGAATGCCCATGATGTAATTGCATCCGGCGACGCCGAGCAGGGTCAGCAGATTGTCCATATCGTTCTGGTCCGCCTCGGCGTGGTTGGTGTAACAAATGTCGCAACCCATCGGCAATCCCAGCAGCTTGCCGCAGAAATGATCTTCCAGGCCGGCGCGAATGATCTGCTTGCCGTCATAAAGATATTCAGGACCGATAAAGCCGACGACAGTATTGACCAGCAGCGGCGAAAACTCTCTGGCAACGGCATAGGCGCGCGCTTCGCAGGTCTGGGCATCGACGTCATGATGGGCATTCGCGGACAGTGCGCTGCCCTGGCCGGTTTCAAAATACATGAGATGGTTGCCGCCGCGCCCCAATGACTCGGCCATGGCCTTGGCTTCCCGCAGCAGGGCCAGATCGATGCCGAAACTGCGGTTGGCCGCCTCAGTGCCGGCAATGGACTGAAAGACCAGATCCACCGGAGCGCCGCGCCGTATCAGTTCCATGCTGGTCGTGACGTGGGACAGTACGCAGGACTGCGTCGGTATTTCGTGGCGGCTGATGATCTCGTCGAGCTGGTTTAGCAGGATGAGAACGTTATCGAGATTGTCAGTCGCAGGATTGATGCCGATAACGGCATCGCCGCTGCCGTAAAGCAGGCCGTCCAGAATGCTGGCGGCGATGCCGCGGGGATCGTCCGTGGGATGATTCGGCTGCAGACGGGTGGAAAGGCATCCCGGCAAGCCGATAGTGTCGCGAAAGCAAGTGACAACCCGGCAACGTCGAGCCACGGCGATCAGGTCCTGATTACGCATGATCTTGCTGACGGCAGCGGCCATCTCCGGCGTCAGCCCGGCCGCCAGCGGCGACAAATCACCGGTATCGGCCAACAGCCAATCGCGGAATTCCCCGACGGTCAGCGCCGCGACAGGCGCAAAGGCTGCAGCATCGTGCCGATCCAGGATCAACCGGGAGACTTCATCGTGTTCCGGCGCAATCAAGGGTTCCTCGATGAATGCCTTTAACGGCACTTCAGCCAATACCCGTTGAGCAATAGCCCGCTCGACTTCGGAGTCCGCCGCCAGGCCTGCCAGTTCATCGGCCGCTCGCCGAGGCGAGGCCTTGGCCATCAAGGTTTTTAAATTGCGGAAATTAAAATTCCTGCCCTGTACGGTCGCGGCATAGTTCATGTTTTGGCTCGATTTCCCATATTCGCTTTGTCATTTAGCCTGTGTAGGCTGGGTTGGAGCTTAGCGGAAACCCAGCATGGGCGGCCGAAATGCTGGGTTTATCAACCCAGCCTACCGCTCTGTCATTTAATAATCTTTCAAGTATATGACAAGTATATGATGCAAATGTGACAATTTTGCCGATTCTGCCTGACGGCCTTTTGGGCGTATCTGAAGCTAATGTGAGCCAGCACGGACGATATTCGAGCGGCTACGCTTTAAGCCCTGGCGCAATATAAATTTCTGGAAACTTGTCGTCATCAAAAGCGAGCCGATCCTTCAATGCGTGATGCTCTTCATAAGGCTCCTCATAGGTCCAGACCGCATCCTCCAATACCTGACCGCCAAGCTTGAGATGGTAATAATGCGCGGTGCCTTTGAACGGGCATTTAGTCACGGTATCTGACCGCTCCAGTTTGTCCATGCTGATATCAGAACGGGGAAAATAATAGCGAGGCGGATGCTGGTCTTCGTCGACTTGAATGACATTGCTCGAATCAGCGATCACCTCGCCGTTGATCGAAACCTGAACGGGTTGATCAAGACGCTTTTCCTGGACTTTATGATCAGGCCATTTCTGGTGGCCGGGTGATTTGCTCATACTGACCTCCTGAGTGATGCTGTTTGTATTGATGCTGCTGAAAGAATCGCGTTTGCGGTTCGCCTGCCTAGCCCCCGCCGTAAGGGCGGGTGATGATTTCGAGGAGATGGCCATCGGGGTCTTCGAAATACACCCCGCGGCCGCCGTCACGGTGATTAATCTCGCCTGCCTGATGCTGGCCGGGATCAGCCCAGTATTCAAGCCCTCGCTCGCGGATGCGGCCGAAGATTCGGTCGAAATCGTCTTCACTGATCAGAAAAGCGTAATGCTGCGGCGTGATCTTGCCGTCTTTCTCGTAGAAGTCGAGCGAAACGCCGTTACTGAGTTCAACGACCAGAAACGGTCCGAAGGGTTTCGGGGCCGGCAGCCCAAGGAGCTCTGTCAGAAATGTTGCCGAACGTTGCTGATCGCGGCAAGAAACGATGGTGTGATTGAGTTGTATGCTCATAGGGATGCTCTCTGACATCGGGTTTGTTAATTCAGTGACCGCGGCGAATGCCGGGCAGTTCAACCCGATAGAATGGCGCTATCAAGCGTCGGCATGGATCGTGAAACTCTGGACTTGACTGACAGTCACTGAAATTAGTCTCACTTACTTCAGGCATTGACTGTCTAAATCATAATGAAATACTTGCCTGTTAATGTTCCTGTAAAGACAAACACTATCAGTAAAAATGCCGCTGATAAGGCGACACGATGATTGCTAACCTTGGGGATTAGTTATGGGCGATAAAATTTATAACGTTCTGATTTTATCTGTCAGCAATTCGGGGCGCAGCATCATGGCAGAAGCGCTGTTCAATAAGCTTGGCAAAGGCCGCTTTAATGCTTATAGCGCCGGCAGTCAGCCAACCGGCCAAGTGAATCCGTTTGCCATCGAACAAATCCGGAAAATGAATTACCCAACCGATGAACTGCGCAGTAAGAGCTGGAATGAATTCTCGGCGCCTGATGCGCCAAAAATGGATTTCGTTATCGCAATACGCGATGACATGGCAAATGAAGTTTGGCCCGCCTGGCCAGGCGATTCAATTACCATGTGCTGGGTATTTGAAGATCCTGCAGCCGTGCAAGGCAGCGATGAAGAAAAGCGCCTGGCATTTGAAAAGGTGTTTCTTTACCTCATGAATCGCGTGCGAATATTATCAGAAATGTCACGCGCCAATTTTAATAAACTGGCTTTCAAACGAGAAATGGAAGATATCCTTCGCGGAAGGGACACTATCTTTCACAAAATAAAATCAGTTGCGTCACGGTCGAAGTCAATGCAAAGCGATCAATGAGCTATGCCGCGCCAAGCAAGCCCGACACACTTGGCTTTGCTTCGCCTATGAATGGGAATTTTTGTGGCCGAACTAAGACTATCAGCGTCAGGTTTGATCCAAACAATATAAGTAAAATTTCTTTTTAACCATTCGACATCGGCAATTTACTCATTCCGGGGCTGATAGTCGAACGCCGCACTGAAACTGGCTGAGAGCCTTCAATATATAGGCATTGATACTTATTGATAACCTCAGTTCGGGATAAGAAAAGTAGGCAGATTTTTGAAAAACAAGAGAAATATAGACTCCGACCTCCATTTTTTTCCTCAAAAACCTGCCCACCATGAAATTAACACAATTGTTCTGCGATGTAGATGATTTTTGCCGGACTTTTATTCCAGTCTGGCAAGAAAAACAGTTGACGAACGGCGACCGGAAGCGTAACCGCGCACATCGCATGAGTTATAGCGAAATGATCACGCTGTTAGTGTCTTACCATCAGTCAGGCTACCGAACCTTCAAGTGGTTTTATCTCAATCATGTTCGGAAATATTGGCGATCAGCGTTTCCTAGCCTGTTGAGTTACAACCGGTTTATCGAGCTTCTGCCGCCTATCATCATGCCTTTGACGGCGTTCATGAACAGCCGTTGCGGTACCTCGCAAGGCATTGCTTTTATTGATTCTACGCCCCTGAAAGTCTGCAAGAATATCCGTATTCCCCGGCACAAAACCTTCGTCAAGGAAGCGGGGCGCGGCAAGTCATCGACGGGCTGGTTTTATGGCTTTAAACTGCACCTGGTCGTCAATGACCAGGGCGAAATCCTGTCATTTTGCATTACGGCAGGCAATGTCGATGACAGAAAACCGGTACCCAAACTGGTGAAATCATTGACCGGCAAGCTGTTTGGCGACCGAGGCTATATTTCGAAGCCATTAGCTCAACTGTTGGCCAGCCAGGATATTAAACTGATGACTACCTTGAAAAAGAACATGAAAGCTCAAGCCATCGATGCCTTTGATAAACTACTGCTGCGCAAGCGCAGTATCATCGAAACCATCAATGATCAGCTCAAGAATATTGGCGATCTCGAGCACTCGCGACATCGCTCGTTGCCCAATTACATGTCCAATATCATCGCGAGTTTAGTCGCTTATTCCTATCAGGATAAAAAGCCAGCTCTTCAATTACGTGAGGCCGATCTATTACCTCTTTTATAGAACGCTTAAACCGAACTCAGGTTATTGATAAGGTATGCGGGGCACTGCACACTTCTTAATAATGAGTTAGCGCTTTTATCGGCTCCGTTTGCCTTACTTTATTCAATCTGAGCGGGACAATTTTTCATCTGCTCTAAATCGCGTTTCAATCGCAGTTTATGGATAGAGGCTTAAAGCTTGCGAATGCCCTGGCTCGCTCTCGGCCCTGTAGATTTTTAAACGGATCGATATAATGCTATAAAGACAGTCCGATCCATTATCTAATTAGCGAGACAATGCTATGGTAAGCCGCAATTTCAGTATGTACTTTGTGGGCCTGATAGGCTGGATGGCCTTGATTACCGGCTGTCAGATGCACCGCGATACCGATTCCCGCAATGTGCTGGGCGCTGTTGAAATCCGCGATGAACAAATTAAAGGACAATGGCCGGCCAAGCTGCCCAAAACAGTTTATGTCAGCGACTTTATCCTTGATGCACAGCGCATCGAAGGCGATCAGGGCGTCAAGGGCGTTCTGCCCGGTGGGCGTTTAGGTCAGATCGGACAGCGATTGCCGCACCCGATGGCGGTCTCGGATCCTCAAGCGCGGGCCAGGGAAATCGTTAATGATATGAGCCAGAGCCTGATCAGGAATCTCAGGAATAAAGGCTTCACCACTCAACGCCTGTCCGGCACGCAGGCAACGCTGCCGCGCGACGGCTGGCTGTTGCAGGGCATATTTACCGAGGTCGATGAAGGCAACCGTATCAAACGAGCTGTGATCGGCTTTGGCCGCGGCGCGACCCGCATGAACGTTCAGGTCGGCGTCAGCAATCTGGCCAGCGCGCAGCCGCAAACGCCTTTTATCCTATTCGGCACCATCAAAGATCCCAAAAAAGTACCCGGCGCTGCCGTCACCGCGAATCCTTATGTGGCCGCTGCCAGATTTGTCATGGAGAAAAACGCGACGGAAAAGGATATCGAAAAAACCGCCGAACAGATTGTCAACGAGATTCTGAAGCATACACAAAAATTCAAAGAACAGGCACGCCAATAGAATCAAATTATCAGTTGATCGCTGTTTATCGGCAGAGCATTTTATACATTTCCGAAAGCACAAGCTCAGCCCGTGAAGGCTGCAATAAGCCCGGGCAGGCCAAGGCTTATTGCAGGATCAGAATTAAAGCGATTTCAGATACTCGACCAGGTCTGCTTTTTCCTGATCGGTTAACCCCAATTTTAAATGATCGTTATAGTGATTCACCACGTCAAGCAGCGAGGCGAAGCGCCCGTCATGGTAAAAGCCGCCTTTGGTGTGGGTCCACAGGCCTTTCAAGGGCGAAGTGCGATAACGCATATCCGGCGACCGGTTGGCTTGAAAATCGTCAATGCCGATCTCTTCGGCAGTATGCATATTCCATCCCGGCTCGCTATAAGTCGGCGGCACATGGCAGGTTGCGCATTGGCCTTTGTCTTCGAAAACCTGTTTGCCGCTGGCTGCAGCGGATGGATTGAAACTGCCTTGCGGCGCCTTTGGCGCGGGAATCGCCAGTTGATAAAAATGCAGCGACGGCAGTTTTGAACTGACGAGATCAGGTTCATTGCGCACATCGTCGAAACCGGCTTTGGCCGCGATCGGGAATTGTGAGGCATCTTTCAGGCGCGGATCGAAGAAGGTGCCTTTTCCGTGCATTTCCAGCACGGCGACGAAGGCATTCCAGTGCGGCACGGAACCCCAGCCGGTCCAGGTGTGCAGATTAACGCCTGCCAGACCAAATGCGGGCGGAATGAGCGTAGCGGCCGACTTGCCATCCGGACGGAAGGCTTTGCCGTCGAGGACAAGCTCGGCATCAAACTTTCCAGGCCCCCAGGACGCCAGCACCTTGCGCACCGTATCCTCGTCGACTTCGAGCAACGTCGTAAACGCGCTAAGGTCAGGAGCCAGACTGATTATCGCGCCGACATTGAGATCGCGATTGGCCCAGCCGTCGAGCCTATGGCCAATCCCGGGCGCCAGTGAATTATCCACTGTGGAATGACAGAGCGCGCATTGTATGCCGATTGAGCTCAGGTCATTTCCGGTAAAGAAGCCCTTGACGCCGACAACGGCATTGAGGCGCAGCAATTCAAGCGTACCTGCCGGATCATCGAGGTTTACGCGGCCGCTTTTCAGGCTGGATAGGATACCGGCCGGAAGCGCATCCACATCAACCTTGAGGCCAACCCCCAGCGCCGCCTTCGGACTCACGCCCGGGCCTACGCCGCCGAATCTGGCGCCCTTGATTGCCCGATGCAATTTCAGCGTATCGCCCCAGAAGGCCTCGTCGCCGAATGTATCGCGACGAAAAATTTCCCTGCCGTCATCCAGCATTTGCTGCGCTTGTTTATTAATTTGTTTATCGAGTTTTGTGAGCCTGCGATGATTGTCATCGGAAAAGGCCGTACCGGCTAATACGGAAACGGTCAATACGGGAATTACTAACATATATTTCCAATATTGTTTCATGAATAATCTCCATTTCTTAGTTGAGAAATTGGGATATAAACATCAGATAAAAGAATACTATCCTCTACTCCATCAATCTGAATGCTAGGTTTACTCTTAAGAGCAGAGCTCTGTCTGTACGTTAGCGTACGTAAGAGGCTCTGCATGATGCTTATTTATTGCACATCATAAGCCGGCGCTTTGTCTTTTAGTCCAATACTTCTGGAACTGTAATGCGGCATATACGGCAACCGGCATCTTGTCCTGCCAGATACTTTTGATACGCCAACGTGGCCGCTAACACGGCTCTGCTCATGAAAAAAGAAGCATGAGATAAAGTTCCTGCGGCCTTCTTCAAAAGGAACTTTTGGTTCTGGCAGTGTTTCTAATTTTTTGAGTATGTTTTTTTGCTTAAAACCAAACCACTACAAGGTGACTACCAATGAAACATATCAATCAATTGATGGCTGCTTTTTTACTGTTAGTTTCCTACAGCATGATGAGTTCCGCCGTCGAACCCACGAACAAACCCGAGTCCCAAGGCATGGGAAGGGGCATGGGCGGAATGGGTGGAGGCATGGGCGGTATGATGGGTGGAGGCATGGGCGGAGGAATGGGCGGCATGACCGAAGAACAAAGAGATCAGCATATCCGTTCTATGCAGGAGCATATGCTGCAGATGCATGAACTCTCCGATCAAATTTTGAAAGAAAAGGATCCCGCCAAAAAAGAACAATTGAAAAAACAACAGTTTGATCTGATAAAAGCCCATCATAATCAGATGATGGAACATCGTCAGCAATTGCGGCAAGAACATCAAAAAATGATGCAGCCGGAACCCAAAACCAAACAATAAGTTATCAGGCGGCTGGCATCAGCCGCCTGGCAATCAAGCCCTCGTCATTGCCTCAGATTTCTGAGCAGTTGCCATTAACTATTTCTGATTGTCATCAGGTTGAGGTATCGTATCCTTCTTTTTAAGCTAAGGATTACCTGATGAACAACAATTACCCTGAGAAAACTTGCCATATTGACCGTCTCGTAACCCACCCCAAACTGGTTGCCGCCGCACTGAGCGGGCAAAAGACCCAACAGCGCCGTGATGGCATCTACGCTTATCCGGGGGAAACTTTTGAACTGGAAGGCACGACATTTACCGTTACGGCGGTGGAGCGCCAAAGCCTGGGCGATATGACTGATGCAGATGCGCAAGCCGAAGGCTATCCGAATCTTGACGCTTATAAAGATATAATCCTGAGAATGCACGCTGGCATGACCTGGAACAATGACAGCCTGGTCTGGGTCCATTCTTTTAAACGCAACGACTAGTCTACGTCGGCATTTTTCACATTCATGTGCAACTCCGGCAATAACCGAGTCGCCTAAATCTGCGCATCATCTTTATGGAGTTTGTCATACTAAATGTTTTTACATATGATTCATCCAGGTAATCTGAGCGTTTACAACAAATGGACGGTCATTGTCTGGTTTATTCTGGGGCTGATGTTTTCTCCCTTGTCCCGCTCGGCAGAAGGTACAACCGATCCCGTGCTGGTTGAAGTCATCAGTTCCCTGCTGACTTCAAACCGGCATCCCTACCTGCCGCATAATGACATCTATGACCAGCATGAAGACATTCAGGCGCTGTACCAGTTGAATAACTATCAATTGGTCTGGTTAAAGAACGGCGCTTTAGACAGCCAGGTGGATGATGTATTAGCGCTGTTGGCAAATGCAGAAGAAAACGGCTTGGATGCGCAGAATTATGATGCGGCTTATCTTGCTCAGAAATGGCTGCAGATCAAGGCCGGCCAGAATGCATCGCTACCGGCCCTGGCACTGTATGATACGGCGTTGAATATAGCGCTGCTGCGTTATCTTTCCGATCTGCATTACGGTCAGGTCAAAACTCATAATGTGAAACTGGGCGCCGATATTATCCTGGAGCAGATCAGTCTTGCCGGCTTGATTGTGGAAGCCGCCGTTCAGAAAAAACCGTCCGAGCTCGTTGCCAAGGTTGAGCCTGTCATGCCTGTCTACCGGCATTTAAAAGAAGCCTTGTCCAAATACCGGCAGCTCGCTCGAACACATGCTTTTCATCAGTTCACGTTTACGCAAATGTTAAGGCCGGGCCAACGTGATTCGCAAATAGTATTTCTGCGCGAGCTACTGACGGCTTTGGGCGACATGGCTGAGCCGGCGGAGCCCCTCGATGCGAAAAGCGGCAAACTTTATGATGCCGCCTTGGCCGATGGCGTCAGGAATTTTCAATTGCGGCACGGACTTGGCGGTGACGGCGTCATTGGCAAAAGCACAGTCGCCGCCCTCAATGTGCCCCTCGCTGACCGGGTCCGGCAAATTGAACTGTCCATGGAACGATTCCGCTGGCTGCCCAGATTGAAGGAAGGTTCGCTGATTATCGTCAATATTCCAGCTTTCCAGTTATGGGCTTATGAATCGATCGGCATGGAAACGGCGCCGACTTTGAACATGAAAGTGATCGTCGGCAAATCGTTGAACAAGCAGACGCCTGTATTCATGGCCAACATGAAATTTCTTGAGTTCAGACCTTACTGGAACGTGCCGAGAAGCATCGTCAAGGAGGAATTGCTGCCTAAACTGCGCCTGAACTGGTCTTATCTTGCCAGCCAGAATATGGAACTGGTCAACGCCTTCGGTCCGAATGCAACCGTGATGGCAGTCAATGGCGAGACGATAAATCTTTTAAGTCAAGGCGCTTTAAAAGTCAGACAGCGCCCCGGCCGTTTGAATGCGCTGGGCAATGTGAAATTCATGTTTCCGAATGATTACAATGTGTACCTGCACGATACGCCTACCCAAAGGTTGTTCAAGCGCACAAGAAGAGACTTCAGTCATGGCTGCGTTCGGGTCGAAGACCCTGAAGCATTAGCCGAATTCGTGCTGAAATCCAAGGATGGCTGGGATCGTCAAAGAATCAGCAATGCCATGCGTCGGGACAATCCCAGATACGTCCCATTGGACAATCCCATCCCGGTCATTATTTTCTATGCCACGGCAATGGCTACTAATGATCAGGTGTTATTTTTCGAGGATATATACGGACTCGATAATCCGTTGATTCAGGCGCTAGCCAATCCGGTTCAAAAGAAACCAGCCGATACGGCCGCCCTCACTGAATAAAAAACAGTCGCTTAAAATTTACCAGGTTCTGACCCGGCCCGTGTCGAGATGCACGAAGTTCGAACGCCGGTAGTAGCCGACGCCGCCGGATTGCATGGCAATCGCGGCATTACGCAAATGCTTGGTATTAAACCCTTCAATACGAATATCGATGGCTCTGCCCTGCATATGCAGACTGTGGGTGGCCACGCCGCTGCTCCGCTCCTGCAACAGCGCATTGGTATAAGGCGAGCGATAACCGGAAATAATGTGGAACGGTTTGTTTACGCCCAGCATGGTCCGTAGATTGTAAAGCTGATCCAGCAGAGCCGTATCGATGTCGTAGACATCATCGGTTCTGTGATCCCTCAGCAGATAATTAACTTCCTGCAAGGCATCTGAAAGATACCGGCCTTGTTCAAAATAAGTTAATGCTAATCTTTCGCCGGTATGGGTGTTTAAAAAAGCGAGGTTTCGGGCGGACTGAAAAAACTTTCTTGGTGAAGCCTCAACGAGACTGGGAAAACCTGCAACTAATGAGCCGCAGGCTAACATCTGTAAAAATCTTCGCCGATTAATTTGACTCTGAGATTTATCGATTGTTGACATATTTTTTACTGATTCCTCTTGCGCGGATCGATAACAACCATACAGACATAACACTGATCCGCTACCGATACTTTAAAAAAACCAAAATACCGGAGTTACGTCCAAAAAGCGGCTATTTTATTGTATTTGGCAGTTATCTGACAATTAAGCCACAAATTGAGCCACTGTTTTCTTATCTTCAAAAAGTATAGTCTATTAAATATCAACAGGCTCGGAATTAAACCTGAAGCGTTTTCTTATTTTACTGGCAAAGCTTCGCTTGCGTTAAATACTGATTCCAGTGCGCTGCCTGCCAAACCTTCAGGAAAGGCGCCGGCGACGGCGCCAGCCAGTAAAGCGTTATCGTACAGACTGTCATTAACACAGAGGCTGGAATATTTTTATAGCTGAACAATTTCAACGCCGTGCCAAATGATTTTTTTATTCTGGTATTGGATAAATCGACACTGTACAGTTCATCCAGCAACAGATGCACAATAAAGCCGATAGCTATGAACGAGCCATTCAGCCAAGCGTGTAAGATATCCCACTCAAGGAAATAAAAACTGATACAGGTCATTAAACAGGCGAAAAACGCGGCGGCCAATAATGAATGAAACACGCCACGATGCTCGGTAAAACTGTTAAACAGGAAAAACAAGCCATAACGTATCCCCAGATAAGTGGCCACAACGCCCAGCAACAACTGCTGTTGAACATAGCTATCCTTGAATGCCATCCATACACCGGACACGCCCAATAAGGCCAAGACATTGAACAACAGCTTGACCGGTTTGGAATTGCTGGCATCGATATCAGGCAGCATGCCGCCGACTATGCCTAAAAAAATAAGCCAGGGCGCATCGGCGCCATCAATCAGCTGCACATTAGCAGCAACTAGGGCGGCGCCACTGCTGGCAGCAGCGGCGATGAATACATGGGCTTTAAAATCCGCCATACTAAGCAATGATCTCCTAATTATCAGAACAAAAAGGCGCGTATGACATCATATATCTGTGTATATGGCAACTTGGCTCAACAATTATTCGTAACCCTGACTTTTTCGGAGCGCTTATGCCGGATCTGATTTCACTCCTGGAATATCCCGATACGACAATCGCCATTGTTGGCGCCACCGATAATCCCGCCAAATTCGGCAATATCATTTATAAAGATCTGAAGCGTAAGGGCTTCCGATTGTTTCCGGTCAACCCTAACAAGCAAGTGGTAGAGCGGGATTTGGTTTATCCATCACTAGCCAAAATTCCCGAGAAACCGACAATCGTCGACTTTGTGGTCCCGCCAGAAGTCACCCTGGCTGTGTTAAAACAATGCCTTGATCTGGGCCTGATGAATGTCTGGCTGCAACCGGGTACAACCAACCCGGCAGTCATGGATTTTTTACAACAAAACCGGTTTCACTATCTGGCGGCGTGCATCATGGTAGAAACCCGATTTATTTCAAGAAATAAAACTTGACAGAATGTTGTCAAAGTTATTTTTCCCACAGCTGAGGGTAGCGATTTTTTTGCGTCCAATTATTGGACTTGTCAATCACTATTTAACTGACAAAATCATATCAAATGACAGTATTGACATTTTTATCTCATTGATAAATAAGAATAATGATTCAAATTCGGAATGATTGTTCAAAAGCTGAACAATCTGACAAAAAGACTTTAAAAGTGGCTAGTTAGCGAATTTATTTTCAAGTTACTCACAAAGTTATCCACAGAAAATGTGGATAACTTTATCAGACTTGATCTGCTTTTTTGTACCTGAACGAGAGCAATATACAATTTACTCTCCTAATAAGTCTGCTTCTGACGTTGCGCTGGTGCAACAGAGTCATTGAGATAACAATTGTACCGCACAGAGGGCGGCGGATAATGAATGGCAGAACTTGTCCACCATTAAACGTCATATCAACTGATTCGAATTTCTAGCTGAAAAAAGGAGCTTTGCTTGGCTTGATGATGGGATTCCTGCCGAATCAGGACAATCAGCTCCATAATTATTTCAAAATAGGAAATTATTAATTAATAATTAGCCATATTGTCAACTAATAAGTGCGTCTGTATAGTATGCCTCAATTCACTTATTTCCTATTCTCAACATACTAACGGATCTTCAAAATGACTGATTTTCAAAGAGATGTTTTAATTGGCCTGATGTTCATCACCGGCGTTTTCGGTTTTATTTCCGGCGAATTCATTGTTTCTACCGTTCTGTTCGCAGCATCGGCTATTTTTAGCAACATATTCTTCAATCGCAAGCTGCACAGCTAAGATTTTTTACCATCTCCTGGTATTGCACTCCAGATAGTGACGATTGATTGTCCTGTTTGACCTCTCATACTCCCAATGCTCTTTTCGGCATTGGGAGTTTTTTTTGCCCTAAAGTTGCTGATTGCTGATACGGGCCCACAAAATCACAAATTTCGCATTGGCTGCGACGACCGAACAGGTGCCGAACAGCCGTTTAAGCGCGACGTGATAATCCAGATGACGATTGCCGATCACCCATAACTCGCCGCCTGGCCGCAATATCCTGCGCGAATGCTTGAACATGCTCGAAGCGATCTGATCGCCTACGGTATGCTGCTGGTGAAAAGGGGGATTGCAAAGAATCAAGTCGGCCGAATTCGGCTCAAAATCCGTCAGTCCATCGCCGGTGCGAAATATCGCCAGCCGCTTCGCTCCCAAAGCGCGAAGGAAATTTTCTTCGGCGGAAGCCACGGCCATAAAGGACTCATCAACAAAGTGAACGGTCGCCTGCGGATTGCGTACAGCCGCCATCAGGCCGACTATCCCATTGCCGCAGCCCAGATCAACAATATCGCGCGCTTCGGGCTTGACCGGCAGATGCTGCAGAAAAAAGCGCGTACCGATGTCGAGGCTGTCGCGCGAAAACACGTTGGCATGATTAGTAATCAGATAATCGGTGCCCTCGAGCCGATAGCGAACCGGATAAGGATTGGCCGGCACCATCCGCTTCGGGTCCGGCGAAGCGAAAATCAATCGCGCCTTTTTGTGGGCCAGAGATGTTGTCGTCGGCCCGACCAGACGTTCCAGTATTTTCCAGACCGAAGCCGGCAATGCCTTTATCATGCCGCCCACGATAATCTGCGTCGATGAGGTCAAATGCGGCTGCAGGCGTATCAGTTCATCCTCCAGCAAAGCCAGCGTCTTGGGCACTTTGATCAGAACCCGATCGAAAACGCCGCCCGGTGCGTCCAGGCTGCTCAGCAGCCTGACGCTGTCTTCGGCCAGGCCATTCTCGGCCAGATTCATGCGTGTCGCCTGCTGCGACAGATAGGAATCGGAAATCGCCTGCGGTCCAAAACGGCTCAACGCCACGGCCAGCGCGCCGAATGTGTCGTTGAGAATTAAAATCCGGGCATCGGCCGGCAGTTTCCCGTCTTCGGCCAGATAATCGAGCAGGTATTCATCGGCTGCGTCCCAGGCGCGCAGCAATTCGCGCGCACGCAACGGCAGGCGATTCAGTTTAAATTCGCCCTGAGGTACGGTTAAGAGATTGTCCACACGAGGTCTGTCATAGGGGCAACCGCGGGATTGCCCAATTCAATAGTATTAAGCGCGCGACATGAATTTGCCGGTCAGGGTATTGATTCTGATCAGCTCTTCATTTTCCAGGTATTCCGGCACCTGGACTTCCAGGCCGGTTGTCAGGCGCGCCGGCTTGGTGCGGCCTGTCATCGTCGCGCCTTTAATGCCGGGCGCCGTCTCCACGATCCTGAGCGCAACCGATCCGGGCAATTCGATAGCCAGCAAGGCGTCATCTATCAGCAAAGCCACTATGCCTTCGAGACCTTCGGTCAGGTATTCCTTCTGCCCCTCCAGATCTTCGGCACTGAGGCTGTACTGGGTATAATCTTCCATATTCATGAAGATATAGTTGTCGCCATCGATATAAGAAAACTGCACTTTGGCGCGTATGCAGTCGGCGTCCTTAAAGAAATCATCGCCCTTTAAAGACTCGTCCAGCTTCTGGCCCGTCTTGAGATTGTTAAAGCGGACTTTATACAACGTCGTTGCGCCGCGGGACGAAGGGCTTCTGACTTCGACTTGCTTGACCACATGCGGGACGCCGTTGATTTCGACAACCATACCTTTCTTTAAATCACTGGCCTTTGCCACAAAATTCTCCTTACGATAACCCCTGCCGCCGTACAACAAGGTTATGGATTAATAATCAATGAAGGCCGCTCAAACCGATAGCGGCAATTTTTATATTGGGGCAGACATTATATCGCAGAAGCGCGGCTTGACGCAGTTCGTCAAAGACAACCAGTAGGCTGGACGGGTTTGTTCGCCTAAATCTTCAAGCGCTCGACGATCCGTCCATGCTGCAGATGCTCTTCAATAATCTCATCGATATCGGCCTTATCGTGATAGGTGTACCATACCCCTTCCGGATAAACCACCAGCACGGGACCTTCAGCACAGCGATCCATGCAACCGGCATTATTGACACGGCACTTGCCCGGGCCGTTCAGTTTCAATTTTTTAACCTGATCCTTGGCATAATCGCGCACAATCGATGCGCCGCGGTTCGCGCAGCAAGCACTGCCATTCTCGCGCTGGTGGGTACAGAAGAATACGTGGTATTTATAATAGCTCATGGCAATTCACATCATAGTCTTGTCAGCCGCCTATTTTATCGCGGCCTGAAAATTTACACAGATTTCTTTACTGGCCGGGTTTTCTGAGCATTTTGCGTACTTCGCTCTGATGCGTTTCCTCCTGTGCGATCAGGCGCCTGGCATACTCCTCCAGCATCACGTTGCGGTCCTTCACCAACTCCAGCAATTCATAATAAGCCGATAAAGCCAGCATTTCATGCTCCAGCGATTCTCTCAGGATGTCGCCGATGTCATGCCGGTGCGACTCCAGCAATGGGCCGATGCCGAGGGAAGGATGCCCGCCCAAACCGGTGATCAACTCGCCTGCTTGATTGGCATGACCCAAAGATTCAGTTGCATGACTTCGCAGCCACGAAATGATGGGGATACGATTATAGCCATATATCATCAATGCGTAATGCGAATAACAAACAACACCGGCCAGTTCGGTTTCCAGGATTTTATTCAGCACGGCCACCACTGCGTCATTATCGATTCCGGTTTCAGCCATAGTAATCTCCAAGAAAATGTTGATGAACGTCTTACTCATTTGAAAAGAAACTTCCTGATTGGTGCCCGCTCAAATGACAAAAATGGGATTTAACACAGCCTCGAAAAGAATTTTGATAATCGGACGGACATTCCTATGCATAAATCTCTTTGGACACTGGCGCGTATCATTGTCATAGGAGCCATTCTAGGGTTCCTGGTTTCCCGTTTGTTCGGCATCAATACACCTGTTCTGAAGAAAAATCCGCCGGCTGAAGATCTGCTGACTACGCGCTTACGCCTGCCGCCGGGCTTTTCGATTTCGATCTATGCAAAAAATTTACCGGGCGCCCGCATGCTGCGTTTTACTGAAGCGGGCGATCTGCTGGTAAGCCTGCCCTCTGACGACCGGGTCGTATTGCTTGAGCGTGATGACAATCATGACGGCGCGCCGGATGGCAGACGGGATCTGC
The DNA here is from genome assembly GCF_052162025.1 of Methylobacter sp. sgz302048. Taxonomy (NCBI): domain Bacteria; kingdom Pseudomonadati; phylum Pseudomonadota; class Gammaproteobacteria; order Methylococcales; family Methylococcaceae; genus Methylobacter; species Methylobacter sp. sgz302048. The sequence goes on along the minus strand of NZ_CP197401.1, from coordinate 1,056,381 downwards.
TGACCGGGCTGAAACGGCCGCACGGCCTGGATTTCTATCAGGGACGTTTGTATGTTGCCGAAACCGATGCAATCGGGCGCGTACGCTTCGATGCCCGATCACGCGCGACACAAGGCGAATACGAGCGTATCGTCACCGATATTCCGGGCGGCGGCAATCACTGGAGCCGCACGGTGCGGTTCGGCCCGGATGGCCTGATGTATGTATCGATCGGATCGAGCTGCAATGCCTGCCTGGAAAAGACTCCGAAACGGGCAGCCATGCTGCGCTATGACCCGAACGGCGGGCATGAAACGCTATTCGCAACAGGGCTGCGCAATACGGTCGGCTTTGACTGGCACCCGGTCACTCATGAACTGTTCGGCGTCGATAATGGCCGTGATTTTCTAAGCGATGACTTCCCTCCCTGCGAACTTAACCGGATTGAACAAGACAAATTTTACGGATGGCCTTATGCCAATGGCAATAAAGTCCCCGATCCCGATTTTGGTGCCGGCAATGAGGAAAGAATAAGCGGCAGCGAGGCCCCAATTCATGAATTTGCCGCCCATGCCTCGCCTCTTGGCATCACTTTTCTTCGCAGTAAAAACTTGCCGTCAAAGTTTAAAAACTCAGCGTTAGTGGCTCTGCATGGTTCCTGGAACCGCACCCAAAAAATCGGCTATAAAGTTGTATCGCTGCATTTCGAACCCAATGGTGCGATCAAGGAACGCGACTTTGTCACAGGTTTTGAGCGGCAAGGCGATGTCATAGGCCGACCAGTTGATGTTGCCGAAGGGCCGGACGGCGCTATCTATATTTCGGATGACTTTACCGGCAGTATTTACCGGATTTACCGGCATTAATAAGGCGTAACAGTCAGCCCCAGAAAACACCCCGAAGCACAAAACTTCGTGGCCTTTGTATTATTCGAGGTAAAAATCCATGGCCATTACGTGACATGAGAGAGGAATTATTCAGGAGACTGCTGCTCAACCGCTTCGCCTATACCGTTAAGCTCTGCATCAAGCTGCTTCCCGTCCAGTTCATTTTCCCATTTAGAGGCAACCACGGTCGCAACGCCGTTGCCGATGAGATTGGTCAACGCGCGCGCCTCGGACATAAAGCGGTCTATGCCGAGAATCAATGCCAGTCCCGCCAGCGGAATGGTCGGAATGGCTGACAGCGTCGAGGCCAGGGTAACAAAGCCGCTGCCGGTGACGCCCGATGCACCCTTCGAGGTCAGCAGCAAGACGCCCAGAATCGTCAATTCCTGGGTCAGCGTCAGCGGCGTATTGGTGGCCTGTGCGACAAAAATCGCGGCCATGGTCAGGTAAATCGATGTGCCGTCCAGATTGAATGAATAGCCGGTCGGAATCACTAATCCCACGACCGGTTTCGAACAACCCAGTTTCTCCATTTTCAGCATGATGCGCGGCAATACCGATTCTGAAGAAGACGTGCCCAGCACGATGAGCAATTCATCCTTGATATAGCGTATGAATTTCAGAATACTGAAGCCCGCCAATCGTGCGATCAGTCCCAGCACGATAAAAATAAACAGCAGGCAGGTCAGATAAAAGCTGCCCATCAATTTCGCCAAAGGCGCGAGCGATGCGATACCGTATTTGCCGATAGTAAAAGCCATGGCACCGAAAGCGCCAATCGGCGCCAGCTTCATGATAGTTGCTACAATGCCGAAGAGTACTTGCGAGATCTTGTCGATGAACAGCTTTACGTCTTCGCCGAGCTGTCCCAGCGCAGCCAGCGAGAAACCGAACAACAACGCAATCAGCAGCACCTGCAGAATGTCTCCCTTGGCGAAGGCATCGACAACACTGGCGGGAATGATATTGAGCAGGAAATCCACCGCGTTTTGCGATTTCGCCGCCGTAGTATAGGCCGTCAGGCTTTTGGTATCGAGCGTGGCGACATCAATATTCATGCCCGCGCCGGGCTTGATGACATGGACCACGATCAATCCGATGACCAGCGCCAACGAACTGACGACCTCAAAATAAACCAGCGCCTTGATGCCGACGCGTCCAACCTTGTTCATGTCCCGCATGCCGGCGATACCGGAAACGACAGTACAGAAGATGATCGGCGTGATAATCATCTTGATCAGCTTGATGAAGCCGTCGCCCAGCGGTTTCATGGCGATGCCGGTTTCAGGATAGAAATGGCCAAGCAAAATGGCCAGAGCAATAGCCGTCAATACTTGAAAATAAAGCTGCTGATAAGGTTTCTTTCGGTTTTGCGCCTGCATGAATAACTTTTTCTCAGGATAAAAATTCCAGTTTAGCGCCATTGTATGGGACGGCGTGCGCCAATCAAATGCTGGCGCCAGTATTGATTATTCAGACTGGATACCAACACTCTGCCGGTACGTTGACTGGGTGCATGGATGAAATTATTATCGCTGATATACAGGCCGACATGGGAGAACGGGCGGCCATTGGTGTTGAAAAAGACCAGATCGCCTGAGCTGAGATCATGTATTGAAATTGAAGGCAGCGACCGAGCCATCTCGCGTGTCGTACGCGGCAAAGAAAGACCCTGCCGTTCATAAACGTGTTTGATGAAGCCGCTGCAGTCAAAGCCTTCCTGCGGCGAGTCCTTGCCGTAGCGATAAGGCACGCCTTGCAGGCTTAGAGCATAATCCACAACCGGCGGCCGTTGCGACTGCATGGGCCTTGCGGGAGCGACCTTAGGCTCATGGGCGCAACCGGCAAACAAAACAGCCACCAGCACCAAGGCAAGCCGGATGGAAAAATACAGATTGTTTAACCCCGCGGAATTTTTCAATGGCTATTATGCTAGAAACAGTTAAAGATTGTTAACAGAAACCATTTATAACTAAATGATTACGCTATCATAGCTGAATCCAATTATGAGCGCATATAGTCCTCTTGAAAAATCTTTTGATGATTTTAAGAGCCTAAACTGTCCCAATTCTTTGAATTGCTTTATTGTGAATTGCAAATGTGTGCGGCAGTGCGCCGCTCGATACCGGCCGGCTTACACGAAAATCGCTAAACAGGAGCATTATTATGCAGAAAACTATCGGCTATGCTGCCCATGATCACCATTCTCCGCTCGTACCATTCCGCTTTGAGCGGCGCGATCCCATGCCGACTGATGTCCAGATCGAGATTTTATTCTGCGGCGTCTGTCATTCCGATCTTCATCAGGTTCGTAATGAATGGGGCGGTTCGGTTTTCCCGATCGTGCCGGGCCATGAAATCGTTGGCAAAGTAGCCGCTATCGGCAGCGCTGTAACGGATTTTAAAATCGGTGAACTGGTCGGCGTTGGCTGTCTGGTCGATTCATGCGGAACCTGTCCCGATTGCCATGATCATCAGGAGCAGTTCTGCGATGCAGCCACCTTCACTTATAACAGCCCTGATCCGCATATCGGCCACATGACTTATGGCGGCTATTCCAACCGGATCGTTGTCGACCAGCGTTTTGTACTGCATATCTCGGATAGCCTTGATCCGGCAGCGGCAGCGCCCTTGTTATGCGCGGGCATTACCACTTACTCCCCGTTACGGCACTGGCAGATAGGGCCGAACGACAAAGTCGGCATTGTAGGCCTGGGCGGGCTCGGCCACATGGCGGTAAAATTCGCGCGTGCGTTTGGGGCTCATGTCGTGTTGTTCACGACCTCAGCAAGCAAAATAGAAGATGCCAGACGTTTAGGTGCGCATGAAGTGGTCATATCGAAAGATCCCGAGGCGATGAGCAAGCAACGCGCCAGCTTTGATTTCATCCTGAATACTGTGGCCGCATCGCATAATCTGGATGACTACACGGCATTGCTCAAGAGGGATGGCACTTTATGCCTGGTGGGCGTACCGGATCACGCGCATTCCTCCCCGAACGCGGCCAATCTGATCTTCAAGCGCCGCCGCATTGCCGGCTCTCTCATCGGCGGTTTGAAGGAAACGCAGGAAATGCTCGATTTCTGCGCCCAGCACCAAATTGCGGCCGACATCGAAATCATTCCGATCCAGCAGATTAATCAAGCCTATGAGCGCATGCTGAAAAGCGATGTGAAGTACCGTTTCGTTATCGACCTGGCCAGTTTGAAGCGCGATGCAGAAAGCGGTTAGCCTTCTTTTTTCAACAAAAAGCAAATGACTGGACTAGAAATACATGCTTTCGAAACGGATATAGCTGAGGATTGTCTTGAATATATTTATTCCCCAATCAAAAAAACTTAAGTTTCGCTTATTTTTGAAACCGATATTTTTGGTAAAGTTCGAAGAAGAAAAACTTTTGATCATCCAGTTAACAGATTGATATTCGCCGCCGAGCCTGCTCAATAGTAAACAATACAGATGAAATACAACAACGGGCGTAATTCTGCAGTTAAATCAGTCTGACTCAATACTGCTCAAAAGACCATAAAAATTGGATGTAAAAAAATATCCGACAATGGCGAATACAAACATAGGACATGCCTGACATGAACGAATCCGAAAATCTTGACGACATAGCCCTTGATTGTCACAAACTGATTGCGTCTCAGCAGACATTATTGCTATCGACCGCTACAGCGAACGGCGCTCCCGACATTAGTTATGCGCCTTTTGTACAAGATCAGGCGGGATGCTTTTATGTCTTTGTCAGCGAACTGGCCAGCCATACCGCCAATTTGCTGCAAAATCCGCAGGCATCTGTGATGTTTATCCGTCCGGAATCCGAATCTCATAATCTATTTGCGCGCGAGAGGGCTGTATTTGGATGCAAGGCCGAGGAAATACCGCATGATGATGAAATCTACGCTGTCCAGTTGCAAGCCCTGAGCACTAAATTCGGCGAAGTCGTCAACTTGTTACGCTCACTATCCGATTTTCATCTATTTGCTTTGCGCCCTGAAAATGGACGATACGTAATCGGTTTTGGCCGCGCTTATATTATCGATATGAACGACGGAAGCGTCCGTCCCGTCAACTCAAAAACATAACTATAGCAGCGCATATTGATTTTCAGACGTGATGGCCTTATATCAGGCCTGTCTAAACTTTAAAGAAGATCTTCAGCATGGGCTCTCTGCATATTGTCTGCCCTTTTTGCCATACCATAAATCGAATTCCTTCCGAACGCCTGGATCATCATCCTCATTGTGGCAAATGTAAACAAATTTTATTCGCGGGACAGCCGCTGGAATTAAACGGCAATAATTTCCAACGCCATATTTCGCGCAATGATATTGCTGTCGTTGTCGATTTCTGGGCGCCCTGGTGCGGGCCTTGCAAGATAATGGCCCCGGCTTTCGCCCAGGCTGCGGCTCAGCTTGAACCTCGGGTACGTCTGGCCAAGCTCAATGCTGAACAGGAACAGGGCATTGCCGCTCAATTCAACATTCGCAGCATTCCTACGATGATATTGTTTAAAGCCGGCCGTGAAATTGCCCGTCAATCAGGCGCTATGGGTGCAGCAGACATTGTGCGCTGGATCAGCAGCCATGCTTAAACTCATCCTGGCCTATTGAAATAGGATATGAAAATGTGATTGATTGCAGAAATAATTGTGGCACGCACGGCTTGAACTCTACATTCAGCATGAGAGCTAAGAGTGTGTGCAAATAATGAAGGTAAAACTGAAAAATAAATTAGGGGATGGGGTGAACGATGGGGCTCGAACCCACGACAACCGGAATCACAATCCGGGGCTCTACCAACTGAGCTACGCTCACCATAATGTGGACTTCTCAAGAAATGGCGCGCTTGGCAGGACTCGAACCTGCGACCCCCGGCTTAGAAGGCCGGTGCTCTATCCGGTTGAGCTACAAGCGCAAATTGGTCGGGGTAGAGGGATTCGAACCCCCGACATCCTGCTCCCAAAGCAGGCGCGCTACCAAACTGCGCTATACCCCGACGACCTTCTTTGTTAATGGCTTGCTAAACTTCTCAACCACCCTTGAAGAGATGACTATGATAAGGGGGATTCCCTATCTCGTCAACCATTTTTTGATTATTTTTATAGTTATTTTTCAAATAAAACATAAGTCTTTGAAATTACAAAATTTTATTATCACATCCAAATCACACCCGACCGCCTGCACGACGGCCGAATTTGATGATTACAATTTGGTTTTAACAAGCTGATAAATCTCTTCAGCAGCTACATCAGCGCCTTTCATGATCTGTTCCAATTCCGCCAGCTTTGCCTCGGCAAAGTCTCTGTCCTTAAGACTGCCCGCGTTGATGCAGACATTCAGAGCCGCACTTTTTAAGGCTCCGTAACCGGCCATGGCAGCCACGCCGGCATCACTGATCACGCCCAGATTACCCTTTTCTGCGGCAATACGGCTTAATTCGATCGCTTCTCTACAAGCACGGGCGCAAGCCAAAGGCACTTCAGTCGCTTCTTTCAATACGGACTGAATGGCCGCGCTGCGCGCTGCCTTTTCCTCTTCTGTTTCTTTCGGCAAACCATAGGTAGCCATTAAACGATCAAAGACATCCACATCGGCTTTAATCATGGTGATCAGTTTTTCCCGCAGCGCTTCCGATTTCAACAGTAGCGCCTGCATTTCAGCTTCAACCTCGGCGTATTTGGGCTTGCCGATAGTCAGATTGCACACCATGCTGGTCAGAGCGGCCGACTGCGCTCCCATCACGGCGGCGGCACTGCCGCCGCCGGGCGTAGGCGCTTTACTGGCCAATTCATCAAGGAATGTCTGGACTGATTTATCTTTTATTTCGCTCATTACTATCCTTCTTTAATCATTAACTCTGTTTCAGGGACAAGCCATGTGTCCTGAGATGATATTTCGGCTTTACCGTGAGCCTAAATACTTTTGCTATATTATTCCCGACGCCAGTTCGTACCGCCCGGCACATCTTCCAGAATAATACCCTGTTCTTTTAATTCATCACGGATACGGTCAGCGGTTGACCAGTCTTTATTCTTTTTAGCCTCAAGGCGAGCCTGGATTTGCTGTTCAATCTGCTCATTCGATAAGCTCAAAGTGCTTGAACCGGCTATTGCCCCGCCTTTTAGAAAAGCATCGGGATCATCTTGCAGTATTCCGAGTAAACCGCTTAGATACTTTAGCGTAGCCGCCAACTGCACCGCCTTTTCCCGGTTGTTTTCCTTGACCTTGTTCAGTTCTCTTGCCAAATCGAATAATACCGATAGCGCGACAGGCGTATTGAAATCATCGTCCATAGCCTGTTCAAACCGTGCTTTGTAATCGGCTTCTATTGCCGCCTCTGCCGTCTCGACGCCGCGCAGAGCAGTATAAAGCCGCGTCAAAGCCGCTCCCGCCTCATCCAGATGCTCATCGGAATAATTCAATGGACTGCGGTAATGGCTGGAAAGGATAAAAAACCGGATGATTTCCGGCCGATAGCGCTGCAGCACTTCCCGAACGGTAAAGAAATTGCCCAGCGATTTGGACATTTTCTCTTCATTGATGCGCACGAAGCCGTTATGCATCCATAAATTGACAAACTTTTCGCCGGTTGCCCCTTCCGACTGGGCGATTTCATTTTCATGATGAGGAAACTGCAGGTCCATGCCGCCGCCATGGATGTCGAAATGATTTCCCAGGCAGCAGGTCGACATGGCTGAGCACTCGATATGCCAACCGGGACGCCCCAGGCCCCAAGGGGATCCCCAGGCCGGCTCATTCGGCTTGGCCATTTTCCACAATACAAAATCCATCGGATTCTGCTTGGCCAGATCCACATCGACGCGCTCGCCGGCTTGCAGTTCATCCAGGTTCTTGCCCGACAATTGACCGTAATCTTTGAATTTATTGACTGAATAGAACACATCACCATTGCTGCCGACATAAGCCAGTCCTTTAGCCACCAAGGTCTCAATCATGGCGATAATCTGCTCGATGGATTGTGTGGCTCTGGGCTCGATATCGGGCGGCAGCACCGACAGCGCGCGCTCATCCTCATGCATGGCCTCGATAAAACGCTCTGTCAGCTTGCCGAATTCTTCGCCGTTTTCATTGGCACGCTGAATAATCTTGTCATCGATGTCGGTAATATTGCGCACATAGGTCAAGTCATAACCCAAATGGCGAAAATAGCGTGCAACCGTATCAAACACGACCATGACGCGGGCGTGGCCGATATGGCAGTAGTCATAAACTGTCATGCCGCAAACATACATGCCGACCTTGCCGGCTTCGCGCGGCTGAAACAATTCTTTCTTTCGAGTCAGGGTGTTATATATTTTTAACATTGAGTTACCATGCCATATCGTTGAAGAATCCGCCCAAGTGCCTGTAATCGACCTCTACAAGACAGCCAGCCGGATGAAATTTATGTAGATTTATAAACAAAACCGCACAATTTACCAAGCACATACTTCTCTTTCAAGATAAAAACACATAGAATCTGCCCTTTGCATCACCCACAAGGAAAATCCATGCGCATCCTTATTCTTTCCATGATGCTGTCTCTAACAACACTTTCTTTTGCTAAGGAAAACAAAATGCCTGACACACAACCAAAAGTTAAATTAACGACGACACTCGGCGAAATCGTCATTCAGCTGAATTCTGAAAAAGCGCCTGCTTCATCGGCAAATTTTCTGACCTATGTTAACGAAGGCTTTTACAACGGCACTATTTTCCATCGCGTCATCCCAGGCTTTATGGCACAAGGCGGCGGCTTTGATACCAGCTTCAACCAAAAAGCCACCCATGCACCTATTAAAAACGAAGCCAACAACGGTCTGCCGAACAGCCGCGGCACTATCGCCATGGCCCGTACACCAGACCCTGACTCTGCAACTGCGCAATTTTTTATCAACTACAAAGACAATTCATTCCTGAACTACACCAGCCCTACGCCTAATGGCTGGGGTTATGCCGTTTTTGGCGAAGTGGTTGAAGGCATGGAAGTAGTCGACGCCATGGCCAAGCAACCGACAGGCAATCGCGGCCCGCATCAGGATGTACCTAAAACCGACATCGTGATTGAAAAAGCTGAAGTCATTAAATAATCGCCAAACCAAGAGGAATGACTAGAAGCCCAAGGCAAAACCTAATACTGCCTTGGGCTTTTTGCACTATTTCTTCATGAATAAAGACATCCTATTCATATCAGATCTCCATATCTCTCTGGATAAACCTGAAATCACGCGCCGATTTCTAGACTTTCTTGAACAGCGGGCCACCAAGGCGAAAGCTATTTATATTCTGGGTGATCTTTTTGATGCCTGGATAGGCGATGACGACCCTACTCCGCCCAACAGCAAGATTCGGAAACATCTGAAGCAATTGGCCGGTTCGGGCGCGAAAGTCTATTTACAGCAAGGCAACCGCGATTTCCTGCTGGGCGATAAATTCTGCCAGGAGACCGGCGTGACTTTGATTGATGATTATGCGGTTATTGATCTTTATGGCATGTCTACCTTGCTCACACACGGCGATTTGCTCTGCACCGACGACCTGCCCTATCAGGCTTTTAGAGCCAAATCACATACGCCGGAATGGAAACGCTATGTCTTATCGAAACCGTTGCTCCTGCGTTTACTGATGGCGCGCTGGTACCGTTTTCGTAGCCACTTTCATAAACGTAAAAAAACGCAGGAAATCATGGACGTCAATCAAGACACGGTAGTAACCGTCATGCGGGAACACAACTGCTTGCGCCTAATTCATGGACATACTCACCGGCCCGGCGTTCATGACTTCGAAATAAACGGTCAGCCGGCCCAACGCTTTGTACTTTCCGCTTGGCGAAGGGATGCGGCCGAGGTGTTGTGCTGGAACCGCAATGGTTATCGCATAGAAACCATTTAACCTAACGATTAAGTTAAATAAGGACTGACATTCAGATCTAGGTATCGACCTTTATTAGATTTCCTAGTCAGGTGAGGCTCCGCTAAATTCAAGCCCATCAATGCAAGCCAATCGCAAAAGCAGGCTGTATATCGAGATAAAGTTGCCACGTACGCCAAGCCGACATTCTCAAATAATCATTGAGTTTCCAGTATTTTTATGGGATATGTGTTTTATTTTGAAGAAATTAACATTGACTACTTTCCGTAATTTTATCTCAGACAAGCACACAGAAAAGACCTTATAATCACCTTAAAAGTTGACTTTTGGGGCAAAATCATTAAATTTAAGCACCTGGTGTGGCCAGGAAAAATTCCTTTTAGAATAAGAAAAGTCACCCTAATGCTTTAAAACTAATATTAGTCTTAAAAAACATAATCAGTATTCTGTCTAATTAGCAGAATATCAGGAGAAATATATATGAAGAAGCCTTTAAAAAGTTGGCTGCTTGCTTCAAGTGTGGCTGCTATATTAGCTGCGCCGGCAGTTTCAACTGCTAACACCGAAGTTGAGAAATTGACTCAAAACCCAGCTAACTGGGCTACTTGGGGTGGCAACTACGCAGGTACTCGTTACAGCAAACTGAATCAGATCAACGTTAACAACGTTAAAAATCTGCAACCTGCATGGTCTTTTTCTACAGGTGTATTACGTGGTCATGAAGGCGGCCCACTGGTAGTTAATGACATTCTTTACATCCACACGCCATTCCCTAACACTGTTTACGCGATTGACCAAAAAACTCAATCTGTAATTTGGGAATTCACACCTACACAAGATGCTGACGTTACTATTCCGGTTATGTGCTGCGACACTGTTAACCGCGGTTTAGCTTATGGTGACGGCAAAATCTTCTTGCAACAATCTGATACCGTTTTAACAGCTTTGGATGCTAAAACCGGTAAACGCGTATGGAGCGTACAAAACGGCGACCCTAAACTGGGTATGACCAACACGCAAGCGCCATTAGTTGTTAAAGACAAAGTTATAACTGGTATTTCTGGTGGTGAATTCGGTGTTCGTGGTTTCTTGGCCGCTTATGACATCAGAACTGGCGAACTGGCTTGGAAAGGCTACAGCATGGGTCCAGACGGCGATACGCTGATTGATCCTAAAAAGACAACAACCTGGAAAGACGGTAAAGTTACTCCGGTTGGCGAAAACTCAAGCACAAGCACTTGGGAAGGCGACCAATGGAAAATCGGCGGCGGTACAACCTGGGGCTGGTACAGCTACGATCCTAAACTGAACCTGGTATATTACGGATCAGGCAACCCATCTACTTGGAACCCTGTACAACGTCCTGGTGACAACAAATGGTCCATGTCTCTGTGGGCTCGTGATGCTGACACCGGGGAAGTTAAATGGGTTTACCAAATGACTCCTCACGATGAGTGGGATTATGACGGTATCAACGAAACAGTTCTGGTTGACCAGGAAGTCAAAGGCAAAATGCACAAAACTATCGTGCATTTCGACCGTAACGGTTTTGGCTACACGTTAGATCGTGAAACTGGTGAATTGCTGGTTGCTGAAAAATTCGACAAATCTGTTAACTGGGCTACCCACGTTGACATGAAAACAGGTCGTCCTCAAGTTGTCTCTAAATACTCTACCGAACAAAACGGTGAAGACGTAAACACTGAAGGCGTTTGCCCTGCTGCATTAGGTAGCAAAAACCAACAGCCTGTGTCTTACTCTCCTGACACCGGCCTGTTCTACATCTCTGGCAACCACTTGTGCATGAACTATGAGCCATTCGAAGTTTCATACACAGCTGGCCAACCTTATGTAGGCGCCACATTGACCATGGAACCTGCTGGCGCAGACGTTATAACAGGCAAACCTGATGACTCAACCAACCTGGGTCAATTTACAGCGTATGACGCTAAAACCGGTAAAATCGCCTGGTCTAACAAAGAGCAATTCTCTGTATGGTCAGGTTCTGTTGCTACAGCCGGCGGCGTTGTATTCTACGGCACTCTGGAAGGCTACCTGAAAGCGGTTGATGCTAAAACCGGTAAAGAATTGTACAGATTCAAAACACCTTCCGGCATCATCGGCAACGTTAATACCTGGGAATACAACGGCAAACAATACGTTGGCGTTCTGTCAGGTATCGGCGGCTGGGCTGGTATCGGTATCGCTGCTGGTCTTGACACCGGTGAAGAAAACTCAAACTCTGAAGGTTTAGGTGCTGTGGGCGCATACAGAAGCTTGAGTTCTTTCACTAAATTAGGTGGTACATTAACTGTATTCGCATTACCTAATTAATAAATCGATCTGATTTTTTAGATTGATCCCAAAAGCCCTGGCCGATTACCGGTCAGGGCTTTTTTTTGCTGTTCCGTTTCCTAAGCTAGACATAATATAAACCTGAGCTATAGTTAGATTTTTCTATCCCTTATAAGGAAATTCTATGTCACCGCAATATGCATTCGATCAATTAATGAACGAATTCAATCTGCGCCCTGCCGATTTTTATTTTCTGGATTTGATGCCATTGATTGAAATCATATGGGCCGATGACGATAATCAGCCAGGAGAGTTAAGACTTCTCTATAACTTTCTTATCGAGCATATTGCCTTCTTGGACCGCATAGCAGGCATTCAGGTAGTCACTTCTGAAGATGCCGATGCTTTTCTTGATCGCTTTGCGCATAACCGGCCTTCGTCCCGCTTGCTGACAGAATTGAGATCAATTGTCTCTAAGGCAGTGCCCACGCATAGACATCCAACCATTTTTGAATACTGCCTGGACATCGCCGCGGCCTGTACGACCCAGTATCCTTACGGATTAAGAGACAGAATTATTGATGAAGAAAAAAAGCTATTAACGAAAATCTTCGCCGAACTTAACATTAAGCCGGATACAATTCTGCCTGACCAGGTCTAAATACCTGCATTGAACTAACTTTTTGTTTAAATAACAATTCGTTATACAGTAAACTAGTTGTTCTTATTGTTCAATTTACACAAGGAGAACTTAATGCGGGCTTCGCATCAGATTCATAGAGTACTTGCCGGGTTATTTTTAACCGCAATGACGTTTTCGGCCGCAGCAGAAGAAAAATTCAAAGTCTGCGCAGATCCACTGAACCCGCCTTATTCGACTAAAAGTCAGGACGGCTTTGAAAATAAAATCGCCGAACTGTTCGCCAAGGAACTCGGACAGACGCTTGAATACACATGGCTTCCTCAACGTATCGGCTTTGTTCGCAATACCTTGAACGCGCCATTAAAAGAAAACGATGCAGACAGTAAAGAGTTTAAGTGCGATGTCATTATGGGAGTTCCTGCCGACTATGACCTCACGTCAACGACAGTGCCCTACTACCATTCAACTTATGTGCTGTTGATTGCCAAGGGCCGCGGCTGGGATGACATAAAGGATGCTTCTCAGTTGGCCGATCTTTCGCCGGAGCGTCAGGAAAAATTGCGGATTGCCATGTTTGACCGCGGCCCAGGAACAGCCTGGCTGCAGCAAAACGGCCTGCTTGACCAAGGCATTCCCTATCAATCCATGTCAGGCGATGCGGAAAATAACGTAGCCATGCAGATGCTCAAAGATCTGAACGCGAAAAAGATTGACATGGTTATTCTTTGGGGCCCGATGGCCGGCTATGTCATTTCCGAAAGCCCCAAGAACAGTTATACGATGATTCCGATGCAGTCAGCCCCCGGCATGAAGTTCGACTTCTCGATGGCGATGGGCGTGCGTTTTGGCGATAAGACCAGACAGGAAACACTCAATAAACTGATTGCCGCCAACGCGGACAAGATTCAAGCGATCATTAAAAGCTACAACGTCCCTTTATTGCCGATACCGAAACAGGTGAAGCATGAAGATGATGATTAAATTATCCTGATAAAGGCAAAGGCGACCTCTCAAGGTCGCCTCGTCTTAATTACGATTGAACAATTTAACAAGATGAGCCAATCTGGCAGCCCGCTCATGTGACAACTGGTCCCACTGGAAACGCCATTGCCAATTGCCTTCAACAGTGCCGGGAACGTTCATCCGATGACTGGAATCCAGTTCCAGAACGTCCTGCATAGGAACGATCGCCAGATTGGCGACCGAGGCCAGCGCGGCGTGTATCAGAGCACAATGCAGAGGCATTGAGGGATTGCCGAGATATTCGTAAGCGAATCTTCTTTCCTCCTCGCTCAATGCTTGCGACCAGCCTAAAGTCGTATCATTATCGTGAGTGCCGGTATAAACCACGCAATTTTTTTCATAATTGTTCGGCAGATACGGATTATCAGGTCCGCTTCCGAAAGCAAACTGCAGAATCTTCATACCCGGCAGCCCAAATTCATCGCGCAGTTCCACGACTTCCGGGGTAATCACGCCCAGATCCTCAGCAACCAACGGAATTGATCCATGTTCGGCTTTTATGGCGTTCAGCAGCTCTTCTCCTGGCGCCTTAACCCATTGACCATGAATCGCCGTCTCCTCCTCGGCCGGTATTTCCCAGGCAGCCTCAAGTCCTCGAAAGTGATCTATACGTAGAATATCGAACAGCTCAAGCTGGGTATGCATACGCTCAACCCACCAGCGGAATCCGGTGTCCTTAAGATATTCCCAGTCATAATGAGGATTTCCCCAGCGCTGCCCCTTGGCGGAAAAATAATCGGGCGGCACGCCTGTCACTACGGACATTTGACCGGACTCGTCAAGTTTAAAAACCTGACGGTTAGCCCAGACATCGGCACTATCGTAAGAGACGAAGATGGGAATATCGCCGAACAACAGCACGCCGCGCTGTTTAGCGTAAGCCTTTAATTCCAGCCATTGCCTGAAAAAGACGTATTGTTCGAATTTGGTTTTCTCAATTTCCACGTTCAGGCGTCGGCAGGCTTCTTTGATCGCTTTTGTATCTCTTTCCTTGAAGTGCTCCGGCCACTGAATCCAGCACAGCTGATTAAACTCATTCCTGAGCGCGATAAATAGGGCAAAATCATTGAGCCAGAATGCCTGCGTCTTGCAGAAACGCGCAAACTGCTCCTTCTCCTGTGGATCGGCACGCTCCAGAAACCCTTGAAGGGCCATTGCCGTCAAGTAGGTTTTGTCGGAATTTGAAGCGTTTTGATAGTCCCGCGCGGATAATGGCAGCCAGCCTTTATTGGCCAGCCAATCCATGTTAATAAATAACGGATTGCCTGCATGCGCCGATAAGCACTGATAAGGTGAACGATCCGCATGGGTCATGCCCAAGGGCAGCGTTTGCCATACGGTGATGCCGGCATCCGCGAGAAAATTGACAAAATGATACGCTTCCTGACCCAAATCCCCCTGAATGCCGCCGCCTGGCAACGACGAGATATGCAATAATATGCCGGCACGGCGTTTGTTTAACATGTCATTCCTGTTTAGTATTTTTTAGATATGTTCAATACCGGGTCGCATTGCGCCGCCCATAGCCGGAGCGCCTGAACCCTGTGTAAATGACATAGACAGATAAGCCGGCGGTTCCTCACCTAATAATCTGTACAAATTGGTCAAATTAAGCCGGAACTGTTTTTCAAAGTTACTAACCGCTTCTCCGGGATTGTAATCGCCAAACCACCAGAACCAGTCGGAGCCTTCGCAGACAGCCAGCTGAAGCTCGGCCTTGAGCACCTGATCGTCAGTCAGGCGTCCTGTGGAAATAACCTTATCGAACGCCCATTTCGCATCACCGAGCATATCCCAGCCTCGATTTTTATCGGAATCCCCTATCCAGGTCGAGAAAGTGCCATAGACCCAACTGCCGGCCACCAGTCTGGGCAAAGGCTTCACATCCACTTTATTTTTCAAGCATTCCGAAAAAGTAGTTAACTCAATTTCCGGATGACTGGATAATCGTTTATACAAAGCGCTGAGAAAATAGTAACCGTTAGCAGGAAAATATTCCCAGGCGTTTTCGCCATCCATAATGATAGAAACGACCGTATCCCCCGGCTCATGCTTGGCAATATTTTCCAGATGATGGATCAAATCGCTGACCGCATCATCGGCATGCCATTTGGAATACTCAAAACCGATCAGGTCGGATAATCCGTCATCACGGAAAAAACAGGCAATATCGGTATTTTGAAGCTTAAACGGATGATGTATGCTCGGCTTTTCCGCGCCCTCAATCAGATTTAAACTGTTATGCGCCACTGAGCCGCCGCTTGCGGCCCAGTCAAAACCGACATCATCCAGTATTCTCAACGTCTGTTCGCTGATACTGCCCTCCGAAGGCCAGCATCCTTTCGGCTTAAAGCCAAAAAAGCGTTTAAAGGTCTGCACGCCTTTTTCAAGATGCCATCTGACTCGCTCTTCTCCGCCCGGATAAGCATCCAGTTCCGGCAGCGGCGCATGAGGCATGGCCTCATGCGTAGAATTCAAATCCAGCAAAAGCGGCATGATCGGATGCGCATAAGGCGTTACCGACAGCTCAATCTGGCCTTTTCTGGCCAATACCTTATATCTCAGAATGACGTTAGCCAACTGCTCGCCTATGATTTCCAGGATTTCCAGTCTTTCATGCAGCGTATAACCGGCACCTTTTTCTATCAAGCGCTTTACTCTGATATCCCCTAACTTGACGGTTTCTCCTATCCAGGCCAGGTGATACCAGACCAGAATGTCGCTAATAAATTGAGAATTGACGTAATTTAAAGACTCATAATGGTGTTCAAGCCACTCGGCCATCTCAACCAGCTTTTTAAATGCCGGGTAACGATTGATTTGCCGCTCCCGATTGGCGCGCATGCAATCCTTGATCAATTTCAAGCGAGCTTCGGGATCGGCAGGGATGCTGGGTTCAACCAGCGCCGCCAATAGCGGGTCAGTAATTGAAATACCGTCGTGCAAATAACTGCTGACTTGCTTGGCATAGTCCTCTATCTGTTCCAGCAGGATAGGCGCAAAATTTACCACGGCCTTGGCTTGGGGCGCCGCCTCCAGATGCGCCGCCATATCAACGTAGTCTTTAATCACATGCAGATACGTCCAGGGCAGTTTATATTCGCCGGTTTGCAAATCTCTGTATTCCGGCTGATGCATGTGCCAGCACAATACCAATTTCAATTTCTTTTTATCAACCATAATGTCGTCCGCTTTGTCCTTTACTGTCCGGCGTAATCAAAATCACCTCATCTGAAATATAAAATGTTTCTTCTCGAGACCTTCACGACACTTCGCCTATCTCACGTAGTGTCTTCGAAGCCCCAGCATATCAGGCGTCACTAAAACAACCCCGCCGGGGCTGACATAAAATCTTTTTTCATCTTCTTCCCTGTTTTCGCCGATCACGGTGCCTTCCGGTATTTCACAGCCTTTTTCTATAATGGCTTTCGTGATGCGGCAATGGCGGGCAATATTGACTTCAGGCAGAACAATCGTGTCTTTCAAGGTGGTATAGGAATTGACCCTAACATTAGAAAACAGCAAGGAATGCCTGACTGTCGATCCGGAAATAACACATCCGCCAGACACCATGGAATCGACGGCCATTCCGCGCCGCTTGTCATTGTCAAAAACAAATTTGGCCGGCGGCGCCTGTACCTGGTAAGTCCAGATCGGCCAGCTCTTGTCATAGAGATTCAGATCCGGCTTAACGCCAATCAACTCCATATTAGCGGCCCAGTAGGCATCTATCGTACCCACATCGCGCCAGTAACTTTGCTCACCGCTTTGCAAATCCAGGAACGGATAAGCATTGACCACATATTTATCAATGACGGACGGGATAATATCCTTGCCGAAATCACGGCTTGACCCCCGCGTATCGGCATCTTTGATCAATTGTTCATACAAAAACGCGGCGTTGAAAATATAAATCCCCATCGATGCCAGTGCCGTATCGGTTCTGCCCGGCATGATCGGCGGGTTTTTCGGTTTTTCTACGAACGACTTAACGCGCCGGTTGACATCGACGTCCATGACACCAAAAGCCGTCGCATCCTGCAGCGACACTTCGATGCAGCCTATCGTTAAATCGGCATTTTTTTCGACATGATCGGCCAACATGGGGCCGTAGTCCATTTTATAAATATGATCGCCGGCCAGTACGAGGATGAATTCAGGCCTGCGGCTACGCAGAATATCGATATTCTGGTAAATCGCATCGGCAGTCCCTGCGTACCAGGAGCCTTCCTCATGCCTTTGCTGGGCCGGCATCAGGTCGACATACTCGCCGAACTCGCCGCGTAAAAAACCCCATCCCTGCTGAATATGGCGAATCAAGGAGTCGGCTTTGTACTGGGTCAGAACGCCTACTTTACGGATGCCGGAATTGATACAGTTGGACAGCGGAAAATCGATGATCCTGAACTTGCCGCCGAAAGGAACAGCGGGCTTGGCGCGCCAATCCGTCATATTCTCCAATCGCGAACCACGACCACCGGCTAGGATTAAAGCAATGGTATTACGTGTTAAATGACTGACAAAACGATCATGATGCTGATTACTGGTCGCTGACATTTTTGATCTCCATGTGGAATAGGCTCACAACTGTTATTTAATTTTTGGTAATATTTACGCATTCATTATCACGAAATCATTATCTTACTATTCCGAGGGCATTCAAAGTGAAAAAGCAGTCGACCAGTACGCTTGACTCCGATTCTATTAAAATCATAGAAGCCAGGCATCATGACCCTTTTTCTGTTTTGGGCCGCCATCAAAAAAACAAGTCAACTCAGATTAAAGTCTACCTGCCTTACGCCGAATCAGTGCGCTTGGATAATGATGGCCCTGCGTTCCAGAGAATAACCGGTACGGACTTTTTTGAATATACCGCCGAAAGTGAAGAATTACCAAAACATTATAAGCTCTCCTGGATAGATAAGGACGGCTATGCGCACGAGAATTACGATCCGTATGATTTTCCTGTGCAGTTATCGGAGTTTGACCGGCATTTATTCGGAGAAGGCCGCCACTGGCACATCTATCAGAAACTGGGCGCTCACTTGCATAGCACTGACGGCATTGAGGGCGTGCTATTCGCCGTCTGGGCGCCCAACGCCGGCCGGGTCAGCGTTATCGGCGACTTCAATCTGTGGGACGGCCGCTGCCACCCGATGCGGAACCTAGGCAGCAGCGGCATCTGGGAGCTATTCATACCGGGCCTGACGACCGGCTGTTTATACAAGTTTGAAATAGTGAACCGGCAGAGCAATGAAGTTCTGATCAAGACCGACCCTTATGGGCAGCAATTTGAATTCCGCCCCAAAACGGCATCCATTGTCGTGAATGAAAAAGGCTATGCCTGGCAGGACCACCAATGGATGAACCAGCGCAGCACAAGCCGCGATTGGCTGCATGAACCCATGTCGATCTATGAAGTCCATCTGGGCTCGTGGAAACGTGATCCTCGAGGCAATTTCCTCAATTATCGTGAACTGGCGGCACAGCTCGTCGACTATGTGAAAGAAATGGGCTTCACCCATATTGAACTGCTGCCCGTGACCGAACATCCTCTGGATGCGTCGTGGGGTTATCAAACCACCGGCTACTTCGCGCCGACCAGCCGCTACGGAACCCCCGATGACTTCCGCTATTTCATCGACACTTGCCATCAAAACAACATAGGCGTCATCCTGGACTGGGTGCCTGCGCATTTCCCCAAGGATTACTTTGCCTTGGCCCGCTTCGACGGCAGCGCGCTTTATGAGCATGAAGACCCGCGCAAAGGCGAACACCGCGACTGGGGCACGCTGATCTATAACTACGGCCGCAACGAGGTAAAAAACTTCTTACTGTCCAGTGCCATCTTCTGGCTGGAAGAATTCCATCTCGATGGCCTGAGAGTCGATGCCGTCGCCTCGATGCTCTATCTGGACTATTCTCGCGGCCCGGACGACTGGATTCCGAACATCTATGGCGGCAACGAGAACCTGGAAGCCATCGACTTTCTGAAAGAGCTCAATACCGTCACGCACGACCAGCATCCCGGCACCGTCATCATGGCCGAGGAATCCACTTCCTGGCCGCAGGTGACGCGGCCGACCTGGACCGGCGGGCTGGGCTTCTCCATGAAGTGGAATATGGGTTGGATGCACGACACTCTGGCCTATATGAGCCAGGAACCTATCCACCGCCAATATCATCATGACCAGCTCACCTTCGGCATGCTTTACGCATTTACCGAAAACTTCACCTTGCCTTTCTCTCATGACGAGGTCGTGCATGGCAAAGGCTCTCTGGTCAACAAAATGCCCGGCGACGAATGGCAACGCTTTGCCAATCTGCGGCTGTTATATACCTATATGTACACCTACCCGGGCAAAAAACTGCTGTTTATGGGCTGCGAATTCGGACAAGGCACGGAATGGAATTTCAACCGGGCTCTGGACTGGTATGTGTTGGATTATGCGCATCATCGCGGCGTGCAAAAACTGGTAAAAGACTTGAACACACTCTATAAAGATCATCCGGCTTTATACACGCATGATTTTGACCATCACGGGTTTGAATGGATCGATTGCCACGATGTACAACAGTCCATCATCAGTTACCGCCGCAAAAGCGATCATGAAGAACTGTATATCATCCTTAACTTTACCCCGGTCGTCAGGGAACACTACCGGATCGGCGTTCCACAAGCCGGCACTTACACTGAAATCTTCAATTCCGATTCCACCTATTATGACGGCGGCAACGTCGGCAATGGCCAGGTTACCTCGGAGCCTATAGCCTGGATGAATCAGCCTCATTCCATCAGCCTTACTTTACCCCCTTTAGGAGCCATCATCTTAAAGCCATAAAGGATTGCAAAAACAAGCTATGAAAAAAATACTTTTTGTCACCAGCGAAGCCCACCCTTTGATCAAAACTGGAGGCCTCGCTGATGTTTCAGGCAGCCTGCCCAAAGCACTGGCCGAGTTATCGCAAGACGTACGCCTGGTCATGCCCCATTATCAGGCCATCAAAACGCATGGCGATGTCCGCTTTCTTTGCTCCGTGCGCGTCGATAACCGCGATGTCAACATTCTTGAAACGCGCATGCCGGATAGTCCGGTCATCGTCTGGCTGGTCGATTATCCCGAGTTTTTCGATTATCCCGGCAATCCTTATCACGATGAGCAAGGCAACGACTGGCCCAACAATGCCGAACGTTTCGCCTTGTTTTGCCGCATTGCCGCAGAAATCGCCATGGACCGGGCTCACCTGAACTGGAAGCCCGATCTCGTGCACTGCAATGACTGGCAAAGCGGTCTGGTTCCGGCGTTGCTATCCCTGGAACACGACCGGCCGGTTACCGTGTTCACTATACACAACATGGCTTATCAGGGATTATTCCCGAGCAGCAGCACAGCCCCATTGAATTTACCGGGCCAGTTATGGCAGCCTTACGGGCTTGAATTCCATAGTATGTTGTCTTTTATAAAAGGCGGCCTGGTTTATGCCGATCGCATTACCACGGTCAGCCCGACTTACGCCCAGGAAATTCAAACACCGGAGCTAGGTTACGGCCTTGAAGGACTTTTGACTTATCGCAAGGAGTTCTTAAGCGGAATTATCAACGGCATTGATGCCGAACAGTGGAATCCGGCAACCGATCCCCTCATTGAGCAGCACTATCAGGCCGAATCGCTCCAGGACAAACAACTCAACAAATTCGCCCTGCAGAGAAGACTGTCGCTGCCGGTTGACGAGCATGTTCCGCTCATTGGACTGATCAGCCGTTTGGTTGAGCAAAAAGGCATAGACCTGTTGCTGGAGTGTCTGACCGAAATGGCCGCCATGCCCTTGCAATTTGCACTGCTCGGCAGCGGCGACAAGGTCTTTGAACAACGACTGCTGAATTTTGCGCATTCATATCCCGACAAGATCGCAATCACTATCGGCTATGATGAATCGCTGGCCCATCTTATCGAAGCCGGCGCCGATATTTTCCTGATGCCGTCACGGTTTGAGCCCTGCGGCTTGAATCAAATGTACAGCCAACGCTACGGCACTTTGCCGGTCGTCCGCAAAACCGGCGGCCTGGCCGATAGTGTCGTTGACGCAGTCCCTGAGACAATCGGCAATGGCACGGCCACTGGCATTGTTTTCAACGACGCCAGCGCCGGCTCTCTGATGGAAGCGATCAAGCGCGCGCTGATTTTATACAGCATGCCCGACATCTGGAAAAAACTGCAGATTAATGCCATGAAAAAAGATTTTTCCTGGCAGCGCAGCGCCGAGCAGTATCTGGAATTATATCGGAGCATCTCGCTCCATCCTTGAAAAGGCGGCCATCCCGGCCGCCTTTAACCGCTTGTTAGCCCGTGGAGGTTGAGTTGGATACAACACGCCTGCTATTGATCTTCATGCTGCTGTCGGGCAAGCTCGCCCTGGCGGAGCAAACCGTTATTGAAGTGATCCCGCTGGCTAACCGGCCAGCCTCCGAGATACAGCCCCTACTCGAGCCCTTGTTGGAATATACCGACCATGTGATTGCCAACGGCTCCAACCTGGTGATCAAAACCACGCCGGAACGGTTGACTGAAATCAGGGCGCTGGTCAGCGAACTGGACACCCGACTGAACAATCTGGTCATTACCGTTATTCAAAGCCGGCAGCTGACCGTCGACGAGCTCAACGCAACGGCCAGAGTCAGAATCAGCGGTCCGATCGATGATCCATCAAAAGCCCGCGCCAGCGTATATGGCCACTACTCTCAAAATCAGAATCAGTACGCCAGCGAAAGCACGCAAACTATTCGGACCCTGGAAGGCAATACGGCTTACATTCAAGCCGGCGACACGTATCCAATGGAAAACGTGCAGATCTACGATTCGGGCTATGGTCCTACATTATCCACCACGACCGAATTTATCGACACGACGACGGGCTTTGCCGTCACGCCAAGGCTTGCAGGCGAACAGGCCATTCTGGACGTCTCGCCCTGGTCGGACAAACTCAACGCGCGCGGCCAGATGGAAATCCAAGGCGCACAAACCACAATTCGGGTCAAACTGGGCGAATGGGTGGAACTGGGCGGCATCTACGAAGACAACCAAAGCAGAGGCGGTGGAAATTTGGCCCGCAGTCAACAGAACGGCCAAAACAAACTGCGTATTTTTGTGAAAGTCGACAAGACCGATTAGAAAAAAGCGCTGGAACATAAAACCAAATCAAATCTGGACATCTACGGCTTAAGTTACAGCAAAAGCGGTCCATCGATTAAAAATAATCCGTAAGATAAGCAGATTGCAGGGCGGCTACGAGTTTGCCCGCATCTGCTCGAGCGGGTTAGCGAACAGAAAGGTGGCCAGCAACACAGGACTCCAGCGATTGAATACCGCCTTCCGCTCAGCATCAGCTAAGCGCGCTCGACGTGTCCTATGAAGTGCACAATCAAGAACGATACCGCTGTCAATGATATTATTGACCTTCGGCGCCGTTGATCAAATCGTCGCCATTGCTGCCGCCGCAAACCGCTTCATTCCCGCCGAGTTCATCGGCAGAATCGCCGTCCCCCAGCTCGAAAATGGCATCGTTATCTTGCATATCGTACTGAAGGTCGGACTCAGCATTTTCCTCTATTCCTTCGAGAGGCGGAGATCCGGAACAGCGAAAATCCACTGCGACATCCGCTTTTAGAATGGAAGCACTATTCGGTTCTATTCCGTGAGATGTAATAGCGTAAAAAAACAGTATAGCGGCCAATGTATAAATTTTCATAACCTAACTCCTCTTTTCTTGCGCAATCACGCCTTACCTTAACTGTTGCCCCTTCCTCAAGTCATGCCGGCTGGATTGGAGCTTTAGCGAAAGACCGGCCCTGGTGACGTTCAGACCTCTCTTCGTCAGTCACTTATTGCAAGCCAATTGTGATATTCGGACGGTTCAGGAGAAATTGCCGGGGCAAAGTGATCTAAAAACCACGACGATTTATTCCCATATGGTTCGAGGCAGAACTTTAAAACAGGCACGAAGCCCGCTTTATTTTTACCACAATTAAAAATACTGCGAAAACAAAATTAAGACTTACCTGTTCTTTATCCTTTTCCTACCCAGAGAAGATTGGGATGAAATGGGCTAAAAGAAAGCTATTTTTAAAGCCTGTGAAGGCGATTTGGTTGCTATCACAAGCCTAACACTTAGGCTGTGTTCGTCTTCCAGCCAGCTCTGCAATTCCTTCAGCGTCATCGATAGGCTATGTGCTAGCTGTTCCTTGATAGCCGCTTCATACGGCTCCAGCCGCGAGCATTTGCAGCCGCCGGAGGGCTCGCCCTGGACGGCTCCAGTTTCACGCCATAAGACGTGCATCCTGCAGACGAAGGCCAGGCTGACCCCGTATTGCAAAGCCACGGTCCGCACGGTGTGGCCTGCAGCAGCGGCTTCAGCCACACGGCTGCGTAAATCTTCTGAACAAGGTTGGCATGATAAAAAACTGGCTTATAGCGTTTAACAAATGGTCAGTTTATAGCCTATATCTAAACGATAACTTCCCTAGCCTCAATTCATGGCTTACCTGCTGCGAATCGACAACTGAATCTACGGACGAGGTTTCTGAGGACCAGCTAACGCCTCAGCCAGCAGGAAAGCAGCAGCGAAGAGTCAATCATATGATGAATTTTTTATGGTTCGGTTGAACTTGAGCATGGTTGGTGATTGTCAGATGCAGCAGAACGACCGGCGCTCTGCTGCATCCCAACCCCTACTGAGCGAAGCACCCATAGCACGCAGCAGTATATAAGGCTTAGCAATGCTGTTCTGGTCAACGCAACAGAATCTAAATCATTCGTCTATGAAAAGAATAATAAAAGAATGGATTAAGCACCATGATTGCCATTTTCACTTAGCCTCTCCATTTATTAATATTTCATGCAGATGGTCTTTGTGCATTCTTTTATTGTTAAATGGCTGCTCAATTCAAGATTACAGGCCGACTCCTCTGCCTTTGTATATGAATGAATCCGGACCACCTATTGCCGACGCGCCTCCACCAAATGCGTTTTCTGCCGAAACTAGAGCTACTTCAGTTCCCTCCGAAACATTAGTTGAGCCTAAGGAACTCACGTTGAACCAGGCGGTGCAAACCGCTTTGAAATCTGATCCGCGAATCAAAGCCGCCTTAGAAAACATCAGTCAGGCCGAAGCTGATCTGATTACGGCAGGATTGATACCCAATCCTCAGATAAACACCGATATACAGTTAATGCCTTTGAATCGGTCATTTACAGCCGACCGGCAAGGCGGGCCTCCGCAATTTGATTTTAATGTCGCCATGCCTGTCGATTGGTTTTTGTTTGGAAAAAGAGCGGCTGCGATAACGTCCGGGCAATATGGGGTCGAAGCGTCAGCGGCTGACTTTGCCAATACCGTCCGGCTTAGGATCGCAGCAACTATTGCAGCATTCTATGACGTTCTGGAGATGCAGGCGATGCTGGATCTCGCCTATGAAAACCAGCGCAATTTAATCAAAATGGAGCAGATTATTCTTAAACGGGTGGCTCTCGGAGGAGTCGGCACCATCGAAGCGGACCGAATCAAGCTCTCTATTTTCAGTAGCCACCGTGAAGTTCATGCGCGAGAACTGGATTTAGCCTCCGCGTTTAACCGGTTACGTACCCTGTTAGGTATCAAAGACAATATTCCCATTAAAGTAAAAGGCACATTGGAAATCAACACATTGGCAAAGCCGATAGATGCTGAAACCGCCTTTAGATTAGCCGAGGAAAACAGGCCCGATCTAAGCGCCTTGCATCGCCAATTAGATAAAGCCGACTCAGATATAACGCTGGAAGAAAGAAAAGCCTATCCGCAAGTAATACCTGGCATTGGCTATACCAGACAATTCCAACAGCAGGCCATCGGCTTTCCCGATGCCAACTCGTGGATGGCAGGAATCAATCTCACCGTGCCTATTTTTGATCGCAATCAGGGCAATATAGCCAAAGCGAAGTCTATTAAAAATCAAACACAGTACAATTTACAGGCCCAGCTTGTGGATTTGCGCGCGGAAATTGACCAGGCCGCGAAAACTTTTGCATCTTCGTATCAATTTTTAACCAATGATGATCCAGGACAACTGGAAGCGGCAAGAAATGTGCGGGACAAAATCACCCAAGCCTACGAGCTAGGCGGTAAAACCCTGATAGAAGTATTGGATGCACAGCGGGCCTACCTGGAAACCTATCGAGTCCATATCAATGGGCGATCCAGCTATTGGCACGCATTGAATCAACTTAACGCAGTTATTGGCAAAGAAGTATTACGATGATCCATTCAACTTTTTTGTACAGTTACCTCAAACGCTCTGGCCGATCAAAAACAATACTGGCGGCCGGTATGGTATTGACTATCTTGATAGGTAAATCATGGCAGGAAGCGGCGTCGGATCAAAAAAAATTCACCGCCGCGGGAGCGCCAAAAGTCGTTCAACTGATTGAGCCGGGGCTGATTGAAGTCAAACCCGGAAGCTTGCTGGAAAAGAAATTCGACATCTCGACTGTACAGAAAAAGCGCATCAGTACGCCTTTACTGGTTGTGACCGGAGCCGTTGTTGCCCACCTGCCTATCGGCCCGACGCCTAAAGAAGACCGCTGGCAGTTTAACAGTATTGAGTTGTCCGGCGTTTATGCCGACTGGCTAAGAGCCCAGGCTGAAAAAGAATTCAATGCCAAACGTTTGGTGAAAATCCGTGAACTTACCGCAACGCAATTTAACTCCCAAAAATTGGTCGTCGAGCGTCTACGAAAACTGGTCGCCACCGGTACGGAAGCAATTCGCGACCTGACCGCTGCAGAGGCCAACTTGCTCGAGGTTCAATTGGAAGGCCAAAAAGACGTCTATGAGGCTGAAACGGCGCTCACTGTAGCCACTCGCAATCGTGCGGCGCTCGAGAGAAAGCTGTTGCAGGAAGGCGTAGACCCTCTTCTATTGCAGAGCTCCAATCCCGGCGTTTCTTTGATTATGGCTGACGTGCCCGAATTGAAAATCGGCCTGGTATCGGCAGGCCAGTCCTGTGTCGCACGATTTTATGGGATTCCCAATCAGGCGTTTTTCGGCAAGGTACGCAGCCTGGCGCCCACCCTATCGGCTGAAAGACACACACTAAGGGTGTTTTTTGAATTGAATGATCAGGCCAATCAATTTAAACCGGGCATGTATGCTGAAATCGGCCTGGGCACCGACCCGCGAGAAGCCATTATGGTCCCGGTCGATGGCGTCCTTCACAGCGGAGATGCCGATTATGTATTGATTGGGGCCGGGCCTGGCTTATGGCGCATCACTAAAGTAGAAGTCGGCGAAAGTATTGATGATCGCATTGAGATTCTTAAAGGCCTGCAAGGTGGCGAGCGTATTATCGGCAATGGCGCCATTTTGCTAAAACCGATGCTGGTGCAGTCGCTGCAGGGCGCAGAGACCGGCAGTACCCCCGGCTCTGCGGGAGAGACGCGATGATTCCGCAATTAATCAATAAGGCGATGCATTATCGCTTGATGATTTTAAGCGGTGCCTTCATAGTGATTATTCTGGGCCTGTGGTCATTTTCAAGAATGCAGGTCGACGCCTATCCGGACATATCTTCACAAATGGTTCAGATCATTACTGTCTATCCTGGCCGTGCACCCGAAGAAGTGGAGCGCCAGGTAACCGTACCGGTAGAAATTGAGATGCGCAACGTCCCCCGCGTGGTAAACATACGTTCTCGAACGATTTTCGGTCTGTCGGTAGTTCAGCTGACTTTCGAAGAAGGCGTTGAGAGCTATTGGGCCAGACAGCGCGTAGAGGAAAAACTTGCCAATATCGATCTGCCTGATGGCGCGTCGGCCGAATTGGGCCCGCTAGCGACAGCATACGGCGAAATACTGCGCTATGAACTGGTATCGGATGGTCGCTATGACCTTATCGAGCTTCGATCGATCAATGACTGGATAGTCATCCCTCACCTGTTGCGCGCCGCCGGCGTCGCTGATGTTACCAACTTCGGCGGTTATGAAAAACAGTACACAATACTGCTGCATCCATCGCAGTTAAAACGTTTTGGGCTTTCTCTTAACGATATTGTCGACGCCATACAGTCTAACAATGAAAGCGCCGGCGGCAGCGTGTTGTCACGCGGGAGCATGTCTTTTGTCATTCGGGGTAAAGGCGCTTTGCAAGATATATCGGAAATTGGCAACATTTTCGTTAAATCCGTCGGCGGCACCCCAATTTATGTGCATGACGTAGCCGATGTGGAAGTCGGCTCCAAGATACCGTCCGGAATTCTGAGCAAAGATAACAAAGATGAGTCCATTGAAGGCATCGTCCTGATGCGCCGGGGAGAAAACACTTCGGATACGCTGGAGCATACCAAAGCGGTCATTATTGAACTTAATCAGGTTGATTTGCCGGAAGGCGTCAATCTGGTGCCCTTCTATGATCGCTCCCAGTTAGTTGATACGACACTGCACACCGTAGGCCATAGCGTGCTTTTAGGAATATCGCTGGTGACCGTGGTATTACTGTTCTTTCTGGGGCGCCCTTCTCTGGCCTTAATAGTGGCCTTGACCATTCCTTTTTCATTATTGTTTGCCCTGGTAATGATGAATGCTTTCGGCATTCCGATCGGCTTACTCTCAATCGGCGCCATTGATTTCGGTATCATCGTTGACGGCTCTGTCATTATGGCGGAAAACATCGCCCATCGTTTACATGACTCGACGCAAAAAAATGATCATGTCGGTGCGGCAAAAACGGTATTGCTTGCGGCTTTGCAGGTAGAGCGCCCTGTCTTTTTCTCGATCCTGATGATAGTAGGCGCTTTCTTGCCGTTGCTGACTCTGACGCATATAGAGGGACTGTTATTTCGTCCTATGGCTTTAACCATCCTGTTTGCCTTGTTTGGCGCCATGTTATATGCGCTGTTTGTGGTGCCTGTTCTCTCCAGCCTATTGTTTAAAGAGGGCTACCGTGATTGGGAAAATCCGATATTAACCTGGCTTTATCCTCGTTACGCTGCCGCGCTCAACTTTTTATTGCGTTTTCGCTGGCAGTCAATCGGCGTTGCGGTAGTTGTGCTTGCCGGCATTCTGGTATTGGTTGTTCCTCGCCTTGGCACGGAATTTCTGCCTTATATGGATGAAGGCGTCATCTGGGTGCGTGCGAATTTTCCTGAAGGTACTTCTTTACAGCAATCGTCAAAATTCGGCCAACGGCTGCGCGAAATTACGGCTGAATTTACCGATATAGATTTTATAGTCGTTCAAGCAGGCCGCAGCGATAGCGGCACCGATCCTTTTCCGCCCAGCCGGCTTGAAATGCTGATCAGTCCGAAGCCGCGGGACCAATGGGTCCAATTCAAGCGTAAACAGGAACTGCTTGCCGCCTTGGGAACCCGCTTTCGTGCAGAGTTTCCAACCACTCGCTTCAATTTCACCCAACCGATCATAGACAGCGTGACGGAAGACGCCAACGGCACCTCGGCCAATCTGGCGGTTGAATTTTCCGGCGCCGATTTGAGCGTTTTATTGAATCTGGCGAGAAAAACTCAAGCGCTGATCAGCAAAGTTCCAGGCGCAGTGGATGTCGCTATCGAACAGGAAGGCCCTCAGCCGCAGTTGGTCATAAGCCCCGACCGAGCCCTGTGCGCACGCTACAATGTCAATGTAGAAGATGTCACGCAGCTCATTGACGTGGCTATCGGCGGCGCGCCTATCGGCATCCTGTTTGAAGGTGAACGGCGCGTTGATATTGTTGCCCGATTCGCGAAAGAAGTTTTACGTTCACCGGCCGCGATCGGGCGTCTGCCTGTCTATAATGCTGACGGCATACCTATCCCGCTAGCCCAGGTTGCTCATATTGATATTATCGATGGGCAGACATTAATTGCCCGAGCAGATGGAAGACGCCGATTGACCGTGAGGACGGATATCGTCGGACGCGACCAGGGCGGTTTCGTATCCGATGCACAACGGTTGTTCAAACGGGAAATTGAAGCGCCCAGCGGCTATCGCATAGCCTGGCTGGGGATGTTTGAGAATCTTGAACGGGCTGCCCAGCATTTCAAAATACTTGTGCCTTCAAGCATCGGCGTCATATTTCTTCTGCTGCTGGTGACATTCGGCTCGTTGCGGGCATCGCTGTCGCTACTGTTTGCGATTCCTTTCGCCTTCGTGGGCGGTGCCACTGCTCTTTATCTTCGGGGCATGAATTTGAACGTCTCCTCAGGCGTCGGCTTCGCAGCGGTTTTTGGCGTTTCGCTTATGAATGGCGTGCTGATCATAAGAACCATTACTGAATTACGCCTTGCCGGCATGCCTATGGATCAAGCCATTACCGAAGGCTCTGTGCGCTGCATCCGACCCATTCTGGTGGCATCATTAGTCGCTATTCTCGGCCTGGTACCTGCATCGCTCGCTACCGGGCTGGGTTCGGATGTGCAGCGCCCCTTGGCTACCGTGATTGTCTGGGGGCTATTCAGCGCTACCGTTATGACGGTTCTGCTGGTGCCTATTCTCTATCGGTTATTCGAGCCGCGCATCAAATCGCCTACTCCGGAAGAACAAGAACTGGATACGATAGCACCGCCTCATTAAGAAAATTGTAGTGCCAGCAATAATCGCGGAAAATATTGACTCCCGCAAACATCAACCCTACTGCAACAGTTTAAATGCCGGCACCCGCAATCACTAACGCGACGGTTGCCCAGAACCGAAACGATCGGGGCCAACGTTGCCAGTCGAAAGGCTCTATGGGGCTGCGATAGCGCCATCGGCGCCAGCATGATGGAAGGCGGTATCGGAAAGAATGAGGATTCGGCAAAACTTAATGCCGATGTTTAGGCCATGGCAGCGCTTATCATATAATTTCTGGAACATCACATTTCCGTTCCTGGCAAAAAAGGCACAAAACTTACCGGCTCCAGTTCTTCAACTTCAAATCCGCCTTGTATGCGGATAACCCGTTGCAACCTCTGATTGCCTGCCTTGCCGACCGGAACGATCATGACGCCGCCCAACGCCATCTGCTGCAGCAGCGTATCAGGAACCTCAGACGGTGCAGCCGACACAAGGATGCCGTCATAGGGCGCATGTTTCGGCCAACCCAGGATGCCGTCGCCATGCAGAAAACTGACGTTCTTCAGTTTTAAATCCCACAAATGGCTTTTGGCTTTTCTCTGCAAAGGCCAGATTCTTTCTATGGAATATACGTGATCGACCAGCTGCGCCAGAATGGCGGTCTGATAACCGCAACCGGTACCGATCTCAAGCACTTTTTCCAGACGGCCGAACTCGAGCAGCAATTCCGTCATTCTGGCGACGATATAAGGTTGAGAGATAGTCTGATTATAGCCGATAGGCAAAGCGACATCTTCATACGCCCGGCTCGACAATGCCTCATCCATGAAAATATGCCGCGGCGTATTGCACATCGCATCGAGGATTTTATTGTTTTTAATGCCCTGTTGCGATAAGCGGCTGACCATGCGCTCCCGGGTACGCCGGGAAGTCATGCCGATCCCTTGCAATCGTTGCATCATAAGCCGTTCTCCTTAGGCAACCATTCCTTTATAGCATTTATGCGCTCATACCGGGTTAAATCGACTTGTAAAGGCGTAACTGACACATAACCTGTATTAACGGCATAAAAGTCAGTTCCGGGCCCGGCATCCTGTTCTGTTCCCGGCGGCCCTACCCAATAAATAATGCGCCCGCGAGGGTCATTAGTCTTGACCACCGGTTCGGCCTTATGCCGCTGGCCCAAGCGCGTAGCCTGATAGCCTCTCAGATCTTTTATGGTCACATCGGGCACATTGACGTTCAGGATGGTATCCTGCGGCAAAGGGTGCTTGATCAATTGCTGCAGCAGCGTCACTGCCACATGCGCGGCTGTATCAAAATGGGTCGGATTGCTTGAGGCCAGAGAGATGGCGATGGCGGGAAGCCCCAGAAAGCGGCCTTCGGTTGCCGCGGCGACGGTTCCGGAATAGAGCACATCATCGCCCAGATTTGCGCCATGGTTGATGCCGGCAAAAACCATGTCGGGCTCATGTTCCAACAGTCCCGTGACAGCCAAGTGCACGCAATCGGTCGGCGTGCCGTCCACTCGAACGAAACCGTTTTCAGCAACGGCCATCCGCAAAGGCCTTTCCAGTGTCAAGGAATTGCTTGCAGCGCTGCGGTTCCTGTCCGGTGCAACCACTGATAAGTCGGCATGTTTGCGCAATACATCCGCCAGCGCACAGAGCCCTTCAGCCAAGTACCCGTCATCATTACTTAACAAAATGTGCATTATCAGTCGCCCTGAAGCAAAATAAGCTATAGAATTTCACATCTTAGCAACAATACTCTTCAAAATCAGCTTTCGTGGTAAAAAAAAATCTCACTCCAGAAGACAGCCATTTATTTCGCCAGACGGTCGGAAAGGTAACGACTGTAAAAGACGATAAGGTACTGTTTACAGAAGATAAAAAACCCAAGCCTTTTCCCAAGCCGGCCTCTGTCGATATGGAGGCCTATTTAATCGATAAGGCTGAAATAGATCTTGAAAGCGTGAGTCTTGAAGACACAATGAGCTTTCTTTCGCCGGGCCTGCAAAAAAATGTCTTAAAGAAACTGCGTCGCGGCTATTTCGGCCTCGACGCCGAAATCGACCTGCATGGGCTAAGCAGCAATGAAGCCAAGCGCCAGTTGCTCAGATTTCTGCACATGTGCGTAGAAGACGGCTGCCGTTGTGTGCATATCGTGCACGGCAAGGGCTATCGCTCGCCCGATAATCTTCCTGTTCTGAAAAACAACCTTAACCTATGGCTCAGGCAGCACAAGGACGTTCAGGCTTTTTGCTCGGCGCCGCCCAAAGACGGCGGCGCCGGCGCGGTTTTTGTGCTATTGCACGTCACCGAGAAATACCGGAACGATAACGAGTTCTTTTAATCCACGGTCCATTGTACTAAGCCGCTATAGGCCGTGCCGATGACCAGCACGCCGAACACGATCCTGTACCAGGCAAACGCAGTAAAATCATGATGGCTGATATAGCGAAGCAAGGCGCGCACGGCTAACAAAGCGCTGAAAAAAGCCGCGACCAAACCGACGGCAAATACAGGCAAGTCTGTGCTGTGCAGCAATTCGCGGTGCTTATATAAATCGTAAATGCTGGCGATAATTAAAGTCGGTATGGCCAGGAAGAAAGAAAACTCGGTCGACGCCTTGCGCGACAAGCCGAATAATAAACCGCCGATAATCGTCGACCCGGAGCGGGACGTGCCAGGAATCAGTGCCAGGGCCTGCGCAAAGCCGAGCTTTAACGCATCCATCGCGGTTAAATCCTCAACTTCATGAATGCGGATCTTATGCTCTCTTTTTTCGGCCCAGAAAATGATGAAGGCACCGATAATGAAAGCTGACGCGACAGGAATCGGTTTGAACAGATGCGCTTTAATCAGGCTGCCGAATAACAAGCCCAAAATCGCCAGCGGCAAGAAGGCAATCGCCAGATTGACAGTAAATTTGAGCGCCTCGGGCTGCCATTTCAATAAGCCAGCGATGGTCCTGCCGATCTTGGCCCGGTACTCCCAGCAGATCGCCAGAATGGCGCCTGTCTGAATCACAATTTCAAAAACCTTGCCGGTTTCATCGTTAAAACTCAGCAAATCGCCGACCAGGATCAAGTGTCCGGTACTGGAGATAGGCAGAAATTCGGTCAGTCCTTCGACGACACCCAAAATGAAAGCTTTTAAAGCGAGTATTAAATCCATTGTTGTCTCTTCGTTTATACTTCTTCGATAATTTCGCGTAATACCGCCGTCGCGTAACTGCCGGCCGGTAAGGTAAAACTCAGCGCCAATGCCTGGTCATCGATAAACTGCCATTGCAGATTCCGGACGTTCACCCGTAGCGCGCGCCGGTCGCACTCCACATCGGCATTAACCAGGCCCTGAGCCAGATCTCCGTATTTATCGGCAACGGCTTGCTCAATCGCCCGAGCATCGGCCGATACACCCGGCTCACCTTTGCCCCACAAGGCACCTGTTGGATGTATTTCTTTCGCCTGCAGCCGCCGGATGATGTCCTGATCGGGCTGATCCGATTTGAAACAGCTGTGCGACTGGTCGAACATATAAGTATCGCCGGCCATCGCCTGATCCCAGGTTTGCTGCGTGACTCGACAGGCCAGAATCTGATTGAACAGGTAAGAGCGAGCCGCCGATAAATAGATGCTGCGCTGCTCGCGCTTGACTTTCATGCCCTGAAGCAACGCCAGAGCCTTGCTGACATTGCGGCCTTCATGGCCGAAACGCTGGGGGCCGAAATAATTGGCGATGCCGCCCGCTTTGATGGCTTCCAGCCGGGCAAGGGTTTGTTCCTGATCGCCCTGCCATTCCCGCACGACGATTTTGAAACTATTGCCGGACAGAACGCCGCGTTTTAATTTTTTGGCATGGCGGACAGATTCAAGAACCTTGACATTATCGGATGCAAACTGTGCCCAGTCGGGATCTGCCTTGCCCGGCAGCCAGACGCTGAACCACTGCGTCGTGACGGCATGCCGGTCTTTCAGGCCGGCATAGCTGACATCGCGCTGCCTGACATTGGCAAAACGGGCCAATTGCCTAGCTACGTAGTCGGTGTTTTCATCCTTTTTTTCTATGCGCAGAAACACATGCTCGCCGGCCCCAGTCGGCTCAAAGGACAGATGTTCGTCGACGATAAAATCTTCCGGTACTGTGCGGATGTTGCCGCGGCCGGCAGGCCCACCGTAAACACAGGGCCACTCAGGTATTTCAATCAATTGCGTCAAATTCGGCTCGGCTTATTAATAAGGCTTGGTAGCGGCATGCGCCATGAGTGTTATTTTTCTATCAAGACGACCGACTGAACGGCTATGCCTTCTTTGCGGCCTTCGAAACCGAGCTTTTCCGTCGTGGTTGCCTTGACATTGATGCAATCGACGTCGACTTCCAGGTCATCGGCGATATTGCGGCACATCGCGCCGATATGGGGCGCCATTTTCGGCGCCTGAGCGATGATCGTGATATCGGCATTGACCAGGCTATAACCTTTTTCCTGCACAATGCGGTAGACATGGCGCAGCAGCACGCGGCTGTCGGCGCCTTTAAACTCGGGATCGGTATCGGGAAAATGCTTGCCGATATCGCCCAGCGCCGCCGCGCCTAACAAGGCATCGCTTAAGGCATGCAGCACGACATCGCCGTCGGAATGCGCTTCCAGGCCTTTTTCATAGTCTATTTTTACGCCGCCTAAAATGATGTAGTCGCCTTCTTTAAAGCGATGCACGTCGTAACCTTGTCCAACTCTGATCATTGTTGTTCCAAATAAAATTGTGCTAAGGATAAATCTTCGGGCCGCGTGATCTTGATATTGTCGGGGCGGCCTTCGACGATTTTCGGCTGCAGCCCTTTCAATTCCAGCGCGCTGGCTTCATCGGTAATGGCCGGATTGCCTTCGGCTTCTTCCAGGGCGGTTTTTAATGTGCCGTAGCGGAACATTTGCGGCGTCAGCGCCCGCCAGATATGGTTCCTGTCCAGCGTGCCGGCAATTCGGCCGTCCTGTACATTTTTTAAGGTATCGTGCGAAGACAAGGCCAGTATGCCGCCCACGTCATCATGGATCAGGCAGGCAATCAAGTGATGAATATCGGAAGCGGCGATGCAAGGCCGGGCCGCATCGTGCACCAGAACCCAATCATCATCCGATGCTTTACCGCTTATGGATTTCAATGCCGAAAGCACTGAATCAGCGCGCTCTGTACCGCCGGCCGCGGCCAGAATCTTTTCATGCTTTGCTATCGGCAATTGCGGCCAATAAGGATCGTCACTGGAGATGGCAACGGCAATCGCTTCAAAAACATCGGCTTGCAGCAATCGCGATAGCGTTTGCTCAATCACGGTTTTGCCGGCCAGTTCAAGGTATTGCTTGGGCCTGTCGGCCTGCATGCGTTTGCCGACACCGGCCGCAGGCACAATGCCCCAGAATTTTGTGGATTCGGTCATTTATTACTAGTCAAACGATAGGATTTTATCCAGGCCGGGCCATATTCAAGCCCGCTACTATAATGGAATTATTATTCCAAAACCTGGAAGAATGTCTCATCTTCTCTAATCATGCCTAACTCATAGCGGGCTCTTTCCTCTATGGCTGCCTGCCCTTTTCTCAAGTCCAGCACCTCGGCGTAAAGCGCTTCATTGCGCGCTTTTTTCTCCTCCACTTGTTCCTTCAGCTCGTCAAGACGATGCTGGTACGCGTGAATTTCCCGAACGCTGCCATCGCCATACCATAAACGGTATTGGAGATGAATGGTCAGCAAGATGATAATTACGATAAGACTTTTGATTGGCTCACCCTCGGAACGGATA
Source organism: Methylobacter sp. sgz302048 (assembly GCF_052162025.1). Lineage (NCBI taxonomy): Bacteria > Pseudomonadati > Pseudomonadota > Gammaproteobacteria > Methylococcales > Methylococcaceae > Methylobacter > Methylobacter sp. sgz302048. The sequence goes on along the minus strand of NZ_CP197401.1, from coordinate 1,020,303 downwards.
ACGGGCGGCTGTTAACCGCCCTGCATCATTCCAGAATCCAGCTGAATTACAGCATTTTGAATGCGCTACGGCCAGCGTATTTGGCCAGGCTGCCCAATTCATCCTCGATTTTCATCAGACGATTGTATTTGGCCACACGATCGGAACGGCTCAAAGAGCCGGTCTTGATCTGGCCGGTGCCGGTCGCCACAGCCAGATCGGCAATCGTGGTGTCTTCGGTTTCGCCGGAACGGTGCGAAATAACTGCCGAGTAACCGGCAGCCTGCGCCATGTTGATCGCATCCAGCGTTTCGGACAGCGTGCCGATCTGATTGAGCTTGATCAGGATGGAATTGGCGATGTTTTTGTCGATGCCTTCTCTCAGGATGGCCGGGTTAGTCACAAACAGATCATCGCCGACCAACTGGATTTGGTTGCCTAATTTTTCGGTCAGCACTTTCCAACCGGTCCAGTCGTTTTGATCCAAGCCGTCTTCGATCGAGATAATCGGATATTTTTTGACCCAATCCATGAAAAAGTCAGTCATTTGGGCCGAATCGAAGCTTTTGCTTTCCGCCGACAATTCATAACGGCCGTTTTTGAAATATTCGGAGCTGGCTGCATCTAGGCCCAGGCAAATATCAACGCCCGGTTTGTAACCGGCTGCTTCTATCGCTTCTAGAATAACGGCAATCGCTTCTTCGTTAGAACTGAGGTTCGGTGCGAATCCGCCTTCATCGCCGACCGTTGTGGCCAAGCCTTTCGATGTCAATACTTTTTTCAGATTATGGAACACTTCTGCACCATAACGGATCGCTTCACGGAAGGAAGGCGCGCCTACCGGCAAAATCATGAACTCCTGCAGATCGACGCTGTTGTCCGCATGCGAGCCGCCATTGATGATGTTCATCATCGGCACCGGCATGATGAACTCGCCGCTCTTATTCAAATGCCGGTATAAAGGCACGCCGGCTTCCTTGGCCGCCGCATGGGCAGCCGCCATAGAGACGGACAAAATGGCGTTGGCGCCTAAACGGCCTTTATTGTCGGTGCCGTCCAGTTCAAGCATTTTTTGATCGATGCCGACTTGGTCGTCCGCATCCATGCCGATAACTGCGGCGCGAATTTCAGTGTTGACGTTGGCTACGGCGTTCAATACGCCTTTGCCCAGATAACGGCTTTTATCGCCGTCGCGCAGTTCTATCGCTTCGCGCTCACCCGTTGATGCGCCGGAAGGCACCATGGCACTGCCTGTCACGCCGGAAGCTAAAACAACCTCCGCTTCGACAGTTGGATTACCTCGCGAATCAAGAATTTCTCTAGCGCGAATATCGACTATTTTGGCCATGCTGATGACTCCTTTATTGTTATAGGGTTGTTTCTATGAGATGAGTGGATTTAACGGCCCGATCGATCGTGGCTAAGGTTTCCAGCAGTTCCTTCATCCTGCGCAGCGGCCAGGAATTCGGGCCATCGCTCAAGGCTTCAGCCGGACTCGGATGCGTCTCCATGAACAGTCCGGCAATGCCGACGGCCATGGCCGCTCTTGCCAGTACCGGCACAAATTCGCGTTGTCCGCCGGAAGACGTGCCCTGCCCGCCCGGCAACTGCACTGAGTGTGTCGCGTCGTAAATGACCGGGCAGCCGGTGTCTCTCATGACCGCCAGTGAGCGCATGTCGGACACCAGATTGTTGTAGCCGAACGATACGCCGCGCTCGCAGACCATAATCTGCTGGTTGCCTGTCGCCTTGGCTTTATTGGCCACATGGATCATATCCCAAGGCGCCAGAAACTGGCCTTTCTTGATATTGACCGGAATGCCCTGCCTGGCTACGTCCTGAATGAAATTGGTCTGCCGGCATAAAAAGGCCGGGGTCTGCATGACGTCGACTACCGAGGCCACCTCCGCCAAGGGCGTGTCTTCATGCACATCGGTCAATACCGGCACATGGATCTGCTGTTTGACCTTTTCCAGGATTTTCAGCCCCCGCTCCACGCCGGGCCCGCGGTAACTTTCATGCGAAGAGCGGTTGGCCTTGTCAAAGGATGACTTGTAAATGAACGGAATGTTCAATGCCGACGTGATTTCCTTGAGATGACCCGCCGTATCCAGCGCCATTTGCTCGCTCTCGATGACACAGGTGCCGGCGATCAGAAAGAAAGGCTGATCGAGGCCGGCTTCAAAATGGCACAGCTTCATTATAGCGTTCCCTTTTTGTGTTTGGATGCGGCAACGACGAATCCGGAAAATAATGGATGACCTTTTCTCGGCGTTGAAGTGAATTCAGGATGGAACTGACAAGCCAGGAACCATGGATGATCAGGGATTTCAATGACTTCCACCAGACGGCCGTCGATCGATTTGCCCGAAAAGCGCATGCCGGCTTTCTCGAGTTTTTCAACATACTGATTGTTAAACTCATAGCGATGACGATGCCTTTCAGTAATGACGTCTTTCTGATAAAGCTGGAAAGCCAGCGAATCAGGCTGCAGCAGACATTGCTGGCCGCCCAGGCGCATGGTGCCGCCTAAATCGGAGTTTTCGTCGCGCGTTTCGATCTCCCCGCTTTCGGCCATCCATTCGGTAATCAGACCGATGACGGGGTGCGGTGATTTCGGCAGGAACTCCGTACTGTGCGCGCCTTCAAGGCCGGCCACGTCACGCGCATACTCGATCACAGCAACCTGCATACCCAGACAAATGCCCAGATAAGGAATCTTGTTCTCACGTGCGAACCTGACTGTGGCGATTTTGCCTTCCACGCCGCGCTCGCCGAAACCGCCCGGCACCAGGATCGCATCGACATTTTTCAAACGCGATACGCCTTCGTCCTCGATGATTTCGGAATCGATGTAATGGATGTTGACTTTATGACGCGTGCGGATGCCGGCATGAATCAAAGCTTCACTCAGCGACTTATAGGCATCGGTATGATCGACATATTTGCCGACGATGGCAATATCGACCTCATCGGTCGGGTGAGTCAACGCGTCAACCACATTTTGCCATTCGGTCAAATCGGCCGGCGGCACATCCAGCCGCAATTTATGCACGACGATGTCGTCCAGGCCTTGATCATGCAGCAGCAGCGGAATGCGATAGATCGAGTCGGCATCGACGGCCGTGATGACCGCTTTTTCCTCGACATTGGTGAACAAGGCGATTTTGCGCCGCTCGCTGATCGGCACCGGCTGTTCAGAACGGCAGATCAGGATATCGGGCTGTATGCCGATAGTACGCAATTCCTTGACCGAATGTTGAGTAGGTTTGGTTTTGATTTCGCCGGCGGAACGGATATACGGAACCAGCGTTAAATGGATGAACAATGATCTGTCGGCGCCCAACTCGACGCGCAACTGACGGATGGCTTCCAGGAAAGGCAGCGACTCGATATCGCCGACCGTGCCGCCGACTTCGATCAGCGCCACATCCATGCCTTCGGCGCTTTGATAAACACGGCGCTTGATTTCATCGGTGATATGCGGAATGACCTGAACCGTCGCGCCCAGGTATTCGCCTTTACGCTCCCGGCGCAGCACGCTTTCGTAGATCTGGCCGGTCGTGAAATTATTTTTCTTGGCCATGGTGGTTTTAAGAAACCGCTCGTAATGACCCAAGTCCAGGTCCGTTTCGGCGCCGTCTTCGGTAACGAACACCTCGCCATGCTGAAAAGGGCTCATGGTGCCCGGATCCACATTGATATAGGGGTCCAGCTTGGTCATGGTGACTTTAAGGCCACGGGCCTCAAGAATAGCCGCCAGCGAAGAAGCCGCAATACCCTTGCCAAGAGATGATACGACGCCGCCGGTAATGAAAATGTATTTTGTCATGTAGAATTTTTAGACTTCAGATGATAACTGATGAAGTTATGGCAATTTGCTCCTGTTGCCCTGTCCTCCCATCCATGGAACCGCAAAACATGCCCATTTTAATCGACAATGCGAAATTCGTCATGGTCTTTCAAGCTTTATTCCTGTCCTTGCCTGCACAGCCTGATGCAGGCATCTGTTTTTTCAGCGTAAAATTCGGCACTGATCCATTTATCGCCGACAGCCGCGAGCTTGTCATCCAAATAAATCAGCGGCATGACCTCTCGTTCCCATGGTGGAATGCCTGCCTCCTGGAACAGATTTTTAAGGACGTGGCGACCTTTACGGCCCGGCAATGAAATTTTTTCGCCGCCGCGTCGAAATCTGACGACCACGTTGGCATTCAGCCAGCGCTCGCGCAATATGCCGGTCGATGAAGGCAAACAAAGCCAAACCTGATCATCGGTCACTCTTAATGAGGCTTGCCCGGCAGACCAGCTGACATCCTGCAACGCCTGCTTTGGCGACTGCTTCAGGCAATACAGCTTATCCCGGTAGCGCCGCACATCGTATCCCCGGCCGGACAGCACGGGATCACTCCCGACTCTTGCCGCAACAATCTGGCTCAGAATCCGTTCAACAAAATCCTGGGCCGGCATTTTCAAGCCCAGCGTCTGGAACCAATGCCTGATGACCAACTGCTGTCTGGGCTTGTTTAATAGCTGCAAGCTGCTGATCGACAATGTTTTGTCGGCTTCATTGAAAACGGCATGAAACAAATCGCCGGCAATGACCGAGATCAACGCCTGCGCCTCGGCGCAATGTCTGGCCGAACGGGCAACCGTTTTGTCGCATGCCGGCCAGCGCTGTTTGATCAGCGGCACGATGATGTTGCGCAGGAAATTGCGGTCGTAATCGATATGCAGATTGCTGGGGTCTTCCACCCAGCTCAGCTTGTGCGCCTCTGCATAGTGCCTTATCGCTTGCCTGGACACATTTAGCAATGGCCTGAGCATCAAGCCCCGGCCAAAAACCATGTGCTCGGGCATGCCGGACAATCCGCGCAGGCCGCTGCCGCGGAACAGCTGCAGCAGCACCGTCTCCAGCTGATCATCCCTGTGCTGTGCCACCAGCAGCACATCGTCTGCATCCATCAAAGCCTTTAACGCGCTATATCGGGCGTTTCTTGCCGCTTCCTCGGGACTTTCTCCGGGCGCGGCAACGGCATTGACATAGAGCGCCTTAAAACTAACACCGAGCGCTCCGGCCGCATTCCTGCAATGCTCAGCCCAGGCATCGGCTTCCGCCTGCAGGCCATGATGGACATAGACCGCCGTTATTCTACCGGCGAGTCCCGGCATGGAGGCGCATAGATGCAGCAAAACATGCGAATCGACGCCGCCGCTATAGGCTACATAAAGATGCGCGCCCGGTTTAACCTGATCCAGCGCCGATTCTATGACTGATGATGACAGCATGCCGTATAGCCTGAAAAAACAAAAGGCCGGCAAAAGCCGGCCTGAAGATCGGACCGATAAGCCGGAATTTAACGGCCCTCCTCGACGATAAAGGAACCGAAGCTCATAAGCCGCTGATAACGTTTTTCCAGCATTTTCTCAACGGATTGCTGCTTTAATTCATCCATATGGCGGATCAGCGCTTCCCTTAAATTCAAGGCAGTCGCCTGGAAATTTCTGTGCCCGCCGCCCAATGGCTCTCTGACCACTTCGTCCAGCAAGCCTTGCTCGCGGATACGATCGGAGGTAATGCCCATCGCTTCCGCCGCCAACTGCGATTTATCGGCGCTTTTCCATAGAATGGATGCGCAGCCTTCCGGCGAAATAACAGAATACGTGCTGTACTCGAGCATGATCAACCGATCGCCGACGCCGATGGCCAAGGCCCCGCCGGAACCGCCTTCGCCGATAATCGTACAGATAATGGGCGTTCTCAGCTTCGCCATTTCGAACAGGTTTCTGGCGATCGCCTCGCTTTGGCCGCGCTCCTCGGCGCCGATGCCCGGATAAGCGCCCGGTGTGTCGATCAGGCAGATAATCGGCATTTTAAAGCGCTCGGCCATCTTCATGATCCGCAGCGCCTTGCGGTAACCTTCGGGGCGCGGCATGCCGAAATTGCGATAGATCTTTTCCTTCGTATCGCGGCCTTTCTGATGGCCGATAACCATTACCGGCTGGCCTTCCAGCCTGGCCAGGCCGCAAACGATAGCAGGATCGTCGGCATACGTGCGATCGCCGTGCAACTCGTGGAAATCGGTAAACATATGCTCGATATAATCCAGCGTGTATGGACGACCGGGATGTCTGGATAATTGGGAAATTTGCCAGTCGGAAAGATCGGAAAAAATCGACTCGGTCAATGCGAGACTTTTTTCTTCGAGATGCTTAATCGCTTCTGAGATATTAATATTGTTATCAAACTCCACATTGCGGAGTTCTTCAATTTTCGCTTCTAGCTCAGCGATGGGTTGTTCAAAATCGAGGAATTTTAGATCCATGGAGACTTGGCTGTTAAATATTGCTGAAAAGGGGATTTTATAGAAAAACCGTTTTTAATTCTAAAAAATTTCCTGTTTGTTTAAGTACATCTGATATTTTCATTCAATAAAAGCAGCTGATGTTACGCAGTAAGTTGAATTCAGATCAGTTTAGTAAAGTGTCGCTGGCGCGACGGATTATTTTAATCGGGTTCTCGCACCCGAAGGCGAGTTCCTTTTCTTTGCGCGGCCCCGGCAACTGCTCCTGCGTTGCTCTAACTCCTGCATCCATGCAGTCGAAAGAAAAGGAACCAAAAGAAAGGCCGCCCGGTTGCCGCTTGGCTCACTCGGCACATCCATGTACCTCGCCCTTCGGGTGCAAAGCATGCAAATCGGCTATCCTGCCGATTTGTCCTGCGCTCCTCGCTTTCGACGAGGGTTGCCAGAAGGGCCATCCTTGGCCCTCTGGCAACGCGCTGCATCCATGCAACGCCCCTGCGGGCTGTTCTCGCCGAAAGCTGCGGTACTCGGCGCGGCAAACGGGAAAGGGTGCCTATCGTAACATCAGAAAGCAGGTTACTTTACGCGCTTATCCAACTCTTTCAAATGCCTGAGCTTTTCCTTGATTTTAATCTCCAGCCCCCTGTCGACCGGTTGGTAATACTGAGTCCCTGCCAGCTCATCGGGAAAGTAGTTTTCGCCGGCCGCATAGGCTTCCGGTTCATCATGCGCGTAACGGTATTCCTTGCCGTAATCGAGCGACTTCATCAATTTGGTCGGCGCGTTGCGCAGATGCACCGGCACGCTCAGGCTGCCGCTTTGTTTGGCGTCACGCATGGCCGCGTTATAGGCCATGTAAACGGCATTGCTCTTAGGCGCGCAGGCCAGATAAACGACGGCCTGAGCCAATGCCAGCTCGCCTTCGGGGCTGCCTAGCCGCTCCTGCGTTTCCCAGGCATTGACGGCTATCTGCAAGGCCCGAGGGTCGGCATTGCCGATATCTTCCGAAGCCATTCTAACGATGCGCCTGGCCAGATAGGTCAAGTCGCAGCCGGCGTCGATCATGCGGCAGAGCCAATAAAGCGAGGCATCGGGTGAACTTCCGCGCACCGACTTGTGCAAGGCTGAAATCTGATTGTAAAACTCCTCGCCCTGATTATCGAACCGCCGTACGCCGCCGGTCAGCACTTCCTTGGCCGTTTTTTCATCAATTACGCGACTGCCATTGGCTGCGGCAAGCTCCACGGCGATTTCGAGCAGATTCAACAACCTTCTGGCATCGCCATCGGCCGCTTCGGCAAATTGCCGTTTAACGTCCTCTGCCATTTCGACATTCAGGCTGCCCAATCCCCGCTCCGTGTCGGTTAATGCCTTGTTCAACACGCCCAGCAGGTCTTCGGGCGTCAATGCGTTGAGTACATAAACGCGAGCCCGCGACAATAACGCATTGTTGAGCGCGAAAGACGGATTTTCAGTCGTCGCGCCGACGAAATAGACGGTGCCGTCTTCCACATGCGGCAGGAAAGCGTCCTGTTGCGATTTATTGAAGCGGTGCACTTCATCGACGAATAAAATAGTCCGCCGATGCTGTTGCTGCTGAATTCTTTGCGCTTCGCCAACGGCCGCGCGGATTTCCTTGACGCCGGCCAAGACCGCGGAAATAGGCATAAATTCGGCATCGGAATGATGGGCGATAAGCCGAGCCAGCGTTGTTTTGCCTGTGCCAGGCGGCCCCCAGAAAATCATCGAATGCAGCTTGCCTGAAGCGATGGCTTCATACAAGGGCTTGCCAGGCTTCAAAACATGCTGCTGGCCGACATAGTCTTCTAACGACCTTGGCCGCATCCTGTCGGCCAAGGGTTTGGTCAAGTCTTCAAACATATAAAGGCGGAGAAAGATGAAGGGCTCAAGCTGCCTGTCATGCGCCGGTCTTCCTGATTATTCGGAGAAGACATCGGCGCCTTTAGGCGCATTGAATTGAAACAGATCCGGCTTGACTTCACGATTGGTCACCACATTGGAAAAATAAATGCGCGTCAGCTGGCCAAAATTGTCGCTTAATTCCATGCCGCCCAGTGTGCCGCCACTCAGGCCGATCAGCACATATTTAAAACCGCTTTCCTCGTGTTTGGGCAGCAATTTTACCCAGAGCAGGCCTTCGTCTTCGCCCTGTTTCTCCATCGTAAAGTTATCCTCCAGGGATACCTCGCCGCTTAACAGTAGAGCCGGCGTGGAGCCCACCGACTCATCGAGTTTTTTAACCGTGACCTGTTCCAGGTCCGGATCATAAAACCAGACTTTTCCGGCATTGGATATAATTTGCTGCTGAATGGGCTTTTTATAATCCCAGCGAAACTTGCCGGGCCGCTGCAGATAAAACTCTCCGAAACTGGTTTGTACCGGATCGCCGGCTTCATTGATCAGCACCTGTTTAAAATCGGCCGTCAATGTCCTTGTGGCGCTCAGAAATGCTTTCAGTTCCCGGACCGGTCTGTCTTCCGCATAGCCGGCACCGCTAATAAAGACCAATACCAGCAAGATCAGACGAAAATAATTAATTTTATTCATAAATGCCCTAACTTATTGCGGAAAAAGATTGTTGAAAAAGGTGTTAACCCCATCGGCCGGCGCGGTTTCCGCACAGGCCGCATACTCAATCGGAGCAGAACCGGCAATGTAAGGATATTCCCGCGCGCCCTCGCAGGTTTCATTCGCCAGCAAACCGCTATAAGGATCAACCCAGGCCATTTTGATATTGTCCGGCGGAACCAAATTCACCGGCTGCGTCGAAATCTGCCGCATCAGCGATATCCAGACTTGCAGGGCACCGGTCGAACCGGTCAGGCCGATAGGTTTATTATCGTCGCGGCCCACCCAGACCACCGATAAATAATCACCGGTGTAGCCGGCAAACCAGCTGTCTTTCGAATCATTGGTCGTGCCAGTCTTGCCGACCAGGCCATAATCATACGGGAACACCGAATAGGCGGCGCGCCCCGTACCTTCGCGCATGACTTCCTGCAACATTGTGTTGACGATATAGGTAGCGGCGGGGTCGACTGCCTGCCTGACCGTAAACGGATAACTTTGCAGGCGTTCGCCATTGGCCGCGACTACGGCCCTGATGCCCCGCAACGGCGTTGAAAAACCGTCGCCGGCCAGCGTCTGGTACATCTGAGTGACTTCCATCGGCGTCAATTCCGCAGCCCCCAGCAAAAACGAAGGAAACAGATCGACAGGCCGCGTCACGCCCATATTTCTTAAAGTCTTGACTGTTCTGGCAATCCCGACATCCATACCGATGCGCACCGTTGCCAAATTGTAGGAATGCGCCAGAGCAGTATGCAATCCGACGTTGCCGTGCTCCCTGTGATCGTAGTTTTTCGGCTCCCAGATCTTGTCTCCGCTTTTGATATGGATGGCCGTGTCGCTGATCGGCGTCGTGATTGTATATTTGTCCGGATACTCCAGCGCCGTCAAATAAACGACCGGCTTGATCAAAGAACCGATCGGCCGGACCGCATCCAGTGCGCGGTTAAATCCAGCCGCCGAGTTTTCCCGCCCGCCGGTCAGCGCGGCAATTTCGCCGCTATCCCTGCGGGTCACGACGACCGCCGTTTCAAGATCATTGGCTTTGGGCAGTTTCTCCAGCTGGTCCAATTTAGTGGCGACGGATTTCTCCAGCGCGTCCTGAACCACGGTATCCAGCGTCGTAAAAATAGCCAGACCTTCGGATGTTAAATCTTCCTCGCGGTATTCCTGTCTCAACTGCCGTTTAACCAGGTCAAGAAAGGCTGGATAGCGGTTTGCCGAGCGATGCGTCCGATCAACCACATTCAGCGGCTTTGCCTTCGCCGCAGCCGCCTGCTCAGGCGTAATGTAAGCTTCCGCCGCCATCTCATCCAGAACCAGATTGCGCCGTTGCAGGGCGCGCTCGGGATAACGCCGTGGATCATAATAAGAAGGCCCGCGAACCAGGGCAACCAGCGAAGCTACCTGTTCCAACGGCAAGTCCTTTAAACTGCTGCCGAAATAAAATTCACTGGCCAGCGCAAAACCATGAACAGCGCTGCCGCCGTCCTGGCCGAGGAAAACCTCATTCAAATAAGCTTCAAGAATCGCATTCTTGCTGAAGCGGGCTTCCAGTATCAGCGACATGAAAACTTCATTGACTTTACGCCACAGGCTGCGTTCAGACGTCAGGTAAAAATTCTTGACCAGCTGCTGCGTGATGGTGCTGCCGCCCTGCACGATGCCGCCGGCTCGGACGTTAGCCCACATGGCGCGGGCGATGCCTTTCAGTGAAATGCCGAAATGGTCGTAGAAATCCCGATCTTCAGTCGCCAAGAGGCCTTTAATCAGCGTCTCGGGCGCATCCTGCCATTTGATCAGGATACGGTCTTCCTTAATGGTGGGATAAAAACTGCCGATCTGCACCGGATCCATGCGCACGATGGCCACTTCTTTCGATTGGGCCAGATCGACGATATTGGCTATGCTGGAATCGGTAAAGCCCACGCGCAAAAGGCTGGATGACTGCTGCTGATCCCAAAAGGTAAAACTGCGGGTCTTCAGGCTGACATAGGGGCCCTGTCTGAAATAAGTGCCTTCCGATGATAACCGGGCATCCTTGCGATAATGCAGCGTCTGTAATAAATCTTCAAATTTTGCCGCGGAAAGGCCATAGCCGGCATAGAGCTCAACCGGGCTGGCGTAGACACGGGCGGGGATGGCCCAGCGGTTCCCTTCAAACTGCTTGCGTACGTTGTAATCCAGATATCCCAGATAGCTCAGCAGAACAAACGTGAATCCGGCAATAAAGGCCCAGATCGACTTTCTAAACCAATGAGAAGCCGGCCTGTTCACCTTTTTTTTCTGGACATATCGAACCCCGCGCTTTTTCGTTTTTTCTACCATAGCCTCTTACAATATTCATTTTCATAATTATCATCCTGACAGCATTTCTTATTATACATAAATAGGATTGCCTGAATCAGCAACCCTCAATCTATCTGTATAAAATGAACGATAAATGAATAATACAGGCTGGCTTTTAAAAAACGATTAAATCAGGCTCAGCTGGCACAGCGGGACTTAGTCAAACCGTGCCTTCGAAAAGCGCTTCGGGACGAGAGCTGCTCGTTGGGCTTGCCGAAAATGTGGCCTTGACCATAATTGATCCCGATTTCCTTCAGAATTTTGATCGTTCGGGGGCATTCGACATACTCGGCAATGGTTTTCTTGCCCAGCTTTCTGGCTATCTGCTGCATTGAGCGGACCAGTATCTGGTCGGTTTCATCATTGACCAGATTCTGTATAAATTGGCCGTCGATTTTCACATACTCAACGGGGAATATTTTCAGATAATTAAACGAGCAAAAGCCGGCGCCGAAATCATCCAGGGCAATCTGGCAGCCCAATGCACGGATCTGATTGATCATGGACAGGGTCTGTTCAAAATTACCCACTGCCGCCGTCTCAGTGATTTCGAAGGTGAGACGGTCGCCGCCGACCCAGGACGTATCCAGTTTCTGCTGAATGAAGGCGGCGATCGAATCATCCTGAAAGGCCATGCAGGACAGGTTGATCGCCAGCTTTACATGCGACAATTCCTGTGGCAGCGAAGCCAAAAAGTCTATGGCTTTATCGACCACCCAGGCATCGATGCTGTAGATAAGCCCCATCCTTTCCGCAACCGGGATGAACTCGCCCGGGTCAATCACATGTTCGTCGCTGCCTCTCATTCTGATCAAGACCTCATAATGGGAGATTTCGCCGTCGGATAAACCCACCACTGGCTGAAAAACAAGAAAGAATCTGTCATTCAACAGCGCATCCCGGATTAAGGACATCCAGTGGATATCACGCTGCCTTTCCTTGAAAGCCTGATCGTCTTCGCAATACAGCCATACTCTGTTGCGGCCTTTGTTTTTGGCTATCGAGCAGGCCTGATGCGCTCTGGATATCAGCTCTCCGGGATACTTGACAATTTTGGAAGATTTTAAAGAAGCGATGCCGATAGAGGCCGTGATGTGGTAACAGGCATTGTCTATGGTAAAGCGAAATTCATCCAGTCTTTTACAAATACGCTCCGCAATAACCATCGCATTATCGAGGGTCGAATTTTCCAGATACAGACATAACTCGTCCGATCCGACCCGGGCGAACAGGCCTTTTGCCTGAATCGCCTTTTTAATAACGGCCACTACTTCAACCAGCAATCCGTCAGCGGCCGCAAACCCTTCCAAATCATTGATCAATCCGAATCTGTCCAGATCGATAAACAATAACACGCCATTTTGCCGGGATTTGGCATGTTCATGCAGCTCCAGATAAAGATGCTGCTCAAGATTGCGCCGGTTCAGCAAGCCGGTGAGATCATCATGGATAACCAGATATTCTAATTTCGCATTAAGCAATTTGCGTGCAGCCAACTGGGAAATCAGTTCTTCTTTCTGCTTATAGCGCAGAAAACGCTCGTCCTTCAAGACTAAAAGAAACTCAACCAGCATGAGCAATTCGGTAGCAAGGTACGGACGAACCAGCTCATAAAACTGGCATTTGCCTCCTAATGCCAGAGTCTTGTTCTTCGGCGGCTCATCAACAAGCACAATGAAGGGCAGGAAAATCCCTTCATCCTCATGCGGCAAGACTTGGCACAATCCCTCAATCTGACAGTGGGGCAATTTCTCATCAATGATAACCGCCCCCAATAGCTCCGGTTCATGTTGATAGGCGCGCAATATTTCATGGATCTGATCGCCATCGGCGGCAATAGCCACGTTATTGAATCCCCGCGCTTGCAGAAATTCTATCATTTCAATTCTTGAGGCAGGATCTGCATCAGCAACAATAATTTTTCTTTGTTTTTGTAAACTGCTCAACATCTTTGACCTGCCTTAACACGGCGTTAACTTTTCTGATATTTAAAAACATTTCATACACTGCCTGACAAAGTCAAGGCGGATTGAAATAATTGAAAAGCTTAACTATCGTTAATGTAACACTTGAAAAATCAATAACATTTTTCAGTATAAATAAGAAACCTTAAATTCCCATGATTTTTCTCAGTTACAACCTTATAACTGGTGTGCCCACGCTGGCTGACGATGCCCACTATGCAAATCTGTTCAGCTTTAATCCTTATCAAACAGGGTTGGCCGGTTTATATTTCGAGCACAACCTTTCCGGTCATGTGCCCTTCCCCTAATAGCTTATGCGCATCGGCTGCTTGATCGAGTTTCAATACATGGCTGACGCGCGTCTTTAGATCCCCGCGGTCAATCAGTTCGGCGCATTGCTTTAAAATCTCCACATGCTTTTCGCGCGCAGCATCAAGCTCTCTCAGCATGGGCGTCAACATCAATTCAAAACCGATCTTCAAATTGCGCATGCGGGCCTCCGCCAGGCTGATCATGCCGGGGTCCAGCAACGTCACGATACTGCCGAAATGAGCCGTAGCTTCTATACTGGCTATAAAGACCTCAGGGCCGACCGTATCGAAAACCAGATCGGCGCCTTTTCCTTCGGTCAAGCTGTTGATGCGATCCTGCAGATTCTCATCCCGGTAAAAAATAACGTCATCAGCGCCCAAATCGCGCACAAAATCGGCTTTTTCCCGGGAACTGACCGTCGTAATGACACGGGCGCCTTTTTGTTTTGCCAACTGTATGGCCACATGCCCTACGCCGCCGGCGCCGGCGTGGATCAGAACCGTTTGTCCTGGCTGCAGACCGCCTCGCTCGAACAGGGCGCCCCATGCCGTAATCAAGACCAGCGGCAGGGCCGCCGCTTCGGTAAACGAAATGGTTTTGGGTTTCAAAGCTACCCAGCGGCTGTCGACCACCGTATATTCGGCATAATTGCCCTGCTCTTTCCCCAGGCCGCCATTGCAAAACCATACCTCATCGCCGATCTTATAATTTGTCACGCCATCGCCTACGGCAACGATGGTGCCGGCGCCATCGCAACCCAGCACGGCCGGCAGCGCATCCTTATAGAAGAGCCCGTTGGCCCGCACCTTGGTGTCGATGGGATTGATGCCGGCTGCCTTAAGGCGGACTTTTACCTGAGCCGGATGAGTTATTTCCGGTTCCGCTATGTCCTGTAACTGCAGAACTTCCGGACCGCCTTTTTCAGTCATTAATACTGCTTTCATCGTCATAACTCCATTGCTTAATTTGAACTTTAAAAACTGTTACCGTGTGCCTGTTTCGGTTACTGACACTGATTTCTTCCAACAAGTTGCCTAGGATACAGTCCCATTCCTCATCCACTGGCTGCGGTAATCCGCATAGTCATAGCGCTTTAATAAAGTGACTTTTTCTGACGATGCCTCATAGACATCAGGCAGATTGTGGCCGTTAAACCGGTTGGCCTTGATCAGGCTGTAGGCTCCAACATGTTTGAAAACCACGCGGTCGCCCATCTTCAACGGTTTATTGAACCGATATTCGCCGAATATATCGCCGGCCAGACAGGTGCAGCCCGCCAGAACGGCCGCATACGCGCCTTCCGGCTCATGCTCGTGCAGTTCGGGCTGGCGCTGATATTCGAACACTTCCGGATTATGATTGATTGATGTATCAAGTACGGCAATGGCTTTGCCGTCGCTGGCAAACGTATCGATCACGGTAGCAATCAAATGCCCTGCCTGCCCAACCACGGCCTTGCCCGGCTCGATATAGATATCGATGCCGAAATCGTTTTTCAGCCGGCGCACCAGATCAATAAAGCGGCTGTGATCTTCGATCCGGTTAAACAGATAGCCGCCGCCCAGATTCAACCATTTCAGGTGTGTGAATCCTGCCCCCAAATGAGACTGAAGTTTTTCTATCGTTTTAATTAGCGGCGTGAAATCCGTTGCTGAAAAAACGGTATGGAAATGCAGTCCACTGATCTGGTCAAGAAAGTTCGAACGGCACAATTCATCGATATCGACGCCCAGTTTCGAAAACGGCCGGCACGGATCGAAGCGATCATCATCAAGGAAGGACAACTTGGGATTCAGCCTCAAGCCGACCGAAGATTCAGCCCTGGCCGCCTCGCCAAAGCGCTGATACTGATTTAAAGAATTGAAGCTGATGTGCGTGCACAGGCTTGCAATGTCATCGATCTCATCGGGCCTGATGCCGGGAGTCGTTAAATGTATGCTACCCTGTCCTGTCAGAATTTCATCAGCCAGCCGCGCTTCAAACAGAGAACTGACCGAGAAGCCGTCGACAAAAGGTCTTGCCAACTCAAGCACAGAGGAAAAAGGCAGCGCCTTGATCGAATACAACACTTTGCAGCCGCACTGATTGCGTAGCGTATCCAACACTTTCAAAGTATTTACGATCTCGGCGGCATCCAGAACAAAAGCCGGCGAGGAAGCAACGCTGTTTTTTAGCGCCTGAAAATCCATTAGCCTGCAAGCGGCCGGCCAGGGCCTGCATAAATCGCTTTTTCCGTCATCACAAAATCCATGGCCACATCATGAGATGCCATGGCGATCCGATCCAGTAATTGGGATTCATAGCACACGCCGATCAACACGGCATCGGCCCTGACGCACCGCAATAAACGGTCATAGTAGCCGGCGCCGTTGCCAAGGCGCCCGCCGCGCCGGTCAAAAGCCACGCCCGGCACAATAATGCAGTCGAGCTGTTCCGGTGCAATTTCCTTGCCGGCCTCGCCCCAGCATTCCTTTGGCGGTTCCAGAATCCCCCACATGCCGGGCGCTAATTCGGCAAAGTCTTCCAGCCACCATAGACCTAATTTGTTACGGCCTTGCTCATCTTTGGTACAGTAGGGAATGATGATACGTTTGTCGGTCGAAATTTCGTGCCTTAGCGTCGGCTCGGTTCTGACTTCCGAGCGGCAGTGGATGTACCACATCACGGTTTTGGCTTGCTGATAGGCCGGATGCGCTGTAATTTGATTGCAAATGACCCGGCTGGCCGCCTCTTTATCCGCTTGTGCGTTGCGGGCATCATAAGCTTTGCGGCGCTGCCGGGCTTTCAGATCATTCATCATGAGGATAGCAGGGACGACCATCAGGCCGCCCCGCATTAATGACAGTTTTATCGCATGGCCGCAATAATGGCATCGCGCATTTCGGTAGTGCCGGCCTTTGAATTCCGGTTCAAATCCGGCGTGACCAACTCGCCATCGCCGATGACTTTTTCAGTCGCGGCCTTGATGCGATTCGCAGCCTCATGCTCGCCCAGATAATTCAGCATCATGACGCCTGCCATGATAACAGCCGTCGGGTTGGCGATATTTTTGCCGGCGATATCCGGCGCGCTGCCATGCACCGCTTCAAACAGTGCCGCATCGCTGCCGATATTGGCGCCCGGAATCAATCCCAGGCCGCCGACCAGGCCGGCCGTCAAATCGGAGAGAATGTCGCCGAACATATTGGTCGTCACGACTACGTCGAACTGAGTTGGGTCCATGACCATATGCATGCAGATGGCGTCAACAATTTTTTCGTCGCACTCGATGTCCGGATAGCGCGCAGCCACTTCTCTGGCAACATCCAGAAACAAGCCCGACGTGTACTTCAGAATATTAGCTTTATGGCAGATCGTGACTTTTTTGCGGCCGTTTTCACGCGCGTATTTAAAAGCATACTCAACGATGCGTTCCGAGCCCTGGCGCGTCACGACAGCCAGACTTTCGGCGATATCCTTTTTAGGGGTCAGAAAGTGTTCCAAACCGGCATACAAGCCTTCCGTATTTTCCCTGACGACAACGATGTCGACATTGTCGAAGCGGGTCCGCGCACCTTTCCAGGTTTTGGCCGGGCGGACATTGGCGTAAAGATCATATTGCTGACGCAAGGCGACATTGATGCTTCTGAAACCTTTGCCGACCGGCGTCGTCAGAGGGCCCTTGAAAGCCACGCGGTTTTTTTCTATCGAGGCCAGGGTTGCATCAGGAATCGGCGTGCCGTGTTTTTCAAACGCGGCCATGCCCGCGTCGGCTTCTTCCCAGTTTATCTTGGCGCCGGACGCATCGATAATCTTGACCGCAGCCTCCATAATGGAAGGACCGATACCATCGCCTTTAATCAACGTAACGTTGTGCATTCATTTCTCCGAAAAATAAAAATGCCTTGATAATACAAGATTCACCATTTTTTTAAAAATCCAAAAAGCCCATGACGGTGTTATTCTGCCATTTTTTCTTTTATACTTGCCTGCTCAACACATCAAGGGGATATCATGGAAAAACCATTCATTTTACACATGCTGACCACTGCAAAAAACCTCAGCCCGTTTGACGTCAACATGGCGATGGATGCCGGTTGGGTTTCAGCAGTCCCGTATATCAATGTCGAGCCCAGCGAAGTTCAGGGACTGGTGCAGGACGCCATTTTCTCGCGTAGCCAGAAAAACCTGAAAAGAACCGCCATCTTCATCGGCGGCCGCGATACCAAGCAAGCGATGGACATGCTGAGAGCAGCCAAACACGCCATGGTGCCTCCCTTTGAAGTCTCCGTTTTCGCTGACCCCAGCGGCGCATTCACGACCGCAGCCGGCATGGTTGCAACCGTCGAGCGCGAATTAGCCACCAAATTCAACACCACACTGGCAGGCAAAAACATTCTGGCATTGGGCGGAACCGGCCCGGTCGGTCAGGCAGCTGCCGTGATTGCGGCGCAGGCAGGCGCCCATGTAAGGATTATCGGCCGCCAACTGGAAAGAGCACAAAGCATAGCCGACATGTGCAGCAATGAGTTCGGCGACGGCAAAATCACCATTGAAGCCGGCGCCGATGCCGACAAGGCCGAATACATCAAAACGGCCGACGTAGTCTTTGCAACAGGCGCTGCCGGTATTGAGTTGCTTAGCGCAGAGCTGGTTGCGTCAGCGCCTCAACTGAAAGTGGCCGCCGATGTCAACGCCGTGCCGCCATCAGGCATTGCCGGCGTCGATGCCTTCCATGACGGTACACCGATTCAAGGCTCGAAAAGCGGCGCTGTCGGCATAGGCGCATTGGCTATAGGTAATATCAAATACCAGGCTCAAAACCGCTTGCTGAAAAAAATGATTGCTACCGATAAACCTGTTTACCTGCATTTCGAGCACGCTTTCGAAGTTGCAAGGGATTACATTAAATCAAAAGCTTAATTTACAAGCGGGTTTCATTTCAGTTTAACCCGCCTTAATGAAAGAGGATCTCTAATGCAGAAACGCAGCATTATTCACATGCTGGACCCCATGCCGAACAACAGCCCGTTCGATGTCAACATGGCAATGGATGCGGGCTTTGATGTGCTCGTGCCTTACAGTAACGTCAAGCTGGACAAGGTTTATGGCCTGACTCAGGACGCCATATTCTCTCGCGGTCCGTCCGGGGTTAAACGCACCGGCATTTTTATCGGCGGGCGCGACCTAGGCCTGGCCATGGACATGCTGGATACTTGCAAACAGGCTATGGTTCCCCCTTTTGAAGTCTCTGTTCTTGCCGACCCCAGCGGCGCTTTCACGACAGCGGCCGCATTGGTAGCCTGCGTGGAAAAAGAGCTGAAAGCAAAGCACGGCAAGGAACTGAAAGACTGCAATGCCGTCGTCTTTGGCGGAACCGGCCCTGTCGGCGTCGCTACAGGCGTCATCGCATCCCTGGCCGGCGCAGACACGGCATTGGTCGACCATTTGTCAATCGATACCGCCCTGGATATGGCCAAGGAATACAATCGCCGTTTTGGCTGCAACCTCAGAGGCACGTACGCCAGTTCCGAAGCCGATAAAGCCCGTCTGGTCGCCAATGCCGACATCATCTTTTGCACAGCAAGAGCCGGCATTCAGGTTTTGAGCGCCGATGTTCTGAACGAAGCGAAACGCTTGAAAGTAGCGGGTGATGTGAATGCGGTTCCGCCATTGGGAATCGAAGGCATCAAGCTCAAAGACATGGGCGCGCCATTAACCCATGCCGTCAATGCACCGGGTGCGGTGGGCGTAGGCGCTTTGGCTGTCGGCAATGTTAAATACCAGCTGCAGCATGAATTGCTGAAATCCATGCTGGAAACCGATAAGCCATTGTATCTTGATTTTAGAGACGCCTTTAACAAGGCCCGGGAGCTGTTATAAGCGACCGGAGGAGGGGCGCATCCTGGCGCCCCTCCATTTGAACAGGCCTGCTAAATCAAAGCAGAGTCGATATGACCGAATTTAACCGCCAGGCGCGTTAATTCAACATCATTTTTTATGTGAAGTTTGTCATAGAGGCGATAGCGGTAGGTATTAACGGTTTTATCGCTCAATATCAGCATATCCGCCATTTCCTTGATAGTTTTTCCCTGAAGAATTAAAGTCACCACTTCGGCCTCTCTCTGAGATAGCTTTGAAAATGGCGATTCACTATTGCCGGACAACCCTTGAAAGGCTAAATTATTGGCCACTTCCGCGCACAGATAGCGCTTGCCTTCCATCACCTTACGGATTGCGCTCACCATTTCTTCGGCCGAAGAGCCCTTGGAAATAAACCCCAGGACGCCCAGCTTGAGCAATTGACGTGGAATAGGTCCATCATTATGGACTGATAGCGCAATTATTTTTACTTTAGAATCATGCTGTAAAATTCTACGACATGCCTCTACGCCGCCAATGCCGGGCATATTCACGTCCATCAGCACCACATCCGGCGACAGATTAACAACTGCATCGACAGCTTCTTCTCCAGACTTGGCCACACCGACAACTTTAATATCTTCAGCAGCGTTCAACAATGCTTCGATACCGGTCCGGACAAGTTCATGATCATCAACAAGCAAAACACTAATCATACATTTTTTGTTGTTTTTTAATTAGTTACAAACCAATTATTTGAATAGGAATTACTGTCAACACTCTTTTAACAGTCTTTCTATTATAGCGTGACATATAAGCTATTATACATACGTAGCTTTACTTATGTTCGATAATATACGTCATATTCAATCTCCACCCAGATTCTCACTAATCAATATTTGCACGATTATAAGGTTACATTACCATCTTAAGATAAAGCATTAATAAATCGATAAAATATTTTACAAAACAATAAATTACCGTTTTACTCCAGGGATTTTACCGCTCATCTTCATCATAAGTCTTACGGCGCGACTTTCTTTCTCGATCATCGTTTATGAAAGTGTTTAAATCGATAGCTGTGTTTTCTCTAAATATTAAACCTGAATTTTTACAAAAAAGTGAATAGCATGCCTGCAAAAGCGCGGATGTAACCATAAAAGCTATCAAACATATAAGACGATCATAATAATAAAAACCCTCACTCAGATTGGATCACTCAGATTGGATATAAAGTTACCTTAAAATTTATAATAAAATTTTATCCATATTTTTTAATAAGCCTATTGATTTATGTCAAAATAAGGCAAATGTTATCGCCATACGCACTTGATACACTGCGCAAAGGCCCGGCAAGCGAATCTGTAATTGGCTATACCGGAAGCGACCTGTTTGTATTGGTCTCTTTCATCCAACCCATTAACAATACGGCGCTGAATACCGAAGATAGCCTGTCTAAACCGATTATAGCCGGGCAAACTCAAACAGATGCCGAAATAACTGGAAACTTGTAGCAGCAAACCGATCCAAATCCGCTTCAACCTGCAAAACTGATTCCATAACACATAAAAAACGAGGCAAGCACATGATCAAAATTCAGACTATTACCCCCGCTGGACTAACCTTGATGTCACTGACGGCACTATTCGCCGGGCACATGAACACGGCCTCGGCGGAAGAAAAGCCGGCATTAGGCAGAACCGTGCTATTGGAAAACAAGGTGGAACTACCCAGCAAAAACATCAATGCCAGGACAATACGAGTCACTTTCCCTCCCGCTTCTAAAACGCCCGAACATACGCATGAAGGCCCAGGCCCCCGCTATGTAACCAAGGGCAGGCTGAAAGTGATCGAGGGCGGCAAAACCCATATTTATTCTGCTGGTGACGTGTTCTGGGAATCCGGCGAATTAATGTCGGTAGAGAACGTAGGAAAAGTGCCAGCCGAAGTGATCATTTTTGAAATGGTGCCGACCGAATAAAAGCCAGCAAGCGCGACTTTAGCCGCCCTTCCCCAAATAGAAAAGCCGTACCTGCATTGGAGCGCTATTGCTTAAACTCGGCCAGCACAGCCAATAAATAATCCATATCCTTTTCGGTATGATCAGCCGATACCTGCAGCCTGATTTCCTGCTCGCCTTTCGGCACGACCGGATAATTGAGCCCCGTAGCCAGAATCTGATGCGTGAACAAGTGTTCCACCAAAGCCGTGGTTTTTTCCGTATCTCTGATCAGAATGGGCACGATAGGATGCTCGTCGGGCAAGGTTTCAAAGCCCAGCCGTATCAGTCCGGCCCTGAGCCGCGCGCTCAGGCTGCGCAATTTCTCCAGCAGATGCATACCTTCCGGACTGTCTGCAATGTCTAGCGCCGCCATGGCCGCAGCCGCCTCGGCCGGCGTGATCGGATTCGAATAGATATATAAAGGAGCTGTTTCGCGCAGATAGGCAATGACGGCCGAGCTCGCCACCACATAGCCGCCGTTCACGCCGAAAGCCTTGCCGAGCGTGGCAATCAGGATATCGGCCTTGCCGCCGGTATATTCTTCGGTGCCGCGCCCGGTCCGGCCGAAAGCGCCGACCCCGTGCGAATCATCGACAACGGTGATAATGCCCTCGTCATAGCCGGCTTCATGGCGCCGGCAGCAGGCGCTGATCCGGTCAAGCGCCGCATGATCGCCGCGCATGCTGAAAATGCCGTCCGTCACGACGCAGACGCGCCTGATCTGGCCTTTATTGGCATCCAGAATGCGCTCCAGCGCATCAACATCGGCATGCGCATAAACTTCTTTCCTGACCGGATGCGACAGGCGAATCGCATTGATGATGCAGTTGTGGTTCAGCGCATCGCTGACAATCAGCGTCTCGTCAGAGATAAACTGCGGCAGCACGCCGATCATGGTCGCATAGGCCGCGCTCATGATCATGGCGGCCTCGCGGCCGTGAAATTCGGCCAGCTTTTTCTCCAGTTCGACATGCGGCCGGTAAGTGCCGCTGATGAAGCGCACCGCACCGGGCCCCGTACCGAATTTTTCCGCCGCTTCAGCTTCTGCCTTAATTAACCCAGAATGCCCTGTCAAGCCCAGATAGGAATTGGAATTCATACGCAAAAACGCCTGATCCACGCAGCCTTCCAGAAAATAGCGCGAACCGAAACCGTCCGTTGGAGCCCGCCTGCCGGTAATGATTTTCTCGTTACCCTTGCTTATGCCCTGCTGTTGCAACTGTGTTAATTTCGCATTGAATAACTGCTCGACTTTTGTCAGCGACATAAATACCTCCTTAGCCTTTACCCAGTTTGACCGCTATTTTCTCCAGCATATCCTCGACCATATTCGGCAGATCGAAACGCGGCTGCCAGCCCCATTCCGCTCTTGCAGCACTGTCGTCCATATGTCGGGGCCAGGAATCGGCGATCGCCTGACGCACCGGGTCGATACGGTAACCGATCGCAAATCCCGGCAGATGCTTTTGTATTTCCGCCGCCAGCTGCCGGGGCGTAAAACTCATGGCCGTGATATTGAAGGCATTGCGATGGCGCAGCTTTCGGCCGTCCGCCATCATTAACCGAATCGCGGCATCGATCGCATCGGGCATATACATCATGTCCAGTTGCGTGTCGGCCTCAAGAAAACAATCGTAATGCCCGTTTTTGACGGCCTCATAAAAAATATCCACGGCATAATCCGTCGTGCCGCCGCCCGGCAATGCAACATTCGAGATCAGCCCAGGATAGCGCAAGCCGCGCGTGTCGACGCCGAAACGGCGATAATAATAATCGCACAGCAGTTCCCCTGAGACCTTGGTAATGCCGTATAAAGTGGCAGGGCGCTGAATCGTGTCCTGCGGCGTATCGACAGCGGGCGTGCCGGCCCCGAAAGCGCCGATGGAACTGGGAAAAAATACGGCGCAGCCATGCACGCGCGCCGCCTCCAGCACGTTGAACAGACCGTTCATGTTGATATCCCAGGCCAGCTGCGGCTTTTCTTCCCCGACCGCGGACAACAACGATGCCAGGTGAAAAACCGTATCGATTTGATAATCTTCGACGACCTGACGCAATGTCGGAGCATCGCGCACATCGAAACTGCAATAAGGCCCAGTCTGCTGCAACTCGCTGAGCGGCGGCCTGCCATGCCCGGCCGCCACGACATTATCCGCGCCGAATCGATCGCGCAGAGCCATTGTCAATTCGGAGCCTATCTGGCCTGTAGCCCCCGTAACCAAGATCTTTTTCATAGCCATCCTCGCTTTTTTATGTTTTTTGTTCATTAGCGGTCAGGCTGGGTTGATAAACCCGGCGTTTCGGAATTACCCATACCCACACGCAATGCGTATCAATACCCTGTCAACTCAACATAGCCCTGGCCTGAAACCGGCCTGCCGTTTTTTGTCCCCTTGACGCTGACCGCGCCTTCCCAATACCGGACGCTGACATTGAGTTCCTGATCGTTTATCAGCGGCACGACATCAAGCTCAAGCCGCTGGCCGGGCACGCTCAAGCGCCACAATGACGGATAGCGGATCTTCGAATGCGGGCTCGTCCAGGTAGCCAAAACTTCGATCGCCGCATCCTGCGCCGTAAGCGGCACTTTGACATTGTCGGCCAGCACGATGGAACCGGAACTGTTGCGGTCAACCCTACCATCCTTGCGTCTGAGCTGGTAAAACATCAATTCGCTGCCATCGGAGAGCTGCAACGCGAACCAATCCCATCCGGCCTGCTCCTTAGACAATGAACTCGTGCTCCATTCCCTGTCCATCCAACTATTGCCAATCACCGAAAACAGAGTGTCGCCGATGCGCACGCTGCCCTCGGTCGCCAGCCGGGTATAGGAATAATAATACGAGGCGTTGCCGGGTTCATCACTTTTCCGGCTCAGGCCGTGCTCGCCCTGAAAAATCGGCCCCTTCATTGGCGTCAGCATAAAATCGATGGCGAATTCATCGCTTTTTGCGGACAGACGCAACGGAAAATCCGGGCCGTCCCGGGCAGAAGCCGACCAGTCATAAAGCCAGACCCGATACTGTTTATCAGAGGCGCCGGCCAAGCCATTGGCGGCGCGGCTGAAGCGCTCGTCGGTATAAAAACGGTCTTTTTCGGCATCGGTCAGGGTCAAATGAGCCATGTATACTTGATTGCTTCGCCAGGCTGACTTCGATACTAGCGCGTCAGGACTCAATGCAAAGCGGAAAAACGTCAGCTCATAGCCGAATCTACGGCCCTCGGCACTGCTCAGATTGCCGGTGAAGTACCACCATTCGGTCCGGTATTGATCGTGCGCGCCATGATCGAGAGGAAACGAGAACTTACGCGGCTTTAGAGCCCTTGCAAAGCCTTTGTCGCTTTCGGACAATACATTACTGAAGGCATCGTCTTTTTTCGACAAAGTTTTACCGAAAGACTTGTCAGGAAGCGGCTTGAGATCAAACGGGAATTTGACAGGCAGCCACCAGAGGACCGCCAGCACTATGAGCAAACCAAAAAAAATCAGTTTTTTCATCATTCGTTACGCAACGCTTCGGCCGGCCGGGTCCGCGCCATTTTCAGCGCCGGCAGGACGCCCGCCAGCAAAGCGGCGCCAAACGCCAGCGCCAGCCCTTGATAAACAACGGCCGCATTGGAATAAAACGCCATTGTCCAGCCGAACGAACGCAGGTAAATGACGAAAATCAGCACATACGCGACAACATAGCCGACCGGCACGGCAAACAGGCCGGCCACCAGCCCCATCAGTCCCGTTTCGCCGATGATCAGCGCCGTCAGCTGCGCCGGCGTGACGCCTATGGCCCGCAGCACGCCCAATTGCCGCGTCCGCTCGAACTGTAAGGCCATCAGGGCGCTGAAAACGCCGACAAACGCGATAATGGCCGACAGCCAGCGCAAGGTTTCCGTAATCGTGAACGTCTGCTCGAACAAACCCATCGATGCCTCATAAATCGCCCGGTTCGACTGTATCGACTGCGGCGGCTTAAGCCACTGACCCAGCTGGTCTTCCAACCGTTTCAAGTCCACGCCGGGTTTGGCGTAAATGCCGATGCCCGAATACCCCAGATCGGGCCAGTAGCGTCCATAATTGCGCCGGCTCATCACCAGATGCCCCTGGTCGCTGTAGTCGGCTTCAACCGCGATCACCTCAAAAGGCTGCTGACCTTTTTCCGTGCGCATCATGATCGTCTGGCCGACTTTGACATCATGATGATACGCATAAGGTTCCGTGACAATAACCGTCTGTTCGCGCTCGAACCGGTCCCAGACTGCACTGGCCGCCTGCTTGAAAACAAAGCCGCGTCTGGCCTGGGGATTCAGCTCATACACCGACACTCTGGTAAGCGCATCATTGGCGATCAGGTTCACAGCCAGCAAACTGCTCAGCATTTGCACATCGGCATGCGCGGCCAGTTTTGCTTTCAGGCGATGCGCTTCGGATGCGGAAGCCGGCGTCTTCTCGGCCGGCAACGCTACATACAGATCGGCGCGCAGCGCGCCTTGCAGCCATTCCTGCACCGTGTGCCGAAAACTGCCTATCATCAGATCCATGCCGATCGTCGCCGCAACAGCCATCATCAGCGCCGCAATAGCGATGCCGGTCCGGCTGATCTCGGCCGATACCATGCGCGCCGGCAAGCGCCCCAAAACGCCTGAAATACGCCCGAACACGCGCTCGACCAATTTCATGACCATCAGCGTGAAAACCGGCGTCAGCAAGGCGAAGCCGAACAGCAACAGAAAAATGCCGACCAGCCCCAACGAAATGCTTTTACCGGACCACAGCGCCAGCGCCAGGCCAATCGCTATGAACAGGCCGCCCGCCATGCCCGTCACTTTGATCAACCGGCGCACGCCCGATTCCAGCTGCGACCTGATCAACACCGTCGTTGGCGGCAAGCGCGTCGCTTCCAAAGCGGGCGGCAACACGGCCAGCAAGGTCGCACCGAGCCCCAGCAGGATGCCTTTGCCCAATTGCATGGGCGTGATCATTAAAGAAGCCGCGTCGAGACGGAAATAAACCGCGTTGATGGTGCCCGAGATCAGATGCAGCAAGCCCTGCGCCAGCAGGATGCCAAGCGCGATGCCGATCGCCGTGCCGGCTACCGCCAGCCAGAAGGTCTCATTGATAATGAGCTGAAAGATCTGCCGCCGCGTGACGCCCAGGGCGCGCAAACTGCCGATGAGGCGCCGGCGCTGCACGACCAGAAACGTCATCGTGTTATAGATCAGGAACAGCCCGACCAGCAGCGACAGCAGCCCCAAGGCCTTCAGGTTGATCGAAAACGCGCGCGTCATCTCGCGCATGGCTTGCGACTGGTCGTCTGCCGAAAGCAATAAAGCATTGGTCGGCAACGCCTTGCGTATCCGGGCCAGCGTATCGGATACGTCTTTATCGATCAACGCATCGATGTAACTGAGCCTGCCATACAGGCCCAGCACCTCCTGCGCCGTGGCGATGTCGGTTATGATCAATCCCGACAGCGCCTGTTCGGAGATGGCATGGGATGGCGACAACAGGGCGATGATTTTTAACCGGCGCTCGCCGTTACCGGTCTCGACCGTGATTTCGTCACTAACTTTCAGATGCAGGCGCGCTGCCGTCTGCCCGCTGACCAGCGCCGTGCCGGGCTCGGCGATCAGGCGGGCAAGAAAGCCGACATCGCCGTACTGTTTTTGCCAGGCCGACTGAAAGGATTTCTCAACGAACGGATCGATGCCGATCAGCCTGAAGCTGTCATCGGACCGCCGCACATAACCGCTTACGATCGGCGACAACTGCTGTATGCCCTGCTCCACGCGCAGCCGCGTGTAGAATTTTTCATCGAGGCCGCCGTCGCCGGCCACGATACGATGCGTTGCCGCCCCCGAAAAAGCCTTGCGCGTCTGGTCGAAGGACGCCAGCGCGCTTTCCATCGCCAGTTCGATAGAAACCACGACCGCGACGCCTAGGGCGATACCCAGAAGCGCCAGGACTAGCTGCCAGGGATGCCGCCATAGAAAATTGCGGCTGGCCCGGTTAAGGACAGATCTCATCAACCGGAACCAGTGATTGATCGCGGATTGAAACAATGCGGTCGGCCTGACCGATGACTTCGCGGCTGTGCGTCGCCATGACCAGAGTCTTGCCGGCTTTTTTAACCAGCGTATCGAGCAGCGCCAGAACTTGGCTGCCGGTTTCCAGATCCAGATTGCCGGTCGGCTCGTCGGCGAGAATCAGGTCCGGATCGTGAATCAGTGCTCTAGCGATGGCGACGCGCTGTTGCTCGCCGCCTGACAGGCGGTCGGGATAAGTATCATGACGGTCGGCAAGGCCAAGCTTGTCCAGCAGCGCCGCGACTTTATCGCGGTCCACCCGTGCCAGGGGCCTGATCAGTTCCAGCGGCAACAGCAGGTTTTCAGCCACGGTCAGGGTGGGAATCAGATTATAAGACTGGAAGATAAAACCCAGATGATGGCGGCGGAACAGCGTGCGTCCGTGCTCGGAAAGCGCCGTGATATCGGTGCCGTTGATGATGACGTTGCCGGCATCGGGAGGGTCGATGCCGCTGATCAGATTCAGCAAGGTCGATTTACCGGAGCCGCTGCGGCCGAGCAGCACGATAAACTCGCCACGGCTCACCTCCAGGGTCAGATCAGTGAAAATGCTATGCCGCTTGCCTGATTCCTCATAGCTTTTGCTCAGCTTTTGTATCGATATGGCCGCTTCTGTTGGCATAAAGGTAGCGCCTTGAATTCCCTCCGGCGCTAGGCCAGAAAATTGTCATCCCTTTTGGCAAGCTCGGCCTGTTCTTTCTTCTGGGTCCTGTGCATCAGGACAACGAAATAAAGCGCCAGCCCGCAAAGAATCCAGGCTTTGAGACGAAAAAGGAACATCATCTCGGCGAGCAGTGTCGGATGACTGTGCAGATAAAGATTAATTGAATCGAAGATTTCCATTAAACCCTCCTATGCAAATCTCGTTAAAGCCTTAATAGAACTGATTTTGATCAAAGAATTCAAGATTAATTTCATAAGCTCATTAACACCTGATAAATCAACGAGTTAAAACGCTTTTAGTGGGGGTGGTGGGGATTTTTTACAGATTCTAACTTTTTTGAAAAATCCTAAGAAAACAATCAATTACCTATGACAGTTTTTGATTTGAATCTGACATAATTGAAAACAAACTCAGACTTATGCTGACATTAAAAGATGAATATCTGCTGTCGGCAAAATTTACCATTCAGAGTTAATGCTAAGTTAGCTTCTGATGTTATCCCGAAACTGTCTTTTGTGCCTATTGAGCTTGTGGTCCAGCTAAGATAATTGGATTTGAAAGATTATTTTATCTGATCAGGTTAAGATAGAATGTATATTATTTAAATTATAATTTTTTAGCTTGATGGAAATTCTTTTCTCTTTCCCTAGGCTCGACGACTTCATGATAGTTGAGCAGATGCTTATCACCGATGACATCCTGTTAAATGCATCAGATTTGGATGGTGAGCAACAATATCGATTGGTGAACTACCAACTCCATGATTTTGAGAAAATCGCTTGTCTACTCGATCGCAATATCGTTACCGATCTCGTGAAGCTCATCAGGGGAGCCCACATCCCTGACGGTGCAGCAGGCCAAAGCTTAAGAGTCGTCGCTGGATTGCAGGCATTTCTAAATGCAGCCGATATTCTATCTGATCCTGGCCTGGCTTATAATGAATTCATGGATTCTGCAGGGCTTTCGACTGCGGATACTGAACTGGCGTTGTTTCGAAGTGCAGATAATCTTGACGCTAATATCTATCTCGATATAGCTCTTGGCCTAAGATCATCAGTCCCACCGGGAGCGGTTCCACATTTTGAATCAGGGGAGCTTCAATCAAAGACAATACCACCAAAGCTCAAGCCATTCGAAAGAAATATTGTCACAATCAAAAAAGCTTTAGCTATCAAGGCATCTGAAGTAACAGATTATCAGGTAATGCTGCAGCTCACGGATTGGCTATTTGAAAAATACATGTTCACGCCTCCGGCGTTCTTCTTTTTATGTCTGTATTTAAGTAACGGACGTATCAGTCGTATGCTCAAATCACATGAGTTGAAAGACGTTCGGAATGCAGCATGGGATCTTTGCTTCTTGCAGCATTGGTACGATTTGATAAAGAGGGACCAAAATATTCAATGGCTCGCCGCAACTCGAGACCGTGCTATTCGAGAAGTCGCGAGGATAATGTTCATCAAAAACAGTGAGTCAGAAGCAGAATATTTTGAACGTCTAAGCAATGTATTCAAGCTCTTTTGGGGAGTCAAGAACCGCAATGGTATGGAACTGTTGGAACGGATTAAAAGCTTCCAATCGCGAATAGATCACCCTCAACGGAGCATAGTGTGTGCGGACTCGCACTATATTGAACAACTCAGTAAGGAAGTTGATGATGAATATAGCGCCATTTGTACTCGAAGTTAAGCAGTAAAAGTCTGGACTTAATCTGACAATAATTAGCATTATAGTGGTCATTTGTAGAACTGCTTGGACAAGTCAGTTGTAAACATAAGTATTGAATTTATCTGGATCTGTTTGTAGTGAAAATTAAGCATGTTATTCCGTTTAACACTACAATGTTTTCAGAAAAACTGTTCTAATGCCGTGGTCCAGTAAGTAAAATATGTAGATCTAGAGAATCACTTATTAGCGATTAATCATGAAAGACCTACTCAGTTTCCTGCAGGATTGGCTTCCGATTTTGAAGGACTTTATTCTTACCGGAGCAGCAATAGTTGGTGGCTATGTTGGATGGAATGGACTTAATACATGGCGGAGGCAATTGAAAGGCAACACAGAATATGAGTTAGCCAAGAAGCTACTACGCTCGATATATGAGTTGCGCGAGGCTATTGCGAGTGTAAGGCATCCTTTCATGCAATACTCTCAAGAGCCTGAAATGCCACAGGAGAAGCTAAAGGAACTGTCAGGAAAAGAAAAGCAGTGGCATGCAATGGCTCAGGCATATCAAAAAAGGTGGGAGTCCGTTCCAAAATCAAAATTATCACTTGATACTGCTCTGCTTGAGGCGGAGGTGGTCTGGGGTCAAAGAATAGTTGAAATCACTTCTCCTTTAAACGGATTGATTGGAGAGCTACTGTGGGCAATCGAGGATCACCTGGAGGCAATGAATCCGAATAGCCACTACGAGAACCCTGGAGCAGAGGAGATTAAGAAACGAAAGCGTATAATGTATGCACGTGGAGCGTCTGATCAAGATGAATATAAAAAACGCCTTGAAGATATTATCAAGTCAATTGAGAATGAGCTTAAACCGCATATTGAGCAATATCACCGCTAACGTGGTACTACAACTGACATCGGCGCTATCTCCCCTTCTTGATTGATCGCGGCGTTACGAAAGAATTGCTTGCCGATGTTAACCAGCCAGTCATCTGATATCTATGATCGTCCATTCATAGCCGATAGCGGCTACTCATGTTCATTTTTTTTAAATACTGTTAGCATAAGTTTGAATTTGATTTCTTTTATATCAAATCAGATCCAGAATTTTACAGGGAGGGAGCTTTCTTCCATGCTATTGAAATGTAAAACGCCGTTAGCTTTTAGTTGATTTGACCATTCAGGCTAAGCTCAATGGTGATGGTGGTTCTCTTTTCTCTATTAAAGAAAAGGGCCTTTTTACAGGCCCTTTTCGAACAGTTGCTACTCTATCAGTTCCTCAGCACTTGACCATTCATAATACCCACGGTCAGACATTACAGTTTTTATCCTGTACTTTCCACCTTCCCACAAGTTTTCGACTATCAATTTGCCGGCTGGACTAAAAACAGCAGCTTGATAAGTCTTTGGTTCAGTATCACCTATAGGCAAGTAGGTACAATAAACAACACTATATCTATTACCTCTTTGAGACACCTTGGTCTCACCCCAAATCTGCTGCACCAAAATGGTCAAATCTCGATTCATATCTGCCAGCAACTCTTCACGAGTCATTTTTGGTGCGAATGAATTTGGGTCCGCTATCTGCTCTTTACCTTCGAGCCCTTCAAAGCTTTGTTGAAATCTGTTCTTTAATTGGGCTAGTGTGGTTTTATTGGCGCTCATACAGCACCTCCAACAAATGAAGGTGTTATGACGAACTGTCTTTCAATGCTACCTAACTTGGTGTCCATTGCGCCAACAGGCGATAAGACAATTTTTTGTATTCTTACGTTATCAGGTAGTTCCCAATCAAATTTGAGCAATTTGTTGCATATTTTTCCAAACTTACCGATTTCATGTAAATGCTCAATGATGTCGAGCTGAGGCTCATAATCATCCACGGGTACTCTTAATACTCCGAATATAGATTCGCATTCTTCCTCCGTATCAGCGAATTCAACAAACACTTCAAACGGTATGTGGACCCCTGCATCAAACTCATCATCATTAATATAGGCTTCCAGATATCCAAAATCAGCAAATTCCAGCAATTGGATTTTGTGCTTTTTACTGAAAGTGTAGATTGAAACAGTGTCAGGAGTTGTTTCTGGCATGTTTTGGAGGTTATGAGATTGATGGGTGTGTTTTTGAAATTTAGTCATTTTGAGACTCCTTAATAAAAATTAAAATTTTTAACCATTGTTCGCATCGGAACCTTTCGGTGTCCGAGTATGTAAGGCACTAAAAAATTAGTGCTTAGGTGCCAGCAACCAACCCAATGATTGACTGACAACAACAATGTGGAGCTGGTAGTTAGTGAAATGACTAACGGGTCTTAACCCCCTGTACTGTGCTAAGCAGCTATCTCTACATTGCCGAGCATGAGCTCGATGTGGCAAAGATTAGCAGAAATTTTTAAAATGTCAATAAAAAATTAATTCTATGGCACTGATATTTTACATTACGAAATAATCATCCTAGAAACTATATTTTTCAGTAGAAAAATAAGTATAACCTATTTTTCAACTCAATAAATTGTAACTATTTGATAAAACAAATAATTTAAATAAAAGTTGGAATATTTGCCTTTCAAAAAAATTCCAGATGGTTAAATTAGCAAGGCAATGATTGCGTCAAATTCGCCTCTCAGTGATGCATGAGACTCACAAATCTAAAAAAAGCCCTACCTATTGGCTCAGATTTGTATATCCGCAGACGAGATTTTTTATATTCAATAAATTTTTAAAGCCTTAGACCAATTCTGAGGTTATGCCTAAAACTCTGTAAGTTATCTGCCCCAATCAGCTCGCTATAAGGGGCAATACTTTTGAAGCAACAGCCCACAAAGCAGCCAATATTGCACCTAATACCATTCCGCCAATGGTGATGGTTTTCCAAGCTGTTTTAACTGTTGTTTCAAATGTTTCAAATTTGGATACAGCTGAATCCAGAGACACACACAATTTTTCAAAGGCTACATCTACTTTTTGCTCGTGTTTTTCTTGACGTTCTATTAAGTTGACTGAAGCCTGTTCCATTGTCTCCATCTTGTTTTCTAATACTGTTATACGTTTGTCCGTTATATGGTGCTGCTCCCAACAATCATGATTGTTGGGGTTAAAGTCTTCTACTCTACTTTTCATCTGGTATTCCTTTGGTTTTTGACCAAACAATTGGCTGTTTGGTTATAGTTCGCAACCAGATATTTATGACCCCTAAAGCTTGAGCTTGTAGAGCTTCATCAACCACGAATCCATATTTCCGCTGAATGATAAAGCCACCAATAGCGACAATGTTGACCCAAAATGTTCTACTCGTAAAAATATCCTTGAAATCCTTTTCTTCTGACATATGCAAATTCCTTTTTTATTTAATTGTTAGCGGTCGCTTTGTTGTAAATCCATCCTCCAGCAGTTCCGATACCCAACAGCTTCAATATATCAAAGGCTCTCTCACCTAATTCCTTGGTCTTGCCTCTAGCATAATTGACAGCAGTTTTATTGCCGGATACATCTTTGAAATATTGAATCAACCGTTCTTTATCTTCTTGAGGTAAATGCTTACCGTCTTTTAATAGCCAATTCTTTGCGTAATGGGCAAATTTCTGTGGATCAAACCTTGCTTCGTTATCAACGTAGTTGAATGATTTGTCATACAAACTTTTCAAATCGTCGAATGAATGCAGCTTAGCGTAATTGGCTTTTGTCTCTTTCCATGCGTCAGTTACATTGGAACGATTGTTGAAGGTTCCGTAATTATCAATATCTTGCTCTAAAGCTTTCTTGATATTGTTCCAATAAGCCACATCCTTGCCTTCTGTTTTCAATGAACGGATTTTTTCATTAATGTCTTTATACAGGTTCAATGAATCATCAAAAGACGTGGTGTTCTTTAATCCTTCAGCAAATTGGCTTAATTCACTTTTCGCCTCAGCACTAGGCAATCTCGATAAACCCGAACTACGCTTGTTTAATAAATCCGCAACTGCCCGTTGAGTATTGCCCACAATAACTTGAGGTTCAGCTTGGTTGGGATTTGAAAATAACCGTTGAAGATTGGCATTCATGTTATTTTCAGTAACACTTCTGTATTCCGTATTTGTCAGCTTTTTGGCTTGGTCTTTTATAACATCCAATCTATTTGCCGTCGTTGCGCCTGACGTATCGATTTTCGGACGCCAAGATGAAGGCAGCATGCTTTCAATAACATCATTAGCCTTTTCAGTAATGATGTTATTTTGCTTATTAGGTGTTAATGCTTGGTAAGCCTTACCTAATCCATTACCAACTGCACCAAGACCACCACCCATCACTGTGCCAATCAAAGCGTCTTTTGGCATGTCTTCGACTTCTTTAGCATTACCAGCACCATAGATAGCTCCCGATAAAGCCCCCTGCTTTACCAAGCCAGCGCCTTTGGCAACTTTGTTAATTGGACTAAGAACGCCACCAGCAACAGCACCTGTACCATAAGCAACAGGATGTTCATTCCAAGCTGATTCGGTACGATCTCTATAAGCATCTCTAGCCATCTTATAGTTTTCATCCCAGCCGTTTTTTCTCAGGTCTTCGTTCAATAACATCCCGATACCAGCATTTAATCCGCCGACTATTTCATCGGCAAAATTGCCAGTACCCCAGTTAGCCGCACCTTGAGCTAAAGCTTCAATAGCGGATGTTTCGTTCTTTTTAGGTTTTGACTCATCATCCCAAACAATCTGACTGGTTTGTTGAACCGGTTCTTTAGGCTGTTCATCATCCCAGGTAATAGCTTCTGGCTTAGGTGATTGATATGGAGTTTCATCGGCACTAGCCGGTGAAATGATAAAGTCAGCAAATTTGTTAACGTACTTTTTAGTCTCAGACGGCAACATATCCCAATTACGAGTAGTTACCGCTTTGTTGTTTGGTCCAGCGTTATAGCCAGCAATAGCCTGGGCGTAATCGCCACCAAACTTGTCTAAATTACGTTTTAAATAGCGGGCTCCACCTTCAATGTTTTGATAGGGGTCTTGTGGATCAACGCCTAGTTCTTTAGCTGTATCAGGCATCAATTGAGTCAGGCCAATAGCACCTCGTTTTGAAACTGCTTCGTGATTCCCACTGCTTTCTACTTCTATCAATTTTTGCAACACGCCAGGTTTTAACTGATATTGCTGCTCCATCCTTGTTATAAAATTAGATAAATCCATTAATCTAATACCTCAATCTGATTCGCACCAACAACACGTATCCGCTTACCACCCATCATCCCTGTGGAACCGATGGCTTTGCCGTTTGTGGGTATCGATATAATATTGTTTTTAGACTTGGAATTACCTTTCGGTAATTCAAGACCTAACATATCGTAGTTATAGTTGCGTTTGGTTTGATATTGTTGGTCTGCCAATTCAGCTTTCTTGCGTAAACTTTGAATAGCTTCCAACTTCGTTTCATAAGGTGTTTTCGGATCAAGAATCGTTGAATTCAGAGCTTCCCTTTCAGCATTACTATCAAATATCTTGCTTGAGCCCCCTGCTTGCGCCATTTGTCTTATTAAATCGAATACCTGAGCGTTAATATCGCGCTTTAGCAACCCGTTATTTTTATCTTCGGTAACATTCGAACGAATAGTGTTGGTAATACTGTTGTCAGGCAAATTGCCCCATAGCCAATCATTCTTTCTGAAGTTTTCATCACCTTTTAAGTGCGATTCCATTTGATCTAAGGCATCAAAAATTTGCTGTCTGTTGGAATCATAATTCTGATCATTTGCGACGAACTCTTGAGCAGTACTTCGTTGTTTAGCCAGATTATCAACATCAGCCTTTACCTGAGCTTCTTGGTATAGCTGTTTTGTTTTAGGCGACATACCGGAAACATCAAATAGGTTTCTTGGTCGAGCGACACCTGGATTTACGGATGCAGTTGGAGTTGTAACATTTGAATATGGTGTAGGAACTTCTGTAGCAACAGGCGCAATTTCGCCAGTGCTGGGATTGAATTTAACGAATCCGCCATTCACTTGATCATTTTTCAATTCCCACTGCTTATCGCCATTCAGTTTTCCAGATAATACGGAACTGATCGCACTAGGGTCATATTGAGCAACCAATTTCATCATGTTTGATTGCTTTCCATCTAATCCCAACGCATCAATAACGCTGTTTATCTGATCACGTTGTTTGGCTGTTTGCTCATCATCAATTTGCTTTTTGTATTCATACAAGGCCTTTTGATTGGATAAAGCATCTTGCAACTGTTGTTGCCGTCTTTTCTCAATGAGTGCTTCATTCTGACGGTTACTGATGTCATCAATAGCCACTTGAGAAGCCAATTGCATTCCGTTACCAACAGAACGACCAAATGTAGGTTGATTCATCATGCCAGCGCCTAGAGCCAGCATGTATTTCTGAATCATTGGGTTTTCAAAAAATTTAGATAATCCGTCCATGGATAATTTTCCTTATTTTGATAAATTTGAACTGCCTAAAACAGCTTGTAATGTAGCTAATATTTCGGGTGAAGCACTTTGTGGTCCACTAAACATCCCGCCTTTATATTGTGGCGCGTATTGTGGAGTGATAAGTCCTGGCCCTACTGGTGGGCTATAATCATTTATAACGCCCCAGTTAGCTTGCGGCCCTGATGGTGCTACAAATGCGTTATTGCCTTGCGTAATCAATTTTTGAATATCAGGTAACGAGGCCAGAATCTCCTCATTAGTCATTTTGTTGGTATTCTTGGATAAAGCAGGCTCCAAGGATTTAAGGTAATCCGCTGCCGAAATATAACGTGCATCCTGCGTTGGTTCATAAGAAGGTTGACTTGAGCCTCCACCTCCAGAACTACCACCCATATACAATGGGAACACATGCGGAAAATAGGTCTTTAAAAAACGTTTTAGAAATTTCATGTATTAATCCTTTAATTAACTTTGTGATAATCCACCCATTAAACCACCAGCAACCGCGCCAATAGCAGTACCCCAAGGGCCAAACATGCTACCCATACTTGCACCAGCAGCCGCGCCGCCCAATGCCCCACCCATCGCATTGCCTTTAGTGGGTGTTGCTGTGCTTTTGCCAATCGTATTGGTAGTGCCCCATGAAGGATCGGGATTGATAAGGTTGCGGTACTTAACCAGATTGTCGTAAGCGGCATTCTGATTGAAGTTCCATCTGTTAGTCGCATCATTAAGCTGAGCTTGAGTATAATTTTGCTGAACACCACCCATTTGATTAAGCGCCCCCAATAAGGTCAGCGGTGTATTGATTACCGGACTATAGTTGCTTAATCCCATTGATTTGGATGTGGTATCGAAGTTGGCGTTATTGTTTAACAAGCTGCCGATAATATTCATTTGCGATTGCTTGTTGTTGTTTGCCAAATTGACAGCATTCAATCTATTCGCATTTTGATTGATGTACGCATCGCTCAGCATGTTTGTTGCTGAGTTAGCCATATTTATTGAATGAGATTGATCAGCGATTTTTTGACCAAAGCCGCCTTGGTTTTGAATCATCCCGGCCAACTTGTCATAAACACCATTAGCTTGTTCAGTTGCACCCGTTACATTATTTATTAACGATGGATCGCGAGTATCTTGATATAAAAATCGATTAATACCTTGTGAAGGATCGTTGACATTGTTGCTAGATAAGTATCCTGCAAGATTGCTCTGACCCTTGTTAGAAAGCGCTGTATATGGATTATTTACGCCGTTTAATAACCGCTGCACGGTATTCGACGCACCATTCATATAAGCTTGAGTGCCTGAAGCGTTTACATAGCTATTGGTTGAATCAATCGCAGCATTTTGATCACCGTTTAATTGAGCCACTTGCGACCAAGGTGTGTATTGAGCCGGACCTTGTGAATATAGACGAGCAGCATCCCTATAGCCATTGATGATATACGGTTGAGCCGCTGCCCAAGGTTCATTACGACTTTGGGCATTTGTATCCTGAGAGCTGCTACCACTTGAACCACCACTCATACGTACCCCCAAGAGCTAATGTCCGTATACAGGGGGAAATCTGTTTTGAAAGTCTGTTTTATTTTCATTAATCAATTCCTTTTGATTCTGTTTATTGGTTAGAACTTAACCATACTGCCCAAGTTATTTAGGCTGGTATTGTTCATGTTGATGCCGTTCACCGTACCACCACCAGAACTAAATAAATTACCTACTCCACCTCCTTTTAACTGGCCGTATAAGGCTCCAGCTTGTAACAATCCACCAAGGACATTGCCCGCAGTATTTGAAGAATGAGTTGGATTGGTAACATTGTTCGAACCCGATGTTGAACCACCATAGCTGGCTGTTGGATCAATCAATTGTTTGAATTTAGTTAAGTTGTCCCAGGCATTATTCTGGTTAAAATTCCAACGATTAGTCGCATCATTAAGCTGATTTTGTGTCTGGGTGTATTTCTGATTACCCACTTGCATTAACTGATCAATCATCGTTAATGGCATACCCATTGTGCTGGTGTAATTGCCTAAACCGGTTTGAATGTTATTCAGGTATTGTTGAGCACCTTGACCAATTAAGTTGTTTTGGAATTGGGCTTGGTTATTGAGGTAATCGCTGGCTTGCCCTAATGCGTTCAGACGATTACTTTCTTGCGTGTTGTAATCGTTTTGATACATCTGAGCTGAAGTTTGCTGTAACTGATTATCCAGACCCGCCAAGGCTTGCCCTTCCATCATTTCATTTCGGCTTGAGCCATAACTACCATCACCGATAGCTTGTCTTCTTAATCCAGGTAATGTATTGGTTAGAAAATTGTTGGATAAGGTTTGTAACGCGCCATTAACTTGAGTTTTTAGATACGGATTGGTGTTATCACCATAAGCCATCTGGTTGACAGCATTTCCTGTGTCCATTAGGTTGTTATTTGAAACATATCCTGCTAATCGGTTAGCTCCATACTGCGCCATATCGGATACGCCATTTTGACCATTC
Source organism: Methylobacter sp. sgz302048 (assembly GCF_052162025.1). Taxonomy (NCBI): domain Bacteria; kingdom Pseudomonadati; phylum Pseudomonadota; class Gammaproteobacteria; order Methylococcales; family Methylococcaceae; genus Methylobacter; species Methylobacter sp. sgz302048. The sequence continues at coordinate 981,618 of NZ_CP197401.1, read as the reverse complement.
ATTAAACCTTGAGCTGTATTGGATGCTTTGTTCATGAAGTTTTGCGTACCAGGAGAATTGATATAACTGGTTATGCCGTTCATCGCATTGTTTTGAAGTGGGCTAAACTCTGCCACCTGTGACCAAGGCGTGTACTGAGCTGGACCTTGTGAATATAACTTAGCCGCATCTTGCATCCCTCGTTCAAGGTAAGGCATAGATGGTGCCCAAGGTTCTTGTTTGTTTACTGTGCTAGAGTTCTGAGAACCGCCGCCGCTTGAACCACCACTCATAAGCGACCTCCAGAACTAGGGAATAAATTGATTTTTCGATTCATTGTTCATCCTTGAAACGTATATTTAATATTTATCGATTTATGTAACCATAGGGATATCCTTGGTTAGTGAAGTGATGATTTTTTATAGGGCTAAAGTAACGGCCAATTCGAACAGCGCATCCAGTTGTTCAGGTGTTTGACCGATAAGATTTCCCATCTCAATTACCTTCGGATGATTTCTAATGAAGTTTTGCGCGTAATTCCAAGCATCCTTCAAGGCGGTGTCTGTGCTATTAGCCACAGCAGTCTCAACTTGTTCGCGCAATCCTAATTGAGTTAAGGCTTGTCTGATTTGATAAGCGGTACAGCTTAATGGGGCTGGGGTAAGATCAGGAGCTATCAATGTTGGGAGTCCGTTATCATCACCAACAATCCGGTAACCTAAAGTTTGTGCATCCAATAATTCCCAATGCCTTTCACTGGTAATCTCTAACGCATCAGGAGGCAAAACGCATCTGGATAATGAATCATCGTAAAAACCATTAGTTGTTTTTGAGAAAAATATTGCCATGAGTAAATCCTTTTAATAGCCAATAGCCATCCATCTAATAGAGATTCCTGAAAGATAAGAACCAGCACCATTGGATACTGAGAACGTGACAGTGGATGTTGTACTAGCAGATACCAGTACTAAGTAAGCTGCGGCGCTAGTACCAGCGATTACGGCTGTTGCTGAATACAATGCGGTAGATACAGACGTTGGAAGAGTAACAGCACAGTTATTGGCAGCAGTACCTGAAGAAGTTGCTTGGCCCCATTGAATTATTATTCCCGTAGGCAGTTCCTGATATCCGTTAGTGCTGGCTGATTTAGGGAAGTAAGTAGGGAGATTCCCTGAATGAAATATTTCATATTGAACGTTGCCTAAACTCCATCCACCAACACTTAACTTATTGTTGGTGCCTAGCCCAAAATGTACTGCATATGATCCTGGTCTATGAAAACTTATGTAGGAGGCAGACGTAGCGCCACCATCACTTCTAATTTCAAGTCCTTTCGTACCAGACGTGGTGACCGACATCTGCCCTGATGATTCCATCGGGTAAATTACGCTGCCTGTAGTAAGTGTTCCTCCAACATAAATATTTCCAGAGAGAGTTAAATTACCATCTGAGTAATTATCAATTCTAAATGTGTAATCAGCAGTACTTGCATCAGTACTATGAAAATCAATATACCGGCCAATTTCCATAACACCATTAGATGCATTAATGACAGGATAACCACCTGAAAACCAATTACCGGATGCTGGAGAGGTAGGTTTACCCGTAACATTCGACCAAGCAGGAGTAAGTAAATTAGTGGTAGCACTGTTCCCGCAATCGGCTAAATCTATGTAACACCCCCTAGTACTACCGCCGCCTTCAAAAATTCTAAGATTGGTGCCCAATATATCTATTATCGTGTCGTATGAGAGGCCACCAGAAGCTGCTTTTGCTAAATGAATTTCACCGCCTTCTGAACCAGTTACACCACCAGCAAAGGTGGGAACCGCATCAGTGCGAGCAGCATTAGTGATGCCATAACCCTGTACGGTGGTTGGTGTGCCAGAAGTGATTTTTGACCAATCAAAGTCAGCATTGGATATGTTGTTTAGTTCTAGCGATAAGTAGCTTGATAGCTGGTTAATATCTTGAGGTATTAAGTTTGGGGTATACATTTACCATCTTCCTTTTTCGATGAATTCCACATCGAAATTTTCCATGGACCAATCACAATCCGTGTTGGTTAAAAACTTTAAGCTGACGTACCTACCGGTAGCCATTAAATCCACTTTATGGTCAGTTTCCATATTGAACTGATACGGACCTTGCCAAGATACAGACTGGCCTAAGGACATTTGAGCACCGACATAGATATTCAGTACTTTGTTGACCGAAGAACCCGCTACCGTGGTCTTGGGATAGATGCGTTTGATCGTTTTTATAGTCTGGTCAGCACCAATAGGTAAGTTTTGGCGCTCAACAAAACAGATCATTTCAGTACCATTTTCGGTAGTTACTGATTGATCCATTAAATACAGTTTGGAGTTGTTTTTATCGGCGACTATTAACGACCAAGCCGTTTTGTTGTATTTGCTGTAATCAAATGGAAATGTGGCGTCCGCGAAAAGTGTTGATGAATAGCTATCTATGGTTCCTACCGTAGCAATATCGACAAAGCTTTCGTTTATGCAAGGTGTATCAGAGGGCAATACTCTACGAGTCCAGGTATTTTCTTCGTAGTTGTATACCAAGGCTTGATCAGGGAAAGTTGATACCCCCGTAGCAAAGCAAATCCATATTTCAGAACGGGCATAGTTAGGCACCACGAATGTTCTTTGCAAGGCACTTGAATTTATAGAGGTAAACAAGAAACGCTTATTTTTATTGTCTATAATCGACTGGTAAGTAAATCCATCATGGATAATTACATCATCGTTGGTAACAACAAAATGTTTGCCTTTGAAATGAGTTGCGCAGTTCTTAGCCAGCATCCCGATATTGGGGAAGGCTTTTACGATACTGAATATTTTTGTTCCGCCTACATAGGACATAACATAGGTGGAGGTACTCTTGTAAATGACATTGACATCCTTTAACGGAAGCATGTCGATAATGTCACCTTCAGTATCAGATAAATCTTGATAACCTGCATCTTTGGTAGTATCAGTTTCATCCCATGAGGTAGGCAATGCTCCAGGCAAGGCAGATGCTGACCACATTACCCTAGAGCCTAAATGCTGTGGTGTTGCTGTAGTTACATCAGCAGCCACCAAATAGGCTTTGAATGAACGAATAACTCTAGCGGTATAGTTAGTTTTCCAACCAGACAGGTTAGCCATTCGCGTTGATTGGTTAACGGCCCAGGATTGAGGCGCATCAACACCGTTATTGAATACCGGCAGGCCGTTTAATAAGGTGTAAGTCCATAACCGATCATTGTTGCAGTTATAGTTAACATCAACACCCGCTGATTGTCTGGTTATGTTGTAATGACTGCCCGAATAGTAGCAGTACATTTTATTCAACCCACCATAAACATAAAAACTGCTGGAGTCTTTTTGTATGCGGGTATAGAAATAAGGAGCGATAGTTGATGAGGTATCAATTAACGTTTCGCAACCGGGCATCTTGACGATTGACCCGCCTTTGAAACGCATATTTTGAGCATCAGTCCAAGCTAAACCTACTTTATTGTCTGCTGGTAAGTTTTCTGATTGAACGTCTTTTATAACTCCAAGTGATGCTATGTTGTTAAATGATGCGATTGTCATAAGTTGGTAGTTCCTTTACCGGTTTATCTTTATTTATCGCGAAATTAACTGCTGTAGCCAATATTTCATTGGTCTGGGCGGCTTGATTGACAGTTTCGTTCCTGAAGCTTTCAATAGCGGCAGTTTGGCCTAGGTTTGTTTTTGCAGTCTCGACTAACATAATGGGCATCCAAGCCAGAGAGCAATTCCATTCCTCTTTGATCAATTCACCCGTTTGCGGGTTAGTTCCACCTAAAGCGGTATACCAAGCACAACGATGAATTTTGTTGTCTTTGACTTCTTCGCAAGTGTGTCCAAGTGGACAGGTATGTACTATTTCAATTGCCATTAGTTTTTAACCGCTAGAATGGCTGTGGCGTACTTTGGCGTGAAGTTCGTACCTGAGTTGTTAGAAACTGTGGTGCTAACAGTGATACCAGTCCCGCTTACACTGGTAACGGCGGCTGCGCTGCTATCATATGGAGCAGTACCACCACTAGCTGGTTTTTGGTTTCCAGCACTATACGCATAAGTGTAACTGTGTGAGTGACCAGGATCGCTAACAGAAGATGATGCGCTGTGGTTGTGGGTTGCAACATATGGGTTATAAACCGGTGTATGAGAACCACCATACCAGTTACCGTATGTAGCTTGCTGGGTTGCGGTGGTAGCACCACCTGTAGCAGTCGATGGGTTTGCAGACCAGATAAATAAAGCTCGTCCATCCAACGAAGTATCCAGTGTCCATCCAGTAGGCGCTGAGTTTTGAGCAAACAGCATACGTGTACCAGAAGGAAAGGTATCAATCGATCCGGCACCAGAAATTGTTGGTTTTGATGCGAATGATGTTGAACCGTTGAATGCGGCTGATCCGTTGAATGTGGCGGTGCTACTCACGCTCGCCGTACCTGTGATAGCTACTCCAGTAGAGGTAACGCGGAATGATGAAGCTCCGTTAGTATTCAGGTAGATGCTTCCGGTTGATGTGTTTTTTATAGTTACATCAGTGCCAGATGCAGGTGTAACGTTAATTTCATTACCTTTAAACCTAGTATTTCCATGTGATAATAACTGGAATGAGGTCCCATCGAATCGAACTGTATAAACACCTCCAGCGATAATAGTCCCAGCTGGGACGGCAGTTCCGTCTTGTCCGACTACTGAAATTGTAGCCAAGCTGTTTACTTTGATTATAGTAGCGCCGGTATTGGAATAAGCGGCTTTAAAGGTAAATCCTTTGCCCGCGCTATAGGCTGTCCAAGCAGGAGAAGGTGTAACCACAATCGCGTTGGCAATACCGGTATCTGCAAGGTAAGTGGTAGAACTCAGGTCATCATGTGATGCTGTGGTAGCACCGGTAACACGAGTAAAAGTATTCTGTATTGTAGATTTCACTAACCTAATGTGATCATCTGCCGTTGATACGAAGTCGATTGATCCATCAGGATTAAGTGGATTTAATTGGTTTATATAGGTAGCTGACTCTAATCCGCTCATTGTATTTCCTTATACTATGTAATCACTAAAGGCTCTCAATGGACTTCCACTAAAGCTTTCCAGTGCGGAGTTTTCCCACATATCATTGATGGCTGCGTCAAATTTTTCCTGATAAAACGCAACCATATCTGGGTCTACTGTGTAAACACAGGCTTCTATTAATGCGCCGTACAAATAAACGTAAGGATATTCAGTCAATATCCAGTTCGTTGGGTTTGTAGAGCTTAATGAAACGACATCCTGATAATAGGTGTAACTAACTGTGTACTCACCATCAGGTATTGGTGAAAATAATATTGAATTACCAGCGATACTATAAAATTGGGGCATACCTGTTGAACCATTGGCGTTGTAAGCCAAAATAGTCTCATCCGGCAATAGCGTTAAAACGCTATTGGGTGAGCCTAATACTTGAATGTTCTTTAATGAAGCGTAATCGGCTGGTAAATCCACAGTAGCAACACCGACAGCTGTAGTTGCGGTTCCTGCTATTTCTAATTCCCTGGCTCTAATGTTATTACTGATCTTTCTTTCAGCCAGATAGATGAACACTGGTATTTGTGTCCCTAAATCTGTTCTGTGTATCCAATCGGCAACAGTATCTTGTAATTCTTGGTAATTGGTTAATGCCATTCCTTGGCCTCATCTTATTTAAAACTTGCCTGAGCAAGTTACAAAACCGCGATTATCTCTATCGCGTAACCACATTTTTAACCGTGGCATATGTTCTGGGTTAAACACATCAATACCATGCTCGGTTAATAATTTTTCTACTGTCACCATATCCAATTCAGCGATATGGCGAAGCCCTCTATCTCTGGTAAATCCGTTATTTTCAGAGTTGCGCAGTTGGAGGTTATGTTCCATTAACCCAGACAAATCAACAGCATTTCTTAAATGCAACGTGCCTGTTGAATAATCATAATGCGCTTCCTCGATAACACCCTCTTGATTTACCGTTCTATCTAACAGCCTAGCCATAAAAAATCACCATTCGATCGGTACGATATTTATTTTGGCTGCGGCTGAACCTTGAATGTGGGCAATATGTGTACAACCATTAACATCCAGTATGAGTTGCTCATTAGCAGTCACAGCAATACAATCTGCGGTTGCTGTTGTTGTTGATGTCCCTGGTTTGATGTATGCGTAGGCACTAGGCACTGGGCAAATAACACGAACAATACGAGCAGTTTTACCTGATGCTGTGTTTGGAATTGCTGTGGCTGCTGACGCGGCACCTGTTGTTACCGTGATACCTGTTGCAGTAATTTTGATTGCTTCTTTCATGATTGATTGTCCTTAACTAATTGATCCTTTTTTAAAGATTCCACTAGAAGCCACAACATGTTGTGGCTTCTAACGATTCTCTTCCCCTTACTGGGTTAAATCCCTAATACTGCCGTGAGCGCTGTTAGCATCAACTTTCAACGCTAATTCGGCCAAGATTTCTTTAGCCTCATAGTCACCGGTAACAGCCAAATCTTTTGTTTGGAAATTACGTAAGTACGCAGAGGCTAAACGACCAGTTTCCATCACATATACAGTGCCTTGGTTGGCAGTATAAGTTGTTGAACCAGAAGTTAAGTCTTGGAAACGGTTGGCAACGATTTTCAATGTACCGAAGTCGGATTCGTAGATTGAAATTGTTGACACCAATGTTTTATCAGCAACGTCTTGAAAACGTGTATTAGATGAACTGAAACCAGAAATAACCTGACGTTGTTTTGGATTGGTCATAATCACATCTGGATCACCACCAGCAGCGTAAACTTGCTGGATCACGTTTTTCAATAACGATTCAGTTAAAGCACGGTTGCCAGCCGCAGTACGGGCTGTATTAGTGCTGTAAGCAGGCATAGTAGCGCCAGCACCAATATCGTAGTTGGAATCAATCCAGCCAGCTAAACCACGAGTTTGACGTGCAGTAGTAGCGTTGCCAGCGTTTTGAACGTCATTGTTAATCAATGCCCATTCGATATCGCGTTTTAATTCTTTGGTTTTTTTGGTTAACTGATAAGCCAACTCGTCTTTGCCACGACCGGCTTTATTGGTTGCTTTAACAGTACCTGATACAGAAGCTGTTTTAGCAAAGATTTGAGTGTAACCACCAACACGAGTAGTGGCGCTAAATACTGCTGAAGGCGCAACATCACCTTCTAATTGAGCATTAGCTGATGGAGCCGCTAATGAATCCATTTGCCATTCAGTATAAGTAGCGTCTGCTTTGTCCTTTCTCAACATTTTGGTGAAAGGGCAATCAGTTGGAGAGATGTTGGCGATAAGATCAGATAAATCTTCTCTTGTACCAATAGTGTTATAGGTATGATCTGCTGCTTGTAAAGCCATATTAAAATCCTTTTAAAAATGGTTGGTATATTAAATTTAGGTTTCTGCGCTTTAATATAACAATCACTACTCGGTGCTAGGGTCCGTTGCTGGTTATCCATCCGTGAGTCTTTGCTTCCCTTCAATTCGGCTTCAACTAATAATCGCGCTACTTTTATCAGTTGGTGTTTCTTGCTTGATTGTCCGTGTTGGGTTCAAACAAGAAACGTAAACTATATTTATATTTATAAGAGTTCAGCCATTAATGCTGCAATTGCTCTATCATCACCACTTCTTATCGCGGCTGATTTGCGTTTGTTGAAATTATCACGTTCAGTGGTTGTTTCATTTTCTGGTTGTAGAACTCTTGGTGGGACGTTTTGAACCTTTTTAGCGGCAACGTTTTGTTTTGCCATTAATTCATCGTACATACGTGCTTTATTTATAACGTGCACATAGGTTGGGTTCAGTAAAACCGCCCGCATGTCTTCTTGTGACAAGTTAAGTGAGTTGGCGTACTTTCCAATATCATCGACCAATGTTCTGAACCGCCCCGGATTTTTCGGAGGCCGATGGTTGTGAGTCATGCCGCCTGAGCAGACTCAGTCAGTCGTTGATAATACTTTTCTTCAGCCTCTGCCGGTGGAATGTTACCGATTGGTTCCAGCAAGCGTCGATGGTTAAACCAATCAACCCAGGCCAGTGTCGCCAGCTCCACGGCTTCCCGGTTTTTCCAGGCCTGTCGATAAATCACCTCGGCTTTATACAAGCCATTAATGGTTTCGGCTAGCGCATTGTCATAGGAATCGCCTACGCTCCCTACTGAGGCTTCGATACCGGCTTCGGCCAAACGCTCGGTATAGCGGATCGACACGTACTGCACGCCTCTGTCGCTATGGTGAATTAAACCACCTGCCGGTCTCCTGGCATAGACCGCTTGTTCGAGTGCATCCAAGACGAAATCAGTGCGAGCGGAAGCGGAAACCTTCCAGCCGACAATAAACCTGGAAAAGACGTCGATCACGAAGGCGACATAGACAAAACCTTGCCAAGTGGAAACATAGGTAAAATCGGCTACCCACAACGCATCCGGACGCTCTGCCTTAAATTGCCGATTGACGCGGTCCAATGGATAAGCCTCATCAGGGCGGCTGATCGTTGTCTTGACTGTTTTGCCGCGCACCACGCCTTGTAACCCTAGCTGGCGCATCAAACGTTCCACTGTACAACGAGCCACGTTTTTCCCTTCACGCTGCAATTGTCGCCAGACCTTACGCGCACCGTACGCTTGGAAATTGTCCTCCCAAATCCGGCGGATCTGATGGCCTAAACTCTCATCCTGTTTAGCACGGGCTGATCGCAGATTAGGATTGGCCTGACACACCGCATGCCGATAATACGTCGACGGGGCAATCGGCAATACTTTGCAGATCGGCTCGACCCCATAGACATCACGGTGATCGTCAATAAAGGCTTTCATCGTTTGAACGGGCGGTCGAGCTCCGCCTGGGCAAAATAAGCGGACGCCTTACGCAGAATTTCATTGGCTTGCCGGAGCTCACGTACTTCGCGTTCCAAGGCTTTCAACCGCTCTCGCTCTGACGTTGTCAGCTGTTCTTGTGCACCACTCGTTTTTTCGGTTTCACGTACCCAGCGACGCAGGGTTTCAGCGGTACAGCCGATTTTAGCGGCAATTGATTGAATGGCGGCCCATTGTGAGGCATATTCGCTTTGATGTTCATGCAGCATTTGAACTGCGCGCTCACGGACTTCCGGTGAAAAGTTGGTGTTGGTTTTCTTGGTCATAGCTCCATTTTCTCATAAGTTGGAGCCTCCGAGAAAATCGGGGCGGTTCAATCTGTTCTTTTGAAAGAGTACATATGCCTTTTTTGGTATTACTAATCTTTGATTTTTGTTCCTGTGACATAGAAATACCCTTATTTGGGGACGTCCTACCTTTGTGTAATTCAGACATCGCTTTGCTTCGTAGTCTACGAAGCCAACCATATATCTTAACTCCTCCTCCAGCACTTCCTAACACGTTACAAGCATGAACGAGCTTCTTGTGTTCTGGATACATTTTAACGAGCAACTGATGTGCTAAATAATGTTCTTCTGGTGTAAGTGCAACTACGAAAGGATTATTACCAAACAAACATTTCGGAAACATGTGATGTTTTTCAACGTATTCGTTCTTTGGTAGTTCTCTATATAATGCTCTGTTTATCAACTTCCAATAATGATTAGCCCATTTCTCTTGATTTTTCGTATTGTACGTATGTGAAATTTTTACCATAAAAAAATACCTCCATATAGGAGGTATTTATGTAAAAAATAACAGATGCTCTCACCAACATTAACTATCCAAAATGTCTCTCACTTTATCCATCACATCATGAGTCGTTAAATGTTGGTAGCGTTGTAAACTTTGTAAGTCGGCATGACCTGATATGGCTTTAATCTGTGCTAGTGAAAGTCCAGCTTGTGTTAACCTGGTTAATTGTGAATGCCTGGTAGTATGAAAAGTTACCCCATCTATACCTGCTCGCTCACAAGCTTTCTTCCACGCTGTTGATGAATAGCCACGTGGAGCTTCTCCTGTTTTGTTGGGAAAAACCCACTCACTGGTTTTGCCTCTGTTAACTAACAATTCATAAACTCGTTTAGACATTGGAAGAACACCAGCTGTAGATGTCTTTGATCTCCATACTGTTATGGTGCGTTTTTCAAAATTAATTTGCTCCCACTTTAAGTTAGCTATTTCGCACCAGCGACATGCAGTATCAATCAGAACTACTGTAAACACATATAGTGTCTCTCTGTTTTTTCTGTGGGATGGCCCTCCCCTGAAGTTTTCATCAGGTCGTAGCTCCTTCAGTAGTCTTTCCTCTTCTTCTTTAGTAAGAACACGAGTTTTAACGTTTTTGACTTTAATGGTAGGGCTTTCAACTTGACATATGTCATATCCAAGTTTTCTCATTAACTTTATAGTACCCGTCAATATCAACAGATTCTTCTTTACAGTAGCTGGCTTAAGACCTCTCGCGAACCTTTTCTCAACAAACGAGTGCAAGAAAGCATTATCGATTTTTGACATTGGCAAACTTGAATTCATATTTTGGTTAATCCAATCAACAACAAAACCAATCTCTCTTTGATATTTTTCGTTGTCTCGTTTTGATTGTTTAAACAGTTCCAATGCGTCTTTGAGGGAAATACTTTTCCCACCTAACTTGGATTGCTCAACAGCTTCATCGTAATACTGACGGTCAATTTTCGCAGCTAATGTTCTATTTTTGGTTTTGGTGCTTTTTACGAATCGTTTGCCGTTGAGAACAAATTCTGAATAAAAGTATTGAGAATTAGGTCTTTTAGTGATCATTGATAGTTTCTCCTTTTTATTATATTTATGGAGACTATCCAGTAATAATCACATGGCAGACAACGAGTTAGACTAAATTCTTTTTAAGTTAAAGTGGGGGTGATTTTATAAAACAGCCTCAAAATACCCACGCCGCATACTATGTGGTGTTGATAGGATAAGTGAAGATTCAACGATTTTAACTTATTGATTTAATTGAAGTAAGCCCTTGGTTTCTGCGGATTATAGGATCGTAAAGGGGTTCTTCAAGATTAATTTCATTGCTGTAATATTTTGACGTTAGAATCAGAAACTTAGCAAAAACCTTGACCCGTCGAAATTGATTATGGAGAAGGAAAAAGAAATAACTTACCTGATGCCGAAAGGTCTCAGAAGATGGCGCCGATACAGCGATTTCTTTGCATACCCTGAAGATCGGGAGCTGGAAGAATTAAGAATCGTGCATTCGCTGAAAGCATCGCTGGAGGTAACGAATGTCGCTTTTTTTGACCAGCCCAGCACGCGGGGCCGAGGCAATGATCCGCCCGATTGCGAAGCCTTGCTGTTCGATGGCAGGCGGCTGGGCGTCGAGGTGACGGAACTGGTCGATCCCGAGGCCATCATGGCTTATAAAAACGGCGTCCTCACACAATGGGCCGAATGGGACGAAGACAAACTGATCAATTCGATCACGCGGCGCCTCAAAGCCAAGGACATCGCCAAAAATATTAAAGGCGGACCTTACGACACCTATATGGTGCTCATCCACACCGACGAGCCTATCCTCAATTTTGATTACACGTTCCCGATCCTGTCGGATCATACGTTCCGCTATTTCTCGGTTATAGACCGGGCCTTCCTGCTGATGTCCTATGACCCGAAATACCGGTGCTGTCCGTATATCGAATTGAATATAGAAAGCTAGGCCGTGTCGTCGCTGACAGCCGGCCGCTGCTTAAGGTTTCAGATTGAAAACAATGCCAGCCCCATCGACGGTTTGCTGTTTCTCGCCTTCCGGGTCGTGCGTCATAACCGCGCCACCGTTCAGTTCCAGTGCCCGCTGCTTTTTTCCGGCTGCAAACAGGCCCTGCGCAGCGGCATTCTGCCCGCCCTTCTGTGCGGCACCCTCGGTCATCTTGAACGGAATGGAAAGATCGAGCGGCTTTTGAAATTCGGTGGCATTGCCTGCATCCACTGCCGGCGCGTCTGTTTTTTGACCGGCTGATTTACTGCGCTCGGCCTGATCCTGTTTCGTGCCAGCCTCGGCAATGGTTTCATAACCATACAAAAAAAAGCAGGCCCCCATCATAAGATTCAATAATGCTATGCGGTAATTTTTCATTGTCTATCACACTCCAGCCATAAAGTCATACCTCAGAATGATTATATTACACTTAATGAACAGCACCTGAATGTGACAATTAACGCCATAAAAAAATCCCAAGCTGAACAATTCGCGGGCTGGGTTGCGGCTTTGCGTAAAACAGCGGCATTAGCCGGCATGATTTCGCCTTTATTTTCGGATACGCCTAAAAATACTCGAAGTGCCAATACCCCAATTCCGTAAGGCTGGAGGATTTATTAGGGCGATCAAATGCATGCCGATTATGAATCTAATCGCATAGGCAAAAATATTTAGCGGGGATAATGAATTACATCAAGGCCTAAAATCTCCGGAGGAGAGATAAGTAAAAAGCATGGGCATAAAAACCAAAACAGCGTAGAGAAGAGCCACGCCACCTATAACCAGTAAAAAACCATATAATTTTTCCATCACCGATTCCACCCCAGTCAGAAAGTCATATCTTTAAGGCAACTATGTCATACCTATTGCCATTAACTATGGACAATTAAAGACATAAAAAGTCCCAGACTAAACGGACATATTATTGGATTAGCTTTGCCTTTATGCCCTGTGGGCCCCCTGGGTAAAGTGCTAGCGCTTAATCATAAGTTACGGTTGCAGCCGTTTGGCACCCGACATTAACTTGAACAAAAATCCCCATCGCCAATCTTATTTTTGTTAACGGCTCAAGCGTTTAATCTCAAGGGAAAGTTTTTTACCTCTTGTTCCTATTAGGTTTTACTAAGCAACCAGCCAAAGAGGAGATACTCATGAAAAAGTGGTTTTTTCTCACGATAACATGCACGGCAACCATCTTCATCCCCAACCTTCTGAATGCCGAAGAGCGGCCGAAAACGCCGGCCGAGGGTTACAATATCCATGTCACCGCGCCGCACCGTCACGAAGACGGCACTGTGCACGGCCCCTATCACCATTATTGCAAATCGATCAAACCCGAAATCCTGCAATGCATGATTTTCCTGTCGGACGATCCCAATGCCGAGCTCGTCGAGATCGAATATTTCGTTGACCAGAAACTCGCGCGTTCCGGCGTGACGCTGGAGCAATGGAACAAGCATTTCCACGACCACAAGGTGGAAATCGCCTCCGGCCGCGTGCAAGTACATGATGTGTCGCCCGAGAAAGCCAAGGAAATCGCCGATGCGGCCGCCAAGACTGACGGTATCATCTTCCATTTATGGCCTGAAGGCGCCAAGTTTCCGAATGGCGAGGTGTCTTTTCCGACCGCCGTTAGCCACAAGCCTGTGGATAAGCTTGAAATACCGAAATAAGCAGACAGGAAACTTCTGCAAGCCTTTTCACAGTGTATGAGGCGGCTTCAGTCGCCTCATAATCCTCAATATTCTATAAAAACTACAAAGAACACGGATGCCCCATGCTTTATTAACTAAACATATCACCGCAAACTGACCATTTTTGTCACAGACTGACAAAGCCTGCCATTTTTAACGGTATTGCCAAATAGCTTTCCGACCTTCGCCTGCCCCTGAAACCCTGCAAAATCACGCTTCGCATATTTTGGCACGGCCTTTGCATTATTACTGACGTAACTCTTACTTTCCATAGCAAAAAAGGAAAAGCACCATGAAAACTCAAATAAGAAAAGTACAACAAGGTTTTACCTTAATCGAATTAATGATCGTCGTTGCGATCATCGGTATTTTGGCGGCGATTGCGATTCCGGCTTATAACGATTATATTGCCAAAGCTCAAGCAGCAGAAGGCCCGACATTGATTGATGGCCTTAAAACCCCAGTGGTTGAATTAGTTTCGAACGAAGGCGTTGCGACTGCATGTACAACCCAGAAAATGCAAGATCAAAAAGCTGTTTTAGCAGGAAAATATGTCAGCGGTGTAACCTTAGCTGCAGCTGATCCTAGCTGTGCAATTACCGCCACATATGCTGCAGGTTTAAACCCAAAAGTAGCTTCAAAAACTGTTACTTATACATATAACAGCACCACTGGCGCATGGACTTGCTCAACAAACATGGTCGCTGAAGTAGCTCCTAAAGGTTGCACTGTTGGTGGCGGCGCTTAATCACCAAACGGGATGGGTAATATCTTTACCTTACGATTAAACGCATAATCTACATTTAATTACAATTAAGCCACCCAGTTCGTTCAGGACTGTGTGGCTTTTTGTTTATGCTCTTCAGACAATTTCTTGAAGCAAAACTACATCGCTTCAAGTATTTATCTTTGATAAAAATTCTACAAATCCCCAGATGCATTCCTAAAGCCTTAAGTACAAAAATGTCATCATGTTAAAGAATGACTATAATTAATCATTCTTTAACATAATTTCCGTTCATAACCTTATGGCTGATCCCTATGCTTTTCCTTTTGCGCTGGATCCTGAGTCTATAAACGACTGGTTGTCTACATTGGAACCCTTATCGGTTAGCGACAAGGTCAATCAGCTCTACACAGTCATAAAAAAACTCAGCAACTCGGCTCTTGAAGCTCCGGTGCTCTATTCAGTCCTGGATCAATTGGCACCGGCCATTTTAATGGCGTCCAATAGCCTTGTGCACATAGCGACCAGCAATAAAGCTGCCCATGTTGCCGATAAAACAAGGAAACTGGTTCATTTTTCCGTCCAGCTTATTAGAACGCTCTGTTTCGCTTACAGCAACATCAGCAATGACAGTGCGCTAACCAAAGCACAGCGGGCTTCGATTATTTATAAGTCCATGCAGCTGGCCTGCCTGCTGGCAAGGCGCAACGCTGTGTTTTACGAGGCGCCTGATACCGCGCTTTGGGCAAAAATCAGCGAGCTTTACCTGAACGCCAAAGCGCTCGATATCCTTGATCTAGATATTCAGGATGCCGCTCCCGGTCTGAACCAGCAACTGACTATCGAAGCAATCCTGAAACAGGCACTGCTGTTTTACATCTGCAACGCCTATGATTTTTCCCCTTCGGAAATTGCCGATATCTTTCACGCAACCGGCAAGCTCTGCCGGTTACTGACGCTGGATTCGAACCCGTCCGAATCTTCATTTTTCTGTTGGCATCCTGATTCGCTTGCAGCCCCGCAGTACACCGATCCCTATAGAACAAATGAAGGAGGCCTGTATATCAATACATCCGGCCTCATTCGCTACTTTGAGTCAAATACGGCCCATCTGCAGCATTACCAAACCTTCCTGTCGACATTGAACCGGCTGACGGCTTATGAGCCGGTCAGGGAATCGGCCGATCCGGCTAGCCCCACTGAATGCGACATAGCCATAGGGACGGCATGGGCGGCTCAATTACTGAAAATGCTGATCAACAGATACCGCATTCTTGAACTGAGCGGGACCCTGGAAGAGCAATCGGAACCCGCCGAGCTGGAACTCGAGCCGATGGAAAACGGGAAAAATACCTTTGGTTTTATCACAACCAAATTTCTGAAAGACGAAAGGCCGGCGTTTATCATCAAAAGCAAGGCCTTTGAAACCAACAGCCCCGGCTTTTATATGGCCAAGGTCAGCCAGAATTGCGCCATCGGCGAACCGCTGGTTTTCATACGGGAGAATAAAAAACCGCTGCTGGCGATTGTCCGCTACCTGCGCATCGAACCCGTGATGAATCTGAAGCACATACTGCTGGAGATACTGCACGGTGATGTTTACCCGATTGAAATCAATGAAGAAGAAGGATTCATTATCGAGCGCGCTGACGGCAAAACCGAATTTCTCCTGTCTCCCAATAACTACAGGACAGGAACTTGCTTTGCCATCGATAAGAGATTGATAAACGGGACTTTTTGCCTGGATAAATTTATTGAGTCCACGCCGCACTTTATGCGTTTTCAGGTTAGCCAGATTGCCGATGACTGATTGGCGATAATTGTCGGATCGGCTCTCGCTGGCCCATACTAATCCCCTGCCGCCAACATCAATTTATAGTCGGCTATTCCCTCGATAGCCGTTTTCACCGTTTGCCGCCTGATTTGATGCCGAGCTCCGGCAAATTGCTTTTTTATCACCTCGCAGCCGCCGTCTTTGTATTGCCAGGCGATAAAAACCGTGCCCACAGGCTTCTCCGGTGAGCCACCATCGGGTCCTGCGATGCCGGTTACGGCGCAGGCGCAGTCCGCATCGCTGTTTGACAGAGCACCCTGCGCCATTTCCATTGCCGTTTCAGCGCTGACGGCCCCGTATTTTTCCAGCGTTTCCTGCCTGACGCCCAGCATCTGCACTTTTGATACATTGCTGTAGGTCACATAGCCCCGGTCAAACCAGGCCGAACTGCCCGGCACTTCGGTGATGGTCTGGGCAATCCAGCCGCCGGTGCAGGATTCGGCCGTGACGATTTTTCTTCCGCCGGCTTTCAGCGAGCGGCCCAGCTGTTCGGCCAGTTCAAATAATTCGTGATCCATGATGGTGACTCCCCTGCGACTTCGGATAAAATAGGCACATGAGTATAAATCAAAATTCCGCTACCCCCCACACTCCCATGATGCAGCAATATCTGCGCATCAAGTCCAATCATCCCGATACGCTGGTTTTTTACCGCATGGGGGATTTTTACGAACTTTTCTATGACGATGCCAAGAAAGCGGCGCAGCTGCTCGATATCACCCTGACCAGCCGCGGGCAATCGGCCGGCACGCCGATCGCCATGGCCGGCATTCCTTATCATGCGGCCGAAGGCTATATCGCCAGACTGCTGCGCAACGGCGAATCGGTCGCGATTTGCGAGCAGATCGGCGATCCCGCGGCTTCGAAAGGCCCTGTCGAGCGCAAGGTGGTGCGTATCGTCACGCCCGGCACGGTCACGGACGAGGCCCTGCTCGAAGACCGCAAGGACAATCTGCTGGTCGCCGTCTGCGTTCTGAATCATCACTTCGGCATCGCCACGCTGGACCTGACCAGCGGCCGTTTTATCCTGCAGCAGGTTGAATCCGAGGATCAGCTGCTCGGCGAAATCGGCCGCCTGAATCCTGCCGAACTGTTGTTCAGCGAGGACTGGCCGTTGCCTGCCGCGATCAAGCAGCGCAGCGGCCTGTGCCGCCGGCCGCCCTGGCATTTCGAAACCGAAAGCGCGCTTCAACTAGTGTTGAAGCAGTTCAACACGCATGATCTGAAAGGTTTCGGCTGCGAGCACATGCCGGCCGCTATCGCCGCCGCCGGCGCCCTGCTGCAATACGTTAAGGACACGCAGCAAGGCGCGCTGCCGCACATTCAGGGCATCCGCATTGAGAACAGCGACGACAGCATCGTGCTCGATGCGGCCAGCCGCCGCAATCTGGAACTGGACTCGCACCCGTCCGGGCAACTGCAATACACACTGTTCGGCGTGCTGGACAAAACCGCTACGGCCATGGGCAGCCGCTGCCTGCGGCGCTGGATAAACCGGCCCCTGCGCAATCATGCCATCCTGAACGACCGCTATGCCTGCGTCGCTACCTTATTGAGCGGCCAACTGTACCGCGATGTGCAAGCCCAGCTTCGGCAAGTCGGCGATATTGAAAGGATCAGCTCGCGCATTGCCCTGAAGTCGGCGCGGCCCCGGGACTTGATCGTATTGCGCAATACGCTGGCGGTGCTGCCTGGCCTGCAGCAAGTGCTTGCCACGAGCGACAATCCACAACTGACGCTGTTAAGGGAAAAAATCGGCGAGCAGCCGGTGATGCTGCAACTGCTGAACAAAGCCGTCATCGATAACCCGCCCGTTCTGATCCGCGACGGCGGCGTAATCGCGCCGGGCTATAGCCGGGAACTCGATGAACTGCGCAACCTGAGCCAGAACGCCGACCAGTTCCTGATTGATATGGAAAACCGGGAGAAAGCCGCGACCGGCATCACGAACCTGAAAGTCAACTATAACCGCGTGCAGGGCTACTATATCGAGATTTCGCGCCTGCATGCCGAAAAAGTACCCGGCCATTATATTCGCAAACAGACACTGAAAGGCGTCGAGCGCTATGTGACGGAAGAGCTGAAAGCGTTTGAGGATAAAGTCCTCAGTGCGCGCGAAAAATCGCTGGCCTTCGAGAAGTCTCTGTACGAGGAACTGCTTTCGATCATCGCCGCCTCCCTGATCCCGCTGCAGGAGTGTGCCGCTGCGCTGGCCGAACTCGATGTGCTGGTCAATTTCGCCGAGCGCGCCGATACGCTGAATCTATCCGAACCGGCACTGGTTGACGAGCCGGGAATCCAGATCGAAGCCGGCCGGCATCTGGTGGTCGAGCAGGTGTCCGATATTCCGTTTGTGCCCAATGACTTGTCGTTCTCCGATCAGCGCCGCATGCTGATCATCACCGGCCCCAACATGGGCGGCAAATCCACTTATATGCGTCAGGCGGCGCTGATCGTCCTGATCGCGCATATCGGCTGTTACGTGCCGGCCAAGGCGCTGACCTGCGGCCCTGTCGACAAGATTTTCACGCGCATAGGCGCTTCCGATGATCTGGCCAGCGGCCGCTCGACGTTTATGGTGGAGATGTCGGAGACGGCCAATATCCTGCATAATGCCACATCGAAAAGCCTGATTTTAATGGACGAAATCGGCCGCGGCACGAGCACGTTCGATGGCCTGTCGCTGGCCTGGGCCTGCGCCGATTATCTGGTCAAGGAAACGAAGGCGTTTACGCTGTTCGCCACGCATTATTTCGAGCTGACAACGCTGGCTGATGAGCAGGAAACCATCCACAATGTGCATCTGGATGCCATGGAGCACGGCGACCGGATTATTTTCCTGCATGCGGTCAAGGAAGGGCCGGCCAATCAGAGTTACGGCCTGCAGGTAGCTTCGCTGGCCGGCGTGCCGCGTTCCGTGATTGATAAGGCCAAAGCCAAATTACAGCATCTGGAAAACAATGCCTATATAGGGCAGCAGGCGGAAACCGGGGTTAATCAGCTGGATCTGTTTTCGGCCAAGGAATGCCATCCTGCCGTGTGTTTGCTGGAGGATATGAATCCTGACGAGTTCAGCCCCCGTCAGGCTTTGGATTTGCTCTACCGGCTCAAGGAAATGGTGTAGGCTGGATTGATAAACCCGGCATTTGCCCCCCAGGCTTTGTAGGGTACGCATCGCGTACCTTTCCGGACTTGCGGTGTGCCGAAAAGCCCTGAACAGGTACGCGATGCGTACCCTACAATGGATTTCGCCTTGATTTTGACAGGGCAGCGGGTAGGCTGGGTTGGTAAACCCAGCACTTCGAAGTCCTTTATGCCGGGCTTACACTAACGGCTGGCCATGCTATTTCGGATTCGCTTCGCTTTCCAGAGCCTCAGCCAATTGCTTAGCCGGCATATAGCCCGGATAGATCGTGCCCTTTTCGGTGACGATCATCGGCGTGCCTCTAGCTTCAAACTCTGCGCCGAGCTGCATGTGTTCGTCGACCGGATTGTCGCAGGTCTTGGCGGCCGGCGTTCCGCCTTTTTTGGCTTCTGTCAGCGCTGCATTGCGGTCTTCAGAACACCAGACGGAAACGGCTTTGTTGTAGGAATCCGAACCCTTGCCGGCTCTCGGGAAAAACAGGTATTGGATCTGGATGCCCTGGGCCATGTACTGATCGATTTCCGAATGCAGTTTGCGGCAATAGCCGCAATCGATGTCGGTAAAAACATAGACTTTGTATTTAGCTATCTTCGGCTTGAACACGATCATTTTATCCTGGCCGAGTTTTTCAAGAGCCTGTTTGCGCGTGTTGCCTAATTTTTCTTCCGTCAGGTCGGTACGCTTCGCTACATCGATTAGATGGCCCTGCAGTAAATATTTGCCGTCATCAGACACATAAAAAATATTCGCGCCGATTGCAACCTCATAGAGGCCTTTTATCTCGGAAGGTTTGACGGAATCGATTTTTACTTCAGGCATGGACGTTGAGAATGCCTGCCGGATGGCATTTTCATCTGCCTGAGCGACAGGCAAGGTCAGGCCGAATAGTGATAGTGCGGCAATCTTGATAACTTTTTTCATGGTCTTCTCGTTTTTTTCCTTTGCATTGTAGGGTACGCATTGCGTACCTCTCTTTTAACGTTCCGGTGAATTATATATAAGGGTATTACGGGGGCGGATATTGGCCGAAGTCAGGTTGCCGCATAACATCAGTTATTAAACAGTAATCTTATTATTGAAACAAACGCCCAATATCCAGAATCATGGCGAATACCATTAGAAAAAACAGCAAGGCCATGCCAATCTGTTGAAAGAAAAGTTGTGCTTTTTCCGGAACAGGACTGCCTTTAATGGCTTCTATGCCGAAAAACATTAAATGCCCGCCATCCAGCACCGGTATAGGCAACAGATTGAGCACGCCGAGACTAACGCTCACCAAGGCAAGGAATTTCAGGAAATGGGTTAGACCCATCGTGGCAGACTGTCCGGCAAACTGGGCAATACTGATAGGGCCGCTTAAATTTTCAACAGAAGCCTTGCCGACCAGCATTTTGCCCATCATTTTCAAGGTTGAGACGGAATAATAATAAGCTTTTTCGAAAGCGGCAGGCACTGCCTGGAGCGGCGATAAGGAATATTCGGCACGCATGGAGTCCGTCAGACCTTCCGGTACCTGAACGGACGCGCCGATTTTTCCTTCGGTTTTCTGTTCGGACATGACGCTCTTAGGCGTCAATATTATCGGCATGCGTCTGTCATCGCGCTCGATAATCACATTGATCGCTGCGCCGGGGTGGCTTTTTACATACTCCACCCACTGCATCCAGTCATTGATTTCAGTACCGTCAGCGCTGATGATCAGGTCGCCTGTCTGCAAGTCGGCTTCAGATGCCGCACCACCGGCGAGCACTTGCCCTATGACCGGCTTCAGTTTTGGCGTCCAGGGTTTAAAACCCAATCGTTTATATAAGACATCAGGATCGTTGCTGTCTTTTTCTGGAATCCTCAAAATTTTGGTGCTTTGCGCATCTTCAAAATTTCTGACTTTGACTTCTACTTGCTCTCCGCTATCAAGTGCGGAAGCGACCAAAACACTCAAGGCCTCGGCCCAGGTCGGCGTCGCTTTGCCATTGACGGAGATGATCTCGTCGCCTTCTGCAAAGCCCGCCTCTGCCGCCAGCGTGCCCTGTTCCACCGGACCGAGCACCGGCTTTATGCCGACTTCGCCGATGACCAATACGCTCCAGAACAAAACGACGGCAAGCATCAGGTTAAACACGGGCCCTGCCGCCACGATGGCTGCTCTTGTCAACACCGGCTGCTGATTAAAGGCATAAGGCAGATCCTCTTTTTTGACCTCGCCCTCGCGTTCATCGACCATTTTGACATAACCGCCCAGAGGAATGGCCGATATGACATACTCTGTTGACTCAGGATCTTTCCGGTAGGACCACAATACTCTGCCGAAACCTACGGAGAACCTGAGCACTTTGACTCCGGCTCTGCGGGCTACCCAAAAGTGCCCAAATTCATGAAATGAAACAAGAATACCGATAGCAATGATGAAATAAAACAGAGTATGCATGAAGTCCTTTAACCAATAAGCTCGTCAATAATTTTATTAGACAACTTTCTGGCTTGTTTATCCACGTCCAGAACAATTTCCAGACTATCGGCCGGTTTGACTTCAAATTGCTGCATACAGCGCTCAATGATGACCGGAATATCGGTAAAGCGCACGCGCTCATTCAAAAAGGCGTCCACCGCTATTTCATTGGCGGCATTCAATACGGTCGGCATGATCCCGCCGGCATTGATGGCCTCATACGCCAGGCGCAGGCAGGGAAAACGCTCCAGATTCGGTTCCTGGAAATCCATGCGGCGGACTTCGAAAATATTAAGCGGCTCCACGCCGGATTCGAACCGTTCCGGCCAAGCCAGGGAGTGGGCGATGGGAACGCGCATGTCCGGGTTGCCCATCTGCGCCAGCACGGTACCATCCACATAATCGACCATCGAATGGATAACGCTTTGCGGATGGATGACCACCTGTATTTGGTCCGGAGTCATATTGAACAGAAGACAGGCTTCGATCATTTCCAGACCTTTGTTCATCATCGTGGCCGAATCGACTGAAATCTTCTTGCCCATGTCCCAATTGGGATGAGCGACTGCTTGAGCTGGCGTCACATGCGGCATTTGCTCCAGCGGCAGTTCGCGAAACGGGCCGCCCGAAGCGGTGAGCAGAATGCGTCTGGCCTGCTTGGCGCGCACGCCGGTTTTATAACCGGCAGGCATACACTGGAATATCGCATTGTGCTCGCTGTCGATCGGCAGCAACTGCGCCCCCGAATCGGCTATGGCCTGCATGAAAATGTCGCCGGACATGACCAGCGCTTCTTTATTAGCCAGCAATACGGTTTTGCCGGCCTTTGCCGCAGCCAGGCTGGGCAGCAGTCCCGCCGCGCCGACGATAGCCGCCATGACCGAATCGACGTTGTCCAACGTGGCAACATGCTCCAGCGCATGGGCGCCGGACAGGACTTTAATGTCTGGGACCGGTGAATTCTTCAGTTTGTCCTTGAATGCCTGAACCTTGGCCTCATCAACAATAACGACGTATTCAGGGCGATGCGCCAGACATTGTTCGTATAAGGTATCGGTATTGGTATTGGCGGTTAAGGCGACGACCTTGTAAAGATGGGCATGCCTGGCCACTACATCCAACGTACTGACGCCGATCGAGCCGGTCGCTCCGAGTATGCAAATGCCTTTCTTCATGCCACTAACCCAGACATCAGGAAAATACCGGCATAGAAAAACGGCGCTGCGGCAATGAGACTGTCGATGCGATCCAAAATGCCGCCATGTCCCGGCAGAATGGAACCGCTGTCTTTTACGCCGCGCTGGCGCTTGGCGAGGCTGAAAAACAAATCGCCATAAATAGAAACCAGGACCGTCAATACGGACAGCAGAACAAAGTCCGATGCGATCATAAAGTTATAACCATAGAACAGGCTTAGAACAACTGCGCAAACCACACCGGCTATTAAAGCGCCATACATGCCCGCTACTGTTTTGCCGGGACTGATTTCAGGCGCCAGCTTGGTTTGCCCGTATTTCTTGCCGATGAAGTAGGCTGCAATATCGGCTGCCCAGATCAGGAGCAGGAAATAAAGCACCATTCCCTCGCCCCATATGGCTCTCAGCCGGCTCAAAAACAACCAGGCCGACAATAAGACGAACCAGCCGATCAGCGCTTTATAACGCGTTCCCAGCTGCAGTTTCAACATCTCCGACGGCCTGCTTCTGATCAGTATCATGGCCAGTATCCAGAACAGTACCGGCGGGATAACCAGCCATTCCAGCGCACCAGAATAACTCCTGACTTCGGGCCAATCGAAGCTTTGCGCAATCAGCTCGAGGAAATAGGTCCAGAAATGAAGGCCCAGCATCGGCAGAACCAGCGCCAGTAACAACAAGCCCCGTTTCAACGGTGAACTGATGCCTGCCAAATCGCTCCATTCCCAGGCGGCAACCAAAATGATCAATCCTAAAACTAATGAAAAATACTCCGAAGGCAACTGGAACACAGCCAGTACGACCAAAAGAGCCAATATTGAGGCGGTTATAATTCGCTGCAGTAACATTTTATTAATTATTGTGATTATTAAGATTTAGAAGGTGACGGCTTTATTAAGCACCTGCTCCCCGGTATGGCCAAACCGCCGCTGCCGGCTTTTAAAGCTCTTAATAGCGTCTTCAATTGAATCCTGGTCGAAATCCGGCCAGAGTGTCGGTGTAAAATACAGCTCCGTATAGGCTAATTGCCACAACAGAAAATTACTGACACGTTGCTCGCCGCCTGTTCTGATAAACAGATCGGGCTCGGGCAGGTCAGCAGTGGATAAATATCGTTCGACCAGCTTTTCATTGATCTCCTGGCTTTCCAGTTCGCCAGCCGCTATTTTTTCAGCCACTTTCCGGAAAGCCTGACACATATCCCAGCGACCTCCGTAGTTTGCCGCCACAACAAGGGTTAAGCCCGTGTTGTCCTTTGTCCTCGCCTCTCCTTCGGCAATTTTAGCCTGTAATTTTTCTGGAAATGCCGTTCTGTCGCCGATAAACCGCAAGCGGATATCGTTACGGTGCAGTTTGTCGATTTCCCGCTGCAGCGTAGTGATAAACAAGCTCATCAGCATGGAAACTTCTTCTTGTGGACGTCGCCAGTTCTCGCTGCTGAAAGCGAACAGGGATAAAACCTCAATCTCCTGTTTGGCGCAGTATTCGACGACTTTTCTGACGGCCTTGACGCCGGCCTGATGCCCCATAGGGCGCGGCATAAATCTTTTCTGTGCCCAGCGGCCATTGCCATCCATAATGATGGCGATATGGCGCGGCTTGTTATTATCTGATTCTAAACTGTTGGAATCATCAGCTGACATTGCTAAATCTCAGTTAAATTGACAGCAGATCTGCCTCTTTGGCTTCCAATAATTTTTCCACTTCCTTGATATATTGATCGGTCAATTTTTGGATTTTCTCTTCAGCAGCGCGCGCTTCATCTTCGGAAATCATTTTTTCCTTCAATGCGTCCTTTATTTCCGAATTGGCATCGCGGCGAATATTTCTGATCGCCACACGGCCATTCTCCGCTTCATGCCTGACCACTTTAACGAGGTCGCGACGACGCTCTTCAGTCAGCGGAGGCAATGGAATGCGGATAGTCATGCCGGCGGTATTCGGGTTTAAACCGAGATCCGACTTCAAAATCGCTTTTTCGATCGCCTGCACCATGGTCTTTTCCCATGGCGTGATAGTTAAAGTACGTGCATCTTCAACAGCAATATTGGCAACCTGCGATAACGAAGATTCTGTACCATAGTAAGAAACAGTTATCTGTTCCAATAGGCTCGGATGCGCCCTACCCGTTCTTATTTTTGAAAATTCATGCCTTAACGCTTCTATGCTTTTGCCCATGCGGGTTGCGGCATTCTGTTGAATATCACTTATCATTATATGTTCCTCATTGAATAAGAGACCCTATCTCTTCACCCATCATCAGTTTCATGACGGCGCCTTTCTCAAACACATTCATGACGCGCATCGGCAGATTATTGTCCCTGCATAATACCAGCGCAGTCGCATCCATGACGTTCAGGCGCTGATCCAGGGCTTCATCATACGTTAATCGAGGATAAAATACGGCATCTTTTACTTTCTCAGGATCTGCCGAATAGACGCCTTTGACCTTAGTCGCTTTAATCATCAGTTGCGCGTTGATTTCAATCGCTCTGAGGCTGGCTGCCGAATCGGTGGTAAAAAAAGGATTGCCCGTGCCGGCTGCAAAAATTACCACGCGGCCTTTTTCCAAATGCCTCACGGCCCGGCGGCGAATATAATCTTCGCATACCTGATTGATTTTCAAGGCTGACATGACTCGAACCTGTTGACCTAAATGCTCGAGCGCATCCTGCATGGCCAATGCATTGATGACTGTGGCCAGCATACCCATCTGATCGCTGGTCACCCGGTCCAGCCCTTCCGAAGCTTTGTCAGCGCCGCGCAGTATATTGCCGCCACCTATGACCAAGCCGACCTGGATACCTACATCACATAAATCTTTAATTTCCGTGGCAAGACGCTTGACAATATCTGAATCGATACTGCCGCCTGTCTCGCTCATCAGCGCCTCACCGCTTAATTTAAGTAAAATTCTCTGGCAAATCAGCTTAGTCATATTCAACCGGGTATTAATAATTTATTAGCACAAAGTCCCCCGGCCGGTAGCCGGGGAATTTTTTTAACTGCCTCTAACTTGAGCCATAACCTCTTCGGCAAAGTTTTCTTCTTTCTTTTCAATGCCTTCGCCTACTTCAAAGCGTGCGAAGCGAATAACGCTGTTGCCTTTTGAGGCAACCAGTTTGCCGACGGTAGTTTTATCGTCTTTAACAAATGGCTGGCCCAGCAAAGTGATTTCGGCCAAAAATTTGCTGATGCGGCCGCCAATCATTTTCTCGATGATTTCTGCCGGCTTTCCGCTTTCTGCCGCTTGAGCCGAGAAAATTTCTTTTTCTTTCTCAATCAGTTCCGCAGGCACTTGATCTTCAGAAACACATTCCGGTTTGCTTGCGGCAATATGCATTGCGATATCTTTGCCTAACTCGCTGTCAGATTTTGCTAATTCAACGATGACGCCGATTTTGCTGCCATGCAGGTAGGATGCAGTACCGCCTTGCTCTGTATGGTACTTTACAAAGCGTCTAATGGTAATATTTTCACCCAATTTTGCAATCAAGCTGCGACGCACGTCATCAACGACGCTGCCGTCGGCCAATTTCATAGACTGCAATTGCTCATCCGTTTCAACATCGGAAGTCAATAAAGCCGCTGTTACATTGTTAACAAAGTTAACAAAATCTTCACCTTTGGCAACGAAATCGGTTTCGCAGTTAACATCCACCATAACCGCTATTTTCGCATCATCGCTGACCTTTATACCGATAACGCCTTCAGCGGCAGTGCGGCCTGATTTTTTATCGGCTTTGGCTAAGCCGGATTTACGCATATTCTCAATGGCCAGTTCCATGTCGCCATTGGCTTCTGTTAACGCTTTTTTGCATTCCATCATGCCGGAACCGGTTCTCTCGCGCAGTTCCTTAACCATTGCTGCAGTAATACTCATTATTTTTCCTCACTGTTCGTACTATAAAAACGCCCCCATAAGGAGGCGTTTTTTCTTGATCTGAACCCTCACTCACACAGGCCATTGCCTGTTATAAATGAGGGAGTGAATTATTCTGTTGCTGAGGCTTCTTCAACGAAGTCATCGGCTTTTGCCGACATATCCAGACTTGCCGCTTTAGCTTCCATTACAGCCGCAGAAACGCTTTGACAGTATAGTGAAACCGCTCGAATTGAATCGTCATTACCAGGAATGACGTAATCGATTCTTTCCGGTGAATTGTTGGAATCAACAACGCCCACTACCGGAATGCCTAATTTCTTCGCTTCGCTGATTGCATTTTTCTCATACCCGACATCCAGTACGAAAATAACATCAGGAATGCCTTTCATGTCTTTGATACCGCCCAGGCTGCGCTCGAGCTTTTCGAGTTCACGCTCCATGCCCAGCGCTTCTTTCTTGCTGAACCGTTGGTAAAGCGTGCCGTCAGTCTTCATCGCTTCCAGTTCTTTCAGGCGATTGATTGATTTCTTGATAGTTTTGAAATTGGTCAGCATGCCGCCTAACCAGCGATGGTTGACATAAGGCATGCCGCAACGTTTTGCTTCTTCCGCAACAACTTTGCGCGCTGCTTTTTTAGTGCCGACAAACAGGATGGTACCTTTGTTTGCGGACATTTGACCCAGATAATTCATGGCGTCATTGAACATCGGAAGCGTTTTTTCCAAATTGATGATATGGATTTTGTTACGTGCTCCGAACAGGTAATTAGCCATTTTCGGGTTCCAGTAACGGGTTTGATGTCCAAAATGAACACCCGCTTCAAGCATTTGACGCATGGATACTGCTGCCATTAATTTCTCCTAAGATCTAAAATCGGACTATTTGTCCGAGTTGGGTTACGCCTCCACTTACCCCGCTTGGCAACCAGCTACAATAACTTGAGCCAGCACCCTGCCAAACGTGACGACAAGTGTGAGTATTAATACAAAAATGAACTTAACTTTATATCATAATTAGCTTTTTACAACAAGCCAATCTCTGTTAAACTCTTCGCATGTCATAATCTGACTAACCTTCAAAACTAGACCTTTATCTTGCCTCATCTGTTATCCGGCACAAACAACCTTAGCAAATACAAGTAATCATCTCCATGAGCATAATCATTAAAACCGAAAGTGAAATTGAAAAAATGCGTATCGCCGGAAGATTGGCCGCTGAAGTTTTGGAAATGATTGCGCCTTATGTTGTCCCGGGAGTCACCACCGATCAACTCGACAAAATCTGCCACGATTATATTGTCGACGTGCAAAAAGCCATACCTGCGCCGCTTAATTATCACGGTTTCCCGAAATCCATTTGCACATCCATTAATCACCAGGTCTGCCACGGCATTCCCAGCGAAAAGAAACTTAAATCGGGCGATATCGTCAACATCGATATTACGGTTATAAAAGATGATTACCACGGCGATACCAGTAAAATGTTCTGTGTAGGGGAAGTCAGCCAACACGCCCGAAGACTGGTGAATGTAACTCGCGAAGCCATGTTTCTGGGCATTGAGCAAGTTAAGCCTGGCGCCACCTTAGGCGATATAGGCCATGCCATACAGAAACACGCGGAAGCCAATCACTTTTCTGTAGTCAGAGAGTTTTGCGGCCACGGCATCGGCAAAAAATTTCATGAAGATCCACAGGTTCTGCATTATGGCAAAGCCGGCACGGGTGAAGTGCTGCAAGCCGGCATGATTTTAACCATTGAGCCCATGCTCAATCTCGGCAAGCGCCATGTCAAAGTATTGGCCGACGGCTGGACTGCAGTCACTAAAGATCGAAGCTTGTCCGCCCAATGGGAACACACCATTCTTGTCACAGCCACCGGTTATGAAATCCTAACTTTGCGCCAGGAAGAAATGTGAATGATTTGACCTTTCCTACACTCTTTACAGAAAAAGACAGCCTGCTTCAGTTCAAACAACTGCTGAAGCAAAAAGACGCTGAACTGAGGCAAAAATTCGATCCGCACAGTTCGGTTGCCGCGCTGCTTAAAGAAAAATCCGATTTCATCGACAAAATCCTGAGCCTGTGCTGGCAACATTACCTCGGCGATTACGCCCAATCGCTGAGTTTGATCGCCGTAGGCGGTTATGGCCGCCGGGAATTATTCCCCTATTCGGACATTGACATCGTTGTTTTGCTCGAGTCGGAAGACACTTCGCCTTATCAGGAAGCATTGGCAAACTTCTTTACTTTCCTGTGGGATATCGGCTTAAAACCCGGGCAAAGCGTGCGCACGATCGAGGAATGCATTAAAGCCGCACAGGATGATCAGACGATCATGACCAGCCTGATGGAAATGCGCCTGCTCATCGGCAATATCGCCCTTTACGAAACGCTTAGAGAAGCCACTACGCCCGACAAAATATGGCCCTCGGATCAGTTTTTCATTGCCAAGATGGAAGAACAGCGGCAGCGCAATGCCAAATTCCACTGTACCGCCTATAACCTCGAACCGAACATCAAGGAGGGCCCGGGCGGATTGCGCGACATGCAGATTATCGCCTGGGTATTCAAGCGTCATTACAATTCGGCCACACTCAAGGAACTGGTCAAATACGGCTTCCTGCCGGAATCCGAATATTCGGAACTGGTTGCCGCCCTCGATATACTCTGGCGCATCCGCTATGCACTGCATCTGCTGACCAATCGCGGCGAGGACCGGCTGATTTTTGATTATCAACGCGACCTTGCCAAGCAATTCGGCTTTAGCTCGGAAGACCGGACCTACAATCAGGATGTCGAACAGTTTATGCAGTTTTATTTCAAAACGGTACTCGGGCTCGAGCGGCTGAATGAAATGTTGCTGCAACTGTTTAACGAACGCTTCGTTTGCGGAGAAGCCGTCTATAGGCCACTGCCTTTTAATGCCAAATTTTCCGTTATCAATGGCTATCTTGAAGCGACCGAAGACACTATTTTTGAGCAAGAGCCGACGTCTCTGCTGGAAATTTTTCTGATTCTGCAGCAGAACTCCTCACTTAAAGGCATCAGGGCGACCACCATCCGCCTGATCCGCAAGAACTTGTACCTGATTGACGAGGCGTTTCGCAAGAATAAAACAGCCAACCGTCTGTTCATGGAAATATTTCGCCAACCGCGCGGCATTACCCATCAATTAAGACGAATGAACCGCTACGGGGTATTAGGCGCCTATGTACCCGGCTTTGCCAATATCGTCGCGCGCATGCAATATGACTTGTTTCACATCTATACAGTGGATGAGCATACGATTTTCGTAATAAGCAACTTGCGCCGGTTTGCATTGGAAAAACACATTGACGAACTCCCTTTTTGCAACGACATCTTTCTTCTGATTTCCAAGCCGGAAATTCTGTATATTGCCGCCTTGTTCCATGACATCGCTAAAGGCCGAAATGGCGATCATTCCATGATAGGAGAAGAAATCGCCAGGCAATTCTGCATCCAGCACGACCTCTCACAGCATGACACCAAGCTGATCACCTGGCTGGTCCGCAACCATTTGATCATGTCGATGACCGCCCAGCGCAAAGACATCGGCGACCCCGATATCATCCACGAATTCGCTCAGCAAGTGGGCAGCATCGAATATCTGAATTACTTGTATTTACTGACCGTGGCAGATATTCGCGCCACCAACCCGGAACTGTGGAACTCTTGGAAAGATGCTTTGCTTCAGGAGCTTTATTCGGTAACGCACAGCGCCTTGCAAAGAGGACTGGAAAACCCGGTTGCACTGGAAGACCGGCTGCTCGAAAACAAAAAAGAAGCCAAAGACGAACTGATCAAGCTCGGCATACCGGAACCGGTTATTTACAAATCCTGGAAGCATGCCAGCGACGATTATTTCCTGAGATATTCGGCGGATGAGATAGCCTGGCATACTATAGCCATCGCTTCATCCAACGAAGACGAACTGCCTTTGGTGCTGCTGCGCCCGCAAACCCAGCGAGGCAGCGCGGAAGTCTTCATTTATACGAAAAATGAAGAGGCCGTTTTTTCAATAAGCACGGCAACATTGGACCAACTGGGACTTACGATTCTGGATGCCAGAATCATGACCACATCGGACAATTATGTACTCAACAGTTTCCAGGTACTGGAGCAGTCAGGAGAACCTATTGACGAACCGTTCAGGGAAGTCCATATCTGCACGGCACTGCGCCACAACCTGCTGCACCGGGAAGTCAAAAAGCACAAGAATATCCGTCGCCAGTCAAGGCAGGCCAAGCACTTCCCTATCCAGACTAGCATTCGGTTTCATGCAGACCCTTTAAACAGGCACACCATCATAGAACTGATAACGACTGACCGTGCCGGTCTCTTATCAAAAATAGGCCAGGCTTTTATACAGCAGCGCATCCATCTGTACAGCGCAAAAATAACCACGATCGGCAGCCGCGCCGAGGACATGTTTTATATAACCGACCAGCAATTACAGCCTATCACCGACCCATCCAAGCAGGAGCAAATACGCAGGGAAATTCTTAAAATGCTGGAAACCGGCAGCGATTAAAAACAGCCCAAACCGATCAATAGGCAAAGCCATTACTGGAAGCCAGCGTTTTTTCGATAAATTGGATCAGCCGGTTATAGTCATTCTTTCCCATATCGACATAGCGCATGCCGATCTTGCAGAGATCCCTGGAAACCCGCCGCGAATAGGCAATATGGCAACGCGCCGCTATAGGCGACATCTGCCCGTTCTCATCGGGCAGTTCCAGACTAATGGATAGTTCCACCGGCCTGCCGCCGCGCACATAACTGCCGCCCGGCGTCATGACATTACGCTGCCTGATGTCACACTGAATAGAGATCTCCGCGCTACTGGTGTCCAGCGCCAAAACGTTTAAATGCACGCCATCCTCATTGGCGACAATCACTGAAAGCGGCTTTGAAATTTTGGGATAAATTTTTTTACGCATTGCTTCGGTACTCAATAAATTGATTGGTAAATTCTAGCCTAAAACAACGCAAGAACCAGATGGAGCGGCCGCTTAATTACTTTTTTTATCAACAACATGAACTGCATCACATTAATTCGCGAATTGATGCAACAGCCAAGTCGAAAGGATTTTTTGAGAGAAAATCTTATGAAACCTGTCATTTCCATAAAACGGAAGTCGATAACACAACACGAGCTCCATCACAAAACGAAAAAATGTTCGTCAAGCCTGTCTGCAATTAGTGTTCAGGACCGCCAAGGTCGCATCCAAGTATGTGACAGTGCGCCGCAAAACGCATGAGCCATCAAAATGTGTCGCTTAACCCGTGATTTATAGCAGGACATGCAAAGGGTTGTGAAATAGACAAGAATGGCGCCAATGGCTACTGATCAGCGCCTATTCAATTCCTGTGTACACGGCAGGCTCAAGCCAATGAAATGGCGCAACCGTTTTCTGAAAATAATAAAATCCGACAACTCAAACGATTGACTGCCCCTTGGCGAGCTTGGGAAGATTGCCATCCAAGCCCATGGCCATGCGCATGACTTTGTTTTTTGCCGGCGAAAGTCGCTCGGCCAGCCCCAGCCCCAGGTTCCGCAAGAACTTGACCGGCAATATCTCGTTACTGAACACGCGATAAAAAACCTCCATGACTGTCATCATTCTCAGGTTTTCGTTGCGCCGCAACTTTTCGTAGCGCTTTAGAACGGCTATATCATCAATAGCCTGCCCCTGCTTCTGCGCCTCAATCAAAACCTCGCCCAACGTGGCCGCATCCAATAGGCCTATGTTCACCCCTTGCCCAGCCAGCGGATTGATCATATGCGCCGCATCGCCGACCAGAACAACGCCGGGCTTGACGTAGTCCTGCGCATGCTGCCGTTTTAAAGGAAAACTGGCTGTGCCGAGAACCCCTCTAACCTTACCGAGGCATTCAGGAAACGCAGCCGCCAGCTCGGCCATCAGTTCCTCATGAGGCAATGCTTTTAATCGGACCACTTCATCCGGCGAGTTGTACCAGACTATGGAGCCATAATGCCCCGTCAACGGCAAAAATGCCTGCGGCCCGCTAGGTACAAAACGCTGCCAGGTGATATCCTGCTGCCCATAATCCGTCTCAATATAAATGACCAGGGCGTGCTGTTTATAATCCCAGCTTGTTACCCCCAAGCCCACAGCCTGCCTGACTCTGGATTGCCCTCCGTCTGCCGCAACCAGCACTTTTGCCGACAACAGGCGCCCATCAGCCAATTCCAGTTCGGAATGATCATTTTGACTTTCGGCTGAATAACTGATTCGGTTAATCGTGGCAGGACAGATCAGTTCGATGTTATCGAAATCGCGCAAGCGGTCCAATAAAGCCAGCTGCGTCACACGATTTTCAACAATATAGCCCAGCTCCGAATGACCGATATCATCGCTGCAAAATTCCGTATCGCCGGCAGTCTCCCAGACACGCATGCGCCGGAACGGGCAAAGCCTGCGGCTGGTGATACCCCGCCAGGCGTCGACCGTTTCAAGGATGTTTTTCGACGCAATACTGAGTGCCGAAACCCTCAAGTCATGCGGCTGATCGGCAGAAAACTCCTGCGGCAGCGAATTTTCTATTACAGCCACCTTCAATAAGCTGCCGCCCAAGCTACAAGCTAAGGCCGCACCTACCATGCCGCCGCCTACGATTACAACATCAAAACGCTCTTTCATATCAATTAATATATTAAGACAACCTGAACTTCCACAATTCGACAAAAATAGAGTACTAGCATGTACAATCTTTCGTGATACAATTAAAAGGTTTCACTAGATGAAATTCATCTAAAAAGATTTCGTAGTATCTCAATGTGTCTGCCTGAATTAAAATTTAATTCCTTGACTCTAACACGCATTGAAACAAAAAACGAACTATAAACGCTGTCTTTTGACAGCACGATTAGAACGGGCCGAAAAATGACTGAAAATTCCCGATTAGGTAGTAAAGAACAGATGCTGTATAACGATGAATTGTCGCAGGACAGCTGCGGCGTGGGTTTTATTACTCACAAAAAGAGCGTACAAACTCATGATCTGCTGATTAAATCACACGAAGCGCTTTGCACTATTCCACATCGCGGCGGCATGAGTGCAGAAGGAATTGGCGATGGTGCTGGCGTTAACATTGATTTATCGCTTAAGTTCTTTCGCAAGATCACCGGCATCGAAAATCTGGAACTCGGTCAGTTTGGCGTAGCCAACTTCTTTTTTCCGGAAGATCATGATCACTATGACTCAGCGGCAAGAGAACTTGTTAACCGCCACTTCGAGGCATTTGATCTGCCAATTATTCAATGGCGAGACGTCCCGGTTGATAATGCCGTGCTCAATTCCGCTTCGGTCAAAGCACAGCTGCCTATCAAGCAGGTGATTTTCGACCGCCCGAAGCATTTAAAAACGGCTACGCATGATCAGTTTGAAAAGCATATTCAGACCACCTTGCTGGCTATTGAAGTTGAAGGCTTCTCGCGCCCTGAATTGAACGGCTTTTATCCTTTATCCATGAGTTCGCGTACACAGGTTTACAAAGGCCGGCTCAACTCTTTTGAAGTCATTCCGTACTTTATAGATCTGCGCGACAAGGATCACGAGATCAACACACTGTTTTTCCATACCCGTTTTTCAACCAACACAGCTCCGGCCGCACTGATGGCTCAGCCATTCCGTTACATGGCCCATAACGGCGAGCTGAACACCGACAAGAAAAACCGCTTGAGCGAAAACGCCATCGCGCGCCAGCACAACAAGCACATCGTGTTCCCGTGCGGCCAGTCAGACTCCGGCCGTCTGGACCAAACCCTGACGCGCCGCATCAACGAAGACAATCTAAATATCGTCACAGCAGTGCTGGCGATGATGCCGCCAGCCTGGGAAAACGATACAACACTGTCGCCGCAAGTACGCGCCATGCTGGAATATTTCAGCTTGTACGAAGAAAAGAACGACGGTCCGGCGGCATTGATTTTCAGCGACGGCATACGTGTTGGCGCACGCCTGGACCGTCTCGGCCTGCGCCCCTTACGCTCGGTTGAAACCGAAAACTATCTGGCTGTCATGTCAGAAGCCGGGCAAATTGATTTCCCTCCGAAGGAAGTCTTAAAACGCGGACGCATTGAAGCCGGCGGCATGATCTGCTTCGACCACAGCACCGGCGAAGCTTACAACACCCACCAGATTATGGAGCGCCTGGCCCAGGAGCAAGACTACCAGGCGTTACTGGCGCAACGCTGCATCCATATGCCGGAACTGCCGAAAGTTGAGCTGTCCGAGATTAATGACGCGTATTCCTTCACGATAGACCAGCGGCACACCGCTTACTCGCTCAACCAGGAAAGCTTCAGATTCCTGCTTGACCCGATGCTGGCTACCGGCATGGAAAAAATATCGGCCATGGGCTACGGTATCGCGCCTAACGCGCTGTCGGGCACGGAAGGGGGCATGTCGCGCTATTTCAGCCAGCGCTTCGCACAGGTCACCAATCCGCCGCTCGATTCGCTCAGAGAGAGCGACGGCATGACCTTGCGCGTGGCCTTGGGCGCCAAACCGACTTTTTCCGATGAGTACAGCAAACAGCTCGTTATCGACTCGCCGATTCTGCTGCGCACTCAACTGGAACAGATCCGCAGACAAGCAGCGGTCAGCGTCGTCACGCTGGACATGCTGTATACGCCTGACTTCAATGACGCGAAGTGCAACGAAGAGTCTTTGGAAGCGGCGTTACTAGCCGTCTGCGAGCAGGTTGAGAGTGCCGCGCGAAAAAACACCGGCATCATCATCCTGAGCGACGCCAACATCGATAAAGACAAAGCCGCCATTCCGGCCCTGCTGATGATTGCGGCCGCCAACCAGCATCTGGTTAAACACGGCCTGCGCTTTAATTCATCGTTGATCGCGGAAACCGGACAGGCAGCCAGCTCGCATGATATCGCCACGATCCTAGGTTTCGGCGCTTCGGCGGTCTGCCCTATCAGCGTGCATAACCGCGTGCTCAGCCATTATGCAGCGGATGAACGGCAAAAAGCGCTGTACAATTTCCAGAAAGCCGCTGAAAAATCGCTCATGAAAACCATGGGCAAATTTGGCCTATGCACCGTGGAAAGCTATATTGGCGGGGAATTCTTCGAATCCAACTATCTGGATACCAATGAGCCCAAGCTGCGCCCTTACTTTCCAAACATCCATGCAGCAGTCGGAGGGGCGCGTTATGCCGATATCGCGGCCAGCGCGACAGAATGGCATCAAAAAGCACTGTCTGTGCACGAGGAAAAAGACATCCCATTCCTCGGACTATTCAAGGAGCGCCAGGACGGCGCCGGCCACAGTTTCGGCAATACTGCGGTCCGGGAATATATCAACATGACCGATGAGGAGATTCTGTATATCCCTCAGGATAAATCGCCCGTCGCCAGCGACACGGCCTACACCGATTTCGGCTATAACAAGCGTACCCCGGGGCAAATCGACGCCTTCGGCATCACGCCGGCTTATCGCAGCTTTACCAAAAACCTGTATCTTGAGCGCGAATCCAGGCCGGCCGCCTTGCGCGACATCATGGATTTTCCGGCTGACGTCAGCACGGCCGAAACCGTTGCCGATTTCAACCGCATTCTCGGCAGGCAGAGTTTGTACGGCAATATCAACTATTTAATCCGCGGTCTGAAGGTCGACCAAGCCGACAACGCTTCTTTCAGCATCAGCTTCACTGAAAATTCATCCGAAGCGCGTTTGGAGCAACTGTCGCAGCACTTTAAAAAACGCTTCGCCGATACTGAATTCAGTGCGGCAGCCATAGGCAGTACGCTAAATATCAAAGTAGCCGACACTGATAGCCTTCTGACTAACTATTTATCGTCCATCCAGAGCGCTCGCGATCCGATTGCCTTGACCGATGTACAACCGGCCCATGAAATCACCGCAACCCTGGCCTCCGGCGCGATGAGTCACGGCGCTTTGCTGGCAGAAGCACACGAAGCGGTCGCCCAGGGCACGAACATTGTCGGTGCGCTCAGCAACTCCGGCGAAGGCGGCGAGCATTCCAGCCGTTTCAACACGCTGCGTTCGAGCAAAATCAAACAATTCGCGTCAGGCCGTTTTGGCGTCTGGGCCGGCTATCTGGCCGACCCCAATATCCAGGAGATTGAAATCAAGATCGGCCAGGGCGCAAAACCGGGCGAAGGCGGTCAGCTGCCTGCGCCCAAAGTCTCGGTCGAAATTGCCGCTCTGCGCGGCGGCACGCCCAAAGTGGAACTGGTCAGCCCGCCGCCGCATCACGATACCTACTCTATCGAAGATTTGGGGCAATTGATTCATGACGCCAAAGCTGCGCGCGTAAAAGTCGGCGTCAAGCTGGTGTCATCAGAAGGCATCGGCACAATTGCCGTCGGCGTCGCCAAAGCCGGAGCCGACGTGATCAACGTAGCCGGCAATACCGGCGGTACCGGCGCGGCAGCCGTAACCAGCCTGAAAAACACCGGCCGCTCGCCTGAAATCGGTATCGCCGAAGTGCATCAGGCACTGGCCGTCAACGGTCTGCGCGACAAAGTCGTATTGCGTTGCAGCGCCGCCCATCAAAGCGGATTGGACGTCGTTAAATCGGCTATTTTAGGCGCCGACTCCTTTGAATTCGGCACCACAGCATTAATGATGCTGCGCTGCGTCATGGCCAAGAACTGTAACATCAAATGCCCGGCCGGCCTGACCACCGAGCATGAAGAGTTCAAAGGCGATGCGCGCGTACTGGCCCAATACTTCATGAATCTGGCTCACGAAGTCAGGGAAATACTGGCCGTATTAGGCTACCGAAGCCTGCGCGAACTGCGCGGCAAAACCGAGCTATTGCACCTGATCAATCACGAAGCCATGATCGGCCAGCTGGATCTGACCCGCCTGCTTGCGCAAGCGAACGAGGTAAAAATTGAAAACCCGATCTACCTGGAAGCGGACTTCAGCGTTGATGACGCCATTATCAAACGGTTTAAAACCGACATTATTGACGGCAATAAACAGCAACTCATTATCGAAGGCGCCGATTTCAAACTGAACAACCGCAACAAAACGGTGGGCGGACAGGCAGCGATCGACATCGAGCGCATGCTGGCCTATGAACTCAGCGATGAGCAGGTTTCCCGCTCCAAGATCATTTACACCAACCAGCACGGCCGCCGCTATCTGGCGCCGGACAGCGTGATCATCCGCACGCACGGCTCAGCCGGGCAAAGCTATGCTGCCTTCATGAATGACGGCATGCGCATGGAGCACACCGGCACCTGCAACGACGGCGTCGGCAAATCGGCTTGCGGCGGCATACTGGTCGTCGAATCGCCGGGCGGCGGCATTAAAACACCGGGCAATAACGTGCTGATCGGCAACTTTGCCCTGTTTGGCGCCAGCGGCGGCAAGGCCTTTGTCAACGGCGAAGCCGGCGACCGGTTTGCGGTCCGAAACTCGGGCGCCATGGCGGTCGTCGAAGGTGTGGGCGATTTCGCCTGCGAATACATGATCAACGGCGCCGTATTGAATATAGGCGGGTTCGGCAAAGGTTTCTGCAACGGCATGTCCGGCGGCAATGCCTATCAGTATGATCCGGAAGACCGGCTAGAAAGCTTGTACGACAGCTCGTCCGTGGAGCTGCACCGCCTGACCGAGGATACCGATACGGCCCGAGCTCATGAACAGTTCATTCTGTCTATGCTCGAGCAGCATGCCAGCTATGCCAACTCAAGCAGGGCCAGATGGTTGCTCGATAACTGGGCTACCGAACGCGCGCATTTCAAATTTACGCTGCCGTTATGGCTCTATAAAACCCAGACAGCCAAATACTTGCAGCAATCGCTGGATCGCAAGGAAATGATCGAGGAATTGTCGCTGGCACTGGCGGCTGAACAGGTTGAGCAGGTCAGACGGGCGTACCAGACAACACAACCGTTGTTTGGCGGCGCGATTCCGGATTACGGCACAACCGATACAGCATTGATGTTCAAGCTGGTAAACAGTTTCTCCGTGTTTGAGAAAGCCCAGTCTTACGCCCGCGACATGCTGAAGCATCTGCCTGAAGCGTTGCAGACTCAAAGCCAGATAGAGCAGGCTGCGCGCAAACTGATCATGGAGCGTCCGCGCAAACTGCAGGAAGCATTGGTCAAGAACACTCGCGAAGCTTACAGCAATTACAGTGATGACCAACTTGCCTGCCTGCTGGCAGCCAAACGTCTGAATGATTACAAGAAGACACTAATCCTGCGTGATGTACAGAGTATTTATTCGATAGGCTCCACTGCCTGGATTATTGAACAGGACAAAATCAACAGAGAGGCGTTGGCCGGCATTCCTTGTATCGAAGAATATCTGGCCGGACTCGTCGGATTAAGCATCGTCCAGGACATGATGAGCGCACAACCCGCTTAAATCCATTCTTTTTACAACACATCGGCCTCCCCTCTAAAAAGGGAGGCCGATCTACAGACAGTGATTTGTTAGTAACTCAAATGAAAACACCTCATATCCCACTCGACGCTCCCTACAGCGATAGTCAGCGCGCATGGCTTAGCGGCTTTTTTGCCGGCATGCATACACATATGATCCAAAGCGCCGGCACTGCTAACCAAGCCGATGCCCGCATCATCAACATTTTGTACGGCAGCCAGACCGGCAATGCCGAATCGATCGCGCATGATGCCGCCAATGTTGCGAAAACACATGGCTTGAAACCTCTGATAAAAAGCATGGATGAGGTTGAAATTAGTCAGCTCGCTTCCATGGAATACCTGCTGATCGTGACCAGCACTTACGGCGAAGGCGAAATGCCCGACAACGCCCAAATGCTGTGGCAGGCTGTTTCCACCGATTCAGCACCGGCTCTTAACAACATGAAATTTTCAGTGCTGGCACTGGGCGACACCAGTTACGACTTATTCTGTAAAGCGGGCATAGACTGGGATAGAAGATTGGCCGAACTGGGCGCAACGCGCATTTATGACCGCACTGACTGTGACGTCGATTTTGAAGAACCGGCATCGAACTGGATCAGCGCCGTTATTCCACACATGGCTGAAGGGGCGGCATCGCCTACGGTGATTGTCGATGTCGAAGCAGCTCATGCAGAAAAGCCTCAATACAACCGAAAAAATCCGTTCCCGGCCAGAATGCTTGTTAACCGGCTTCTGACGGCCGAGTCGTCATCAAAAGAAACACGGCATTACGAGATTTCCATTATCGGTTCCGGGTTAAGCTATGAAGCCGGCGATGCCTTATGCGTGGCACCGACCAACTGCCCCAAACTGGTCGCCGACATCCTTACTGCGCTCGGCTGCAAGGGTGATGAAGACGAACCGGTCAACGGTGAATCCATCGCTTTGCATGAAGCATTACGCACGCAATTCGAAATCAAACTGCCCAGCAAGGAATTCATTGAAGAGATTGCCAGCCGTTCAGGCGATCAGGAACTCAACGGCATTCTGGAATCGGGCGACAAGGACAAACTGGCCGATTATTTATGGGGCCGTGACATACTGGACCTGCTGTTGCAATTCCCGCAAGTGGAATTCTCGGCCGCCGAATTCATAAGCCTGCTGAAACCGTTGCAGCATCGCGCCTACTCGATCTCCTCCAGCGGCAAAATGCATCCTGACACCGTGCATTTGACTGTGGCCAGCGTGCGCTATGAAAGTTATGACCGCCAGCATAAAGGCGTCTGCTCAACTTTTCTGGCTGATCTGGTCGATGACGAAACCGAAGTGCGAGTCTTCTTTACCCCTAACAAGGTCTTTAGAGTGCCTGACGACAACAGCCTGCCGATGATCATGGTCGGCCCCGGCACCGGCATCGCGCCATTCCGGGCCTTCCTGCAGGAACGCGAGTACAGAAATGCGCCCGGCAAAAACTGGCTGTTCTTCGGCGATCGCAATTCCGCAACCGATTTTATCTACCGTGAAGAACTGGAAGCCATGCAGCAAAAAGGCTTACTGACCCGATTGGATCTGGCATTCTCCAGGGATCAGAAGGAAAAAGTTTATGTGCAGGACCGCATGCGTGAAAACGGCGCCGAACTGTTCGCCTGGCTGGAACAGGGCGGTTATTTCTTCGTCTGCGGCGATGCCTACCACATGGCCAAGGATGTCGATAAAGCGCTGCATGACGTGATTGCCGAGCACGGCAAAATGTCGGAACAGCAGGCCATCGATTATGTCAATCAACTGAAAAAAGACAAACGTTACGTCAGAGACGTTTATTAACTCTTATTGGAAAAAGCATCCAGGAGTGACCAACCAGTCGCTCCTGGCATCCGTACTTCCGTTCTGAATACCAGCCTTAGGCAGGCATCCGCCCTTCGCTCAGATACCTTTCCGTTTGCATCTCGACCAGCCTTGATTGGGTTCGCTTGAATTCAAAAGCCCCGTGATCTGTACAAAGCTGATCAACAGATGCCGCGGCAGTACAGATCAGTTTCACGTTATGTTCGTAGAGTACATCGATCAGGATCACGAAGCGTTTCGCTTCGTCCTTGTTTTCCAAGGAAAATCTGGGGATATCCGAAATCAGCAAAGTATTGAATTCCCGGGCAATCGCCAGATAATCGGCTGCGCCTAGCGGTCTGCTGCAAAGCTCTCTGAAAGAGGTAAACAGAATATCGCCATGCGCCGCCGCAAAATGAACCTTTCGGCCCTGCACTTGCAAAACTAAGGGTTCCGTTGCAGCGCTATTGGTCAGGTGGTTGTAGCTTTGCCGCAGAAACGCATTTCCTGACTCGCCAAGCGAGGCATGGAAAGTCGTCGATAACGCCTTGAGGTGCGTCAAACGGTAATCTTCTTTAGCTACCAGCTCCAGAATTTCAGCGGATTGCTTAAGCAAGGCAATAAACGGCAGGAACAGCTCCCGTTGCAGGCCGTCTTTATAAAGCGCATCGGGATGGTAATTGGATGTAGCGACCATAATGACGCCTTTTTTAAACAACTGTTTAAATAAGCGCGCCAGCATCATGGCATCGGCGATATCATTGACAGTAAACTCATCGAAACATAACAGCAGCGTAGATTTTCGAATATGTCTGGCCAATGCGGGAATCGGATCGCCATCGTGGGATTGTCGCCATTGATGGATAAGATGGTGAACTTCCTGCATAAAGGCATGAAAGTGAACACGCCGCTTCTGTTTGATCGGACAGGCTTGAAAAAAGAAATCCATCAGCATGGATTTACCCCTGCCGACGTCGCCGAATATGTAAAGGCTCTTGCCTTGCTCAGGCTTGGCTGAAAGCAGTTTCCCCAGCGTCAGTTTGCTGTCGTAATCGGCTTTTTCCAAGAGGGTGTCCAGCAACTGCTGCAAATGGCCCAAGACTTCCACTTGAGCATCATCATTCTGGATATGACGTTTAACAACCAGTTCCTGGTAATGTTTTTCCAGAATCCCATTATCCGAGGCGGCATAATGGGGCGCTAAACAGTCATATTGTCGCAATAAAGGTTTGAACATGAAAAGGTTAGTCGTAGGAGAACTCAAAGCGCTTCGGACTTGATTTTTGCGCACCGCTTGCATCGGTAAACAGTGACCAGCTTTCCCTGCTTGACATCAAACTGTTTTTCATTGATTACTTCCCATTTATGAAAGCCGCTGCGGCATAAGGTGTTGCCTTTATGCAGTAGCGATACTTTCGGCCGTTTAAACTGAACAACATCACCCATCTTTATGCTGAAAAGAGTAACAGAATTCGGCTCATTTCTTGGCGATCGCGTTCCAGGCTGCCAGCCATGTCTGCGATTGGTAGACTTCGGGCTTCTTGTCCAGGGCGCCGGTCAACAGCAGACGCAAAGTCTGGTTGATGATGCCGAAAAAAAATGCATACCCGAGAACCGGATCCATATTACGTATTTCCCCGGCCTTGATACCGGCCTGGATGATCTTGATAATCTTTGAGAAAGGCGCCGTTTCCAGCAAGGGCTTTTCTTCCGGCAAGAACTCATGGATTTTCAAAACCAGCAAGAATTGCACCACATCGGGCGCTTCAGTAGTCAGCCTGAACATTAAATCAACAATTTCGCGCAATTGCTCCGATGATTTTTTATTTCTGCGCCGGATATCGTCGATGGATATGTTCAAGCTATCGAAGATATTGGCATACAACGCCGAGGCAATCGTCTGTTTGTTTTTAAAATGCTGATAAATGCCGCTCGTGGTTTTTATTCCCGCCGCATCTTTAATGTCTGTCAACGAAGTATTGAAATAACCTTTTTCGGCAAATAGTTTCAAAGCCGCCAGTAATATTTCATCCTGTGTTTCAGACTTTAGCTGTATGTTTTCTTTTTCTTTTTCCTTATCCATTTTCTTCTTTCACAGCGAATTCAATGTGCTGTATCTCATATGTTAAATAATCCAAGGATTTACCCGGACTCGCAGCATAGCTACTGCTCCGCGATAGCTGTCAACGCAGCCCTTAAGTAATTAACCATAGACCACAGTGTTAATAATACGGCAATATACAGGAGAACATACCCTACAATGTTTACTGGAATGCCGGCCAGATCCTCATGATACAACAATAAAGTAATGGCCAACATTTGCGCAGTTGTTTTCCATTTGCCTAGTTGGGAAACCTTGACTTTTGCACGCTTGCCGATTTCCGCCATCCATTCTCTCAATGAAGCAATCGTTATTTCCCTGCCGATGATAACGGCGGCGGCAATAGCCATGTAGGGATTTGGCTGCTGCTGAACAATCAGCACCAGGACAATAGCCACCATCAGCTTATCGGCCACCGGATCCAAGAAAGCGCCGAAGGGCGTTTCTTGCGCCATTTTTCTGGCCAGATAACCATCCAGCCAGTCCGTAACGCCCGCAACAATAAAAATCAACGTACAGGCCAAGTTGGAGTATTGCCAGGGCAGATAAAAAATAACTGCTAACAAAGGAATTAATATAATTCTTAACAGGGTAAGCGCTGTCGGTAAGTTAAATATCATCTTGATGATGGAATAGTTCGTAAATTCGTTGTGCTAATTGCTGGCTTATGCCATCTATGCTGCAAAGTGCATCCACGCCCGCTCGTGAAATGCCTTGCAGCCCCCCAAATTGTTTCAATAAAATCTGCCGCCGCTTAGGCCCCAATCCTGGAATAGTTTCCAATACCGACTGTTTTTTTGCTTTACCTCGACGCTGCCTGTGTCCTGTTATCGCAAACCGGTGCGCTTCATCGCGGATATGTTGAATCAATAATAAACCGCTAGCGCCAGGCGTCATATCAATGGGCTGATCCTGATCAACCAGAATCAGTTTTTCCATGCCGGGTTTTCTGTCCGGTCCTTTCGAAATACCCACTATCATAACATTGTTTATGTCTAATTCCGCTAATGCCTTTTGGGCGGCATGCACCTGTCCTTTGCCGCCGTCGATAAATAATATGTCGGGCGCCATATGCTCCCCTTGCTTCAGTCGTTTAAAGCGTCTGAATACGGCCTGATGAATAGCGGCATAATCATCGCCCCCGGCTATCCCTTCGATATTGAAACGGCGGTACGCTGATTTTACCGGACCTTCCCTATCAAAAACAACGCAGGATGCAACCGTCTGTTCGCCCTGGGTATGACTGATATCAAAGCACTCCAGACGTCTGGGCAACTCCGTGCAGCCAAGCTCTTCCTGCAGGCTGAGAAACCGGGCGTAAAGCCCCTGTTTATCCGACAGCTTGCTCAGCAATGCATTTTCTGCATTCGCGCAGGCCATTTGCAGCCATTTTAAACGCTCTCCTCTGACTCTGGGAGAAATATTGACGGCATGCTTGGCTTGGCCGGCCAACACTTCCGTCAACAGATCGGTTTCTTCCAGCTCATGGCTGACGATCAATTCATAAGGCGCTTGCCTCTCCAGATAATATTGCGGAATAAACGCCTGCAGAATGCTGGCCGGGTCATGTTCATCGGTTATTTTCGGGAAAAACAGCTTATTGCCCAGATGCTGCCCGTTACGGATAAAAAATACCTGGATGCAGGCCACGCCTGCCTTGCTGGCACAGGCGATGATATCGACATCGCCGCGCTCGCCATGGACGAAGTTCTTTTCCAGCACGGAGCGCAATTTCAAAATCTGGTCTCTGTAGATGGTAGCCTGCTCATAATCAAGCTCTGCAGCCGCCTTCTCCATCTTGGCAACCAACTGGTCGATCAGCAAACTACCCTTGCCCTCCAGAAACAGGATCGTGCTGTCTACATCC
Source organism: Methylobacter sp. sgz302048 (assembly GCF_052162025.1). Taxonomy (NCBI): domain Bacteria; kingdom Pseudomonadati; phylum Pseudomonadota; class Gammaproteobacteria; order Methylococcales; family Methylococcaceae; genus Methylobacter; species Methylobacter sp. sgz302048. Next base: position 936,783 of record NZ_CP197401.1, on the reverse strand, counting down.
TGGGCGTAGGCCGATTTGTCAATCAACCCCACGCACGGCCCGGTACAGCGCTCTATTTGATACTGCAGGCAAGGCCGAATCCGGTTGTTATAAACGGAGTCCTCACATTGCCGAACAGGAAATATCTTTTGCAGCAGCTTCAGCGTTTCCCTGACGGCACCGGCGCTGGGATAAGGGCCGAAATAGCGGCCACGCTTGTTCTTTGCGCCGCGATGCAAGGTGATGCGCGGAAAATCCTGCTCAGTGGACAGAAAAATATAAGGATAGGATTTATCGTCCCTTAAACAGATATTATAGCGAGGCTTATACCGTTTGATCTGCTGGCATTCCAGCAATAAAGCCTCGCCTTCGGTATGCGTGACAGTCACTTCGATGGCGGCCACTCTGGCGACCATCGCCTGCTGCTTGGGCGAGGCCGTTTGCGGCTTGAAGTAACTGGAAACGCGGTTTTTCAGGTTTTTAGCCTTGCCGATATAAATAATCTCGCCTTCCTTATTGAGCATTTTGTAAATGCCAGGACGCGTGGTCAGGCTTTTTAAAAACGCTTTTACATCAAAAGCATTTTCAGAAATCTCAACATTCACTCTCTATCCAATAATGTCCCAATCGTACGAAAAATATCGGCAAACATCGCTTTTGTCAGCCTGTTGGTCTGCACGTTATAGCGACTGGTATGGTATGAATCGATCATCATTCGCCCACCCGGCAATTCGTGCAATATATTATGACCAAATTTCGAGCTATTCAGTTTCAATTCATAGGCTTTCAATACCGCCTGATGCGCTATAGTCCCCAGCGCCAGTATGACAGCGCCTTGCGGCAATGTTTTTAACTCGGCGGCCAGAAAATTGTTGCATAGCGCTATTTCCGCACTCGTCGGCTTGTTTTGCGGAGGCAGGCATTTCACGGCATTGGTTATGCGGCAATTTTTGAGCGCCAGGCCATCGGCCAGTGATTCGGATATGGGCTGATTGCTGTAACCGAATTCATACAATGCCTCATACAACAGCAGCCCCGCATAATCGCCCGTAAACGGCCGCCCCGTTGCATTGGCGCCATGCATGCCGGGCGCTAGGCCGACAATCAGCAGCCGGGCATCGGGATCGCCAAACGGCGCCACCGGGCGGGCGTGATAGCTTGGATAGTTCTGCTTAACTTCCAGCAGAAATTCGTCCAGCCTTTTACACTGCCGGCACTCTTGATCGAATATTTTTGTTAATTTCATGCTTACAAAAAAGGGCCTTAACGGCCCTTTCTCTCTTATAGCAGCGAATATATTATTCTTTGTCCGCTTCTTTCATACTGAGTCTGACTCTGCCTTGACGGTCGATTTCGAGCACTTTCACTCTGACCACATCGCCCTCAGACAATCTGTCGCTGACTTTATCAACATGCTCGTCCGAAATTTGCGAGATGTGCACCAGGCCGTCCTTACCGGGCAGTATCGTTACGAAAGCGCCGAAATCCATCAAGCGGGCGACTTTGCCTTCATAAACTTTGCCTACTTCCACTTCAGCCGTGATTTCCTCGATCAGATGGCGCGCTTCTTCGCCGGCCGCCTTATCAACTGAAGCAATCTTGACGAGGCCGTCATCGGTCAAATCGATGCTTGCCCCGGTTTGTTCGGTAATGCCGCGAATCGTCGCGCCGCCCTTACCGATCACTTCACGGATCTTGCTAGGATCAATTTTGAAGGTAATGATGCGTGGCGCATAATCGGACATCTGCTCGCGCGTCGTAGACAGCGCCTTGTTCATTTCGCCCAGAATATGCAAGCGGCCGCGTTTTGCCTGTTCCAGAGCCGTCTTCATGATTTCGGCGGTAATACCGTCGATTTTGATATCCATTTGCAATGCAGTAATGCCGCTCTCGGAACCGGCCACTTTGAAATCCATGTCGCCCAGGTGATCTTCATCGCCCATGATATCGGATAACACTGCAAAGCTGTCGCCTTCCTTGATCAGGCCCATGGCAATACCGGCTACCGGTGATGCAATAGGCACACCCGCATCCATTAATGCCAGACTGCTGCCGCAGACGGAAGCCATGGAACTTGAACCGTTTGACTCGGTGATTTCGGAAACGACGCGAATCACGTATGGGAATTCATCCATATTAGGCAAAACTGCCTGAACGCCACGCTTCGCTAAACGGCCATGGCCGATCTCGCGGCGTTTTGGCGAGCCGACAAAACCGGTTTCTCCGACGCTGAACGGAGGAAAGTTGTAATGCAGCATGAACTGCTCTTTGTATTCGCCGGACAGCGCATCGATAATTTGCGCGTCGCGTTGAGTACCCAGGGTCGCGACCACCAAAGCCTGCGTTTCGCCGCGCGTAAACAAGGCGGAACCATGGGTTCTGGGCAGTACGCCGGTTCTGATCGTGATCGGCCGAATTGAATCCAGAGCGCGTCCATCGATACGTTTGCCTTCCAAAGTGGAATTGCGGACTATCTTTTTTTCCAGATGCTCGATAATGGCGCGGATATCCTGTTCTGCGTATTGCCCTTCGACTGTCAGTTTTTCTACAGCCGCATTTCTGATCTCTTTCAGCTGTTCTTGTCTGACCAGCTTTTCAGGCACTTGGTAAGCGGCTTTAATACCGGCTTCCACTTCCGCGGTTACCAGTTTTACTAGCTCAGCATCGGCTTCAGGAGCCGTAAAATCAACAGTTGCCGCACCGGCGAGTTGGGCGAATTCGTTAATGGCATTGATGGCTGTCTGCATTTGTTCGTGACCGAACAAAACCGCGCCCAGCATGACTTCTTCAGATAAGTTGCGAGCTTCTGATTCAACCATCAAAACGGCTTTCGCAGTACCGGCGACGACCAGTTCCAGTTCGGAATCTTTCAATGCCGCAGGGGATGGATTCAATAAATAACTGCCGTCTTTGTAGCCGACGCAAGCAGCGCCTACCGGGCCGTTAAAGGGCAATCCTGAAACAGCCAATGCGGCCGAAGCCCCCAGTAAAGCTGGAATGTCAGGATCAACTTCCGGGTTCAATGACACGACAGTAGCGATAATTTGAACTTCGTTCGTATAACCATCCGGAAAAAGAGGACGGAGCGGTCTATCGATTAAACGAGACGTTAAAGTCTCTTTTTCACTAGGACGTCCTTCTCTCTTGAAGAAACCGCCTGGGATTTTGCCAGCGGCGTATGTTTTTTCCTGATAATTAACAGTCAGTGGGAAAAAATCGCCACCATTAGCTTCTTTTTTACCAACGACTGTGACCAGCAATGAGGTGCCATCGACATCGATCATAACAGCGCCGTCTGCTTGACGAGCTATTTCACCGGTTTCTAATGTTACGAGCTGATCGCCGTACTGAAATTCTTTCCTAATAGGATTCACTATAAGGTTCCTTTGTATAAAGGTTATTTGAAGATTTATTCAATCCATGACTTGCTAAAGCAGAAACGGCACCTTATGTGCCGTTTCTTTTTTGCTTTTTTTATTTGCGTAAGCCTAGACGCTCAATTAATGAACGATAACGATTACCGTCTTTATTTTTCAAATAATCCAGCAACTTGCGACGCTGATTAACCATGCGCAGCAGACCGCGACGAGAATGGTTGTCTTTTTTGTGGGTTGCAAAGTGCGGTGTTAAATGAGTAATGTGTGCGGTCAACAAGGCAATTTGCACTTCGGGTGAACCGGTATCGTTTTCTGACAGTCGATAAGCTTCTACGACTGCTTTTTTCTGTTCTGCAGTGAATGGCATTTATAATCCCTATTAAGATTAAAAAATTAAAAATAAAGTTGCCTGTTATGACAACTAATGAATACCCTGTCTCCACGATAGGGGGTAGAAACAGGTGTAATTTTTAGCCTGAGAACCATTCGATTCAGGCAGGCTCGTCGTTCAGATTGAACAATTTTTTCGGCGCTAGTTTACCATCCAATAGCATTTCTCCCAAGCCCAAAAAAACCTTGGTATGGTACATACGCACCATGCCGGGCAAGACTTCTTTAATCTTGAGCGCTTGCCCTTGCTTTATACGGATAGCCTCGCTCTCGGACAGCTGCACAGCAGGTATGAACTCTAAAGGCTTATCGACATCAATCAGGCATTGCTGCAGTTCCTGCTCATCCATTTCGGCCAACTGCTCCAGGGTCTTGGCATTTTCAATACTGAACCGGCCGGCTTCCAGCCGACGCAGCTCTTTTACCGTTCCACCGCAGCCGAGTTCGTGGCCGATATCTTCCGCCAATGAACGGATATAGGTGCCTTTCGAACAGCGAACGTCCAGTCTCAACTGATCTTTCGAAAAATCCAGCAATTGCAAGTCATATATTGTGATGCGCCTGGCTTTCCGATCCACGGTTTCACCGGCCCGGGCCAATTCATAGAGCTTTTTGCCATTGTGCTTTAAAGCCGAATACATCGGAGGCACCTGATCGATTTCACCGGTGAACTTTTTCAGACAGGCGTTGATGGCATCAACAGTCAGTTCGGGCACCGGCCTGGTCTCAAGAACCTGACCTTCCGCGTCACCCGTATCGGTCATGACGCCAAGCTGAACCAGCGTCTGGTAACGTTTGTCATCATCGAGCATTAGCGCCGAAACCTTGGTCGCCTCGCCGAAGCACAGAGGCAACAAGCCTGTTGCCAATGGGTCCAGACTGCCGGTATGCCCGGCTTTGTTGGCGTCAAACAAACGCCTGACTTCCTGCAAGGCTTTGTTTGAAGAAACCCCCAGGCGTTTGTCCAGCAACAGGATGCCGTGGACATTGCGCCCGGATTTGCGTTTACTCATTCCCGGCTAATCCTTGTCTTTCTTATCCAGATCGCTTAAAAGCTCGGCAACGCGCATGCCGGTATCGAACGAATCATCGTAATAGAAACGCAATTCGGACATATGCCTTAAACGCATCCTCTTGGCCAGCTCATGCCGGATAACAGGCGCCATCTCGTTCAGCCACTTGACATTGTTGCGCTTGCCCTGCTCGTCGGCATTCAGGACCGTAACGTAAACCTTTGCCACGGCCAGATCCTTGCTGACTTCAACTTCATTAATAGTAATAAAGCCCAACCTGGGGTCATCAATATCTCGTTGCAGAATCAATGAAAGCTCTTTCTGCATCTGCGATGAAACGCGCGCGCTACGACCGAATTCTTTTGCCATAAGGGTTACAGTTCCCGTTTAACTTCTATACGTTCAAACACCTCGATCTGATCGCCGACTCTGACATCGTTGTAGTTTTTCACACCGATACCGCACTCCATGCCCATCTTGACTTCAGTCGCATCTTCCTTGAAGCGGCGCAACGATTCCAGTTGCCCTTCGTAGATAACCACATTGTTGCGCAGCACGCGTATCGGCAGATTTCTCTTAACATAGCCGTCGATAACCATACAGCCGGCGATAGCGCCGAACTTAGGCGACCGGAAGACATCGCGAACTTCAGCAAGACCGACAATCTGTTCCTTGATTTCAGGCGCCAGCATGCCGCTAATGGATTTTTTGACTTCATCAATCGCATCATAGATGACGCTGTAATAATGCAGGTCAACGCCTTTCTCTTCGATCAGTTTCCGGGCCGTCGCATCGGCACGAACGTTAAAGCCCATCAGAATCGCCCCCGAAGCCAGCGCCAGGTTGACGTCGCCTTCATTGATACCGCCGACGCCGCCATAAACGACCTTTACCTCGACCTCTTCCGTTGACAGACTAATCAAGGATTCGCGCAACGCCTCCAGGCTTCCCTGAACGTCAGTCTTGATAACCAGATTCAAGCTCGCGGTTTCTCCGCTGGCCATCTTCGAGAAGACTTCATCCAGTTTCGATGCCTGCTGAGCGGCATGGCGGCTGGTCTTGCTCCTGTCTTCACGGTGTTCGGCCAATTCTCTGGCAATTCGTTCATTTTGCACGACTAAAAATTCATCGCCGGCATTCGGTGTGCCCGATAAGCCGAGAATTTCCACCGGAGCACTCGGAAGGGCTTCTTTAATAGCTTTGCCGTTCTCATTGAACATGGCCCTGACGCGGCCGAATTCATGGCCGCACAGAACGATCTGGCCTTTTTCCAGCGTGCCTTTTTGTACCAGCACCGTTGCCACGGCACCACGACCTTTATCGAGCCTTGATTCAATGACAATACCGGATGCCGCACCTTCAACCGGTGCGGTCAATTCCAGAATTTCCGCCTGCACGATCAAGGCTTCGATCAAATCGTCAATGCCTTCACCCGTTTTAGCCGAGATTTTCAGGAATTGCACATCACCGCCCCATTCTTCGGGCACGACATTGATAGCTGACAACTCCTGCATAACCTTATCAGGGTTGGCATCAGGCTTATCGATTTTATTGATCGCAACGATAATCGGCACATTGGCTGCTCTGGCATGCTCAACCGCTTCTTTTGTCTGCGGCATCACACCGTCATCAGCAGCTACGACGACAATAACAACGTCGGTCACATCGGCGCCACGCGCACGCATGGCCGTGAATGCGGCATGGCCCGGTGTATCCAAAAAGGTGACTGAGCCATGATCGGTTTTCACCTGATACGCACCGATATGCTGAGTAATACCGCCTGCCTCACCGGCAGCTACGCGAGTCTTGCGGATATAATCCAGCAACGATGTCTTACCATGATCGACGTGCCCCATAATCGTTACGATAGGCGCCCGTGGTAGCGCAACGCGGTTATCCTCGGCTGTGACTTCAGCCAGCATTTCCCGCTCAAGATCATCTTCGCTTTGCATGATGGCTTTATGGCCCATTTCTTCAACCAGAATGGCCGCTGTTTCCTGATCTATACTCTGGTTGATCGTCGCCATCATGCCTAGCTTCATCAACTGTTTGATCACTTCGGCCGCCTTCACGCTCATTTTCTGGGCGAGGTCGGAAACGATAATAGATTCAGGTATTGTGACGTCTTTCACGATAGGCGCAACCGGCATCTCGAACTGATGCCTGATTTCAGGCGTAGCCGCACGTTCGAATTTGCCGCCTTTTTTCTTGCCGCGTTTGCCTTCCTTACCGCCGGCGCGAGCACCCTCTTCCTGTATTTTCTTCCGTTGCAGCATTTCCTGTTTCGCTGCGGCCTGTTGCCTTACCTTTTCTGCATTTCTTTTAATAGATTCCTCAAGACGACGCTCCTTTTCTTCCTGTTTTTTCCGGATATCTTCGGCTTCTTTTGTTTTGCCGGGTTTTTCGTGCTTATTCTTCTTTTCTTCTTTGAATTTTAAAGCATCATATTCAATCTCGAACTCTGCTTCAGGCTCGGCCTCTGGCTCAACTTCAGCCTTGGCTTCAACTTCCGGCTTAACTTCAGCCTCGGCTTCAACTTCCGGCTCAATTGCAGCCTTTTCAGCTTCTGCCTTTTGAGGCGCTTCGGCCTCCGCTTTCGTCTGTTCTTCACGCAGACGGACTTCTTCGGCCTGCCTTAATGCTTCCTCTTGCTTCAGACGCTCCTCCTGCTTCCGGCGCGCTTCTTCCTCGCGCTCGAGCTGTCTTTGCTGCTCTTCCTGCGCCTGCCTAGCCAGCTCCAGTTCTTTTTGCTCATCAGCTTCGCTAACTTCGGTGCGCTTGATATACGTCTTCTTTTTACGTACTTCAACACTGATTGTCTTGGTCGCACTACCCGGCACACTCGCCTGTTTAAGCTCACTGACTTTTCTGCGCTTCAAAGTCACGCGTTTAGGCGTTCCCTCATCGGAGCCGTCAGACTTGCCATGCCGCTTACGCAAATGCGCCAGCAACTGCATTTTTTCATCATCACTAATGACATCATCAGGGGCGCTAGCGGATAATCCTGCTTCTTTCAGCTGCTCTAATAATCGTTCCAAAGGTATTTTTACTACCTCAGCCAAATGCCGTACTGTTTTATCGCTCATTTCCTACCCCTTACTTACTCGCCTTTTCCTCGGCAAACCAAGGCTCACGTGCCTTCATAATCAATTTTGCCGCCCGATCTTTATCTATTCCGGAAAACTTCAGCAAATCGTCCACCGATTGTTCCGCCAAGTCATCCATCGTAATAATGCCCTGACTGGCCATTTCATAGGCCAGATCTCTATTCATGCCTTCCATTTCCAGCAGATCCTGTGCCGGTTCAGCTGTTTCCAGTTTTTCTTCTGAAGCAATGGCGCTAATCAGTAAAGCATCTTTAGCCCGGCTTCTGAGCTCATTGACGAGCTCTTCATCAAACCCTTCAATTTCCAGCATTTCACTGACTGGAACATAGGCCACCTCTTCAATCGTATTAAAGCCTTCTTCAACCAGGATGGCTGCTATCTCTTCATCGATATCGAGCTGCTCAATAAACAGACGTTTTATTTCCCCTGCTTCGGCTTCATTTTTTTCTTCAGCTTTGGATGCATCGATAACGTTTAACTCCCATCCGGTTAACTGGGTCGCCAACCGGACATTTTGCCCGCCTCGGCCGATAGCCTGGGACAGATTGTCCGAGCTGACAGCCAGATCCATGCTGTGCTTGTCTTCATCAATGACGATGGATTGAATTTCAGCTGGCGACATGGCATTAATGACATATTGGGCGTCACTTTGATTCCAAAGGATGATATCAACGCGCTCTCCGGCCAACTCATTGGAAACCGCCTGCACCCTGGAACCCCGCATGCCCACACATGCGCCAACCGGATCCAGGCGCGGGTCGTTGCTTTTTACCGCCACTTTAGCCCTGGAACCTGGATCGCGCGCGGCCGCCAGAATTTCAATCAGGCCTTCGCCGGCTTCGGGCACTTCAAGCCGGAATAATGCGATAAGCAATTCCGGTGCGGTCCGGCTGACGAATAATTGTGGCCCCCGAGGCTCTGAACGCACATCTTTCAGATAACCTCTAATCCTGTCGCCGATGCGCACGGATTCGCGCGGAATCATGTCTTCCTTGGCAATATAAGCTTCTATATGCCCGCCCAGATCCAGATAAACACTGCCTTTTTCAATGCGCTTTACAACACCGGTAATCAATTCACCAACACGACTTTTATAGGCTTCGACAATTTTCCGACGCTCGGCTTCTCTGACCTTATGGATGATAACCTGCTTGGCCGTCTGTGCGGCAATGCGCCCGAAATCAACTGACTCAATTTCCTCTTCAATAATATCGCCTACCTGCACGTCAGGATTATCCAGCCGTGCGACTTCCAAAGGAATCTGGGTTTCCGGAAACTCCACATCACCATTAATGTTAGGATTGACATCGACGACTTCCCAGCCGCGATATGTGACATAATCGCCGGTTTTCCGGTCGATCACGACACGGGCTTTGATCTGATTTGCATGACGCTTGATAGTGGCCGCTTCCAATGCTGATTCTATAGCTTGGAAAACAATCTCTTTTTCAATATCCCTTTCATTAGAAAAAACATCTACTACTAACAAAATTTCTTTATTTGCCACTGCGCCCTCCTTTTTCAATTAAATACTCAGGAACCAAACGCGCTTTACTCATTGCGCTAAATGGCACCTCAAAAACCTGATCACCTTCCTGAAGCGTAACAATATCGTCTGTGACTTTTTCAATCCGACCTGTAATTTTTCTACGCCCAGCCAAAGGTTTAAATAAATTTACCAATACCGTGCTGCCGATATATCGTTCGAACTGACTTATTTTAAAAAATGGTCTGTCCTCTCCCGGCGAAGAAATTTCCAATTGATAATTACCTTGAATGGGATCCTCGACATCAAGGACACCGCTGATTTGATGACTGACGCGCGTGCAGTCGTCAAGCAGAATGCCGTTCTCGCTATCAATATAAATTCTTAACAGGCCATGTTTAGGGTGCGGATTATATTCAATGCCCACACATTCATAGCCTAAACCTTCAACAATTGGCTCGATTAGATTAACCAAATGCTCAGGAGCCTGTTTCATTTTTGCCTCGCTTATTTTCGCACATAAAAAAAGAGCCAGAGGCTCTTCCATAAACAATCAATAGCGGACTTTTAAATTATCAAAGCCCAGAAAATAAAAAACCCCATAAATGGGGTTCCTAAAAAAGTGGTAGCGGGGGCAGGATTTGAACCTACGACCTTCGGGTTATGAGCCCGACGAGCTACCAAGCTGCTCCACCCCGCGATTGATAATTGTATTATAAAGACTTTTTCGGATTTGGCAACCTATTTTTTATATTTTACAGCGTTATAGGTCAATTTGCTGATTCCCATGCTTAAATCCAACCTCCATGTGCGATCAGGAATAAAGTTACAGCGGCAAATGCGCCCGCTAATACATCGTCCAGCATGATGCCCAAACCGCCACTTATGTGTCGGTCGACCCAGCTGATAGGCCATGGCTTGAGTATGTCAAATAGTCTGAACAGGACAAAACCCGCCGCCAGCGTTTGCCATGTCAAAGGGACCAGCCACATGGTAATCAAATAACCGGCCACTTCGTCCCAGACTATGCCACCGAAGTCGTGCTCACCCAGTTTTTCCGCTGCCCGGCCGCATATGCTTATGCCGGCAATAGTCACGACCAGTGTTAATAAGCTGTAAACGACAATATCAGCCTGGGCAAATAACCAATAAACAGGCACAGCCGCCAAAGTACCTAAAGTCCCGGGCGCTTTTCTTGCCAATCCCGAACCGAAGCCGAAAGCCAAAAATAAAATCGGGTCCGATAAAACCTGTTTCGGCGTCAGTTTGTTTTTGCCGAGTTGCGTATTAAGAAAAATGCTCAAACCCTTTTACCCGCAATGCTTGAATGTTACCCGATTTGTTAAGCCGCAACCCAGGCTGAGACTCAATCACGCCGATTTTCCTGCAACCGATAGGCAGCAGCCCTGCGTTATCAGGGGATACAGTGAAACACAACTCATAGTCATCCCCTGCAGAAAGAGGCATCTGCCAGTCACCTGTATCGCGTATGTAGCTCAGTACGGCCGGCGACAGCGGCAAGTCATCCCAATCCAGACAAGCCCCCACATTGCTTTGCTCCAGAATGTGCCCCAAGTCCCCAGCCAAACCGTCTGACAAGTCAATGCACGAATTGGCTATGCCGATCAAAGCCTGGCCAAGCTCACAAGCGGGATCCGGCTTATTGAACCGTTTTAAAGCCTCGTCAGGGTTTGCACAGTCATAGCCTTGCTTTATTTTCAGCCCCAAGCCTGCGTCGCCCAGGCGGCCGGTCATGTAGATGAAATCCCCCGGTTTGGCCAGCGAGCGCGTTAACGCCTGCCCCCGAGGAACCAGCCCCATGGCCTGCACGGTTAGCGTTAAGGGACCGGATGTCGTATCGCCGCCGATCAGATCCACCGAATAACGCTCGGCCAATGCCAAAAAGCCTTTGGCAAAAGCCGCCAGCCAGTCTTCATCGACTTTTGGTAGGGTCAATGCCAGCGTCACGGAAACAGGCCGCGCGCCCATGCTGGCCAGATCGCTCAAATTAACAGCCAGCAATTTATGGCCGAGCTGTTCGGGATCGGTTCCGGCAAAGAAATGCACATTTTCGACCATTGTATCGGTCGTGATGGCCAACTCATAACCTTCAGGAATAGCCATCAATGCGCAGTCGTCGCCCACTCCCAAACGCGTAGTCGGGTTTTTTACCGGCTGGTCAGTGAAAAACCGCCGAATCAGGGCAAACTCTGACGACTGCATGGCCGGTCAGTGCTCCATACCAGACCGGCATTTCCGCCATCCCTGGCGGTCAGATGCAGGGGGTAGAACAATGTCTGGAACGATTGTCGAAACAGGCACTATGGTTTTTTACCTTCTGATTTGGCTTTAATCTCAAGCGGCCTTTGCTTTTGAGCCACTTTATCGAGGATGCCGTTAACGTATCTATGGCTGCCGTCGGCGCCAAAATCCTTGGCCAGATTGATGCCTTCATTCAGAACGACCCTGTACGGCATATCCAGCCGAAACATCAATTCATAAGCACCGATGCGCAAAATAGCTCTTTCGACCGGATCAATCTTGTCGACCGGACGGTCGACAAATTCAGACAAAGCCTGATCAATGGCAGTCAGATTTTTAGGAACGCCGAAGAATAGCTCGGTGAAATAGCTTTTTTGTGCATTTTTCAGCCGCTCTTCCTCCAGGAACTGACGCTCGATTTCACTGAGATTCTGTCCCGTCATCTGCCATTGATACAATGCCTGAACAGCACTTCTGCGGGCGTTGGTACGCGCTTGACTCATCAGATTTCCAGGTTCTTGAACAGACTGACCATTTCGATTGCAGACAGGGCGGCTTCCGCGCCTTTATTGCCCGCCTTCGTACCTGCACGCTCTATCGCCTGCTCTATCGTATCGACAGTCAGCACACCAAAACTGACTGGTATATCATATTGCAGCGAAACATTGGCCAACCCCTTGACGCACTCGCCGGCCACATATTCAAAATGCGGCGTACCGCCGCGAATTACTGCACCTATGGCAATAATCGCGTCATATTTCTTGGCGGCCGCTACACGCTGAACCACCATGGGCAATTCAAATGCGCCGGGCGCCTTGACCAGATCAATATCGGCCTTAGCCGCACCGTGGCGTACCAGCGCATCAATAGCGCCGGCTTCTAACTGCTCAACGATAAAACTGTTAAAACGGGATGCCACGATACAAAATTTGCCGCCTTGGGCGGATAAATTGCCTTCATAAGTCTTTATTGCCGACATTTTGTTTCTCAATCTAAATTATTAACATTATTTTCTGAAACGACGCCTTCGCAGGCATCGATACCGACATGCTCGGCCACTTCCAGATCAAATCCGGACAGCCCGACATATCTTTTTTGCGTCCCTAACACTTTCAATTTGCGCACGCCCAGATCCGCCAATATCCGCGAACCCGTGCCTGTCGTGCGCCAATCCACAGCATCCGCAACCAGTCCGGCATTGGCAATGCCGTGATCTTCCAATTGATAACGGTGAATCAGCTCCACCAGGGATTTATTGTCTTCGCTCTGCCTGACGACCACCAGCACGCCGCGCCCTTCCTCGGCTATTTTTTGCATGGCTTCGCGGATTGAAACACTGCCGCCGCTGCGCTTAGACGCAAATAAATCATCGAGCAAATTGCGCGCATGAACCCTGACTAGAACGGGCTCGTCACCCGAAACCTGTCCCATCACCAACGCCAAGTGCACATTGTTGTCATTGCGATCCTGATAAGCGTAAAGCCTGAAATCCCCGAATTCTGTGGGAAAAGCACATTCACTGATGCGCTCCAGTGTGTTTTCATGCTGGATGCGATAATGGATCAGATCGGCAATGGTGCCGATCTTGAGATTATGCTGTTTCGCAAAAATCTCCAGATCCGGCCGTCTGGCCATCGAGCCGTCTTCATTGAGGATTTCGACGATAACGGCCGCCGGCTCCACACCGGCCAAGCGCGCCAGATCACAGCCCGCTTCGGTATGTCCTGCTCGGTTCAATACGCCGCCGGGCTTGGCCATTAATGGGAAAATATGGCCGGGCTGCACCAGATCTTCAGCTTTCGCATCGACAGCGACCGCGCATTGCACGGTACGCGCCCGGTCGGCCGCGGAAATGCCTGTGGTCACGCCCGTTGCCGCCTCGATAGACACCGTAAAATTGGTCGAATGCGAAGTTTTATTTTCATTGACCATCAGCGGCAGGCGCAGCTGCTGGCAGCGCTCGCTGGTTAAAGTCAAGCAGATCAAGCCACGGCCATAGCGGGCCATGAAGTTGATATCTTCCGGACGCGTGAATGCCGCCGCCATGAGCAGATCGCCTTCATTCTCACGGTCCTCATCATCCATAATGATGACCATTTTGCCCAAACGCAGGTCTTCTATAATTTCTTCAATCGTGTTCACTAATGCCTCTAGCCCAAAAAGCCCGCCTGCTGCAACAATGCTTCTGTCACGCCGCCTTGGGCAGCTGCCGCCGAATCGCCCTGCATCAAGCGCTCCATATAGCGTGCCAGCAAATCGACTTCCAGATTGACCCGGGTTCCCGGCACAGCCTCGCCCAGCGTCGTTTCCTTCAGCGTGTGCGGCACGATATTGACGCCAAACATGGCGCCATCCACATCATTGACTGTCAGGCTGATGCCGTTGATGCAAATGGAACCCTTCTCGGCGATATATTTGGCCAGATTATCAGGCGCCTTGAACTTGAACCGGAAAGATCGTCCGTCCGGCTTTTTTTCCATGACCCTACCAATGCCATCGACGTGCCCGCTGACGATGTGTCCGCCCATGCGCGTTGAAGGTGTCAAGGCCAGTTCCAGATTAACCGATGCGCCGAGCGTGGCTTCGCCCAATAATGTTCTGGACAGCGTTTCGTTAGATACGTCGGCGCAAAAATAATCCTTGCCCAGTTCAATGACTGTCAAGCACACCCCGTTAACGGCGATGCTGTCGCCCAGCGCGACGCCATCAAGCGGCAATTTTCCAGTGTTGATCTTGAACCGACAATCACGGGCCCGATGTTCGATGACCGCTATTTTTCCGATGGCTAATATGATGCCTGTAAACATGGAATACCCCTGATTACTGCGATATAAGTGTTAATTTTAAATCCGGGCCTACCTGTCTGACATCGCGCAGATGAAAATTCTTCTTGTCACTCATCTGCTGCATACCCGGCACGGTAAATAATCCGCGGCCTTGATCGCCCAGAACACACGGCGCCATATAAACGATCCATTCGTCGACCAGGTTTTCAGCCAGCAAAGCCCCATTCAGAACGGAGCCCGCTTCTACCAATACTTCATTAATCTGCTGACCTGCCAGAAAATCCAGAACTGCATTCAGATAAAGCCGCCCTTTATTCTCAGTCAAGCCATAAACTTCGAAGCCGGCCTGCTGCAATGTCTGCCGCCGCTGTTCATCTTGCGAGCAGGTTAAAATCAGACTGCGCCCCGGCAGGCTCGCCATGCGTGCTGCCGCCGGCATCTTCAACTGCGAATCCAATATAACTCTGACAGGCTGCACGACTTCGTCGTCCACGCGCGCATTCAAAGCGGGATCATCGGCCAGCACAGTACTGATGCCGGTCAGAATCGCCGAGCTTTGCGCCCTTAATTTATGTACGTCAGATCTAGCCTCGGCCGAGGTAATCCACTTGCTTTCGCCCGATGCCATAGCGGTCCGGCCGTCCAGGCTCATCGCCAGCTTGCTGCGCACAAACGGGCGATTTTCAGTCATTCTTTTGATGAAGCCGCGATTCAACGCCTGCGCATCCTGCTCCAATACGCCGCAACTGACTTCAATGCCGGCCGCTTTCAGCCTTTCCAGGCCGCGCCCGGCCACCAATGGGTTCGGGTCCTGCATGGCCGCCACGACTCGACTGACGCCGGCTTTGATCAGCGCATCGCAGCAAGGCGGTGTTCTGCCGTGATGACTGCAGGGCTCCAGCGTCACATAAGCACTCGCACCTCTGGCATCGGACGCTGCCTTTAACGCTTCGACTTCCGCATGGCCTTGGCCTGCTTTAGCGTGCCAACCTTCGCCTATGACGACGTTATCTTTAACCAAAACGCAGCCGACGCGCGGATTCGGATCGGTCGTATAAAGCCCTTTTTTAGCCAGACCGATGGCTCGTGCCATATACATGGCGTCCTGCTGTGCTGACCGAATCATTTATTTTTTCTGTAGATGCTCAATCATGTCAGTAAATTCACTGACATCCTGGAAACTGCGATAAACGGAGGCAAAACGCACGAAAGCGACGTGATCAAGGCTGCTTAATTCTTTCATGACCTTCTCGCCGAGTTCCTGCGCCGTTATTTCGCGCTCGCCTTTAGCCATCAATTCTCTTTTGATGCGGTTGATGGCGGCCTCGATATCATCGCTGCCGACCGGACGTTTTTCCAGTGCGCGAAGCATGCCCGAACGCAGTTTATTTTCCTCGAACGGCTCGCGAATGCCATTGCGCTTCACAATACGCGGCAACGTCAACTCGGCCGCCTCATAGGTCGTGAATCTTTCTTTACAGGCGATACATTCGCGCCGACGACGAACCTGATCGCCTTCATTCGCTAATCGGGAGTCTATAACACGCGTATCTTGTGCCCCGCAGAACGGACATCGCATAATTTAAGCCACTAATCATGAGCGCCAGAAACCCGGCCTTCAAATTCAAAACTGGTAATTTTATAACACAATGTCCTGTCTCCGTATTTTATTTTCTAATATACGCAGCAGTCCTATTCAAATAATGGCCTCGAATGTATATAGTGTCATGATTCGAATAACCACCATTCCGCCAAGATGAAAGAACAGGAAGGCGTCATCAAATATCGGCTCAGCCATATGCAACAGCCGATCGATCCTGCGTTGTCATTAACCGAAATCAATGCCTGGCGTACTGTGCTTTTCCGGCTCGGGCTTATCGGGCAATGCGCCGATAGATATGACAACATCGGATTCGGCAATATTAGCCGGCGACTGGAGCCTGGCAGTAGCCAATTCATTATCAGCGGCACTCAAACCGGACACATCGAATTTTTAAAGTCTAAGCACTATTGCCTTGTCACTGAAGCGGAACCTAAAAGAAATTGGCTCCAGTCTAGCGGACTTTGCCAGCCATCTTCCGAATCGCTGACGCACGCCAGCGTCTACACCCAAGATCCTGCCATACAAGCAGTCATACACGTACACAGTCCCGAAATCTGGCGCCACACCAAATCACTTGACCTGCCTCATACTTCGGCCGATATCGCTTACGGCACGGTTGAAATGACGGTGGCTGTCGAGCAATTATTCCGCTCAAACAGCTTGCGGCAGGCTTCGCTGTTTACCATGCTCGGCCATGAAGACGGCGTTATTGCATTCGGCAATACGCTTCAAGCGGCGGCCCTAGAACTGATTAAACAGTTATCATTGGCGCTCGGCATTGAACAACAAGCCAATTATGAATAGAATAGCACACTATATTAGCAATTATTAATAAACATATGCCTGAAATACTGATTTATACCTCTACCTTTTGTCCCTACTGCGTTATGGCCAAGCGCCTGCTCGATAAAAAAGGGGTTCGCTATACTGAGCTTAATGTCGATAGACAGTCTGGACTAAGAGAGGAAATGATGCGTAGAACCCAGCGGCGGACCGTGCCTCAAATTTATATTGGCGACTATCATGTCGGCGGTTTTGACGATCTTTATACCTTGGAACAGCAAAAGAA
Organism: Methylobacter sp. sgz302048; assembly: GCF_052162025.1. NCBI lineage: Bacteria > Pseudomonadati > Pseudomonadota > Gammaproteobacteria > Methylococcales > Methylococcaceae > Methylobacter > Methylobacter sp. sgz302048. The sequence goes on along the minus strand of NZ_CP197401.1, from coordinate 919,711 downwards.
ACTGGATGCCTTGCTGTCAGATGAGCCTTAAGGACATTATTTTCTCGCATTAAACGCCGTCCTTTGTAAAATAGTCTTCCATAATGAAGAGAAAGCCATTCTTTCAGACATTCTTACAAACACGAGGCGTACGATGGATCATTACAAACTAGTCTTACCGGAACATCTGAATCATTACGGCTATTTATTCGGCGGCAATCTGCTGCATTGGATTGATGAAATCGGCTATATCGCGGCCAATCTCCAGTTTCCTGGCCATGAGTTTGTCACCATCGGACTTGATAATGTGGTGTTCAAACAGAGCATCAAGCTCGGCTCCATTCTGAAGTTCGAGACCAACCTGACCAGGCGCGGCAAGACATCCGCAACGTACAATGTCAAAGTGTCGTGTGAAGATATTGATACCGGCAACATTGCCCAGGTTTTTGAAACCAATATCACCTTTGTCAGCATCGACAAGACCGGCAAGAAAAAGCCGATCAACGAGAGCGATGCCGATCAAGGCAGCATCATACCCTGATCCGTTACAAGCCAAGATAACGGATCAGGGCCTGCTCGGCCATATGTCTGAATATGACCTTATCTTGCCTAGCCTTCCAGTCCTCTTGACAGGTCGTTTTTAATATCATCAATATTTTCAAGGCCTACGGAGACCCTGACCAACCCATCCTTAATGCCGGCCGCGGCGCGAACTTCCGGCGCCAAGCGGCCGTGAGTGGTCGAGGCAGGGTGCGTGATTGTGGTTTTGACATCACCCAGATTGGCGGTAATCGACAGCATTTGAGTGGAATCGATCAACCGCCAGGCTTGGTCCTTGCCGCCGTTCAGCTCAAAACTGACCACGGCCCCGAAGTGCGCCTGCTGACGCTTGGCCAATTCATGCTGGGCGTGGGATGCCAGTCCGGGATAATGGACTTTGGCGACGGCCGGCTGCTGTTCCAGCCATTTGGCCAGTTCGAAAGCGTTGTCGCAATGCGCTTTCATTCTGACCGCCAGCGTTTCCAGGCCCGATAAAAACACCCAGGCATTGAACGGACTCATGGTCGAGCCGCCTGTGCGCAAGTACGGATAAATATGCTTTTCGATCAATTCCTCGCTGGCCACGACGGCGCCACCGACGCAACGCCCCTGTCCGTCTATGTATTTGGTGGCCGAGTGCACGACAATATCGGCACCCAATGTCAGCGGTTTTTGCAGCACGGGCGTACAGAATACATTATCAACCACCAGCAAACAGCCATGGTTGTGCGCGATTGCAGCGATGCGTTCGATATCGGCGATTTCGATCAGCGGATTGGATGGCGTTTCCAGAAACAGGAAGCGCGTATTCGGCTTGATGGCCGACTCCCAGGCCGACAGATCAGTCAATTCGACAAAGTCAGTCTCGACGCCGAATTTGCCGAAATAATTCTGGAACATCAGCACAGTATTGCCGAAAACGCTGCGCGAACAAACCACATGATCGCCGGCTTTCAGCAAGCCCATGCCGACCGCCATGATGGCCGCCATGCCCGATGCGAAAGCCAGGCAGCGCTCACCTTTCTCCATCAATGCAAGCCGTTCCTGAAAGGCACTGACGGTCGGATTGGTGAAGCGTGAATAGATATTGCCGGCTTTCTGGCCTGTGAAACGCAAAGCCGCTTCTTCGGCGCTGTCAAAGACATAACTGGACGTGGCAAAAATCGGCATACTATGCTCATCTTCAGAAGTCCGCTTATGCCCCGCTCTTATGGCCTGGGTTTCCAGAGAATAGTCGTTCCAGTCAATGTCTTTCATCGTTTTTAGTTTTTTATAAAGAAGAAAAAAGAGAGCTCTAGTAATGAGAGTTCCGTATCTTAACCGCAGTTCTGCATTTCGATGATGAAATTATGCGAATTCCTTTCTGTCTGCGCACTATCGTTGCGCATTGCTTCAATGCGCTCCAGATACGCCTCATCAATATCGCCGGTAATGTATTCATTGCTGAAACATGAGGTGTCGAAATGCTTGATGTTCGGATTCCCCTTGCGGACGGCATCGATCAAATCATCCAGATCCTGATAAATCATACGGTCGGCCCCGATCGCTGCGCAGACCTCATCTTCGGTGCGATTGTGCGCAATCAGCTCGTGAGCGGCCGGCATATCGATGCCGTAGACATTCGGATAACGGACAGGCGGCGCCGCAGAGGCAAAATAAACTTTTCTGGCGCCGGCATCGCGGGCCATCTGAATAATCTGCTCGGAAGTCGTGCCCCTAACGACAGAATCATCGACCAGCAAGACATTCTTGCCTTCGAATTCCAGACCGATGGCGTTTAACTTTTGCCTGACTGATTTTTTCCGCATCTTCTGCCCGGGCATGATAAAAGTCCGGCCGATATAGCGGTTCTTCATGAAGCCTTCGCGGAACTTGACACCGAGCACATTGGCCATCTGCAAAGCGGCTGTGCGGCTGGTATCGGGAATCGGAATGACGACATCGATATCGTGATCCGGCCATTCGCGCAGTACTTTCGCAGCCAGTTTCTCACCCATACGCAAACGGGCTTTATACACGGAAATATCATCAATGATGGAATCGGGGCGGGCGAAATAAACATACTCAAAAATGCAAGGGCAGTGATCGACCTTATCAGCGCACTGTTTGGTATGCAGGATGCCCGACTCCTCGATAAATACGGCTTCACCGGGCTCAAGATCTCTGATCAGATCAAAACCGAGCACATCCAGCGCTACGCTCTCCGAAGCGATCATAAATTCCGGCCCCTGGTCGGATTGTCTTTCGCCGAATACCACCGGCCGGATGCCATGCGGATCTCTGAACCCCAGTACCCCGAAGCCGGCGATCATAATGACAACCGCATAAGCGCCGCGGCAGCGCCGGTGTACGCCCGATACGGCCGCAAACACATCATCCACGGTTAATTGCAATTTGCCCAGCGTCTGTAACTCATGAGCAAAAACGTTCAGCAGAACCTCGGAGTCGGAGTCGGTATTGATATGGCGCTGGTCTTCGACAAACAAGGCTTTTTTCAACTCTTCGGTATTAGTCAGATTGCCGTTGTGTGCCAACGTCAAACCGAAAGGAGAATTCACATAGAAAGGCTGCGCTTCAGCGGAGCTAGTGCAACCGGCTGTAGGATAACGCACATGAGCAATGCCCATATTGCCCCTCAGCTTCATCATCTGGTCATTGTTAAAAACATCCCGCGCCAACCCATTCTCTTTGCGCAAATGCAGCCGCCCCTTCTCGCAAGTGACGATTCCTGCGGCATCCTGGCCTCGATGTTGCAGAACTGTTAAAGCATCATATAGCTCCTGATTAACAGTTTGATGTGAAACGATTGCAGCAATACCACACATTCTTTTTTAACCTGATCCTTACAAAATTTAGCGATAATTAATGAAACCCGCCATGCCTGACGGGTTATGATCTCGCAGCCAAAGCGCGAGTGACTGAAAAGGCGGAATAAACCGGGATTCTTTCCACCAGGGATCTTCCGGCAGCGCTGTTAACCCTGCCAGCATGATCATGACCTCAACGACGACCAATCCTCGGACACAGCCAAAAATCATGCCGAGAAATCGATCACTAAAGGCCAATCCTGTCTGATTAACCAGCTCTTCTCCCAATAAAAAACCAATTAGACCACCGAGAACCAGTGTGATCACCAATAGGCATGCAAACGATGCGGCAATTCTGGCTAATGGATAGCTGACGGCCGGCTCCAGGAAACGCGAAAACTCACGACTGAAATTCAAGCCCACCCAGATAGCCAGAATCCAGAACACCAATGAAAATGTTTCCCTGCCAAAACCGCGCATTACTCCTATAACCAGATAGATAAAAACGAGGCCAATAATGACAAAGTCTACCCAGATCATGTGCTTGCCCGATTTATCAAATACCGCGCTTCAATCAGTCTCACTCCGAGACCAGAATGGATTTGATCTTATTTTGCTTATTCAATTTTTCCTGCATGGCTATAGCGCGTTTTTGATCCAGTTCAGGACCCACTTTGAGACGGTATAAGGTTTTCCCGTTGACCTGAGCCGTTTCCAGAGATACCGGAAAACCTTGCTTGCGCAGTTCAGACCACAGTGCCGTGGCGTTTTCCTCACGACTGAAACTGCCCGCGCGTATGTACCAGCGTGACAAGCCGGAGCCTGATTTCGCCGGCGCAGTTTTTTGCTGCTCAGCAGGTTTCTTGGCTTCTATCGATTTCTCATGGACAGATTCTTCCGATACTGGCTTTGCAGCAACCGTCTTTGGCTCTCTCACAGGCTTTTTAGCCACGGCCTGCGCTTTAACATCAGCCGGCTTTTCGGGGCGAATTTTTTCGGGCATGATTTGCGGCTGCGCTACGACAGGCTCTTCCTCGATGACTTGCGCGACATCTTCAACTATTTCAACATCCTGCGCACCTTCAGTATCGGCAGGACCAGGGTAATTCAACTCTTCCTGACTCAATTCGGCCTGGGCAATTTCCGCTTCATTAAGCGGCTTGTCAGGATAAGCGCCTACAGGCTCGCCCTTCTCCGCATCCAGAACCTGCGCGGCATTGGCGGGCAGCCTATCCACATTGTCTTCGACAATCGGCGCCTCGGGAATAATCAATTCGCTGACGACTTGACCGCTATTATCGACAGGATCATCAAACAGCATAGGAATAAAAATGGCAGCCAGCGCCGTTACAACTACCGCACCGATTAATCGTTGTTTTAACTCTTGATCCATTTTATCAACTCACCTTTTTTCAAATTCAGCCAGGCAATCAGATACCAGAAAGAACGACCCGAAAACCAGCAGCAGATCGCTTTCCTGTGACCGGTTTTTTGCAGCAGCGAATGCATCGGAAAAACCATTAAAACCAAAAAACACATTGGACGCCGAGCTTTGCGCAAAAATCTCGCGCATCAGCGGTTCCATAGCCGCCCGTGGATTGGCCAAGGGCGCAAAAAACCAGTCAAAGACCACCGGATGCATGATTTCAATCACACCGGCGATGTCTTTATCCTTCATCATGGAAAAAACAGCATGTATGCGCCTGCCGGGAAACGCCTCTGTCACATAATCAACCAGCGTTCTTACTGCCTGAGGATTGTGTCCCACATCCAGCAGCACGGGAATTTCATCATTGATCAACTGAAAGCGCCCAGCCAACTGAACTTTCTCCAATCCCTGCCGGATTGACGCTTCGCTGACAGGCAAAGTTTCAGCCATTTCGGCTATTGCCAAAATAACCGATGACGCATTACGAAACTGATGCTCGCCTTTTAAGCCTGGCTCGGGTAATCGGTTCAGTTGCCGGTCGCCTGCAAACCAGTCCCATCCGCTTGCCTGTTTTTTATAACCGAAATCCTTGCCCAGGCAATAGAGCCGCGCCTGCTTGTCGGCAGCCACCTGCATCAAAGAGGCGGGCGGTTCGGGATCACCGACTATGGCGGGCGTAACAGAGCGGAAAATGCCGGCTTTTTCCCTGCCGATAGCTTCGCGGGTTTCGCCGAGCCAATCGATATGATCTATGCAGATGCTTGTTATCAGCGCCACATCGGGATTGACAATATTGACCGCATCCAGGCGCCCGCCAAGACCGACTTCAAGCAATTGAATATCCAGATTGGAACGCCGGAATATATCCAGCGCCGCTAAGGTGCCGAACTCAAAATAACTTAATGAAATATCTCCGCGAACCGATTCAATCCGGGAAAAGGCCTCACAAATCAACTCATCCGATACTGGTTTGCCGTCTATCTTGATTCTTTCGTTATACTTCAGAATGTGCGGCGAAGTATAAGCACCGACGCGATATCCCTGTGCTCTGTAGATGGCTTCAAGATAAGCGATGCACGAGCCTTTGCCGTTAGTGCCGGCGACTGTAATAGTCGGCGGCTTGACACCATCGGGATTAAGCGCGCGAAAAACCTGCGCAGCCCGTTCCAACCCTAAGTCTATTGTCAGCGGATGTAAGCTTTCTTGCCAGGTCAGCCAACCCTGGAGCGAATCAAAATGCATCATTAACCGACAATGCCTGAATACCGATAGGCATAAGGGAATTACGCACCCAGCTCGGTTTGATGGCTATCGGCAAACACTTCAACTTCGGCAATGGCTGCTTCCGGCTCAACCTGGATAAACGCATCTACCTCTGGCGCCACCGGCTCAACCGCCGGCACCTCCGTTTCCGCCTCTGCCCTGCTTGTTATCAGCATCGATAAAATGCTGGCGATCTTATCGCGCATCTCACGTCTGTCGACGATCATATCGATGGCACCGTGCTCCTGTAAAAACTCACTGCGCTGGAAACCTTCGGGCAATTTTTCACGGACAGTCTGCTCGATGACGCGAGGCCCTGCGAAACCGATCAGCGCCTTGGGCTCGGCTATGTTAATATCGCCCAGCATGGCCAAACTGGCCGATACACCGCCCATGGTGGGATCAGTCATAAAGGAAATATAGGGAATGCCGCCTTCAGACAACTTGGTTAATGCGGCGCTTGTTTTTGCCATCTGGAACAATGAAAACAATGATTCCTGCATTCGGGCGCCGCCACTGGCGGTAAAAACTACAAAAGGTGCGCCCAGCGCAAGACTCGTGTTGACGCCTCGGACAAACCGCTCACCCACTACGGAGCCCATCGATCCGCCCATGAAATTAAAGTCGAAAGCGGCAACAACAATGTCTCTGCCTTTCAGCTTGCCTTTCATGACCACCAGCGCATCACTTTCCTTGGTCTGTTTTTGCGCTTGCGCGATCCGGTCCTTATATTTCTTGCTGTCTTTGAACTTTAGGGGATCGGTAGGTTTCACGTTCTTGCCGATCTCTTCACGCCCTTCCTCATCCAGGAACATATTCAGTCGCGCTCTGGCCGAAATGCGCAGATGATGCTCGCATTTCGGACAGACACTGAAATTTTTCTCCAGCTCAACATTGTAAAGAATCGCATTGCAACTGGGGCACTTGTTCCACAAGCCTTCCGGCACGGAATTTCTTTTGTTCGATCCATCTGTTCTGATTGTCGAAGGAACTAATTTCTTAAACCAACTCATTACTTTACGCTCCGTAGCGCTTCATCATATGCTTACAATGGTAAACCGGCTCGTGGTAAACCATAACATCCGGTTATAAGCAGGCAACCGGATGTAACTGCGTTTTATACTATGCCTTAACTATCCATCGCCTGGCGCATGGCCGACAATAATTCAACAATTTCCTGTTTGGCCCGTTCAGGGTCCTGCAGATTTGCTTCAATTTTGCTGATCAGCGTGCTGCCGATGACCACGCCGTCACCTATCCCTGCGATAGTTTTCGCTGTTTCGGCATCCTTGACGCCGAAACCGATGCCGACCGGCAAGCGGGTATTTGCCCTGATCTGTTTCAGTTTGTTTTCAACATCGGCTGTATTCAAATGGCCCGCGCCCGTAACGCCCTTCAAAGAAACGTAGTAAAGATATCCGCTGCCCAGCTTATCCATCTTCCTGATGCGTTCTTCGTTGCTGTTGGGGGCGAGCAGGAAAATCGGATCAATGCTGCGCGTCTTGAGCAATCCCGTGCATTCTTCGCCTTCTTCCGGCGGCAGATCAACGGTCAACACGCCGTCAATCTGGGCCTCCTGCGCGGCATTGGCGAAATTCTCATAGCCCATAGCTTCGATTGGATTTAAATAGCCCATCAATACCAAAGGTGTAGTTGTATCAGTTTTCCTGAATTCCTTAGCCAGCGCCAACGTCTTGCGCAAGCTCATTTTGTGTTCCAGCGCACGCTCACTGGCGCGCTGAATCACAGGACCATCGGCCATCGGATCAGAGAACGGCACGCCCAGCTCGATAACATCGGCGCCGGCCTTGACCATCGCATGCATCATGGGCACAGTAAAGTCAGGATGCGGATCGCCGGCCGTAATGAACGGAATCAGAGCCTTGCGGCCCGCTTTGGAAAGTTCTTCAAATTTAGCGGCTAATCGGCTCACAGTACTATGCCCTCGCGTTGTGCCATTGTATGCATGTCTTTATCGCCACGACCGGACAGACTCACAATGATGATTTCGTCCTTTTTCATGGTCGGGGCCAGCTTCATGGTATAGGCCATGGCATGACTGGACTCCAGCGCCGGAATAATGCCTTCCATGCGGGTCAGGGCATGGAATCCTTCCAAAGCTTCATTATCGGTAATATTGACGTACTGCGCCCGGCCGGTATCCTTGAGCCAGGCATGTTCTGGGCCTACGCCCGGATAATCCAGACCTGCTGAAATCGAATGCGTTTCGATGATTTCACCGTCGTCATCTTCCATCAGATACGTGCGATTGCCGTGCAGTACACCTGGGCGGCCTGCACATAGCGGCGCGGAATGGCGGCCTGTCTCGATGCCGTCGCCGGCCGCTTCAACGCCGTACATTTTGACCGAAGCATCGTCGATAAACGGATAAAACAGACCGATAGCATTAGAACCTCCGCCTACGCAGGCAACCAGCGCATCGGGCAGGCGTCCGGTCATCTCCTGGCATTGCTGTTTCGCTTCACGGCCGATAATGGCCTGGAAATCCCGGACCATAGCCGGGTAAGGATGGGGACCTGCTGCGGTGCCGATGATATAAAAAGTATTGTCGACATTGGTAACCCAGTCTCTGAGCGCTTCATTCAGCGCATCTTTCAGGGTTTTGGAACCGGACTCGACCGCGACGACCTTGGCGCCCAAAAGCTTCATGCGGTAAACGTTCAACGCCTGGCGCGCCACATCGACAGCGCCCATGTAAACCACGCACTCGAGCCCCAGCCTTGCTGCAACCGTAGCTGTCGCGACGCCATGCTGACCGGCGCCGGTCTCGGCGATGATGCGCGTCTTGCCCATGCGTTTGGCCAGCAATGCCTGGCCGATCGTATTGTTGACCTTATGCGCGCCGGTATGATTGAGATCTTCGCGTTTCAAATAGATCTGCGCGCCGCCCAGTTCGCGGCTCCAGCGTTCGGCATGGTACAAAGGCGAAGGACGGCCGACATAATATTTCAGATCGGCGTCCAGCTCGGCGATAAAATCCGGGTCTGTTAAATACCGCTGATAGGCTTCATTCAATTCCTGAATAGGTGGTATCAAGGTCTCTGCTACAAACATTCCGCCGTAAGGGCCAAAATGTCCCCGCTCATCGGGCATATTATATTTTTTTGTCATGTTATTAACTTTTGTCACCCTCATTAACTGCTCTTAAAAATGCCGCCATTTTCAGCGCATCCTTAATCCCTTTCTCCGCCTCTACGCCACTGCTGACATCGAGCGCATACGGCCTTACTGCCTGTACAGCCTGCTTTGCATTCTCCGCCGCCAAGCCACCCGCCAATATAATCGGCAAAGCGCACTGCCTTGGAATCAATTCCCAGTCAAACTGACTGCCTGTCCCGCCTTTGGCGTCCGGATGCCAGGCATCCAGCAGCAATCCCGCCGCATCGTGATAGTGCTGCGCCAGAGCCGGGATATCGACATCCTGCCGCATACTAACCGCTTTCATATAACGTTTACCATAGATCCGGCAGTCCTCGGCCGGCTCATCGCCATGAAACTGGATACAATCAACCGGCACCCGTTCCAGGACCTCACGTATCCGAGCTTCCTGCTCATCGACAAACAAAGCCACGACGGAGACAAATGTCGGCAAGGCACTAACGATTTTAACTGCCTGCTCGATATCAACATTTCTTGGACTGGGCGGATAAAAAACCAGGCCAATCGCATCCACACCCAACTGAGCGGCACACACGGCATCCTCAACACGGGTAAAGCCGCAAATTTTAACGCGAGTTCGCATAAAGTGATATGAGAATTTATTCAAAAACCAGCCGACTAGAATAACATAAAACCGCGCTGGTGGCGTCTGCAATATATAAAAAATTCGTTATTAAACAATCGCGAGCCCAATAAAAAAGGCTGACACAAGTCAGCCTCGCGATTATTAAAGCTGGTTTGGGCTCAATGCGCGTGAGTGTGCGTATGATTACCGGATGGATGCGTGTGAGTATGCGTATGACCATCGGATGCATGTGTGTGGCTGTGTGTATGACCGTCAGATGCATGGTCATGCGTGTGGCTGTCCACCACAGGCTCTTGGTCGTGCGCATGTTCTTCATCCGCCGCATACTCGTGATCGTGTGCATGGTCGCCCTCTGCGTGTTCATAAGCGGCCGCATGATCATGCTCTAAGCTCTGTTGGTCATGTTCATCCTCCGCATTCTGATGAGAATGCACATGACCATCCTCCGGCTGTTTGACTGCTTGAACGCCTATGCCGTATTTATAAACCATCAACCCGCCCAAATCGGAGCCCCAAACCATCAAGCCACAAAGCAGCACAGTCAACGTCAGAAAAAAACCGTTTGCCGCTCCTTGAATCAAACCTCCGCTTGCAATGCGCCAGATCGAAAGCAACACAGCAATGATCAGCACAACAATCCCAATTTGTTCAAGACGCTCCATAAGATCATGTACATTATCCCCATGCGCTACGGAATCAGCGGCCATAAAGCCGGAAATCACTGTAAGCACAGTAGCGACAGTACCAAAATAAAGAAGCCAACTAGCGGCGGCGCGCCATTGCGCTTTTTTTGCCAGCGTGCCAACTAGATCCAGAGCAAAAAATGCCGATAAAAATGCAATAGGAAAATGCACCAATAGCGGATGAATATTATCCAAACTCGCTAAGCCGGGCATGAGAGCTGGAAAAAGATCAGCCGGTTCTTTGCTTAAAAGCCCTTCAATAAAGCTGAGAAAACTGGCTACACTATTCGCAACGCCGCCGCCATGGTCACCGCCACCGTGAATCTGGAAAGATAAAAAGTTACTCACATTGATCATACTTTTAATTCATATAGTAAGAGAAAAACACTAACCCGAAATATTGATAATTGCAAATTAGACAAAAAACCTTAATCTGATCATCAGATCAGTCAAAACGCTTAGCATCAGCCGGCAATTTATCAAACACAGGATGTTTGGCAATGCCATAATGCTCAGGATAATAAACCCCACCCAAATAAAGCCCGTCAGGAGGCGCTGTTATGCCGCCCAGTTTACGGCTTTTCACCTCAAGCAGCTCCCGGGTCCAGTCCACAGGCTGCTTGCCCATGCCGATAGCCATCAATACACCGGCGATATTCCTGACCATGTGGTGCAAAAAGGCATTGGCGGAAATATCCATGATCACTTGATCTTCATGCCGATAGACGTCAATAAAATGCATGATGCGCCACGGGCTTTTTGATTGGCAGCCCTGCGCCCTGAACGAGGAAAAATCATGATTGCCGATCAGATATTGCGCCGCCTGATGCATCTTGCCGGCATCCAGCGGGTTGTAACACCAGGTGACCCGACCATGCTGCAAGGCCGGTTTAGCCGGACGATTCAGTATGATATAGCGATAAAAACGCGCAATCGCGCTGTATCGGGCATGGAAATCATTCACAGCTGCTTTTACCCAGGTAATTTTGACGTCATCGGGCAAATTGCTGTTGCCACCCAGCATCCAGGCGTGCAATTCCCTTTCTGCATCGACATCAAAATGCGCGACTTGTTCAAAAGCATGCACACCGGCATCGGTCCTGCCTGCGCATGTCACGGTAACAGGCTGATCCGCGACTTTCGACAAAGCCTGCTCCAGCGTTTGCTGAATACTGCGCTTTTCAGGCTGCCACTGCCATCCTGAAAAGCCGCTGCCATCGTATTCCACGCCTAAAATGATACGCGTCATCTTAGATCCCTGCGCTCAATCAGCCCACTACAAAACAACATTAAACGACTCTCTTACCATTAGTGAATATAAACAGGCATCCCGGCCGCCACCCGATCAAATAAATCCAGCACATCGGCATTTTTCATGCGGATACAGCCATGCGATTCAGGCTTGCCGTTCATTAATTCATCGGGACAACCGTGGATGTAAATATACCGCCAGGCCGTATCGACTTCGCCGTAGCGATTTTTTCCCGGCTCCAGTCCGCCCAGCCATAAAATCCTGGTTAATATCCAGTCCCGCTGCGGATACTGCTTGCCCAGCTCCATGCTATAGATTTCGCCGGTCGGCCGCCTGCCGACAAAAACCGCATGCAGCGGCTGACCGGTTCCGATTTTCGCCCTGATTTTGTGCCAGCCGGTCGGCGTGCATTCGCTGCCTCGGCGTTCGCCTGCGCCATTTTTGGCCGTAGATACGGCATAGCTTCGCAGGATCTGTCCGTTACCTATAATGCTCAACTGTTGTTGGCTAATCGAAATATCCAGAAATAAATCGGTTTTCATAAACGCATTTGGATTTTTACCTTAAGTCGTAGCATTCGTTCATTGCGCCCTGGTCTCACCGATGCGCCATACAGCCAAGAAGCTGATGGCCGCAGCGGCCGAAACATAGCCGCCCACCCAGGCCAAGCCGCCCTGATTGACCAGCAACTGCGAAATATACGGCGCACACGATGCCCCTAAAATACCGCCGAGATTATAGGCCGCACCTGCGCCTGTATAGCGCACCGCCACCGGAAACAATTCAGGCAGCAAAGCGCCCATCGGCGCAAAGGTCGCGCCCATCAGGAATAGCGACAATGACAAAAACAGCGTGATTTGCAGCATTGATCCACTGCTCAACATCGGAGCAAGCGTAAAACCCGCCAGAACGGCGACAAAACCGCTGATCAACAGCACGGGGCTGCGGCCAAATTTATCGCTGGCCCAAGCTGACAAGGGCGTCGCGAGCGCCATGAACACGATAGCCACGCACAGCATGCCTAAAAATTGCTGCCGTGGAATCGACAGTGTGTTCGTCCCGTAACTCAGGCAGAATACCGTCGCCGTATAAAACAACGTGTAGCAGACCACCATCGCCAGCCCCCCCAGCAATACGGCGCGCAGATGCTGCCGCAGCAAAACCGCCAGCGGCATTTTCAAAGGCGGCTCCCGCTCCAGCAGCGCCGAAAACTCGGGCGTCTCGGCAAGCTTCATACGCACATACAAGCCCACCGCAACCAGTAAGCCGCTGGCCAAAAAAGGCAGACGCCAGCCCCAAGCCTGGAAGTCGGCATCGCTCAAACCGACCGCCAGCAGCCAGAAACTCAGTGTCGCCAGCAGAAACCCTACAGACGGCCCTAACTGCGGAAACATACCGTACCAGGCCCGACGGCCGGCTGGCGCGTACTCCGTGGCCAGCAGCACCGCCCCGCCCCATTCGCCGCCCAGGCCCAGACCTTGCCCGAAGCGCAGCAGGCAAAGCGCAACCGGCGCCCATGTGCCCAGCGTGTCATAGCCGGGCAAGCAGCCGATCAGGAGCGTAGACAGCCCCATTACCAACAGTGAAGCCGCCAATGTCGCCTTGCGTCCGATCCGGTCGCCGAAATGGCCGAACAGCACTGCTCCCAAGGGCCGCGCGATAAAGGCAATGCCAAAGGTCAGAAATGCGCTCAATGCCTGGACCGCCGGCTCGCTCTGCGGAAAAAACACGCGCCCGATCACCAGCGCCGAAGCCGTCGCATAGATATAGAAATCGTAGAATTCAATCGCTGTGCCGATAAAGCTGGCAAAGGCGATATGGCTGATGGAAGGCGTCTTGTTATAGGTCGTCATGGCTTATTCTAACTGTTGTATGCGGAAATCACAGGCGCTGAAAAACCATGAAATTGGATGCATAGCTGAATTCTGCGGGCGGCACTGTTCCGGCCGCCCCTTCCTGTAAACACTATTTTTTCTCAAACAAAGCGATCGATTCCACATGACCGGTCTGCGGAAACATATCCATGACACCGGCCTTGATCAGCTTGTAGCCCAGCTCATTGACCAGGATGCCGGCATCGCGGGCCAGCGTCGACGGATTGCAGGACACATAGACGATCTGCTCGGGGCTCCATTTCTTGAAATGCGGCAGCACTTCCGAGGCGCCGGCCCTGGACGGGTCCAGCATGATCTTGTTGTATTTGCGGTTGGCCCAGGGCTGATCGCTGATGTCCTTGCTTAAATCGGCGGCATAAAATTCCACATTCTCTATGCCGTTATGGCGCGCGTTTTCGCGGGCGTGCCTGACCAGCGGCAGATCGCCTTCGACGCCGACAACGCGGCCGGCTTTTCTGGCCATCGGCAGCGTAAAATTGCCGAGACCGCAGAACAGGTCCAGCACACTATCGTTTTCATTGAGATCCAGCGTGTCCAGCACGCGGTTGATCATTTTCCGGTTGATCTCGTAATTGACCTGCGTGAACATGGCCGGCCTGAATTTGAATTCCACGGACTGATCCGGCAACGCATAAGTCGGTATGACTTCCGGCTCGCCGTCCAGCGGCTCGATCGTGTCGGGGCCTTTCGGCTGCAGACAGATACTCATGCGGTGCTCGCGTCCGAACGCACGCATGCGCTCCTTGTCGGCCTCGGTCGGCGGCTCCAGCACGCGGATAGCCAGCACACAGTCGTCATCGCCGATCGCCACTTCGATCTGCGGGATTTTATCCTTGACCGTCAAATCGGCGATCATCTCGCCTAACGCAATCAGCCGCTTGCCCACGATCGGATGCATGACCATGCAACTGTCGATCTCGGCCAGATACGGATGGCGTCTTTCCCTGAAGCCGACCAGCACGCGGTTTTTCTTGGCGACGTATTTGACGCCCATGCGTGCCTTGCGGCGGTAACCCCAATGAGGCCCTTCCAGCGGCTCCCATAACTGCGGAATTTCCACTTTGCCGATGCGCTTGAATTGCTCGACCAGCAAATCCTGCTTGATGCGGATCTGGGCGTTTGAATCGACATGCTGGAAACTGCAGCCGCCGCAGACGCCGTAATGCGCGCACGCCGCCTCAACGCGGTCCATAGCGCGGCTCAATAGGTTGACGACCTTGCCTTCGGCATAATCCCGGCGGCTTTCGGTATAGACGAACTCGACCTCCTCGCCCGGCAAAGACTCGTCTATAAAGACGACCTTGCCGTCCACATGCGCGACGCCGCGCCCGTCATGCGCCAGCGATTCTATGGTGACTCTGACCGGCGTTTCCGGCAGCTGCTTTTTTCTCGATCTGTTACGTGACATGCTTACTTCTGCTTCCAACTTCCGTTAGATGATTGATACCACCAGCCCCGCTGAGCGTTATTGATCCAGCGGGTGGCAAAGGTTGATTTGATTTGAGCGACCCATTCGGGATGACCGTTGGCTTTGGCGATGGCCTGGTAAAGATGCTCGCGGTCGGCATTTTCGGCCGCCACCAGTTTGTTGACTTTATTTCTGTCCTGCAGAGGCACGTTGCCGGCATCTCTGACCGTCAACAACCCGTCCGTCTGTATGCCGATATAACCGGCGTCATAAAAGCGCTTCAACGCTGGGAAACGGCTCTGCATAACTGAGCGCGCCTGTCTGATTTCCGGGCTGTCAATGGCTAAATCAGCCTCCTCGGCCTGCGCCGGCGAAACCAGGACATTGATGGCGCTATCCAGCGACCGGAAAACGGCAACCTGCCAATCGGGGCGGCTGGACCTGGGCTCGGTCTTTTCCGGTGCTTCCTCTTTCTGGATGCCTTTGATGATTTCATCGGCAGCCTTTTCCGCGGCTGCGGCAGGAAAATAAATATTGATCGTCACACACGCGGTCAACAACAATGTGCCGAATACGGCTACTTTTCTCATGATTTGCTCCAAATTATTCGATACGTACTTCATCGGTAGTTGAAATACGCGCCAACCGATCCATCAATACGTTCCAGTTAACCCGCGGATTATAGCCGATTACGTCGATTCGCGGCAGACCGCCGCCTTTAATAAGGTAATAACCCTGCTGCGCCGCCTCCACGCCCATCATCTGGCAGACGCCTTCGTGCAGGTAACAGCCCACGCCGATCTTGTCGTACATAAAGGTTTCAAAAAAACGCAGGAAGCTTCTGGACAGTATATCGGCCGCGCCTCCGCCGCCGATGCTGGCGATATTCCTGACCGCTTTCTGGCTGATCCGGTGCTTGGAATCATCGTCATCGGGCGTCCCTAGCCAAGCGTAAAAACTGACCGGCTTCCAGTTTTCCATGTACAACTGCTGAACATAGCCCGATAATCGCCCGGTAATGCCGCCGAACTCAAACCGCCGCGTCAATTGATCCAGATCCAGGTTATTGATTTCCAGTTCGGCATGAAACCTTGGAAAATCGGTAAACAATCCCGACGATGCCAGATTCGTGACCTTGATTTCCCCGTCAAAAGCCTTGATGTTCAGCTCGCCTCCGAGGCTCAGCGTTTTGTCGCGGTAATCGACGCCCGGAATATGACCGCTGATCGTTCCGGACAACGGCGTCCAGTCCAGCGCGTTTGATAATTGCTCCAGCGACACCTTATCGACATTGCCTTCGAAGTAAACTTCCGGCTCCTCCTGCGGTCTGGCCTGCCATTTGAACGCATTGACGGCGATAATGCCGTCCAAAAAAGGCAAGTTAGTCTTCTCGAGCAGTTCAATAGTTCCCGCCTTGGCCAGAAATGAAAGCCGGGCTGGACCGACAGGCAAAGCCCGTATCTGCAATCGTTGCCAGACCCATTCGGATTTTTTGTGAAAGGCTTCGTCGCTGGACCAGTTGAAGATGCCATCGCCGCCCTGCATCGCCAGGCGTCCCGATTCGTCATCCACATCCAGATCGCTGAAACCAGCCGCCAAACGGGTCAACGCATTCTGTGCGACGGAAAAGTCGGCCTTCATCCGTCCTGCCAGCGATACGCCTTCCAATGCCGTCCCTTCAAACAGGGACTTTAGATAGGCTGCCGACAGTCCCGCCAGATCCTCGCTGGCCAGTGTCATATCGGCTTTTTCGATTCTTACTTTATCGTCATGCCGAACAACCGCGCTCCCCTTTAATGCCGCCGCGCCCGGATGATGATAACTGACCGATTTGATCTCAGCTTGCTGGGTTTTATTGTTCCAGTCGCCCTGCGCATCCAGTGTAATTATTTGCGCCCCTATCGTCAGATAGAGCGGTTCGGCATAAAGGGCACCGCCGCTAGCTTCAGCATGCTGTTGCCATTGCCATCCGTTATCGTCGCGAAACGCCTCCAGTCTGGCCGTCAGATTCAGTTTTTCGGCGGCGAAGCGTGCATCCGCACTCTGCCCCGAAAAATCTTTCAGATTGACCGCCGCATCAATAGTATGGACGACGTCATGCGAACCTGACGCGTCAATTGAAAAACTGATGCGGCCGTCTTTGAATTCAGCCGACGGCAGTTTGATCAATGCCTGCATCAGTTCGGCATCGACCCTGCGGGCGCGGATTTTCAGCCGCCATTGATGGCCTATCTCTTCGCCTTCCACAGCAAATCGCCCTCCGGCCCAGTACAGATTGGCGAGCGAAAAGGCGCTGCGATTTTCCGCAACCCGAAAGGAAAAATCGGCTGCCGGCGACTGCCAGCGTTGCGAGCGGATTTCGGCCTGCCCCTTAGTGCAGACCATGGCCTTGTTGCCCCAGGTAAAAGCGGCGCAGTGGATATTGGCCAGATTCAAATCGTTAAAAGGCTCGGGCAGGACCAGCCTGTCGATGGTCAAGACTAATCGCTGCGGACTTTTAGCCAGTTCCGTCAAGGCGATATGCACCCCCTGCAACTGCCAGCCATTCGCTTCAATGGTTTTGATATTGGCCGAGGCGGCATCTAAAGCATTGGCTGGCGATGCGATTAAAACACAGGCAATCGCCAGAAAGAGCCTCATCTTTAGCAAAGCAAAAAAGGGCGCTCCTCAATCAGCCCGGGAAAACGCCGGTCGACAAGTAGCGATCGCCCCGATCGCAGATAATGACCACAATCACGGCATTTTCGACTTCGGCCGATAACCGCAATGCCGCCGAGACGGCGCCGCCCGATGAAATGCCGGCAAAAATGCCCTCCTCGGCCGCCAGCGCGCGCGTGGTATTTTCAGCCGAAGTCTGATCGACATCGATAATGCGGTCAACGCGCTCAGCCTGGTAAATTTTTGGCAGGTATTCCTTGGGCCAGCGCCGGATGCCGGGAATTTTGGACTCGCCTTCCGGCTGCACGCCGATAATCTGGATAGCTGGATTCTGCTCTTTCAGGTACTTGGCCGTGCCCATGATCGTACCGGTCGTGCCCATGGAACTGACGAAATGCGTGATTTTGCCCTGCGTGTCGCGCCAGATTTCAGGGCCGGTGCCTTCATAATGCGCGCGCGGATTGTCGGGATTGGAAAACTGGTCGAGAATCTTGCCCTTGCCGGCCGCCTCCATTTCCCGCGCCAGATCGATCGCGGCCTCCATGCTGCCGGCCGCCGGCGTCAGAATGATCTCGGCGCCATAGGCTTTCATCGATGCCCGGCGTTCCTCGCTCATATTGTCGGGCATGATCAAGGTCATTTTGTAGCCCTTGATGGCGGCGGCCATAGCCAGGGCGATGCCGGTGTTGCCGCTGGTCGCCTCGATCAACCGGTCGCCGGGCTTGATTTCGCCCCTGGCTTCGGCATGCTTGATCATGCTGAGCGCCGGCCGGTCTTTCACTGATCCGGCAGGATTGTTGCCTTCCAGCTTGACTAGAATGGTATTGCCGGTGGCGCCGGGCAATCGCTGGAGTCTGACTAACGGCGTATTGCCGACAAAGGATTCAATGGTTGGAAAAGTCATGGTTGATATTGTTGGGGTAACAAAGGATGAGCCAATTATCCCATAAAAAAGGGCGACACAGATTCCGTTTTTATTTGCCGATCCCCTACAAAAACTGATAGATTTCCCGCCTGTTTCAACCATTCATCACTTAAAACCTATGAATACCGATGATATCGCCCGCGTAAAATCCTACCTGCTTGGCTTGCAGGACCATATCTGCACGGCCCTGGAAGGCCAGGAGCCCGAAGCCCGGTTTATTGAAGACAATTGGGAACGGCCGGAGGGAGGCGGCGGCAGAACACGCGTGCTCGCGGACGGGCAGGTATTCGAACAGGGCGGCGTCAACTTTTCTCATGTATCGGGCATCAACCTGCCGCCGTCGGCCACGGCAAAGCGCCCTGAATTGGCCGACCGCGAGTTTCAGGCCATGGGCGTGTCGCTGGTCATCCACCCCAAAAATCCGTATGTACCCACCTCGCATGCCAATGTGCGCTTCTTTATTGCCGAAAAACCGGGTGAGCCGACGATCTGGTGGTTCGGCGGCGGCTTTGACTTGACGCCGTTTTATCCGTTCCACGAAGATGTCATGCACTGGCATCAGACGGCACGCGCCGCCTGCCAGCCTTTCGGCGACCAGGTCTATCCTGCTTACAAAAAATGGTGCGACGAGTATTTTTTCCTCAAGCACCGCAACGAAACGCGCGGCGTCGGCGGCCTGTTTTTCGACGACTTGAACGAGTGGGGTTTTGAACGCTGCTTTGCTTTCATGCAAAGCGTCGGCAACCATTATACCGAGGCCTATCTGCCCATCGTGCAGAAACGCAAGGATACGCCTTTCGGCGAGCGGGAACGCGATTTCCAGCTTTACCGCCGGGGTCGCTATGTCGAATTCAACCTGGTCTATGACAGGGGCACACTGTTCGGCCTGCAATCGGGCGGACGGACTGAATCGATTCTGATGTCCATGCCGCCTGTCGCCCACTGGCGCTACAACTGGCAGCCGGAACCCGGCAGTGACGAGGCGCGGCTTTATGAGCAGTACCTGAAGCCGCAGGATTGGCTGGCCGGCAACTGAACTTAAAGAATTGAACGCGGGAAGAACAGAGCCTTCCCGCGCGCTGATCAGCAGGTTTTCAAAACCTGCTTTTCTCGCTGAGCTTATTGCAGCGCGGAAAATGTATAAGTGTAATCATTGTCCTTCATGGGCATGTGGCAGGCAAAGCACTCCTTGGCCTTAGCTTCCTCATGCATGACCAGCTTGTTGCCGTCCCAGTGCGCAAATCCCCAACCGCCGGTAGCAGCATATTTCTTGCTGTCCTTGATCATGGCTTCGGCTGCGGCAAATTCGCCGGGCACGATGGCTTGCGGCCAGTTAGGATGCGTGCGTTCTTTCCATACTACTTTGGCTAAAACCGTACCGTCAGGCCAAGGTTTGGTCTGCCCTTTGCCCGCGGCTTCTATCGCTTTATCATTGCCTAAAATAGCGCGCAGGGTTTGTTTATCGGTCCGATGGGAAACCGACAGCAAGCGCCAGTCTTTATATTCGCCGTGTGCTGGCTTGGTGGCCGCCGGCGCTGTTTTGGTTTCCGCCGTTGTGGTCGCCGATAGCGCCAACAGCACCACAGCAAGAGAGAATCTCAATTTAAGATTCTGCATTTTTTTCATATCAACTCTCCATTTCGGGATTTTTTACAAATTGCGGCTTTGCTGTTGCTCTTCTTGAATTCGGATCAAAAGGACGTCTCCAGCATAAACTCAACCGCAAATTTATATCAGAAAACTCCCGGCTTACCTACCGTTTCATCAACTGCTTTTAAAATAGCCAGACATTCATAGCGCCAATTTTATCGATAGGTATCAGATGAACTGGGACGGGTTTAAAAATACCGCCAGCATGACGGTTATTTGAATTCAGCTGTAGGGGCAAACTCATTCGACCCGGGACAAATGCCCATGCAGTGCGAATGAATTCGCACCTGCGTGCATAACTGTTCAGGCGACAAGCAGGATAAAAACAGTCCTTGCTAAACATCAGTCAATAACATAAAAAACGGAGCCCGAAGGCTCCGTTTTTTACTAATCTTCCGCTGCGACGGTAATTTTTTTCGGCTGGATCGCTTCACGCTTTGGAATTACGATTTCAAGCACCCCATGCCTTGATCTGGCGCTAATGCCTTCGGCGTTAGCCGTATCAGGCAAACTGAACCGTCGATAAAAAGAGCCATAGGTCCGTTCCACTCGCTTATAATTTTCACGTTGGGCCTTGGCTTCGGTTTTCTTCTCGCCTTTAATGGTCAATACGCCCTCTTCCATGCTCAGATCGATATCTTCCGGTTTTACGCCAGGCAGGTCGGCCAGCAGCACATATCTATCGCTTTCCTCTTTGATATCGACCGCAGGCGCCCACTCAGCCGTGGCGATTGAACCCTCGCCGCCGGCAGTTCCTTCATACGCCCGTTCCAGCTCTTTTTGCAATTGATTCAGTAAACTCCAAGGTTCATAACGAGTAATAGCCATAATCATCTCCAAATAGATTCAAATTACCAATAACACGTCGAAAAACCGTTTCAATTCGGCATTCGCTGATAATATGAGGCGGCTTGGCAATTTTTCAAGCCGTATGGACGCTGAATTTTTTAGGCCTGCTACAATACCGCAAAACAACGCGCAAGACTCCTGATAAGCATTAGTCCACGAACTTTGGATGCTCCGTTACATATCCAACGGACTTCTTACTCCACGCCCGCCCTTGTTCAGGACATGGGTATAAATCATCGTCGTCTGCACATCCTTATGCCCAAGCAGTTCTTGCACCGTGCGAATGTCATAGCCGGAATCGAGCAAATGCGTCGCGAACGAGTGACGTAGCGTATGCGGTGTGGCCAGCTTTGCTATTCCACTGGCCTGCACCGCCTTTTTCATCGCCCGCTGCAGCAATTTTTCATCAATATGATGCCGACGCTCGACGCCGCTACGCGGATCAAGAGAGAAACTGCCAGAAGGAAAAACATACTGCCAGGCCCACTCATTCGACGCATTGGGGTATTTGCGTTCCAGTGCATCCGGCAAATAAACCGATGC
The DNA here is from genome assembly GCF_052162025.1 of Methylobacter sp. sgz302048. Lineage (NCBI taxonomy): Bacteria > Pseudomonadati > Pseudomonadota > Gammaproteobacteria > Methylococcales > Methylococcaceae > Methylobacter > Methylobacter sp. sgz302048. The sequence goes on along the minus strand of NZ_CP197401.1, from coordinate 898,064 downwards.
CCTGCCCAGCCGGGTATCGTCATCGAACAAGGCGCGACGCTGTTGTAAATGCGCTTGCAGAAAAGCCTTCAGCGACTCCGGCAACATCGTTACCCGATCCTTGGCGCCCTTGCCGTCGCGGATCAATATCTCGCCGCGTTCAAAATCCACATCCTTCACCCGGAGACGCACGCATTCCATCAAGCGCATGCCCGTACCGTACAGAAGATTTGCCATCAAACCATGGATTCCGCGCATCCGCACCAATGCGGCTCTCACCTCGGTACGCGTCAATACATTCGGCAAACGTTGCGGCTGCTTGGCGCGCACGACGTTATTCAGCCACGGCAAATCGATTAACAACACTTCTTTATACAAAAATAGTAAAGCGGATAACGCCTGATTTTGCGTTGAAGCCGATACTTTTCCTTCTACCGCCAAATGCGTTAAAAAAGCTTCCACCTCCGCCACGCCCATCTCTTGTGGATGACGCTTCCCGTGAAACAGAATAAAACGCTTAATCCACTGCACATATTGCTTTTCGGTACGAATGCTATAGTGCTTGACACGGATACGCTCGCGGACTTGATCAAGGAGTTTTGGCGGTGCTTTTTCAGTTTGCATAAAAAGGTTGATATCAATATAGTGATGACTATAAAATCATGCCTAACGGATTGCAAGAGTGGCATTATACACCTGTGATTTCAATTTTATATACACCTGAGAAGGTGTCTACTTATAGTTAGGCACTACGCAGCGCGTTGATCGTTTCGCGCGTGTCGTTGTCGTACAGCAGCACATGGGCCCCCTCGTCAGGGTCCATCAAAGTGCAGTTGTACTCACGCAGGATTGCTTGTATTTCTTCGCGGCATTTCTCAATGTCACGTTTTTCGTTTTCCGGTTTTTTCATTTCGTTCTCCTATTAAGTGCCGTGCCTAACCCGTCATTCCAGCCGACGCCTACCGGCGCGGCTGAATTCATGCGTTATGCATCTTGAGGGAAATACTTTAAATGTCCGCAGAAAAACCAAAGAGCGCAAAATTTCCTGATCTTCCTTCAACAAAGGACTTTTGCCTTAGCGTGCCGCTTTACGAGCAGTTTGAATACGAAAACGAAAGGGATAATCCTTTTTTTGCGCTAGAGCAGTTTGAAGGAACTTTGGATTTCCATTGTCCTGAGTGCGGCCAACACAGCGTTTTTACAGTGCGAAAAAACAACTACTCCACAAACTCGCACTACACCAATTACATCTTCACTCTGGCGTTTAACTGCTCACGAAAAAAATCGCATCAAGCTCTTTTTGTATTTAGGGCACATGAAGGCATTCTTCAGAAAATTGGACAGATGCCATCCCTTGCCGAACTCGCCTTACCCGATCTTCGCAAGTATCGCCAAGTGCTTGGACAAGAAAGGTTCAAAGAGTTGACTCGTGCAATCGGCTTAACCACGCATGGAGTTGGTGTCGGTGCTTTTGTCTACCTTCGCCGCATCTTCGAATCGCTTATTGAAGGCGCTCACGTAGCAGCGTCGAAGGACGCAGGCTGGGACGATGACACTTATAGCCGGGCACGTATGGACGAAAAGATTAGCCTCCTCAAATATCACTTGCCAGAATTTCTAGTTCAAAACCGGAGCCTCTATAGCATTCTAAGTGTTGGCGTTCATACTCTTTCAGAGGCAGATTGTCTGGCTGCGTTCCCTGCAGTACGCCTCGCAATTGAGCTGATTCTCGACGATCTTCTTGAGCAGCAAGAAAGACAGGATAAGCTCAAGTCGGCAGCCAAATCACTAGAGGCTCTTAAAGCGTCAGGAGGGAGGGCAGATGCATAACATGGCGCTCAACCGGAGCGCGGTTACAATGCGGTTTTATTTTTCAGCTTTCCGTGCCGCGCCCGGTTAGCTTTACGTTGATCAACATACCCGACAGATTGGTTGCATTTCTGGATTTTTGACTCAGCGCTGAAAAAATGCTATTAAAACCGCCTTGCTGTTGTCGCATAACAACGTTAATGACGAACAACAGCAAGGCGGTTTTAGCCAGATAAAAGATTTCACCGCTGAGTTCAACGCCAATGCACCACTTGAAAATGCCGTCATGTATGTCGTTCAACGCTTCATTCAAAGGTACAAGTCAGGGGAAAACTCATCTCATGATTCAACATCATTTGGCCTGACTTGACCTTTAATTCAAACGTTAGGTACATGGAAACTATCACTTACGCCATAAGGTGCGATGAGGGGCAGCCCCTTTCGAGTCTTTTTTCAACTGACGAAAAAGGTCATCTGGCCTTTGGAATTGCAGGTTGGAGCAAAGAACCTGCTGCAGGACATCAGTTGCTGATCGAAGAGGTTGAGTTTAGGGGATACATCATGGAAGGCTTCATTAGGTTCTTTGTTTCGGCCGAAGAAACTCCTGGTGGCCTGCGGTTGGTAATTCGAAAAAACGGCAGTAATCGAGATGCTCACCTTGATTGGTTTGTCGAAAGAAGCTTGGATGCGCTGGGCTGCACGTACGAAAAGAAGTGCCTAACAACGCCATGAACGCGGGCAGCCAAAAGTGCCGCTCCTTCGTCGCGTCACTTTTGGCTGCCGGTTATGACGAGCGTTAGGTACAAAATGAACTTGGATGAAATGTCATGTCGGTAAGGATTGATAAGAGTAAATGGTCAAATTCAAGCAGAATATCATCTGAGTACACTGGTCAGTTCAAGAATGACGACTTCTATGCTGAATCCATTGGGTACCGGTGCCACAAATGCTTTCAGGCGTTTAGTTTTACCCCTGAAGAACAAAAATATGCTTATGAAGTAGACAAAAAGATAATTCATTATGTCCCGTCTCTTTGCCCGAAGTGTAAAGCGACATATGAGGCATTAAGCCACCAAATTAATAATTACCAGGACACATGGAATATGAACCGCGACCAGATGAGGTCGGACAGGAGCTTCCTAGAGGAATGGCTTCGCGCCGTTAGAGAAAAGAATTCATATGGAAAGCGAATAGATAAAGATAGGGAAAGAATGCTATCTAAACTCCTTCGTGAGCTACCGTATGATTAGTTCAACACCTAACCCGGCGCTCCACCCGACCAAAAACCTCTATGCGGTTTTCGTCGGGTGAGCTGGGCGTTATGTAGCAAAACCACTGGAGACTCTCTGACGATGTACAACCTTTTCGTCTCAGGACGCGATGAAGCATGGGAAGGCGAACCATATTTGCTTGAAATTGATCGGTGTGTCCGGGAATACACCGATAATGAACTCACAGTTCGTTTCGGCAATTTGGATGCCGTAAACGTTAACGAACTTCGCCGTCTACCCTGCATCTTCGCCTATGAATCTGGCTGCAGAAAAGATCCGAAGTTTGGCGTCCTTCGTAATGTCGCGATTCGCCAACAGGTGGCGAAAATCGAATACGATATAATTGTTTTGGACCAGTTCTTAACTGAAGCCGACCTGCGCGAAGATGGCCTTGCTTTCGATCTCGACATTTCTAAATGGGAAATGAATCGAACACATTGGGCCGTTAAAGATGTCAATCTTGCAAAAGAACTGCATGTTAGGGGAATCGTTCTTCCACATTGGGCTCGCAGCGCAACTAAGGCTGTTGACATTACAAAACATACATTTGATGTCGCTTTGTCTTTTCCCGGAGAAACCCGCGACTACGTTGAACCTGTTGCAGCGGAATTAGAACGAATAATTGGACCAAACTCATACTTCTACGACAATAATTACGTTTCACAACTTGCTCGACCATCTCTCGATAGCCTTCTCCAAGATATCTATCGCAACCGTTCTAAGTTGGTTGTCGTTTTTTTGTGTAGCGACTACCAAGAAAAGGAATGGTGCGGGATCGAATTCCGTGCGATCAAAGAAATCATGATGGAACGTGAACATGGAAAGGTCATGTTCGTAAAAATGGATGACGGTCAAGTTGACGGTGTGTTCAAGACAGATGGCTACATTGATGGTCGAAAATTCAGTCCCGCTGACGTCGCCCGGTTTATTCAAGAACGGGTTGATTTACTTCAAAACGAAACGTAATTGGTAAAAGATGCAACATAACAACCGCATTAACTCCGACCTTCGCCGCGATGCGGCTCAGTCGGGTTATGCGGAGCGTTATGTGGTTCCTGCGACTCAGTGTAGATAAATTTCTTTGGAGAATTATTAATGTTTGATTTTGTTTTTGGTGGAAAACGTAAAATGGAACTAATTCGCGAACTTCTTGAGCAAAGGATGAAAGAGGAGGGTTTCGACGACATGGATTCAAGGCTGCGAGTCAAAGAGCTAGGGAAGTTCCAGCTACTAGGCACACCAGAAGGCGGAATAGTCACTATTGTTGAAACCGTGATAAAGAGCCAAAAACAAGGAGCCTTGCTGGCTTCAATACTTTCATCGATAGAAAATCATCGAAAAGCTTTAGGCCACGACCCACATGAATTTGCCGAGATCATAAATATGGCAAGCGGCCCCCAAGCCGGCGCTTCAGTTGGAGCGTACTGTTTTTACCGACTCAATATCGAGCATCCGGGAAGAGTATCCGTCGAACAATGTATGAGAGCACTGGATCAATCCGCTCAGGAAATCGCGACCTGGTAGCCGGTTCGCGATGTGCGCAATGTGTTCTCACAAAGCAATCTTAACTTCGCGCGGACGGTCACATAACATGGCGCTCAACCGGAGCGCGGTTACAATGCGGTTTTATTTTTCAGCTTTCCGGGCCGCGCCCGGTTAGCTTTACGTTATGCGTCAAAAGATTCATAGAGAGTTTGATAAGGCAGAGGATAGAAAATGGAAAGAAAAGCGCAGTGCTCATGTGGCAATTTACAAATAAATTTGAGTGGTAATCCTAAAATGGTTGTCGCTTGTAATTGTTTAAATTGTCAAAAGAGAACGGGGTCTGTCTTTGGAGTTAGCGCATATTTTGGTAATGATCAAATAATATCTACCAGTGGTGACAAAAATATTTTTACTGAAACTAACGATGAAGGTAGGAAAATAATAAGAGTGTTTTGTCCTAATTGCGGTACTACTGTTCATTGGGAGGCCGAGTTTATGCCAAGCGCAGTTGGTGTTGCAGTGGGCTGCTTTGAAGATCCAAAATTTCCTGAGCCTGTGGCAGCTGCATGGAATAGGTCAAAACATGAATGGGTAAGCTTTCCAGAACATTGGCGTAAATCGGATACACAAAAATTTTAGTAAAAGCGCATAATCGGGTAACCGGAGGTAACTAGCCCCCAGTCCCCACACCACCCTGCATGCGGCTCCGCACAGGGCGGTTCATCAACCGTAATGAAATGCAATCCAGCCCTCCCGTAGCGAGAACAGGCCTTGTTGTTTCAGATATTTCAATCCCAAACCCATATTGATTCCCGGAGATTTTGAGCTACGCCAATAGCTTTTACTGGATAAGCCACAACTAATGGCTGCCCGCTTCGGTACGCCCAAGTTGATCAGATTGCGTATTTTGGTACGCGGCTTTCGCCATTGCTTCCAGTAGCACATTCTGATCCTACGCCGTATCCAGTTATCAAGATCAACACATTGCTGGTATTGGTCACCAATGCCGTAATAGTTAATCCATCCACGCAGATACACACTCAATCTCTGTATTTTCGCTGTCATGGAAACACCCCAGGTCCGGTTGGTCAGTTCGCGCACACGGTGCTTGAATTTCTCAACGCTCTTGGGATGCCAGCGAATATACTTGCCTCGGAAGCTAAATCCCAGGAATTTACATTGGGCACTTTTCACCACCTGACTTTTCTCAGTATTGACCTTTAATTTCAAGTCAGTTTCGATAAAGTGGGTGAGGCTCTTCAATACCCGCTCACCCGCACGCTGACTTTTCACCATGATGATGAGGTCATCGGCATAGCGGGCAAAACAGTGGCCGCGCTTTTCAAGCTCCTTATCCAGTGGATCAAGCATCACATTGGACAGGAGCGGCGAAAGTGGACCACCTTGCGGCACACCTTCATGACAGGGTAGTAGGTTGCTGCCATCCATAATGCCGGCTCGAAGATAGCGGCCAACCAATTGCAGCAAGCCTTTATCCCGGACTCGCCGCCCCAATAGCGTCATCAGCAAATCGTGATTGACCCGGTCGAAGAATTTAGACAGATCAATATCGACAGCAATCCGGCGCTTTTGTTGACAGTATTCCTGCACCTGCCTGACCGCATCATGCGCTGAGCGGTTTGGCCTGAAGCCATGACTGTGCTCAGAAAACGTGGCATCAAACTGAGGCGACAAGACTTGCACAATGGCTTGCTGAATCACGCGATCCAGCACGGTCGGGATGCCCAACAAGCGATCTGTGCCGTCATCCTTTGGAATACGCACCCGCTTGACGGGCTGGGGATAATAGTCACCCTTGATCAGTTGCTCCCGGAGGGTTCGCCATTGCGGGCGAATCCAGTCGCTAAACTGTTCGATGCTGATGCCATCAATCCCCGCAGCACCTTTATTCTGACGGACTTGTTGCCAGGCCAACCGGATATTGGGGATTGAAAGTACCTGATGCAACAGGTTTGTATTCAAGGCTGGGTTTTCGTCGGGACGCTGGTCTGCATCTTCCCGTGTCGGGGAATGAGATGGTTCCAAGTTGACGTACCTCCTCCTTATTGGTTGATGTTCAGGCCTTCACCCTATCCCAGCCATTACGCTGGGCATTAGGCTACTATGCCGTCGGCTGACTTCTGCTTACTTACCGGCTGAATTACTTCATCCGGCGCTATCGTTTGCCATCGAGTTCGCTCACTTGGGTCGATGGCAGACCAAAGTGCCAAGGCACTTGTATACCCGAGCCTTACGGGTTTCTCACGATCGCTGGTAAGCAGATCTCCCCAGATAAGAACATGAACTGTCACTGCACCACTGCATCATTTACGGTGTCCGTTAAATCACGCGGCTTCGTTGTCTTGTGCCAACTCGCCTCCAGACTACGCCTTATATGATGTTTTTGTTCATCAGTCCGCAGCTTTGCGTCCGGCTTCCTTCCCACAAAACCTCGCGGCGTTGCAGTTGCCATTCGCTAGTTGTTAACGTCATACTACCAACACGGGATTCTGACGGTGATTTTCCAACAGAGGACTTTCACCTCATAAGTTCATGCCCATGCTGGGCGTACACAAATAGCTCCAGCTGACCATTTGCCGCGGGGCTTTTTTGGGGCCGCTTCGCTATTATCCCCCAAAAAATCCCCGCGGCAAATGGCAGCTGAGCATGGCGTTATACGCTCGGAGCCTAGTGGTCATGACGAAACAGGTTGCGCTGATCGCGCGTTGGCACGTAAAGGCAGTCGATGCTGGCACTAGATTGCTTGCTCTCTCCTGCTTTGACAGAAATCGATTCGTGGCCGGGCGGAATGCCATCGAAGATGATCTGTTCTCTTTTCAGTCGCTCGATCTCGAGTTCACGGTTGAGGTAATCGATGGATTGCACGAGTATTGCTTTATCCTTCGTAAACTCATTGAGCGGGCGGATAAGGTCGCGCTGGCGAAGAAGCTATTCCCGCATAGTGATCGTCCAGTTGCTCTGATCGGGCGAGGGGGAATTGAAGAACGGGAAATCCAGCTGTGCCCGGAAAATCTGTGGTGGATCCTCGGGCGCGTAATCCATTCGAAATCAGTGATGGTGCTCGGAGGAGATTACTGTCATTTGAGGGTATACGAAGATGGCAAGACTAGGGAATTCGAGGACGGTCGGGTTTACGTCGAGGTGGCTTCCGATTTCGATGAAAAGGAAGGATTGAAACACATCCTGCACGTTCCTTCGCTGGTCCGGGCCTATGCATTTTCGCAGTTGAGTCACGAGATAGGACAGAATAGTTTTCCGTCCCCACTGAGAAACATCGGTAACGCTGTCATTGATTGGCTAGGTGTGCAATCCGCTGAGGGTTCAGCAGATGTCGAGTTAGTCTATGTTTTACTTCTGGCGTTTCTTGTAGTGAGCGGCATATTTTGTGGTTGCCTAGCTTGCTGGAAGCGTTTTTATAGCGGCCACAGTAGGCTCGAGTGAGTTACGAATGACAAATTCCATCTCCGTCCAACTCAATACAAAAAGCACGGGGGCAAGTCTTGGAATCACTTATCCAACCTGACATTGCTCTCAACCGAAGCGCGGCTATAAGGGGGGATGTTTTTTCAGCTTGCCGTGCCGCGCCCGGTTAGCTTTACGTTAGAAAGAATAAGGGCAAAGACTCAGCGTTATGAAAGTAATTGGTCTCGACCACGTGCAACTGGCAATGCCTGCAGGAGCAGAAGCAGAGGATATATCGATTCCTGAAGTCACTCGGTGCTTCAGGCCCGGTCCGCTTGGTAATCGAATTGAACTCATTTCAACCGATGCAGCCCTCTAGCTTTTTATTCAATGCGGACGCGTAAAAAGCACACACCGGTTAATTCAAACATTAATTGTCATAACTCATTCACAAGGACTATCAACCAATGCACATTGCCATTCTGACATTTCAAGGCTTCAATGAACTCGACTCTCTGATTGCTCTCGGTATCCTGAATCGCATCAAGAAACCAGACTGGCGGGTGACGATCTGTTGTCCAGAGCCGGAAGTTACATCTATGAACGGTGTCACCGTACATGCGCAGTCAATGCTTGAGGATGCCACCTCGGCTGATATCGTTATTGTTGGGAGCGGGGCTCAGACGCGACAGATTATCAGCAATCCCGAGTTGATGGGCCGGCTCTCCCTTCATCCCGAACGCCAACTTATTGCCGCGCAATGCTCAGGTGCGCTAATTTTGGCCAAGCTTGGGTTGCTAGGCGCTGTTCCTGCATGTACGGATCTGACGACAAAACCGTGGGTACAAGAAGCGGGTGTTGCGGTTCTGGGCCAGCCATTCTTTGCTCATGGCAATATCGCGACCGCAGGCGGATGCCTTGCTTCATCTTACTTGGCCGGCTGGCTCATTGCGAGGACCGAGGGACTGGAAGCCGCTTCTGCCGCGCTCCATTACGTCGCTCCGGTTGGGGAGAAAGAAGCTTTCGTCGCCAATGCACTCAAGAACATTGAGCCTTATTTACCTACTGCGACGACACCGGACAAGTTGTTCCAGCCTACCGCTTTCTGCTACGCTCCAAGCGTCGACTAAATTCAACGTTGAACACCTTAAGGAAACTAATGCATGTCTCCGAGTGAGTTAGAGAAATATCTTCACGACCACATCCCCCTTTCAAAGGCGATGGAAATCGGCGTAATCCAGGTACAACCTGAAACCGTCATCCTGAGCGCGCCTCTTGTGCCGAACATCAATCACCGTGATACCGTCTTTGGCGGAAGCGCGTCCGCCGTGGCAATTTTGGCAGCGTGGTCTCTGCTGCACACCCGTTTGTCCGGCGAAGGCATAGCAAGCCGCCTGGTCATCCAACGGAACACGATGTCTTATGAGTTGCCAATAGACGGAACATTCACCGCTGAGGCTGCCATCGAAAGCGCTGAAGCGTGGGGGCAGTTTCTTCGCATGCTCAAACGCCGGGGTAAGGCCCGGATCACAGTCACCTCTGTATTGAATTTCGATGGCAAAGTAGCGGGGCGATTCGAAGGCGAGTTCGTGGCGCTCGGTGCAACAGGTGCCCAACCCATCATTTCACCGGGTGTTGCGTAATAAAGCCGTGCAGCGCCGGTGAATTCAGACATTATAAGGTTCGGAGCGCTCCACTCATATAACTCACGATTCAAATCGAGGTATCGTTCAATGGAAAAGCAGAAGAAAGACGAAGAACGCGAGCATCGCATCAAGATGGAGGCCATCGTTGACACTTACTGTCCGGAAGAGCAAGCGATGGGCTGGTACTACTATCTCCAGGACAGAATCGCCTTCCCTTTCAAGGCCCGCTGCATACGAGAGCGTTCAATTTCACCGCTTCGCAAAGGTGAGGAGGTCGCAGCTGAGAGTATGGCGCCTGAGGATGATTGTATGCATGAGATGTTCGTTATGGTGAAGTGGAAAGGGCGCTCGATGGGTCTTCCATTGGTGCAACTTGAACCGATTAGTGCGGATGAGGACACAATAGAAGCTGTCGGTGATTGGCACTACTGGGCAGATCGAGGATACGAGTTTGGTTGAGCTTGGCGGATGCGGTGTGATACGAACCGCATCCTGCCAAGCCAGGCAAATTCTCAAGCCGCACAGACTTCGAGATTTCCAGTCTGCACGACTCTTATCCTGGCTGGTCGATTATCTAACCAACCCAAACCCTGGCATTTCTGAACATGCGCATCCACGCGCCGTATTCCTGCCAATCATCCGGATGCCATGAATTCTGCAGCGTTCTGAAACAACGCTCGGGGTGCGGCATCATGATGGTGAACCGGCCGTCGGTCGTGGTCAGGCCGGTGATGCCGAACGGCGAACCGTTGGGGTTGGCCGGGAACTGGGTCGTCACTTCACCATAATTATCGACATAGCATAAGGCAACCGCTCCGGTATCCAGGGCCACGGCAGGGTCCGCGGCGAACTCAGCGCGTCCTTCGCCATGCGAAATCACTACAGGCATTCTTGAGCCTTCCATGCCGGCAAACAGAATAGACGGCGATTTTTTAACTTCGACCAAAGCCACGCGCGCCTCGAATTGCTCGGAGGTATTGCGCATGAAGCGCGGCCAGTGATCGGCGCCGGGGATAATGTCTTTCAATCCCGACATCATCTGGCAACCGTTGCAGACACCCAGGCCGAACGTATCCTGGCGCTGGAAAAACGCCGCAAACTCATCACGCGCACGCGGGTTGAACAGGATCGATTTGGCCCAGCCGCCGCCCGCGCCCAATACGTCGCCGTAGGAGAAACCGCCGCAGGCCACAAGGCCTCTGAATTCAGCCAGGCTGACGCGGCCTTCGATGATATCGCTCATATGCACGTCGATACTGGTGAAGCCGGCGCGGTCGAACGCCGCCGCCATTTCGACATGGCCGTTGACGCCCTGCTCGCGCAAAATCGCGACCTTGGGCCGTGCAGCAGCCACAAAAGGCGCGCTGACATCGTCGTTGACATCGAAAGTCAACCAGACATTCAGGCCCGGATCATGGTCGTCGGCGATGCGCTCGAACTGTTGCTTCGCGCAGTCCGGATTGTCGCGCAAGGCCTGCATGCGATAGCTCAGCTCAGACCAGACAGCCTGCATTTCGGCGCGGCCGGCCGAATAAACCAGTTTACCGGCATGGCTGATCGACATTTGCGGTTCTTCAATGACATTACCAATAACGTAAGTGCAGTCTATCAAACCGGCATCGCGCAGCAGGTCGATGACTTCTTCGCAATCGCTCTGGCGAACCTGTATTACGGCGCCCAGTTCCTCATTGAACAACGCCGCCAGGACATCATCGCCCAGATGGTCCAGCGTCATCGATACGCCCAGACGTCCGGCGAACATCATTTCGGCGACCGTAGCCAGCAAACCGCCGTCGGAGCGGTCGTGATAGGCCAGCAGCTTATCCTGGCTGTTCAGCTCCTGAATCGCATCGAAGAAAGCCTTGAATAAAGCCGGATCGTCCAGATCGGGGCACTCGTTGCCGATCTGTTTGTAAACCTGCGCCAGCACCGAGCCACCCAGGCGGTTTCTACCCGCGCCCAGATCGATCAGGATCAGCACGCTGTGCTCGCCCGGCGTAGTTCTCAACTGCGGCGTCAAGGTCTTGCCGATGTCGGACACCGGCGCGAACGCGGTGATGATCAGCGACAAGGGCGAGGTCATGGTTCTCTCGCCGGCTTGGTCTTTCCAGACCGTCTTCATGGACAGCGAGTCCTTGCCTACCGGTATGGCGATGCCCAATTGCGGGCACAAGTCCATGCCGACCGCCTTGACGGTATCGAACAAGGCCGCGTCTTCCCCAGGGAAACCTGCCGCCGCCATCCAGTTGGCGGACAGCTTGATTTTCTGCAGCGAATCAATATTGGCTGCGGCCAGATTGGTCAAGGCCTCGCCTATCGCCATACGGCCCGATGCCGGCGCATCAATCACGGCAATCGGCGTACGCTCGCCCATGGCCATGGCTTCGCCGGTCAAGGCATGAAAGCCCGAGGCAGTCACGGCCACATCGGCGACCGGCACCTGCCAGGGGCCAACCATCTGGTCGCGTGCCACCAAACCGGTTACGGAACGGTCGCCGATATGGATCAGGAAACTTTTGTCGGCGACGGCCGGAAACGACAGCACACGTCTGACGGCTTCGTTCAGCTCGATGCCGCTCGTATCGAGCGCGCTCAATTGCGGCTGCACACGCTCCGCCTGACGGTGCATTTTCGGCGGCTTGCCGAACAGTACCGACATAGGCAGGTCGACCGGCTTATCGCCGAACCAGGCATCGTTCAGCACTAAATGCTCTTCATCCGTCGCTTCGCCGATAACCGCGTACAGGCAATGCTCGCGTTCGCAAAAGGACTTGAACAGTTCCAGGGATTCAGGCTTGATGGCGACGACATAGCGCTCCTGCGCTTCGTTGCACCAGATCTGCATCGGCGACATGCCTTTGTCGGCATTATGCACGTTGCGCAATTCGAAGCGCCCGCCGCGCTCGCAGTCGTGGATGATTTCCGGCACGGCATTGGACAAACCGCCCGCGCCGATATCGTGGATGGAAACAATCGGCGTCTCGCCACCCAGGGAATTGCAATGGTTGATGACTTCCTGGCAGCGGCGCTCCATTTCTGGGTTCTCGCGCTGCACGGAGGCGAAATCGAGCGTTTCTGAACTCTCGCCGGAAGCCTGCGACGAGGCCGCGCCGCCGCCCAGACCAATCAGCATGGCCGGACCGCCCAGAATGATGATCAGCGAACCGGCCGGAATCGGCTGTTTCTTGACCAGCATCGGGCGAATGTTGCCCACCCCGCCCGCGATCATGATCGGTTTGTGGTAGCCCCTGAATTCATTACCGTTACTGCCCGGCGCAGGTTGCTCGAAACTTCGGAAATAGCCGGCCAGGTTGGGCCGGCCGAATTCGTTATTGAAGGCCGCGCCGCCGATCGGGCCCTCGAGCATGATGTCCAGCGCCGATGCGATGCGGTCAGGCTTGCCGTTATCTTCTTCCCAGGGCTGGATATACTCGGGCACCTTCAGATGCGATACGGAGAATCCGGTCAGGCCGGCTTTCGGCGTGGAGCCTCGCCCGGTCGCGCCCTCGTCCCGGATTTCGCCGCCGGAACCGGTCGCCGCCCCAGGATGCGGTGAAATGGCCGTAGGGTGGTTATGCGTTTCCACCTTCATCAGCACATGCGCCTCTTCTTCGACATAGGCATATTCATGCGTTTGGGCATCGCGAATGAAAACCTGGGCGGAATGGCCTTCGATCACCGACGCGTTATCGCTGTAGGCCGACAGGATGCCTGCCGGGCTTTTTTCGGCCGTGTTGCGTATCATGCGGAACAGCGACTGCGCCTGCGTCACGCCGTCTATGGTCCAGTCGGCATTGAAGATTTTGTGGCGGCAATGCTCCGAGTTGGCCTGGGCGAACATCATCAATTCGACATCGGTCGGGTTTCTGCCGAGCGCCTTGAAGCTGTCGGTCAGGTAATCGATTTCATCGTCCGATAACGCCAAACCCAATTCAACATTGGCTTTGACCAGCGCTTCACGGCCCTGCTCGATGATCGCCACGCTCAGTAAGGGTTGAGGTTCGTGATAGGCAAACAGATCCGGCTCGGCTTCGCCGTATACCACAGTCTGCGTCATGCGGTCATGCAGCAAGGCCGCCAGGCGTCCCTTGACAGCAGCAGAAAGAGGCACCTGGGTATCAAGCCCATATTCAATGCCCCGCTCGATACGGTTGACGGCGGACAAGCCGCAACGCTGAGCGATCTCGGTCGCCTTGCTGGACCAGGGCGAAATCGTGCCTGACCGCGGAATAACCAGCAAACGCTCAGTTCCACCAATCTCAGCCGGTAGAGAAGAACCATAGGACAGCAGCTGATCCAATACTGCTTTCTGGCTGTCATTCAGATCATTTTCCAGGTCGACGAAGTGCACAAACCTCGCCGAGACTGTCTTGACCGTTGATTCGATTGCCTGCAGTTCAGCCAGCAGTTTTTGAACGCGAAAGTCAGAAAGAGCAGAAGTTCCGGGGATTTTTAACATAGGAAATAAGAGTGAAGAATTAAAAAAATAATCTTTGGGGCGGCTCCAGCTGCCCGGCTTTGCAAGTGCGCTTGGGAGCTTTTGTATAGACAAATTTTTTGCGCATATGCACTCGGCGCAATGCCAATCGAGGCTTATTCAGACTGATCGGCTGTCAGAGTTTCCTGCAACAGGGTCAACAATTTCAAACCCGGGCCTTCGGTTATCGGTTGCCGGTCTTTATCCAGAACAGCCACTTCGGAATGCCGGTTGTTGGCTACCAGTTTGAGAATATATTCCTGCTCATTAGCCTGAACGCCTTTGAACATAAAAACGACCTCATCCCATAGCGATCCGTCTTCTACAGGCTGTTCATCCGGATCATACTGGACACGATACAGCGCATCTTCCTGATTGCGCTCAATGACTTCCACCGACTTCCGGCTTAGCGCCTTGCCGACCATGCGCCAGGCTCTTGAGACCGGTGCACCGATGCGTAAGCGGGTCGCTCCGCTTTCGAATTTAACCAGTTCAACCGGAATGACGCGCGGTGTCTCGGCCTCTTCTTCCGCCGGAGGCTCAACGGATGTTGTCTGAGTCTGTTCAGGCGCTGACGCTTCAACCGAATCCGCAGCAGGAACGCTTAATGCTGCGTTCTTGTCCAGATCGGGCGGCAGTTTCAGAGGCGGAATTTCCGTGGTAAACTGATAATCTTTTTCCTTGTCCGGAAAATAACTTTGAATAGTGGAGCAAGCCGTCACACCGCCCAACACAGCCGCAACAACAACGAGCGAGCCTAATCTGGATTTCATCATGGGCTTATATAACTTCCGCCTGACGCATCGCCTCGCGTACGGCGGCAAAACAGTCTTCGGTCAGCCAGGTCAGCGGCAGGCGTATGCCTTTGCCCATCAAGCCCATTTCGGCAACGGCCCATTTGACCGGAATCGGATTGGATTGAATGAACAGGTCTTTATGCAAGCCCGCCAGCTTGGCGTCAATTGCCGAAGCCGTTTCACTATCGCCCTTAATCGCCGCCATAATCATCTCGTGGACCAGCTTGGGAGCCACGTTGCCCGTCACAGTGATTGTACCGTTGCCGCCCAGCAGGCAGAATTCACGACTGGTCGCGTCGTCGCCGCTGTAGAGGGCGAAATCATCTCCCGTTAAATTGCGGATTTGTTTAACCCGGGACAGATCGCCGGTCGCTTCCTTAACGCCGACAATGTTTCCGATATGGGACAGACGACCCACCGTTTCAGGCAGCATATCGCAGGCTGTGCGGCCCGGCACGTTGTATAAAATCTGGGGAATATCGACGGCTTCGGCGATGGCTTTGTGGTGCAGATATAAACCTTCCTGAGTCGGTTTATTGTAATAAGGCGTCACGAGCAGACAGGCATCGGCGCCGGCTTCCTGGGCCCGGCGTGTCAGGGTAATAGCTTCAGTGGTCGCGTTCGCACCGGTTCCGGCGATAACGGGGATTCGTCCGCCGGCATAATCGACAACCAGCTTGATGACTTCACAATGCTCATCTTCGTCCAGCGTCGCCGACTCGCCTGTCGTACCTACTGCAACGATCGCATCCGTCCCTTGCTCAATATGATATTCCACCAGTTTTTTCAGACTGTCCCTGTCTACCGCACCGCTTTCATCCATCGGCGTTACTAAAGCTACGATACTACCTTGAATCATGAATTCTCTCGATCAGAATTAAACTGTTACAAAATTGCCGCCATTATACCAAGCTAATAAGCAAAACTCAGCCCGTAAGCACAAATTACATTGCAACTTCAATATTTAGCCAGAAATCTGTCCAGGGCATTGGCAAAATCCTGCTTGTCCCGCTGCCCGAACGGCGCCGGTCCTCCCGATACTTGGCCGGCACTGCGCAACTCATCCATGAGATCGCGCATGGCTAGCCGATCTTTGATGTTGTTCTTGGTATAAAGCTCGCCGCGCGGATTAAGGGCATGGGCATTTTTCGCTATGACATCGGCAGCCAGCGGGATATCGGCAGTAATCACCAGATCGCTTTCCTGTAAGTGCTGGACTATATAACGATCAGCCGCATCAAAGCCGCCCGGCACCTGCACCGAGCGAATCACTCGTGACGGTGGCACAGCCAGAAAGTGATTGGCGACAAGAATAAGCGCAAGCTGTCTGCGTTCGGCCACGCGAAACAGGATATCCTTGATCACATTAGGACATGCGTCCGCATCCACCCAAATTCTCATATCCGTCCTTTAAGCTCCGATCAATTTATGCAAATACCACTATAATGCGGTATAATGTTCAGTTAAACAAACATTTCTCAGCGCGCACGCGCCTTCTTTGCTCCTACAGGTAAATCCATGTCCAACGATGTTTCAACATTACCCTCTTTCCGTGACTTAGCGCTGAGCGAACCGGTGCTACGCGCACTGGATGATGTCGGTTATGAAACACCTTCGCCGATTCAGGCACAAACTATCCCGCATTTGCTGGCAGGCAGAGACGTACTGGGCCAGGCGCAAACAGGCACCGGCAAAACCGCAGCCTTCGCGCTGCCTATCCTGTCACGCCTGGATCTCAAGCAAAAAGACCCGCAAGTCCTGGTGCTGGCGCCGACACGCGAACTGGCCATCCAGGTGGCGGAAGCATTTCAGCGTTATGCCGCACATTTGAAAGGCTTCCATGTATTGCCCATTTACGGCGGGCAGGATTACAGCTCTCAGCTTCGCCAACTCAAACGCGGCGCCCATATCGTAGTCGGCACGCCGGGCCGAGTCATGGACCACATGCGCAAAGGTACGCTGAAACTGGACGGCTTAAGTTATCTGGTGCTTGACGAGGCCGACGAAATGCTGCGCATGGGCTTTATCGATGACGTGGAATGGATACTTGGGGAGATCCCTGAAGAGCGGCAGATTGCCTTGTTCTCGGCGACCATGCCGCCGGCCATTCGCAAGATCGCGCAGGAATATCTGGTTGACCCGGTCCAAGTCACCATCAAAGTCACGACCACCTCGGCTGAGAACATACGGCAACGCTACTGGATGGTCAGCGGCGTGCACAAACTGGACGCGTTGACGCGCATCCTGGAAGTCGAAACCTTCGACGGCATGATTATCTTCGTCAGAACCAAAACCGCAACCGTTGAATTGGCCGAGAAACTGGAGGCGCGCGGCTTTTCCGCCGCCGCCATCAACGGCGACATGTCGCAGGCCCTGCGCGAACGTACAATTGCCAACCTGAAAAACGGCAAACTGGACATTTTAATTGCTACAGACGTGGCGGCTCGCGGCCTGGACGTAGATCGCATCACGCACGTCGTCAACTATGACATCCCGTACGATACCGAATCCTATGTTCACCGCATCGGCAGAACCGGCCGCGCGGGACGCACCGGCGATGCCATTCTGTTTATCGCGCCGCGGGAAAAAAAGCTGCTCGCCAACATAGAAAAAGCGACCAAGCAAAAAGTTGAAGAGATGGGCCTGCCTTCGACCGAAATCATCAACAACAAACGCATCGCCCGCTTCAAACAGAATATTACCGATACGCTGGCGGCGGAAGAGCTCAGCTTTTTCAGCCAATTGCTGGAGCAATACCAGCAGGAACATAACGTCTCGGCGCTCGAAATAGCCGCCGCTCTGGCTAAAATGGTGCAAGGCGATACGCCACTGTTGATGCAGCCGCCTAAAAAGACCAAAGAAAGCAGAGAAGAAAAGCCGTCCAGATCGGAACGATCATCCAAGGAAGAACGGGCGCCAAGAGAGCGCAAATCAAGACGCGGCAGCGCAGACATCGAAATGGAATTGTTCCGCATCGAAGTCGGCCACAAACACGGTGTAAAACCCGGCAATATTGTCGGCGCCATAGCCAACGAAACTGGCCTTGACGGCGAGCATATCGCACGCATTAAAATTGAAGACGATTACAGCATGGTGGAACTGCCCACAGGCATGCCCAAGGCATTGTTTCAGGAACTGAAGAAAGTTCGGGTGGTAGGCCAACCGCTGAATATATCAAGAGTTGGGCCGGGGTCCGAAAAAACGGACGATGACGCTAAAAAAGCGGCAAAAAGCAAAAAACGGATGAGTTCCACATCCAAGCGCGCCAAGTCAAAAGCCACTGATTGATAAAAAACACTAAGGGCGACTAACCGGTCGCCCTTCGACCCGCATAATCTTACTGATTCCAGATACAGGCGCCGCCGCTGGCTTTATCGATAGCTTCCAGGCGCTGCTGATGCGCCTGCAGCTCTTCTTCATCACAGCGAATAATTTTCAGTGCGGGGCGGTCAACGGACAAAGCACTGACCACCTTGCTCATGCCAACTTCTTCCTGTTCCGCCAGATCTTCATCAAGCAAGGAAAACTGACCGCCGGTCATGACCAGGAATACATCAGCCAGAATCTCGGCATCTAACAACGCGCCGTGCAGATCGCGGTGGCTGTTATCGATACCATAGCGTTTACAAAGCGCATCCAGGCTGTTTCTCTGCCCTGGGTGCTTCTTGCGGGCATAGGTCAGGGTATCGAACACCTCGCTGTAGTCGGCGACGCTGCCGGTTCCGTTATTGAGCAGCGAAAATTCATGATTGATAAACCCGACATCGAACGGCGCATTATGAATGATCAGCTCGGCGCCGCGGATAAACGCGATAAAATCTTCAAAAATATCCTCAAAACGCGGCTTATCCTCTAAAAATTCATTGGTAATGCCATGCACCTCGATGGCGCCCTGATCAATGATGCGGTCGGGATTGATATAAACATGAAACCGGTTCTGCGTTAACCGGCGATTGACCAGCTCCACGCAACCGATTTCAATGATTCTGTGCCCTTCCTGAGGATTAAGACCCGTGGTTTCGGTATCGAGGACTACTTGCCTGATTTTCGGCCTTGTCATTTCTACTCTTCAAAATTTAAATAAAACGTTTGGACTCACTATCCTGCAGACGCACCGCCATGACATCGCAATTGGCTTCATGCAGAACACTATTGGCCGTTGAACCCAACAACAACGCCAGGCCATGCCGGCCGTGCGACCCCAGCACAATAAGATCGGCTTTCTCGCGCTCGGCAGCCGCTACGATCTCCTGATGAGGCACGCCCCAGACCAGCCATCGGTTAGCCTGCTCAACGCCTGCCTCATCCGCTATTTGAATCAGGCGGGATTTCTCCGCCTCCAGCAAATCATAGCCAGAATCCTGATCCAGCAGGATCACGGTGCCATAAGGCATATCAGGCATGGGAATATTATCCAACACATGAATAATGCTCAACCGGGCCCGGTATTTTCTTGCCAATGCCCTGGCTTTTCGAGCTACCGTCCCGTCATGCCCGGAATAATCCACGGCCAATAAAATATGCTGGTAATCACCCATGACTGCCTCTGATTCTTTAAAATTCAGTCCAAAAAGCCCAATATCGCCGATCAGCCTATTTAACGAGGAAATCCCGCATCATGCCCATATCCTCATGCTCAAGATTATGGCAATGATACATGAACACACCCTTATAATCGTTGAACGGCTTCAGAACCGTAACCTTCTCCCCCGGCATGACCAGTATGGTATCTTTCCAGCCGCTGTCAACAAAGCCCGCCTCGACAGTCTCATATCCCGCTCTAAAGCGCGGATCAATTTCACGCTTCAGCACCTGAAATTGCTCGCCATGCATATGCATGGGATGGGGCATTGACATCATCATGCCGCCCATACCCATGCTACCACTAAACCCATTATCGAATGCGATAGCCTGCAGGGTATTAACCGGAATAATCTCATCGTCCCGAATATCATCCATTGCGTAAGAGCGGCCATTCAGCAAAGCGGACATATGTCTCATGGACAACAGGATATTTCTAGGGCTGTCGGCATTGGCCGCATCCTGCAAGCGCAATGGTTTTATAGCGGACAAGCGCTCAGGCAGTTTGTCCTGCGCCTGTACCTGTTTGGAAACCCTGACCTTCAATACGGCATAATCACCGCCTAAAGGCAAGTCGCCGCCGGACATCATGCCGCCATGCATGCCTCCCATCATCCTGCCACGCATTCTTCCCATCATGCCCATGCCCATACCGCCATGCATGCCTCCCATCATGCCGCCGGACATAGAGCCATCAAACGAAAGACTGCGCAAAGTCAATTCGGTCCCTACCGCTTTACCGCTAAAATCCATCCAAATCTCGCGCCGCTCGCCTGGGGCCAGCATGATATAGGCGCGACGTTCCGGGTGCTCCAGCAGACCGCCATCGACACCAATGACGGTTATAGGCGTACCGTCATCCCAGGCCAGCTTATAAATACGCGAGTTGGAACCGTTCAACAATCTCAGACGATAAGCCCGACTGGCAACCGGCAAGACATAATCGGGCTGACCATTGACCACGATCTGATTACCCAGAAATCCTTGCATGCGCTGCATCATGTGATTGTTATAATACAACTGGTTTTGGTCATCGAAAGTGCGGTCCTGAATAGCCAGGGCCACATCGTATTCGCCCTTAGGCAGATCCAAAGCCTGTTCTTCCTCATCACTGACGATAAAGAGCCCTGCCAGGCCCGAATAGACCTGCTTGGCAGTGACGCCGTGCGTATGAGCGTGGTACCAATAAAATCCGGCACGATTCAGGACTTTGAACTCATAAACGAATGTCTGACCCTGATTAATGGCATACATGGGATTGCCGTCCATTTTGGAAGGAACATGTAAACCATGCCAGTGCAAAATGGATTGTGCCGGCAAATTGTTCTTCAGGATAATCCTGACTTTCTGCCCTTTTTGCAACTGTATGGTCGGCGCGATATAGCTCTCGGCATGATTAACTATAGCGGTTTCAGGGCCTCTCAGGACTTTGCCGAAAACTTTCCAGACCCGCGTTTCAGACCCTCTGAAAATTGGGATATCGACAACTTCCTGCTTTAATTCAATCTCCACATCCGGATCAAAATCGCTTGATGCCTGATTGCCCATCCCTATCATGCCTTCCGCATATGATAAAAACGGGTAAGCTGCGGCCATTGCAGCCGTCAGTCCAGTAAATTTCAACAATCTGCGGCGTTGAATATTAATCATGCTTGGCATTTGCATACTCCCCACTATTGAGCAAAATAAGTTTATGAGAATCTTTTAATACACAAACTCCTGCATGTAAAGCAGATTCTCAGCTTCTGCTTTTGCCATCGTTTGATTTAAATGTGGAAAACCTGGAGAAGCCTAAGGCGATGCGACTGTCGCTATCTTAGCAAAGCTAGTCCTTGCCGTACTTCAGGTAATGATTGCCTGACAATTACGACGCCACTTGAATGACAAGCTCTTGATTAACAAGCGACTATTTCAATTAAAGAAACAAGTTATCTAATTTTTCAGGCATTGTTAATACAGGAAATATCCGTATAGTTTTAATTGCAATTCAAACGACAGATTTAAAACCATGAGGATATTGATATGAATAATTTTCAAAAAGATATTCTGATCGGCCTGATCTTCATCAGCGGTATTCTTGGCTTTATTTCAGGCGAATTTATTATTTCGACCGTACTATTTGCATCCGCAGCTATTGCCAGCAACGTCATGCATTATGAACAGTAATGCTGCAGCTGCACAGCTGGCTAAGTTTTATTTCGATGCGAAACAGCAAAACAATGACTTTATCCCGTCATTTTGTTTGAAGAAGCTCCCGGTGTAAGCACCGGGAGCCTTTTTTATCACGATCTCGTCAAATTAATGCCGATTGCCGATGTAAGAGCCAGCGGCTGCGCCTAAACCGGCTGCAACCGGATCGCCTTGGCCGATCTCATAGCCCAAAGCGCTGCCTAAGACGCCGCCGACCAGCCCTGCCCCGGTACGCTGATCATAGGCAGGATAAGGTGCCGGATAGTAATTAACCGGCGGTTGAGGATAGTAATGATGAACCTCAGGCTGCGCATAGTAATGATGAACAATTTCGCGCTGGGGGTAATAATGATAAACCTCTGCATGCGGATGATAATCCCAGCCATGATGGTGATGCCCATGGTGATGATGGTGATGACCATCAGCAGATGCGAAAGAAGAATATCCAGCCATTACCAAAGTCAATTGCGTCAGGATGAATAATTTTTTCATTGTATCCCTCTTTATTGTGATTCAGTAAAACCTAGTCGGAAGATACCGTTAAGCTTTTTTAATTATTTTAGTGCAATTCTAGAATTTGTTTCTTAACACTAGCTGAACACATTTTCATTGTAGAAACACATTGAAAATGTGGGTTGGTTTTATCGGGACTTTTTTAATGCGGGCTGCGAGTTTGTTATGGAGGAGTCCTGCTGACGAGCAGGCCAAAACAAAAAAGGCCCCGATAAATCGGAGCCTTTGGAATTCATGGTGCCCAGGGGCGGAATCGAACCGTCGACACGAGGATTTTCAGTCCTCTGCTCTACCGACTGAGCTACCTGGGCTTTCTTGAGGTGATGCTGTTTTTCTTGTTGATTTTTTGTAATGGTGCCCAGGGGCGGAATCGAACCGTCGACACGAGGATTTTCAGTCCTCTGCTCTACCGACTGAGCTACCTGGGCGGCACTACAAAAAGAGCGCTATTAAACCCGATTATCTTAGACCCGTCAATAAAAAAATGATTTCATTCCGACGAATTTGCGTTCAGCGGGCTTTCTTCCTTTCGGAACAATTTGATAATAAAGCGAAATACTTTTTTTATGCCCGCCCATATCCGCGGCAACAGCCAGATCATCAGCAGGACAAACAATACCAATGCTATCAAAAACAGCACCGGATGATTGACAGAGGCCCAAACCCCGCCAATAACGGCAATATCTTCGCCAACGGATGCGAGCCAGTTGCTGAAGGGCTCCGGCGAAGTATTGATCAGTACACGCGTGCCGGCCTTGGTTGCATGCGTGCCGGCGGCCAGACCGCCGCCCATTATTGCCGCCGCCAATTCAACCGCAGGATTCAGATCGCCGACAGCGCCGGCCGCCAGCATTGCGCCGGCAGGAATGCGGATAAACGTATGCAGCGTATCCCAGCCTGTATCCACACCAGGTATTTTATCGGCGAAAAACTCAATGCAATACATGACCCCGGCCGCCCCCATCACCATCGGGTTTGCGACCACTTGTAAATCCGGCGGCAAATTCAGATTGCCGGTGTTGGCAAGATACCCCAGCATGAACAGCGTCGCGTAAAGGTTAATGCCGCTGGCCCAGGCCAGTCCCATTGTTAATGCCAGCGTCGTTGAAATTTGATCCAGCGCTTCCATAAAGTGCCCTTTTTGTTAAAAAATGCATTCAGCATAGCCTATTTTGCTGAACTTCCAATTAACGCAGAAATCTTAAGAATTGATGTTCCGCACGAATCGATCGCTGTTCTGTTCTACTGCGATGCCGTGTAGGTGCGAATGAATTCGACCCTACAACGGCGTAACATCAGTTATAAAGCTGTCGTTCGATAGTTAATTGTTTTATTTTCTACCACATTTAAATCCAGACCATGTAGAATTGGCGTAATCATATTCGTAACTTTGGGATTTTAAAGTGAGTTTTAGAGGTACAACCATTCTTTCTGTTCGCCGCGACGGCAAAGTGGTGATTGGCGGCGATGGCCAAGTCACTTTGGGCAATACGGTCATGAAGGGCAACGCCCGCAAAGTGCGCCGCCTATACCATGACAAGGTTATTGCCGGTTTTGCCGGCGCTACGGCCGATGCCTTCACCTTGTTCGAACATTTCGAAGGCAAGCTGGAAAAACACCGCGGCAACCTGACGCGCGCCGCCGTAGAAATGGCCAAAGACTGGCGAACAGACCGCGCCCTGCGCAAGCTGGAGGCCCTGCTGACGATTGCCGACGCCAAAACCTCCCTGATTCTTTCCGGTACCGGCGATGTCATTGAGCCTGAACATGACTTGATGGCCATTGGTTCCGGCGGCGCTTTTGCGCAGGCGGCCGCACGCGCCTTGTTGGAAAATACCGATTTAAGCGCCCGCGAAATCGTCGAAAAATCATTAAAAATAGCCGGCGATATCTGTATCTATACCAATCACAATTTGACCATAGAAGAACTGGACGCAGATCCTAACGAGTAAACGAATGACTCAGATGACCCCTAAAGAAATTGTAAGCGAGCTGGACAAGCACATTATCGGCCAGGCCAGCGCCAAACGCTCCGTCGCTATTGCGTTGCGCAATCGCTGGCGCCGCCAGCAGGTCGATGCCGCCTTACGCGAAGAAATTACCCCGAAAAACATCCTGATGATCGGCCCTACCGGTGTCGGCAAAACCGAAATCGCCCGTCGCCTTGCACGTCTGGCTAATGCGCCTTTCATCAAGATAGAAGCCACTAAATTTACTGAAGTCGGCTACGTCGGCCGCGATGTCGAATCGATTATCCGCGATCTGGCCGATACGGCCGTCAAAATGACGCGCATGGCGGAAATGGAAAAGGTCCAGAACCGCGCTTACGACGCTGCCGAGGAAAAAATTCTGGATATCCTGTTGCCACGGGCCGGCAGCGGCATGCTGTCCGACACCGAGGAATCGACCCGCCAGAAAATGCGCAAGAAGCTGCGTGAAGGCGATCTGGACGACAAGGAAATAGAAATCGACGTACATGTCGCCCCTTTAGGCGTCGAGATCATGGCGCCTCCCGGCATGGAAGAAATGACCAACCAGCTGCAAGGCATGTTTCAAAATCTGAGCACGGGCAAAAAAAAATCGCGCAAGATGAAAATCAGCAAAGCCTTGAAAGTGCTTCAGGAAGAAGAGGCAGCCAAGCTGATCAATGAAGAAGACATTAAAGCACGCGCCGTGGAAGCGGTGGAACAAAACGGCATCGTCTTTCTCGATGAAATCGACAAGATCTGCAAGCGCTCCGAACTCGGCGGCAGCGGCGGCGAAGTCTCCCGCGAAGGCGTGCAGCGCGATCTGTTGCCGCTGGTTGAAGGCAGCACTGTCAGCACCAAATACGGCACCATCAAAACCGATCATGTGCTGTTTATTGCGTCTGGCGCTTTCCATTTGACCAAACCTTCGGACCTGATTCCCGAACTGCAGGGCCGTTTTCCTATTCGCGTTGAACTCGATGCGCTGACGGCCGATGATTTCGTACGCATTCTGACCGAACCGAATGCTTCATTGACCGAACAATATCAAGCCTTGCTGGCAACAGAAGGCGTCTCGGTAGCATTCGCCCCTAATGGTATCCAGCGGATTGCCGAACTGGGCTTCCAGGTCAATGAAAAAACGGAAAATATCGGCGCCAGACGTCTGCACACGATACTGGAACGATTGCTGGAAGATATTTCCTATAGCGCGCCTGACCTGATCGATAAAAACATCATTATTGATGCCGCTTATGTTGATGGGCATCTGTCCGAATTCGTGCAAGATGAAGATCTGAGCCGTTATATTTTGTAAATCATGCGCCTGACTGTACAACCCTGTCATACCCTACCCATTGAAATCAAGCTGCATCAGGTGTCCCGCCTGCTTGAGATCAGTTTTGACGACGGCAGCGTTTTCAAGCTGCCGTATGAATACCTGCGCGTCTATACGCAATCGGCTGAAGCGGTCGGTCATGCGCCCGGACAGGAAGTGCTACAGGTCGGCAAGGAAGACGTCACGATTGAAGAGATCAAACCAGTGGGCAACTATGGCATCGCCCCGAAATTCAGCGACGGCCATAGCAGCGGCATTTACACGTGGGATTTACTGTACACATTAGGCGCCGAATATCCGATCTTATGGGCCGATTATCTCCATCGACTGGAAACGGCGGGCTATCAACGCAAAGCATCGACAGAACATTAAAAAATACCAAGCATGACAATGACAAACGACAACACCACCCATTTCGGTTTTAAACAGGTAGCCAAAGAGGATAAAGTCAAACTGGTCCGCGGCGTGTTTGATTCCGTGGCGGGACAATACGATATCATGAACGATCTGATGTCGATGGGCATTCACCGCATCTGGAAGCGCATTGCCGTGCAACTGAGCAATGTGCGCAAAGGCGAGCGCGTGCTCGATCTGGCCGGAGGCACCGGCGATTTGACCATATTGTTCGAAAAACGCGTCGGCAAGGACGGCCAGATAGTGCTGGCCGACATCAACTCCGAAATGCTGCGCACGGGCCGCAACCGCCTTATCGACAAAGGGCTGGTCGGCAATATCCGCTATGCGCAGGTCAATGCCGAATGCCTGCCTTTTGAAGACAATACCTTCGACTGCGTCTGCATAGGCTTCGGCCTGCGCAACGTGACCGACAAGGATGCCGCCTTGCGCTCCATGTACAGAGTGCTGAAACCCGGCGGCCGCGTCATCGTGCTGGAATTCTCGCACCCGACCGACAAGGTGACTGAGAAAGTCTACGATTTTTATTCATTCAATCTGCTGCCCAAAATCGGCAAAGTCGTAGCCAAGGATGAAGACAGTTACCGCTACCTGGCCGAATCCATCCGCATGCATCCGAGACAGGATGAACTGAAAAAAATGATGGAAAATGCCGGCTTTGAGCGTTGCGAATATTTCAACATGACGCAAGGCATCGTAGCCATACACAGAGGTTATAAAATCTAGCATGGCGATCAAACCGTTGCTAGCCGGCGTACTGGAAACCGCGCTCAACCAGTACCTCTCACTGGATCCGGATAGCCACTTTTTTTTAGAGCCGTTGGCCGGCAAGGTCATCGCCGTTACGATCCTGCCGTTCAATGAATCCGTTTACCTGTGCCCGACGACGGAATCCATCCAGTGCCTGGATCACTTCATCGGCGAACCCGACACCCGCCTCACCGGCTCGATCTGGACGCTGGGCCTGATGGGGCTCAGCTCAAAACCGATGCGCTCCATTTTCTCCGGTGAAGTGAAAATTGAAGGCGACATGCATACCGGCCGCAAATTTCAGGAACTGTTCGATAAGCTGGACATCGATCTGGAAGAAAAACTGTCGCACTACACCGGCGACATTATCGCGCATCAGATCGGCCGGCTTTTCCGCACCGGTCAGCGCTGGGGAAAAGATTCCATTGAAACTTTCCGGCTAAATGCGGCGGAATTTCTGCAGGAAGAAACGCGCGATCTGCCGGCCGCCCCGGAAATGGATATTTTTTATCGCCGGGTTGATGAACTGCGCGACGATTTTGATCGCCTGTCAAGCCGAGTTGAACGTCTGGGCCATGCGTTAGAGAATTTAAGGCAGAAATAAGTCCGGTCTTGCGCTACTGATACCCTCTCCGGTGGGCACGAAAAGCCGTGCCCACTCTACAACCAAAGGTAAATACGTGATCCGCCCTAAAATATTATTGCGCCTGATCCATATTAACTGGGTCCTGGTCTTTCACGGCCTGGACGAGATCGTTTTAAAAACCCATTTATTCCGCCCCGTTCGTTTCCTGGCCGTTTTCTCGCCCAACTACTGGCTCAAGAGACAAACCGCTCCGCGAGGCGTGCGCATTCGCCGCGCCTTGGAAGATCTGGGGCCTATTTACGTCAAATTCGGCCAGGCGCTATCAACCCGGAAAGACCTGCTCCCCGACGACATTGCCGATGAACTGGTCAAGTTGCAGGATAGAGTTCCGCCGTTTCCGAGCGAAGTCGCTCGCGGCATTATTGAACAGGAACTCGGCATGTCCGTCTCCGATGCCTTTGCCGAGTTCAATCCGGAACCTCTGGCTTCAGCCTCGGTCGCGCAGGTTCATACGGCCGTGTTACACGGCGGTGAACAGGTCGTCGTTAAGGTGTTGCGCCCTGATATTGAAGCACGCATCCACTCAGACGTAGGCTTGCTTTATGAGTTGGCCCGCTTCGCCGAAAGATTCTGGCCTGACGCAAGGCGGTTACGCGCGCTGGAAGTCGTTGCCGAGTTTGAAAAAACAACGCTGGACGAACTTGACCTGATCCGTGAAGCCGCCAACGCCACTAAATTGCGCCGCAATTTCGAGGGTTCGGACATTATATACATCCCGGAGGTCCACTGGCCGCTGACGCGCCAGAAAGTCATGGTCATGGAGCGCATTCAGGGCATTCCGGTCGGCGAAATCGCGGCGCTGCGGGAAGGCGGCGCCGATTTCAAATTGTTGGCCGAACGCGGCGTGGAAATCTTTTTCACCCAGGTGTTCCGCGACAACTTTTTTCATGCCGATATGCATCCCGGCAATATCTTCGTCGACCTGCCAGCCAAATACATCGCTGTCGACTTCGGCATCGTCGGTTCATTATCCTTGTCCGACCAGCGCTATTTGGCCGAGAACTTCCTGGCCTTCTTCAATCGCGATTACCGCCGGGTCGCGCAAATGCATGTCGAATCCGGCTGGGTGCCCGGCTCGACGCGCATAGAAGAATTCGAATCGGCTATACGCAGTGTGTGCGAGCCGATCTTCGAAAAGCCGCTTAAGGACATTTCCTTCGGGCAATTGCTGCTGCGTCTGTTCCAGACCGCGCGGCGCTTTGACATGCACGTGCAGCCGCAACTGGTCTTGCTGCAGAAAACCCTGCTCAATATCGAAGGACTCGGGCGCCAGCTTTATCCCGATCTGGACTTGTGGCAAACGGCCAAGCCGTTCCTGGAAAAATGGTTTCATGAACGCATGAGCCCTAAAGCCAAAATCGACAGGATCATCAAACAGTTCCCGGAACTGGCCGAGCAGTTTCCGGAAGTCCCTTCGCTGATTTATAAAGCCCTGGACAATGCCGCGCATGCAAGGCCCAATGCCGAAGCGCATAATCGCGAACTCGCCCTGCTGCGCCAGCAAATGGAAAGCAATCACCGCCGGACGGTATGGGCCATCCTGGCCAGCGCCGTCATGATCAGCGTGGCGGTTTTATTTCAATAAATCAGCGCAAGGCCAGATCATAATCGGATTTTGTCTGAAATAATTGTCAAAAAAATACCAATAAATAACATAAACAGGAGAGTCTACTATGTCGATTAAAAGAATGGTCGATCTGGATTTGTCGGGCAAACGCGTACTGATCCGCGAGGATCTGAACGTGCCTGTGAAAAACGGCAAAGTCACCAGCGATATCCGCATTCGAGCCAGCCTGCCAACCATTCAAAAAGCCCTGGAAGGCGGCGCCGCCGTCATATTGTTATCGCATCTGGGCCGGCCGGTTGAAGGCCAGTATTCGGAAGAGGCGTCATTAAAGCCGGTAGCCGAACACTTGTCGGAACTGCTCGACCAACCCGTCAGGCTGGAGAAAGACTGGCTGGGCGGCATTGACATCAAGCCAGGCGAAGTCGTGCTGTGCGAGAACGTGCGCTTCAATGCCGGCGAAGGCAAAGACAGTGACGAGTTAGGCAAGAAAATGGCCGCGCTCTGCGATATCTTTGTCATGGATGCCTTCGGCACCGCGCACAGGGCCCAGGCTTCGACGCACAGCGTCGCCAAATACGCGCCTGTCGCCTGCGCCGGCCCATTATTGGCCAGCGAATTGGATGCACTGGGCAAAGCGCTGGAAACGCCGGTCAAACCCCTGGTCGCGATTGTCGGCGGCTCTAAAGTTTCCACCAAGCTGACAGTGCTGAAATCATTGTCTGAAAAAGTCGACCAACTGATCGTCGGCGGCGGCATTGCCAATACCTTTATTGCGGCGGCAGGCTTCCCCGTCGGCAAATCGCTGTACGAAGAAGACCTGATTGATGAAGCCAAGCAACTGATCGAGATGGCCAAGCGCAGCGGCTCTGATATTCCGGTACCGACCGATGTCGTGTGTGCGAAGGAGTTCTCCGAAACCGCCGTCGCTTCGGTCAAGAAAGTCGAGGACGTTGAAGCCGATGACATGATCATGGATATCGGTCCCGAAACGGCAAAACACTATGCGCAACTGCTGAAATCGGCCGGCACTATTGTCTGGAACGGCCCGGTCGGCGTGTTCGAGTTTGATCAGTTCGGCAACGGCACGAAATCCCTGGCCACGGCCATCGCCGAAAGCAGCGCCTTCTCGATTGCCGGCGGCGGCGACACGCTGGCGGCGATCGATAAATACGGCATCAACGATCAGGTCTCCTACACCTCTACCGGCGGCGGCGCGTTTCTGGAATTTCTCGAAGGCAAAGAACTTCCGGCCGTTTCCATTTTAAAATCACGCGCCTAGAGGTTTAAGTCGGGCGGTGTTTTTTATATAATGCATCGCCCTTTTATTTCATTTAGCTCAACGGCTGAATGAAACGGATCCCTGTCAGTCCTGTCGAATGGACTGATCTTTTAATTTATTAGGTTTAAAAATGGCCAGAGTCACAGTTGAAGATTGTTTAGATCACGTAGAAAACCGTTTCAAACTGGTTTTATTAGCCAGTACCAGAGCCCGTCAACTCAGCAAGGGTGCTGATGAATTTGTCGCTCGCAATAAAGACAAGGATACGGTTGTCGCTTTACGCGAAATTGCGGCAGGTCATGTCACGACTGAAAATGTCAACAAGCTGCACCGTACTGTCGATACTCACGAAAGTACCAGCACCATGTTTTAATCGCTGAATCCATGTTAAATATAGTCGCCGACACTATCGAACTGGAACGCCCTCAGGACAAACTGATCCGGCGTCTGTGCGAGACCTTGAGCGACTATCTGGATCAGGCTCAGATCGACGAAATTGTCCGCGCCTATGAGTTCGGCGCCACCGCTCATGCCGGCCAATTTCGCAAAACCGGCGAGGCTTATATTTGCCACCCTATTTCCGTTGCCATCAGCCTTGCTGAAATGCGCATGGATGCGCATGGCATCATGGCGGCCATCCTGCACGACGTCATTGAAGACACGCCGGTCAGCAAGAAAGAATTAGCCAAACAGTTCGGCCAGGAAGTGGCGGAACTGGTCGACGGCGTCACCAAACTCACCAAAATCGACAGCAAATCGCATGCCGAAGCGCAGGCCGAAAATGTCCGCAAGATGTTCATGGCCATGGCCAAGGATTTGCGCGTGATCATGGTCAAACTGGCGGACCGGCTGCACAACATGCAGACGCTCGGCGCCATGAAGCCCGCAAAAAAGCGCCGCATCGCCCGCGAAACGCTCGATATCTATGCCCCTATCGCCAATCGGCTGGGTATGAACAATATCCGGCACAAGCTCGAATCGCTGGGCTTTGAGGCCATGTACCCGGTGCGCCATGCCATTCTGAAAAATGCGGTCAAGAAAGCCCGCGGCAATCGTCGCAAGATCGTTGACACCATTGAAAGCGCGATAAAAAACCGCTTGGAACAGGCCGGCCTGCACTGCGAGGTCGCCGGACGCGAAAAGAATCTCTACAGCATCTACCAGAAAATGCTGAACAAAAAGATTTCCTTTTCGGATGTTTTCGATGTCTATGCCTTCAGGATCTATTGCGATGACGTTGATAATTGCTACCGCGTCCTGGGCATCGTGCACAATCTGTACAAACCCATTCCGGGCCGCTTCAAGGACTACATCGCACTGCCCAAGGCCAACGGCTATCAGTCCCTGCACACGATACTGATCGGCCCTTACGGCGTACCGATCGAAATCCAGATCAGAACGCACGAAATGCACCGCATGTCGGAGTCGGGCATCGCGGCGCACTGGCTGTACAAATCCGACGATGACAAATCCGAGAAATTCCAGGCCGGCGCCAACGAATGGCTGCGTGAACTGCTGGAAATCCAAAAGTCGGCCGGCGACTCGCTGGAATTCATCGATAATCTGAAAGTCGACCTGTTCCCGCAGGAAGTATTCGTCTTTACGCCTCAGGGCGGCATCATCAAATTGCCGCGCGGCGCAACCATCATCGATTTTGCCTATGCCGTCCATACTGATATCGGCAACGCCTGCGTTTCCGCCCGCATCGACAAGCAATTGGTGCCGCTGCAATCGACGCTCGAAAACGGCGTTACGGTGGAAGTCATTACGGCCTCATGGGCCCGGCCCAACCCGCTTTGGCTCAACTACGTCATCACCGCCAAGGCCCGCTCCAGCATACGCACGTACCTGAAGCATTTTAAACAGCAGGAAGCCATCAATCTCGGCCGCCGACTGCTGGAAAAAGAACTGCAAGCCATGCATCTGCATCTGGAAAACATCGATCAGGTCCGTATCATGGCACTGCTTGAAGCGATGTCCATGCACAATCTGGAAGAATTGCTTGAAGACATCGGCCTGGGCAACAAAATGCCGTTCCTGATCGCCAAGCGCCTCACGCAGGATGATGTGCATGCGGCTGTCAAACTCGACACCAGCGAGAGCGGCGTAAGGAATCCTCTGATCATCAAAGGCACGGAAGGCATGGTCATTACGCTGGCGAAATGCTGCCGGCCTATTCCGGGCGATTCGATCATCGGCTTTTTCAATCCCGGCCGCGGTATTGTTGTGCACCACCACGAATGCCGTAACCGCATCGAAGCCAGAAAAAAACAGGCCAGCTGGCTGGATGTCGAATGGAGCCCGGACGCCGTCGGCGAGTTTCCTGCGGAAATTCGCATAGAAATACTGAATCAACGCGGCTCGCTCGCTACCATTGCCTCGACGATCTCGGAACTGAACTCCAACATCGAGAATGTCTCCGTGGTCGATCAGGACGACCGCGTTTCGGTTGACCTGATCACGCTGACGGTCAAGGACCGCGTGCATCTGGCCCAGATCATGCGCAGGCTGAAGGAATTATCGATTGTGCTGAAAATCAATCGCGTAAAGGCTTAGGACCAGGGCTGAAACCAGGCGCTGTATCAAGTGCCGAAACTTCCGACGGTTCAGCATCCAATCCAGAATTCATCCTCACCTTTCCTCTATCCCCCTGCTTGTGGGGCCGTATTCACTTGCCTTTTGATAACGGGCACACAGTATTTTTAAGCAAACCCGACAGCCTGGCCGCACAGGACCCGAGAAAATTTCCGCCAGATTCCTTATAATATGTACAGGTACACGCGATTTTCATCCAGCTATTTAACCATTTTGCTAACTGATACACAGGAATAACAATGACAAAAGAAATCATCCAGACCGATAAAGCACCTCAGGCCATCGGCACCTACTCGCAAGCGGTTAAAGTCGGCAGTACCGTTTATCTTTCAGGACAGATCCCATTGGTTCCGGCCACGATGACCATCATCGACGGCGATATCTCGGCGCAGATCACGCAGGTATTCGAAAACCTGAAAGCGGTTACCGAAGCGGCCGGCGGCGATCTGTCCAATATCGTCAAACTGAACGTATTTTTAACCGATCTGTCGCACTTCCCTATCGTCAACGAGATCATGGGCCGCTATTTTCAGGCACCTTATCCGGCGCGCGCTGCGATTGGCGTGGCCGCGCTGCCTAAAGATGCCGGCGTGGAAATGGACGCGATCATGCAACTGGACGCGTAGCTCATCCAGGCGAAGCTTATCCCTTATAAAATCCGCCAATGAAAACCCCGTATTATTTGAATCAACCGGTTGCTTCATTGGCGGGCATAGGCGGCCAAACCGCCCTGCGTCTGGAGAAACTCGGCATCCGCACGATTCAGGATCTAATTTTCCACCTGCCGCACCGCTATGAAGACCGCACGCGCGTCTATCCTATCGGCTCACTGATGCCGGGTATGACCGTGCTGATCTGCGGCCGCGTCGAATTTACGGATATTCTGCCCCGGGGCCGCAAAAGCCTGATTTGCCGCATCAGCGACGGCACAGGGTCCATCAGCCTGAAGTTTTTTCATTTCAGCGCCAGCCAGCATAATGCGCTGCAGCCGGGCACGCTGATCAGCTGCTTTGCCGAGGTGCGCCACGGCTTTGCCGGGTTCGAAATGGTTCACCCCGAATATAAAGTCATTTCAAGCGCGGACAGCTGCGTTACCGAGACTTGCCTGACGCCCGTTTACCCGCTGACCGAAGGACTCAGGCAGGCGACATTAAGAAAAGCCATCAAGCAGGCCCTAACCATTTGCACCTCTGAAAATCAGTTGTTGCCGGAATGGATCCCCGAACCGGTATTAAAACGCTACCATTACCCTTCCCTGTTGAAGGCCATACAAACCCTGCATGCGCCGGATGAATCGATCTCGATGGCGGCCCTGCAAAACGGCAGCGTGCCGGCATTGAAACGGCTGGCCTTCGAAGAACTGCTGGCGCACCACTTGAGCCTGAGGCAATCGAGGAACAAAACCAGAGTCTGGCAGGCGCCCCGCTTCTCTGTCAATCCGGTCATCAACGAGCATTTCATCCGCGCCCTGCCCTTCAGCCTGACCTGTGCGCAACAGCGCGTCATGGCCGAAATCGAGACCGATTGCAGCCGGAATCATCCAATGATGCGGCTGGTTCAGGGCGATGTCGGCTCCGGCAAGACTGTCGTGGCCGCTTATGCGGCCCTGCTGGCGCTATCGGCCGGCTTTCAGGTTGCGGTCATGGCGCCGACCGAATTGCTGGCCGAGCAGCATTTCCGCAACTTCAGCAACTGGTTTGAAAACTTCAAGACGCAAGTGGTCTTTCTGACCGGCCAACTGAAGGGCAACCCGAGAAAAAACGCCCTGCAAACCCTGGCCAACGGCAGCGCCGGCATCATTATCGGCACGCACGCCCTGTTTCAGGACAGCGTCAACTTCCACCGGCTGGGCTTGGTTATCATCGACGAACAACACCGCTTCGGCGTGCACCAGCGGCTGGCGCTCAGGGAGAAAGGCCAGCAGACCGGGCTACGGCCGCATCAACTGGTCATGACCGCGACCCCGATTCCGCGCACGCTGGCCATGCTGCAATATTCGGATCTCGATATCTCGATCATCGACGAACTGCCGCCGGGCAGAAAGCCGGTCATCACGAGCGTCATTCCTGCCGAGCGTCGTGACGACGTCATCGCGCGCATCGGCAACTGGGTCGCCCAGGGCAGACAGGCTTACTGGGTCTGCACGCTGATTGAAGAATCGGAAGCGTTGCAGTGCGAAGCAGCCGAAAAAACCGCCGAACGACTGACCCAGGCTTTGCCGGATGTGCGCGTCGGCCTGGTCCACGGACGCATGAAAGCGGCCGAGAAAGAGGCCGTCATGCAGGCTTTCAAGCAGCATCGGCTCGATCTGCTGGTTGCGACGACCGTCATCGAGGTCGGCGTCGATGTGCCCAATGCCGGCCTGATGATCATCGAAAACCCCGAAAGGCTGGGCCTGTCTCAGCTGCATCAGCTGCGCGGCCGGGTCGGCCGCGGCGAAGGCGACAGTTACTGTCTGCTCATGTACCAATCGCCCTTGTCCGATACGGCGCGCCAGCGACTGGGCATTTTAAGGGACAGCAGCGACGGCTTCGTGATTGCCGAGAAAGACCTGCAACTGCGCGGTCCGGGCGAAGTCATGGGGACCCGGCAAACCGGCGCCGCACATTTTAAAATCGCCGATTTATCCCGCGATTCCGATTTACTGGATAATATCCAGCAGATAGCGGACATTTTCTTCAATGACTCGCCCGAAGCCGTACAGCCGTTGATCGATCGCTGGCTGGGCGATGCCACAGACTATGCAGAGGTTTAGACCCGTTGGCTACCAAAAGCTTTTTATTCACGCAGGAACCCGGCTGGTTTGAGAATCGCCAGGGCACGCGCCATTGTCTTCCCAAAGATGTTCAGTCCTGGACTTATGAAACAGGCTCATTGACGCAGCGTCTGCGCGATTATTACGGCAGTGCCGTCGCCGTTAAAGTGCTGCAGCAGCAATGGAGCACGCCTT
Source organism: Methylobacter sp. sgz302048 (assembly GCF_052162025.1). Taxonomy (NCBI): domain Bacteria; kingdom Pseudomonadati; phylum Pseudomonadota; class Gammaproteobacteria; order Methylococcales; family Methylococcaceae; genus Methylobacter; species Methylobacter sp. sgz302048. The sequence continues at coordinate 862,389 of NZ_CP197401.1, read as the reverse complement.
TTCTAAGCGAGCGCAGGCTGCTGAAACTGCCTGAAAGCCGCTACAGTTTAATCCGTGAAGTGTTGCTGCATGCCGACGGCAAGCCGCTGATTCTGGCCCGAACCATCATCCCGACCCGAACCCTTAAAGCCGCCAAGCGCAGCTTATCGCATCTTGGCAACCGTCCGCTGGGCGAAGTGATTTTTTCCTATCCCAAGCTTAACCGTCTGGAAATGGACGTGGCCCTGACCAGCCCGGCCGTCTGGACACAGGCAGCGATTGCCGAAGCCGGCATTAAAGGGCCGGTATGGGGCAGAAGAACCGTTTACGCCATTCGGCGTCGGCAGATGCTGGTCAGTGAATTCTTTTTGCCGGGTGCATTAGCGGTCTGGTAGGCGCCGCAGCTTGATTGCGCTGGGATGGCGAATCAGCATCGAAAAGCCGTTCTTGTTTTTATTGAGCCAGCCGCGCACCTCGATCTCTTTCCCCAGATAGCCATTCATGTCCGGAAATAACGGCAGCCACTTGCGTTCAATGCGCGCTTCAAACCGGCTGGAGAACTCCAGATAACTGTATTTCCGGCTGTTGCGGATATTGACGACCTTGCCCGCCAATCGTACCCATCCCGCGCGCTCACGATCGGCAAGGCTGCTGACCGGTATGGCCGCATACTCGACGCGCTGCCAGATGCCCGACCTGGCCTGCTCGGCCTGATCCTGGACTTTAATCAACTCCTCGGCATGCAACAGATTGGGCGGATAAATACTGACGGCTGCCAGCCCTGCCGCGACCAGTTGCAGATTGAGATGCTCATCGTTCTCGGTGAACAGATGCGCCAGGGTTCTTTCGTATTTATCGGTCTTCTCGACATCGGTTTCCAGGCGGACTTTGCTGTTTTGCAACTTATTGATCAACCACTGCTTCGCCTCATCGCCGCCGGCCTGGGCGTCTTCATTTTTGTGCCGGACTTCCGGCGTATTGATGCCCAACAGGCGAATCTTACGGCCATCCTCCAGCAATACCGTATCGCCGTCGAAAACCTTTTTGACCCGACAAAAGGAATAGCCCGGCTTGATATCGACGATTTTTGCCTCGGGGGATGACCGATCCGAGAAATGCCGATTGCCAAGGTCATCCTTCCATTGGAAGATTTCAGCGCCGGCCCAGGACGGCCATGCCAGCAATAAAATCAGTAAAAACTTCATGAACCTGCCTGTATTATAATGATTAAAGATCATCTGCTTTTCCAACCTGACTACTTGTACCGCTTCTCATGCTCACGATCATTCAACGCGTCACCACTGCTAAAGTCACCGTCAACAATGAAATCATAGGCCAAATCGACAAAGGCATCATGGCACTGGTCGCCGTTGAGAGAGAGGACAGCGAAAAAGACGCACAGCGCCTGCTGGAACGCATACTCAACTACCGCATTTTTGCCGACGACAATGATCGCATGAATTTGAGTCTGCGCGATATCAACGGCGGCCTGTTGCTGGTCCCGCAATTCACCTTGGCAGCCGATACCAATAGCGGCAATCGCCCCAGCTTCACCCCGGCTGCATCGCCGGAAAAAGGACAGCAGCTGTTCAGTTATCTGCAGCAACTGGCAAAAGCCGCTTATCCGCCTGTCGAATTCGGCCAATTCGGCGCTGATATGCAGGTTTCGCTGGTCAATGACGGGCCGGTTACGTTTACCTTGAGAACGACGAGCCAGTCGCGCTAACTGAATTTAGCTACTAGCCCGAGCATCGCTTTAACGCCTGCTTGTCCGTCTGCCTCACCCGCAGGAACCGCAAGTGGGCATGCTCGCGTTCTGATGCGCAAACATTGAATCCTTTCTCGAAATGAAGCTCGAGTGCGAACAAAAACCCGACCTTACCCAATCGACACCCAAGCTCCTGTTACCAATTATCTTCCTTGTCTTCCTCATAAGGCTGAGATTTAACATTTTTGGGAATTTTCGGCATTTTTGCCGTTCTGAGTAAGATTAAAGCGCCGCCCAAGACAAAAAGCAGAGCTATGATGAATAATATCACCCACATGATACGCTCCTAAATGGCTAAGTAATCCTGTCCAATAGCGGGAACCGTTCAAACGTCTGCCCGCGCTATAACTTTAGCCGACAGCCGGACGTTAAGCTATATCCCTTAACCATCAAAAATTACGATAGAATATAGTCAATCAAGACCATTTATATAGATTACATGAAACAAGTTGAACTGCTTTCCCCCGCCGGAACCCTAAAAAACATGCGCTATGCCTTTGCCTTCGGCGCCGATGCCGTCTATGCCGGGCAGCCTCGTTACAGCCTCAGAGTGCGCAATAATGATTTTCTTGAAGACAATCTGGCCAAAGGCATCAATGAGGCGCATGCGCTGGGCAAAAAATTTTTCCTGGCCACCAATGTGATTCCTCACAATGCCAAAATCAAAACCTTTCTGGCCGATATAGAACCGATTATCGCCATGAAACCGGATGCCTTGATCATGGCCGATCCGGGCCTGATCATGATGGTGCGCGAAACCTGGCCCGACATGCCTGTCCATCTGTCCGTGCAGGCCAACACCGTCAATTACGCCACGGTAAAATTCTGGCAAAGGATGGGCGTCGAGCGCGTGATCCTGTCGCGCGAGCTGTCGCTGGATGAAATCGAAGAGATCCGCCAGCGCTGTCCCGACATGGAACTGGAAGTGTTTGTACACGGCGCGCTGTGCATCGCCTATTCCGGCCGCTGCCTGCTGTCAGGCTATTTCAACCACCGCGACCCTAACCAGGGCACCTGCACGAACTCCTGCCGCTGGAAATACGATACGCTGCCTGCGCATGAAAACGCCGAAGGCGATTACGTGCTGGCCGGCGGCTCCCTGTCTATGTCCGACATCAGCACAGCCAGTTGCGGCGGTGCGGACCGGCATCCGTTGGCAGACAAGGTTTACTTCCTTGAAGAGGAAGGCCGCAAAGGTGAGCTGCTGCCGGTCATGGAGGATGAAAACGGCACTTACATCATGAATTCCAAAGACCTGCGCGCCATCGAACACGTACAGCGTCTGGTCGAGATCGGCGTGGACAGCCTTAAAATCGAAGGCCGCACCAAATCGCATTATTATGTCGCCCGCACGGCGCAGACCTACCGTCAGGCCATTGACGATGCACAGGCCGGGCGACCTTTCCGGCCCGAACTGCTCGGCGTACTGGAAAACCTGGCCAACCGCGGCTATACGGACGGCTTTTATCAGCGTCACCATACCCATGAATACCAGAACTATATCACCGGCTATTCAAAAAGCCATCAGCAGCAGTTCTGCGGCGAAATCAGGAGTTATGACAAGGAAAGCGGCCTGGCTGTGATCGATGTCAAAAACAAGTTTGCAGTCGGCGATAAAATCGAATTGATTTTGCCGGAAGGCAATCAGGACATTACCGTTGAACGCATGCTGGACATGTACGGCCGCGATATGCTGGAGGCTCCGGGCGGCGGTTATGAAGTCAGGATACCGATGCCTGAAACCACCGGCAACCACGGACTGATCGCGCGTTATTTCGCCTGATCCATTAATAATCATGGGCGATCTCCATCCGGTCGCCCTATACCTTGGGTTTAGACTATGAGTTTCACGACTGCAGACCTTTGCGATGCGCATTCCGAAGAAGAACATTTCCAGATTGCCGAGCCCTTGTTCAAATCCTATGGCGCCAATCCGGCTTTTTGCGGCCAGATCACCACAGTGAAAGTCTACGAAGATAATGTGCTGGTCAGGCAGGCGCTGGAAGAGAAAGTCGAAAACCGTGTACTGGTTATCGACGGCGGCGGCTCGCACCGTTGCGCCCTGCTGGGCAGCAACCTGGCCAGGCTGGCCATTGACAACGGCTGGCAAGGCATCATTATCTATGGCTGTCTGCGCGATTCCGCCCTCATCGATCAGTTGCCTATCGGCATACGCGCGCTGCATACGCATCCGTTGAAAAGTCACAAACGAGGCCATGGCGAGCGCGATATGCCTGTCTATTTTGCCAGCGTCGCTTTCAAGAAAGATCATTTTTTATATGCCGATACCGATGGAATTATCGTGTCGGACACAATGTTGAGTTAGAATAAGCCAAATTAACCAAGTAAAGAAGTCAAGATATGCAAATTGTACTCGCTAACCCTCGAGGATTCTGTGCCGGTGTAGACCGGGCTATCGAAATTGTTGATCAGGCCCTGGAAACGTTCGGAGCGCCGATTTACGTTCGCCATGAAGTGGTCCATAACCGTACAGTGGTTGAAGGCCTTAAAGAAAAAGGCGCTGTTTTCATTGAAGACTTAACCGATGTACCGGTCGGCTCCTACCTGATTTTCAGTGCCCATGGCGTCTCAAAACAAGTCCAAAAAGAAGCTGAAGAACGCAATTTGACTGTTTTCGATGCTACTTGCCCTCTGGTTACCAAAGTGCACCTGCAAGTCGCCAAACATGCCAAATCCGACCGGGAAGTGATCCTGATCGGTCATGCGGGCCACCCGGAAGTGGAAGGCACAATGGGGCAATACGAGAAGTGCACCGAAAACGGCGGCATTTATTTGGTCGAAACGCCGGAAGACGTTGAAAAATTACAAGTCAACAATCCGGAGAATCTGGCTTACGTCACGCAGACAACCTTGTCGATGACCGACACCAAGATCATGGTTGATGCATTGAGGGCGCGTTTCTCCGGCATTCAGGAGCAAAAAAAAGACGACATCTGCTATGCGACCCAGAATCGCCAGGATGCAGTTTATGAATTGTCTAAAACGTCCGACCTCATCCTCGTCGTCGGCTCGCCCAACAGTTCCAACTCCAACCGCCTGCGTGAGATCGCCGAACAGCTTGGCAAACAGGCCTATCTGATCGACACAGCGAAAGACATGAAGCAGGAATGGTTTAATAACGTTAACGTAGTCGGCGTCACAGCAGGCGCTTCGGCGCCGGAAGTCCTGGTCCAGGAAGTCATCAATCAGCTCAAGCAATGGGGTGGCGAAACCATTACCGAAATTCAAGGCATAGAAGAAAAAGTCGTGTTCTCACTGCCGAAAGAATTAAAAAAGCACATGAGCTAACCTTGTCTTCCGGGTGACCATTCAGTGGTCACCCAAGCCCCTGATTGCCTCAAGTCATTGTTTTCGCAGGCGCCCTGTCTAATCTGTAAAAAAGACTGGCAGCGCAATATTATTTATTGCTAATATGTTTTTTTATTTTTTCAGGAGACGACCATGACTTTAACTCCAATGGATCTTGTTGCCCAAGCCAAGCAACACATCACTGAAATCAACATTGATGATGCCAAAAACGAACTCGGGAAGAGTCTGATTCTGGACGTCAGGGAGCCGGCCGAATACGAGGCTGGGCACTTGCCCGGAGCCGTCAATATTCCACGCGGAGTATTGGAATTCAAAATAGGCGCGCATCCCGATTTTCAGGAGAAGCAGGGCGACAGAATCATCGTCTACTGCCAGACCGGCGGCCGCTCGGCATTGGCGGCGGAAGCGCTGAACAAGATCGGATACAGAAAAGCCGTCAGCATGGCCGGCGGATTTAAAGCCTGGTCAGACAACGGCAATGAAGTAAAAGCGTGACAGAACTCGAATCTGTACGTCTGGATAAGTGGCTATGGGCTGCGCGTTTTTTTAAAACGCGCAAGCTTGCTTCTGACGCCATAGCCGGCGGCAAAGTCCACCTGAACGATCAACGCACGAAGCCCAGCAAGGAAATCAGGCCCGGCGCAAAACTCTCCATCAGCAAGGACAACTACACCTGGGACATTACCGTCATTGCGCTCAGCGAGCAGCGACGTCCGGCGAAAGAGGCGGCACTGCTCTATGAGGAAAGCGCCGAAAGCCAGGAAAAACGTCAGCAGCAGATAATCCAACAGCGTGAACAGCGAGAGCTATTCGGCTTTAACCACAGAGATCACAAACCAAACAAAAAAGAACGGCGCCTGATTCACCGCTTTAAACAAGGGTGATTACAAACAGGTCGGCGGCTTGGGCAATCCAGCCAGTTTGCAGGCATATTTCAAAGGCCCTTCTGGAAAAAGTTTATGTAAATACCGGCTGTTGCCTTTCTCCTCGCCCAATGCCTTCGCAACAGCCTTGGTAAAAACCCGCGCATTCGGCAAGTGCCTGAACTGCTGATAATAGCCGCGGATGAACAGGATGATTTCCCAGTGGCGTTCATCCAGCTGAATATTATCCGATTCAGCCAGCCACTTTGCGACCTCTTCATCCCAGTCACCGGCATTAACCAGAAAGCCCTGATCGGTTACTTCCAGAGTCCGGCCGTGAACCATCAAGCCCATGACTGAATCACATGATTGTCAACGGTTAACTCGACCAGCCCGGCATAATCGATGATGTCGATGCCTTCGACCAGCTCATCGGCGGCAATGCCGCGCACGGCCACATCCTCCGATAAAACGCACAAGCGGTTCGTACTGAGCAGTTGCGTTAATTTCTCACTTAACAAACCATTCTTTAACAATCGTAATACGGCGTTTTCAAGAAATACCACGGCATCTCCAGGCTCAATACGTTGCAGAACGGCTACTTCTATCGGTGACTGAAAAATGAGATGCAACACGTTACTGACTATCCGTTAATTTAAGTCCAACAATGCCTGCTATAATGAAAGCAATGGACAGTAATCGTAATAGCTCCGTCGATTCCTTAAATAGAAAAATTCCGATTATCGCCACACCTACAGCGCCCATGCCTGTCCAGACCGCATAAGCGGTTCCCAGTGGCAGAGTTTTAATGGCCAGCGTCAGCAGATAAAAACTGCAACCGCCCGAGATCATGGTAATGATACTGGGCCACAGTTTGGTAAAACCCTCGTTATATTTAAGACTCAAAGCAAACACTATTTCTGCGAATCCCGCAGAAAACAACAGCAACCACGCCAACGCACACCTCTTACTTCATGCATAAAAAATACCGCTTATTTTACAATAGGCGGCTCAATAGCATGTGAAATTTTATCAGTCACCGGTAATTGACCAAGCCTTAGCTGTACAACTAGACACGAATGCAAACTGAAAGAGCAAGAAGTGATAAAATCATCTCATGACGATCACTCCCTCATCCACTCAGCGCAGAATATATACCGTCACACAGCTCAACCGGGAAACCAGCCAGCTACTCAGCGACTATTTCCTGACCGTTTTGGTCGAAGGCGAAATTTCCAACTTAAGCACGCCTTCTTCCGGACATCTTTATTTTTCGCTGAAAGATGCCAATGCCCAGATCCGTTGCGCCCTGTTTAAAAATCACCAGCGCAAATTCGGATTCAAACCCGAAAACGGCAAGCAGGTCATCGTCAAGGCGCAAGTCAGCCTTTATGAGCCCAGAGGCGATTATCAGCTCATCGTCGAACAAATTGAAGAAGCCGGCGATGGCGCTCTGCGGCGGGCTTTTGACGCCTTGAAGCTCAAACTGTTGACGGAGGGCCTGTTCGACAGTGCCCATAAACAAAGCCTGCCCGTTCTGCCCAGAACCATCGGCATCATCACTTCGCCGTCGGGAGCCGCCATCCGGGATGTTCTGACCATCCTGCGCCGGCGTTTCGCGGCGGTGCCGGTCATTATCTATCCGGTGGCCGTACAGGGAGACAATGCCAAACATGAAATTGCCAAAGCCATCGCCACGGCCAACCGGCAGGCTCTGTGCGATGTGATCATTCTTGGCCGGGGCGGCGGTTCGCTGGAAGACTTATGGGCTTTCAATGAGGAAATCGTGGCGCGCGCCATTTTTGCCAGCGATATCCCGATCATCACGGGCATCGGCCATGAAACCGACTTTACCATTGCCGACTTCATCGCCGACCTGCGCGCCCCGACGCCATCGGCCGCGGCCGAGCATGCCGTCCCTGATCAACAAGCTTGGCTGTCGCAATTCATTTATCTGGAATCGCGACTGTATCAGCTACTACAGCGCAAGCTGAACCAGACTCAGCAATCTCTGGACTGGCTCAGCAAACGACTGCAACAGCAACATCCGGACCAGAAACTGGCAAGGAACACGCAGCGCTTAGGCGAACTGGAATCAAGGCTTCACCAGGCCATGCATGTCGGACTGCGCCAGCATGCCAACCTGCTGGAAGCCAAGACAGCCAAATTGTGGCAACACAACCCCACCATTATGATAAACAGTCATAAACAGCGGCAGCAGTACTTAAGCAAGCGTTTAGCCAGCGCTATTCAATACCGGCTGGAACAATTGAACCACCAGTTCTTGAATGCCAGCCATACCTTGCATGCCGTTAGCCCGCTGGCGACGCTGAACCGAGGCTATGCCATGGCTATTTATTTGCCGTCCGGCCAGATTATCAGATCTACCGAACAGCTCAAGACCGGCGACATGATCCAGACTCGCCTCGCGCAGGGCCAATTCACCAGCCAAATCAAGGCCATTGACCAGGATTATCAGGAGATATCCTGACCATTCTGCTCCGAGTCATTTTATTTTTGTTGCGATAAACCGAAAACACCTATAAAGTTGCGCGATTTTATCGTGTGTCGGGTCCACAAGACCCAAAACCTCATTGGGTTGCTGATACTGTTATGAGAATACTGATTCTTGGCGCCGGCATGACCGGCGCTTCGGTCGCCGAGGCACTGGCGAGCGAAGAAAACGATATTGTTGTCATCGATTATAAAACCCATCTGCTGGATGCCTTGAAGGAACGCTTCGATATCGCCACGGTCGCCGGCAATGCCGCCCACCCCAGCGTTCTGGAACAAGCTGGCGTATATAATACCGATATGGTCATTGCCGTAACCGACCGCGATGAAACCAATATGCTGGCCTGCACGATCATCAACAAGCTCTACAGCCGCCCGAAAACGATCGCCCGCATCCGCGCCATCGATTATCTGCAAAACCCCAAACTGTTCGCTCCCGGCGGCATCCCTGTCGACATCGTGATCAGCCCGGAACAGATCGTCATGGAATCGATACGCAACCTGATTGAACTGCCGGGCGTCTTGCAGATTACCGATTTCGCCGACGGACTGGTGCGGCTGTTTTCATTGAAAGTGGGCCCGGACGGCTTTTTAACCGGCAAAAAAATCAAGGAACTGAAAGATCGCCTGTCAGGCGGCAAGATTCGCATAGCGGCTATTTTCAGGCAAGGACGACCTCTGGTCGCGAATGGCGAGGCCTTTATCGCCACCGGCGACGAGGTGTTCATCGTAGCCCCGCGCAAGGAAGTGCAGCGAGTATTGAAAGACCTGCGAAAACTGGAAGCGCCGTTAAAGCGTGTCATCATTGCCGGCGGCGGACATATCGGCAAGCGTCTGGCGCTGGCCCTGGAAAAAAACCATCAGGTCAAAATCATCGAGCGGAATCCGGAACGCGCCCAAAAAATCGCCAATGACCTTAATCATACCGTGGTACTGCAGGGCGATTGCACCGATGAATCCCTGCTGCTCGATGAGTCCATCGATAAAACCGATCTGTTCTGCGCGGTTACCGACCATGACGGCGAAAACATTATCTCGGCTTCGCTGGCGAAACAGTTGGGCGTTCGCAAGGCAATATGCCTGCTCAATAACCGATCTTACACAAAGTTACTGCCCGGCACCGGCATCGACGTGGCCGTCCAGCCCAACGTTGAAACGTTGGGCAGCATCCTGAAATACGTCAGACGCGGCGATGTGGCGCGCGTCAGTTCCTTATGCGGCGGCACCGCCGAAGCAATCGAGGCCGTCGCGCACAAAGGCAATGGCGAGAACTCGGTAGTAGGGCTGCAAGTAGACGCCATTCAGTGGCCGGAAGGCATCGTATTGGGTGCGTTGATTCGCGACCGGCAGGTTATTTCCATCCACCACGACACGGTCTTCGAGGAAGGCGACCATGTCGTCATGTTTGCACTGGATAAGAAACTGGTCACTTACATTGAGCAGAAATTTCAGCCTCTCAGTAAATAATCCTGTCGACGATGCCCTGTAAAGCCGTTTGGCCTAAGCCCGTGTTTCTTCGCTACATGACTAAATTGTCGTATTTCGAATATATACGTCATTTATCGCAGTTGTGCTTTTAAATCATTTCACAATTCAAGCATTTTCATGAATGTCATTTTTACTATCATCCATATTTTTGGCTTGGTCACGATAGGTTTTAGCGCCTTGATGGCTACCTGCCTGATGACATCTTTGATTAGCCATGACGGCGCCACAATCGCTTTTTTTGAAGGCACGGGGATTACGTTGCTGCTGGGCGCTTTAATGTTTTTTCCAACTTTGCGCACACCTAAAAAAGTATCGCGACAAACGAGTTTTCTTTTGGTGTCTATGACGTGGTCGCTGATTCCGGCGTTTTGCACTCTGCCGCTTATAATCTATATGCCGGAAATCAGCTTTCTCGATGCGTATTTCGAGACCGTATCCGGCGTGACGACCACAGGTGCAACCATACTCAGCGGTGTGGACCACTTACCGATGTCGATCAACCTCTGGCGACATGAATTAAACTGGATCGCCGGCATGGGCATCATTATTTTTGCGGTGGCCATTTTACCGATGCTGGGCATCGGCGGTATGCAATTGTTCAAAGCCGAAACGCCCGGAGCTGTTAAGGAATCCGATTTGCCGCCGCGCATAGCACAAACAGCCAAGGCCTTGTGGATGGTCTACGCAGGCTATACGTTGGCCTGCATTGTCGCCTTGAAGTTGGCAGGCATGAGCTGGTTTGATGCCGTTTGCCATGCCTTTGCCGCCATGAGCCTGGGGGGATTTTCTACACATGACAACAATGTCGGTTTTTTCAACTCACTGTCTATCGAAATGGTTCTGACCGTATTTCAATTACTGGCGGCCATTAATTTCGCGACGCATTTCATCGCCATTCGAAAACGCAGCCTGAAGCCTTATGCCGTGGACATGGAAGCGAGAGGCTTTTTACTCCTGGTACTGGGAAGTTGCGCTGCAACAGCTGCGGTCCTATGGCAGAAGGGCACGTATCCTGATTATTTTACAGCGTTACGCCATGCCACATTTAATCTGGTCACTATCGCCACCGATTGCGGCTTCGCCAGCCAGGACTTCAACCAGTGGCCTATTTTCGTACCGATGTGGATGCTGTTCCTGAGCTGCATTTCCGCCTCTTCCGGTTCCACTGGCGGCGGCATTCGTATGATTAGAACGATCATTCTATTAAAGCAATCCCGCCTGGAACTCTACAAGTTTATTCACCCTTCCTCCATAAAACCTCTCAAAATAGGCGACAATATCGTTAATACGCAGATTATCACCTCGGTAACAGGATTCATTTTTCTGTATTTCATCTGTATCGTTATCCTGGTGTTCTTGCTGCTATTGAGCGGTCTGGATTTTACCACTGCCTTCAGCGCAATTATCGCCTGTTTCAACAACGCCGGCCCCGGCCTTAATCAAGTCGGCCCTGCGACCAATTACGCCAGCTTAACCGATTTCCAGACCAGCGTTTGCATCATTGCCATGCTGCTGGGCCGCGTGCAGATCTTCTCGATGATTATCCTGTTCGTGCCTGAATTCTGGAAAAAATAAGAAGGCGGCTATCGCTATTGTTTTAGATTGCGTTCGGACAGAGGCCATTGCTGTAGCACTTTATAATAGACGCCGCCGGACTCGCTGCACGATTCCATCAGGCAGAATGATTCCGCGCGCCAGATGATGGGGGAAAAATCCTGTTCAATAGCTCGGGCTTGTCTGGCCAGGGTAATATGCGGCGTGTACGGCCTCGTGTCGGTTTGCACACCGTCATCGGCCGCCGCCTTATCCAGCGCTTCCGCTAATGCCACCACCTCCGGCCCGAATTGCCGGCAGGTCAGACATAAAATCCTGGGCCTGCGCCAGTAACTCAACTGGTCGAACGTCAACGTAAACGGATCGATGGAAATGCCTGCAACGCGCTGTTGGATTGCTGTTTGAGTGGTTTCATCGACATTGCCTAAAAATACCAACGTGGCATGCAGATTTTGCCCAGGAACCCACCTTACTCCTTTGGCATCAACGGCTTGCTGTAACTGCACGAGTTTTTGTCTGGTCTCATCGTCCGGCCATAATGCAAAAAATAGCTTTTTCATGAACACCCCTCTCGATGCTGAAAGATTCCTTGTATAAATATACAACGCATCAGTCAAGCAAAGTTCAAATTAATAAATTTCAGCTCTTAAAATGAAAAAAGCCGCAGCCTGCGTTAACAGGCTGCGGCTTTCTATTTTCTGTAAATGCCTAAGCTTACAGTTTAGCCAATACAGCCGCGACCGTTTCGCCCATCGAAGACGGAGTCGGACAAATCGTCACCCCCAGATCTTTCAGTATGGCGACTTTCTCGGCCGCGCTTTCGCCAGCCGATGAAATAATCGCGCCGGCATGCCCCATGCGACGACCTTCAGGCGCAGTCAAACCGGCGATGTAAGCCACAACCGGCTTGCTCATGTTTTCTTTGGCAAAGATGCCGGCTTCCACTTCTTGCGGGCCGCCGATCTCGCCGATCATGACCACAACTTTGGTTTCCGGATCTTCTTCGAATTTTTCCAGAATATCGCGGTGCGAGCTGCCGTTGATAGGATCGCCGCCGATACCGACCGAGGTGGAAACACCGATGCCCAAACGTTTCATTTGGTCGGCAGCTTCATAGCCCAAAGTGCCTGAACGTCCGACGATACCGACATTGCCCTTCATATAGATGTGCCCCGGCATAATGCCGAGCATGGCGCGTCCTGGGCTGATCGTGCCGGCGCAGTTAGGGCCGGTCAACACCATTCTTTCCTCTTCGGGGAAACGGCGCAGAAAATTTTTCACTTTCATCATATCCTGGGTAGGAATACCGTCGGTGATCGCTACGCAGTATTTGATGCCCGCGTCGGCCGCTTCCATGATCGAATCGGCCGCGTAAGCGGGAGGAACAAAAATGATGCTGGCTTCGGCGCCGGCTTTTCGCACGGCTTCTTTAACCGTATTGAAGACAGGCAGCCCTAGGTGCGTCTGTCCGCCTTTGCCCGGCGTAATGCCGCCGACGACATTGGAACCGTAGTTAATCATGTCCTGAGCATGAAAAGTGCCGATTTTACCGGTGAAGCCCTGAACAATGATGCGTGTGTTTTCGTTAATTAAAATAGCCATTTATAGTTTCCCCTTAGCCAGCTTTTGCGACAGCTTCATTACGTGCTTGAACGGCTTTTTCAGCAGCTTCTGCCAATGTTTCTGCCGTAATGATAGGCAAACCACTTTCAGCAATAATTCTACGCCCTTCTTCCACGTTCGTGCCGGACAAACGCACGATCAACGGAATTTTCATGTCAATTTTCTTGACCGCTTCGACCACGCCCTCGGCAATCCAGTCACAGCGGTTGATACCTGCGAAGATATTGACCAGCATCGCTTTGACGTTCTCATCGGCCAATACCAGACGGAAAGCTTTTTCAGTACGCTCAGCTGAAGCGCCGCCGCCCACGTCAAGGAAGTTGGCTGGTTCACCGCCGGCCAGTTTGATCATGTCCATCGTCGCCATGGCCAGACCGGCGCCGTTAATCATGCAGCCGATGTCGCCGTCCAGGCCGACATAGCTCAAACCACGGTCTGCCGCGGCCATCTCGCGCGCATCTTCCTGCGTTTTATCGCGCAGCTCGGCGACTTTGGGCTGACGGAAAAGCGCATTGTCGTCAAAGCCCATTTTCGCATCCAGAGCGACCAGCTCACCGCTGCCGGTAATGACCAGTGGATTGATTTCCACCATGTTGGCGTCAAGATCGCGCAGTGCACGGTAGCAGCCTTTAATCGTTTTGACGCCATGGCTCAGCATGGCTGCGTCCATGCCCAGGGCGAACGCCATTTCACGCGCCTGATAATCCTGCAGGCCTACCGCAGGCTCGATATAAATTTTGGTAATGGCTTCAGGATTGGTTTCGGCCAGCTCTTCAATTTCCATACCGCCCTGCGCCGAACCCACCATAACGATGCGCTCGGAGCTGCGGTCAACCAAGAAGCAGAAGTACAGCTCTTTCGCGATATCGGTTCCGGCTTCGATATACAGTCTTGAACAGACTTTTCCCGCAGGTCCTGTTTGATGCGTGACCAATTTTTTGCCCAGCAATTCCTCTGCGGCCGCCTCTACTTCTCTGTCTGTTTTACAGATTTTAATGCCGCCGGCTTTACCACGAGCTCCCGAATGAATCTGTGCCTTTACAGCCCAGACATTGCCGCCGATTTCCCTGGAGCGCTGTACTGCTTCTTCCGGACTGTAAGCCATCCCACCTTCAGCGATTTTAACCCCGTAACCGCTTAAAATTTCTTTCGCTTGATACTCATGAATATCCACAGCATCTCTCTCTAAATAATATTGAAAAATTATCAGCAATAGGCCGCCTGCCAAAGCGGCCTTATCTCTTTTTTGTTATTTATTAATCCCGGCTTTTGCAGCAATGGCTTCGGCGGCTCTTACCACATTATTCGCCATTCTTTCCGACGCCGCATCGATCAGGCGGCCGTCCAGCGCCGCTGCGCCTTTGCCCTGCGCCGCCGCTTCCTTTAAAGCGGCCAGTATGCGTTGTGCTTTTTCGACTTCTGCCGCAGGCGGCGTGAACACTTCATTGGCCAGTTCGATCTGAGACGGATGGATCGCCCATTTGCCCTCGCAGCCGAGAGCTGCCGCACGTCTCGCGGCCATTTTATAGCCTTCGGGATCTTTAATGTCGCCAAATGGACCGTCAATAGGACGCAAGCCGAATGCGCGGCATGCGACAGTCATGCGGCTGATTGCGGCATGCCACTGGTCGCCAGGATAATCAGGATTCAAGCCGCCGATATTGGTGGTTCTGGCGCGATTGCTGGCTGCATAATCGGCCACACCGAAATGCAGGGCTTCCAGACGGCCGGAAGCGCCATTGCGAGCGATGTCTTCGACATTGGCCATGCCCAGCGCCGTTTCGATCAGCGCCTCAATGCCGATTTTATTTTTCAGGCCCTGCTGCATTTCCAATTGATTGAGCATCGCCTCAACCATATAGACGTCGCCATAAACGCCGACTTTCGGAATCAGGATGGTGTCAATCTTGCTGCCGGCCTGCTCGACCAGATCAACCACATCGCGCACCATATACTGGGTATCAAGGCCGTTGATACGAACTGAAAGAGTAATTCCATGACCTTTCCAATCCAGATCATTGATTGCTTCGATGACATTCTTGCGTGCCTGCAGCTTATCATCGGGAGCAACCGCATCTTCAAGATCAAGAAAGATGAAATCCACGCCGCTCTTCAACGCTTTTTCGAACATTCCGGGGTTAGAACCCGGAACAGCTAGCTCACAGCGTTGAACCCGTTGAACGGACGCTTCATATAATGTGTGACTCATTGATACCTTCCAACTGTATTATTAAACTTAGAACTCTGATTTCAGTGCTTGAACGGCCTTTGCCGGCTTAAGCCGGGCATAAATTAACCTTCCATTTTACTTTCAGAGTCGTCAAAGTCAATTTTTAAAGCGCATGTAACCAATCAGTTCTTGCCGATTTATAGCGGCTATGTCATTATTGGATGTTTTTTTGAGCTTTATTTAAAGCTCATCTCTATATTAATTTGATATTTAACTAATTATTTTTAAAGAGGCGATACAATGGCTGGTCGTAACCACCTATATATTCCTGGCCCTACCAATGTGCCAAGTGAAGTTCTGAACGCTATGCATGTCAACATGGAAGATCATCGCTCACCTATCTTCCCTAAATTGCTGACGCCTCTTTTGCAGGACCTGAAAAAAGTATTTAAAACAGAAACCGGGCAGGCGTTTATTTTTCCCGCAACCGGCACTGCGGGCTGGGAAATTGCCTTGACCAACACATTAAACCCAGGCGATAAAGTATTGATCTACCGCTTCGGCCAATTCAGCCACCTGTGGGCTGAAATGGCAAAAAGACTAGGCTTTGATGTTGAAATTCATCAAGAAGTTTGGGGCAAAGGCATTCCTCTGGACAGATTGGAAGCCCGCTTAAAAGAAGATACCAAGCACGAAATCAAAGCTGTTTTGGCAACCCACAATGAAACAGCAACCGGCGTTACCAGCGATATCGGCGGCGTCCGCAAAGCCATGAATGCAGCCAATCACCCTGCCCTGCTGTTCGTTGACGGCGTAAGCTCAATCGCCAGCCTGGATTTCCGTATGGATGAATGGGGTGTTGACGGTGCTATCAGCGGCTCACAAAAAGGCTTTATGCTGCCAGCCGGCGGTGCGTTTTTAGCTTTCAGCCAGAAAGCCCTGCAAGCCACTGAAGCTTCCACCTATCCACGTTGCTTCCTGGACTTAAGAGACCAGATGAATGCCAACAAAGACGGTTATACACCGTACACGCCTGCATTGCCTATCCTCTACGGCCTGCGTAAATCACTGGACCTGTTGCTGGAAGA
Source organism: Methylobacter sp. sgz302048 (assembly GCF_052162025.1). Taxonomy (NCBI): domain Bacteria; kingdom Pseudomonadati; phylum Pseudomonadota; class Gammaproteobacteria; order Methylococcales; family Methylococcaceae; genus Methylobacter; species Methylobacter sp. sgz302048. The sequence continues at coordinate 846,012 of NZ_CP197401.1, read as the reverse complement.
AGGCATGGAAAACGTTTATGCGCGCCACCATCGCTTGGCCGAAGGCACCCGTAAAGCAATTGCCGCATGGGGCTTGAAACTATGCGCACAACCCGGCTTTGAATCTGACACGGTCTCTGCAGTTGTCGTGCCTGAAGACAAAGACGCCCGCGCTGTCATCAGCACCGCATTCAGCAAGTATAATATCTCGTTGGGCGCTGGCCTGTCAGAAGTGGCCGGCAAAGTCTTCCGCATCGGCCATCTCGGCGACATGAATGACGTATCCATGCTCGGCGCAATCGCCGGCGTTGAAATGGCGATGCTGGATAACGGTTTCGATATCAAGCCGGGTTCAGGTGTTGGTGCTGCGATTGAATATTATCGGTCGACAGCAAAATAACGCGACTGCGTAATCAGCCAGAACCCCGAACAAAGGCATCCCGTTTTGTTAACGGCGATGCCTTTGTGCTTTATAGCGTTACCTTTTTCAAAATCCCAAACAATCAATACCCGTTGTTACCTGGAGGATATTAATGAGCAAACCTAAAGTCTTCGTCACGCGCAAGTGGCCCGAGTCTGTTGAAGCCAAGCTTAAAGAACTTTATGACGTTACTTTAAATGAATACGACCGTCCGCTGTCTGCCGCTCATTTCAAAGACGCATTGCAAAACTACGATGCCGTCTGCCCGACCGTTTGCGACTCATTCCCGGCGGATGTCATTAATGTCCCGAACAAACGCTGCAAAATCCTGGGCAATTTCGGCGTCGGCTTTAACCATATCGACATCAATGCCGCTAAGGAACAAGGCCTGGTCGTCACCAATACGCCCGGCGTATTGACCGAAAGCACGGCCGATATCGCCATGACCTTATTATTGATGTCGGCCCGGCGCGGCGCCGAAGGCGATCGGTTGGTCCGCTCCAGACAATGGACCGGCTGGTGCCCGACACATATGATGAGCTCGGATGTCACGGGCGCCACATTGGGCTTGATCGGTTTCGGCCGCATCGCGCAAGCCATGGCGCGAAAAGCTCATCATGGTTTCGGCATGAAAATCTATTATTTCAGCCCGCGCGCTGCAGATCAGCACGTTGTTGATGACCTGGACGCGACCCGTTGCGATACCATTGAAGCGCTTCTGCAAATCTCCGACTACGTTTCATTGCACTGTCCGGGCGGTGCCGAAACGCGTCATTTAATCAATGAAGAGCGGCTTAGCCAGATGAAGCCGACAGCTCATTTGATCAATACGGCCCGCGGTGATGTCGTCGACAGTAAGGCATTAATCAGAGCCCTGAAGGAAAAAAGAATCGCCGGCGCCGGCCTGGATGTTTACGAAGGTGAGCCCAACGTTGACGAAGGATTTCTGACGCTGGACAACGTATCGTTACTGCCTCACTTAGGCAGTGCCACCATTGCTACGCGCACGGCCATGGGCGAAAAAGTACTGGCAAATCTGGCAGCTTTTTTTGCAGGCCAGGAGCCGCCCGATCGGGTCGTTTAATTAAAAAAGGGCGGGTTAAACCGCCCTTTTTTGTTTCCACAGAAAAAACGTCTAAAGCAAATGCCTGACCGAATCCCTTTCCTGTTTTAATTCAGCCTCCGTAGCCTTCATTCTTTGCATACTGAATTCGTTGATATCGAGCCCTTTGACGATATTGACCTGACCATTAGCGACTGTAACAGGATAAGAATACACCAGACCCGGCTCGATACCGTAGCTGCCATCCGACAATAACGACATACTGACCCAATCGCCTGCCTTGGTGCCCAAGATCCAGTTGCCCATCTGATTGATCGCGGCATTAGCCGCCGATGCGGCACTGGACTGCCCGCCTCTGGCTTTAATGATTGCCGCGCCGCGCTGCTGAACGGTAGGTATAAACTCGTTGACAAACCAGTCATGCTCAACCAGCGACAAGGCATCCCGGCCTTTGACCTTGGCATGATGCAGATCAGGGTACTGCGTAGTAGAATGGTTGCCCCAGATGGCCATGTTTTTTACATCGGATGGCAGCACGCCGCACTTCTCGGCCAACTGACTTATCGCCCGGTTGTGATCCAGCCGGCTCATGGCGGAAAAATTCTCCGGCCTTAAATCCGGCGCGTTGCTGATAGCGATCAAGGCATTGGTATTGGCCGGATTGCCTGTTACCAGTATTTTTATGTCTCGCTTGGCGACTTCATTTAAAGCCTTGCCTTGGATTGCGAAAATCTCTGCATTAACTTCCAGCAAATCTTTTCGTTCCATGCCGGGTCCGCGCGGGCGTGCACCAATTAAAAAAGCATAATCGGCATTTCTGAACGCTACTTTAGGATCGGCAGTAACTTCAATGCGATGCAGCAGAGGATAAGCGCAATCCTTCAATTCCATGACTACGCCCTGTAAAGCATTCATCGCTGGCGGGATTTCCAGCAAATGCAGAACAATAGGCTGCTCGGGGCCAAGCAATGAGCCTGCCGCCAAGCGAAATAGCAATGAATAACTGATTTGTCCTGCCGCACCTGTAACCGCAATATGAACGGGTGTTTTCATCTGTTTTCCTAGTTCCTGTAATGTTTTTCAGAACTTATGGTTAAGTTCCAAACGATCGGAAATCATATACATCCAACTCTCTTATTATTCCCGACACCACATATCTATTTAATACCCATACTATCCATACTACATGACTACAGCACAATTTTTTAAATAATAACGAAAAGCCCACGCTCCACGCAACCTAATAAGCCCTTAACCTGCAAAACAAGCCGAATTACGAGCGGCGCCCATCAATGCTGCATAAAGTAATGCTTAAATGGAGCACTGAAAGGTTTATCGAGTATAATGCCGCGATTTAAGAATCGTATTTTCAGGTAATTTTTCAACCACTTTCAGGTAAGTTAATGAAAAAACTGCTATTCCAATTCGATACAGACGCTCACCCTTCCGTTTTCGATACTGTTGTAGGCTATGATGGCGGTGCGGATCATGTAGTCGGGTACGGAGGACTGACACCGGACAACATCACTTCCCTGGTAGAAGGCACTATTTTCACGCGTGCACCTAAAGAAAAGAAAAACACGGCCATTTTCGTCGGCGGCAGCGATATGGTTGCTGGCCAGGAACTCTTTACGGCCATACAAAAACATTTCTTCCCCGGCTTCCAGGTTTCCATCATGCTGGACAGCAACGGCAGCAACACGACCGCGGCCGCAGGCGTAGCCAAACTGGCTACCAGCGGCACGATAGCCGGTAAAAAAGCCGTCGTATTGGCCGGCACAGGCCCGGTAGGCCAGCGCGCAGCCGTCATGCTGGCGCAGGAAGGCGCCGAAGTCTCGTTGACTTCCCGCTCGATGGAGCGCGCCGTCCAGGCCTGCAACGCCATGAAAGCGCGCTTCGGCGTTGACTTAATCCCTGTGGAAGCGACTGATAACGAGGCCAGGGCCAAAGCCATAGAGTACGCGAATATCGTTTTTGCGACCGGCAAGGCGGGTGTCGAACTGCTCACGGTCGAGCAATGGCAACACAACCCCCATATCGAAATGATGGCTGACGCCAACGCGACGCCACCGGTCGGTATCGGCGGCACCGACATGATGGATAAAGGCATCGAGCGCCACGGCAAAATCATCTGGGGCGCCATCGGCTTTGGCACCTTGAAGCTGGCGTTACACCGCGCCTGCATTGCCAAACTGTTTGAAGACAACAGACAGGTTTTTGATGCCGAAAACATCTTTGCTCTCGCTATGGAAATGGCTTGACCGTCCTGCAGAGCCCGATATGAGCAATTATGCCAATCAAGCCTCAATCGAAACCATCAGAAAAAATGCACTCAGCATTTTTCAGGCCGGCATTGAGGCTGCCGATCCTTATAAAGCCGTTAAGCGCAGCCTTGCTGCTGACAATCATCATATCGAAATTCGGTTAAATTTAAATGACGGCAATCAGAAACGCATAGGCAGATGGTCAAAAGTCCACCTGATCGCCTTCGGAAAAGCGGCCTGCACCATGGCCAGGGCTGCGCAGGAAATTATTCCAGCGCATTTGCTGGCAGGTCGAGGCATTGCCGTAACTAACTATGAAAATGAAACGGCCATCGATAATTTTGATGTCATCGGCGCGGCGCATCCGTTGCCTGATGCGGCAGGGCTCAAAGGCGCGCAATTGATTGCCGAGCAGGTGCGCAGCGCACAAAAGGATGAACTCGTGCTGGTGCTGGTCAGCGGCGGCGGTTCGGCGCTGATCCCCTATCCGGTGCCATCGATTACGCTGACTGAGAAGATCGCCACGACGGATCTGCTGCTGGCGTCTGGCGCCAACATCAACCAGATCAACTGCGTACGCAAGCATCTGTCCCGGATCAAAGGCGGCGGTCTGGCCAAAATGGCGGTGCCGGCCGATCTGCATGCGCTGATTTTATCCGATGTCCTGGGAGACGATTTAAGCGCCATCGCCAGCGGACCTACCGTACCAGACCCTACGACATTCGCTGACGCCATCGATGTTTTCAAAGCCAAAGGCGTATGGGGCCAAGTGCCCGCCAATGTTCGGCGCCATCTGGAACAGGGACTGCAAGGCAACCTACCCGAAACGCCAAAGCCGGGCGACAAAGCCTTCAAGAATACCGCTTATACGCTGATCGGCAGCAATGCCATCAGCGTCAGCGCGATTATGAAAGCGTCCGAAGTCCTTGGTTACGAAGCCAAGCTGTATAGCGATCATCTCTGCGGCGAAGCCAGAGACGAAGCTGAAAAGTTAGTCATTCATGTCAAGCAGCTCATCGCTAACGGCATTGCAAGACCGGTTGCCCTATTGGCAGGCGGCGAAACGACAGTCACGCTGAAAGGCAGCGGACGCGGCGGCCGTAATCAGGAAATGGCGCTTGCCTTTGCCTGCGCTGCCGAGAAACATGGCTTAACAGGCAACTGGACCTTTCTGAGCGGCGGCACTGACGGCCGCGACGGCCCGACCGATGCAGCCGGCGGCCTGGTTGACCCAGACACGATCCAGCGCATGCGGCACGCCGGCATTGACCCGCTAGCGCTGCTGGATAACAACGACGCCTATAACGCCTTAAAGACCGCCGGAGACTTGCTTGACACGGGCGCAACCGGGACCAATGTTGCCGACCTGCAGGTATTACTGATCCATCCACAATCTTGAATACAAAAACTCTATATCGGGAGACATAAATGTTTAAAAAATCCATGACAATCGCCGGTTTTGATGACGAGTTGTTCCGGGCGATGGAAGAAGAGCGTCGCCGTCAGGAAGATCACATCGAGCTGATTGCCTCCGAAAACTATACCAGCCCGCGCGTGATGGAAGCCCAAGGCTCTCAATTGACCAACAAATATGCAGAAGGCTATCCCGGCAAGCGTTATTACGGCGGTTGTGAATTTGTCGACAAAGCCGAACAGTTGGCAATTGACCGCGCCAAGGAACTGTTTGGCGCCGATTACGCCAACGTACAACCCCACTCCGGTTCGCAAGCCAACATGGCCGTGTTCATGGCGCTGGTTCAGCCCGGCGATACCATTTTAGGCCTGGCGCTGTCCGATGGCGGCCATTTGACGCACGGTGCCAAACCCAACTTTTCCGGCAAGATCTACAATTCCGTACAATACCACCTGGACCCGAAAACCGGCCTGGTTGATTACGATGAAGTCAGACGTCTGGCGCAAGAACACCGCCCCAAAATGATCGTGGCCGGCTTCTCTGCCTATTCGCGCGTCATGGACTGGGCGCTTTTCAGGGAAATCGCCGATGAAGTCGGCGCTTATCTGTTTGTCGATATCGCGCACGTGGCGGGTCTCATCGCCGCTGGTCTGTACCCCAACCCGATGCCTTATGCCGACGTTGTCACCAGCACCACGCATAAAAGCCTGCGCGGCCCTCGCGGCGGCCTCATTATGTGCAAGAGCAACCCGGAACTGGAAAAAAAGCTCGATTCCAATATCTTCCCGGGCATTCAGGGCGGTCCTTTGATGCACGTCATTGCGGCCAAAGCCGTGGCTTTCAAGGAAGCCATGCAGCCTGAGTTCCGCATTTACCAGCAGCAAGTCATCAAGAATGCCAAAGCCATGGCCGAAGTCTTCATGAATCGCGGCTTTGATGTCGTTTCGGGCGGCACCGACAATCACCTGATGCTGGTTTCGCTGATTCCCAAAGGCATCACCGGCAAAGCCGCCGACGCCGCCTTGGGCAGGGCGCATATTACCGTTAATAAGAATGCCGTGCCCAACGACCCTCAATCGCCATTTGTCACCAGCGGCATTCGCGTCGGCACGCCTGCCCCGACATCGCGCGGCTTTAAAGAGCCGCAAATGATCGAAATCGCCAATCTGATGTGCGATGTCATGGAAAACATGGAGGACGAAAACGTCATCGCCGCAGTCCGCGAAAAAGTCAGCATACTGTGCGCTCGCTTCCCTGTGTACGGCGAATAAGCTGTAAAACAGATCAAGCCCTGGGCCTGCTTCATATCCGATGAAGCAGGCTTTTGACGTTTATTGAATTGAAAAATCACATCAGATCGGGAGGTACCATGTCTGATATCGAAATCGCGCAGAAAGCGAACATGAAGCCCATCATCGGGCTGGTCAAAGAGCAGTACGGCATTGACGCCGAGCATCTGGATCCTATAGGCCATTACAAAGCGAAAATGTCACTGGAATACGTCAACAGCCTCAGCGACAAGCAAGACGGCAAGCTGATTCTGGTGACCGCGATCAGCCCGACGCCGGCCGGCGAAGGCAAAACCACCACCACGGTGGGCCTCGGCGATGCCCTGAACCGCATCGGCAAAAAAGCCATGATGTGCCTGCGCGAACCCTCCCTAGGCCCGTGCTTCGGCGTCAAAGGCGGCGCTGCCGGCGGCGGTTATTCGCAAGTCGTGCCGATGGAAGACATCAACCTGCATTTTACCGGCGATTTCCATGCCATCGGCGTGGCGCACAATCTGCTGTCAGCCCTGATAGACAACCACATCAACCACGGCAACGAGTTGGACATCGACCCTCGGCGCATCCAGTGGAAACGCGTCGTCGACATGAACGACCGCGCCCTGCGCAATATCGTCGTCGGCATGGGCGGCCCTGCCAATGGCTATCTGCGCGAAGACGGTTTCGATATTGTCGTCGCTTCCGAAGTCATGGCAATTCTGTGCCTGGCGACTAGCCGCGCCGATCTGAAAGAGCGCCTCGGCCGCATCGTGATCGGTTATAAATCCGACAAAGTGACACCGGTTTATGCCCGCGACCTGAAAGCGCACGGCGCCATGGCCGCCCTGTTAAAGGATGCGATCAAGCCGAACCTCGTGCAAACGCTGGAAAACAACATCGCGATTATTCACGGTGGCCCGTTCGCCAATATCGCGCATGGCTGCAACACGGTCACGGCCACCAAAACTGCCCTGAAACTGGCCGACTATGTGGTTACCGAAGCCGGTTTCGGTGCCGACCTGGGGGCCGAGAAATTCATCGACATCAAATGCCGCATGTCCGGCCTGACGCCGTCGGCCGTCGTGCTGGTCGCCACGGTCAGAGCGCTGAAATTCCATGGCGGCGTGGCCCGGGAAGAACTGAATGTCGAAAATCTGGCGGCCCTGGAAAAAGGCTTTGAAAACCTGGAACGGCACCTGAGCAATATCAACAACCATTACGGCCTACCCTGCGTAGTCTGCATCAATCATTTCACATTCGATACCGATGCCGAAATCGCCTTGCTGAAAGCGAAATGCGAAGCCCTGGGCGCCAAATGCGTTGTTTCCAAACATTGGGCTCAAGGCAGCGCCGGCGCCGAAGAACTGGCTCGGGAAGTCGTCAACATCGTGGATAACCGCGAACCGGGCTTCAGCTATGTTTATGACGAAAACCTGAGCCTGTGGGAAAAAATCGAAGCCATCGCCACCAAGCTGTACGGTGCGGCGGGCGTTACGGCCAATGCCAAGGTCAAGGGGCAATTGGCGGCCTGGGAAGCCGACTATGGCAAATTCCCGATCTGCATGGCGAAAACGCAAATGTCATTCTCAACCAATCCAAACGCCAAAGGCGCACCTAGCGGCCATACGGTCGAAATCAGGGATGTCAGGCTGGCCAATGGCGCCGGCTTCATCGTCGCCATTGCCGGCGACATGATGACCATGCCGGGCCTGCCTAAAGTGCCGGCGGCGGAGCGGATCGATATTGACGATGATGGCAAAATTACCGGCTTGTTCTAGGTTTTACCGTATACACTAGCCCGCCATTAAAAAGCCCCTGCCGGCCTGTACCGGCAGGGGCTTTTTATGTTTAACAAGCGACTTAACCGGCGTAATACCCCTTAAGTCCCTGCATAACCGCCTCTTTATCGATATCCGCGCCCATATTGATCATGGCATCGGCGAAGCGGCCGACAATCTCGCTAATCGCTTCAACGGTCAATTGATTCAGGATGCCGATACGTATTTGCACAGGCTCCGATAAGGTTGTCCAGATTGCAAAGCCTTCGGCGCGGCAATTGGCGACCAGCTCTTTTTCCTTGCCTGCCAGCTTGCCGGGCAAATTCAGCACGACCAGGCTGGTCATGTTGGAAGTGACTTCACAGCCCATCGCTTGAACGGCTTGCCTCAATGCCGCCTCATGATAAGCGTAATCGGCCGCTTTCTGCTTGACCGTATGCGTCAGCAGAATCCGCAAGGCTTCATGAAACGCCGCCACGGCATAGGACGAATGCGTACGGTGATAAACCGGCGCCGCATCCTGACCATTCACAATCCCCCAATGGCGCGCTTCCAGAATAGGATGATGCACATACGTGTAACAGCCGCGCTGAGCTAAAAGATTGATCGCTTCATCGCGGAAACTAACCGGGGCATAAGTCAACGGCAGGCTCAATACGCCTTTTTGCGGGCAAGACGCCCAGGCCACGATGGCCGGATAGTCATCGATGCTGAAGTCGGCGACGCCCAGACTGGACACGGCATCGACAATGCCCATGACGCCATGTCTGGCACAGGCGTCATTGAAACCTTGCAAGTCATTGACACGTCCGCTGCCGGTTTCCCAATGAGCCATGAAGGCCCACATAGGCTTGTGCTTGGCCAGTTCCGCATCGACGATTTCACCGGTCACGGATTGTCCATGCGGCACATCGACGATCCTCACATTGGCGGGCTTCGGATTTAAAGGATCGGACGCCAAATCCTGGAGGCTGGACGCTTTCATGCGAATCGCCTGCCCGTCAATGCCGCTAAAAGTACCGTTAACGAACGCGACGACTTTATCGCCCGGAAGGATCAGGCTAAATGCGCAATCGAGGCCGCTGAAACCGGTACCGGCAACACCAAAGGTATGGATGTTTTTTGTACCCCATGCTGCGCGGAGCATCTGCTTCGCTTCAATCATCCCCCTCACGACATCGGCTTGCATATGGTCGGCAACGCCGGTTTTGCACAAGCGTTCGAGCACTCTAGGGTCTGTGTTGCCGGGACCAGGGCCGGCGGCTAATGTATTGGGAATTTCCAAAGCTGGAAAGATAGTCATTTAAAACTCCTAATTACTGTATAACGAGAGAATAGAGGCAGAACCGATCCACCGTGTCTACCATGATGCACGGCCTGAGCCGTGCATCATGGCAAAAAACAGTTAACTGAGCCTTATATCAGACCCGCCAATTGTGGCTGAGTTTTAGATAAACTCATAAATTGACTGTTTAGAAGCGAAAATGACTCAACTACAGGCATTTTCGCCGGCTATTTCACCAGACTCAGCAGAATACCGGCGGCCACGGCCGAGCCGATCACGCCGGCCACGTTCGGGCCCATGGCATGCATGAGCAGGAAGTTGTGCGGATTGCTCTCCAGGCCCAGCTTGTTGGCCACGCGCGCGGCCATCGGCACGGCCGAGACGCCGGCCGCGCCGATCAGCGGGTTGATCAAGGTCTTGCTGAACTTGTTCATCAGCTTGGCCATCAGCACGCCGGCGGCCGTGCCGATCGCGAACGCCGCCGCGCCCAGGGCCAGAATCCCTAAGGTCTCCAGCTGCAGGAACGCCTGCGCGCTCAGCTTGGAGCCGACCGACAGGCCCAAAAAGATCGTCACGATGTTGATCAGCTCGTTCTGGGCCGTCTGGCTGAGCCGGTCGACGACGCCGCAGGCGTTCATCAGGTTGCCGAACGCGAACATGCCGACCAGCGGCGCCGCCGACGGCAGCAACAAGGCCGTCAAGGTGATCAGCAGCAGCGGAAAGACGATCTTTTCGGTGCGCCCGACCGTGCGCATCTGCTGCATCTCGATGCGGCGCTCGGCTTCCGTGGTCAACGCGCGCATGATCGGTGGCTGGATCAACGGCACCAGGGCCATGTACGAATAGGCCGCGACCGCGATCGCGCCGAGCAGGTCCGGCGCCAGGCGCGAGGCCACATAGATCGCGGTCGGGCCGTCGGCACCGCCGATGATGGCGATGGCCGCCGCATCCTTCAGGCTGAATTCAAGGCCCGGCACGATATTCAGCGCCAAGGCGCCCAATAAGGACGCGAAGATGCCGAATTGGGCCGCGGCCCCGAGCAGCAGGGTCTTCGGGTTGGCCAGCAGCGGCCCGAAGTCGGTCATGGCGCCGACGCCCATGAAGATCAACAGCGGGAACAGCCCGCTCTTGATGCCGAAATACAGGTAATAGAGCAGGCCGCCCTCGTCGTTGATGCCGGCCATCGGGATGTTGCTGAGAATGGCGCCGAAGCCGATCGGCAGCAGCAGCAACGGCTCGAAGCCTTTCTTGATGGCCAGAAACAGCAGCAGAAAGCCGACCAGCATCATCAGCGCCTGGCCGCCGGTCAGGTTGTACAGGCCGGTGCTCTGCCAGAGTGAAAGCAGGTTTTCCATGGGTGAGGTCTCGTCTGAATAAGCAGGGAAGCCCAGCCCGAGGCGGGGCCGTTATTCTTGTTATAGGCTGATCAGCACATCGCCGACCGTGACGGCCGCCCCTTCCTTGGTATGCACGGCGCTGACGATGCCGCTGGCCCGCGAGCGCACTTCGGTCTCCATCTTCATGGCCTCCATGATCACGACCACGTCGCCTTCGGCCACGGCGCTGCCGGCCTGCACCAGCACTTTCAGGATCGTGCCGGCCATCGGCGCCTCGACCGAGACGCCGTTGCCGGCCACGGCCGGGGCGCTGACTGCGGCCGTGAGCGCCGCCGGCTGAATGCTCAGCGGCGCGCCGCCGGGACCGACCGAGACGTTGAAATGGCGGCCGTCGACGTTGACGCTGTAAGTCTCCACGGCGGCCGCGCCAGCCGCTTTCGGGGCCGGCGTCGGGATGGGGGCTGCGGCCGGGGCGCTGCCCGGCGCCGGCTCGAAGGCGTCAGGCTTGCCGCGGTGGGCCAGGAATTTCCAGCCGACCTGCGCGAACAGGCCGTTGATCAGCGCGTCTTCCTCGACCTGTTCGCTGAGCTGAACGCCTTCGGCCCGGGCCTTGTCCTGCACGTCGGCGATCAGCTTGGCCATTTCCGGTTCCAACAGGTCGGCCGGCCTACAGCTGATCGGCTCGGCACCGTCCAGCACGCGCGCCTGCAGCTCGGCGTTGACCGGGGCCGGGGTGGCGCCGTATTCGCCTTTCAGGACGCCGGCCGTTTCCTTGGTGATGGTCTTGTAGCGCTCGCCGGCGATGACGTTCAGCACGGCCTGGGTGCCGACGATCTGCGACGTCGGCGTGACCAGCGGGATGAAGCCCAGGTCCTCGCGCACGCGCGGGATCTCGGCCAGGACCGCATCGAACTGGTCCTCGGCGCCCTGTTCCTTGAGCTGGCTTTCCATGTTCGTGAGCATGCCGCCGGGCACCTGCGACACCAGGATGCGCCCGTCGACGCCTTTCAGGCTGCCTTCGAACTGGGCGTATTTCTTGCGCACGGCGCGGAAATAGGCCGCGATCTCTTCCAGTTGGGCCAGGTCCAGGCCCGTATCGCGGTCCGTGCCCTGCAGGCTGGCGACAATGGTTTCGGTCGCGGTGTGGCCATAGGTCATGCTCATGGAGGAGATGGCCGTGTCGACGTTGTCGATGCCGGCCTCGGCCGCTTTCAGGATGGCGCCGGTGCTCAGGCCCGTTGTGGCATGGCACTGCATGTGGATCGGGATGGCGACGCTTTGCTTCAGGCGGCTGACCAGCTCGTAGGCATCATAAGGCTTGAGCAGGCCGGCCATGTCCTTGATGCAGATCGAGTGCGCGCCCAGGTCCTCGATCTGCTTGCCCAGGTCGACCCACATGTCTAAGGTATGCACGGGACTGGTCGTGTAGGAGATCGTGCCTTGGGCGTGGGCGTCGGTCTGCAGCACGGCCTGGACCGCTCTTTGAATGTTGCGCATGTCGTTCATGGCGTCGAAGATGCGGAACACGTCGATGCCGTTGATGGCGCAGCGCTCGACGAAGGTGTCGACGACGTCGTCGGCGTAATGGCGGTAGCCGAGCAGGTTCTGGCCGCGCAGCAGCATCTGCTGGCGGGTATGGGGCATGGCCGCCTTCAACTGGCGCAGGCGCTGCCAGGGGTCTTCGCCCAGGTAGCGGATGCAGGCATCGAACGTGGCGCCGCCCCAGGTCTCCAGCGACCAGTAGCCGATCTGGTCGAGCTTGGCGCAGATCGGCAGCATGTCGTCGATGCGCAGGCGCGTGGCCAGCAGCGATTGGTGGGCGTCGCGCAGGACGACTTCGGTGATGCCTAACGGCTTAGGGTTGTTGTTTTGTGCCATGCTTTAACCTTTTGGGGTTCAATTCGCGGACCTTTGGGGTCGGTTTTAGTTGATGGGAATGTGGAGCGCGCAGCCTGTCCCCCACGGCGCAGGCCTACGCACATATCATCCGGCGGTATGCCGGACACCGAAATCATTAATGCCGGGATCGGTACTGATGCACAGCCGCACTAATCGCGGCGATCACGCTAGCCTCAGTACCGGCGCCAGCCGCTGGCCGGACTGGACTGGCAGCCGGCGGCGCATCCGGAAAATAGCGCTGCACCAGTGCCGACATCAGATTCATGGCCAGCACAAGCATGGCCAGAAACAGGAAAACGAGGCCCATACCGACCATCATTAACTCTATCCCGCTCATCATCAGTTCTGTCATAGTGTTAAACCTTGCTGTTTAAAATTATCCGCCCATTATCCATAAAACTCATACTCTAAACAAACTCAGATAACTAAATTGATGATTTTTTTGGATTAGCATCAGCATTAACTTATAATAATCATCAATCATACTTTTCCTAAATAGTGAATTTTCGTGTAAAGTAGCGGTCTCTAAGCTGGCAGTTTTATTGCTATGAAAACTGCTGAAGGTCTGCATTTGTATTTTAAGAGTTCGGTAATTAATGTTATCACTAGCTAGTATTGGAACTGCTGCCCTGTTTATGATCGCGCTTGGTGTGGTTCTGGCAGCAATTCTGGCTATCGCAAGTAAAAAATTATTTGTCTATGAAGATCCCCGAATTGACGCCGTAGATGAGATGCTCCCGCAAGCTCAATGTGGTGCTTGCGGCGTTCCCGGCTGTCGTCCTTTCGCCGAAGCGGTTGTCGCCGGCGTTCGAAGCCCTTCCGGCTGCACCGTCAACACGCCTGAAGCCAATCAGTTGATTGCCGACTACATGGGCGTTGACGTAGGCAGTCAGGAAAAAGTCGTCGCGCGCCTGGCTTGCGCCGGCGGAACCCATGTCGCTTACAAACGCGCCGAATATCAGGGATTGAAATCCTGCCAGGCCGCATCGGTGATTGCCGGCGGCGGCAAAGGTTGCAACTGGGGCTGCCTGGGCCTGGGCGATTGCGCCGATGTCTGCGATTTCGACGCTATATATATGGACGAGCATGGGCTGCCTATCGTCATTGAAGATAAATGCACGGCCTGCAATGATTGCGTCGTCGTCTGTCCCAAAGATTTATTCTCCCTGCAACCGGTCAGCCATCAATTGTTCGTTGCCTGCAAAAGCCTCGATGAAGGCGATGAAGCGCAGCACGAATGCGAAGTCGCCTGTACGGCCTGCGGCAAATGCGCCGTCGATGCGCCTAAAGGCTTAATCGAAATCAAAAACAATCTGGCCGTTATCGATTATGCCAAGTACGCAGATTTCACGGTAGACCGAACGCCGATAGAACGCTGCCCGACTGGCGCTATCGTTTGGATAGACAGTAAATTGGGCACGACCCGTTCCAGCCACGGCAAAGAATCGAAGAAAAAGGTTCTACGCACGGAATCACTGCCTTTGGGCTAACCGAATTTTTTCACATTATTTAATTCTACAAAACGCTTGAACCGGACAAGCCGGCTTTTGTACGTTTTTACTAGAGGAACCTTGAATGGCTTTTTTCGGCAAAAAAGAAAACAAAACGTTTAAATATCCTGGCATACGCATGGCCATGGACGGCAGCCAGGCCGTCATCATGGTCGAGCGCGAATCCAGCGATGCTGCCGGCGCTTATCCTATTACGCCTTCGACCGACATGGGTGAAGGCTGGGCCGTGGAAATGGCCAATGGCCATCTGAATATTTCCGACAGACCATTGATTTTTGTCGAGCCTGAGGGCGAGCATGCCGCGGCCGGCGTTACGGCCGGCATGTCCATGACCGGACTCAGGGCCACCAATTTTACATCGGCTCAGGGCGCGGCCTACATGCATGAGTCCCTGTATGCAGCCGTAGGCAAGAGGCTGCCTTATGTCCTGAACATGGCTTGCCGCGCGATCACGAAATCGTCGCTGAACGTGCACTGCGGCCATGACGATTACCATTGCATCGATGACACCGGCTTCATTCAGGTCTTCGCCAAGGACAATCAGGAAGCGGCCGACCTGAACATCATCGGACGAAAAATCGCCGAGCTGTCGCTGAACCCCATTGTCGTAGCTCAGGACGGCTTTTTGACGACGCATCTGATCGAAGCCTTGAATGTACCGGAAAGAGAGCTGATCGAAGAATACCTGGGCCGCCCCGACGACATCATCAACACGCCGACGCCGGCACAGCGCATCATTTATGGCCCGACCCGCCGCCGCATTCCCGAACTCTGGACGGTCGACAAACCGATGATGTCCGGCGTAGTACAGAACCAGGACAGCTACATGCAGGCCGTCGCCGGCCAGCGCCCCTACTTCTTCGATCACGTCGGCGTGTTCGCCGACGAGTGCATGGATGAATGGTACGAATTGACCGGCCGCCGCTATCGCCGCATCGGCGAATACCGCTGTGATGATGCTGATTACCTGATCGTCGCGCAAGGCAGCGTGATCCATACTGCCGAAGCCACGGCCGATTATCTGCGCGAAAAACGCGGCATCAAGGTCGGCGTCGTCAACATGACGATGTTCCGCCCATTCCCCGGCGACCTGATCTCGCACGTGGTCAGAGGCCGCAAAGGCGTTACGGTCATGGAAAGAACCGACCAGCCCATGGCCGAAGATTTACCGTTAATCCGCGAAATCCGCACGGTCATGGCCAAGGCCGTGGAAAACGGCAACTCCAGCGAACTGCCTTTCCCCGGTTACGCCACTTATAAGAAAGACACCGATTCATCGCCGCTGTATTCGGCCTCTTTCGGCCTGGGCAGCCGCGATTTACAGCCGGAAGGCATTATCGCGGCCGTTGAAAACATGCTGCCGGACGGCAAACACCAGAAATTCTTTTACCTGGGCATCCAGTTCGTCCGTGATCAGGCTTACTCGCCCAAACAGGAGATTCAGCAGCAGGCCGTTATCGACGCCTATCCGCATATCCGCGATCTGGCGCTGACCGGCTCCGAAAACCCGAACCTGATGCCCGAAGGCGCGATTACCGTGCGTATGCATTCAGTCGGCGGCTGGGGCGCGATCACGACCGGCAAAAACCTGGCCATGACCTTATTCGATCTTCTCGACTACGAGATCAAGGCCAACCCCAAATACGGCTCCGAGAAAAAAGGCCAGCCGACCACGTACTACCTGTCGGCCGCGCCGGAAAAAATCCGTCTGGCCTGCGAGTATGCGTTCGTGGATGTGGTCATGTCGCCCGATCCGAACGTCTTCACGCACTCGAACCCGCTGGCCGGCCTGAAGGAAAACGGCGTCTTTATCATCCAGAGCAGCCTGTCTTCGCCCGAAGAGGTCTGGCGTTCGTTCCCGAAAGCCTCGCAACGCTATATCGCCGACAAGAAAATCAAGGTCGCCTACATCGACGCCTTCAAGATCGCGCGCGAGGAAGCCAAGGACCCCGACCTGCAATTCCGCATGCAGGGCATCGCCTTCCAGGGCGCTTTCTTCGAGGCGGCACCGCTGGCGGCCAACCTGAACAAGAGCAAGGACGAGATTCTGCAGGCGATTTACGACACCCTCAACGCCAAATTCGGCGGCAAGGGCAAGCAGGTCGTCGAGGACAACTTCCGGACCGTGAAGCGCGGTTTCCTTGAAACCCATGACATCGATGTCAGCGCCATGGTCGTAGGCGATGTCGCGCCCTGGGCCGAGAAGAAAGAAGCCACGGCGCCATTAACATTGTTGCGCAAGCCCGCCAACGATGATGCGCTCTCCGATATCCATCGCTTCTTCGAGCAGACCGGCAGCAACTATATCAACGGCCGCGGCAGCGAAAACCTGGCCGACCCGTTCATGGCGCTCAGCATCGTGCCGGCGGCGACGGGCATTTACCGCGACATGACGCAGATCCGTTTCGAGCATCCGACCTGGATTCCCGAGAACTGCACCGCTTGCGGCGACTGCTACACGGTTTGCCCTGACAGCGCCATCCCGGGACTGGTCAATACGGTCAACGAGGTCTTCGAGACCAACATCAGGCGCATCGAGAAAACCGGCAAGACGGTCAAGCACCTGCGCCGCGCGATCCGCACCGTCGAGAAAAAATACCACGCCCTGGCCGCCACGCGCTCGGAAGGCACGACCTTAGGCCCGGTCTTCAACAAAGCCATAGGCGATACGATCGCCGAATACCCGGAAGCCGAGCGCGAGGAAGTCTCGATGGAGTTCCAGTGGTTCAAGGACGCCATGGGACCGTTCAAATTCGCGCTGACCAAGCCTTACCACGACGCGGTCAACAAACGCACGCCCAATAACGGCGGCCTGTTTTCGATCACCATCAACCCCATGGCCTGCAAGGGCTGCATGGAATGCGTCAAAGTCTGTGACGATAACGCGCTGGAAGTCACGCCGCAAACCGTCGACAGCGTCAAGACCTTGCGCGAAGACTGGGATTACTGGATGGACCTGCCGACCTCGAATCCGAAATACAACCGTATCGACGATCTCGATGAAAAAGTCGGCGCGCTGACCAGCATGCTGCTGGACAAGAAAATCTACAGTTCGATGAACTGCGGCGACAGCGCGTGCTTAGGTTGCGGCGAGAAAACCATCATCCACCTGTTCACAGGCGCCGTAACGGCACTGATGCAGCCACGCGTCAAGAAACAGCTCGCCAGGATCGACGCGCTGATTGTCGGCATGGAGAAGCATATCCGCCTGAAGCTGGCGGAATCGCTCGACATCAATGACATCGAAGCCATCGAGGCCGCGATCGAGGCGAACAAAAACGTTGACCTGACCCTGGCCAAACTCAGCAGTGCGCTGGATGCCGGCAAGCCGTCCAGGCCTATCGATGCGGCTTGGCTGAAATGGGCGTCGCAGATTTCCGCCAAACTGAAACACCTGAAATGGCTGTATCTGGAAGGACCTACCGGCAACGGCCGCGTGGAAATGGGCATCACCAACAGCACGGGCTGTACGTCGGTCTGGGGCTCGACCTTTCCGTTCAACCCCTACCCGTTCCCATGGGCCAACCACCTATTCCAGGATGCGCCGTCCCTGGCGATGGGCGTCTTTGAAGGCCACATGCTCAAGATGACGGAAGGCTTCAAGGCCATCCGCATGGCGGAACTGGAACTGGCCGGCAAATACGACAAGGACGAACACGACAGATTCTTCAAGTATTTCGACTGGCGCCAGTTCTCCGAGCAGGAATACCTGATGTGCCCGCCCGTGGTCTGCGTCGGCGGCGACGGCGCCATGTACGACATCGGCTTCCAGAATCTGTCGCGCTGCCTGATTTCGGGCCTGCCGATCAAGGTGCTGATCCTGGATACACAGGTTTATTCCAATACCGGCGGCCAGGCCTGCACGTCCGGCTTTATCGGCCAGATATCGGACATGGCGCCTTACGGCCAGGAAACGAAAGGCAAGTTCGAGCTGCGCAAGGAAATGAGCCTGCTCGCGATGGCGCACCGGACTTCCTACGTCATGCAGGGCGCCATCTCGCATGTCAACCACCTACTGGAAGGTTACATCGATGGCTTGAATTTCCGCGGCCCCGCCGTATTCAACATCTATGCCGTCTGCCAGCCTGAACATGGCGTGGCCGATGATGCCTCGGAAATGCAAAGCCGCCTGGCCGTTGAATCGCGCGCTTATCCGCTGCTGACTTTCGATCCTCGCCTGGGCAATACCTGGGAGGAATGCACGTCCATCCAGGGCAATCCGGACATTGACAAGGACTGGACGACTTACACGCTGAAGTTCGTCGATGAATACGGTCTTGAAGAAACCCTGGACGTACCCATGACGTTCGCTGACTGGGCCTTGACGGAAGGCCGCTTCCGCAGGCACTTCAAGTTCGTGCCGCCGTCCCAGTGGAACGATGACATGATGCCGCTGATCGAGTTTATCGATCTGCCGAGAGAGGATAAGGCCGAATATATTCCATTCATTTATGCCGTGCATCCGGACACCAATACGCTGGTGCGCGTGGTCGTCGATCCTGAAATCGTCCTGTCGACGATTGAGCGGCGCGACTTCTGGCATATCCTGAAAGGCATCGTCGGCGCCAACCGGCCGACCATAGACTTGAAAGCGGTCGCCGATCAGGCCAAAGCGGAAATGGCTTCCAGCATTGCCGCCAACCTGGTGAACATGGTGGGCGGTGGTGACGCCAGCGCTTTAGCCAGCCTGTTGACTCCGTCAGCTATAACGGCCGCGCCAGCGCCAGTAGTGGCAACTCCTGCAGAGGCCGCTCCCGCACCTGCCCCAGCGGCGTCTGCTGCGACAACAGCTGCGCCGGCTCCTAAAGCCACTGCGGGCGGGCATGAATCGGTCTGGATTGAAACGCCCAACTGCACAACCTGTGATGAATGTGTCGACATTGCGCCGGCCATCTTCCAGTATAATACCGAGAAAAAAGCCATTGTCGTCAATCCGACAGCCGGCACTTACGAGCAGATCGTGAAGGCCGCTGAAAAATGCACGGCCGTGATCATTCATCCCGGCACGCCCTGGAATCCGGATGAGCCCAATCTTGAGAAGCTCATCAAACGTGCGGAGAAGTTTCAATAAGATGCTCTATCTTTAAGGCTTAAACCTAAGATGGATTAAACAGTAAATCTTACGAATGACTGCAGATGCAGTTGCCTGGAGCCCGAAGGAAAGCCTGCACAGCAGCCATATTGTGCAAGACTTATCCTTCGGGCTCTTCGTAGTTTATGAACGGGCAAATTCCTTAGCCCCGTTGTGATTTTTATACTAGTTAGGACTATGAGTTTACTAAAGCTGTTCGGCAGAAAAACCGTCTCTAGCAGAAAAACCTTCCCCAAAGGCATACACCCTGCCGAATATAAAGAACAGACCAGTGCCAAGCCGACCCGCCGGCTGCCTTTCGCGCCGCAGGTCATCGTGCCTTTGTCGCAAAGCATCGGCAAACCCTCTATCGGCGTCGTGCACAAAGGCCAGCAGGTGGAGCGCGGCGAGGTGATTGCTGTTGCTGACGGACCGCTGTCCGTGCCGCTGCATGCGCCGGTCACGGGCACTGTGAAAGGCATCGAGCTCATGCCGACGCCGTCCGGCGCCAAAAAAGACTGCATCATCATCGACACGCAGCCCAGCTCGTCGCAAATTCCGATTCGGAGCGAAGAGCGCGACATTGAGTCCATGAGCCGCGAAGAGCTGATTCAGGCCGTCAAGGATACCGGCATGGTGGGCCTGGGCGGGGCCAGCTTTCCGACGCATTTCAAGATGACCGTGCCGGAAGGCAAGAAAGTGCATACCGTGATCGTCAACGGCTGCGAGTGCGAGCCGTTTATGACGACCGATCATCGCGTCATGCTCGAAAACGTCAAAAACTTGATCCTGGGCATCCGCATCGCGATGAAATGCGTGGACGCCGGCAAAGCCATAATCGGCGTCGAAGACAACAAGCCGGACGTTCTGGCCGCCATCAAGCCGCATCTGCCCCAGGATGGCAGCATCACGATCGAGGCCGTCGAGACGAAATATCCGCAGGGCGCCGAGAAAATGCTGATCTATTCGCTGCTCGGCGTCGAGGTGCCGTCCCGCGGCCTGCCGGCCGACATCGGCCTTGCCGTATTCAACGTCGCGACACTGGCCGAGCTCGGCCGCCTGCTGCCGCACGGCCAGGGGCTTATCGAGCGCGTCATCACCATTACCGGCGATGACCTGGAAAAGCCCGGCAATTACATCGTACCGATCGGCACGCCGCTGCGTTATATTCTGCAATACGCGAACTTTACCGGCCATCAGGCGGAACTGATCCTCGGCGGCCCAATGATGGGCACGGCCGCCGCATCACTCGATACGCCCGTTACCAAAGGCACCGGCACAGTCCTGGTACTCGACGAGCGCGCTACCAAAAATGACGACATTCTGCCGTGCATCAAATGCGGCAAATGCCTGCAGGCCTGCCCGATCAATCTGAATCCGTGCGAACTGGGCCAACTGGCGGCCAAACGGCGCCATGATGTCATGGAGGAGCAATACCATCTCAATGATTGCTTCGAATGCGGCTGCTGCAGTTATGTCTGCCCGTCCAATATTCCCTTAGTGCAGTACTTTAGAATCGCCAAAGTACTGAATCGAGAAAGGCACCTGAACAATGGCTGAAAAATCACCCAAAATTGACATCCGCACGTCGCCTTACATCCGGCGCGCGCCTACCGTCCCTGAAATCATGCGTCATGTGGTTTATGCCTTGCTGCCGATCTGCGCCTATTCGGTTTACCAGTTCGGCATCAGCGCCTTGGCGTCCATGATCGTGACGACCGCGGCCGCTGTCGGGACCGAGCACTTTTTCTGCCGCATGGCCGAGAAGCGCTCGACCATTGGTGACTTCAGCGCTGTCATCACAGGCTTGCTGCTGGCTTTAACATTGCCTCCGGGCTTTCCGTTATGGATGGGCGCAGTCGGCGGTTTCGTCTCCATAGCGCTCGGCAAAGCCCTGTTCGGAGGCCTTGGGTTTAATGTCTTCAATCCGGCCCTGGTCGGGCGGGCGTTCGTTCAGGCCGCGTTTCCGGTCGCGATTACGACCTGGACGCCGGCTTTTGCCCTGAACCGTTTCAGCGAATTCATTCCGTCCACGCTGGCCTTCCCGTTCATGACCGCCGACCCTACGGCCGAATGGACGCTGAACACAGCCATTGACGGCTTCACCGGCGCGACACCGCTGGCGCTGATGAAATTTCAAGGCGTCATGACCGATGCGAAGGACTTGTTTCTGGGCACGGTCGCAGGCTCGGCCGGCGAGCCTTCGTCCTTGCTGATTCTGCTTTGCGGCGCTTATCTGGTGTACAAGAAAATGCTCGACTGGCGCATTACCGCTGCCGTCATTTTCGGCACATTCATAACGGCTGGATTTTTTCATCTGATGAATCCGTCTCAATATCCAAGCGCCAGCTTCATGATATTCTCGGGAGGCCTGATGTTTGCGGCCGTTTTTATGACCACCGACATGGTGTCATCGCCGGTCACGCCGCTGGGCATTTTCATTATCGGTTTTTTGGTCGGTTTCATGACGGTCATCATCCGCCTGTTCGGCGCCTTGACCGAAGCGGTCATGTATGCCATTTTGTTCGGCAATGCCGCAACGCCTATTATTGAATCTTTCACTCAGCCGCGTATTTTCGGCGCCCGCAGAGATAAGGACTAAGCATGAGCAATCCCGATCCGCAAATTCCGCAACTGCCTTCCAGCCTGTCACTGATCCAGAAACTGGGTGCCGTCGCTTTGATATCAGGCCTGCTGGTGGCAATGGTTTATGAATATACAAAACCCATGATCGCCGACAATCAACGTGTGGCGCTGGAAGCAGCCTTGTACAATGTGTTGCCGGCCAGCGCCAGCTCGCGCCTGACTTTTCGCCTGGAGGATGACCAGCTCACGCTGGTTCCGGACGATACGCCCAATGAGGGCGATCTGATTTACGCCGGCTACGACAACGAGCATAAACTGGTCGGCATCTCCTTGACGGCAGCGGCGCAAGGTTATCAGGATACGGTAAAGATCCTCTATGCTTATGATCCGTACAGCAGTTGCATCAAGGACTTCGTCGTCTTGAAAAGCACGGAAACGCCGGGCTTTGGCGACAAGATCGCCACCGACGAAAGTTTCCTGAAAAATTTCGAATGCCTGGACGCCAAAGTGAACGAAGAGCAATCGGCCCTGGCCCATGCTATTAAAACGGTACGGCACGGCACCAAGAAGAATCCCTGGGAAATCGACGCGATTGCTGGCGCCACGATTACCTCCAACGCCGTCGGGCGCATGCTCGATAAAAGCGGGCAGTTCTTCCATCCTGCTATTGCCCAGAATTTAAACCTGCTGGAAAACGCCCAGCGCTCAACCCAACCCTAGAGAGGTGATGTATGTCAACGCCCGCCCCTAAACAAGAAACGCCGGTGACACTGGAAATATTTACCGCAGGGCTGTGGAAGGAAAACCCGATTTTCGTCATGATGCTGGGGTTGTGCCCTACCCTGGCCGTCACCAACTCGCTGGCCAATGCGCTGGCCATGGGCGCGGCCACTATTTTCGTACTGGTCGGTTCCAATGCCCTGGTCTCGGGACTGCGCCATTTTATCCCTAAGCAAATCCGCATCACGACTTACATCATTATCATCGCCACATTCGTGACGCTGGTGGATTATCTGATTCAGGCCATCAGCCTGGAGATGTACAACGCCTTGGGCGCCTTTATCCAGCTGATCGTCGTGAACTGCCTGATTCTGGGCCGCGCCGAAGCCTATGCATCCAAAAACTCTTTCAACAAATCCGTCGTCAGCGCTGCCGGCATGGGCGTGGGCTTTACCTTTGCGCTGGCCTGCCTGGGCAGCGTCAGGGAGCTGCTGGGTTCCGGCAAACTGCTTGGCTTTCAAGTGTTCAGCGACAGCTTTGAACCCTGGGTTGTCATGATCTTGCCGCCCGGTGGATTCATTGTGTTAGGCAGCTGGCTGATACTGTTCAAATGGATTGAACAACGTCAAACGAAAAAAATCATCAGCAGCGATGCCGCCACGCACTGCACAGTCAAGCATAATTCTTGATCGGCTTGAAGCTTTGGCCTTTTAATTACCCGAGATACCTATTATGCAAACCGAAGAATCATTAGGCTACTTATTCCTGAATGCTTTTTTAATCAACAACTTCGTATTGGCGATGTTTTTAGGCCTGTGTCCTTTCGTAGGCACATCGGCAAGACGTGACACCGCGATCAACATGGGTATAGCGACCACGTTCGTGATGCTGATCAGTTCCATCTGTGCCTATGGCATCAATGTCATCCTGGTCAAGTACGGGCTTGAATTCTTACGCCTGATCAGCTATATCGCCATTATCGCGGCCGCGGTACAATTGGTGGAGATGACGCTAAAGAAATTCAGCCCGGTATTATCCAGGGCATTGGGCATTTATCTGCCGTTAATCACGACCAACTGCGCGATATTGGGCGTTGCTTTGATCCAGACCGCCAGAGGCTATGGCTTTCTGCAATCGGTGGCTTTCAGCGCCGGCGCTGGCGCAGGTTTCGCCCTGGCCTTGATTCTAATGGCCGGATTGAGAGAAAAACTGGAACTGGCCAACATGCCCAGCGTTACCCAGGCGGCCGGTTTGAGCATGATGCTGGCCGGCATTCTGTCCATGACATTCATGGGCTTTGCGGGCTTGGGTGGCAGTGCAACCTAGTCTATCAACAGGATATATCCATGATTAATTTTTTAATTGCGTTCGGCGTTATCTTTTCCTTGATGCTGGGCTGGATTCTGGTTCAACAAGCCGCGAGAAAAATAGCCGCCAAATACCCTGAATTCGGTCCTGCCAAAGAAGAAGGCTTAGGTTGCGGAAAAAGCTGCGGCTGCCAGGCTAACCATTGCGAAAACAAGGAATAGGCCCGACTTGGCTCATGCCGACCATTTCTGTCAGGCTGACAACAAGGCTGACTCTCTGCCCCGAGCGAATCTTTCCAGTTTGCCCTTAAAATACTTGGAGCTCAAATGCCAGCTAATGCCTAATTTATCAGTGACTTCCGTTGCTCGTAGCCGTGCTATATAAGGGTTTTTCAATATATTTTTGAAATCATTTTGCCAAGCAAATTTCAACTAGCTAATATGCTAGTCATTTACACAACTTATTGGAGTTAAAAATGGGTATCAGCGTTACTAAACTGTTAATCGTATTAGCCATCATCATCGTTATTTTTGGCACTAAACGTCTGCGTACGCTCGGCACCGATTTAGGAGACGCGATTAAAAACTTTCGTTCAGCTGTTAAAGAAGGCGAAGAAGGCACAGCGGGCGATGAAGAGAAAGACAAAGACAGTGAAAAACCCTCCCAAAAAAGCGAAGGAAACTAGCAGTGTCCTATTTGATTGCATGTTATTGACCTTCCCCATTCGATTACAGTAGTCGCCAACATCCAGAAAAATAATACTGACAGGCCGTCCGTACATTAAATCCCCACTTTTTTTAATGATAAGCAGTTTTGCGGCTCAGCCATAGTTGTTTATACTTGTCAGTTTATCAATCTACTCCGTCAGGCTGGCTTTTTCGTGCAGAATAAAAATAATTGCGCACGGCGGCAAAACAGCCAGCCTAACCACAATCCTTGAAGCGTTCGATGAGTAAAACAACCGACAACCTCCTGGTCAAAACTATTCTCTGGTGGGAAGAAAACATCCTTAACAGGCCCTGGTGGCTACTCTTATTTTCCGTGGTCGTCAGTGGTTTCGTTCTCCAATACACGGTGAACAACCTCACAGTCAATACCAACACGGGCGAGATGCTTTCACCCGATCTGCAGTTCCAGCAGGATCGCAGGCGCCTGGAAAAGGCCTTCCCTCAGGATGCCAACACTATCTTGCTGATTGTGGAGGGCAAAACGCCCGAGCAGACCACTGCCGCAGTCAAGCGCATCAGCGCCGGCCTGCGCCAGCAAAAAGACCAGATCAAATCCGTTTACCTTCCCGATGAAGGCGAGTTTTTCGACCGCAACGGCCTGCTTTATCTGAGCCTGAAAGAACTGCAGGACCTCTCCACGAAACTCGCCAATGCCCAGCCTTTTATGGGCAAGCTGTCGCAGGACAATAGCCTGAACGGATTATTCGAGCTCTTCGGGGAGGCGCTGGATGAGTCCAATGACACCGAACTCGATATGAATGCCGTCTTCAGCAAGACCAACGAAGCTTTGCAAGCGGCGCAAGATGGCCGTCCCTATCAGTTATCGTGGCAGCAACTGATGATGGATCGAACATCGGGAATAGGTGTTACCAAACGCTTTATCATTGCTACGCCGATTTTGAATTTTCAGGAGTACCTGCCCGCCGAGAAAAGCCTGACAGCCATCAATCAGGTCATTGCCTCGTCACTGGCTGGCGATGCCGCCGATGTCAGCGTCCGCATGACCGGAGAAGTCGTGCTGGAATATGAAGAAATGCAAACGGTTACCGAGGGCACTACCATAGCAGGCATCGCCTCCATGTTTTTGGTCTGCATCACGCTCTGGATCGCCTATCGTTCCTTCAAGCTGATGTTCGCGACTTTTTTCACGCTGACCATGGGCCTGGTGCTGTCCCTGGGCTTCGCTACACTCGCTGTCGGCCACTTGAACATGATTTCGATCGCCTTCGGCGTGCTGTTTATCGGCATGGGCGACGCTTATTCCTCGCATTTTTGCCTGCGCTACCGCGAACTGAGGCAGCGCGGCGAAAATCCGCGTCAGGCTTTGCGCGATACGCTCACATCCACCGGCGGCTCGCTGGCCTTGTGCACGCTCACGGCGGCGATCGGCCTGTTCGCCTTTATTCCGACCAATTATCTCGGCGTATCGGAACTGGGCATCATTGCCGGCACCAGCCTGGTCATAGCGCTTTCAACGACTTTTACCGTCCTGCCGGCGCTGATAAAAATCATGCCGCCCAAAGTGCGGAAAATAGAAGAGAGTGACCAGATCTACTCCAAGCTGACATCGAACTGGCCTTTGGTCTATGCACGCCCGATCCGCTGGGTTACCTATATTTTAGCCGCGATCTCCGTGGCATTGCTGACGCAAGTCAAAGTGGATTTCAATCCGATCAATTTGCGCGACCCGAACACCGAGTCGGTCAAAACCTTTAAATACCTGCTGCAATCCGAGGATACTTCACCGATGACGCTAACATCTCTGGCAAATTCTGAGGCTGAAGCAAAGAACAAGGAAGCGCGCCTGGAAAAACTGAGCACGGTAGACAAGGCTGTGACGCTGTTCGACTTTATCCCCGAAGATCAGGACGACAAGCTGGCCTTGATAGAAGAACTCGCCTTGATAGTGGGCCCTGTACTCGATAATTTCCCCGAGCCATCCAAAGAAAATGCCCAAATCGAGTCCCTGCAAAAATTCCAGGCAGCACTCAAAAAACGCCTGGCAACAGACAACAGCAGCGTCATGGCCGAGCTGGACGCTACGCTGGAGCGTTTTCTCGCCAAACTGCAATCGGTCGATGCCGAAACACGCCAAGCGATGCTGAACCAGCTTCAGGCCAGCATGCTGAACTCGCTGCCGTCGACAATACAAATCCTGCAAACCAGCCTGCAGGCCGGCCCGATCAAGCTTGAAACGCTGCCTAAGGATTTGAGCGAACGCTGGCTCAGCAAAGACGGTATCTACCGGATTCAGGCTTTCCCGAAAAAAGATCTGAACGACCTGGAAAACATGCGCGAATTTATCCTGGAAGCGCAGCAAGTCGACCCGCATGTCACCGATCTGCCGGTCAGCTATCTTGAATCCATGAACGAAGTCATCCGTGCATTCCAGCAGGCTTTTGCCGTTGCCTTCGGAGTCATTGCCCTGCTGCTGCTCATTATCATGCGCAATGTCAAGGATACCTTGCTGGTGCTGCTGCCGCTGCTGCTCGCATCCCTGTTCACGGCGGCCATGACCGTGCTGATCGATATGCCGTTCAATTTCGCCAACATCATTGCCTTGCCGCTGTTGTTCGGTCTCGGCGTAGACAGCGGCATTCACATGGCGCACCGGCTACACTACCTGCGATCAAACGACGGCAATATGCTCAGCGGCAGCGAGGCTCAGGGCGTTTTCTTCGGCACCCTGACCACGATATTCAGTTTCGGCAGCTTGGCGTTCACGACGCATCAAGGCACGGCTTCGATGGGCATTCTGCTCGCCATGGGCCTGCTCCTGACCTTGGTTTGCGCGCTGGTTGTCCTGCCGGCCTTTAGCATGCTCAGATTCAAGCCGCGTCTTTTAAAGAAACGATCCCGTCAATCAATTCTTTAACGGCATACTGACTTAACGCCGTTAGTCATGAATGATTGACGGCTTCTGTCTCCCTTCTTGAGATTCCATACACCGATATGGCGGGCTCGCGACTTTATGCTGAACATTCAGGTTTTATCTCGATTCTCCGAACTATAAGTTCGGACAGCAGTGGGAATTTTAATCTCACGCAAGGGCTGAGCCAGATCCCCCTTTCATGAGCTGATGATTGGAACAATCCGATTTACCCGGGTTTATTCAGGAAATGCGCCAATGCGACGGGATTGATTGAATAGGCTGGATAAGCCGTTTCTGCCGGCAGCGTTATGCGCACTACCGGCAGAAACGGCAGGATTAGAAATAGTCCGCGTTGATCAGGAAATGCACGGCGATGCTGCCGAAATAACCCAGCAAAATAACAGGCATCCATTTCAAGTGACTGCTGAACGTGTAGATACCTTTTGCTTGTCCCATCAAGCCGACACCGGCAGCCGATCCAATAGCCAGCAGACTGCCGCCCACGCCTGCGGTCAGCGTGACCAGCAGCCATTGACCTTGGGAAATATCCGGCAGCATGGTCAATACGGCATACATGATCGTACCGTTATCAATGAACGCCGAAAAGATGCCCACCAAAATGTTGGCAATAGTCGGGTCGATTTCGCCGTATAGGAAATGCGAGGCGAGTTCCAGATAACCCAGGAAGCTCAAGCCGGCAACGCTCATCATGACGCCGTAGAAAAACAGCAGCGTGTCCCATTCCAGATTGGCTACGTTCTTGAATACATCGAACTCATGCTGGCCATTGCCTCCTATCATCGGAATGTCCATTGCGTCGGTATCCGGCGCGCCATTGGTTTTGCCAGGCGTCTTTTGCATGTAGTAGCTAAAAAACTTCAAGTAAGTCAGGCCCATCAGCATGCCGGCTGCCGGCGGCAGGTCAAGGAAATTCTCAAAACAAACCGCCGTTACGATAGTCATCAGGAACAGAAAAATGATGATGCCGGCACCACGTTTGATGACAGGCGCTTCACTGGCCGCCGCAGGTTGCGCCTTGGGAATCCAGAAATGCATGATTGCCGCAGGCAGCGCAAAGTTGACGATGGCCGGAACTAACAGCGAATAAAAACTGATGAACGGCACGACCCCTTTCTGCCAAACCAATAGCGTCGTAATATCTCCGAAAGGACTGAACGAACCGCCGGCATTAGTGGCAATAACGACATTTACACAGGCTACGGTGATAAAACGCTTGTTGTCCTTGCCCATGGCCAGTAACACAGCCCCCATCAGCAGAGCCGTGGTCAGATTGTTACAGACTGAGGACAGCCCGAAAGACATCCAGCCCGTTATCCAGAATAACTGCCGATAGCTGAAATTTTTGCTCAACAGCCAGATGCGCAGATTTTCAAAAACGTTCCGGTCCTCCATGGCATTGAGGTAAGCCATGGAAACCATGATAAACAAAAACAGCTCGGCAAACCCTTCCAGGCTGGCACGGAAGGCCTTTCCTGCAGATTCGCCCATGCCTCCGTTAACATAAATGAAAGCGATGAACACCCAGATCAAGCTGGCTGCAAATACCATGGGCTTTGATTTGCGAAGCTCGGTGACTTCTTCGAACATAGCAAGCACATAAGCCACGACAAAAACCGCAATTGCCGAATACCCCACCCAATGCAAGGTCAGATTTAACGGTTGCAGGGGATCCACGGCAGCATTTTCACCCGCCAGAGCTAGCGCCGGCAGGCCAAAAGAGATTAAAGCCATCAAGTATGGCGAAAGTTTTCTAAACATAAAGCTTATGGAGAAATATTATGGAGAATCTGGACTTAAAATGGCGGGCTTTAGAAGATATGGCAAGCCCGCCAGCAGCTTGTACGCATGTTACTAGTTTACGACTGCCGACCTTCTTATTCAAACACGGCTATCGCTCTTTTTGGTAAAAACACTGTTTATAATCCTTGATCAATTCAAGGCGCGGGGGAATTTCTTAAGTCATCTGAACACCCGATGATTAAAGTGCCGCCAGTGCGCTCTCGTAATCTGGCTCGTTGGCTACTTCATCAACTTGTTGCGTATAAACCACCTTGTCATTTTCATCCAGAATGACAATGGCGCGAGCCGCCAAACCGGCAAGAATGGTGTCGGTAATACGGACACCGTAGTCATCGGTAAAACTGGAACGGAAGGTTGACAGCGGAATCACATTTTTGAGACCTTCCGCTTCACAAAAGCGGGCTTGCGCAAAAGGCAGATCCCCCGAAACCACCAGAACAACGGTATTGTCCAGGCGTGAGGCCTTTTCATTGAACTTACGCGTTGACGCGGCGCATACGGGCGTATCAAGACTCGGCACGATATTCAGAACTTTTCTTTTACCTGCATAAGTCGCCAGCGTCACTTCCTGCAATTTGCCGTTGACCAATGTAAAGTCCGGCGCCTTGCTGCCGACTGCGGGCAATTCACCCGATGTATGTAACGGTTTGCCTTGAAATTTAATTGTAGCCATCGTTTGTATCCTCCAGGTGGGTAATCAATTTACACATGTCGACTTTAACGTTTCGATAACGCTGATGAGCAATCTGCTCATTGCTTGCCTGCCCATCACCCCTGGCATCACTTTTTACTTTTGTTATGCTTTACCAGCCGCTTGCGTTTTTGTATTTGGCGCTCGGTCAATTTGTTTTTCTTGCCGTGAAAGGGATTGGCCGGCGATTTGAATTCCAGACGGATAGGTGTTCCTTTCAGACCTAGTTTGTCGCGGAAATAGTTCATTAAATAACGCTTATAGGAACTCGGCAACACATCGGTCTGAACGCCGTGTATGACCACAATAGGCGGATTGCGGCCGCCCTGATGGGCATATTTGAGCTTGATTCGGCGCCCATTCACCAAAGGCGGCTGATGCGCAGCCGTCGCTTCGCTCAATATCCGCGTCAGCGCCGGCGTGCTCATATCGAGCATGGCCGAATCGTACAGGGTATGCACGACATCGAACAGTTTGCCGACGCCGCTGCCGTGCAGCGCGGAAATCGGGTGTTTTTCAGCAAAATCTAGAAACGACAGTTTGACATCCATCTGCCGCTTGACGGTTTCTTTCTGCTCCGTGGTCAAGCCATCCCATTTGTTCAGGCCGATAATCAGGGCCCTGCCCGCTTCCAGCACGAGTCCTAGCAAATGCGCATCCTGATCGGTGATGCCTTCGCTGGCGTCTATCAGATAGATGACGACGTTGGCTTTTTCAATCGCCTGCAATGACTTGATGACGCTGAACTTTTCGATGCCTAGAGACACTTTTGAGCGCCGGCGCATACCGGCCGTATCGATCAGCGTGAACTGCCTGCCGTCACGCTCAAACGGAATATAAATACTGTCGCGCGTCGTGCCGGGCTCATCGAACACGACCACGCGCTCTTCGCCTAACAACCGGTTGACCAGTGTCGATTTGCCGACGTTCGGCCGGCCGACCACGGCAATGCCGATGCCGCTGATGCCGTCACGCAGGTCTTCTGCCTCTTTATCGGGAGGCGGCAGCAACCGGTCGGCGCGCGCCAATAATTCGGGTATGCCACGGCCATGTGTCGCGGCGATTTGTACCGGCTCGCCCAGCGCCAGTGAATGAAAGTCGGCAGCCGCCACATCGCCATGTATGCCGTCGACCTTATTCATGACCAGGATGACCGGCTTGTTCAGTTTTCTAAGCGTGTCAGCGATAACCTGATCGGACGCATTCAACCCTTCGCGCGCATCGACCATGAAAAAAATGACATCGGCTTCATCGAGCGCGATCTGCACCTGTTTTTTGGCACAGCTATCGATGCCTTCCGCATCGTCGGCTATGCCGCCGGTATCGACCACCAGACAGGCGCGGCTGCCGTGTTTGACGCGTCCGTACTGCCTGTCTCTGGTCAGACCGGGATAATCGGCCACCAGCGCCTCGCGGCTGCGTGTTAAATAATTGAACAATGTGGACTTGCCGACATTAGGGCGCCCAACCAGGGCTATTACAGGTAACATATTTTTTATAAGGATCGAGCTCTTAAGGCGGCAAGCGTGCCGTCTTTAGCATAAACGTAAACGGTATTGTCTACCACGAGGGGTTTGGCATCTATAGCGCTGTCGGTCACTTGGACGCGAGCCAGCTGTCTGCCGTCGCTAGTGGACAGCCAATGCACATAACCTTCCAAATCGCCGACCACGACATTACTTTCATAAGTGGCCGGAGCTGTCAGTTTTCTTTGATGCAGATCTTGTTGTTTCCATAATGAGGCGCCGGTGCGCTGTTCCAACTGCCAAACATCGCTCTTTGAATCTGTTAGATACAAATAGCGCCAGTCGCTGGCCATACCTGAGGAAGACGAAATCGACTCGTTGCGCCACATGACGTCACCGTCTCCTGCCGAAACCGCTGCGATGCCGCCCTGATAACTGGCGATATAGATAACGCCATCCGTTTCAATCGGGTCCACATCGAGATCGACTAGCCTTTCAACTTCGGAACGTCCTGTCGGAAGCACAATGCTGGTTTCCCAGATATGCTTGCCATCGTTCAGACGCAAAGCAATCAGCTTGCCGTTGTCATACCCGCCAATGACGTTATCACCGCTGATCAGCAGCGAACCGGTTCCTCTCACACTAAGCGCCGGCACGCTCTGCTCGTAGCTCCACAGTTTACCGCCGGATTTCTCATCCAGCGCAGTAACAGAACCGTCTGTAGTCCGGACGACAACAACCCCATTGGCGATGACAGGCACTGAAAGCACTTCACTGGACACGCCGGCTTTCCAGAGCAATTGCCCGTTTTCAAAGTTTAGAGCCACAACTTCAGCGTCGCTGGTACCCAAAATCACGGTACCGGCACCCAGCCCCGGACCGCCGGAAAAGTGAAATTCGGTTTCTGCTTCCCAGCTCAGATCACCCGTACTCAGCTCTCTGGCCTGCACCAGACCTTCTCTATCCGCGGCCAGTATTTTCCCGGCGCCTATGGCCGGAACAAGCTTTAACGTATGTTCATCCGCGCCGACACCGATGCTTTTTTTCCAAAGCACTTCGACCTGGATCTCAGGTGTAATTTCACCTAATACCGCAGGAGGATCGGTATTGTCTTCCCCCCCCGTAAAGTAATCGGTTATGCCTGAAAGCGACTCACCAGCAGTGTCCAATGCCGCACAACCAGTCAATACAAGGCAAGCTAATAAAAGCGTAATTAAGCGCATTATTTTTGACTTTGCACAATTTCTGGAGCAGTCAAATCATCGATTTTAAATTGCAACAACGGTGATTGAGATCCATTTCTTAACGCATTCTGATAAGAAGTGCGCGCTTCATCACGGCGATCCATAGCGACGTATAGGTCGCCCAGTAATTCATCATAGATAGCCGTAAAACCTGATGAGGCGGCCGGGTCAACCTTATTGATGACCTGTAGCCCCTGTTCGTATTCGCCTGTCGCGAGCATCAGACGCACCAGTCTGACCCGGGCGATGTGACTCACTTCGTCATTGGATTTTGCCGCAAGTTTTTCCAGGGTCTGCTTGGCGGCAGCCAGATCGCCCTTCTGAACTTGCAGCTTTGCCTCCATCAGTCCGCTGTATGACGCATATTCGGTCTTGCCGAACTCTGCTTGCGCGCGCTCGGCCAATTTTTCAGCCGACTCCTTATTACCGGTATCAGCCGCTGACAGTAACTGATCGTATAAGGCTGAAGCTTGCCCGGCCTGATCTTTCTTATAATCTCGCCAGTAGTTCCAGCCCAGAATAAGGACGATGCCCACCGCCAGACCGGTAATGGTTGATACGCCGTTTTCTTTCCACCATTTTTTTAACGCTTCTACCTGTTCTTCTTCTGTATCGTAAATTGCCACGTGCTTTCTCTTTCTGTAATTATTTAAGGAAACGGTAAAGTTGCGCCCGACAGATACTGCCCTAATCCATCAGGATTGCAGATGCTCTTTAAAAAATGCAATGGTTTGCGTCAGGGACAAGGTCTGCTGCTCTTGCTCATGCCGTAAGGATTTGATGCCGACTTCGCCGCGACTGACTTCATCATCACCCAAAATGATGGCGTATTCGGCGCCGATTTTATCGGCCTTTTTAAACTGGCTTTTGAAACTGCCGCCGCCGCAATTGACCTGAAGCTTCAAGCCGGGAATTTCATTCCTGATGGCTTCGGCAAAACGCAAGCCTTCCTTTTCGGCTTTCTCGCCTACGCGGATCATGTAAACGTCTACCGGTCTTGCCACGGGAACATTGTCCAGCGTTTCCATCAAGGCCAGCAACCGTTCCATGCCCATGGCGAAACCGACCGCGTGATTGGCTTTGCCGCCCAGCTGCTCGATCAGGCTGTCATAGCGGCCGCCCGCACAAACCGTACCCTGCGCGCCCAGCTCGTCCGTCACCCATTCAAAGACGGTCTTGCCGTAATAATCGAGTCCTCGCACCAATCTGGAGTTGAGTTCGTAGGCGATGCCCAGATCATCGAGTGTGGCAGTCAGGGTAGTAAAATGATTGCGGCTGTCATCGCCCAGATAATCCATTAATTCGGGCGCATTGGCGACTACCTCTTTCATGGCCGGATTCTTGGTATCGAGAATGCGCAACGGGTTGGTATTCAGGCGGCGCAAGCTGTCTTCATCCAGCAGATCCAGATGCCCCTGGAGATAGCTGACCAGTTTTTCACGGTAAGCCACCCGCTCTGCAATCGTGCCTAGCGAGTTGAGCTGCAATGTGACTTTATTGCGGATGCCAAGCTTTTTCCATAAACGGTCGATCATCAGAATCAGCTCGACATCGATATCCGGCCCTGCCATACCGTAGGCTTCCACGCCCAGTTGAAAAAACTGGCGATAGCGGCCTTTCTGTGGCCGCTCATGGCGATACATAGGCCCATAATACCATAACCGGTGAACCTGGTTATGCAGCAAGCCATGTTCCAGGCAGGCCCTGAGGCAGCCGGCCGTACCTTCGGGCCTCAGCGTCAAGGAGTCGCCGTTCCTGTCTTCGAACGTATACATTTCTTTTTCGACAATATCGGTCACTTCGCCGATAGAGCGTTTGAAAAGTTCTGTTTTTTCTACGATAGGCAGCCGGATTTCGCTGTAGCCATAAGCGCCGAGCACGTCTCTGATGATGTGCTCCGCATATTGCCAGAGCGGTGCCTGATCGGGAAGCACGTCGTGCATCCCGCGAATTGCTTGAATATTATTTGCCATGTGTATGATAGGGTCTGTTATCGCTTAACAGACTGAGTCTTTTTTGCTTCGTCTGAAAGGGGGAATTTTTCCAATAATTGCTGCCGGTATTCTTCGGCCGGCTCCTGATTGCCTAGCGCACGCTCAGCCTGCATCGCGTACCATAAGGTTTCAGCCGTATGAGGCGCTACGGCAAGATAGCGCTGCAAATAGCCTTTCGCCGCCCAATACTCGCCTTTTTTATAGCTGAGCTTTTGCATTTCCAGCAATGCCGGCGCATAGGCCGCATTTGCGTCCAATGCCTGCCGGAAATACGTTTCGGCTTGTTGCGGCTGCCCCATGCCGACATGGCACCGGCCGAGGTTGGTCAATGCCATCCACGGCCTGTCATTCAACGGCGTGGAGGATGCCTGGGTCAATAAGGTGGTACCCTCTTCATATTTGCCTCGCTCGCAAAGGAAACGGCCATAATTGTTTTGCGCGCCCAGATCATCGGGCGCCAGTTTCAATCCTGTCTCATAATGATCATTGGCTTCGTCATACAGGTTGATTTTTTCATACAGAAAAGCCAGCGCATTATGCACTTTGACATTATCCGGGTCTTTCTTCAGCGCCACCAGCAGGTTCTCTTTAGCCAACTCCAGCTTGTTCATGCCCATATAGCGCACGCCCAGCTGTAGGTGGACATCAGCAGACTCTTTATTTTTTGCGCTTGCCCCACCCATCCCGGCGCAGGCGGTCAATGCCGACGCTAACAAAACGCTGCTAAAAAACTTAATGGCTTTGCTTGATTCAGGCTGCACGTTCGGAACTCGCAAGTTTGATTTTCAGATGTCTACGACTTTTATCCGCGACTTTCCCAACCAGTTGGCCGCAGGCGGCATCAATATCTTCGCCGCGCGTGCGTCTGACTGTCGTGACAATCCCGGCCTCGTTCAAAAGCATTCTGAAACGGTTGATCGTCTCGTCGCTGGAACACCGGTAAGGGGAGTTCGGAAAAGGATTGAACGGTATCAGATTCAGTTTTGATGGTATGTTTTTCAATAATTTAATCAATCCCCGCGCATCCTGCAGCGAGTCATTCACACCTTCCAGCATCACGTATTCAAACGTAATCTTGCGGCGCGGCGCAATCTTGACGTTTTCTCTACAGGCTGCCATCAGCTCTTTGAGCGGGTATTTTTTATTGATGGGAACCAGTTCATCCCTCAGTTCATCGGTCACGGCA
This sequence comes from Methylobacter sp. sgz302048, assembly GCF_052162025.1. Taxonomy (NCBI): domain Bacteria; kingdom Pseudomonadati; phylum Pseudomonadota; class Gammaproteobacteria; order Methylococcales; family Methylococcaceae; genus Methylobacter; species Methylobacter sp. sgz302048. The sequence goes on along the minus strand of NZ_CP197401.1, from coordinate 810,109 downwards.
TGCAGCGATACCGCCAGGCTTACGTCGCAGACTTCGGTCAACCGATACATGGCCGGTACAACGCCGGAAGTGCTGATCGTGACGCGGCGCTTGGACAGCCCGTAGGCGAAATCATCCATCATCAGGTTCATGGCCGCCACGACGTTGTCAAAGTTCAGCAACGGCTCACCCATGCCCATCATGACGACATTAGTGATGCGGTTATCGAAGCCCAGACGCTTCTGTGCGACAAATAGCTGCCCGATAATTTCGGCCGTCGTCAGGTTGCGGTTAAAACCCTGCTGGGCCGTGGAGCAAAACGAGCAGGCCAAAGCGCAGCCGATCTGCGAAGACACACACAGTGTTCCGCGCCCTTCCTCCGGAATGAAGACCGTCTCCACACGGTTGCCGCACTGGGTCTGCATCGCCCACTTGCAGGTACCGTCTGTAGCAACTTGCTCAACTACAATGTCGGGCGCTTCAATGCAGCAGTGTTCGTTTAAATAAGCGCGCAACGGCTTGCTTAAATTGGTCATCAGGTCGAAGTCTTGAACGTCTTCCTGATAAATCCATTTAAGCAGTTGCGTTGCGCGAAAAGGTTTCTCGCCGATCTCGACAAAAAAAGCCGAGAGGCCTTTTCTGTCGAAATCCAGGAGATTGATGCGTCTTTGATTAGCGGGTGCGTGCACAGAGTTCATTGTCTGAGAAAAAGAAAGCGATTTCTCTTTTGGCCGTTTCCAGCGCATCGGAGCCATGCACGGCGTTTTCGTCGATGCTGTTGGCGAAATCGGCACGGATAGTACCAGGTGCTGCTTCTTTAGGATTGGTAGCACCCATCAGTTCGCGATTTTTCAGAACCGCATTTTCACCTTCCAATACCTGCATAATGACCGGGCCTGAAATCATGAAAGCCACCAGGTCTTTGAAAAAGCCGCGCTCTTTGTGTTCAGCATAAAAGCCTTCGGCCTGTTCTTGCGTTAAATGCACCATTTTAGCGGCAACGATTTGTAAGCCATTTTTCTCAAAGCGGCTGTAGATTTCGCCGATAACATTTTTTGCTACAGCGTCAGGTTTGATGATTGAAAAAGTGCGTTCTATCGCCATGTGTTTTAAAACTCCGAATTTAAATAAATAATTAATTAATAAATGCTTATTATAACCGATTGACGGCCGTTCTTGTAGCCACTTAGCCGTTAACGCTAAGGCAAATCGTCGATTTCAGCGGTTTCTTTTTTGACCGACATCAGGTCTTTTCTCGATACGCCCAACCACAGTACGATAGGACTTGCGACCAGCACCGACGAGTAAATGCCGAACACGATACCGATAGTCAACGCCAGCGCAAAATTATGCAGCGCTTCACCGCCGAAGAAAAACATCGCCAATACCATCGTCTGCGTCATAAAGTGCGTAATAATGGTACGAGACATCGTCGTTGTGATGGCGTTATCGATCATGTCGGGAACGCTCGTATCGCGCATCTTGTGGAAATTTTCCCGTACCCGGTCGAATACCACGACCGATTCGTTGACCGAATAGCCTAATATCGCCAATATGCCGGCCAGCACCGGCAGCGTGAATTCCCATTGAAAAAACGCGAACATGCCGAGAATAATCACGATATCGTGCATATTGGCGATAATAGCCGCCAAGGCGAAACGCCACTCGAAGCGGATAGCCAAATACAACATAATCCCCGCTATGACTAACAGCATAGCCAGTCCGCCGCTTTCGAACAATTCCTGGCCGACTTGCGGCCCAACAAACTCGACGCTACGTAACACGACACTGGAATCCTGCTCTTTCAGTTTTGCCAATATTACTTCGCTCAATTTGGTGTCGTTGGTTTCAGGCATCATCGGCACACGGATTAATACTTCCTTTACACTGCCGAAATTCTGCACCGAAAAATCGGGTATTTTTTGATCTTCCAATACTTTTCGAATCGCTTCGACGTTGGCCGGCTGATTGTAGCCGACTTCGATTTGAAGACCGCCGGTAAAGTCCAAGCCAAAATTAAGTCCCTTAAAACTTAAAGCCAGTATCGCCAAAATAAAAGTAACTAACGAAATGGTCGTGGTAATCCGACCATAACGCATAAACGGAATATCGTGTTTAATTTTAAAAAGTTCCATTGAATCCTCAAATACTATCTTCAGATAGCCAATTTATCCAACTTATGCTGCCGACCATAGACGAAATTGACCAACGCTCTTGATACAACAACCGCACTGAACATGGAAGTTAAAATCCCAATACACAGCACTAGCGCAAAACCGCGAATGGGGCCAGACCCCAGCGTGAATAACGCGATGCCGGCAATCAAGGTCGTGATGTTGGAATCCAAAATAGTCGCAAAAGCCCGCTCATAACCGGCATAAATGGCGGCTCCAGGCGTCATGCCGAGCCTGAGCTCCTCGCGTATTCGCTCGTTGATCAGCACGTTGGCGTCGATGGCCATGCCCACGGTCAGCGCAATGCCGGCCATGCCCGGCAGCGTCAATGTGGCTTGTAGCATGGATAGCACCGCAACCAACAGCAACACGTTCACGCCCAACGCGACGATGGAAAAAAGACCGAACACGCGGTAATAGACGATCATGAAGAACGCCACCGCCATGAAGCCATAGACATTGGAATTGATACCTTTACCGATATTTTCTTGACCCAAGCTTGGACCGACGGTACGTTCTTCCACGATGTCAACCGGCGCCGCCAATGCACCCGCTCTTAAAAGAAGCGCCAGATTGCGCGCTTCCTGAGGACTGTCGAGCCCGGTAGTCTGAAAACGTTTGCTGAAGGCATCGCGAATCGTCGCAACACTGATGACTTGTTCAACTTTCTCTTTATGGTGAACTTTTTCACCGTTGACCGTTTTGGTATTGACTTTATATTCAATGAAAACCACAGCCATAGGTCTGCCGATATTGGCTTGAGTGACCTTACCCATCTTCGTGGCGCCAACGCCGTTCAGCGTGATCGATACCATGGGCCGGCCATCCTGATCCATGCCCGATTGAGCATCGACAATCTGGTCCCCGGTGACAATAATGCGGCGATCCAACAGAATAGGCGCGCCGTTCTTGTCGTAATATAAACGGCTGCTTACAGGCACTTGGCCCTGCACAGCCTTTTGCACATCATGTTCGACATCAGCAAGCCGGTATTCCAGTGTCGCTGTAGTACCTAGAATTTCCTTGGCGCGCGCCGTGTCCTGCACACCAGGCAACTGCACGACGATACGGTTTTCGCCCTGCTGCTGTATGACAGGCTCCGCCACGCCAAGCTCGTTGACTCGATTGCGCAATGTAGTCATGTTTTGGCTTACGGCGAATTTTTTAATCTCGCGTATTTCGACTTCAGAGAGCTTCAGCCAAATTTCATCCTGAGCATCGGTCTCGGTCAAATCCAACGCACGGAAATCCTTCTTCAGAAGAGCCAATACGGCAGATTTTTCATCGGCCGATTTAAGCTTGACCTTAATATAGCCGCTGTCCTTGGAAACTGACTGATAATGCATCTTTGCGCCCCTCAACGCCAAACGGACATCTTCAGTATAGCGCTCCTCGGCCTGCTTGACGGCTGCATCCATATCCACTTCGAGCAAAAAATGTACCCCGCCGCGCAAGTCCAGACCCAAATACATGGCCTTGCCGCCCAAGGATTGCAGCCATTCCGGCGTCCTAGGCGCCAAGTTTAGCGCCACCGTATAATTGCTGCCCATTTGCTCTCTGAGCAGATCGGCAGCCTTAAGCTGATCATCGGTATTGTTAAAGCGAATCAGAAAACTGCCATCCTTGTACTCAATCGTTTTTGGAGCAAGTCCGGCGGCTTTGACGGCTGACTCGATCTGGCCAGCCTGTTGCTGATCCAGCTTGACGTCTCGTGTAGATGTCACCTGAACAGAAGGGTCTTCGCCGTATAGATTCGGCAATGTATAAATAAGCCCGATAATGAAGATAATCAGGATTAGTAGATTTTTCCAAAGAGGGAAACGGTTATTCATTATTTTATTCCAACGATTAAACCGCGTCTTAGCTGACTCAGCTTCTTGCCGACAAGCTCTGACACAGGGGCAATAATTAAGCTTTATTAACCTTTTTAGTTACCGCTTTATAAGTTCCTTTCGGCATCAGGCTGGCAATAGCATGGCGCTGGACTTGAATGAAAGTATTATCGCTGATTTCAAGCTTGACAAAATTCTCATCCAGATCAACGACTTTGCCCAGAATTCCGCCTGTAGTCACGACTTCGACGCCTTTATTGAGAGATGCCAGCATCTGCTTTTGTTCTTTTGCTTTTTTGGCTTGCGGGCGCAGAAACAGAAAATAGAAAAACAGCAGGATGGCCAGTGGAAAAATCATGCCTTCCATACCGGGTTGTTGGGCGGCGGGAGCCGCGGCTTCCGCTAAGGCGTCGGAAATAAAGAAACTCATTGTTATCCTCGGTTGTTATTATGTAATTAAAATTCAGCCATTATGCCACAGTCGGCACGGCTTTTCCTCGTTGTTGGTAAAACTGCTTGACAAAAACATCCAGCTCTTGCTTTTCAATCGCATCGCGCAACCCTTGCATCAGGCTCAGGTAATAGTACAGGTTATGAATAGTATTGAGCCTGGAGCCCAGCATTTCTCCGCATCGATCCAAATGTTTCAGATAGGCTCTGGAATAGTTGCGGCAGGTATAGCAGCCACAAGATTCATCCAGGGGATTGGTATCGAATTGATACTGGCTGTTCCTGATTTTTATCACGCCGGTCGATGTGAAAAGATGGCCGTTGCGGGCGTTGCGCGTCGGCATCACGCAGTCGAACATGTCTATGCCGCGCCTGACTGCCTCAACCAGATCCTCCGGCGTACCGACCCCCATCAGATAACGCGGCTTGTCCACCGGCATTTTAGGATGCACGACGTCGAGCGTATTCATCATTTCTTCTTTCGGCTCGCCTACCGACAAGCCGCCGATAGCATAACCGTCAAAGCCGATATCGACCAGACCGTCTATCGACTCCTGGCGCAAATGCTCATACATGCCGCCCTGCACAATGCCAAACAGAGCGGATTCATTATCGCCATGCGCTTGCTTGCTGCGAGCTGCCCAGCGCAAGGACAGGCGCATGGAATCTGCCGCCTCCTGAACGGTTGCCGGGTATGGCGTACATTCGTCAAATATCATGACGATATCGGACCCGAGATCGCGCTGCACCTGCATCGATTCTTCGGGCCCCATGAAAATCGAACTGCCGTTGATGGGCGATTTAAAAGTGACGCCCTGCTCGGTAATTTTTCTTAACGCGCCGAGACTGAATACCTGGAAGCCGCCGGAATCGGTCAGGATGGGTTTGTCCCACCCCATGAAATCATGCAGATCGCCATGGATCTTCATGACTTCAGTGCCCGGGCGCAACATGAGATGAAACGTATTGCCCAGAATGATTTGGGCGCCGACACCGGTCAGGTCTTCCGGCGTCAATGATTTAACGGCGCCATAGGTGCCAACTGGCATGAAAATCGGGGTTTCTACAATGCCGCGGGCAAATTTGAGCTGGCCGCGCCGGGCGTGACCGTCAGTATTGATTAACTTAAATTCCATGGTACTACTTTAACGCATAAAAAGGCCGGAGATTATCCAGCCTTTTGGATCTTTAGTGCAACAGTTGCAACAGTTCCTGCAATAAACTGTTCAACTTACAGACAAAAACAACCGATAGACTGAGCGAACGGCGGACATGTCGATCATTGACAGCCTAAGACTGCTCTGATTCATGCTCGTTCAAATAATTGTTTGAGATTATTAAAAAAATTTACCTTTTACTAAGCGGCTGGGCTAAAATAGCGCGCCTTACAACACATCGATATGATGAATACGCCGGCCCAAAGCTTTTTTCAAACCCTATCCGCCCCGGCGCCAATCCGACCGTAAGCAACCTCAAGTTTTAGATATTTGCAAGACTATTCACAACAGAGCGACGCTCAACTGATCAGGATTTAATGAATTTCAGCGACGTTATGATACCGATAGTGCAAGAAAAACCAACCCTATTTGACAGATTGACTGCCGAGGCAAGCCTCCGCCCGATGGTTGGATTAGTAGCGATTCTAGTGCTACTGCTGCATTTATTGGTCATTGTCTGGCTATTACAGCCGAATGAACCCGACAGCCCGAAAAAACCGCCTAAGGTAATGGAAGTGGCTTTGCTTTCCGCGCCAAGCCCCAAACCCGCAGTCGCGCCCCTTTCTCCGCCAAAACCGGCGCCGCCCAAGCCAAAGCCGGTCGAGCCCAAAAAAATTCAGCCGAAAAAGCCGCCTGTCAAACAATCAGTCAAAAAGAAAACGCCGGAAGTTAGCAAGCCTGTGGCGCTTCCAAAACCACAGCCTATTGTCGAGCAACCGCTCCCGGCTCCGCCATCGTTTTCTGATTCGGCACAAAAAGCGGAAACGCCTGCACCGGCGACTCCCCAGCCGACCATTAATCAGTCGAGCAAACCTGCTGAGAAGACCGGAGCGGCAAAAGCCGATACCAAAACAGTCGTTTCGGGCATCATGCCGCTCGTGCGCGTTCCGCCTAAGTACCCTACCCGTGCGGCGAATCGGCATATTGAAGGCTGGGTTAAAATCGAATTCACCATCACGACGGAAGGGACTGTATCGGATGCCGTCGTTGTCGAGGCCGAGCCCACCGATATTTTCGACGATGCGGCGATGGATGCCATCAAAAAATGGCAATTTAAAGAAAAACTGGTCAATGGCGTAGCGGTTGCGCAACGCGCGGTGCAAATACTTAAATTTAAATTATCGAAGTGATGGGCTTGAATGTCTTGTATTCATGCAATCCCGTTATTTTTACTTTGAATGACTCAAGAAGGAGAAGATCTTAATGCTTCATCACATATCCCCTACCGTTATTGTCGATGGGACTTTCTATGTTCTATTGACGTTTTCGGTAGCAACCTGGACGCTTATTATCTTTAAATCCTGGCAATTCTGGAAAAACAGCGCCTGGAATCGGCTTTTCAACAGCGCGTTTTGGGCCTCTGCCACACTGGCTGAGGCAGAGGCTTTACCTGCAAGCGCATTCAGGGGACCGCAAGCGCGAATTGCACGCCAAGGTTTGGCTTGGCTGGCCGAGAGTCGACAAGTTTCCGCCAAGAGCCTTAAGTTTCGCGGCACGCCCAGCGAACTGCTGGAACAATCTCTTTTCGTTCAAATGCAGGAAGAGCAACATTTGATGGAAAGCGGTTTGACCTTGCTGGCCAGTATCGGCAGCACGGCGCCGTTCGTTGGCCTGTTCGGAACGGTTTTGGGCATCATGCACGCCATGCACCAAATCACCGAAAGTGGTTCAACAAGCCTCGATGTCGTAGCCGGCCCTATTGGCGATGCCCTTGTCGCCACTGCTATCGGCATTGCCGTCGCCGTACCGGCCGTGCTGGCTTACAACTTTTTCCTGCGCCGCGTCAAACTGCAACGTGCCGGATTGGAAAATTTCGTGACCAGCTTCATGCATGCCGCATTAAGTACAGATGCTCAAAACAAGGAATAGCAATGGCCTTTAAAACACAATCCGAAAACGAAGATGCCATGAGCGAAATCAACGTCACGCCGCTCGTTGACGTCATGCTGGTTTTGGTGATAATCCTTCTGGTGACAGCGCCCCTACTGACGCAATCGGTGCATGTGGCGCTGCCGAAAACGGCCGAAACCACAGCGAATGTGGAGGAGCAGCCCTTGCAGCTCGGCATTGATACGCAAGGCGGCATAACGCTCAACAAACAGCCTGTTGCGGATCTGGCCGCCCTGGAAACCATTTTGAAGCAAGAGCTGGAGAAAAATCCCGAAGTGGCACTGCATCTTTATGCCGACCAAGGCGTCATTTATGGAAAAGTCGCCGAAGTCATGGCCACCGTACAACATGCAGGGCTAGTCAAAATAGCGTTTGTGACGGTAGAAAAATAATAGCTGCCGCCGCCCCAAGTTAGGGTTAATGCGATATCGGTCTGATAAATGAAACTTCTGAAGCGGGTCTTAAGTCATTTTTTATACAATAACCAATTTTTATAGGTTAAAACTCGGCACTTATGGAATTCCTTGCACAGCTATTAGATTTTTTCATCCATCTCAATGCGCATCTCGCCGATATTCTGGCACAGTACGGCACCCTGACCTATGCCATATTATTCCTGATTATTTTTTGTGAAACAGGCTTGGTCGTCATGCCCCTGCTGCCGGGCGATTCGCTGCTGTTTGCCGTTGGCGCTCTGGGAGCCAGCACCGGACAACTCGATATCTATCTTTTGATCGCGCTTTTAATCGTTGCAGCGCTGGCTGGCGATAACCTTAACTATGTCATCGGTAAGTTTTTCGGCACGAAAGTCAAAGCGCGCGAAAAAATTGGCTTTTTTAAACGGGAATATATCGAACAGACCGAAACCTATTATGAAAAACACGGCGGCAGAACCGTGATCATTGCCCGGTTTATACCGATTATTCGAACCGTCGCGCCTTTCGTGGCGGGCGCAGGCAATATGCGTTATCCGCGCTATATCATTTTTTGCATCACTGGCGCCTGTTTATGGGTGGGCGGACTCATTACGCTGGGCTATCAGTTCGGCAATCTTGAACTGGTCAAGAAGAATTTCGAGCTGGTCGTTTTAGGCATTATCGCCGTCTCATTTCTGCCTGTGGCGCATCATGCCTGGCAGGGCATGCGGGCAAAAAATCAATAAAGCGCAGCAACAGGTTCAACAGATATAAAAAAGGCTGGAGAGTATCCAGCCTTTTTTGATTTTAGTGCAGCAATCCCTGCAATAATCCGTTCAGCTTATGAACAAAAGCGGCCGGATCATCCAGCTGCCCGCCTTCGCTCAAGATAGCCTGATCGAAGAGGATATGGGCCAGATCCGCAAACCTCGCATCATCCTGTTCTTTTTTTAGGCGCGCTACCAGCGGGTGCGTCGGATTGATCTCGAAGATAGGCTTTTTGCCGAAGCCCATGGATTGACCGGCTTCCTTCATGATACGTTCCATATTCAGGCTCATGCCGTAAATATCGGAAACCAGACAAGCCGGGGACTCGGTCAGACGGTGGCTTAAGCGCACTTCGCTGACTTTATCAGCCAGTACGTCCTTGATCTGCTTCAATACCGATTCAAAGTCCTTATTGACTTCTTCCTGCTCTTGTTTATCGGCTTCGTCCTCGAGCTTGCCTAAATCCAGCTCGCCTTTGGCAATGGATTGCAAATGCTTGCCGTCAAATTCGCCCAGGTGCGAGACGAGCCATTCATCGATACGGTCGGATAACAGCAGCACCTCAATGCCCTTCTTGCGGAAAATTTCCAGATGCGGGCTGTTTTTAGCCGCCGAGTAGCTGTCCGCCGTGACATAGTAGATTTTTTCCTGGCCTTCCTTCATGCGGCTCACATAGTCTTCCAGTGTGACTGTCTGTTTACTGTTATCGGTATGCGTCGAAGCGAAACGCAACAGTTTGGCGATGCGGTCTTTATTTGCATGATCTTCTATTGGACCTTCTTTCATGACAGCGCCGAACTCGGACCAGAACTTCTCATATTTTTCCGGCTCGTTTTTAGCCATGCCTTCCAGCATGCCCAGCACTTTTTTGACGGCGCCTGACTTGATATTGCTGATATTCTTGCTCTGCTGCAGGATTTCGCGTGATACGTTCAAAGGCAATGAGTTGGCGTCAATGATGCCGCGGATAAAACGCAGATAACGCGGCATCAACTGTTCAGCGTCATCAGTGATGAAGACTTTGCGTATATACAGTTTTACGCCGTGCTTGGCTTCTCTATCCCACATATCGAATGGTGCATGCGATGGCACGTAGAGCAACAGCGTGTATTCGTTGGAGCCTTCCACCTTGCTGTGAACATAAGCCATCGGATCCTGATAATCGTGGGCGACATGCTTATAAAACTCATTGTAATCGTTTTCGGAAATCTCCTGGCGGGCTTTGGTCCATAAAGCCGAGGCGCTGTTGATAGTCTCTTCTTCAGGCGCAGCAGGCTTTTCTTCCTCGCCTTCCTCACCCATAGAAGGCATAGACTCTTTGTCCATGACAATAGGCAAGGAAATGTGATCGGAAAACTTTCTGACGATGGATCGGATGCGATAGCCGTCCAGGAATTCGCTTTCCGATTCTTTCAGATGCAAGACGATTTCAGTGCCGCGTTTGGGTTTCTCTACCGATTCAATGGTGTAATCGCCTTCGCCGGCCGACTCCCAACGAACGCCTTCATTAACCGGCGCACCGGCTTTACGCGTAGTCAGCGTCACTTTGTCGGCGACAATAAAAGCTGAATAGAAACCAACGCCGAACTGGCCTATCAGCTCGCTGTCTTTGGCTTGATCGCCTGTTAAGGCTTCAAAAAACTGTTTGGTGCCGGATTTTGCGATTGTGCCGATATGCTCTTGCACTTCCGCACGGGTCATGCCGATGCCGTTATCGATAATCGTGATCGTGCGTTTGTCCTTGTCATATTCAAGGCGGATCTTCAGATCGCTGTCGCTTTCGTACAGGCTGTCATTGGACAATGCCAGGAAACGCAATTTATCCGCCGCATCGGACGCATTTGAAATTAACTCGCGCAAAAAGATTTCCTTGTTGCTGTACAAGGAATGAATCATCAAATGCAGGAGATGCTTAACTTCGGTTTCAAACCCTAGGGTTTCTTTCTTTGCTTCAACAGTCATCTTTATTATTCCTGATAATGAAAAATGGGATGACTGCGAATATTGGGGCGCATTTATTTTTTTCAAGCCCTTGCCGCATGATATTGATGACGATGTGATTTTTGTATTGTAGATAGCCAATGACAGCCGTCTGGACGATGCCAGGTTCAGACTGTATCAGCCATAACCGGGGTTGATGCAAATACCAGGCAGATAGTCCGTAGCGTTTCCCACGCGTCGCCTTTCTGCTGACCTTTAATTTGCCGGTCGGCCTTGGCGCTTAACAGCAATACGCTATTCAAATCCTGCTCGCTAAGTCTGTTCAACGCATGGCTGACCAGCTGTTTACGCTTATCCCAGATCTGATTGTTTTTAAATACCAGCTCTCTGTTTTGTCCCTGGGCTATCGCTCTTTTCATCTTGATCAATGTTCTGGCTTCGCGCGTGAGAGCCCATAAGATCACCGGCGCTGCAATGCCTTCCGCCTGCAAGCCTGATAGCACTTTGAAAATGCGCTTCATGCTGGCTCCCAGCACGCAATCGATCAACTTGAACACATCGTATCGGGAACTGTCGGCTACGACATCGAGAATCTGCTGATCGCTCAAATGCCCAGGACCATACAGTACATAGAGTTTTTCTATTTCCTGAGCAGCGGCAAGCAGGTTGCCTTCAATCCTGGACGCGAGTATTTTCAGCCCTTCCGGATCAGTACTGAGTCCGCGCCGCTGCATTCTTTGCTGCAACCACCGGATTAAATCCTGTCCGTCCAGGGGCCAGACCTGAATGACTGCCCCGGCCTTTTCCAGAGCCTGTAACCAGCGCGTCTTTAATGCGGCACTGGCCAGCTTGCCGGCCGTAATGAGCAAAACCGTATCGGCCGGCAAGCGTTCGCAATAAGCGGTCAGCGCTTTCGAGCCTTCTGTTCCCGGAGCGCCGGAAGACAACCTTAAATCGATGATTTTCTTATCTGAAAAAATGGAGTATGAATCGGCAGCCGCCGTCAAATCATTCCATTCAAACCCTGTTTCGACTGAAAAGACCTCGCGCGTCAAAAAACCAGCCTGTCTTGCGGCTTCTCTGACGGCATCGGCCAGTTCACCAAGTTGTAATGGCTCGTCGCCGCTAATAAAGTAAACAGGCGCCAAACCCTTTTGAAGCTCGGCCCCTAACTGCTCGGGTTTTAAACGCATGTTATTTGGCGTTCGCCTCCAATACAACCCGCGCACGGTCGACTATCGTACGCACAGCCTGTTGATACATTTCATTACGGATCACGGCTTCTTCATTATCCTTAGCCATAATATCCTGCTGATCATTGAAATAGTCACGCCTTATCTCGACTGGCTGCCTCTTCATCAGCACGGACTTGCCTGAACCTAGCACTTCATATTCCAACCGGTAAAGCAATTCAAATTCTTCAGCCTTACCTTTGGCATCCAACGACAATGCCCTCCGATTAAGATCCTCGCCGAATATCCTGATGGTCATGCCGGCTCCTTCCGGTGAGTTGGCAAGCTTGCCAGCAGAGGATTTCAATGTGCGCTTGAATTGTTCCCGTAACGGCTCTGAACCGCCATCCAGATAAACATTCCTCATGCCCGTTGGCAGATCAAGCGCGCCGCGCAAATGGTAACCGCACGCGCTCAATAACAAGGCCATAATGAGTATGATCGATTTTTTCGTCAATAAATACATCTCTTAAACTACGATATTAACCAGCTTTTTAGGCACAACAATGACCTTTTTGACCGGTTTGTCTTCAATAAAACGCTTAACGTTTTCGTCAGCCAGCGCCATGGCTTCCATTTCCTCCTTAGAAGCGCTGGTTGAAACGGAAATTTTACTGCGCAATTTACCGTTTACCTGGATCACCAACTCTAACGAATCCAGTTCCAAAGCCGTTACATCAACTTCAGGCCATGACTCGCTGACAACCGCCTGCTGATGGCCCAAATCCAGCCATAACTGATGAGAGATATGCGGCACTATCGGGGATAACATCAAGACAATCGCTTCCAATGCTTCCTGGCGAACCGCCTTGCCATTTTCGGACTCATCATTGAATCTGGACAGTGCATTAACCAGCTCCATATTGGCAGCAATGGCTGTGTTAAAGGTATAGCGTCTGCCAAGATCATCCGTTACTTTTTGGATGGTCTGATGCAATTGGCGACGGATAGCCTGCTGATCTTCGGTCAATGCCTGTTTGTTCACTTTTTGAGGCGAACCGCAGGCATTGATATGCAGATAAGCCTGTTTCCAGAGCCGCTTGAGAAACCGGAAAGCACCCTCAACCCCACTATCGGACCATTCCAGGGATTGTTCGGGAGGCGCTGCGAACATAATGAACAAGCGCACAGTATCGGCACCGTATTGATCAATCAAGGCTTGCGGATCGACTGTGTTGCCTTTGGATTTGGACATTTTACTGCCGTCCTTCAGCACCATGCCTTGCGTCAACAGTTTTTTGAAGGGTTCATCACAAACCAGCAGACCTTCATCGCGGAGCAGCTTGGTATAAAAACGCGCGTATAACAGATGCAAAATCGCATGTTCGATACCGCCGATATATTGGTCGACCGGCAGCCAGTATTTGGCATTTTCATCAAGCATGCTGTTGGCACTGCCGCTGCTGGCAAAGCGGGCAAAATACCATGAGGATTCCATAAACGTATCGAAAGTATCAGTTTCGCGGCGCGCTTCTTTTCCGCAAGTCGGGCAATTCACATGGGAGAATGTCGGATGCGCTACCAAAGGTGATTGCGAACCATCCAACACTACATCACGCGGTAATTCCACTGGCAGATCCTGCTCAGGAACTGGCACCGTACCGCAATCATCGCAATAGATGACGGGGATCGGCGCGCCCCAGTAACGTTGACGAGAGACCCCCCAATCGCGCAGGCGGAAATTGGTTTTACGCTGTCCTTTGCCGGCTTTTTCTAGTGTTTCTGCAATTGCAACAAAGGCTTGCTCTGATGTCAAGCCGTCGAACTCGTCCGAGTTGCGCAAGACGCCTTTAGCGGTATAAGCCTGTTCTGAACAATCATCATTTTCACCGTCTTTGGCAAAAATCACCTGTTTAATCGCAATGCCGTATTTTCTGGCAAACTCAAAATCGCGCTGATCATGTGCAGGCACAGACATGATCGCTCCGGTGCCGTACCCCATCAGCACGAAGTTGGCAATCCAGACCGGAACCTGCTCGCCGGTTATCGGATGGATGGCTTTGATGCCTGAATCCACGCCGCGCTTCTCCATGGTCTCCATAGCCGCTTCGGACGTTTCCATAACTTTGCACTCGTTAATGAATGCCATGAGTTCAGGTTTGTTTTCGGCGGCTTTCTGCGCCAGCGGATGCTCAGCCGCAACAGCCATATAGGTAACGCCCATCAGGGTATCAGGCCGGGTCGTATAAATTCTTAAGGGCTGTTCCATACCTGCCACCTGAAAATCCATTTCCACACCTTCGGAGCGGCCAATCCAATTAGCCTGCATGGTTTTGACTTGTTCCGGCCAGCCATCCAATGTTTCCAAAGATTGCAGTAATTCATCGGCATAGTCCGTGATCTTCAAGAACCACTGTGCGATTTCTTTTCTTTCCACCGGAGTATCGCAACGCCAGCAACAACCGTCGATGACCTGTTCGTTGGCCAGCACGGTCATATCATGCGGACACCAGTTGACCGGTGCGGTTTTTTTATAAACCAGGCCCTTTTCCAGCAACTTAATGAAGAACCATTGTTCCCAACGATAATAAGACGGATCACAAGTCGCTATCTCTCGGTTCCAATCATAGCCGAAGCCCAATCGCTTAAGCTGATCGCGCATGTAATCGATATTGTCATATGTCCAGTCGGCGGGATGAACGCCATGCTTCATGGCCGCATTTTCCGCTGGTAGACCGAATGCGTCCCAGCCCATTGGCTGCATGACATTCTTGCCCAGCATGCGTTGATAACGGCTGATCACATCGCCAATCGTATAGTTACGAACATGCCCCATGTGGAGCTTGCCGCTGGGATAGGGGAACATGGATAAGCAATAATACTTTTCCTGAGCCGAAGATTCCGACACGTTGAACACACCCGACTCTTCCCAGGCCTTTTGTACCTCTTGCTCAATAACTAACGGCTTATAATTTTCTTGCATCCTTCTCGTCTTTTACCAGTCAAAAGCGTTAGAATACCGCACAGAAGCTTAAATCTAAAGCGCCTTTTTCAGGAGTTGAACCATGAATAAAAATAAATTTATCGCCGCCTATAACGAATTCATGAAGCATTTGCATGAAACCATGGATGAGACCATCCATTCTTTAGCAGATGCATTGGAAATTTCGAAAGAAAAAACCAGAAAATCCACCGATTTGACCAAAGATGAAATCGATCAAGTATCGGATTATGTGAAACGCGATATTGAACATGCCGCGCATGGCCTATCCGAAACAAAAGACACCGAATCACTCTCGGAGTGGTTTAAATTTGATATTGAGCTGATTGAAAACTTCGCGTTGGATGCTTTTTTAAGCCTTGCCGATAAAACCCGTCTTGAACTTGCAAAATTAGGACAATTGGCGGAGCTAAATACTTATCACACCGGCAATATCACTGGCCCTGGAACGTTTGTTTGCGATCAATGCGATAAGCAAATTGCCTTTAAATCGACCAGCGAAATTCCCGAATGCCCGGCCTGTCACGGTAAAACCTTTGTCCGCCTTTGATATTGCCAGTCTAGGCTTTATAATGTGAGTTTTATCTATTTGATTCCATGAGGAATAACAACATGCGCAGGGTCATTTTCAACCAGAAGGGCGGTGTCGGCAAATCTACGATTACCTGCAATTTAGCCGCCATCAGTGCCGTGGAAGGCAAACGCACTTTAGTGATCGATCTGGACGTTCAAGGCAACTCCACCCAATACTTGCTCGGCAAGAAAGTTAGTGACAGCGATAAAACTATTGCCCACTTTTTTAAAGACAGCTTAAGTCTTGGCCTGTTCGGAGGCAACAATTCCGGACTTGAAAATGTTATCCATGAAACACCCTTTCCTGATCTATTCGTTATTCCTTCACATCCTGATCTTGAGCCCTTGCAAGCTCGTTTGGAATCGCGCTATAAAATTTTTAAATTGAAAGAAGCACTAGAAAAATTGCAGGGCTTTGACGCTATCTACATGGATACGCCTCCCATCCTTAACTTTTACAGTCAATCAGCTTTAATCGCTGCAGATAAGTGCCTGATTCCTTTTGATTGTGATACATTTGCTCGAGAAGCTCTCTATTTACTGATGCAGGCTTTAAGAGAAGTTAAAGCCGACCATAACCAAGATCTTGAAATTGAAGGTATTGTCGTCAACCAATTCCAAAAACAGGCCAATTTGCCTCGTCAATTAGTTGATCAGCTTGTCGAAGAAGGATTACCTGTACTGGCGGCAATGATTTCGCCTTCGATTAAAGTCAGAGAATCGCATACAGAAGCCCGACCATTGATTCATTATGCGCCTAATCATAAATTGACCGAAGAATTCAAAGCATTACACGCAGAAATTCACAGCAACTAAATCTCTTTGCTCAGGGGTTGCCCCCGTTTGTTACTCCTGAGTATTTTCAATAAAACGAGGACTATGTTTACGTGTCATAACAGGTCTTCCCTAGCGACCTTCTGGCAAGTATTGCCGTACACAATCAAGGCCAAAAGCAAAATCCCTATTACACTTATAATCACCTTATCTCCGAGTCTAGCATAGGGCGTCATTCCTCCCATAGGAATTATAGTTCCACTGATCGCTGTTGTTTCAAACAAAGGCGCTTGATTGATAATCTTTCCTTGAGGCGACACAATTGCAGTTATTCCCGTGTTTGTTGCCCGCAACAAAAAACGTCCCGTTTCCATTGCCCGCATTCTTGCAATCTGCATATGCTGATGAGGCTCCAATGAGTCTCCAAACCAGGCATCGTTAGTCACATTAACCAGATAAGCTGCTTCCGGCAAGCCTCGAATATTCACATCACTAAAGGCATCCTCATAACAAATTGAAGTTATAAACGTATAGCCTCCTGCTTTTAATAATGGCTGATCTGTTCTTCCTGGTAAAAAATGAGCTAATGGAATATCCAATATGCTTAACATAAACCCTGACAAGGGCTGTAATGGCAAATACTCTCCGAACGGCAATAAATGACTTTTTCGATAAATACCATCGTTTTTGCCCAAAGTTATAGCCGCATTATACTTTTCATGTCGTAAATTTTCTTTTATGGGGATACTGATAATCAAGTCAGTACCATTCTTTGCCGCTTCCATTCTTAGTGGCAATAAAAAAGACTCATTAACTTCGGATAGAAAAGCAGGTACTGCGGTTTCTGGCCAAACAATGACATCCGAATCCCAGTGTTCTTCCGTCATAGTTTTATATTTTTGCAGAATGCGATTTCTATTCTCTAATTTCCATTTTTGATCTTGAGAGATATTACCTTGAATTAAAGAAGCCTTGATAGGATTGCCTACATCTTGGGTCCATTTTACAGCCTGCAGCCAACTGCCCATGCTCCATAACACAGCAATAATAGCGGTTAATATCACAAGATGTTTTTTATAAAACATCAGAATTACAAAAGAGGATGCAGTAAATGCTAATAAAAAACTGGTGCCATATCCCCCTACAATAGGGATATAACCTGCTAAAGGAGCTTCCAATTGAGAATATGCAACTTGCAACCATGGAAATCCATTAAGCACCAGATATCCTCGTACATATTCTATGAGTACCCAAATAAAAGGAATTGCCAAAAGTTGCAAAAGATTAACATTTGGCGGCATTAACTTTACTGAGAGATATCCACATAATGCCGGGAATAATGCCCAAACAATAATAAATAAGCTCGTAAGTATAATCGAGCTCAGCAAGCCAGCCCCCCCAAAGTCATGAATACTAATATAGACCCATGATACGCCTAAACCAAATAAGCCTAAGCCAAATAAATAGCCTCTTAGCAGTGCCCGTCCGGGTGATACATTTTGCCAGGACGCAAACAGAAAAATCAGTGACAGGAGAGCTAAATAAATATAGTTAAACGGGGCAAATGATAAAGCCAGTAAAATACCGGCAATCGGCGCACCTAAGTCCCAATATTTACTGTTTGAAAAGTACATAAAACAAATACTGATTTGAATAATAGATCAATCAGAATAAGCCAATCTGACTTTTTTTTAAATAACCATTTAGAGCAAGCTATCAAATTGATCCAGGGCAAGGGGCCCGGCGGGCCGTACAGTTGCTGGCAGCGGCTCTCAGCCGGGTCCGGCCCTGAAAAGGCTCCCTGCGGCGGGCTTTTTCGCGTCGCCGGCCGATTCGAGCTATATCACGGGCGAG
This sequence comes from Methylobacter sp. sgz302048, assembly GCF_052162025.1. Taxonomy (NCBI): domain Bacteria; kingdom Pseudomonadati; phylum Pseudomonadota; class Gammaproteobacteria; order Methylococcales; family Methylococcaceae; genus Methylobacter; species Methylobacter sp. sgz302048. The sequence continues at coordinate 792,068 of NZ_CP197401.1, read as the reverse complement.
ATCCTGACCTTGCTGGGCGGGGCGACGCGGGCGGCCTGAGGGCCGGGCAAAAAAAAACCCGGGCCTCTGGGAGGACCGGGTTTTCGGATTGGCGCTTGGCGATGCCCTACTTTCGCATGGCAAACGGCCACACTATCATCGGCGCTAAGCGGTTTCACTTCCGAGTTCGGGATGGGATCGGGTGGTTCACGCTCGCTATGGTCACCAAGCAAACTGGTGTAGCAGGCCCGCTGTCGCGGCCTACTGCATGGAAATCTGTACTCTTGCGTCAAAGCGCTGTCAGTCAACCCAAACTGATTGGGTGTTATATGGTCAAGCCTCACGGGCAATTAGTACACGTTAGCTGCACGCCTTACAGCGCTTCCACACCGTGCCTATCAACCTGATCGTCTCTCAGGGCCCTTCAGGGGACTCATGGTCCCAGTGAGATCTCATCTTGGGAGGGGCTTCCCGCTTAGATGCTTTCAGCGGTTATCCTGTCCGAACATAGCTACCCGGCAATGCCATTGGCATGACAACCGGAACACCAGCGGTTCGTCCACTCCGGTCCTCTCGTACTAGGAGCAGCTTCCCTCAAATCTCAAACGCCCACGGCAGATAGGGACCGAACTGTCTCACGACGTTCTGAACCCAGCTCGCGTACCACTTTAAATGGCGAACAGCCATACCCTTGGGACCTGCTTCAGCCCCAGGATGTGATGAGCCGACATCGAGGTGCCAAACACCGCCGTCGATATGAACTCTTGGGCGGTATCAGCCTGTTATCCCCGGAGTACCTTTTATCCGTTGAGCGATGGCCCTTCCATTCAGAACCACCGGATCACTATGACCTACTTTCGTACCTGCTCGACCTGTCCGTCTCGCAGTCAAGCACCCTTATGCCATTGCACTCATTGCATGATTTCCGACCATGCTGAGGGTACCTTCGTGCTCCTCCGTTACTCTTTGGGAGGAGACCGCCCCAGTCAAACTACCCACCAGACACTGTCCCTAACCCGGATTACGGGTCGAGGTTAGAACTTCAAACATACCAGGGTGGTATTTCAAGGATGGCTCCACACCAACTGGCGTTGGTGCTTCACAGCCTCCCACCTATCCTACACAAGTAGGTTCAAAGTCCAGTGTCAAGCTATAGTAAAGGTTCACGGGGTCTTTCCGTCTAGCCGCGGGTATACTGCATCTTCACAGCAATTTCAATTTCACTGAGTCTCGGGTGGAGACAGTGTGGCCATCGTTACGCCATTCGTGCAGGTCGGAACTTACCCGACAAGGAATTTCGCTACCTTAGGACCGTTATAGTTACGGCCGCCGTTTACCGGGGCTTCGATCAAGAGCTTCTCCGAAGATAACCCCATCAATTAACCTTCCGGCACCGGGCAGGCGTCACACCCTATACGTCCACTTTCGTGTTTGCAGAGTGCTATGTTTTTGCTAAACAGTCGCAGCCACCAGTTTATTGCAACCTTCTTCGGCTTCGCCCGCGAGGGACTACACCTACCAAAGGCATACCTTCTCCCGAAGTTACGGTATCATTTTGCCTAGTTCCTTCACCCGAGTTCTCTCAAGCGCCTTAGAATTCTCATCCTACCCACCTGTGTCGGTTTAGGGTACGGCCACTGATAACCTGAAGCTTAGAGGTTTTTCTTGGAAGCCGGGCATCAATCACTTCGTCTCCCCAAAGGGAGACTCGTCGTCACGCCTCAGCATATAGACTCCCGGATTTGCCTAAGAGTCCTGCCTACGCGCTTAAACTGCCACTTCCAACCGGCAGCTGACCTAGCCTTCTCCGTCACCCCATCGCAGTTACCACTGGTACAGGAATATTAACCTGTTTGCCATCGACTACGCCTTTCGGCCTCGCCTTAGGTACCGACTAACCCTGCGTCGATTAGCGTTGCGCAGGAAACCTTGGGTTTTCGGCGTCAGGGTTTTTCACCCTGATTATCGTTACTCATGTCAGCATTCGCACTTCTGATACCTCCAGCCGACTTCTCAATCGACCTTCGCAGGCGTACAGAACGCTCCTCTACCGCTCATCTTACGATGAACCCGTAGCTTCGGTACTATG
>NZ_CP197401.1:507500-785000 GCF_052162025.1 Methylobacter sp. sgz302048 | reverse complement strand
TATGCGACAGGAATTTATAAGTCAATTAAGCGAAGCGTTCCTTGCAACCAAAGGTTACGGCATCTATGCTTATTTAAACCCAGTAGATGTTAATGACTTGTTTAATCAGTATATTGATCTTGATATTTCCGCCAAAGATTTTGCTCGAAAATTTGTTAAATCAAAATAAGTTAAGGAGCCACCAGCCGCCTTTCACAACATTTTGCAAATCTGATAAAAATAATCGATTAGCGTTTAATCGCAAATCAACAGATCGACTACATTGTTTGCAAATTTTGCAAACCATACTTTGCTATGGAAGCAATTTCCTCATCCTGGTCATTAACAAATTTCTCTAACGCATGCCCTCGCTTCACTAGAATAAAGCGAACATAATCATTTTCGTCCTTAACTAAGGCATCCAGCAGCGTTTTATCATCGCAGTATTTTGCCACTGTCGCACGAACACGCCAATTATCATCATTGACCAGTATTTCATGCCCCACCTTTTTGCGAGCTACCGCAGCCCTTACTAACGCAGATTCATCATTGATCAATGTATTTAAAGCAAAACATAAATCGATACATTCTAATTTGATATATTCATCAGACTCTTTCAATATATCTTCTTCGCTGTAACTTCTACCTGAAATTGTCACTGTTTCATAGTTTGCCATTTTTTCGCCGCCATTAACCTCTGCACTGATTGCACATTTTATTTAAAATAGCCCTATAATTCATTAATTTGTAAGTTTTTTGTGAAAGAAATCACTTTTAATTCTGTTCCAATTTTTTAAATCTTATTTTTATCATTTCTCTTTTGGATCATTTTTAATTACTAATAGTGAGGAGGCGTCTGATCAATGTTCTCTTCTGTATTTACAACATTTAACAGACTCTTAATGCGTTCATTAAGCAATTTGCAAGTTGATTCTAGTCGACTAATTTGCTGTTGGTGTTGACTAACTATTTTATTTAGCTCTTGAATAAGGTCTTCTTGATAAGCTACTTTTATTTCTAGTTCTATTATTCGATCTTTATGCATAATTTATTTATTGAAATTCCTGATTGGCATTGCAATTTTTCTCCCAATTTATTTGATTCATGAGCTTTATTGCCGAGCTAGAATGAAAGACTTGTACTTTCAAATATGCGCTAAATTACAATAACTTTTTTATTCACATGCAGAGTTAGAGAGATAATTTGCATGATCTAGTCTGCCTGAAAAAAATAACGTTTTATTGAATTTATGGTCAAAGAATCACTCACTCAAGCTCAAAATGACTTAATGTTTTAATCTTAATTTTTGAAATGTCCACTCTACTATTTCGACTTACAAATGTTCCCGAAGACGAAGCCGATGAAATTCGTGCATTATTACAATCAAACGGGATTGACTATTACGAGACATCTGCTGGAAACTGGGGCATATCCATGCCTGCACTCTGGCTGATAAAAGATGAAGATCTTTTCAAAGCCCGGCAATTGCTTGATGAATACCAGCATCAAAGGCTGATCACCGAGCGTGAAAAATATCTGCAACTAAAAAAATCGGGAGCAAATGTCTCATTTATCAGCAGCATCAAAGAAAGGCCATTGCGATTTATTGTTTATTTAGGAGCTATCCTGTTTATTCTATATATCTCCGTTAAGATGGTGTTTGAATTTGGCTTGAAATTCTAGCTTTTATCATTCTCATTTCGCCTGAACTTATTAAGCCTCTGCTTGAATTTCTCTTTATTGGAACAGTGGTACAGTAAAATCAAAAGCATAGGCCAAACTAAAAGAAGCAGTAGTTTAAAAACAGTTCCAAAGCCCATAATCGCCACCTTATTTAGTAGGTCCGAAATCTAGTGCGTTGCGTGCTTCCCCATAAACCTATAAATTTTCAAATCAACAAATAAAAACCTAGACCCACCCATGTCAAGATTATCAACCACCAAGACAACCTCAATACTAATAAAAAACATGCCCGCCAATGCGTTTGATAAATATGTAGTTCCTGTATTTGCTGGCTGTCTAGCTCCGCCAACCCTGCATATTGACTTAAAACTTTTTTAAGTTTTCCATTTAGGCATATAGCGCTACCTTTCTGTTGCCTTCTATACGAATCAATCCTTTTTCGAATACCTTGGACAATCAGTTTGATTTCGCTGGGCAACCGGACCTCCCTAATTTCTTTTACTGCTTCATCCTGAACCTTTCGCGATGGCTCTTGATAATTCTGTCTGATCATAATTTATTGATTTCCCATTCGCTTAATGAAAAAAACAATTTTTACAAAACGAAAATCATCAAAGCAAAGACAAAAGCTATAGTCCAAAATAGAGTAAAAACTCTTTTATTGGCAAGCCCTGCTGTTGCTTGCTTCAACTCGACCGGTAATTCATATTTAGTATGACCCGACCTTATGATTCTTCTGCATTGTCCGCGTAATGAGCTTCTTTCTTCCAATGCCAATTCTTCGGCAATAAGCTCTTAAATTTTCGAGTAAAACGCCGTATTCCGAACATTTCAACTCATAGTCACTTCGTCCATGAATACACAATCGTTACTCATCCACCAACTCTTCATAAAACCTTTTTTCACACTCATTTCCTGCCCCTTTAGGCAATCGATACGGTTCCATTTGAATTGATTCAATCCGATATCCTAACATTACAATTTGTCCGTTATATCGCTCATTTCCGGTTGAAGAAAATTCAAACTGAAATAATCGGCACAAATGCATTTTCCCTGTTTTATCTCTTCTTAACTTGAGATCATTTAAAGCAATATAGTCATCTAGCATTTGAACATCCATATCCAAGCAATGCTGCCTGGTCGCTTTAATCGCTATTGATTTTATCTGCTGGACACTAGACCAGTACAGATAAGCCATGATTAATAAGCTGATTAAAACAATATCAATTACCATGCGCTATGGACAGTTAAAGTTCCGGTATGTTGCGCTCATTATATGAAGATTTATCATAAACTATTGTTTCTGGAGACATTATGAAACTCCCTATTACTGGTGGTTGTCTTTGTGGAGCTGTCAGGTATGAAATTTCAGCCAAACCCATAAGCGGTTTTAATTGTCATTGCCGATCATGTCAAAAAGCGCTGGGCGCCCCTTATTTAGCAGCCCTGCTTGTGTCAGCGCCAGATCTTAAGATAACCGGCAACTATAAAGAATACGCAACTATTGCTGCCAGCGGCCATACTGTTTATCGAGCCTTCTGTCCCGAATGCGGGAGTACACTGTTCGGCAGAAACAGCGCTTTTACTGAATTAAGACCAGTTAATGCGGCAACACTGGATGATCCAAGTATTTTTCAACCGCAACGGGATATCTGGGTAGCCGATGCCCAACCATGGGACTACATGAACCCTGATGTAGCAAAATTTGACGGCAATCCATGGCATTAATCACTCATTCTATAAATTTACCAATTTTTAGGCTTACCCATATCATTGTCGAGATAATTTATGACTTCTCAGCTTAATGTAATTGAAACATAGCCTAAATCAACTGTTAAATATCTATCTTCACGGTTTAAAGGCATAGATTGAGATGAAATCATATATCCGCTTTTATGAATCCCATCCTTAGGCAAGCGTGTTGTTCAACAGAAATTCTAACAATTTATGCCCAATAGTTATGGATAAGCCCGTGAAAACCCGAAAAACAGCAATTCAATAAAGCTTCGGGCCTTCACATATTTAAGACCAATTTCCGCAGGTTTTACCTCGATCATAGTATTGAATAAGCGATCCCATATTGAAAATACGGCGCCATAGTTGCGATCATGCTCTTCTCGCCGAACTGAATGATGAGCCCTATGCAAATAGGGAACAATGATAAACTGGCCCAGCCATTTTTCGCCTGGAACTGAAATATCCATATGATGAAATATGACAAATACAGTAATAACAGCTTCACTGATGATCACTACGGCCTTATCCACACCTAATACAATTATATAAAGTGCTTTTATGCCGGTAGTCAGCAACAACTCAACAAAATGCAAGCGAAATGCTGTTGAAGTATTAAAGAAAGGATCGCTATGATGCACTTTGTGAAACATCCACAGGAAGCCAAAGGTATGATTAGCCTTATGCCAGAAATACAAAGTCAAATCGAGAAGCATGAATGACGCCACTATCTTAATAATGGGATTAGAAATCTGGCTCAGCAATCCTCCTGTAGAATACTGATCAGCAATAGTCAATAAAGAGCCAACCGACAAGAGCGACATCACTGCGCTATTGAAAATAAACAGAACGATGTTGGTTAAATAGCTTCGCCGAAAAGTTTTTAACGGCTTCTCACGGGTATAGAAGCCTTCAAATATCAACATGGCGATGAAAGCTATCAGGATCACAAGCAATTGTAGTTGCTCGTAGGTAGTTTCAGGTAAGGACAATTGAACAATAGGAAATGAAAGTTCGGAACAAAATTTTCGCAGCATCATATCCTCCTTATATTTTAAGTACGAATAAACTTACAATTTAAGAAAATTTGACGTCTTAACTAACAATTCACTTGATGCTCTAAAGCTATACTAAAATTATTTACCCTTACAATTCAAAAGGTTAATATTACAAAAAACGCTTAATCTCTTCAATCCTTCTCTTCTACGTTGCGTCATTAATATTACCATTCAATCTAGCAAGCGAACCTTAGTCGCGCCTTATGAGTAAACAGAAAACCTGAATAATTTTTATGCCTTATACTCAAGATGCTGAGGCATAAAAAATGTCCTGCAAATTGACTGCCATTTCATGAAGTTTTCATAATTTGGCAAACAAGTTTTCTATATTCTGCAATTTATCAGTGATTTCTGAGATAAACAGATCTGTCGACAATGGGTGATTCTACAATTGATTATTGCTTTCTAAAGGCAACCGAAACAAGTTAGGAAAATTTTGAGCCTGATTTTATGAAACAACAATCACTCTAAGGCTCAAAAACACCCATTAAGATAACGATATGATCAATTTGCGTTGATTTACCTAGGTATTTGCACCAATTCTACTGCTTCAGAAAATACGCTACATTTTGTCTCAGGAAAAAACTAGAACCTTTGCTTAAGCTTTGGAATTTTTCTACAAGTTCTGGCATTGATTCACTTCATCCAGATTATCTGCATGAAGATTTTTTCCGCTGTATTTGTCAGTTGTGCATAGTTAGGACGAAATTTATGAGAAAAGATAAAGACAACGATAAGGATATCGCTAAAGCAATACCAACCTCGTCGCTCCTGGGCATTGGGTTGATTGCTTTTGATGACTTGGATCGTTGGTTTGACAATCTACTTTCTTGCCGCTGGCCGCAACCGGACCGGAAATTTCCAATTTGGCTGGAAAGAGAATGCTCTCTAAGCCGAAATTTTTCAAGGATTGATATTATCGAGCACGATAATGAAATAAAAGTTCGGGCCGCCCAGTCAAGCGTAAAGAAAGCAAATCCGGACGTTTCAATCAGCAATCAGACTGTCACTATCCGTGCATTTTCCAAGCAGGAAAATGAAACAAAAAACGAGGCTTATTACTGCCAAGCAATAAACCGCGGTGAGTTTCAACGGACTTTATCTTATCTACTCGTGTGGATGGCGAGAAAGCTAAAGCATCATGCAAGGATGACATACTTGACATTACCATACCCAAATCAGAACAAAATAAGCGCAGAAACATTGAAATTATGTGATGTCTGCTTACTTTGAGCTGCTTTTTTCGAAAAAACACTTTTTTTAATACTTTAGGATTCTTGAATTATGTCTACTAATACATCATCTACTACTTCTATTACTGGCACTGTTAAATGGTTTAATGCTGACAAAGGCTTCGGCTTTATTGAACAGGAAAAAGGCCCGGATGTTTTTGTCCATTACAGCAACATTAATAACCCAGGCTTTAAATCGCTCAATGATGGACAAAAAGTACAATTCAACGTTACAAAGGGACAAAAAGGCCTTCAAGCTGAAAATGTAATTGTCATTTGATTTGCAGCCGGGTGCTTTTTATATCCGTTCCGCGTCCGATTTAATGGCGCTAATTTCATCGCCTGAAAGGAGGGTCTGGGTCAGATGGAGACAATAAGAAAAAAAAGCTTATTTATCGCACTCACCCCGACCCGCTCTAGTAGCGAAAGGCAATATCTTCTAGCTGAACGATAGAAAATAGGCGTTGTACCCTGAAGAGAAGATTATTTTATTTAATTCAACTGCGTTATAGGCAATTAATTGAATAGCAACAAAGCTTATCGGCTTTATCTTCTCGAAGGGGGACTTTTATAAAGACGGCGTTGAATAGATCAACAATAATTACAAGCATCTGCCAATTCCAATAACCGAAGCCCATCGTAAAAGGATTCCTTAACATTTGAAAAAATGGAGTGAAAATGACCCGATCACAATTCATAGGAGTCCCCATTGAGTTAGATGTAGATTTGCATGATGGGGAAGAATTTCTGGGGCGATTCAAAACCAGCGCAATCAGCTTCAATGAAATCAAGCTTGCCACCAGAGAAAAGGTACTAGGCGGTCGCCATTGCGTTGACATTACTTTTACGATTAATCACGGCATCAATAAATATTTCAGGATGAAAGGCATACTTTCACATCAACCGGAAAACAGTCTAAAACTGTCTTTTTCTCGCTCTTATCTGAAATACTTTGAGGCAATTAACCAGTTGCTGATGACTATTGACGAACCGGACGCGCAGCCGGTCATAGAGCCAACCAGAAACTTTGATGTGTGCAAAGACTGCACAACCTATTCATCCTGCCTTATGTCCAGTTTGGAAGCCTCCGATCGCCAACAACTGCAAAGCATCATTTCTCAACAATATTATCTGGACAGCGGCCAACATATCTTTCATGCAGAACAGCCATTTCGATACCTGTATCTGGTCCGTTCCGGCACGATCAAATCCTGGTGTGTTTTCGGAGATGGTCACGAACACATCATTCAATTCCATTTTCCTGGCGATATCATAGGATTAAGTGCGATCAGTTCCGGTTTTTATGACTGTAACGCGACAACGCTGAATACCTGCAGTCTTTGTAAAATACCGTTTGATCAATATCAAAAGCTGGCTGACAACGCCCCTTCACTCGGCCATCAATTTGTCAAGCTGATGAGTCGCGAAATCGTTCAGAACAAGCATTTGATGGAATTACGGGGCAATAGAAGCGCGCCCGCACGCCTCGCCATTTTTTTGAATGATCTGTCTCGAAATCTCAGCGAGCGCGGATTCTCCGCAAACTCTTTCAATTTGCCTATGAGCCGACGTGACATAGCTGATTATCTTGGTCTCGCTGAAGAAACGGTAAGCCGGGCTTTTAGTCAACTTCAGGATGAAGGGCTGCTGGACGTCCAGCGCAAATATATCCGCATACTCAACAATAACAATGATATGAAAAGCTTCAATGTCCAATAGCCGCTCCATAATAAGGTATTAACTGCATACTCCTCATCCTGTTTTGGCCGATTCTTTAGATATATGCCTGGAGCAGTTCTTACTTAACTATTGGGTTAAATACCGCTCAACTGAGCTGAATCAGCGTATAAATTCTAACGAAAAGCATAATTAATTTAGAATTTTTGCCCGCATACCGGTTCTAATCTTCAACTTAGAATAAATTTGCCACTAGCAATGAGGTACGGAGCAACTATGAAAAAACAGTTTTTCATATATTCCCTGGCAATTGCTCTAATGACGGCAATATCAGCTCATTTACAGGCAATAGATGCATGGGCTCAAGTTCCTATGAGCAATAACCCTCTGCCGGAAATGCTAAAAAAAGTCATTCCGGCTGTCGTCAATATCTCCACTCGTATACGATTCAGTCAAAGAGAAAATCCTTTATTGAAAGCCCCTTCCTATCGTCATCTATATGACAAGTCAAACAAAGCGATGGAATGGGAAGTCCAAAATCTTGGATCAGGCGTTATCATCGATGCCAGCAAAGGCTATGTCATTACTAATCATCACGTTATTGACAAAGCCGACCAAATAACAGTGACATTGCAAGATAACCGAAGCTATAACGCGACTGTGGTAGGCAGCGACCCAAACACAGAAGTCGCCTTGATTAAAATCAAATCCGACAAATTAGTCGAGCTTCCTCAGGGTAATTCTGATGTATTACAGGTCGGCGATATCGTCGTTGCGATAGGCAGCCCTTTCGGTCTTGGCCAGACAGTCACCTCCGGCATAATCAGCGCATTGGGTCGTTCCAGCCTGGGCCTGGAAGGCTATGAGGACTTTATTCAAACTGACGCATCAATCAATCCCGGAAATTCCGGCGGCGCTCTGGTTAATTTGCAAGGTGAATTGATCGGCATCAATACAGCCATAGTCGGCCCTAATGGCAGCAATGTCGGTATTGGCTTCGCGATTCCTATTAACACGGCTTATCACGTTGTCAATCAAATCATCCAATACGGCAATATTGAGCGAGGCCAGCTAGGGATTCAGATTCAAAGTCTCACCCCGAGCCTGGCTCGGGTGTTTAATATTGATCGACAGGATGGCGCTGTTATTTCGGGTATTGTTCCTGGCTCCCCAGCCGATAAAGCGGGGTTGAGAAAAGGGGATATCGTCATTGCCATTAACGGTCAACCAGTGGATACCTCAACCAAGCTGAGCAACAGCATTGCATTGATGCGAGTGGGCGATAAGGTCATTCTTCATATCTTCCGCCAAGGCGAAGAAAAAACCATAGAAGCCCGAATAGCAAAACCCAATAATAAAACGAAACTTGTTGATCAATATTAGGCCTTTTCCTGACCAGACTTACTCACAAGTTGGTTTAAAAATACTAAGGAATCCGGTTATGAAAATAATAGAGCAACGGTCCATGAATATAAACCAATACCTTGAATCAATGAGTGAAGTTCGGAAAAGCTTTCTATTGATGGCCTGCATTTGGTTTATTTTTATGATAGCGAGCGGGGGACGCATGCCGCTTACCGCTCTACTGATTCAGCATAATCGATTTTTTGCGCTCTTTACCCTGTTCCTGGGCTGCGCCATGGATGCGATTCTAATAGTGGAACTGCTGCGATCGGCATTCCCGAGGACCCGGATATGGAGCGACATCAAACACTTCAGCATTATTGTCATTGTCTGGTTGATTTTGTTGCCGTTGTCGGTTCATGTACTGCTATTACACGCCAGGCCCAGCCTTGGCAGATCATCCGGTGCTCTACCGGGTTCAAGCCAGAATACCGGTATCTATTTTGTAGCCCAGCCACACAGCAGCTATTTCTGTCATTCATACTTTATCTGAGCAGGTGAATAATCATGCAAATCCCATTACAGATTACCTTTCGCGGCATACCTCATTCTGAGGCCGTAGAAGCCAGAATCCGCGAGAAAGTAGCCAAACTGGATAGATTCCATAGCCATATCATGAGCTGCCGGGTTGCCGTAGAGTCAGAGCACCAGCATCATCACCAGGGCAATCAATACCATATTCGTATTGATATCACGACTCCCCGAAAAGAGCTGGTCATCAGTAGGGAACATCACGATAAGCAAGCCCATGAAGACATTTATGTTGCCATACGGGATGCTTTCAGGGCGGCTGTAAGGCAACTCGAAGACTATGCCCGTGTTCAGCGTGGTGAAGTCAAAACTCATGACCTGCAGAAAACAGGAACGGTAGCACGCTTGCTGCCGGAGCAGGATCATGGCTTTATCGAGACAGTAGACGGCCGTGAAATTTATTTCCATAGAAATAGTGTTGTGGGTGAATTTGATCAGTTAGAGTTAGGCAGCCCAGTTCGCTATGTATTAGAAGAAGACGATATCGGCCCTCGGGCCAGCACTGTCTACCTGTAAATTCCTGTTATTGAATAACCTCCCCTTTTGATCTGATCGGCAGGAATATTTTTAAACAGCCGATCAGCCCCTTTCTTGGCATCTGGCAGTAGCTATTAAAAATAGGCTTTCTATCTTAACTACTTACTTTTGAGCTCTTGCCCATCATCTTTACAAACTCGTCATCGTAGAATCTGATTGTCTTGTCTGCTAGTGTAAAAAACTCCGCAGTTTTCATATAAGACAATGCATGGACGCAAGCATAAACCCGAAGCAAAATAATTAAACTATGTTAAATGACTTATTTTTTATGCGCCATATCACGCATTTTTATTTAATGTCCCCGATATATCGACTCTCCAGTAAAGGCAAGTGCTGAAAATCAGGGCATATCACACAAAAAACTATTACATTGGCTAAATACCCAAGTCGTTTTTTGAGAGTTTCTACTTATATCATGTGAAAGCAGCCGCTTCTCTACATGCACCAGAGACGTTGCAATCTCGGTATGCTAATCAGTAAAAATCATACAGTTAGAGATTATTACAATCCATTCAGTTGAAAACCGCCCTTCTCCTAATACCAGCAATTCTTATGGCACGTTTTGTGCTTTTATCTTGAAGTATTAAACACAAGGCAGACGGAGCGATTCGGTACTTCTGCCTTTCACTAAAAATACTATTAACAACAATAAAATGTCCTCGGAGGACTTCAATGCTAAGCTCGACACAATTTAAAAAACTGGCCCTTTGCTCAATGACAACCGCTATATTGGCAGCCAGCCAAAGCGGCTTTGCCCATACGCGGCTGCAAACTTCGACCATTCTTGAAAACACCCGAGTCTACAATAATGTAGTGATTGGACACGGTTGCGGTGAGGCGCCAGTGATGGGCACGAGCGTAGTATTTCCCGACTCAACCGCTACCGTTACTTCCAAACCCGCTGGATCGGCTGCCAATGTTGAACCCAAGGACGCCGGTGCCGTAACGGACTGGATTGAAGGCGCCGGAGAAGGTTATGCCAAGAAAGTCTATAGCAAAGAAATCTTTTCAGCCGAAGGCCAAAAAACTAATCCACAAACAACCAATACGGTCGGATTCTGGACAGGCGGCGGCGCTCTGCCGGCTCACAACTATGTGGGACTGGTCCCCTTTAAGACAGACGCCATCAAGATCAAATCAGCATCTTGCGCCAAGACCGTCACTTTCGTAGTACCTGTCGCCGATGTTTGTAAACTGACCAATGTTGCCGGATTCAGCGACCAAACCGTCAACCTGTGGTCGCCTATGGTTGGTTCTAATTTCGACGGTACAGCGGAACATACCCCGGCTACGCTGAAAGTGGTCAGAAACATAACAGGCACTCCGGCTACCGATACAACTGTTGCAGTTGACCCTAATCCACTGGATCCAAAGTGCGGTGAAGGACTGGACATCACCATCACGCCAACTGCCGACCAGCTTAACCGCGATATGCCGGCTATAGATAACGGCGTGCAAGTATGGCCTGCGCAATAAGGCTGTTTGAGTAACATCCTGTTACCTGCAACCGTACGGCTCAGTTCCTTTATTGCAAGAGCGGTCTGAGCTTTTACCAATCTACGGCGGTGGACATCGCCGTAGATTTTCATTTTAAAGTAAGGCCCTGCCCTTCTTAAAATGCATTGAACTTTTTTCCTAATTTTTCCCTAACGAGGAAAAGAGCCAGATCCTGCGGCCCACGCTACCAAAATTAGCAGCAAGTACAGGTGCTTTATGATTTCATTCCAGTGCTTCAGGCTTTTTATATAATTAGGCATTTGCTCTTTGACGAATAGAGCGTTGTAATGTTTGCCATATTGTGCGAGAGGCTGCCTTGAATTCAACTAAAACCTGGATAACCTGTCTGTTCTTGCTGATTCCCGGGCTATTATCAGCTGCCGGGAACACCAATGGACAGGAAGAACAAAACATCCGGGTAATCATGACCGAAGACGCAGGGGCCAAGTTGCAACTGGAAGCCAGGCAAGCACCCTTGGCACAGGTGCTTAACCGTATCTCAAACCAAACAGGCGTGCGCATAAATTACTCGGTTCTGCCCGAGGGACTGGTGACAGCGACCTGTGTGGGGCCAACCGTAAAACAGGTTCTGGAATGCCTGCTGGCTCGAAAAGCCGACCTTATTTTCCGATACGCATCCCAGACAGCAAAAACCGACTCGCCCAGACAACCCGCCGAAGCCTGGATTCTCGGAGCGAAATTCGACGCAAACCGGACCAATCCCGAGACGTGCTTATCCACTGAAGCTCAGCAACAAACAATGCTGAAAATGAATGAGGCCAAAACGCATGCTTTCCAGATCGAGCCCGAGCCGGATAAAACCGATGAGCTGGTAAAAATGGCAAAGTCAAAAAACCCGGCGGAGCGGGCAGAAGCTGTCGGGCGTCTGATGGCTGCCGGCCGGAAAGGCGACGCCTCCGTCAAAGAAGCGCTGGAAACGGCGCTCACAGATGAAGATGCAACAGTAAGAGTGCGGGCTCTTACCAGCTTATCGTATCGGGAAGGCGCTGGAGCGGCCGCCGCAGTGCGGGAAGCGATTCACGATAAGGACGAAAGGGTGCGGCTGACAGCTGTCGACCGGGCAGGAGACGATGCCGCGCTGCTCCAGCAGGCACTGACTGACGAGGCGGAAATGGTGCGTAAACTGGCCGCAATAAAACTGGAATCGATCTCGAAAACAAATGTTTCTCAATGATTATCCTAATAAACGGCCCTGCTCTTTTCTGAAAACCATGCCCAAACAAACCCATAGTGGATGCAGGAAAATCACATAGGAGAAGAGAAACAAAATAGGTTAGAATCGTCTGTTTACCCATGCCTTTCTATTTTTTAAGAAACGATGGGCTATTAAAAACAGAAATGTTTATTTTGAAACAACTGCATAAATCTGCTAAGTCAAAAATAAACTGTTAATAAATGAAAAGAACTACCGACAATCATAAACTTTAGTCGGCGGTTGTTGATAGTAGATCACTGGCATTAACATTTCTTTTTTCAATAAGAAATGGATTAAAGGGGCAAAAAGATAAATTCCGGTTGCCCAAACTAATAGATCGGTGACGAAATGAGCAGCACTTGCTAAATTAATTTTCCGCTAGCAGCCTGGCGGCACGAGGAGGATATATGAAATTTGCGTCTTTAAAAAAAGCTTTTATAACGGCATCAATTCTGGCCGCTGCCGGCCACATGAATCTCGCTTTGGCTCATGAATATACGGGTATAACAATAGGTACGGGTACCGTTGATTCAGGCGCATCCGATCTGGCTGTCGTCAATTGTGCTCCGGGTACGGATTATTTTGAAGCCCAGGTCAAAGACAGAACCGACCCGGTGCCAGGATTAATGGTTAATCTCCACATTGTTAACGGCACTCAAATGAAGACCATTGCGGATACCGTATCTGGAGATGCAAACTACACACCTTTTATCAAAGTTAGAGGCGGCGCAGGCATGTACTACGTAGCAGTCACTACAACTACTGTAGGGACAAGAGTATTCGATTTAAACTACCATTGCATGGCTGATAACGGAGATCATCCAGATACGGATATCTCAGTGCTGCAAGCCCAATAATTGCTAAATTCGGCGGCCCTTTGCCTGACCGCTGGCGCCGCCTTAAATCATTCATTGCCTGAATGAGCAATTGTCCCAACGCCTATAAAGCAAAAAATCAACAGATGAACCAGCGGATATTCACCTTACTCTGCGCCATGCTGGCGCTCGGTCCAGTTCAAAAGGCAATCGCGGCCGAAGCCGGCAACAAGGCGCCTGACTGCACCTTAGCATCGATCGGCGACGGTAAAAATTACAACTTGCAGCAATTTCAAGGCAAGGTCCTTTACATCGATTTCTGGGCCTCCTGGTGCCCGCCCTGCCTGAAATCCTTTCCTTTTCTGAATGAACTGGAACAGGACCTCAAAGATCGGGGACTGCAGGTCATAGCCATCAATATGGACGAGTCGGCCGAAGATGCCAAGGCGTTTCTGGCTAAAACCCCGGCACAGTTCATTGTAGCGGCCGATTCAAACGAGCAGTGCGCCAGGAGCTTCG
The DNA here is from genome assembly GCF_052162025.1 of Methylobacter sp. sgz302048. NCBI lineage: Bacteria > Pseudomonadati > Pseudomonadota > Gammaproteobacteria > Methylococcales > Methylococcaceae > Methylobacter > Methylobacter sp. sgz302048. The sequence goes on along the minus strand of NZ_CP197401.1, from coordinate 771,118 downwards.
ATGTCAAGGCCATGCCCTCCTCCTACCTGATCGACCGCAACGGCGTCATTCGTCATGTCCAGTTGGGTTTCCGGCAAGGAGAAGCCGAGGAGCTTCGAAAACTGGCAGAACAGTTGCTGGCGGAAAGCTCAGAGAAGAAATAACGAAGATAGCTACCAATAAACTGCCTTCATTGCGGGCCGCTCTATCGTCTTCTATGTCCTCGGTCGTGGTATAGCTGAATATAAACTCTGACTGTGTTTTATGAACTGGCGGCAGTGCGGTTTGTACAGTTTGATCAGCTGTACCGATCTGATGAGAAACAATAAATGAAAATAATAAAACAAGCGCTACTTCTCGTCGCATGCGCCAGCGTGTCGGGCTGTGCGCAAGTGGCGCCATGGGAGCGCGGCAATCTGGCGAAACCGCACATGGCGCTGGATCCCACTCCCTTGCAAAGCGCATTCCGGGCACATATCTACGGCAGCCGTGAGGCCGCATCAGGCAGCGGCTCCGCTGAGGGAGGCGGCTGTGGCTGTTATTAAACCCAGATCAGCCAGGAACATGTGCAAAAAACAGCGCAAGCCGTCATCACCCATAAACGCTTCGTTACAGGCACTGACCGCCGCGGCCCTGGCCTTGCCGGGCCTGATGCCCGCATCAGCCAACGCCGCCGAGGAAGAAGCCAGCTTTCAATACGGCCACTACCAGGAAGGCAGGCGTGATCTTGCCGGCGTGAACAGCCGCTTCAATCCTATCGAGGTGGACACCATTCAAGGCAGCGGCAAAATCAAACTGTCCGACCGGATCAAGTTCGCATTCGACTACATCCAGGACACCTGGAGCGGCGCCACGCCGGTCGCGACCGCGCCGCTGTCTTTCGGCGGCAATAGAGAAGGCGGCATAATTGCCGGAGCAACGCCCTTTCTGCAAAACAACACGGTCTACTTTGACAGGCAACTGAATCCGCTCAAACGGGATCCATCAACCGGCCAGTTCACAGAAGACACGCAATTAGTGCATACGCTTTCCACCGCCTCGCCGGAAACCCGCAAGCAAGGAAACTTCAAGCTGGGTTATGAATGGGATGAGGCGGCGCTGGACGTGGGCGGCGGCATTTCCACAGAGAGAGACTATGAATCCCGGTTCGGCAGTCTGGCAGGACGTTTGGACTTCAACCAGAAGCGGACCAGCCTGAATCTGGGGTTGAGCTACACCAACAGCGACACCGACGCCATACTCGATCACGATGCCACGCCCTATATCTACGATACAGCCGCGGGTTTGCGCGCCTACAACAGCACCTCCACCAACAGCCAGATCGAACTCGAAGGCGGCAACAAAGTTCTGACCGGCAACAGGCAGGACTGGGCCACGACGCTTGGCCTGACCCAGGTGCTGAACAAAAATGCCCTGATTGAGACCGGCGTAGGTTACACGCGCAGCACCGGCTATCTGGCCAATCCTTATAAAGCTGTGGAAACCGCTTTCATCAATCCTGGACAAACGGGCGATGTATTGAGCGGGCTCTCCATCGGCCTGCTGGAAAAACGCCCCGATGAGCGAGATCAATTGACCGCCAACATGCGTTATGTTCAGTACATTGAAGGCCTGGACGCGGCGGTGCACTTCGATTACCGCTTTTTTCACGACGACTGGGGAATCAACGCCCACACTTTCGAAGCCGATTGGAGCCAGCCGCTGGGCGACGGCTGGACCGTTACGCCCAGGATACGCTATTACTCGCAGGACGCCGCCGACTTCTATACGCCCTACCTGGTCTCCCAGCAGGCCTACAGCCGGCCCGCCGTCGATGCGAACGGCAACAGGATCCTGCTGAATGCCAACGCGCCGAACACGGGACTGGAGTATATTTACGATGCCGGCAGCGGCAATTACGTCGACCAGAACGGCGGGCGGATTCCTGAATCCCAGTTTAACCCGATACCCAAGACCACCTATTTTGATCCTAAAAAGCTGCCCGCCCATTACAGCAGCGACCAGCGCCTGTCGGGCTATGGCGCTTTGAGCGGCGGCATCACCGTCAGCAAGCAATTCGCCAAAGGCGTCAGCCTTGAGGCAGGCGCCGAATACTATACGCACGCCGGCTCACTGAAACTGGACGGCGGCGGCGAAGGCGCCTATGCAGACTTCGATTTTTATATGGTCAACGCGGCGCTGAAAGTGGATCTGTCGGCGCTTTCCCTGTCCGGCGGCGAACATGCCCACCATCATCACGGCCACCACGGCGGCCACGCGCCGGCCGGCGTCATGTTCGACCACATGCTGAGCAAATCCGGCGACTTCATGGTCGGCTACCGCTACATGTACGGCACCCAGGCCGGCGATATGCTGCACGGCTCAAGCGAAATCAGTGACCCGACCATCGTCAGCAACGGCTGCGAAGGCAATCCCTGTTTTCTCGCTCCCAGCGGCATGAACATGCATATGCACATGCTCGATATCATGTATGCGCCGACCGACTGGCTGAACCTGATGCTCATGCCCCAGTTCGTCGCCATGGATATGACCATGCGCAGGCTGGACGGAGCGCCTGCACCTTCTACCGAGACCCAGCGCGAGCTCATCACGCATCACACCCTGCATCAAAGCGAGACAGGCGGCGTCGGCGATACGGGCCTGTATGCGATGTTCAAACTCTTCGACAGACCCAACCATCACCTGCATGCGACCCTGGGTCTCAGCGCGCCGACTGGCGACGTCGGCATCAGGCTCAGGGACACCCATCGCATAGAGGCCGGCTTTATCCATTACGGCATGCAGCTAGGCAGCGGCACCTGGGATTTCAAGCCGAGCCTCACTTACACGGGCCAGATGGACAAGTGGTCCTGGGGCGCACAACTTAGCGGCACCAAACGCCTTGAGGACAAGAATGATTCGGGCTTCGCGTTCGGCGACATCTTCCAGTCCACGGCCTGGGGCAACTACAGCCTGCTGAACTGGCTCTCGGCATCGGTGCGCGGTGTCTACACCATTCAAGGATCGATCCGGGGCCAATACAATGGCGTATTCAATCCGCTGGGGCCGATGGATTCCCCTTCCAGTCATGGCGGGCGGTACTGGGATGTCGGCTTCGGCCTCAACGCCGTCGTGCCCAGCGGCAGTCTTGCCGGCAACCGGCTCGGCGTCGAATGGCTCCAGCCTGTGCATGATGACGTCAACGGCTATCAGCTGCCGCGCGATGGCGCGCTGTCCGCCACCTGGAGCTATGCATTCTAACCCAGGTTATCGAGCGCCTTGGCTAGCATGAAATTTCATCACTGCACATTCAAGGCCATGGGCACGCCATGCGACATCCAGCTCTACGCCAAAACGCAGGCGGAGGCCGAAGAGGTTGCGGACACGGCCATCGCCGATGTCCACCGGCTGGAAGCGCTTTATTCCCGTTACCGGGACGACAGTTTTCTGTCCGCGATCAACCGCGCGGCAGCCGCGGGCGGCCGCATTAAGGTCGACGAAGAGACGGCCGGACTGCTGAATTATGCGGCGACCTGCCATGACCAGAGCGACGGCCTGTTCGACATCACCTCCGGCATTCTGCGCCGCGCCTGGCGCTTTGATCAGGACAGGCTGCCGGACCCGGCGCAGATTCAGGAACTGCTCGAAAAAGTGGGCTGGCGCAAGCTGCGCTGGAATCCTCCGGTGCTCGAATTCCCGATAGCGGGCATGGAAATCGATTTCGGCGGCATCGTCAAGGAGTATGCGGTCGACCGTGCGGCGGCATTATGCCAGGGCGCCGGCATCCGGCATGGCGTGATCAACCTGGGTGGCGACATCAAAGTCATCGGCCCTCGCGCCGACGGCAGCCCGTGGCACATCGGCATACGCGACCCTCGGTGCAAGGAAGCTGTCATGCAGACGCTCTTATTGCGGGAAGGCGCGTTGGCCAGCAGCGGCGATTACGAGCGCTGCCTCATGGTGGATGGCGTTCGCTACGGCCATATACTCAATCCCAAGACCGGCTGGCCGGTGCGCCACTTGACCGCCGTCAGCGTGGTTGCCGATTTCTGCGTCGTCGCCGGCAGCGCCTCGACTATCGCCATGCTCAAGGAAGAGGATGGGCCTGCCTGGCTGGATAGCTTGGGCCTGCCGCATTTGTGGGTGGATGCGCAGGGCAAATCCGGCGGATCGATTGAGATAAGCAACGACCTCTGAACGACTTGAACAGCAGACTTTTATCGGATGGATGACTATCAGGCCTTGGCAGTAAAGCTCAGTATTTTTTCGCCAACCAGAGCCTTTTATCCAAACTACGCCAAATAGCCATCACCGAAGCCCTGCGGTTGGACTGAATTTCACGCCGTTTACGCCACATTTTCGGGATGCCTTTCAGCGAATCCCGCTTGGCCCTCACTATCACCTTGCCTTTCCCATGTATTGAAAAATAAATAATGCTGACAAGGTTTAAAAATACATGAACCGGCAGCAAAATCCAAAATAAGCTTCCCGGCATGTTTTTTATATAGGTCCAAACCAGATTCCGGTGGCCGTGATAGACAGAAAAATCACTATGCTGCCCGCCTGTGCTTGCAGACCCGGCATGATACACGACAGCATCAGGCACATACATCGCGCTGTATCCCGCCAACCTTAAACGGAAACCCAGGTCGACATCTTCGACATAGCAGAAAAAGTCCTCATCAAACCCGCCTGTATTCACGAGCGCCTCACGGCGATAAAGCGCTGCGCAGGCGCAAGGAGAGAAAATCATGTCCGGAACAGCATCGGCAGCGCGCTCAGTGCGCCCATAACCGTTACGCCAAACCAGGCCGGATACATGATAAACATCCCCCAGCCCATCAATTACCTTCGGAAAACGTTGATTCATTTGGCGCGACCCAAAAGCGGCAACGCCAGGACAGGCTTGAGCAGCATTGACCAAGTTCATCAGCCAGTCCTTGCCGGGCGAGGCATCCGGGTTCAACAAAGCCACGAATTCGGTGTCGCATTCGCTCAATGCGCGATTGTTTGCCGCCGCAAAACCGAAATTATCGCCTAGAAAACGAACCGTTATTCCAGGCATTTGCCGGGCGCGCTGAGCGGAACCATCAGTGCTGCCGTTGTCCATCAGTAAAACCTGGGTGGGCGGATAGGACTGCTGTGCCAGGGATGCCAGACACTCATCCAATAAAGTGCCGCCGTTCCAGTTGACAATGATGACGGTAACTTCGCCCATGCGGTTATGACACCTCCATTGACTGCGCCGCTGATTCCCGTCCAGGGCGAGATACTGTTAAGCCTTTCTGCGTTCTTGGCGGCCAGGCCAAGCTGAAATCCTCAAAGTCTAACGTCAAGTTGGGGCTGTAGGCAGGATCGTTTAACAGAAGATTTCCCCAGCGCTGCTTCATATACTGAGTCTCTCTGGCGAAGCGCGCCCGCTTTTCAGGGGTGTCCTCGTAGCCGCGTGTTGCAGACTCATGATGAAATAACTGCGCATGAGGAGTCCAGACATTGCGATAGCCCGCTTTTCGTACACGCAAACAGAAATCCACGTCATTGAAAGCAATCTGCAGATTCGTTTCGTTAAATCCTCCAACTTCCTCATAGATAGCCTTGCGAATCACCAGACAGGCAGCGGTTACAGCCGAAAAAGACTGCATGAGATTTGCGCGCCCGAAATAACCATATTGGTGACGCAGCAGATGCTTATGAGCATGGGATGCCACCCCGCCCACACCTAAAATTACGCCCCCATGCTGAAGAGTATTATCAGGATACCAGAGCTTTGCGCCTACGCTCCCCACATCAGCTTGTAACGCATAACTGACCATTTCCGATAACCAATCCGGCGAGATGACTTCAAGATCATTATTGAGCAATCCCACAATCTCACCCTGTGCCAGTTTTACGGCGGCGTTATTAAGTGCTGAATAATTGAAAGGACGGTCATCGCGCACCACCTTTATCTTTGTCCGCGCGTCAGCTTGCAATTCATCGAAATAGCGAAGCGTTGCGGGATCATCCGAGCCGTTGTCAACGATCAGGATTTCATAATTCAAATAGGTGGTTTTTTTTCTAATACTTTCTACACATTGCCGGATCAGCTGCAGTCCATTTCTAGTAGGAATAATCAGGCTAACCATAGGCAATGAGTCTGGCAAAGCGTAGCGCACCCGGTACATCCCAAAATCCAGCGGACTAGCTGTAGCATTAATGCCTTGCCGTTGGAAATGTTCATTCAATGCCCTTTCTCCTGCAAGCAAAGCATAGGGTTTAGCATTTATGGATTGTGCCGCGCTTTCAGCATGCTTACGCCAGTGATAGAGCACTCGGGGAATATGGTGAATCTGCTTCGGTTGGATTCGCTCAATGCAGCGGAGGGCAAGATCATAGTCCTGCGAGCCTTCCATTCCCTTTCTGAATCCGCCGATTGAATTCAAAAGATCGGTCCGATAGACGCCGAGATGCGAAATCATGTTTTGCGAATAAAACAAATCTGCGTTCCAGTCGCATTTAAAATAAGGATCAAATCTTTTGCCAACTTCATCTACCTTGTCCTCATCCGAATAAATCAGATGAGCATCGGGATTTTGATTGATAGCATCAACCACCCAGAACAAAGCATGTTCACTCAGGAGATCATCATGATCCAACAGAGCCGCCCATTCTCCGCTGGCCAGTTCAAGCGCACTGTTGGACGCTTCAGAAATATGGCCATTGATTTCGCGGAATACAACCTTGATGCGAAGATCCTCACTCGCATACCGCTCCAGTACGGAACGAATCGCTTTATCGGTGGAAGCATCATCGGCGATACACAATTCCCAATGCGGATAGATTTGCTTGCGGACCGATTCTATGGCCTCAATCAGCCATTCCGGTTTAGGGTTATAAGTAGGCATCACTACGGAAATCAAAGGCTGATGAGCAAATTCGGCGATGGATGCATTCATGGTGGCGCGTGTATCATCAGTGAGCGTATCGTAACGTCGAATCCATTCCGCATAATCGTTACGATCAAATCCACCGGAACCCCAAGCCGGAGAAATCTGCTGCGATAAAGCGACAATCCTGAACCCATGCCTGATCCCGGTCAGTCCCTCATGGCGGTATAGATGCATTGCTTTATTGAGCGTGCTTCTTACCCCTCCGCCACGCCGGATAGCCGGCCCAATCAACTCTGCGGCGCGTCGGCCTCGCTTCAGTTGGTGGGAAACGACACGCAACGGCTGTGTAATTCTCCAACTTGTCGTGTTATACAATGCAGCAATATGTGCGTCACGCCCGGCAACCGCCGCATCGCGTTCGGCAACTACCGCATCACGCTCAGCAACCGCCGCATCACGCGCGGCGATGGCTGCATCGCGCTCGGCGATGGCCGCATTCAATTGTGCCTTATGCTCCCGCACATGCGCCATGATATCCAACAAATCTTCACGCTTCCATGCCTTGCGCCACTTTTCAAACAAATCCGCGCTGGCCTGTTGCGCGACCGCAGCATCCGGCCTGACGCCCTGCCCGTACGGCCCTCCAATTCGATAATAAGCGCTAAAGTGCGCTACAAAAATGAAATCACCGAAAGCCGCGGCCTGCAGCCAAAAATCCCAATCCTCATACAAATCAACCGACTCATCCATCCGGCACCCGGCATCCACAATCGACCGTGAAAACAATGCCGAATGGATTGGAAGGTAATTTCCGGCCAGTAATAGCGTTCGATCAAATGGCTGGCAAAAATGGCTGCCGCAGGGCTCCTTTTGTTCATTGACACCCGTCACACAGCTGTAAGCGACTTTTTTGTCCGGATTCCGCATCAGAGCATCCATCAGCATGGCTATATGCTCCGGCATGAACCAGTCATCATCGTCAAGAAAGATCAAATAGTCTCCAGCAGCATTGCTCAAGCCGATATTGGCGGCAAGGCTTCTCCGCAGCATGCTTCCTGTATTCACCACGCGCAACGGGAAATGTCCGCACCATTCGCCAAGCTCAGCATGTCCTTCGCCTTTCGCATTCACCACAAGCACTTCGATATTGGGATAGGCCTGCTGGGCAACTGAATCCAGCGCTTCCGATAACGTGGGCCTGTCCGTGCTGCGGATAATAACAGTCACCAATGGCAAATTCTCGCCCCTGTCCATGGAAAAATCGTTGTTTTTTTGCATAGTTATAGATTATTTGGAATGATTTGAACAAAACGCGGCCGCACCGATCATGGCTTCAGCAGTTTTTCAACATAAGTTCGCAAGGTAAGCAGTCTTTCCGGCATGCCGCGCCAAATGCCATCCTTTTCAGCCTCGACAAAAGCCTCCGCGAATCCGGATTGCCCGTTTCCGGCCAGATAAAGCCCCCGATAGGCGGCCAGGCCCATACTGGCGGAGAGATAATCGCAATGCGCGAGCGGCAGTTCATATCGGGAAAGCGCCGATCGCTTAAGCTCGGCCGCGCTGCTGATATCGACTATCCAAGTGGCAGGAAGCGGGCTCCAGATTTCGTAGAAAAAAGCCCTGGCAGTTCCCTGCCAGCTGCGCCAGCAGGCGCATATCGCCTGGCCGGCTGCGACATGATCGCGGTGATAATCGAGCACCGAAGGCATAAACAGCCAGTCCGGATGAAACTGATCCAGCATTGCCATGATTTTCCGCTCGAACTCGGGCGTATTGCGGAAATGACCATCGGGTTCATCGAGAAATACAATGTCCCCGATGCCGAGCACTGCCAGAGCCGCTATCGCTTCCTTTTTGCGGACAGCTACGGTGCCTTCGGGCAAGCTCCCGGCCCCGCCGCCGTCGGTGACAAAGACCACTTTGATTTCGCAGCCCCTTTGCCGAAGCAATGCCAGAGTCCCGCCGCATCCTATGGTTTCATCGTCCTGATGCGGGGCGAAAACCAGTACTCTGCCATTTTCGGGCAACGCTAATACTTTCGGCAACGGACACGGCCTCAGCCTGGCTATCCGGGCTTGCCGCCATCTATTGATAAATTTTTTCATAATCGTTTGCGATTTCCGCAATGTCCGGCCACGCACTGGCTCTTGCCAAGCCTTTCTGCGCGATTGACTGTCTCAACGCTTTATCGTCCAGCAAGCGCTGCATAGCATCCGTCAGCGCTTCCAGCTCTGGCGGAACCAGCTGCGCACCGTCGCCGACCACTTCCGGCACGCCACCCACCGCCGTGCATAACACCGCCAATCCGGCCGCCATGGCTTCAAACGTGGCAAGCCCGAAAGACTCGGAAGCGGAAGTACTGACATATAAATCGGCTGCACATAAATACAGGCCAATGTCATCAGTAGCGGCGAATTGAATATCTCGCGCAAGCCCTTGTTGCCGCCCTAGGGCCAGCAGGCTACCGTACTCGCCTTCACCCAGGATCACCAGCTGAACATCAGCCTGTTTTTCCAGCCTGGCACAAGCGTGGATCAGCATGGGAAACTGCTTGACCGGCGCAATGCGCCCTACTCCTAGCATATACAGTACATCATCCTGCCAGCCTAACTGCCGCCGCGCTTCTTCGCGGCTGTAGCGGTTCAATGTTGGCCGTGCATGATAGATATGCCGCCATGTCGATGGGACAGGGGCAATATCGAGGCTGAGTATCACCTGTTCCATAGCTTTGCGCGTCGGCGATACGACCCAGGATGCGGCCCGCAATGTGCGCGCCTCCCAGCGCCGCATCCAGTGCATCACACGCGGCCCCATCCGGACGCCATCTGCGCAAATGGCGTCCGTATAGCAGCCAAAGCCGTGCTCGGTCACGCCCCAGCGGACATTAAGCCTTGGATAGAAATGCGAAAAGAAGCTGAATCCTGCGGCAATGATAGGATCATGGCAATGCACATGGGTATGCCCATGCTTTGCCGCTATCTTGGCGGCAATCCGCCCCATGTTCCAACGTTCCAGGATCACATGAACCAGTGTTGAAAAATCGGTATCAGCATTAAATTGTGAAAGCAGGCCGGATAACAGACGATGAAGCCTTTGCTGCCATGCCGTAGCCCTTACGCCTAAATCGCTCTGGCAGGCGTAATCGACCACGATGTTTCTTCGCTGAAATTCGTCGACTAAAGGCGCAAGGCTGCGCCCGAGCCCGTAGCGCCTGTCGGCTTGAGTTTCGCGGGTAACCATGAGGATTTTCAAGATTCAGTCCCCAATGGCTGCCGCGACATTATGGCGGCGAGAATGAAATACCGATTTTTTCGTCATCTGAAATCCGTATCGCCGCCCATCAGCCACCAGCGATCCATCACTTTATCTGCAGAAATGCCCGGCGTCCAACGGTTATAGGGAATGACGATTCCGGTCGGAACAATCTCGCCTGTATCTCCGGCCAATGCATGAGCGTGTTGCTTTGTGATCCAGGCATAAGTCCGAGGCTTGCCGAGATTCCAGGCCAGGCGGCGTAAGCAATGTGTCAACGTGGCCATGCGCTGTGGAGGAGCAATAATATCCAGCAGTTCCACCGCATCTTCCAGGACACGGATCACGATGATACCAATAGGGGTTTGTGTGAATCGGGAGGTAATCAGATAGAGTTGATAGGAGATAGTCGGATGCTGCATATAGCGGCGTTGCACATAAGGCCAATCGCGCACCCCGACGACTTGATCCTGCAAGGCATCGGCCATCTCCAGCCACAGCCGATCAACTGCCGCGCTGTCATTGGTTGATAGCGGCCTAAGGCGCACGCGGTAGCTTGGACGAGTTTGCAAGGCTGGCCAATTGATTTGCGCAAGTTCTCCCACTTTATCATATAGGCCTAGACGTACGCCTAAGCGGAAAGGTCTTTCCGATGGAAAGCCAAATGCGAGCGGAAAGGTTTTCCCATGGCCGACAAAGCGTTCGAGAAAACCCTTAGCGGCCAAGAAAAAAGGACCTTGGCGCGTGAGCATTCCTCGCTCCTCTGGAAGCACCATCACATCGCCGATTTGCACCGCAGTTGCCGGTGAACCGAATAAATGAATAGATCGAGGCATTGCTCCATAAAAAGCGATTGCACGGCCATTATGACGTACTAACGCTCCCAACGTATCAAAAGCATGATACTTCCAGCGCCAAAGTTCGGGATTCATCTGATATCCAAAAGCGGCCCGGAACAAATCTAATAGCTCAGCTTCGTTGGCTTGATGCGCCCAATCTAAATGCAAGATTCTATTCGCGCTCCTGACCTGTTTTGGGGCTAACAATTCCAAGCCCGATTTCGAAATCGATTTTGGTATTTCCCAGGTGAAGTAGCTCCACTGTCCATTTGGGTGCGATACTCTTGCCCAGTAGCGCCCAGCACCCAGCAGGCTCCAGACTGACGATGGGATGCTATGAGAGGCAACGGTACTGCTATGATAAGCGGCAGGGATTAACAGAGGATTAGTACTGAGTTCGAGCAGCCAGCTTCCGCTTTGATGGGTTGGCAGATCAAAGATTGGCGCGGTTGTACAAATGCCAATGTCGTGAAACTTACCGGCTTTGGGCTGAAGTAATTGTTCAAAATTCTGACGCAGCCTATCCATCAGCCAAAAATTTGTAAAATGCTTGCGCATGTAGCGCAAACGCGATTCCACGGTGTATTGCGATTTTATAGGATCGTGCCTCCATTGATGCACCACCTTGGCTTCTGGATCCAGCATCAACTCAAAACCAGCCTTGGTTAAGCGGCGGCAGAGATCTGTATCTTCATAATACATAAAAAAGGCAGGGTCAAAGAGCCCGCCAATGGCATCAATAGCGGAGCGGCGCAGAAACATGTGCCCTCCTGATAACATGCGCTGGCGTACTGGTAAGGAAGCATATAGGCAGCGCAGCGCATATGTCCTAAAGCGCATTGAGAGCCAGCGTCCAAAAGCTGGAAATCGGAGTCCAAGCGCAAGCATCCATTCCCAGGCCGGAGTTTGCATTTGGCCAGGCGGCAATAAAAAAGTCCCTGCTTCATCCCATTGAGCCAGCGGCGATAAGGCGCCGATTTTTGGATGACGCTGTAGAGTACCAACCAGTTGTTGCAGGCAATTGGGTAGAATGAAGGCGTCGGGATTAAGCAGCAATATCCACTCGCCTGCAGCCTGTTCAAACGCCAGGTTACAGGCGCGTCCAAATCCCAGGTTTATCGGGGCAACCACTAATTCGGCTCTGCTGGGCAGAATCTTGCGCAAATTCTCGGCTTCGATCTGATCATTACTGTTATCGACGACAATAACCTGAGCCGAGGGATCGTCAGCTAACACGCTATGCACCGCGTGAGCCGTCAGTGTGTGGCAAAAGTAATTAACGATTAAGACGGATATCATGGCAGTAGGAATTTAGTCGATAGCCTGCGTATGCCAGTGATGCGCTAAATTCACCAGGCCTGGCTCCGGCAAGGAATCTTCAATGTATAGAGTGGCTGCAGCTTGCACACTGTCATAGATGTGTATGGCATCCTCGCAGCCAAGATAGACGTGCACATAATATTCTCCTTTGCGCAAAGGTAGAGAGGGGAAGTCAATAGTCGCTTCGCCTCTGCCGCGCTCGTTCCGTTCGATCAGCACGTTTTCGGAGCGACTTACCACACTGGTCAAGGTCACCAGTGAGCCGTAATTGAGGTACACGCCGAGAGTGGGTGCGGGCAGTTGAGGATCGGATTCAAATTGTAAGCGAATGGATAGATCGTTTTCGCCGGCACGACCTCGCAGCACCCGATCCGTCGTACCGCCTAGCCTGACTTCTACATGAGTAAAGCGAGCATAGCCTCGTGGTGCCGAGGCCAATTGTGGGCTTTCCATCATCGGCGTAGCAAACTTGACATCCTCGCCGTCAAGTAAAAAGACACTATAACGCTGCACCACATCCTGCGGCTCACCCATCTGCATGAGCTCGCCTTGATTTAGCCACAACACTCTGTCGCAAAAAGCTTCCACCTGATACAAGGAATGCGAACAGAATAATATAGTCTTGCCCGCTTTTTTCATAGTACGAATACGGTCGAAGGACTTGCGGGCAAAAGCGCCGTCGCCGACCGACAAGGCCTCGTCTATGACCAGAATATCGGGGTCGACGCTGGTGGCCACCGCAAAGGCTAGCCGCACGTACATGCCGCTGGAGTAAGTCTTGACGGGCTGGTCAATAAAATCGCGGATGCCGGAAAAATCGATGATCTCCTCCAGGCGATCCTGAATCTCCTTTTGAGACAAGCCGAGGATAGTGGCGCTCATGAATATATTCTCGCGCCCGGTGAATTCCGGATTGAAGCCGGCGCCCAGCTCCAGAAGCGCCGCCACGCGCCCCCTGACTGAAACCTCGCCGGTAGTCGGCGTCAACGTGCCACAGATCATTTGCAACAGCGTGGACTTGCCCGAACCATTACGGCCGATGATGCCCACCACTTCGCCTGGCATCACGTCGAAACTGATGTCCTGCAGGGCCGAGAATTCCCGGAAATACTGGCGTTTGCCACGGAACAGCAACTGCTTCAGGCGGTCGCTCGGCCGCGCATAGAGCTGATAACGCTTGCCCAGATTTTTGACGCTAATAGCCGGATCAGAGGACATTGGCCAATCCTTTGCGTTTATTCTCAAATGCAGACGGACTTATCCGGCCAATAACGATAAATAGGAAACGGGAGGTTGTCGGTCGTACTGCCATCATTCGGATATCATGCCGTTATCGATTTCTTCATCAATTAGCCATGATAATTGAAGACTCATAGGTAGCTCAACAGCCACTAAATTAGCTGGATTTATATAACGCGGGGAACTCATCAGCCTGCTTTGCCTAAAATGTTGATCCCGAATTATAGCAAAAAAGAATCAAAAAGCTGGGCAGTAACCCAAACTCTTAATGCTCTCTCATCCATTCCGACGCCAGTCTCTGGGCTTCGCTTATTTGTGCGGGTGTCATTTTCTCAGCCACGATATCCCGGTTTCTTTGCGCCGGCTCATCACCGTTGGCACCGGCGATATTAAAAAACATATGGGCTTTAACATAATCCTGCGGAACGCCTTCGCCGCTGAAATACATATTGCCCAGATTAAACAGCGCATCAACGTTCCCTTGCTCCGCCGCTTTTGTATACCACATGATGGCCTGCGCGTAATCCTGTTGCCTGCCTTGTCCGTTGGCATACATGGTGCCTAAATTGAATTGCGCACCGCTATTCCCTTGTTCCGCCGCTTTCAGATACCATTCGATGGCCTGAGAGTAATTCTGGGGAGTGCCCTGCCCGTTGGCATACATGTTGCCCAAATTGAACTGTGCGCCGGCATTGCCTTGCTCGGCCGATTTGACATACCAGTTGTAAGCCTGCGCATAATCCTGCGGCGTACCTTGTCCATTGGCATACAGGGTGCCCAAATTCAACTGCGCCTCGGCGAGATTTTGTTCCGCCGCTTTGGTATACCACTTCAGTGCTTGAACGTAATCTTGATCCGCACCGTGACCTTCGGCGTACAGCAAGCCTAAATTGAACTGTGCGCTGGCGTTATTCTGTTGCGCGGCTTTGGTGTACCATTTGAGCGCTTGCACGAAATCCTGATCGGTGCCCTGCCCATTGTCATACATAATGCCGACATTAAACTGCGCGTCGCTGTTCCCTTGCTCTGCCTCTTTCTTGCAGGCGATAAAATTGGTCCGATCATCCTTGTTTTCGTCATAACATTCCCCCCAGACATTGATGGAGAATAATGCCAAAAGCAATGCTAGCAATGTTTTCTTCATCGTTTAAACATCATAGTGAGTCTAAGCATCAGTGGATTTCTACCTAAATTGGATTGGCAAAAGCTGTTAATCGTATTTATCAAAATGACGGGCAGATATCCGATTAAAGCACCTGCGCCAAATCTCATCATGCTTTATGTCCCACTATTCGTCATCAGTTCTAGGTAAAGAATAAGGTTAGGCAAATATTGTCTAACAAGCTCCCTGGGCGCATTTTTCAGGGCATGTCTGGAATTTGTGGAGAAATATTTAACCTGAAGCCAAACAAAATCTGATTACCAAGCTTGAATTAGACGAAAAACCACATTCATTCATTCAAAACTAATCGCATTAATTGTCGGACATAAAAAAAGAGCTGTACAGTATACTGCAAGCCCTTTATCTGATTATGGTGCCTCGGGCCGGAGTCGAACCGGCACGGTGTTACCACCGAGGGATTTTAAGTCCCTTGCGTCTACCAATTTCGCCACCGAGGCATCGATAACGATTGTGAAGCGCGTATTATATAGAAACAAAAAAAATAAACTAGCTCTGTATTGAATTTTTTTTATAGAAAGTTCAATTTTTTTAAAATTATGTTATCGGAGGCGCGGCTGCATGGCATTTTATAGGAATAGCTACAGCAGAGAACGTATATTGCGCATGCAGACGCATGATTTTTTCTTATGCCAATCGTTAATGCGCGGTATCGGATTACTTATGAAACTGCTACAAAGCATGTGCGGCGCCGGTAAACTTTCAGCCTGCCTGGCCTTGCTGTTCTCATCCCCTGCGGCGGCGCAAGATTATGAAAAGCTCATGGTCGGCCATTTTTCCGCGGGCTCGCTGGCGCAATGGCAAAGCAAGGCATTCAAAGGCCAAACCGAGTACCGGCTGGCTGAAACTGATGGAACGAAAGCCTTGAAAGCGGTCAGCGACCGCAGCGCTTCGGGGCTGTTCAAAGAGCAGCGCATCGATCTCCGGAAAACGCCATTCATGAACTGGCGCTGGCGCATCGAGAACCGGCTCGGAAACATCAATGAACAGGAAAAATCCGGCGACGATTATGCCGCGCGTGTTTATGTCGTCATCAGCGGCGGTTTGGCGTTCTGGCGAACCAGAGCCATTAATTATGTCTGGGCAAGCACGTCGCCTAAGGGTAGAATCTGGCCCAATGCGTTTGCCGGCGACCATGCCGTCATGATCGCGCTCAGATCGGCCGATGATCGAACAGGCGTCTGGCATACCGAAAAACGCAATATCCTTGCCGACCTGAAACAACAGTTCGACGAAGACATCCAATATATTGATGCCGTTGCCATCATGACCGATACCGACAATGCTCAGGGCAAAGCAACGGCCTATTACGGCGACATTTATTTCAGCAAAGAATGAACACCATGCACAAACCCTTACCGCACATGGAACAGACTGACTTTCCTGCCATTACCAGAAACACGCTGGAAATACTGCAGGTTAATCTGGGCTATCGATGCAACCTGAGTTGCACGCATTGTCATGTCAACGCCGGGCCCAAGCGCACCGAGTCGATGGATAAGGCCGCTATAGACCAGGTTCTGGACTTTATTGAAAAAGAAAACATCCGCACGCTCGACTTGACCGGCGGCGCACCGGAGATGAATCCGCATTTCAAATATCTGGTCAAGCAGACGCGGGCTATGAACGTTACCGTGATTGACCGCTGCAATCTGGTCATCCTGCAGGAATACGGTTTCGAAGACCTGGCCTTGTTTCTTGCCGACAACCAGGTTGTCATTACGGCTTCGCTGCCTTGTTACCTGCAGGACAATGTCGACAAGCAACGCGGCAAAGGCACGTTCATGTCCAGCCTGGCGGCGCTGAAAAAACTGAACCGTTTCGGCTACGGCCAACCGGACAGCGGCCTTCAGCTCAATCTGGTCTATAACCCCCAAGATGCGAGCCTGCCGCCTGAACAGCAGTCGCTGGAACAGGCCTATAAAAAACACCTCAGCGAAGACTACGGCATCGTCTTCAACAAACTGTTCACCCTGACCAACATGCCCATCCAGCGCTTTGGCACTGCACTCGCCAGAAAAGGCCGGCTTAACAGTTACATGCAGCTGCTCAAGGATAGCTACCGCTCAGAAAACCTGGACAGCGTCATGTGCCGCAATACCTTGAGCGTAGACTGGCAAGGCTATGTCTACGATTGCGACTTCAACCAGATGCTGCAACTGCCGCTAGGCGCAAACCCGGACGGCAAAACCCGCCTGAGCGATTTAAACTGCCGCCCTCTGGCCGGCTCGCCCATTACCGTAGGCCAGCATTGTTACGGCTGCACAGCCGGGCAAGGCAGCAGCTGCGCCGGCGCGTTGAGCTAAGCCCTTTAGTCCAGGGTACGCATTGCGTACCCTGGACAAACGATAAACACACTATAACTGCGCAACATCAGCTTCTTATTGGTTTTTATTGTCTAATGCAGTGCTGAAACAAAATATCGACTTTGCCGGTTGAGCAAAGGCCCCATCCCTATTTAAGGAGGCAACATGAGCGACCACGAAGAAGAATTCAAACGGATAATCAGCACGATTGTCTATGATTATAAAACCGTTGCCACCTTGCCCTGCCTTGATCAATACGTAGGCACGGCCATTTATCAAGGGCCTGGACAGGGCTTCAGCTATGAAAACCCGCAAAATGAAAACAATTTCACCCAAAGGCTCGATCTGCCCGAGCACCTGAGCCAGTCAACCGGCCCGCGGCTCGTCCTTGTTCTGGAAAGCCCGCACAAGGATGAGTTCAACAAGCTGACCAAAGCCCCTATCGGCCCTGCCAACGGCATTACCGGCGAAAACATCCGCGTTTTTCTGGCCTACGCGACCAAGAACCTCAATGTTCAGGGCTTTTCCGCACAGCAGCCGTTCGATCTGATTCTGATGAATGCTGTCCAGCATCAGTGTTCGCTGGGCAAGCCGCCGCAAAAATACCGCACCGAAGTCTTTATGAAATGCTGGGACAATCCGGTCATCGGCAAGCGCCATTTCGTCAAACGGCTCCGCGACTGCCTGAAGGAGACCGAGGCTGTCGTGATCAACAGCTGCACTGCCTCGGTCAGAGATCCCGTCGATGAAGCCATCTCCGATGCCATAAAAGCCTCGAATTATTTCCGCCTGTGCCATCCGTCCAGCCCCTGGTGGTCGAGCGGCAAGTCCTGGCTGCCTAAAAAACGGAAAAAAACGTCCTAACCCTGATTGGCAAACTTCCGGCAAAAACCGAGGCTGGAATTAAATATGCCAATGCGCGTTCAAAAACGTGACATCAAGCGAAATATGCGCCATCCAACAAGCAATAATAACGGACCGGACGATATGGCAGACAAAAAGCCCGCAGACAAGATCTCGCGACCGCAAAGCCAGCCGCAACAGCCGGCCGGATGGCACTTTCTTTTGTGGCTCTTGGTAGTGCTGGTGTTTTCGTGGTATTGGGCCGGCCTCGGGCAAATCCAGCACTCATCAACGCTCTCTTATACGGACTTTAAAAGCAAGGTGCGCGCCGATGAAGTCGCGCAGGTGACATTGGAGGGCGATCAGGTCTATGGCATCTTACGCCAAAGCGGCACCGAGAGCGCGCCCAACAAACAACAGGCGCCTAACCGCTTCACAACTACGCTGCCGCCGATAGACGATCCGGAGCTCATCCCCTTGCTTGAAAAACACGGCGTGGAAATGATCGCCAAGTCCGAACAGGCTAATTGGTGGGGACGGGCCTTGATCGGCCTGCTGCCCTGGCTGTTGATCTTCGGCGTGTTCTGGTATTCCAGCCGCAGGATGCAGGAACGTATGGGTGCGGAAAATGGCATTTTCGGCTTCGGCAAATCCAAGGCCAAGCGCTTCCAGCAAGGGGAATCCCATGTAACGTTCGACGATGTCGCCGGCCTGGAAAACGCCAAACGCGATTTGCAGGAAATCACCAGCTATCTCAAGAATCCGGAGCACTACCGAAAGCTGGGCGCCAATATCCCCCGAGGCATTCTGCTCATGGGACCGCCAGGTACAGGCAAGACCCTGCTGGCCAAAGCGGTGGCCGGCGAGGCCGAGGCGTCGTTCTTCAGCATCAGCGGCTCCGAATTTATCGAAATGTTCGTCGGCGTCGGCGCCTCCCGCGTACGTGATATGTTTGAAAGCGCCAAAAAGGAAGCCCCGTCCATCATCTTTATCGATGAGATCGACTCGGTAGGCCGGGCGCGCGGCACCGGACTCGGCGGGGGACATGACGAGCGCGAGCAGACCCTGAACCAGATACTGGGAGAAATGGACGGCTTCGAGGCCCATGAAACGGTGGTCGTGCTGGCCGCCACGAACCGTCCCGATGTGCTCGACCCCGCGCTGCTTCGGCCCGGCCGCTTCGACCGCAAAATCACCCTGGATCTGCCGGACAAAAAGGCGCGCATTCAGATTATGAAAATTCACACCAAAGCCGTGCCGCTGGCGAAAAACGTCGACCTGGACCGGCTGGCGGCACTCACGGCGGGATTTTCCGGCGCCGATCTCGAAAACATGATCAACGAAGCGGCCCTAATGACCGGGCGCGAAGACAAGGACCAAGTCGATATGGCGACGCTGCTGAATGCGCGGGACAAGGTCGTACTCGGCGGCATACGCGAAATGGTCATCGAAGACAAAGAGAAAAAACTGATCGCCTATCACGAGGCGGGGCATGCGGTGACAGCCTGCCTGCTGCCCAACACCGATCCCCTGGACAAAGTGACCATCATCCCGCGCGGGCAAGCCCTGGGCGCGACCGAACAGATTCCCGGCGAGGAACGGCACAATCTGTCGGAAAGTTACCTGCGCGACCGCATCGGCGTGATGCTGGGCGGCCGGGTTTCCGAAAAGCTGATTTTCGGCGAATTCAGCTCCGGCGCCGAGGAAGACCTCAAGCAGGCTACCCGACTGGCCCGTCACATGGTGTCGCATTGGGGCATGAGCGAGAAGATCGGCCCAGTCGCATTCCGCCGGGGCGAGGAACATATTTTTCTGGGCCGGGAAATGACCCAGCAGAAGGATTTCAGCGAACATACCGCGCAGATCATCGATGATGAGATCCATGCGCTGGTTCATGGCATCGAAGAAAAGATCACGGAACTGCTAAAGACGCATCGCCCGCAACTGGAGGCACTGGCCGGGGCTCTGCTGGAGAAAGAAACCCTGGAGGCCGCCGAGATTCAGGCAATCATTGAAGCAAAGACCCAAGCGATTCAATAAAGACGGGCAACCGCGGCGGGAGCGATGCCCACATCGCGACTTGCCGGGCGATTTTAAATCGCGATGTAGGCATCGCTCCCACGGGACGGCAATTGGGGCCAGAAAGAGCCTTAACCTGAAGAAATATCGGAAGTTATTTTTTAGCGAATCCTTAATTTGCAACTAAAAGCCCTGATGTTATTGAGTCCCCGTTTCTAAGCAACATCAAGCTGTTCCCCTGCTTCATGCGATACCTAGATGCCGGCAGCCATTCTTCATCCATAAAACAAGCACCTACTCCTCGATCAATTATGCTTAAATCCACTAGCCCAAATAAAAACAGACTTGCATAACCCCCCTCGCCTTCCCTATAGTGCACAGCTTTTCCGTATTATTCTTCCGCCCGCAGTCAATGGGCCATGATTCATGAACAACCCTAAACAACTGTCCCTTTCCGCTATACGCCACGCATGCAGCGAGAGTTCTTACGAGCGCGGCCGCAATTATTATTTGAAAGGCCAGGTGGTTAAGCTGACTGTCAGCAGCGAAGGCGCTCTTTTCGTACAGCTCAATTCGTCTGTCAAAGGCAGCGTAAAGACCCCGTATAACCAGAATATCCGCATCGTCTGGCGCCCTGACTACAGCGCTGCGACGATTGAAGGCGACTGCTCCTGCCCGGTCGGCTATAACTGCAAACATGTGGCGGCGGTCTGCCTGATGTATCAAGACTCCATTCAAACAGCCCCTCCCGCCGTGGACTCGAGCTGTCTGGACTGGCTTGCCGGCCTTGATAAACCGGAGCAAGCGCCCCAACACGATGCCCATCAGGAATTTATCGCTTATGTCCTGAAGCCCGGCAGACAGCCCTATGAATTCATGATGGAATTTTACCTCACGAAGGAAAAAAAGACCGGGGGCTTGAGCAAAGGCAGGCAAACCACACTGAACAATCTGCGCTACAGCTATATGCATATGCCGGCCATTCAGCCGGAAGATGTTGAAATTACCACCTTGCTGTTCGCGCTGAGCAATGCCCATATCGGCGAGCCGCCGATCAGAGGCGCCGCAGGTTCGATCGCTTTGTCGAAGCTGGCGCGGACAGGACGTCTGTACTGGCAGGACTTTGAACAGTCATCGCCTCTGAAAGCAGCCGACGCGCGGGAATTAAGCCTGGACTGGAAACAGCAACAGGACGGCGCCTGTCAGTTGGAAGTCGCCGTCGAGCCTGAAGCCTTGTTGATACTGACCGATCCGCCTTATTATCTGGACACCGAACTGGGTAGCATCGGCACCGTTGATACGCACAATCTGAGCGCCGACCAGCTCAAGAAGGTTTTATCGGCCCCGCTGGTGCCGCCCGAGCACGTCGAAACATTCAGCGAGCGGCTGATCGTTGAACACCCCGGCCTGCCGCTGCCGCCGCCGAAAAAAATCGAATTGATCGAGGTGAATAACCTTACGCCTACGCCCCGGCTGACATTGCAGGGCCGGCCCATCGATGACCATTACGTACATTTCATGGTTCTGGAATTCGTTTACGGCCAATGGGCGCTGCCAGCATTGGCTCATGAGCCCTACAGCGTGGTCAAGGCCAACCGGAAATTCCTGCGCATCCAGCGCGATACGGCAGCCGAACAGCTGGCCTTCGACCGACTGGCTGAACTGGGGTTTGGCGATGCCGGCGTCGCGCATCCGCGAGAGAGAGTGTTCTTCAGCCGCGCCAAATCCCCGCTGGACATCGCGGCCCATTGGGGCGACTTTCTGCTCAATGTATTGCCCGAACTTGAACAGGAAGGCTGGCTGATCGACACAAACGAGAGCTTTAGGCTTCATTTCCAAGCCGCACAAACCTGGGATGTCGAGATCAGCGAAAGCCTCTATGACTGGTTTGAAATGCGCTTTAACGTCGACATCGACGGCCAATCGCTGCCTTTGCTGCCGCTGATCATGCCGGTTCTGGAATATTACGATCTGGAAGACCTGCCCGAACGGCTCAACCTGCATATCGGCGATCATCGTTATCTGACCTTGCCGTCCGAGAAAATCAAGCCGTTCCTGGCGATTCTGATCGAACTGTTCAACAGCAACAGCGCGCTGGCCAACGACGGCGCGCTCCGGCTGTCGCGCTTCAATGCCGGCAGCCTCGTCGACATGGAAATGCACAACTACGGCCTGTTCAGGCTGTCCGGCGGCGAAGCGCTGCGCGAGCTGGGCCAGAAGCTGAAGAACTTTGCCGGCATCGAGAATGTCGCCCCGCCCGCAGGGCTGAAAGCGGAGCTGCGCAATTACCAGCGGCACGGACTTAACTGGCTGCAATTCCTGCGTGAGTACCGGTTTGGCGGCATTCTGGCCGATGACATGGGGCTCGGCAAGACCGTGCAGGCGCTCGCCCATCTGCTGCTGGAAAAACAGAGCGGCCGCATGACGGCGCCCTGCCTGATCATCGCGCCAACCAGCCTGATGGGCAACTGGCGGCGCGAAGCCGAACGCTTCGCGCCCGACCTGAAAGTGTTGACCCTGCAAGGCTCCGACCGCAAGCAATATTTCGACGAGATCGGCAATTACGACCTGATCCTGACCACGTATCCGCTGCTGCCCCGCGATGAGCAGGCGCTGCTCGAACGGGACTATTACTACCTGATTCTGGACGAGGCCCAGGTTGTCAAAAATCCTTCGGCCAAAGCCGCTCGGATAGTCCGCGAAATCAAGGCACAATACCGCCTGTGCCTGACCGGCACGCCGATGGAAAACCATCTGGGCGAACTCTGGGCGCAATTCGATTTCCTGATGCCGGGCTTTCTGGGCAGCAATGTCATCTTTAAAAAATTGTATCGCACGCCGATCGAAGTCCACGGCGACAGCCAGCAACGCACCCGGCTGACGCAGCGCATCGCGCCATTCATGCTGCGCCGCACCAAGCACGATGTCGTGACCGAACTGCCGCCCAAGACCGAAATCATCCGTTCCGTGCCTTTGGGCGAAAAACAGGCGGCGCTGTACGAAAGCATCCGCCTGACCATGGAGAAGAAAGTCCGCGACGCGATCGCCCTGCGCGGCCTGTCGCGCAGCCATATCACTATTCTCGATGCCCTGCTGAAGCTGCGCCAGACCTGCTGCGACCCGCGCACGCTGCCGCTGGAAAGTGCGCAAAAAGTCAAGCAGTCGGCCAAGCTCGACCTGCTGATGGAGATTCTGCCCGAACAGCTGGAAGAAGGCCGGCGCATACTGGTGTTCTCGCAGTTCACCAGCATGATCGCCCTGATTGAAGATGAACTGAACGCGCGCGCTATTGCCTACAGCAAACTGACCGGCCAGACGCGCAAGCGCGAGGAAGCCATCGAGCGGTTTAAAAGCGGCGCCGTGAACGTGTTCCTGATCAGCCTGAAAGCTGGCGGCGTCGGCCTGAACCTGACCGAAGCCGACAGCGTGATCATTTATGATCCGTGGTGGAATCCGGCCGCCGAAACGCAGGCCGCCGACCGCGCCTACCGGATTGGCCAGGATAAACCCGTGTTCGTCTACAAACTGATCACGGAAAATACGGTCGAAGAAAAAATCCTGGTCATGCAGGAAAAAAAGCGCCAGCTGGCCGAAGGCATTTACAAAGGCGGCGGCGAAGAATCACCGCAGCTGACTGCCGACGACCTGACGGCTTTGTTTGAGCCGTTGTAACTGACTGTAGGGTATGCACCGTGTACCTTTTGGAGCTTCATTCACCTGAACATTTTGGAAAGGTGCGCGATGCGTACCTTACTATTCTGGTTTGAACCTCAAGCGGGCCGGGGTTTACACCCCCGGCCCTAACGTTTCTGCAATGCCTGAGCTGAGTGGCCGTACTTGATCATCGCCAAACATTCGAATGGGGCAACATGCCCCGTCCGGCTGCGCTAACATACAGCCCTGTTTTCAATCGCATGATATTGTTAACATTAATCACCGTACACTATATTAGCGACTGCCATGAAGTTCTCGATCATCATCCCGGCGCTGAATGAAGCACAAAACATCCACGGCTGTTTATCGGCCCTGCAACCTTTGCGCAACGGCTGCGAGCTTATTGTCGTCGACGGCGGCAGTACCGATGACACTCCCGCTATCGCCGAACCGCTGGCCGACCGGGTCGTAAGCTCACCCAAAGGCCGCGCCCGGCAAATGAACGCCGGCGCCAGACAGGCAACGGGCGAAGTGCTGCTGTTTTTGCATGCCGATACTTTCCTGCCCAACAATGCCATTCAACTGATTCGGGAACAGATCAACAGGCCTGCACCCTGGGGACGCTTTGACATTCGCTTGAGCGGTGATCATTTCATGCTCAAAGTCATCGCGCAGATGATGAACTGGCGCTCCCGACTAACCGGCATCGCCACGGGCGATCAGGCAATCTTTGTCACACGTGAAGCGTTCACGGCAGTCGGCAGCTATCCCGACATCAGCCTGATGGAGGACATCGCCCTCTGCAAGGCGTTAAACAAACTCAGCCCGCCATTATGCCTGAAAGCCAAGGTAAACAGCTCGGGCCGGCGCTGGTTGCAATTCGGCCTGTACAAAACCATACTGCTCATGTGGAGCCTGCGCCTGCGTTACTTTTTCGGCGCCGACCCGCAAACACTGGCCCGGCTTTACAGCGGAGGACACTTATGGAAGCCCTGATTCGCCTGTCGGCATCGATCGGCATCTTTTTAACCATGATCGGCTGGGAGCGCATCAGCCCTCGAAGAAAGCTGAATATCAGCCTGCGGCAGCGCTGGTCCGTCAATCTGGGACTGGCCCTGTTCAACATGATGATCATGAGCCTGACGCTGGGCGGCATTGCCTATCTGAGCGCAGTCCATGCCGCCGACAGTTCCTGGGGGCTTCTGAACCAGTGGCGCGCGCCGGTCTGGCTGTCGAGCATCGTCACGCTGCTGTTTCTCGATTTCGCGCTCTATTGCCAGCACATTCTTACGCATAAATGGCCGCCGCTCTGGCGCCTGCACCAGATCCATCATACCGATCTGGAATTTGACGCGACCACGGCCGTGCGCTTCCATCCGCTGGAAATCATGCTGTCGATGCTTTACAAAGTGGCCTGCATTTATCTGATCGGCGCCCATCCCATGACCGTAGTCGCCTTTGAGATCATCCTGAACGGGGCGGCAACGTTCAACCACAGCAATGTCTACATTCCGCCGGCCATCGACAGGAAACTGCGCTGGCTGATCATTACGCCCGACATGCACCGCGTGCATCATTCCACCGTCCCTGTTGAAACGGACAGCAATTACGGCTTTTCCATTTCTTGGTGGGACAGGCTCTGCAAAACCTATACGCCCGACCCCAGATTCGGGCAAACGACCATGCCGATTGGTTTGAATGCCTACCGTCGCCCGAAGGATTTGAGTTTCTCGCGCCTGTTGCTGTTGCCATTCAAGCCGCTGAAACGCGGTTAATCCTATGATTTACAAACACCCGGATACCGTATTGATGATCTTCTGCAAGGCGCCGATTCCGGGCCAAGTCAAAACGCGCCTGATACCGGCATTGACCGCCGAACAGGCGGCCGACCTTCATGTTGAGCTCAGCCAAAGAACGCTGAAGCTGGCGGCGCAAAGCCGGCTATGCCCGGTGCAGCTTTGGTGCGCGCCATCGATCGATCATGAATTCTTCACTGCCTCGGCGGCTATTTATCACCTGGAGCTAAAACAGCAACAGGGCGCCGATCTGGGCGAACGCATGCATCTGGCCTTTGAAGCGGCGCTGGCTGATTACCCGCACGCCCTGCTGATAGGCTGCGATTGTCCGTCATTGACCGAAGCCGATCTGGAAGAAGCCATCACCGCATTGCGCGAAGACCATGACCTGATTCTGGCGCCCGCCGAAGACGGCGGCTATGTCATGATAGGCCTGAACCGGCCCTGCCCGGACTTGTTTACTGACATGGCCTGGGGCACATCGGAGGTATTGGCGCAAACCCGCGCCCGCATCAATCAACTGCATCTTCGTCATCACGAACTGAAGGAGCAATGGGATCTTGATACGGTAACAGATCTGGAGCGTTATCGCGCCTTGCTATTGATTAACTGATGTTGCGCAGTTGTAGGGTCGAATTCATTCGACCTGGGATAAAATCGAGATAGACAAGCAGCGCGAATGTTACACTGCACTTACCTATCTATGGGGGCGACTTAAGCCGCCCTTTCTCCTTTGGCCGCTATTTTCCGGCTCCAGGCAAAGCCCAACCCCAGCAATAAAAAACCAGCTAGAACTGCCAATATTTTCTTGACCGGAATGCCCACTAAAAATACAAAATACTGATGCCGAAGATGGCCCGCATCGTCCTGCATGATCACTTTCAAGGCATAAACGCCGCGTTGCTCGATGGTTTGTTGAATCGAAACAAGCCCTGCCCCGAATTGTCTGGCGGGCTGTTGCTTGATGACCGCAAAAGCCTTTTCGGCATTTAAAAGCCAGTCTGTCCATGAAGACAGCTCCAGTAATTCCAGCGCGATCTGCCTGTTTTCCAGGCCTTCTTCCAGTGGCTCGACCGCGATAATGATCTGCCCGAGTTCAGGGAAAACACGGCAAAAATGCTCGTTCTCCAGCCCCGGCTGAAACTGGTAGCTGCTCAGCCGAAGCCGGGCATCGCCTACATCGGCAAAACAGTTCTGGCTGTGATGCTCGCCGGCATGCGCAAATACGGTCCCGGACATAATAAGACCGAACAGTGCGGCCATGAATAACTTTGCTATCAAACGCGTCAACATACCCATCATTCAATCAAAAAGGCCAGTGTACCATTTTTGGCTTCCCCTAAGCCCCTGCCGGCAAAATTTGATTGGGCCGGGCGCGCAAAATGGTAACATTTCGGTTATTTTCATCTTATCGCCGGAGCAGGTATGGGACCTCACTATCTAAGCCCTTTTTTCACGCCCAAGACAGTGGCTATCGTGGGCGCATCCGAACGCGAGAACAGCGTCGGCTACCGCCTGCTGCTCAATATGCAGGAGGCGGGCTTTGAAGGCGGACTGTATCCGGTCAACAACAAACGCGACACGGTGCTAGGTTTGAAAGCCTACCCTGATTTGATCGCCGTTCCCGAAGATCTGGATCTGGTCGTGATTGCAGTACCGGCCGCCGCTGTGCCGGACATCATGCGCCAATGCGGCGAAAAAGGCGTCACCTCGGTCATCATCATAACAGCAGGGTTCGGCGAACTGGGCGCTGATGGCAAGCGACTGCAACAGGAAGTGCTCGATATCGCACACCGTTACGGCATCCGCATCGTAGGGCCGAACTGCCTGGGCATCGTCCGGCCCAGCGGCCATCTGAACGCGACCTTCGGCGAGGGACCGGTCAAAGACGGCCGGCTGGCGCTGCTGTCGCAGTCGGGCGCCGTCTGCACGGCTATTCTGGACTGGGCCAAATCCCAGGCTATCGGTTTTTCCACGGTAGTTTCGATGGGGGCAGCCGCTGACGTCGACTTCGGCGAGGTGCTGGATTATCTGGCCATGGACGCCAAAACGACCGGCATTCTGATGTATGTGGAAGGCATACGCGATGCCCGCCGCTTTTTAAGCGGCCTGAAAGCCGCCGCGCGCCTGAAGCCGGTAGTCCTGATCAAATCCGGCCGTCATGAGGCGGGCAGCAAGGCGGCCATGTCGCATACCGGCGCGTTGGTCGGCGGCGATAATGTTTTTGATGCGGCCATTGAGCGGGCAGGCGTCGTCAGGGTTTACGGCATCGCCGAACTGTTCTCGGCGGCGCGCGTGTTGGCCAATAATTACATAGTTCGCCAGGACCGGCTGGCGATCATCACCAATGCCGGCGGACCTGGCGTCATGAGCACCGACCGCGCCGAGGATGTCGGCATCAAGATGGCCGAGTTGGGTCCGGAAAGCCTGGAAGCGTTGAACGCGGCGCTGCCGGCGCACTGGTCGCATGCCAACCCTATCGACATTCTCGGCGATGCTACGCCCGAACGTTATAAGCAGGCACTGGACATCTGCCTGAAAGACAAGAACATCGACGGCGTGCTGGTCATTCTGACGCCGCAGGCCATGACGAATCCGACGCAGGTCGCCCAATATATTATCGAAGGCGCCAAGTCCAGCCAGAAGCCGGTGCTGGCTTCCTGGACGGGCGGCGCGCGCGTGCAGGAAGGCCGGAACCTGTTCGGTAACAGTAAAATCGCCCATTTCAACACGCCGGAAGTTGCGGTCGATGCCTTTTCGTTTTTGGCGACCTACAGCCGCAACCAGATTCTGCTCAAGCAAATCCCTTCGCCTTCGGATGAACTGGCGCATCCCGATGTGATCGGCGCACGGCTGATTATCGAGCGCGTGTTGTCGGAAGGCCGTCAGGTTTTGACGACGCAGGAGTCGAAAGCGATACTGGCGGCCTTCCATATTCCGGTCACACAGACCATCAAGGTAGCCAGCGCCAAAGATGCCATGATTGCTGCTGAAACGCTGCGGTTTCCGGTGGTGTTGAAAGTCAACATGGCCGAATTCAGCCATAAATCCGATATTGGCGGCGTCAGGCTTAATATCAACAGCGCGCTGGAAGTTTCCCGCAATTTCACAGAAATGGAATCGGCCATCAAGCGCAAATATCCTGAGATTACAGAAGTCGGCATGACGGTCGAACCCATGTTCCGCTCACCCAGTGGCCGCGAACTGATGGTAGGCGTGGTCAGGGACCCGGTATTCGGCCCTGCCATCAGTTTCGGCCTGGGCGGGACCATGGTTGAGATCGTGCGGGATTCCGCCGTCGCGCTGCCGCCGCTCAATGCCTACATGGTCGAGCATTTAATCGCCAAAACCAAGGCGGCCAAATATTTGCAGGCTTTCCGCCAGTTGCCGCCGGCCCACATGAAAGCCCTGATTGATGTGTTGCTGAATATATCGATCATGGTCAGCGAACTGCCGGAAATCCTGGAGCTGGACATCAATCCGCTGATTGTCGACGAGCACGGCGTCATGGCCGTGGACGCGCGCATCAAGGCCGAAGTCTCGCATCAGCTCATGCCTTATTCGCATATGGCGATCCATCCCTATCCGCATCAATTGACGCAACATTACCAGTTGCCTAACGGCATGAACATTACCATCCGCCCTATTCGACCCGAGGACGCGGACATGGAAAAGGATTTCGTGCATCGCCTGTCGGAGCGCACCAAATATTTCCGCTTCATGCAATCGCTGCAGGAACTGACGCCGGAGATGATCGTGCGCTTTACGCAAATCGATTACGACCGGGAAATGGCCTTTGTGGCCATCACCGATCATGACAACATGCCTGCCGAGCTGGGTGTAGGCCGTTATATGATGAATCCCGATGGCCACTCCGTGGAATTTGCGCTGGTGGTTTCCGATGACTGCCAAGGCATGGGCATAGGCACGCGTATCATGAAAACGTTGATGCAGGCGGCCAAATACAAGGGCATGTCCTTCTTTGAGGGCGAAGTGCTGGCGATCAATAAACCCATGCTGTCTCTGATGAGAAAGCTGGGCTTCAGCATCGAAGCCATTCCCGGCGATAGTGAAATCGTGCGCGTGGTTAAGGATTTAAGGCAATAAACATCCTGCACCGGCATTTTAGCCGGTGCAGGAACGTAAATTTCATTCAGATCATCAACGCCTCAGTCTGGGCTCTTCGCCTTCATTCATGATAACGACGTCCACCCGCCGGTTATTTGCACGTCCGGATGAGGTGCTATTAGTGTCAACAGGATACTCTTCACCATACCCGACATCCGTTATGCGCGAACTTTCCACGCCGTTGGAAATTAAAAAGTTTGCCACGGATTGAGCGCGCATTTCTGACAAACGCTGATTTCTATGGCTTGAGCCGACACTGTCCGTATGCCCTTCAACGACGACCTTGCGATTGGGATTCTCTTTTAAAAAGGATACCAGTCGGTAAAGGTTCTGCGATGCCTCTGGCTTGAGATCGGCTTGACCTGTCTGAAAGAGCGTATCGCCCAAGGTGAGGGTTTGAGCCTTCAAGTCCGTAAGCTCTCTTGTCCTGGCATCCAACTGCATTTGCTTGCTCTTACCGCTTAACTGCTCGAACTCATCATTGCTTATCTTTTCCTGGGCGTTCGCCTCGGCAATCTTTATTTGCTGGTTTGCCATATAAGCCAGATGATCAATATATTCTTCATCTTCATCCTCTTCCCAGGCTTCATGGGCTCTATTAATAGTCTGCTCGGCGTCATACAAGGCAACCTGCGCATTATTGGCTATTTTCGGATCCTGCTTTGCCCGATTCAGATTCTGTGTTGCCTCCTCTAAACCTCTATGCGGCTCTGTAGCACACCCTGCCAGCATGAGTACAGCGCCTATCAGAATTCCCGCCTTACAATAAACTGCAGCTGCATTCCACTTTCTAGTTGACATAGTGTTACTCCTTAATCAAGGTTAACTACCTAACGCTCAAGAACAGTCGCTTGGCGGTTTATTTAATCCATCTATTGCATTTGCCTTTGAGCCCCTATTTCATGGCGTAATGAACTAATGCTTTTCTTTAACTCTTCCAGCTTTGCCGTGGACCTGGCAGCATTGACTTTCGCAGAAGCCAGCTTGGCGTTAATCATTGCCTCGTCAGCCAGTGCTGCCGCTTCTTCATAGTCCTCATCATGCATTTCCGCATGGGCTTTGCTCAATTTCTCCTGAGCAATCCGCATTTCTAACGGAGCATATCTATCGCCATCATCCGCATTGGCCTGATTAAACGACTGCTGTGCAGTTGCCATTTTATCGTTGGGAGGATTACCTGCACAGCCGCCAAGCAGGAAGGCAATGGACAGCAGTAACAGGAGTTTAAATGGGTTAAATTGTAAGGATTCATGTGTCATTGATATTCTCCTTAAATTCATGCTTAGAAAAATTTCCAGATGAAGGGAGGGGAATGCTGAACATCACTCCATATGTTTCCCTCGGTTCATGACATGCATACATTCATTTATACTCAGAAAAGAGTTGGATAAAATTCGTATGAGTACTTATCGTAATGCTTTGATATTGCCGCGATTTTATTGCCGGCTAAAAACTGCTGTGACCATAGCTCATGTTTGTAATCCCGATATTGCCTTGCATCAGGTGTAATTGCTGTTATTCAGCAATGAACTATTGTCGAGTTTTGGGAACAAAAAACCGGCATGTGGCCAGCCGGTTATGGGATTGCGGAACAGGCAATTGATCTGTTTTTCAAGAAGGCCAGGCCAAAAGTGGTAACAGAACCGGAACTGTATGGGTACATCTGCTTATCTCATCGGCCTGTCGTACCCCATCGGCCCGCCCGTATTGCGTTCGTGCCAGCTCTTACTGGGCCTGGCTGAGCCGGAATCGCCACAGGCCCTTGCCTAGCGCCTTGGTCCACCTGTATTACCCTCGTATCAGCGCTTGCCGGGCTGAAGTCAGACTGGACCGGAACAATCACTGGCCGCCTGCTCATCTCATCGGCCAGTCTCTGTTGTGTTCGTACCATCTCCCGCTGGATTGCCACATTGCGTTGAGCGGCTTCAACTTCAGCGGCTTTTAAGTGTGCTTCCCGTCGCTCTTTCGCAATTTCCTCTTTCAACGCTTCTTCCTCCGCCTTCCTAGCCTGCCAATTGCGCAGTCTTTCGGCCGCCGCCGCTTCTTCCGCTACGCTACGGTTTTTCATCTCAATCCGCTGCTCGACGGCAGCGGCGACACAAGGCTTCGCCTGATACAGGGCTCGCTTGGTTTGAGGATCGGTGCATTTGAATACATCCGCTTGGGCTATGGAGGACCAGATAAATAATAATGCAATGAATCGGATATTGTGAGTCATGGCACAGTCCGTAATTGAAGGTTGATTTTTGTTGTTCTTAACTCGAAATCTAGCCCTTTAACCTGAATTTAAGATGAATATTCAGCTTCAAGCTGAGCGGTATTTTTAACATTCAGGGCTTATGCAAACCTGTTGGTGTTTTTCTATCAGATGCAGCCCGTGATTTAAACGAGCGTCATAAATGCCCTGAACTGTGTTCAAAAGGCAGCTTTTCAGCCCAAAGCCGATTCCAGCCTCTCACAGTAGCTTTTCAGCACCTTGATGCGGGCGTATTTTTTATCATTGCCTTCAACCAATGTCCAGGGCGCTGTCTGGGTACTGGTCCGGACAATCATTTCATTGACGGCCAATTCGTATGCGGCCCATTGTTCGCGATTGCGGTAGTCTTCATCGGTTATTTTGTATTGTTTATAGCTGATCTGCTCGCGTGACTGGAACCGTCTCAATTGCTCGTCCTTGTCGATATGCAGCCAGAATTTCAGGATAATGATGCCGGCACGCATCAATTCTTCCTCAAAGTTGACGATTTCCGAATACCCGCGCTGCCATTCACATTCTGCCGCAAAACCTTCGACACGTTCAACCAGCACGCGCCCGTACCAGCTCCTGTCATAAATCGTGATTTTGCCGGCCCTTGGGATATGGCGCCAGAATCGCCACAAATAATGCCGGGAGCGTTCTTCATCGGTGGGTGCGAAAACAGGAATCACGCGATAGTTCCTCGCATCCAGCGCGTGGATTAAGCGCCTGATGGCTCCGCCTTTGCCGCCAGCATCCCAGCCTTCGAAGACTAATATACTGGAGCGCTTTTTCTGACGCGCCAGCCTTGCTAATTTGCTCAGCTTGCCCTGGTAAAAACGCAGTTGCTCATGGTAGGTTTTTTCCTCCAGTTTAAGCGTCAGGTCGAGCGTATCAAGCAGATTATGCTGCGCGATGTTAATGACGCCGGGTGCGGCTGGCTTTTCGATGCCTCCCCTATCTGCGCCTCTCTGTTCAATATGCCTGCTGATGCTGTCCAGCACGTGCCGGCCTATCGCTAAGCGGCGGTAATGCTTGTCCGTACCGTCGATGATCAGCCACGGCGATATGCCGGTGCTGGTTCTGGACAGCACTTTTTCTGCCGCACTGATAAACTCGTCATAGGTTTCCAGATGCTTTTTATCGCGGCTGGTTACCCGCCAACTGGTTTCCGGATTTTTTTCGAGTTTTTTCAAACGTTTTTTCTGTGCCTCCCGGCCAAGATGCAGCCAGCATTTGATGATCAAAGCGCCATCATCTATCAGCAGTTGCTCCAGTTGTCTGATATGCATGAGCCCAGCCTGCAGTTGTTCATCGTTGATTTCCTGATGGATACGCCGCGATAACGGCTCGCTGTACCAGGAACCGGTATAAATGCCGATGGCGCCTTTTGCCGGCAAGGTGCGCCAGAATCGCCAGAATTCAGGCCGCTCCTTCTCTTCATCACTGGGATCATCGAAAGCATTGGTCTGTACATAGTGCGGATCCATCCACTCGTTCAGCAAATTGATCGCCTCGCCTTTGCCGCCTCCATCTACGCCCGATATGAGGATAATGACAGGAAAGTCCATTTGCCGGAGCTTCTGCTGAATTGTCAGCAATTGCCTTCTCAGCTCAGGCAGTTGCTCATCATAATCGGATTTCTTCAAGGTATGGCCCAGTTCCCCGATTTTTTCAAACATTCTGACCTTCCTTCTGCCTCGTCACTGTGAGTTTTTAGTCAACTAAACACCACCTCATGCCTAAAAATATGTTGCAACAGCTTTTCAGGCACGCTGTGGGATAAAAAATAAATTTTTTTTATTATCAATGGCTTATTTATAGAATATTAAGAAATTTACAAAAAAAAAAGGTCAATGTGCAAACTCAAAAAACCAGTAATCAAGATAATTTCATTTTAGTTTTGACACAACACCTTATCTCGTGATAAAAATTAACCCGTCGTTTATAAAAACTTCGACGATCGATTCGGTGATTAAAATAATTACTGAGTTACCCCTTTGAGGAGAGGGGACAAAAAATCATTACTACAATAACTATATGAGGATTTAAAAATGGCTGAAGAACAACAAAGAGATAATTTCTGGCTGTATATCGGCGGAATCATCGTTTTAACTATCGTATTAGTTGTCATGCTCAAATCTAGAGAAACTGAGCATTTGAAAAGCGGCGCCGTAGCTGAGCTTCAAAAAGAAACTTTCCAAGCTATTGACGCAAGAAAAAAAGCAACTAGCAACAAAGCAGAATAATCTGTAAAAGATACTACTTGCTATACCCCCTCGTATATATTCTGCGAGGGGGTATGTTCAGAACTGTTATTAAGCTAGATAACAGTATCCTCTTTCAAATATCCCTATCAGAAGTTTTGACATTGCTGGAGAAATATCCTCCTCAATGAAAGCCCTCAACGGCGATATTTGTTCACCTTTATCCAAAACGTATCTGCTATTCATCCTTCTCAAGAAGGCTGAGTCTCTCTTCTAGGATTTTCACTTTCTTCAATAGCTCAGGCAGTTTGCTGATAGCAACCTGTTCCTTATAGGCTTCTTTCTTATCTTTGGCAGGACTGCCGAATACCTGAGCACCGGCTTTAACATCGCCGGCTATGCCCGAGCGCGCTAGAACTATGGCACCACGGCCGATCGTAACATGATCCGCAACGCCTGCACTGCCGGCCAGAATGGCGTAATCTTCAATCGTACAGGAACCTGATACACCGACTTGACCGCACATGATCACGTGCCTACCGACTTTATTGTTATGCCCGATCTGCACCAGATTATCTATTTTGCTGCCCATTCCGATAACCGTGCTGCCCAATGCGCCTCTGTCGATACAGGTATTGGCGCCGATCTCGACGTTATCTTCGATAATGACATTGCCGACCTGCGGCACTTTAACATGAGCGCCGTTGCGGAATTTGTACCCGAACCCCTCGGCACCGATGATCGCGCCGGAATGTATGATGACGTTATCGCCTATTTCTACGTCGTCATAGATGACGGCATACGGATGAATGCGGCAATTCTTGCCTATTTTTGCGTTTTTGCCGATATAGACGCCAGCCAGGATATCGCTGCCATCTCCGATCACCGCATTTTTACCTATCACGGCATACGGGCCGATATACAGCTCACTGCCTAATGCGACATTATCTTCAAGCACCGCCTGTGGCGAGATTTGTCGACGGTAACTCTTGGCTGGATGCAGCAGTTCAACCGCTTTAATAAAGCTGATCTCCGGGTCGGCGCAGACTAATAACGCCATGCTTGGCGGGACGTTTTCAACAGCAAAACCTTCCGCAATAAAACAAGCGGAAGCCGTCGAATCCTTAATATGCCCGGCATATCGACTGTTAGTCAGCTGTGTGACTTGTCCATTTTGTGCAGCCATGATATCCGCTGCAGAATGAATTAATGCCGATGCATCTCCCCCTTCGATACGGGCTCCGCATAAATCGGCAAGTTCTTTTAATATAACCGGCATATTGTCCCTGCTATTATTTAGTTATAGCGCCAAACTATATGGCACATAGTTACTGAAAAGAATAGTTTAGCAAAAACTTATAATTCAGTATGACAAAATGCCTTTTTGATAGAAAAAATTCCTCGGTATTCAAGGTTGCTTTATTGCTTTCAGTGTTTTGTCGATTTTAACGACCAGATCCTCCACGCCTTTTAAGGTCAATTTTTTATCGCTGCCTTTAATCTCTGAAATGTAGTTTCCTACTAATTGGCTGTCACGCGCGCTAACCAAATGCCCCATAAGATAGACAAACAGGAAACTGGGCTTATGCAGACGCCCGACCAGTATATAGTCGGCACCAGCCTGTCTGGCCAGCTTGGCCGCCACATCATCATGATCAAAAAGATACCCGACACCGGCATTAGCGCTTTGCTGGGCCTCCGAGCTTACCGTTACGACTTCATACCCGGCTTTCACCAGCTCGTTTTCCAACATGGCCTTTATGCCGGCCGTACGTTCGACTTCAGAAGGAATGCCTGGCGCCAGGGTCAGATCCTTCAGCTCGAAATCCAAAACGGCGATACGTTGCCCGGCAAGGCCGTTCAGACTCGCCAGACATAAAGCCGCTAAAACGATCAACTGTCGTATTCGAAAGTTCATGCGTTCTCCTCCGGATTATGAATCGGATTAAAGAGATGATCTGGATAAATACGGTAAATCAACAGTCCAGGCCTGGTTAAAACTGATTCGGCAAATTGGTTAGAGTGCCCAAGCTTGATTAATGCTGCAGTGGACTGAGGTGCTGCTAATGGCTCTCTCCCGAATGGAGAGAGCGCGTTAGTGTCTTTAGTCGAATAGAATGATTATGAATTGAATAAACTCTACGCAGCAGTTGAGTCAATTGGATCTAATACGCGTTTGAATTTGCGATGTTTAGTCACATGACGCGTAACAGTGCGCCCGGCTCGATCGGTCGCACTGTCAACAGCCGCATACATGTTTTCCTCAACATCATCAATAATTACATCTGATTGATGCGGAATCACTACCTGAATATGACAGCGTTTATCAGCTCCGCCTTTGAGGCCATTATCACTGGAAAGGCGTACGATAATGCGCTGGACGGAATCGTTGCTGCTGATTAAAGCGCTATTGATGCGTTTAACGACATAACGTTTCAACGATTCGGTCAAGGAAAAGTTTCGGGCTTGAATATCAATTTGCATACTGCACTCCTACATGAGTATTACCAGATGAGCTTTTAACTTACCTCTTACTGTACCAAATAAAAAGTCGGATATTTTTTATTAATTGATCGAAATACTCGAACTTTTATGCTTTTTTAAAGAAGCAAACATCTGCCAATGCATCAAATTTGTTGAATATAAAAAAAATCATTCGAGTATTATTTAGTGATCATGTTCTAATTGACTGGAATCAGAGCATTAACTGAGCAATATTTATGATTAATTACAAGCATCTCCATTACTTCTGGATGGTCGCCAAGGAAAAAAGCATTGCCCGAGCCAGCGAGCGTTTGAATCTGACACCGCAAACGATCAGTGGGCAACTAAGTTTACTGGAAGAAACGCTAGGTGTGGCTTTATTTGACCGTGTAGGACGCCATCTCGAGCTCACCGATACCGGGCACAGAGTTTTAACTTACGCCGATGAAATCTTTTCGCTAGGCAGCGAATTGGAGAGCATAGTTCACGATAGGCCTACCGAATCGGTATTGACATTTAATGTAGGCATTGCCGACGTCGTGCCTAAATCCATCGCCTATCGCCTGCTGGAGCCAGCCTTGCATATACCTGCCCTGGTACGCATCAATTGCCATGAAAGCAATCTTGACTCGCTGCTGGGCGATCTGGACCAGCACAAGCTGGACCTGGTCATTTCGGACAACCAAGTACCTGCAGATACTAATATCCGGGGCTTCTGCCGGCCGATTGGGGAATCGACGCTGACTTTTTTTGCCGCACCGAAATTGGCAGACACGTTTGAGCAGGCATTCCCGAATTGTCTTGATAAGGCCCCGTTGTTATTGCCGGGCAACGCCAGCGGAATAAGGACTCAGCTTCAGCAATGGTTTGACAGACGGCATATTCATCCGCGCATTGCCGGCGAGTTTGATGACAGCGCACTGATGGAGAAATTTGGCCAGGCCGGCATCGGCATTTTTGCCTTACCGACGGCCATCAAAGAAGAAATAGAAGATAAATGCGAAGTTATTCCCATTGGCGAGGCTGAAGATTTAACCGTTCGGTTCTACGCCATTTCGATGTTGAGAAAAGTATCGCATCCGGCCGTGACGGCCATTACTGCCAAAGCCCGAGGCTGGCTGGCCCGCGGCACGGCAGATTTATAAATGAATTCACCCTGCGTGAGGAATCTTGCCGGCTGCGGCTTTGCCGCCGCAACCGGCAAGAGACTGGACAGTTATGAATCATCAACCTGATCGGCGAGCGTTGTTAACGCTCTAATCAGGTCTGACAGCCTCTCTGAATTTTCCGCGCGCGCTGTCGCGTGGGCGACTTTGCGGCCTTTCCGCGGCGCTTTGTTATAGAGATGCAGGTGTGCGTTCGGAATCTTCAAAACATCGTCGTCAGCCGGCAGGCCGCCGATGAAGTTCACCATAGCCGCCTTGCCGACCGATGCCGTAGAGCCTAATGGCTGATCCAGAATGGCGCGCAGATGATTTTCGAACTGACTGGTTTCAGCGCCTTCAATTGTCCAATGGCCGGAGTTATGCACGCGCGGCGCGAATTCATTGGCGACCAGATTGCCGTCCACATCGAACAGTTCCAACGCCAGCACGCCGACATAATCCAGCGCTTCCATTAACGCAGAAACGTAAGATTCGGCCTGCTTTTGCAGCGCATCGCCATCGCGGCATTCAGAGACCCGCAAAATGCCGCCGCGATGCAAATTCTCGGATAACGGATAGAAAGCGATAGCGCCTGAAACGTTGCGTGCTGCAATAATGGACACTTCGCGTTTGAATGGCACAAAAGCCTCAACGATAGCCGGCACGCCTTGCAGCGATTCCCAGGCCGGCTCCAGGTCGTCAACCGACTTGAGCACGGACTGGCCTTTACCATCATAGCCCAAGGTACGGCTTTTCAAAATGGCCGGCCAACCGATGGTCGACATGGCCTGCTTCAGGTCTTCAAGGCTGTCCACAGCCGCGAAAGCCGGAGTCGGAATGCCGATTTCGCGGAAAAAACTTTTCTCGATGAGTCGGTCCTGAGCAACCGCCAGCGCCTTGGGAGCCGGATGCACCTGGGTCCGCGCCGCCAGAAATTCGGCGACATGTGCCGGCACATTCTCAAATTCATAAGTGACGACATCGGCGCGCTCCGCCAGCTGCGCGAGCAAGGCAGGATCACTGTAATCCCCATGCAGATGCTCGCCCAGTTTGTTGGCGCAGGCATCGGCCGATGGGTCCAGAAAAATAAAATCGAGCCCTAACGGATAACCCGCCAACGCAATCATACGCGCCAGCTGCCCGGCTCCAAGAATTCCTACTTTCATACCCTATCCTCCCGAGGATCTGAATGCTCAAGCACTGTCTCAGTCTGTTCGCGTCGATAGTCGTTTAATGCGGTTCGGTATTCGTTGTGTTTATTGCTGATAATAGCCGTCGCCAGCAAAGCCGCATTGATGGCGCCTGCTTTGCCGATAGCCAATGTACCGACCGGAATGCCGGCAGGCATCTGAACGATCGATAACAAGGAGTCCATGCCGTTCAATGCTTTAGACTGTACAGGCACGCCTAAAACAGGAATGGCGGTTTTCGCCGCTGTCATGCCGGGCAGATGCGCGGCGCCGCCAGCACCTGCGATAATCACTTCCAGGCCTTTAGCTTCTGCCGCTTCTGCATATTGAAACAGTTTGTCCGGCGTCCGGTGTGCCGAAACGACTTCAGCCTCATACGGCACTTTTAGACGATCAAGCGTTTCCGCAGCAAAGCGCATGGTTTCCCAGTCAGAGGTCGAGCCCATAATGATGCCAACCAGTGCTGTCATGTGTTACTCCTTTCAGTATCAGAATAATTCGGACACAACCGGTCCTATGAATAATTAAACCTTAAATTATCGCACAAATGCCGTAATGATGTTTCTTAAGTTTTTGCATAACCTATAAACTACTATTGGTAAAAACACCGCTCGGGAAATTCGTTATGGTGTCATCGTGAATGCAGCAAAGGCTTACCATACATTTAAAGAGTTTTATCCGTTTTACCTCAGCGGGCACGCCAACCGGATTTCCCGTCGGTTGCACTTTGTCGGTGCATCTATAGCCCTGGTGTTGCTCATGAGTGCTTCCATCACTGTAATGTGGAGGCTGGTTGCCGTGGCCTTTGTACAAAGCTACGCCTTTGCCTAGGCAGGGCATTTTTTCTTTGAACACAACAAGCCCGCCATCTTTGTATATCTCTGGCTCAGCTTTCTGGGTGACTGGCGTATGTGGTGGGACATGCTGACCAGCAAGATTAGCTTCTAGTGTTTAATTGCACTAATAAGGGCCCTGAAGTCCAGGAAAGCTGAATACTGGATAACCCAGCGATTGAGCGTGGCATGATACACACTAATGCCTCTTTCTTCCGGAATGTCTTTGAGATCCCGATAGAAAACCGCATAGCGGACATAGAAGAAGACGGCATAGAGCATAACGTCTTTCGGATAGTAAGCACCTTTAAAACGGATCACCCGAGCTTTCAATGCCTAAAACTGGCAATTATCGCCCAGCCTGACAAACTTGGCGACAGAACCATGAATTGCATAAAGATTTGGTTGAATTTCTATAAGTGCTTTTACTATAAGTGCTCATGCAGATTACCTACAGATCAATAGAATTATACAATTTGTCAAAAAATTTCTTAAAGGCTGCTTAATTGCACACCTCCATCCAATTGGATAAATATTGCATGGATCGCACATCTGTCGCCTCATGCTGAGAGTTAGCATCAAAGTTCAATAATTCATCGAATTAACATTAAGCAAATTTAAAGTGATGCAAGAAAAATAAAAAACAGTTGTCCGGAATTGGCTAATCAAGTTACGGCTGACTTCTTGGGGCGTTATTTCAACTCAATCTACAAGGATTGGCAAAAATTATGTCCTTATACTATCCATTGACTAGCGCGCAAACCTCTATATGGTTTGCTCAGATTTACGAACCTGAAAACCCTGCCTATAACATTGGTGAATATATCGAAATTTCAGGAGTTATTGATCCAGACTTGTTCAGATTGGCAGTGAATACTGTCATGGATCAAAGCGATAGCTTCCATCTTCGTTTTATTGCGACTGACGAAGGACCAAAGCAATACTTTTCTAGCGATAAAAACTGGATTATTCATTCTTTAGATTTTAGTGCTGAGACAGATCCCCTCGCCACTGCTAAAGGCTGGATGCGTGATGACATGGCACAAGCTAGCGATATCATCCATGGTCCAATGACTACGTTTGCACTTTTAAAAATACATTCCGATTTTTTTATTTATTATCAACGCACGCATCATCTTATTTCAGATGGATTTACGGGTCCACTTATAGCCCGTAAAGTTACAGATTTATATGCCTCCCTAAGCGGAGTTAATCCGTTAGAACTTAATGATTTCGGTTCATGGCTCGATGTATTGGAGCATGAAAAGAATTACCGTAATTCAGTAAGATACGAGCGAGATCGAGAGTATTGGCTAGCCCAACTGAAAGACAGGCCCGAGCCGGTAACTCTCTCTGGCAAGCAACCGGATCCGATTCCATGCCGCCAGCTTATCCGTAAGACAGGTTACCTGGCCTATTCGACGGCAGAGGCATTACGCAGCCTGGGTGCGGCTCATGGCGCAAGTGTGCCTCAAATCATAACGGCTGCCGCCGCACTTTATTGCATCGATTCACAGGTGAGGAAGATATTGTTGTCGGCATGCCGGCATCCGCACGGATTGGCGCGGCAATGCGCAATATTAGCGGCATGATGTCGAATATCCTGCCGCTGAGATTGAAAGTTGATTCCGGACAAAGTTTTGGGGAGTTTGTCAGTCAAACCACAAGGTCTATGCGAGATGCTTTGCGCCATCAAAGCTATCGAAGCGAAGATATTCGTCGCGATTTTGGTTTACCCCCGAACGGAAGCGA
Source organism: Methylobacter sp. sgz302048 (assembly GCF_052162025.1). NCBI lineage: Bacteria > Pseudomonadati > Pseudomonadota > Gammaproteobacteria > Methylococcales > Methylococcaceae > Methylobacter > Methylobacter sp. sgz302048. The sequence continues at coordinate 729,868 of NZ_CP197401.1, read as the reverse complement.
CTTCTATGGTATGGCCATCAATGTCATGCATTTCGATTATGTTCAGAGTTTTGCGGGTTATCCGGCACAGAATCATAATCTTTCCACTGGACCGGAGTTCGAACTTTCTCTGAATGTTTATGACAACCAGAGCGGTTTCGACTTGCGCTTCGATTTTATAGGTAATCCTCTGCATTATAGCGAAAAAAGCTTAGCTGCTCATATGCGTCGCCTGCTAGGCCTGCTTACTAGGCTTGCGTCCTCTACGCTCGATGTGCCTATAAGCCGAATAAGTCTGCTGGAGGCTGATGAGAGGCAACGCGTACTGTACGACTGGAACGCCACCGATGCCGATTATCCACACGACCGTTGCGCCCATGAACTGTTCGAAGCCCAGGCGTTGCAAATACCCGATGCCGAAGCGCTGGTTTGGGACGGCGGAAGGCTGAGCTATGCCGAACTCAACGTTAAAACCAATCAGCTGGCGCACTACCTGCACAGTCTGGGCGTGAAGCCCGACGACCGGGTGGCGATCTGCGCCGACCGCGGGCCGAACGTGATCATCGGCCTGCTGGCTATTCTCAAAGCCGGCGGCGCTTACGTGCCGCTGGACCCGGCCTATCCGACCGACCGGCTGGCCTACATGCTGGCCGACAGCACCCCGGCAGTGCTCCTGATACAAAGCGATTTGGCCGAGCGGTTCGCCGACTGCATGCCGGCTATACCGCGCCTGCTGCTCGACGCCGACCCGGCTCCTTGGGCGGCGCAATCCGAAGCCAACCTGGACCGCCAGAGCCTCGGCCTGACGCCGCAGCATCTGGCTTACGTCATTTACACCTCCGGCTCCACCGGCCAGCCCAAAGGCGTGATGATCGAACACCAGGCGCTGGTCAATTATGCACTGGGTGCGGCACAAGTATTTGAACTGACCCGTGCCGATACGGTCCTGCAGCAAAACTCGATCAACTTCGACCTCTCTGTCGAAGAGATCTTCCCGGCGCTGCTGTCAGGCGCGACGCTGGCGCCGAGCGAGCGCCTGTTCGGCATGGACAGCGAGCTGCGCCCGACCTTCGTGCATCTGACCGCGGCGCACTGGCACACGCTGGTGGCCGAATGGGAACGCTCGCCGGAGCGGGCGCGCGCGCAACTGGCCGGCGTGCGGCTGCTCAACGTGACCGGCGACGCGCTGTCGCCGCAGAAGCTGCAAGCCTGGGAAGCGCTCTGCCCCGATAAGCAAACCAAGCTGGTCAACACGTACGGCCCGACCGAAGCCACCGTCTCCTGCACGGCCGCCTACGTCAAACATAATCCCGAGATGGCCAGCGTCACCATCGGCCGGCCGATGGCCAACACCCGCATTTACTTCCTCGATGCGCAGGGCGAACCGGTGCCGGTGGGCGTGGCCGGCGAACTCTTCGTGGCCGGCGACGGCGTCGGCCGCGGTTACCTGAATCGGCCTGAGCTGACTGCCGAGCGCTTCATCCAGGATCCGTTCAGTAACGATCCTCAGGCGCGGCTGTACAAGACCGGCGACCTGGGCCGCTGGCTGGCCGACGGCAGCATCGAATTCCTGGGCCGCAACGACTTCCAGGTCAAGGTCCGGGGTTTCCGCATCGAACTGGGCGAGATCGAGGCCCGGCTGGCCGGCCATCCGGCGGTCCGCGAAACGGCCGTGCTGGCCCGCGAGGACGGCCCCGGCATTAAAAAACTGGTGGCCTACTACACCGGCGACGCCGATCTGACCGTGGACGAGCTGCGCGCGCATCTGGCCGAGACGTTGCCCGAGTACATGGTGCCGGCCGCCTTCGTCTACCTCGAAGCGCTGCCTTTGACTGCCAACGGCAAGCTGGATCGCAAGGCGCTGCCGGCGCCGGACGGCGAGGCCTACGCCGCGCGCGGCTATGAAGCGCCGCAAGGCGAGGCCGAACAAACCCTGGCGGCCATTTGGTCTGAATTGCTCAAAGTCGAGCAGATCGGCCGCCACGATAATTTCTTCGAGCTGGGCGGGCATTCCTTGCTGGCCGTGACCTTGATCGCACGCATGCGCCAGGCCGGCTTGAACATTGATGTGCGGGCCTTGTTCAGTGCGCCGACGCTGGCCGGTCTGGCGGCGCTGGCCGACAACGGCAGCCAGGCCGAGCAAGTGGTCATTCCGGCCAACCGCATCCCTGACGGCTGCACGGCCATTACCCCGGACCTGCTGCCGCTGGTCAGTCTGGCGCAGGCCGATATCGACCGCATCATTGCCGCCGTGCCGGGCGGGGCGGCCAACGTGCAGGACATCTATCCGCTGGCGCCGCTGCAGGAAGGCATTCTGTTCCATCACCTGATGGAGTCCGAAGGCGACGCCTACCTGATGCCGGTGCTGATGGCGTTCGACACGCGCGAACGTCTTGACGGGTTCCTGGCCGCCTTGCAGGCGGCAGTAGCACGGCACGATATCCTGCGCACGGCCGTGGCCTGGGAAGGCCTGCCGGAGCCCGTGCAGATCGTGTGGCGCCAGGCTCCGTTGAAAGTTGAGGAGGTCGCCATAGACGCTGAAGCGGGCGATGCGGCCGAACAATTGGCGGAGCGTTACGATCCGCGGCATTATCGCCTCGATGTGCGAGTCGCGCCGATGATCAACGGCTTCATGGCCTATGACGCCAAGAAGAAGCAGTGGCTGTTGCTGCTGTTGGCCCACCATTTGACCTTCGATAACACTGCGCTGGATATCCTGCTCGAGGAAATCCAGATGCACCAGCTGGGCAAGAGCGACTTACTGCCCACGCCGCTGCCGTTCCGCAACTTCGTCGCGCAGGCACGCCTCGGGACGAAGCCGGAAGCGCACGAAGCCTTTTTCCGCGGCATGCTGGCGGGTGTTGATGAGCCCACGGCGCCGTTCGGCCTGCTCGACGTGCGGGGCGACGGTGCAGGCATCGAAGAAGCGAAGCAAGACCTCGGCCTTGATCTTGCCCGACGTCTGCGCGAACAGGCCAGAGTGCTGGGCATCAGCGCCGCCAGTCTGTTTCACCTGGCCTGGGCCGCCGTGGTGTCAAAGACTTCAGGCCGCGATGACGTGGTCTTCGGCACGGTGCTGTTCGGGCGCCTGCAGGGCGGCGAAGGTGCCGAGCGGGGGCTGGGCATGTTCATCAATACCCTGCCGCTGCGCGTGCAGCTGGCCGAGGGCAGCGTCCTGGAACAGGTCCGTGAAGTACAAACACGGCTGGCCGAGCTGCTGCGCCATGAGCATGCGCCGCTGAGCCTGGCGCAACGCTGCAGCGCCGTGCCCGCGCCGGCGCCGCTGTTCAGCGCACTGCTCAACTACCGGCATAGCCAAACGGAGGCAATGGTCGACGGCGCAAACGCTTGGCAGGGCATCGAAATCCTGTCATCGAGCGAAGAGCGCAGCAATTATCCGATCGTGCTGTCCGTGGACGATCTGGGCGAAAGGTTTGCGCTGTCGGCGCAAACCCTGTCGCCGGTGGCGCCGGAACGGCTGTGCGCCCTGATGCAGACGGCGCTGGACAACCTGATTACGGTCCTGGAGACGGCGCCGGACACGGCCATGCGCCGGATCGGCGTGCTGCCGGAAGCCGAACGCCGCCAGGTGCTTTACGACTGGAATGCCACCGAGGCTGATTATCCGCGGGACCGCTGCCTGCATGAACTGTTCGAGGCGCAAGTGCGCAAGACGCCCGATGCGCCGGCACTGGTGTTCGAAGACCGACAGCTGAGCTACGCCGAACTGAACGCGCGCGCCAACCGCTTGGCGCATTATCTGCGTCGCCTGGGCGTAAAGCCCGACGACCGGGTGGCAATCTGCCTGGCGCGCAGCGTCGAGTTGGTGATCAGTCAGCTCGCCGTGCTCAAGGCGGGGGCGGCCTACGTGCCGCTGGACCCGGCCTATCCGGCAGAGCGCCTGGCCTACATGCTCGAGGATAGCGCTCCGCTGGCGCTATTGACCGACACGGGCCTCAAGGTCCGGCTGACGGAGCGGTCAGCCGGCGCCAGACTGATTGATCTTTTTGCGGATGCGGCGCAGTGGGCTCATCAGCCTTCCGATAATCCGGACCTGGCCGTAGTCGGCCTGACGCCCCATCATCTGGCCTACGTCATCTACACCTCCGGCTCCACCGGCCAGCCCAAAGGCGTCATGGTGCCGCATGCCGGCGTCATGAATCTGGTCTGCTGGCACAACCGGAAATTCCAGGTCAGCGCCGCCGACCGGGCCACGCAACTGGCGGGCCTGGCTTTCGACGCCAGCGCCTGGGAAACCTGGCCGTACCTGTCGGCCGGCGCCAGCCTGCACCTGGTGAAGCCCGAGCTGCTGGGTCAGCCGGAGGCGCTGTGGCAGCAGCTGGCCGACGACTGCATCACTATCGCATTCATGTCGACGCCGCTGGCCGAACTGATGCTGGCTTCGCCCCGGCCCGAGCAGCTGGCCCTGCGCTGCCTGCTGACCGGCGGCGACCGGCTGCACGGCCATCCGCCGGCCGGGCTGCCGTTCGAACTGGTCAACAACTACGGCCCGACCGAGAACAGCGTCGTCTCGACCTCCTGCACCGTGCCGGCGGGAGGCGAGGGGCTGCCGCCGATCGGCAAGCCCATCGCCAATACCCGCGTCTACCTCCTTGATCCACAGGGTGAACTGGTTTCGATAGGGGTCGCCGGCGAAATTCATGTGGCCGGCGACGGCATCGCCCGCGGCTACCTGAACCAGCCCGAGCTGACCGCCGAGCGCTTTATCCAGGATCCCTTCAGTAACGATCCCAACGCGCGGCTGTACAAGACCGGCGACCTGGGCCGCTGGCGGCAAGATGGCAGTATTGAATTCCTGGGCCGCAACGACTTCCAGGTCAAGATCCGCGGCTTCCGCATCGAGCTGGGCGAGATCGAGGCCCGGCTGGCAGCCTGTGCCGGTGTGCACGAGGCCGTCGTCATGGCGCGTGAAGACCAGCCCGGCGACAAGCGCCTGGTGGCCTATCTGACGGCCATGACCGATGCCAGCCTGAACATTGACGAGCTGCGTGCGCAGTTGAAGGCCGGGTTGCCCGAGTACATGGTGCCTGCAGCCTTTGTGATCCTGGAGGCGCTGCCGCTGACCGCTAACGGCAAGCTGGATCGCAAGGCGCTCCCGGCGCCGGATGCCAGTGCCCTGCAAACGCAGCAGTATGAAGCGCCGCAAGGCGAGACCGAACAGGCTCTGGCTGACATCTGGGCCGAGTTGCTCAAGGTCGACCAGGTCGGCCGCCACGACAATTTCTTCGATCTGGGCGGGCATTCCTTGCTGGTAGTCAAGTTGGTGCTTGAAATCAAGCAGCAATTCGAGGTTGAACTGGTGCTGCACGATATCTTCATGACACCAGTACTTTCATTTCTTGCTGAGCAGATCATCGATGCGCAACTGGCTCAGTTTGATGAGGATGATTTAGTGCAAGTTATAAGCTCAATGAGCGATTCTGGCTCTGATTCTGGTTCTATTGCAAGCAGGAATATGTTGGACTAGCGGGAGCATTTGCACAGAGACATACGGTTTGAGTAAATAAGGATAAGGCAATTTAAAATAAAACAATGAGTTATGTATCATGAGTATCATGAGAGCAGAGCCAGAACCAGAACCAGTCATTGTGGATTTCCCACCGCGTGGGGAGTAGGTAGCTGCGCATGCTCCGGCAGAGCGAATACCGAGCCACGATAGCGATCGGCTCGGCCAACGATTCGCATAGGTGAAAGTCCTCTGTTGGAAAATCACCGTCAGAACCCCGTGTTGGTAGTATGACGTTAACAACTAATGGGTCATTCGCTTTACTTGTAGCCATTGAAGCTAATCGGCATTATGGGTACATTTAAACAAACGACACCAAAGTCCCATAGGATTTTTAAAAGCCACAGCTGTCGTGATTTTGAACCAATTTGTACTAGTGGGAGCATTTACGCTGAAACATACGATTTGTGTGAATTAAGACAAGTTCATTTAATAAAAACAACAAGTTATTAGACGACATCGAGCCCGGTGAACTCGCGGAGCAGCGGCATATCGTGCCGAGCTTCTTCCGTGGCAGGATCGGAATACCCAAACCACCGTTGCATCAGATGGATGCGGAGCATGGTTTCCAGTTCGAATGGCCGTCGGTCTCTGCCTGCTGTCGGATAATGCAGTGCGATTCGCCCTGTCCACTACTATTCAAAAAATAATACGGCAATTGAAGCTTTTTAATCATTGAATTGGATGACAGCCCGATTGGGCCATGCCGCAACTGTATTGCGCGCTGGACAGGCGTAGCTTTTGATAGCGTTATGTTAATGTTTATAGTTGCTCAAAAATATTATTAAGCCGGGTTTGAGCAATCGAAACAGCATGGCTGCGGCGAAAACAACGGGAGAGATGGGCAGTATTTTGAAGTTTTTCTGAGTTATATGGCTGTTTCGAAATAACCCTGCAATTGTACGTAACGCTTTTTTACCTATTATCGCTTTCTGGTAATGATCTGGAATACTGCTCCTTGATTTAATAAGATGCGAGACCTACCCTTACTGAACCGTATGCGCATTCGAATAAGGTTGTTACTTACCGTGCCCTATATCTGCAATTAATGATTTTTATCGTTATCTATTTGCTGGCCGGTCTGGGGAAAATTTTGGCAAGATTGAGCCCACTGAGCGCAACGCCGCTTATTTGTTTGCGGAAAAGCCATGTCCTTTTCAAAACGATAAAGCTTTCAAGCGATATCTGAAAAACGAGTGCTGAAGCAGCGCCCGATTTATACCGTCAGAATGAGCAAGAGACCCATCCGGATCTCTTGCCATTCGTCTGTATTGTTAGCCTTTTCCGGGTAACATGCCTACCGAACCAGGCTTAATGCGTTTACAGGTAACGACCATATCTTCCAAATGACATTGAGCCAAGCCTTTGTTGGCGCCATCCGTGCATTCTTCACAGACGGGCGTGCCAAGATTTTTCACTTCTTCGACATGCCAGCCATAACCTTGTGTTTGGCAGAACTTCTTGCTGTATCTGTTCACATTATATTGCTTCGATGCAGTATCAATCGCTGCGGATTTTGCTTCGCACTTTGCAGAAGGCAGCGTATTGGCCATAAGATCCCTGTAAACATACTCCGTCGCCGATGCGCCGCCTGAAAAAAGCGATAATGCCGCCACTAGGCCTATCAAGTTAAGTTTCATAATTCTCTCCTCATTATTTATTATTTTAAGCGATCGTTGATACGCTATATCTTCTATATTGTGTTGCCTTCAGACCATGACATACCGCCTTACTGCAGAAAACAGCAGACGGGGATCACTAAAACATCCTGCGCACCAAGGATTTAGTTTAAAACGCGAATATTCATAAGGGCGGCTTCTTCTTGTATTTGCTCTTTGATCGGAGCAAACTTATCATCCTCGTTTTTCTTAACCAGGATCAAAACCGTCAATAAAGCAAATGTTATGCCGCCAACATATAGCCAGAATTTATCTTTTGTTTGTGATTCATCGTTCATTTTTGCACCTTTATATTTAGCAGTTGTCTGTGGATGCGTCACAGTTAATGAAAAGCTCCGAAATTTAACCTCTACCGGAACTAATATCATTCTTGAAGCATCTTTATTATTTATGTTTCAGCAATTTCCGCAAAGAGAACGTTTTCATACTGATATTGCACGATCATTGGCATTAGTCACGCTCTGCTTTGCTCTAAACCAGTAAGACATGATGGAAATTACCGCCTTCATAAATACCCTCTCACTTGGTAGTGAATCGATACTATAGGAAAGCCCAAGCCTACTGTCAAATAAATATCGAATCAATACTACATGAATTCGATCTTGGTTAACCCCACCTTCAGAGCAATGATCTATTTGGGCTAATCTTTGACTTTTGCAATTGGGGGAGACAGATAGAGTTATCTTTTCCTTACCGAAATCTCGGCCCCTCATGCTTTGTTCAATCACAGTTTGGCGTGATTTTTTAAAAAAATATGTATTGGGCGCAGTTTATATCCATGAAGAGAATGAAACTAAAACGGCTGTTAATTACTCTTTAAGTTTGGAAACCGGTTTCTTTTTTAAATAGCGCTGGAACTTCAGTTTGGAGAATTACCTTAAGCATCTGATGTCACGCACGAATCGATCTCTGTGCTGTTTTAGTTTTATTGTGGTGCAGCTGCGGTGTAAGTGCAAATTGATCCGCACTGTTAGACCGGCACAAATAGTAAACTTTGACTAATTTGGTGAGGCTTTCCAATGTATGACTTCTGCAAAAACGCTTTGTTTAGCTTACTGGCTGTTATCGTGTTTATCAGCTTTATTTTGAGTATGCTTATGGCTTCAATCATTTTATTTATCGGTTTTATGTTACGGTTTACTTGGAATTACGGCAATCTCGCCATACAAAAAAAACTCAATTACCTATTTGAAATTTAGCCATACTTCACAGCCTTCACTAAAACAGTTTTTTATCCCCTAATTTCAGCATCGGGCAGTGAGAAGACAAGATAGTCTCCTATTATTTTTTCCTCAGTAAACGACATTTCATCTGAGTATTATCCTTCCGCATTTCGAATTATCATTCTTCAAACAGGTCAAACAGCTGGGCATGTAATTTCTGTTTAAATATCATTTAGCTTTGTGATACCGTCATGAAGTAACATTTTTATAATGGAGATCAGTACCATGACTAACCAGCGCAGAGTTACCCTAGTTAATGAGGAGACTCAGCCCCTATGTGAGCTGCCTGTTTTATCAGGCACTACGGGGCCCGATGTCATCGATGTCCAAGAACTATATAAACAGACCGGTATGTTCACCTATGATCCTGGCTACACTTCGACGGCCAGCTGTTCTTCCAAGATAACGTATATTGATGGTGAAGCCGGCATATTGTTGTATCGTGGTTATCCCATCGAACAATTGGCGGAACAATGCACTTTTCTGGAAGTTTGCTATTTGCTGTTGAACGGCGAACTGCCAAACAGTGATCAATTGAAGCAGTTTGAAAATGCTATTACCAAGCATACGATGGTGCATGACCAGCTGACCAATTTCTTTAAAGGCTTTCGCCGTGATGCCCACCCGATGGCCATCATCGTCGGCGTAGTTGGCGCCTTGTCAGCCTTCTATCATGATGCCCTGGATATTACCAATAAGAATGATCGCGACCTTTGCGCCATCCGCCTGATCGCGAAAATACCCACTATCGTGGCCATGAGCCATAAATACAGCATCGGCCTGCCGTTCATGTATCCGCAAAACAAGCTGACTTATGTAGAAAACTTCATGCGCATGATGCTGGCCACGCCTTGTGAAGACTTCGAGCCCAACCCGATTCTGGTGAAGGCATTGGACAGAATCCTGATTCTGCATGCCGATCATGAACAAAATGCCTCCACGTCGACGGTACGCCTCGCCGGTTCCAGCGGCGCCAATCCCTATGCCTGCATCACTTCGGGAATTGCCTGTCTGTGGGGCGCCGCGCATGGCGGCGCCAATGAAGCAGTGTTGAATATGCTGGAAAAAATAGGCGATGTTTCGAATATCGATTCTTACATCAAGCGAGCCAAAGATAAAAACGATCCGTTCAGACTCATGGGTTTCGGCCACCGCGTTTACAAGAATTACGACCCGCGCGCCAAACTAATGCGGGCGACCTGCCATGAAGTGCTTAGCGAACTGGGACTGCATGACGACAGGTTATTCAAGCTGGCATTGGAACTGGAACGCATCGCGCTGGAAGACGAATACTTCATCGAGAAAAAACTGTACCCGAACGTCGATTTTTATTCAGGCATCGTGCTCCGCGCCCTGGGTATCCCCAGCAATATGTTTACGGCCTTGTTTGCCATGGGACGCAGCGTCGGCTGGATTTCGCACTGGGATGAAATGATATCTGATCCGGAACAGAAAATCGGCCGCCCCAGACAGCTTTATATCGGACAAACGAGTCGTGACGTTCCGCCTATGGCTGCTCGTTAAACATTAAATATACCGCATAAATGTCTTTGCAAGGGTATCGGCTGATAAAACTCCAGATCTTATCAGCCGCTATATTTCATCGCTTCTGATAGTTCATACGGCTGTCAGGCGGCTATGACCAACTCCATAGAAAAACTGAAATTCGGCTAAGTCATCGCAAAGCATCGGATTCCTATCCGTACCTGGACTATCTGGCGCCCGCCTTTCATTGGCTGCAAGCTGAGGTCAATTTCCAAACCATTCAGCATCAGATCACTCGAATGAAATAAAAGCCTACAGACATAGTCCAATTTTTAAAGCATTATCGAATGTTGGCAGGTATTGCTTTATAATATATTAGTTTTTTATTATTTACTTAAATATAGAGGTTAACCCTATGATCTTCAGGCAACTTTTTGAACCCGACACCTGCACCTACAGCTATCTCATCGGCTGCGAATTCACTCAAAAAGCCGTTCTGATTGATCCTGTCGCAAGCGAAGTGGATAGCTATGTGGCGCTTTTGAATGAACTGAAATTAACGCTGATCTACACGATGGAAACGCATGTCCATGCCGACCATATCACCGGCGCCGGCCAATTGAGAGACACGCTGGGCAGTAAAAGCGTTGTGCACCGCGATGCCGGCGCCATGTGCGCCGATTTGCTGGTCACCGATGGCGTGCCGCTTCAGGTTGGCGAGATTGAAATACGCGTCCTCCACACGCCGGGCCATACTGCGGGCTGCGTCAGTTACGTGATCGGAGACCGTGTTTTTACCGGCGATGCCTTACTTATCAATGGCTGCGGACGCACCGACTTCCAACAGGGCGATGCCGGCATGCTGTATGACAACATCACGCAAAAACTTTTCACGCTGCCGCCTGACACGCTGCTTTATCCAGGCCATGATTACAACGGCAAAACCGTGTCCACGATCAAACAGGAAATAGCGACCAATGCCCGCTTGGGCGGCGGCAAGACGCGCGATGAATTTATCAAAATCATGGCGAATCTGAATCTGGCCTACCCTAAATATATTGATGAAGCGCTGCCTGCCAATCAGGCTTGCGGACAGCCGGATAAACAAAGCCAAGTCGTACAAGGCTAACGATGCTGGTGTTAATTGCGCTTTCCCTATTGATCGGTGTGCTGCTGGGCCTTTTGGGCGGCGGCGGCTCAATACTGACCGTGCCGGTTCTGGTTTATCTGGCCGGCCTATCGGCTAAAAACGCGATCATCACATCGTTAATCGTCGTCTGCCTGACCAGCTTGATAGCCGTAGTCAACCATGCCCGCAGCGGCAAGGTATGCTGGACCACCGGGCTGGCCTTCGGTCTGACCGGCATGATCGGTGCCTTTCTCGGCGGCCGACTGGCGGCCTATGTTCCGGACTCGCTGCTATTGGTGCTGTTTGCAGTCATTATGCTGGCCGCTTCACTGTCGATGCTGCGCAGTAAAAAAACACCTAAGCCTTTACAGCCCAACCGACTACCCTTACAGAAGCCCTGTCCTAAGCATTTGCCGCTCATAGCACTGATGCTTGACGGCTTTCTGGTAGGCTCGGTGACAGGCTTGATCGGAGTAGGCGGCGGTTTCCTGATGGTTCCAGCTCTCAATAATCTGGTGGGCTTACCCATACACGCCGCCATAGGCACATCGCTGTTCATTATGGTGATTCAATCCTCGGCGGCCCTGGCAGGGCACGCCAGCCACATGACCATCGACCTATTTATAACGGCACTGTTTTCAGCTTTCGCCATTATCGGCAGTTTTATCGGCAGCAGTTTGTCCGGCAAGATCCCCGGCCAGCATTTAAAACGCGGCTTTGGCATACTCGTTTTTATCCTAGGCTGTTTTCTGCTCTATCGCGAAATCAACCCGCCAATGATGGCTCAGATAAAAGACCTCGTCATCCGTCATCAGGACTTCATTCTTGGCGCTTCGACCATTCTGGTCATTATGCTGTCTTACCGGCTATGGCTCTGGACACACACATTGCAAAAAAAACAATGATCGTAATCAAACTTGAGCTTTTTATACTTATTGGATAATATTGATTCAATACTACCTGGAGTCCTTAGAGAATGAAAAACACAAAAAAGCTTCTGTCCCAATCAGTCATTGCCGGTTTAACGGCTCTCGTTTTACCTTTAGCCGTACAGGCGAAATCCGATGACAACATGCACCAGTTGTATCAAGACAACTGCGCGAGCTGTCACGGCGCCGATCATGGCGGCTATCTGGCGCCGGCATTGAATGCCGACACCCTGAAAGGCCGCAGCCCTACCGCTCTGCGCTCGCTGATCATGACCGGAAGCTTCGATACGCTGATGCCTCCGTTTTACGGCCGCTTAACGGACGACCAGATCCGAGGCCTGGTCAGCCATCTGCAAAAAACCCCCAAGCTGGATAACCCGGCCTGGACAATTGACGATATAAAATCGTCATTGAAAGTCTACGTCAAAGACGAAAGCACATTGCCTGACAAGCCGACTTATGAGATCAACAGCATGGATGACGTCATCGGTGTGGCAGCGCGCGGCAAATACGGACGCGGAGAAGGCTCCAAGGCCGTCTTCATCAACAGCACGACGCATAAACAAATCGGCGAAATCCCGACCGTCACAGCGGCGCATATCATCGATTACAATCCTGCCAATCCACGCTGGGCTTACGTAAAAACCGACACGGCGGAAATTTACAAAATCGACCTGTATTCCATGAAGGCCGTACGCAGCGTCAAAACCGGCTTTAACGGCCCGGGCATGGGCGTATCGCGCGACGGCAAATACATCATGGCCGGCTCATTTGTGCCGCACAACGCCGTCATTCTGGACGCCGACACGCTGGAACCTTTGAAGACCTTTGAACTGGAAGGCGTCGATCCGGACGGCAAAATGGTGACTTCCGATTCCGGCATGGTTATCGGCACGCCTTATGACGACATTTTCGCCATTGCCCTGGAAAATGCCGGCCAAGTCTGGGTGGTGGACCTGAAAAAAGATCAGGATTTCCCTGTCACTAAAATCACCGATGTCGGCCGCCATCTGCACGATGCGTTCCTGACCCATAACGGCCGCAAACTAATGATCGCTTCCTATGACGACAGCATCGTTGCCGCGATCGACCTGAAAGACCGCAAAATCATCAAGAAACTGGAAGCGGGCTGCGTGCCGCACGTAGGCGGTGGTTCGGCTGTAAAGGTTGACGGCCGCACGCTGGGCTTCGGCACCAACTTCGGCGATTGCGACAAAACGGTCGTCAGCGTCTGGGATCTGGATACCATGGAAGTGGTCAAGCAGATTCCTGTGTCCGGCGGCACCGAATCACCGGCCGCACATGCTAACGCGCCTTACGTAGCCGTGGACATCATCAGCAAAGACAGGCGCGCGCGCACTGTGCAGCTGATCGACAAGAAAACGCTGGAAGTTGCTAAAACTCTGGATGTCGGCGGTCATGCCTACTTCCCTGAATACAGCGCAGACGGCAAATTCCTGTATGTCAGCGCCGGTTACAGCGGCGATGAAGTCGTGGTCTACGATTCCAACTCGCTGAAAAAAGTCGCTTCTGTCCGGATGGAAAGCCCGGCCGGTATTTTCTCGCACGGCCGTGTTAAATACATGACTCGCGGTCTTTCTCCGGATGAAATGGAAGGGGCGAAATAATGAGAATATTTGCTCTCTCCAGCGTGTTGATCGCAGGTCTGGCCGTCGCCCAAAGCGCTAGTGCGGCTAGCATCTATGCGGGCCACGCGATTGCGGCTTCCACCTGCGCACAGTGCCACGGCGTTACCACCCCGTCCTCCGGCGCGCCTTTTCCGCCGCTGGCCGGACGCGATGCCGAGTATCTGAAATCGGCACTGAAGCAATACCGCGACAAGACGCGCGTATCGGACATCATGAATAATATTGCCGGTTCATTAAGCGATAATGATATCGACAATGTAGCCGCCTATTATTCAAAGCTGAAACCGTAAGTACGCATGAGAAAACTGCTGCTGTTAATATGGGTTTCCGGTACAGCACTTGCCGGCGAACCGTCAACAGACAGGCAAAACGCGCTGCGCAACATGCTCAAGCATGATTGCGGAGCGTGTCATGGTTTGACGTTAAAAGGCGGCCTGGGCCCTGCCCTGTTGCCTGAGGCATTGGCCGGGAAATCGGATGATTTTCTGGCCGATACCATTCTTAACGGCCGCCAAGGCACAGCCATGCCGCCCTGGCAACAATTTATCAACCGCGATGAAGCGCTCTGGCTGGTTAAAGTTTTACACAATCCCGAGCATTAATCCATACTAAGCAACAGGATGCGTCCGCGCATCCTGCCTTGTCCAAAACTTTAAAGTGCGCAAGCGCACTATTTTATTCATATGAAAAAGCTAATCCCCATTCTAGGCCTCGCATTTTCCCTCAACACCGTTGCTGAACCGCGCGCTACAGGCGATTTAGGCGTCGTTATTCAACGCGAAAACGGCAAGACGCTGATCATCAACAGTACTGAGCACAAACAGCTGGCTGAAATCGAAGGACTGGGGGATTTATCGCATGCCTCGGTCGTTTTCTCGCGCGACGAACGCTATGCCTATGTTTTCGGCCGCGACGGCGGATTGACCAAAGTCGATCTGCTCAATGACGCCATCGCCAAACGCATCGTCCAGGCCGGCAACAGCATCGGCGGCGCTATCTCTCAGGATGGCCGCTTTATCGCCGTATCCAATTACACGCCCGGCGGCGTCAAGGTTTTTTCTTCCGACACGCTGGAACTGGTCGCCGATATCCCGGCCGAATATGACGACGGCAAACTGTCCAAAGTGGTGGGCATCGTCGACGCCCCCGGACAGCGCTTTGTCTTCAGCCTGTTCGATGCCGGCGAAATCTGGGTGCTGGATCTTAAAAATCCGAAACAGCCCGACGTACAAAAATTCAAGAATATAGGCAAGCAGCCGTATGACGCCTTGATTTCGCCGGATGGCCGTTACTACATTGCCGGCCTGTTCGGCGAGCCCGGCCTAGCCTTGCTGGATTTGTGGGACACCTCGAAAGGCACCAAGCACATACTGCCGGAATACGGCAAAACCGATGAAAAACTGCCGGTTTTCAAAATGCCGCACCTCGAAGGCTGGGCCATGGCCGGCGATTATCTGCTCGTGCCCGCCATCGGCAAACACGAAGTGCTGGTGATAGACAAGCGCCAATGGCAATTGGTGAAAGCCATTCCGGTGGCCGGGCAGCCGGTTTTCGTCAGAGCCAGGCCCGATGGCCGGCAAATCTGGGTGAATTTTGCTTTCCCCGATAACAGTCTGGTGCAGGTCATTGACACCAAGAACCTGAGCATCAGTAAAACCCTGACGCCGGGCAAAGCGGTCCTGCATATGGAATTCACGCCGCGCGGCGAACAGGTCTGGGTAGCGGTTCGGGACGACAACCAGCTGGTCGTTTACGATACCGAAACACTTGCCGAAATCGCCCGTCTGCCGGCAAAAACGCCCAGCGGCATTTTCTTCAGCTCGCGAGCGCACCAGATAGGGCTGTAACGCCATGCTGACGTTTTTGCACAAGCGGTTGCTGAACGATTTCCAGCATGACTTCCCGCTCACGGAGCGCCCCTATCAGGCCATTGCCGATACACTGGGCGTTACCGAGGATGATGTAATTTCAGCTTTGAACGATCTGCATGACAGCCACTTTATCAGCCGCATAGGACCTGTCATTCCGCCCAACCACATCGGTGTCAGTACCTTGGCCGCGATGGCCGTGCCTGAAGAGCGGCTGCAGGAAGTCGCCGACAAAATCAGCGCCTATGCGGAAGTCAACCACAATTACGAGCGCGAGCACCGGTTCAACCTTTGGTTCGTCATCATTGCCTCCGATGCCGCCCACCTGCAGGATGTGATTGCCTCCATCGAACAGGAAACCGCTTACAAAGTCATGCAACTGCCCTTGCTGGATGATTTTTTTATCGATTTAGGCTTTAAGCTGGACCTGAATAATGATTGACAGCCGTGATCTTGAACTGCTAGGACGCATACAGACGGGCCTGCCCGTCTGCCCCCGGCCTTATGCCGAAATCGGGCGCTGCTGCGGCATGCCCGAATCGGAAGTGATCGAGCGCCTGGCCCGGTTGAAGCAGCAGGGCTTCATCAAGCGCATGGGCGTCATCGTCAAGCATCGGAAGCTGGGCTACCGCGCCAATGCCATGGTTGTCTGGAATATACCCGACGATCAAGTCAAGCAGCTGGGCGCCCGCATGAGCAGTTTTCCGTTCGTGACGCTCTGCTATCAGCGCCCGAGACGGCCGAGCTGGCCTTATAATCTGTTTTGCATGATCCACGGCAAGGACAGAGCCACGGTGTTGCAACAACTCGAACAGCTTGCCGACGCTTGCAGTCTGGCGGGCTTTGACCATGAAGTTTTGTTCAGCCGCCGCTGCTTCAAGCAGCGCGGCGCTGTCTACAAAAACATCGTAACTGTAGCTGACGCGGAAGCAGCCCATGGATAATCTGGACAAAAAAATCATCAATGCGTTGCAAGGCGGTTTTCCAATTTGCGATGCGCCCTACCGGCAAGTCGCTTTGGCGCTCAATATCACGGAAGCCGAACTGCTGACCCGGCTTCAAAACCTGCGCGCCAACGGTATATTGACGCGCTTCGGACCGCTTTATAACGCCGAACAGATGGGCGGAGCGCTTACTCTGGCCGCCGTTAAAGCGCCTGAAGACCGGTTTGATGAAATCGCCGATATCATCAATGCCTTTCCTGAAGTAGCTCACAACTACGCGCGCCGCCACACTCTGAATATGTGGTTCGTGATTGCTACGGAAACGCCCGAACAGGTCCAGCAGACCATTGAAGCGATAGAGCGCCAAACCGGGCTGACCGTCTACAATATGCCGAAAATAAAAGAGTATTTCGTCAACCTGAAGCTGGAAGCCTGATTATGCTCGATGCCACAGACCGCAAACTTATCGAGGCCACACAGGCCGGCCTGCCTTTGACGCCGGAGCCTTATCAAACCATTGCCGAAAAGCTGAATCTGACTGCCGATGAGGTCATGGCACGCCTGTCGGCCATGCAGGACAGCGGCGTCATCCGCCGCATCGGCGCCGTGCCCAATCACTATAAACTGGGTTACCGTTACAACGGCATGACCGTCTGGGACCTGCCCGACGATAAGATCGACGAATTGGGACAGCAAGTCGGCCAACTAGCATTCGTCAGTCATTGCTACCACCGTCCGCGGCATCTGCCCGACTGGTCTTATAACCTGTTTGCGATGGTGCATGGCAAAACCCAGGCCGACGTTGACCGGCAGATCAAGCAAATTGCCGATCTGCTCGGCGACCATAACCGCGGCTGCGATGTGCTGTACAGCACAAAAATCCTGAAAAAGACCGGTTTTCGCAGCCGCTCTAAAAGTACCCCATCCGATTCCGTAGACCCATAATATGTTCAGACTCAGCCACTATATGCGGGAACTGATCAGCCCGACGCCGATAAAACCAGCCCGCAAGCCGGCCGCGCCCGTCGTCATCTGGAACCTGATCCGCCGCTGCAACTTGGCCTGCAAGCATTGCTACACGACTTCGGCCGATATTGATTTTCCCGACGAATTGAGCACACAGGAAATCTACACGGTCATGGACGACCTGAAGGCGTTCAGAGTGCCGGTACTGATCCTGTCGGGCGGCGAACCGTTGCTGCGCCCCGATATCTTCGACATTTCGCGCCGCGCCAAGGACATGGGCTTTTATGTCGCGCTGTCGAGCAACGGCACGAAGATTACGGCCGGCAATATCGATGAAATTGCCGCGATCGATTATCAGTATATCGGCGTCAGCCTGGACGGCATCAAGGATACGCACGACCAGTTCCGCCGCATGCCGGGCTCGTTTGACGAGGCGTTGCGCGGCGTGCAGCTATGCCTGGAAAAAGGCATCAAGGTCGGCATCCGCTTCACCCTGACGCAGGACAACTATCAGGACTTTCCGGCCCTGCTGCAGTTAATGGACGACCATGATATCGACAAGTTCTACCTGTCGCACCTGAACTACGGCGGCCGCGGCAATAGAAACCGCAAGGATGACGCGCATTTCCAGATGACCCGGACCGCCATGGATCTGCTGTTCGAAACCAGCTATGAATGGCTCAAGGCCGGCAAGGACCGCGAATTCGTCACCGGCAATAATGATGCCGATGCCGTCTACTTCCTGCACTGGGTCGCCCGGAAATTCCCCGACAAAATCGACCATATCAAGGCCAAGCTGGAGCAATGGGGCGGCAATGCCTCCGGCGTCAATGTGGCCAACATCGACAATCTCGGCAATGTCCACCCGGACACATTCTGGTGGCATTACGATCTGGGCAATGTCAGACAGCGCCCTTTTTCTGAAATCTGGATGGATGTCTCCGATCCGCTGATGGCCGGGCTTAAGCAGAACCCGAGACCGCTGGAAGGCCGCTGCGCAACTTGTCATTTGCAGCGCATCTGCAACGGCAACACCCGGGTCAGGGCCCAGCAGACATCGGGCAATGCCTGGGCTGAAGATCCGGGCTGCTATCTGACTGATGAGGAAATTGGAATTAATTCTGGGAAACAGGTTGAGTAAGGAATGGAAAAAATATAATATTGAATCGAAATTTTAATCCAAATAACTAAAACAATAAGGATCAGAAGTTATCATGTCCCTTAACTTAACAAGAATTCTCCTGCTCACTGCGGCGCTTTCCACTTTTTCTATTAACGCTCAGGCAACCGAACATGCCAGGCCCGCTTTTACAGCATTGTCCGAAGTAAGCGGTTGCAGCTTCATAAGCGAAATAAAGATCTCATCCGATTACAACAAACATATTGACTGGCGCTCGCATTCGAAACATAAAGTCTTGCTGAAAGCCGAAGATATGGGCGCGACGCACATCGTCATACAAAGCATACAAGCAATCGGCGCATTTAACGGCATAATCGATGCCAATGCGTATCAATGTAAAGGCTAAACTCATGCCGCCTCTTGATTAAGCTCAATAAGAGGCCGTTCATCATTCAACCTTTAATGACAACGTACTCACAATCTCGTTATTTTCCCGTTTAGGATCGACTGCAGTATCGAGAATAAACACACGGTCATTCTCTATGCCGCCTTGCTGAACGAGATATCTTGCAATCGCCTGAGCCCTGTCCGCGGCCAGTTCTTTAAGCCGCCGTTCTTCCGGCTGGATGGCGGCGGTCAGCTTCTGCTTGGCAACTTCATAAAAATCGCCGCCTTTCGAATCCTTTAAGCGCGGCGCACCAAAAAACGATTTTTCCGCCAGCAACGGAAACTTCTCTATAAACATATCCGCGAGCAAGCGCTTGTATTGCTCGTCGGATAGTTCAATATACTCTGCAAGAATTTTTTTGCTGCCCTCTTTGTCTATCTCGGCGGCCCGCCTTTTTTTAAGCTGATCCAATAGCGCATCATCGGTCAGGGCAGGCCAATCCTGCTCCAGAAAAGCAGCGCCTTTAATGTCGACATTCAGCGCTGGCCGCTCATGGAGCGCTTTGGCTATTTTCTTCAGCTTGGCTTGTTGCTGTTCATCCAGCTCGGCCTTGCCGGCGGCAAAACTGACCTCGCTCAGGTCCTCCCCGCCGTTAACCAATGAAGCTAACGCATTAAACGGCGACTTGATCACTTTAGTGATGACATTCACCAGGGCATCCCTAATGATTGCACCGATACTGAATTTAGGGTCTTCGAGACTGCCGGTGATCGGCACATCGATTTTTATTTTGCCTTCTGAATCTTTCAGCAGCGCTACGGCCAATTCAAGCGGCAAGGACACGGCATCGGGATTTTCCACTTTCTCACCTAACGTTAACTGGTCTATCAGAATGCTGTTCGAGGCAGTCAGCTTGCCGTCCTCGACGGTGTATTTCAGCCCCAGCGTCATCTTGCCTTTCTCAACCTTATAACCGGCAAATTCCACCATATAAGGCGAAATCAGCGGCATCGGCATGCCGCGAAAATTCATTTGCAAATCGAAATCGCCTTGATACGGACTGACTTCCCCTTTGATGTCGACAGGTGCCAGATCGTAGGCCCTGCCTTTCAAAGCGACATTGATACGAGACTTTTCTTCCGAGGAGAATCCGCCGGCGCCGCCATTGAGGTCGGTAATTTTTGCCGCAAAAGGCAATATCAACGATAAGTCGGCGAAGTCAGACGAGCCGTCTGTCACCCGAATCCGGTCGATTTTAAAATAAAGCTTTTTATGATCGGCCGATCCCTTTGTTTTAGCCGGCGATGCTTCTTTAGCCTTCAATGCTTTTTTTGCTTTTTTGGCAGCCGGCGCCGTTTCGGATTTTTTGCCGTCAACGATAACGTCGTTAAAATTGATCGACTTGTCCTTCTCAATGATTACCCTTGCGTAAGGTTTATCGATAGCCAGTGTGCCGGCCGTATAACGCTCCGCCAGCATGTCCGCCTTGACATCTTTCAAGGCCAGATTTTTCCATTTGATAAAATCTTTATTGACCAGCTGATCGCGTGTCAATAGATCGGCAATGCCGGTTTCGCCTTCAAACTTGATATCCGGCGGCTTTTGTTCCTGTAGCGCGACCGACAGCTTGCCATCCATATAGAACTTGCCGTCCATGAGATCGAGCCGCACAAACTTTTCCCAATAAGACTGAAAGGGCTTCAGACCGATATTCTTGACATCGACGGATGTACGGGCAGAAAAAGGCTTCATGACCATATCGCCTTTGAGCGCTATCGATCCATTCTTATTAACATCGGTGTTGAGCTGAAAAGGCAGGCTGTTTCCATCTTCAGTGCTGAAATTGTTCAGCTTGAAATTGACGCCGGACAGTTTCACTGCAACAGGGTTTTTCAGCGTTCTATCTTCAAAAGCCAGCGCTGAGTTATTGAGTGCAATGCTGTTGATTTTAAGCTTCCAGGGCGCTTTTTCAGCGGCTGCCGGTTGAGGTGCGGAATTGGGAGCTTGAATTTCATTCCCTTTATTAGGCGCAAACAAAGCTTGGTAATTGACCATGCCATCGGCGTTCAGCCAGGCCTGCACATCGGCGCCATCGGCTGAAACAGAATCAATTCCGACCTGTTGCCGGTTTAGGTCCAGATCGATTCCGCGCACCGAAAAGCTCGGCACTTTAATCAGGGCTTTGTCCTGCTTTTGTTCCAAGAACTGGAAATCTCGGATGCCAAACCGCCCTTGGCTGACCACCAGCTTGAGTTTGTCGTTCGTATAACTGGCTTTGTAATCGACTTCGAGCAGTTCCTCGCCTTTTAAATTAAAGAGCACAGTATCCTGCACCATCAGCTGCTGGACTCTTTCAAGCGTCACCTTTTCCAGCTTGATATGGCCTTCCGAGGACAAAGGCTCGGTATTTAGCGTTCCCCGCCATTCCAGATGCTCGCCTGTATTCAACACTAACGACAAGTCTATGCCGAAGCGCCCCTTTTCCTTTAACGAATGGATCTTGTAAGTGACTGTCAGCAGTTCATCGCCTTTTAATTCAATCGGAGCGTTTTTCTGTCTGCCCAACGCCAGGATTTTTTGCAATTTGATCTTGTCGAGCTTGATACTGCCTTCCGAGACAGCCGGATTAACGCCAGCCGTGCCCTGCCAGTCAAACTGACCGCCCGGCGACAGCATGAGCGACAAACTTAAGTTGAACAGCTTATCGACCACTGTCGAGAAATTGTCTATCTGGAGATTGATCGGGAAAATCTGTTCTTTTATCGGCCGG
Organism: Methylobacter sp. sgz302048; assembly: GCF_052162025.1. NCBI lineage: Bacteria > Pseudomonadati > Pseudomonadota > Gammaproteobacteria > Methylococcales > Methylococcaceae > Methylobacter > Methylobacter sp. sgz302048. The sequence continues at coordinate 708,212 of NZ_CP197401.1, read as the reverse complement.
CTGCCCGATGCATCTTCATAAGCCAGTTTTCCTTCCGCCACGGACAGTACTCTGATCGTTACAGGAAATATTTCGCCTTCTTCCTGTTGGGTTTCAGCCTTTTCCTTGATTAAATCTGTAAAGTTGAAGTCTCCGCTTTTTTGTCTGGCGATATGGACAAAAGGCTTTTCCAGCCGCACGTCATCAATAACCAATACGGATTGCTTGATGGATTCAAGCGCGTTGACATTGAAATGAAAACGATCGAAAGCGGCAAAAGGCTGGCCATTTTTCTCCTGAACCTCGATGCCTTCCAAACTGGCAAACAGTGAAAACGGGTTAAACTGAATCTTTTCGATGGATGCTTTCCTGCCGGTTTGCTGCTCAATGATGTCAGGCAGCTTCGACTTCAATACCGCCGGCACAACATAAAAACCGGCCACGGCATAGACAGCCAGCACGATAGCGATTGCCAATAAAACCTTTGCAATGATGGATACTGTTTTCCGTGTCTTTATCATAAGCCCCTGCGCTCAGATCAGCTTCATCTGCAACCATTCTAAACAAAAAAGGCGACCTCTACCGCCGCCTTTTTTGTGACAAAACACTGAGATTTAACTTATAGATCCTGATAGCCGGTCTCTTCGTGCAACACAATGTCCAGCCCCTGCACCTCCTCATCGGCAGTTACCCGCAGGCCTATCAGTTTATCCAGCACTTTCAATATCAGATAACTGAATACAATGCTCCAGGCTGCCGTTACGGCAATCGCCAAAGCCTGAACACCAACCTGATCCATAATCGATACGCCGTCAGCCAGTCCCAGGCCGCCCAGACCGCTTGCCGCAAACACGCCGGTCAACAACGAGCCCGTAACGCCGCCCACGCCATGTACGGGAAACACGTCCAATGAATCGTCGATTTTCAGCGTGCGCTTCACATAGTGCGTTGCGTAGAAACACACAATGCCAGCGGTAATGCCGATGACCAGAGCGCCGGTGGGGCCTATGAAACCGGAAGCCGGCGTAATCGTACCCAGCCCGGCCACCATGCCGGTCACAATGCCTAAGACACTGGGTTTGCCAAAATGTTGCCATTCGATAAACATCCAGGTCAAAGAACCGGACGCCGCGCCGATATGCGTGACCAGCATCGCCATGCCGGCATTGCCGTTGGCCGTCAAGGCGCTGCCGGCGTTGAAACCGAACCAGCCGACCCACAACATGCCCGCGCCGGTCACCACCATGGTCATATTATGCGGCGGCATGGCCGTGGTTGGAAAACCGCGCCGGTTCCCCAGCACCAGCGCCGCCACCAGGGCCGCAACGCCGGCATTGACATGGATCACAATGCCGCCGGCAAAATCCATTGCGCCCAGGTCGGCCAGCCATCCGCCGCCCCAGAGCCAATGGCAGACCGGCAGATAACAGAGAATTAACCATAAACCGCTGAACCAGAGCATCGCCGAAAACTTCATGCGTTCGGCAAAACCGCCGACGATCAATGCCGGCGAAATAATCGCGAATGTCATTTGAAACATGAAATAAACTGTTTCAGGGATATCGCCTGTCAGTGACTCGGTACCGATACCCGGTAAAAACAATTTGGATGTGCCGCCTATCAGCTTTTGCAGATCGCCGCCATCGGCAAAAATCAGGCTATAGACGCCGGCCAGCCAGAGTATGGAAACCAGGCAGGTAATTGCAAAGCACTGCATCAAAACCGACAGCACGTTCTTGCTTCTGACCAGGCCGCCATAAAACAGCGACAATCCCGGTATCGTCATAAACAATACCAGCGTCGTGGATGTTAACACCCAGGCCGTATTGGCCTGGTTCAACTCGCCGGCTACAGCCAGTTCCGGCATTAATAATAAAACTAAAGACAGTTCACCCGATTTAAATGACATTCTATTCCTGACATAATTAGATAGCGTCCTCCCCGGTTTCGCCCGTTCTGATTCGAATCACCTGTTCCAAATTGGAGACAAAGATTTTCCCATCACCGATTTTGCCGGTACTGGCCGCTTTTACGATTGTTTCTACTGCTTTATCCAAAATACTGTCCGGCACCGCGATTTCCAGCTTAACTTTAGGCAGAAAATCCACCACATACTCTGCCCCCCGGTAGAGCTCGGTATGACCTTTTTGACGGCCGAAGCCTTTAACTTCGGTGGCCGTCACGCCGGAGACGCCGATTTCAGATAACGCCTCTCTTACGTCATCCATTTTGAACGGTTTAATGATTGCTGTGATTAATTTCATGATTTCTCTCGATTATTAAAAGAAAATTAGGGATAACATCAACAGCCATCATAGTGAATTATCAGTCAACATACAATTGCCCGGCCGCCAGGGCATGCCGGGAAGCCCGTATCAATCCAAACGAAAACGGGCGCATGACGCGCCCATCTTCTATCCGATGTCTATGACTTTTATTCACCGTTTCATAATGCTTCAAAGACCGCTTCAACCGATCCCGAAGCTCCTAGAAATTAAAGGTTATAGGCCGATTCGCCATGCTCCGAGACATCGAGACCTGCACGCTCAACCTCTTCGCTGACTCGCAATCCGATCAGCATATCCACGATCTTATAGGCGATGAAGGACACCAAGCCGGACCAGATGATCGCCACGCCAACGCCCCATGCCTGGCTTGCGAGCTGGCTGGCCATACTGTATTCGGCCACGCTGTTGGTGACATAGTCCCAAACGCCGGTGCCGCCTAATGTCGGGCAGGCAACAATGCCTGTGCCCAGGGCGCCAATAATGCCGCCGATGCCATGCACGCCAAATGCATCCAGCGAGTCATCATAGTCGAGCCGGCTTTTCAGGCTGGTTACCGACCAGAAACAGATAGCGCCAGAAACCAGTCCAAGGGCAATAGCGCCCATAGGGCCGGACCAGCCGCAGGCGGGCGTAATGGCGACGAGCCCAGCAATAGCGCCCGAAGCCGCGCCCAGCATGCTGGGCTTGCCCCGAGCCGCCCATTCGGCCGTCATCCATGCCCAGGCTGCGGCCGCGCTGGCCAGCAGCGTATTGACAAAAACCAGGGCGGCCAAGCCGTTGGCTTCCAGATTGGAACCCACATTGAAGCCAAACCAGCCGACCCAAAGCAAGGCCGCACCGACCATAGTCATCGTGACGCTATGCGGCGCCAGGGATTCTTTTTTATAGCCGATACGCTTGCCGATCATCAGGCTGCCAATCAGGCCGGCTATGCCGGCATTGATATGTACAACCGTACCGCCGGCAAAATCCAGCGCACCTTTCTGGAACAGGAACCCTGCCGTAGCACCGGCGGCTTCAGCGGCATTTGCATCGGTATAGGCGTCAGGGCCCGCCCAGTACCAGACCATATGAGCCATAGGCAAATAGGCGAAAGTAAACCAGATCAGCATGAACAGCAGTACGGCTGAAAACTTGACACGCTCGGCGAAGGCGCCAACAATCAACGCGGGTGTGATGCCGGCAAAGGTAAGCTGAAAGGCAACATAAATATATTCAGGCACATAGACGCCCTTGCTGAACGTCCCGACTGCCGAGTCCGGTGTTATGCCTTTAAGAAACATCTTGCTGAACCCGCCGAAGAAAGCGTTGCCTTCTGTAAATGCGATGCTGTAACCGTAAATCGCCCACAGCAGCGCCATCATCGAAAAAATCACGAACACCTGCATCAGCATGGACAGCATATTCTTGGCCCTCACCATGCCGCCATAGAATAACGCCAGGCCGGGCACAACCATCAGAACGACCAGCACAGTCGCCACAATCATCCAGGCGGTATCGCCCTTTTCGATCGGCGTGGCTACTGCTGGCGCGGTTTCCACTAACACCGCTTCCGTTTCCGCGACTGAAAGCCCCGCAAAACTCAGCAACATAAACAGTACAAAGGTGTGTAAGAGTCTTTTCATATTTCCCCCTAAATTACAATGCTTCATCGCCGGTTTCGCCGGTGCGGATCCGGACCACCTGCTCCAGATTGGTGACGAAAATCTTGCCGTCTCCGATTTTGCCTGTGCTAGCCGCTTTGGTGATCACCTCTACGGCCTGATCGAGCAACTGATCGCCTACCGCGACTTCCACTTTGGCTTTAGGCAGAAAATCAACCACATACTCAGCTCCACGGTAAAGTTCGGTATGTCCTTTTTGGCGGCCAAATCCTTTGACTTCGGTCACTGTGACACCGGAAACGCCTATATCGGAAAGGGCTTCGCGGACGTCGTCCAGCTTGAAGGGTTTGATAATAGCGGTTATCAGTTTCATACAACACCTCATTGCTTACGTTAACTGTTGGAATATCCAATGCACAGACTGTGCCAAGAAAAAAATCCCGATAAATGCTGATAAAGCTGAGGTTTTTTGAAAAAAGGCCGCACAACTCCAGTGCAAATAGGGATTTGTAAGCACCATTTTGAAGCTTAAATACCGTATTAAGTCATCCGAGCTTTATACTCGCCCTGAACCATGTATGCCTAAAATCATCGCAAAGCTCTTCCGACCAATTGATTTGCTTTGAAGCGTAGCTAACGCCGATAATGATTCAACTTAATATCTGCAGTGAAACAAAAAATTCATTGGCATAACTTATGTTCTGCGCACTCCTTGTGACTGAAATACAGAGTCAGCCAGTAACACCTTATGCACCAAACTGGATCAAATAAATTTTTTTTGCACCATTTTGATTCAAACCGATAATATTAATTCTGCCTGATTCTTTATATTTATCAAGGCAATCCTGCTTAAGCATATTTGGCCCGCATCTTGCATTTATGATCTTAAGTGTATTAATAAAACCACATTTTGGGATACAAACAACTATATTTGAAATTAGTTTTACCAATGGACTTAAAATTTAGATTAACTTGGCATCCCAAGTTTATGATTTTCTTGGGATGCTTGATAAGAACCTGACAAAAGGCAATATTTATGCTGACTCATCACAAAAAATATAACGGCTGGCCGCTTACCTTATGCAGCGCCCTGCTTTGCTCATCACTGGCACAGGCGGACGACAAAGGGGCGGTTGAAAGCCTGACCGGTTTCAATATTAATGAAACAGCGCCCATGAAAAACCTGGGCATCAATGTCGGCGGCTGGGTCTCGGCCGGTATCGCGGGCAATCCTGATGATCCTGAAAGCAGAACAAACGGCCCTGTCACATTCAACAATCGCGCCAACGAATTCAATGCCCATCAATTGTACGGCTTTATCGAAAGAGCCGTTGACGCCGAAGGCAGCCAATGGGATGTGGGGTTTCGGGCCGATATCGCCTATGGCATAGACGCCTTCTACACCACGCAAGCCAACTTTGACGACAACCTGATCACGGATGGCTCCTCGCGCCTCTACAAACTCGCGTTCCCGCAAGTCTATGCGACGGTTTTCGCGCCTGTCGGCAACGGCATCACGACCAAAATTGGCCATTTCTATACGCCCCACGGCTTCGAGGTTGTCACCGCGCCTGATAACTTTTTCTTCTCTCATGCCTACACGATGCAATATGGCGAACCATTTACGCATACCGGCATCCTGTCGTCTTATCCTGTTAACGAAAACATCAGTATTTCCGCCGGTGTTGTATCGGGATGGGATTCATTCTTTCAGGAACCGGCTAATTTCCTAGGCGGGGCTACTTACACGACCGACGATGAAAAAACATCATTGACATTTACCTTGATTACCGGCGATGTCAACAAAAATGACGAACACAACCGTACGCTGTATACCATATTGCTAAGCCATGACATCACCGACAAGCTGCATTACAAACTGCAACACGATATGGGTATAGAAGAAAAATCGCAAAGCGCTGACCCAGCAAAATGGTATGGCATCAACCAGTACCTGACTTATGATGTGTCCGACAAAGTTGGCGTTGGCGCACGCTTTGAATGGTTCCGCGACGAAGACGGCATCAGGGTCAACGGCAACAAAGGCCATTATCTGGCGGCCACTGTAGGCATGAACTACAAACCCATGTCCTGGCTGACGTTACGCCCTGAAGTCAGATACGATCATTCAAATGGAAATGCGGCATATAATGATGGCTTAAGCTATAACCAAGTCCTGATTTCAGCCGATGCAATCGTTCGCTTTTAATCCCCCGACTCTTAATTTTATGCAACACAAGGACGTGTTTCATGTTTCAGGCGACGCACTAACACCGGGCTTGTTGCGCCCTTTTTTAGTGGCTAAGCTATAAAAAAAAAGGTATGTTATACCGTTTGCCTTTTATAATAATCCGTTCAAGACCATCCAGGAGACAAAGTAAATGTCTGTAGAAAAAGTACTTAAAATGATCAAAGAAAACGACGTGAAATTCGTCGATTTTCGTTTTTGTGACACACGCGGCAAAGAGCAGCATGTCACATTCCCTGCTCATACTATTGATGAAGATACCTTTGAAGAAGGGAACATGTTCGACGGTTCGTCAGTTGCCGGCTGGAAAGGCATCAATGAATCCGACATGATCCTGATGCCCGATCCAACTACTGCGGTCATGGATCCGTTCTTTGATGACAACACGCTGATCCTGCGTTGCGACATCATCGAGCCAAGCAACATGCAAGGTTACGAGCGCGACCCTCGCTCTATCGCCAAACGTGCGGAAGCCTACCTGCAATCAACCGGCATCGCCGATACCGCTTTCTTCGGTCCTGAAAACGAATTTTTCATTTTCGATGACGTCCGCTGGAACGCCGACATGAGCGGCTCTTTCTTTAAAATCGATTCACAGGAAGCCGGCTGGAACTCGGAAAAAGTCTATGAAGACGGCAACATCGGTCACCGTCCAGGCGTTAAAGGCGGTTACTTCCCTGTGCCACCGGTTGATTCATTCCAGGACATGCGTTCTGCAATGTGCCTGACGCTGGAAGAAATGGGCATGCAGACTGAAGTTCACCACCACGAAGTGGCAACAGCGGGCCAATGCGAAATCGGCGTAAAATTCAATACGCTGGTTAAAAAAGCCGACGAAGTACTGCAACTGAAATATGTTATCTCGAACATCGCGCATGCTTATGGCAAAACGGTCACTTTCATGCCTAAACCCCTGGTTGGCGACAACGGCAGCGGCATGCATGTACACCAATCCTTGTCTAAAGGCGGCGTAAACCTGTTCTCAGGCGACTTATACGGCGGCCTGTCTGAAACAGCCCTGTACTACATCGGCGGTATCATTAAACACGCAAAAGCCCTGAACGCCTTCACAAACGCGTCAACCAACAGCTACAAACGCCTGGTTCCAGGCTTTGAAGCGCCTGTTATGCTGGCTTATTCCGCGCGTAACCGTTCTGCTTCCATCCGTATTCCTTACGTACAAAACCCTAAAGGTCGTCGTATCGAAGTACGCTTCCCTGACTCAACCGCAAACCCATACTTGGCATTCTCAGCAATGATGATGGCTGGTCTGGACGGCATTCAGAACAAGATCCATCCTGGCGATGCCATGGATAAAGACCTGTACGACCTGCCGCCGGAAGAAGAGAAAGAAATCCCGCAAGTCTGTCACGCCTTTGACCAAGCTTTGGATGCTCTGGACAAAGACCGTGAATTCCTGACCCGCGGCGGCGTATTTACTAACGATGTGATTGACGGCTACATTGAACTAAAAATGCAAGAAGTCACTCGTCTGCGTATGAGCACGCATCCTGTAGAATTTGATATGTACTACAGTTTGTAAGCCCAGCGAAGCGATCAACTGATCCGCTTTATAAAGCCTACACAAAAACGCCCCATTTTGGGGCGTTTTTCGTTTCAGCGATTTGCATTGCCGTTCCGGCGTTTTATCATAGCGACAAAGCAGCCCCGCCTGTTCACTGAAACTGCTTCTCCAAAAACTGTTTAAACACAACCCAAGCGACATGGTCTGATAATTGCTTGGATTAAAGCACAGCATCAATACAGCCCCTAGAGGAACCGTGTATAAACGCATACTTGAACATCTTAACGAAGCCATTTTGCTGTTTGATCATGAGTTGAAGCTCACCTACATCAATACAGCAGGCGAAATATTGTTAGCCGACAGTGCGCGTCATTTGATAGGCCTTACTGCTCAGGATTTGTTCAGGTCTTCCGATCCGGCTCTGCTCCTGAACCTGCAGCAATGTCTGACGATGGAGGAACCGCTGTTCGATCGCGAGCTGACCCTGGACCGCATGGCGCAGACTGTCACGATCAACTTCAGCGCCACGCCGCTCATCAAGGAGCAGCAACTGGAGGAAGTCCTGGTAGAACTGCAACAGGTCGACACCCACCTGCGCATATCGAAAGAAGAACAGCAACTGCATCAGCAAAACACAGCCCGACTGCTGGTCAGAGGGCTGGCCCATGAAATCAAGAACCCGTTGGGCGGCCTGCGCGGCGCGGCGCAACTGCTGGACCTGGAGCTGCACGAGCCGGAGCTCAAGGAATACACGCATATCATCATCGCCGAATCGGACCGGCTGCAGGGACTCATGGATAAAATGCTGGGCCCCAACAAGTTGCCTGATAAAAAAGCCTTGAACATTCATGAAGTACTGGAGCGCGTCAGGCAGCTCGTGCAAGCCGAGTCCGCCGGCCTCAAGGTCAAGCATGACTATGACCCCAGCATCCCCGAGATTCAGGCCGACAGGGACCAACTTATCCAGGCCATCCTGAATATCGCCCGGAACGCCGCACAGGCTATGGAAGGCAAAGGTGAAATCATGATCAAAACGCGCATACACCGGCAGATGACCATAGGCCGGAAGCGCTACAAACTGGCCGTCAAAATCGACATTATCGACTACGGCCCCGGCATAGACGCCGACCTGCTGAACCAGATCTTTTATCCGATGATTACGGGACGCGCGGAAGGCACCGGGCTGGGTTTATCGATAGCGCAATCCCTGATCAATCAGCATAACGGCCTGATCGAATGCAGCAGCGAACCGGGCCATACTGTGTTTTCGATCTTTTTACCCGTGGAGCCCGGCCATGAATAATCTTGACACCGTCTGGATCGTCGATGACGACAAATCCATACGCTGGGTTCTTGAAAAAGCGTTTGAAAAAGCCGCCATCATGACGCGCAGCTTTTCCAGCGCGCAAGAATTGCTGGAGACCTTGCAGCATGAATCGCCTGATGCCTTATTGACCGACGTCCGCATGCCCGGCATGGATGGCTTGAAATTGCTCGATAAAATCCAGCACAGCCATCCTGACCTGCCGGTTATCGTCATGACCGCGCACTCCGATCTTGAAAGCGCGGTCTCGGCATTTCACGGCGGCGCCTTCGAGTATCTGCCCAAGCCCTTCGATATCAAGGAAGTTGTCGATCTCGCGCATCGCGCCTGTGTGCATAGCCGCCAGCAGCGGGAACGGGCACGCGGCCATGAAGAAACCGCCCTGATCGAAACTCCGCCAGAAATCATCGGCGAGGCGCCGGCCATGCAGGAAGTCTTCCGCGCCATCGGCCGGCTGGCCCGCTCCCATATCACCGTGCTGATCAATGGCGAATCGGGCACCGGCAAGGAACTGGTTGCCAAAGCCCTGCACCGGCACAGCCCGAGAGCCCAGAAACCGTTTATCGCCTTGAATATGGCCGCCATCCCGAAAGACCTGATGGAATCGGAACTGTTCGGTCATGAAAAAGGTTCGTTTACCGGTGCGCAAGCCCGGCGGGCCGGACGCTTCGAACAGGCCAACGGCGGCACGCTGTTTCTGGACGAAATAGGCGACATGCCTGCCGAACTGCAAACGCGCCTGCTGCGCGTACTGGCCGATGGCGAGTTCTATCCGGTCGGCTCTCACTCATCTGTAAGAGTCGATGTACGCATCATTGCCGCCACGCACCAGAATCTGGAAGCGCTGGTCAATGAAGGCCGTTTCCGCGAAGATTTGTTCCATAGGTTAAATGTCATCCGTATCCATATTCCGCCATTGCGCGACAGGAAGCAGGACATCCCATTGCTGCTGCGCCATTTTCTGAGCCAGGCTGCGCTTGAGCTGAACACTGAAATCAAAACGTTAAAACCTGAAGCCGAGGCTTTCCTGAGCTCGCTGGAATGGCCCGGCAACGTCCGGCAACTGGAAAACTGCTGCCGCTGGATGACGGTCATGGCATCGGGCCGCGAAATCCATATCCATGACCTGCCGCCCGAACTGCTGCATATTCAATCGGAGAAAGACACCACAAGCAGCGATTGGCAGTCGTTGTTAAGAACCTCGATAGATCAACAGCTGCTGGCCAAAAAGCCTGAAATCGCCAAACATATCATTCCGGCCGTTGAAACGCTGCTGATTAAAGCCGCATTAGACTATACGCACGGCAAGCGCCACGAAGCGGCGATTATGCTCGGCTATGGGCGCAATACCCTGACGCGGAAAATAAAGGAACTGGGTATAGAGGATGAATAACATCCGCTGTGAAAATAGCGGGATGATGACGCGCAAAGCCGTTATATCTCAGTATTTCACCGCTCTTTTGTACACCGGCGCCCTTTGTTTTATCCGAGGATTTGAAAAATGAGGATTGTAGAGCAGATTAGATGCTCAAACACTATGCCATCAGCCTAATGAGGCGGACAATGCCCCCTAGTGAAACACCACTAGGGAAAGCCCGCAGTACCGCTTTGAAAAATCACCGGCATTTTGCCTCAGGCTCCCTGTAGATCCGCTGACTTAGCCATAGCAAACCGTAAAGCGTATACCGTTCCTTGTCAATTCTCCCTTGGTTGTGCATTCCGATTCAAATGGCTGAGGCCCCGTTACCCGCTGCCCCAAGCAGAACCTAGGTATTCTCAACAGTTGTTTTTTCAATCCCTTAAGCGTAGCTTAATAACGAGGAGGTTGGGTTACCTGAGTAGGCATTGTTCAGATGAAATGCTTAAAAATTTTAAATTCAGCCTCCTGCACGTTTCAACATACAGCTTTTCCTTTTTTGATCGCCTCATTCTTGCCTTCTACCGACAGGTAAAAGGCAAAATGTGGAAGTCCTCAAATTCAGCATTAAAATTAGAGGTAACGATATGATTATTAAGGCAAGCCAAACCTTGATCGCCACACCGGCTGCAGCCATTCCACTACTCCTCTCTTTCAGCACGACTGCAGCCGCGCTCACACCTTTAGAACAACTGGGCAAGAATGTATTTTTCGACAAGATATCCAATCCCGGCACGCTGGCCTGCGCCTCATGCCATGATCCGGCAGTAGGCTGGGTCTTGCCGGATTCTAACATTAATAACACTATAGTGGTGGCGCCAGGCGCAGCACCCCAGGCGCTAGGCGTCATCAAACCACCGAGCAACGCTTATGCAATATTTTCTCCGCCTTTTAGTTTCCAACGCCTTGATAATTTTGAAGCCATAACAGAACCTGCACAAGTGGAAGCGCTGATAGGCAGAAACTTCCAGGGTGGAAGTACCTGGAACGGTTTCGCCGAAGGCTTCGGAAAAACATCCCCATCGGCCAGCCCTATTGGGGACGGCGGGGCCAGCGCTACGGTTACAGTGGATGACATCCCGCCGGCAAAGCAGGCCGAGTATGCAAAATTTCTTGGCCCTTTGGCAGATCAAGCCCTGAATCCCTTTACGAGTATTATTGAGCATAACATCAGCAAAGAGGGAGTTTGTGAGGCAATCCGAACGGCTGCATACAAAGATTTGTACAATGCCGCTTATGATGAAGCTATAGACTGTGCCGGAGGGCTTGAGACTAGTTTCAAGCGAATTGCACTGGCGCTCGCAGCCTGGGAGGCTTCGGACGAAGTCAACCAGTTCAGTTCCAGGCGCGACCAGGCGCTCGCAACCGATGCCGACAAAAAGTTCCCGCTGGACGGCTTTACCGCTCAGGAAAACCTGGGACACGATCTGTTCTATGGCCGCAACGATTCAGGCCAAAACCCTGAGGGTAAAAGCGCTGGCTGCTCTGAATGTCACAACAGCGGCGCTGCCGATTCCGATGGTACGGAGCCGGACCAGCTTTACACCGACAACCGCTATCACCATACTGGCCTGCCTTTTAATCCTGAAATCCCCGGAGTGGGAAAAGGGGTTATAACGGGTTTGACCGCACACATAAGTACTGCCAGACCGGAGCTCATTGGTCAATCGGCTCTCATTTCCGTCCCGCCGGGACCTAACAGAGCCCCAACGTTGCGCAATGTAGCCGCCCCGGACGGGTTTATAAAAGCCTATGGTCACAACGGCTATTTCAAGAGCCTGGAGCAGATCGTTCACTTCTACAACACGTCCTTGGTCTTCAAAGCGGGCTGTGCCAGCATCAGCATCTTTTCCTCCTCGACGCCAGTCTGCACGGATGACCCCAACGCCACGCCCGACCCGAATAGCACAGCCGCAACGTGGCCCGGAGGTCCGATCACCCGTTGCCCGGGCGACATGAAGGCCAGCGAGGCGATTGCGGCTAACTGCTGGCCGGAACCCGAGTTCCCGAATGCCACGACTCAAAGTATTAGTGTGATAGGAAATCTGCACCTAACTCAAGCTGAGGAGGAAGCGGTCGTGCAGTTCGTCAGAACTTTCACAGACCAAAATCCAGTCACGAGGCCATAGACTTTAGTTGACCGGAAACTGATAAGGTAGTCGAGCGCTCACGGCACGCAATAAGGCGCCGTGAGCTGACATATTGAGTTCATTTAGGACAGCACTATCCGGCAAATGAAACCTGGAAGTAGAGCATTTATCTGTTACCTAAGATCAAGCCGTATTGCTAAAATGGGGCTTCATTGAATGAGAATGACCGAAGATGCCCAAACCTTACTCAGAAGACTTGCGCTTGCGTGTCGCGAAGGCTGTTGACAGCGGCAAAACGACACGCGAAGTCAGCGCGCACTATCAAGTCAGCCCCTCCTTTGTCTCCAGAGTGCATCAACTCTGGAAAAACACCGGCGGCGTTCAGAGCAAGCCGATCGGTGGTTACAGACGGGCCCTGTTGGAACCCTATGCAGCCGCCATCAAGGAACAGTTGGCGAACAGCCCATCGATGACCTTGAAGGAACTGCAGGATTGGCTGGAAACTGAACAAGCCCTGAGTGTATCGATTTCGGCCATTGATAAGTTTATCCGGCACAAACTGGGCTATCGCTATAAAAAAAACGGTCGTTGCCAGTGAACAGCAGCGCGAGGATGTCGCCAGGGCTCGCGAGCAATGGCAAGCCTGGCAGCAAACCTGCGATCTGTCGAAGTTGGTGTTTCTGGACGAAACAGGGCTATCTACCAACATGATCCGTCGTTATGGACGGGCCTTGGGTGGTGCTCGCTGCCGGGATGCTGCCCCAGCTGGTCACTGGCAAACGCTGACTTTTATTGCCGGCTTGCGTGCCGACAAACTCACGGCACCCTGGTGTGTGGATCAAGCCATGACGGGCGAAGCCTTCAAGGAATACCTGCGTTCGCAGCTGGCGCCAACTTTGAAACCCGGTGATATTGTTATTTGTGACAACCTGCCTGCGCATAAGGTGGCGGAAGTCCGGGATATTGTTGAAGCACACGGGGCGACGATCAAATACCTGCCGCCTTACAGCCCTGATCTGAATCCGATCGAGCAGGTTTTCGCCAAGCTGAAGGCGCTTTTGCGCAAGGCAGCGGCACGAACTTATGACAATCTCTGGCGCACTGTCGGCCAATTAATGGAGCGGTTTCATCCCGACGAATGCCTGAACTTCTTCAGGCATTCAGGCTATGTTTCTGACTAAAAAATAAATGCTCTAGCTGGAGTATTTCAAAGTGCCGATTACTTTTACAATACCCCTACCGCACGCCGCAGGCGCAGAGCAGCCTGTGCAGCATCGTAATTGGCATTGTTGAAATTGTCATGTGAAGTGGTGCGCAGATCTTCGGCTTTCAATACATCGGTATTGGTCGACAGGCCCTGCTGATAGCTATCGGTGGTCACTCTCATGTTTTCTTCAGCCTGCTCGATGGCTTGTTGGGTCACGGCGACGCGTTTTTGGGCTTCCTGATAGTCCAGCCAGGCCTGGCGTACTTGCAGGCCGATAGCGCTGGTCAAGTCGTCGCGCTGTTCCTTCAGGGAGATGGCCTGCCGGCTGATGGCATCGCTCTGGTGGCGCGTGCTGCCGTCGAACATTTTCCATTTGACACCGGCATTGACCAGCCACATGCTTTCAGCCGCCTGATAGCGGTTTTCCTGATACTGATAGCCGCCGTTGATGGCAACCTGCGGCAACACGCCGGCCTTGACGCTCTGTGCCTGTTGTTCCAGAGATTCGATTTGCCGCGTCAGCACAGCCAGCTCGGAACGCTGCTTCAAAGCATCATTATTCAGCGCTTTCAGGTCTTCCTTGGGCATTTCCGGAAATTGTTTTACCAGCTTGACCTCATCTTCAAGATTGCGGTCCAGCAAACGGTTGTAGCCGGCCTTGGCGATATCGAGCCGGTTGCCGGCCTGCACGACCTGCTGCTCCGCATTGACCAGTTCCACGTTCGCCGCCAGCACGTCATTGCGGGCCACCATGCCTTGATCGAACAGATTATTGACATCGATAACATGCGCTTTCAGACTGTCAACATGGCTTTTTGCGACTTGCAGCGAGCTTTCGGCGCGCAATACCGCGATATAAGCCTCGGCCACCTGCATTTTTATATCCAGCTGGGCCGTGGTTTCATTGTGCTGCGCGGCCTGAAGGGATGCCTCGGCGGCATTGATGTCGTGACTGATGCGGCCGCCGGTATAAATGGGCAGCGTCGCGATGGCCTGCGCATCCATATTGCCCGGCTGCTGGGTATTGAACTGGGCCGTTCTGCCGTCTATTTGCGTCACGGCACCCGGCGTTTCACTGCGCTGGGTATAACCGCTGCTGACATTAAGTTCCGGCAGCCGCTGTCCCTTCGCTGAATTCAACTGCTCTTCGGCTGCCGATGTATCGATTTTGGCAGCCTTGATCTGATGGTTATTATCAATGGCGCTGTTCCAGGCCTCTTCCAGCGTTTCGGCCGATACGGCAGGCGCAGTGGTCACCAAAACACTGATTAGGCTGGCACACAGAGGTTTATTATTGGTCAGCATGCAAAATGCCCTGCAGATAAAAAGGAATGACTTCATTGATCACACGGTTTTTTTCGTCGCCCAAAGGCAACGGCCTGATTCCCAGCAAGCAAGGAAAATACAAGTCGCCTTTCAGCAAGTTGAAAAAGGCATTCGCCGCAAACGCCGGATCAGCAATGCTAAAGCGGCCGTCGTCATTCAGCCGGCGCAGATAATTTTCCAGCCCGGTCAAGGCCGGCAATGCGCCGCTTTCATAAACCAATTGCCCCAGTTCGGGAAAATCGCGGCTTTCGGTAATGAAAAGCCGGTAGCCGGCCATCCCGTCTTCCGAAAAAAACAGATCCATAAACGACGCGGCGATTTTTTTCAGGTTCTTTTCGACATCATCCGAGTCGATTACAGCCTCGCTCATGGTTTGCAGCAAAGAAGCGCATAGATTTGAAACGACAGCGGCCAGCAGCGCATTCTTACTGTCAAAATGATTGTACAGCGTGGCTTTGGAAACAGGCGCGGCCTGTGCAATTTTATCCATGCTGACATTCCGGTAGCCATGCGCCAGAAACATGCGTGTGGCCGCCTCAATAATGGCTTGCCGCTTGGGATCAATGGATTTTGAAATCATCGAAAGAAAACTATTTTGATAAATAAAACGGATGAGCTAGACTAAACTAAACCGTTTAGTTTATCAAGGTAGTTTATGCAACGCTCCCGATCCATTTTATTAGGCTTACTGTTTATTGTTGTCATCGTCGCCGCGGTCGGCTATTGGCTGCTTGACCGCCGTCAGTATGAAGCCACCGACAATGCCTATTTGAGATCCAATATCGTGCTGATCAGTCCCAAGGTAGAGGGCTATGTGACGGAACTGGCCATCGATGACAATCAGGCCGTCAAACAGGGCGATGTGCTGGTTACGATAGACGACCGCGATTACCAAGCCAAAGTCGCTCAGGCCGAAGCGGACATTGCGGCCGAAATGGCGCATATCGACCGCCTGCGGGCCATGAAGACATCACAGCATGCCCGCATAGAGGCCGTCAGGGCCAACATAACCGCATCGCAAGCGAAGCAGGAACAAACCCAGAAGGATTTATACCGCTTTACCAATCTGATCAACCGAGGCTCGGCCCCTGCCCAGTCGCTCGACAAGATCCAGTCGGAATCCAAGCAAACCGGCGCCGAACTCAAAGCCACGCATTCGACGCTGACGGCGGAACGCAATCAGCTGACTACGTTCGATATTGAAATCGCCGAAACCGAGGCGCGCCTGAAAAATATCCAGGCCCGATTGACGCTGGCCCAAATAGAACTCGACCATACCAAAGTACGCGCACCGGCCGACGGCATCATCGGCAAGCGCGGCGTGCAGCGCGGGCAACTGGTCCGTCCGGGCATTACGCTGGCCTACCTGATAGAAAATCATAAAATCTGGGTCGAAGCCAATTTCAAGGAAACCCAGCTGGAACACATGCGCGTGGGACAAGCCGTGTCGATTAAGGTGGATGCCTATCCCGGACTTGAGCTGCACGGCAAAGTCGACAGTTTTGCGCCGGCCAGCGGCTCCGAATTCAGCATCCTGCCGCCCGAAAACGCTACCGGCAATTTCACGAAAATCGTACGCCGCGTACCGGTCAAGATTGTCTTCGATGCCGGCCAGGACATCAGCCTGCTGAAACCGGGCCTATCCGCCGAAGCCAAGGTTAAAGTCCTGTAGCTTATGTCAGCGCAATTACAAGAGCAGCAGGAATTACCAAACCAGCCGGAGGAAGCACAAAGCCGGATTGAAGAAGCCGGACTGACCACGACGCAGTGGATCGGCTTTTTCAGCATGGCGGTCGGCGTTTTCATGGCGGTGCTGGACATTCAGATCGTCGCCAGCTCGCTCAAGGAAATACAGGCCGGGCTGTCCGCCACGCAGGATGAAATCGCCTGGGTGCAGACCTCCTATCTGATCGCCGAAGTCATCATCATTCCCCTGTCCGGCTGGCTGGGACGGGTCTTTTCGACGCGCTACCTGTATGCCATCTCGGCCGGCGGGTTCACATTGGCCAGCCTGTTCTGCGCGTTCGCCTGGAACCTGCCGTCCATGGTCATCTTCCGCCTGATACAGGGCTTTCTGGGCGGCGCGATGATTCCGGTCACCTTCACGGTCATCTTCATCCTGTTCCCGCCGCGCCTGCAGCCGACCATGACCATCGTACTGGGTCTGATCGTCACGATCGCACCGACCGCCGGCCCGATTCTGGGCGGCTATCTGACCGAAACCTACAGCTGGCAATCGCTGTTTCTGGTCAACGTGGTGCCCGGCATTTTGGTCTGCATACTGGTCTGGCTGACTGTCGATATCGACCGGCCGGAATGGCATCTGCTGCAGAAAATCGACTTCATCGGCATCGCCCTGATCGCGGTTTGCCTGGGCTGCATGCAATATGTGCTGGAAGAAGGCGTGCGCTACCAGTGGTTTGAGGATCGCCTGATCATGACGCTGACCCTGATCGCGGCGGTCAGCGGCATCGCCATGCTGATCTGGGAATTAAAAAACCCGCATCCGATCATCGATCTGCGCGCCTTCCGCAATGTCAATTTTGCCGTCGGCTGCCTGTACAGCTTCGTGCTGGGCATCGGGCTTTTTTCGATCATTTATTTGGTGCCGATTTACCTGGGCAGCGTCAAAGGCCTCAACAGCCTGCAGATCGGCTATTACCTGATGGTGGTCGGCCTGTTCCAACTGCTGTCGGCGTTCATCGCAGGCCCCTTGGAGAAGAAAATGGATTTGCGCTGGATGCTGTGCCTGGGCTTTGGCCTGTTTGCGCTGGGCTGCTGGCTGAACGCCGGGCTGACGGCCGAATCGGGCTATTGGGAATTCTTCTGGCCGCAGGCTATTCGCGGCACCGCGCTGATGCTGTGCTTTCTGCCCATCAATACGCTGGCGTTAGGCCTGCTGCCGGTCGAAGAAGTCAAAAACGCCAGCGGCCTTTATAACCTGATGCGAAACCTGGGCGGCGCGATCGGGCTGGCCGTGGCCAATACGCTGGTCAGCTATCTGACGAAGAGCCATTACGCGGACTTGCGCGAATCGATGACAGCCACCAACTATCCGGCGCAGCAGTTGTGGGAAGGGCTCGCCGAATCGATGGGCCAATTTAACTTATCCGAGCCCTCCTCGGCGGCACTGAAACAGATTACCGCATTGGCCATGCGTGAAGCGGAAGTCATGACCTTCAACAATCTGTTTCAGCTCATTGCTTTGATTTTTCTGGGCTCGCTGCTCATTGCGCCGTTTCTGAAAAAAGTGGACCAAGAAAAAGCCGCTTCGATTCAGATGGAATAATCCGCTTAATTCTTTATACTGTAAAAACCATTCATTTTTACCTGGAGCATCATGACCGCCAGCTCATCCCTACAACGTCTCGCCTTGACGCCGGGCGAACCCGCCGGCATCGGCCCCGATCTCTGCGTTCAGTTGGCCCAGCAGGATTTGCCGTGTGAAATCGTCGCCATCGCCAGCCCGGATTTATTGGAGCAACGTGCCCAGCAATTAGGCCTGAAAATCAGTATAAAAACCTTTGACAGCACACTGCCGCCCAGCCCCCAGCAGGCCGGCAGCCTGACCGTGCTGCCCGTTGAACTGGCGGAACCGGCCCAGTGCGGCCGCTTAAACCCGGCCAACAGCCGCTACGTCCTGAAAACGATCACGAAAGCGACCAAAGGCTGCATGGAGGGTTTATTCGATGCGCTGGTGACGGGTCCCGTGCACAAAGGCATCATCAATGACGCCGGTTTCACGTTCAGCGGCCATACCGAATACATTGCCGACATGACCGGCGGGCATCCGGTCATGATGCTGGCCACGCCCGGCCTGCGCGTGGCGCTGGTCACGACCCACCTGCCCTTGTCGGAAGTCAGCGCGGCCATCACTCATTCGCGGTTAAGGGCCGTGCTGTGCATACTGGATCAGGACCTGCGCTCGCGCTTCAAGCTGGACAATCCCCGCATCCTGGTCTGCGGCCTGAATCCTCACGCCGGCGAGAGCGGCCACCTCGGCCGCGAGGAAATCGAAGTCATTGAGCCGGTGCTCGACAGCCTGCGCAAACAGGGCCTGAATCTGCAAGGCCCGCTGCCGGCCGATACGCTGTTCACGCCGAAATATCTGGCATCGGCCGATGCCGTATTGGCGATGTACCACGATCAGGGACTGCCCGTGCTCAAGCACATGGGCTTCGGGCAAGCCGTCAACATCACGCTGGGCCTGCCGATCATCCGCACCTCGGTGGACCACGGCACGGCCCTGGATCTGGCCGGCACCGGCAAAGCCGAAATCGGCAGCCTGCTCAGCGCCATCCAAACCGCATTACTCATGGCAACCAACACGACCCGATAACATGGCCCATATACCACGCAAACGCTTCGGTCAGAACTTTCTGCACGATTACCGGATTATTTACGACATTATTTCCAGCCTGCAGGCTCGGCCCGGCGACCATTGGGTCGAAATCGGCCCGGGCCAGGGCGCACTGACCGAACCGCTGCTGAAAGAGGGCGTGCACCTTGATGTGGTCGAACTCGACAGGGACCTGGTCGCGCTGCTCAGGGAAAAATTCAAGCAGCGCGACAACTTGCGCATCCACAGCGCCGACGCCCTGACATTCGATTTCGCGACGCTGGCCGACGACAGCCGGAAACTGCGCGTCGTCGGCAACCTGCCCTACAACATCTCCACACCGCTGATGTTCCATCTGCTGGATAATGCATCCTGCATACAGGACATGCATTTCATGCTGCAGAAGGAAGTCGTCGACCGGATTTGCGCCGCGCCCGGCAGCAAGAAATACGGCAGGCTCAGCGTCATGATGCAGTATCACTGCGCAACCGAACTTTTATTTGATGTCCCGCCCGAAAGCTTCGATCCGCCGCCCCAGGTCATGTCGGCGATCGTGCGCTTGATTCCGCATCAGCAGCCGCCTGTCGAAGTGCATGATGTCGCCAAACTCAACAAAGTCGTCACGCAAGCCTTTTCGCAACGGCGCAAGACGCTGCGCAATTCCCTGAAAACACTTATTGCCGAGGAAGATATAGAAGCCCTGAACATAGATCCGACGCTACGGGCCGAAATGATTTCGCTGAGCGATTTCGCCAAACTGAGCAATCTGTTGCAAAACGATGCTGCCTGAGCTGCGACAATCCGTCACGCGACAATCTGTCACATTCTAAAGAATATTATTTATTGCTAATATAATCTCAATTCTTGAGATGCACTCTCTTTTTAGAGACTTTAGAATTAATCCTCCTTTTAAATGCGACCTTAATGGTCGCATTTTTTTTGCCTGTCGTTTCAATTTCTTGTGAGAGCGACCGGACTTCTGCGATCCTGCTTCCGCCTATCACCGTGACGCGCACCTTTTCCTTTGCTTCAGAACTACCAAATCGCTGGGAATTTGCATTCAGATGTTTTCCAAACCCATTCCATGAGTCGCTTACAGGAATGCACTGGGTTGGATTAAATCTCCATAACGATCAATAATCTCTATTATGAGTGCGTATGAGTGCGGAGTCAGTAGAATCACCTATACTCATACTTTGGAAGACTGGTTATACTTGTCAGCCGTTATCGATTTTTATTATCAATAAATAATCACTGACCGAAGAATAAGCCAAAAAGGCAACAGTTAGGGAAGTTTATCCCTTGGATATAAAAGGTCATCTCAGAAAACTTCTTTCATAGCCTGCTCGCCATCAGCTCTAACAAACCAAAGCTGATAATGAGCAAGTTATATCCGAATAGTTCGAGATATTTTATAACCGCGAACGTCCTCGCGCCGTTGATGTCTAAAGGTCATTCATAGATTACAAAATGCGGTGAAAAGTAACTTAAATTTTGTGTCCGGATAGATATTGATATCTTTAAGATTAGGATGAACTTAGCCACGGCCTCCTCTAAAAAAATCAGTAACTGTTGGATTCGGTCTGAATTTACAAATTACTAAAAGTATCGAGATCGTGTTTATTTTTATTTTGCCCGGTAATTGAACCGCTTATATCAGTGAAAAAAAACTCGTCAGTTGACAAAACATTCCCCATTGTGGGTATAGGGGCTTCGGCAGGCGGCCTGGAAGCGCTGCAGGAGTTCTTCAGCGCCATGCCCCCCGATAAGGAATTCGCCTTTGTTGTAGTCGTGCATTTGGATCCCAACCACGTCAGTCTGTTGCCTGATTTATTGCAAAAACACACTTCGATCAAGGTCTACCAAATTTATGACGGCATGCAGGTTGAGCCGAATAAAATTTACGTCATCCCGCCCAATAAAAGCTTATCCATCCTCAACAAAAAATTGCATCTGTCGGAAATGGAATCTCCTCATTTTAGCCACTTACCCATCGATGTTTTCTTTCGTTCACTTGCTCAGGATCAGGGCGACAAGGCCATTGGTATCGTTCTATCGGGCACTGGTTCCGACGGCAGCCTTGGACTGACAGAAATAAAGGCGGCAAACGGGCTCGTGATAGTACAGGATGAGTCTTCCGCCCAATATAACGGCATGCCGAAAAGTGCCGTTAATACAGGCACTGCCGACTATATACTGCCGCCCGGCAAGATGCCGGCCCAGCTAATTCAATATACCCAATACCGGGGCGATATAAGCGACCGCCGTCTCAGTCAACATATAAATATTGACGGTCTTTTGCAAAAAATATTTTTTCTGATCCACAATCAGACTGGCCACGATTTCTCGATGTATAAAAAAAACACAATCTGCCGGCGCATCGAACGGCGCATGCAATTGCACCAAATTTCAAGTATGTCGGATTATGTCGTTTTTTTGCAAAAAAGCGAGCAAGAGATTGATATATTGGCCAATGAATTGTTCATCGGCGTGACCAGTTTTTTTAGAGATCCCGACGCCTATAATAATCTCCAGCACAAGATTTTACCGACATTTCTTAATCAAAAACCCAACAATTATACCCTGCGGGTCTGGGTTCCCGGATGCAGCACGGGAGAAGAAGCGTATTCGATCGCGATCATTATTCAAGAATGTCTGGATAACATAAAACAGCATATCAATGTTCAGATTTTCGGCACTGACATTAATGAACAGGCCATTGAAAAAGCCCGACGCGGACTTTACTTGCCCGGCATCGAGAACGTCGATGTCAGCCTTGAGCGTCTTAAACGTTTTTTTATCAAGGAAGACAATAACTACCGGATTAAAAAATCAATCCGGGAAATGGTGGTTTTCGCCCCTCAGAATATTATTAATGACCCGCCCTTTACCAAGCTGGATATTATCAGTTGCAGAAATCTATTGATTTATTTCAGATCGGAACTGCAAAGAAAAGTCCTGCAAACCTTTCATTACAGCTTAAAAGAAGATGGCATCATGTTCCTAGGACCTTCGGAAACAACCGGTCAATCCGATCATTTCTTTTCCGTATTGGACAAAAAGTGGAAAATTTTCCGTCGAATTAATGCGGCTGAGACTATTCCCAGATCCTTGCATCTTCTTGAACCGGCTCATCCGGTCATCACCGATGATATAAAAATGCCCAACGTCATTCAGAAAGCGGAAGAATTGAGCGTCATGCAGTTGGTTGAAGCCATTCTCAGGCATAGTACGGTGCCGCCATGCGCCATTATCGACGCCAAAAGCAACATCATCTATGTGCATGGCAGATTGGGCAAGTATTTAGAACCTGCGGAAGGCAAAATCAGCGTCAATATTGTCGATATGGCCCGCTTTGGATTAAAAACGGAATTGGCGGCAGGGATTCGCCAGGCGTTTCAGGCCAAGAAGAAAGTGCAGAAAAAGGTCTATGCCATCCAGCCGGATGGCAGCCAGATCAGCGTGGACATGGCGATTACCCCCATTCTGGAGTATTCGTCCATTCCCGGACTCGTTATGGTGACTTTCGAAGATGCGCCAACGGAAATCCTGATAAAAACGGCAAAATCAACCCCTTTACCGACAACGGCAGAAGAAATCGCGAAACTGCAACAGCAATTGGATTTCACTAAAGAAAGCCTGCAGACCACCATTGAAGAGCTGGAAACATCGAATGAAGAGCTCAAATCGACCAACGAAGAACTCCAGTCTACCAATGAGGAATTGCAAAGCACCAATGAAGAACTGGAAACGTCGAAGGAAGAATTGCAATCACTGAATGAAGAAGCCGTGACCGTCAATGCGGAACTGCAAAGCCGAATCGACGAATTACAGTCCGCTAATGACGACATGAAAAATCTGTTTGACAGCACCCAGATTGCCACGCTTTTTCTGGATACCAAATTCTGCATCCGTCGTTTTACACCCAAAGTAAAGGAACTCATTAATCTGGAAGCAAGCGATATCGGCCGCCCGGTTACTCATTTCTCCTCATCTTTACAAAATCCGAATTTAACAGGTCTTGCCAGCGAAGTGCTGAAAACCCTCGATAAGCATGAATCTGAAATCTGCGATGATAAAGGCCGTTGTTTTTATACCCGCATCCTGCCTTATCGGACCACCAATAATATCATTGATGGCATAATCATCACCTTTGAAGACATTACCGTTAGAAAAAAGACTGAACAAGCCCTAATAAATAATGAAAAACGCTATAAGCGCATGATCGATTTTAGTCCTGTTCCAATGTGGGAATACGATTTTTCCAAAGCTGACTTGACCTTGCATGCGCTTCGTGACCAAGGCGTAACCGATCTTGGCGAATACTTAAACAAGCATCCGCAGGAGCTGGAAGAACTGTTAAAAAAGGTACAGGTTTCCCATATCAATAATGCGGCCATGGTGTTATTTAAAGCGGATAGCAAGGAAAAGCTGGCATTAAGCATCCAGAAATTACTAACCCGGCGTTCAGTCCAGTCCTTTATAACGCAACTGCTAGCCATCTGGAACCGAAAAGACAAAATCAGCTTTGACTGCCATTGCGAAGACCAGCAGGGGAATCCATTGACTTTAAATCTGGAATGGGTAGCGCCTAGTGATGAGGGCCAATTAAATTACGGCAACGTGATTGTGGCGCTGGCGGCACGATTGCGTTAACAGAAAATATCAATGTACCAGGATTGCGCTTATGCTAAATAAACTGGATAAATTCTACGAATTGAGGCGACGGGCAGAAGCGTTATTATCCGCGCCCCATCAATTGTCAATTCCTTATTCAATGGAAGAGCTTGGTGAGCTGTTGCACGAACTTGATACACATCGCATCGAATTGGAGTTGCAAAACGATGAGTTGCTTAGAACCCAAAAACAACTCCAGGATTCAAATCAGGAATATCTCGACTTTTATCACTATTCGCCGGTCGGTTACCTCACCCTCAGCAGTGAAGGCATCATTCTTAAAGCCAACAAGAGACTGACCGACATGCTCGGCGTAGAAAGCAAGGCTATTAGCAATAAACCTTTTTCTGATTTTGTGCTGGATCTCGATCAGGATGTTTTATATTTCTATCGTCAAGCTTTGTTAAATCATCAACACATCCAAAGCTGCGAATTACGCTTGCTCATCAAAAGTAATGGCCAAACTTTATGGATCAAGCTGGATGGGCTGTCTCAGAAAGGGCATGATTTTAGGCTGGCGCTCACGGACATCCATCATTTAAAAGAAACGGAATCAATGCTGAGCAAAAGCGAAGCGAATTTACGCGCCATTTTTGATAACGTACTCGATGGTATTATCAAGATTGACGAACACGGCATCATCAAATCGGCTAATGCCGCCATCGAGAGTATTTTCGGTTTTTCCATTGAAGAATTGTCCGGCAGCAGTATCAGTAGATTAATGCCTAACCTAGACTGGAGCGAATATGAAGACCAACTAGTCCGCCACAGAAACGATAGTAAAGGCCAGATTATCGGCATCAGACGCGAACTGGAGTGCCTTAAAAAAGACGGCGCATTGTTTTCTGTAATCCTCGGCATCAGTGAAATCAGCAACAGCCAGCCTCGCTGTTTTATTATCACCATCCATGACATCACCGAACGCAAGCAGATGGAAATAGCGCTTCGGCAAGCCGATCATCAGAAAAATGAATTTCTGGCCATGCTGGGACACGAACTCAGAAATCCTCTGGCCCCTATCCGTAATGCCGTGCAGGTGTTGAAAACTCAAGGTTCCGTGAACCCCACGCTGGACTGGTGCGGCAAGATCATCGACCGGCAGGTCAATCATATGGCATTATTGCTCGACGATTTGCTGGACGTAGCCCGCATCATGCGGGACAAAATCACGCTTAAGATTGACCTTGTCGACTGCAACGAGATTATAGACAGTGCCGTAGAAATCAACTTGCCGCTGATACAGTCCCGCCAACAGGAGCTGGTCGTTTCCCGCCCGGAAACACCGATGTGGATCGAAGGTGATCGTGTCCGATTGACTCAGGCGCTGTCCAATCTGTTGAACAACGCCACCAAGTACACCGATGAGAAAGGCAGGATCATCCTGAAGGTAATGCAGGAAAATGGCGGCTTGGTGATTAAAGTACAAGACAACGGATCAGGCGTTTCGCCGGAGATACTGCCCCATATTTTTGAACTTTTTACTCAGGCCGACTCTTCTTTGGCCCGATCTCAAGGCGGTCTGGGCATCGGACTTACGCTGGCGCGCAGGCTAGTTGAAATGCATGGAGGAACGATCAGTGCATCCAGTGCGGGCAGTCAGCAGGGTAGTGAATTCATTATGCGTCTGCCATTATCCGATGCGTCTGCGGCTGTCGAATCAACACAAACCGACGCTGCTCTGCCAAAAGACAGGCTGCGTATCTTACTGATAGATGATAATGCCGATGTCGCGGAAAGCCTTGCCCTCCTGCTGCAGATAGAAGGGCATGAGGTCGATACTGCAGACTGCGGCTTAAAAGGCATAGAAAAAGCACAGGCTTTCCGGCCTCAAGCTGTCCTGCTGGACATCGGCCTTCCTGATATTAGTGGTTATGAAGTTGCCAGACGGTTGCGCGAGTTGCCGGAAACACGACAAGCGTGCTTAGTCGCCATCAGCGGCTATGGACAGCCTGAAGATCACGAGCAGTCAAAGTCCGCCGGCTTCGACCATCATCTGCTCAAACCAGTAGATCCCTCGAATTTATTTACTTTGTTGGCGACTTTAAAGAACCAAACCTAAATTTTTGGCAGTTATTAAGCATCACTGTGCCGCCTCTAGTTATCGCTTTCAAGCCGCTTGCCAAGGCTAACAACGTTATCATTTTTATAGCCTATCGCCTCGTAGAACTTGATCACGTCAGTATTGGTCTGACGGACCTGAAGATTTATTTTGGGGCAGCCTTTCTGCTTGATGAGCCCTTCAACAAACGCCACGAGCTGACGGCCGTAGCCTTTTCGCTGATGCGCCGGCGCAACAGCCAGATAGTTGATCCAGCCCCGATGGCCTTCATAGCCGCCCATGACCGTTGCGATAATACCGCCCGCTATCTCGCCGACAATAAACAGATCCGGGTCCACTTTCAGTTTTCTCTGAATGTCCTTGTAGGGATCGTTCCACGGCACAACCAGATTGCACTCATGCCATAGCTTGACAACACTATCTTGGTCTTTCGCCTCAAACGTCCGTATTTGCATAGGCTGACTCCTGATGACGGCTAACCTGGCGCATCCGGCCCGCTGGCCCCGTTATCGCTAAAATAAAATGTTTCATTATTCACTTGCCTTAATCAATAAATTGCCGACTTGAAAAGCGCGCGCCTCGCCAAGAACGCTTACCCGCCTGTTAAATTCATGGACAAAAACGTGCTTTAGCCCTGCGGCAATCTGTCACGCGACAATCTGCCACATTCCAGCACTTATCATTTGCCGCTAATATACTCTCAATTCTTGAGATGCGATCTCGTATAGAGACTTTAGAATTATATCCTTCTTCAAATGCGGCTTTAACGGCCGCATTTTTTTGCCTGCCGTTTTTGCTCCGTGAGCTTGAACCGCCTGTCCGCGCCTACTGTGCGTTTATCCTGACTTAATAAGGCATAGCCCCTACTTGCGTTTTTTCTACCAATAAGTTTATCCTGATAACCGCTGATCAGGCATGATCTTCTGGACGGCATTTTTGCCATGCGGCAAGGCGCATGCGCCCTCTTGCCAAGACGAAATATTTTGGTATTTTTTCTGGCATTGTTAATAATATCGATTATTTTCTTGTAACGTCGCAACAAGCATTGAGGTAACACCATGACAACAGTAGCAGACCCTATTATTGGAAGCTGGTATAAAGACGTAGAGAACAATCTGATGTTTAAAGTCGTTGCGATTGAAGAAAGCGACGATTCAATCGAAGTCCAATATTATAACGGCGATATCGGCGAATACGATCATGACAGCTGGTATAACTCGACCTTTGATTATATCGAGGACCCAGAGGACTGGAGCGCGCCGTTTGACGATCTCGAAAACGACGATCTGGGTTATACGGACCCTGACGACCATCGGCCTAGCCCTGACGATATGGATATCGAAGATTATCTGGATTAATTAGGAATTTATCACATGAAAATGAGTCCCCGGGAATTCCTGGACTGGCAAACGAAAAGAGTTACCCTGCTGGCAATGTCCGGTGCGGGGAAAACCACGCTGGCTAATAAGCTGCCGAAATCCAAATGGTTTCACTATTCCGGCGACTATCGGATAGGCACGAAATACCTGGAAGAGCCGATCTTGGACAATATCAAGCGCCAGGCCATGCGTGTGCCGTTCCTGCGCGAGTTGCTGCTGTCCGATTCCATTTATATCGCCAACAAGATAACCGTGGACAACCTCGCGCCTGTATCGACTTTTCTCGGCAAGCTTGGGAATCCCGAACTGGGCGGTTTATCCTTACAGGAGTTCAAGCGCCGGCAAAAACTGCATCATCAGGCTGAAATCGCAGCCATGAATGATGTGCCGGAGTTTATTCACAAGGCCGAAGACATCTACGGCTACAAGCACTTCATCAATGACGCCGGCGGCAGCGTTTGCGAACTGGACAGCCCGGAAGTGCTGGAGACCCTGGCCCAAAATACCTTGATCATCTATATCAAAATTCCGCCGGCCATGGAGCAGATCATCATCGAGCGCGCCAAAACCGATCCCAAGCCGCTCTATTACCGGGAAGCGTTTCTTGATGAAAAGCTGGCCGAATTCATGTCGCTGCATGGCTACGCTGATCCTAATGCCATACCGCCCAATGAATTTGTCACCTGGGTTTTCCCTGAATTGTTCAAATCCCGTCTGCCCCGCTATGAAGCGATCGCCGAACAGTATGGCTATACCGTCGACGCGCGCGATGTCGCCGAAGTGAAAGACGAAGACGACTTTATCAGATTGATTGCCGATGCGATTGCCAGGCAGCAATCCAATTAACGAAGAAAAACTATGCCATTAGTCGCTCACTCTGACTTACCGACTTTCCAGCGTCTTCGAGAAGAAGGCGAAGAAATCCTGGCGCCGGACCGTGCCAGTCATCAAGACATACGGGAGATGCATATCGGCCTGCTCAATATGATGCCCGACGCTGCGCTGGAAGCCACGGAAAGACAATTTTTCCGGTTGGTCGGCGCTTGCAATCAGATCACGCAATTCCATGTTCATCCATTCACGATCGATGGTCTGCCCAGAGGCCCCGAGGCGCAAGCCCACATCGACAAATACTATGAGCCATTTGAAAAAATCAAACAGGATGGCCTGGACGCATTGATCATCAGCGGCGCTAACGTGACGCACCCAAGATTGCCTGAAGAGGACTTCTGGCAGCCGCTAACGGAGGTGTTTTCCTGGGCCAAGGAAAACGTAACCTCGGTGCTCTGCTCCTGCCTCGCCACGCATGCCTTGATCCAATACTGTTATGGCATAGAGCGTACGCGCCTGCCGGCCAAGCGTTGGGGCGTCTTTGCGCATAAAGTCACCGATCGCAAGCACCCGTTAGTGGCTGAAATCAATACGCGCTTTGATGTGCCGCATTCCCGTTTCAACGAAATATTCCAGACCGATATGGAACAGCATGGGCTCAAGGTCCTGGTTGTCAGCAAGGAAGCCGGCGCACACTTGGCCGTCAGCCCGGACGGCTTTCGCATCGTTTATTTTCAGGGCCATCCTGAATACGACGACATCAGCCTGCTGAAAGAATACAAGCGGGAAGTCATGCGTTTTTATCGGGCCGAAATCGATGAATACCCGCCTTTCCCCGAGAATTATTTCAATACTTATGTCCGGCAGGTATTTACCGACTACGAGCAACATGTCAGATCCGCCAGAAAAACCGGCCGATCGCTGGATGTCTTTCCCGAAGCGTTGGTTCTGGAACATATCGACAACACCTGGCGCGACACGGCCAAAGCCGTATTCAACAACTGGCTGGGAAAAGTTTATCAATTGACCAACCAGGATCGGCGCCTACCCTTTATGGACGGCATCGATCCTGAAAATCCTTTAGGGCTCTAAATGCACGAGGAATTTTTGCAGCAAGCCATTGATCTGGCCGTCAACAATGCAATTACCGGCGCAGGCGGTCCCTACGGCGCAGTCGTCGTAAAAGACGATCAGGTGATTGCGGCCAGCGCCAACGGCGTTACCCACACCTTGGACCCAACGGCGCACGCCGAGATCATGGCCATCCGCATGGCCTGCAAAAAATTGAATGACTTTCAGTTGCGCGGCTGCATTCTGTACACCAGTTGCGAGCCCTGCCCTATGTGTCTGGGCGCCATTTACTGGGCCAGGATGGAAAGAGTGTATTTCGGTTGCACGCGCCATGAGGCCGCTGCCGCCAATTTTGACGACAGCTTCATTTATGATGAGATTGCCGTGTCGCCGTCCGAGCGTAAAATCGCCATGCTGCATTTAGACCTGCCCAATGCCCGGCAACCGTTTGACATCTGGATGAAAAACAACCTCAAGGTGCCTTATTAAGCACTCTTGGACAAAGGCTTGGAAAGGACGACCGGCTCGGACGCCCTTATCTTTTACCTTAGCTATTTCTGAGCAACTTTTACCAGCCAGCCCATCTGATCATCACACCCCAGCACAGCCTTGACGCTGGCATTGATTCTGACAAAGCTGCCATTGAACGCCGCCGGGAGCTTGGCCTTTATACGGTGAAAACTGGAAGTGGTCTCCACAGTGAATGGCAATTTTTGATTCTTGGCGGTCAGTTTGAGCGTCTTTGGGTCCGACCATGGCGATATCATGAAAGTGAGTTCCGATTCAGGCGCGACTTCAGTCTTTTCAGGCGCCTTATATACCGGCAGACTAAAGTTCATGAACTTGGGTTTTTTGCAGATTTCTTCGGTTTCGCCCTCGCTGCTGTAAGCGAATGCCGCACCATTAGATAGAATCGCGGCTATCAATAACCCCGCTTTTAATACTTTTATTGTTCTCATATATCTTCCTCAACACGAATTTTTATTTTTAATTATCTTATATTTACCAGAATTCACTTTAATTATTTTTTTACTGAAATTCAACCGAGCTAAATGCTTAATTATCGTTACAGTAACAATTGATTTCCAGCCCATTTGCGCCTGTATCATCAGCGCGATGCGAATTTGATCCTGGTCAGCGATTTCAAATAATCGCGCTGTGCCGCCTCATATCCTTCGCACAAAACCGGCAATGTTTAGTACAATATTGCTCATCAATCATTACTTTAAAGAGAACATCACATTGAGCGAACAAAATCAAGACAGCTTGAATTATAAAAGTGCCGGCGTCGATATCGAAGCCGGGAATGCACTCGTTGAACGCATCAAGCCTATTGCAGCCCGAACACGTACTGCAGGCGTGCTGGCGGGACTGGGCGGTTTCGGCTCAATGTTCGAACTGCCGCTGGACCGTTATAAAAACCCGATCCTGGTTTCCGGTACCGATGGCGTCGGCACCAAACTGAAACTGGCTATTGAAGCCGGCATCCATGATACGGTCGGCATCGACCTGGTCGCCATGTGCGTCAACGACATCATCGTCCAGGGCGCCGAGCCATTGTTCTTCCTCGATTATTTCGCAACCGGCAAGCTCGACGTGGACACTGCCGCCGTGGTCATCGCCGGCATCGGCAAAGGCTGCGAACTGGCCGGCGCGGCGCTGGTCGGCGGCGAGACGGCCGAAATGCCCGGCATGTATGCCGACGGCGAATATGACCTAGCCGGTTTTTGCGTCGGCATCGTCGAGAAAAGCAAAGTGCTGGACGGCAGTAAAGTTAAAGTCGGCGATAAACTGATCGGCATTGCTTCGTCCGGACCGCATTCCAACGGTTACTCACTGATCCGCAAAATCATCGACCGCAGCCAGGCTTCATTGGCCGATGATTTCCAAGGCATACCGCTGGGCACGGCCCTGCTGGAACCGACCCGCATCTATGTCAAGTCCTTGCTGTCGCTGCTGGAAAAGATTGATGTCCATGCGCTTGCGCACATTACCGGCGGCGGCCTGACCGAAAATCTGCCGCGCGTGCTGCCGGAAGGGCTCGATGCGCGGATTGACCTGTCTGCCTGGCAATTCCCGGCCATCTTCCAATGGCTGCAAACACAGGGCAACGTCTCTCAAGCCGATATGCTGACAACCTTCAACTGCGGCATCGGCATGATTGTCTGCGTCGCACCGGAGGATGAAGACTCGGCGCTGGAAACGCTGACCAGCCTGGGCGAAACCGTTTTCGCCATCGGGGAACTGGTGGCATCCGAAGGCAAGCCGAAAGTCGCCTATATCTAAACCGCGGGACCATCCCGAAAAAACCATGACTCCTGCAGGGCCGGATTCATCCGGCCCGAAACCCCGCCCAGTCGATCATGACTTGCCTGACGATCGCTTCATCGTCTTTGCCTATAGACCACAACATGAGCAATGAGGTCCGTAATTCCCTTTACTGTTTGCTGTAAAAAACACTGTCTCTGTAGATATCATGCGCATGCCGCAACAGCACCATAATCACTGAGGCCACGGGCAAGGCCAGCAGTATTCCCAGAAAACCGAACAACTGTCCGCCAGCCAAGACCGCAAAAATAACAGCCACCGGATGCAGGCCGATTTTATCGCCGACCAGCAGCGGCGTCAGCACCATGCCTTCCAGAGCCTGCCCAACCATGAACACAATGGCGACCGGAATCAGATACACCGCATCCTGAAATTGCACTAAGGCGGCCAGACAGGCCATGACGATGCCGACAATAGCCCCCAGATAGGGCACAAAACTGACCAGTCCCGCCACCATGCCTATCAATAAAGCCAGATCCAGCCCTGTTATCCACAGCCCGATGCTGTAGATTCCGCCCAGAGCCAGCATGACATAAAACTGGCCGCGCACAAACGCAGCCAGCACTGAATTGACTTCGGTAGCCAGTTTAACTGCCGTCGGCGCAATGCGGCGCGGCAACAAATCATAGATATTGGCGACCAGCTTGTCCCAATCGCGCAGCAGATAAAATGTCACAACCGGAATCAACAGCAAATTCATGAGCCACGCCGCGATGACGGCGCCAGAATGCGTCAGCGAATTCATGACCGTAGCGGCAATACCGCCGGCTTTCTGCCAATGGCTTTTGAATACATCGATCAGCTCGTTGATCTCGATTGGCTTGATATCCAGACCAAGCTGCTGTTGAGCCCAAGGAATAACGGTCTGATTCAGCCAGGCTGCGTAAGCCGGCAGGTTGCTGATGAAGCGCGTGACCTGATATTCCAGTTGCGGGACCAATAGCAGCAAAATCAGAACCAATATCAGTGTCATGACTGAAAACACGACAATGACCGAGCTGGTTCTCGACAAGTGGTAGGTTTCGAGCCTATCAGCCAGCGGATCGCCAAGATAGGCCAGCATCGCGGCAAAGGCAAACGGCATCAATACCGGCGCCAGCAAATAAATCAGCCAGGCGCCAACCGCGATAAAAGCAAAAATCAGCCATTTTTGTGAATCAGTCATTAAGAACTCCATTTATATAATTATCAGCTTGCTGCGATTACTGGTCATCCGGCTGTGCTTAGAGTACGGATGAACATAAGCAAGCACAGGATTTCAGCCGCCGCACCAGACTCATGTTCAGGCTTTCCTATGTTCGATAGGGCACAGACTTTACTAGGAATAAAACTTAACGTTTAGGCATCTCCAGTAATCATATGAGGTGGCAATAGAGATCTATAAACACTCAAGTTTGCATCTTAAGAAGGACTCTGAACATGAATATTATAAAGAATAGTCTGGAATGCATGACTTCTTTTCCTCGCAGAGGAATCCTTATTGCGCGCTCCATATCAAGAACTTCAAAGGCCATTAGCGCGGCATCTATCCGCATCATGTCTTTCAAGCCCATGCTGAAAAATAGTTTGAGTGAGGCCGTAGTACCATGAATAAAAACGAAAACCTATTCTACAGCTTTTGGCAGGGAGGCTATGAAGGCGCGGATCATATCAACAGTTGCGCGCATCCGCTCGATATGAATGCCAGCAATCAGCACAGAACGCACGTGCGCGAGGATTATATGCTGCTGCAGCCTTTCGGCCTTCGCACCATACGTGAGAGCATCGGCTGGCGCCTGGCTGAGCCGACCCCCAATCACTACGATTTCAGCTTTCTGGAGCCCGTGATCGAAGCCGCTCAGGAGTTCGATCTACAGATTTTGTGGACGCTTTGCCATTATGGCTGGCCGCAGGACATAGACATTTTTTCTCCCGAATTTGTCGAACGTTATGCCCGTTACGCAGCCGCCGCCGCGGAATTTCTGGCACCGTTCAGTAAGGGTGAACCGATTTACACGCCGATCAACGAAATCTCGTTCCTAGCTTATGCCACTTGCGAAACGACGCTGATCTATCCTTACGGGACTCACTTGCGCGCGCGCAGCGTGGAATTCAAACGCCAGCTCGTACGTGCCGCGATTGCAGGCATGGAGGCCATCTGGAAAGTCGACCCGCGCGCCCGGTTTCTGCATGTGGACCCGCTCATTCATGTGATTGCGCCCCGGGGCCGCCCCGACCAGGTAGAGATAGCCGAAACCGTGCGTCTTTCACAGTATCAGGCTTGGGATATGCTGTCCGGCTCGATAGAACCGGAACTGGGCGGGGCATCCAAATACCTCGACATCATCGGCGTCAATTATTACCACAGCAATCAGTGGGAGTGGGAAACGTTCAACACTCTGTTCTGGCATTTGAAAGACCCGCGCCGTCGGCGATTCAAGGATATGCTCCTGGAAATCAATGAGCGCTACGGCCGCGGCCGGCCGCTGGTCATCGCCGAAACCAGCCACGTCGGATCGGGCCGCGGCGAATGGATTACCGATATTACCGAGGAAATCATACAGGCCGCGCATGAAGGCTTAGTCCTGCAGGGCATCTGCCTCTATCCGATACTGGACAGACACGGCTGGGAAAATCTTGATCACTGGCATCGAAGCGGTATGTGGGACGTGCATCCCGATGCCAAAGGCAACCTCGTGCGCGTTATGGACAAGCCCTATGCCAAAAGCCTGATCGAAGCCCAATGGAAACTCGCGAAAACGCCTTATTATCAAGCGTTTCAGCCTCATGATGATCAGTACATCTTCTGTCAAAATCTCTAGGAGGTAGCATGACGACAATTATTGTTTTTTCGCATCTACGCTGGGATTTCGTATTTCAGCGCCCGCAGCAGCTCATGAGCCGGCTGGCCAAAAAATATCAGATTGTGTTTCTGGAAGAACCTATCTTTCATAAAGGCAAAGCGCACTGTGTTCACTACGAAGCGGCACCGAACATCCTGGTCGTACAGCCGCATACGCCGATATCGTCGCCAGGTTTTCACGATGACCAGCTCGCCGCATTGACACCATTGGTACCTGAACTGATCTCTGAATTGAAAATCGAGGATTACATTGTCTGGTTGTATACGCCTATGGCGCTACCTTTGATTAATCAGTTGCAGCCCAAAGCCATAGCCTACGATTGCATGGATGAGCTGACCGGCTTCCTGAATGCGCCGCGGCAATTGGTACAGCGTGAGCATGCCTTGCTTAAAGCGGCCAATGTTGTGTTCACAGGCGGTATCAGCCTCTACAATGCGCGGCGCGACAAGCATCCGGCCATTCACTGTCTGCCGAGCAGCGTTGATGCAGAGCATTTCTCGCGCGCCATTGACCGCGACATTACCCATCCGGCGCAGCAACATCTCGGCGGTCCACGCCTGGGTTTTTTTGGTGTGATCGATGAGCGCCTCGATTTGAGCCTGATTGCCGCACTTGCCGATAGTCATCCCGAATGGCAGATTGCCATGGTTGGCCCCGTGGTCAAAATCCCCGAAAGTTCGCTGCCGCAGCGGCCTAATATTCATTATTTCGGGCAACAGGCCTATGCGCAACTGCCTCATTTCCTGGCCGGCTGGGATGTCTGCCTGTTGCCTTTCGCGCTGAACGATGCGACCCGTTATATCAGCCCGACCAAAACTCTGGAATACATGGCGGCTGAGCTGCCCATCGTCAGCACGCCGATCAAGGACGTCGAAGAACCTTACGGCCATCTGGTCCATATCGCTGCTGACGCTGAAGCCTTCATCGCCGCATGCGAGACAGCACTTAATGAAAGCCCTGATCGGCGACAGGAACGACTGGCCGGCTACCGTAAAGTGCTGAGCGAGACATCTTGGGATCGCACTGCTGATACGGTCGCTCGCCATCTCGAGGCAGCCTGTCGGCAGGGCCTGAATGAAACGGCGCGCCTGATGCTAACGCCGTCGACCAGCAAGCTCCAGCCCCAACACTTCGACAATGTCATTCTCGGCGCCGGACCGACCGGGCTCGCAGCCGCGTATTATCTGCCAGAGAATACGCTGCTGGTAGAAAAAAACGCGCATGTTGGCGGCTGCTGCCGTTCCATCAATGAAGCGGGATTCACGTTCGATCATGCCGGCCACATCATGTTCTCCAATGACAACACGGTGCTGGAACTCTATGACAAACTGCTTGGCGCTAACATGCACTGGCAGAACCGAGAAGCCTGGGTGTACAGCAAAAATGTCCATACCCGTTACCCGTTTCAGGGCGCACTTTACGGACTGCCCGTCGACGTAATCAAGGAATGCATCATCGGTGCCGTTGAAGCCCGGTTCGGCAAGCTCGATACCAGTGTGGCCGATACGCCTCCTAAACAAGCCTCATCGTGCAAGACGACGCAACTGAATGACTGCTGCGCGGACGGCATCCAGGAAGCGACAGCGCCGCTGGCCTTTGTGCCTACATTGAAATCAACGCAACCTGCCGCGCAAAATTTCGAGGACTTTATCTATCAGACCTGGGGCGCCGGTATCGCCAAGCATTTTGCCATTCCCTACAATCGCAAGCTCTGGGCGGTGCCGCTCAAGGAAATGGAAACCTCGTGGCTGGGCGGGCGAGTACCGCTGCCGAACCTGGAAGAGATGATCGAAGGCGCGCTGCAGCCGGTCGCCAAGCCCATGGGACCTAATGCGCGCTTCGGCTATCCGTTGCGTGGCGGCTTCCAGGCGCTCATGGAAGGTTTTCTGCCGCATCTCAAGGGAAAACTCCAGTTGAATACGCAGGTCACCGCAGTGTCGCCTTCGCGCAAGACCGTGACCTTTAACAATGGCCGTACCGTCGGCTATGATCAGCTCATCAGCACCATGCCACTGCCGGCGCTGGTCCGTGCCATAGGCGATGAAGCGCCCGACCCTATCAAAGCGGCCGCCAAACGGCTGCGCCATGTCTCGGTCCGTTGCGTCAACCTAGGGATAGGCCGCGAAGCACTGACTGAAAAGCACTGGATCTATTATCCCGAGGACACAGTATTCCATCGCATTTTCGTCCAGGGCAATGCCAGCCCGCATTGCAATCCCGAAGGCGGCTTCGGGCTTACTTGCGAGATCACCTATTCGCCCAGCAAGCCGTTGCCTTGCGATGGTGATGAGCTGATCAAACGCTGCATCGAAGACTGCATTGCCGTGGGCATGATCC
The DNA here is from genome assembly GCF_052162025.1 of Methylobacter sp. sgz302048. NCBI lineage: Bacteria > Pseudomonadati > Pseudomonadota > Gammaproteobacteria > Methylococcales > Methylococcaceae > Methylobacter > Methylobacter sp. sgz302048. The sequence continues at coordinate 671,340 of NZ_CP197401.1, read as the reverse complement.
AGCGTGATGACCCGGTCATCGTCGCCAATCAGGTGGATATTCCGTATGCCTATGTCGTCTATGACCATGCCCGGGCCGAAGCGGTGGCGACTATTCGGGAATGGCTGACGCCGTACGATATCTTGTTGGCGGGACGGTACAGTGAGTGGGAATACTACAATTCCGACCACGCCTTCCTGGCCGGCAAGCGTGCGGCAGAAGCGGTGCAGAGAAAACAGCTTGCCTCGGCAGCGTTAAAAAAGCGGGCGAAAGCCGGCGATTCAGTCATGCGTGAGCGGCACCTATGATGACTGGCACGTATGCGGCGTTACATTAAGGAAAGAGGGATTGATTAATTTTGTATAACCACGAAGAACACGCATTTCTTATTTTTTTGTTCGTGTTCTTCGTGCCTGTCAATCTGCTTAAGCTGAGCAGAGCATCTGTCAGCCAATGATGGCGCCTACAGGCGGCTTAGATTTTTTTCTTGATAATGACTTTATCGTCAATGATGAGTTCTGAGATGCCGCCCAGATTCAGGCTCAATGTGCAGGATGCTGTTTTAAACCCACCCTTGTTTTCGCCGACCCACTTCAGCGTAATATAGCTGTCTTTGTCGCTCTCGGTTTCGGAAGGGAAAAATACCTGTTCGCCGGTATGCTGTTTGATCGCCAGCGGGCACTTGGTATTTGCCATCGACTGCATAGCGGCATAGGTTCTGATCTGTGAGGCGGCCTCCATTTGCTCCGGAGACTGGCTTTTATTGGCGCCGACCATGATAAAGCCGATGACGAAGAAGCCCACTACGGCTGCTATTAATTTAGTTGTTTCACTCATTTGCGTTCTCTTGCTGTTTTAATAATGACGCGCCATTAATGGCGTTACTGGGTATTACCATACGGATTCTATGCGAATTGCCATTCCTCGGCAATGGAAAGAATAAACGCTGAAGGGATCTGTTTTCGCCTTAAAATTCAATCCCCTGCTCGGCCTTAATGCCTTGTTCATAGGCGTGTTTGATCTTGATCATTTCAGTAACCGTATCGGCACAGGCGATGACTTCAGGCGCGGCATTACGGCCGGTCAGGATCAAATGCATCCAGGCCGGCTTGTGCTGCCGGATGAAGTCGGCGATTTCCTGACCCGAAATCCAGCCATAGCCGCTGCAGTAATTGATCTCATCGAGCAAGACCACATCGTACTCGCCGGAAGCGATTTTCTGCTTGCTGAATTCCCATATCGATCGGCTGGTTTTGATGTCCTGCTCCGGGTTCTTGGTATCCCAAGTAAAGCCGTCCCCCAAGGCGTGCCATTCGATGTTGTCGAAGCGCTCGGCGGCCTTTTGCTCGCCCGTTTGCCATTGTCCTTTGATGTACTGGATCACGCAGACTTTCATGCCCCAGCCCGCGGCACGAAACACCATGCCCAGCGCACTGGATGACTTGCCCTTGCCTTCGCCAGTATTGACCACGACCAGCCCGTGCCGCCTGTCTCTTGCTTTCATAAAAACCATTCCATAATCTAATCACTAATTTTAAAAAACCATACACATACGAAGTCAGGAAGCCGCACATTTCTATAAGGCGCGCCGCTCACCCGATGCACAATCAAAACATTTTCTAAGAGCGTTATCCTGCTCGCGTCTGGGAAAATGAAACTCATGCCGTCGAACCCTCCGGTTACAGTTTTTTCTCAGCCGGAATGCATACCAACCAATATGCTGCTGTTTTTATGCATTTTTCCTGGTTAATAGTTTACTCCTTACCGAGTTGTCCTTGAAATTTGTAATTCAGACTCGGTTCGTCATATTCCTTGACAACTGTAATGATTGATCTTCTGGACTCTAAGTGAACTTACTGACCATTTAGGGCATCGATAAAAAACATTTCGCCGAACTGTGTTCTATACAGACGGTCTACAAGGTATATGCAAAGTTGATCAACTATTCTAATTTTAATAGGGAGATCGCTGTGACTTGCCCTTACCCCCGCCCTCAATTGGTACGTAAGCATTGGATGTCACTGAATGGTCCTTGGCGATTTATATTTGATGAAGAGCGCAAATTCCGGCAACCATCAGATATCTCCGAATGGCCACTGGAGATTCTGGTGCCGTTCCCGCCGGAATCGAAAACCAGCGGTATTGGTGATCGCGGTTTTCACCCCGCCTGTTGGTATCAACGTGATTTCCATATCAAAACCGAAGACGGCCGCGTTCTGCTACACTTCGGCGCTGTCGACTATTTCTCCAAGGTGTGGGTCAACGGATGCCTGGTCGTCAGCCATGAAGGTGGCCATACGCCTTTTTTTGCCGACATCACGTTTGCATTAAATGAATCCGGCGATCAGACAGTGACCGTCTTTGTAGATGATGATCCGCATGAGCTGGCTAAACCGCGCGGCAAGCAGGATTGGCAACTGGAGCCACATTCCATCTGGTATCCACGCACGACCGGCATCTGGCAGACCGTATGGCTAGAGCGCGTAGGCCGCAGTTATGTCAGCAAGATCCGCTGGACACCTCACATGGAAGAATTCTCGATCGGCTTCGAAGCGCGCGTCATAGGTGGCAATACGACTGGCCTGTCGGTAGAGGTCAAGTTACAGCATCAGGACCGCATACTGGCTTGGGATAGTTATCATGTCATAGATGGCGATGCGGATCGGCGTATTGTCCTGTCTGACCCCGGCATTGATGATTTTCGTAATGAGTTGCTGTGGAGTCCGGAGCGACCGACACTGCTCGATGCCGAAATCCGCCTGAAGCGTGGCAACGAGGTACTGGACGAATTTACCTCCTACACGGCATTGCGCTCAGTCAATATCCTGCGTGATCGCTTCATGTTGAACGGACGGCCATACTTTTTAAGGCTGGTGCTGGACCAAGGCTACTGGCCTGATACTTTGCTGACGGCACCTAATGACGATGCCTTACGGGCCGATATCGAATTGACCAAAGCAATGGGCTTCAATGGCGTGCGCAAACACCAGAAGATCGAAGACCCGCGCTATCTGTATTGGGCCGACAGGCTGGGCCTGCTGGTCTGGGAAGAAATGCCTTCGGCTTATCAATTCACGCGCACAGCCATCAAGCGTTTGGTCCAGGAATGGACTGAGGTTATCGAACGCGACTTCAGCCACCCCTGCGTCATCGTATGGGTCCCATTCAATGAATCCTGGGGCGTGCCGGAACTGACTACGCTACAGGAACATCGCAGTGCCGTCGTCGCGCTTTATCATCTGACCAAAACCTTGGATGTAACCCGACCGGTTATCGGTAATGACGGTTGGGAAAGCAGCGCGACCGATATTCTCGGCATTCACGATTATGATTTCCGTCCGGATCATCTCAGAGTGCGCTATGGTGTCGAAGCAAACCCCGAAATGCTGTTCGACCGCCGGCGTCCTGGCGGACGCATTCTGACACTGGACGGCTACCCGCATCGCGGTCAGCCGATTATGTTGACTGAATTTGGTGGTGTCGCCTATGCCAAATGTCCTCAACCCGGAGTGGAGCAGACCTGGGGCTACTCGGTCGCCCATAGCGACGAGGAGTTTATTCGAATGTATAAAGGTCTCATCGAAGTCATTACTGAGACATCATTGTTCAGCGGCTTCTGCTACACACAATTTACCGATACCTTTCAGGAAGCGAATGGTTTGCTGTGCGCGGATCGCACGCCTAAGCTGCCGCTGGAAACTATTGCTGATATCACACGGATGTCCAGCACACATGTTCATGGAGGCGTCTGATCATGTATATGCACGAACTAACTAAGCCGGATGGCCGGCATCTCTGGCTGTACAGCCAGCATCCGATGGATGAACCGCCTACAAGCGCTCCCAGCCCATTCCCGGAATCGCTGCAGGCTAATCCGCATCTGCGCTGGCACCCGCTGCGCGCCGAATGGGTGACTTATGCCGCCTATCGGCAAGGGCGCACGTTCTTGCCACCGCCTGAATATAACCCGCTGGCCGTCACTGTAACGGCCGATAACCCGACTGAACTGCCGCCAGGCAAATGGCAAATCGCCGTCTTTGATAATCGCTTTCCGTCCCTGAGTCTAGAAGCGCATTCAGCGCCTGACTTAGTCGTGCCGACACGCCCTGCAACCGGCAAATGTGAAGTCGTCGTGTTTACGCAAGACGCCCATTCCTCACTGGCTAAGCTGCCGCTCGCGCATATTGAGCTGTTGTTTCAGGTCTGGGCAGAGCGCACACAGCAATTGGGACAACATCCTGATACTGCTTACGTGCTGCCGTTCGAGAACAGAGGCGCCGAAGTCGGAGTCACGCTGCATCATCCACATGGACAAATCTATGCCTATCCGATCGTACCTCCCGTACCTGCTCGCATGCTGCATGAAGAGCTCAGCCACTACCGGCTGCATGGCCGCAGCCTATTGTTCTCGTTGATCCAACAGGAATTGCATGAAGCGAGACGCATCCTGTACCAAGGCGAGCACGCGGTCGCTTTCGTACCGGTTTGCGCGCGTTACCCATATGAAGTCTGGATTGCACCGATCGAGCCTGTGCCCAGTTTTGCCAAGCTGAGTGATGTCCAAGGTGCCGATCTCGCACGTGCATTGAAAACCGTACTGATGAAGTATGATGCCTTATGGCATCGGCCTTTTCCCTACATGATGGCCTGGTACCAAGCTCCGACCGATGATCAAGCCCACCCTGAAGCGCATCTGCACGCCGAGTTTTATCCCCCTTATCGCACGGCGGATAGATTGAAATACTTGGCCGGTACCGAATTGGCAGCCGGTCTGTTTGCCATGGATGTCCTGCCTGAAGATAAAGCGCGCGAACTTCAGAATATCGCCGTCGATATTGAGTGCGTGCAACCATGAAGACATTCGCCGCCATATTTGGCACACATCCTACGGCCAGCGCCGAAGCGCCGGGACGCGTCAATTTGCTCGGCGAACATACTGATTACAACGACGGTTATGTGCTGCCAACGGCGATCCCTCAATCCACGCACGTCCTACTGCGCCCTAACGAGGGCAATATTTTCAGGGTTTATGCGGCTAATTTGAACCAGTTTATAGAATTTAATATGGTTGCGATGCCGGAGGAGCATTTTGGCCATTACATTTACGGCTGTCTGCGCCAAATCGAAGAACTCGGGATCGATATACCGAAATTGGATATTTATATCTCATCCAATGTCCCTATCGGCCTGGGCCTGTCTTCTAGTGCGGCTCTCGAGGTGGCAATGCTACGAGCTCTACGCGTGCTGCTTTCACTTTCACTGGACGATGTTCAGATTGCCCAACTCGCTCAACGTGCCGAAATAGACTATGCGGGCGTCAATTGCGGTCTGATGGATCAGATGGCGTCCAGTCTGGCCAGCGTGGGTCACATGCTATTCCTCGATATCCGCACATTGGAGCGCCAAAAGCTGCCACTACCGGCTGGCGCGGAAATTCTGGTCCTCGATTCAGGCATCATACGCATGTTGGCGGGCAGCAAATACAACGAACGCCGCGCTGAATGCGAAGAGGCGGCAAGGTTATTGGGTGTACCCGCATTGCGCGACGTGCAGGACCCGAGCCTGACCGATCCCTTGCCAGAGCCGTTATGCCGACGGGCCCGCCATGTCATCAACGAGAACAACCGCGTGCTGCGTGCACGTGAAAACATCAGTGCCGAAAAATTTGGACAACTGATGAATGACTCACATGAAAGCTTGCGCGACGATTACGAAGTTTCGATACCCGAGCTCGACGAGCTGGTGTCGATTCTGCGGTCCCAGGATGGCGTATATGGCGCACGGCTCACGGGTGCCGGCTTCGGCGGCGCCTGTGTTGCTTTATGCGAGCAAGGCGCTGCGCTGCATATTGGACTGGAAACCCTGAGGCTTTACAACCAGGCCGGCCACAGCGGGCGAATGCTGGTTCCAAGACCGCCAACATAAACATATGCCCGCTACGAAACAGCGTATCGGTTCTACTCATGACGGCCACACTGTTGATTGCTACACGTTGACTAATGAGACCGGCATGACTGCAAAGATCATGACCTATGGCGGCATTCTGTTATCGCTGCACGTACCCGACCGGCAAGGCCGCCTCGAAGATGTTGTGCTAGGCTTCGATACACTGGAACCTTATCTGGGCGATCATCCTTATTTCGGCGCACTTATCGGCCGCTATGCCAACCGCATTGCACGGGGACATTTTCGCCTGAACAACGTGGACTATCAATTGGCCTGCAACAATGGCCTTAATCATTTACATGGTGGTCTGATGGGATTCGACCGGCGCATATGGCATGCGCGACTATCTGGGCCAGAGGCAGAACCGCAACTGGTATTGAGCTACCTGAGTACGGAAGGCGAAGAAGGCTATCCCGGCAATCTGCAGGTCGAAGTGACTTATATGCTGACTGTGAGCGATGAGTTGCGGCTCGACTACCGGGCCAAAACTGATATGCCCACCCTCATCAATCTGACCAATCACACTTACTTTAATCTGGCAGGATACGGTACGGTGCTGAACCATCAGCTGCGCCTGTTGGCTGATCGCTTTCTGCCGGTCGATGACACGCTGATTCCTACCGGCGAGCAGGCCTCTGTAGCCGGTACTGCAATGGATTTCCGGCAATTAACGCCCATAGGCTCGCGCCTGCAATCAGGCGATGAACAATTGCGTCGAGCAGAAGGCGGTTACGACCATAACTGGATAGTGGCGAGAGAATCTGAAGGCTGCGAACTTGCCGCTGAAGTTGTGGAACCGTTGAATGGCCGGCACATGAGTGTTTACACCACGCAGCCCGGTATTCAGTTTTACAGTGGCAATTTTCTTGATGGCCGACTGCGGGGCAAAGGCGGCCGGTTTTATGAAAAACATGCCGGCTTCTGTCTTGAAACCCAACATTTTCCTGACTCGCCCAATCATCCTGCATTTCCCTCGACACAGTTGCAGCCGGCCGATAACTACCATCACTCAACCATCTACCGGTTTGATGCCGGTCTGCGGCCATAGTGTTTTTCCGTCAACACGATGGCGCCTTATCAGCACGGGCCGGTTTCTATATTAACGGTGGATAAGCTCTAAAATAAGATCAAGCCTGGCGCTGACAGACCTTATTGGTGCAAGAACAGAGACATTGCGCCTTACTGATGCACTCTATTCGCTGCTGTCCATCCGCCCGAAAAAGGCATTTATACCTTTCTTATTGCTTGCGGGGACTTGCCTGACAAGACTTGGGGCAATTTTCATGACTATGATCCAGTTTATGGCATGCCTATTGCAGAGATATCAATGTCTAGACAAAAACTCGGAACCTACCGTCATTAAAGGTTAATAAATTTTATTTAAGCTGCTGGCTGTAGATTGTTATATCCCTTAAATCACAAGGTGAAGTCGATGTCACATTTAAACGCATTTTTTGAACCCATCATAACGCGGGCTGCGCTGACATCCGGAGAACTGGCTGTAACGGCGCTGCTTGTGTTTTTCGTCGTGCTGGCAACAGTTGAAGCACGCATTCCTAAAATCCAAAACCCTGCGTCAGGTAAACGCCGGTCTATTAAGGCCAATGTCAATTTGTTCTTTTTTAACAGCATCGCGCTTTCGCTGTTGCCGGTTTCGTCCCTGTTGCTGCTGGCCGAACAATACTCAGGCAATGGGCTGCTGAGCTATATTGCCGATCCCATATGGAAAGCCATCGTGTCATTTTTAGCGTTCGACCTGATGTATTATCTCTGGCATAAAGCCAGCCACAATTTTGATTGTCTGTGGATATTCCACAGAGTCCATCACAGCGACCCCTATTTAAATGTCTCGACGGCATTTCGCGTGCACTTTGTGGAACTATTGATCATTACGGCACTGAAAGCAGTTTACATCGTGATGCTGGGCGCGGACAAAACCATCGTGCTGATTAATGAGACTATCGCGGCGCTGTTCGTCATGTTCCATCATACGAATATTGCATTCCCGGGCGAAAAACTGCTGGGCCGAATTATTGTCGTGCCCTGCCTGCACCGGGTTCATCATTCAACCGAGCGCCATGAGCATGACCGCAACTACGGCTCAGTGCTGTCGGTGTGGGACCGCCTGTTCGGCACTTGTGCGGAATTGGAACCTGTCAAGGTCGGCATCAAAAACAGTGCGCCAGAAGACCTGCTGGGCCTTTTGAAGCTGGGCTTTACTGATGCCTCTGTCCCGGCAGCGCCTGTCCCTGAACATATCAAACCGATGATCGCCGAGGCAGCCTATTTCAAGGCCAAAAAACGCGGCTTTTCTCCCGGTCATGAGCTTCGTGACTGGCTGGAAGCGGAAAGAGAAATCATCAGGTTCATTTGTAAGGGCCGTCTTCAGAGAAAGGCGATGCCTAAACAGAAAATACTCAATCCCAGACTGATACTATCGCGCTATGTTTGAGCATCAGATTTGGCATAATTCTCTCCGGCCGGGCTTGCGGAAGCGTAGCGGACCCGGCCTACCTTCTGATCACGGTACGGGGCTGAGCGGAAGAACTAAAAGACTGCGCGCAAGCCACTCCCATTAATAATGCATAAACATAAGGAACGGCTGGAACTTGCATGCTGAAGTCAACCAATGAATGCACCCCAATCAAAACCGTGGCAGCAACACCGATTGCCGAATAAATCATATCTCTCTTTCTCATCAGAAAGCCTTTAAGGCAGAGCCACGTGATTTTTAAAAAACCATAAAACAACGCCAGCGCTGCCGGGAAACCGAGTTCGAAAACGGTTTCCAGATACGTGTTATGGGCATAGTCATGAATCAGCGGAGCCGCCTCGATCCCGCCGATATCCATGCTCTGGTACAATTGAAAAGCCTCCTCATAACTGCCCAATCCGAAACCCGCCCAGGGATTGCCGGTAATAGCATTCCAGGTCAAACCGTAAACAGTCGTTCTGATTTTACTTTCTTCATCCAGACGTCCGAAACGATCAAGCAAGGCATCGCTGCTGACGAAAAAAGCAAGCGCTCCCAACACGACCAGAGAACCAAAGATAATCAATGTGTTTTTATTACGGGTACGGGGATTGATATAAAACAGTATCAAAAAAACTGACAAGGCCAGACTGAAACTTAAGAAACCGCCACGCGAATGCGACAGGATTAATGCCGAACTGATGGTGAAAAAAGCCAGTAAAGGCAACCATGCCCGTGTAATCAGATCCTCAATAAAGCGCTGCCTGTCGAAATTACTGGCCAGATTATAGTCCGCCAATGTTTCCATACGTTCACTCAGTAAGGCCAGCGAGCAAAGCAGCGTTAACCCCGCAAAGGTCGCAAAATGGTTTCTATTGATAAAAGTCGAGGATACAGAATCGGCATAGGGCCTTTCGTGCCAGAGAACCACTTTGAAATCGCCCAACTGAACGATCAAGCCATATGCCGAGTAAACAAAACCGGCTGCCATCAAGCCATAAAAAGCGGATTTGGCCTTCTGTCGATCCTGGCCGTAGCATAATGCCAACCAAAACACTAACGCGTAGCTTAACAGGCGCATAACTGAAGTTATCGTATCAGCCGGATTCAAAGAAATGGCTCCGGAAGAAAAGTTCAACAGTTCATTTCGCACCTGCCATAGCGGATGAAGCCACTCACCGGTTGTTTGTATCCAAGCCCAGCATAGTGCGGCAAAAAACAATATTGCCGCATCGCCGACCGAACCCCAATGCTGAAAAAAAGGAGTTTGCCGCTTCCTGACAAAAAACTGTACAGCCCAGGCCATGGCCAACAGCGCTATCAACAGTGAGCATAAACTCCATGACCAGGGTCGATTGGCTCCGTAAGGCAGAGGAGACAAAAATACAACAGCCAGCAAACTATAAAAGATCATTGTTGCTCACCTAGTGAACACCGACGGTATAAGCGCGCCATTCCATCAATTTGATCTTATGCTGATCAGCAATTTGTTTTAATTTGGATAATTTATCGGTTGAGATAGGCGTCGTCAGTACGACTTCATCGATATTATGTTTTGAAACCAGTTCCTTGAAATCGTTTAACTCACCCAATACGGCTTTTCCGTAAATATATTTTTCCTTTAACAGGCTATTGTCATCGATAAAACCGATCACATTAACAGAGCCCAGCTCAACGCCATGATTTAAGTGACGCTCACGCATGTACAAGCCGCCATGCGTACCGGCGCCATAAACCAATACATTGCGTTTATCATGTTTATGGCTGGCAACACACCATTCCCTGATGATTTGATGGAGAGTCCGTATGCCGATCACGCCTAGCAAGGAAAACAAGCAAAACAACAACAGTTGATTAAATGTAGAAATGCTTGCATTGCTGGTCAGCAAACAAATCAATGACCAACTGATGCTGCAACCGACAACTATGGCCAGCATCAAGGTCAAATAATCCCTGAAGAAACTGTTCCGCCAAATCTTGATATAAGCCTTGGATATAAACAGCGATAAAAGAACGGGCAGCACCCATAAAGGCAAACGAAACGCCCACTCGCTTACGTTATGAAAAGGCTGCTGACCCGATAGCGCAATGACGCCTGCCAGCCAGGCGGAAAACGATATCCACGACAAATCGAACAACGGATAAAAAACCAGCATGAAGCGTGTGAGTTGAGGTTTGTCGTTGGATCGGGCCAATAATTTGCTCGTCTCCCATAACTCGATCTGCAGCACATATTTAACAAGCAGATAAGCAGCGGAGATAAAAACAATCAAAAACAATCCGCTGGCAACTTCTTGAGCGATGACATAGAACAACCCCAAACCGACGATCAGCATATTAACCGCGTATAAAACCAGCGCGACATGGTGCTGCTTAAGGCCGTAATCGAGCAGCCTGTGATGCAAATGCTCTTTATCGGGCTGCATGATCTTAACGCCAGGCTGGCCGTCTCGATCAGCCAGTATTTTACGGATTGAACGCCGCCAGATGGCCAGCAACGTATCGGTAATGGGAATGCCGGCAATAAAAAAAGGCACGGCTAAAATGACAAAGAAAGAGCCCTTGCCGCCCGCATGCAAACTGACACTGGCCAAAGCAAAGCCCAGGAACATGCTGCCGGTATCGCCCAGGAAAACCTTGGCCGGAAAAAAGTTGTAACGAAGAAATCCTACGCAGCCTCCAGCCAAAGCCAGGCAAATCATTGCATCCCCTGGCACTCCCCGGAACAGAAAAACAGCCGCCAGCCCTACGCTGGAAATCATCGCCAGACCTGAGCATAAGCCGTCTAATCCATCTATTAAATTAAATGCGTTGACTATGCCCAGCGTCCAGATCAAAACAAAAATCAAACCGCCCCAAAATCCAAAATCAAAGCCCAACAAGTTAAATTGGTAGCCCGATAATAGATAAAGTGAAACAGTCGCCAGCGCCTGTCCTGCCAGCTTGCTTACAGGCGACATGCCCTGGTAGTCATCGACCAAACCGACAACCAGTAAAATAGCCGAGGAGATAAAAAAAGCGTGCCACCAATTGATGCCCAGCCGGCCGGCAAAGTCCGGCCAGAGATAATGATACAGCGCGTAACAAGCAAGATTGAATCCAATAAATACTACAACCCCACCGCCTAAGGGTGTGACTTTTTTATGAATACAACGCTCATTGGGAACATCCATTAAGCCGACATGCGGAGCCAACTTTATAAAGAGCGGAGTCAGCAAGATGACAACTGCGGCAGATATACCAAATACTGCCCAATATTCGAACAAATAATCAGATAGCATTTATGTGTAATCCTTTAAGTCAAAAAGTACGATGAGTATATGAACACCAATATCTACATAAAAAGTCAGCCGGATCACCGATTGAGAATGGTTTCGCTTTTATCTTTTAAGGCAAGCCCTCTTCTTTGCATTTATCGAATTCAACTTAAATTTTTTGAGATTGAATGCCGTAGCGCTCTTCCCTGACTGTTGCGGTTTATTTGCAATGACATGAACTCAGGCAACTCATCCATTCTTAGCAATTAGTTAGAACGCAGCGCAATGGGCTCGAGTTTTTCTGATTCCGCTTCCCTATCGTTTATAGCGCTAATACCATGGCCGACAGCAAAGGCTATGATTTTGTCGACTGCAGATGCAACGGAGAATTGCTCATTCAGTAGCTTGTTCGCATTTTCTCCCATTTGAGTCCTCAATGTTTCATCATGCAGCAGCTCCAAGGCATTTTTTAACAGCCCTTCGTCATCGCCATTGCTAGTAATCAGCCCGGCACCCGCATCTTCTACAACAGGCTTTAGATCATTGTCCGAATTGATGCTCCCCAGTATGGGCATACGCTGAACCATATAGCCCAATAACTTGCCGGGAAAATTATGGGTCGTATGGTCGCGATGAAGCGTAAACAGCCCGATATCAAACTCGGCCAGCATTTTTTTGAATTCACCTTGAGAAACAGCGGGCAAGAGAGAGATATTTTTCAATCCTTCTGTTTCAATGCTGTTGCGAACAAGCCCAACCTCATCGCCCTCACCGACCAAAACAAAATGTGCCTTATTTTCTGCCTGCATATTTTTAGCCAAACGCACAATATTCATCATGTCCTGCGCATGACCAATATTGCCGCCATAAAAATAAACAACTTTATCTTTAAGCCCCAACGTCTCTCGATAATGGCCGCCATGTAAAGGAACGGGATCATTTGCTGCCCAGTTATAAAGCACATCCAAAGGCTTGCCGGTTCTCGCCGTCTTAGCAAACCATTCCCTGTTTTTAGGCGATTGAATTGCTATTGTGTCTGCTGCCTGGTAACTGAGCCATTCGAAAAGTCTGAAATATTTTGTGATTGGCGAGCGAGCCTTCAAAATACCGTTGTCAATGACCCACTGCGGGAAAAAATCCCGTAAAATGAGATAGCTTGGCGCTCCCCAAAGCTTTTTGAGCTTTCTGACCAATCCGCCCCAAAAAATCGACGGCGAATAATAAATAATCAGATCATGCTTGTTGTTTTTAAAATACTTTTTATGGTCCTTCCAGGCATTGTATGAAAGCAGCGTCTCATTAATGGCCCTTTTGACTTTTGAAACGTTTTTGATTTTGCCGGAACGAAAACGGCAGACTGTAACGCCATCCAAGGTCGCAATTTTGGGCCGGTTGGCAGTTCTGTGATCAGGGGTGATAACAGTGACCTGATTTCCGCGCGCTACAAACTCAACGGCCAGTTCATGCATCATCTTGGCTCCGACCTTGATGCTGGCCGGCAGATAATCATCAATAATTAACAGTACTTTCATTTATTTCAGCCGATAATGAGAGTAATAGTCAGCATGCGTATCCATCCACTCGCGAGCTTCAATCAGCATGGCTTCATAGTCCGGTTTTGGATAATTAAAGTCAGCTCTCGTGCTCACTAAGCTTTTATCAACCGCATAGTTTTCATAAGGCAATATGGAAACATCCTTTTCCCATACCTTGGCGATAAGTTTTAGCAGCTCGTATTTCGATATTTTTTCGCAGGGGCATAATTGGTAAAGCCCTGTAATGCCCTGTTTGATCATTTCATGGGCGGCTTTTGCCAGTTCCAATGTGGTCACGCCTGACCAGTAGGCTTTGGAATAGCCTTTGATCTCGCCACGCTGTTTAAAGAACCAATCCAGCAAGCCTGTGCCATTAAGTTTCAGCTCAGGGCCGATGATTGAAGTGCGGATGGTCAGATCACGATCGTTAATGACCTCACCCAGTGCTTTTGTTCTGGCATAGTTATCGTTGCCGTCCCTGAAGGCATCTTCATGGTACTGTCCGTCCTTGCCCGAGAACACGCAATCCGTGCTGATATGGACCAGCTTGAAGCCAAGCTGTTTACCCAGACGGGAAAGAAAATGCGGCAGATAACTGTTGATTTGTATAGCGGTGCACATATCATCGGCAGACTTGCCGACCAGTACACCGATGCAGTTGATCACCAAATCTGGATTAACTTCTTTGAGATAGCCTTGCAAGCCTGAAAAATCAAGCACATCCAGTTTTTTATCGACATAGCGGCCATCCTCGCGCGCTATGCCGAATACATGATAATCGCCAGTAGCATGCAGGTATTCAGTCATAATATGGCCTGCCATGCCGACACTGCCTAATACCACCACTTTTTTCATATCAATACCGCTTCCACACTGTTCTGTTAATGTAATCCATATAACTGACAATGATTCTGACGACCTTCTGGGACACATTGTCTACGTCATAATCTCTTACCAGATGAATGCCATTCGGATTTTCGCGCCACTGATCGGTGACGATATCAATCGCATTGATGATGTCTTCGGATCTAAGCCCCGACATGATCAATGTGCCTTCATCCATGCCTTCAGGCCGTTCATGGGCCTGGCGGACAGTAATGGCGGGAAATCCCAGTATGGAGGATTCCTCGGTAATAGTGCCGCTGTCGGAAATAGCGCAAAAAGCGTGCTTTTGCAGGCAGATGTAATCGAAGAAGCCGAGCGGCTTCATAAACTCGATCAGAGCGTTGAATTGTTTGCCCCGGAAGGATTCCAGTTTTTTTCGGGTGCGGGGATGCGTTGATACAATGATTCTTTTGCCGTATTTCTCGGCAATTGCGTTTAGCGAAGTCAGAAGATCATTAAAGTTTTCTTCTGAGTCGACATTTTCTTCCCTGTGAGCACTGACAACAAAGAAATCCCGTGACGCTAATCCAAGCCGTTCCAATACGTTCGATTTATCAATATCAGCCTGATAATGATTCAGTACTTCCAGCATTGAGGAGCCGGTTTTGATAATTGTTTCCGGATTAACCCCCTCGGACACCAGATAGCGTCTAGCATGTTCGGTCAGCGTCATATTGATGTCGCTGAGATGATCGACTATTTTCCGGTTAATTTCCTCAGGCACGCGCTGGTCGAAACAACGGTTGCCTGCTTCCATGTGAAAAACAGGTATCTTTCTGCGCTTGGCAGAAATTACGGACAGGCAACTATTAGTGTCGCCGTAAACCAAAAGTGCGTCAGGACGCACTTCAGCTAAAAGCTGGTCGGATTTTATGATGACATTACCGATGGTTTCAGCGGCATTATTGCCGGCCGCGTTCAAAAAATAATCGGGCTTTCTGATCCCCAATTCATTGAAGAAGACTTCATTGAGCTCAAAATCATAATTCTGGCCGGTATGAACCAATACATGTTCCGTATATTTTTCAAGTTGGGCAATCACGCGGCTCAGCTTGATAATCTCCGGGCGCGTGCCCACGATGGTCATAATTTTTTTCATGGCTATCTATAATCTGACTTGAGTTCGTCTTTGATATAGTCAAGCTTCATTAACAACTCGATCATACCTTCTACATCCAAACGTTCGGTATTCTCAGAGGTATAATCCTGTCCTTGAGATAAGACCTGCTCGCCTTCTTCAAAATACTTGGCATAGTTAAGATCCCTGGTATCCGCGGGAATTCTGAAATACCCGCCCAAGTCTTCGGCGTTCAGATACTCTTCCCTGCATAGCAATGCTTCATGCTTTTTCTCGCCGTGCCGCGTACCCAAAATACGAATTTCATTTTTTGCATTGAATATTTTCTTTAACGCTTTGGCTAACGTCAAAACTGTTGCCGCCGGTGCCTTTTGAACAAACGTATCCCCTTGCACGCCATGCTCAAAGGCAAATAAAACCAAGTTGACTGCATCAGGTAATGACATCATAAAACGTGTCATATCAGGGTCAGTAATGGTCAAAGGCATGCCCGATTTGATCTGCTCGATAAACAAAGGGATCACGGAACCGCGTGACGCCATGACATTGCCATAACGGGTGTTGCATATGACTGGTCCGTCATCAGGTACGCTACGGGATGTTGCAACAGACACCTTCTCCATCAAGGCTTTGCTCATCCCCATCGCGTTAATCGGATAAACGGCTTTATCGGTACTTAATACAATGGCATTTTTCACCTGATTTTTAATAGCGGCTTTCAAGGTATTTTCCGTGCCCAAGATATTCGTCTTAACAGCTTCGATGGGATAAAACTCGCAAGAAGGGACTTGTTTTAAAGCCGCCGCGCTAAAAACATAATCAACACCACGCATCGCCGCATCAATGCTATCGAATGAGCGGACATCGCCAATGTGGAACTTTATCTTGTCATTGTTATACTGAAGTCGCATGTCGTGCTGCTTTTTTTCATCACGGCTAAATATGCGAATTTCCTGAATGTCGGTATCGAGAAACCTATCCAGCACAGCGTTACCGAAAGAGCCAGTGCCACCCGTAATCAATAGCGTTTTATTAGCAAACATTATTTACCCGATATAATTATCGTTAAGAAAAAATCTACAGTTTTTAAGTGGTAATCTAGCGCAGCCAGATTGTGAAACTCGCTTGCAAGCTATCAGCCGTATTAATCAACCAGCCAGCAAAAAGCAGCGCATACTGTGAATGCTAAATTAGCCCTAATTTCATCAATGAATTTTTCTGCTCATCCGATGGCGGTTGACCAGATATTATTCAAAACAACTTTAACGGCTAAAAGGAGTCGATTTTAGTCATTACTTCCTCCCGCTTTATCACCCTGCAGAACGATCCGGCAGATATGAAAAAACCGGCCTCGTGAATATAGTCCAACTAGAATGCTCTATTCAGAGCCAGCTTGACCCAAACAGGAATCTCTATTTGGGCCAGCATCATCACGCTTTTTTTAAACTGTACCGCGTACGCCTCCAGACAAAACCCAGACGCTTCAGTTCTGTTCGCAAGGTAGTATTGCCGATCTGAACGCCGTATGTATTTTCCAATCTGCTCAATAATGCTCGAGCTGTTAACGGTTCTGCTTCAATCCAGCTTCGAAGCTGATCACGATGCTCATCCCTAAGCTTGTTTGGTGCACCGCTGCGAGGTTTATCCGGCAAACTCGCAAAGCCAGCCTTCAACCATTTCCTTCGTCGTTCGCGAATCGCTTCCCTGGTCAGCCCCTGCTTTTCGGCAGTTTCCTTGACTGTGTATCCTTCTGCTAGCATCAGGATCGTCTCCGCCCGCTCTCTCTCCCGCCAATCGCTGCCTTTTTTAATAAGATGCTGAAGCAGTTCCCGATCAGTTTCGAGCAATTCTATTGGTTTAACCCCCATTTTATATTTGATCCTTTATATCTAGAAAACGGGAACTTTAATATATATTAATTCTTTTAAAAATTAATATATATTAAAAGTTATTTTAATATATATTTACGCCTATAAAAACTATAATTTATAAAGTTTGTGACAACAATCACTTTTATTATTTACACCTATAAAACTAGCATCATTAATATAACAACCCTCCAAACCCATTGACAACCCTATATTAAAACTTATAACTATAACCATATTTTTTATACTATATTTCTTATAAAAAATAAGGTTAAAATACATACAAATTTATTGTTAATAAGCTCATATGCGATTTAGTTTGTTGACAGAGAGTTTATTATATTTTTACGTTATAAATCTGATAATTTATAAACTTTGTGATGAAAATCACCTTTATTTTGCAGCATGGTTATAATGCTTGCGAGTTTTCAGCCCTAGCAGAATATAGACAGGTATTTTTGGATTAAACTAATTTTTTATATGAATGATTTGATCGGAATATACGTTAATTTATTTTTTAATACTTGTTTACTTTAAGTAATTAATTTTTTTAATATTCATGATTTACAACTCACAAGTCCAAAATGGCATACAACCCAGAATTGTATGCTATCGGCTTGACTAAAGGATTGCGATTAAACATCCCTGCCGCTTAATTTAGACTCCAAACCCGAATTAACGGAAAAAGTCAGGCAACCAATACCGGAACCCAAGCGTCCTGCTTCTGCATTAATACCGAGCAAATACACAACTGCACACATAATGGCTCTATGCAACTTTGCTATACTTCCATTCCAATATACGCTGAAAACAAATACCGAGATCTATCGCTTCTGTAAACCACGCACGCCCTGCACTGCATTGATTGTCAAACAATGTATAGAATTGAGAGAGTTGTTAATAGCATTCTTAAGTGGCAATGAAAACTTCTTCTCAATAAAAATATGCACAGCATAAGCTGCTACGAGTGCACCCACTATAGTGCCCCAAAGAAGTAGATGTGGATTGATTGCAGGATAGCCAATGTTGAAAATCATATACCCGATATTCTGGTGAATAAGATAAAGCGGATAGGTAAGCGAACCAGCCATCAACCAGTTGTAGCGACCCATAAAACCTGTGCGTTTTAAAGAAACCAGAAGCATCACAAAAAAGAACATAGTAATAATTCCGGCAACTATGTTGCCACTCATTGCTGTATCGTAATGCTTCTCAAAAGTTGGCAGGCGGTTGATTGTCTGAAATACTGCAAGCCCCCACGACAAAATAATCATACCAACTCTTGTTAGAGAAACACCTTGGGACCAGATTAAAAAATAGGTTGCACCGGCAATAAAATAAGCCGAGAACTCAACTATCAGAAGCGATCGTAATGCGCTTATAGGCTTGACTTCGAGGGCCACCGAAAGGACTAGCCATAAAACTAGGAATAGCTGTGCCTGGTGAATTCTGCCAATTGCCAAGATAACGGCAACCAAGGCATAAAACTTCATTTCTACCAGTAAGGTTCCATAAACGCCATCAATAGAAGGCACACCGACAAAACCGTTCAGCATGGTCATATTAATAAGATATTGGCTTATCGATGCCGAAAAGCGAGATCCGCCAATGACCATAATCATTGCGAATGTAATAGTGCAACAAACCCAAAAAGCAGGATAGAGCCGAACGACCCTTGAAACAAAAAAGCGCCTCAAACTGCCACTGGCAGCAGTCATCAGTATGACAAATCCACTGATAATGAAGAATAGCTCGACGCCAAGATAACCATACTTAGAAAAAGGGGCCAACAATGGGTACGGCATGACCGACATCGTATCTGCAGCGTAACCTCTAAACGAGTAGTGAAAAAACACGACTGATAATGCCGCAAAGAATCTCAATAAATCGATCTCATTGACTCTGGTGTTTGTCATATACAATTACCGCCTGACTATAATTAAATGCTTCAAAAGGACACATTGCATTACATCTGCTTGAGCTTATTTAAAACATGAGATCACGTTTATTAAGTGAAAACGAGATGCTTCAGATATAACCCAATCCATTGATCAAAACTAACTCTGCCCATTCACAATGATTGGTATCCATTTTTATAGGATACGAAGCAATCCTTGATCAGTTACAAGTAATTTTTTCACTTAAACGTCTTATTCTTACGCCCTATTACATACTAATAATGAGAATTTGGCATATAAAAATTAACCAAATATATAAAATATACTTTTTAGTAAATTTATTATAAGCCTGATTTATTATAAGGTTTGTGACGAAAATCACCTTTATTTGCGGTATAGCTTACGACTGTGGATTTTAAGTATTAGCAAAATATTGATAGGTATATTTTAATCCTTTCATACAACTGACCGAATTGCCTACACTCTTAATATTAACATCCAATCATATGATTTAATTAATATTAACAAGAAAATCTATTGTTTTTTGTGCAGTATTGGTCCAGTCAAATTTTAAAGCCTGCTTATAAGCCTTATCACCCATCTCATTCATCACCGAAGAATGCATTTCCATATTCATGACTTTTTCGTATAAATCATCTGGCGCATAAGGATCAAAATAGACTGCCGCATCTCCACCAAACTCAGGCATTGGATCTATATTTGAACAAAGTACCAGTTTCCCTGCCGCGAGTTTTTCAAGCAGGATATTCGGACAACATTCGCAGGACGAAGCAAACAATAAGGCCCTAGCAGACTTATAAAGACTTGGTAATTTTTCATAATCGACTTTTCCCAAATAAATCACCTTATCCTGAAGCCCCAACTGATCAATCAATGCCATGACTTCTTCACCATACTGATTGTATTTCGGCCCAACCAAAACCAGTGGATATGCAAAATTACTATCCAGCAACTTTCTCCAGGCTTTTACAATTTCTTTTTGCGCCTTATAAACATCTAGTATCGAGACATACAGATAAAACTGATTTACCTTAAGAGTGTCCGGCAGATCATAAGAATCTTCTGCATTCAAAAACTGACTGTTAAGCCCATGAGGAATAACGACACCTTTACTCTTTATATTCGGCATGTATTGCTTAACAACCGCCATTGAATACTCGGATATAAACACGACCTTATCTGATTTTTGATAGGACTTCAAAAACACAAATCGCAACAGCCACAGCTTGAATCGAATAATTGAAATAAACGGAAAACGCTTCCGCTCCCTATCATCAAACGGCAGCATGTTTCTTAAGGCAGTAGCGCTGAGACATCCTTTGGGAGGAGTGGTAATCATGACACCGCCAGGCGCATAATAGATTGCCGCTTGCCATTCTTTTAACTTGTGAGGCAGAGCGATCCTTTCCCACAAAGTCCGGTGCAGAATGCTTTTTGATGCCCATATCGCTTCAAAGATCTCTACACGATCCGAGCCGTATTGTGAAAACAACTGCTTGTTTTTACTGTTTACCAAAAGCAAAACCTTAAAATCTCCTTTTGGCAAAGAATTCAGTAAATTAATCAGATAAGTCTGACCGCCGCCCCGAAGAGCGCTTAATGCATTAATTACAATAGTTTTCATTTTATTGCCCCATGCAGAACGCCAGATAGTCATCAGATATCTTTTCTACACCAAAGTCATTAACTATCTTGGCCGCTTCTTTGGATAGCCGCGTTCTGATTGCAGCGTTATTGATTAAGGTTTCTAATCGGCTCGCAAAAACCTCAACATCCCGCACAGGCACCAAGTAGCCATTTTTACCATCAATGATGATATCTCTTGGTCCAGCATCACAATCAAAACTGACACAGGGAAGCCCGGCAGCCATTGCCTCTACAAGAGCGTTGGGAAAACCTTCGGAAATGGATGGAAAAGCAAATACAGATGCTTTCGTTAGCCAGTGGTCTATTTCATTAACGACACCAGGCATTATTACTCGGTCACTTAAACCTAACTTTTCTGCCTGTTCTTTTAACTGATCATATAATGGCCCATCACCTAATATAGCTATTTTCCATTCTGTATCTTTTATTTTTGTGAGTGCCTCTAAAAGATATTTTTGGCCTTTTTCTTCAACCAAACGGCCTACATTCAATATAATTTTATCTTTCTCAATATTTTCACAAACAGAAACAGCCTTTAAGGGGTTTGGAATAACCACTATATTTCTATTGCCTGTATTTTCCTCAAGAACTGATTTAGCCAAGCTGGTTTGAGCGACAATTCCATGAGCAAATCTGTATGTGATTTTTCTTAGAAATGAGATAAGAAATGGCAACTGTTTTTTAGGGTTGCTTCGGTCTGATACAAATACTTTCAAATTCAGATTTGAAGCAGCGAGAATAGTCAATATATTGTACTTACTCATAAAGCTAAGTACAAAATCAGGATTTTGCTCTTTTAATATTTTTCTTAATTTAAAGAAAACTTTCAATTCATTAAAAATCTTATTCAATAGCTGCGAGTGACTAAATCCTAAATTATGAATAATTACATTGTCATTAATATAATAAAAGCTCTTGGATTTAGCTAATAGCACAAGATGTATTTCATGCTGTTGAGCACTCCAAGCATTTGCCAACTCTGACATGACACGCTCAGCTCCCCCTTGATGCATTGTAGGAATAACCAGAACCACTTTAGACACTCATTCTTCTCCGTTTGACAAAAAAATAAGATAATCCAAGACCCCAAACCATGTATCTGAAAGGCTCAAATAGACTGCCACGTCCTAAATAAAATGCCAGACTACCTAATAAAGCTGCTATTACTGTCCAATAATAGTTTTGCTGCAGCTTAAGCTCATTTTCTACTTTCTTGAAAAACATTCCCAAAAGAAATAAAAAAAACAATACGCCGACCAAACCAAAGTTAATGAATGTGTCAGCAATTAGAGAAGTGCCTTCGCCTGAGGTAGGATTTAGCCCAAACTTTAGATAAGTGATATATCCAGAAGAACTCATTTCATACGCGACATCTTCTGAGATTTGTAAATAAATATTTTGCGCAAAAGGGATAATACTCAATGTTTTATCAAGCCACAGCTTGCCATAGAAATAATCATGATATTCCGGCACAGCAGCTAATGTGGCATATAATGTTCTAATACTATTAGCCAATTCTAAGGTAATGTCATATCCTGATGTCATTTCAAAGCTATCTAATCCTGAAGATAATATATTACCGCCATCTAATGAACTTCTTCCCAATCCTATTAATGTTAGTATAATTGCGCCTATAATAGTCATTAAAATTAGCTCAATAAGTGTTATATCTCTAATTATGC
The DNA here is from genome assembly GCF_052162025.1 of Methylobacter sp. sgz302048. NCBI lineage: Bacteria > Pseudomonadati > Pseudomonadota > Gammaproteobacteria > Methylococcales > Methylococcaceae > Methylobacter > Methylobacter sp. sgz302048. The sequence goes on along the minus strand of NZ_CP197401.1, from coordinate 649,071 downwards.
TGCCAAACAAAATAAGGAAAGCAAAAACAACTTGAATACCAGAACCTCTATCACCAATAGATAAAAACAATAAAATATAGCTTAAAGTCATAAATAAATATTTTTTATCTAATTTCAATAACCAAAATATACTATTATGATTAAAGTTATTTTTATTATTTAATACAATAACAGCAGTTATAACCAATATCGCAATTGCAAGGAGTAATTGAAAATATGCCGCAATACCCTCACCGGCAGCCGATCCTCCTGAGCCTTTATACACACCACCCGTTAAATAGTCAGTTCCTGCTGTAGATAAAAATAAACCACTCAATACGATAATTAATCCAAATAACTTTTTATAGTCAAAAGAGTATTTCACTATATTTGGTACAGTTTTTATTGCCAGAAGAGAATGCCCAAAAAACCAAGAAACAATACCTACAACCGCGAGCCAGGTTCCGTAATTTACATAGAAGGAACTCATAGAAACCTTTGCAAACTTCTCTGGGTAGATTCCACTGATAGCAAACATAATTGGCCATTGAAAATGAACTATTCCATATCCAAGAAGAAACATAACATCCAAACGAAACCAGTTTTTGTTATCTCTTTTGCTTAATAAGTGAATAAAAGTCGCAGTAAAAAAGAAAGAAATATAAATTACTAGAAGTTCTGGATCAGTTACACTTTCAAACTCAGGCCTTACAAAAAATAGCGCAAACAATAAAAGAATAAAAGTTAATCTAATGTGTATTACATTCATTTTTATCAAGCTATAAATTTCTAACAGAAAATTAGCATCAATCCTGAGTCAATTTAACTAGTGAGTTTCAGCCATCTGTTCAATTGATTGGAAATAAATATTCTGAACGATAGCCATAATTATTTAGCATTAATTTTTTCAAACGAACTGGACCGTCGAATTACTAAATCGATTACCATGATTAATCCTGGCATACTGCTAGAGCTTTCATCAGCAATAAACCTGAGACAGCATTATGTCAAGATTGCATTTTTTCAACGCTGTGTACGTGCATAAGGTCTTTTTCAATCTTAACAAGACGATTCATCATCTGAGGAACGCTTTCAGCCCGTCCATACAGGCTAGCCTGATTCCCTGACTTTTAAATATGAGCCACACCATAATTTAATTCATAGATTCAGTTAGACTAGTTTTCAAACGCACTAACTGCAATTGTGAAACTTGCTTTTTTATACATCTTTATAATTTGAAAAATCTTTTCCTGAGCTTGATCTTGTGTTGGTTACAGAAGGCTTAAGGATTAGATTCGAGGAAAAACCCTCTTAGAATTTCTTCTTTTTTAACTGGCTCGATTGAAAATGTATTTAAGAAAAAACGACTATTTTTCTCTTTATAACTATCAATTGAACAAATATATTTAGCCGGGACTCCAGCATAAACACTATTTGACATTAATTCGCCTTTAACGACACTACCGGCGCCGACAATAACATTGTCCCCTATCTTAGTGCCTAATAATATAGTTACATTAAAGCCAATAAATACATTATTTCCAATAATAATCCTTTTAATTAAATCAGTTTTTTTAAGGTCTTTGTATAAATTTCTTAAAACACCCACACCACCATCATGATTGATGAAATAAACATTTGAAGATGTTTGAACATTATCTCCAACTTCTATCAGATAAGGCTCTGTGCCAAAGTATTTTGTCCGGAATTTGCAATTAGAGCCGAATTTCACCCCAATAAATTTGGCATAACTATTCGGACTAAGAAATTTATAAGCCAATAACTTCAATATTTTATTCATTATGTTTTTATATTTAATTATTTACAGCAGTAAGTATTTTACGAAGTAAACTTATCTAAACAAATATTTAACGCTTCCTTTCTTTTTAAAAAAAGCCTGTTTTTAATTGCATATAAAACCAAACTTATAAACTGTGCCAAAGAAAATAACAATAACATATCAATATAGTTTAATTTGTATACCCTAAAGATCAGATAAGATAAACAAATTAAACTAAAGAATATAAAATTTACAAACAAGTTGTAATTAAATAACTTAAATATAGATATGGCTCTGGAATAAGGATTGTTTATCGCTACCACGAAATAGAACACAGCCATATAGCTAAAAATATGCTGTATCTCTTTAATTTCTTCTAAAGAAAATTTGCCTTTAAAAAACAAGCCTAGAACATAAGGTAAAACAAAATATAATACTGTGAACCCTATCACGAGCAAGATCATTGTTTGAACTAAAACACCTCTCCTTAATCCTTTAACTTCATAAAATTTTTTATTTGCGACAACTTCATTGAGTTTAGCCACGTATATATTCACTATTGGGGCATTTGTTATCTGAAACAAAGCCACCGAAAATTTATTGGCATAATTAAATAACGAATAGATTCCATTGCCAAAGCTAGTGAAAACAGAAATCAAAATAATATCCTTGACTCCATATAACAACAAGCCAATATTCATTTTTATTGAATTTCTATAGATACCAGGCATTTCCTTTTGAGAAAGAGATAATTTATATTTATAATTTAATTTAAAAAACACAAGATAGAGTTGCCACATGACAGCCAATATAGCGGCAATGATAGTAGAGTACGCTATAATTATTATATTACCTTTTGAAAAGAACAATAAAACTATTAAATTAACGCTTGTTATAAAAATATCAACTAAGTAAAAAACAGCAAAGTGCTTCTCAAGATTTAATAAAGATTTATTAAACAAAATAACACTTTGAAGAACCAAATAGTAAATAAATATATCTAAAAACTCTTTTTTTTCTGGCGAAATCACACGAAATTTATTAGTAATCAAAAAATACAGCAGGATCTCTATAAAAGATATGATAATCACATTATTGAGCAATACCGAATATAATTTGGAAGCCAGATGTAAATTTTCTACCTTTAATTTTGAATAATAAGGGCTCATAGCCCCCCATACACATTGAGCCAGAATACCCAGATAACCCACTATTGCGATAGATACAAAGTAAACATCGGTATCAGAACCCGCGCCGAATTTGCGTCCCAAAAAAATAATAAAAACAAATGAAATAGCTATATTTATAAGTGACAATAAATTATATTGTAAACTTTTACTAAACATTACATTGCCAATTTGAAATTAAAAATTGCAGGTTTTATATATTATTTTTGCGCTTTATGCATGCTTACTGGGCATAAATCAAAAATAACTATTTGCATTGATATTCCATGAGATTGGATAGTCTTTCATCGTCCTTAATTGATTTTGATAATAATTTGATCAAAAAATTGTTTTTAAACTCTCGCCGCTAAACGGATATCACACCCTTTTGAATTTATATTGTCATGCGCCAGTTAGTGGAAATACAGATCTGCTATTGACTGACCTGTTGCTTTTTCAGGGGCATTTTTATACTTTCTCTTGAACAAAGATCAGAGGTAATGACACATCTCAGCAGCTCTAACGCACTGACTAAGGATATCGATTCCTCTTGATCTTTTTCATGTTGTAATCACATTACTTGAAACAAGCATTTTTCAGTATGCTCATTGCCAATAATGCCTGGGTATCCGCCCTTGCCGCAGCTTGCAAGAACTTCCAAAAAATAATGATTAATTGGCAGTTATGTTGTTGTACATCAGGTACCAGTCCACAAATTTTCCAATGCCTTTCTCAATGGGCGTATTCGGTTTATACCCCACATCTTCTACCAAGGCTTCCACATCGGCATAGGTATCCGGCACATCCCCGGGCTGCAATGGCAACAGCTGTTTTTCTGCTGTTTTGCCTAAGGCTTTTTCCAGGGTTTCTATGTAAGCCGATAACTCGACCGGGTTCTGGTTGCCGATATTGTAGACCCGCCACGGCGCTTTGCTGGAGCCCGGATCAGGCCGTTTGCCGGTCCAGTCCGGGTTGGGCTGGGCGGGATGGTCCAGGGTTCTGATGATGCCCTCGACGATGTCGTCAATATAGGTGAAATCCCGCCGATGCTTGCCGTAGTTGAACACCTGGATCGGCTCGCCGGCCAGAATGGCTTTGGTAAACAAAAACAGCGCCATGTCCGGCCTGCCCCACGGACCATAAACGGTAAAGAACCTTAATCCGGTAGTCGGCAGTTGATATAAGTTGCTGTAGGTATGCGCCATCAGTTCATTGGCTTTTTTAGAGGCCGCATACAGGCTGAGCGGATGATCGACATTGTCGTGCACGGAGAACGGCATGGTTTCATTGGCGCCATAAACCGAACTGCTGGAGGCATAAACCAGGTGCTCTATTTTGTGATGCCGGCAGCCTTCCAGGATATTGATAAAGCCAACGATATTGCTGTCGATATACGCATGCGGGTTCTCTATGGAATAGCGAACCCCGGCCTGTGCCGCCAGATTGACCACCCTTTGCGGCTGATGCTGTCTAAAAAGCCGCTCCATCGCTTCCCGGTCGGCGATATCGGCGCGTACGTCGGTGTAATGCTTATGATCGAGAATACGGGCCAGGCGGGCTTTTTTCAGGTTGACATCGTAGTAATCATTGAGATTATCCACGCCGATGACTTCATCGCCCCGTTCCAGTAATTTGATGGCTACGTGATTGCCGATAAAGCCCGCTGTGCCGGTGACTAATACTTTCATCGGTTAGAGCCTGTCATCAGTTTGGTTAGCTGGGAAAAGATATTTAAGATCATATATCACAGAATCCGGCTTGGTGTAACTTTTGATCTGCTCAATGGGCATTTGCCTGAATTGCTCATGTGCAACAGCCAGAATAACTGCGTCATATTTTTGGGCTTCAGGTTTTTCAATCACGGCGATGCCGTATTCATGCATGGCTTCTTCCGGGCTGACCCAAGGATCGTAGACATGGGTATTGACTTCATACTCCTGCAGTTCCTTGATGATATCCACCACTCGGGTATTGCGTAGATCGGGACAGTTTTCCTTAAACGTCAGCCCCATGATCAAAACTTCAGCCTGCTGAATATGGATGCGTTTTTTCAACAGGTTTTTGATGAGCTGTGATACCACATATTCGCCCATACGGTCATTGATGCGCCGTCCTGACAAGATAACTTCAGGATTATAGCCGACGGCCTGAGCTTTGTGAGTGAGGTAGTAAGGATCCACGCCAATGCAGTGCCCGCCTACCAATCCGGGCCTGAACGGCAGGAAATTCCACTTGGTTCCGGCAGCCAGCAAAACTTCTTCAGTATCAATATCCAGACGGTTGAACAGGAGGGCCAGTTCATTGATCAAGGCGATATTGACATCGCGCTGAGTGTTTTCGATGACCTTGGCCGCTTCGGCCACTTTAATGCTGCTGGCTTTATGCGTCCCGGCGGTAATGATGCTTTTATAGAGACAGTCCACATAGTTCGCGATTTGCTCGGTAGACCCTGAAGTCACTTTGAGGATATTGGTGACGCGGTGTTCTTTATCGCCCGGATTGATACGCTCCGGGCTGTAACCGGCATAAAATTGCTCGTTGAATTTCAGGCCTGAATGCTGCTCTAGAAGCGGCACACACACTTCTTCGGTAGCGCCGGGATAAACGGTTGATTCATAAACAACCACGTCACCGGGCTTAAGAATTGATCCAACAGCTTCACTGGCTTTAATCAACGGCGTCAAATCCGGCTGTTTGTGCTCATTGATGGGCGTAGGCACAGTAATAATGTAAACATTGCAGTTTTTAATGTCTTTTAATGAGGCGGTATAGCTTAAAAGCTCTGCCTGGCTGAGTTCTTCACTGCTGACTTCCAGCGTTAAATCCTGACCTGACTGCAATTCCTGTATGCGCTTTTGGTTTATATCAAATCCGATGGTCGGATACTTTTTGCCGAATTCTACAGCAAGCGGCAGTCCTACATAGCCTAATCCAACTATTGCTATTTTTGTTTGTTCTAGTGTTTTCAAAATATATCTCCTAAATATCATGAATAATGAATAAGCTAACCATCTGGCCTGGTTAAACAACACAAGCCGCCTTCCCAAACATTCCAATATGCCCTAGAAAGCTGATATTTTCTGTATCCGAAGGACCATTCTCGATTAAAAGCTACTGTTTTCTTCAGCCTTTTGATTTCAAACTGACTTACAACTGCGCGCCCAATGAAAAATATACGCTGTTAATATCGTAGTCAGCATTGCTCACGTTGACTGTTGATCTGGTTCTAAAGTTGTAGCCGCTTGTAAGGAAGAAATTGCGGTTGAGCAGATATTTTGCCGATACCCCGACATAGTAAGTATCTTCCTGGCGCTCTTGCCCGCCCTTGTAATCATTATAGATGTAACCGGCACTGGCATTTAGCAATACGTTGCGCAATAATTCATGATCGATACTTACCGTTGATGCAGTACTGAAAAAGCCGGATGAGAGCCCTTGAGTCGTCTCGTTAATGGTTCTATCAATCCGGGCTGAGATCGTGGTCAGCCCCGTCGGCATCCATTTCAGGCCAAAACCGCCTGTTATGTCACTGATTGTTTGTAATTGGGCATCATCATATTTTTGGGTTGCATACCCAATATAAGCATCGCCCACTAATTTTCCGGTAAGATCCAGGGCGATACCGACAACCGCTTCGTAGCCATCTGACGAACGCTGAAGGCCATAATCATCAAATTTTTGATCGTAATCAATAAAGTTATAACTGCCTCTGACAAACGCTTCGTAGCCCGGCATAATCTCGTAGCCAATACGCCCGGTCGACGTATTTTTCTGACGATCACGGTCATCATTATTAATAAAAGTGCTGTTGCGGCTTATGCTATTTTCGTAATCCAGATGTTGAGTATCATTTAGAACATTCAATCGAATGCGATTGATCTTATGCTCATAACCGATCGCCCCCCCAGTTGTATCGTACTGAACTGGTTCTAAAGCACTACTGGGCGAGTCGGGTGAACCTCTGTCTTCGTATTGATGGGCATGATAGAACTTTGCCGTAGCAAAGCTATCTTGCAGCACATCCAGCCTGCCATTCAAATCGAAAGTATAATTTTCTTTATCCTCGGTATTGTGCGAGGCATAAAGCTGCACATCCGTGCTGACATTGGCTTCTAATGCATGGCGATTCCAATTGCTTCTTGCATTGACGCCTGGCTGCAAGTGAAAAATAAAATCATCTCGCGTGTTATTTTGCTGAGAATAAATATTGTCCTTGTATTCATTCTGGTTTTCAAAAAAGGGATGAATCATGAAACTGCCGGCTCTGATTCCTACCGGACTATAATCTCTATTTGTCCGTTCCTTGACACCCACTCCTCTTTGCACGTCCGCGCCCCATACAGCTGTCGAGCAAATTAAAGCCAACGGCGAAATAACATGCTTAATAATTCTTATTTTTTGATTACTGATCATGCAAAAATCTAACAACAACACTAAGGCGCTTTCTGTGCCTTTGTAAAAAGGGCTTTAGTCACGGCAATCGCGACTAAAGCCCCATCAAAAGATACTCATCATTTTTAAGCCAAAAGACTCTTAATGATGCAATTATCTTTTTAATCACCTAATAAAAACGCCAACTGCTCAGATCAGCTAGGTGATACTGGGTTTTGACCGCCTTTGCTAAGCGCAATTTCAAGCCCGTTTAAAGCATTTGAACCTTCTAATCGAGTGATAAGACCTTTAAGTACAGCGTCCCGAACACTAGCTTTTAATTCCTTAACAGCCTGTGCAGTTTCGCTAGCTGGAACTTCGCCATAGTTATCGATAATGTCCTCAATGGCTTCCTCAATGGCTTCCGATGCTTCTTCCGATGCTTCTTCTGCTACCTCTTCCGCATCATCATCTTTAACATTATCCTGCTCTTTCTCATGGTCTTTTTTCACATGCTCTTTAGCATCATCTTTGCCTTTATCATCCGCATAACCTAAAGGAGCAAATGCAGCCAAAGCCAGCACCAATAATAATTTTTTCATTTAAATATACCTATATTCAGTAAAATCAATAAACAAAATAGCCTAGATAATATGAAATATAGAAAACCACCAATAACATTTAAGATATACTTTATATTAATAAAAATATTATTAATGATAATTTATTCACAATTTCATATATCTAATATGGCAAGTTAATATTAACTTGTTTTTCTGATGTAACCAGCCTTAATAAAATCATAATCATACTAAAAATACATACCTGATTTTACTAGAGACTTAAAACCTGCGAGCAGTATAACGGATGCCATAAAAATAAAGGTGACTCTCATCACAAAGTTTGTAAATTATGAGTTTAAATAAAAGAAAATATAATAAACTTAATTATGATTTCAATAACATGTTAAGTACATCACAAAAAATTGATATGCATTACGGTTCCCGTTTTAATAATATATAGGACAAATAAAAAATGGGGGTTAGCCAGTAGAATTGCTCGAAACTCATCAAGAATGGCTTCAGCGCCACGTTAAAGACCATACACTTCAAACAGGGCCGGACAGCAGTTATTGTCTTGATCTAACAAGCAGGAATTGACGGAGCTAAATATTCCATGCCGATAGAGCAAGCTTGAATCATAACCATCAAGCTGTCCCGCATAAATAAAAACGGAGCCATAGTTGAATGCTATCAGCACTAGATTGACGTTAGCTCAGCCATGCACGACAAGACATTGGCAGAGCGTAATTTGTTTGGGCTGCTTCAGTTTATTAAACATATTGATGAAGTAAAAATACAAAAACGTTTAATTGAGTAATGCTCATTCAGGCGATCAAAAGTACAACATAATTAAAGCCATTGATGAAACCGGCATTGTCTTTTCGGAAAAATAATACATGCTGACTTACTGCCAGGAATTCAGTATAGCCATTTATATATTATTGCAAGGCTATGGTTTTTTATGGCTTGTAGCCATCAAAAACAATGAATATTTATAATCTGATTTACCCGTATATAGCCGCCTCTCCCGGCATTACGAATCAAAGAATAAAATTAACTTAAATAAAAGGTATTTTAAGTGAAAAAAAATCTTATCTTCATGCATCTATTGAGCATAATTTCCCTTGTTTTTTTTGTTGTATTTAACCTACATGCTGAAGATCAAAAAGCTCAACAATATCGTTTGGGCAGCGGCGATAAATTGAAAATCACCGTCTTCAATCATGATGACTTAACCGGCGAATACACTGTTGATGGCGCCGGCAATGTTTCAGTACCGCTCATAGGCACCGTTACTGCAAAAGATCTCAGCCTCCAGGAATTTGAAGAGTTATTAAGATCCAAGCTGAGCCCTGACTATATCCTGAATCCTAAATTCAGCATTCAGATGCTCAATTACAGACCTTTCTATATTTTAGGCGAGGTGGAAAAACCTGACTCCTACCCTTACGTAAGCGGAATGACTTATTTAACGGCTGTCGCTATTGCCGGCGGATTTACCTACCGCGCCAAACAAGATCATGTTTTTGTGATCCATGCGAACGATGCAGCGCAAAAAGAAGTACAAGCCAATATGGATATGCCGGTTATGCCAGGCGACATCATCAGAATTGATGAACGGATGTTTTAATGCTCTGCTGAAAGTGTTCCGGCCGCAGTTTTGCAGCAAAGCCACTTCCTAATAAAGCTATTACCTTTAATTTTACAAGCTCTCAAGGACTTACCTCATGCAGCTAAGCAAACCTCCATTTGCGACAATGGACAATAACACTGCGTTTCAAGAAGAAAATCTATCAATAAGCCATATACTGCATGTTTTCTGGCTGCGCCGTCAGCTGTTCATAGCGGTTTTCGTGTCTGTTTTTATTGTCGGAGCCATTGTGTTGTTTCAAATAACTCCGAAATATACGGCCGAAGCCAAGATTCTGGTAGGCGCAGCAAAAGCTCAAGTGGTCGATGTCAAAGCCGTATTAAGCGGCGATATGAGCACTGATGATGCAGTAAAGAGTGAAGTAGAAATTTTAACGTCAAGAAGTCTGGCGAAAAAGGTTATCACTAAACTCAACTTGTTAGAGCGTGCCGAGTTTAATCCGGAACTTAAAGAAAAAAGCTTTTTATCAAATTTAAATCCTGTCAACTGGCTTCCTGATGACTTCAAAGAAGCGCTGGGCATGCATTCCGTGCCATTGACCGAAGAAGAAGCCGAAGAGCGACGCTTGGCGAAAGCGACGGATATTTATCTGGAAAAATTGACGGCGACACCGGTCAGAGGCTCTCAGGTTATTCTCATCACTTTTAAGTCTATCGATCCCAAATTGGCTGCAAAAATAGCCAATACCCATGCCGATATTTATATCGTCGACCAACTGGAAGCCAAATTTGAAGCCACCGAGAAAGCCACGGCCTGGCTTAACGATCAGTTAACTGAGCTACGTGTCAAAGTTGCCGACTCTGAAAAGGCGGTGGAAACTTATCGCAGCACTCATAATTTATCCAGAGGCGCCCAGGGAGAAGGACTGCTTCAAGGACAATTATCCGAGATAAACAGCCAATTGATCATCGCTAAAGCGGCGCGCGCTGAAGCCAGTGCCCGATTGAACCAGGTAGAAAACTTATTGAAAAACGGCGGGGACATTGAGACCGCTCATGAAGTGTTATCCTCTAACTTGATCCAAAGTTTGCGCCAACAGGAAGCCGAACTTAAACGAAAAGTGTCCGAGATGTCCGTTGAATTCGGCCCTAAACACCCGCAAATGATTCGAATTCAGGCCGAAATCGCGGATCTGCAGGCCAACATCCAGGCTGAGATAAAAAAAATAGCCGCCGGCCTTAGAAATGAGCTCAATATAGCCAGCAGCCGTGAGCAAAGCCTGCAGGGCAGTTTGAACTCGATTGAATTCAAATCCGGCAGCAGCCAAAAGGATGAAGTCGCACTAAGAGCTTTGGAACGCGAGGCCAACGCCAATCGGATATTATTTGAAACCTTTTTAAACCGCTTCAAAGAAACCTCCACTACGCAAGGCATGGCTGAAGCCGATGCGCGGGTTATTTCAGCAGCCGAAATCCCGCAACAAGCCTCTTCCCCGAAGAAACTCCTAATACTTATAGTCATCTTTGCCATGGCAGGCGTCATCAGCTCAGCCGTCATTTTCATGCTGGAAATGCTTAATCCGGGGCTAAGGTCTCCGGAAGAGGTCGAATCGCACTTGGGCATGCCCACCATTGGTTTAATCCCTATGATGACTGAACAGGATGCCATTGAGCATATTCTGACAAAACCGCATTCAAGCCTTGCGGAAGCCATCAATTCCTTGCGGGTATCCATAAAATTATCCTCTCCTGATAAAGAGGTTAAATCGGTGATGATCACATCCTCTATCCCCTCGGAAGGAAAAAGCACCTTGGCATTATGTCTTGCTCGAGGGGCAGCTCAATCAGGGCAGAGAGTCATCATTATCGATGCCGACTTAAGACGGCCGACAATCGAGCAAAAGCTCGGCTTGCTGACTAAATCCAGGGGGCTGACCGATTTGCTTGTATCTGACGGGAAAAATATAGTTGATTTTATGTTTAAAGACGAAAAATCGAATCTCTACATAATGCCCAAAGGTCATGCCGACTATGTCAATTCGACCGAACTTTTCAATTCGAACCGAATGAAAAAATTCATCAGCGTCATGGAGGAAAAATTCGATTTGGTTATTTTTGATATGCCTCCGGTTATGGCCGTTGCCGATGCGCGTATTCTGGCCTCGCTCATGGATAAAACCATCTACGTAGTCAACTGGGATAAGACGCCGCGCAAAGTCATTAAAGCCGGTTTGCAGCAGATGTTCAGCGCCAATGCCAATATTGCCGGCATTGCTTTACAGCAGGTGAACTTAAAACAATATGGCGGTTTTTCTTACAACAATTCCGGGCATTTTTATCATTACGGCAAGTATGGCCAATATTATTCCAACTGATGATCGATAACCCGGCTTTACAAGGATCGACGATAAATTTGAGACAGCTGAACCTGGCGCAGGATAGCTTAACCGCAACCCTATAAACCCCCTGCAAGCTTATTGATCATTTCCGGCAAATTTCCATGATAAGCTCCAAACATTTTCTTTCATTTTTCATTTTATGCCTCGGCATGGCTTTAGGTTCTGTTGCATGGCCCAGGGTTAAAGCGGCGCTCAACCATATACCGGTTGAAACCGGGATTGACAAGATTGCCCGGCATCGCCCTCTGCCCGAAGCCGAAGCATCCCGACTAATCGAAACGGCAAAGAAAAGCATTGCGCTGTTTGACCATCCTGACTATTGGCAGGACTTAAGTGAACTTTTTCACTATCAGGCCCAAAAACAAGGCTTTTACAGTGACGCCGGCCAGGCCTTACTGAAACAGTCGGCTGACAGCGCCCGCCAATCCTTGCATCGCTCGCCTGCCAATTCAAAGTTATGGTATAAACTGGCAGCTATTGATGTTTTATTGCACGAGCAACCTGATACAATTCAAAAGAAATTATTGATGTCCATCAGGACCGGCCCGCATGAGACGGCTGTTTTGACCCCGCGTCTCCGGCTTTGCTTATCGGTACTGCCTGCATTTGCACAGGATGATAGGGATGTGTTAAGCAGCCAACTGGTGGATGCCTGGAATCTGTCTCATAAACGATTCATAAAAGCCTTTGACAGTGCGCTATACATGGATACCATTAGCGCTCTGTTAACCAATAGTCATCCACTTGTTCTTAAAGAGATGGTCGCAGAATTTGAAACAACTCATTAATCGATTCTTAAAAACAAAACCCTACCCGACGCCTGCTTTACCCGACAATACCCGCGTTTACTGTATCGGCGATATTCATGGCCGCCATGACCTGCTGGTTAAACTGCTGAGTCAAATCAAACGGGATGCAGCCGGTTTTTCCGGCCGCGTGCTCATGATTTACTTGGGCGACTATATCGACAGAGGCATGCAATCCCGGGAAGTCATCGAGGAATTGTTGCAGAATGTGCAGCCGGGTATTGAATATGTCTATTTGCGCGGCAATCACGAACAGACTATGCTCGATTTCCTGCGTGAAGAATCCGTAGGCCGTTCGTGGTTTACTTATGGCGGCCAAACGACATTAGCAAGTTATAATGCCTGTGACGCTAAAATACCGACCAAACGAGAAGACTTCATAACCATTCAACAGCGGTTGCTAAAAAATCTGCCGCGCTCGCATTTTCAGTTCCTGAATAACACTTTGTTTTCTTATTCATTGGGCTCTTATTTTTTTGTGCATGCCGGTATCAATCCTGACCTTTCATTATCCCGGCAAAAGCCGGAGAACATGCTATGGATACGCAATGAATTTGTCAGTGAAAAGAAACCCTATGAAAAAATTATTGTTCATGGCCATACCATAACTGATGAGCCTGAGCTGCTGCCTAATCGTATAGGCATCGACACCGGGGCTTATGCATCGGGCATCCTGACATGTCTGGTATTGCAGGGAGACCAGCAAAGAATCATCCAGACCCAATCTGCAAACAGCCCGCCTCGTTCACTCGCTGCCAAGGCTTAAAATACTTGCAGTGCCACATACTGCTACAATCCTTCTTTTTTAAACCGAACAAAATTTTAAAAAATGGACGTAATCCAACGTATAGCCGAAGAATTATCCGTCAACAGCCGACAAGTCAGCGCTGCCGTAGCATTACTGGATGAAGGCGCGACCGTGCCGTTTATCGCCCGGTACCGTAAGGAAGCGACCGGCGGCCTCGATGACAGCCAGCTAAGATTGCTGGAAGAACGTTTAACTTATCTGCGCGAGCTGAACGAACGTCGCAAAAGCATACTGGAAAGCATCAGCTCCCAGGGCAAGCTGACGCCGGAACTGGAAAAAGCCATTCGTGAGGCCGATACCAAAACCCTGCTCGAAGATTTGTACCTGCCCTATAAGCCCAAACGACGCACGAAAGCGCAGATTGCGCGTGAAGCGGGGCTCGAACCTTTGGCCGATGCTTTGCTTGATAACCGCAGCCTGATTCCGGAACAGATCGCGGCCGGCTATATCGATGCCGACAAAGGCGTACCGGACATCGCCGCCGCGCTCGAAGGCGCACGCCAGATCATCATGGAACGCATTTCCGAAGATGCCGAGCTGCTGGCCGAACTGCGCGAACGCACCTGGCAAAAAGGCATCCTGCATGCCACCGTCGTCAAAGATAAAGAACAGGAAGCGGCCAAATTCCAGGACTATTTCGATTACCAGGAAGCTATCAACAAGATCCCTTCGCATCGCGCGCTGGCATTGTTCCGCGGCCGCAATGAAGACCTGCTGAACATTGCGCTCAAACCCGGCTTGGAGGAAAAAGAAGAACATGACCTGTGCGCGCAGCTGGTGGCGCGCCATCTGCATATTACCAACGCCGCCAGGCCGGCGGATGCTTGGCTGGCCGAAACGGCCCGTCTGGCCTGGAAGGTCAAACTGTTCACGCGCATCGACCTGGATTTGAAACTGCGGCTGCGCGAAGCGGCCGAACTCGAAGCCATCCGCGTCTTCGCGAGCAATTTAAGAGACTTGCTGCTGGCCGCACCGGCAGGCCCCAAGGCTACGATGGGGCTGGACCCGGGCATCCGCACCGGCGTCAAGGTCGCCATCGTCGACCCGACCGGCAAACTGCTGGTAACCGACACGATCTATCCCCACGCGCCGCGCAATCAATGGGATGCCTCGATAGCAACGCTGGCCCGGCTGATTGCACAGTACCAAGTCGATCTGGTCAGCATCGGCAACGGCACCGGCTCGCGCGAAACCGACCAGCTCGTCGCCGACGTGATCAAACGGCACAGTGAGCTTAAATTCACCAAACTGACCGTATCGGAAGCCGGCGCCTCGGTTTACTCGGCCTCGGAGCTGGCCGCCAGAGAATTCCCCGAACTCGACGTATCCCTGCGCGGTGCCGTATCGATTGCCCGGCGTCTGCAGGACCCGCTGGCCGAACTGGTCAAAATCGACCCGAAATCGATCGGCGTCGGCCAGTACCAGCATGACGTCAATCAGGTGCAACTGGCCCGCAGTCTCGATGCCGTCGTCGAGGATTGCGTGAACGCGGTCGGTGTCGACGTCAACACCGCGTCGGTGGCCTTGCTGAAGCAGGTCTCGGGGCTGTCGGCCAGCGTCAGCGAAAATATCGTCGCGTTCCGCAATGAGCACGGCCCGTTCCGCAACCGCGAGCAACTCAAAAAAGTGCCGCGGCTCGGCGACAAGGCTTATGAACAGGCGGCGGGCTTTTTGCGCGTCATGAACGGCGACAATCCGCTCGATGCCTCGGCGGTGCACCCCGAAGCCTATCCGGTCGTCGAAGCGATTATCGAAAGCACCGGCAAATCGATACGCGACCTGATCGGCCAGAGCAGTTTCCTGCGCACACTGAACCCGGCCAATTACACCGATGAACACTTCGGTCTGCCTACCGTGACCGATATCCTGCAGGAACTCGAAAAGCCGGGTCGCGACCCGCGCCCTGAATTCAAAAGCGTACAGTTCAAAGAGGGCGTCGAGAAAATCACCGACCTCAAACCGGGCATGACGCTGGACGGCGTGGTCACCAATGTCGCCAACTTCGGCGCGTTCGTCGACATCGGCGTGCATCAGGATGGTCTGGTGCATATTTCGCATTTGTCGGACACATTTATCAAAGACCCTCGGGACGCGGTAAAAACCGGCGATATGGTCAAAGTCAAAGTGCTGGAAGTCGATGTCGAGCGCAAGCGCATATCGCTGACCATGAAAAAAGAATCGACGGAAGCCACGCCCAGGCCCGAACGATCTTCTGCAAAAACAGATAAAAAGCCCAAGCAGAAAGGCCCTGATCCTCAAAAGACCCAAGGCTCGATGGCTAATGCTTTTGCGAAGGCGTTCAAAAAATAATTTAAAAAAGCTCTGCTATACTTGAGTAAGTTATTAAACCAATGCGCAGGACTTGACATGACTAGAATCGACCGCTTTTTTGCCCCACTATTATTAACAGGTCTGCTGACGGCCTATACCCCTCTAACCCAGGCCGACATGCAGCAACAAGGTTATGGTGATACGTCTTATACAGCCGCTCCGCTGATTGACAAATCGCAACAGCCGACGACCTACGGTGGCAAAGTCGGCAGAAAAGCGTCGTCCGCGTTTGCCAACCTGACGACGGGCTGGCTGGAAATTCCCAAGAATATGATCAATACGACCAATCAGAGCAATGTCTTCTATGGCATAGTCGGCGGACTCTTCAAAGGCGTGGTCAACATGGCCGGGCGTCTGGGCGTCGGCGTTGCCGATCTGATCACGATTCCAATTCCTACCAAACCGATCGCTTATCCGGTCTATATCTGGGAAGATTTTGATGTCGATACCAGTTACGGCGACGTGTTCCGTCTGGATACGACTGAAGCGCCTCCTGCTAAGCCCGTAGCGGTTGCAGAGCCAGCAGCGCCGGTTGTCGCACCGCCCAGCGCACCGGCTCCTGCTTATGAATACAACAAAGAGACCAACAAAACATTGGACAACTATTTCAAAAAGGAAATGATGAAATAATCCGTATTTCTTCAATCCCATTAAATGAGCCCGGTCGGACCATCCTGCCGGGCTTTTTCATTTAAGCAGGTGCGTCGCGCTCAACATTGAAAATCTGGAAATCGGCCCCAGTATAGTTGGAAACTCAGGGTGCTTAACCCTGTCACAGAAACAGTCCATACGCTGTTTTACAGATGTCATGACTGTAGTGGATAATGAAGATCAAATTAACATTAATGGGAGTTGAGGTCGATGCCCATCGTATTACGCAGATTGCTCGGTTTTATCGTATTGGTTGCCACGATTGGCCTGGCAACCTGCCAGTCTCTGGTAAAGGCCGAGCCTTTAACTTCCAGCGCTCCTGTTGAAGCTTCTTTGACCAGCCGCACTCAGGCCCGGTAATGGATCAATTCAGAAAACCCAAACGATTTGTCGCCGACACGCTGCACCGTTATTCCCCGCGCGGATTGCTGCTCTATTTTCTGCCGATGGCGCTGATTCCGGCGACATTCATCGCGCTGGGTAAAGGCCATCTGCTGGGCGTTATTGTCAACGCTGTCGGTTTTGCGCTTTATATGCTGGCCGCCTGGTACTTGCGCAAGGGCCTGCAGGCCGAGCATGTTTATGAAAAAAGCCGCATCGCCCGCCCGCCCAAGCCGCTAAAAATGACAGCGGCGATCATAGCGGCACTGACCACCGGCATGATTGCCTGGCTCGGTGCAGGACGCCCGCTGCCGATAGCGCTCCTGTTTGCCGGCGGCGCCTTTCTGGGCATGTATCTGAGCTACGGCTTCGACCCGCGCAAAGAGAAGAACATAGTCGCCGCGCATGGCTATTCCCGGGATGAAATCCTGCAGACGCTCGAAGATTCGTCGCGCATCATCCGCGGCATAGAACAGGCCAACGACCGCATTCGCAATGCCGAACTCAACCGGCGCATCGAACGCATCTGCGAAATTGCCGACAGCATCCTGGCCGAAATCGAGGCCGATCCGCGCGATATCCGCCGCGCGCGCAAATTCCTCAATGTCTATCTGGACGGCGCCCGACAAGTGACGGAAGGCTATGCCAAAACCCATCAGCAAACCCAATCGGAGGAACTGGAACAGAACTTCCGCAATGTGCTGGAAACGATCGAATCGGCATTTCAGGAGCAGCATCAAAAGTTATTGGAAGAGGATGTTTTTGATCTGGATGTAAAAATTGAAGTTTTGGCCACACAGCTCAAACGAGAAGGCATCCTTTAACGCCATCACACCCTAGAGGATTTAATCATGACTGAACAGCAGGCATCCACGACAACTCAAGCAGCGACCGACACGGCCGACAGCTCCGCAGCCAAGGAGATTGTCCCTGGCGTAAAAGCTGAAATGGTCCCGCTTGCCGAGGCGCCGGTGGAGAAGCAGCAACAGATCCAGAAGCTGCTGAGCGAAATCGATATCAGCAATACCCAATCAATCATTTTTTTCGGCAGCAAGGCGCAAGAACAGCTGACCACGATTTCCGACCGCATGCTGGACGGTGTCAAGAACAAGGAAATAGGGCCTGCCGGCAATGACCTGAACGAAATGGTGGCGACGATACGCGGTTTCGAGGTCGATGATCTCGACCCGAACAAGAAGCAGGGTTTCTTCGACCGGTTGATGGGCAAGGCCAAGCCGGTCGTCAAATTCCTGCAGCAATACGAAGAAGTGCGCAAGCAGATCGATAGCATCACCGATAAGCTGGAGCGGCACAAGACCAATCTGCTGACCGACATCATTTCACTGGACAAGCTCTATCAGGCCAACCTCGACTATTTTCATACGCTTGAAGACTATATCGCCGCCGGCGAAGAGAAGCTGCGCCAACTGGACGAAGTCATCATTCCGGAGCAGGCCAAGAAAGCCGAAACCACGGCCGAAGTCCTCGCCGCACAAAACCTGCGCGACCTGCGCGCGGCCCGCGATGATCTGGAGCGGCGCGTGCACGACCTGCGCCTGACCCGGCAGGTCTCGATGCAAAGCTTGCCCAGCATCCGTCTCGTACAGGAAAACGACAAAGGCTTGGTCAACAAGATCAATTCGACCATCGTCAACACCGTGCCGCTGTGGCGTCAGCAACTGGCGACGGCCGTGACCGTTTACCGTTCCTCACAGGCGGCCGAGACGGTCAAGGCTGCGACCGATCTGACCAACGAACTGCTGGCCGCAAACGCCGAAGCCCTGAAACAGGCCAATGCCGAAACCCGCAAGCAACTGGAGCGCGGCGTGTTCGACATCGAAACGGTCAAGAAAGCCAACGAAACCCTGATCGCAACGATAGAGGAAAGCCTGCAGATCGCCGACCAAGGCAAGAAGATGCGCAGCGAAGCGGTCGTGCAACTGGAGCAATGCGAAACCGAACTGCGCAAAACATTGGCGTCGGCGCATGCCAGGGCGGCCGGTTAATTAGAGGTTTTACCACGAAGAGCATGAAGATTTATGTCGTTTCCTGTAGGCTGGGTTGGTAAACCCAGCATAGGCGGCTTCGAAATGCTGGGTTTACCAACCCAGCCTACCTCTCTTCATATCTTCGCGGTTCTTATATAAATTCATTTTTTCTAAAACAGGAGCAACGCAGTGGGCATTCTGGATAAGCTATTCGGCGAGTTTGTCGATGTCATTGAATGGACGGACGATTCCAGCGACACGATGGTCTACCGGTTCGAGCGCTACGGCCACGAAATCAAATACGGCGCCATGCTGACGGTCCGTGAATCGCAGACGGCGGTGCTGGTCAGCGAAGGCCGCGTGGCCGATTTTTACGAGCCGGGGCTCTATCAGCTCGAAACGCGCAACATGCCGATCCTGACTACGCTGGAAAGCTGGCCGCACGGTTTCTCCAGCCCGTTCAAGGCGGAAGTGTATTTCTTCAATATGCGCCGCTTTACCGACCTGAAGTGGGGCACCAAGAATCCGGTCATGCTGCGCGACAAAGAATTCGGGCCGCTGCGGCTTCGGGCTTTTGGCACCTATTCTGTCAGAATCAAGGAGCCGCTCACGTTCATCAAAGAAATCGTCGGCACCGGCGGGCATTTCCAGACCGCCGGCATCAGCGATCAGCTGCGCAACCTGATCGTCTCGCGCTTTGCCAGCATTATCGGCGAATCGGGCATCCCGATTCTGGACCTGGCCGCCAATTACGACGAATTAGGCAATTACATTACCCAAATGATCAGCCCAGAATTCTCCGCCTACGGGCTGGAAGTCCTGCAGCTGCTGGTCGAAAACATCTCGCTGCCGCCGGAAGTGGAAGCGGCCATGGACAAACGCACCAGCATGGGCATTATCGGCGACCTGAGCCGCTACACGCATTATCAGGCCGCCGAAGCGATGACTGCGGCGGCCCAGAATCCGTCCGGCTCAGCCAACGAAGGCATCGGCATGGGCATGGGGTTTGCCGTGGTCAATCAAATGAACAAGGCCTTCTCGCAGCAGTCGCCGGCAACCCCGCCGCCCTTGCCTGGCTCGGTCGTTTATTA
The DNA here is from genome assembly GCF_052162025.1 of Methylobacter sp. sgz302048. Classification (NCBI taxonomy): domain Bacteria; kingdom Pseudomonadati; phylum Pseudomonadota; class Gammaproteobacteria; order Methylococcales; family Methylococcaceae; genus Methylobacter; species Methylobacter sp. sgz302048. The sequence continues at coordinate 629,167 of NZ_CP197401.1, read as the reverse complement.
CGCCGCTATAGACGGGCATCAACAGGGACCTTTCGAGCGCTCTGTGCTTGAGCAGAAAATCAACAGCGGCGAGATCAACCGTTCCACCCTGATCTGGCATGCCGGCCTCGCGGAATGGACGCCGGCCGAGCAGGTACCTGAGCTGGCCGGCGCCTTTGCAATGGTGCCGCCGCCACTGCCTAAATCATAATCAGTTCATCAGTGCTAAAAACTAAACCCTCATCCCGACAAACCCTGGGGCGCTTTCCGTGCGCGCAATGCGGAGCCGTGCTCAAATACGCCCCTGGCACGACGCATTTGGTCTGCGATTACTGCGGCTTTGAAAATCATATTGAATACCGCGCCGGCGTCATTGAGGAGTACGACCTGCAGGAAGCCCTAAGACGGCTGTCGGAACCTCGCACGGAGGCGGCCAAGCCGCAGGTTCATTGTAATGAATGCGGCGCCAGTTTCCAGTTTGAGTCCAACATTCACGCCGGCGAATGCCCTTTCTGCGGCTCGCCGATCGTTACCGCCACCACACAAAGCAAGCCCATACAGCCGAAATCGCTGCTGCCTTTCCGCATTGACGAATCCGAAGCGCGCCAGCGATTCCGGCGCTGGATCGACGGCTTGTGGTTTGCACCCAACGCCGTCAAGAAATATGCGCGCAGCGAGTCAAAACTAACCGGCGTCTACCTGCCTTACTGGACGTTTGACAGTGATACGGAGACGGATTACGTCGGCGAACGCGGCGATGTCTATTATGTTGAAGAGCAGGTTCAAGTAACGCGCAATAACGAAGTCGTTACGGAAACCAGGCGCGTGCCGAAAATTCACTGGACGCCGGTCAGCGGCCATGTGAGCCGGTTTTTCGATGACGTGCTGATCGGCGCCAGCAAGTCAATGCCGCGCAAGATTCTGGACGCCTTGCAACCCTGGGACCTGGAGCAATTGATCCCTTATGACGAAAACTATCTGAGCGGTTTCCGCAGCGAGTTTTATCAGGTCGATCTGAACGAGGGCTTCGACCATGCCAAGCAGGTCATAGACAATGTTATCTACCGCGACATCGCCTATGACATCGGCGGCGACCATCAACGGATTCATCAGATCCGAACGCGTCACAGCGCCACGACCTACAAGCATTGCCTGCTGCCAGTCTGGTCCGCCGCGTTCCGTTACCGGAACAAATCCTACCGGTTCGTCATCAATGGCCGCACCGGCGAAGTTCAGGGCGAGCGCCCCTACAGCTGGTGGAAAATCGGCTTTGCGGTACTGACCGCATTATTGCTGGCAACCGGAGCTTACTATTATCTGGAAAGCACGGGCGCTTTAAAGCACAGCCAGAGCGGCACTTATTACAGCGCGCCTTATTACCACAGCGACCATTATTAAATACACGTGCAACAGCTTATAGTTTTGGCGGTATAAGGTTATTAATCAATAAATCTGACCCTGTTTAAAAGCTCCATTCATTTCTAAAGCCAGGCTATAGATTAGAAAATCCAACGAAAAAAACAGTGAAATCCCCTATTATGGATAAGGCATTTAACCTGTTTTATTAATATTTTCCCCGCATATTTCAATATTGCATTTGTTTTATATCGTTTTATTTATTATGGTATAGAGTTTGCTTAATCTAGTAATGCGAATTATGCATTACTAAACTAATCAAATTCATCAGTCTATTCGGTTATGTAATGTATCCCTCGCGCATTCATGGCAGTTCTACTAACAATAACGGATAGATTACGATGATACATTTTGCTTTATCTTCCCGATTAAAACTGAAGACCATGGTTTCCGCCGTTTCGCTCGTGCTATCGGCCTTGACTCCGTCTTTAACTTTTGCCGTCCCCGCCAATGACGCCGGCTTTCCGGCCAGGAACGCGGCCAAAGAGCAATTGGGCAAATTTCTGTTTTACGACAAGATTTTGTCAGGCAACAAAAATACCTCGTGCGCCACATGCCATCATCCCCTGGCCGCTACCGGAGACGGTCTGTCGTTAGGCGTGGGCGAAGGCGGCAAAGGGTTGGGCATCATGCGTGACACAGGAACCGGCAGTGACGCCATACACGAACGCGTGCCCCGCAATGCACCATTCGTGTTTAACCTGGGCGCGAGTGAATTTGTCCGCGTATTCCATGACGGGCGCGTTGAACAAGACAGCACTGCGCCAAGCGGCTTCAGAACGCCGGCAGGCGATGCATTCTTGCTGGGCGTGGACAATGCGCTTTCTGCGCAGGCGGCTTTTCCTCCTACCTCCAATACGGAAATGGCCGGACAAGCCGGTGAAAATGAAGTGGCCGATGCGGCCGCGGCCGGCAATTTGCCTCTAGTGTGGCATCTTTTGACTCAGCGGATCATGGCCATTGAGGAGTACCGCACTCTTTTTGCCCAGGCTTATCCTGGCCTGAAAGTCCCTGAGCAGGTGACCTATTCTCATATTACCAATGCCATCGGCGCTTTCGAAGCCGCCGCGTACAGAGCCGATAACAGCCCTTACGACTACTATATGATGGGGCAAACTACTGCAATGAGCAAAAACGCTGTGGAAGGCATGAAAATTTTCAATAAGGCGGGATGCGCCAGCTGTCATTCAGGAAAATTCCAAACGGATCATGCCTTTCATGCACTGGGCATGCCGCAAATTGGTCCAGGAAAAGGCGATGGCTTTGAAGGGCATGATGATTACGGCAGGGAGCAGGTTACAGGCGATGCCAATGACCGGTATAAATTCAGAACCCCTAGCCTTCGCAACGTAGCGCTGACCGGCCCATGGGGGCATGACGGGGCTTACAATACTCTGGAAGCCGTGGTCAGACACCATCTGAATCCGGAGCAAAGTCTTGAGGACTATGACGTCTCCCAAGCCGTTCTGCCGTCCCGCTCGGATCTGGATGAACAGGACTTTATTGTTCATAACGACGCAACAAGCCGCTTCAACCTGGCGAACAGTATAGAAATCAATCCGGTTGCGCTTACAGATGCACAAGTCAAGCTGCTGCTGGATTATTTACATGCCCTGACCGACCCTAGCAGCCTGGATCTCAGATCTACCGCGCCTAAAAAAGTGCCTAGCGGCCTTTCTCTGGCAGACTAAACCGCTGCTTCAATCAGCGCTTCGGTTTCTTTTCAAGGCTAATCCCTATCAAAGCGCCGTAGAATGGATTTTCGCATCAATCCAATCTACGGCTTCCGATACATTGAATCCGTGCCTCTACATTACAGACCCGGCTATTTCTTATGCTTATAGCAGGTGTTGGATTTTTGGGTTACTTAAAGGCAATCAGAGCAATTCAGCGATACTGCCGGCGGCTCTTTTGACATCCAGGAAAATCAATCCCAGCTTGGCATTGGGCTTGGCCATTACGGTCAGCACCGCTTCCTTGCCGGCATAAGTCATCAACACATAACCGGAATCGCCTTTGATCAGCACCTGCTCCAATTCTCCACGGACCAGTTCCTGTGCGGTACGGTCGCCCAACGACAGCATCGCGGCGCTCATGGCGCCGACCCGGTCTTCATCCATTGAATTCGGCAGTACCGAAGCCATCATCAGACCGTCGGTCGAAATGACGCCTGCCGCCTCAATATCCGCAGAAGTGCCGCTCAAATCCGACAATACCGAAACTAACATATCTGAACGCATTGAAATCTCCTATTTATCTTTGTAAGCGTTAGCCAGGTTGGTAAACAATACACGGCTCATTCCGGAAATCTTGAGAAATTTTTCCAGTTCCTCGGCCAGACTGGCGGCCTGATACGACTGCTGCATCACCAAAAGCGACATGCCGGTCACGGCATTGATCGCAACCAGTATCTGAGCGCAGTATTCCTTATCATGACCGTAGGTTTCCACAATCAGGCCGATCAGGCGTTGATTGATCAAGGTCATGGCGCCCGCCATAAACTCAACCGGCAAATTAACTCTGACATGCACATCGCCCACTTTGTACATGTGTTCGGTATAGGTTTTATCGAAAGGCCCGCTAAATAATCCCTCCATCCAGAGAGTATGGGTTTTCTTCAATGATTCAACCCGCCCTCCGAGAAAAGTCGCTGCTTGCGGAATGGTGAGCAGGTGTTGATAAAAATCTTCGGTAATTCCGGCCAGTTTGGGTTTGATCTGTTCGCCCACCTTGATCAACAAGGCTTCTCGTTCAGGCGTTAATTCGCTGAATGATTTGGCATAGTGCGTTAATTTGTCAAAATCATGTGACATGTTACCTACCTAATATGAACTTCTAATTTTTATAATTTTTAGCCATTCAACGTCATACTAAACAGCTATTGAAACAAGGGCATTTCTCGTTAACCCTTGTTATGGAGTATATACCAAGTATTTTAGTCGGAATAAGAATGGGCTGTTATTTATCGTTTTTGTGAACTGAATCACAAAAATAACCGATACGGTTTTTAGGGATGTAGAAATCTGAACCTGGCCTGGCAGGTTCTGAAATAAGGTTAAATTTGAACTTGAATCGTGAAGAATAAGACTGATTGTCTTGGTTGTGCCATTACCTGTCTCTCAAGAAAGTATGGATAATGGCCGGTAATCGCTACATTTTTGTCATTCGAAAAGACAGCGATAAAAAAACATTAGACACATCGTTTCGAAATGTCTAATCATGAAAAGCTCTCGCTGAGCAGCCAAGTAACCGCTATTGTGCATACGAGAACTTAGATCATCGCGGCGGCAATGGATCGGATTCCAACGGGGCACATGCACCCTGTACGTATTCCATGCCAGGCAAAGGAATCCGGTATCTGTTGTTTTGGAAATCCCATGTCCATAGCGGAGAGCTTGACATTATCCCGCCATTGTCGCCGGTGCAACTGCCATTGGTTCCCAGAAACGGTGTGATCCGTGCGTTCTCTACCCGGCACTGACAGCTCAAGAGCTTATCTGGATCGGATGGATTCTGGTTTTCCGTGCACGGAGCGCCGTCGCAGACGGCCCAATATAGATCCCCGGTGTAGCCCGCTGCACTCGGGTCACAGGCTTTTGGCTTAACCTGCAAGAGACTGCACCATCCACGATAAGAAAAAGTTGACACCCAATCATACGTGACATTATCAACTTCATACTGTCCGTAAGTGATGGCCTTACAAACTGGAGCTTGATCTGCATTGCACGGATGTCTAGTAGTGCATTGGGCCTGCGTCAGGTGTTTGACCGCTGTATCCTGGATTGAAGCTGTTTCAACAATATGGGGTTCGTTAACCCTCAAGCAGTCGCAGTCAGCCTTGTCGCCATTCATTTTGCAGTCATAGGATGCAGAACAAAGGGCGTGCCATCCAGTACACACGACAAATTCCTGAGGTGCATTAGGAAAGTTATGGGGGCTATTATTCGTTTTTTCACCGAATTGTGCCACTGGTTGCGGCGTGTTCTGAGCCTGTGCGATGACGAAATAGAGATTGGCTATCGCCAGGAAGACGAGCGATTTGATTACGAGACTTTCAACTCTTTTCATTTTCCACCTCCCGGGAGAGTCGCTGTTATCGCCCTTTCAGGCAGGCTTGCCAGCCGCCATGTACGAATGTCGATTTATCGCACCAGACGGCGTCCGGGTAATAATCACCCATCACTTCCTTGGCGCATGGCCCCTTTTCGTCCAGAGCCGTTCGATCTGGAACGTTCGGGAACGAGAGATCAAACGTGCAGTAGTGGTCGGGGGGAGCCGCCCAGACATTTTGGATAGCATAGGGGAAATCGGGCGCAGGCAGCATGTTGCGGATAACCACAAACTTGGGATACTGCTCATCCCCATACGGCAGCCAGTTGACATTAGGCCGTAACCAGTCCGGGCGCTGCCGATCGTCCGTTATGACGATCGTATAATAGCCGCCTTCAAGACGAGTTGTCAGATCGGTTACGCAACCAACCAGCGAAAGCGGCGGCGCAAAGTCCTGTTCGCACACGGCCCAATACCGCATGTCGACGGTCCGGAAGCCCCGCGCCGGCCTCCAAATCGGAGAACCCTCGAATGTGCCGGGGAAACCCGGAGCTTTGCCGTGTATGACAATGATCCGCCCGGGTTGGTATTTGTTCCCCGGCCACATCATCATGTATTTACCATCCGGATTAGGCCATAGAATCGACGGCGGATCTAAAGGTGACGCAAACCAGAGCCGATCGGAGGAGGGCATGCCTTCATCGATGCTCAAATCGACCGCGGGTGGGAAGAGAAATTGGGCAAAGGCACTCGCATCCAACCATTTGTTGATCGGGAAGCAGGCCTCCAACTGCTTGCTGGCACCAGCTTGGTCCGTCACTGTTATGGTGGGGAGCGGCACCCCGCCCATCAGACTTTGACCGCTCTGGGACGGATCGGCGTCCGCTACATACATGCGCAGGACTACCCAAGTAAGGTCTGAGGAAACCCCGATTGTATTCCCCGAACTCGTGCTGTTACGCGAGATTGTGACAGTATAGTTGCCGTTGCGACCGCCCGGTGGGACGAACGGGTTGGTGCTGCCCGGATCGGGGGTGATCTGGGCATCGTACAGATGATGTTCTGCGAGGTGGAATCCCTTATTTGTATTATTTAGAGGGTCGTAATCTATCGTTTCGTAAGCGGCAAAAGAAAAAAACCGGATATTGGGATAGGTGCCCTTGATTGTCATTGTTTCGTACTGCGTATCAAAGGGCATGGCCCAATATCGGGCTGCACCGTCAGGGCCCTGCACGTTACCAGATCCTTCGGGCGAGAGTTCGATCGGCCACGCACAGCCTCGATAATTAAAATTCTGGGCGCGAACGACATCGGGATTGATCAGGAACGAGAGTGTCATGAGGCAGCCGAAAATACCGATCCAGGTAGATACTTTCATTGTTTCCTCCTTTCTTCAGTTATAAAGATAATGTGGCATGCGCCGCTGCCGGACACTCACCGAGCAAACATAAAGAATCCCGGCTTGTCGCCCACGACAGTAATGTGACCCTTGCAGGGAGGGGGCTTCTACCCGAAACACCTCACCAAACCGGAACCGTTGTAGTCGGGCAGCGAGATCGAGGATCCCGGAGGAGTTTCCTGGGCCCCCGCAAAGGATGCGACCAGCGCCAGGACCACTATCACAACCAAGGGCACAGACATAGATCGTATCGAATATCGCTTTTCATAGTTCTTCCTCCTCGTCGTTGGTTTTGTGAGGTGGTCAAGTGAAATCCACCAATCCAGTAGCCAGTTAAGCGATTTTTGTAATGTAACCACTTCTGGCTCATACTGATTGGGGCTTTTATAGCCCAAGTACGAATGGCGACGCTGCGGGTTATAAAACCAAGCGCGTCGCCATTTTTTGCTGCTACAGGTGGGACTCATTCGTACAAAATAAATTCGCGCAAAATAAAAAAGCCGACCTGTCTTGCGAAACCCTTACGATGGTCTCACTCGTCAGCTCGGCTTTTCTAGATACAGGATCCCAAACTTTCTGTCCCTACCTTACAATAGGTTTAGCTTTTAAATTTGAAAGAATAAAAGCACAAACAAAAAAATATTTCTACTGAGGATTTTAATAGGAATACAGTCTGGTGTAGTTTGAATGACTTAAGAGAACGATAACCTGACGTTCAAAGGAAACTGGCGAATTTCCGCTTGGGGTCGAACTCAGACTTTCAATGTCAGATTTTGTTGAGACCCGTTAGATCAGGTCCAGATTTTTACGCGTGCATCGTAAACAGCCGCTCTTTCTAAAACCTGACCAGGGTAAATAAACCGTACTACGGCTAACGCCATGGCACGTCCTAGCCTGCTGGGCCAGAACGGGTAGAGACAGGAAAAAAGCACAACAATTGAGCGGAAACCATGACCTATTTTCGCCAATTAACTTCGTCGCCAGTGCTTACAAAATTATGAAAATTTTAGATACAGAATGATCGCGAAAATCACGAACGGCATGCACAGATAGAGAATGATCCGGTCATTTGCCCATGCAGTGATTCGTGAGCTTGGTAATGAAAAATGTTTTAGCGGGATTCAAAAATTCTTTATCCGTCTCGCTATGAATTCGAGAAACGGTTCTGGCGCTTTTGCAATAAATGCTGCTCCAGTTTGTGGAAATAGGTATAAACCGCGTAAAGAAAAGCGCCTGCTACGGGCAGCGCGAAATACCAATGCTGCTTGGCTACGGCCAGTATGTTCAATATTTCCGCGCCGAAAAAATAGGCCGGGGTTATCGTAATCGCCGCCCATACCCAAGCGCTGAGCAGATTGATCAACGCAAACTGCTTTGCCGAGTATTTGGTGATACCTATCGACATGGGAATGACGGTACGCAAACCATACATATAGCGCTGCATGAAAATAATGGGCCAGCCGTATTTTTTCAGCAGCAAATGCGCAATCGCAAATTTGCGTCGCTGGTTATGCAGTCTGCGCTGAATAAAGCCTTTGTTAAAACGGCCGATATAAAAATAAATTTGATCACCGGCGAAACCGCCAAGGCCGGCCACGAAAACCGCCATGAAGTACTGCATATCGCCAGTATGAGACATGATTCCGGCCATGATCAGGCCGATTTCACCTTCTAATATGGACCACAAGAACAGGATAATGTAACCGTATTCCTTGAGCCAACCGATAAATAACTCTTCCATTAAACCTTAAACTTCAGTGAGATACCGCTCCAACTGCAACCATGATCATGTACACACAGAGCTTCATCTATTATGCAATCACCCATCGAGGCATACAGCCCGATTGGACATAAACAGAAGACTATAGGGTAATAGAGCGATCAAAGCAACCGACTAAAGAAAACTTTGGCTGAACGTTCATAATCGCGCTCCGGTTTCAAAAGCGCTATGAACATTTCAAAGAACAAAATGTGCCGGGCCTGATGGCTGTATCTAATCCTGATGTGTCAACACTTTTCCGGACACATTGTTACACAGCTTTTTGCTGTATTTCATAGTCTACCGGTGACAAATAGTCATTGGCAGAATGCAGGCGTTCTCGATTATAAAAGACCTCAATATATTCAAAAATCGCCTGCTTAGCTTCCTCACGAGTCCTAAATTGACAGTGATGCGTCAATTCCGTTTTCAAGGTATGAAAAAAGCTTTCAGAGACGCTATTATCCCAGCAATTTCCTTTACGACTCATGGATTGAATGACGTGATGCGCCTTTAAAATAGCGCGATGACTATCGGAAGCATATTGACTGCCGCGATCGGTATGCCATATCAACCCTTTATCTGGCTTACGCTGCCAGATAGCCATCAACAGAGCCTCATTGACCAGTTGTGCTTTCATCCGGCTGTCCATTGACCAGCCGACGACCTTTCTGGAAAACAAGTCAATCACCACAGCCAAATATAACCAGCCTTCCTGAGTGGCAATGTAGGTCATGTCGCCGACATAATAGCGATCAGGCTGTGAGACTGTAAATTGTCTGTTCAGTAAATTAGGGGCAGTCGGCTGGGTATGCTTGGAGTCTGTTGTCGCTTTAAATTTTTTCCTGGTTTTGCAGGCCACTCCCGCCCGATTCATAAGCCGGCCAATCCGTCGCCGACTCACCACGATACCTTGCTCAGCGAATTTCTTTTTAAGATGCCGTGTGCCATAGGTTCCTCGGCCTTTTTGAAACAACGTTTTCAGTATTACAAGCAATTGCTCATTTTCCTTGGCCCGCTCTGTTTTTGGCGAATTGAGCCATTCATAATAACGACTCCGTGAAATGCTCATGAACCGACATAGCACAGCGACGGGGAAGTCTTCGGAATGCTTGGCTATCCAGGCGCACTTCACTGCATTTCCTTCGCAAAGTACGCGGTAGCCTTTTTTAACAAATCCCGCTCCTGAGTGACTCAGGCTAATTCTTTCTTCAGCCGTTTAACTTCATCATAAATATGTTCATCCGTTCTTTCGATGGCCGTTTTCGGTTTTGAATACTTACTGATCCAAGTATGTAATGTATTGGGATTCAATCCTAAATCTCTCGCTGTCTGGGCGATTGGCTGATCTGATTCAACAGCCAACTTAACAGCCGATTCTTTAAATTCTGAGGCATAGCTATTGGGTTTTTTAGTTTGATCGCTCATTTTTAGACACACTATCTTTTTCAGGTTATTTTAAGTTGTGTGTCCGGGTTAGTGTAGCCGCATCACTCCTCGTGAGGCGGCTATGCAAATGGCTACCGACCGCCTTAAAAAAGCCATGTCCTTAAGACGCTGGTCGCTTTTTTCATCAGCGCCGCATTTCAATTAGAAATCGAACCGGTCATTGACCAAACAACATTTCTTAAAAAATGATGTTACGCAAGGAAGATTTTATCCCGTTTGCCACGCCAAACATCGCAGCTTTTAGCGACGGCAGGCTGGATTGCTAACCCAGCATTTCTGCCGTCCATGCTGGGCTTGGCAACCCAGCCCACACGCTAATTGCTCATTCTGAATGCCCATAAATCCCTTTCATTCACCTGTCGATACGGCTTAATGAGTGCGCATCTTCTGTTGCGATTCGAATCGCATTGATGGGGATGGTGCCGACTGAAAGCAGGCGCTCGCCAAGGCTTTTAAAAATTGACGAGCGATAGGCGCAGATACGCCGGTTTATGAAGCTTTTGCCGATTCACTAGCATTATCAAGAAACTTCCGGTAATTGATCGATACCTTAAGGCCCGCGAAACGCCCGGCCATTCTGACCAGTTCCTGAGTCGATTTATCGAAAGTCAGTTTTACCTCGCTTAAGGCGCGGTCTTCATAGCCCTCTTCTATGCCATGGGTTTCCAGCAGAAAATGATAGACATACACTTCGTTTTCTTTTTCCACCTGCACTTCCAGCGGCGCCCCCAAATGCGCGATGACGGCCGGTTTCCTGGGCAGATCGGCGGAAATCTTTTCTAGCAGGTCAGTATTGGCCCGGAGCTGCTGTTTTTCCTTATCGATCTCGGCACCGCCAATCGAACGCAGCGACACTTCCAGAAACTTCGGCGGCGCGATTTGCAGGAACAAAGGCGAGAAAGACCAGGAGGTGATGCGGTCTTCCTTGTTGAAAGTCAATTCGGAATAAAACTTGATCTCAGGCTTAATCACCTGGTTGTGGCTATCGACCTTGCGAAACCAGTACCGGAAGCGCCGCCCTTCCGGAGTTGCATCATTCTCGCTGGGATACAGCTTGGCCAGTGATACAAAATCCTGGCTGTACATGATCGGCTTTTTAAATTCCAGCGTGAAATCATCGGCCGCCACCACGCTAAAGTAGCGGTCGAATTCGCCCATTTGCAGATAAGTCTGATAGGCTCGCAGCCAGTAAATGCAGCCGGTCAATGAGACGGCCAGCGCCAGCAGGCCGATTAGGCGGAGTCCTCGCTTCATGACGACGCTATTAATGCCGCGTTTCGGGCCCATTCGCTGTCTTCTCTTGGGACAGAATGCCTTCCACGTCAACCTTGTCAAAACGATAATGTGCACCGCAGAATTCGCAGCCTACTTCAATGACATCCCGCTCTGTCAGAATGCTTTCCAGCTCCGCCCGCCCGAGCGCCAACAGGGTCCGTTCCAGTCTTTCGCGGGAACAGGCGCATTTGAATTCAACCGGCTCGGAATCGAACAGTCTGACTTTTTCCTCATGAAACAGACGATGCAGCATCTGTCCGCAATCGAGCGTCATCAGCTCCTGCTCAGTCACGGTGTTTGCCAGCATCTCGATGTGGTCCCAATCAGACCGGTAACTCTGCTGAGCCGGCAGCTCCTGCAACAGCAAACCGACCGCCTGCATATCGTTGGCGAACAGCCACAGCCGGGTGCGCAACTGCTCCGACTGCGTAAAATAAGTTTCCAGGGCATTTGCAAGACCTGCGCCCTGCAGCGGCACGATGCCTTGATAAGGCTCGGCATTTTCAGGCTCTATGGTCAGCACCAGGCGCCCGTGTCCGAACATCTGCTCCAGCGTACTGCCTGACACCCTGTCGGCGCTTCTTACCAGCCCTCTGATTTTTCGATCATGCGTGCACTGCGCCACCAGCGTTTTCAGGTCGCCGTCGCCCTGCGCCTGCATAATCATCGAACCTCTGAATTTGACGGTCGCGGACAACATCGTGACCGCCGCCAGCGCCTGCCCCAACTGCTGCATCACGTTTTGCGGGCCTTGCTGATGCGCCTTCGCCGCTTGCCAGCTGTCCCTCAGCTTGACCCATTCACCACGCACGCCCATGTCTTCGAATAAAAAGCGGCGCAAAACATCTTGCTCTATCATGATTCTCCAGTTAATTGTATGTGCTTTATTCTCATATCAGATCAGAGTAACCTGTGTTCAAACAGTTCCTAATCCACCTACGAAGGGCTATAGCTATGATTATCTCATCAAAAAAGCTCGTACTGCCAGACCCGGCGAACGCATTGCCCGGCCGTGATACACCGATGCCCGTCATCAATCATCACTTCGTTACCGGCAATCCAATCCTGCCGCCATTCCCGCCCGGCATGGAACAGGCCTTGTTTGGCCTGGGCTGCTTCTGGGGCGCGGAGCAGAAATTCTGGGAGCATCCGCACATATACAGCACGGCTGTCGGCTACAGCGGCGGCTATACGCCCAACCCGACTTACGAGGAAGTCTGCACGGGACTGACCGGCCATGCCGAAGTCGTAAAGGTCATTTACGATTCGGCTTTGACCTCGTATAGCGAACTGCTGAAGCTGTTCTGGGAAGCCCACGATCCAACCCTAGGCATGCGGCAAGGCCCTGACATCGGTACGCAATATCGCTCAGGCATATACACTTACACTCGTGCGCAATTCGAGGAGGCGCTTGAGTCAAGAGACCATTACCAGCAGCGCCTCACAGAGGCAGGACGCGGAGAAATAACAACCGAAATTCGGCCGGCCGGAGAATTCTATTACGCCGAGGACTATCATCAGCAATACCTGGCCAAGAGGCCCATGGGTTATTCCTGTGTGATACCGATTGAGCTCAGCGGACGTCCCCGATACGAGGATTAAAACAATACCCGATGTTCTGACATGAAGCGGTCATAGTACTAATCGATACTGCCTGTATGGAAGTGTCGGATCATTACCCGGCGCCGGTTATTAATTTATGCCCGTCCGGTGGGCTCATTGTATAATTCCGTACACTGTTTTTTATTTATAGACAAAGCAAGGACCGATTGACCTTTATGACCTCTGAAAAGCGCCCTAATCGCCGCCGCCGTGGCATTTATCTGTTACCTAACCTGTTCACTACGGGAGCCATGTTTGCCGGCTTCTATGCCATTACCTCGGCGATGGGCGGACGATACGAAACCGCGGCCATTTCGATTTTCGTTGCGATGGTGCTGGACGGGCTCGATGGCCGCGTGGCGCGCCTGACCAATACGCAGAGCGAATTCGGCGTGCAATACGACAGTCTGTCGGACATGATTTCGTTCGGCGCGGCGCCGGCTCTGGTCATGTATATGTGGGCTTTTTCCAGCCTCGGCAAGCTGGGCCTGTTCGCGGCCTTCGTCCATATGGCCGGCGGCGCCTTAAGACTGGCGCGTTTTAACACCCAGGTCGAATCTGCCGACAAGCGCTATTTTCAGGGGTTGCCCAGCCCGGCTGCGGCCGCCATTCCGGCCGGGTTTATCTGGATCTGCCTGGAATATGGCTATGACATTGAAATGCTTAAATATGTCGCCATCGTGTTGATGATTAGCACGGGATTGCTGATGGTCAGCAACTTTCGCTATTCCAGCTTCAAGGAAATCGATTTGAAAGGCAAAGTGCCATTTGTTGTGGCCACTGCCGTTATGCTGGGCATCGCTTTCGTGATGGCGCAGCCTCAGATCATGCTGTTTGCATTATTTTTGGCGTACGCGATTTCAGGACCGGTCATTACGCTGGTCATGCGCAAGCGCCGGCTGCAGGGGCGCAAACCGTAAAAAATCTGCTTGAGAGCCCCGTGTCATTCGCGTATAGTCATGATCATGTCCATCCAGCCCGTTATGCCTTTTAACAACGTTTTTACTGTCACCCTGCCTGACGGGCCAGGGCCGCGCGCATTGCTGTGTCTATCTTTAAGATTCCTGCCCTGACGGGCGCATTCTTCTCTCTTACTTTGTTTAAACCCTCTTTACTAATCGCTATCAGCGGAACCGCTGATAGTTCTCCATGCATGGAGCCCCTATGAAAGACAAGTTAATTATATTCGATACTACCTTGCGCGATGGCGAACAAAGCCCCGGCGCTTCCATGACGCGTGATGAAAAAGTCAGGATTGGCAAGGCGCTGGAGCGTTTGAGAGTGGATGTTATCGAGGCTGGCTTCCCTATCGCCAGCATCGGCGACTTCGAAGCCGTTCAGGCCGTGGCCAAAGCCGTTAAAGACAGTACCGTATGCGGTTTGGCCAGAGCGCTGGACAAGGATATCGATCGCGCCGGCGAGGCGCTCAAAGGCGCCAACCGTTCGCGCATCCATACGTTTATCGCGACATCGCCGATTCATATGCAGATGAAACTGCAGATGCAGCCGGAGCAAGTGATCGAGTATGCGGTCAGAGCCGTAAAACGCGCGCGGCAGTATACCGATGACGTCGAATTTTCAGCCGAAGACGCCGGACGTTCGGAAGAGGACTTTCTGTGCCGCATTTTGGAAGCCGTCATCGATGCCGGTGCCACGACACTGAATATCCCCGATACGGTCGGCTACAGCATCCCGCAGCAGTTCGGCGAGACGATCGCCAACCTGATCAGACGCATCCCGAATTCGGACAAGGCCATTTTCTCGGTCCATTGCCATAATGACCTGGGACTGGCCGTTGCCAACTCCCTGTCGGCGGTCATGAACGGCGCACGCCAGATCGAATGCACGATCAACGGCCTGGGTGAGCGCGCCGGCAATGCCTCGCTGGAAGAAGTCGTCATGGCGGTCCGCACCCGTCAGGATGTGTTTGCTTGCCAGACAGGCATTGATACGCGCGAGATCGTCACCTGTTCAAAACTGGTTTCGTCGATTACCGGCTTCCCTGTGCAGCCCAACAAGGCCATCGTCGGCGCCAATGCCTTCGCGCACGAATCCGGCATTCACCAGGACGGCGTGCTGAAAAGCCGCGAAACTTATGAAATCATGCGAGCCGAGGATGTAGGCTGGACCGCCAACCGCATGGTCATGGGCAAACACTCCGGCCGCAACGCCTTCAAGAGCCGCATGACCGAACTGGGCTTTGAATTCTCTTCCGAAGAAGAGTTGAACGATGCCTTTTTCCGCTTCAAGCAACTGGCCGACAAAAAGCACGATATTTTCGACGAAGACCTGCAGGCGCTGATATCGGAAGTCGGCTTTGAAGCCGAAGACGAACATGTCAAATTGATTTCGCTGAAGGTCTGCTCCGAAACCGGAGAAATCCCTAACGCGACGGTCGCCCTGCGCATCGACAATCAGGAAATCATGGGCAAGGCCAGCGGCAGCGGCGCTGTCGATGCCAGCCTTAAAGCCATCGAAGAGGTCGTGCAATCCGGAGCCGCACTGGAGCTTTATTCAGTCAACAACATTACCAACGGCACCGACGCCCAGGGCGAAGTCACGGTACGCATTGAAAAAGCAGGCCGCATCGTCAATGGCCTGGGCGCCGATACCGACATCGTGATTGCTTCGGCGAAAGCCTATGTCAACGCCATCAATAAGCTGCAGACGCCGAATCAGCGCCGGCATCCGCAGAAAGGTGATGTTTAGCCTTATAGTGAACTGTCATGGATAACGCGCTGCGCTTGCAATATCTGGAGGCGATGGGCATCGATGTCTGGGTTCCCAGAGCCGCGCCTGCGCCCGACAGGGATGAGCAGCTGCTCATTGATAATGCAGCGCCGGAGGCTGCCGCACTAGCGCCGACTGATCATGAGCCGGCGCAACCCGGACCGGATAACTGGGAGTCTCTGCAAGCCGAAGTAGCGGCGTGCCGGAAATGCGCCTTGTGCGAGACGCGCACCCAGACCGTTTTCGGCACCGGCAACAAACAGGCCGACTGGATGGTGATCGGCGAAGCGCCCGGACAAAGTGAGGATCTGCAAGGCCAGCCATTTGTCGGCAAGGCCGGACAGCTGCTGACGGAAATGTTGCGCGCGCTGGGACTGGCCCGGGAGGATGTCTTCATCGCCAATATTTTGAAATGCCGGCCGCCCGGCAATCGCGACCCCAAACCGGACGAGATTGACGCCTGCCATGCGTATCTGCAACGGCAGCGGGCGCTTGTTCAGCCCAGGATCATCCTGGCTGTAGGGCGTATTGCCGCCCAGGCCTTGTTAAAAACCGAGGCCCCGCTGGCCAGGCTCAGAGGCAAAGTGCATACTTTAGATGAAACGCCGGTCGTTGTGGTTTATCATCCCGCCTATTTATTACGGTCACTGCCGGACAAGCGCAAAGCCTGGATGGATTTACAGTTGGCGATGAAGACGTACACAGAAGGTTGATTATGCGGGCAATGTTAGACAAGATAAAAAATTGGCTGGTTTATGATGCGGACAGGGAATTCTATGCCAAGGTATTTCCCGGCTCTGTAAATAGAAAGGATTTAATGCGTATTAGGAGAATGGCTGTATCCGATCTGCCCAGCGTGGCAGCCATCGAAAAAAGAGGCTATCCATTCCCATGGGGCGAAGACATTTTCAAGGATTGCCTGAAAGCGCGCTATGACTGCTGGGTTTGCGAAGAGCAGGATAAAGTGCTGGGATATTGTATCGCTTCCATCGCCGTCGGTGAGGCGCATGTTCTGAACCTCTGCGTAGACCCTGCCGAGCAAGGCCAGGGCATTGGCCGGAAGCTGTTGGAGCATCTGATTGAGACGGCAAGGGAACGAGCCGAAACCGTTTTCCTGGAAGTGCGGCCTTCCAACAAAAACGCTATCGCCCTGTATGAAAACATGGGCTTCAACGAAATAGGCATCAGGAAAGGCTATTATCCAGCTGAAAATGGTCGCGAAGATGCGTTGATGATGGCATTGGAGCTTTTTTAACAGCCTGTATCGCAAGGACGCTTTTGTTATTTACCGGTTTAGATACCGGGCTGATCCGTTAGTTACAGATGTGTCTCAGCCTTGCTGCCGATTTTCATCCCCTGCCTCGGCCAATAATCCGGACCAACATGGACGCTGCCGATCATCTTCATGACCAGGCCGTCGTAGGTGCGAATTCACTTGTGCCCTTTAGGGTATTCGCACTTAATGACCTCTTTTAAAAATAGCAGCGTTTCGGATCGAATGGCCCTACAGGGTACAAGTAAATCTGCCCCTGCAACGCCATAACACCTGTAAAAATTCTATTCCGTCCCGCCCAAATCATTAAAGCCTCTTGCTGAGGCCTATCAAGCTGCGCTTTTACGTCCGGTGAAACACGGCCCCTCTATCCATACGATTTATTGAAAATAATTAAACTATGTTATTTAACACATGAAAATATGTCATTTGCCACAAATGTAAACTTAATATTACATGCGCATAAGCGTTCACTTACATTTTAATCTAGATATCTTCCTAATTATATAAGTGAATACTAAAATTGATGACCTACTGAATATAATGGTATGAAAGTTGCTTATTATTAGAAAGTTATTAACTAATAAATAAGTAAAAATGAAGAAGTACGTACTATTATTGGGAGCGAGTTATTTAGGAAGCGGGATTGCTGCCGAACCTGTAACTGCGGATAAAGCCGACGTCAACGCCAGCCAGAACAAAGAACAGACTACAAGCGCGGACGACGCCATGGTTCTGGATACGATGATCATCAAAGGCCAGGCATCGAATATCGATATCCCTTTCGGTTCTTATCTCGACCATTCCAAGATAGCGCTATCCAGGACGGCTATCAGCGATACGGCCAAAATGTTCAGCGACGTGCCCGGCATGAGCCTGTCCGGCGGTGGCGGCATTTCAAGCCGGCCCATTCTGCATGGCATGGCAGACGACCGGTTACGGGTGCAAGTAGACGGCATGAATTTGATTTCGGCCTGCGCCAATCATATGAATCCGGCGCTCTCTTATGTGGCGCCGTCCAGCGTCCTCAGCGCCCAGATACTGGCCGGCATCACGCCGGTGAGCCTCGGCGGCGACAGCATCGGCGGGACCATTCGCGTTAATTCGGCCGACCCCGAATTTGCCGAGGCCGGCGAAGCACCTTTGGTCAGAGGTCAGATGTCAGGCTTCTACCGCAGCAACGGCGACGCCTACGGCGGCAATATTTCCGCTTCGATAGCCAACGAGAACGCGTCGCTGACTTACACGGGCTCCTCGGTACAATCGCGCAATTACAAAGCCGGCGGCGATTTCACCGGCGTCAATAGAATCAACGGCAAGGACGTCGTCGGCTCTTCGGCCTATCGCTCCGAAAACCAGTCTCTGTCATTGGCCTTGCGCAACGACAAGCACCTCGCCGTCATCAAGGTAGGCCAGCAAAACATTCCTTACCAGGGCTTCCCCAATGTGCGCATGGATATGACCGGCGATGACAGCTGGTTCGCCAATATCTCCACCAAGAGCCAGTTCGACTGGGGTAATCTGGAAACGCGCGCCTACCATGAAGACGCCCGGCACAAGATGAACTTCCTGAAGGACAAAGGCGGCGAATCAGGCCGGACCATGCCCATGGATACGCACGGCATCAACCAAGGCCTGATGGTCAAAGCCAACATCGATGTGACCGACAAGCATCTGCTGACCGTCGGCAGCGAATATCAGCGCTATCGCCTGAACGACTGGTGGGATCCGATCGGCACCGATTCGATGAAAATGATGCAGGGCCCCGGCCCCTTCTGGAACATCTTCGAAGGCAAGCGCGACCGGCTGGATGTGTTTACCGAATGGGAAGCCCGCTGGAACTCTCAATGGCTGACCCAGATCGGCATCCGCGTCGGCGGCGTGGAAATGGATACCGGCGATGTCATGGACTACGGCAAGCTGACGCCGGACGCCGTCGCCTTCAACAATACCAAGCACAAACGCACCGACGTCAATATCGACTGGACGGCTCTGGCGCGTTACACCTTCAATGACATGCAGACTTATGAATTCGGCGTCGCCAGGAAAACGCGCTCGCCGAGCCTGTATGAGCGCTATGCCTGGTCGCGCGGCACCCGCATGGGCGCAATGGTCATGCCGATGAATATGTTCATGAACAACTGGGTCGGCGACGGCAATGGGTACGTGGGCAATATCAACCTGCAACCCGAAGTTGCTCATACCATCAGCGCGACCGCCGACTGGCATGACGTGAATCAGGAAGACTGGCAGGTCAAGGTCACGCCTTTTTACACCAACGTCGACAATTATATCGATGCCGAGCTGTGTCAGCCGGCCAACGGCCTGACTTGCGCCAGCCCGTCGCACGGCGGCTTTAATCTGCTGCAGTTGGATAACTTTGAAGCCCATCTGTTCGGCGTCGATGTATCAGGCAGTAAACTGTTGCTGGAAACCAGCCAATACGGCAGCCTGACCGGCAGGACGGTAATGAGTTATGTCAGGGGACAGAATAACGATACAGGCGACAACCTGTACCAACAGATGCCGTTCAATGCGCTGGTCGCACTAGACCACCGACTGGGCGGCTGGACCAATACGGTCGAAACCCAGCTTGTCGATGCCAAAGACGATATACAGGATGTGCGCCTGGAGCCGAAAACTGCGGGCTTTGTGCTGCTGAATCTGCGAAGCAGTTACAACTGGAAACACATGCGCGTCGATGCCGGCATAGACAATTTGCTGGATAAGAACTATGCGCTACCGTTGGGCGGCACTTACATAGGCGAAAGACATCCCGTTACAGGACAGTATATAGCCGGAACTGCCGTACCCGGCATGGGCCGCTCGTTCAACGTCGGGCTGACGCTGACCTACTAAAGCCTTTCTCCGGCCGTCTGACAAGAAGCCAGACAACCGGAAACACCCTGCCATCAACCACGAAGGTCACGAAGAAAATCAAAAGAAACTTCGTGTTCTTCGTGGTTTATCCGGATTGTTATTTCAAAGCCGGCGTCACATGCGGCTCAATCGCCTGATACATGATTTGATGCATTTTAGGATTGCCGGCAATCACGTTGCCCGACTCCATGTATTTATCATTGAAGGAAAAATCGGTGACGACGCCGCCGGCTTCCTTGATCAGCAGGATGCCTGCCGCCATATCCCATTCGTGCAAACCGATTTCCCAAAAGCCATCGAGACGCCCGGCGGCCACGTAAGCCAGATCCAGTGCGGCAGCGCCGGCGCGGCGGATACCGGCCGAATCCGACATGGCGCGGAACATGCCCAGATAAGCATCAAGATGCTGCAGATTCTTAAAGGGAAAGCCTGTGCCGATCAGTGCGCCCGCCAGGCCGGCCTGGGCTGTTACCCTGATGCGTCGGTTGTTTAGCATTGCGCCACTGCCGCGTTTGGCAGTGAATAATTCATCGCGCAGCGGATCGTAGACGACACCGACTTCGATTTTGCCTTTATGCACCAAGGCAATGGAAACGGCGTATTGGGGAAAACCGTGCAGAAAATTCGTCGTGCCGTCCAGCGGGTCGATCACCCAGACAAAATCATTGCCTTTGTGCGCGCCGCTTTCTTCAGCCAGGATAGCATGATCGGGATAAGCAGTTCTGATGATATTGATGATTTCCCGTTCGGCCAATTGGTCGACCTCACTGGCAAAGTCATTCCTGCTTTTTTGGTTGATGCGCAAACGCCCGACATTGTCGGATGAGCGTACGATAAGGTCGCCGGCGCTTCTTGCAGCGCGGACGGCAATATTAAGCATTGGTTGCATAGGCTGAATTTATAATGAGCAAGTAGAAAACCTCCATAGCATACCAAATCTTTTGCTAAAATTGGCTCTTTTTTCCACGAAGAGACAACACGTTGCTGTCTAATATCAAAATCGTTCTGGTCGAAACTTCGCACCCAGGCAATATAGGCGCCGTTGCCCGGGCCATGAAGAATATGAAGATGACTAATCTGTCGCTGGTTGCGCCCAAGATTTTTCCGAGCGCTGACGCAACCTCGCGGGCATCCGGCGCCGATGACATACTTGCGCGGGCAACGGTCTGCCAAAGCCTGGAGGAAGCCATTGCCGATTGCCAACTGGTCATCGGCGCCAGCGCCCGCTGCCGGACCATCAGCTGGCCGGAATTGACGCCCCGGCAATGCGCCGAAAAGCTCGCTGCCGAGGCGCAGGCGGCTAAAGCGGCCATTATCTTTGGCCGTGAAAACTCCGGCCTGAAAAACCATGAACTGGACCTGTGCCGCTACCTGCTGCGCATCCCCTGCAATAACGAATACAGCTCACTGAATCTTGCCGCGGCCGTGCAGGTGATCTGCTATGAATTATTCGTCGCCTCAGGCCAATCGCACGAGATCATGATCGGCGACAAGGGCGAGGATCCTCTGGCCACGACGGCGCAGATGGAGATGTTCTATGACCATCTCTACGAGGCTTTGACCGATATCGGCTTTATGCATCCTGACAAATCAAAGTCGATCATGCGGCGCCTGCGCAGGCTTTTTAATCGTGCACAGCTCGATACTAAAGAGGTGGACATCCTTAGAGGTATCTTGAGAATGTCTCAGGGCCATAAAAGGAATCAGTAATATGTTCAGCAGATTGAAAGAAGACATTCTGTGCGTTTTCGAACGGGATCCGGCGGCGCAATCCGTCTTTGAGGTCATTACGGCTTATCCCGGCATACACGCCATCTTGATTCACCGCCTCAGCCATTATTGCTGGAACGCCGGCTTCAAATGGCTGGCGCGCTTTATTTCCCATATCAGCCGCTGGCTGACAGGCATCGAAATCCATCCCGGCGCCAGAATAGGCCGGCGCTTCTTTATCGATCACGGCATGGGCGTCGTGATCGGCGAGACCGCCGTGATCGGGGATGACTGCACGCTGTATCACGGCGTCACGCTGGGCGGCACGACCTGGCAGAAAGGCAAGCGCCATCCGACGCTGCACAACGGCGTGGTTATAGGCGCCGGCGCAAAGGTTTTAGGGCCTATCGAAATAGGGCAAGGCGCCCGCATCGGCTCGAATTCGGTCGTACTGAAATCCGTACCGTCCGGCGTAACAATAGTCGGCATTCCTGGCCATATCGTCGATTCAAAGGCCAAAAAATCAACACCAGGGCGCGATGCAATCGCCAGCAAGATGGGCTTCGATGCCTATGGCGCGACGGCAGACATGCCGGACCCTATCGCTAACGCGATCAACCGCATGCTCGATCATATTCATGTGCTGGATGAGCAGATAGAAACCATGAAAAAAGCGCTGAATGATGCCGGCATCGCCTACTCGCAACCCCCGGTGCCCGATCTGGAAGGCTGCGAAATCGAAGACAGCTACGTGAAAGACAAGAAAGAAGAAATTTAATAAATGATTTATGCCTCCGGATTGACGATATATCCGAAGGCATAAATGTACTTATCCTGTCATCAATTCGTACGAACCGCCATTCTTTTCATGGCTGGGTGATTCTTTCTTAAGAAAAAATTAAGTATATGATTATAATAGCTTAATACTTCAATAGCGGTCCCGATTTGACCACAAAAATATTAACCTTTTAAAAGTTGACTATTTTGCTGGGTTAAGTATAGTTATAGCAATGAGAACTTATTGTATTTATAAAGGATGGTCTTATGCGCTTAACCACTAAAGGTCGCTATGCCGTGACCGCTATGCTGGATTTGGCTTTTCACAGCCAAAAAAAGCCGGTTACCCTAACTGAAATTGCTACTCGCCAAACTATTTCCCTGTCTTATCTGGAACAATTATTCGCGCGTCTGCGCCGTGCCGGCATGGTAAAAGGCGTGCGCGGGCCGGGCGGCGGCTATAAACTCAGCCGCAAAGCCAGCGAGATTAATATTGCCGATATTATTGCCGCTGTGGACGAACCGCTCGATTCAACCAAATGCGGCGGTGAAGGCAACTGCCAGAATAACCAGGCCTGTTTAACCCATGACCTATGGATGGGCCTGAGCGAGCAGATTCGCCATTATCTGACAGACATCAGCCTGGGCGTGCTTCTGGAAAGACATCAGATTCAAGAAGTTGCCAGAAGGCAGGAACAGGAGGCTCAGCACGTCATTGTCGTTCATCGTCAAAATGGAGTCAGCGCTTAAATTAAATGATCTACCTTGATCATAACGCGACAACACCGATAGATGAACGGGTGTTGGACGCCATGCTGCCTTTCCTGACCACCTTCTACGGCAATCCTTCCAGCCTGTATCGTCAAGGCCGAGTTGCCCGAAGCGCCATAGAGACGGCCCGCGAGCAGGTTGCTTCACTGGTTGGCGCACAGCCTGCGCAAGTCATTTTTACCAGCGGCGGCACCGAAGCCAACAATCTGGCCCTGGCGGCAGGCGGATCCGATGCCGGACTTGCCATTTCAGCCATCGAGCACCCGTCCATTGCTGAACCAGCCCAGCGCTTGAAAAAACAGGGACGAGAACTTGCCATTATTGGCGTCGATAGCGACGGGCTGATTACGCAAGAAGCCATTGATCATGTTATCAGGCGCAAGCCCGGCCTAGCCTCATTCATGCTGGCAAACAATGAAACCGGCGTTATCCAGGATATTGCTAAATACGCGCGGCAATTAAGGGAGCATCGGGTCCTCGTTCACACGGATGCAGTGCAAGCGCTGGGAAAAATACCGGTAGACTTCAATGAGCTTGGCGTGCACTTGATGTCTCTGTCCAGCCATAAAATTTACGGGACGAAAGGCTGCGGCGCCCTGGTGTTCGAAAAAGACGTCCCCATCAACCCGCTATTTCTGGGCGGCGGCCAGGAGCAGGATCTGCGAGCCGGAACCGAAAATGTCGCGGCCATTATCGGCTTTGGCAAGGCAGCGGAGCTTGCGAGAGTGGAACTTGCCGAACGCAGCCAACATCTGCTGGCTTTAAGGGAACAGCTCGAAGACGGCTTGATGGCTATCCCCGGCTTAACGATTTTTGCCCATCAGGCTCAGCGGCTGCCCAATACCGTCCAGTTCGGCATTGACGGGCTCGACGGCGAATTGCTGCTCATGAAGCTGGACCAGAAAAATGTCGCCGTCTCCAGCGGCTCGGCCTGCGCCAGCGGCGCAAGAGAGCCCAGCGCCGTGCTGACGGCCATGGGCGTTGAGCCCGAACTGGCCAAAAGCGCCATCCGCGTCAGCCTGGGACAAGCCAATACGGCTGATGACGTGAGCAAATTCATTGAATTATTGAAATCCTTGATATAAAGGATAAAGTACCAAGAGGTCATTATGTCTGTTTCATTAACAGAAAACGCAGCGAATCAAATCAGAAAACAACTCGAAAAACGCGGCAAAGGCATCGGCTTAAAGCTCGGCGTCAAAAAATCGGGCTGCTCCGGTTACGCTTATGCGTTGGATTATGCCGACGCTCTGGCTGAAAATGACGTCGTCTTTGAAAACTTCGGCGTTAAAATCATCGTTCAGCAAGCCGACCTGCCTGTGATTGACGGCATCGAGGTCGATTATCGCCGTGAAGGCATCAATGCGGCGTTTCAGTTCAACAATCCCAATGTCAAAGGCACCTGCGGCTGCGGCGAAAGTTTTTCCGTTTAATACCGCTGTCGTAGGATACGCATTGCGTACCTTTCCAGAATCGCAATAAGCCGGCGAGTTTGGCAAAGGTGTGCGGTGCATACCCTACAGAAATACACTAATCCTTAAATTTCCCGAACCTAAGCAATACCCCAGGCAACAGCAGCAAATTCAACAGCGTGGAAGACGCTAGCCCGCCGATAATAATCGCCGCCATCGGCCCCATGATCTCGCGTCCCGGATTGTCGCTGTTGAAGGCAATCGGGAACATGGCCAAGCCGGTCACTAGCGCCGTCATCAGAATGGACGGCAAGCGCTCCTGGGCGCCCTGCATGACCGTCTCCAGATTCCAGTTTTTCCCTTCGACTTCGACCAGATAGCGGTAGTGCGACAGCAGCATGATGCTGTTGCGCGCGGTGATGCCAAACAGGGTTATGAAACCGACAACCGAGCCGACCGACAGCGTCGCGCCGGTCAATACAACCGCAGCAACGCCGCCGATCAGGGCAAACGGCAGGTTGGCCAACGTCAGCAGGACGTGGCGGACGCTGCCTATGGCGATATAAATAAAGATCAGCACGCCGGCACCGGCCAGCAACGCATGCAGAATCAATTCGTTACGGGCCTGGGCCTGCTCGGTTGCCGCGCCTGTGAATTCGGGGTAAACATCGGCCGAAAATGGAATCTCTTTCAGTACGCGCGCTTTAAGCTCCCGCATGAAATCATTCAGGTCCCGGTCAATGATATTGCAGGTAACAGTCTGCCGGCGCTGCGCGCCCTGATGCAGGATGTTATAGCGGCTGGCCGCGTGTCTGATCTCTGCGACCTGCGACAACATGATCAGGCTGCCATCCTGAGTCCTGATCGGCAATTGGGCAATCGATTCGGGCTGCTTTCTTAACTCCGGCGCCAGGGCCACGGCGATATTGAAGATTTTATTGCCCTGGGCGAGCTTGCCGACGACATGCGTTTCATAGGCGGCCTGCAGGGTATTGATGACCTGCGACGGCAATATGCCCCAGAAACCCAACTGGTCCAGATCCAGGTCGATTTGCACTAGCGGCGTGCCGGGCGGCGAGCGCAACTGCACGTCGGCGGCGCCAGGAATACTGCGCATGATCTCGGCCAGCGCCTGAGCCTTGTCATCAAGAACCGTCAGGTCATTGCCGTAAATATTGACGACGACCGGCGAGGTATAACCGGAGATGGTTTCGTCCACCCGTTCCGTCAAAAAGGTGTTAGCTTCGAACAAAATGCCGGGAAAATCACTCAGAATGGCTCTGAGCCTGTCCAATATCCGCTGCTGCTCCGAGCCCGACATGGGCTTGAGGCGAACCTCGTACTCGCTGTAATGGCTGCCGTACGTGTCGGCGCCGCGCTCGGCCCGGCCGGCCCATTGCGATACCGACTCAACGCCTTCAATCTTCATAAATTGCTCGGTCAGCTTGCTGCCGATTCTCAGCGATTCCTGTAGGGACGTGCCGGGCATGCTGGTCGTATGGACAATGTAATGACCCTCGCGCAATTCCGGCAGGAACTTGCTGTCGAGGGCGAAAAACGCCAGCAGGCCAACGAAGCACACAGTCATGCTGACGGCCATGACTGTCTTGAAATGCCCGATCACAAAATTCAACGCGGCGCCATAGCGCGGCTTGATGCGTCTGATCAGCGGCGGCTCATTATCGCCGGCATGGGGGCCAAGCAGCACGTAGCACAAGGCCGGCGTCAAGGTCAACGCCACCAGCAGCGACATCAGAATGGCCAGAATGTAGGAATAACCCAGCGGCGCAAACAAGCGCCCTGCCACGCCGTTCAAGGTCAACAGCGGCACAAACACCAGTGCGACGATAAAGCTCGCGTAGACGACCGAACTGCGCACTTCCAGCGAGGCCCGGTAAACGACATCGGTCACAGGCAGAGGCCGGTCCGACAAGCGGTTCTCGCGCAAGCGCCGGAAAATATTCTCGGTGTCGATGATGGCGTCATCGACGACCTCGCCCAAGGCAATCGCCAGGCCGCCGAGCACCATGATATTGAGATTGACCCCGGCTTCCAGCAGGACGATGACGGCGCTGACCAGCGACAATGGAATGGCCAGTGCCGAAATAAACGCCGTGCGGAAATTGAACAGAAACAGGTACAGAATAATGAGCACGAACAAACCGCCGATCAGCAAATGCCCCGACAGATTGGACAGCGACGTTTCGATATAATCGGCAGGCCGGAACAGGTGCGAATGGAACGTAATGGCCTGCTTGCTGAAAATAGGCTCGAACTCTTTCAGCGCCTGCTCCACCTGCCTGGACACGGACAAGGTGTTGGCGCCGTATTGGCCGATCACCATCATGACAATGCCGGGCTTGCCCATGATCTGTGCCGCGCCAATGGGCGGCTCCGGCGCGTAGGAGATCCTGGCCACTTCGCCCAGCGCAATATTGCGTCCCTGGTCGCGTTTGACGAGGATTTTGGCGAATTGCTCGGGCGTGACGGGTTGTCCGGTCACCTGTAATGTAAAACGCTGACTGTCGTTTTCGACGAAACCGCCACCCTGAATGTTGCCCGCTTGTGAAGCCGCCTGAATAATGTCGTCGATCGCCAGATTGAAGCGGTGCAGTTGCACGGGATCGACCTGAATCTGCAATTGCGCGACCTCGCCGCCGAACACATTGACATCGGCAACCCCGGGCACAGACAGGAGGCGCGGCACAAGCGTCCAGTCGACTAGGCTGCGCAAGGTCATCAGATCCTTGCTATCGGAGCTTAAGCCGATCGTCAGCACTGTAGCTGACGACGAAGACAGCGGAATCGCCACGGGCGTGCCTATGCCCTGCGGCAGCCGTCCCGACAAGCTGGCCAGCCTCTCGCCAACCAATTGCCGGTTGCGGTAAATATCGCTGTCTTCGTTGAAGATCGCCGTCACAATCGACAGCCCTTGAATCGATTCGGAGCGCACCGATTCCATGCCGATCAGACCGCTGATCGCCAGTTCAATCTGCTGCGTCACCAGCACTTCAACCTGCTCGGAAGACAGCCCCGGCGATTCGGTTTGAATAATGACCTGTTTGGGCGAAAAGGCCGGAAAAATATCGAGTCCCGCCGTGGAAAAGCGATAACCGCCATACAGCAGGATCAAGACAGCAAGGGTGATGACGATGCCATGGAAGCGGATGGAAAAACGGACGAGAGCGGCCAGCATGATTTTTTTAATATTCCCTATTACACGATTTTCAGTCGGATCGACTGTCAGGCTTTCTGAATGAACAGCAGGGTTATAACGGACTAATCATCATCCTCATCGGGAATCTGCCCGCGCATTTCTTCCGACAACAGCATTTGCGCGCCCGTAGTCACCAGTTCCTCGCCGGGGCCGATGCCGCCGCCGATGAAATAACCGTCGGCTGTGGCCGAGAAATGTGTGACAGGACGGCGGCTGAACCGGTCCTTATCGGTTTTGATATAGACAAACGCCTGATCCAGATGCCAGATCAATGCCGATTTGGGAATCATCACGCCGGCCCGATCATCATCCTGTTGCGTAATCCAAGCCGCGACGCGCATGCCGGGCCTGATGCGGCCGCTATCGGCCTGAAAGAAATAGCTTTCGCCCTGAACCGCACCGTCGATTTGCGGCGCGGCCGATATGAGCGTGGCTTTAATGGCCTTGCTGCGAATGCCTGACGGTTCAATGTGAATTTCTTTGACGCCATCGGTTAAATGGCTGTTGGCCGGCAGCGTGATTAAAAGCAGGCTTTGCCGGCCCGATAAAAAAGGCGCCAGCTTGCCCGCATCGGGAGACAAAACCCAATCGGTCAATGCCTTGCCCCAGTTGATCAGGGCTTCATCGTAAATCGCCTTGATGCGGAACTGCGAGGCATCCAACAGGGCCTTGTCGGTTTGCCATTGCGATTGCTGATTTTGCAGGCTGCGTTTTGAGGCGATGTCATTATTGTATAAGTCCTGCTGACGCTTGATGCTCTGCTCGGCCAGCTTGAATTTTGCCGCCGCGCTTTTCTGTTCGGCTAACGCGACCAGATACTGGCTGCGCAACGCCAGCAACGGCTGGATGGCGACAGCCTTCCCGTATGCGGCGAATTCAGGCCGGTAATTCGAAGCGGCCAGCGTTACGGACTCCAGGCCGGACAATTTCTGCACTTCATCGCTGAGAAGCACGGCCGACTGCCCTGCTGTAGCCTGTGCGGGCTGAATCCGGTTATCGTCATCGTCGGCAAAGACGGGAAAAACACCGATAGCAAAAAAAACGGCTATTAAATGTGCGTTGAATCTGGCAGGGAAAAGCATGGAATTGATGGGTCTTGTAGAGATTGTCCGAATTATAAGGCCAGCGTATCGGATAAATGAATTTTTTTGTTGTTTTTAAAAAATAGCGCGTTATCCTTGAAATCAACAATACAAGCTACGTAAACACTACTTTGAGAGATGAACATGAGTGATTTGCCGGAAAACCTGAAATATGCCAAAACCCATGAATGGGCGCTGCTGGAAAACGACAATGTAGTGCGTGTCGGCATAACGGATTTTGCCCAGGGAGAATTGGGCGATCTGGTTTATATCGAGTTGCCTGAATTGGGGCGCAAAGTAGCCGCCCAGGAGCAGTGTGCAGTCGTGGAGTCGGTCAAAACCGCATCGGATATATTCAGTCCGGTTGCCGGCGAAATTGTCGCCGTCAATGCCGCCCTGACTGATGAACCTGAACAGGTTAATGACGATGCTTATCAGGCCTGGCTTTTTTGCGTTAAAGCGGATGATCCGTCCGATCTGGATCGATTAATGGATGCCGAGGCTTATCGTCAGTCGATTGAAGAGTAAGCCAGCCCGCCAGTTATGCACAAAATCTGTGGATAAGTTTGCGAATAACGCGTTTATATGAACTGCAAGCTTTTGACTTTCCGTGGGTTTTCTTAAATCGTACAGAGTTTGAGCGGTTTATTACGCTGTTTGTAACCAAACTCCCCCACAGATTGTGTATCATTGGCGGTTTTTGATCACTTAACGAAACATAATGGCGAATCAAAATGCAAAAGGCCTTCAACGGCTGATAAACGCATGCTTCTTTTCTGCTGCCGGCTTTAAAGCGACCTGGATACATGAAGAAGCCTTCAGACAGGAAGTGATCCTGTTTGTCATCACTACACCGATGGCGGTCTGGCTGGGAGAAACCACTGTCGAAAAACTGCTGCTGATCGGCAGTATCGTGCTGGTCATGCTGGTTGAACTGTTGAATTCAGCGGTAGAGGCCGTCGTCGACCGGGTCGGGCTCGAACATCACGAATTATCCGGCAGAGCCAAGGATATTGGCTCTGCAGCGGTTATGCTGTCGCTAGTTTGGGCAGCAGTCACCTGGACTTTAATTTTAATATAAGAGGAACACAATGAGCGCACTGATATGCGGATCAATGGCTTACGATACCATCATGGTTTTTCATGATAAGTTTAAAAACCATATTCTGCCGGAAAAAGTCCATATTCTTAACGTATCGTTTCTGGTTCCTGTGATGCGTCGTGAATTCGGCGGTTGCGCCGGCAACATTGCCTATAATCTGAAACTGCTGGGCGAAGAGCCTTTGGCGATGGCGACGGTCGGCCATGATTTCGAACCGTATGCGCAATGGATGTGCCAGAACGGCCTGTCCAGCGAATTCATCCAGATCCTGGATGGCCATTATACCGGCCAAGCCTATATCACGACCGACGAAGACGACAATCAGATCACGGCCTTCCATCCGGGCGCAATGAACTTCTCGCATCTGAACTCCGTGCCTGTGGACCGCGACATCTGCATCGGCATCGTGGCGCCGGACGGCAAAGAAGGCATGCAGTTGCACGCCGCGCAGTTCGCCGAACTGGACATCCCGTTTATCTTCGATCCGGGCCAGGGCATGCCGATGTTTAACGGCGAGGAATTGACCAGATTTCTGGATCTGGCCACCTGGGTCACACTGAACGATTATGAATCCGAATTGATGCAGCAGCGTACCGGCCTGTCGCTGGAGCAAATTGCTGAACGTGTCGAAGCGCTGATTGTCACCTTGGGCGCCAATGGCTCCAAGATTTATACCGGCGGCGAATGCATTAACATTCCTGCCGCAAAACCCAAAGCCGTGCTTGACCCTACTGGCTGCGGCGATGCCTATCGCGCAGGACTTCTATACGGCTTGATGAACGAGATGGACTGGGAAATGACCGGCCGTATCGCCTCGTTAATGGGCGCGATTAAAATCGAACATCACGGCACCCAGAATCATGCCTTTGACATGGATGTGTTCAGGGAAAAATATCGCGAGAATTTCGGTTCCTCACTTTAATTACGCCTCATGCTGAAAAATACGCAAAACCTGTTGGACATCATGTCCCGCCTGCGCCACCCGGAGCACGGCTGCGAGTGGGACGTCAAACAGGATTTTTACAGTTTGATCCCTTATACGATCGAAGAAGCCTATGAAGTCGCCGATGCGATAGAGCGCAATGATCTGGATGATCTGCGCTCGGAACTGGGCGATCTGCTGCTGCAAGTGGTTTTCCATTCCCGCATCGCCGAGGAACGCGGCCTGTTCGATTTCGAGCAGGTCGCGGCGGCGATCTGCGAGAAACTGGTGCGCCGGCATCCCCATGTTTTTTCGGATGCGGTGTTTACCAGCGATGAGGAACGCAAACAGGCCTGGGAGCAGGCGAAAGCCCTGGAACGACAGCAGAAAAACAAGGCCGTGGAACAGGACAGCGTTCTATCAGGCGTGGCGGTCAATCTGCCGGCCCTGGTGCAGTGCGAGAAAATCCAGAACCGCGCCGCCAGCCACGGCTTCGACTGGCCCGAGGTGCTGCCGGTTTTCGATAAAGTCATGGAAGAGCTGGATGAAGTCAAGGATGCCTGGCGCTCCGGCGATCAGGCGCATATCCAGGAGGAAGTCGGCGACTTGCTGCTGGTGGCAGTGAATCTGGCGCGGCATTTAAAGGTCAATCCCGAAATCGCGCTCAAGGAGAGCACGAAAAAATTCTCCAGGCGCTTTCAATATATAGAGCAACAGGTCCAGGCGTCAGGCCGCGATCTGAGAGACTGCGATCTGGCCGAACTGGATGCTTTCTGGAATGAGGCGAAAGCGGCCTTGAAAAAAGACGACCGATAAAGCTATTCCCGCACCGGCCGCTTCTCCAGTTTCCTTTGCAATGTACGTCTGTGCATGTGCAGGGCTCTGGCCGCGGCCGATATATTGCCGTCATGCTGCATCAGGACTTTCTGCAGGTGTTCCCACTCCAGGCGCTTTACCGACAAAGGCGTTTCGCTGATCGATACCGATGAATCGCCTTCGTTTTTATGCAAGGCGCCCACGATTTCATCGGCATTGGCCGGCTTGGTCAAATAATGGACAGCACCGAGCTTTATAGCCTCAACGGCCGTAGCAATGCTGGCAAAACCGGTCAGCATCACGATCTGCGTATTGTCGTCCAAAGAAATCAGTTTCTTGACCAGCTCCAGACCGGACTCATGACCGATGCGCAAATCAATCACGGCATATTCCGGCAGATTTTGTTCGGCCAGCATGATGCCGCTTTTTACATTATTGGCCACCAGCACTTCATAATTTCTTTTTTGCAAAGCGCTCTTGAGTACATTGCAAAAGGTCTCGTCATCATCAACGAGCAGCAGGCGCGGTTTATCAATATCCTGGGTTGGCATCGTTATCCTCTCTATTCAAAAGGGGCAGTGTGATTTCTACGCAGGCACCGCCTGATTCGACATTATAAAAATTAATTTTACCGCCTAGGCGATTGATAGTGGAATAAGTCAAAAATAACCC
The DNA here is from genome assembly GCF_052162025.1 of Methylobacter sp. sgz302048. Classification (NCBI taxonomy): domain Bacteria; kingdom Pseudomonadati; phylum Pseudomonadota; class Gammaproteobacteria; order Methylococcales; family Methylococcaceae; genus Methylobacter; species Methylobacter sp. sgz302048. The sequence goes on along the minus strand of NZ_CP197401.1, from coordinate 596,874 downwards.
GACCCCCAGTCCTCGCGTCTTGCTGATGACGGGCTGCTTGCCTGCCAGTTCTATCAGTTCCGGCGGTAGGCCGGGGCCATAATCGCGAATCCTGATATGGGCATGATGCCTGTCCCAGGCTGCATGAAATTCAACGCCCAGTTCAGCAGGAGACGCCTCGGCCGCATTGTTCAGGATGTTGATGATCGAATGCGTCAGCGTGCGCTCGGCAATGATTTCAGCGTCCACGGCAACATGGGGATCGATAAAAAAATTCAATTTCGCACCGGGCTTATGCGTGCGCCACTGGTTGAGCACATTATCGATATAGTCGGTCAGCAGCATAACCCTACCCGATTCGGCGCGCATCTCGCCGGCCGAGGCCGACATGACCGACAGCGCCTCTTTGCAACGCTCAATCTGTTGCTTCATGATCAGCACTTTCTCGTGCAAATCAGGAAAACGATGGATCGGATACTCCTGTTCCAGCTCGTGAGCGACGATGGCAATCGTGCCCAATGGCGTGCCCATATCGTGGGCCGCGCTGGCTGCCAGCGTACCCAATGACACGACGCGCTCGTCCCTTAATGCGTTTTCGCGCGCTTCAGCCAGATACCGCTCCTGATTTCTCATTGTTTTAGCCAGTTCGACGACAAAGAACGCGACCAGGCCGGCACTGAATACAAAACCAAACCACATCCCGAACATATGCAGATTGAAGTAATGCTTGTCGCTCATGGCATGCATTTTCTGCAGTGTGTCGTAATGCGCCATCTCTGGAGGCATCAGGTCCGGATTGGGCATGTGCGGCTCTATCGAAGGCAAGGGAATATTGTAGCCAATCAATATCGTGTACATGGAAGTGGTCAAAATCACCATATACCAGGCATAGGACTGCGGCAGCATGATCGCGGTAATAATCAGCGGCAGCAGAAACATCCAGATGATCGGGTTCGATGCGCCGCCGGTCAGATACAGCAAGGATGCAATCCCGAAGACATCGATAGCCAGCTGTGAGAAAATTTCCAGTTCGGTAACCGGGTCATCCGTCTTCAAGCGCATCCAGGTATAGAGATTGACGGCCGCAATCGAGAGTATCACCAGCCATAACTGCTCCTGCGGCAGGCGGATATTAAGTCCGTAGATGGATAAAAAAACAAGCCCCCCCTCACTGACGATCATCAGATTCCTGAGGATGAAGATCCACTTCAGATTTTGTCGGGCAGAAATTTCCGATTTGGGCGAAACGTGCGAGAGCATTGACATTAAAAATGTGCGCTAGGTAATTATATTTTGGTTAGTAAATTTACCGGTCTTACGGCTTAAAATCTACCTCTAATTCATCTGCGACAATATGTCACATTTTTATTTGCCATATCCGCTGCTATTATTAACCTAACTTTTAAGGCTCTGTTAGAGCCTGGTAGCTGAAAGTTGCGTTATATCTTCCTAATGTATTTTTTCTGAGGCGGTTTTTTTAACCGCCTTTTTTTTGCCTGCCGAAAACTCGCTTGTTTGAAGACTGACTTTCTTTAATTAAAGTTTCCTCAATAAAGTTGCCGGGAACTTGCCTTTTAATAGCACGTAGGTGCGGTGAGGTCCGAACCGCATCCTATTTTTTATTAAACGTCACCAATGGAAAATCAGAGCGAAAGAGGCGGTTTCCCATCGGTGCGTGGCTTGGTTAGCAATTACAGCGACTCTCTGCTGAAATTCTTCACCCCGCTACCGAAGACGTCGACTGCTTGGGCTTCTGTAGTTTTGAGCAATAGCCGAAGCTCGATCAAATCATTCCCGTATTCAGCAACTTCGTCTTCATCATCGGAAGCTTCACAGATAGCCGCCCACTTTGCTTCCAGCTCGTGAAGCGCCTCAAGAATAAGTCGAACATCCGACTCTACCAAATTAAGTTGCAGCGATTTCATGCAATTTGACCTTCTTTCTTAAATACACGTTTTGCCTTGAGTGCCAGCTCCTCGAGCAGTCCTTTGTATTTGTCTATGGGCATATTCTGAGAGGGAGCTATACAGTAATGGTGCGGCTTATCTTGAACAAGCTTGAGCCCAAGAGGAAACGTTGTATTAGGCGCAAATCGCCACACCCATCCGTTCATCGGCGACTGCATAATCCCTTCTTTATCAAAGACGCTGATACCCTTTCCGTTCGCGATCACCATCAAGATTCCATTGATTGTGGTGGTATCTACGTCTCTTGAACGGACATTGGAAAGCTTAGGGTCGTTGGAATTGCCCAAGCGGAAGATTTCCTCAGGAACCAAGTAGAATTCCCTTTGTATCATTTCATTTTCTCCTTTGCTAACGGTTGTTACTGACGTTTTGGCACGTAGGATGTGGTTCATGCTCCACTCACCGTATCCTACACGCTATTTTTTATTTCTTAACTTGGCTTTCTCTTGCACAGCAAATTCCCTCGCCTTTGCGGCAGCATCTTGAGGAGAAATCTCACCAGGCAATGGCTTCGTTTGCTTTTCTTCTTCCGTTAAAGGGCGGTTATTTTTGTTCATCGTCATCCTCTCCACGAATTATTTTGTCCATATCTCCAGACACCAAATCGGCAGGTTCATTTTTTGAGATCTTCTTGAATTCTTCCAGCTCTTTTTCAGCATTTTTCTTTATCTCTTCCATTGTCCAGCCAGACTTTTCGCGTTTTTTCTGTCGAGCTTTATTTATGTCTGAAACCTTCTTAACGCGTAAGTCGCGGTGAGGTACGAACCGTGTCCCACGCACTTATTGCCCTGCCCTCCAAGATTACCGAATCACACCAATAAACAAATTATCGCATAATGCTGCCGCGTCGCTTCAGCTCCATTAGTCCCAGCAAGCCAGAGCTAAACAACCAGAGAGCGGCGGGTACTGGCACAGCGGATGCCGACCCGGCAACATCACCGTCACGAACGGCCCAAGCATAAAATTGTTTAGTCTTATCAGAGTAGATTTGATCACCATTAGCATTATTGAAGGCCCATACGTAAGCCGAATTGGGTACATTTGTACCTGACCAGTAATAATAAGCTTGTAAATTTTTCACTAGACCTACATCGTTCTGACCGAAACTGATTATATTGGTACCGTTATAAGTACCATTCCCGAATATGCCATAGTCTTCTTGCGAAGTTGCACTGGTACTGAAGGAACTCTTTAGATCCAGATTGGCATAATACATGTAGGCCAGCTCGGAATAGGGACTTGTGATGTTGTAGCCCCTGTCGCTGCTACCGTCATATTTGAGAGTGTAATTAAAACTACTGCCATTAATAGGTGTGTTGCTAGCCAGGCGCCAATCGCTGTAACCGCCATAAACCAGATTGTCTGCCCAGGCTGTAGCCCTGCTCCATTCCATCTTGCCGTCTACATCATAGCCGCTGGTTTTGGCGTAGTTGGCATCTTGTAGCCAGGTAATATCGAGCATATCATCGTACAACAGGCCGTTGCCGCGATCAATTAGCGCCGCGTGGCCGGTGAAGGGGGTAACGCTTAGCAGCAACCCAGCCGCCAGCAGGGGTTTGATAGAACAACTCATTCCTTTTTTCCATGTTGATTGAAGCGTTTAGGTGATTTTGCGCGCAGCCATGCGCTTCGTTTCTAGCACTGGTCTTTTAACCGAACTTTCCTCTATGCGCTAGTGAATAGAGTTAGCTGCGACACAAAGTATGCGATTTAAGTCTATCAAAAAAACATGATGGAGTTCAAAAATACCATGCCCGTTGGCATTTGGTATTTCTATGAGCCTGTTCAATATCTCCGCAACGCGGTAAGGTGCAACCCATAGGGCGCAATAGCGCTAGCGTATTGCGCCGCATGACTGATCCGCGATATTGATACCCTTCGGCTCGTCGTTAAGGAAACCCGCAAACGCTGGCCTTTCTATATTGACGCTTGGGTTGTATTGCCCGAACACCTACACTGCGTTTGGACATTACCGCTAAGTGATAATGACAACGCCAACCGTTGGCGGGTTATCAAGCAAGGTTTTTCCAAAGCCTTGCCGGTTACGGAGCGGCGTTCCGCTGCCCGTATGGCTCGTGGCGAAAGGGGTATTTGGCAATGTCGTTTTTGGGAGCATGTGGTTCGGGACGATGAAGACTATGCTGCTCATGTCGATTACTGCCATATCAATCCGCTAAAACACTGCCTGGTTGAACAGGTGGCCGATTGGCCTTATTCAACTTTTCACCGTTATGTAGTTATGCGACGCAATACGCTAGCGCTATTGCGCACTACGGATTACGCCTTATCGAGTTTGGACCGTTAGGTATAGCGGCCTAAAAAAAATCGCAGAACTTGCAAACATCCGCTTTTCCCTATTAATTTTTCAGAGCATAGGCAAGCTTGCGCCAACTAGAACAAATCAGAAGATTGTTGTTTTGTTCTAGTTATGGAAATAGGTTCCCAATATGTTTTGCTAGGGAAACGGCATTCCCAAAATATCCATCCGTTAACAGAGGTGTTTGTGATAGATGTTGCTGCAGCGGATGGCGAATCAAAACGTTTACCGTTTAAAACAAGGGCACCATTGTCTACTTTTGCTGAATATCTAGTTCCTTTGTACTTAGTACGAAATTCCGTTCCATGGGGAAAGACAACACCACTTGTTTTCCAATCTTCACCTCCTTTATCCGAGGTATTTGCTTTAGCAGAGGGTTCTATAAATACTGCGGTTTTTTTTGAAGATGATGTAGGAGATTCAGGCGGTTTGGGCGTCTCATTAGTTGGTTTATCTAGTTCTAAAATCTCTCGTAAAACATCGTTATACGATACCGATTCGTTGGCACGTTTTGCGGTAAGAGCTTTAAAAACGTCAAAATCAATTTCAATATTCATTATCATAGTTCTCCAAGATTTATAGTTACCTATAGAACTTTAAAGTTCTATAGGTAACTATATTACTATTTTCTTTCTTGAGTGTAAATCTTGAAATTTATTTTTTCGACGAGAGCTGGGGTGACATGCGTTTTCAAATCAGGGTGAACCGCCCCGGTTTTCTCAGAGGCTCCAACTTATGAGAAAATGGAGCTATGAAAGAGAAAAAACACCAATCATTATTCATTGATGGTTCGGGAACGAGCCGTTCGTATGGTGCGTAAACATCAGGGCGATTACGCTTCGGAATGGTCCGCCATTCAGTCGATTGCCACCAAGATCGGTTGCTCGACCGAGACGTCGACCCGCTGGATCAGGCAATCGCAAAAAGTGAGCATAGACCCAAAAGAACCGAGCGTCAGCGAGTCGGAATGGATCAAATGGAATGCGAAGCACGCGAGTTACGACAGGCCAGCGAGATTCTGCGTAAGGCGTCGGCTTATTTTGCCCCGGCGGAGTTCGACCGCCGGTTCAAGCCATGAAAGCCCAGTAGGATACGTATAGCGCACCTTTTCGATGCCGAAATAACTCGCTGAGGAAAGGTATTCTAACGGAGTACAAAATTATGGCAGGACTGTCACAAAATCTATGCCCGCGTCGCATTTGAGTATGGGTTAAGGTACGCGATGAGTACCCTACCTGGCTGGGCAACGAGGAAAGTTTTTGCAGCTACAGCCACGGCGCTGGACGAATCATGTCGAGAACGGCGGCGAAAAAGCAGGGATCGATTGAAGAGCATATCGTCGCGATCGAGGACGTGGGAATGCCGTAAAGATCAGTCGGTGATCGATACCCCCTCGGCAGCCTGCAAACCAATCGAACAGGTGATGCAGGCGCAAAGCGATCTAGTGGAGATCATGCACACATTAAAGCAGGTGTGTTTGCATCAAAGGCTAGCAATATCTTTCATACAACTCAAACTTGAAAGCAAAAAAAAGCCCGCTTTGTAGCGGGCTTTTTTAAAACGGTTAAACTGAATTCAATCAGTTTTTGGTTTTATCAACGATCTGGTTGGCTTTGATCCAAGGCATCATGCTGCGCAGTTTCCCACCGACAACTTCGATCGGATGCTCTGCATTCAGGCGGCGTTTGGCTGTCATTTCGGGATAGCCGGTCATGCCTTCCAGGATGAATTTCTTGGCGTACTCGCCGTTTCTGATGTTTTTCAGCGCTTCGCGCATCGCCCAGCGGCTTTCTTCGTTGATGACTTGCGGGCCTGTCACATACTCGCCATACTCGGCATTGTTGGAGATCGAGTAGTTCATGTTGGCGATGCCGCCTTCGTACATCAGGTCGACGATCAGCTTCAATTCGTGCAGGCACTCAAAGTAAGCCATTTCAGGCGCGTAGCCGGCTTCAACCAGCGTTTCAAAACCGGCTTTGACCAGTTCAACGGCGCCGCCGCACAATACCGCCTGTTCGCCGAACAGGTCGGTTTCGGTTTCGTCGCGGAAGGTTGTTTCGATGATGCCTGAACGGCCGCCGCCGATGGCCGATGCGTATGACAGACAGATGTCTTTGGCTTTGCCTGATGCGTTCTGATGCACAGCGATCAGGTCAGGGATGCCGCCGCCGCGGACAAATTCCGAACGCACGGTATGGCCCGGCGCTTTAGGCGCGATCATGATCACGTCCAGATCGGCGCGTGGTGCAATCTGGTTGTAAAGAATCGCAAAGCCGTGTGCGAATGCCAATGCTGCGCCCTGCTTGATGTTCGGCTCAATCTCGGCTTTGTACAGTTGAGACTGGAACTCGTCAGGCGTCAGGATCATGACCACGTCAGCGCCGGCAACGGCTTCAGGCACGTCTTTAACGGTCAATCCGGCATTCTGCGCTTTCGCAACCGAGGCAGAGCCTGCACGCAAGCCTACGACAACTTCAACGCCGGAATCTTTTAAGTTGTTGGCATGGGCATGACCTTGTGAACCGTAACCGATGATGGCTACTTTTTTACTTCTGATGATTGAAAGATCAGCATCTTTGTCGTAATAAACTTGCATAAGTTTTCCTATGTTTTAAGTTTTTAAAATTTCAAACCAGAACCGGCTGACCGGATTCTGAATAACCAAAGCAGAACTACAGGTGCAGTCCTTTCTCGCCGCGCGAAATGCCGGTCGGACCGGAGCGCACGACTTCAATAATATTGCCTGAGTCAATCGCCGCAATGAATGCATCCAGTTTATCCGACGTACCGGTCATTTCAACCACATAGGATGTCGGCGTCACGTCGATGATCCGGCCGCGGAAGATATCGGTCAGGTTTATGATTTCTCCGCGCGTCTGGTCCGTGGTTTTGACTTTCACCATCATCAGTTCGCGTTCAATGTGCGAGGACTCAGCCAGATCGATCAGCTTGACCACATCGATCAACTTATTGAGCTGTTTGGTGATCTGCTCGATGATGTCATCACTGCCGCGCGTGACCAATGTCATTCTGGACAGGCTGGGTTCTTCCGTCGGCGCTACGGTCAGCGACTCAATGTTATAGCCGCGCGCTGAAAACAGGCCGGCAACGCGCGATAATGCACCGGCCTCATTTTCCATCAGTATAGAAATAATATGTCTCATTATGCCAGTTCCCTGTCGGTCGGTGTTCCCGGTGCTACTCTCAATTTCATGTCATGATGGCCTTTGCCGGCTTCGATCATCGGATAAACGTTCTCGGTCCGGTCGGTTATGATGTCCAGGAACACCGTGCGGTCTTTCATCGCAAAGGCTTGCTCCAGCGCCGGCCGCACTTCTTCCGGCTTGTCGATGCGCATGCCGACATGGCCATAGGCGTCGGCCAGTTTCACGAAATCGGGAATCGTGTCCATATAGGAATGTGAATAGCGGCTTTCATACGTGAACTCCTGCCATTGGCGTACCATGCCCATGTAGCGGTTGTTCAGGTTGACAATTTTGACCGGCGTATTGTACTGCAGCGCCGTCGATAATTCCTGAATGCACATCTGGATGCTGGCTTCGCCCGTAACGCAGGCCACATCGGCTTCGGGAAAGGCCAGTTTGACGCCGATCGCGGCCGGCAAACCGAATCCCATCGTGCCCAGACCGCCGGAGTTGATCCAGCGGCGCGGCTTGTCGAAATGATAATACTGAGCCGCATACATTTGATGCTGCCCTACATCCGAGGTGATGTATGCATCGCCTTTGGTCACTTCATAAAGCTGCTCGATCACATACTGGGGCTTGATGATGGCGCTGTCTCTGTCGTATTCCAGGCACTTGACGGCTCGCCATTTCTCGATCTGATTCCACCAGTTTTCCAGTTTCTTCTTGTCCGGCTTCTTGTCGCTTTCCTTGATCATTTCCAGCATTTGTTCCAGCACCGGCTTAACATCGCCGACGATGGGCACATCGACTTTAACGGTCTTGGAAATAGACGCCGGATCGATATCGATATGGATAATCTTCGCGTACGGGCAGAACTGGTCAAGCTTGCCGGTGACACGGTCATCGAAGCGCGCGCCGATTGCGATGATCACATCGCTCTCGTGCATGGCCATATTGGCCTCATAGGTGCCATGCATGCCCAGCATGCCGACGAACTGCTTGTCTGTCGCAGGAAACGCGCCCAGCCCCATCAAGGTATTAGTGACCGGATAGCCCAGTAGGTGGGCCAGTTTCGTCAGTTCCTTGCTGGCCTCGCCCAGCACGACGCCTCCGCCTGAATAAATCATCGGTTTTTCTGCGTCCAGCAACAGATCCACGGCCTTTTTGATCTGGCCTTTGTGCCCAGCTACGGCCGGATTGTAGGAACGCATCGTGACTTTTTTAGGATATTTGTAAGGAACCTTGATTTTGGGATCGGTGATATCCTTAGGGATGTCAATGACGACCGGCCCGGGGCGTCCTGTGGTCGCTACGTAAAACGCCTTTTTGATGGTCTCGGCCAGTTTGGTCACGTCCTTGACCAGGAAATTATGCTTTACGCACGGCCGGGTAATACCGACCATGTCGACTTCCTGGAAGGCGTCGCTGCCAATCACCGGCGAGGATACCTGACCGGAAATGACGACCAGCGGAATCGAATCCAGATAAGCAGTGGCAATACCGGTTACGGCGTTAGTCGCGCCTGGTCCCGAAGTCACCAGCACCACGCCAGGCTTTCCGGTTGCACGGGCATAGCCGTCGGCAGCATGGGTTGCCGCCTGTTCATGCCGGACCAGAATGTGTTTGACGTCGTCCTGCTGGAAAATGGCATCATATAAATGCAATACCGCTCCGCCAGGATAGCCAAAAATATATTCCACGCCTTCGTCTTTGAGACTCTGAATTACGATTTGTGCGCCATTTAGCTCCACGCTAATTTCCTCAATAAACTTAATAGGACTTTCGATTCAAGCCGATTATATTCGTTTTTCAAAATTCAGGCCCGATGTCGCCGGTATTATTTTGAAAAAAGTTGCATAAACTACTGATATTGTCTTATTCCGTCAAGATAATCTGGACTATTTTACTCGGTTCTTAATCAAATTGTAATTTTGACCTGATGTTAAATTACGGATCGTTTTTTTATGCCGTTTAACATCCGAACACTATAACTCTTTGACCGCCTCAACTAAAGTGCGTATAGATGCGTATATGCTTGTGTTTAATAAACGCCTGCGGTCGAATATCCTATAGGGCGCAGGTAAATTCGACTCTATAATTGCGCAATATCAATTTTGATATTGACTGTACGGTTTAATGCTTGTCTAGCCTATGACAATCCATTATTGTTCTAAAAATCACGCACTCACATAAGGAATCGATAAAATGTCAATAAAAAATGCTTTCTATGCCCAGTCAGGGGGAGTTACGTCTGTCATTAACGCCAGCGCATGCGGAGTTATAGAAACCGCTCGGCAGCATCCCGACAAGATAGGTACGGTCTATGCCGGCTACAATGGCATTATCGGCGCTTTAAAGGAAGAGTTGATCGATACCAGCCTTGAATCGGACGCCGCCATTGCCGCATTAAGACACACGCCGGCCGGCGGCTTCGGTTCCTGCCGCTACAAACTGAAGAGCCTGGAACAAAACAAGGCCGAATACGAGCGTCTGATCGAAGTCTTTAAAGCGCACAATATCGGTTACTTCTTCTATAACGGAGGCGGTGATTCTCAGGATACCGCCTATAAAGTTTCTCAGTTGGGCGACCAGCTGGGTTACCCAATCACTTGTGTCGGCGTGCCCAAAACCGTGGACAATGACTTGCCCATTACTGATACCTGTCCGGGTTTCGGCTCTGTCGCCAAGTACATCGCCGTTTCAATGCGCGAAGCCAGCTTCGACGTAGCCTCCATGTGCTCCACATCCACAAAGGTTTTCGTCCTGGAAGTCATGGGGCGCCATGCCGGCTGGATCGCCGCGGCAGGCGGACTGGCAGCCGATGCCGACAACGACATCCCGCTGGTTATCCTGTTTCCCGAAGTGAAGTTTGATCAGGCCAAGTTTCTGGCCAAGGTCGATGAAAAAGTCAAAGCGCATGGCTACTGTTCTGTCGTTGTCTCGGAAGGCGTGAAAGGCGCTGACGGCAAGTTTCTGGCCGAGGCCGGCGGCACCGACGCGTTCGGCCATGCCCAATTGGGCGGCGCGGCGCCGGTAGTCGCCAATATTGTCAAAGAGGCATTGGGCTATAAGTATCACTGGGCGGTTGCCGATTATTTGCAAAGAGCCGCTCGCCATATCGCTTCGAAAACCGATGTGGATCAGGCTTATGCCATGGGCAAAGCCGCAGTGGAACTGGCTATCTCCGGCAAGTCGGCGGTCATGCCCACTATCGTCAGGACATCGGACTCGCCTTATCAATGGCATGTAGGCCATGCCGAGCTCAAGGATGTCGCCAACGTTGAGAAAATGATGCCGGCCGAGTTTATTTCGGACGACGGGTTCGGCATTACCGAAGCGTGCCGCCGTTATCTGCAGCCCTTGATCATGGGTGAAGATTATCCGCCTTATAAAAACGGCCTGCCGGATTATGTGACCATGAAAAAACAGATGATCGCTAAAAAGCTGGCTGACTTTTCCATCTAGCTTGTCCTGGCCTTTCTTGAAGGGCAAGGAAGCAAGTACATACCGATAACCACGGAAACCGGGCTTTCCGTGGTTATTTGGTAAGGACAGGCTCTGCTGAACACTATTTCGCTTAACCTGTCGCTCGCACAATGGTGCGTTCTCTTTGCCCTGCTCGCGTCTCTCGGCGCTATTTTATACGGCCTGCGGTTTCGCCTTGGGTGCATCGTGCTCAGCACCGGCTGGTTTACGGGTATAAATATTTCGGTTCGCGCCAATGCCTGCACGGCTCAAGCCGCCCGTACGGGCACGTCCCATGCATTTCTGATCGCCATCCGGGGCGACTCCATTACCGGGACTTATTCTGCAGTAAATTCGACCTCGTAACCGGAAAATTTCCGAATATTAATGACGCCTGTGTCCAGTATCAGATACTGGCCTTTAATGCCATGCAGAACGCCTGCAACTTCGGATTGCGAATCAAGATTGAAGGATTTGACCTTTACCGGATAATTGTCGACTGGATAATGAATATCGACCGCTTGCTCATGCGCCAGAAATTCAATCGCCTGTGAGCCGAAGCGCTCGCTTATATCCGCCAGTTCCGTTTTACACACGCCGATCAGTTCATCGCGTTTAGCGGCCAGATCGACCGGCTGGGCATGATTTTTCAACATCTGCTGCCAGCTGGTCTTGTCGCTGACATGCTTGGCGATGGCTATCTCAACCAGGCCGGAAATATAGCGCGACTGCGCTTTAAGAATCGGCAAGGCCTGTACGGCACCCTGATCGATCCAACGCGTCGGGATCTGACTCTGACGCGTAATGCCCACTTTGATGCCGGAGGAGTTGGCCAGGTAAACGATATGCGGCTGAAAACAAAATTCGGCCGCCCATGCCGGCTCCCTGCAGGTGCCTGCCTCAAAATGGCAGGTTTCCGGCTTCACAATACACATATCGCATTGCGCCAGCGTAGAAAAACAGGGATAACAATAACCTTGGCTGAAACTTTTCTTGGTCTGCCTGCCGCAATGCACGCAAAAAATCCTGCTGGTATAGTTAAGTTTGATCGGCTTGCCGATCAGCGGATTCAATGGAATCAACCGATCCGTTAACGGCAATTCATACCAAACCGGATTGTCCAGTTGGGTATGCATTTTTCTTAATTGTCCCTGCATGCAGGTATTCCTCTAAAAAAGCTGGTAACAACTGATATAATGTCATGATTTGATAATCTACTAAAGAGGACAAGCATGTCACTAATGAGCGTTTCGTCTGGAAAAGATCTTCCGAACGATATTAATGTTGTCATTGAAATACCTGCCTACAGCGACCCGGTCAAGTATGAAGTCGATAAAGAGACCGGCGCACTGATGGTAGACCGCTTCATGGGCACGTCGATGCAGTACCCGACCAACTACGGTTATGTGCCGCATAGCCTTTCAGATGACGGTGACCCGGTTGATGTTCTGGTGATTACGCCTGCACCGTTGTTGAGCGGTTGCGTGGTGCGCTGCCGTCCTATCGGCGTCCTGAAAATGACTGATGAAGCCGGAGCAGATGCCAAGGTGCTGGCCGTGCCGGTGGAAAAGCTGACGCCGTACTATAACCGTGTGAAGACTTACGAAGACATTCCCGAAAGTAAATTAGCCAAAATCGCGCATTTCTTTGAGCACTACAAAGATCTGGAATCGGGCAAATGGGTCAAAGTTGAAGGCTGGTTTGGCCTGGAAGAAGCTCGGGAAGAAATCATGTCAAGCATAGAACGTTATAAAGCAGCCAAGAAGAAACCGCACTTCTAAACGTTGTTATCAGCTATACAGAGGGGGCGGTAGCAGCGCCCCCACAAACTATTCGGTCACCTTTCAGCGCTTATAACCGTCGGTATTCTTCTCGACCCAGCGCTGATCCTCCGACTTTAAAACTTCCTTTTTCCAGAAAGGCGCTTTCAACTTTAGCGCTTCCATAATATACCGGTTCGCATCGAACGCATCGCCGCGATGCGACGTCCAGACCGCTACCAGCACGATGGGCTCATTAGGCAGAATATCCCCCACGCGATGCACAACCAGCGCATCGATAATCGGCCACTGCTGCTGCGCTTCGGCAACGATTTTTTCGAGCTGCTTTTCGGTCATGCCCGGATAATGCTCGAGATTCATGGCTTTGACATCATCGCCTTCATTGAAATCGCGCATTGTGCCGATAAAGAGGCTGGTCGCGCCGAATTTGCCGGCCATATGCTGCGCCGCGTTTTGATAGGCCTGAACTTCATGCCAGGGGTCAAAACCTTCCGCACAAATTTTTACTGTCATTATCAGCCTCCGGTTACCGGCGGAAAAAAAGCCACCTCGTCGCCGTCTTTGACAACACTGTTCCAGTCCACATATTCCATATTGACAGCCGCCAACAGATTATCCGGCAGCGGCTTGCCGGCGTTGGCGCGGCGCCATACATCGCTGACAGTGGCAATGCCCTCAAACTCAAGATCGTCTTCCGAGCGCCCCAGGCTTTCTTTCAAACTGGCGAAATAACGCACTTTAATTGACATAGTCATTCACGCGGCCATAAAAAAAATAGATAATAATACTTTGAACCTCGCCTCTGCAAAACGGCTCAGATAATGACAAGCATGGTTACATATATCTCGCCTTCCTGCACTTTCATAACACGACTTAGCAGTTGCCAGGCCCTTTCATTCCTTTAACGATAATTCTACTGATTTGTGACTCAACTAACCCATTTTAATCAAGCCGGCGAAGCCCATATGGTCGATGTTGGCGACAAAGCGATCACTCAGCGCACGGCCGTCACCGAAGGCTATATTGAAATGCAACCGGAAACGCTCAAGCTGATCATCGAAGGCGGACATAAAAAAGGTGATGTGTTGGCTATCGCTAGAATTGCCGGCATCATGGCCAGTAAGAAAACGGCCGATTTGATTCCGCTCTGCCATCCTCTGCCCATCACGCATGTAGACATCAACCTGACCGCGGAAACCGATAAAAACCGCGTACGCTGCCAGACCACGGTAAAAACCAACGGCCAGACCGGCGTAGAGATGGAAGCGCTTACCGCCACGCAGATCGCTTTGCTGACTATTTACGACATGTGCAAGGCCGTGGACCGGGGCATGGTCATTCAATCCGTCCAACTATTGGAAAAAGACGGCGGCAAATCGGGGCACTGGCAACGCCAATAAACCCTCTGCCATAAATCTTCTCCCGGATACATTCTCTGCCGCGGCCAGTCTTATTTTCCAGCTTGGCCCAAAGGTTTATGAGATAGCCAAGCCTTCATAAAAATCTCGCTGATGGCCCTGCCGGCGGTCATGATAGGTTTTTTGATTTTTTACAGCCCTCTCATCCTTAGTGGGACTTGGAGGGAATTCGGTTCGCCGCACAGCAGACTACTGGCTATTGATCATACTCAGAGCATGGGGCGGACCGCCTAGGAACTCACATGAATAGCGATAGGAATTGGCTACGACTTGTTTTTTCTTAAGCCGGCTAATGCCTTAAACAGTTTCCCGGCTTTGCCATTGTCAGGCTTTTGCTGAGCAAATAATTCATCACGGCGGACCAGGTTCAGCCATTTTTCATATTCTCTTTGCGTTTCTTCCAGTTTGCTGCGAATTATTTTTTTATGTTCACTGGTAATCTCAAGCCGAATGAAATCGCTGTCTATCCTGAGCATGAACCGGGCAACTTCATCCAACAGATCATCATCGACTTCTTCAGGGGCAAAGCTTTTTTTATAGACGCCAAAATTCTCGTGATTATTGATGAGTATTTTTATATTTGAGGCGGCATAATCCACTTCAAACTTAAATCTTACCGGAACTTTCCGCATCACCGTAAAACTGGCATTTTGTACCGTACCGACGCCCTGGAAATACTTCCATTCAAAAGGCACCTTGTGCGCGCTTAAAAAGGCAACCTCCTGCTCAATCAGACTTCTTCCTTGCAGATGATAAGTAAATGTACCTTCGTTCTGACAGAAGAAATTGACATTGACCTGCATAAGTTTATCGGGATCGGCATATCCCATAATGCCGTCGGTGTTTATTCTGTATCCGGTCTGGATCAGTCGGCCGAACTGGGGGTATCTGGAACTATAATCATCAATGAAAACGGCCTGTTCAAGATAAGTTAAATGCTCCACCATTTCTTTCATGAACACAAAAATGCTTTGCATTTTGGGCAGGATCGATTTCTTATAGCGCGCAGCCAATTCTTGCTCAATAGTTTGTTGATCCAGCGCATCATCTTGCTTTCGATTTACCTGATCCCTTAATTGTTCAAGAACCCCCATAGTCACTCCTTTAGCTTTTATTACAGATTACTGCAATAAGTGTAGCGCAGATTTCATAATAAATATGGGATCTGCGCTACTTTAGCGCCTCTAAATTTTATGATAGATGGCTGCGCCTTCCTCAACAAACTGCTTGGATTTCTCATCCATGCCTTTTTCCAGGGCTTCTTCTTCGGCGATGCCTTTTTCAGCCGCGTAATCGCGTACATCCTGGCTGATTTTCATTGAGCAGAAATGCGGACCGCACATGGAGCAGAAATGCGCGATTTTGGCCGATTCCTTGGGCAGGGTTTCGTCATGGAACTCGCGCGCCCGTTCCGGATCCAGGCCGATGTTGAACTGGTCTTCCCAGCGGAATTCAAAACGTGCTTTGGACATGGCATTGTCGCGCGCCTGCGCGCCGGGATGGCCTTTGGCAAGATCGGCGGCATGCGCGGCAATTTTGTAAGTCACGATGCCTTCGCGTACGTCTTGCTTATTAGGCAGGCCCAAATGCTCTTTCTGGGTCACATAGCAGAGCATCGCGCAGCCGTACCAGCCGATATTGGCGGCGCCGATCGCCGAAGTGATATGGTCGTAACCGGGCGCGATATCGGTCGTCAAAGGTCCCAAGGTATAAAAAGGCGCTTCGCCGCATTCTTCGAGCTGCTTGTCCATGTTGACCTTAATCATGTGCAGAGGCACATGTCCCGGACCTTCGATCATGGTTTGCACGTCATGTTTCCAGGCGATTTTCGTCAGTTCGCCCAGGGTTTCCAGTTCGCCGAACTGCGCGGCATCGTTGGCGTCGTAAATTGAACCCGGCCGCAACCCGTCCCCTAATGAGAAAGACACGTCATAGGCTTTCATGATTTCGCAGATCTCTTCGAAATGCGTGTACAGGAAACTTTCCGTGTGATGTGCCAGACACCATTTCGCCATAATGGAGCCGCCACGCGACACGATGCCGGTCATTCTCTTGGCGGTCAGAGGCACATGATGCAGGCGTACGCCGGCATGAATCGTGAAGTAGTCGACGCCCTGTTCGGCTTGTTCGATCAACGTGTCGCGGAAGATTTCCCAAGTCAGCTCTTCGGCCTTGCCGTTGACTTTTTCCAGTGCTTGATAGATAGGCACCGTGCCGATAGGTACAGGCGAGTTGCGCAAAATCCATTCGCGCGTTTCATGAATGTTCTTGCCGGTCGACAAATCCATGATCGTATCGCCGCCCCAGCGGATGCCCCAAAGCATTTTTTCGACTTCTTCCTCAATGGACGACGTAACTGCCGAATTGCCGAGATTGCCGTTGATTTTCACGAGGAAGTTGCGGCCGATAATCATTGGCTCCAGCTCGGGGTGATTGATATTGGCCGGAATAATGGCCCGGCCGCGCGCGACTTCGGAGCGCACAAACTCGGGGGTAATGACCGATGGAATCGACGCGCCGAAAGAATCGCCCGGATGCTGGTCTTTCCATAACTCGCGCATTTCTTCCATTTTCTGGTTTTCGCGGATCGCAATGAATTCCATTTCCGGCGTAATAATGCCCTGTCTGGCATAATGCATTTGCGTGACATTGGCTCCGGCCTTGGCGCGGCGCGGCTTGCGGATATGCTCAAAGCGCAGATCGGCGGTCGCCGGATCTTCCAGGCGCTGACGACCGAATTCCGAGCTTGGGCCAGACAGCTCTTCGGTATCGTTACGCTCGGCAATCCAGGCCGCACGGATGGCGCTCAGGCCTTTTTTTAAATCGACTTCAACCGCCGGATCGGTGTAAACGCCTGAGGTATCATAGACATACAGCGGCGGGTTTTTTTCCGCGCCAAACTGGGCCGGCGTATCGGACAGGGTAATCTTGCGCATCGGAACGCGTATGTCAGGCCGGCTGCCTTGAACATAGATTTTTTCCGATGCCGGATAGGAATCAATTTTGACACTGCTGGTAGCAGACGTAAGATCTTTAAGGACAGCGCTCATGCTTATCTCCGAAATTCAATAAAACAAGACGCAGGGAAGTGTGGGCTTTCCTACGCCGGTATTAACCGGGGTCAGGTTCAAAGGGTTTCTCTCAGCCTCAAGACGTATCTCGAAGCACCCCTAGCCTTTACGGATAAAGGCGCTAAGTTAAAGGAAAATGACCTGTTTTGCAAGCCAGCGCCGCATTGTGGCATTTATAAAAACCTTATAAATCAAAAGCTTTTATTTAAAGACTAACTTAAAATTATCCTTTCGATTCAAATTAAAGCACTACTGCCCTTAGGCATTGAGATAAAATACTATGATGTGCCATCTTGAAGGAGGCGCGGACTGAACCAGATATCGGCCAGAATCGAGTCTGCGGCCCATCGTTATCTGCCAATTACAGTTGCCATTATTTCGGCTATATTGCTTAAACATAGGCGCAAACGGTATCGCCAATTGGGTGGATAGAAAAACTTATTGCCTCTGTCTGCCCGGAAATGTCCCGCTGTTTCCTGTACAAAATTGTCGCGTTAGAAAAATGATTTTTTCCAACAGCAGTGTTAGAATCTCCCAACTAGTGACTAACCAGATTTAACGGATGTCGACAGACCCTCAACAAACGCCTCATCTCCCGCCCGCCCTGGAATTTAAGAGCAGTACATTTTCTGTACCTGTCTTGGTTTTATTCGATAACGATACGGCAGTGATCGAACAGCAACTCCAGGAAAAAGTTCGTCTGGCGCCTGAGTTTTTCAAAAACTCACCGCTGGTGTTTGACCTGCAGGAACTGAATAGGCAGGAGCGCGAGATTGATATTGACGTACTGACGAAAATCATCCGCAAACTTAATTTACTGCCGATTGGTATACGCGGCGGCAACCCGCAGCAGAACCAGCAGGCCATAGCGCAGGGCATTCCGGTCCATTCAATTCATAGCAGCAGCGCCTCCGCGCCTGTAGAAGCTGTGAAACAGAAAAAAACCGCTCCGGAACCCGCCCCAAAAGCAGAGCCTGTAATGAGCACGCTTATTACGCATCCCATCCGTTCCGGCCAGCGCCTCTATGCCGAGGGAGACTTGATCATTCTGGCTCAGGTCAGTGCGGGCGCCGAAATCATGGCCGAAGGCAATATTCATGTTTATGGAACATTAAGAGGCCGAGCACTGGCCGGTGTGCAGGGCAATCCGGAAGCGCGCATTTTCTGTTCCGATTTGCAGGCTGAGCTTATTTCGATTGCCGGCACCTACAAAATCAGTGAAGACCTGAACGAATCCGTCAGCAACAAGCCCGTTCAGATCTATTTGCAAAACGAAAATTTGATCATTAAAGATCTTTAATTAATACCGCTAACTTGGAGGAACAACCCTTGGCAAGAATCATCGTCGTAACATCCGGAAAAGGGGGTGTTGGCAAAACAACAACGAGTGCGGCCATCTCCATGGGGCTTGCAAAAAAAGGCTTTAAAACAGCCGTCATTGATTTCGACGTAGGCTTACGCAACCTGGATTTGATCATGGGCTGTGAACGCCGTGTCGTTTATGACTTTATCAATGTCATGAATGGCGAAGCCAACCTGAACCAGGCATTGATTCGCGATAAACATTGCGACCAGCTTTACATTCTGCCCGCTTCCCAGACGCGCGACAAAGATGCGTTAAGCATCGAAGGCGTAGGCAAGGTATTGGAAGAATTATCCAAAGATTTTCAGTATATTGTCTGCGATTCCCCGGCCGGCATCGAGAAAGGCGCTCACTTGGCCATGTACTTCGCCGACGATGCCTTCATCGTGACCAACCCGGAGGTTTCCTCGGTTAGAGACTCAGATCGCATGCTAGGGCTTTTGGCGAGCAAATCGCGCCGGGCCGAGCGAAACGAGGAGCCGATTAAAGAATACCTGCTGTTGTCCCGCTACTCGCCGGATCGCGTAAAACTAGGGGAAATGCTCAGCGTGAAAGACGTGCAGGAAATTTTATCCCTGCATTTACTGGGTGTAATTCCGGAGTCGAAATCGGTATTGAATGCGTCAAACTCAGGCGTTCCTGTTATTCTGGATGAAAAAAGCGATGCCGGCCAGGCCTATGCCGATATCGTTGCCCGCTATTTAGGCGAGGAGAAACCCCATCGTTTTATTGATGAGAAAAAAGGTCTTTTCGGGAAGCTTTTCGGGGGTAAATAATGAGTTTACTCGACTATTTTAGAAGCAATAAGGCCAGCTCGGCATCGGTGGCGAAAGAAAGGCTGCAAATTCTGGTGGCTCATGAGCGATCCTCCAGAAACCAGCCCTCCTACCTTCCTCAGTTGCAGAAAGAGCTGCTGGAAGTTGTAAGAAAATACATTAACGTAGGGCAGGATGCCATTTCAGTTAATTTTGAACAGGATGATGATCAGGAAATACTCGAATTAAATATCGTATTGCCTGATCATCACACTAATAAGAAGTCTTAATTTTTTAACCAACCCTATACATCAAGGTGATCAATATGTCTTATACAATCGGCGAGGCTGCGGGTAAAATCTGGCGTTATCTGGATGAGAATGGTCCCGCCAGCGTATCTAAAGTGACTTCTGAAACAGGGATCAGCAAAAATGATATTCAACGCGCAATTGGCTGGCTGGCTAAAGAAGACAAGCTATCCATTGAAATGAAAGGCCGCGCTGAAACCCTATCATTGAAATAAAGCATAGATCAAGGGCTAAAGTTAAAAACCCCAGCACTTTAGCCTTGCAGTTGCCCTACACCAGAAACAGGGTTGCCAGACCCAGGAAAGCCATAAAGCCGATCACATCGGTAACCGTAGTCAATAGCACACCACCTGCCAAGGCAGGATCTACGCCTATCTTTTGCAGTGCCAGCGGAATGCTCGCACCGGCCAATGCGGCGCAAACCAGATTGATCAGCATGGCGCTGCCCAGCAATAATCCGATACTGCTGCTTTGAAACCAAATCCCTGCAATGCAGGCAACGATAACTGCCCATAAAGCGCCGTTCACAACACCGACAGCGATTTCCTTTCGAAACAGCCTTATGGCATTGATGCTGCTGATCTGCCGCAACGCCAATCCGCGTATCACCAGGGTCAGCGTCTGACTTCCGGCAACACCGCCCATACTGGCGACAATAGGCATCAATACCGCCAACGCGACAATCCGGTCTAAAGTTGCCTCAAACAAACCGATAACCCAGGATGCCAGAAAAGCCGTCAGCAGGTTAATGCCCAACCAGATTGCACGCCGCTTGGCGCTCGTCATCACAGGAGAAAATATGTCCTGTTCTTCATCCAGGCCCGCCATGCTCATCAGTGAATGATCCGCTTCCTCGCGAATAACATCGACGATGTCGTCGACCGTGATTCTTCCCAGCACCTTACCGTCTTCCGCGACAACAGGCGCGGAAATCATATCGCGCTGCTCAAATAATAAAGCGACTTCCCCGGCCGGCATCTGATAAGGGATGCCGCTCATACTGAAATCCATCACTTCCGACACCATGGCATGAGGATTTTTGGTCAGCAATACGGCTAAAGGCAAAACGCCCTGAAAATGATCGTTTCGGTCAACAACGACCAAGTTGTCCGTCGCTCTGGGCATGGACCCGCGCTTTCTTAAATAGCGCAGCACAACATCCAGCGACACGTCGGCGCGCACGGTCAATACATCAAGGCTCATTAAACCGCCCGCGGTATTATCATCGTACGATAAAGCCGATTCCAGGCGACGCTTTTCCTGTATGCCGATCGATTCCGTCACTTTGGAAAGCAGCGGCTCGGGAAGCGTATGCAGCAGATCGATCAGATCATCCGACTCCAGACTTTCCACTGCAGTAGTCAGATCTTGCCAGTCAGTAATTTCTATGAGCCCGTTCGCCACCTCGACATGCAGATCGACCAGAATCTCTCCAACAGTATTCAGCGGAATCAGTTTCCAGATTTTTTTTCGGTCTTCAGGCGCCAGCGATTCGATTAAAAGCGCTATTTCCGCGGGATATAATTCTTGAATAAACTGCCTGACTTCATTCTCTGAGCCTGAACCCAGCAGTTCTGTCATGCGTTTGAGGAGAAGCTCGTTATTGTCCTGTTTTGCAGTAGCTGACATAGAAGAAATATCCGTAAAAACCGGCACAACAGACCCATGCTGTATCAGTTCCAGTTGATCAATGCAGAAAAAGACTAATGCAATTCTCTATGGCGAACAATTACGTTCAGAGAACAATTCTTAAAATGCTGGGCTAATGAATCAACCAGATAAACCGATCGGTGCTGCCCGCCTGTGCATCCGATTGCAACGGTTAAGTAACTCCGGCCTTCTGCTTCAAACCGAGGTATCCAGCGTTGAAGAAAATCGGTAATATCTTGAAAAAACTCAGCGACTAAGGACTCGCCTTTAAGAAAATCCGCTACCGGCTTATCCTTTCCGGTCAAACCGCGCAATTCCGGGATCCAGTGAGGGTTTGGCAGAGAACGGGCATCAAATACAAAATCGGCATCCAGCGGCACGCCATGCTTAAAACCAAACGACTGAAACTGTAAGGCAATATGCTGGGCATTCCTTTCGCCGATCTGCTCTTTGATCAGCTCCCGCAACTGATGGTAATGCGTTCGACTGGTATCGATGACGACATTGGCATGCCGGGCAATCGGGGTCAGCATTTCCCTTTCGATTTTCAGCGCTTCTTTTAACGGTATATTAAAGTCCGTCAGCGGATGGCGTCGGCGGGTTTCACTGTAACGCTTCAATAATGTCGATTCTTCAGCCTGCATGAATATGATTTCGCAATCTATCCCTTTGCTGCGAATCAGGTTCAGGCAATCCGAGAAACTGAGCAGGCTTTCGCTCTGGTTTCTGGCATCAATGCCGATCGCGGTTTTTTTATAAGTTTTTTTATCGGCCAGCATGACGTGGTTGATAAAGTCTTCCAGCAATGTGACCGGAAGATTATCGATACAGAAATAACCACAATCCTCTAGCGTTTCTAGCGCGATACTTTTACCGGAACCGGAGAGGCCGCTGACGATTAACAGTTTCATAATAATTAGCTGCAAGGTTAAAAGCTTATTTTAACCTTGCAGCTTACACCTTATCTATGGCTTCCGATTTTTTCTTTATGCTTGATAATCTGGCGATCCAATTTATCAACCATACTATCGATGGCTGAGTACATGTCTTCCTGCTCATCTTCAGCAAACAATTTTGCACCGCTCAGCTGCAAGGTGGCTTCGGCTTTCTGGACTAATTTTTCAACACTCAAAATAACATGGACATCAGTCACATGGTCAAAATGACGCGCCAGCGTTTCAAATTTATTTTCTACGTGCGCTTTCAACGCATCGGTTATTTCAAGATGATGGCCTGTTATATTAACTTGCATGGAATAAACTCCTAAGGGTGAAAGATTGGTTTTTATTGTTATCAGCCAGCGCTATAAAATGCGCTTTCTCTGACTGGACGGCGAAATCAACATCGCTTCACGATACTTCGCAACGGTCCTTCTCGCGACATTGATGCCTTTTTCTTTTAATAAGTCCGCTATTTTACTATCGCTTAACGGTCTTGCCGGATTTTCACTTCCGATTAATTCTTTAATAAATGCCCTGATAGCCGTAGCTGAACATTCTCCGCCGCTTTCCGTCGACACATGACTGGAAAAGAAGTATTTGAATTCGACGATGCCGTTCGGCGTATGCATGTATTTCTGCGTCGTCACGCGGGATATGGTTGACTCGTGCAATTCCAGTTCCTCGGCAATATCTCTGAGCACCATGGGCTTCATCGCTATAGGGCCATGCTCAAGAAACGCCGGCTGCTTTTCCACGATACAGCGCGCCACACGCAGCAAAGTATCATTACGGCTGTGCAGGCTCTTGATAAACCATCTGGCCTCCTGCAAGTGATCCTTCATGGCTGCATTGTCTTTGCTGTTGTCAGATCTTTTGATCAGCGACGAATAAAAGGGATTTATGCGCAGCTTGGGCGCAATGTCCGGATTAAGATGCACTTGCCATGTACCGTTCTGTTTGGTCACATAGACGTCAGGGATCACATATTCGGACTCGGCCTCCTGTACGCGCGCGCCGGGCTTGGGATCCAGCGTCCTGATCAACGCGATGATCGCCTCCAGCTGGCGCTCTGTGACGCCTAATCGGCGCATCAGCTTTGACTGGTCGTGCGAAGCCAACAAATCCAGATGCCGCGAAACGAGAACCAGCGCCTCTTCCTTGAAAGGCGTAGAGTCCGGCAACTGCTGCAGTTGTATTCTCAGGCAATCGCTTAAATCAACTGCCGCGACGCCTGCCGGATCAAAATTCTGCACGCGGTGCAATACCGCCTTAACTTCGTCAAAATCAAGATCTTCCAACTGCACCTGCAGGCCCTGAAAGATGTCATCCGGACCGGCTCTCAGATAGCCGTCCTCATCCACCGCATCGATAATAGCCATGGCGATGGCGTGATCGCGCTCGGAAAAACGGGTCAACTCCAATTGCCATAATAAATGATCCAATAGTGTTGAAGACTTGCTGCGCTGCGGTTCAAATTCGCCGGCATCATCGGAAGAACCGGCCCCCGCAGCCATCACGCTGTCATAAACGTCCTCCCAGGAATATTCCAGCGGCAATTCCTCCGGAATATCGGTTTGCGAGCCTTCGCTGGTCTGCAGGTCGGAATTGTCAATTTTCTTTTCGGATGCCGGCTCAGCCTCCGGCGACACGCTTTCTTCTTCATTGATCTCCAGCATTATATTGGATTCCAGCGCCTGTTGTATTTCCTGCTGCAGATCCAGAGTCGACAATTGCAGCAATCTGATCGCCTGCTGCAATTGCGGCGTCATAGTCAGTTGCTGGCCCAGCCGAAGATGTAAGGATTGTTTCATCGGAATAAGATCTTTTCTAACTATTTTAACTTAAAGACTAAAGTTATCGCCTAAATAAACTTTTCGTACTTCCTGATTGGCAACGATGGCTGCTGCTCCGCCTTCTGCGATCACCCTGCCATCGGCAAGTATATACGCTCGATCACAAATACTTAATGTTTCTCTGACATTATGCTCGGTAATCAATACACCGATGCCCCGATATTTTAAATGCTCAATGATCTTTCTGATATCCTCTACCGAAATCGGATCAACACCGGCGAAAGGTTCATCAAGCAAGATGAATTGCGGATTGGTGGCCAATGCCCTGGCAATTTCAACGCGCCGGCGCTCTCCGCCGGACAACCCCACGGCAATCTGGTCGCGCAGATGCAGGATATGAAACTCCTGCAGCAACTCTTCTATTACCAGTTCAGCCTGCCCCTTGGTTAAATCGGAACGAATCTGCAGTACGGCGCGCAAATTATCCGCCACACTCAGCTTGCGGAACACCGAAGGCTCCTGCGGCAAATAACCGATGCCCAATTGCGCCCTTAAATGCATAGGATGATGGGTCAAATCGTGCGAGTCCAGCATAATCTGGCCTTCATCGGCCTTAATCAAACCCACCATCATATAAAAACTGGTCGTTTTACCGGCCCCGTTAGGTCCCAGCAAGCCGACGACTTCGCCGGTATTGACATGCAATGACACACCGTTGACTACATTGCGCTTGTTGTAATTTTTAATCAGCTGTTTTGCTGCTAATTTAGCCATTGTTACTTAGCTTCTTTGGGTTTCGGTTTCAGTATGACGCGCACGCGCTTTGAGTCGGAAGACTTTTCGCCGGCTCTGACGACCGAATTTTTACTGTCGTATTCGATTAATTTGCTGGAATAAGTGGCATTGCCCTGCCAGACTGTCGCATCATCGATCAGGATCAGCAGGTTCTTTTTAGGATAATACTCGCCGATCATGGCTTCACCGGTGATATCTTCCTCACCCTCGTTGGGCTTTTGCCTGAATTTTGCCTTGTTGCCTGTAAACACCAGTTTTTCGGCGTCGCCGTCGACAAAATAAACCACCAACTTATCGGAATTGACTTTAATACTGCCCTGAATGGAAACCACGTTGCCGGTATAAGTACTTATGGCTTTGCTGTCGTCATAAGTCGCCGTGTTGGAATCTATCGTGATAGGCTGTTCGGAGTCACTTTCCAGCGCCATGGAGGCAGAGCCATATAAACCTAAGAATAAGGCAAAGCAGCAAAAAATTGCCGATTTTTTATTTCGTTTCATACTTTCCTCGCACATTAGCGAGCAATTTAATATTAATCGGGTTGGAAAAAACGAGTTTCATGCCGGTACCCGTAGTCACATTGGGAGGACTGATCAGTTCCGCCCATTCATCTGTTTCCGCATAACTGGTTTCCGGCTTAACTCTGACATTGGAAGTGTTGATGATAAGCTGGTTGACGCCTTCGCCCTTGGCTCTCTCAACGTGGACCTTTCCCGTCAGCAGCAAATCCTTGCCATCGGCGGATAAAATGCCGGTTTCAGATTTAACGACCCAAGGCGGCGTTTTCTCCTTGTGGAAAGACATCACGGGCTTTTCCAGATGCGTTGTGCCGTCATCGCTGTAGTGCGTCATTTTATCGGCAAGCAATTTATTTTTTAATTTGCCTGCTTCATTCATTTCCCACTTCGTATAGCCTGTACTGAAATAATCAGGACTGTGAGGCGGAGCCGGAGCCCGCAGCTCATCCAGTCCGGTCAATTTAACCAGCCACCAGCTCATTACTGCAATAATGATAGTGTACAGGTAAATATATTTGCCGCTTAGATTGATCATTTCAGATAAGCATTCACAACGTCTTCAAAGCGTCCCTGGGCCTGCATGATCAAATCGCAGACTTCCCTGACCGCGCCGTGTCCGCCGGGCAAAGTCGTGCACCAGTCGGCGTGCTGTTTGACGGCAAAATTCGCATCATCAACCGCAATGGCAAGACCGACTCGGGTCATGATCGGCAGGTCCAGCAAGTCATCGCCGACATGGGCCGCCTGGTCCGGCGTAATCCGCAACTTGTCGATGATTTCATCAAACGCGGCAATTTTGTTTTCATGGCCTTGGTAGACATATTCGATGCCCAGATTCTTCATGCGCAGCGCTACCGAGTTCGATTTGCGCCCTGAAATAACGGCGACTTCCACGCCGGTCTGCCGCAACAGCTTGATGCCGTGCCCGTCGCGCGCATGAAAGGCCTTGTATTCATTGCCTTCATTGTCAAAAAAAAGCTTGCCGTCAGTTAAAACGCCATCCACATCCAGAATCAGGAGTTTCAGCTTTTTGGCCTTTTCCAGCACGGCCTGCATTTGTCCTGTTTCTGTCATTACACTATTCCCGCATGAATCAAGTCATGCATATTTAAAGCCCCTATCGCGCATCGATGCCCGTCGACGACTATCAGCGCGTTGATTTTTTTCTGCTCCATGATGCGCATGGCTTCGGCGGCGAGCATATCGGCCGCAATAACGGTGCAATGCGGCGTCATGACTTCGGTAATGGCGGTACGATGAATGTCCAGATTCCGCCCCAGCATGCGCCGCAAGTCGCCGTCGGTAAAAATCCCCACCACCCGGTTATCGGCATCGACGACCGCAGTCATGCCCAGCTTTTTTTCGGTCATTTCCAGCAGCGCCTCGCTGATCAATGCCGTCTCCGGAACGGACGGCACTTTACTGCCGGCATGCATGATATCGCTCACCATCAATAATAGCCGCTTTCCCAAACTGCCGCCGGGATGCGACAAGGCAAAATCATCGCGCGTAAATCCGCGTGCTTCGAGCAATGAAACAGCCAAGGCATCGCCCATTACCAGCGCCGCGGTTGTACTGGAAGTCGGCGCCAGTCCCAACGGACAGGCTTCCTGCTCAACACCGACATGAATGTGGACCGTTGCAAATTTAGCCATCGTGGAAGCGGGGTTTCCGGTCATCGCGATTAAAGGCACGCCCAGACGCTTGATAATCGGCAGGATAGTCAAAACTTCGCCGGTTTCGCCGGAATTTGACAGCGCCAGCACCACGTCCTGACGCGTAATCATACCCAGATCACCATGACTGGCTTCGCCCGGATGCACAAAAAAAGCCGGCGTTCCCGTACTCGCCAGCGTCGCGGCAATCTTGCCGGCGATATGCCCTGACTTGCCCATACCCGTAACGACAACGCGGCCGGTACAATTGAACATCAACTTGCAGGCGGCAACAAAATCATCATTGATCTGCTCGGCCAATGCGGCAATCGCGCGATTTTCCACCTGGATAACAGCCAGCGCCAGTTCACGGAGCTTTTGATCATGTATCTTCATGTTCTGCCGGCAATATCAAACGGCAACCGCGCTTTGATAAAGAAACCATCCATAGACAGTATAAACCGACACTAAGCCGAACCCTTCCATGCGACTGATATGCCCGGCTTTTGAAATGCCATAACCCAAAATAAACAATGCGCCGGTAAAAGCCAGCATGACCGGAAAATCGCGTGTCAGCACACTCTCGGCAACCGGCCCCGGCGCCAGCACGCCCGGCACTGAATAAACAGCCAGTAGATTATAGATATTCGAACCAACGACGTTTCCGACCGCCAAATCATCCTCACCTTTCAAAACACTGCCGATTGATGCGGCCAGTTCTGGCAGGCTCGTGCCTACAGCAACGATCGTCAGACCAATCACTACATCACTGACGCCAAAAAACTGAGCGATATTGACCGCTGACATCACCAATACGCGAGAGCTCAGCAATAACCCAACCAATCCAAACCCGAAATACAGCCATGCTTCCTTATTAGGCAAATTCTCGGACAGTTCGGCTTCCATCTCCTCCCCCAAAGGATCGCGTTGTTTTTCATTAGATGCTGTACGGATCAACCATCCTGTAAAGGTGACCAACCCTACCAGCATCAAAGCGCCGTCGAAAAAATCCCAGCCATCCAGGGACAGCAGGTAAGCGCCGATACTGAGAGCCATCAATACCGGCAATTCTCTTTTTAAAATGCCGGAATGAAACGCCAAAGGTGCCACCAGCGCCGTAGAGCCCAGGATCAAACCGATATTGGCTATATTGGAACCCAATGCGTTGCCTATGGCCAGACCGGCATTTCCCTGCCATGAAGCAATGGTTGATACCAGGATTTCCGGCGCAGATGTGCCCACGCTGACTATCGTCAAACCGATGAGCAATGGAGAAACGCCGAGATTTCTGGCAATGGAGGCCGTTCCCGTAACGAATTTATCCGCTGAATAGACTAAAACAGCCAATCCTGCTAGCAGAGCAATAAAGTTGATGACCATGGAGTTGCAGCTCAAAAATTGCGTATTATGCCATGTTTATCTCATTCATGTACTATGCATGATAAGCCCTCTACCATGACTCCATGCATGTCGAGATTTATCGATGCAGCGCTATAAAAACAAATACACATCCTTAAATTAATACATCCGCCTATTTGCCCAACACATTGATCATTGGAGAGACAAGATTCACCCATTGCCGAATAGATTCTGTTTTAAAGATTACTGCAAACAGCGGGCGAAATTGAAATTCGGCTAGAAATTTGGGCAATTCTGCAGCGGCAAGGGCTTGCCAACATAAATGCGGAGATAAGACTGGAGCAGTAACAGCGACACTGTGAAGAAATTTATCACATACCGGCTTTGGGGTTATCTTCTGTACTATTTATTTCAATTAGCCAAATGCGGGATCGGCAATCATGCAAACGTATTTTCCCGACAACAGTAATTCCTCCTTCAAAATTTCCTATAACCTTTGACGCCCTTGCACTGGCCCGACTCTAGTCTTAGACGCCGATTTCCTGCAGGAAGTCGGCAATTATCTGTATCATCAATAAAAATCTCCGGCAGTTCTTGAGCTTGTTTTTCGGCAAAAACCATTGGCCATAAATCAGCATCGCCATTATGCTATTAGCTTCGCACATAGTCAGTGTCCGCAATCCGATATCGCCCAGGCGATGACTGCCAAGCCTCCAGTGAACACTATGAAGATTTGCTTCAATAAGGCCCTGTTCTGGCGGGCTTGTTATCAGGCTGCGCTCTTACCCAAATTCAGACTTTAATTCATGGCATCTTCATCCTTACCTCAACATTGCCCCGCTATGCTAATCAGCGCGCCTGCTTCCGGCCAGGGAAAAACCACCATTACCGCCGCGCTGGCTTACTATCACCGCCAACAAAACCGCAAAGTTCGGGTATTCAAGACCGGCCCCGATTTCATCGATCCGCAAATCCTGGCCCATGCCTCGGGACAACCGGTGTATCAGCTCGATTTGTGGATGATGGGTGAAGCGCATTGCCGCGAACTGCTGCATCGCGCCGCCGACGACGCCGACCTCATCCTGATTGAAGGCGTGATGGGCTTGTACGATGGCGACACCAGCAGCGCCGATCTGGCGCAGGCCTTGTCTGTGCCTGTCGCGGCAGTGATAGATGCCCAAGGCATGGCGCAAACCTTTTCCGCCGTCGCGTACGGCCTGGCCAATTATCGGCCGCAACTGCCGTTTGCCGGCGTAATCGCCAACAAGGTCGGCAGTCCAGGCCACGCCAGGCTGCTGAAAGAAGCACTGCCGGATGCGATGCCGTTGCTGGCGACAATGGCAAAAGACGAAACGGTCGGCTTGCCGTCGAGGCATCTCGGTTTGCTGCAGGCCGATGAAATCGGCGATCTCGACCTGCGACTGGCGCGCGCCGCCGAATTGCTGAGCAGTCTCGCGCCCTGCCGTTTACCAAACAGCGTGGCTTTTGAGCCTGTCGAAGCCATGCCGCTGCCGCGCCTGCTGGCAGGCAAGCGCATCGCCGTCGCCCGCGATGCGGCGTTTTCGTTCATTTATCAGGCCAATCTCGATTGTCTTCAGGCCATGGGTGCGGAACTGCGGTTTTTCTCGCCATTGGCCGACAGCGGCCTGCCGGACGCCGACAGCCTGTATTTGCCCGGCGGCTATCCGGAACTACATTTGCAGACCCTGGCCAATAATCTGGCGATGAAACAGGCCCTGCAGGCCCATCATCGGGCCAGCAAACCAATCTATGCCGAATGCGGCGGTTTTTTGTATTTATTGAATAGTCTGGCAGATCGAGACGGCAACCGCGCAGAAATGGCCGGCCTGCTGCCCGGCAGCGCCCGGATGCAGAGCCGGCTGGTCAATCTCGGCATGCACAGCTTGCAACTGGAGCAAGGCGAGATCCGCGGCCACAGCTTTCATCATTCACAACTGGAAACGACTATGGAGCCGTTGACCCTGTCCGTACCGCAACGCAGCTTCGGCCACGGCGAAGGTTTTTTTCGTTCCGGACGCCTGCAAGCCTCTTACCTGCACAACTATTTTCCATTTAATCCCCAGCTTGCCGCGGGGTTCTTTTCATGACCGACCAGCCTTCGGCAACTGCTCCTGCGTTGCTCTATCTCCTGCATAAGCCACACGGATGTGGTGAACACAGATATTGCAGGAGCAAATATCTGCCCCTGCAGTCGTCGGCAACTGCTCCTGCGTTGCCTAAAGCGCCTACTGCTGGTACTCTACTACACGCCATCCATGGCGTTATGCAATCTCTGCATTCCCCCCAACCGCATGGTTTACACGGGAGGCAGAGGGCGCCTGGAACATCAATATAAAGCACTAGGAAAATCAAGGCATGCCATCTTACGGCAACTTCATGAATTTATCCGGGAACATTGGCAAGCATTTGAATTTCAAAGCCTTCGCGTCCTTCATTGTGAAATATTCAGGCTAAATCAGGCAAAAGATTTCTTACCCTCTGACCTCTCTTTAGCGGCTCACCCTTATAGTATCTCCGAAGCTCACGCTTCCCATCCCATGTGCTGAACCGATGCAGAGAAGTGCTACTTTTTCTTTCTCAAACAACCGTATATTGACTTGACAGGGATTAGTCATAGAAAATAGCGGGTTTAGATTCTGAAATATATCCTGACCACGCATGGATAACAGCGTTTCCTCTCAAAACAGCTTAGTTTCTGTTCACAATTTGTCATTTTCCCGGGGCAATAAGAAAATATTTGACGATATTTCGCTGGAATTCGAACGCGGCAAGATTACCGCCATCATGGGCCCCAGCGGCACGGGCAAAACCACGCTGTTGAAACTGATCGGCGGCCAATTGTTTCCCGACCAGGGCTCTGTGACGGTAGACGGGCAGAATGTCCACCGCTTGCGTCGGTCGGAATTGTACAATTTGCGCAAACGCATGGGCATGCTTTTTCAAAGCGGCGCCTTATTAACGGATATGAACGTATACGATAATGTGGCTTTTCCGTTGCGCGAGCACACCCATCTGCCCGAATCCATGATCCGCACGCTGGTGTTGATGAAACTCCAGGCCGTAGGACTGAGAGGCGCACGCGATCTGATGCCTAATGAGTTGTCCGGCGGCATGGCCAGGCGCATCGCCCTGGCCCGCGCAATCGCACTGGACCCGATGATGATCATGTATGATGAACCGTTTACAGGTCAGGACCCGATCTCCATGGGCGCACTGGTGCACCTTATCAAATCGTTGAATAACACCTTGGGCCTGACCAGCATTATCGTCTCGCACGATGTCCATGAAACGGCGGCGATCTCCGATTATATTTACGTATTATCGGAAGGCAAAGTCGTCGGCCAGGGCACGCCGAAAGAAATTCAACAGTCGGAATCTGAATGGGTTCAACAATTCATGACCGGAGCGGCAGACGGCCCGGTGCATTTTCATTACCCTGCAACAGACTATGTTGACGACCTGCTGTCATCCAAAAAACGTTCTGGCCGGGTATCAAAGCGTTACGGGCAGCTATAAACATGACTCAATTTCTACAATTTTTAGGCAGAACGACACGCACCGGTTTTACCAAGCTGGGACGCGGCACATTCTTCCTGCTGCATACGCTTGGCGGCATCGGCAGCATTTTGCCGCGGCCCAGGCTAATCCTTAATCAGATGTATGCGGTCGGCGTCCTGTCCTTTCTGATTATCACCATTTCTGGGCTGTTTGTCGGCATGGTGCTGGGGCTGCAGGGCTTTTACATCCTGTCCGATTTCGGCGCCGAAGAGACGCTGGGCCTCATGGTCGCGGCATCGCTGGTCAGGGAATTGGGCCCGGTTGTGACAGCCTTGTTGTTCGCCGGCCGGGCCGGTTCCGCTTTAACGGCGGAAATCGGCCTGATGAAAGCGACTGAGCAGCTTTCCGGCATGGAAATGATGGCCGTCGACCCGATCAAGCGCATTATTTCGCCGCGCTTTCTGGCCGGCTTGCTATCCATGCCCTTGCTGGCGGCTTTATTCAGCATGATCGGCATCCTGGGCGGACACATGGTCGGCGTCGGCCTGCTGGGCGTGGACGAAGGCTCTTACTGGTCACAGATGCAGGCCGGCATCGATTTCCAGGATGATATCGTCAACGGCGTCATCAAGAGCATCGTTTTCGGTTTTGTCGCCACCTGGATAGCGCTGTTTGAAGGTTATGACACCATCCCGACTTCCGAAGGGGTCAGCCGCGCCACTACACGTACCGTCGTCAATTCAGCTTTTAGTATTTTAGGTCTCGATTTCATCCTGACCGCACTCATGTTCGGAGATTAATTTAAATGCAGCACACCAGTACCCAGGACACGCTTGTCGGGCTTTTTGTCGCCGCAGGCATCGTCGGCCTGCTCTTTCTTGCCCTGCAAGTCAGTAATTTGAGCACTTTTATTGAGGAAGACACCTACACTGTGGCTGCACGCTTTGAGAATTCCGGCGGACTGAAGGTTAAGTCGCCGGTTTCCGTAGCCGGCGTTAAAATAGGCCAGGTCAAAGCCATCAGCTTCGACCCGACCACTTATGAATCCGTCGTTGAAATGCATATCAACGCGAAGTACAACACCATCCCGGATGATACCAGCGCCAGCATTTTTACCGCCGGCCTGCTAGGCGAACAATACGTCAACCTGGTGCCGGGCGGCTCGGAAGAATATCTGAAAGAAGGCAGCACGATTGAAATCACGCAGTCCGCCATCATCCTGGAAAAAGTAATCGGCCAATTCCTGTTTAAATCAGCCGAAGAAAAAGCGGAAACGAAAAAGTGAGCGGGCTGAATATTATTGATCAGGGAGCGGGGAACTTCATCGTCGACGGCGATTTGACCTTTTCAACGATAGATAAGAAAACAGTCAAATCATTTGACTTCTTGAAGACGGCAAAACACATCACCATCGATCTCAGCCGGGTCACATCTACGGATAGTGCCGGGCTTGCACTCATGATCGAATGGATAAAGTATACGCGCGACCATAAAATCCAGTTGCACTTTAAGAACATTCCTAAGCAGCTGCTCAACCTTGCCAGATTGAGCGGCTTTGACAAGACGAACCATTTTACAAGTCAGCCAGATTCGCCAGAGTTTACTGATCTTTAGCATTTATCGAGATAACCCAAGACATTCTGTATGGATAAACTAATCATTACCGGCGGCAAAAGACTTTCAGGAGAACTGCGCATCTCCGGCGCCAAGAATGCGGCTTTACCCATTCTGGCCGCAACGTTGCTTTCGGAAACGCCCGTCAGCGTCGGCAACATACCGCACCTGCACGACATCACGACCACGATGGAATTACTGGGCCGCATGGGGGTTCAGCTCATCGTTGACGAAAAAATGAACATTGAAGTCGACGCAAGCTCGATCGCCTGTTTTGAAGCGCCGTATGAACTGGTCAGAACCATGCGCGCATCGATCCTGGTGCTGGGCCCTTTACTGGCCCGGTACGGCGAGGCGCATGTATCGCTGCCCGGCGGCTGCGCCATCGGCACGCGCCCTGTGGATATTCACATCAACGGATTGATCAAGATGGGCGCCGACATCACCGTCGAAAACGGCTATATCCATGCCAAGGTCGACCGATTGAAAGGCTGCCGCCTGGTGCTTGAACAGATCACCGTTACCGGCACTGAAAACCTGCTCATGGCCGCCGCACTGGCCGAAGGCACCACGATTATCGAAAATGCCGCCAAGGAACCGGAAGTCAGTGATCTGGCTTATTTCCTGAATGCCATGGGCGCCAAAATTTCCGGCATCGGCACTGATGTCCTCGTCATTGAAGGCGTCGAAAAACTGGGCGTGGAAAATCTGCACTACAAC
Source organism: Methylobacter sp. sgz302048 (assembly GCF_052162025.1). Taxonomy (NCBI): domain Bacteria; kingdom Pseudomonadati; phylum Pseudomonadota; class Gammaproteobacteria; order Methylococcales; family Methylococcaceae; genus Methylobacter; species Methylobacter sp. sgz302048. The sequence goes on along the minus strand of NZ_CP197401.1, from coordinate 562,737 downwards.
ATCCTGCCCGACCGCATCGAAACCGGCACTTACCTGGTCGCCGCCGCCATCACCGGCGGCAAAGTCAGGCTGAAGAATACCCGGCCTGATCTGCTGGATGCCGTTCTGGAAAAATTGGTTGAGGCCGGCGCCGACATTACAACCGGCGAAAACTGGATCCAACTCGATATGCACGGCAACAAGCCCAAAGCCGTCTCCGTGCGCACTGCCCCCTACCCGGCTTTCCCGACCGACATGCAGGCCCAGTTCACGGCCATGAATACGGTCGCCGAAGGTGTCGGCATTATTACCGAAACGGTCTTTGAGAACCGGTTCATGCATGTCCAAGAAATGCAGCGCATGGGCGCCGACATCAAGCTGGAATCGAATACCGCCATCTGCACCGGCGTTAAAAAGCTGACCGCTGCCCCCGTTATGGCGACCGATTTAAGAGCGTCCGCGAGTCTGGTCATCGCCGCCCTTGCGGCCGAAGGCGATACGCTGGTTGACCGCATCTACCATATAGACCGCGGCTACGATCACATCGAAGAAAAACTTTCGCAACTGGGCGCGACTATACGCCGCGTCCCAAGATAAAGGATCAGCCATGCTGACTATCGCCGTATCCAAAGGCCGAATTTATGAAGAAGCCCTGCCCTTCCTGGAAGAGGCAGGCATCACGCCGATCGACGACCCGAAAACATGCCGCAAGCTGATTTTGCAGACCAGCCGCGACGACGTTCAACTGGTCATCATCCGTGCTACTGATGTACCTACATTTGTAGAATATGGCGCCGCAGACCTCGGCATCGCCGGCAAGGATGTGTTGCTGGAGCACGGCGCCGAAAGCCTGTACGAGCCGCTGGACCTGAAGATTGCCTGCTGCCGGCTCATGACCGCCGCGCCCAAGGATGCGCCGGACATCTCGGGCAGAATCCGCGTGGCGACCAAATACGTCAAAACCGCCCAACGCTATTTTGCCGGCCGCGGCATTCAGGCCGAAATCATCAAATTATACGGCTCCATGGAACTGGCGCCCCTGGTTGGCCTGGCCGATTGCATCGTTGACCTCGTCGATACCGGCAACACCCTGAAAGCCAACGGTCTCGAACCGCGCGATCTCATCATGAACATCAGCTCCCGCCTGGTCGTGAACAAGGCAGCCATGAAGATGAAGCATCAGGCCATTCAGTCACTACTCGATCAATTTGAAAAAACCCTTGCGGAAAGATAACGCCATGTCCGATTTAAACATTACCAAACTGGATGCCTCATCAGCTGATTTTGACCGGCAATTGAAAAATCTGCTGGCCTGGGATGAAACCGACGATCTGGAAATTCATCAACGCGTGCTGTCCATCATTGCCGACGTGCGCAAAAACGGCGATAAAGCCGTGATCGAATACACCAACCGCTTCGATCACTGCCAGATCACCGATGCCAGCGAACTGGAATTGTCCGGGGAGACGCTGAAATCAGCCTGGGAAAAACTGCCGGCCGATCAGGCCAAGGCATTGCAGACAGCGGCCGACCGCATCCGCGCCTATGCGGAAAAACAGAAGATGGAGTCATGGCAGTACACCGAAGCCGACGGTACGCTGTTGGGTCAGAAAGTCACCCCGCTGGATCGGGTAGGGCTTTATGTGCCGGGCGGCAAAGCGGCTTATCCGTCTTCGGTGCTCATGAACGCGATCCCGGCCAAAGTCGCCGGCGTCGGCGAACTGATCATGGTCGTGCCCACGCCGCATGGCGAAACCAATGAACTGGTGCTGGCGGCCGCCTATCTGGCCGGCGTCGACCGCGCCTTTGCCATCGGCGGCGCACAGGCTGTCGCAGCGCTCGCTTACGGCACGGAAACGGTGCCGGCCGTGGCCAAAATCGTCGGCCCCGGCAATATCTATGTCGCCACGGCCAAAAAACTGGTTTTCGGGCAAGTCGGCATCGACATGATTGCCGGCCCTTCGGAAATCCTGGTGATCTGCGATGGCAAAACCAACCCGGACTGGATTGCCATGGACCTGTTCTCGCAGGCCGAGCACGATGAAGACGCGCAAGCCATCCTGATCAGTGATGACGCAGATTTTCTGGCTGCCGTCGAGCAGAGCATCCGCAAATTATTGCCGCAAATGGAGCGGGCCGACATCATCAGAACCTCGCTGACCACGCGCGGCGCGCTGATCAAAGTCGGCAATTTAAAAGAAGCCGCCGAGGTGGCCAACATCATTGCGCCGGAACATTTGGAACTATCGGTTGAAAATCCGACCGCCTTATGTGAAGACATCCGCCATGCCGGCGCCATTTTCATGGGCCGCTATACTGCCGAAGCCTTAGGCGACTACTGCGCCGGCCCCAACCATGTCTTGCCGACATCGAGCACCGCCCGCTTCTCATCGCCTTTGGGCGTTTACGATTTCCAGAAGCGTTCCAGTCTGATCAACTGCTCCGAAGCCGGTGCAGATCAGTTGGGCAAGACCGCATCGATACTAGCGAGAGGTGAAAGCCTGACCGCCCATGCGCGCTCTGCCGAATACCGAATAAAGTCAGAGTAAGGCCCAAGATGCAGGGCGGATAAGTCTTCGCCCTGCATCTTGCCAGTTACTTTTCACCTTTGCCCTGAATCTTAATGTATGCCACAAAATGATCTGATTGCCTCCGTGTTCCGTCAGGAAGTGCGGGCCTTGTCTGCCTACAAAGTGGCCGATGCCACAGGCCTGATCAAACTCGACGCCATGGAAAATCCCTATACCTGGCCCGATGATATCAAGGCCAGCTGGCTGGAAGCGCTGAAAGACTGCGCGCTGAACCGGTATCCTGATCCTGAAGCCAAAGCGCTCGCAGCAACGCTGAAACGTTTGAACCAGCTGCCCGATCAATTCGAACTACTGCTGGGCAATGGCTCCGATGAAATCATTCAATTGCTGCTGATGGCGCTGCCATCGAATGCTTGCGTAATGGCGCCTGATCCTGGCTTTGTCATGTATAAACAACTGAGCCACTGTCTGGGACTGAATTATCATGGCATTCCGTTACGGGCCGACGATTTCGATCTGGATGTGCCTGCCATGCTGTCTGCGATTGAAGCGCATCAGCCTTCGGTTATTTTTCTGGCCTATCCCAACAACCCGACCGGCAACCTGTTCAGCGAAGACGCGATGCTGGCGGTTATCAAGGCGGCCAAGGGACTCGTGGTCATTGATGAGGCTTACGCGCCTTTTGCCGATGCCAGCTTTATCGACCGGCTGGATCAATTCGATAACCTTCTGGTCATGCGTACCGTCTCCAAACTGGGACTGGCCGGTCTGCGCCTGGGTTATATTGCCGGCAGCCGTGCCATTATCGAGCAACTGAACAAAATCCGCCTGCCTTATAACATCAACATTCTCACGCAAATCAGCGCCGACTTTGCCTTGTCCAATAAATCGCTGTTTGACAGCCAAACCCGGCAGATCTGCGCTGAGCGAGCCGGCGTATTTGGACAACTGAATAACATGGACGGCATTACCGCCTACCCAAGCGCGGCTAATTTCATTCTGTTCCGGACGCCGAAAAATCAGGCGGACAGTATTTTCGCTTCATTAAAAAAGCAAGGTGTTTTAATAAAGAATCTGGCGCCGCAAGGGGGATTATTAAGCGATTGCCTGCGCGTCACGATTGGCACGCCGGAAGAAAACAAGGCTTTTCTTGCGGCATTAAGGAAAAGTCTGGCCGGTCATTGAGCTGACTATCAAACCGTTGACTGTACAGATACAGAGATTGTGATGCCGTCTATGTATTCGCCCTGGATGCCGATTCCCGGACCATTGCGCATAAACGCTTCAAAACACATAAGTTGTAATGGTATATTGGCATCGATAAAAACTATAAAATCATGTGCTCTTTAAAGCACAGACCCAATCAGGAGACTTTATAAATGAATAATGAAGGCGTCGATAAGTCCAAGCGCCAGTTTTTAACCACGGCGTTGACCGTGGTTGGGGCGGTCGGCACAGGCTATCTAGCGGTTCCGTTTCTGGCTCAAATGCAGCCCAGCGTTAAAGCGATGGCGGCCGGGGCACCTGTTGAAGTTGACATCAGCAAAATGGAACCTGGCCAATTGCTCAGAGTCGAGTGGCGCGGCAAACCGGTCTGGATTCTGAACAGAACGCCGGAAGTCCTTGAGACGCTTAAAACACTTGATAATGAGCTTCGTGATCCGCTCTCGCAGGAATCGATACAGCCGTCCTCGAGCAAGAACCAAATGCGTGCGATCAAACCTGAGATTTTCGTTGCCATTGGTTTATGCACGCATCTGGGCTGCTCGCCTACTTACCGTCCGGAAATTGCCCCTAACGATCTGGGCGATAAATGGAAAGGCGGCTTTTTCTGTCCTTGCCATGGCTCCTGGTTCGATCTGGCCGGCCGTGTTTATCGCGGTGTGCCGGCGCCTACCAATCTGGAGATTCCACCCTACCGTTATGTTACCGACACGCAGATCATCATTGGCGAAGAAGCTACCGCGGGGGCAAGCGCATGAAACCATCACGTCTAACAACATACGGCAACTGGGTCCTGGACCGTTTTCCGCTCACCAAACTCTGGAATGACCACATGGCGCAATACTATGCGCCGAAAAACTTCAATTTCTGGTATTTCTTTGGCTCACTGGCCCTGCTGGTGCTGGTCAATCAGTTTGTGACCGGCATTTTGCTGACCATGAACTATAAGCCGGATGCGCAGCTGGCCTTCGACTCTGTCGAATACATCATGCGCGACGTCAACTGGGGCTGGCTGGTGCGCTATATGCACTCCACCGGCGCTTCGGCCTTTTTCATTGTGGTTTATCTGCATATGTTCAGAGGCTTGCTGTACGGCTCATTCAAGCAGCCTCGCGAATTGATCTGGATCTTCGGCATGCTGATATTCGTTGCACTGATGGCCGAAGCCTTCATGGGCTACCTGCTGCCTTGGGGACAAATGTCTTACTGGGGCGCTCAGGTTATCATTTCACTGTTCAGCGCCATACCCGTAGTCGGCGATGAATTGTCGCTCTGGGTTCGCGGCGATTATGTCGTATCCGATGCCACGTTAAACAGATTCTTTGCCTTTCATGTTATCTCGGTGCCATTGGTTCTGGTATTACTGGTTTTCCTGCATATCGTAGCGCTGCATGAAGTAGGCTCCAACAACCCGGACGGTATCGAAATCAAGAAAAACAAGAACGCCAACGGCATTCCGCTGGATGGCATTCCTTTTCATCCTTACTATACCGTTAAAGATATCGTCGGCGTCGGCGTATTTTTAGTGTTTTTCGCGACCGTCATTTTTTACATGCCGGAAATGGGCGGTTATTTCCTGGAGCATGCCAACTTTATTCCGGCTGACCCGATGAAAACACCCGAGCATATTGCGCCGGTCTGGTATTTCACACCGTTTTATGCCATTTTGAGAGCGATTCCTGACAAATTCGCCGGCGTTATCGGCATGGGCGGCGCCATTGTCGTGTTATTCCTGCTGCCGTGGCTGGATCGCAGCGAAGTCAAATCCATCCGCTACCGCGGCGGCACCTATAAAAAAGCCCTGTTGCTTTTCGTCATCAGCTTTCTCGGCTTAGGCTATCTGGGCACGCAACCCGCAACGCCGGCAGCGACAACCGTGGCTCGTATTTTTACGGCGATTTATTTCGGCTTCTTCCTGCTGATGCCGCTGTATACGCGTTGGGAAAAAGCAAAACCGTTACCGTCGCGCGTGACTGATCAGCCAAGCCTTGAAGACCGCATTCCTGCACTGATAGAAACCTATCATGAAATGACTGTGCAGAAACCGGTCACCCAAGAAGACGGCACAACAGTTATGAAGAGAAGACCCCATCCTGCAGGCATTCTCAACGTCATCACTCGACTAGCAATAAAACTAAAAAAGAGCCTCGATTGATATGAAAAAATTTATCACCCTATTTTTGTTGTTGATTCTGCCTTTGGGCGTTCATGCATCTGAAGGCATGCCATTGCAGGAGGCCGATATCGATCTGTCCGATAGCGCATCCTTACAGCGCGGGGCCAAGCACTTCGTGACCTATTGCCTGGGCTGTCATTCGATAAAACATATCCGTTATCTGCGCATTGCCCTCGATCTTGGCGTCGACGAAAAGAAAGTTTTGAAAGACATTGCGCCGGAAGGGGCCGGTATTTATGACCAAATGCACACGGCGATGAATGCGCATGACGCAGAAAAATGGTTTGGCATTCAGCCGCCCGACCTGTCATTGGTCGCCCGTTCACGCGGCGCTGATTGGCTGTACAGTTATTTAAAGGGGTTCTATACCGACAAAACCAAAGTCCTGGGCACAAACAATGCGGTTTTTCCGGATGTCGGCATGCCTAACGTATTCTGGCAATTGCAAGGCGAACAGACCCCCTTGTATAAAAAAGTGGATGGCAAGCAAGTCATCGATAAGCTGGTTATAGAAGAACCAGGCACTTTAACTGAGGCAGAGTTCGATCGCGTAGTCAACGATCTGGTCAATTTCCTGGTTTATGTAGGGGAACCTGTACAACTGGAAAGGCAGCGTATGGGCAAATATGTCATATTCTTTATTTTGATGTTTGTCGGCATAGCCTATCTGCTGAAACGAGAGTATTGGAGAGATATTCATTAATTTACGACGATGAAAACAGGGACGTTTTCTTGTTATATATACATTTGATTCTAATATCGTCTACCGGTCAAAAACCTGATCTTCCGTGTTATAATGCCCGCTTTTACCGCCCCACACCGTCCTAAATGAGGTTGTTATTCGTGGCAAATATTAATACTCGTAAATCTGTAATGACGCTTTTTTCATCTCCAACATGTGCCATGAGCCACTGCGCCCGCTTTGTCTTACACGAAAAAGGGGTTGTCGCAGACATTGAATATTATGATCCGAATAACCCGCCTGAGGATTTGCTTGAACTGAATCCGACAGGCGTATCCCCGACGCTGATAGAGCGGGACCTGGTCCTCTATGATTCGCGCATTATTATGGAATATCTTGACGAGCGCTTTCCGCATCCTCCCTTGCATCAAATGGACCCGGTTTCGCGCGCCAACGCCAGGATGCTGATTAAACGCATAGATCAGGACTGGTATCAATTACTTGACGAGATTTTATATTCGGGCGAGAAAAAATCAGCCCGGGCTAAAAAAATGCTCAAGGAAAGTCTGCTGTCCGCTGCGCCTATTTTTGCAGCCAGACCTTATTTCATGAGTGATGAGTTTTCGCTGATCGATTGCGCGCTCGCCCCTTTATTATGGCGCTTGCCGAGCATAGGCATTGATGTGTCGACACCGAGCGAAGCTATTACAAACTATGCCCAACGCATATTCAGAAGACCTGCATTCAAGCGCAGCCTCAGCGATGCAGAAAAAGAAATGGCTGAACCACCAAAATGACTTCTTTAAAACCTTATTTAATCCGTTCAATCTACGAATGGATCATTGATAACCACCTGACTCCGCATTTGCTGGTAGATGCTGAAAACAGCAACGCGGTTCTGCCGCAGGAATATATTGAAGACGGTAAAATCGTCTTAAATATACGGCCTGAAGCCATACAGGGACTTTCCCTGGGCAATGAGGAAATTCAATTCAACGCCCGATTTGGCGGCAAACCGATGCATATCGTCACACCGATAGCCGCTGTGATGGCCATCTACGCCAAAGAAAACGGCAAAGGCATGATCTTCGATCATGAAGACACGGAAGGCGATGAACCGCCTCCTGAGAAAACTCCGCCTAACAAACCTAATTTACGTATCGTAAAATAATTTTCCTGCCCAATCTGTCCAAGGCGATTGGGCAGGCGCTTTATTTCTTATCCGGCGTATAAAGCGCAGACAACCGGCCACGATCCTCTGCCGCATCCTTGGGAATAGCCACAATCTTTGCCGTCCCTCGCTTTTTTACCTGATCGATACGGATAATCTTGTGCATAGGAATAAAAGAGCGATTGACGCCCTCAAACTCAGACCGGAGCCGCTCTTCCGTTGGATCGACAACAATTGAGCTTTTCTCGCCGAAAATGAAATCCTCAACAATTACAAATCCATAGAGCTCCGCTTGATAGACGCTTTTAACGTAAACTTCATAAACCTGCTCCTGGTTGACAAAAGCGACTTTATAAATATGTTTTTCCGACATGCCGATTATGAACCCGAACAAAGATAAACTTCCGATATTTTAACCGGATTCAGATGCTTATACACTAAGGGATCCCATGCAAAGCATTTACAGTAAAGGAATATAGTCCGTGCCCTTCGAATCAACATCGTACAATCCAGCCAAATGATCTTCTTTATAAATGCAGAAGGTGCGCCTGACAATCTCCGCCAAACCTTCAACTAACTCATAATCAGCAAGATTTTCCAAATTGACCCATTTGGCATCGGCAATATCGCTCTGAGCTATCGGCACAGCCTGTTCTTCGTCAATTAACAAAGCCAAATAGTCAATAATCACATAGTGAAAATTCTCAATCCGCCTTTCGACTACCGCCACAATATTTTTAATGTCCGTTTCCAGACCCGTCTCCTCTTTAATCTCCCGCTTACAGGCTTCTGTTAAAGACTCGCCCGCCTCCAATTTCCCGCCAGGTATGGACCACAAACCCATCGCCGGCGGCTGATTGCGCTTTATCAATAAAACCTGATTTTGCCGATTGAAGATGATTCCACCGACACCAATAGCGGGTATAGGAAATAGGCTTACAGTGTTGTCCGGTGTAATCATACTCAACCTCTGAACTTTTTTATTATCACTTAATCTTTTTAGTTGTATAGTAAATGCTCCCAATAACAATAAGACAGACGCCTGTCATATTGCGTCCAGTTCAATAATCATCTAAAGCCCAATACTTTTGTGAGGTGAAACATGGTTGTATTCAAGCAAATCCTTACGCTATTTCTATGCCTGGCCTGGTCTGCAACTGTGCCGGTTTCGGCTGCCGATGCTGCAGCCGGCGAAAAAAAAGCAGAAACTTGCGGCGGTTGCCACGGGCCCAAAGGCAATAGCAGCAATCCCCAATGGCCTAGTCTTGCGGGCCAGCAATCAAACTATATCATTAACCAACTGAATGCCTTCAAAAAGGGAGAGCGTAGCAATCCTGTCATGCAACCGATGGCGGCCAGCCTGTCGGATGAAGATATAGCAAATCTAGCCGCTTACTTTTCAACCCAGAAAGCCGAAAAAGCCGGCGGCGATGCTGCGCTGGCTCAAACCGGCAAAGCTAAAGCGGGCATGTGCCTGGGATGTCATGGCGCATCAGGCGAAGGCAATGGCCAGTTTCCGAGACTTGCCGGACAACACCCTGAATACCTGGCCCAGCAGTTGAAAAGCTTCAAAGACGGTTCGCGCAAAGGCGGACCGATGCAGGCTATTACCGCGAATCTGTCCGAAGAAGACTTTAAAGCCTTGGCCGCCTACTTTGGCTCGCTATAATGCCGGATGCTTTCATAACGTCCGCCATTGTCATGAGGTCAAGCAAGGTCGATAATCTCCTGTGACGATAAAACACCAATGGTCGGAAAATAGGTGAATAAAAAAGGCGGTAAAACCGCCTTTTTTATTGGCTTTTCTTATCCCTGAGCAAAGCTAAATGCTTTATCATTAGCGCATTTTATAACAATAAGCCCAAAGGGCGATTTAACAAATGCGTAACCATTCAGAAGCAAAAACAGACCGAAATCTATCTCTGATATTCTTGTTTGCAGCGACATTATTTACCAGCGCCTCGCTGATGTTCGTTCTGCAACCCATGTTCGGAAAAATTTTATTACCTTTACTGGGAGGCTCTCCGGCAGTCTGGAACACCTGCATGGTGTTTTATCAAAGCATTTTGTTTCTCGGGTATCTGTACGCCCACTATATTTCGACGCGCCAAAGCCAGCACCGGCAAATTCTAATACACGCAAGCGTGATGCTGATCAGCTTTCTGGCCCTGCCACTGGCATTGCCTGAAAACACTGCTCCGCCGACAGACAGCGACCCGACCTTCTGGCTGTTCTGGACCTTGCTTTTGGCTATCGGCCTGCCCTTTTTTGTGGTTTCGACCACCGCGCCCTTGATTCAAAAATGGTTTTCCAATGTCGGCCATCACACCAGTCATGATCCTTATTATCTCTATGCAGCCAGTAATGCCGGCAGCCTGATGGCCCTACTGAGCTATCCCTTTATTTTGGAACCAAACATAGGGCTGGCTGACCAGAAAACCTACTGGAGCATCGGCTACCTGCTGCTTTGCTTGCTGATCGCCGGTTGCGCATTTATTTTATGGAAAACTCGGCTACAAGCCGAGACTTCGCAAGAAAACCTGCTGGAAAGCAATGAGCTGAGCCATTACACTCAACTGCACTGGCTGGCGTTGGCCTTTGTCCCCTCCAGCCTGCTGCTGGGTTTGACCAATTTCATCAGCACCGATATCGCCTCGGTGCCGCTGCTGTGGATCATTCCGTTAACGTTGTATCTCTTGTCCTTTATTATTGTTTTTTCCAAATGGAATCCTGTCATTCATCCATTAATGGTCAGGCTGCAACCTATTGTACTGCTGCCGTTTATTGCTTACTCGTTCATCAATCCGGCAGTCCTGCCCTATTGGATGGATCTGATGCTGCACCTGCTGGCTTTTTTTCTGGCCGTCATGGTCTGCCATGGCGAACTGGCTAAAAGCAGGCCCCATACCCGTCATTTAACAACCTTTTACCTGATCATGTCATTTGCGGGCATGCTGGGCGGCATGTTTAATACTTTCGTGGCACCTTTTGTCTTTAATGGCGTCTACGAATACCCGATCATGATAGTTGCGGCATTATTGCTGCGCCCTGGCCTGAAATCATCAATAGGCAAACATAAAATGGCTTGGGCGGCGCAATTGATATTGCCGGCAACGCTTGTCATCATTGGCCTGCTTATTTACGCCAGCAGCGATAATCTGCCTCAATATCTCGATACGATCGGTGTCGGCCTGATTTTAATAGCCGGCTTGACTTATGCCTTCCGACAACAGCCGATTACGCTTGCCTTGCTTACCGGCACGCTTATTTTCTTTACACAGGGCCTGCATGGACTGCTGTCCAACACGCTTTATCAGGAGCGCAGCTTTTTTGGCGTCCTTTCGGTGAGAGAGAGCGTGTTAGCCGATGAGCAAAATCATCCGGAAAAATACCATGAGCTCTTCCACGGCACGACCAAACACGGAGCGCAACGCCTGACGGCAGCCCACATTCAAACGCCGCTGACTTATTACAGCCGCCCAGGGCCTATGGGCCAGCTGTTTAAAGAATACGATAATGCCGATCAGAACTGGCACATCGGTGTCGTAGGCCTTGGCGCTGGTGCTTTGACCTGCTATGCCAAGCAGCAACAGGAGTGGACCTTGTACGAAATTGATCCGCTGGTAGTCGAAGTCGCAAGTAATCCGGCCTATTTCAGTTATCTTAAGCTATGCAGCCATAATGCAACCATGCGCATAGGCGATGCCCGCCTGTCGCTGGAAAAAGACCCTGATAAGAAATTCGATTTGCTGGTCATGGATGCGTTCAGCTCGGACTCGGTGCCAACGCATCTGCTGACTCAGGAAGCCCTGAAGCTTTATTTCAAGAAACTGAAACCAGACGGCATCCTGGCATTTCACATAACCAACCGTCATCTGGCGCTTAAGAAAGTATTATCCGATCATGCCAAACAGTTGCATTTAGCGGCTATGATTCAGGAATTCAAACCGCAACAGGAAATTCCGCTGGTCGTGGCGACAGATTGGGTGGTTATGGCAAATCGCGCTGAAACGCTGGAACCACTGCGCCTAAGCCGCCTTGGCCATTGGCAGAAATTGCCGTTGTATTTTGACGTGAAGCCGTGGACGGATGATTTTACCAATATCGTCAGTATCTGGAAGTAACCTTGCTAGCCGGCGCTTTAGCTAAAGCGCCGGCTGTGCGCCAGAAATCGTTTACAAGCAGTGCGTTATTACAAATGACGTTATGAGGGTTTCAGCACAGAGCCAAGACTGGGGTTTTCAAGAAGCGTCTTGCATGAAAGCAAGCCTATATTCTGGCTTTTATAAGGATAATGATAGCTGATAATTGACTCGGGCAATGCGTCCGCATCCTTATAAGTGACAATAATGTAACCATCCTGATGACGCTTGGCCCAGTCATACAGACCATTGAAATCCATCATTACCGCAATCGGCTGTTTGAGCCGTCCGGCAAAATGATATTGACCGTGGTATTTGCTGCCATAAAAAGAAATGGCTCTGTTCTCGTCCATTAAGCTGGCAATTTCTTGAGCCGCCGCTTTGGTATCGTAATGGTCTGCTTTAATCTCAAAAAAAGCGCATGAAATCGCCAATGACGCCACAAGCGATGCTATGCAGAGATAAAAGGCGGAATCCGGCGCATCCTTGGCCTTGGCCAGTCCTATAGCAATGGAAATCGCCAATAGCAAAACGCCCCATACTGGCGAAATTAACGATAGCTCAGCGCGCCACTGATAATGATCATTCAAGGCTGGCACAACCGTCATAATCATGCCCAATAAGGCAAATATTCCCACAACAGCAAGATGAGCCCGCTTCCAGCAAATTTGATCGGTTATTTCATCGGCAGCCCGCGCCAATATCAACGCCAAAGCAGGCAGCAAAGGCAATAAATAATGGATGCGCTTGCCGCTGACCAGCGAAAAAGCGATAAAAACCGGTACTGCCCAGGCCAGACAAAAACGTATGCCGACATCATTAAAATTCAGCTTCCTGAGCCCTGTCCATACGGGTTTCCAAAGCAACCACGGCAACAACAATAACGGCAATATTTCCAAATACCACCACCAAGGCAGCCGATGGGCAAAAGACTCGACCAGGCGACCGCTGGTCTGCCCTAAAAAAATTGCCTTTCTGTAAGCATCACCGCCAGCCATGCCGGCAGGTATCGCCCAGCACAAGGCCATACCTGCGCCTATTAAAACAGCGACGCCAATACGATAATACCAATGCCGCCAGCAAAACCCGGCAGTCTGGAGCCACCATGGCGCTAATAATGCAACAGGCAATAAATGCAGCAAAATCACCGGACCTTTTGTTAAGACGCCCGCCCCTATCGCCAATCCAAGCAACAGCAAATACTTAAAAGATAAGTCCGAATAAGCGAGTTTCAACAGGCTATAGATGCCCAGCAATGCAAAGAAAGCCAGCATCATATCGAACATCGTCAACGTACTGAAGACAATCCAGAAAAAGCATCCCAGCAAGATCAAAGGCGCTAGCGCTTCGATTTGCTTTCTATCCGGCCATAAAGTCCGGGCAATGGCACGGGACAAGAACAAGGATGCCAGCGAGAATAGCGGCCCGATAAGCCGCAATGACCAATCGTTGACGCCCAATACCAGCCAACTGAGTTGCATCAGCCAGAATAACAACGGTGGTTTATGACTATAGCTGTCACCGTTTAGATAAGGAACGAGAAAATCTCCCCTGACCCACATTTCCCAGGCAACAGCGGCATAACGGGTTTCATCGACCGGGATTAATGGGCGCGTAGAGAGATTAACCGCGATTAAGCCCCCCCAAAGAAAAAAAATCCAAAACCGGGCAGGCAAGAATTGATACATTGGCAGTAAAAAATGAGAAAAAGCTTATTCGACTTTCAGATTCTTGTGTTCGTAAATAACAAAATACAGATTTCGCAGATAAATGAACAAACCGGTTAATTGACCCACAATGAAAACAGGATCCTGTCGATGCACCGCATAAGCAAAAAGCGTAACTCCACCGGCGATACTGAAATACCAGAACGCTATAGGAAACACACTTTTCTTCTCGCGCTCGCTTTTAAGCCATTGCACTATAAAGCGAGCCGAAAATAACCCCTGCCCCAAAAAACCGATAACTAGCCAAATATTCTCAGTGTCCATTTCAAATTTCCTTAATTATTGGCAGTTTTGCCCGTTGCTTCAACCATATAACACCCAACAAATCGGTAATTCCTACCCAAAGCCGGTCCAAAGTGCCATATTTAGAATACCCCGCCATTCTGGGGCGGTGATTGACAGGTTCAGAGATTACCTGCCCTCCGGCTCTTAAAATTAAAGCTGGCAAAAAACGATGCATATGATCGAAATAAGGCAATTCAAGAAACTTGTCCCTTAAAAACACTTTTAGCCCGCATCCTGTATCAGGCGTATTATCTCCCAGCAACCGGGAGCGCACTGTATTAGCCACTTTAGATGAAAATAGCCGCCAGGCAGAATCATGGCGTTTATTACGCCATCCCGCCACCATCCATAAGTGGTTCAGGTTTTTGTTTTGTCGCATAAATACTTCATACAAGCGGGGAATATCGGCAGGGTCATTCTGACCATCGCCATCCAAAGTTGCTATATAGGGATAATTTGCAGCCTTGACTCCTGTATGAATAGCCGTGCTCTGCCCGCAGCTTTGCTCGTGACGAATGACTCTCAGCGCCGCAACCTGTTGAAGCGCATGCTGTAAAACAGCCGCAGTATCATCGTTGCTGCCGTCATCAACATAAATAATTTCATAAGCCTGCGCCTGACTCATCGCCTTAACGATTTCCTCAGTCAATGAGAGAATATTATCGGCTTCATTATGAACAGGAACAACAATAGATATTTTCATATGACCTCCTGAGCAGGAGATTCCTAAAACTCATAAAAAAAGGGCGGCACTCCGAGACGAATGCGACCCTTTTTTAGTTGTATGTATAACCTTAGTTATACATAAATAATTAACGTTTGGAGTATTGTGGACGTTTTCTAGCTTTGTGGAGACCCACTTTTTTACGTTCTACCACACGTGAATCACGTGTAACGAACCCGGCTTTTCTAAGCGGTGAACGTAATGCTTCATCATATTCCATCAATGCACGTGTCAGACCGTGACGAATGGCACCAGCCTGACCAGAAGGACCTCCGCCTTTAACAATCACGTTAACGTCGAATTTGGCTTCCATATCGACGCACTCCAGCGGCTGACGCGAAACCATCTGGTCGGTTTTACGGCCAAAATATTTTTCGATGCTGACGTTGTTAATTGTGATTTTTCCAGTGCCTGTTGTTGCGTAAACGCGCGCTACTGCACTTTTACGACGGCCTGTTCCATAATACTGAGCTGCTGCCATGGTCTACCCGTTTAAAATTCTAAAACTTTTGGCTGTTGAGCCTGATGATCGTGTTCGGGACCTGCATAAACTTTCAATTTCTTGAACATTGCACGACCCAGTGGATTGTTTGGTAACATTCCTTTAACCGCAGTAGTAAGAATACGATCAGGGAAGGTTTTTCTTAATTTGCCCAGACTAACGGTTTTCAGATTACCAATATAACCTGTATGGTGCTGATACAATTTGTCTTTTTCTTTATTGCCAGTAACGCCGATTTTTTCTGCATTTACTACAATAATGTAATCACCGGTATCAACGTGCGGTGTATATTCTGGTTTGTGTTTACCGCGAAGACGACGCGCAATCTCAGAAGCAAGACGACCCAGCGTCTTCCCTTCCGCATCAATTACGTACCAATCGCGCTTAACTTCTGCTGGCTTTGCACTAAATGTTTTCATCGTTACTTAGTCTTTCTGTTAAAGGCCCAATAAAAGAGCGAGAATTCTACTAAACGCCATCAATTTTTTCAAGTTTATTTATTACTTCAGACGCATCAATAACATATGATAACAAATCACCGGCGTTCCTCATAATTTAATATTCAATGAATGCAGTTTCCGATAAAGATGCGTACGCTCCATGCCCACAGCGGCCGCTAACTTTGCCACACTGCCGCCATTTTTTTCAAAATGGTATTCCAAATACGCTTTTTCAAAATGATCTCTGGCTTCTTTCAACGGCAGACTGAAAAAATCAGGGACTGACGAAGCATTGTAAACGTCACTGACCACTGACCCCAGCGCCAGCTTGACTTCGTCCAGTTCGATATCTTCCCCAACTCCGAGAATCATGAGCCGCTGCACCAGGTTTTTCAATTCGCGCACATTGCCGCGCCAGCTGTAATTGCGCAGAAAATTCTGCGCCGCTATGGAAAACCGGCGAAACGGCAGCTTATCCTGATTAACGAAATAATCGACATAAAAACTCAGCAATGCCGGCACATCCTCGCTGTGCTCCCGAAGCGGCGGAATCTCGAGCGTAACCTCATTAAGCAAATAATACAAATCCTGCCGGAAGCGGCCCGCCTTGACTTCCTCATCCAATGCAATCCGGGTTGAAGCAACCACTCTGACATCGACGCGGACTGCTTGGCTGCCGCCTACCCGCAGAAAAGAACTGGACTCCAATGCACTGAGCAGCCTTAACTGGGTTTCTTTATCCATGCCGCCGATTTCGCCTAAAAACAGTGTTCCGTTATGGGCCCGCTCCAGCAGTCCCGGATAAACTTTGCCGCCATCCTCTTTGCCAAAGAATTCTACGGCTGAGTTTTCCGGCGAGATGCTGCCTACGGCCACATCGATAAAAGGGCCATGCCGATGAGCGCTGTTATTATGCAAATAGCGCGCATACATCTCTTTACCAACCCCCGCCTCGCCGACCAGCAGCACACGAGCCTCATGCTGCGCAAGACGCTTTAACTGATCCTTGGTTCTTGCCACTGTGGCGCTCTTGCCCACAGGCTCAACATCAGTAATCAGCTGCTGCTTGAGCCCTGCATTCTCTTTTTGCAGATTACTGGCTTCCAGAGCTCTTTCAACAATCAATAACAGCTTTGCCATCGACAAAGGCTTTTCAAGAAAATCGTAGGCACCCAGGCGAGTCGCCTCGACAGCAGCTTCTACAGAGCCATGTCCGGACATCATGATTACAGGGCAAAGCTCCTCATCTTCGACAACCCATTCTTTCAGCAGCGTAATCCCATCGCTGTCCGGCATCCAGATATCGAGAAGAATCAGACTGGGATCGTTAATTTTTTTTAACTCCCGGGCTTCGCTGGCGTTTTCGGCCATAGTGACCTGATACCCTTCATCCTCAAGAATTTCGCATACCAGGCGGCGAATATCCGGCTCGTCATCTACGACTAATATTCGTGGTGTATTTGCATTCATATTGTTGAGAGGTTTTAAAATTTAAATAGCGGGCAACTGAATTATAAAACCGGCCCCCGCTTTACGGCTGGTGTCAACCCATATGGCTCCGCCATGTTCTTCGACTATTTTTTTGACAATGGCCAGCCCCAAACCTGTCCCTTTGGCCTTGGTCGTCACATAGGGTTCAAAAATCTTCTCAATCTGATCCTCTTTGATACCAGGACCATCATCATAAAGCGCAATTTCGATAAAATCGCTATTGTTCTTCCGCAATCGATTCAGGTTTACTTCAATCTGGCCTTTTGCATCGATCGCTTCCAGCGCATTTTTGATCAAATTATGCAGAACCTGCCTGATACTGACAGGATCGCCCTTAATCATCAGCAGGCCTGCCTCATAATCGACTTTAAACTTGACGCCCGGCTGAACCGCATAAAGCGCCAGCACCTCCTGCACTAAACCTGGCAAGTCAATATCCGCCGTCTGTTTCTTTGAAGGCTTGGCATATTCCGAGAAATCATCCACCATTTCCTTCATCGCTTCAACCTGCTGTACGATGGTTCGCGTGGAACGCTGCAGAATATCCGCGTCAGTAGCAGCCAGCTTGTCAGCCAGTTTATGCTGCAACCGCTCTGCCGACAATTGTATCGGCGTCAAGGGATTCTTGATTTCATGCGCCAATCGTCTGGCCACTTCGCCCCAGGCCGCGTTCCTTTGTGCCTGGATCAGGTCGGTTACATCGTCAAAAACCACAACCGAGCCTACCCGGCGGCCTTCCTGGGAAAAAAGAGGCGTACCCCGGCATAACAGTTCACGCCTGCCATTTTGCCCCAAAAAGGCAATCCGATGCTGCCAGATATCATCGGCCTGCTCCAATAAGCGCTGAATGACTTTTAGAGGCTCGGCCAGCTCGGCATAGCCGTGCGCTATGTCCAATAATGTCTGCCCGATAAAGTAACTGACCGGAATATGAAAAATCCTATAAGCCGCCTGATTAACCGTGCGGATTTTATACAACGCATCAAAACTTATAACACCGGCCGTCAAGTTCGCCAGAATCGTCTCCAGATAAGCCCGCTGATTTTCGACTTCAAGGCCGGCCAGCCGAGTTTCATCCCGAGCCCGGGCAATACGAAGCGTCATCTCATTGAACGACTCCACCAAAAAACCCAGATCATCCTGCACGGCAACCGGCAACTGCTGGTCATAATGCCCGGAAGCTACTGCCTGTGTGCCTTTAACCAGCTCCTTGACCGGCGCGATAATATTACGGATGCTGATAAAGGCCACCCAGATAGCCGCCAGCAAACTCATTAACAAGACGAGCGACAATGCCAGAGAGAAGCTTAATTTTAGTGAATCCCTTAAAAAGTGCATCTCCTGGTAACGCACAAAGGCGAATTCCACTGAATCGGCCAAGTCGGCAATTCTGACCGGCACCGGATACAAGGCCTGCAGATACTGCGGCTCTTCCGCTTTGACAGCCACAATAACCCGGATCATTAATTGGTCATCACGCACGGGCGCTAAAGCGACATATTCCTCATGCTGCCTTAATTGCAACCAGATATGCTCATCCGGCAGGCTCGGCAAGATATCGCCGGGATTAATGCTGCTCGAAGCAATAATTCTGCCCTGACGGGAAAACAGCGTCATCTCGGACGCTTCCGAAAGCTCGCGCAGATTCTCTATTTCCAGAGTAGCCAGACTTTCCGAGGCATCTTGCAATCTGTCGGTTAATTGTTGCGTTTGTCTTAAATGCCAGCGCATGCGTTGATCCAGCGATGCCTGGCTCAGCTCCAGCGAATCCTCCATGGCTTTATCGATTTCCACGTTGAACCAGCTGTCTATGCCCTGATGCAGGAACTGCATGGAAAAATAAAACACGATGGCGGCAGGTACCAAAGACAGCACCACAAACAGCGAGACCATGCGCGTGGTTAATCTGGAACCTGCCTCACGCTTCTTTAACTGCCGGGTCAATGAATAAATATTGGCTCCGACCAACCCCAGCAGCACGACCGAACCCAAGGCATTGACCAAAAGCAGCCATGAATACATCGCGCTCAATTGCGAAGATTCCTGAGTCGCAGAACTCATCAGCTGCAATGACAGCAGAATGAGACCGAACAGAACCAGAACAGAAAGACCGACAGGCGGCTTTATTTTTTCAGGGACCATAAATACCAGTCACTGGATAAATACCATTGAGGATTAATATAGGCGATCGGGCGTAGCGGCAAAGGCAGTGCGTCGCGTTCGAACCTGACCTTTACGCCGACGCTATAATCTGTGTCCGAAGCGACTTCGGCCTTATCCATAATGGGGATATTGCGTATTGTCGACATCGCATGCAAGGCTGCGGACAGTGTGGAAAAGTTATCGACTACATCACTGCTTTCATCTCTGACCCGGTACATATTCAATAAAGCATGATACTGGATACGATAACGTATTTCTTTATCAAGCAGCTTTTTGTTCCAGAGATAATCGCGGTGCTGCTGAACCTTAACCAGCACAGTCCAGAACAAAGGAATTCCGTTTTGCAACGCGTCCTTGGCGCTATCGCTGAGCTGATAATTGATATCGGCCGATAAAACATAGCTATTTTCCCGCAGAATCAACTCGGCCTTTTTGATGCTGACTGAAAACTCATCGGCATGAACAGATGCCGGCCACAGCAGCAGATAAAACAGACAGATCAACAACAACCGGAATTTATCGCTTAATGATGCGGGCATAATAAAAGCCATCCATCGCAGACTCTCCGGTAAAAATCTGCCGCCCAAATTCCCTGGCCGACCCCCAGCCCGCCTCTATAGGCAATTGTGACGCATCGATGTGCTCCGCTAAAAAGGCCTCAATCTGTTGCTCATTTTCCTGCTTTAAAACGGAACAGGTGGCATAGAGCAGTATGCCGCCGGGCGCCAGAAGCGGCCAGATCGCACCGAGAATATTTTTCTGCAGCGACTGGAGCTGCGCAATATCCTCGGCCCTGCGCAACAGTTTAATGTCGGGATGCCGGCGGATGACGCCCAAGGCCGAACACGGCGCATCCAGCAAAATCCGCTCAAACGGCTGACCGTCCCACCAGGCTTCAGGATTTGCCGCATCGCCGACCAGCAAGCCGGCTTCCAATTTCAGTCTCTGCAGATTGTCGCTGACGCGTTGCATACGGGACGCATCGATATCGACAGCCACCAATTCCTTCAATTGCGGTTGGCTTTCAAGAATATGCGCAGCTTTGCCGCCCGGGGCTGCGCAAACATCAAGCACCCGATGCCCCGGTTGAACATCGAGCAATTGCGCCGCCAATTGCGCCGCCGTATCCTGTACCGAAACCAGCCCCTGCTCGAAACCGGGCAGCAAGTCAACCGGGACCGGCTTATCGAGCATCAACGCTGATGGACAAAACTCGACCGGCACCGCACTGATGCCGCGCTCTGCCAATTGATTCAGATAATTCTCACGGCTGATTCGCGCCAGATTGACGCGCAGGACCATCGGTGGCTGACGATTGTTTTCCAGAAACAGCTGCTGGGCCTGCTGCGGCCAATCCTGTTGAATCTTGTCGATGAGCCAGCGAGGATGACTGAGGGCAGCCGATGGTTCCTGATCAGCTTGCTGCTCAAGGCGGCCTTGCTCCCGCAGATAATTTCTGAGCACCGCGTTAACCAATGCCTTGGCCCAGGGCTTTTTACGGGCGGCAGCAACCGTTTCGGATACCGCGGCATGAGACTTGACCCTCATGAATTGAAGCTGGTACAAGCCGATTAAAATCAGTGACTTGACATCAATATCCTTCAATGGCTTATCGAGCAATTGATTTAAGATGAAATCCAGTCGGTGGTAATACCGGCAGACGCCGTAACAGAGGGCCTGGATAAACGCCTTGTCCTTAACAGACTCAATGGTGGGCATAACGCTGTCCAGCGCAGCCGTTAAAGACTGCCCGTCCTGCAACACCCGGGATAGCACCCGGGCGGCAATCAATCTTGAATTCACTGTCTGTTCAACCCAACTTCAGCGCATCAACGTCATGAGCATTAAGAAAAGCCTGAATACTCATGCGTTTTCCTCCCGGCAGTTGCACTTCATGCAACCGCAGCATGCCCTTGCCGGTAGCAACATCCATTGTTTTATTGGCACAGCGCACATTGCCTGGCTCCGCATTGGTATCGGCATTGATGGCCTCGGCCCGCCAAATTCGCAATACTTCGCCCCGGCAAAGCGTCTGAGCGACAGGCCAGGCATTCAAGCCTCGGACCTTTCTGGCCAATTGCTCGGCCGGCTGCGTCCAGTCCAGGACCGCTTCGTTTTTTTCCAGCTTCTCCGCATAAGTCACCAGCGCCTCATCCTGCTTTTCCGCATGCACGGTTCCGGCTTTTATTTGCTCCAGCACTTTAGCCAGGCCGATTGCTCCCAACTGTGCCAGCTTGTCATGCAGATCGCTGGCCGTATCATTTGGCCCGATTACGCACTCTTCTTTATGCAGCATATCGCCGGCATCGAGTTTTCGCACCATCCGCATGATGGTCACACCGGTTTTTTCATCGCCGGCCATGATGGCGCGCTGAATGGGCGCAGCCCCGCGCCAGCGCGGCAATAGTGAGCCATGCACATTGATACACCCCAGACGAGGCGTATCCAGCACAGCCTGTGTCAATATCACGCCATAGGCGACAACCACCATAAGGTCGGCGTTAAACGAAGCAATTTGCCACAAATCCTCATCGGTCTTCAATGTCTCCGGCTGAAAAACAGGAATGCCTGTTTTCAAGGCCAGTTCCTTGACGGGGCTTGGTTGTAATTTACGCCCTCTGCCGGCGGGACGGTCGGGCTGAGTATAGACGGCGCAAACCTCATGCTCCGAGTCCAGCAGCATCTGCAAGGTAGGCACGGCAAATTCGGGCGTGCCGGCAAAAATAATCTTCATGATCAGCTGTGTTCCATCTTATGGATTTTTTCCAGTTTTTTCTTGATGCGCTGCCGCTTTAGCGGCGAGATATAATCGACGAACAGCTTGCCATCCAAGTGATCCAGTTCATGCTGTACGCAAACGGCCAGCAAATCCCGCGCTTCAAGCTCAAAAGGCTGGCCGTCTCTATTGAGAGCTCTTACTCTGATGTGTTCGGCCCGTTTTACTTTTTCGAAAAAACCGGGCACGGAAAGGCAGCCTTCTTCAGATTCCTCTACACCATCTTTTTCAATGATTTCGGGATTAATCAAGAATATCGGCTCATTCTTTTCTTCACTGACATCAATCACGACAATACGCTGATGAATGTTCACCTGAGTGGCGGCCAGCCCTACTCCGCGTGATTCATACATCGTTTCAAGCATATCATCGGTTATTTTTCTGATTTGATCGTCGACCGTTTTGACAACAGTGGCTTTCTTCCGCAACCGCTCATCCGGAAACTCGAGGATAGTTAAAATACTCAACAAACTCTCCACAAAAATATAATTGTATAGGAATTCTATATGATTTTGGACAGAATCTAAAACCCATTGTTACCAATGGACTAACGGCATAATTTGCCTTTGATATCCTAATTTTAAAGACCCTATGCCCCGTTGACAGACTAAGGGGATAGAAATGGATAAAAGTTCCATATAGGCATCTTAAGCCCTGGTGAACTGATGCAGCAAAAAACGGCATTTCACAAACCAGGCATTCAGGAAAATTCAGTCGGAGGCTCCGCTTCAAAAACATCAAAGCATGCGGAAAATAGACGCCGTCATGAATTGTGGAGCGTGTCCAATGAAATATTGGGCATGTAATTAAGATGCAAGGATTAGGCAAGAAGCCGCACAGCACCCACTTGATTATTAACCATGCGGTCGACTACGAAATTAGCCAAGACCCAACCTAATAACTCACTATAACAAAAAATAATAAATCATTGATTTATATAAATTATAACTTCTTGACAACCCCCAGCTGCTTCTGAAAAAATCTTAGCTCTTTAAATAAAAAACCGCAAGTCCACATGGAACCCCACAAAATTTCCCTTCAAGAGTTAGCTGATATCATAAAAGCATCAATCGTAATCAGCACCGCCAGCCATACCGGAATTCTGATTCATATCATTGCGCATCCCATATTCGGCAAGGCGGCAACGATTCAAGTCGATGATGGCGCGTTGTTGATTAGGGATTTATGAACGCAATAAAATGGCCCATTAGCGCCTCTACTTCACATTTTTCACTTAATAAAGCCAACTTGTGAGCCTTGCCGCCAAGTCCGGGGCGATGCCTGGCTTTCTTCGCCGCGCTCGGCATCGTCATTCTTTAAAAATGACGCAAGATACCTGAGCCTTAATTCAAAACCGGCAAACTTCACATATACCAAAATAGTGCTATCTTTAATCATATAAAGCGACGGCGCAGAGGTGTCGCGCTTTCTTGCAAATCCACCAAAGGCGAATTAGCTTTCTCATTAAAATCAATATATTGCGCTTTTGTTAGATTTCCATATGAATTCATCTAAACTTTGGATTCAGACAGACTTAAAAAAGACCTCCTTCAGGAATCAAATATGGCTTTTCGAACACTTATTGGATGTATAGCTGCCCTCTCTTTCAGCATAAGCGCATGGGCTGACGAGATACAAATAAACCCGTCTCATCCCGACCAATACACCGTCGTCAAGGGCGATACATTGTGGGATATATCCGGCAAATTTTTAAAGCATCCTTGGCAATGGCCCGAATTGTGGAGCTACAATTCCCAAATTCAGAATCCACATCTGATTTATCCTGGCGATACGGTTTATTTCTCCATGGTCAACGGCCGGCCCCAGCTCAGCTTGTCCAGACCTGGCTTTTCCGGTACCCAGCAGCAATCGCCATGCGTTCTGAAGGAACAGGACGTTAAAGACGGACGCACGTACTTTGCCGCTTCCGGTGACGGAAAACTATCGCCCTGTATCCGGGAAACCAGTCAGGAAGAAGCGATCAAATTGATTCCAAGCGACGTCATAGCACCGTTTTTGACTTCTCCACGGGTCGTCAGCGAAAAAGAGCTTAATGAAGCGCCTTATGTCGTTGACTTTGCCGGCGAGCATTTATTGGCGGGCACCGGCGACAGGCTCTATGTCCGCTCAATCCTCAAACCGGAAACGCTGTCATATACCGTCTACAGAAAGGGAGAGCCTTATGTCAGCCCCGACACCGGAGAGCTTTTAGGCTATGAAGCCAAATACATTGCCGACGCCACTTTGCAGCAGGAAGGCGATCCTGCGACCTTATCCATCAGCAAAGTAGCCAGTGAGATCCGCATGGGCGACAGAATAATGTCCACGCCTGAAGAAGAACTGACTCTAACTTATTTCCCTCGCCCGCCTGAGGAAAGTATTAAAGGCAACATAATCAGCGTACTTGATGGCGTTTCTCAAATTGGACGCTATAATGTCGTAGTGATCGACAAAGGCACGGTTGACGGTCTTCTGCCCGGCCATGAACTGGATATCTATCAAAATGGCAGAATTACCCGGGACCCGTTCAGCGCCATTCAAAACGACGCTGTTAAATTGCCTGACGAACTGGCCGGCACGCTGATGGTTTTCCGTCCTTTTGAACGCATCAGTTATGCCTTGGTCATGAGAGCCTCACGCAACATCCATGTATTAGACAAAGTCCAAACCCCCTGAATATTTCCATCCGCCAAACCGACAACGACATCAAATACTGGCTTGCGCTTTTGCGTACGCCAGGATTTGGCTGCCGGACATTTCTCAAAATACTCGAAAGCCATACGCCTGGGCAGCTGTTTGCGGAATCGGCGTCAAGACTTGCGACGTTACGGTTAACGAACGCTGTAATCGAGTCCATAAGAAACCCGGACTGGACGGCTATCGATTATGATCTCGCCTGGCTGGAACAGGAAAACAACCATGCCCTTACCCTCTGTGATCCTAATTATCCTGCCCAGTTAAAAGAAATAGCCGACCCGCCGCCCATCCTGTTTGTGCGCGGCAACCCTGATCTCTTGAAACTGCCGCAAATCGCCATGGTCGGCAGCCGCAATCCATCCGTTTCCGGCATGGAGACCGCCAGAGACTTCGCCAGAACGCTGAGCCGGCACGGCTTTGTCATTACCAGCGGCCTGGCTTTAGGCATCGACGCCGCCAGCCACCGCGGCGCACTCGATGCGCACGGATACACTATCGCAGTCGCAGGCACCGGTCTGGATCGTGTCTATCCCGCCAGGCACAAAGACCTGGCCACCGAAATCGTCAATACCGGCGCCATCGTTTCAGAGTTTCCGCCCGGCACGACGGCTAAAGCCAACCATTTTCCCCGGCGTAACCGCATCATCAGCGGATTGTGCCTGGGCTTGCTGGTCGTTGAAGCGGCCAAACAAAGCGGCTCATTGATTACGGCCCGAATGGCTTTGGAACAGAACCGCGAGGTGTTTGCGATTCCGGGGTCTATCCATAATCCGCTGGCCCGGGGCTGCAATGCACTGATTCGGGAAGGGGCAAAACTTGTCGAAACCACGCAGGACATCATGGAAGAATTACATCAATATAATCAACGGGATGACATTTCAGCACCACTGCCCGTGCAAACAACACTTGACCTGGAGCAGCAAACATTATTGAATCTCGTCATGTTCAGCCCAACTTCTATCGATATGCTGGTTGAAAATGCCGGGCAATCCGTGGAAGTGATTTCATCAATGCTACTGGTTTTAGAACTGCAAGGATACATAGAAGCGACTGCTGGTGGTTGCTATACACGCATAAAATAAACAGCACAGACCATACCCTATGAAAGAAAATATTTTTGATGTCCTGATGTATTTATTTGAAAATTATATGGAAGATGAAATCGAAATACTTCCAGACAGCGATATCATCAGAACCGAATTGATGGAAGCCGGCTTCGAGCAGGTCGAGGTTAATAAAGCGTTCGACTGGCTTGAATCGCTCAGCCTTCAACGCCCTATACAATCGACGACATCGCCCGCCTTCCGTATTTTCTGTAGCGAGGAACAAGAAAAGCTGGATCTTGAATGCCGCAACCTGCTCATATTTCTGGAAAACAGCGGCATTCTGAACTCAACCAACCGCGAAATTGTCATCGACCGTGCCATGGCATTGGAAAATGAGGAAATATCGCTGGAAAAACTGAAATGGATCGTGTTGATGATATTGTTAAGTCAGCCGGATGAAGAACTTGCTTTCTCAAGAATGGAGGATATCGTTTATGACCTCGTTCCGACTTATTTACATTAATACCCACTCGCTCGCATTATTAAATGAGTAAAAATCTTGTCATTGTAGAATCGCCTGCAAAAGCCAAAACCATAGAAAAATATTTAGGTAAAGATTTCCAAGTTCTCGCTTCCTACGGACACGTGCGCGACCTCGTCCCCAAGGAAGGCGCCGTTGACCCCAGCCATGACTTTGCCATGAAATACGAGGTCATCGAGCGCAATCAACGCCATGTCCAGACCATCAGTAAAGCGCTCAAAACTGCTGAAACCTTATATCTTGCGACCGACCCGGACAGAGAAGGCGAAGCTATCTCCTGGCATCTCTATGAGCTGCTGAAAGAAAAAAAATTGCTGAAAGACAAGCCGGTGCACCGTGTCGTCTTTCATGAAATCACCAAAAGGGCCGTTACCGACGCCATCGCCCATCCTGCGGAACTGTCCACCAATCTGATCAACGCCCAGCAGGCCCGGCGCGCGCTCGATTATCTGGTCGGGTTTAAATTGTCGCCGTTGCTATGGAAAAAAATCCGCCGCGGCTTATCGGCAGGCCGCGTACAAAGCCCGGCCTTACGCATGATCGTCGAACGCGAACAGGAAATCGAAGCTTTCAAATCGCGCGAATACTGGACCATTGATGCTTTGCTGGCCGCGCACGACCAAGCCTTCAAGGCCAAATTGACGCATTTCGCCGGCGAGAAGCTGAGCCAGTTCAGCATCGATAACGAAACACAGGCGCAGCAGACCCGGCAAGCCCTGCTTGACGCGGCGGACGGCCAGCTGATCGTTGCCAAGCTGGAAAAGAAACAGCGCAAACGCAACCCTGCGCCGCCCTTCATCACCTCGACGCTGCAACAGGAAGCGGCCCGCAAGCTGGGCTTCACGACCAAGCGCACCATGATGGTCGCGCAACAGCTCTATGAAGGCATCGATATCGGCGGCGAAACAGCCGGTCTGATCACTTATATGCGTACCGACTCGGTTAATCTGTCGGTGGAAGCGGTCGATGACATCCGTGAACTGATCGCGGAAAATTACGGCGCCGACAATGTGCCCAAGGAACCTCGCCAGTTCAAAACCAAATCCAAGAATGCCCAGGAAGCGCACGAAGCCATACGCCCGACCTCCGCGCGCCATTTGCCCAATGCTATTAAGAAGTATTTGACTGACGAGCAGTACAAGCTCTATGACCTGATCTGGAAACGCACCATTGCCTGCCAGATGATTCACGCGACCATCAACATGGTCGCGGTCGATTTGAGCTGCGGCGACGGCCAGCATGTTTTCAGGGCAACAGGCTCGACGATCGCCACGCCCGGCTTCATGTCCGTTTATTTGGAAGGCATGGACGACACGACCGAAGGGGACGATCAAGAAAGCTACCTGCCGCCACTGGAAGAAGGCCGCCCCGTGCCGCTGAACGATATCATCGCCGCCCAGCACTTCACCGAGCCGCCGCCGCGCTACGGCGAGGCCAGCCTGGTCAAGGCGCTGGAAGAGCACGGCATCGGCCGGCCGTCGACCTATGCGTCGATCATTTCGACGCTGCAGAACCGGGAATACGTCACGCTGGAGAACAAACGTTTCCATCCGACCGATGTCGGCCGAATCGTCAACAAGTTTCTGACCGAACATTTCACGAAATACGTCGACTATGACTTTACAGCGAATCTGGAAGACGAGCTCGACGCCGTCTCGCGCGGCGAAAAGGACTGGATTCCCTTGATGCACGCCTTCTGGAATCCTTTCAATACGCTGATTCATGAAAAAGAAGAAAGCGTCCAGCGCAAAGACGTGACGCAGGAAGCCATCGATGAAAAATGCCCTGAATGCGGCAGCGCCCTGTCGATCCGGCTGGGCCGGAACGGCCGATTCATCGGCTGCACGAATTATCCGACCTGCTCTTATACGCGCAATCTGAATGACGACAATACACCTGACGAGCCTGAAGTCATAGAAGGCCGAACCTGTCCCAAGTGCGACTTGCCGCTCGTGATCAAATCGGGCCGCTATGGAAAATTCATCGGTTGCAGCGGCTATCCCAAATGCCGTCATATTGAACCGTTGGAAAAACCTTTGGATACGGGCGTGGAATGCCCGAAATGCAAAAAAGGCAATATTCTCAAGCGCAAATCCAAAAGCAACAAAGTCTTCTACTCCTGCTCGGAATACCCGAAATGCGATTATGCCTTGTGGAATGCGCCGATCGCGGAAAGCTGCCCTGAGTGCAATTGGCCGGTTCTGACTGTCAAAGTCACTAAAAGGCACGGTGCGGAAAAAGTCTGCCCGCAAAAAGACTGTAAATATGCAACGCCTTATGAAGGCGATCCTGCCGATGCCGAGGGGCCTAAATAAGGTTGCCAATTCAAATACCCGCTGCGCCCTACTACGGCGCAGTTTTTGATCGCCTATGGCTTATTATTCCAATTTTAAGATAAGAAATGCCGTCCGCCATATCAAAGCCGGGGAAGTCATCGCCTATCCGACTGAGGCGGTCTACGGTTTAGGCTGCGATCCGCTCAATGAGGACGCGGTCCTGTCTTTACTCGACATCAAGCAGCGTCCTATAGATAAGGGCCTGATTCTTATTGCTTCTTCATTACAGCAATTGCAGCCCTACCTAATCTTGAATCAAGCGATGATCGGGCGCATCACGCCGACCTGGCCCGGCCCTGTCACCTGGGTGATTCCGGCCCAGCCCTGGGTGCCTGTCTGGTTGACCGGAGCCCATGACTCACTGGCGGTCAGAGTCACGGATCATCCCGTCGCCCGCCGGTTATGCGCCTGCTACGGCAGCCCTATCGTATCGACCAGCGCCAATGCCAGCACCCGCCCCGCCATCCGACAGGCGCGCAAACTGGTGCAGGCTTTTTCGGGCAGCGGCGTTTTCATCCTGCACGGTCCCACAGGCGGCCTTACACAGGAAACGGCTATTTATGACGCAGTCAGCGGGAATCGCCTGCGTTAAACGCCACATTTCCGGCCTGGATTTTTCCGAGTATCGAAGGCCATGCCTCTGCCCAGCAGCATTGATGATCAAAATCTCTGTAGATAATGGCTCGTGCACGACTGTGGGTCTTGGCGAACGCTTCGATGATAAACGGCGGCACGTTATCATCCTTGCCGCCGGCAAAATGGAACTGCCTGATCATGGGCGGCAGTTCGGGCCCGACTGCCGGGTTTAGCGAATCACTGAGCGGCAGATAGCCATGAAATTCGCTCCATGCCTTGATATCGAGGTTGGCCGCCACTGTCACGATGGCTTTGATCTTATCGATATAGGGCGCGATCAGCATGGCCAATGTGCCGCCGCCGCTGTAGCCAACCAGCACGATCTCATTAAAATCAGTTGTTTCAAGCCATTGCTGCAAAGCCGCCGCCATGCTTTCAACGACCGGCTTCGAATAGCGGTGCGACGTCCAAAACTTATTGTGGCAAGGCTCGGTACCGCTAAAACCGTGATAACAGGGCCGGCCCAGCAAGATAGACGGCTCGCTGTCCTGCACCATCAGTTTCAGTATGATCGGACTGCGCGAGGTCGGGTCGCCTGCAATCCAGCGCTGCTGCCAGGGCGTACCGTCGCCGTCCAGGTAAACGTGCAGCGTTTTACGGTCCGTGTTTTTTACGGCATTGATATGGCTATAGATACGATGCGCGAACCGGTCGGTTCTGACCGTCAGTTCCTCAAAGCCCAAAGTGTCCGCCGCATCGGCAAAACGCTCGGAAGGCGTCGCGCAGGCACTTAACAGCATCACAGACGCCCATACATAATGGCGCATTTTCATACGATCAGATCATTGACTCTGATTCGGGCCAGTTCCCTATTGTCTACCACCAGCGCGGCGCAGCGATCCTGCCCCAAATCAAGATCGCGCACGCGCCATGCAGAAGCAGGGCCGCATTCCTCGGGAACTCTTAAAAATTCCACCGGATGCACGGGATTGATGACGCACCGGTTTACGCCCAGACCCAATCCCCGCCCTGTCGCTTTGACAAATGCTTCCTTGCGGGTCCAGAAACGGTAAAACTCGCGCGTCTTCATGGCGTCGGGCAAGGCATGCCAGTAAGCGGCTTCTTCATCGGCCAAACATTTGTGGACCAGTTCGGCCAGAGTGGTCCTGTTTTTACAGCATTCGATATCGATGCCCAATTGGCAATTCCAACCCAACGCCATGATCAGGTACGAGCCTGAATGGGACAGGTTGAATGCCAGTTGCGGATGATCGATCAGATAGGGCTTGCCGTGCTCGCTTTTGCCAATCTGGATGGCTACCGGGTTTTCGTTAAGATAATCCGTCAGCAGCAGTCTTAGGCGCCCATGTACTTCGACATAACGCCGATGTAGTACAGGCTTTGTGATTCTCTCAGCATGCGCCTGCTCGGCCGCGTCCAACAAAGCATAGTAACGCTGGTAATGCAGTTCTTCCGTCGAAATAAGCCCTTGCCAGATATCGACCGTGTTTTTATCCGGCATGCTTCACTTCCAACTGTAAACGCTGGCCCGTCCCTCGCCGCGCGGGTCGCTAGCCGCCGTCAGTGTGCCCGTGGTTTTGTCGCGCATCACCGCCTGCATATTGCCGTAACGGTAACGCGCTTCTTTCAATTGATGGCCGCGAGCTGTAAGACTACTCATCTCATCCGTAGTCAATGCTTCTTTTTCGTACTCAATCGCATCGGGAATGAACTGATGATGAAAACGCGGCACGCGAACCCACGAATCCGGGCCGTTGCCATCGGCAAAATCCAGCGCGCCCAGCAAGACCATCGAAATAATGCGGCTGCCTCCCGGCGTACCCAGCACGGCGACGCGCTTGTCATCCTCCAGAAAAGTAGGCGTCATGCTAGAGAGCATGCGCTTGCCCGGCGCTATGGCATTGGCCCGGCCGCCGACCAGGCCATAAACGTTCTTCGCGCCCGGCAGGCTGACGAAATCGTCCATTTCATCGTTCAGCACCACGCCGGTGCCTGCCGCAACCAGGCCGGCACCAAATGGGAAGTTGACGCTGAGCGTAGCTGCGACGCGGTTGCCCTCGGCATCGATGATGGAAAAATGCGTCGTGTGGGGTCCATCCGCTGCATCCTGTATGTTGCCGGACAGCATCGTGCTCGGCAATGCCTTATCCGGCCTCAGGCTGCTTCTTAATCCGGCCGCATAATCCTCATCCAGCAAGCGCTGGACCGGCACGTCGACAAAATCGGCATCGCCCAGATACAAGGACCGGTCATGGTAGGCGCGGCGCATGGCTTCGGCTATCAGATGCTTGCGCGTTACGTCATCCGCGTGCTTCAAATCGTAGCCGGACAGAATGTTCAATGCCTCGATCAATACGATACCGCCCGCTGAAGGGGGCGCCGCGCTGGTAACTTTTATGCCGCGATACCATCCTCTGACCGGTTCCCGCTCGACCACCCGATAATTCGCAAGATCCTGTAAAGTCCAGATGCCGCCGGCCTTTCTGACGCTGTCCACAAGTTTTTCGGCCACATCGCCGTCATAGAAACCGTCCCTGCCGTCTTCAGCCAATTGCGTCAGGGTATTCGCCAGATCCGGCTGGCGCAGTATCGATTTGTATTCAGGCACATTGCCGTTATCGAGAAACTGCCGCGCCGTCTCCGGATCTTTCTTCATCACGTTGATCCTGAACTTGAGCAGTTTGCGATGTATCTCGCCAATGGCAAAACCGTCCCGCGCATAGCGGATTGCCGGCGCCAGGCTCTGCGCCAGAGGCAGACGGCCGTATTTTTCCGACAGATGCACCAGCGCCGCCGGCATGCCCGGTATCGCGGCCGCCAGCGCACCGTCGACCGATAAGCGCGGCGCGACTTCGCCGTTCTTGTCGAGGAACATATCGCGATGGGCCGCCAGCGGCGCTTTTTCACGCCCGTCTATCATCGTTTCAAAGCCGTCGTTAGCCCTGTGCAGCAACCAGAAACCGCCGCCGCCCAGCCCCGATCCGGACGGTTCGACCACGGCCAGCGCGGCACTGACCGCGACCGCCGCATCGAACACATTGCCGCCTTTATTAAGAATTTCAAAGCCGGCTTCAGTCGCTAAAGGATGTGCGCTGGCAATGGCGGCCTTGCCGTCGGCATGAACCTGCGTTCCCCAAAAAACAGCCGTTGCTATCAGCGCTGCACAACATTTCTTTAACATCTTTTCCCCTGATCGAGTTGTATTTGAAGAATGGAACTTCCTGCCTACCCGGCAATAAACACGAATTTATTTTGCAAGCCGTCCTGCTTCGATAATCAGGCCGCGCACCGGCAATTGCATCGGCCCAACATATTGGCTCGTATTGTGCCGTATCTATGAT
The DNA here is from genome assembly GCF_052162025.1 of Methylobacter sp. sgz302048. Taxonomy (NCBI): domain Bacteria; kingdom Pseudomonadati; phylum Pseudomonadota; class Gammaproteobacteria; order Methylococcales; family Methylococcaceae; genus Methylobacter; species Methylobacter sp. sgz302048. The sequence continues at coordinate 530,166 of NZ_CP197401.1, read as the reverse complement.
ATGTGATATATAACAAAAGCCTTGGTAGTTCCAATAAAACGAGGCGCTAATAATAACTCTAAACATAAACAAACAAGGATATGCTGTTATGAAAACATATATTACCGCTTTAGCAGGTGCTTTCGCTCTTTGCCTGAGCGCCCAGTCCAATGCAACAGAACATCATACAGCGCAAGCGCTAGAACATTCAGCCATGGCAACGGCCCATGGACAGGATGGCCACGCCGACCAGTTGCTCAAGCATGCGGAAGAAGGCTTGAAACATGCTGAAGCTGCGGAAAAAGAACATGCTGAAGCTCATAAACATATGACAGAAGCAGTTGATCATTTAAAACAATCCATAGAACATGCCAAAAAAGGCCATGCCGATGTAGGCACTAAACATGCCGAAGAAGCGATGGTGCATATGCGCCAATCCATCGGCCAATAAGCAAGCCCAATAATGCTGAAAAGAGGGTGCTATGCATCATTGCACCCTCCTTATTAATAGATCTCACGGATAACTCCCGATTGCTTCGCGCATCAAGAACTTGATCCTCATGTCAGATAAAGAATACACGCTCGGCTTCATCGGCATCGGCCTGATGGGCAAGCCGATGACTTTGCGCCTGCTCGATGCAGGCTTTAAGGTCAACGTCTGGAACCGCACCCCCGAAAAGCTGCTTCCGGTTACTGAGGCCGGCGCACAAGCCTGCAGCTCAATAGTAGAGTTGGTTCAAGCATCCGATGTCACCATTTTGTGCCTGGCCGATACGGCCACCGTCGAATCCATCGTTAAGACCGACATCCTGGCCAGCGGTTCGGCCGGCAAACTGCTGATCGACTTATCCAGCATTCATCCCGAGACGACACGGCAATTGGCTGCCGCACTGCATGAAACCTGCGGCATGAGTTGGGTCGATGCGCCGGTCTCGGGCGGCGTCGCCGGCGCCCAGCAAGGCAACCTCGCTATCATGGCCGGCGGCAGCGCCGAGAACATTGCTGTCGCGCGCCATGTGCTGGCGCCGCTGTATCAGCAATTGACGCACATGGGCGATGTCGGCAGCGGCCAGATGACGAAAATCTGCAATCAGATGATAGTCAGCTGCAATGTCATGGTCATCGCCGAAATGATGGCGCTGGCCAGGCAGGCCGGCGTCGATGCCGAAAAGATACCGGCCGCGCTGGCCGGCGGTTTCGCCGACTCCAGGCCGCTGCAGATCGTCGGCCCCGAAATGGCGACCGGGACATTTGAGCCGGTCAAATGGCGCGTCAAGACCTTGCTGAAAGACCTCAACATGGCCGTCGACGTCTCGACCCGGCAGGGCAATGCCGTGCCGATGTCCGCTCTGGCCGCGCAACTGATGCAGTTGCATGGCCGGCAGGGCTTTCTGGAGCAGGATCCGTCTACATTAATCAAGCTGTTCAGCAAAGCCGATGCTTAAATTTACCGCCAATCTGAGCCTGCTGTTTACCGAAGCGGATCTAATAGAACGCTTCGAGGCAGCCAGCCGACAGGACTTTACCGCCGTTGAGATTCAGTTCCCGTATGCGCTGGACGCCCAAACATTAAAAAATGCCCTAACGGCGGCCGGGCAAAAGCTGGTGCTGTTCAATGTCGATGCAGATGATTTGTTGCAGGGCGGTGAAGGGCTGGCCTGCGTGCCGGAAAAACAGGCCCGGTTCCGGCAGGCGGTCGCGCAAACGCTCGCTTATGCAGAGGTGCTGAAACCGGCTGCGATCAATGTGCTGCCGGGGCGCTGTCTGAATGAAAGCCGCCTGCCGAAGTATATGAAAACTTTTAAGGAAAATCTGTGTTTTGCCGCCGATGCCTTTGCGCCGCTAGGCATTAAAACGGTTTTTGAGGCGATCAATACCTGCGACATGCCTGGCTTTATTATCCACAGCGGCGCGCAGATGCTGGCCGTGCTGGACGAACTGGATCGCCCCGACCTGTTCATGCAATACGATGTCTATCACATGCAGATGATGGGTGAAGATCCTATCAGGTTTATCGCCGATCATGCCGACAAGATCGGCCATATTCAGTTCGCCGACTGCCCCGGACGCGCGCAGCCCGGCACCGGTCGAATCGATTTTGAACGGCTTTTTTCGGCGATTGAAAAATCAGGCTACTCCGGCTGGGTAGGCGCCGAATATAAGCCGATGGGAACAACCTTGGACAGTCTGGACTGGTTTAGAAAGCTTGAGAGGGAAAGATCACGCCGATAAGACGTGATCTTCTTTTGTGATGAAAAATATTACTGTGTCAGTTTCAGATATTTCTGATACAGACTGTCTTTATCCTCGACATTCTTAGGGTCTTTGTCGATGCAGTCGACCGGACACACCTCTATGCATTGCGGCACATCGTGATGGCCTACGCATTCGGTACACATGGCAGGATTGATGACATAGATGTCTTCGCCCTGGGAAATGGCGCCGTTCGGGCATTCGGGCTCGCAGACATCGCAATTGATACATTCATCACTAATAAAAAGGGACATACTTACTCCTAACTAAATTTCCCAATCAAATGCTGTAGCACAAGATCAGGGACAAAACTTGACACATCGCCTTTCAGCTGCGCGATCTCTCTGATCATGCTCGAAGAAATAAATTCATACTGTTCGGCCGGTGTCAAAAAAACCGTTTCAAGGGCCGGCGCCAGGCGCCTGTTCATGCCGGCCAGCTGAAATTCATATTCGAAATCGGAGACGGCGCGCAAACCTCTCAAAATCACATGCGCTCCATGCTGTTTGGCACATTCGACCAGCAAATTGTCAAAACCGACCACCTCGACGTTTGCATACCCAGTCGTCACGCCTTGCACCAGCGCGACACGCTCTTCAATCGAAAACAGCGGCGATTTGCCGCGATTAACGGCGACAGCGACGATGATTTTGTCATAAAGCCTGGACGCTCTGGCAATCAGGTCCAGATGCCCGTTGGTGATGGGATCGAATGTACCAGGATAGATCGCGGTAATGTTCATATGACGGCTATAAAACTGACTATTTTATATCAAGTATATCGGCTTGAAAAAATAAATCAGCTTAATCGCTCGAATAAATGATAGCCGACTTCGCCTGCAGTCTTGCTTTTCAGGCACTGCCAATTGGCGGGCATGCCGCTCAGGTCAAGCTTGCACTCTGTTTCGACATAGATTTTGGCGTGATTGGCCAGCCAGCCTTTTTCCTCCAGCCACTGGCAGGTTTGAACGGCCAGGTTCCTGGCGAACGGCGGGTCCATGAAGACGACATCAAACGCTTCGGCATCGCCGGCCAGATAGCGCAAGACGTCCATCTGCACGATTCTGATCTGGTTAGCGGCCAGTGCGGCCGAATTTTCCTTCAAGCTTCGGCAGGCTTGGGGATTACTTTCCACTTGTATGACCGAAGCGGCACCCCTTGACGCCGCTTCAAATCCCAGCGCGCCGCTGCCCGCATATAGATCCAGGCAACGTTTGCCGATGATCTCGCCCTGCAGCCAGTTGAACAGCGTTTCCCGCACTCTTGCCGGCGTCGGCCTTAAGCCCGGCAAGTCGACAAAACTCACCTGCCGGCTGCGCCATTCTCCGCCGATGATTCTGAGCTTGTTTTTCACTTTTTCGCAGGGGCTCCGCCTAATGTGATGGTCTGGAGCAACTGCGGATCGATGTGGCGCTTGAAGGCATCCTTGATTGAAGAGACTGTCACCTGCTCGACTTTTTGCTGGAATGCGTCCAGGTAATCCAAAGGCAGCTCATAGAAGCCGATCATGGAGACATAATTAGCCAGTTCCTTGTTGGTATCAAAACGCATTGCAAAACCGCCCGTGATATTTTTCTTGGCTGCCGTCAATTCCGCTTCCGTCGGGCCTTCGTTGATGAAGTCCGCCAGTGATTTATTGAGCACTTCCAGCGCTTTCTGCGTCTGGTCATTGCGCGTCTGCAGGCTCGCTACAAACGGGCCTTTTCTGAACATCGGCACGAAAGAGCTGGAGGCGCTGTAAGCCAGCCCGCGTTTTTCCCTGACTTCATTAAAGAGCCTCGAAACCAGCACAGCTCCGCCCAGGATATGATTGCCGACATACAGACTGAAATAGTCAGGATCTTTGCGATAAGTGCCCGGCATGCCGACCAGCACATGTGTTTGCGATGAAGGAAAATCGATATGCCGTTGGCTTGCTTTTGTCGGCATTGCGACCTCCGGCAATGGCTCGGGCTTTTGGCCTGCCGGCAGTTCCGCGACCAGGCTTTGCGCCGTCTTTTCGGCCTGTTCTTTGCTCAAATCGCCGACGATAACAACCATGGCATTGGCCGCTACATAGTATTTTTTGTAAAACTCCCGTAAATCATTAGCGCTGAAGCCGGCTACTGTTTCGATAACGCCATCGCTGGGATGCGCATAAGGGTGGTCCCCATAGACAGCTTTAGAAAAGGCGATATGCGCCAGTTCGGCAGGCGATTCTTCGCGCTGTTTCAGAGCGGCCAGCGTCCTGTTTTTCTCACGCTGAAAATCGGCCTCGTTAAAGGTTGGTTTAGCCAGCATGACCTGCAGCGTTTCCAGCGCTTTATCGAATAATTTCTTATCGGTCAATGTCCGCAGCGATACCCAAGCCGTGTCATCGGAAATGCCCGCGCCAACATCCGCGCCGACGCTTTCAAAACGCTTCGCGATTTCATCGGCGTTCCATTCTCCGGCCCCGGTATCCAGCAAGGCCGACGTCAAAGCCGCAATACCGAATTGGGAGCCGTCGCGCGCGCTGCCGGCATCGAAGGACACCTGGATATCGACCATCGGCAGACCTTCTGTACGAACGTAATAAACCCGGCTGCCTTGAGCCGTCTGCCAGTGATCAATCTTGGCCGCCGACCAGACCGTCTGGCTGAACAATAAAAAAACGATACCTATCAAACTAGCGCGCATCATGCTCTCCTTGGGTTGTTGGGCTTGCTTTGTTTTCTTTTATTTCCTGGGGCTCCAGATAAGCGATATTCAAGTGATCCTTGATCAGATATTTACGCGCGACATCGCGCACCTGTTCCGCCGTTACCTGATTGACCTTTTTGACGTATTCGTCCACTGTCGGCCAACCCAGCCCGACCGTTTCAGTCATGCCCAACTGCATGGCCTGATAAAACATCGAATCGCGCTGGTAAATGTCGCTGGCCAGCACTTGCGCCTTGATGCGCTGCAATTCTTCATCGCTGACCAACTCATTTTGCAGCTTGACCACTTCATCCTTTAGGGCCGACTGCAGATCCCAAACCGTCTTGCCATCGGCCGGGGTCGCCTCCAGTGTGAACAAGTCTGACAGCCGCGAAGTCAAATCGTACCCGGCGCCCGCCGAGACCGCGATTTGCTTGCCGCGCACCAGTCTTGACGCCAATCTGGCGCTATTGCCGCCGTCCAGCACGCCGGCCAGCACTTCCAGCGCATAGGCTTCCCACTCCCTCTCTGCCGTTTTCAGGCTGGGCACTTTATAACCCATGACGATGTAAGGCAGTTTTGCCGGCAGTTTGATCGTCATCTCTCTGACGCCGATCTGTTCGACTTCGGTTTGCGGTTTTAACGGTTTGATTTCACTGGTTTTCAACGCGCCGAAATATTTTTCGGCCAGATCGAAGACGGCCTTCGGTTCGACATCGCCGACCACAACCAGCGTGGCATTATTCGGCGCATACCAGCGCTGGTACCAGGCTTGGAGATCTTCCACAGTATAATTGGCAATGTCGGCGGGCCAGCCGATCACGGGGTTCCGGTAAGGACTGTTGGTGTGCGCCATGGCCATGAAATATTCCTGCATCTTGGCTCGCGGCTTGTCATCAGTGCGCATCCTGCGCTCTTCGGTTACTACTTGCAGTTCTTTCTTCAGTTCATCAGCGAGCAGATGCAGATTGCGCATCCGATCCGCTTCCAGTTCAAAGCTGACGTCCAGCCGGGATTTGTCCATGGTCTGGAAATAAGCTGTGTAATCCTGACCGGTAAAGGCATTTTCGTCACCGCCGTTCTCAGCAATGATGCGGGAGAATTCACCGGCCGGATGCTTGTCCGTGCCTTTGAACATCATATGTTCCAACATGTGAGAAAGGCCGGTAATGCCGCCCGGCTCGTAGCTGGAACCGACTTTGTACCAAACTTGGGAAACCACGACTGGCGACCGATGATCTTCCTGGACCAGAACTTTTAATCCGTTTCCTAAAATCCGTTCCGACACTTTTGTCTCGGCACTGCTCGAAAAGGCCGGCAAACATAACAATATTGCAAATAGTAATCGATTATTCATAACTCCCTCTTTAATCTAAATGGTAGTGCTTCCGACTATTTCAATAATTAATCGTTCACGGTATTCTATACAATAATGAAAAAGTTGGAATTTATTAAATAATGACGAGCGACTCTACTTTGCTTTCCTGGCGAAACTATCTTGAGCTGTGCAAACCGAAAGTGGTTACACTGATTGTATTTACTGCAGTTGTCGGTATGTTATTGGCAGTTCCGGGAGTACCGCCTCTGGATACGCTTATTTACAGCACCGTAGGCATTGCGCTGGCGGCTTCTTCAGCGGCGGCGGTCAATCATTTCATCGATCAGAAAGCTGATGCGGAGATGAAACGCACCCAGAACCGCCCCCTGCCGAAAGGCGAACTGAGCTCCAAAAACGTCATTATCTTTGCCTTGATTCTGGGCATTATTGGTATGGCACTGCTGATTTTCATGGTCAACATACTGACGGCTGTACTGACCTTTCTGTCATTAATCGGTTACGCCATAATCTATACCGTCTACCTGAAAAAAATGACGCCGCAGAACATCGTCATCGGCGGTGCGGCCGGCGCGGCGCCGCCGTTGCTTGGCTGGTGCGCCATGACCGGCGAAATACATCCTTATGCGCTGCTGCTGTTTTTGATCATTTTCGTCTGGACGCCGCCGCATTTTTGGGCGTTGGCCATCGCCCGCCGCGAGGAATACGCCAAAGTTGAAATACCCATGCTGCCGGTCACGCACGGCCCGGAATTCACGCGTCTGCATATTCTGCTCTATACCGTGCTATTGCTGATCGTGACGCTGCTGCCCTATCTGACCGGCATGAGCGGACTGATTTATCTGGCGGCGGCCGTACCGTTAGGCCTGGGTTTCATCTATTTCGCCATTCTGATGATGCGCAGGAAAGATGACAGAACCGCCATGCAAACTTTCGGCTACTCGATCATTTATTTAATGATTATGTTCGCCGCCTTATTGGTCGACCATTATGTGGCATTAACCTTATGAAACTGACCCACCACGAACAGACACCGCATCCGGAGCATCCATTCGCCGAATATATCCGTATTCTCGGCAAAGGCAAAAAAGGCTCAAGGCCACTGACGCAGGATGAAGCCTATCAGGCTATGAAAATGATCCTGGCTGAAGAAGTGCAGCCTATCCAGCTGGGCGCATTCTTGATGTTGATGCGGGTCAAGGAAGAAACCCCGGAAGAATTGGCCGGTTTTGCCCAGGCCGCGCAGGAGTCATTCAATCTTGCCGGGCATTCTGTGAAAGTCGACCTGGATTGGTCATCCTATGCCGGCAAACGCCGCCATTTGCCCTGGTTTCTATTATCAGCCCTGTTGCTGGCTGAAAACGGCATCAAGGTTTTTATGCATGGCTCGGAAGGCCATACGGCCGGCAGAATTTACACGCAGGACGTGCTGAAATTTTTAAACCTTCAGCCCGCCAATTCCATTGCAGAAGCCGTACAGCAAATCGAGCAACATAACTTCAGCTATCTTTCGCTGGAGCATTTTTGCCCGAAACTGCATGAGATTATAGAACTGCGGCCGCTGCTGGGATTGCGCTCGCCGGTTCATACCCTGGTGCGCCTTTTAAATCCGTTTAATGCCGACTACAGCATTCAGGGCATTTTTCATCCCGGCTACCGCCCGGTTCATCAGCAGGCTGCGGCCTTATTGAATCAGCCACATATGGCCGTATTGAAAGGCGAAGGCGGCGAGACCGAACGCAATCCGGATATGGATTGCCTGGTGCAAAGCGTACACAACGGGCAATTATCGGATGAAAACTGGCCGGCTTTGTTCACGCACCGCCATGTCAAGCCGGAACTGCTCGATCCGCAAGAGTTGGCATTGATCTGGCAGGGCAGCATTGAGGATCAATTTGCGGAAGGCTCCATCATCGGCACAGCCGCGATTGCGCTGAAACTATTAGGCAAAGCCGATACGCAGCAGCAGGCGCACGAGTTGGCTACGGCTTATTGGGAAGGCAGGGATAAGCAAAAATTCGCAGGCCCCTAGCATGCTTGATCCATGATCGCCAAGCGCATGCTGTCGCTCATACTGCTTTATTTGCTCCTGTTGCTGATCGTTTTCCTGTTTCAGCGAAAACTGATCTACCTCCCCTCTCAACTTGAGCCAGAGCGCCAGCAGGAGTTGGCCCAACAGTTGAATCTCAAACTCTGGCCGACGAACGACGATTACCTCGGGCTGATTTCACAAACGCCGTCTGTGGCTGATAAAGGGACGATTGTCGTATTCCACGGCAACGCAGGCTCAGCAATCAACCGCATCTATTATTTGCAAGCCCTGGAAAAGCTTGGTTACCGCGTCATCCTGGCCGAGTATCCGGGCTATGGCGCCAGAGCAGGCGATCCTTCGGAAACGGTATTGGTTTCGAATGGCATTGCAACAGTAAAACAGGCCCTGCATGACTTTGGCGGGCCGATTTTTCTGTGGGGCGAATCGCTGGGAGGCGGAGTGGTTTCGGGTATCGTAGCCAGCGGACAGGTTCCGGTAAAAGGCATCGCCCTGGTCACGCCATTTGACAGCCTGGCCAATGTTGCTCACCATCATTACCGATTCCTGCTGGCAAGATGGCTACTCCGTGACCAATTCGACAACGTCGAGAATCTGCGGCACTACACTGGAAACACGGCCGTTGTACTGGCCGAAGCCGATGAAATCATTCCTGTGAAATACGGAGAGAACCTATTCGATTCACTGCAACATCCAAAAAAACGCTGGATATTCAAAAACGCCAGCCATAACAATCTGCCGCTGGCTCCCGGCCTGCCCTGGTGGCAAGAGGTGATGCAGTTTGTTTCAGATTAAAACGAAATAGCATCGATAGCCGCACTGACCTTGTACATATACTGTAAGCCGATCATTGTTTCACTATCGGCAGTATGATTAACCCATATTACTTTTATCTGCCCTTCCAGTTCCATCTGCTCAAAGTCAAACACAGTCGTCAGTCCCTCTTCAACGGCCGTTGTTCCCTCCAGAAGAATCATTAAACCGCCTGCCGAAACATTGACGGTAGTAAATTCCCAATATTCACCGTTTAAAAAGATCCGTCCTGGAACAGCCAGATTTTCTCTGTGAAATTTTCTCGTATACGGCCGATTACCCTCGCTATGACTGATATGTTTAAATTCCATAGCGATGAAAGCACGCTCATCATCCATATCGATTCTGACAACTTCAGCATTGCCAACTAAACGCAGCTCCGGAAGATGCACATCAATCATTGTCGACGCCGACAATGTCTTATAAAGATCTCGGACATTCTCATAACCCTGCCTGCTGTCCAATTCAGCAAGTGCTCCGGTTATTGACATATTCTTGACAGTAACCGCTCTCTTTTCTCCGCCCATAACAATCGAACCGTTCGATGTTAAATTTTTACGATAAGGTCGCTTTACGTAGAACACCTGGGACATCTCCTTGCTTGATTATCTGTTAATGTCGGCTCGTTTGCTGTACAAGACTATGACATATCATTATATTGCTGAGCTTATATTATCGTTTGTTTTTTTAACTCTAACCATATTCTTCAGTATTTTAATTCCTCTGCTCTACCATGAAGAAACCATTCATACTGCCTCTATTACTTTCTCTAACCGCCTGCGCAACCATACCGCCAAAGAATAGCGATAATATCTGCGCGACTTTCAGAGAAAAAGATGACTGGTATAACGATGCCAGAAAATCATTTCAAAAATGGGGGATACCTGTCCATGTTCAAATGGCGATCATGCATCAGGAATCGCATTTTGTCGCCGATGCGAGGCCTCCCCGCCCCTGGCTGTTAGGTATCATTCCCTGGTTTAGGTCCAGCAGCGCCTATGGCTATGCGCAGGCCAAGGATGAAACTTGGGACAGTTATGTCGATAATGCCGGCAGTTGGTGGGCCGACCGTGATGAATTTGACGATGCCGCCGATTTTATCGGCTGGTATTGCAGTATCAGTTACAAGAAGCTGGGCATCCCAAAATGGGACACAAAAAATTTATATCTTGCTTATCATGAAGGGCATGGCGGTTATATGCGCAAGAGTTATCTGAAAAAACCATGGCTGATGCAGGTAGCCAGCAAAGTAGCCAGGCGCGCGCAAATATTTCAAAGCCAATTAAATACTTGCAAGAAGAATTAAACAGCAAAAGACGGTTTTTTGATAAACTACATGCCTCACATTTACCGTATGAGAGGAGGGGAAACCGTGAGAAAACTTCAAGCTCGAATTCTTTCAGTTATTACAATTATTCTTGTAGGAATCACTATGTTTTCAATGGCTAATGCCACAACACCCGAAGAAAATAAAGCTGCCGGCGAAGCGTTCCTCGCAGAAAATGCCAAAAAGCCCAATATCATCACGACAGCAAGCGGTCTGCAATACGAAATCCTGAAAAAAGGCGAAGGCGCGACACCGTCCGGCACTGATAATGTAACTGTACATTACAAGGGCACAACAATTGACGGCAATGAGTTTGACAGCTCCTACAGCCGAGGCGAACCCGCCACATTTCCGCTTAACCGCGTCATTCCCGGCTGGACCGAAGGCGTTCAATTGATGCAGGAAGGCGCTCAATATCGTTTTTATATTCCTTCAGAATTAGCCTATGGCGCTCACGGCGCAGGCCGTCTGATTGGCCCGAACTCAACATTGATCTTTGATGTGGAATTGATCAAAATTCAATAAAAATGCCCATTTGGCGCGTAATACATCAATCTGCGCCATATCTGCAAATGCTATCGGCTGAAAAGCCATGCTGAAGCCGATAGCCAACCGATAGCCCCTGCCTTGTTTGACCATGCCTATTTACCAATTATTTGCCACAACACCCAAAGCGATGGAAACCATTCTTGCCGAAGAGCTTCAGGCTCTTGGCATTAAGCCTATCAAACAAACTCTGGCGGGCGTGGCGTTTGAAGGCGACCTAGAAACAGCTTATCGGGCATGCCTGTGGTCCAGAACGGCAAACCGAATCTTACTGGTGCTGAGTTCTTTTGAAGTCAAAACCCAGGATGATCTTTACTACGGTGTCAAGCGGATCAATTGGTTTGAGCATTTGCAACCGGAAGGCAGTTTTGCTGTCTCGTTCAGCGCCAAGAACTCACCTGTTATCAACAATACTCATTTTGGGGCTTTAAAAGTTAAAGATGCGATCGTTGACCAAATGCGTGCCAAATTCCAGAAACGTCCGAACATCAATACCGAGCAGCCTGATATCCGCATCAATGTTTATCTACAAGGAACCACAGCGCAGCTCAGCCTGGATCTTTCCGGCGAAAGCTTGCACCGGCGCGGTTATCGCGATATCAATATTAAAGCGCCGATAAAGGAAAACCTGGCTGCGGCCATATTGCTGCGTAGCGGCTGTCCTCAAATCGCCCTACAGCATGGCTCGCTGATCGACCCGATGTGCGGCTCAGGAACCTTGCTGCTAGAAGGCGCAATGATCGCAGCCGATTACGCGCCCGGCCTGTTGCGTGATTATTTCGGTTTTATTGGCTGGAAAAAACACGATGCCGCATGCTGGCAAAAATTGCGCGCCGAAGCCGAACAACGGAAAGCGGTCGGGCTTGAGAGACTGCCGGTTATCGTCGGTTTTGATCAGAACCGCCACGCCATCAATGCCGCTTTAACGCATATTACCAATGCCGGTCTACAACATAAGATCCATGTCGAACGCCGCGATATCAGCGATGCACAACCAGCGGAAAGCTGGAAATCCGGCTTGATCGTCTGCAATCCGCCGTATGGCGAGCGACTCGGTGATGAACAGGAAACAGCCGAACTATACAAGCGCTTCGGCGATACGCTGAAAACGCATTTTACCGGCTGGAAAGCTGCCATGATCATCAGTAATCCGGAACTGGGCTTCCGTCTAGGAATCCGCTCGCAAAAGCCGATTACGCTGTTCAACGGTGCAATCGAATGCAAACTCTTGCGCTTTACCATTGAAGAAAGCGCTTTTTTCACACCCAAGGCCAAAACGCAGGATGAAAGGCTGAGTCAAATCACCGACACCAGCAAGAAGCCGTCTGTCGATGCCAGCGCCGATATGTTCGCCAATCGGCTAAAAAAAAATCTCAAAAAGCTCTCCAAGTGGGCTCAGCAGAATAAAATCAGCTGCTATCGGATTTACGATGCCGATCTTCCGGAGTACGCGGTCGCCGTTGATATTTATCAGAGTGAGCAAACCTGGGTCAATGTCCAGGAATACGAACCGCCCAAAAGTATCGATCAGCACAAAGCCGACCAGCGATTGGCCGGCGTGCTGGCAGAAATACCGCGCGTGCTCCAGATAAGCCCGGATCAGGTCTTCCTGAAAATACGCCGCAAGCAGAAAAGCACCGACCAGTATGAAAAGCACGGCGATTCCGGCGTGTTTCATGTTGTCGAAGAAGGCGGCTGCAAAGTGCTGGTCAATTTTGAAGACTATCTGGATACGGGCCTGTTTCTGGATCACCGGCCTATCCGCCTCATGATCCAGCAACAGGCCAAAGGCAAGCGCTTCCTGAATCTGTTCGCCTACACCGGTAGCGCGACCGTTCATGCGGCCCGCGGCGGTGCCCAATCAACCACGACGGTCGATATGTCTAATACGTATCTCAATTGGGCCAAAAAGAACATGCAGCTGAACAACATGCAAGGAGAACACGAGTTCATTCAGGCAGATTGCCTGGATTGGCTGGCAACTGAAGCTAAGCAGCTTTACAGCCGTCAGTATGATTTGATTTTTCTCGACCCACCGACTTTTTCCAATTCAAAACGCATGGATGACGTGTTTGACGTGCAAACCGACCATGTATCGATGATCAAGAATGCGATTTCACTGTTGGCGCCAGATGGCGTTTTATACTTCTCGACCAATTTCAGACGCTTTAAACTCGACAGTTCAGCCCTGTCCGGGCTAGTTATTGACGATATTACCGCGGACACTATCCCGGAAGATTTTGCCCGCAATCCCAAAATCCATTATTGCTGGAGAATCAGGCATGGTGCGTAAAGTCAAAATTCTGGTTTCTGGCCGGGTTCAGGGCGTCTATTTTCGCGCCTTTACCCAGAACAAGGCCAAACAGTTAGGTGTGAAAGGCAGCGCTCGAAACCTGGCGGACGGACGCGTTGAAATTATTGCCGAAGCCAAGAGCCCAACAATCGAAGAGTTCATCAAATGGTGCAGCAAAGGACCTGTAACGGCTCGTGTTGATCACATTGAAATGGCCGAATTACAGTCTGATGAACAATTAACGTCATTCGACATAATAAGATAAATCCGTTTATGTTATTAGTTTATTCGCGGGTCCAGGCAGAGATTGTTTCTTGTTTGTCTTTTTCGAGAAATACAGCAGCACGCGGTAGCTCAGCAACAAAAAAATTATCAATGCATAAACAAGAGGCTGACTGTAATCGGCTTTAACCAGCCAGAAATAATGGATTAGCGCGGTAATGGCAATGACATAAACCAATCTATGCAGTTTTTTCCAGTTTGTCCCTAAGCGCTTTTGCATCACTTTTGTCGAGGTGACCGCCAGCGGAATCATCAGGAAAAAAGTCAGCAACCCCATCAGAACATAAAGACTCTCGGATACCTCGTCCTTAAACGCATACCAGGAAAAGGACAAATCGAGGACGATAAAAACCAGAAAATGCAATGTGGCATAGAAAAAGGCGAACAGCCCTATCATGCGCTGAAATCGCGTCGGCCAGTTTTGGCCGGTTATTTTTTTATAAGGCGACAGAGCCAAACCTATGCATAGAAACCGCAATGTCCAGTCACCGAACCCGTGATGCAATGCCTGTACCGGATTAGCTCCGAGCCGGTTCTGGATGGCCGCTGTAAACAGCAATACTAAAGGCAACAGGCTCAACAAAAAAACACAGCCTTTAATAGCAAGCCAGTAGTTTTTATCGAGCGCCATTAGAAATATTTTTTTAGATCCATGCCGGCATAAAGCGATGCCACCTGTTCTCCGTAACCGTTGAACTTTTCAGTGTTGCGCTTGGCCGTAAAAATGCTGCTGCCTAGCACTCGCTCGCGTTTCTGGCTCCAGCGGGGATGGGAAACTTCCGGATTGACATTGGCATAAAAGCCATATTCCGTCGGCGCGCTTTTATTCCAAGCCGTATCAGGCATGTTTTCCAACAGGCGGATTTTAACGATTGCCTTGATGCTCTTGAAGCCGTATTTCCACGGCACAACCAAGCGTAATGGTGCACCGTTCTGATTGGGCAGATCGTCATCATACATGCCGGTAGCCAGAATCGTTAGCGGATGCATGGCCTCATCAATTCTTAATCCCTCCACATAAGGCCATTCCAAGACGCTGGTTCGCTGGCCGACCATGACGTCCGGATTGTACAGCGTTGTAAACTCGACGAATTTTGCATTTGCGGTTGGCTCAAACCGCTTCAGCATTTTGCCCAGCGGAAAACCTATCCATGGCACGACCATAGACCAGGCTTCCACGCAGCGGAAACGGTAGATGCGTTCCTCTAAAGAATTGTCCTTTAAAATATCTTCCAAATTATAAACGCCCGGCCTGTTTACCTCACCTTCTACCGTTACGCTCCACGGTCTGGTTTTTAGCGCCCGCGCCAACTTGGATGCATCCTGTTTATTGGTAGAGAATTCATAATAATTCGTATAGCTGGTGACATCTTCGTAATCAGTCGGCACCAAAGGTTCTGAATAAGGCCCTGTGAGCACATCGGCATACTTGCCGCTTTCTGCATCAGCCAATCCTGGCAGCATCAGTGCCGCAGAGCCGACGACCGTTGCTTTGATGAATTGCCGGCGTGACTCAAAGACCGCCCGGTCGGTAATTTCGCTGCTTAAAATGTTTGCTTTGACTTTGATCAACATATTTATGCCCCTTGTGTCATATATTTACGGCCCAGCCAATAATCGGCACTGACATAGCGGCCGCCGCCCATAAAAAACAATACCAGCAGCATGATGAAGTAAGTCGTGGCAAACTCAATACCATTGTTGAGCACGACAAAATTGCCTTTTTCGGTCAGCCAAGCATAATCGCCATATTGCTGCAGTATAGATTTGGCCTGTTCCAGACGTTCCATTGCCGCTATTGTTCTATCCGTCGCGAATAAGCCACTGTCTCCGGCAATTGCCAGCCAGCCGTACTGCCAATGCACCGCGACGGCTGCAACGACCATCACCACCATGAGCGGAATAGTAATCAAGCGCACGCCAAACCCAAACAGCAAAAATAAAGCGCCCAGAATCTCAACCGTTATCGTCAACAGAACCATCAACCAGGGCAGCGGCATGCCCAATCCCCACTCTGGATTACCGAACCAGTCGACAGTACTGCTAAAGCTGGCGATTTTTTTGGTACCGGCCATCCATAAAACAGGGGCGAGGTAAAGTCTCAGCAGTAACGGCGCAAGAAAATCCAGCACTTTAGCTTTATCTAACCATTTCGACAGTCGCCGGCCCCAAACAACGCTTTCATCTACTACAGTGGCAAAATCAATATCTCTAATATTCATGATAAGCCATTCTCCTTATTAGTCATTCAGTTATAACAGCCATAGCCTTAATCGTAAGATAACTCAAATATGAAATCTGTGTCTTGATTATTTCGGTTGGAAAGGCTCAGGAATTTTCTGTTCTAATTGCAATTATGGCTGTGTATCCGTTTGGGATTGTAATCTAGCGGATGACAATCCTCGCAACGGCGGACGCATCATCGATGATTTCTCAAGACGGATGCTGATGACTTAGCCAGTCACGCACACCCAAGCCCGCGCACAGACCGGTGGCGAAGCAGGCCGTGAGCAGATATCCGCCAGTAGGAGCTTCCCAGTCAATCATCTCGCCGGCGACGAACACGCCGGGAATAGTAGTGAGCATAAGGTTTTGATCGAGGCTGCTGAAGCGCACGCCACCGGCAGTGCTGATCGCTTCGGCGATGGGGCGAGTTGCCCGCACTGTGATCGGTAAGGACTTGATGGTCGCCGCCAGCGTAGCCATATCGGCAAATTGTTCCTTACTGAGAACCTCGCGCAGCAGAGCCATCTTGACGCCGGCAATACCGAGCCGACTTTGCAAATGGCTAGATATCGACCGTGATCCGCGCGGTTTGCTGATTTCGGCAAGCACCTTCTCAGCGTCGCGTCCGGGCGCCAGATCAAGCGTGAAGGTAGCACTTCCATGGATATTCAAGTACTCACGCAGCCGCTGCGAAAACGCATAGATTAGGCTGCCTTCGACACCGTGCATGCTAATCATCATTTCGCCTTGCCGCCGCTCGGTATGCCCCTGAATGTCAGTAAAAGTCAGCGCCACCGATTTAAGGGGCGTTCCAGCGAATTTGTCTCGCAAATATGAACTCCACGCCACTTCAAAGCCACAATTAGCGCTTTGCAATGGCGCGATCTCTACGTTGCGCGCCTGCAGCCATGACACCCAAGCACCATCTGATCCCAGCTGCGGCCAGCTGGCTCCTCCCAACGCCAACACCGTCGCCTGCGGCTTGATTGAAATTTCGCCTCTCGGATTGGCCAGTCTCAACGAGCCATCAGCGTTCCAGCCCAGCCAACGGTGGCGCACATGCAGATGTACACCCGCGCTGCGAAGGCGATGCAGCCAAGCCCGTAGCATCGGCGCAGCTTTCATCCGTGTGGGAAATACTCGGCCTGAGCTGCCGATAAAAGTATCGATGCCCAGCCCGTGTACCCATGCGCGCAAGGCGCTCGGCGGCAATCGGTCGAGACATGCTTGCAGCTGCGGTTGATGATCGCCATAGCGGGTGCAAAAGGTGTTATAGGATTCGCTATGCGTGATATTCAAACCGCCGATACCGGCCAACAAAAACTTGCGGCCGAGAGATGGCATGGCATCATAAACATCGACTTGTATACCCGCAAGACAAAGCGCTTCAGCAGCCATCAGCCCAGCCGGCCCTCCTCCAATAATGGCGACTTGCTGGGTGATGTAATCGGGCTGAGCAGTGTAATTATTCATAGAGTTAGAGTATAGGTATTTGAGGCGATTCTCATTTTAACTTAAATGCCGCAGTCAATAGCTCGAACACACAAAAACACACAAAAAATTGAAGATCGATGTGAATTGGCAATAAAAATTAGTCTTTTAGCACAAAAAATATAATAAAAGACAAAAGGATCACTTAAGTTAAGTCAGATATAAATGCTCAGCTACAGCTAAATAGCCTGAGGAGTAATATTTTATGATTCTGACAAAATTTAAACTTAACGATGGTACTGAGTATTTTGCAGAAGCTTATGTTGACGGACACCTGATTAATCCGAGATTTACACCTGAATCTGTCCCTGAAACCCCTTTTATCATCCATGCTGAAAATATATTTTCAGTGCATGCTCTAGTTGATGGATACACCTTATGCGTAGGCGTCTTTGATAATCTCAATGATGCCTTATTTTGCGCTAAATATCGCCCTATTTGACATTAGGAGAGTCCCAAAATATAAATATATGCTAATCAGCGTTCGCCATTTGGCATGGTGCGCCAAAGTGTGACTCAAGGCAGATGATAAGCATTCGACACAATATCTCTCTCCGAGGTAGATCAGTAGCATGTGAAGTTTATGACATGAGATTCTTATTATCGCTTATGAAAAAATTTAAATTTGGTGACAATACTGAATGTTTGGCAGAAGACTTCATTGATGGCCACTTAGTCAATCCGGTTTTTAAGAATGGACTATTCCCAGAATCACCTTTCATTCTTCGTGTGGAGCATCAATTTTCAGTTCATAACTTGGTTAACGGATGCCTCAAATGTTTGGGCGTATTTAATAGCCTCAATGATGCCTTGAATTATGCTAAAAATGGCTATTCTTGGCGTAATGAAACTTATGCTTAATGTTCTGTTACCCATGTTATTGATAGAGAAAGACGCAATCGTTGTGTCAGCTCTCGAGCGCTCGAGAGCCGATACCTTTTCGATGCGCCGGACAATCCAAATGTTTTTGGCAAAATAGGCCGTAAGTGATATCAACCGTGGCGGGCCGAAGCCCTTGCTGAATTGTCCGAAATCAGACACAACGCCTCTCGACTGTCCATTATTTATCTTTGTCAATAACATAAAACTCGATGAACCCGATACTGCCGATTTAATAGTGACACAGCCTCTGCAAGAGGAGAGCTTAGCGGCAACTCAGCAATCAAAAAATGCTTAACACAGTTATTTCTCTATCTTCCTACAGGATGACATCAAAGGCTGGCTTCTATTTCTATACTGACTATGACGTGCAAATCTGCTATTACGCAATTTAACCAATTGATTTATATGACTTGTATATTTAGCATCATTTAACACGTCAACGGACTTTCCCGGGTGCAATATTGCCCATCCACTAGTGGAGGTGATTTATGATGACTCGTTACTTGTTTTTGTTTTGTTTTAGCCTGAGTCTTGGTTTAGCGGCTTACGCGGCCGACCCTGACCAGCCCAAAGCTAATGTGGCGGCCGAAAAGCCCGCTAAAAGCAATGCAACTGCGATCGGAGACGAGACGGGAATGTGTTTTAAAGGAACGAGTTGCGATGGTGAGAGAATTGGTTATAAGACCATTCCTGACTGCAAAAAAGCAAGAGGTAATAGCTGGTATGGACACACTATAATAGGAGGACATGACAAATGTGTTAGTAAAGATAGAGATCATTTGGATTGGAAATAATCTGTTATATTCTGGATACCATATATTTTGCGTAGAGGCTTTGGATGAAGCGATGGTGCATTACGGAACGTCTGAAATTTGCAATACCGATCAGGGGTGGACAATTCACCCGCGAAGCCTTCACCAGTAAACTCAAAACCCATCAGATCCAGATTAGCATGGACGACAAAGCCTCCCGGATCGATAATGTCTTTGTGGAATGGCTCTGGCGCTGCTTAAAGTCTGAAAAAATCTACCTGAAAATGCATGAAACACCTCAGTAAGCTGAATGCTAATTCTGCTTCTACAATGAAGAAAGACGCCATCAGGAATTAGAGCAAAGAACATCGGATGAAGTGTATTATGCTGACCTTGTTAATGAATAGAAAGCAGCATAACTCGGCAGGGTTATCACTTAAGAATGATAAATGACTGTCCAATCAGCGGAGCCACATCTGTTACTACACAAATAATCGATGTATAACCAATTTATTCTTTTTCCATATTAAATGTGTAATATCAAATGATAAATAACCATTGCCATATATTGACCCGCTGTATCGTTTGCACGATTATTGCTATCAGTTAATAAGCTATGGAACCGAATCACTTCAATATTTTCAGTGATATTCCCCTTCAACTACCCGAAGAGCTATTTGACTGTATACTCAAGCAGGATAATATTCGTATTGAACGAATCGTTTCCAGAGGCCATGTTACACCTGAAGGCTATTGGTATGATCAAGTCTTTGATGAATGGGTCATTCTGCTCCAGGGTCGGGCAATTGTCGCTTATGAACAAGACCAAGTGTGCTTCACATTAAAAACCGGTGATTATTTGTTCATCCCTGCGCATGTCAAACATCGCGTCGAATGGACTATGCCGGAAATTGATACTGTCTGGCTGGCAATTCACTTGCTTAAAAGAGATAGTTAATCATGAAGATAGGTCTACAGACATGGGGATCCAATGGCGACATCCGGCCTTTATTGGCTTTATCCGAAGCGTTACAAAAGGCGGGGCACCAGGTAACACTGGCAGCCAGCAGTATTGATAACAGCAGCTATACGGATATTTGCCAACGGCTGGCTATTGGCTACCGGCAAGTAACTGCACATATCGATTTTGATATGCCTGCCTTTGCGCAAAAAACGTTCAGAATGAACACATTGCAATGGCTTAATGCTTTACTTGAAGCGGTCTTCTTTCCGTACGAGCAGACTATTTATGAAGCATCCAAGCAATTGGTTGAAGAAAATGACTGCGTGATCGGCCATCACTTTTTGTACCCATTGAAGCTGGCTGCCAGTAAACAGAAAAAGCCACATGTTAGCGTAACATTTTGTCATGGCGCAATTTCCATGGCAGAGCAACCACCTTTTAAGTTTCCTGATTTAAGCCCTTTAATTAACCGCTTTCAATGGCATATTTTGGATTATATTTTTGATTTTGCGCTAAAAAACAATCTTAGCAAGCTCTGGCTTAGCGAGGGCATGCCTGCTTTTAAACATGTTTTTCCCGAATTGTTAAATTCGGATTTTCTTAATCTGGTAGCTGTTGATCCGCTTTTTTGCCCTTATCAGAACCAATGGCATCCGATCCATCAGAATTGTGGCTTCTTGAATTTATCAGACACGGCTGAAACCTGGTTAATTTCTGAGGATCTGCAAGAGTTTATTAAACAAGGAGAAAAACCTGTTTATATGACATTCGGTAGCTTACAGCAAGCAGTGCCTGATTGGAGCATGGATCTATTTATTAAAGCCGCTCAGAAGACAAACTGCCGCGCAATCATTCAAACCAGTTCCGATAGATATCCACCCGAAACGCAGCATGGAGATATTTATTTTATTGGCAAGCATCCTCATCAAGCTGTCTTCAAACACTGCGCAGCTGTTGTACATCATGGCGGTGCCGGAACTACTCACTCCGCTACGCTCAGCGGTTGCCTTTCAATTGTAGTGCCTTTCATGGATGAGCAACTGTTCTGGGCTTGCCAACTTCAACATTTAAACCTTGCCCCAGCCCCTCTGCCGGCAAGGAATGCAACCGCAACAGCATTATCAGAAAGAATACGAGAAGTATTACAATCAGAAAGCATGCGGTTAAATGCTCTTAAAGCCAAAAACAAAATTGATCCAGGGCAAGGGGCCCGGCGGGCCGTGCAGTTGCTGGCAGCGGCTCTCAGCCGGATCCCGCCCTGAGCGGGTGTCGGCGTTGGCCTTTTTCGCGTCGCCGGCCGACTCGAGCTATATCACGGGCGAGATCCTGACCTTGCTGGGCGGGGCGACGCGGGCGGCCTGAGCGCGGGCAAAAAAAAACCCGGGCCTCTGGGAGGACCGGGTTTTCGGATTGGCGCTTGGCGATGCCCTACTTTCGCATGGCAAACGGCCACACTATCATCGGCGCTAAGCGGTTTCACTTCCGAGTTCGGGATGGGATCGGGTGGTTCACGCTCGCTATGGTCACCAAGCAAACTGGTGTAGCAGGCCCGCTGTCGCGGCCTACTGCATGGAAATCTGTATCTCTCGCGTCAAAAAAGCGCTGTCAGTCAACCCAAACTGATTGGGTGTTATATGGTCAAGCCTCACGGGCAATTAGTACACGTTAGCTGCACGCCTTACAGCGCTTCCACACCGTGCCTATCAACCTGATCGTCTCTCAGGGCCCTTCAGGGGACTCATGGTCCCAGTGAGATCTCATCTTGGGAGGGGCTTCCCGCTTAGATGCTTTCAGCGGTTATCCTGTCCGAACATAGCTACCCGGCAATGCCATTGGCATGACAACCGGAACACCAGCGGTTCGTCCACTCCGGTCCTCTCGTACTAGGAGCAGCTTCCCTCAAATCTCAAACGCCCACGGCAGATAGGGACCGAACTGTCTCACGACGTTCTGAACCCAGCTCGCGTACCACTTTAAATGGCGAACAGCCATACCCTTGGGACCTGCTTCAGCCCCAGGATGTGATGAGCCGACATCGAGGTGCCAAACACCGCCGTCGATATGAACTCTTGGGCGGTATCAGCCTGTTATCCCCGGAGTACCTTTTATCCGTTGAGCGATGGCCCTTCCATTCAGAACCACCGGATCACTATGACCTACTTTCGTACCTGCTCGACCTGTCCGTCTCGCAGTCAAGCACCCTTATGCCATTGCACTCATTGCATGATTTCCGACCATGCTGAGGGTACCTTCGTGCTCCTCCGTTACTCTTTGGGAGGAGACCGCCCCAGTCAAACTACCCACCAGACACTGTCCCTAACCCGGATTACGGGTCGAGGTTAGAACTTCAAACATACCAGGGTGGTATTTCAAGGATGGCTCCACACCAACTGGCGTTGGTGCTTCACAGCCTCCCACCTATCCTACACAAGTAGGTTCAAAGTCCAGTGTCAAGCTATAGTAAAGGTTCACGGGGTCTTTCCGTCTAGCCGCGGGTATACTGCATCTTCACAGCAATTTCAATTTCACTGAGTCTCGGGTGGAGACAGTGTGGCCATCGTTACGCCATTCGTGCAGGTCGGAACTTACCCGACAAGGAATTTCGCTACCTTAGGACCGTTATAGTTACGGCCGCCGTTTACCGGGGCTTCGATCAAGAGCTTCTCCGAAGATAACCCCATCAATTAACCTTCCGGCACCGGGCAGGCGTCACACCCTATACGTCCACTTTCGTGTTTGCAGAGTGCTATGTTTTTGCTAAACAGTCGCAGCCACCAGTTTATTGCAACCTTCTTCGGCTTCGCCCGCGAGG
>NZ_CP197401.1:267500-502500 GCF_052162025.1 Methylobacter sp. sgz302048 | reverse complement strand
TCATAGGTTTTCGCATTCTCGATAACTTCATCGCGCGTCAGCGGTTTGCGAGTAGCATTTTTTCCTGTCGGATCACCTATCATGCCGGTAAAGTCGCCAATCAGAAACAAAACTTCGTGTCCAACATCCTGGAACTGCTTTAGTTTATTGATAAGCACCGTATGCCCCAGGTGCAGATCTGGCGCAGTCGGATCAAAACCGGCTTTAATACGAAGAGGCCTTCCTTCTTCCAGCTTTTTAACCAACTCCTGCTCAACCAAAACCTCATCAGCACCTCTAAGAAGGTGGGCTAATACTTCCTCTTGCAATGTCTTTCTCCGCTATCGAGTATGTAAAAAATATTATTATAGGATTATTGAACCACTCCATAGAATAAATCTTTATATCGTCTATTATTTGGTAAAACCTTTAAAAACCCTTAAAATGGATCGGGAAGTTTCTCGACAAAGCACGCTTTACTTATGTTTCAATAACTTAGCTATAATCTCGTGAAAAAAAGAATTTATACGACCTTGTTCTTGGGAATAAGCGCAGCCTTTACAGCAACTACCAGTTATGCACAAACACTACCGACTCATAAAAGCGGGACGACTAAAACTGTTGCTTTATCAACTAGGCACTCCGGACACGCGAAATCTGTTAAAAAGAGAAATACCGCTGCTTCTAAAACAGGCAACAAAAGACAGGTTATAGCTTCAACCATTAAGAAGCATGATGCATCCTCTGCCTCTAAAAATCACAAGAAATATATAGCTTCGTCTAAGCTTAATAAAAAATCCCATCTCCAAACAACTGCCAAGGAACAATCCCAGGCGTTATCCCAATTAAGCCATCGAAAGCGCTCAGTAATTACACACCATTCAATCAAGACAACTCCAATTCATATTGCTGACAATAAAACGCGTCTGCAGGAAAGCCCTACTAATATTTCTCGCTTGGATCTAGGCGAATATCAACCGGGCCATACTGCCGAATCCTATGAGCCGTTCGAAAAAGAAGCATCATTGCAGATGCGAAATCAAAACTCCAACCATAAAACTGCCAGTGCGCATGTCACTATTGAGACATCTTTATTCCTAGACGGACTGGATGCTGGACTATCAAAAGAATTGATCATGCAACTTACTGATATTTTCGCTTGGGATATCGATTTTGCGACTAATCTAAGGAATGGTGATTATTTCACTGTTGTTTATGAAAAAAAGGTTGTTAATGGCAAAGAGACCAATACCGACGAAATCATTGCTGCGCAATTCACCAATCAGGGATCAACATACACAGCAGTTCGATACATAGATGAAACAGGTAGAGCCAATTACTACACACCTGATGGCCAGTCTATGCAAAAGGCTTTCTTGAGTACCCCCGTCGATTTTGCTCGCATCAGTTCTCATTTTGACCTGAACCGTAAGCATCCCATATTGAATAGAATTCGCGCACACAAAGGTGTCGATTATGCCGCCAGGACTGGCACACCTGTAAAAACCACGGGCGATGGCGAAGTTATTTTCAGCGGACGCAAAGGCGGTTATGGACAAGTTGTCATCATTAAGCATGGGGATCACTATGAAACTCTTTACGCGCATCTTTCCAACTTTAAAAAGGGCCTACAGGTCGGCAGCCACGTCAAACAAGGCGATGTTATCGGTTATATAGGCCAGACAGGCTTGGCTACCGGCCCTCATTTACATTATGAATTCCATGTTGATGGTGTTTATCGCAATCCGGAAACAGTAAAACTGCCGAATTCCTTGCCGATCGGTGAAAACTTACTGGCTGACTTCAAATCACAAACGCAACCTTTATTAGCTCAACTGAATCAGATTAAAGCTAAGAGTTTGTTTGCAAAAACACAATCTCAATATAATTAAAAAAACCAATGTCTGAGCTTTATGTTGGCCTGATGTCCGGAACCAGTCTTGATGGTATCGATGCAAGCCTTATTGATTTTGAAAACCATAAAACTCAGCTTATTGCATTCGATTATTTACCTTTCTCGTCTGACATCAGAAACGCAATCCAACGGCTTAACGAACCTGAAACATTGATTTCCCTCAAAGATTATGGTGCTCTGGATACGCGTCTTGGGCATTTATTCGCAGAGGCTGTCAACTCGCTGCTCGCTAAGGCCCAGGTTCCCGCATCATCTGTCCTAGCAATCGGCAGCCATGGCCAAACGATTTACCATGCGCCTGACATTCAATTTCCGTTTTCTTTGCAAATTGGCGACCCGAACATCATTGCCGAAAAAACCGGCATTACTACGGTGGCGGATTTCAGGCGCCGCGATATTGCCGTAAACGGACAAGGGGCTCCCTTAGTTCCTGCTTTTCATAAGGCCGTATTTAATCATCCGACCGAGCATCGTTGCATTGTCAATATTGGTGGTATAGCCAATATTACGGTCTTGCCCGCCTATCAATCGTCCAAAGTCATAGGATTCGATACAGGACCGGGAAACACATTACTGGACTTATGGATTAATCAACACCGCAATCTGGCGTATGATAAAAACGGTGATTGGGCCAGAACCGGTAAGATTAACTATGATTTAGTGTCATATTTAAAACAAGATGCCTACTTTAGTGCTCTGCCACCTAAAAGCACAGGTAAGGAATATTTCTCACTGTCGTGGTTGAATGAAAAGATTAAATCAGCAAACTATAAAGCTGAAGATATTCAGGCCAGTTTGTGTTTCTTAACGGCCATTACTATTTGTGAAGCTATTCAAAAATATGCGCCTTTGACGGAACGTGTGCTGATTTGCGGCGGCGGCATACATAATGTCTATCTATTAGAACTAATTCGGCAAAACCTTAACTGCCCTGTTAACTCAACGGAGCCATATGGAATTCATCCAGACCATGTGGAAGCCATAGCATTTGCATGGCTGGCCAGGCAGACTTTAAACCATCAGCCTGGCAATCTTAAAGAAGTGACTGGAGCAAATAAAGCGGTAATTCTGGGTGGGCTTTATCGAGGCAATGAAGCCGTCTGATAGGAAAGGCGGCCAATTGGCCGCCCAGCAAGCAGCGTTACGCTGAGAACGAGGACCCGCAACCGCAGGTAGTTGTGGCATTAGGATTGCGGATCACAAACTGAGACCCCGATAAATCTTCTTTATAGTCAATTTCTGCACCGGTTAAATACTGAATACTCATGGAGTCAATCAGAACCGTTACGCCGCCGTTTTCGACCAGTGTATCGTCTTCATTCACTTCTTCATCAAAAGTAAAACCATATTGAAACCCTGAACAGCCACCGCCTGAAACATAGACCCGCAGTTTCAGGTTGTCATTGCCTTCCTCGGCAATCAGTTCACCTACTTTAGCGGCAGCACTGTCAGTAAAAATAATTGGATCGGACATAATACAAATATTAAGCAATTGAAATTAAGTTAAATTATGACTATACCTAGCATTTTAGTCAACAATTATGGATAGAGCGCCACTATCTTCAACCCGTGCTCTTCTGCCAGGTCAAACATCAGATTCATATTCTGAATCGCCTGTCCGGCTGCACCTTTTACCAGGTTATCGATAACCGACAATACTACAATCGTCCGACCACCCTGCGGTTGATGTACAGCGATCTGGCACATGTTGCTGCCTCTTACATTTCGCGTATCCGGATGAGCACCGTTAGGCAATACATCGACAAAATGCTCCTGGGCATATCTTTTTTCATACAGGGCTTGTATGTCTTGCAAATCGGCACCTGCTTGACTATACAAAGTTGCATGAATCCCGCGAATCATTGGCGTTAGATGCGGAACAAATGTTAAACCGACTGACTTTCCTGCCGCGATCTCAAGGCCCTGCCTGATCTCCGGTAAATGTCGATGCCCGCTGACGGCGTAAGCTTTGAAACTCTCACCGGTTTCACTCATCAATGTAGCCAGTTCAGCCTTGCGTCCGGCGCCGCTGACGCCGGATTTCACATCGGCAATCAGTTGAGCGGTATCAATCAAGCCTTGCTCAATCAGCGGCAAAAAACCCAACTGTACCGCAGTCGGGTAACAGCCAGGGCAGGCCACCAGGCGAGCCGTTTTTATTGCTGCGCGGTTAACTTCCGGCAGGCCATAAACAGCCTCGGCAATTAAATCAGGACTGGCATGCTGCATGCCATACCATTTCTCCCAATCCTTGACATTTTTAATCCTGAAATCCGCCGACAGATCGATCACCTTGACGCCGCGCGCCAGCAACTGCTCAGCCATCTGCATTGCCGTGCCGTTAGGCGTAGCGAAAAAAACCACATCGCATGTAGCCAGTGTTTCCTCATCAGGCAGGCTGAATATCGCATCAATAGAGCCTCTCAAGCTCGGATAAAGCGCGTCCACTCTCAACCCTGCGTCCGAACGCGACGTTACGACTGCCACATCAACTTCCGAATGCGAAGCCAAAATCCGCAATAATTCCACGCCTGTGTAGCCGGTTCCGCCTACAATACCTGCACGAATCATCTATTTTTTATCTCCAACAGAAAAACAACCAGTGCATATGATACCTGGAACCCGATCCAGTATAATTATTTTTCTTTACTCAAAGGCGGATTAGGCATTATCGTTTTGTTTCAAAACGTTGTATCTATAAAAACTCATCCATTTTGCCTGAGACTTACAAAATGATCGCCATCGAAATTAACGAAAGCGGTACACCTGAAGTTTTAAAGCCAACAGAACGCCCCATCCCTTCGCCTTCAGCAGACCAAGTATTGATAAAAGTGGCTGCAGCCGGCATTAACAGGCCCGATGTCATGCAGCGTAAAGGGCTGTATCCACCGCCACCGGGTGCTTCTGATATTCCGGGCTTGGAAATTGCAGGAACCGTAGAAGCAATCGGCGAAAACCCAACCCGTCTGAAGGAAGGCGATCAAGTCTGCGCATTGGTAACGGGCGGCGGTTATGCCGAATACTGCCTGGCTTCAGCCGATCTATGCTTGCCCATACCCAAGAACATGAGCCTGATCGAAGCGGCAGCTCTGCCGGAAGCCTTTTTTACCGTATGGAGTAATGTATTTGACCGGGCCCGGCTTTCCGCCGGTGAAACTTTATTTGTCCACGGCGGCTCCAGTGGCATAGGCACGACGGCTATCCAATTGGGCAAAGCATTTGATGCAAAAGTTTTCGTCACAGCGGGTTCCGAAGCTAAATGCCGATTCTGCACAGAACTCGGCGCGGACGCGGCGATTAACTACAACGAACAGGACTTTGTCGAGAAAGTCAGACAATTAACCGGCGGTAATGGCGTCGATGTCATACTCGACATGATTGGCGGCGATTATTTTCCGCGTAATCTAAAATGCATGGCCTTTGATGCGCGCTTAGTGCAAATCGCGGTACAAAGGGGCCCGAAATCAGAAATCGACCTGCTGCCCATCATGCTGAAACGCCTCACTATTACCGGGTCGACACTGCGCGCCAGAGAAACTGCCTTTAAAGCCGATATCGCCAGGAATCTGCTTGAACATGTCTGGCCTCTACTCGATTACGGTCAAATAAATCCTATAATTCACGCTACTTTTCCATTAGCAGAGGCAGCTAAAGCCCATGCACTCATGGAAAGCAGTCAACACATCGGCAAAATCATCTTAACGGTATAAAAACATGAGCTACACCACTTTGATTTCGGCAGACACACTCAACCAACATCTCAATGATCCTAACTGGGTTATTTTTGACTGCCGTTTCTCATTAGCCGACGCGAATGTCGGCGCCAGAGCCTATCGCCAAGGCCATCTTCCCAATGCCCGCTATGCGCATTTAAACAATGACTTATCTTCAGAAGTCACTGACTTGACCGGCCGCCATCCGTTGCCGTCTTTTTCTTTATTGGCCCAAAAACTAGGACAATGGGGCGTAACCAATCAAAGTCAGGTTGTAGCTTACGATGATGCCGGCGGCGCTTTCGCAGGCCGCCTGTGGTGGCTATTACACTGCATGGGCCATGACAAAGTTGCTGTGCTGGATGGCGGCATTAAGCATTGGCAAAAGCAAGGCTATGCATTAACCACAACACTGCCGGTCGTTAAACCTGCCATTTTCAGAATGTATCTTGACGAAAACCAATGGTTGAATGCCGCACAGGTGCGTGACCAATTGGCTGCAAAAGCCATTAAATTGATTGATGCCAGAACGCCTGAGCGTTATCGTGGCCAGCAGGAGCCTATCGATCCTGTTGCAGGCCATATACCTAGCGCATTAAATCGCGCATTTCAGTTAAATCTCAACGCTAATGGCTTATTTTTACCTGCTGATGCATTACGCGAACAATTCAAGCAACTGTTAGACAATACGCCCCCGAAACAAACCGTGCATATGTGCGGCTCTGGCGTCACGGCCTGTCATAATCTGCTGGCTATGGAGCACGCCGGATTAACCGGTTCTAAACTTTATGCCGGCTCCTGGAGCGACTGGATTAGAGACAAAAACCGGGCTGTTGCCGTAGCTTAGCTTTTCAACAAAGGCATTGCATGCCGGGATAAACCAGCATAAAGCTCTGGCATGCAATGCAAGAATCTTAGGCTCCTTAGAAATTCACCTTCCAGTAATAGTCCAGGAAAAATCCTGCGAAAACGGCCATACCAAACCAATTGTTATTCAAAAAGGCTTTGAAACACTGAGTTTTTTCCCGGCGGAAAATCAGCATCTGTTGATAAATGGACAAGCCTGCGGCAATCAGCAGCCCGCTATAATAAAACCAGCCCAAGCCTTTCATTTGTCCGACAGCGATCAACAGACCAAGAATGATGATCTGCAAAATTGCCATAATGTGCCGATCATATTCACCAAATAAAATGGCGGTTGATTTAACGCCTATTTTTAAGTCATCGTCTTTATCGACCATGGCATACATAGTGTCATACACCAGCGCCCATAAAATCGTGGCCAAGTACATAACCCAGGCCACAGCAGGAATACTATTCATCTGCGCAGTAAACGACATCGGTACCGCCCAGCCGAAAGCTATGCCCAAATAAGCTTGCGGCAAATGGGTGTAGCGTTTCATAAAAGGATAACTGGCTGCCAGAAAGGCCGCGATAAAGGATAGCAGTACCGTGTATGTGTTCAGCAACAATACCAGACCAAAAGAGAGCAGGCACAGCACGACAAAAACAATCAAAGCTTCCTCAGGCTTAACCTTGCCGGCAGCGATTGGCCGTAGCTTGGTACGTTCAACATGCGGATCAAATTCGCGATCAGCGTAATCATTGATTACGCAACCGGCCGCCCGCATCAGCACCACGCCCAGGCAGATAACAGTCAAGACCAGCAAGTCGGGCTTGCCGTTACCAGCAGCCCAAAGCGCCCAGAGCGCCGGCCATAATAAAATCAATATGCCGATAGGCTTGTCGAATCGTGCCAACAACCAGTACTGACTGGCTCTATCCTTTATCGTGTCTATTGTCACTACCTTTACCTTTTAGTGATTTCAATTGTTCAACCTAGCTTCGAAAGGAACTCAATCACCTTGCTTTAAGCCATTCGTTTTCAAGCGTGAATTTTACTAAAAATGCTATTATAGCTTTTTTGTTTTGACGAGCACTTGTGCCCAATGGATAGGTAATCATGAGCGTAAAAATTTATCACAACCCGCGTTGCAGTAAATCCCGCCAAACCCTGGAATTATTACAAGCACGGGGCATTGAGCCTGAGGTAATCGAATATTTGAAAACGCCTCCTAGCGTTGCAGAACTAAATAATATTCTGGAAAAACTGGGCATGGAGCCTCGTGAATTAATGCGTAAAAAAGAAGCCGAATACAAAACTGCCGGCCTGGATGATGAATCATTGGACCGCCAAGCACTGATCAGTGGCATGGTAGACAATCCTATATTGATCGAACGTCCTATTGTGATTGCCAATGGCAAAGCCGCTATTGGCCGTCCGCCGGAAAAGGTACTGGATATTTTGTAGCATTTAAATTCTATAGAGAATTATATCTTTCCTTCTTTCTCTAAAGGAAAGACTAAAGTGGCTAACCATTAATGAATTCACTTTTTAAACCACAGCTTCCATCATGACGAAAATCTTGGTTCTCTATTTTTCACGCCACGGAACCACAGCCGAAATGGCCAATCATATCGCTCGCGGCGTTGAATTGATTGACGGTGTTGAAGCGGTACTCAGAACCGTTCCCGACGTGTCGAGCGTCTGTGAGAAAGTCGCAGCAAGCATTCCAGATCACGGCGCACCTTATGCCACACTGGAGGATTTAAAAAACTGCGACGGACTTGCGCTAGGCAGCCCTACCCATTTTGGCAATATGGCAGCACCGTTAAAATATTTTATCGACAGTACGACCGAAATCTGGTTTTCGGGCGCATTATCCGGCAAGCCAGCCGGTGTATTTACTTCTACTGGCAGTATGCATGGGGGCCAGGAAAGCACATTGCTATCAATGATGCTGCCATTGATGCATCACGGTATGCTCATATTAGGCCTACCTTACACTGAAACGGCCCTGCGTGAGACAACATCCGGAGGCACTCCCTACGGACCGAGCCATGTGTCATTAAACAATGCAGTGTTAAGTGATCAGGAAAAAAAATTATGCCGTGCTCTTGGTACTCGCTTGGCTAAAACGGCGCAGTATATAAAACAAGGCTCATGAAAATAAAAACGATCTATTATCATTCTATGGCTTTGGCTGGCTTTTTCGGCCTGTTTGTCTTGCTGATGCTGTGGCCTACCATTCTAGTTCCTTCGGTGCACTTTCCTGTTGCCTTAGTGTTATTAATTACCGTTACCCCATTATTGCTACCGATGCGCGGATTGCTGAATAGAAATCGGAAAAGCTGCGCCTGGGCTGCCTACATCAGCCTTATCTATTTTATACACGGCTCTGCTGAAGCGTATGCCAACACGGATGAACGTTTGTACGCCTCTTTGGAAATCATGCTAAGTTTGATGCTTTTTCTCGGTTCGACATTCTATGTCCGCTTTTCAGGAAATCACAGCTGATAATGGCAAAGCAACTCCCCTTACATTTTGAATTCAGGGCCAATCAGACGTTTAATAATTTCTACCCTGGAGAAAACGAAGAAATTATCAATCATTTGCAAAACTGTATTGCAGGCACTGGCGAACAGCTTATTTTTCTCTGGGGTAATCATGGGCTGGGAAAAAGTCATTTATTGCAAGCCTGCTGTTGCCAGGCCTATGTTCTAGGGTTAAATTCGTTCTATTTCTCTTTTTCGAGATCAGCCCTACCTGACCCGGCTATGCTTAATGGACTTGAGGAAATCGATGTCGTCTGCTTTGACAATATTGAGCATTTGGCGGGAGATCCAACTTGGGAGGTGGCTTTTTTTAATTTTTTCAATGACCATCGCGACCGCGGCCACAAACTTATCCTATCTAGCCATCGTGCACCTAACAACATTGCTATTCAGTTGCCAGATCTTAAAACCCGGCTTAATTGGGGACTGGCATTAAAAATCCAGCCTTTAGCTGATCATAACAGAATCGCGGCTTTAACCTTTAAAGCCAATCAAATGGGCTTTGAGATTTCTCCTAAGGCCGGGCGCTTCTTATTGACGCACTATGCCAGAGACTTGGCTTCATTGTGGGCCCTGCTGGAAAAGTTGGATCAGGCATCATTGGCTGCCAAGCGGAAGCTGACCATTCCATTCTTAAAACAGATTATGGACGGCAACCATGCCTAACAAAATACTAATCATTGGTGCTGGCGCCATTGGCGCATTCTATGGTGCGCTATTGGCTAAAGCAGGCGCTGATGTCTCGGTCGTCTGCCGCTCCGATTACGAACATGTCAAACAGCATGGCTTTATTATCAACAGCAATGATCTTGGCAGATGGACTTTCACCCCATCCCAAGTGCTAAAAAATGCGGCGGACTTTAAAGGCATGGCGGATTATGTTTTACTCTGTACAAAAGTGCTTCCCGATATTGATTTGGCTGCATTGGTTCGCCCTGCAGTGACTGCCGAAACAGCTATTGTATTCATTCAGAATGGTGTTGAAATCGAGCAGACGATGCTGACGGCTTTCCCCGACAATGAAGTCATCAGCGGTCTGGCGTTTATTTGCAGTAATCGGATAAATCCCGGAGAGATATTACATTTAGCTTATGGCCATCTGGCACTAGGCAATTTGCCCGGTTTCATCAGCAGCAAGACCATAAGACTTTGCGAATTATTTGTTCGATCCGGCATTGAATGCGAAGCAACTGAAAATATTGTTACCCGACGCTGGCAAAAATGCATCTGGAATGCGCCTTTTAATCCATTATCAGTTCTATCGGGCGGCCTGCCGACCCTTGATATTTTACGATCTCAGGAAACTTTCGTGCGCCATATCATGCAGGAGATTTTCAGCATTGCTGAAGCCTGCGGGCATTCTCTGCCCGAGGATATTATTGACATCAATATCAACAATACTTATGCCATGCCACCTTATAAAACCAGCATGTTACTGGATTATGAAAACGGCCATCCTATGGAAACGGAAGTTATCTTAGGCAACGCGCTACGTGCTGGCAAACGGGAAGGTATTGCGTGTCCTTATCTGGAATCCGTCTATAGCTTGATGAAACTCCGGGAATTAAAGCTCAATCAATCGGCATAAAAAATGTAGTCTGCGGTATATGGAACGCGTTTTTCGCTGCCTAGATGATTAGCATCGCATCCGGATAAAGGCGGGAGCCCTCCATGCGTGTTAACTCGATTGATATATTTCACATTCGAAAACAAGCCGCTGCCTTTGTGTTCTATAACTTCAACCAGTAGCCAGGAAATAGATGTCTCTGGAGCAATATCGACTTTATTGACTATCCGTCCGACAACACGACTACCTTCTTTATACTCCCATATAGGCCCGGCATAGTGATTCCCAACAATCTGACCTTGAGCATCATATAAGCGGGCATCAGGCGCCTGTATTTTCCAGAAATATTTATTGTTATCTACTGAACACTGGTAAATCTGATCACCCTTCGCATGCACGGATAAAACAGGTTTATTGCCAATTGGCACTCGAATTTGCTCAGGTATCGAGGGATCAGCATTGACAGTTCCCAATAACACTCCCCAAACAAACATTATTTTTTTAATCATGTGCTTCACCATGGTAATTGAGTTCCGTCATACTTAATAAAGCTGCCTGATTGCGATAAAGCAAAATTGTCTATCACGGAACGCATGCCAGACACACTCTCATCAGCTTCAATCAAAGCGTTGATACCGCCCATGTCCGTTTTAACCCAACCTGGATGTAAAATAAGCACACCGACAGATTGCTCTTTAAGATCAAGCGCTAAAGACTTCATTGCAGCATTAAGTGCAGCCTTGCTTGAACGATATAAAATACTACCACCGCCTGTATTATCGGCAATACTGCCCATTAGACTACTTATGCTGACGATTAACTTTTTTTCGCTGCGTTTAATTTGCGGCAGAAAAGCTTCCGCCATTTTAACAGGCGCCTGAGTATTAATAAGAAACGATTTAGTCCATGCCTGGTAATCCAACTGACCAAAAGCATGTTTTCGGTCATCGGCATAAAGACCGACGTTATTGATCAGTACATCAATCGATAAATTGGCTAATTTATGCGCAAGCATTCCAATCTGCTCAAAATCAGAAACATCTAAAGTTTCTATCTGCACATTACTTTGTAAGCTCGCGAGATTGTTTAACTCAAACGCATCCTCTGGATTGCGGCAACAAGCAATGACAGTCCAGCCAGTTTGCGCATATTGACGGCAAAACTCAAGACCTAAACCACGACTTGCACCAGTAATTAAAACTGTAGCCATTCTATTACTCCCAATAAAAAAAGCCTTCTGCATTTTAGGATACAGAAGGCTTCTATCAGTTCAGAATTTAAGCTGAGAAGTTTTTAGCTACAAAATCCCAATTAACTAATGACCAGAAATGATCTACATAAGATGGACGTGCATTACGGTAATCAATGTAATAAGCATGCTCCCAAACATCGCAGGTCATCAGAGGCGTTTGTCCTGTAGTTAATGGGCAACCTGCATTACTGGTACTAACAATGGCTAAACTGCCGTCAGCGTTTTTTACCAGCCATGCCCAACCTGAGCCAAATGTGGTGATAGCGCATTTAGTGAATTCTTCTTTAAATTTTTCAAATGAGCCAAAGGCAGCATTAATAGCATCGGCTAAAGCACCTGTAGGCTGGCCGCCACCATTAGGCGTCAGGCAGTTCCAGTAAAATGTATGATTCCAGACTTGAGCCGCATTATTGAAAATGCCGCCAGAAGATTTGACGATGATTTCTTCTAAAGATAAACCTTCGAATTCAGTTCCAGGAATGAGATTATTCAGATTAGTTACATAAGCTTGGTGATGCTTTCCATAATGGTACTCTAGGGTTTCTTCTGAAATATGGGGAGCTAGTGCATCTTTAGCATAAGGTAAAGCAGGAAGTTCGAAAGCCATTTGATTCTCCTTATAAAATACGTTAAGAATTGTTGCTAATTAGTCAGTCTACAACAGAATATAAATACCAAGTAATTTAATAAACTATTACTTTAGCACTGCTAGGCAATTAAATAAAGTAAGACGTACTTAACTCTTCTTTAACTTTCCATAATCAAAAAATATTATATTGCCTCCAATATTTTTTGATTATGGTTAGAGTATTAAAGTTATCTTATAATTCATATTTTTATATGAGAGTATGTCATGCCAACTAAAACTAACTTACCCCTTCCCGCTCAAGTTGAAGCAGGCAAAAGCTATTCATGGTGCAGCTGTGGATTAAGTCAAACCATGCCTTTATGTGATGGCGCACATAAAGGGGCTTCAGATAAAAAACCAGTCACTTTTGTAGCAGAGGAGACTAAAACGGTTTATCTGTGCGCCTGCACAGCATCGCAAACTCCTCCTCGGTGCGATGGCAGCCATTGCAAATAAGAATCTGTTTATTATGGCCATAGAAGTAGAACATAAATTTTTACTTGCCAATAATGATTGGCGCAAACAAATTAAACGCTCTATAAGATATCGACAAGGCTATTTAAGCTCTGTTGAGACTAGTTCAATCAGAATCCGAATCAGTGATGAGCAAGCCTGGTTAAATATAAAAAGCGCAACCATCGG
Source organism: Methylobacter sp. sgz302048 (assembly GCF_052162025.1). NCBI lineage: Bacteria > Pseudomonadati > Pseudomonadota > Gammaproteobacteria > Methylococcales > Methylococcaceae > Methylobacter > Methylobacter sp. sgz302048. Next base: position 489,408 of record NZ_CP197401.1, on the reverse strand, counting down.
CACACATAGGCACGAATATGAATATGAAATTCCGCTATCTGATGCCAACGAAATCTTAAGCAACCTGTGCAAAAAGCCTCTAATAGAAAAAACCCGTCATTTTGTCACTAATGATACCAACATTTGGGAAATAGATGAGTTTGAAGGGGAAAATCAGGGGTTGGTTATCGCTGAAATTGAGCTATCGGAAGAAGGGCAATCTTTCTCAAAACCTGACTGGTTAGGCGAGGAAGTGACCTATGATTTGCGTTATTACAACAATAATCTTGCGATTCATCCTTATTCAGAATGGTGCAAAAACTAAATCTTTCATACATATATTGAAATAAACGGCAATTTGCTCTATAGTTGCCGTATGAAAAAAACAACTTTTGTTGCATTATTACTACTATCAGCTCAATGTTTTGCAGACACCCTTAACGCTTCTCTGCAAAACATTGAGACTGAATGGGCAACTATTTATTATAACACTCCAAAATCAAAACAAAGTCCGGCTTATCATCAACTCCTCAATAAGTTAATGACTTTATCCGAACAATATCCAAATGACGCTGATCTTATGTTCTGGCAAGCTGTTGTAAAAGCTACAAATGCCGATCATCAAGATGCACTTACTGCACTCGATGCAATTAAAGAGGCTCGATCGCTATTAGTCAAAGCCATACAGATAAATCCAGAAACCATGAACGGATCTGCTTATGTCACCTTAGGCACACTTTACTATATGGCACCTAAATGGCCTATTTCATTTGGTGACGATAAAACTGCTCAAGAAATGTTAGAAGCAGCGCTCCAGATCAATCCTAATGGCATAGACAGCAACTACTTCTATGGTGATTTCCTTTTATCACACGACAAAACTGATGAAGCTATAAAATATTTCGAAAAAGCAGCGACATCTCCTGCACGAGATAACCAACTTTATGCAGACAGCCAACTCAGAACAGAAGCGAATCTTGCTTTAAAAAATGCAAAAGAGCGAAAAGTCAACAGCTCAAAAGGCTTATTTCTGTCTTTATTTAATTAGCAAATACTAAATGCATAAGCGCATTATTTAGCAAACCTATAGCGGGAGCAGTAAGTTTTGAACGATTAAAACTCTACGCGCACCATTAAAATAATTAATAGCGTCTCTCGCAAAACTCAATGTTTTATCGACTACCACTTTCTGCTAAGATGCGCATTAAATTAATCAATTTTCCCTGTAACTTTCCTGGTAATAATTATGACTTTTGTAGTCACTGAAAACTGTATTAAATGCAAATTTACGGACTGCGTTGATGTATGCCCTGTAGATTGCTTTCGTGAAGGCCCTAATTTTCTAGTAATCGATCCAGATGAATGCATTGATTGCACATTGTGCGAACCTGAATGCCCAGCCAATGCAATCTTTTCCGAGGATGAGTTACCGGCAGGACAGGAAATCTTTCTTGAACTCAATGCCAAACTATCCAAAGAATGGCCCGTTATTACCGAAGTCAAAGCTCCTCTGCCAGACGCAGAAGAATGGAACGGTAAACAAGCCAAAATTGACTTACTTGAAAAATAAAAACTTATCTTTTTTATCTTCAGACATAAAAAAAGCCGGTTTAACCGGCTTTTTTTATGTCTGAAGATTAATCTTCAATAGTATTCACTTCAGGTCTGTCAACTAGTTCGACGTAAGCCATAGGCGCATTATCACCAGGCCTAAATCCACATTTCATAATACGTAAATAACCACCCGCTCTATTTTGATAACGTGGACCAAGCTCATTGAATAACTTGGTTACAACTTCACGATCACGCAATCTTGAGAATGCGAGGCGCCTTTTGGCCACATTATCTACTTTAGATAAAGTAATCAAAGGCTCGGCAAAGCTTCTTAATTCCTTAGCTTTTGGTAAAGTAGTTTTAATTAGTTCATGTTTAAATAATGAGCTAGCCATGTTGCTAAATAGCGCCTTACGATGACTACTATTTATATTGAATTTTCTACCGGATTTACGATGTCTCATTGTAAGAAGACCTAAAGTTAGTTAATTTACTGCGTGGTTTTGATCTGCCAGGTTTTCAGGGGGCCAATTTTCCAGGCGCATACCCAGAGACAAACCTTTTAAGGCAAGAATGTCTTTTATTTCTGTTAAAGATTTTTTGCCAAGATTTGGAGTTTTTAATAATTCAACCTCAGTTCTTTGAATTAAATCTCCAATATAAAAAATATTCTCAGCTTTCAAACAATTAGCAGAACGCACTGTCAATTCAAGGTCATCGACAGGACGAAGAAGAACAGGGTCAAAAATTTCTTCAACCTCTACCGGCTCTTCTGCTTGCTGATCACTTACCTTCTCAAAATCAACAAAAACAGATAACTGATCATGGAGTATAGTCGCAGCAAGTTTGATTGTTTCTTCTGGATCTACAGTTCCATTTGTTTCCAGCTCGATAATTAACTTATCCAAATTTGTTCGCTGTTCTACACGCGTACTTTCAACCTGATAAGCCACTTTAACAATTGGACTATAGGAAGCATCTAGTTGGAGAGCACCAACTACTGAACCGTGATCAGAATTTGCTTTACGAGCACTAACAGGCTCATACCCTCTTCCTCTACGCACCCTGATCTTCATATTTAATACGCCAGTTTGAGTCAAATTGGCGATTACCAGTTCAGGATTTATAATTTCAACATCATGAGGAACATTTATATCAGCTGCCGTAACGCAACCTGCGCCAGTTTTAGTAAGAGTCAGCTCAACTTCATCTTTTGAGTGAAGCACAACCGCCAATTTCTTGAGATTCAGCAGAATATCAATTACATCTTCTTGAACACCTTCTATGGTTGTATACTCATGAAGAACACCCTCAATCTCAACATCTGTAACTGCACAACCTGGAATTGTAGATAACAGTACACGTCTCAAAGCATTGCCTAGAGAATGCCCAAAGCCGCGCTCAAGCGGTTCAATAACAATTTTTGAATGATTAGGTGTTTTACTTACAACCTCAACTAATCGAGGCTTCAATAAGCCAGAAATAGAATTCTGCATTTATATTCCTCTGAACTGCAATTATTTAGAGTAAAGTTCCACAACTAACTGTTCATTTATATCACTTCCCAAATCTACACGATCAGGCAATGAATTAAACGTGCCAGACATAGTTTTTGAATTAACTTCAACCCATGAAGGAAAACCATATTGCTCAGATACAGTTAATGCATCAATGATTCTTTGCTGTTTTTTTGCTTTTTCTCTGATTGACAGTACATCGCCTGGACTTACTTGGTAAGAAGGGACATTAATCAGAACACCATTGACCAGAATTGATTTATGACAAACTAATTGGCGAGCTTCCGCTCTAGTAGACGCAAAGCCCATACGATATACAACATTATCAAGCCTTGACTCAAGAAGATTCAATAGGTTCTCACCTGTCGCACCTTTCTTCATATCAGCAGATTTATAATAGTTGCGGAATTGTTTTTCTAAAATTCCATAGATTCTACGTAAACGCTGTTTTGCTCGCAACTGCAGAGCATAATCAGAACTTCTTGTACGTTTAGTACCATGTTGACCAGGCCGCTGATCCAACTTGCATTTATTTTCTAAGGACTTTCCTCTGCTTTTCAAAAACAGATCCGTACCTTCTCTTCTACTTAATTTACAGGTAGGTCCAAGATATCTTGCCATAATAAACTACTCCAGATTCTTATACGCGGCGCTTCTTAGGTGGACGACAGCCATTATGTGGGATTGGCGTCACATCTACAATGTTATTTATTTTAAATCCCAGATTATTCAGTGAACGAACCGCTGATTCACGTCCAGGACCAGGACCCTTAATCATAACATCAAGGTTTTTCATACCAAATTCCTGTGCTACAGAGCCAGCTTTTTCAGCTGCAACCTGCGCTGCAAATGGAGTACTTTTCCTTGAACCCCGGAATCCAGACCCACCTGAAGTTGCCCAAGACAGCGCATTTCCCTTTCTGTCGGTGATAGTTATGATTGTGTTATTGAAAGAAGCATGAACATGCGCAATGCCATCTGCCACTTCTTTTTTTATACGTTTTCTAGAACGATTTGGACTAGCCATTATTTAGAACCTCTAAAAGGAATATCTTATTTTTTAATAGGTTTACGCGGACCTTTCCGAGTACGAGCATTCGTTCTCGTTCTCTGCCCTCTTAAAGGCAAACCTCTTCGATGTCTTATTCCGCGATAGCAACCTAGATCCATCAAACGCTTGATATTCATAGAAACTTCACGACGCAGATCACCTTCCACTGTCATCTTTGAAACCACATTACGAATAGCTTCTAATTGCTCTTCAGTCAGTTCTTTAATTTTTATGGAAGGCGTTATACCTACCTCAACGCAAATTTCACTTGCAGTTTGACGACCAATACCATAAATAGAAGTTAAAGCGATTACCGCGTGTTTATGATCTGGTACATTTATCCCGGCAATACGTGCCATCTAGATACTCCCCTGAGTATTATTCTAAAGTTAAGCGCCGAATTATAGCATTACAGCAATTATAGCGCAACAAATTTTAGCCTTGGCGCTGCTTGTGTCTACCATCTACACAGATAACCCTGACAACACCATTTCTTTTTACCACTTTACATTTTCTACAAATTGTTTTTACAGAAGCTCTAACCTTCACCATTAACTCCGAAGTTATTTATCACATTAAAATCATTTTCTTAAATTGGCTTTTCTCATCAAACCTTCATATTGCTGAGACATAATATGCGTTTGCATTTGTGAAATGAAATCCATTACAACCACAACAATAATTAATAGAGAAGTACCACCGAAATAGAACGGCACATTCCAATATACTATCAAGAACTCTGGCAATAAGCATACTAATGTAATATAAAAAGCACCGATCAAAGTCAATCGAGTCATAACTTTATCGATATAAGAACTGGTCTGCAAACCTGGTCTTATACCTGGCAGAAAAGCTCCAGATTTTTTTAAGTTCTCAGCAGTTTCTTTTGAATTAAATACTAATGCAGTGTAGAAAAAACAGAAGAAGACAATAGCTGCCGCATATAGCATGACGTAAACAGGCTGACCAGGTGATAACATAGTCGCAATATCTTGAAGCCAAGTAAACCCATCAGTATTACCAAACCATCCTGCTACAGTAGCCGGAAATAAGATTATACTTGAAGCGAAAATAGGCGGTATAACACCGGCCATATTAAGCTTCAATGGCAAAAAGCTACTTTGCCCGCCATACATTTTGCGCCCTTGTTGTCTTTTTGGATAATTGATGAGGATTCTTCTCTGCCCTCTTTCAACGAAAACAACAAGCGCCGTTACTGAAAGTGACAGCAAAAACAATAGAATAATAAAACCGGCATTCATTTCACCAGTCCTTGCTAATTCCAATGTTCCACCAATTGCCTTGGGCAAACCTGACACAATACCTGCAAAAATGATAAGAGAAATACCATTACCAATTCCACGCTCAGTTACCTGCTCTCCTAACCACATCAAGAATATAGTACCGGTAACCAATGTAACTGTAGTGATTACAATAAAACCAAGACCAGGATTTAAAACAACCGAGAGCCCTCCGGCAGATTGGTTTTGCAACGCTAGAGATATACCTATTGCCTGGAATGTTGCTAAAACAACAGTACCATATCGGGTGTATTGCGAAATTTTGCGCCTGCCGGACTCGCCTTCTTTCTTTATCTGCTCCATAGCAGGTATAACAACAGTCATCAATTGCATAATAATTGATGCCGAAATATAAGGCATAATACCAAGAGCAAAAAGGCTAAGGCGCATCAATGCACCACCAGAGAACATGTTAAACATATCCAAAATCGATCCACTTTGCTGCTCAAACATAACAGCAAGAGCCTTTGGATCTATCCCTGGGACAGGAATATGCGCCCCGACTCTGTAAACAAAAAAAGCTCCCAAAACAAACAGAAGTCTTGCCTTCAGTTCTGAGAAACCACCAACTTTGCTAGCCATTTGAGCTCTTGAAGTACTCACCTTAAACCTCTACTTTGCCGCCAGCAGCTTCAATAGATTCCTTAGCGCCACCAGTTACTTTGAGACCTTTAACTGTAACCGCTTTATTTACTTCGCCTGATTTAATTATCTTTGCCGTTTTCGTGAAGACAGGCACGACATTTTCTTCAATCAATAATTTCAAATCAATAACATCGGCGCTCAGTGAATTTAATTCACTTAAACGCACCTCTGCTGAGAATTTATTAATTCTGGAAGTAAATCCGATCTTTGGCAAACGGCGCTGGAGCGGCATCTGTCCGCCTTCGAACCCTACCTTATGGAAACCGCCACTTCGAGCTTTTTGTCCCTTATGGCCTCTTCCGCATGTTTTACCGAGTGTACATCCAATTCCACGTCCCACTCTTTTTGATTTTTTTCGTGATCCTTCGCTTGCCTGGATGGTATTTAAAAACATTATACTTCCTCGACTTTTAACATGTATGATATTTTATTTATCATACCCCGGTTTTCTGCTGTATTAAGCACCTCAACCGTTTGATTAATTTTGCGCAAACCCAAGCCTTTTAAACAAGCTTGATGACGTGGTAATCGCCCATGTTTGCTTTTTATCATCGTCACACTTAACTTTGTACCAGCCATCGCTACTACCCAATAATCTGTTCAACTGATAAGCCACGCTTTGCAGCTATTTGGTTGGCATTATGCATTCCTGTAAGCCCATCGATAGTCGCTCTGACCACGTTAATAGGATTACTGGTGCCGATACATTTTGCTAATACATTATGCACACCAACAACTTCAAATACAGCTCTCATGGCACCACCAGCAATAATACCAGTACCTTCAGAGGCTGGCTGCATATAAACTTTTGCAGCTCCAGTTGAAGACATAATAGGGTATTGCAAGGTATCGCCTTTTAATGAAACCTTACGCATATTTTTACGTGCTTGTTCAAGAGATTTTTGTATTGCTATAGGTACCTCGCGCGCTTTACTGACGCCGTAACCTACACGTCCCTCACCATCACCGACAACTGTTAAAGCAGTGAAGCCAAAAACTCTACCGCCTTTTACCACTTTTGCAACGCGTCTTACAGAAACCAGTTTTTCTTGTAATCCGTCTGTACTACCTTGAGAAGGTGCTGTAGCCATTCTATACCCCTAAAATTTCAATCCGGCTTCACGTGCAGCATCAGCTAATGCTTTCACACGACCATGGTATTTAAATCCTGAACGATCAAAAGCAACTTCTGTGATTCCAGCAGCAATAGCTTTCTGTGCAATATATTTACCTACTTGAGTTGCAGCTTCTATATTCCCTGTATTCTTTAGAGCAGATCTAATTTCTGACTGAGTAGTTGAAGCGCTAGCCAATGTAGTTGTACCATCACCACTTATAACTTGAGCATATATATGCTGCGAAGTTTTATGTATGGACAAACGGGTTGCATTTAATTTCTTAATCCTGCTGCGCAACTTTACTGCGCGCTTTAAACGAGACTGTTTCTTTTCCATCACGCTACCTTACTTCTTCTTAGCTTCTTTTCTTACAACATTCTCTTCAGCATATCTGATACCTTTGCCTTTATATGGCTCGGGCGGACGATAAGCTCTGATTTTTGCTGCTACCTGACCAACTTGCTGTTTATCGCTTCCTTTGATCACTATATCAGTTTGGCTTGGCGTTTCGACAGTAATGCCTTCAGGCACTTCAAAATCTATTGGATGAGAGAAACCAAGCGCAAGGTTAAGAATATTTCCTTTCGCTTGCGCTCTATAACCTACTCCAATCAACGTCAGTTTCTTTTCGAAACCAGCAGATACGCCTGCGACCATGTTGCTTACGATTGCTCTTGCAGTCCCGGCCTGAGCAGTAGCTAATTTATTATCTTTGTCCCATTGCATTTGAATTACATTATCTGCAATATCCATGCTTATTGCTGGGTTAAAATCGTATGATAACTGACCTTTACTTCCTTTCACGGTCATACTATTACCATCTAGTTTTACATCTACACCGCTAGGAATAGTAACTGGAGCTTTAGCAATTCTTGACATAAACTGGCCTACAATTAACAAACAGTGCAAATAACTTCGCCGCCATGTCCAATCGCACGAGCCGCTCTATCTGTCATAACACCACTCGATGTTGAAACAATAGCAATACCTAACCCGCCAAGAACTTTCGGCAATTCGTCTTTAGATTTATAAATGCGTAAACCAGGTTTACTAATTCTTTTTAAACTTTCAATTACTGGCGCACCTTTGTAGTATTTCAACTCGATAGTCATTTCTGTATGACTGCCGTTTGTTTCAGTGCTGAAGTCTGTAATATAACCTTCTTCTTTCAATACTTTTGCAATTGATACTTTCAATTTTGACGAAGGTTGTTTGATGGTTTTCTTGCCAGCAGATTGCCCATTTCTAATACGGGTCAACATATCTGCTATTGGGTCTGTCATACTCATTTTCTATTTCTCCAAACTTGACTAACAGATATTACCAACTCGCCTTCACAACACCGGGCACGTCACCCCGCATAGTTGCTTCTCTCAGCTTGTTCCGGCTAAGACCGAATTTGCGGTAATATCCATGAGGACGACCAGTTAAATTACAACGGTTTCTTACTCTCGTTGCACTAGAATCCCGTGGTAATTTTTGAAGTTGAAAATGAGCAGACTCTTTATCTTCAAATGATGCATTTGGATCTCTGATAATCTCTTTCAAAGATTTGCGTTTTGCATCATATTTATCTACTAATTTCTTACGCTTGACTTCGCGCGCAATCATTGACTTTTTTGCCATACTGAAATCGCCCTTTAGTTCTTGAATGGAAAGTTAAAAAGCTTTAACAAAGCCAAACCCTCTTCATTAGTTTGGGCTGTTGTTGTGATAGTAATATCCATACCACGTAAAGCGTCTATTTTGTCATAATCAATTTCAGGAAAAATGATCTGTTCTTTAACGCCCATTGAATAATTACCACGCCCATCAAAGCTTTTAGGGCTTAATCCTCGAAAATCACGAATTCTAGGAATAGAAATAGTGATTAATCGATCCAAAAATTCATACATCCTATCGCTACGCAAAGTTACTTTACAACCGATAGGCATATCATCACGAATTTTGAAGCCTGCAATTGATTTTCTTGCTAAAGTAACAACCGGTTTTTGACCGGAAATCTTTTCCATATCGCTAACAGCAGATTGCAGGATTTTTTTATCTGCGACAGCTCCACCGACGCCCATATTGAGCGTTATCTTTGTAATACGAGGAACTTGCATTACAGATTTATAGCCGAACTGCTCCATTAATGCAGGCAGAATTCTTTCTTTATATTCGGTTTCTAGTCTAGCCATGATTTATCTACACCTTATGCATCAACAACTTTGCTTGTTGACTTAAAATATCTGACTTTTTTTCCATCTTCTAGAAACTTAAAGCCAATACGATCTGCTTTTTTAGTTTCAGGATTATATAGCCCCACATTAGAAATATGGATCGGCATATCTTTGACTATAATTCCACCTGAGATACCTGCATTTGGATTAGATCTCTGATTTTTTTTGACCTGATTGATTCCTTCAACCAAAACTTTATTGTCTTTTAAAACCTTCAAAACTCTACCGCTCTTACCTTTATCCTTACCAGTGCGAACGATAACTTCATCACCTTGTTTAATTTTTTGCATTTTTAACCCTACCTTACAATACTTCAGGAGCAAGCGAGATAATTTTCATGAACTTCTCACCTCTTAGCTCACGTGTTACAGGGCCAAAAATACGCGTACCAAGTGGTTGTAGATTGTTATTCAGAATAACTGCCGCGTTTCCATCGAACCTAATTACAGATCCATCTGGGCGACGCACACCCTTACGGGTTCTAACGACTAAAGCATTATAAACTTCGCCTTTTTTTACTCTTCCACGAGGAATAGCATCTTTAATACTGACTTTGATAATATCTCCAATGCCAGCATAGCGTCTATGCGAACCCCCTAATACTTTGATACACATGACCCTTTTTGCGCCACTGTTGTCGGCGACGTCAAGGTTAGTTTGCATCTGAATCATGATTTATTCCCAATTATCTGAATATTTAATAGCTTATGTACTATTTGTTAGCACTCTCTAAGACTTCAACCAATTTAAAAGTTTTATTCTTAGACATAGGCCTGCATGATGTAATTGAAACTACATCACCTTCTTGACAAATATTTTGTTCGTCGTGAGCCATCATTTTAGTTGACCGTTTAACATACTTACCATAAACAGGATGCTTAACGATTCGCTCAACTAAAACTGTAATTGTTTTATCCATTTTGTTACTAACAACCCGGCCAGTGATTGTCCGCAACTTGGTTTCATTTCCGCTCATATTTATGCGCTCGCCATTTCATTTAATATAGTTTGAATACGTGCCACATCGCGTCTAACCTTTTTTACTTGATCAGGCTTTGACAATTGCCCTGTTCCTTTTTGCATTCTAAGATTAAATTGTTCACGCGACAAATCGAGCAACATAGCCCCTAACTCGTCTTTTGATTTTTGGCGTAGTTCACTTGCTTTCATTACATTATCGTCCGAACAGTAAAAGTTGTTTTTAAAGGTAACTTAGCTGCCGCTAAAGCAAAAGCTTCCCGAGCCAATTCTTCAGAGACACCTTGTATCTCATACAACATTGTTCCCGGTCTGACTTGAGCAACCCAATATTCTACACTACCTTTACCTTTTCCCATACGAACTTCTAAAGGTTTTTTAGTAATTGGCTTATCAGGGAAAATTCTGATCCAGATTTTACCGCCACGTTTTACGTGTCTTGTAATCGTTCTCCGAGCCGCTTCGATTTGCCGGGCGGTAAGTCTACCACGACTGATAGACTTTAGGCCATATTCGCCAAAACTTACTGAAGATCCACGTACGGCAGTACCGTTATTTCTGCCTTTAAATTGTTTACGGAATTTTGTTCTTTTAGGTTGAAGCATTTCTCTATCCCTTCAACTATTTCTTAGATTCTGAGTTAATAGACGCTAGATGCGCATCCATATCGAATACTTCACCTTTGAATATCCAGACCTTAATCCCGATTATCCCATAGGTTGTATTTGCTTCCGCGGTAGCATAATCAATGTCTGCTCTTAAAGTATGCAGAGGCACTCGCCCTTCTCTATACCATTCGCTTCTTGCGATTTCCGCACCATTTAAACGACCGCCAACATTAATCTTTATTCCTTCAGCACCTAAACGCATTGTATTGGTTACAGCGCGTTTCATTGCTCTACGGTACATGATGCGCTTTTCTAATTGCTGAGCAATACTTTCCGCCACTAATTGCGCGTCTAATTCAGGTTTTCTAATTTCTTCAACATTGAGCTGGACAGGAATACCAATCATTTTAGATATTTCTTGTCTTAGAACATCAATGTCCTCACCTTTTTTACCAATTACAATACCTGGACGAGCAGTATGAACAGTAATGTGAGCATTGTTTGCAGGGCGATTAATCTGAATTTTGCTTACAGACGCATGAGCCAATTTTTTCTTAATATAGTCACGAACTGTTAGATCCTGATGCAGGAATACTGAATAATCCTGGCTATTTGCATACCATCTAGAATTCCAATCTTTAACAATACCAAGGCGAATGCCTGTTGGATGTACTTTTTGACCCATTTTTGCCTCTACTCGTTTTCTGCGACTTTAATCGTAATATGGCAAGTTCTTTTGAGGATATGATTTGCACGTCCTTTAGCTCTTGCCTTAAATCTTTTCATTGTCGCCCCTTCATTTACATAAACGGTAGACACTCTTAACTCATCAATATCTGCACTCTCATTATGTTCTGCATTTGCTATAGCAGACTCGAGAACCTTTCTGACAATCGCCGCACCTTTTTTTGAACTGAATTTTAACGTATTCAGTGCTTTTTCAACTGGCATGCCACGGATCTGATCACCTACTAGCCGAGCTTTTTGCGCAGATAAAGGCGCATTACTTAATTTTGCTGAAATTTCCATCATAACCTACCTTGATTTCTTATCAGCCACATGGCCTTTATAAGTACGAGTTGGTGCAAATTCACCTAATTTATGCCCAACCATATTCTCAGTAACGAGAACTGGAATATGCAGACGCCCATTATGAACAGCAATAGTTAAGCCCAGCATATCTGGAATAATCATTGATCTTCTTGACCATGTTTTAATCGGTTTCCGATTATTGCTGCTTACAGCATCTTCAACTTTTTTAAGTAGATGATGATCAATAAAAGGACCTTTTTTAATTGAACGTGGCACGCTAATTCCTCTCTATTTCTGCTTACGACGTCTGACAATCATATTGTCAGTACGTTTGTTTTTTCTCGTTTTATATCCCTTGGTTGGCATGCCCCAAGGCGATACTGGATGTCTACCACCAGAGGTACGACCTTCACCACCACCATGTGGATGGTCTACTGGGTTCATGGCAACACCACGAACAGTAGGGCGAACTCCTCGCCATCTGGCAGCGCCTGCTTTTCCCAATGAAGCTAAATTGTGTTCAGAGTTAGACACTTCACCAATTACGGCCCGACAATCAGCCATAACTTTACGCATTTCGCCTGAACGCATTCTAATTGTTGCATGAATACCGTCTCTAGCTACCAATTGCGCTGACGTTCCGGCACTTCTGGCTACTTGAGCACCTTTACCAGGTTTTAACTCTACACAATGAACTGTCGTACCCATTGGAATATTTCTCAAAGGCATGCAGTTGCCTGGTTTAACAGCAGCAGTTTCTGAAGAAAGAATTTCCTGCCCTACTTCAAGGCCTTTAGGAGCAATAATATATCTACGCTCGCCATCCTTAAACAAAACCAAAGCGATATTCGCCGTTCTGTTAGGATCATACTCTAGACGCTCGACAACAGCAGGAATATCCGTTTTATTCCTCTTAAAATCAATAATACGATAGTGTTGTTTATGACCACCACCTACATGACGTGTTGTTATACGCCCTTTGTTATTACGACCGCCACTTTTACTGTTTTTGCTCAGCAAAGGTGCAAATGGTTTGCCTTTATGCAATTCGTCATTCTTAATACGCACTACAAACCGTGAACCCGGTGACGTCGGTTTTGACTTTACAATCGCCATGCTTTCTACCGTTTCCTATTGATCTTCATTACTTTAATTAAATTAAGCAGCAGAGAAATCTATATCATGACCTGGCTTAAGCTTAACATAAGCTTTTTTCCAATCAGACCTCTGTCCTAATGTACGGCCAAATCTTTTTTGTTTGCCTTTAACGTTTAATACTTGAACTGAATCAACTTCAACATTAAACATAATTTCCACTGCATCTTTGACTTGTTTTTTGGTTGCAACTTTTTGCACCTTAAAAACAAATCTTTTATTTTTTTCAGCTGCAATAGTGCTTTTCTCAGATATTATCGGAGCTTGCAGCACACTTGCCAGTTGGTATTTATTTAAACTCATGCCAAACGTTCCTCTATTTGTTTCAACGCAGCCGGTGTAGCAATAACTTTATCAGCCGAAACTAGTAGAACGGGGCTCAAATTGATAGATTCGACCACTTCCACATAAGGAATATTTCTTGAAGCTAATGCCAGATTTGCATCTACACTATCGACCACAATCAGGATCCGTTTAGCATCAACATTTTTCAGTTTTTCAGCCAACTCTTTTGTTTTAGATGTCTTAGGCAATACATCATTGCTAACAACCAAACGATCTTGTCTTAACAATTCAGACAAAATTGACCGAATCCCAACTCTAAACATCTTCTTGTTGAGCTTCTGGTCATATGATCTAGGTCTTGCAGCAAAAGTAACCCCACCTGTTCGCCAAATAGGGCTGCGCATTGTACCAGATCTTGCACGACCTGTCCCTTTTTGTCGCCATGGTTTTGTACCGCCACCGCTGACATCAGAACGCGTTTTCTGTGCTTTAGTACCGGCACGCGCTCCTGCCAAGTATCTAGTTACTAACTGATGAACCAATGTTTCATTAAAAGACTGGCCAAAAACCGCTTCAGTTACTTCAATTTTTCCGGCAGAGTCTTGTTCGTTTATAGCAGGTATTTGCAAACCCATAGCTTAACCTTTATTCCGCATTTTCATTGCAGGTGTAATAACTACATCACCGCCTTTAGCACCAGGCACAGCACCTTTTACTAAAATTAAATTTCTTTCTTTATCAATTGAATGAATAGTCAAATTTTGAACTGTAACTTTTTCAGCCCCCATATGACCTTCCATCTTCTTGCCTTTAAAAACACGACCAGGCGTTTGATTCTGACCTATAGAGCCCAACACTCTATGTGAGCGTGAGTTACCATGAGTAGCATCTTGCATACTAAAATTATGGCGCTTTACGCCACCAGCAAAACCTTTACCGATGCTTTTACCCTGAACATCAACCACTTGACCTTCAGAAAATATATCTAACGACAATTCGGAACCGGCAGATAAATCTTCACCTTCACCATCTTCGAGTCTAAATTCCCGAAGAGTTCGTCCAGCTGTCACATTAGCCGCCGCATAATGACCAGCCATTGCTTTATTGACTCTTGAAGACTTTTTATCACCCGCCGCCACTTGGATCGACCGATAACCATCTACCTCAATACTTTTGACCTGAGTGACTCTGTTTGAGTCAATCTGGATAACAGTAACAGGTACTGATGAACCATCTTCACAAAAAACTCTGGTCATACCACACTTACGACCTATAAGACCTATTGACATCTGCCAATTCCTCTACTTTTAATTCAACTTTATTTGAACGTCAACGCCAGCTGCTAGATCCAGCTTCATCAGTGCATCCACAGTTTTTTCAGTTGGCTCAACGATATCCAGTAATCTTTTATACGTTCTTAATTCATACTGGTCTCTCGCATCTTTATTTACATGCGGAGAGATCAAAATCGTGAAACGTTCTTTTTTAGTAGGCAAAGGAATAGGCCCCTTTACTTGGGCGCCTGTTCTCTTCGCAGTTTCTACTATCTCACCAGCCGATTGATCTATCAATTTATGATCAAATGATTTCAAACGGATTCTGATAGTTTGGTTAGACATATGTATTACTCGATAATTTGTGAAACAACGCCCGCACCGACGGTACGTCCGCCTTCGCGAATAGCAAAACGCAAACCTTCTTCCATAGCGATCGGCGAAATCAGTTTGACTTCTACAGCAATGTTATCGCCTGGCATCACCATTTCCACACCTTCTGGCAGGGTCACTGCGCCGGTTACGTCAGTGGTTCTGAAATAAAACTGCGGACGGTAACCGTTGAAGAACGGCGTATGACGACCACCTTCATCTTTAGACAAGACGTAGATTTCTGACTTGAAGTTTGAATGCGGTTTAATAGTGCCTTTATGCGCCAACACCTGACCACGCTCGACTTCGTCTCTTTTTGTGCCTCTCAACAGCACACCCACGTTATCGCCTGCCTGACCTTGATCCAGCAATTTGCGGAACATTTCCACACCAGTACAAGTGGTGACAATCGTAGGCCTGATGCCGACGATTTCAACTTCTTGACCTACTTTAATGATACCGCGCTCAACACGACCAGTAACTACCGTACCACGGCCTGAAATTGAAAATACGTCTTCGATCGGCATCAGGAACGCGCCGTCGACCGCTCTTTCCGGCTCAGGAATGTAGCTATCCAAGGCTTCTACCAACTTAACCACAGACGGTACGCCGATATCGCTGGTATCGCCTTCCAGTGCCTTTAAAGCTGAACCGATAACAATCGGGGTTTCATCGCCTGGGAATTCATACATATCCAGCAATTCACGGATTTCCATTTCAACCAATTCGATCAGTTCCGGATCATCAACCATATCGGCTTTATTCAGGAATACGACGATGTAAGGCACGCCTACCTGTCTGGACAACAGGATGTGCTCTCTTGTTTGTGGCATTGGACCATCCGCAGCGGAACAAACCAGAATGGCGCCGTCCATCTGGGCCGCACCGGTAATCATGTTCTTCACATAGTCAGCATGGCCTGGGCAGTCCACATGCGCATAGTGACGGGTAGCTGATTCATATTCTACGTGCGAAGTGGCGATAGTAATACCACGCGCTCTTTCTTCAGGTGCATTATCAATTTGATCAAAAGCTTTGGCTTCGCCACCTTGCAGCTCAGCCATGACTTTCGTCAATGCGGCTGTCAGAGTCGTTTTGCCATGATCAACGTGACCGATGGTGCCTACGTTTACGTGTGGCTTAGTACGTGTAAATTTTTCTTTGGCCATGAGTTAATACCTTTATGTTATATTCAATTTTATGAAGATTTTTTAATAATTGCTTCCGCAATATTTGCAGGCGCTTCATTGTATTTTTCAAACTGCATACTGTATGTAGCTCGCCCCTGCGTTGCCGAACGCAAATCAGTTGCATAACCAAACATTTCAGCTAACGGCACTTCGCAACTAATTGTTTTACCTGATGGTGTATCTTCCATACCCTGGATCAATCCTCGGCGCCTATTGATATCACCGACAACGTCACCCATATATTCTTCAGGGGTAGCAATCTCAACTTTCATTATAGGCTCCAGCAACGCTGGGTTTGCTTTCCGCGCACCTTCTCTAAAACACATCGAACCGGCAATTTTGAAAGCCATTTCGCTCGAATCAACATCGTGATACGAACCATCAAATAAAGACACCTTTACATCAACAACAGGGAAACCTGCAAGAACACCGCTTTTCAACTGTTCTTGAACACCTTTGTCTACTGCTGGAATGTATTCCTTTGGAACAACTCCACCAACAATTTCGTTAACGAATTCATAGCCCGAGCCAATTTCTTTTGGCTCAATACGCAACCAGACATGGCCATATTGACCCCTGCCTCCTGACTGCCTTATAAATTTTCCTTCCTGCTCTACAGTACTACGAATAGTTTCTCGATATGCAACCTGCGGGGCACCTACGTTAGCTTCGACATTGAATTCCCTTTTCATTCGGTCAACAATAATCTCTAGATGAAGCTCGCCCATTCCTGAGATAATTATTTGCCCAGACTCTTCATCTGTATGAACTCGAAATGATGGATCTTCTTGAGCTAACTTACTTAACGCGATGCCCATCTTTTCCTGATCAGCTTTTGTCTTAGGCTCTACTGCAACCGAGATCACTGGATCTGGGAACTCCATGCGCTCAAGAATGATTTTTTCATTAAGATCGCATAAGGTATCACCGGTGGTCACATCCTTTAATCCAATAGCAGCAGCTATATCGCCCGCATAGACTTCCTTTACTTCTTCACGGCTATTAGCGTGCATCTGCACTATGCGGCCAATTCGCTCTTTTTTCATTTTTACTGAGTTGTAAACACTATCTCCGGAATTCAATACACCCGAGTAAACTCTGAAAAAAGTTAATGCACCAACAAATGGATCAGCTGCTATCTTGAAAGCCAAAGCAGCAAATGGCGCATCATCTGTAGCCGGACGATCCGCTTCAGTTACTTCATCTTCAAGCAATCCTTTAATTGCCCGAACATCTGTCGGCGCCGGCAGATATTCAACAACCGCATCCAGCATTGCCTGGACGCCCTTATTTTTAAAAGCGGAACCACAAAATGCTGGAACTACCTGATTAGCTATAGTTTGTGCACGTATGCCCTGTTTAATCTCTTCGTTTGTTAAAACGCCATCTTCCAGATATTTTTCCATTAGTTCTTCGCTGCCTTCCGCAGCAGCCTCAATCATATGCTCTCTCCACTCTTCGCAAAGTTTCAGCATATTGACTGGAATATCCTTTTCCTGAAAGGTCATACCCATATTGGCCTCATCCCAATATATTGCTTTCATTTTGATGAGATCAACAACGCCTTCAAAAGCATCTTCTGCTCCGATTGGCAACTGCATAGGCACTGCTTTACTTCCCAAGCGATTTTTAATTTGCTCGATCACTCGTAAAAAGTCTGCACCCGATCGATCCATCTTGTTAATAAAAGCCAACCTAGGCACATAATATTTATTAGCCTGACGCCAAACCGTTTCAGACTGAGGCTCAACGCCTCCTACAGCACAAAAAACGGCACACGCGCCATCTAAAACGCGCAAGGAACGCTCTACTTCGATAGTAAAATCAACATGTCCTGGCGTATCGATAATATTAATTCGATGCTGCGGAAACTGACTCTCCATTCCGCTCCAGAAGCAGGTCGTAGCAGCAGAAGTGATCGTTATACCTCGCTCCTGCTCCTGTTCCATCCAATCCATGGTAGCAGCACCATCGTGCACCTCACCTATCTTATGAGACACACCTGTATAGTACAGCACACGCTCAGTAGTCGTCGTCTTACCAGCATCTATATGAGCCATAATGCCGATATTTCGATAACGATCTATAGGTGTCTTGCGCGCCACGACTATACAGCCTTTTGTTTAATCTGCTTATTACCAGCGATAATGAGAGAAAGCTTTATTAGCCTCTGCCATTCTGTGGGTGTCTTCGCGCTTCTTAGCCGCAGCACCTCTGCTTTCAAAAGCATCCAATAACTCACCAGCAAGCTTAGCAGACATGCTTCTCTCATTTCTTTTACGAGAAGCATCAATCAACCAACGCATCGCCAAAGCCATACGTCTTGAAGGACGCACTTCCACAGGCACCTGATAAGTCGCACCACCCACACGGCGAGATTTAACCTCAACTCTAGGCTGAACATTTTCAAGCGCTTTTGACAGCACATCCAATGGCTCAGAGTGACCTTTGCTCTCAATTACATCCAGAGCACCATAGACGATCCCTTCTGCAATTGACTTCTTGCCACTTTCCATGATCATATTCATAAACTTAGTCAGCATAACACTGCCAAATCTTGGATCTGGAATAATCTCTCTTTTCGTAGCGACTCTTCTTCTAGACATTTATCTCACCAACCAACGTTTATTTTTTAGGCCGTTTAGTGCCATATTTGGAGCGACCACATTTTCTATTAGTCACACCAGAAGTATCCAAACTACCACGAACGACATGATATCTAACACCGGGCAAGTCTTTTACACGACCGCCCCTTATCAGAACCACAGAGTGCTCCTGAAGATTATGCCCTTCACCACCAATGTAACTACTAACTTCAGATCCGTTAGTAAGTCTAACCCTGGCCACCTTACGCAACGCCGAGTTTGGTTTTTTAGGGGTCGTCGTATAAACACGCGTACACACTCCTCTACGTTGAGGACATGCTTCCAATGCTGGAACATTGCTTTTTTCTACTTTTTTAGCGCGCGGCTTACGAACCAATTGGTTGATCGTGGCCATATCTTTGTTTACTCCGATATACAATTAACTGTCAGACAATAAAAATAACCGTCGAACATAAAATATGTCGACGGTTAATTAGCTTTTCAACCTGACTCAAGCACTTAGCTCATGTGAGCAGAATATGATACTTGCTAATATATGTCAGGTCAAGCTCATTTTATCAATGAGTTTTACTACATTATTAAATATTTAAAGCTTGCTTAAGAGCCTCTTCCACATCCCCAGCATCTACCATAGAAGCTGCTTCGCTTTCGACAACCTCATGCTGAGCAAATCTGTTTTTTCTGTTTTCATGATAAGCAAGACCTGTTCCTGCAGGAATTAATCTTCCTACAATAACATTTTCCTTTAAGCCTTGGAGATTATCACTCAATCCGCGAACAGCAGCATCTGTTAAGACACGGGTCGTTTCCTGGAATGAAGCAGCAGAAATAAAGGACTCTGTAGCCAACGAGGCCTTAGTGATGCCCAGCAACACCGATTCATAACTAGCCGGAATTTTGCCTTCTACTTCCATTCTTTCATTCACTTCTCTTAGAACAGCACGCTCAACTTGATCTCCTTTCAGGAATTCAGTGTCTCCAGAAGCAGTAATTTCTACTTTTCTAAGCATTTGTCTAATGATAGCTTCAATATGCTTATCATTAATTTTCACACCTTGTAAACGATAAACATCTTGAATTTCCTTAACCAGATAGTTGGCCAATTCTTCTATGCCTCTTAATCTCAGAATATCGTGCGGCGTTAATTCACCTTCAGCAATTGTCTCGCCCTTCTCAACGTATTCTCCTTCAAAGACTGTGATATGACGCCATTTCGGTATTAAGGTTTCATACTGTTCACCAGCAGCATCAGTAATTATGACGCGCTGTTTGCCTTTTGTTTCCTTTCCAAACGAAATAGTACCACTCGTTTCTGCAAGAATTGCCGGATCTTTCGTTTTGCGCGCCTCAAACAAGTCAGCTACCCGCGGCAAACCACCGGTAATATCTCTTGTTTTACTGGACTCCTGCGGAATTCTGGCCAAAACGTCACCGACTTTCACTTCACCACCATCTTTAATGCCGACAATCGCTCCAGCGGGCAAGAAATATTGCGCTGGAATTTCGGTACCTGGCAAGAAGATCGCATTTCCATTTACATCCAGCAATCTCACCATTGGACGCAGTTCTTTACCAGCGCCGCCTCTTTGTTTAGGATCAGTAACTACAAGAGAACTTAGACCGGTTACTTCATCAGATTGCTTTTGTACAGTTACGCCATCAACGAAATCGATTAAGCTTACAACACCGTCAACTTCGGTAATAACCGGATGCGTATGAGGATCCCATGTAACAATAATATCGCCAGCATTAACTCTGCCACCTTCTTGTATTGAAAGCACCGCGCCATAAGGAATTTTATAACGCTCTCTTTCACGACCATAATCATCGACCACGCCTACTTCGCCTGATCTCGAAACAGCAACCAGATTGCCTTCTCGGTTGAGCACTGATTTCAAATTGCTTAGACGAACCGTACCAGCTGATTTTACTTGAACATTGCTGATTGCCGCAGATCTAGATGCCGCACCACCAATATGGAAAGTACGCATGGTCAGCTGAGTTCCAGGCTCACCGATTGACTGTGCAGCAATAACGCCAATTGCCTCACCAATATTGACCAAATGGCCACGACCTAAATCACGTCCATAGCAAGCAGCGCAAACCCCATATCTGCTTTCACAAGTAATGACCGACCTTACTAGAACCTGATCAATACTATGCTCTTCGAGAACAGAAACCCAATGCTCATCTAATAACGTACCTTTAGGCACCACGACTTTTTCACCGCTAGCCTCCATTACGTCATTAACTACAACCCGACCTAACACGCGTTCTGATAATGGCTCAACCACATCCCCACCTTCAATAATAGGGGTCATGATCAATCCGTCAGAAGTGCCACAATCATCGGCCGTAACAACCAAATCTTGAGCAACATCCACTAATCTACGTGTTAAATATCCTGAGTTTGCTGTCTTCAGCGCTGTATCAGCCAGACCTTTACGAGCACCATGAGTAGAAATAAAGTACTGCAACACATCCAGGCCTTCCCTGAAGTTAGCAGTAATGGGTGTCTCAATAATTGATCCATCGGGCTTAGCCATCAATCCGCGCATACCGGCCAACTGCCTGATTTGAGCAGCAGAGCCTCTAGCACCAGACTCCGCCATCATAAAGATTGAGTTGAATGACTTTTGCTTTACAGTCTTACCTTCAGCATCAACAACAGATTCTTCACCCAATCCATCCATCATCACCTTAGCAACTTGATCATTGGCACGCGACCAAATATCAACAACTTTGTTGTAGCGCTCACCATCGGTTACTAGACCAGAGGAATACTGACTTTGAATTTCATTTACTTCGGCATCGGCAATTTTGATGATATCGACTTTTTTAGCCGGTATCGCCATATCCTCAATACCAAAAGATACACCTGAAATTGTTGCATATCTAAAACCTAGGTACATCAGCTGGTCAGCGAGCACAACTGTATCTTTATTACCTAAGAAACGGTAACTGTAGTTGATCAACCTCGATATGTTCTTTTTTGTCATATCACAGTTAACCAACTCATAAGGCATGCGATCCGGGACTATTTCCCAAATCAGTGCACGACCGACAGTTGTTTCAACGCGGCGAGTTCTTCCTTCAAGCTCACCCTTCCCATTATCAACTTTCTCTGTAATGCGAAGCTGAATCCTTGACTGCAATTCAACTGTTTTAGCAAGTAGAGCCCTATGGATTTCACCAACACTGCCAAATATGCTGCCATTGCCTTTCGCATTAATTTTTTCACGGCTAATATAATACAGACCCAATACCACGTCTTGAGATGGATTGATAACCGGCTCACCGTTAGCTGGCGATAAGATATTATTGGTCGCCATCATTAATGTACGCGCTTCCAACTGAGCTTCAACAGACAGAGGAATATGTACCGCCATCTGGTCGCCGTCGAAGTCAGCGTTAAAGGCGCTGCACACCAATGGATGCAACTGTATCGCTTTACCTTCAATCAAAATTGGTTCAAACGCCTGAATACCAAGTCTGTGCAGTGTAGGAGCCCGATTCAGCAAAATCGGGTGTTCACGAATGACTTCTTCAAGAATATCCCAGACTTCAGTACCTTCCCGTTCAACCATTTTCTTAGCAGCTTTAATGGTTGTAGCAAGGCCTCTGAACTGTAATTTGCTGAATATAAATGGCTTAAACAACTCCAGTGCCATTTTTTTCGGCAATCCGCATTGATGCAATCTTAGCGTCGGACCAACAACGATAACTGAACGACCTGAGTAATCGACACGTTTACCAAGCAGGTTTTGCCTGAAGCGTCCCTGTTTGCCTTTAATCATATCTGCCAATGATTTAAGAGGGCGTCTATTGGTGCCTGTAATCGCCCGACCGCGACGACCATTATCCAACAAAGCATCAACAGATTCCTGCAACATCCGTTTTTCGTTACGAACGATAATATCCGGCGCATTTAAATCCAACAATCGGTTTAAACGATTATTCCTGTTAATAACCCGGCGATATAAATCATTTAAATCTGAGGTAGCGAACCGACCACCATCTAAAGGCACCAAAGGACGCAATTCTGGCGGCAATACAGGCAGCACCTGCAAAATCATCCATTCAGGACGGTTATTTGAGTTCAGTAATGCATCTATTACTTTAAGACGTTTTGAATACTTCTTGATTTTGGTTTCTGAATTTGTCGAGTTAATTTCTTCGCGAAGAATATTGACCTCTTCCTTCAAATCAATCGCCTTCAGCAAATCATAGATCGCTTCAGCGCCCATTTTTGCAACAAAGTCGTCGCCATGCAGTTCAACTGCATCCAGATACTCATCATCAGTAAGTAACTGTCCTTTCTCTAAAGGTGTCATTCCTGGATCTAAAACTACAAACGATTCAAAATACAACACGCGCTCAATCTCGCGTAGCGTCATATCTAATAACAGTGCAATTCTGGACGGCAGTGACTTTAAGAACCAGATATGCGCAACAGGACTTGCTAAATCAATATGCCCCATTCTTTCACGGCGCACTTTTGACAGCGTTACCTCAACACCACATTTTTCGCAAATAACACCGCGGTGCTTTAGCCTTTTATATTTTCCGCATAAGCATTCATAATCACTGACAGGACCAAAAATTTTTGCGCAAAATAAACCATCACGCTCAGGCTTGAACGTACGATAATTGATCGTTTCCGGTTTTTTTACCTCGCCATAGGACCAGGAGCGAATCATGTCCGGCGATGCCAAACCGATACGGATCGCATCAAAATCATCGGTACGGCCTTGGCGCTTTAAGAAATTCATTAAATCTTTCAAGAGTATGTCCTCTTTAAATACTTTTCTGGCGTATTCCAGAACAGGCTATCAGTTAATTTCAATAAGACGCGGATATTAATCCCGTTCCAATTCAATATTGACAGCCAATGAGCGGATTTCTTTAATTAATACATTAAACGATTCCGGCATGCCGGCTTCCATTTTATGATCACCGTCGACAATATTTTTATACATTCGGGTTCGCCCAGTCACGTCATCGGATTTAACTGTTAACATTTCCTGCAATGTATATGCTGCGCCATAAGCTTCAAGCGCCCAAACCTCCATCTCACCGAAACGTTGACCACCAAATTGCGCTTTACCACCCAATGGCTGCTGGGTAACAAGACTATAAGGTCCTGTTGACCGTGCATGCATTTTGTCATCAACCAAATGGTTCAGTTTTAACATGTACATATAACCAACTGTCACCTTCCGCTCAAACGGCTCACCAGTCAAACCATCATAAAGAATGGTTTGGCCATCTTCTGGAAGATCAGCAAGTCTCAGCATAGTGCGAATTTCTTCTTCAGTAGCACCATCAAATACAGGTGTCGCCATAGGCACACCACCAACCAAGTTGGTTGCCATTTCCAGAATTTCTTCATCAGTAAATGAATCCAGATCTTCTTTACGACCACTACTGTTATAAATTTTATCCAAGAAGCTTCGAATTTCAGCAATTTTGGCTTTTGCTTCAAGCATTTTACCTATCTTGATGCCCAAGCCTTTAGCCGCCCAACCCAAATGAGTCTCAAGCACCTGCCCGACGTTCATCCGCGATGGTACACCTAATGGATTCAATACAATATCAACCGGATTACCATCAGCTGTATACGGCATATCTTCAATTGGTCTAATCATGGAAATAACCCCTTTATTCCCATGTCGTCCCGCCATTTTATCGCCGGGCTGAATACGTCTTTTAACCGCCAAGTAAACCTTGACCATTTTCAAAACACCAGGCGCCAAATCATCACCCATAGTGATTTTTTTACGCTTGATTTCAAATTTCTCGTCAAAGTCTTTCCTTTGCTGCTCGACTTGCTCAGCTACGGCTTCCAGTTGAAGGTTGATATCTTCATCTTTCATTCTGATTTTTAACCAGTCTGAATGCTTAAGATTATCCAAATAAGTTTGGGTTATTTCAGTGCCCGCTTTTAACTGAGCCGGACCTGATTGAGCAACCTTACCAATTAATAGTTTAGCTACACGGGCGAATATATCGCCTTCCAGAATCTTGAGCTGATCATCAAGGTCTTTTCTGTAACGCTTGATTTCGGCTTCTTCAATATCAAGCGCACGCTTGTCCTTTTTAACACCATCCCGAGTGAATACCTGAACATCAATAACCGTCCCTTCAATACTACCTGGAACGCGCAATGATGTATCCTTTACGTCCGCCGCCTTCTCACCAAAAATTGCGCGCAATAACTTTTCTTCCGGCGTTAACTGGGTCTCTCCTTTTGGAGTTACCTTGCCCACCAAAATATCACCACCTTTTACTTCAGCACCCACATAGACAATCCCGGACTCATCAAGTTTTGACAAGGCTTCTTCGCTAACATTTGGAATATCTGCAGTAATTTCTTCCGGGCTATGTTTTGTATCACGCGCTACGCAGGTTTTCTCTTCAATATGGATTGTAGTAAAGCGATCTTCCCTGACAACACGCTCAGAAACCAGAATCGAGTCTTCAAAGTTGTATCCATTCCACGGCATGAAGGCAACTAGCATGTTCTGCCCTAAGGCCAACTCACCAAGATCTGTAGATGGACCGTCAGCCAAGATATCTCCGGCATTAACGATATCACCCGGTTTTACTAACGGCTTCTGGTTAATACAAGTATTCTGATTTGATCGGGTATATTTGGTCAGGTTGTAAATATCTACGCCAGGAGCCCCCGTTTCTGTTTCCGTATCATTTACGCGAACCACAATCCGGGCGGCATCGACCGCTTCAATACGCCCACCTCGTGCAGCCACTACAGTTACACCGGAATCCTTAGCTACGGTTCTTTCCATACCGGTGCCTACCAGCGGCTTTTCCGCCCTTAGCGTAGGAACGGCCTGACGCTGCATGTTAGAACCCATCAATGCACGGTTAGCGTCATCATGCTCAAGAAATGGAATAATGGAAGCAGCAACCGATACAATCTGTTTTGACGATACGTCCATATACTGCACAGTATCTGACATCGCCAGAGTAAATTCATCTTTATGCCGGCATGATACTAAGCCTTCTACCAGTTTGCCGGTTTCATCGACAGCAACACTAGCCTGAGCAATAACGAACTCGCCTTCTTCAATAGCTGACAAATAATCAACTTGATCGGTTACTCTGCCGTCGATAACTTTTCTGTAAGGCGTTTCCAGGAAACCATAATCATTAGTCCGAGCATAAACTGACAGCGAGTTGATCAAACCAATGTTTGGGCCTTCAGGTGTTTCAATTGGACAGACTCTACCGTAGTGTGTCGTGTGTACGTCACGAACCTCAAAACCAGCGCGCTCCCTTGCTAAACCACCGGGCCCTAAGGCGGATACACGGCGTTTGTGAGTCACTTGAGACAGTGGATTATTCTGGTCCATGAACTGTGACAACTGACTGGAGCCAAAAAATTCTTTTACTGCTGCCGAAACTGGTTTTGCATTGATTATTTCCTGCGGCATCAATCCTTCAGAGTCAGCTAACGTTAAGCGTTCTTTTACCGCTCTTTCAACTCTGACCAAACCAACGCGGAACTGGTTTTCAATCATTTCACCGACAGAACGCACACGTCTATTACCCAAATGATCGATATCATCAACATTGCCGTTGCCATTGCGGATGTCGATTAATTCTTTTAAAACATCAATGATGTCTTCATTAGTTAGCGTACCTGGGCCAGTCGTTTCTTCTCGACCTAAGCGCCGATTAAATTTCATCCGACCAACATTGGACAAATCATATCTTTCATCGGTAAAAAATAGATTCTGGAACAGATTTTCCGCTGCTTCTTTAGTTGGTGGCTCACCAGGACGCATCATCCGATATATTTCTACCAACGCCTCTAATGTATTGGTTGTTACATCCAATCTCATGGCATTAGAGATGTACGGACCTTTATCCAAATCATTAACAAACAAGGTATTGATTTCAGTAATACCACTCTCAATGATTCGATCTATTAATTCTGTTGTTAACTCGTCATTAACATTGGCAACCAATTCTCCGGTTGACTCATCAATCACGTTGTGCCCCAGTATCTTTCCTGCCAAATACTCTTTAGGGACTTCAACTACCGTCAGGCCGACTTTATTCATTTCGCGAATATGTTTCGCTGTAATACGACGGCCTTCTTCAACTAAAACCTGTCCATCCCGTTTAATATCAAACGTGGCGATCTCGCCCCGCATTCTTTCAGGCACTATATGAAATAGGCATTTTCCATTACTGAAAGTAAATTTATTGGTTTCGTAGAAGATTTTGATCATTTCTTCATTGTCGAAACCCAATGCTCTAAGCAGGATCGTAGCCGGAATTTTTCTACGTCTATCGATTCGCACGTAAACGCAGTCCTTATGGTCGAATTCAAAATCTAACCAAGAGCCGCGATAAGGAATAACGCGCGCATTAAATAAGAGTTTTCCTGACGAATGTGTCTTTCCTTTATCATGATCAAAAAAGACACCAGGTGAACGATGCAACTGCGAGACAATAACCCGCTCTGTACCATTAATTACGAAAGTTCCGTTTTCTGTCATCAAAGGCAACTCGCCCATGTAGACTTCCTGCTCACGGATATCTTTTACAACTTTGGCAGTGGCTGGAGCATCTTTATCGTAGATAACCAGGCGCACTAATACTCTTAAAGGCGCGGCATAAGTCGCTCCTCGTTGTTGACACTCTCTTACATCAAAAGTGGGATCTCCCAATCTATATCGCACATATTCCAGTACCGCGTATCCAGAGTGGCTTTCAATAGGAAATACACTGGAAAATGCCGCATGCAAACCAATATCGGCACGCTTTTCAGGTACTGCTCCTGATTGTAAAAAGCTTGCATAAGAATTGATTTGAGTTGCCAGAAGATAGGGAACTTCAAGTACTTCAGTACCTTTCCCAAAGTTATTTCGAATACGCTTTTTTTCGGTAAAAGAGTAGGACATATCGCTTCCAAACCTTTTCGTCATGAATAATTTCTACTGTGCATTTATTGCAAACAGTAAAAGGCCGGTGACAGAATTGCCACCAGCCATATTAAAAGGCGTGAGCCTTGTATTTTTTGGGTCAAAATCTTATTTGATTTCGACAGTAGCGCCCGCTTCTTCAAGCTGCTTTTTGAAATCATCCGCTTCGGCTTTAGAAACACCTTCTTTCAAAGTTGTTGGAACGCCTTCTACAGCATCTTTAGCTTCTTTTAGACCTAAACCAGTAATACCACGCACTGCTTTAATTACAGCAACTTTGTTATCACCGAAACCGGTCATGATTACGTCAAATTCAGTTTGTTCTTCAGCTGCCGCTGCGCCTGCTGCTGCAGCAGGCGCAGCCGCTACTGCAACTGCTGCTGTTACGCCGAATTTCTCTTCCATCGCTGAAATTAAATCAACGATTTCCATAATAGTCATATTGGAAACTGCATCCAAGATGTCTTCGTGTGAAACTGCCATTTAGTATTCCTCTAAAACAATAATTTTTTAAACTGGTTAAAAATAAGCTTATGCCGCTTCTTTCTGATCTCTGACCGCAGCCAAAGTACGAACAAGTTTTCCGACCGGTGCTTTCATTACAGACATCAGCATTGCAATAGCTTGATCGCGTGTCGGCATACTTGCCAAACGTGCCAGCTCGGATGCACCGTAAGCTTGACCATTAATGGCCACAACTTTGGTGATTAACTTATCGTGAGTTTTGGCGAAATCACTGATCAGACGCGCAGCACAACCAGGATCTTCCATTGAAAATGCAAGCAATAGAGGGCCTACTAGGCCATCTTGCATACATTCAAATTCAGTTCCGGCTACAGCTCGTTTCGCCAGTGTATTTTTTACCACACGCAGATAAACACCTGTTTCTCTCGCAGTTTTACGCAGCTCGGTCAATTCCGTAACTGTTAAACCACGATATTCTGCTGCTACTGCAGAATGCGCTTTAGCAGCAATTTCAGCAACTTCTTCTACGACAGCTTTTTTGCTATCTAAATTTAGTGCCACAGCTTACCTCCGGTAAGTTCTGGAAGATATCCAGAATTAATAAAACGCATCTTGAAGATGCCCCTTACGGTCCCTTTCCCCAGTTATTAGGTCCAGCTTCCGTCTGCGCAGGAAATATTAAGTTTCGCAACTCCTGCGGTCTTTGACGGTTACCGATAAAACGGCAACCCAAAGTCTTTTTACATATTAATACTGCTTTGGTCCAGCCACAAACCGGGGCCCATGGTAGAAGACAAAGTAATCTTCTTGATATATACACCTTTAGCTGCTGTCGGTTTCGCTTTTTTCAGATCGGATATCAACGCTTCCAGGTTTCCTTGAATCGCATCAGCATCAAAAGTCACTTTACCTAATGTGCAGTGAATAATACCTGCCTTATCTGTACGATAGCGAACCTGGCCTGATTTAGCGTTTCTTACTGCAGTGGCCACATCTGGAGTTACAGTACCAACCTTAGGGTTAGGCATTAAACCTCTAGGGCCCAAGATTTGGCCTAATTGACCAACTACGCGCATCGCATCAGGAGACGCAATGACTACATCAAAGTTCATTTCGCCTTTTTTGACCAAGTCGCCCAGATCGTCCATGCCAACAATATCAGCACCAGCTTCTCTAGCTGCATCAGCATTTGGGCCTTGAGTAAATACAGCAACTCTTACAGTCTTGCCAGTACCATGCGGCAGAACGGTTGCACCGCGAACGTTCTGATCTGATTTGCGTGGATCAACGCCCAGGTTAACACTCACATCAACAGCTTCATTAAATTTTGCTGTACCTAACTCTTTCAATAACTGAACGGCTTCAGTGATGGAATATTGCTTAGTTCTATCAACTTTCGATTTGATAAGTTTCGCTCTTTTTGACAACTTAGCCATTATAATCCCTCCACATTCAGACCCATGCTACGCGCGCTGCCAGCAATTGTTTTTACTGCAGCTTCCAAATTTGCCGCATTCAAATCTTCCATTTTTGTTTTAGCAATCTCTTCCAGTTGCGCACGGGTTACAGTACCGACTTTCTTAGTATTCGGGTTACTGCTTCCACTTTTTATACCGGTTGCTTTCTTTAGAAGGATTGAAGCAGGAGGTGTCTTGGTGATAAAGGTAAAGCTACGATCACTGTAAACAGTGATCACCACAGGCAGAGGCAGTCCTTTTTCCACGTCCTGAGTTTTAGCATTAAATGCTTTACAAAACTCCATAATGTTGACGCCGCGCTGACCCAAAGCAGGACCAACCGGTGGACTCGGGTTTGCTTCACCCGCTTTTACTTGTAACTTAATATAAGCCGTTATCTTTTTTGCCATTTTTTACTCCAATACGGGTTCAAGCGCTTTCCAGCTCCCCTAGACGCAAAAATCCCTGCCTTATTCAGACAGAGATTTCGTAGATACTAACCGCAGACTAACAGTTAGGTTTTTTCAACTTGCCCAAAATCAAGCTCAACAGAAGTTGAACGACCAAAAATGAGCACTGATATTTTCAACTTGCTTTTTTCGTAGTTAACTTCTTCAACTACACCATTAAAGTCTTTAAATGGCCCGTCAATTACTCTTACTACTTCACCAACCTCAAACAGAATTTTCGGACGTGGTTTATTTACACCTTCTTCAACTCTATTGAGAATAGACATTGCCTCTCTTTCTGAGATAGGAGCAGGACGATCTGAGGTGCCGCCTATAAAGCCTAACACCCTTGGAACATCTCGCACCAAGTGCCAAGTCTCGTCAGTCAATTCCATCTGAACAAGGACATAACCCGGAAAAAATTTCCTTTCACTTTTGCGCTGCTGCCCCATGCGCATTTCAACTACCTCTTCGGTAGGAACTAATATCTTTCCAAAATACTGTTGCAATCCTTCTCTTTTAATCCGCTCTTCTAATGCTTGCTTAACTTTATTTTCAAAGTTTGAGTACGCATGCACTACATACCAGCGAAGTGCCATCCTACCCTCCTTGACCAGTCAGAAGCCGCACACCCCAAAACAGGAACATGTCCAACAACCATAAAATCAGCCCCACAATGAATACCATTGCAAATACCAACAAAGTAGTACGTATTGTTTCTTCACGCGTAGGCCAAACAACTTTTCTGACCTCCTGCCTGGACTCCAACACAAAATTCCAAACACTTCGGCCCACATCAGTTGTTAACATAATGCCCAGCACTATTATCACAACGCCTACTAAGCCTAAAACTCTATATAAGAGCTTAACATCTGAGAAATAATAGAATGCAGCCACTCCAGCAGCCACAAAGACAACGGATAAGACCTGCTTTACAACATCAAGGACTGACGTCGTTGCTTCTGCCTGAGTATTCATGTGTTACTTATTATGGAAATGGATAATATTGATATGGTTTTAATCTGATTGGCAGGCCAGGAGGGTCTCGAACCCCCAACCCGCGGTTTTGGAGACCGCTACTCTACCAATTGAGCTACTGACCTAATTCAGACAAACTTTAAAATGAACCACTATATTATACTAGTTTTAAAAATTATTCAAGTATTGATGAAACAACGCCCGCACCGACGGTACGTCCGCCTTCGCGAATAGCAAAACGCAAACCTTCTTCCATAGCGATCGGCGAAATCAGTTTGACTTCTACAGCAATGTTATCGCCTGGCATCACCATTTCCACACCTTCTGGCAGGGTCACTGCGCCGGTTACGTCAGTGGTTCTGAAATAAAACTGCGGACGGTAACCGTTGAAGAACGGCGTATGACGACCACCTTCATCTTTAGACAAGACGTAGATTTCTGACTTGAAGTTTGAATGCGGTTTAATAGTGCCTTTATGCGCCAACACCTGACCACGCTCGACTTCGTCTCTTTTTGTGCCTCTCAACAGCACACCCACGTTATCGCCTGCCTGACCTTGATCCAGCAATTTGCGGAACATTTCCACACCAGTACAAGTGGTGACAATCGTAGGCCTGATGCCGACGATTTCAACTTCTTGACCTACTTTAATGATACCGCGCTCAACACGACCAGTAACTACCGTACCACGGCCTGAAATTGAAAATACGTCTTCGATCGGCATCAGGAACGCGCCGTCGACCGCTCTTTCCGGCTCAGGAATGTAGCTATCCAAGGCTTCTACCAACTTAACCACAGACGGTACGCCGATATCGCTGGTATCGCCTTCCAGTGCCTTTAAAGCTGAACCGATAACAATCGGGGTTTCATCGCCTGGGAATTCATACATATCCAGCAATTCACGGATTTCCATTTCAACCAATTCGATCAGTTCCGGATCATCAACCATATCGGCTTTATTCAGGAATACGACGATGTAAGGCACGCCTACCTGTCTGGACAACAGGATGTGCTCTCTTGTTTGTGGCATTGGACCATCCGCAGCGGAACAAACCAGAATGGCGCCGTCCATCTGGGCCGCACCGGTAATCATGTTCTTCACATAGTCAGCATGGCCTGGGCAGTCCACATGCGCATAGTGACGGGTAGCTGATTCATATTCTACGTGCGAAGTGGCGATAGTAATACCACGCGCTCTTTCTTCAGGTGCATTATCAATTTGATCAAAAGCTTTGGCTTCGCCACCTTGCAGCTCAGCCATGACTTTCGTCAATGCGGCTGTCAGAGTCGTTTTGCCATGATCAACGTGACCGATGGTGCCTACGTTTACGTGTGGCTTAGTACGTGTAAATTTTTCTTTGGCCATTTTAATACGCCTTTAACAATCAATATTACAACTGGAGCCCATAACCGGATTTGAACCGGTGACCTCTTCCTTACCAAGGAAGTGCTCTACCTCCTGAGCTATATGGGCCTAATACAGAAAATTTGGAGCGGGTGATGGGAATCGAACCCACGTGATCAGCTTGGAAGGCTGGAGTTCTACCATTGAACTACACCCGCAGATTTCTTTTAATTGATGATGGTGGAGGGGGGAGGATTCGAACCTCCGAAGGTAGAACCGGCAGATTTACAGTCTGATCCCTTTGGCCGCTCGGGAACCCCTCCGATATCGGATAAGTCAACTATTATCTTGGAACAATGACAACTTGTCAACTTTTTTATTTGGAAATTTTATTTTTCACTGGCACACCCAGCACATTAGGCGTGCAATTTATTCATCACAGCCGCAACGTCACCAGCCACTAACTTATCCATACACGCAATCCCTGCATCAATGGCTGAATTAATTAACTCCCACTCACTCTTTGAAGGAGATCCCAGCACATAATCAGCAATAACCTTCCCTACACCCGGCCGACCAATACCTATCCTTAATCTACAAAAGTCTCTTGAGCCCAGATGAGCAATAATATCCTTTAAACCATTATGCCCTGCGTGCCCGCCGCCCTTTTTCAGCTTGACGATACCCGCATCAAGATCCAGCTCATCATGAACAACCAAAATCTCTTCCGGCATTATTTTATAATAACGCACAATCTTACCAACAGATTGCCCACTACAATTCATGAAGGTTTCAGGCTTTAAAAGCGTCACCTTACCCATCGAAGCATTATACTCAGAGAGCACCCCTTGAAATCTGGGATCACTCACCCAAACACAGCCAAATTTAGATGCCAGCTCATCCAAAAACAAAAACCCGGCATTATGCCGGGTTTTTTCATATTGTCGCCCAGGATTACCCAGCCCAACTACAAGTTTAATCACCCGCTGTTTTTAAGCTTCTGATGATTCTTCAGCACTACTTCTTGAAGCCATCATAGACACCACAGGCAAATCATGCTCAGGCCCGTGCGATAACACCACAATTTCCACTCCAGCCGGCAGAACTAAGTCAGAGAGATGAATCGACTCACCAATATCCAAATTAGCCAAATTTACTTCAATATATTCTGGCAGAGCAGAAGGCAAGCATGTAACCTCCACATCAACCATAGAGTGAGTAGCAACCCCACCCTTTTTACCGCCTATCGAAGTATCTTCATTGATAAAATGCAAAGGCACATGCACCTTAAGAACCTCTGACATACTCACACGCTGAAAATCCAAGTGGAGAACCTGAACCTTAGCAGGATGACGCTGAACACCTTTCAAAATGGCTTTTTCTGTTTTTCCATCAACAGTAACATCAAGAACATGAGAATAAACTGCCTCATGCGCCAAATGCTTAACAACTTCATTGTGACTCAACAACAGCATTTGAGGCTCACCATGCCCACCGTATATCACCGCAGGAACCTTACCTTGACGACGCACGCTTCTTGCTGCGCTTTTACCTGATTGCCCACGACTTTCGGCAACAAACTCAAATACGTTAGACATCTTTCCTCTCAACTCCGTGCCTTCAAGCACACACATTAAATTATATCAATCGACATAAAGTGAACTAACTGATTCACCTACCGCTATACGCCTTATAGTCTCAGCCAACATTTCAGCAACACTCAATTGCCTTATCTTACCCAAGCTGATCGCTTCTTGACTTAATGGTATAGTATCGGTAACAACCAGCTCATCAAGTTCCGAACCATAGAGGTTTTTCATGGCCTTACCTGAAAGCACAGCATGCGTGCAGTAAGCAACCACCTTTATCGCCCCATGCTTTTTTAGCGCATCCGCTGCATGACATAAAGTGCCCGCAGTATCAACCAAGTCATCAATCAATACACAGGTACGCCCATTAACATCACCAATAATATGCATAACCTCTGCAACGTTAGCCTTTGGCCTGCGCTTATCAATGATTGCAAGATCAGCATCATCCAATCGTTTAGCAAGGGCACGCGCCCTAACTACACCACCCACATCCGGCGAGACAACAATCAGATCTTTATATTTCTGCCGCCACACATCACCGAGAAGAATTGGCGACGAATACACATTATCAACTGGTATGTCAAAAAAACCTTGGATCTGATCAGCATGCAAATCAACAGTCAACACCCTGTTGGCACCCGCCTGTTCGATCATCCTGGCAACCAACTTCGCACTGATAGGCACCCGAGCCGATCGCGATCTTCTATCCTGCCTAGCATAACCATAATATGGCATGACAGCAGTAATCCGTGACGCTGACGCCCTTTTAAGCGCATCAATCATCACAAGCAATTCCATTAAGTTTTCATTTGTAGGCGAACAGGTCGGCTGAATAACAAAAACATCCTTACCCCGGACGTTCTCCTCTATTTCTACCGCAACCTCACCATCGCTAAATCTACCGACAGTCGCCATACCAAGGCGCATATTGAGCTTTCTTACTATACCTTCAGACAAAGCCAGGTTAGCATTTCCAGAAAACACCATCATAGAGGTGTCACTCATTCAAGCACTCCCAAACTGAATTTAACTTAGTGGAGGTAAATGGCTGGGCCGCAAGGATTCGAACCTTGGTATGCGGGGATCAAAACCCCGTGCCTTACCGCTTGGCGACGGCCCAATAATCAAGATGTATACTTACCAAACTTCAGCTTTGAAAACAGTGGCGATTCATTAACCCCTTTAGCCAGATAAGCCTGCCACTTATCTTTAAGCGACTTATAGGCATAAACTGCAGCATCTTCCGAATCAAATTGCGCAAAAACACAAGCACCTGTTCCGGTCAGCCTTGCCTCAGAAAAATCAGACAAATCAACCAAAGCATCTTTAACAGACTGGTAACGCTCACGAACCACACCAAGACAATCATTTTGATGCTGGCCCGCTATAAAGTCGCCTATTGTGATTGATTTACTATTTCTTGTCAAATCTTTTGCTGAAAATATTTCTTTTGTATTCACATGACAATCAGGCTTAATAATCACAACCCATTGTTCTGGAATATCTATTTTTTCAAGTTTTTCACCGACACCTTCTGCCCAGGAGGAATAGCCATACACAAATATCGGAACATCCGCCCCCAAAGCCAGACCTAACGTCATCAACTTCTCAGTTGTCAAACCTAGGCTCCACAATTCATTCAGCACCACTAAAGTAGTAGCAGCGTCAGAGCTTCCTCCACCCAAACCACCACCCATAGGCAAGTTCTTCTCCACCTCAATGCACACTCCATGAGTGCATCCAGTCTCTGCCTTCAATAAATTTGCTGCCTTAATGGTTAAATCATCTAACTCGGGAACACCGGGAATAGCTTTATGCAAACTGACTCGCCCATCCTCAGCCGGGCGAAAGGTTATCCAATCGCATAGATCCACAAATTGAAATACAGTTTGTAACAGATGATAACCATCTTCTCTTTGCCCAGTAATGCGTAACATCAAATTTAATTTTGCCGGCGCCGGCCATTTCTCCATCCATGCGGACTGCTTATTTTGCTTTTGCGACATCTAAATCCCAACGATCTACGATTAACTTTAATTTGACTTGATCATTTGTTACTGTGATTTTACGCGGCATAATCTCACCTTCTGCGCGCTGCATTTCTTTGTATTCGCTATGCCATCCCGCCTGCCTGAAACCATCACCAACTTCTTCAAATTCCCGGGAAGGCTCGGGCAATCCCACAACCCAGTACCGAAGCGAATGCACAGGCACAAAGATACCTAACTGTTGATTAATAAATTCTTCCGACCTTGCTGAAGACTCTACTTTTCCATCTCCGCGATCAACAGTCACAAAATCGTTCACCAGCCGGATAAGCATAGCGCCCTGCCCCAACGGTCCAGATAGTTTTATCTTTTCTTCGCCAGGCTCATGCTCCCAACTTATATTTGCGGTCCAGGAATCGTTATGCCCTGAAACAGCCAAACGCCCATCAAAAGCCCACTGTTTCAACTTATAAAGATGAGCTCTTCCAGCCTTTGAGTAATATCCGCCAGGCTCAACAGGAACAACGGAACAGGCCGACATTAACAGGGATAAACAACCACAAATAAAAAGCTTTGCTTTAAAACGTGACACAACTATTCCGCAGTGTTTAATACTCTTTGTTGAAAATCCAATAGATCTTCATCTTCCGGGGCATCTTTAATGGCTTTAGTAAATACTTTTCTCGCTTCAGATTTTCTATTTAAAGTCCATAAAACCTCGGCAAGATGCGCCGCTATTTCACCTTCCTGCCTTTTTGCATAGGCCTTCTGAAGGTAAAACAAGGCTTGCTCAGTATTTCCTAGCTTAAATTGCAACCATCCATAACTATCCATAATAACTGCCTCGTCCGGCTGCAGCCTAAGCGCTTTCTCCAGATATTTTTCAGCTTCAGCGTAACGATCAGTTTTTTCCGCCAAGGTATATCCTAAAGCATTTAGCGCTTCGGCATTATTAGGATCTTCAGCCAATATTTTTTTTAGATCGGTTTCCAATATATCCAACCTGTTGAGGCGCTCAGCCATCAATGCCCGGGTATATAACAATTCTTTCTGCTCAGGCATATCGGCCAACGCATTTGTTAATAGATTAAACGCTTGATCATATTGCTTTTGTTGATTATACAGCTCGGCCTGAATCAGAATGAGCCGCAGCTTCTGTTTTGGAAACTGACTGCGCAAACTGTTGAGCCTGGAATTAGCTTCATCAAATTGATTATCTTTTGCAAGCAATGAAATCGCGGAAATCTCTGCATCGAGAACAAAAGGCCCATCCTTTACCTTATCAAACCAAGCCATAGCCTTTTTCGTATTCTTGCGTTTTTCTTCTATTTTACCCAGATAAAAGCTGGCCTGGGATTGCCACTCCGGCTGCTCCAGCAATTTTTTTAAAATATCCTCAGCCTTATTATCTCTACTTAACTGCAAATGCACCAATGCCAAGGCGAACTGGCTTTCAGCATCATTTGGATTAGCAGAAATTATGCCTTGATAAACTTCACCGGCCTCTTCATATTTTTCTGCTTTTATTAAAACCTGCGCCAGTAATTTTTTAATTTTATCATTTTCCGGATACTTGACAGCCGCCTTCTCCAGCAATTTTGCCGCAGTGCTTAGATCTCCTGAAGACGCCGAGATCTGAGCCTGAAAAATTTGCGCCTTATCCCAATCAGGTTGCACATCCAAAGCTTGCTGTATTTTCGTTTTAGCCAAATCAGTATTTTTCATCTGCATGGCCAACAATGACTGTACAAAATAGACTTCAGCCTGATTTCGATGACGCAGAGATAACGCATCCAACACATCATACAAAAAAGAGACCTTATTTTCCTTTTCCAGAGCAACCGCCAATTCCAGCATTGAATTCTCGAAACCAGCAGGATCAATTGTCAGCAATTTATCCACATGCTCAACGGCAACTTGTTTATCACCCGCTCTTAAAGCCGATAATGCAGCAATTTTTCTGGCTGTTATATTATTGGGATCTTGAGACAACCATAAGGAAACAGCCTCGTTTGTCTTATTGCTGTCTTTCATATACATAGCGA
This sequence comes from Methylobacter sp. sgz302048, assembly GCF_052162025.1. NCBI lineage: Bacteria > Pseudomonadati > Pseudomonadota > Gammaproteobacteria > Methylococcales > Methylococcaceae > Methylobacter > Methylobacter sp. sgz302048. The sequence continues at coordinate 451,245 of NZ_CP197401.1, read as the reverse complement.
TTTTTGCAGCTCTCTCAGCAAATCGCGGGTCCTTGGTACGCTTGGCAGCTTCCATATAACCTTCCAGCGCAATCTCATATTGCCCTCTTTGCCCAGCAAGTTCTGCCGCCAATAACATATACATCACATCAGGATCGATCTCCGTTTTTGTACTGCCGGACTGAGTTTCTCCCTTTGTTTGGGACATTTTGACAGGCTCAACAGACTCCTCCTGCGAATTAAGCTTATCCTGCGAACCAGCACAGCCATTAAGCAAGACCAGAGTTAGCACTGAAATCAATCTAAAAATCACCACGCAATCGTCCTATTTATCACTCAGTAGATATAAGTTAATAGATTATCAGAAAAATCAGCTGATTCAGACAGTTGATTTATTCGATTTGGATAAAGCCGTTATATTTCTTTAGAATAAGCCCTCATAATATACTTTGAATTTACCTGAAAGCCATCTGGTCTCAGTAATTGTGTATAGCTGTGGACGTGTTGGCTACAGCAAAGTTCCTGATCGACTGTGTCGATGCCAAGATAAAAATCACTGTATAAAAATATTATTATAGTACTCTAGAACACATAAACTCTTAACCATCGATACCATGACACTTCTTGCAGTAGGGATTAATTACAATACCGCCCCGGTTTCCATCCGGGAGCGCCTGGCATTCCCTGCCGAAATTCTGGAATCATCGCTACAGGAATTATGGCACCTGAAAGAAATCAGTGAAGCCGCGATTCTTTCAACCTGTAACCGGACCGAGTTTTACTGCAAAGCATCCACGGCAAACAAGCAGATTCTGATCGATTGGGTTGCCGAAAGCAGAAATATCGACCCGGCAGAGCTTACGCCTTACCTGTATTGCCATACTGACAGCCAACTGATCCGCCATATGTTTCGGGTCGCATGCGGCCTGGATTCAATGATACTAGGCGAACCGCAAATTCTCGGACAGATGAAAACGGCTTATCAGGCAGCCTATGAAGCAGGAACTTTAGGAAAACAGTTAGGCAAACTTTTCCAATACACATTTTCAGCAGCCAAGAAAGTCCGCACAGATACGGCTATCGGCTCTAGCCCGGTATCGGTGGCCTTCGCAGCTGTCCAGCTGGCACAGCAAATCTTTGACAAACTCAGCGAACAAACTGCCTTGCTGATCGGCGCCGGCGAAACCATCGAATTGGCAGCCCGCCATCTATCACAACAGGGCATAGGCCGCATTATTGTCGCTAATCGCACATACGATAAAGCCCATACTTTAGCTTCCCAGTTCAACGGTTATGCTATCGCCTTATCCGAACTGCCCACTCATCTGGCTGAAGCCGACATTGTCATCTCATCAACGGCCAGCCAGTTGCCGATCCTTGGTAAAGGCAGTGTCGAAAGCGCGATCAAGAAACGCAAACATAAGCCCGTGTTCATGGTAGATCTGGCCGTTCCGCGCGATATCGAAGCTGAAGTAGAGCAGCTCAGAGATGTATATCTTTATACGATTGATGATCTGCAGAACACTATAGACCAGAACATGAACTCGCGCCGCCAAGCCGCGGAACAGGCCGAAGAAATCATTGACACACAAGTGGGCTATTTTTTAGCCTGGTTACGCTCGCAAGGCGCGCAATCAACTATCCGCGATTATCGTCATCAAGCTGAACAAATGCGTGATGAAGCTCTGCAAAAAGCATTGGCATTGTTGAAGAACGGCACTTCACCTGAAGAAACTTTGAGCCGGCTCGCTTACAGCCTGACCAATAAACTGATACATACGCCCAGCATTCAAATCAGAGAAGCCGGCGAGAACGAAAGACATGATCTGGTTGCCGCTGCCCGCGAAATTTTTAAATTAAAACAGACTCAATGAAACCATCCATACAACATAAACTCGAAAATTTGTGCGAACGCTATGATGAAATCGCCGCGCTGCTCTCCGACCCGGAAGTTCAAGGCAATCAAAATAAATTTCGTTCACTGAGCCAGGAGTACGCCCAAATCAACCCGATCGTTGACTGCTACAAGCGCTATCAAAAAGCGCTGGAAGCTCTGGCTTCCGCCAAGGAAATGGCCAACGACAGCGATCCGGAGCTGCGTGAAATGGCCAAGGAAGAGGTTATCGAAGCGGAAAACCAGATAGAAGCACTGGAACATGAACTGCAAATTCTATTGCTACCCAAAGACCCTAACGATAACCGCAACATTTTTCTGGAAGTCCGGGCTGGAACCGGCGGTGATGAAGCAGCCATTTTCTCGGGCGATCTGGCTCGCATGTACCAACGCTTTGCCGAAAGGAAAGGCTGGAGAACTGAAATCATCAGCGAGAGTCCCGGCGACCATGGCGGCTACAAGGAAGTCATTCTGCGCGTTTCCGGACAGGACGTTTACTCCCAGCTAAAATTCGAATCCGGCGCGCACCGTGTACAGCGAGTGCCTGAAACCGAATCGCAAGGCCGCATCCACACCTCCGCCTGCACTATCGCCGTCATGCCCGAAGTCGAGGAAATTGACGCCTTTGACATCAATCCAGCCGATTTGCGAGTTGATACATTTCGCGCATCAGGCGCCGGCGGCCAGCACGTTAACCGTACCGAATCAGCAATTCGTATCACCCATATCCCAACCGGTGTTGTAGTCGAATGCCAGGACGAACGTTCGCAACACAAAAACCGCGCCCGAGCCATGTCTTTGCTGCAATCGCGTCTTTTAGCCGCCGAACAGGAAAAACACCACGCCGAACAGGCAGCGACTCGGAAGCTGCAAGTCGGCAGCGGCGACCGCTCCGAGCGCATCCGCACTTATAACTATCCGCAAGGCCGGCTAACTGACCACAGGATCAATCTGACCCTCTATAAACTTGAAGACATCATGGAAGGAGGCCTTGAGCAGGTCATCCAGCCGCTGATCAGTGAGCACCAGGCGGAATTACTGACTCAACTGGGCGAAGAGTAGGCCGGATGCACAACATCAAATCCGCGCTGGCTGATGCAGTCGACGCGCTGGCATCCATCTCCGACTCCGCGTTGCTGGATGCCGAGGTTTTATTGTGTCATGTCCTTCAAAAAGAACGCTCTTATCTGCGAACCTGGCCCGATAAACTGCTAGATCCTGAACAGCTGGAACAATTCTGGACATCGATTGAAAAACGACGAAAAGGCATGCCTGTTGCCTATCTTATCGGCCGCCGGGAATTCTGGTCGCGCGATTTCCACGTCTCGCCGGACGTGCTGATCCCGCGCCCGGACACCGAACTGCTCGTAGAGCTTGGATTGGAGCTCATACCGCCTAATAAACCCTTCAAACTTATAGACCTGGGAACCGGCTCCGGCATTATCGCCGTCACACTGGCCGCCGAGCGCCCTCATGCTCAAGTCATAGCAACCGATTTCAGTCCGGCAGCGCTAAAAATAGCCGAGCATAATGCCCAACAACACCACATCACCAACATCCGCTTTTACCAGAGCGACTGGTTTGACAATGTGCCCAACATTCAATTCGATCTGGTGATCAGCAATCCACCTTATATTGCCGAAGACGATAGCCATTTACAGGAAGGTGATGTCCGGTTTGAACCGCAAACCGCCCTGGTCGCCGCCCAGCAAGGGCTCAGAGATATAGAGATTATAGCGGACGGGGCGCGTGGCCGCTTGAAACCTCAAGGGCATTTATTGATCGAACATGGCTACAACCAGCAGCATCAGATACAAACAATCTTTAAAGGCTTGGGCTATGATAAGGTGCGAACCTACCAGGATTTGTCAGGGCAACCGCGTGTCAGCTACGGCCAATGGGATAAATAGGCCCGTCGATTTTAACTTTTACTTTCTTACCTTATGACGCAAGAAGAAATCCATATTCCACGCAAAATTACCAATCAGTTACTGCATCTCGCGCAGCAATCCCCCGACCAGGAAGTCTGCGGTCTTATCAGCAGTAAAAATGGCCTGCCGATTCGCTGCTATCCAATCAACAACATTGCAGAACAGCCTGGGCAGCGTTTTCAACTGGATCCATCGCAACAAATCGCCGCCATGGCCGCTATGCGCGATCAGGGCGAAGCGCTTTTCGCCATTTATCATTCGCACCCAAGCGCGCCGGCCCAACCGTCAGCTATTGACTTGGAATGGGCCGCTTACCCGGACGCGCTGTATCTGATTATTTCATTAAACACGAAAGGCATTCTGGAAATGCGCGGCTTCAGGATAGAACAGCAGTCTGCCAGAGAAATCGCGCTGGCGTTGAGCGAAGACTAAACCTTGCTCAATCCCGGTTTTGCCGTTGATATTGGCAGCAGTAGCCTTTCATGCCAAGGTTCAAAAGCGGTCAACCGGCTTCCGGCCAATTGAACCGATGCTGAAATGTGCCAGGCATGACTGTTAAAGTACAGATGCCCGGCACATTTCATAAGGCAGAGCTTATTTCAACTTATCCTTCAGCATTTTATTCACTTCGCCGGGATTGGCCTTGCCCTGCATCTCTTTCATGACCTGACCGACAAAAAAGCCGAACACTTTGTCTTTACCGCTACGATATTGCTCAACCTGCTCCGGGTTATTCGCGATGATCTTGTCGATAATGGCTTCTATCGCGCCGGTGTCGGTAATTTGCTTTAAACCCTTGGCTTCGATAATCTCATCGGCTGAAGCCGTGCCTTGCCACATCTCCTCAAACACCTGCTTGGCGATTTTCCCCGAAATCGTGTTATCGCTGATACGCGCCAGCAATCCGGCCAAACGTTCGTGACTGACCGGCGAATCAGTGATTTCCAATCCAGACCGGTTAAGCGCGGCTGAGAGATCGCCCGTTACCCAATTGGCACAAATTCTTGCTTCACAAGCTGATTCTTTCACCACAGCCTCAAAATAATCGGCCAATGGGCGCGATGAAGTCAGTATTGCGGTGCTTTCATCATCCAATCCGTATTGATCCTTGAAGCGCTGCTTTTTCGCATCCGGCAATTCGGGCATTGTCGCTTTTACTTGTGCTTTAAACGCCTCATCGACAACCACGGGCAACAGGTCCGGATCGGGGAAATACCGATAATCGTTGGCCTCTTCCTTGCTGCGCATTGAGCGGGTCTGATCCTTATCTGCATCATAAAGCCGTGTTTCCTGAACTACCTCGCCACCGCTCTCGATCAGATCGATCTGGCGCTCAATTTCATAGTTGATAGCCTTCTCGACGAACCTGAACGAGTTGATATTCTTGATTTCGGCACGCGTGCCGAACGCTTGCTGGCCTTTGGGCCGAACCGACACGTTGGCATCGCAGCGGAATGAACCTTCCTGCATATTGCCGTCGCAAATGCCCAGGTAACGCACCAGCTCATGCAGTTTTCTCATGTAGGCGACCGCTTCTTTCGCCGAACGCATATCCGGCTCGGACACGATCTCCAGCAATGGCGTGCCGGCACGGTTTAAGTCGATACCGGTCAAGCCATGAAAATCCTCGTGCAGCGATTTACCGGCGTCTTCTTCAAGATGCGCGCGCGTCACGCCGACGCGTTTTTTGACGCCATCCACGTCAATATCCAGATGCCCAAGGCCTACGATGGGCAACTCAAACTGACTGATTTGATAGCCTTTAGGTAAGTCCGGATAAAAATAGTTTTTTCTGGCAAAAACCGAACACGGCGCAACTTCCGCTTCAATAGCCAGGCCGAACAGTACCGCCATCCGTACGGCTTCCTCGTTCAGAACCGGCAGAACACCGGGCAGACCCAGATCGACCGCGCAAGCCTGGGTATTAGGCTCTGCGCCGTAAGCTGTCGAGGCGCCGGAAAAAATTTTAGATTTTGTGGCGAGTTGCGTATGAATTTCCAACCCGATCACTGCTTCCCATTCCATGATTTTCCCCTTTACTCAAAATCTTTAGGACTTTGTTGATGCCAATCGGTAACCTGCTGATATTGATGGGCAATATTCAACAACCGGTGTTCCGCAAAATAATTGCCGATGATCTGCAGGCCCGCCGGTTTACCACCGACGACTCCGGCTGGTATGGACATGGCCGGCAATCCGGCGAGGTTGATGGCAATGGTATAGATATCGGATAAATACATCTCGATTGGATTGCCGATTTTCTCGCCTATGCCGAAAGCGGCAGACGGCGCCACCGGCCCCATGATCACATCGACTTCCGACAAGGCTTTTTTAAAGTCATCACTGATTAAGCGACGAACCTTCTGAGCCTTGATATAGTAGGCATCATAATAGCCGGCCGATAGCGCATAGGTTCCCATCAGAATCCTGCGTTTGACTTCCTTGCCGAAGCCTTCGCCACGTGAGCGCGTATAGAGATCCGTTAGATCTTCCGGATTGGCGCAACGGTAGCCGTAGCGTACACCGTCAAAGCGGGAAAGGTTGGCTGAACATTCGGCCGACGCGATAACGTAATAAGCCGGAATGGCCAGCTTCAGATTAGGCATCGAAACTTCCTTGATATGCGCGCCCAGTTTCCGGTATTCATTGACGGCGGCTTCAATAACGGCGGCAACGTCGCTGTTGAGCCCGGCGCCGAAGAATTCTTTCGGCAGCCCGATTTTAAGTCCTTCGATAGAATTATTCAGCTCCGCCCGATAATCAGGCACCGGCAAATCGACGCTGGTTGAATCCCGCTCATCGAACCCTGCCATCACCTGCAGCATGATGGCCGCATCTTCGGCGCTACGCGCCATGGGGCCGCCTTGATCCAGACTGGACGCATAAGCGATCATGCCGTAACGCGACACGCGCCCGTAAGTCGGCTTCAATCCCGTAATGCCGCAATGCGAGGCCGGCTGGCGGATCGAGCCGCCCGTATCCGTCCCAGTCGCACAGACTGCCAATCCGGCCGCTACGGCCGCGGCCGAACCGCCTGACGAACCGCCTGGAATGGCATTGAGATCCCAAGGGTTTCTGACCGCGCCGTAATAACTGGTTTCGTTTGACGAACCCATGGCGAATTCGTCCATATTGAGCTTGCCCAGCATCACGCCCCCGGCCTGGTTGAATTTCTCCACGACGGTAGCGTTATAAGGTGCGATGAAATTGTCGAGCATTTTAGAACCGCAAGTGGTTTTCACGCCTTGCGTGCAAAAAATATCTTTCTGTGCGATCGGTATGCCGGTCAACAATGTCGCATCGCCTTTGGCGATTCTGTCATCGGCAGCCTTGGCCTCCTGGAGGGCTAAATCTTCGGTGACCGTAATATAGCAATTAAGCGAGCTGTGGCGCTTGATTCTGTCCAGAAACGCCTGTGTCAGTTCGACACTTGAAAATTCGCCTGAACGCAGGCCTTTAGCTAAATCTGTGATTGACTTATTGTGCATGACTATTCCCTTATTCAATGACTTTCGGCACTAGATAAAGTCCCGCTTCAACTTGCGGCGCAATGACCTGGAATTGCTCGCGGTTGTTCCGTTCCGTAACGGTATCCGGCCTTAATCTTTGCACCTGATCCATCGGATGAGCCATTGGAATGACGCCATCGGTATTCAGTTCGCTCATCTGCGTCATTAAATCCAGCATGCGGGATAAGTCCTTTGCATAGGATTCAATATCCGACTCATCAATACCCAAGCGCGCTAAATGCGCAATTTTCTTCACATCATCAGTCGTCAAAGACACTATCAACTCCTCAAAATTTCAGAGATTTTGTATTATTATAAATATGATACTTTATATCTTGCTCAAATACCCGCTTGATTGATAAAGTAGTACAATTTTATTCCCCACAAAGGACACAGGTAAAAAATGTTCTTCAAAAGAATTCGCGGCCTTTTTTCTAATGACCTTTCGATTGACTTGGGTACCGCCAACACATTGATTTATATTCCCGGCCAGGGGATTGTGCTTAATGAACCGTCAGTTGTCGCCATCAAAGAAGACAAAGTCCGTGGCTCTAAAACCATCGCAGCGGTTGGCGCTGACGCAAAACGCATGCTAGGACGCACCCCCGGCAATATCACGGCCATCCGTCCTTTGAAAGACGGTGTAATCGCCGATTTTGCCGTCACGGAAAGAATGCTCAGATTTTTTATCGAAAAAGTCCACCAAAGCAAACTGTTGCGTCCTAGTCCGCGCATTTTGATCTGCGTGCCTTGTGGGTCAACCCAGGTTGAACGCCGCGCCATTCGGGAATCTGCGGCCATGGCCGGTGCGCGTGAGGTTTACTTGATAGAAGAACCCATGTCTGCAGCCATCGGTGCAGGCCTCCCGGTCGATGAGGCATCAGGGTCGATGGTTCTCGATATCGGCGGCGGCACTTCCGAGGTGGCCGTCATCTCCATAAACGGTATCGTCTATTCCAACTCTGTCCGTATCGGGGGCGACCGTTTTGATGAAGCCATCATTAATTATGTGCGCAGAAACTACGGCACGCTAATCGGCGAATCCACAGCAGAGAGAATAAAATTTGAAATCGGCACGGCTTATCCCGGCAGTGAAGTCAAGGAAATAGAAGTAAAGGGACGTAATCTGGCAGAAGGCGTGCCGCGCAGTTTCGCCCTGAACAGCAACGAAATACTGGAAGCACTGCAGGAACCGCTGTCGGGCATCGTCGGAGCAGTCAAAGTGGCCTTGGAGCAGACTCCGCCCGAATTGGGAGCCGATGTCGCCAACCGTGGTATTTATTTGACCGGGGGCGGTGCCTTGCTAAAGGACATTGATCGGCTGCTGGCTGAAGAAACAGGTTTGCCTGTGTTTATTGCCGACGACCCGTTGACTTGTGTTGCCAGAGGCGGCGGCATGGTTCTGGAAATGCTGGATAAAAAAGGAGTCTCAACTTTTTCATTAGAATAATGATGCATAGCCTTTAATCGCTTATTCTGGCAGATGCCGGGACGCACGCCGCCCGGCCGCTTCTTTTTAACTGATAAGATGACTGCACGGATGCAGGAGGTAGAGCAGCGCTAGGAGCAATTGCCGAGGAAATCCGCCATCAAACTTTTATTTGCCACCGGTCCATCGATCAATACCCGCCTGCTAGTGGCAGTAATCGCCTCTATCGCCCTGCTAGCGACGGAACAGACCAGCATCCGGCTGGACCCGCTTCGCGCCACATTATCGTTTTTTATCGACCCAATAAAATATCTGGTCAATTTGCCTTCCACGCTGATCGAGCAGACTTCCGACTCTATCAGCTCTTACACCGCCTTAAAAAAAGAAAATGAAAGATTGCGCGAAGAGCAACTTATCCAACAAACACGACTACTGAAATTTGCTGCGCTGGAAAAAGAAAATATCCGACTACGCGCACTGCTGGAGAACTCATTCAAGCTCGGCGAACAGGTGCTGGTTGCAGAATTGCTGTCGATCAACATGGATCCTTATGAACACATCGTGCAGGTCAACAAAGGGACTCGCTTCGGCGTTCATCCTCAGCAGCCCGTGCTTGACGCCAACGGCGTTGTCGGACAGGTCATTCGGAGCCTGCCGCTCAGCTCTGAGATCATGTTGATTACCGATCCGAATCATGCCATTCCGGTTCAGGTAAATCGAAACGGCTTGCTGACCATTGCAGTCGGCAGCGGCCAAATGAACCGGCTTAATCTGCCCTATTTGCCGAACAATGCCGATATCCAACCTGGCGACTTATTGATCACATCCGGTTTGGGCGGCACTTTTCCGCAAGGCTACCCTGTCGCGGTTGTGGATGAATTTACACCGGAGCCCAATAAACCTTTCGCCAGCATTACCGCGACACCTAAAGCCATGCTGAACCGGAACAGGGAACTGATGATTGTCTGGAGCAATACCACGCCCATTCCTTTAACCTCACCACAAAAAGCGAACGACAAGAAAACCGAGACACCTGCCGATGAATAACTACTATGGCTTTGGCCGAATCATTTTGACCATAGTCTTGGCGATGTGCTTAAGAATTGCCCCCATGCCGGACATGATGGCGGCCATTAATCCCGACTGGGTGCTGCTGTCTCTCATCTATTGGTCGCTTGCCGTGCCGGAGCGAGTCGGCATATTCCATGCCTGGGCTTTTGGTTTGCTTACCGATGTGTTGATGGGCAAGTTATTCGGCCAATATGCATTGGCTTATTCGCTCGTTATTTATCTTTGCCTCAAGCTTCATAAGCGGCTGCGCCAATACCCTTTGATTCAGCAGGGGCTGTTTATCTTTTTCTGCCTGCTGTTATCCCAATTGCTGCTGTTCTGGATAAAAAATCTCCAGCACCCTTCCCAGCTTCATCCATCCTTCTGGCTTCCCGTTATTACTGGCACATTATGCTGGCCTTTGGTTTATACAATGCTACGCTTTATCCGTCTGTCACGACGCGCTAAGTAAAACAATTCGCTGCTGTCATGTCCCGCACATATATTATTAAAGATAACTCAGTAGAGAATCGCCTGTTCCTCAACCGCATCATCGTCGCATTCGTTATCATCTTACTATTAACTTCCGCCCTGATTGTCCGACTGGTCTATCTGCAAATTGTCGGTCATGAGCATTATTCAAGCCTGGCAAAAGACAACAGCATCAAAATCAAGCCTTTAGTACCAACTCGAGGCATGATTTATGATCGCAATGGAAAGGTTCTGGCCGAAAACATGCCATCTTATAGCCTTGAACTAATCCCTGAACAGATCAAAGACCTCGATGACACATTGAAGCGCTTACAGAAACTGCTCAATATCCCTGACGAAAAAATCCAGCAGTACCATAAGCAGCGCAAACGGGAAAAACGCTTCGCCAGCACCCCGCTGCTGATGAACATGACCGAAGAAGAGCTTGCCAAGTTTGCCGTCGCCCGTCCTTTTTTCCCCGGCGTTGATATTCAGGTTCATCTGGCCCGGCATTATCCCTATGCCGACCTGGCCTCTCATGCTGTCGGCTATGTGGGACGCATCAACGAAACCGAACTCAAGACATTGCCGGTGGCTGAATATCAGGGCTCAAGCCATATCGGCAAAATAGGCATTGAAAGCAGCTATGAAGCTCAACTTCACGGCAAAACAGGATATGCGGAAATCGAAACCAACGCTCAGGCGCGAGCCATCCGAACAGTCAATGCCGTGGAGCCGACGCCCGGCGCCAATCTCTACCTTACGCTGGATATTGATCTCCAGAAAACCGCCTACGACGCGCTGGACATCTATAACGGCGCCGTTGTTGCGATTGATGTCAAAACGGGCGGCGTACTGGTGTTCGCCAGCCGTCCCGGCTTCGATCCCAATCCGTTCGTTGTCGGCATAAGCAATGACGCCTATCAGGCACTGCAATCATCCGAGAACCGGCCGCTCTACAATCGCGCACTGCGCGGCCTGTATCCGCCCGGCTCGACACTGAAGCCATTTGTCGGCCTGGCAGGGCTTGAATATAACGCAATAGGCACGCAGCACAGAATTTTCTGTCCGGGCTTTTATCAGCTGCCTGGCGTCAGCCACCGCTACCGTGACTGGAAAAAGTGGGGCCACGGCTCGGTTAATTTAAACGATGCCATCATGCAGTCTTGCGACGTCTATTTTTATAGCCTGGCCTCCGCTTTAGGCATAGATAACATGCATGATTTTTTGCAGCAGTTCGGCTTTGGCGAGAAAACCGGCATCGATCTGGTCGGGGAGAAAGCGGGCTTGATGCCATCCCGTGAGTGGAAACGCCGACAGAGAAATCAATCCTGGTATCCTGGGGAAACGATAATCACCGGCATTGGCCAGGGATTTACCCAAGTAACGCCATTGCAGCTTGCCAGAGCCATGGCGACACTGGCCAATAAAGGCAATATTGTCACACCGTTTCTGGTGGACAAAATCGTCAATGCCGATAGCACGACGCATGGCCCCGAGACCCATAAAGGCACCCTGCCGGTTAAGCAGGAAAACATCAATAGTATTCTCACCGCCATGGTCAACGTGGTCCATGGCGAACGCGGGACAGCCAAGATCATCGGCAGGAACATTAATTATCAAATTGGCGGAAAAACGGGGACCGCGCAGGTTTTCAATATTAAACAGGACGCCAAATACAACGAAAATGAAATCGAATTCAAACTGCGCGATCACGCGTTGTTTATTGCTTTTGCACCGGCCGATGATCCCAAGATTGCAGTGGCGGTCATTGCTGAAAACGGCGGTCATGGCGGCTCGGTCGCAGCGCCTATCGCCGGAAAAGTCATTAAGCAATATTTAGAGAGCGACAATGAGAACTGAAACCCGCAGAGAACAATTCGAACCGCCTTCAGCTTTAGGCAATCTGCTCAGAAAACTGCACATCGATGTGCCCTTGTTTATCGCGCTTTTCCTCGCGGCAATGGTCAGTTTCGTGATTCTTTACAGCGCCGGCAGCCAGGAAATGGGCATACTGATACGCCAGGCGGCTCGGGTCGGACTGGCCTTTGGCTTGATGACATTACTGGCTCATGTCAATCCTTATCAGTTTAAGCGTTATTCGGCCGTGCTGTTTAGCCTGGGCATCTTGCTGCTCATCGCCGTACTGATCATGGGACAGATCGGTAAAGGCGCGCAGCGCTGGCTGGACCTGGGCTTTTTTCGCTTCCAGCCGTCGGAAATGATCAAAATCACGACGCCCATGATGATTGCCTGGTATCTGTCCGAGCACTCACTGCCTCCCAAATGGAAACAACTCTGCATAGCCGCCGTTCTGATCGTGGTCCCGACTTTATTGATTGCCAAACAACCGGATCTGGGGACGGCTCTGCTGGTAGCCAGTTCTGGCGCCGGCGTGCTGTTTTTTGCCGGTCTTTCCTGGCTTTTCATCCTGGCTATTATTGCTATATTAGCTTCTCTGGCGCCTATCGTCTGGCACCTGATGCACGACTATCAACGCGACCGGGTACTGACTTTCCTAAATCCCGAAGCCGATCCGATGGGCAGAGGCTATCATATTATTCAATCGAAAATAGCTATCGGCTCGGGCGGCATCTACGGCAAGGGCTGGCTGGGCAGTACACAGTCGGAACTGGATTTCCTGCCGGAAAGTTCGACTGACTTTATTTTTGCCGTATTTGCCGAGGAGTTCGGTCTTTTCGGCTGCGTGGGCCTACTGATACTGTACCTGCTCATTATTGGCCGCTGCCTGTACATCGCCTCGCAGGCTCAAGATACTTACAGCCGATTACTGGCCGGCAGTCTGTCCTTCACTTTTTTCGTGTACGTGTTCGTCAACATCGGCATGGTCATAGGCATTCTGCCTGTCGTAGGCGTTCCGCTACCGTTAATCAGTTACGGCGGCACCTCAATAGTGACCCTGCTGGCCGGATTCGGTATCCTGATGTCCATTCATACGCATAGAAAACTTTTGCCAAACTGATGAAATTGAAAAATATGCTAGGCCGCCTTCTGCTAAGCGGCCTCTGTTTAACTGCCGCCTCATGCACCTCCAATATTAAAGAAACGGACCGCATGGATGCTTTCATCCAGCAAATGGCCGCAACGCATCAATTCGATGAATCCGAACTTAATGAGCTGTTTCAGTCAGTCCAGATAAAGGAAAACATACTTAAAACCATTTCGAAGCCCGCCGAAGGGCTGCCATGGCATAAATATCGCAACATATTTCTGACCGAATCCCGCATCAACGGCGGAGTGAAATTCTGGCAGGAAAATGCGCAAGCCCTGGCCTCCGCCGAACAGCAATATGGCGTTCCGGCGGCAATTATTGTCGCCATCATAGGGGTTGAAACCCTGTATGGGCAAAATACCGGCAATCATCGCGTCATCGACGCGCTATCTACCCTGGCGTTTGCCTATCCGCCGCGCAGCCAATTCTTTCTCGGCGAACTGGAAAACTTTCTGCTGCTGTGCCGCGATGAGCACATAAATCCTCTTGAGCCAACCGGCTCTTATGCCGGCGCCATGGGCATACCGCAGTTTATGCCCAGCAGTTTCAGAACTTATGCCGTCGATTTTGATCACGATAATCGCCGCGATATCTGGCATAACAACAACGATGTCATCGCCAGTATCGCCAATTATTTTTCCCGGCATCAATGGCAACCGGGCCAGGCAATCGCCTTTCCGGTTAAAGCCAAAGGCGAAAAGTATAAGGCCATCCTCAAGCCCGACCTTAAGCCCGATTTAACTATTGCAGAGTTACAATCCTTTGACGTTGATATATCAGCATCATTACCTATAAACAGCAAGATAAAACTTCTTGCCTTTGAACAAGAACAAAATAAAGAACTCTGGGCTGCTTTAGACAATTTTTATGTGATCACGCGTTACAATCACAGCCCTTTATATGCAATGGCGGTTTACCAGTTAAGCCAGGCCATTTCAAACAAAAAGGCTTCAATATATGAAGAAAATCATAATCCCCATTTCCTTTTTCATTCTGACCAGTTGCGCTACGGAGCAGATAGAAAAAATCCAGATCTCTAAAGTCGAGTTGGCTTCTAAATCCGTCACTGGCTCATGGTTTCATCCATCATCAAAGGATGAGCAAAAGAGCACTGCTTCAAAGGAAGCATCTCAACAAGAAAATCTATCATCCGGTATTACCCACTATCTGAAAAAAGGCGTTGCTTCATGGTATGGCCCCCGCTTTCATGGCAAAAAAACCGCTAACGGTGAAATATTCGACATGTACGCCATGACTGCTGCCTCGAAAACGCTGCCGATTCCATCGTATGCTCGCGTGACCAACTTGAAAAACAAGCGCAGCGTCATTGTCCGCATCAATGATCGGGGACCTTATCACGGCAACAGAGTATTGGATCTGTCCTATATAGCAGCCAAAAAACTGGGAATTCATAAAACTGGAACCGGGATGGTTGAAATCAAGCCGTTAGCGCCTGAACAGGCCTTGTCCCAACAGCGAGCCTCTGCAACAAAGCAGAAAAATCAGGCCTATTTGCAAGTAGGTGCTTTAGATACTCCCTAAAAGCGCAGAAGTTATAAGACAAAATTATTACTCATGGCTTGCGCCAGCCTAAAATTTTATTCTCCACCCTATAAAAATCCATTCTTTATAAAGTTTAGATGCCCCCTATAGACTCAGCTATGGATGCGGACAAGCTGAATGGGCAATTGGCAAAAAATTGTCGTAAAAGATGCTTAAATTTGTCACAGAAACCAGACAAAATTAAAAAATCACATGGTACAATAAGGCTACGATTTAGCCAGCCCTAGCCCTTACTTATCATGATGTTTTTAAAAAGTTATTTCCGCTTCTACTTTGTTATATTTTTGGGTTTACTGCTTGCCGCTTTCCAGGCAAATTCAGCAGATGAGGACATTGCAACCCCGGCTGCGCCTACTGTTGCCGCAAGCGCTTATATTTTGCAGGATTTTGCCACGGGAAAAGTACTGGCGGAAAGCAACGCTGACGCTAAGGTAGCCCCGGCCAGTCTCACCAAAATCATGACCGTCTATGCGGCCTTCCGGGAACTCAGCAACGGCCACCTGCATCTCGACGACAAAGCCACTATCAGTCAAAAAGCCTGGCAGACTTCCGGCTCGCGCATGTTTCTTGAAGTCAATAATCAGGTATCCATTGAAGATTTGCTGCATGGCATAATCATTCAATCGGGCAATGATGCCAGCGTCGCTTTAGCCGAACATATAGGCGGCAATGAGACGACATTCGCCGACATGATGAATCAGCATGCGGCACGCCTGGGCATGGTCAATACCCATTTCGTCAACAGCGATGGACTGCCTGCCCCGGAGCATTACACAACGGCGCGCGATCTTGCGACGCTGACCCGCGCTCTAATCAAGGAATTTCCCGAGTACTACCGCTGGTTTTCACAGAAGGAATTTACTTATAACAAGATCACCCAGCAAAATCGCAATAAATTGCTCTGGCGCGATGCAACAGTAGATGGTGTTAAGACCGGCTTCACCGATGATGCCGGCTATTGCCTCGTCGCTTCTGCATTAAGGGATAATATGCGATTGATCTCTGTCGTGATGGGGACGTCGAGTTCTAATGTCAGAGCTAACGAAAATCAAAACCTGCTTAATTACGGATTCCGCTTTTTTGAATCGCACCGGCTCTATCAGGCCAAAACGCCTATAACCGAAGCGAGAATATGGAGAGGCGACAGCAAAAATGTGTCCCTCGGTCTGACAGAAGATCTTTTTGCTACGGTTCCGCGCCATCACTATAAAGACCTGAAAGCTGTCATGAATGTCGATAAAAACATTACCGCGCCAGTAAAAGAAGGCGAAAAATTCGGCACTGTAACAGTCTCGCTGGCAAATGAAGTGATTACCACTAAAGATCTGGTAGTGCTTAAAGCCGTGGAGAAGGGCAATATTCTTCAAAGAATCTATGATCAAGCTCTACTATTAATGGAAAAATAATGGAAAATAAAACGGTTTATTTAAACGGCCAATACCTGCCTCTTAGTGAAGCTAAAATATCGGTTATGGACCGTGGATTTTTGTTCGGCGACGGCATCTATGAAGTCATTCCGGCCTATCATGGTCAGTTATTCCGCTTCCAGGAGCACATGGAACGGTTGGAAAACAGCCTTAACAATATTCGCCTGACCAATCCTCATAGCCGCGAGCAGTGGCTGAAGATTCTGACGGAACTGCTAAGCCCTAGCGGGGATCAATATATCTATCTACAGGTTACGCGCGGCGTTGCGCCTAAAAGAGACCATGCGTTTCCGGAAAAAACCGAGCCTACCGTTTTCGCCATGTGTTCAAACATAGCGCCGTTTGAAGGGCGGGAGACCGGCGTCAAGGCAATCAGCCTGGATGACAGCCGTTGGGAGCTGTGTCATGTCAAAGCGACCACGCTGCTGGCTAATATCCTTCTTAGGCAACAGGCTGTTGAACAAGGCTGCGCCGAGGCTGTCTTAGTCAATAAAGACGGCTATGTGACCGAGGGCGCGGCAAGCAATATTTTCGCGGTGATCGATGGCATCCTGATTACTCCGCCCAAAAGCTGCGAGATATTGCCGGGAATTACCCGCGATGTCATTCTGGAAATTGCACAGCAAAACAACATTCCTTACAGAGAGGAAATTATTGCCTTGGAAGCTTTAAACAATGCCAGCGAGATCTGGTTAACCAGTTCCACGCGTGAAATCATACCAGTTGTAGAGTTTGACTCCCACAAAGTGGCAGACGGCAGGCCCGGTCCGGTATGGCAGAACATGAATCGGCTTTTCCAAGCTTATAAGCAGTCCCTGTCATGAGCGAAGAACAATCCCTTTTAGAATTTCCCTGCCAATTTGCTATCAAAGTAATGGGCAGAACCAGCCCCGAGCTTGATGTGCTGATCGTGGAAATTATCCGTCGCCACAGTCCTGACCTCAGAGAAGGCGCAGTGACATCGCGTCCCAGCAAGGGCGGCAATTACACCGCCATCACTGTAACGGTAGAGGCGTTCAGCCGGGAACAGCTGGATGCCATCTATCAGGATTTGACGGCCAGCCCGCATGTTTTGATGGCATTGTAAGCTGGCATAGCATGGCTCAATGCTTTGCTCACAACACCGTCCAGGCAACACTTTTAGCCACAAAGACGCAGAGAAAAACGGTTGGCACTCTACTATACGGGATTCTCTGCCTCTCTGGCAAAAGCCTAACTTAGCGCCATGCAGATAACGATACGAAACCTGGGGCTACAGCACTACGAAACGACGTGGCAGGCTATGCAGCAGTTCACGCTGGATCGTACCGAAGAAACGATCGATGAGATATGGGTCGTGGAGCATTTTCCCGTTTATACACTGGGCATAAACGGCAAGCCCGAACACCTGCTCGATGCAGGTGCCATCCCCGTCATTCATTCCGACCGGGGCGGTCAAATTACTTATCACGGCCCTGGGCAATTGGTCGTTTATACATTGCTGGACATTAAACGGCTAAAAATAGGCGTCCGGCAATTAGTGACGATTCTGGAGCAAGCCATGATCGATACTTTGGCCGGCTATGGCATTACTGCGTTTGCCAGAGCCGATGCGCCCGGCGTCTACGTGGACGGCAAAAAAATCGGCTCGCTCGGCATACGGATCAAGAAAAACTGCAGCTATCACGGCCTAAGCTTCAATAACCAGATGGATTTGAGTCCTTTTGACTCCATCAATACTTGCGGCTATCCTGAACTGGAAGTGACCCAACTGGCTGATCTGGGCGTCACCGTCAACAATTCCGAACTCGCCATCCCTGTTATTCAGGCTATAACCACGGCTATACAAAAATGACTCATCAAGCGCCTTCCCGCTCCACGCCCGAATCGCACCAACGCAATGCTGAAAAACTGGCAAGGATTCCGATCAAAGTCGAGCCGGTCCAGACGCCTCTGCGCAAACCCGAATGGATACGCATGAAAATATCGGCCAGCGAGGAAGTCAGCAGGGTAAAACAGTTATTGCGCCAGAACCAGCTGCATACGGTCTGCGAGGAAGCCGCCTGCCCCAATCTCTCCGAGTGCTTTCAGCACGGCACAGCGACTTTCATGATCATGGGTGATTTATGCACGCGCCGCTGCCCGTTCTGCGATGTTGCCCACGGCAAACCATTGGCGCTCGACAAAGAAGAGCCCCAACATCTGGCTCAGGCGATTCAGGCATTGGCCTTGAAATATGTCGTCATCACTTCGGTAAATCGGGACGATCTGAAAGACGGCGGCGCTGGCCACTTTGCCGACTGCATTGGCGCGATTCGGCAATTGATTCCGACAACCAAAATCGAAATTCTGGTGCCGGACTTTCGCGGCCGCATGGATAAAGCCGTTGAAATATTGGCCGGACAGCCCTGTGATGTCTTCAACCATAACCTGGAAACGGTTCCCAGACTGTACCAGCAAGCTCGCCCCGGTGCCGACTATTCAGGCTCATTGCAATTGCTTCAAAAATATGGCGAGGCTCAGCCGCAGACTCCTACCAAATCCGGACTGATGCTCGGCCTCGGAGAAGAGCCTCATGAAGTCCATCAGGTCATGAAAGATTTACTGGACCACGGCTGTTCCATGCTGACTCTGGGCCAATACCTGCAGCCCAGCAAAGCCCATTTGCCGGTCAAGCGCTATATTACTCCGGGACAATTTGAGGAATATGCCGTCATGGCGAAGGCATTGGGCTTTAAACAAGTTGCCAGCGCACCATTAGTCAGGTCGTCTTATCATGCTGACGCTCAGGCCAAGGCTATTATAAATGTGCCAACTGACTGCCCCGCATAATCGCTTCATCATCTGTACTCACAATAATGCCCCCCGGCCACAGAGCGGCCTGTCAAACCACTTCCTGGCGTTGTCTGGGGTAGACTCTAATAATTTGCCAGCCCACAGATAGCGCTGAAACCAGCCTATCTTGCGTCTTATTCAACAACAGCTTGAGCTATTGCTCATTGATGCTCATCTGGATCATAGCAATTTTTTTGCTGAGATTGATCCAAGTCTGGAAATCACACTCAGCCGACTATTTTACTCATTATTGGGAACCAGTTAGCTTGCCCTTGGATCGAAAAATGTAGACGGCTTTTCTCTTTCTCAATTGGGTCTGGATCACAATTTCGCTATGAAAGCTTCAGGCCCAGTAATCCTACAGGTATTACTTCTGATGGCTATCAAAAGAGTATCTAAAATCGTCAGCCTCATTATTTTCTTATACACGCTGCAAGCTTGTTCCGGCCTGATGTTTTATCCGGATAAAGCGTTAGTCAGAACACCTGCAAAGCTAGGGCTCGCCTATCAGGATGTTCAGTTGGAAGCCAGGGACGGCCTGAAAATATACGGTTGGCTTTTACCTGCGCAAGGCGAGTTGAAAGGCAGTATCTATTTTCTGCACGGCAATGCCCAAAACATCAGCACCCATGTGCAGAACGTAGCGTGGCTGCCGCAGCATGGTTATCAGGTTTTCCTAATTGATTACCGAGGCTTTGGCCGATCGGATGGAGCTCCCCGTCTGCCGGAAGTTTTTTGGGATATTGAAGCGGGCTTCAATTGGCTGCTTGGCCATGCTGACCATAAACCCATTTTTTTGCTGGGCCAAAGCATAGGCGCCAGCCTGGGCATCTACTTTGCAGCAACCAATCCAAAAGCTAAACGGCATCTTGCCGGCATTGTCAGCGATTCGGCATTCAGCAGCTATTTTGAAATCGTTCGCCATGTGTCCGCCTCAAACTGGCTCAGCTGGCCATTCCAATATCCTGCAGCGGCCATGATGGACTATCCCTATAACCCGATTGATGTCATTGCCGATATCGCGCCCGTTCCATTATTGCTGGCTCATGGCAGCCAAGATTCAATCGTGCCTTTTTCGCAAGGACAAAAACTTTATCAGGCAGCAAGACAGCCCAAAATAATGGTCCAATCGGAAGCCGGTCATGATGAGACTTTTCATCTTCAAAATAATCGCTTGAGCTTATTGAATTTTCTACAGCAACATCATTTAGCTCAGAAAGGACTTCCTAACCCGATCGCAGAACCTGAAACCGATCTTTCGCGAAAACTCTAGTTATAAAAAAGCCCCGGCTATTAAAAACAGCCGGGGCTTGCTTAAAGCGACAGGCTTTAAGACAGCATGATTACATCATGCCGCCCATGCCGCCCATACCACCCATGCCGCCCATATCCGGCATGCCATGGCCTTTTTCTTCAACCGGTGCGTCAGCAACCATGACTTCCGTAGTAATAATCAAACTTGCAATAGAAGCAGCGTTTTGCAGCGCAAAACGGGTTACTTTAGCCGGGTCCAGAATACCCATTTCGATCATATCGCCGTACTGGGCAGTTGCTGCGTTATAACCGTAGTTACCTGTGCCTTTAGCGACCTCGTTCAGCACCACAGACGATTCATCACCGGCGTTGGCAACGATTTGACGTAATGGCTCTTCCATTGCACGACGCAGAATGTTAATGCCAACGTCCTGATCGTGGTTGACGCCTTTCAGACCTTCCAGAGCTTTCAATGCGCGAACCAGAGCGGTACCGCCGCCTGCAACGACGCCTTCTTCAACCGCTGCACGGGTAGAGTGCAGCGCGTCTTCAACGCGTGCTTTTTTCTCTTTCATCTCAACTTCGGTCGCCGCACCGACTTTGATAACAGCAACGCCGCCGGCTAATTTAGCCAGACGCTCTTGCAATTTTTCTCTATCATAATCGGAAGTGGCTTCTTCAGCTTGTTTGCGGATTTGCGCAATTCGGCCTTTGATGCTTTCTTCAGAACCCGCGCCATCAATAACCGTGGTGTTTTCTTTGCCGACTTGTACTTTTTTAGCAGTGCCTAACAAGTCGAGTTCCGCTTTTTCCAGAGACAGACCGACTTCTTCAGAAATCACAGTACCACCTGTCAGAACAGCGATATCTTCCAGCATGGCTTTACGACGATCACCGAAGCCTGGCGCTTTAACCGCAGCAACTTTAACGATGCCACGAATCGTGTTGACCACCAGAGTCGCCAACGCTTCGCCTTCCACATCTTCAGCGATGATCAATAATGGACGGCCGG
This sequence comes from Methylobacter sp. sgz302048, assembly GCF_052162025.1. Classification (NCBI taxonomy): domain Bacteria; kingdom Pseudomonadati; phylum Pseudomonadota; class Gammaproteobacteria; order Methylococcales; family Methylococcaceae; genus Methylobacter; species Methylobacter sp. sgz302048. The sequence goes on along the minus strand of NZ_CP197401.1, from coordinate 429,899 downwards.
ATTTCGCAACGCCTTCCAGTACCGGTAACATGTCGCGGATGTTGGAGATTTTTTTGTCGTACAGCAGGATGAACGGATTGTCCAATTCAGCGCTCATGCTGTCCTGGTTGTTGATGAAGTAAGGAGACAGGTAACCGCGGTCGAACTGCATGCCTTCTACGACATCCAGCTGGTTGTCCAGACCTGAACCTTCTTCAACAGTGATTACGCCTTCTTTGCCGACTTTTTCCATCGCTTCGGCAATGATTTGGCCAACGGACTCGTCAGAGTTTGCAGAGATAGTGCCCACTTGCGCAATGGCTTTGTTATCTGTGCAAGGCGCAGCTGAAGCTACAATAGACTCAACGGCTTTAGATACAGCCAAATCAATACCGCGTTTCAGATCCATTGGATTCATGCCGGCGGCAACAGCTTTCAGACCTTCATTAACGATAGCTTGGGCCAATACAGTCGCAGTGGTTGTACCGTCGCCGGCTACATCGGAAGTTTTTGAAGCTACTTCCTTAACCATTTGCGCGCCCATGTTTTCGAATTTGTCTTTCAATTCGATTTCTTTTGCAACCGATACACCGTCTTTAGTAATGGTCGGTGCGCCGAAGCTTTTGTCCAATACCGCATTGCGGCCTTTAGGGCCCAATGTTACTTTTACTGCGTTTGCTAAAATGTTAACGCCTCGCACCATGCGGCTACGCGCGTCATCGCCAAATAATACGTCTTTTGCTGCCATTTTTATTCCTTAATTTGTTATGTTAAAAATGATTGTGATTAATAAGACTCAGGCTTAACCTAAAACGCCCATGATGTCTTCTTCACGCATAACGATAAGTTCTTCACCGTCAACTTTAACTTCGTTGCCGGCATATTTGCCAAACAGTACTTTATCGCCGACTTTAACATCCAATGGACGAACATCGCCGTTATCCAGCACTTTACCGTTACCTACGGCCAAAACCACGCCTTGGCTTGGTTTTTCTGCCGCAGAGCCAGGCAGAACAATACCACCTGCGGTGGTTGTTTCCTCTTCAACACGTTTAACAATCACTCTATCGTGTAACGGACGTATTTTCATTAATGTCTCCTAACAGTTAAATATAAAAGGTTAATCCAGTTGTTAGCACTCTCTGGCAATGAGTGCTAATAATAATCAGCTTTTGCAGACTGTCAAGTTCTTTGGCATCATCTCTTATCCTTATACGGAAACCACACGACTAATGAATGACAACCAACTATTACGCTATAGCCGTCAAATCATGCTGCCTCAAATTGATATTGAGGGGCAGCAAAAACTCCTGGAAGCCAGGATACTGATTATTGGCGCCGGAGGACTTGGATCTCCCGCATCAATCTATCTTGCCGCTGCCGGTGTCGGTAGCATTACGATTTATGATGATGACGAAGTAGACTTGTCCAACTTACAAAGGCAAATTGCTCATCACACCAACGATATAGGGATTGATAAAGTAATTTCAACCCAGCGGACACTTAAAAATCTAAATCCGGAAATAAACGTGCAGGCTATTAAAGAGCGGCTGGAAGGCGAGCAGCTTGAAACGGCTGTGGCATCGGCCGATGTAGTACTGGATTGCTCTGATAATTTCTCAACGCGTTTTGCCATTAACAACGCCTGCGTCAAACACAAAACCCCGCTGGTATCAGGTGCAGCCATACGCTTTGAAGGCCAAGTAGCCGTATTTACGCCGGGCAAGAATGACAGTCCTTGCTACAACTGTCTGTATCGTAACGATGGCGAGGAGCAACAGACCTGCTCAACCAATGGCGTGATAGCGCCTATTACGGGCATTATCGGCAGCATTCAAGCACTGGAAGCCATGAAGCTGATTATGAATATCGGGGAAACGCTGACCGGCCGGTTACTGTTGGTCGACGGCTATACAATGGAATTCAACACCATGAAATTGCGAAAAAACCCTAGCTGCCCGACCTGCAGTGCTGTTTGAATTTATATTTATGGCTGGAGAAGAACTTTCCGGACCTCCAGGAGCATCCGGAAAGTCCAAAATGAAATATTACTTTTTGCTAAACAACCCCTTCGCTAAACTAATTGCTTTCTCCGCTAGATCATTTATCACAGACGGGCTGTCGCCATGCGGCTCGGTTTCACCGAAAGGCTTGGCGTTTTTCTGCGAAAACTTGTAAATGAAATAACCCAATGGCGCAAACGAAAACGCCGCAAGAATGAACATGCCCAAAAACAGCACAATGACTCCACTCATAACACCTCCTCATGATTTTATCAATATCTATTATTATTTTTAGGTGAAATTGGATAATACTCTCTTACAAGAAAAAAAACACCCCGAACAAATCAATTAAAAATCTGACGAATTTAATTGTTTTTTATCGGTTTCAATCAATGATTGAATTCCGTAGGAGACAAACGCCTCCCGCCAAAAGTTGCGTAAAAAAACGGTTCATCGTATACTTCGGGCCAGCTTACTTGATCAAGCTAGCCTATAACATAAAAAACTTCTGGAGGTTAATACGATGAAATGGGAAACACCAAGTTACACAGACCTGCGTTTCGGTTTCGAAGTAACAATGTATATCTATAACCGTTAATCCATTCGGTTCAGAGTAAAAAGGGGCTCCGCATGAGCCCCTTTTTTTTGCCTGCTTGTCTTTATTCCCGTATCATTCATTTCTTCACAGCTTTTTTCAAATACCGTCCAAACTATGAAAATCAGAGTTTTAGGTTCAGGCGCTGGTGGCGGTTTTCCTCAATGGAACTGCAATTGCCATAATTGCCACCGCTTGCGCCACAATCAAATGAACGGCAAAGCCCGCACCCAATCATCCATTGCCGTAAGCACCGATAGCAGAAACTGGCTACTGTTCAATACCTCGCCCGATATTCGCGCGCAATTGGAAGCCTTCCCTGCCATCCAGCCTAAAGAAGGCATCCGCGATACCGGCATCAAAGCCATTATGCTGATCGACAGCCAGATTGATCACACCACTGGCCTGCTCATGCTTAGAGAAGGCAAGCCGCTAGAAGTCTATTGTACCGATATGGTCAAACAGGACCTGACCACGGGCTTTCCTTTGTTCAACATGCTGGCTGATTACTGCACCGTCAATCATCACCCTGTCCCTGTTGATGGCAGCAGCTTCACCATTCCGGGCATTGATGACTTACGCTTTTACACCCAGGCTTTAAAAAGCAAAGCGCCCCCTTACTCGCCGCATCGGCATGACCCGCACGAAGGTGACAATATTGGCGTTATTGTCGAGCAGATCTCCACTGGCAAAAAATTATTTTATTCTCCAGGCTTGGGCGAAATCGAACCGCATGTCATGGCCGCCATGCAAGCTGCAGACTGCCTGATGGTGGACGGCACATTCTGGACAGAGGACGAAATGTGCACGCAAAATATCAGCCTTAAAAAAGCGCGTGAAATCGGCCACTTGCCTCAATCCGGCCCGGGCGGCATGATAGAAGTGTTAAGCGGCGTCAAAAAAGCCCGCAAAATATTGATCCATATCAACAACACGAATCCGATACTGGACGAAGATTCCGAGCCTCGCAAAATGCTCGATGCGGCCGGCATTGAGGTCGCTTACGACGGATTAGAAATTGATTTATAGAAGGTACATTATGAGCTGCTCTGACAACCAAGCGTGGACCAAAGAAGAGTTTGAAGCCCAACTGCGGGGCATGGAAAGGTATTACCACATTCATCACCCTTATCACACCCTGATGAATGAAGGCAAACTCACTAAAGAACAACTGCAAGGCTGGGTTGCCAACCGTTATTATTACCAGGTCTGCATTCCTATTAAAGACGCCAATATTTTAGCAAACTGCCCGGACCGCGAGACACGCGCACTCTGGGTTCAGCGCATTCTGGACCATGACGGCCACCCTGGCGATCCAGGCGGCATCGAGGCTTGGATACAACTGGGCATAGCGGTCGGCTTGTCGCGCGAAGAAATCACTTCACAAAAATATGTCCTGCCAGGCGTGCGTTTTGCTGTCGATGCCTATGTGAACTTTGCACGCAGAGCTGAATGGCATGAAGCGGCCAGCTCATCGCTGACTGAGCTGTTTGCGCCCAAAATTCATCAGCAACGCCTCGACAACTGGCCTGAGCATTATCCCTGGGTAGAAAAAGAAGGTTATACCTATTTCCGCAAGCGCCTGACAGAAGCGCGGCGCGATGTCGAGCATGGTTTGGCAATCACGTTGGACTGGTATAAAACCCGCGAGCAACAAGAACGCATGATCCAAATCCTGAAGTTTAAACTGGATGTGCTCTGGACCATGGCCGATGCGATGTATATGGCCTACATTAATAATATGCCGCCATACTATAATATTGAAGCATAAGAGCTATTAACTTATTTTCACCGCAGAAGCACAGAAAAAGCACTTAATGTTGAAAATTCTGTGTCCTCTGCGGCTTTTCAGGGTAATGACGAGATAATTTCCCATTCTCCTTCTCATGACCCACCACTACCGAACGATCATAATGACTATCAATCCCGATCTCCCTTTCAAGTTTTCACCCCTGCACCGTCTGCAATGGGAAGAAGCCCAGCAGAAAGATGTTATTCTCTATCCGGAAGGCATGGTGGAACTTAACCAGAGTTCTGCGGAAATACTGAAATTGTGCGACGGCACGCGCAATCTCACCCAAATCGTAGCCGAACTGGAACAGAAATTCGCCACGACGGGTCTTACCAAAGATATCACTACTTTTCTGGAAATCGCTTTAAAAAATGGCTGGATTCAACAAAACTAAGATTACGCCGCCCCGCTGGCTGCTGGCGGAACTCACTTATGCCTGTCCGCTACAATGCCCTTACTGCTCCAATCCGATCGACTACGCGAAGCATCAGTCCGAACTGGCGACGGAAGACTGGAAACGCGTACTGACGCAGGCTCGCAAAATGGGCGCGGTGCAACTGGGCTTTTCGGGCGGCGAACCGCTGACTCGCAAAGACCTTACCGAACTGGTCAGGCATGCGCGGGAACTGGGCTATTATTCCAACTTGATCACTTCCGGCTACGGATTGTCCGAAGAAAAAATCATCCAGCTTAAGGAAGCGGGGCTCGATCATATCCAGGTCAGCATTCAAGCCAGTACGCAGGAATTGAGCGACCATCTGGCCGGCACGGAGTCCTATCAGCATAAAAAAGAAGTTGCGCGCCTGGTCAAGAAACACGGCTATCCAATGGTGCTGTGCGTGGTCATCCATCGAGAAAATATCCATCAAATGCCACAAATACTGGAGATGGCTGAAGAGCTCGGCGCTGACTACCTGGAACTGGCCAATACACAGTATTACGGCTGGGCCCATGTCAACCGTGACTTACTGTTGCCTACCAAAGAACAATTCGAGCAGGCCGAACAAATCGCCCAGGCTTTTAAAGAAAAAGTCGCCGGCAAAATGAAAATCTACTATGTGGTACCGGATTTTTACGAAGATCGCCCCAAAGCCTGCATGAACGGCTGGGGCACGACATTCCTGACGATCGCCCCGGATGGCGTCGCGCTGCCTTGCCACTCTGCGCGCGAACTGCCGGGCCTTGATTGCCCTAATGTCAAAGAATACAGCATCGAGCAGATCTGGAACGAATCGAAAGCGTTCAATTTCTTCCGCGGCTTTGAATGGATGAAAGAACCCTGCCGCAGCTGCGATGAGAAGGAAAAAGACTTCGGCGGCTGTCGCTGTCAGGCCTATCTGTTATCGGGCGACATGTACAATGCCGATCCGGTCTGCAGCAAATCGCCAGACCATGCCGTCATTCAACAGGCAATCGATTCGGCCAGAGCCAGCACCTTATCCGCTGATGAGAAACCGCTGATTTTCCGTAACAGCAAAAACTCACGGATCTTGTCATAAAAAACTGCACATTGTAGGGCCGAATTCGCCTGGAGCGCCTACTGTTGGCATTCGGCCCCAAACAAACTGCCAGCCTGCATTAAAGCTACAGCCCCTGCCAGGGCTCATACAATCCTTCCACATTGACGCCGAACATATCCAGGACCCGGCCCACGGCTTCATCAACCATCGCCGCCAGCGAGTCCGTTTTGCTATAAAAAGCCGGCATCGGCGGAAAGATAATGCCGCCCATTTCAGTCACAACAGCCATATTGCGAATATGCACCAGATTCAGCGGCGTCTCCCTGGGCATGACCACAAGCCGCCGTCGTTCTTTTAATACCACATCGGCCCCGCGCGAGATCAGGTTGTCGCCGAAACCATGCGCGACCGCAGCCAGCGTTTTCATCGAACAGGGCGCAATAACCATGCCTTCCGTTTTAAAGCCGCCGCTGGCGATACTGGCGGCAATATCATCGATGCCATGCGTCACATCGGCCAGCTCATACAATTCCGATCGCCCCATATCCAGCTCGTGTTTCAGATTCACGAGACCGGCTGATGAAATCACCAGATGCGTTTCCCAGTCGTCCTGCCGCTGCAGCACCTGCAGCATTCTTACACCATAGATCGCGCCGGTAGCGCCGGTCATGGCGATAATCAAACGTTTTTTATTCATGTCTGTTCAGTTTAAAGACCTGCTTCTCAGCAAACTTATTGGTCGCGGAAACCAGCGCATCGATCATTTCTTCGCCCTGAGCGACATGCCCGGCATTGGGCAGAACGATATATTCAGCCTCAGGCAATGCCTGATGCAGCCTCATGCCAGCCTCCATAGGGCATACCAAGTCATTACGACCATGAATGATCACGGTTGGAATCGGGTGTAACCTGTCACAGTTCTCCAGAATCTGGTTCTCGCAGATAAAATAACGATTGCGAGCATAGTGCATTTCCATGCTCACCTGTTTGACCATTTTTTCCGTAACATGCTCGGATTCCTGGCCAGGCTGATAATCCTTGCCTAGCGCCACCTGCCCGCTCCAGGCCATCCATTCCTTTGTGACACGGCGTTTTGCTACCTCATCATCACCCCATAATACATCGCATATCCCTTGTATCGGATTTTTACGGCTCGGCTCGGGGATGCTTTCAAGCAGATGCTGCCATTGCTCGGGATAAATCAACCCGGCGCCTGATTTGGCGAACCAATCTAGATCTTGCTGTCTTGCCAGAAACACGCCGCGGATCATCATGCCCATCACTTTATCGACATGCTGCTGGGCATACAGCAATGCCAGCGCACCACCCCAGGAACCGCCAAACAACAGCCATTGCTCAATGCTAAGCCGTTTGCGGATACGCTCCATGTCATCGATTAAATCCTGCGTAGTATTGCCTTCCAGCTCACCGAACGGCAAAGACTGGCCGCAGCCGCGCTGGTCAAAAAGGATAATGCGGTATTTTTTTGGATTGAAAAAGCGTCGGTGGTCAGGCTTGGTCCCGGAGCACGGCCCGCCGTGCAAAAAAATTACGGGCAGACCGTCTGGATTGCCGGATTGTTCTACATAAACGGAATGCTTACCGCCGGTGTCCAAAAAAAATGTTTGGTAAGGCAGGATTTCAGGATAAAGGGTTTTCATGGCTATAGCTTCAATCTCGATCGGCTCCACAGGCAAACAAAGAAGCCTGAAAACACTATTTTACCTTGCTCCTTCACATTGTACCTCTCCATTAATTTTTTCAGGCATAAAAAAAGGGAGGGGTTGAGCCCCTCCCTTTTATCAGATTGGCTTTTAAACGTTTAGTTTAGAAACCGATACCGAGATAACCACCAGCAGTCAAGCCATTAACCTGAACGCCATCAACATCGCCAGGCGCATAGTGGTAACGCGCATCAGCACCGATGAAGATATCTTTCCATATTCTGTAATCAGCACCAGCACCGAACTGCATACCTGGAGTTAATACGGTAATTGCATCGGATGGAGGGCTGATAATGCTCAATTCAAAACCGACTGGAATAACCCATGGACGGAAAGCGCTGCCTTGCATGAACTTGATTTTTGGTGAAGCAGTCAACCTTAACATGTTAACAGTTGCTTGCTCAGTGTTGCCGGCAGGTAGAGGAAAACCTAATGAATCCAGTACTGCTGTTTCCTGAGGAGATAAGCCATTAGGTTTATTTTTGGCGAATTCCGTGTAATCAAACATCAACTCAGCCAACACTTGAGTACTGTCCAACATACCCCAGACATTGTCAGTCAAGCTGAAATCAAAGCCCGCGCCAAAGTAAAAACCATCTTTATCAGCAATCGGACCCACTGCTACGCCATCCCGGCTTGAGCCGACACCTGTAACAACAGTAGGATCAAGTGTGCCGCCTCTGTCGTTATTCTGATGTGCATAACCGCCACGGAAGAACAGAGTGTTATCGTGGTGTTTTTCTGCTACAGGGTGAGCCTTCTGAGATGCCATCCATTGATCCAGTTCCTGAACCTTTGCTGAATCTGCAGAAGGACGGGCTGCTTCAGATCTGACGCGATCCAGTTCAGCCTGCATGGACTGCATCATCTGTTGCATCTGGTTCATTTGGGCCTCTAACGCCTCAGTTCTGCTGTTGGCGCTCTCAGCAACACGCTGCGCTTTAGAGTGAGCGGCTGCCTGTGGAGAAACCAGAGCACCCGCCATAGTTAAAGTTGCTGTAGCGATACCCAGCGCTAATTTAGTTTTTGTAAATGTCATTGTTCCCCCTCGTGAGGTGGTTGTTATTTCTTATTAAATTTGCCTTCTTACAACAAAGCCTTTTTCACAGCCTAAATATAGCAGTAAAACTGATTCCCCACAAGTTTTAACGTCATTTTTTTAATAAATAAAAATCGTTAAAAATCAAAAAGTAATAAAAAAATATTTATTTTATTTATTGACTTGTCTGGAAAAAGCAACAGATTTGTCTCAATGTATCCTCTTAAGTTCGAGTTAATTTTCTACTGTGCTGCGCAATTTTTTGGGTAAGTTATAATGCAAATATTTATTATCAGAAGCATTTTTGCTTCTCTATATACTTTTACCTTATGAACAAAATCACGGATATTACTATTATAGGCGGCGGTGTTATCGGCCTTTTAACAGCTCGCGAATTTTTCCACGCCGGCGCTACAGTGACCGTTATCGAAAAAAACCGGATCGGTCAGGAATCTTCATGGGCTGGCGGAGGAATTTTGCTGCCGCTTTATCCATGGCGCCAGCCGGATGCGATTACCCGTCTGGTCATACAAAGCCTGAGCTTGTATCCTGTGCTGGCTTCGCAACTGAAAGCCGAAACCCAGATAGACCCGGAATGGAACCCATGCGGACTGCTGATGGCAAAAAATCCTGATATTACAGCCGCCACCGACTGGTGCCGCACTAACGGCGTCCGTTTTGAGCCAGCCAGCGCCGATTTTTTTAATCTGATCAATACGCAGCCTGAAAATCCGCTCTGGCTGCCTGAAATTGCACAGGCGCGCAACCCCCGCCTGGTCAAATCATTAAAGCAGGATCTGATCAACAAAGGCGTCCGCCTGATTGAGCAGTGCGAGCTAAAAAACGTTACCCAGGAACAAAACCGTATTACCGCCATCGCCACCAGCGCCGGCCGGTTCACCGTCAATCAATTGATTATTTGCGCAGGCGCCTGGACCGGACAACTGTTTCGTCAGTTTTTTCCGTCTATTGGCCATGCGCCGAAAATTGCGCCTGTCAAAGGTCAAATGCTGCTGTTCGACGCCAAGCCGGACACACTGCCCTATATGGTGCTGGACGAAGACCAATACCTGATTCCGCGCCTGGACGGAAAAATCCTGGCGGGCAGCACCGTGGAACAGGATGGCTTCAATAAAACCACGACGATGGAAGCCAGAAACCGGTTGGAAAGCTTCGCAATAAACTTGCTGCCCGCACTTAAAAAGTATCCAGTGATAAACCATTGGGCCGGCTTAAGGCCGGGCACTGAGCATGGCATACCCTATATCGATAAACACCCTGAAATAGTCAATTTAAGCCTGAATGCCGGCCATTTCAGGAACGGACTGGCGATGGGGCCGGCATCGGCGCAACTGATGGTTGATCTGATCCTGGATCGACCTGCAGCCGTATCGCCAGAGCCTTACAAATTATCGAGCCCACATTAACCAAAAAATCATTCTACAGATTTTTATTAAACCTATTTGCCCGAAGCGCTAACACATCCTATGAATCTTTATCCCCTGCTCCGACCGCTGTTATTTTCGCTTGATCCGGAAACCGCTCATGAAGTCACACTGAAACTGTTAAATACGGCATATGCATCCGGTTTATCGAAACTGATCTATCCGTCTATCGAAGATAAGCCGGTCACGGTCATGGGACTGGAATTCAAAAATCCTGTCGGTCTGGCGGCAGGCCTGGACAAGAATGGCGACTATCTGGACAGTTTGGCCGCTTTAGGCTTCGGCTTTGTGGAAATAGGCACCGTGACGCCGAGGCCGCAACCCGGCAATCCGAAGCCGCGGCTGTTCAGGTTGCCCGAACACCAGGCCATCATAAACCGCATGGGCTTTAACAATCATGGCATCGAGCATTTGCTGGCGCAGGTGAAACAAAGCCGTTATACCGGCATACTGGGCATTAATATCGGCAAGAATTTCGACACGCCGATTGAAAGCGCCGCCGACGATTATCTGATCGGCTTGCGCAAAGCCTATAACTCGGCTAGTTACATCACGATCAATATTTCGTCTCCGAACACGAAGAATCTGCGCCAACTGCAGCAAGGCGACGAGATCAAAAGCCTGATTTCCGCATTAAAGGAAGAACAGCTCAAGCTGCGACAGGAACACGGCAGATACGTGCCTTTGGTGCTGAAAATCGCACCGGACCTGACGACCGATGAAATCGGCCATATTGCCCGGCTGCTGCTGGCATTTGAAATCGACGGCGTTATCGCCACCAATACCACTATTGCGCGCGATGCGATTGCAGGCCATCCGTTGGCGCATGAAACTGGCGGATTGAGCGGCGCGCCGGTCAAGGGCAAATCAACTGCAGTCGTGCGCGAACTGGCCGCCGAACTGAACGACCGCTGCCCGATTATAGCGGCCGGGGGCATTTTGAGTGCGGCCGATGCACAAGAGAAAATAGCGGCAGGCGCGAGTCTGGTACAGATATACAGCGGTCTTATCTATAAAGGACCACAATTGATAGAGGATATTGTAAAAAGCCTTTGATCCGAACAGGGCGATAAGTACATCGCCCTGTCAGTCCAATGGTTTATTGCCCGGCGATAGACAGGCGTTCAACGAGTATTGAACCGGTCCGGATATTGCCGCGGTAATCGACATCATTGCCGATGGCCACAATATTCTTGAACATGTCTTTCAGATTGCCGGCAATCGTGATTTCCTCGACCGGATATTGTATTTCTCCGTTTTCGACCCAGAATCCGGCGGCGCCGCGTGAGTAATCGCCCGTCACCATATTGATGCCCTGCCCCATCAGCTCGGTCACCAGCAAGCCAGTATGCAGTTGCTTCAGCATGCCTTGATAATCGTGTTCGCCGGGGTCTATCGTTAAATTGTGCACGCCGCCGGCATTGCCGGTACTGCGCATGTCAAGCTTGCGGGCTGAATAAGTGCTTAGCACATAGCCGCGCAGAATGCCTCCGCTGACAATATCACGCGTTTGAGTAGCGACGCCTTCGCCGTCATAGTTGGCGCTGCCCAGAGCGCCTTTTAAATGCGGCTGCTCGTGAATACGGATAAATTCCGGAAAAACCTGCGTATCAAGCGCATCCAGCAGGAATGATGATTTGCGGTACAAATTGCCGCCGCTGACCGCACTGATAAACGAGCCCAGAAGACCTGAAGCCACCTCAGCCGCATACATGACCGAGCATTGCCGGGTGCTCAGGCTGCGCGCCTGCAAGCGCCGCAGAGCCCGTTCCGCGGATTTTCTGCCGACATCCACGGCCGGCTCGAGATTATGCGCATCCCTGGCTACCGTATACCAGTAATCGCGCTGCATGCTGTCGCCGCGCTGCGCCAATACCGAACAGCTCAGCGAGTGGCGGGTCGAGGCATAACCTTGCAGAAAGCCCAGTGTATTGCCCATGACCCGGATGCCTTGATGGGTATTGACCGAGGCGCCTTCGGAATTGCTGATTTCCGCATGATAACCGCGGGCGGCATTTTCGCACTCGATAGCCAGCGCGATGGCTTCATCAGCGCGTAAATCCCACGGATGATTAAGATCCAGATCCGGAAACTCGGTCGCCAACTGTTCTTTCTCGGGCAAGCCGGCATATTCGTCTTCGCTGGTATAGCGGGCAATACTGCAAGCCGCGCTGACGGTCTCTTTGATCGATGCCGGCGACAGATCCGACGAGCTGGCAGAACCTTTTCGCTGGCCGAAGTACACGGTTACGCCAAGCCCCTGGTCGCGATGATGCTCTATCGTTTCGACATCGCCAAGGCGAGCCGTTACGGATAAGCCGCTTTCCTGGCTCAAGCCGGCCTCGGCCGCGCTGGCTCCCTGATTTTTAGCCTCATCCAGTATGGACTGAACAATCGTTTTTAATCGGCTGATTTCTTCCTGGGTCTGCAACATATTCTCTTAAGCTATTGTTGTTTAGGTTTAAGCGCCCAAAAGTGCCATCTGTATTCGCCGCAAAGAATACGAGATGCTTTCGTGACCTTCGCGGCCGCTATAAATTCAAATCGTTTATCTAAACGTTGGTGCCGCCGACAGTCAGCCCGTCGATTTTCAGCGTAGGCTGGCCGACGCCGACCGGTACGCTCTGGCCGTCCTTGCCGCAGGTGCCGACGCCGCTGTCCAGCTCCAGATCGGTGCCCACCATCGATACCTTGGTCAGCACATCGGGGCCGTTGCCGATCAGGGTCGCGCCTTTAACTGCCTGCATGATTTTTCCATCTTCGATCAGATAGGCTTCGCTGGCTGAAAATACGAACTTGCCGGACGTGATGTCGACCTGGCCGCCGCCGAAATTCTTCGCGTAGAGGCCTTTTTTGACCGATCGTATGATTTCTTCGGGATCATGGGGCCCTGGCAGCATGTAGGTATTGGTCATGCGCGGCATCGGCAGATTCGCGTAGGACTCGCGGCGGCCGTTGCCGGTTGGCTTGACGCCCATCAGGCGGGCGTTGAGCTTATCCTGCATATAGCCTCTCAGAATGCCGTTTTCAATCAATACGGTTTTTTCGGTCGGCGTACCTTCATCATCGATGCTCAATGAGCCGCGCCGGTTTGGCAGCGTGCCGTCATCGACGACGGTGCATAAATCGGAGGCGACGCGCTGACCGACCCGGCCGCTGAATGCGGATGTGCCTTTGCGATTGAAATCGCCTTCCAGGCCGTGCCCTATCGCTTCATGAAGCAGAATGCCTGGCCAGCCCGGCCCCAGCACGACGGTCATGTTCCCGGCCGGCGCCTCGACCGCATCCAGATTGACCAGCGCTTGTCTGACCGCCTCTCTGCCGTATTCGAGCGCCTTGTCCTGGTCGATGAATCCGCTGTAATCGCTGCGCGCGCCACCGCCCATGCTGCCCTGTTCGCGGCGGCCGTTTGCCTGTACGATCACGGTGACATTCATGCGCACCAACGGCCGGACATCGGCCGCCAGCGAGCCGTCCTGATTGGCGACCAGAATACTGTCATGGACGCCGACCAGGCTGACGATGACTTCTTCAATGCGGCTGTCCAGCTTGCGGGTTTCAATGTCGACTCTGCGCAGCAAATCGATCTTTTGCTGATCAGCCAGGGATTTTAACGGGTTCAGCGGCGCATAGTAGAGCGGCCATTCAGCCGCTTTCACGATGCCGACTTTCGCTTCCTGCCCTTGCCGGACGATGGCTTTAACATTGTTAGCCGCCTCCAGCAGTACCGGCAGTTCAATCCGGTCACTGTAGGCAAAACCGGTTTTCTCGCCCGATACGGCGCGCACGCCGGCGCCTTGCGCAATGTTATGGCTGCCTTCTTTGATGATGCCGCCTTCCATGATCCAGGATTCGAAATGGCTGGACTGAAAATAAATGTCCGCCGCATCAACCGGCGCGCTGAGCAGCTGGCTCATGATTTTTTCGATATCGCCATCCTGTATGCCGGCCGGCGTCAGAATCGATTGTCGTGCAAGATTTAATAGTTCCATAGAAAAATTTAAATTAGTGTTAATTGCGCAACAGATAGTTCCGGGCGCTATTCTTTTATCAGATCATCGCGCAGGGTTTCATGCAATGACTTCAGCAGTCTCTCAGCACCATCGGCTGGTCTGTCCTCATCCGGTGCGCTGTCGGGTTTGGGTTTATCTACCGCTTCAGCACTTATTGCCGTTTCACCGTCCCTGTCTTCCAGCTTTAGCAGATAATCTTCTTTGGCATAATCGTCTTTGAAAAATGAGAAAGTGCTTTCAGGATCATAATCGTCAGGATCAAAGGTCAGATAATAAGCCTTTAACTCCCGGTTACGGTCTGCAACTTCAATATCCTGTTGTTTTAAGGCTTGAGCAAGCGTGCTCCAGGCCACGTCGAAAGGCTGCTTGATGATCAACAACGGTGAATTGGAATCGGCCATATAGACTTTAGTTCCCAGGCCGGTTTTAGCTTCTCCTTCCGATTCAGCGCTATCAGGCTCTGCGCTGCTATCGGCTCCTTTTTGCTCCCCGGCAGGCCTGTTGCTGATCAGCGTCGGCGGTTTTTCAAGCATGGAAGTATCACTGTATCGAACCTCTTCCGTCGTTCCGCAGGAAACCAAGGTTGCAGCCAGCAATACAGCAGGAATAAAGTTTTTGAAGATTATTTGCATAAACGGGTATTTTTAAAAGAAACGACGATGACTCAGCGCCGGAAATGCACTGCGGACTCTTTCCAGGCGGCCCCGATCAATATCGGCGCAAACGAAACCGCCGCCGGTTTTATAGCAATCCAGCACAACGCCCCATGGGTCGATGATCATACTGTGCCCAAAGGTCTTGCGGCCATTCAGATGAAAACCGCCCTGATTCGGTGCGATGACATAACACAGGTTTTCTATCGCCCGCGCGCGCAGCAATATTTCCCAATGCGCAGCGCCTGTTTCGGCGGTAAACGCGGAGGGGATCACCAGTATTTCCATGCCTTGCTCAACCATCTTGCGGAAAAACTCAGGGAAGCGAAGATCATAACAGACCGCCACGCCGAGCTTGCCGAAAGGCGTATCGATGACCAAAGGCTCGGAGCCGCATTCAATGCTATCCGATTCGCGGTAAACCTCGCTCGTGCCCGGCACATTCACATCGAACAGGTGCACCTTGTCATAACGCGCCACTCGCTCGCCCTGATCATTATAAATAAGGCAGGCTGCCCGCACTTTATTTTCATTGTCGGCAGCCAGTGGAATAGTGCCGCCGACTACCCATACTCCGTATTTTTTAGCGACCGAAGATAAAAAATTCTGGATAGGACCGGAACCGTCAGGTTCTTTCGCGTTGAGCTTATCTGATTCATGCTCCCCCATCAGGGCAAAATTTTCCGGCAGGACAACGAGTTTTGCACCGGCTTTTGCCGCCTCGCCAATCAGCTTGTCGGCTTCCAGCAGATTAGCGCTGATACTGGGACTTGATGCCATTTGTATGGCCGCACATTTATTCATATTGATTCTCTTTATTATCCTCGCGTTGCTCTAACCAGGGAAAGTCAGTAATGCCGTTCCAGGTTTTCTGCAACAGACCATCGTTTTCATGCAGCGGAATAATCTCCGCATTTCTCCATTCGCCTTTCACGCGATACTGCGAACCGAAGAAGAAGCCTTCTTTATCTTCACCGGTCAGCGAGCGCGCGACCAAGCCGGCTATTTTTCCCACAATTGTACCAGCAATAGGCACGGCCTCAGAACTTTTAGGCACTACATTAACATTCTGGTCAATGGTTCCATTGACTAGATCCGTATCCCCGCGGATCGTGATCTTTGCCGGCACGGCATCGACAATCAGGTCATGCGTATTAGCCAAGCCGTCCAATAAATCAAAGTGACCTTTGATGCTGTTAAATGTCAGCCCTTCCTCATACACATCACTAAAATCAAGCTGTATGCGCTTGACCCATTGAGCCATAGCCAGCATGCCCAGCACGCGGCCGAATCCCGGCTCTATACTCAAAATTCGTCCGTTTTTTAAATTGACATCAACCTGTCCATTAAGGCCCGCCAACGAGAATTGAAACGGCGCGCCCTGCCAACGCAGGTCATAATGCATGACCCCGCTGGTTTCGGTCATGTCGTCCGTAACGCCGAGTCTGGCGAGCAGCCGGCCCCAGTGCGGTGTTTCCAGCCGTCCTATTATCTGCGACTCATGCTGTCTCCAGGTGCCAGACAAGGTCAATTTTTCATCCGCTCCTAGCAGTTCCACGCGCTTAAAACGGATGCCTTCCGGTATCCGCTCAGTCTCCAGCAGCAACTGCCCGAGATTGGTCGAATGCCACAGCGTTTCCCGGCTCGTGATATTCAATAAAGGTACTTGTTCAGACCGCACGACTGCTCCCTCGAGCCTGAGCTGCCTTAGGGCCGAAATGTCCAGCACATCCATATTCAACTTAATGCTGTCACCACCTTTTGGACTTACGGGAACCTGGAGGTTTCCTCTAGCGAATGAGCTGCTGATATCGCCGGCCCAATAATCGCCATTACGCTTTAGCGCCAGATCGAAAACACCCAGCTCGGTTTTTTTCCAGACGCCCCGATCGCTGTGAATTTTTATTTCCCTGATATCGCTCGTTGCACCGGCGTCATTCTCCTGGCCCTGAGCGGCTGCCGCCGATAGACTCAACCATTCCGGCAAGTCCAGCCGGTCTCTGTTGATTTCCAGTTCAAGTCCGGCTTCCCGAGGCAGAGTTGCCTCGCCGGCTCCGACCAGAACATGGCCAGAATGGATACGCTGCTGCTTCGCATTCAAGCTGATGGCCGCCTTCAATTTATTGTCGTAATTCAATTGTATCGGCAATAACGCTTCGTCCGTCAACTCAAACCTCAGCGATAGCGGCCTTTCCTGTCCGGCGCTTTTAGCCAAAGTATCAGGCAGATCCAGCGCTATCCCGGCCAATGTAGATTGAACCGTCAAGTCGGGCTTATTGTCGCCATAAGGCAAGCGCAGCTGCAGCTGATAATCGGTCTCCCCTTCGGCAATATCCCACCAGGGCATTTTGAATTGCGCTTGCAAATCATCCACGCCGGCATGTCCAGATACATTGATCATAGTCTGGCTGTCATCGCTATTCATGTTAATCCGAATAGCATGGCCTAACGCAGCCGCGTGGACCGTATCGCTATAAAGCCCTTGTTCATTGAATTTCAGAGCGCCGGAAATGCCTTTTACCGGCAGATCCAGCGAATTTACGGTCAGCTGGGCATTGTTCAGCTGCGCCGTTCCGTCGACTTTGGCATCAACTGTGTCAATCAAAGGAATCTGCAAATCCAGCGCCACCTCGGTATTTCCGGCCGGCGTAATGACATCCTGCAAGGCATCGAACGTCGAATGCAACGGCGTCTGTTGCATAAAGCCCAGGATTTGGCCGATTTCACCGGCCACTTGCCCCTTGATCTGTAAATAATCGCTTTCCTGCATCGATGTAATTGCCACTTGCGCCTGTTTAATCGAGGCTTTATCGCTTCGTCCTTGCTTCACGTCGACAAGCAGGCCGTCTTTCAGAAACAACACGTCCGCTGCCATGTCGGTTATGTGCGGCCATTCCGGATGATAAGCCAGTTCCGCCTGCTCAGCCTCAAACAGGGTTTCAAAGACGCCGTTGCCGTCTTTGAACGGGAAATCGCCGGGGTTTCCGTAAAACAACATGCCGCCTTTTTTTATGCGGCCGCCGATAAAGGCATGATCCAGCCAGTCAACGACCGACTTTCCCATAATACCTACCGGCAGATAATGTTTGGCCTGACTGATGTCATGCCCGAGAAATGCACTCTGCAGATCCATGAAAACCTGTCCATCGGCTTTGGGAATGGCTATGCGCAATCGATTCTCGCTCTGAAAATCAGCATTATCAAGCCGGATCATCGAACTGGTCAGAATCCAGTCGGATTCTGTTTGCCGCCAATTTATAACCCCGTTTAGACTGTCGATAGACAGCGCGTTGCGGAACAGCTCCGGTGATGTCAGCAGCGCCCGCTCAGTCATCAAGCGCACAATGCCGCCTTGCTCGGTGCCTCTTATGTGGCCGGCCAGATTCTCCAGCCCCGGAATCGATGGTTGCGGGGCCATGCTTATGCCGGCAAAGCGGCCGTTAATGGCAAAATGACCCGCCTGCAGATCGGCAAACGCGGAAAAGTTCTCGAGCAAGCCTCTTAGCCGGGCTTGCGCCAGCGCCTTTGACTGCTGATCCGATAAAGGCGCAAAAAAGCCGAGAACGCCGGACGCTTCGTGCAAATCCAGCTGTTCGACAAATACGGCAAGTTTTCGCGATAAGTTGTCCTCAGTAAAATCACCCGATACGCTGAAGTCGGCGGCCGGCCACTTTTTGCTGGCGCCATTAGGGGCATCGACTGTTTCCAGCCAGAAATCCTTGACATCAAGACGCCACTGATTGTCTTTGGCCTGCCATTGAAACCGGGTCCTCAGCCTATCGACAGGAAAGGCGCCCTTGCCTTTGCGGGCAAGCTTCGCTCGTTGAATTTGCGCCTCGCCGATAACCGATACAGGCTGGGAGTTTTGCCATTTCGCCCAGGCCTTAAAATCGGCAATACCGGAATCGATCTGCATATCCAACGGCAGGCCGAATTTATCCCATTCGGCCAGTTTTATCCGGCTGCCTTCAATAAAAGCTGTGCCATGAAGATTGGTAGATTCAAAAACGTTACTTTCCAAATCCATCGACACTTTCAACGCATCGCCATACTGCGGCGGCAGCTTCATAAGCATATTAATGCGATGATGTTTGGCATCGGCAGCATTGATGATCGCCAGATCCACGTCATTAAATATCAGAGGCTGGCTGTGATTTCTTTCATCCTGCCAGCTGATTTCGCTGCGTAAAACCTCGTATTTGCCGCCCTCCATCAGCCATAACGGCTGCCCGTCGCTGGCTTTCAGTCCGACAATGGCAAAACTCCCGTCAGGTTTACGTATAACGGTCAGCTTGGCGCCGACCAGCGTGACCCATGAAGAAGACAGCAATTGCCTGTTAATCAGCATATCGAGCAAATTGATGCCCAGGCGTATTTCTTTAAACTGGATGGGCGGTTTCTTATGCGTGCCCGGCGACAGAATAGTGATATCTTCGAGCAGCAATTCAGGGCTGAATCCGCGCATCTTTGCACCTAATCGGCCTATTTCGACCGGCGCACCGACGAGCTCTTCGATATTGCTTGCCAGATTGGATTTATAACTCTCGATCCCGGACAATAATAAACGCACGCCGCTCAAACTTACGGCTATAGCGATCAAGGACCAGAAAATAAGATGCCGCGTTGCCCGCGTAAGATGATAAATTACAAAAACAGGCACAATGTTGAAAGTTCTGCTGTTGATATGCTGCGCTTTATAAAAGCGGTGTTAGTCTTTTTGGGGTGAATGAAACCGGCCTATGGTCTATTTTAAAGCAACACCACATCATACTGCTCCTGATTGTATTCTGCTTCCGCTCGGAATTTGATCTGCACGCCCAGGAACGCCTCCAGTTCGGCCAGCATATCGGCTTCTTCATCGAGCAGCATTTCCACGACTTCATTGGAAGCCAGCACCAGCAACTGCTGGACTTTATATTGTCTGACCTCTCGGATGATTTCCCGGAATATTTCCAGGCACATGGATTCGGCCGTTTTCAGAACGCCGCGTCCGCCGCAGGCCTTGCAGGGCTCGCAGAGCACATGCTCGAGGCTTTCGCGGGTTCTTTTGCGCGTCATTTCCACGAGCCCCAGCACCGACACTTCGGTGATTTTGGTCTTGGCATGGTCTTTTTCCAGATGGCGCTCGAGTGCCTGCAAAACCTGCTTCTTATGATCTTCGCTTTGCATATCGATAAAATCGATAATGATGATGCCGCCCAGATTCCTCAGCCTGAGCTGACGCGAAATCGTCTGAGCCGCTTCCAGATTGGTCTTAAAAATGGTCTCTTCCAGATTGCGGCCGCCGACATAACCGCCGGTATTGACATCGACCGTCGTCATCGCTTCAGTCTGGTCGAACACCAGATGCCCTCCCGATTTCAATTTGACTTTGCGCTCCAGCGCCTTTTGAATTTCGTCCTCGACACTGTAAATATCGAAAACCGGGCATTCGCCGGTGTAATGCTCGATGACCGGCACCATTTCCGGCACGAACACTTCAGCGAATTCGAGCAAGCGATGGTAGGTTTCTTTGGAATCCACGCGGACCCGCTCAATGCCTTCTTTGTATAAATCCCTTAAAGTCCTGACGCTGAGCGGCAAATCCTTGTGAATGAACTGTTTGGGCTTGGCCGTGGCGATTTTGGCCAAAATCGATTCCCATAATTTCAGCAAAAACGTCATGTCGGAAAACAATATAGCTTCTTCCACGCACTCCGCCGCTGTTCTGGCGATAAAACCGCCGCAGTCGTGCTCCCGCCGAAAGGAATCAATGCACGCGCGCAGCCGAGCCCGTTCGGTTTCGCACTCAATGCGCTGAGATACGCCGGAATTGTTGGCATAAGGCATGTATACCTGATAGCGCGAAGGAATTGATATCTCCGTCGTCAAGCGCGCGCCTTTGGTGCCGATGGGATCTTTGACGACCTGTACGACGATGTGCTGGCCCTCGTGCAGATAATGCTCGATATTTTCCGAACGTTTTTTTTCCAGTTCCCTGCTGCACAAATCGGAGATATGCAGAAATGCGGCCCGAGGCAGGCCGATATCGACAAACGCCGCCTGCATGCCGGGCAGCACTCTGCACACTTCGCCTTTATAAATATTGCCGACCAGTCCTATCTGTCGGCTTCTTTCAATGATCAGTTCCTGCAAAACGCCATTTTCGATGACGGCAACGCGTGTCTCGGGAGGTGTAACATTGATTAAAATTTCTTCACTCATTTAAATAGCTCTATTCCTTGTTTAGCTAATAATTCGGCCGTTTCAAACAAAGGCAAGCCGACCACACCGGAAAAGCTTCCTTTTATAGATGCCACAAATATTCCTCCCATCCCTTGAATGGCATAACTTCCGGCTTTATCGGCCGGCTCGCCGCTATGCCAATAGGCCAGCATTTCCTGCTCCGTTAGCGGTCTGAAAGTGACGTCAGTAATGCTGACAGCCTGCCAGTGTTCGCGCCCTCTGAGCGAAATTGCGCTATAGACTTGATGGGTTCTGCCCGACAACTGCGTCAACATGGCGATCGCATCCTGCTGATTTTTTGGCTTTCCCATAATCAAATCATCCAATACCACAGCCGTATCGGCCGCCAGAACCGGTATGCTGGTTCCCACTTGCGCGGCACAGGCAGCCGACTTTTCCGCCGCCACACGCTTCACATAATCCAACGGCAATTCATTGATGTGTGGTGTCTCATCAAGGTCAATCGGATTAACCGCATAAGTGACCTTGATTTGATCAAGCAGTTCCTTTCGGCGGGGCGAAGCTGAAGCAAGAATAAGCTGTACAGTCATTATCGATGATAAGGGTGATTGTGAAGAATGCTCCAGGCACGATAAATCTGCTCGGCCACGATAATCCGCACCAGGGGGTGAGGAAATGTCAGCTTTGAAAGGCTCCAGGATTCCCTGGCCATTTGCTTGGCGGCATCGGCCAGACCTTCCGGCCCGCCGACCAGCAGGGCAATGTTCTGCCCGCCTTCCAGCCAGCGCTTCATGGCCTGCGCCAGTTCGGGAGTCGTCCAGGGCTTTCCGGGAATATCCAGGGTCACGATATGCGCCCCTTGAGGGATGGCTGCCAGCATGCGTTCGCCTTCTTCTTTGACGATTCTGGCCACATCGCTGTTCTTCCCTCGTTTACCCGGCGCTATCTCTTTAAGCACAAGCTCACATTCACGCGGCAGGCGCTTGGCATACTCATCATATCCCTGCTGCACCCAGCCGGGCATACGGTTTCCTACTGAAATCAGATTTATTTGCATGCGGTGCAGAATACAGAGGTCACGGTTTTGATGCAATGCAGCCTGATAGACAAAATCAGCCATTCAATAAAAATACTGGTCGATCATCAGGCGCATACTGGCGAAAAATGATACGGCCTGAAGCTTAACCATTCAGTCGTATCAACTGTTAGCGCAAATGCTATAGTGTAGCCTTTATGGCTCCGTTTTTGCTTAATTTTTTAACTGATGATGCACAGTTGTAGAGGCGATTTTAATCGCCTTGGGCGAATGAATTCGCCCCTACAGGGCATTCTACAAGTCGGGAAGTATTTCCAACCGAATCCTTAGCAAGTTCTCTTCCGGTGTTTTCTTACGGCATAAGAACGGACGTCGACAGTTTTTTATTCACGGTATCAAAAAACTGGCGACCACGACTAAAAACAGCGAAATAGCCGCATTGCCAATAATGGGACACCGAAGCAATTTCGGCCAATATGATTTGAAGAATATAACCTGCTCTCCATTCGACGGCAGGCAGGCTTCAGATGAAAAGCGCTCAGACTCTGAGCCGAATAAGAATAAAAAAATCTAGCTGATTTGCTATACGATGCTAAACATCAAGAACTCAAGCGGCCTGAACGGGAATGGCATGAGAGGAACGCAGAACTTCGTTCTTTTCATTGAAATAGACCAGCGTAGGTTTGTAATTTGCCAGCTCTTTTTGATCCAAAATAGCATAAGCGCAAACAATAATCAGATCGCCAGGGCAGGCCATTCGAGCCGCCGCCCCATTAACGGAAAACAACCCCGAACCTTCTTCCGCGCGAATGGCATAGGTAGTAAAGCGGGCACCGTTATTAACATTGTAAATCTGTATCTGCTCGTATTCCCGAATGCCTGCGAGATCAAGAATATTGCCATCGATTGCACAGGAACCTTCATAGCCCAATTCCGAGTGGGTTACCGTTGCTCTGTGTAATTTCGCTTTAAGCATTGTAAGTTGCATATTAAAAACAATGTAAATATTTTTAAGAACTACCCATTATGCATTAATTGCATAATGGCTTCAACTTTTTAGATATTAAAAATCTAATGATGTCCAGTATTTTCCATCATTGCATAAAGCATGTCGAGTTGCGCCAGAAATAAAGAATTCGAGCAAATACGCAGCAATTCAAAAAAATAATCGCCCTTAATTTTATTTGGAAAAATAGATATTATCAATCAACCGGGTTCTACCCAGCTTTGCCGCTGACAGTATAACCAAATCCTTATCCGCTGTTTCCGCTTTTTTTAGATCGCTGCTGCGGCATATGGAAAAATAGTCTGGTTGAAAGCCGGCTTCGCGCAAAGACAGCATCGCCTGCGCCTCTATATCCGCATAAGCCTGCTTGCCGGATAAAACGGCATCACGCGCCGAGCATAAGGATTCATAGAGTTTAGGCGCCACCTTTATTTCTTCCGTGGATAAATAACCGTTTCTGGAACTCATCGCCAAACCGCTGGGCTCCCGCACCGTATCTACGCCGATAATTTCCACCGGAAAATTCAGATCCCTGACCATGGTCCGTATCACGGCCAACTGCTGAAAATCCTTTAACCCGAATAAGGCAATATCCGGCTGCACCAAATTAAATAACTTGCAGACGACTGTCGCCACGCCGTTAAAATGCCCAGGCCTGGACGCTCCGCAATGCAGTTCGGAAAGCCCCGCTACCGATACGACCGTTTTGGCATCAGGCATATACATTTCCGAAACAGGAGGCAGAAACAGCAGATCTGCGCCGACAGTCTCGAGTTTTTCCTGATCTTCCCGTTCAGTGCGCGGATACGTTTCAAAATCCTCACCCGCACCGAATTGAGTGGGATTGACGAAAATGCTGACCACCACGCGATCGGCTTTTTGCCGGGCCTCGCTGACCAATTTCAAGTGACCTGCATGCAGGTTGCCCATGGTCGGCACAAAGGCGATGCGCTCACCGGCCGAGCGCCAGCCAGCGATGGCTTTGCGCAGTTCAGATGCTAAAGTAACTTTCTGCATAATTTAAAAACTGTGTTCGGATGCTGGAAACTGCGACTGTTTGACGGCTGAATGATAAGCGGCGATAGCCTGCCCGATATCAGCGGCATCCTGCATGAAATTCTTCGAAAATCGCGGCCGCTTGCTGACGCCGATATTGAGCATGTCATAAAGCACCAGCACCTGCCCGTCGCAGTCGATACCGGCTCCGATGCCTATGACGGGGATAGTCAGCTGAGTGCTGACGTCCTTGGCCAACTCGGCAGGTACGCATTCCAGAACCAGCAATCCCGCCCCCGCTTGTTCCAGCTGATGCGCATCGGCAATTATTTTTTCGGCCTCGAGGCGCTCTTTGCCCTGCACTTTATAATCGCCTAATTGATTGATGGATTGCGGCAATAAACCTAAATGTCCACAGACCGGAATACCCTGATCGACCAGAAAACGGACACAGTCAATGCGCGCCCCTTCGAGCTTGACCATTTGCGCACCGCCGGCCTGCATCAGACGGGCAGCGTTTTCGGCCGCCATAAGCGGCGTGGCATAACTCATAAAAGGCAGATCGGCGATAACGAACGCCCGTCGCCTGACATGACTGACGCAACGGGTATGGTAAACCATGTCATCCATAGTGACCGGCAAAGTGGTAGTACCCCCCTGGATAACCATGCCCAAGGAATCCCCCACCAGCATCACATCGATACCAATACTGTCGATCAGCGTGCTGAAACTGGCATCGTAGGCAGTCAGGCAACTAATTTTTTCACCACATCGCTTCATCGCAACCAGATCATTGATTGATAATGGCTTTACCGTGGATAACGAGGAATATTGAGTCATCTCAAGCCAACCGTTTCAGGCCATTTAAAGGACAGTTTTTAACCAGCTCCGCGATATGGCCTTTGCCCGGCACCAATAGTTCCTTCGCAATTTCATACAAGGGATATAGCACAAAGGCTCGCTCGGCGATGCCTACATGCGGAACGGTCAACTCAGGCAGATCAATTTGCTGCTGGCCATAAACCAGCAAGTCCAGATCCAGCGTCCTGGCGCCCCAGCGCTCACCTTTGCGCACTCGGCCGTGCTCATGCTCAATACGCTGCAGGTTTCTCAGCAAATCCATGGCCGACAAGACCGTAGTGACGGCCATAACAGCATTGACATAATCAGGCTGATCCTGCGGCCCCATCGGCGAACTATGGTACAGGCTCGAAAAGGCAAGCTCTTCAACACCCGCCAAGCCGGCAATTGCTGCGTGCGCCGATTGAATTTGCTCTGCCGGGTTTTCAAGGTTGCTGCCCAAGCCTATGTAAGCGATAACCTGGTCCTTGCCTGAGTTTTTCATAGCTGAACTCATTTCAAACCAAACACTTTAAACACTTTTATCCTGAGCGGCAGGTTTTTTACGGTAAGTTCTTTTCCGCTTTGCCTTGCCGGTCTTAACGCCGCGCGGAGGCCGGGTCATCTTCCTTTGCTCGGTTTCGTCGGCCTCCTGATACCGGGCCCACCATGCTGGCAGCTCAGGATCGGCACCGCCTGTCTCTGCACGCAGCACCAGAAAATCATAGGCAGCCCTAAAGCGCGGGTGTGTCAGCAAGCGGCTGGGCTTGGAACCGATACGCATATTGAATTTGGGCTGCAGCGTCCAGACTTCGCGCATTGACATGGTGATATGGCGAGGCAGGGACGTACTGTTATTCTGCCTGGAGACCACTTCATTGGCGGCTTCCTGATAGGCCATGGATTCCGCCATGCCTCTCGCTATTTTTTCCTTGGCCCGTATCGCTACCGGCTCCCATAAAAAAGCAGACCATAGAAAATAAGCCGTAACGGTTTTGCCTTCGGCAATCCTGTTATCGGAATTTTCCAGCGCCTTGACCAGGAACAATTTGGGGAAACCTTCTTCCTCGAGCGCCAGACTGCTTTCGGTATCGGGAAACAATATCTGGAACAGCCCATAATGCCTGAGCATTTCAAAAGTCTGCAATGCGTAGCCCGACAAAAACAGCTTCAAGGCTTCATCGTAAAGCCGGGCAGCCGGTATGCCGTACAGCAACTCGGCGAGCTCATGAATGGGCTTCTCGCAAGCAGGGTCCAGATTAAAACCGAGCTTCACGGCAAAACGCACCGCCCTCAGCATGCGCACGGGGTCTTCACGAAAGCGCGTTTCAGGATCGCCGATCAGCCTGAGCGTTCCGGTCTTATGGTCGTCCATGCCGCCGGTGTAATCGACTACCGAAAAATCCTTGATGTTGTAATAGAGCGCATTGACCGTAAAATCGCGCCGCCAGACATCTTCCTCAATCGTGCCGTAGACATTGTCGCGCAGCAGGCGCCCTTCCTTGCTAAGCACCTGCTTATCATCCTGAGCATCTCCTGCGCCGCGGAAAGTAGCCACTTCAATAATTTCGCGGCCGAAATGCACATGCGCAAGGCGAAATCTGCGACCGATTATGCGGCAATTGCGAAAAATCTTTCTGATCTGCTCGGGATCCGCATCCGTTACGACATCGAAATCCTTAGGCTCCCGCCCCAGCAATAAATCCCGCACACAGCCGCCGACAAGATAGGCCTGGAATCCCGACTTCTGCAACCGATATAAAACCTTCAATGCATTTTCGCTGATCTGGGACCGCGAAATATTATGTTCGGCGCGCGCATATATTCTCACTGCTGGCGCATTTTCTGCTGGTACAGCATCTGGTTCAGCTTCATTTCTGGCTGGATTAATAATTTTTTTAAAAAAGTTTAAAATAGTCTTTATACCCTGTCTGTTTTCTAAAATTTAGTAATCATATCATTTCATATGATTCTAGCCCAATTGACAACTTTCTTTTCTTTTACATTCCCCTTTTTATTATAGTAAAATCGCAATCCTGATTTTTAATAGCAGTCTCAATCGGTTCGACATTTTGTTTTTAACGGTTTATAAAGATCAGGCAACCCTTTTTTTAACTACCTGCACAAATCATTAACGTGCTTGACGGAATTGTTATGTTCAAAAAGATTATAAATGGCTTCATTGACCAACCTTTGCTAACCAGCCTTTTTGTAACAGATTTCTTAATTCTTCTGTTCCATAAACCGCCTTTCCTGTTCTCATTGGCGATGCTGGGAGCGTTAGTCACTATGTGCATGTATTTCGGCCAAAAACTGGCTTTATTTAAAGACTAATTGTCTCGTTCGATCCGGAAAAAGCAGCTAAAACCAGATAATGGCTCATCGCCAGTACCTGGTTTTTTGCGCCGTCTGGCGGCTATTATTTATGATCTTTTTCTGCTGCTCGCCCTTTTGTTTTTCGCGACAGCACTGCTACTGCCGTTGAATGCCGGGGAGGCCTTCACTTCCCAACAATTTTTTTATTCCGTTTATCTGCTCGTTATCAGCTTCTTTTTTTATGCCTGGTTCTGGACCCATGGAGGACAAACCTTGGGACTGCGGACATGGAAACTGAAAGTACTGACCTTCAACGGCGAACCCATTAATTGGAAACAAGCCTTTTTGCGCTTTTTAGGCGCTATAATCTCCTGGGCCTTTTTTGGATTGGGCTTTTTATGGATTCTTATCGATAAAAACCGTCGCGGCTGGCATGACTATTTATCGAAAACCGCCTTGTTTTTTGACTCTCAAGATATACGGCACTAACTAAGGCCAATCAGATCAGGAATTGACGTGATGGCATTATATTGGTTTATCCGACATTTTTCTCACGAACCTGAAAACCTGTATCCAATAGATAAATCGGGTGGCAATCCGTCACCAGGGCAAATAAACTACCCGCATCCTGGAAACTTGATCGCACTAAAGATCGAAACCAACCTTTGCTACTATGGGCAGGCCTCATCAGCAGTCTTGATTCAGAGAACAAGAAAGCCATGCTCGCATATGCCGTATTGAGATGTAACGAATTAGCCCTAACTTTTCTCTGCACGAACCGCATAAAACGCATCAATGCAACCGCGAACCTACTTTGCTTAAAACTATGAACAATCCATTACTGCAAAACTCAGTATTACCGCTATTTTCACAAATCAAACCCGAACATGTTGAGCCTGCCATCGACCAACTGTTGGCCGAAGCCCGAGCCGTTGTCGAACAGCATCTTCAGGCCACTGCCGAATACACTTGGGAAAATTTGGTTGAACCGATTGAAGATGCGGAAGACCGCCTGGGCAAGGCCTGGTCTCCGGTCAGCCATATGAACTCGGTCGTCAACAGCGACGCCCTGCGCGAGGCATATAACGCCTGCCTGCCCAAGCTCAGCGAATATTCGACCGAAATGGGTCAGAATGAGAGATTGTTTAATGCCTATCAGTTTATTGCCGCCAGCGATGCATATGCCGCTTTGGATACGGCGCAGCAAAAAATTATCCAGAATGCGTTAAGAGACTTCAGGTTGTCCGGTATCGATCTCGATGCCGAAAAAAAGCAGCGTTATAAGGAAATCAGTCAGGAATTATCGCAGCTTGCCAGCAAGTACGAAGAAAACCTGATGGACGCGACCAATGCCTGGACCAAGCTGATCAGAGATGCAGCTGATCTGGCCGGACTGCCGGAATCCGCACTGGCGGTGGCCCGGCAGACCGCTGAAAGCCATAATGAAGAAGGCTGGATGATCACGCTGCAGTTTCCTTCCTATAGCGCGGTCATGACTTATGCCGACAACCGGGAATTGCGCCGTGAACACTATGAAGCCTTTGCTACGCGCGCCTCGGACCAGGGACCGCATGCCGGCCTTTACGACAACGGCGAAATCATGAAAAAAACCTTGGCCTTGCGTCATGAGAAAGCGCTATTGCTGGGTTTTAACAATTATGCCGAATTGTCGCTGGCCAGGAAAATGGCCGAAAAACCCGACGACGTGATCGGCTTCCTGGAAGATCTGGCCGACCGATCCTGGCGCCAGGCGCGCAAAGATTTAGTGGAATTGCGCCAGTTCGCCAAGCAGCACTACGGCATCGGTGACCTGCAGCCTTGGGATATCGGCTATTACTCGGAAAAAATGCGCCAGCACTATTACCAGCTGTCCCAGGAAGAAGTCAAAGCC
Source organism: Methylobacter sp. sgz302048 (assembly GCF_052162025.1). Classification (NCBI taxonomy): domain Bacteria; kingdom Pseudomonadati; phylum Pseudomonadota; class Gammaproteobacteria; order Methylococcales; family Methylococcaceae; genus Methylobacter; species Methylobacter sp. sgz302048. Next base: position 400,925 of record NZ_CP197401.1, on the reverse strand, counting down.
CACTTCCCCATCACACGCGTATTGCCGGGCCTGTTTGCCGTCGTTGAAAAACTGTTCGGCCTGAATATCAGCGAAATTACCGGCTTCGACAGCTGGCATCCTGATGTGCGCTTCTTCGAGATCCACGACCAGCACGGCCAACTGCGCGGCCAATTTTATACCGATCTGTATGCGCGTCCGAAAAAACGCGGCGGGGCCTGGATGGATGATTGCGTAAGTCGCAAGAAATCCGGCGATCGCATTCAAACACCGGTCGCGTATTTAACCTGCAACTTTACGCCGCCTGCCGGCAATGATCCGGCGTTATTGACCCATGACGAGGTCACGACGCTGTTTCATGAATTCGGCCACGGCCTGCACCACATGCTCACGCAAGTCGATCATTTAGGCGTCTCGGGCATCAACGGCGTCGAGTGGGATGCTGTCGAACTGCCCAGCCAGTTCATGGAAAACTGGTGCTGGGAAAAAGAAGCGTTGGCGCTGATCTCCGGCCACTATCAAACCGGCGAGCCGCTGCCTGAAGAACTGTTCAACAAAATGCTGGCCGCCAGAAACTTCCAGTCCGGCATGATGATGGTCAGACAGCTCGAATTCAGCCTGTTCGATTTTAGAATCCACCAGGATTACGACCCCAAAAAAGGCGACCGCATTTACCAGACGCTGGAGCAGGTCAGAGATATGGTCGCCGTCATCAAGCCGCCCAAATTCAACCGGTTTGCGCACAGCTTCTCGCATATTTTCGCAGGCGGTTATGCCGCCGGCTATTACAGCTATAAATGGGCCGAGGTGCTGTCCAGCGACGCCTTCTCCCTATTCGAAGAAAAAGGCATTTTTGATCAGGAAACCGGCCGGTCATTCCTGACCAGCATTCTTGAAAAAGGCGGCAGTGAAAATGCCATGGACTTGTTTGTCCGCTTCCGCGGCCGCAAACCGACCATCGATGCGTTACTGCGGCACAACGGCATAGCGGCATGAAATACAGGGACCTGCGCGACTTTATCAAGCAACTGGAAAAACAGGGCGAGCTGAAGCGGATCACGATTCCTGTCGACCCCTATCTGGAAATGACCGAAATCTGCGACCGCACCTTGAAGCAAGGCGGTCCGGCTCTGCTGTTCGAATATCCGGCAGGCTCCAACATTCCGGTCCTGGCCAACCTGTTCGGCACGCCGCGCCGCGTTGCCATGGGCATGGGCGCCGAATCGGTTTCGGAATTGCGCGGCATCGGCGAATTGCTGGCCTATCTGAAAGAACCGGAGCCGCCCAAAGGCATGAAAGACGCCATGGAAAAAATTCCGGTTTTCAAGCAAGTGCTGAATATGGCGCCCAAGCTAGTCAAGGAGCCGCCCTGCCAGGAACTGGTGCGCGAAGGCGACGAAGTCGATCTGGGCGATTATCCGATTCAAACCTGCTGGCCCGACGATGCGGGGCCTTTGATCACCTGGCCTTTGGTCATCACCAAAGGCCCGAATAAAGAACGGCAGAACCTGGGCATTTACCGACAGCAGGTCATCGGCAAAAACAAGGTCATCATGCGCTGGCTGGCGCATCGCGGCGGCGCTCTGGATTTCAGGGAATGGCAGCAGGCCCATCCCGGCAAACCTTTCCCCGTTGCCGTAGCCTTGGGCGCAGACCCGGCTACGATTTTGGCCGCCGTCACGCCGATTCCCGATACATTATCCGAATATGCTTTTGCAGGCCTGCTGCGAGGCAGCAAAACAGAAGTGGCGAAATGCCTGAGCAACGACCTGCAGGTTCCGGCCAGCGCCGAAATCGTCCTAGAAGGCTTTATCTATCCGGGAGAGACGGCGCCCGAAGGCCCGTTCGGCGATCATACCGGTTATTACAATGAGGTCGATGAATTTCCTGTATTCACAATAGAACGCATCACCCAGCGTCAGGCGCCCATCTATCACAGCACCTATACGGGCCGCCCGCCTGATGAGCCCGCCATCCTGGGCGTGGCTTTGAATGAAGTCTTCGTGCCGATCTTGCAAAAGCAGTTTCCGGAGATTGTTGACTTTTACCTGCCGCCGGAAGGTTGCTCCTACCGCATGGCCGTGATCAGCATGAAAAAACAATATGCCGGCCATGCCAAACGCGTCATGCTCGGCACCTGGTCATTCCTGCGCCAGTTCATGTATACGAAGTTCGTCATCGTCGTCGATGACGATGTCGACGTGCGCAACTGGCAGGATGTAATCTGGGCCATGACCACGCGCATGGACCCGGCCCGAGACTTGACGATACTGGAAAATACGCCTATCGATTATCTTGACTTCGCCTCGCCGGTTTCAGGGCTAGGCTCCAAGGTCGGATTTGATGCGACCAACAAGTGGCCTGGGGAAACCAACAGGGAATGGGGCCGGCCTATCGCCATGTCCGAGGAAATCATTAAAAAAGTGGATAAGATCTGGGACTCTCTGTTTTAAAGCCTTAGAACATTGGCAATCCGGCGCTCCTGAATTATGGGCGCCCGAATTGCCATGTTTTTATTAGGATATGGTATCGATCCGGCTGACGATTTCGCTGGAGGCTAGCTCCAGTCCGGATTTATAGCACTCGCTGGCTTTATCCTTATCGCCGCGTGCAGACAGCAAATCACCCAGCAACTGATAAGCCAGCACAGTCGGCTCAACACTAATGCTGTGGTTGAAATATCTTTCGGCTTTTCCCGCATCGCCGCATTTCAGGCTTAATTTACCTATGATTGACAGCAGCACTGCATCGCCGGCATGCGAAGTGAGCCACTGTTCCGCCGTTTCAAGCTGCCTGGCAGGATCGGCCGACTGTATACTGCCAAACAGGACCAAAAGAGTCTGATCCCAGTTTGCCGATAAAGTCTTAGCCAGCTCATCTTCAACCTTGGCGCCGACACCGGCCCCGATCATCGCGGCAAAATAAATGGCCGAGACGCCATGCACGCTTTTTATATAACCCGGAATTTCCGACCAGAGCGATTCAATTTCATTGATATTGCCATTTTCGGCCGCCTGCTTTAACAGTTTGCTGAATGCTTCTGTTTCCAGCAATTTTATCTCGGCTTCCATCAGAATTTTATTATTGTGCAATGACGGAATCAGCTTTCGTATACCTTCCCAGTCGCCGATATGCTGATAAGTCTGGTGCAGTAATTTCAGCACGCTGGCATGAGTCGGATCTATGGAGTGCAATCGAGTCAGCGTTTCCAGAGCTTGGTCAAACTGGTTCCCTGACAGATTCAGCTCAGCTTGAGCCAAGCCGATTGCGATATCGGAACCGGGCGCCTGATCAGCAGCTTTTCTAAGGTATTCGTCTCTTTTATCAATCGCGCCGCGCGATTGAGCGGCCTTCGCAGCTGTCAAGTAGTGCAACAGTGGCGCGCCGCTATGCGATGCGTGTTTAATCAGCACTTTTTCGGCTCTTTCCCAATTGCCTTCGGCTGAATCCACCAATCCTGCAATCAAAGCTTCCTGAGAACGGTTGAATTTAACGCTTTTTCCGCGCGCTTTGATTTGCTCGGGCAATCTGAGCAGCCATCCCAGGAATCTGAAAAACAGATAGAAGATAAAAAATCCCATGATCAGGCTGACTGCAAAAACAACCAATGAAGTCTCAACGGACCACTGGCCAATGCCAATCAGTACATAACCGGGACTTTCAAAGCTACTCAGCCATTGATTGGCTAAAAAAGCGGCCGCAATCGCAAGTAAAAAAGCCCCTAAAAAGAAAAATATGGTTTTCTTCATCGCAGACTCTCTTGTTATTGCGCAGCAGGTGCAGATTCAGGTGTCGTCGGAGCCGGTGCCGCTGCCGGTTCCGGCTCTTGCTTGGGCTGAGGCTCTTGCTTGGACTTGGGCTCCGCTGCAGGCTCTGGCGAAGGCATGGCTTTATCTGTTTCCAGCCTGAGTTTGACAATGTCCCTGAGCATTTTCAAAGACAGACTGATGTCTGGATACTGGCTATGGATCTGGATACCCTTCATTCTATCCAGCTCGGCAATAAAGCTTTTCGTCTGTGCATCCTGCATGAAATGTTGTTCGGCCCATTTTTTTGCATCCGCCAAGCCTGCCTGATAAAGCGTTTCATTACGCTGAACCAGTGCAACTTTGGCCGATTCCAGCTTTAGTCTCAACTGCTCTTTAATAAATTGAGCTTCCTCCTGGGTCAATGTCGCCTTGATCGGCTGCTCGGTATGCCGGATCGTGACATATTCTTCCAATCCGCTCAGCGCTGAATCAATCAGATCCTGTCCTTCCTGGGATTCACCCGCCGGCTTTTCAGGGGCTTTTGGCGGTGTCGGCGTCTTTCCGGCATACGGCAGAAATAAAGTCAGATTGTCAATCTGGCTCGCCTGCGTCTGAATTGAGGAATACATACCGACAATATCAGGCTCCTCGACTCTGTTGAGAGCAGCGATATCCTTGACGATCTGTTCACGCACTTTAAATACTGCCGCATCACCGCTCTCCCGTAAGCGCTGGTCAGCCGCCTCCAATGCCTGGCGCGCTGTGTTTACATCGCCTATCAGATGCAAACGTTCGTTGGCTGTACTGAGCAGATATTCGGCATCGGCAATCAGCCAGTCGCCGCGCGTCTTGCTGAGCTGTCGCTGCACCTGCTGTATGGCTGTGTTTAACTCTTTGCGGGTACTGTCGAGTTTTTCATTATGTAAACGGGAAAAGTCCTCGAGCGTTTTGGTAAAATGCGTGTCTTTGCCGGCAATACTGGCTTCCAGAGTGGCCAATTGCGACTGCACAGAGGCCAGTTGCGACTGATAACCGCTGATCTGCTTCGATAATTCGAGCAACTGCATGTCACCCTTGTTGACCTCACTGTCTAAGCTGGCCTGTTCTTCGCGCAATTGGGTAAAAAGGAAGAATCCAGCGCCTGCCAATGCGATAATAATGAGCAAAGTAATGATGCCAAACCAGAACCCGCTACGAGACCGGTGAACTTTATTACTCTCGCCCACATTCTGTTCCTGTTTTTCACTCAATTCGGCCACACTATTCCCCATTACATACTATTGTTACTGTCTCAAGAATTGCTGTATCAGCAGGACTTTCCGTCACGGCAATTCGCTTAAAACCCATCCCGGCAGCTAATTGCCCGATCCTATCGCTCACCACCACCAAGGGTATAGGCAATAACAGCCGATGATTTTTTTCGCCCAGCATGATCAATAAATTTTGTAGTGCTTCACCGCTGGTTACAGTAATAACATCCAACCGGTGCTGGGTAAGTAATTGGACTACTTGCGAGTTATCAATGCTGGGAATTGTCCTTTTGTACACTTCCAGATACTGAACATCCGCCCCCCGACTGCGCAGCGTATTGGCCAGTTCCTCTCGTCCGCCTTCTCCTCGCACGATCAAGCAGGACTGCCCTTTTATCTGTTGTATTTGCGGCATGGCCAACAATGCTTCACTGGTATAACCCTGTTCAGGCACTGCATCGACAGTCAGCCCGGCGGCTTCCAATACCTGAGCGGTTGCTCGCCCCACTGCGGCAAATCGCACAGCCTTTAATCGATCTATTTTGCCATTATTCGCTTTCAGTGCAAAATTTACTGCATTTGGACTAATAAAAACAACCCATTGGAATTTACCGAGGTTTTTTAGCGCATCCTGAACCTCGTCAATATTGTCGCGCGCAACAATATCGAGCACGGGAAACCGAACGGCCTCACCGCCGCGCGCCTGAATCAAGCGGCTTAGATTTTCTGCCTGATGCGCCGGCCGTGTCACTAGAACCCGCGCACCGTTCAAATCTCTGCTCAATGAAACAACGCTTGCAGAATTTTATCTGCGCCACAGGCCAATAAATCTTCCGCGATCGAGCGTCCAATTGCCTCGGCCTGGTCAGGAGTGCCTGACTGCGCGGTGCGGAAAATCACCGTGCCGTCAGGGCTGCCGACCAATCCGCGCATGACCAGCTGATTGCCCTGCAATTGCGCAAAGCCGGCAATCGGAACCTGGCAGCCGCCGTTCAGGCGCGCGTTCATCGCTCTTTCGGCGCTGACGCAAATGCTGGTGTCTCGATCATGCAAGGCGCTCAGCATCGCATTGACTTCAACGTCATCCACCCGGCATTCTATGCCGATAGCACCTTGGCCTATAGCCGGCAGGCTGATGCCGGGATCGAGTCTTTCGGCAATACGGCCGGCCATACCCAATCTTTTCAATCCGGCCGAAGCCAAAATAATGGCGTCAAACTCATCGGCATCAAGCCTGGCCAATCGCGTATTGACGTTGCCTCTCAGCGACAGGATTTCCGCCTCGGGAAATCGCTCTTTTATCTGGCATTGCCGGCGCAAGCTGGACGTGCCGATCCGGGCATCAGGCGGCAACTCTTCCAATGACGCATAGCGGTTCGATACAAAGGCATCGGTTGGATCTTCGCGCGTTAAAATAGCAGCCAGATGCAACCCTTCCGGAAACTCCACAGGCACATCTTTCATCGAATGCACGGCGATGTCGGCCATCCCTTCCAGCATGCCCTGTTCCAGTTCCTTGACGAACAACCCTTTGCCGCCCACCTTGGCCAAAGGCGCATCCAGAATTTTATCGCCGCGCGTAGTCATTTTAACCAGCTCGGTTTTCAGGCCAGGAAAAGCCCGCTCCAGGCGTTCGGCGACATGTTCTGCCTGCCACAGCGCCAGAGGACTTCTGCGCGTGGCTATACGAATAATTTTTTCAGCCAAAATAAACCCTTCTATTTTGAATATAAAAAACGCATTGTAACTCCATTTAACGCAATGGTGCCTTATTGTGCTTAAATTCTTTAAGACAAGTGCGCACTTTCGCAGCCAGCCTGCGACTGACTGCCAATCTCTCGTCAGTGCCTTGACATTTGACCAGCAATTGCCCGTCCGGTTTTTTCTCCAGCTCTTCAATATGCAGCAAGGAAACCAGCGCATTACGGTGTATGCGGATAAACAATCCGCTGAACTCGTCTTCGAGCGTTTTCAACGACTCGTCGAGCAAATAAGCTTTCTGTAGCGTTTTAATGATGACGTATTTTTGATCGGCCTGAAAAAACACAATGTCTTTAACCGGAATCAGGTGCAAATCAGCCTGCACCTGCACGCAGAGATGGGATCGTACCGGCCGCTCCGGCAGCCATTGCATCAGGCCGTCCCATTTTGCACGATTGAACACCTGCGCTTTTTGGAGCGCATTCAGCAAGCGCTCCTTGCGTATCGGCTTCAACAAATAATCAACCGCATTCGCGTCAAATGCCTGCAAGGCATGCTCATCATAAGCGGTCGTGAAAATAATGGCCGGCGGCGATTGTGTCCTTGCCAGCTCCCGCGCCACGTCCAGCCCGTCCATGTCCGGCATTCTGATATCCAGCAGCAGAATATCGGCTCCTGTCTGCTGCCATTTTTGCAGCGCGACACGGCCGTTTTCGGCCTCCGCAACGATCTGAATATCCTCATTCAGTTCATTGAGCAGGCTTTTCAACCGCAACCTGGCCAGTTTTTCATCATCGGCGATTAAAACTTTCATAGCGCGGCCTGATAAGGGATCATTATATCCACGTGATAATTACCTTCTTTTACATACCGGTTGATGTAGCCGTTGCCCTCGAAACAGCCCGCTATCCTGGCCGCCAGATTAGCCATCGCGACCTGGTTGCCTTTGCGCTGGCGATGGCTTCCCTCAGGCGGCAGCGTGTTGCTCACCGTCAGCACAATTCCACCGATGCTCCTGGCGCCCTTGATGACAATTTCGCCACCGTTCGGATCGGGCTCCACGCCATGATAGATCGCGTTTTCAACCAGTGGCTGCAGGCTCAGCGGCGGCAGCAGGGCGTCCTTGGGCACATCGTCAATATCCCAGCTGACTTTCAATCGCTCGTCCAGACGATGAAACTCGATCGCCAGATACAGATTCACCAGCTTGATCTCCTCGTCCAGCCGGACCAAGCGGGCATGATCGACCAGCATGCTGGCGCGGATCAGCTCTGCAAGATCTTCCACCAGTTCCTCGGCCAATCCGGGATCGATTCGGGTCAAACTGGCAATGGTGTTCAAACTATTGAACAGGAAATGCGGCCTCATCCTTGCCTGCAGCGCATCCAGACTGGCGGCGGCCTGTGCTTCGACCTGTTGCCGCCATTGGTGCAGGACAAACAGATAGCGCAGGATCGCCAATGACACCAGACTGCTGATGCCTAGCGTGCGCCAGTAAAATTCGGCCTTTTGCACCGGCTCTACCAAGGGCAATAAAAGGCCCGCATTCGGCAACGCCTCCACGACCAGCCAGCAAACCAGAACGCTGATCAGCTGAATAATGCAGAATGCCGCCAATCCGGCGATAAAATCATTGCCCCGCGCCAGTTTTTTCCTTAGCAGGCACAAGCAGGCCGCGCTCATCAAGGCAATCCACAGCGCGAGCAACGATCGGATGCCGAATTCGGATAAAAATCCCAATGCCGACGTATTGGCTGCCAATGTCAGTAAAAACGCCAGCAACTCAGCCAGAAAAAACACGGCCAGCAGCATCCTGACTGAGCAAAAATCCGGCAAAAAAATCTTCTCTGCTTTTAAATTCATAACCAACAGTTTAGTTGTATAATTCGGGATTTTCCGTTAATGCATTAAAAAAATCGCCATGACCACAGTTAATTCCGACAAACTTTCCAGTGCCCGCTTTGCCGAAGCGACCGATGCCTTTGTTGAGGTATTCACCGCTTCGGTGGATTTTGACAAGCGCATGGCGGAGCAGGATATCCAAGGCTCCATCGCGCATGCGACCATGCTCTGCAAAATCGGCATCCTGACTGAGCAGGAACGCGACGACATCATCGGCGGCCTGACCCAAATCGGGCAGGAAATCAGGGACGGCAAGTTTACCTGGTCGATCAAGCAGGAAGATGTGCACATGAACATCGAAGCGCGGCTGACCGACATGATCGGCATCGCCGGCAAAAAACTGCATACGGGCCGCTCGCGCAATGACCAGGTGGCGACCGATATTCGCCTGTATCTGCGCAGCGAGATCGACAGCATCAGCGGCCAACTCAAACGCCTGCAGACAGCCATCCTCGATCTGGCCGAAAAAGAAGCCGACACGATCATGCCCGGCTTCACGCACCTGCAGGTTGCCCAGCCGGTCACGTTCGGCCACCACCTGATGGCCTGGTTTGAAATGCTGAGCCGCGACTACGAAAGGCTGCAGGACTGCAAGAAACGCCTCAACATTATGCCCCTGGGCGCTGCCGCATTGGCCGGCACCAGTTACCCAATCGACCGGCAGATGACGTCCGACCTGCTCGGCTTCAGCCGTCCGTCGGCCAACTCGCTCGATTCGGTCAGCGACCGCGATTTCGCCATCGAATTCACGGCCGCCGGCAGCCTGATCATGATGCATTTGTCGCGTTTTTCCGAAGAAATGATCCTGTGGTCCAGCGCGCAGTTCAACTTCATCGATATTCCCGATGCATTCTGCACCGGCTCGTCGATCATGCCGCAAAAGAAAAACCCGGATGTGCCCGAACTGGTGCGAGGCAAATCCGGCCGTGTCACCGGCCATCTGATGTCGCTGCTAATGCTGATGAAGAGCCAGCCGCTGGCTTACAACAAGGACAACCAGGAAGACAAGGAACCGCTGTTTGATACGGTCGATACCTTGATCAACTGCCTGCGCGCCTTTGCCGACATGGTGCCGCATATCATCGCCAAACGGCAGAACATGTACGATTCGGCCAAACGCGGCTTTGCCACGGCCACCGACCTGGCTGATTATCTGGTACGCAAGGGCATGGCTTTCCGCGATGCGCATGAAGTAGTGGGACAGGCTGTACGCCTGGGCCTTAACAGCAACCGCGATCTGTCTGAGCTTTCACTGGCGGAACTGCAGCAGTTTTCAACGGCGATTGCAGACGATGTGTTTGAGGTGCTGACGCTGGAAGGCTCGGTCGCGGCCCGCAAGCATATCGGCGGCACAGCGCCTGAAACGGTCAAACAAGCTATTCAGACCGCGCGGCAAAGCATGCTGGCGGCACAATAACGTCTGTCTCAAGGTGCAAAGTCCTTATACGCTTTGCACCTTAGTATCAGTCTCAATACAGGGCTGATTTAGACCTGTTTCATCTCTCACTAACAGTGAATTTCACTGAATGCTTGCCATCATCGGTATTGATCAGCCAATTTCCGCATTTCATGCTGATGGCCTGGAACAATTTCACCCCATTCATTATCTGAATTAAAAACAAATCATGGGAGCCAGATTAAGGGTGGGGGCGAGAAATAACTTCCCTGAATTTTGACGGGCGACAGATGTGGGGGCGACTTCGCCTACCAACAGTAGGCGCTTTAAGCGAAGTGCCTACTGTTGGAAGTCGCCCAGAGCGAATACCCGCAAGGGGCACAAGTACCCTAAAGGGCATAAATAAATTCGCCCCTACATAACCTGAGTTCGGTTTAAGCATTCTGTAAAAGAGGTAGTAAATCAGCCTCACGTAATTGAAGAGCCGGCTTTTTATCCTGATAGGAATAAGCGACTAAACTCGCAATGATATTGGACATGTAATGGGTCAACGAACGATGCCGCGAATGCTCGAGATCGCCAATATTCTTGAGCTGGTCATTGATGGTTTCGATAATGCTGCGCTTGCGCAGCAGTAGTTTATCAAAGGCATCCATGGCCTGAGCTTTCATGTTCTTTTTCAAGGTGGTAATCAGTTTAATATTCTCGCCGGCCAACAGTTGAGCTAATGGCTTCGAAATATAGCCTCGGTCGCCGAACAGCTTGCCGGTCAATGATTGCACCAATTTGGGTACCGGTTTTCTATCATCGACATTGCCGGCGGTGATACAAAATGACAGGATTTCGCCCTGGTCATTGACGACCAGGTGCAGTTTAAAGCCATAAAACCAGCCCGTCGATGACTTGCCGCGCCCCGCTTCCTTGACGAAGGTTTTGTGCCGGGGAATACGGATATTCTTGCAGACTTTCAGGGGCGTAGAATCAATAAAAGCAATGCCTTGCGAGGTACCGCAACGGCTGTTCATGAACGCCGTCAAAGGCATGATGGTAGTCGGCAGAAGCTCGATAAACCGGTTGTAACTCAACAGGCTAGGAAACGCTGATCGCCAATATTTCCGAACATGATTGAGATAAAACCACTTGAAGGTTCGGTAGCCTGACTGATGGTAAGACACTAACAGCGTGATCATTTCGCTATAACTCATGCGATGTGCGCGGTTACGCTTCCGGTCGCCGTTCGTCAACTGTTTTTCTTGCCAGACTGGAATAAAAGTCCGGCAAAAATCATCTACATCGCAGAACAATTGTGTTAATTTCATGGTGGGCAGGTTTTTGAGGAAAAAAATGGAGGTCGGAGTCTATATTTTTCTTGTTTTTCAAAAATCTGCCTACTTTTCTTATCCCGAACTGAGGTTACATAAGTGCTGATTTCATCGGCAAATCAGAAAGCTATTTTTTAACCTAATCCTAAATGGCTGATTTTATTGTCATAGTGATCATAAACAAGAATACCAGACATCTTATGCCGCCCCCTAAAACCGGCATCAATGGACTAAGCGCCTAGGCTTTTGGTATAGTCGCTGAAACTACGGGGCTTCGGCATATCCGTTTCAATTAGCTTTTCAAACTATCTATATGGAGAAATTCTATGCCAATTAAAGTCGCAATCAATGGTTATGGTCGTATCGGCCGGAATGTCGTACGCGCCTTATATGAATCAGGCCGTACCAATGAAATTCAGATTGTTGCAATCAATGATCTGGGCGACAGCGAAACCAACGCGCACCTGACTCAATACGACTCGGTGCATGGAAAATTTCCATTTGAAGTCAGCGTCGATGGCGACTATATCGTCATCAACGGCGACAAAATCAGAGTATTTTCGGAACGGGATCCGTCAAAACTGCCGTGGGGCGATCTGGGCATTGACGTCGTACACGAATGCACCGGCTTGTTCACCAGCAAAGCCAAAGCCTCGGCCCATATCAATGCCGGCGCCAAAAAAGTCATTATTTCAGCGCCCGGCGGCAATGACGTCGACGCCACGGTCGTTTACGGCGTCAACCATAATGTGCTGAAAGCATCGGATACCGTCATTTCCAACGCTTCCTGCACCACCAACTGCTTGGCACCGCTGGTCAAGCCTTTGCATGATGCGTTAGGCATCCAAAGCGGCTTGATGACCACAATCCATTCCTATACCAATGACCAGGTTCTGACCGACGTTTATCACAGCGACCTGCGCCGCGCCCGCTCTGCCACGCAATCGATGATTCCTACCAAAACCGGCGCCGCCGCGGCCGTAGGATTGGTTCTGCCTGAACTGGCCGGCAAACTGGACGGCTTCGCCATGCGCGTGCCGACCATTAACGTATCGGTAGTGGACCTGACTTTCCAGGCATCCAGAAACACCAGCAGAGAAGAAATCGACGACATTTTGAAAGCTGCTGCGGCCGGTCCTTTGAAAGGCATTCTGGAAATCAACACCAAACCATTAGTGTCGATCGATTTCAACCACAACCCGGCTTCCTCGATTTATGAAGCACCCTCAACCAAGGTCATGAACGGCAACTTTGTCAAAGTTCTGTCCTGGTACGACAACGAATGGGGCTTCTCAAACCGCATGCTGGATACTTCCATTGCTTTATTCAATGCAAAATAAACAAATGCTGAGACGAACCAAGATTTTAGCCACACTCGGGCCTGCAACCGATCAACCCGGCGTTCTGGAAGGCTTGTTTCATGCCGGCGTCGATGTCGTGCGCCTGAACTTCTCGCACGGCTCGGCTCAGGATCATATCAACCGGGCCAATGCCGTACGCGAACTCAGCCAGAGAACCGGCAGGCTCGTAGGCATTCTGGCTGATCTTCAGGGCCCGAAAATCCGCATCGCCCGCTTTAAAAACCGCAGCGTATTCCTGAATGAAGGCCAGAATTTCGCGCTGGACATCAATCTGGATGAAAATGAGGGCGATCATGCCCAGGTCGGCATTACTTATGAACCGCTGGCCCGGGAAGTTAAGCCTGGCAGCCGGTTGCTGCTCGATGACGGGCGCATTGTGCTGGATGTGGTCAACGTCGAAAACATGCGCGTCAACTGCACCGTGGTCGTCGGCGGCGTGCTGTCCAACAACAAAGGCATCAACCTGCAGGGCGGCGGGCTTTCGGCGGCGGCCTTGACGGACAAGGACAAGGAAGACATCAAAACGATTGCCGAGATAGGTGCCGACTATGTCGCCATCTCGTTCCCGCGCTCGGCCGATGATCTGCACGAAGCTCGCCGCTTGTTGCGCGAAGCCGGCAGCGAAGCCGGCATCGTAGCCAAGGTCGAACGCGCCGAAGCGCTGAAGGGAGTCGATGCCATCATTCTGGCTTCCGATGCCATCATGGTGGCCCGCGGCGATCTCGGCGTCGAAATAGGCGATGCCAACCTGCCCGCCGTACAAAAACACATGATCAAGCGCACGCGTGAACTGAACCGCGTCGCGATTACGGCTACCCAGATGATGGAGTCGATGATAGAAAATCCGATTCCGACACGCGCCGAAGTCTTTGATGTGGCCAACGCCGTTTATGACGGCACCGATGCGATCATGCTGTCGGCCGAAACCGCCTCCGGAAAATATCCGGTCAAAGCCGTCGAAGCGATGCATCGCATCTGCATAGAGGCGGAGAAACAGCCCGTCGTCCGTGTCTCCGATCACCGGGTCAATATCCAGTTTGAGCGCGTCGATGAGGCGATCGCCATGTCCGCCATGTATATGGCCAATCATACCAAGATCTCCGGCATCGCCGCCTTGACGGAATCCGGCTCTACGGCATTGTGGATGTCCAGGATCAGCTCGGGCATTCCTATTTTCGCCTTCAGCAGCTACCAGAAAACCCTGGGCCGGGTAACGCTGTACCGTGGAGTTTTTCCGGTTTATTTCACGCATGAAGCGCAGGATCATGCCGAGGTAAACCGCAAGATCGTCGATCAATTGAGAAAATACCTGAACGTCAAGGATGGCGACAAGTTCATCATTACCAAAGGCGATCTGATCGGCGTGCAAGGTGGCACCAACGCCTTGAAAGTCGTTACGGTCGGACAGGGCCTGGTCCCGTAAGACAGCTTTGTGCCCGGAAAGCCCGGGCACAAATATCGGCCCTAAGGAAGCCTTACAAAACGGAATTTTTCCTGGCGCACGAAATTTTCAAAGGCCGTGCCGACGGCCGACAACCGCTTGCCTTCGCGGCGCACCATGTACCAGGTTCTGACCAGCGGAAAGAACTGCACGTCCAGAATGATCAATCGCCCTGCCCTGACTTCGCTGTCGATCGTATGCTGAGACACAACGCCCAACCCCAGGCCTTCCTCTACGCCGAGCTTGATGGCGCCGTTATTGTTCAGCTCCATATTGGCCGAAATCTTCATGCCGTTTTCGGCAAAGAACCGCTCCGTTGAGGTTCGGGTGCCGGAACCTTGTTCGCGCATCAAAAAAGTCTCGTTTCTCAACTCGGCCAGCGAAATGCCTTTTTTATCTTTTAAGTGGTGATTGGGCGGCGCAATCACGACCAGCGGATTTTCCAACAACGGCTCGGACACCAGATCCAGCCCTTCCGGCGGCTTACCCATCAGCACGATGTCCGTCTCATTATTTTCCAGCAGCTGAATCAGGCCCTTATGGTTGGTCACTTTCAGATTGACATTGACTTTAGGATACTGCTTGCAGAAACCTGCCAGCAGGCGGATCGCAAAATACTGTACCGTACTGGCGACCGAAACCAGCAGGCGGCCGCCTTCCGAGCCCTTGATTTCATCCAGAATCAGATCGGCCTCGGACATCTTGGCGATGATATCCCTGCTCAGGCGGTACATCTCCTCGCCGGCTTCGGTCAAATAGATCTTGCGCCCCAGCCGCTCGAACAAAGCCAAGCCCGCCGCATCTTCAAACTGTTTGATCTGCATCGATACCGCCGGCTGCGTCAGGAAAAGCTCCTCCGCCGCGCGCGTGAAGCTCAAGTGCCGAGCCACCATTTCAAACACTTTCAGTTGCCTAAGCGTTACGTTCACAGACTACTCCTAAACCTTATGCATTTAGCCGAATTTTCTCACTTTTCATTATAATACCCCAGCTTTAACCCTCAATGGTCTTAATCTCCGTATTTTTTCTGAGGAAATCCCCATTCGTAACTGCAGAATCATTTGTAAGCCGGGCAATATTTTGTTTATATACATTGCAGAATCGTGAGCGTAAACGGCTCCATCATCCTCACGCATCCGCGTAGGAACACAATAACAATCCAAACCAGGATCAAGATATGTCACAGAAAATCTTAGACGCAGTGAAACCCGGCGTTGTGACCGGCGCCGATGTCCAGAAAATCTTCGCGATTGCCAAGGAAAACAACTTCGCGCTGCCGGCCGTCAACGTCATCAGCACTGACTCGATCAATGCGGTGCTGGAAGCGGCGGCACAGGCCAAATCGCCCGTCATCATCCAGTTCTCGAATGGCGGCGCCCAGTTCGTGGCCGGCAAAGGCCTCAAGCTGGAAGGCCAGCAATCCCACATCCTGGGTGCGATTTCCGGCGCCCAACATGTGCATACGGTTGCCGAATACTACGGCGTGCCGGTCATTCTGCATACCGACCATGCCGCCAAGAAACTGCTGCCGTGGATCGACGGCCTGCTCGATGCCGGCGAAAAGCATTTTGCCGCAACCGGCAAGCCGCTGTTCAGCTCCCACATGCTGGACCTGTCCGAAGAAAGTCTGAAAGAAAACATCGAAATCAGCGCCCGTTACCTGACCCGCATGGCCAAGATGGGCATGACGCTCGAAATCGAGCTGGGCTGCACCGGCGGCGAGGAAGACGGCGTCGACAACACCGACATGGATCATTCGGCACTGTACACGCAGCCTGAAGATGTGGCCTATGCCTATGAAGAGCTGATCAAAATCAGCCCGAATTTTACCATCGCAGCCTCGTTCGGCAACGTGCACGGCGTTTACAAGCCCGGCAACGTCAAACTGACGCCGAAGATTCTGGATAATTCGCAAAAATACGTCTCGGAAAAATTCGGCGTGCCGCACAACACCTTGAACTTCGTGTTCCACGGCGGTTCAGGCTCATCCGCTGAAGAAATCAAGGAATCGATCAGCTATGGCGTGATCAAGATGAACATCGATACGGACACGCAATGGGCTTACTGGAGCGGCGTCCGGGAATTCTACCGCAGCAACGAGGGCTATCTGCAAGGCCAGATCGGCAATCCGGACGGCGACGACAAGCCCAACAAGAAATACTACGACCCGCGCGTATGGATCCGCGCCGCCCAACTGAGCATGGTGGCGCGCCTGCAGCAGGCCTTCCAGGAATTAAACTCTATCAATTCTCTATAAATGCTAAACCGTAGGAGCGACTCGATTGGGCCGCTCCTACGGAAGCCTGCAACATCGTAGGGTACGCACTGCGTACCTTTTTAAACTCATACGAACGGGCAAATTTTGAAAGATATGCGTTGCATACCCTACAAAGCCTCCAGCTTGGCATAAGCCAGCATCAGCCATTTGATGCCGACCGCTCTGAAATTGATCTGCACGCGCTCATGCGCGCCCTCACCTTCCATTTGCAGCACCACGCCTTCGCCGAATTTTTCATGGCTGACGCGCTGCCCCAGCTTGTATTTGCCTTCCACGATCGGCGCCGACGCCTTGGGCTGAGCCGCTGCCGTTACCGGACGGCTGACATTGGCGCGCATTCTGACTTCCTGAATGAACTCGGGCGGAATCTCGCGCAGAAAACGCGACGGCCTCGGGTACGATTCACGGCCGTACAAGCGCCGCGATTCGGCATAAGTCAGATAAAGCTGCTTCATGGCGCGCGTCATGCCCACATAGCAAAGCCGGCGTTCCTCTTCCAGGCGGCCGGCATCGTCGACCGATTGCAGGGACGGAAACAGCCCTTCTTCCATGCCGACCAGAAACACCAGTTTGAACTCCAGTCCCTTGGCCGAATGCAGGGTCATCAGCTGCACGCAGTCCTCAAAATCATCGGCCTGCATTTCGCCGGCTTCCAGCGCCGCATGCGCCAGGAACATGTCCAGCTCGCCGAGGTTTTCCTCATTGCCGGCATCAAAATCGAACAGGCGCGCCGCGTTGACCAGCTCCTCGAGGTTTTCGACCTTTTCTTCGCCTTTGTCGGCCTTATCGTTCTGATACAGCATGATCAGGCCGCTTTTTTCAATCACCAGCTTGACTTTCTCAAACAGCTCCAGGCCCTCGCCCTGCGTCGCCATCTGTTCGATCAACTGCATGAATCCGGCTAGGGCATTGGCCGCACGCGCGGACAACCGCCCCGGCCTGAGCATTTCCTCGGCCGCGGCCCACAGGGAAATGCGCTGATTGCGCGCGAGACTGCGCAGATCGTCCAGCGTTTTGGGACCTATGCCGCGTGTTGGCGTGTTGATGACGCGCTCGAACGACGCATCATCATGCCGGTTCGAGGTCAGGCGCAGATAGGCCAGCGCGTTCTTGATTTCGGCCCGGTCGAAGAACCGCAAGCCGCCATAGACGCGGTACGGCGTGCCGGTCGCCATCAAGCGCTCCTCAAACTGGCGGGATTGGGCGTTGGAACGGTAAAGGATAGCTACATCGCTGCGCGCACCGCCCTCATTGATCCAGGCCCTGATGCGCTCGACGACGAAATAAGCCTCGTCCTGCTCATTGAAGGCCGCATACAGCGAAATCAGGTCGCCGTCGCCGGTATCGGTCCACAGTTCCTTGCCCATACGGCCGTCGTTATTGGCGATGACCTTATTGGCCGCTTTCAGGATATGGCCGGTCGAGCGGTAGTTCTGTTCCAGCTTGATGACCTGATGGTTCGGATGGTGTTTCTGGAAATTGTAGATATTTTCGATCTTGGCGCCGCGCCAGCCGTAAATGGACTGGTCGTCGTCGCCGACCACGAACAGGTTGTCCTTATCCTGGGTCAACAGTCTCAGCCAGGCATACTGGATCGTGTTGGTGTCCTGAAACTCGTCGACATGCACCTGCCTGAACCGCTGCTGGTAAAACTCCAGCACGTCCTCGTTGTCGCGTAGCAGCTCATGCGCGCGCAGCAGCAGCTCGGCAAAGTCTACCAGGCCTGAGCGCTCGCAGATCTCCTCATAGGCGCGGTAGATGATCAGCATCTGGCGCTGATACAGGTCGCCGGTCTCGAGGATGTGACGCGCCCTGATGCCTTCGTCTTTCTGCGCGTTGATATACCACTGTATCTGCTTCGGCGGCCATTTCTTCTCGTCGAGATTCAATGTCGCCAGAAGGCGCTTGATGAGCCTTAACTGATCGGACGAATCCATGACCTGAAACGTCTCCGGCAGTCTGGCCTGTTGCGCGTGCCGCCTTAACAGCCTGTGCGCAAGGCCGTGAAAAGTGCCTATCCACATGCTGTGCGTCGATATACCCAGCAGATCCTCGATACGGCCGCGCATCTCCCGGGCGGCCTTGTTCGTGAACGTGACGGCCAGAATGCTGTGCGGCGACAGGCCTTCGACCTGAATCTGCCAGGCGATGCGGTGTACCAGAACCCGGGTCTTGCCGCTGCCGGCGCCGGCCAGCACCAGCATGGATTGGGAAGGTGCCGAAACAGCCTGGCGCTGGGCATCATTTAGAGGATCTATAATTCTGGTAATATCCATGTGTTATCGCTTGCACATTTTTTGGAGCTGTGTATATTGTTTCGGATTTCGTCAGACGGGCAAAACCATTGCCTTGTTACAAATAATTACTATCACAAAGAAGGTTTTCAAGATGAGCTTCGATTATAAACGCATGATTAAGTTTGAATATAATATTGGCGACAAGGAAAAAAACTACCGCATGGCGGCCGGCGCCGTCTTACTTTTCATCTCAATTTTCACGGCCAAAATCATTTTATTGGTCCTGGGCTTGGTGCTGGTTGCCACCGGCTACTCAGGCTGGTGCCCTGCCTATTCGGGCTTTCATAAAAATACCCGCGATACCGGCAGCAACACCCCTGACGCCACAGCCGGCTAATCCAATCGCCTGACTACAAGGACGTAGTTGCCAATGCTGGTGCTCTGATCACGATCATCAGTCATAGTTCAAAAACAAACGCAGTAATCACGCCATTATGACCGCCAAATCTATCGCGGTCTATAGGGTTATCCGGTTATTTCCGGCCCACAGGCCGTGAAGCGGCCAGGGATATCTCTAAAACCCATCAAAAAGCCAACGCCCGCTCTATGTCCTGCTATCGTATGGACGTATTTGATGAGAGACTAGAATCAAGTGGCTACTTTATTCCCTATTCCTGAAAATCATCCGCAACGCTTCATTCTGCATAATGAAGTCCATGCCCGGGCCTCGCTGGTTCTGGATCTACCGGTCAGGGCCAGTCATCTGGCGCTGCTATTATCCACTGCCGAGAAAATACAGGAACGCCAGCACCTGGCTATGCTATGCGAGCGTTTTGGCGTCACGCCGCCGAAACAGGACGCCGACCATTTCAGCGCGGCGTTCGACACGTTCCAGATTCGCTGGGGGCAGCACGGTGAATTCAGCACCTATACGTTTTATGTGCAGGACAACCCAGAGGATCCGTTTTCAGAACCGGCCTTGACGAAAGTGCCGGTCGACTGGCTGGCCCTGCTGCCCGGCAAAGTTATGGTGGCGGCGCATGCAGCCATCATAACCAAACCAAACGAAGAGGCCTATCAGGAACCCGACCTGCATATTGTGGCCTCATACTTTGACGGCAATCCTGTAGTCGGCTCTGAAGTCACGGGAGGTGCCGCTTTCGCGTTTACCGACTTTCGCATCCATGTGGACGGCTTCAGCCGTTTCCTGATCATCGATAATTATCTCAGAACCGAACAGGCCGGCCGCCTGTTGCAACGGTTGTTTGAAATTGAAGTGTATCGCGTGATGGCCTTATTGGCGTTTCCGATAGCGCGCCGGCTTGCGCCGGAGCTGAAGAAAGCCGACCGGCAGCTGTACACGATCACAAACGCCATGGCGCAGCCGGACAGCAATGACGCGGAACTGCTGGATGAACTGACGCACTTGGCGGCCGAAGTCGAAAACCACATATCGAGCAGCCACTTCCGGTTCGGCGCGGCCAATGCCTATTATCAGCTTGTGGAACAGCGCCTTGATGATTTGCGCGAAATCAGAATCCAGGGCATCCAGACCCTGGGCGAGTTCATAAGACGGCGCATGGAGCCGGCCATCAAGACCTGCCAGTCGACCGCGAACCGCTTTACGTCAATATCGGAAAGGGTCAGCAATGCCGGGCAACTGTTGCGTACGCGCGTGGACATCATGATTGAGCGACAGAACCAGGATTTGCTGGCTTCGATGGATTTGCGCGCGAAAATGCAGTTGCGCCTGCAGGAGACGGTTGAAGGCATTTCCGTCGTCGCCATTACCTATTACAGCGCCGGCCTGGTCGGCCTCATCGCTAAAGCTGTTTATGCCGCAGGCTGGCCGATCAATCCCGAGCTTACTGTCGGTTTGTCCCTGCCGTTCATCATGGTCGCCGTTATCTTAGCTATCAGGCGCATTCATAGAATGATCAAGACCACGACCTCTTAGTCTTCCTTGTGATATTCACCCTCCAGCGCGTCTTTCTCGGCAGGTCTGGCCGGCTGAAAAGGCTCGCCGGCCTGGATCAGATGATTTTCAATCACATATTGCGCTATTTTCCGGCGCAGCTGTGGGATCAGGCAGGCAAAACCCATGATATCGGTGATAAAGCCCGGCGTCAGCAATAAAGCGCCGCCAACCAGCAGTATCGGGCCTTCGATCATCTCATAGGCCGGAAGCGTGCCTTGCGCCAGACTGGCCTGAAACCGTTGCAGTGTCGCCAGGCCCTGCTGCTTCAGCAGCCAGGCCCCCAATACGGCCGTCAGCACCACAAGAAAAATGGTGGGGACGGCGCCGATGATGCCGCCCACCTGCAGTAGCAGATAAATTTCTACAAATGGAACGACCACTAAAAACAGCAATGCAATTTGGAAAACTTTCATCTAAACACTCTTGAAATACAATCATTGACCTTACAATATAAGGGCAATGCCGCTTAATTTCTAGGATAATCTCGACATGCCGTCAATCAATGCGCCGTTCGCCGGTCGGCGAAGGACAGCCCGTATGCACCGGCTCCTTCTGATGATAATTTCGATGGCTAAAAGCAGGGCTGACTTTATGGCGGCAAAAATCCTCTTGATAGGTTCCACGTATACAATACATACTTTAATTATTAGACCAATATCCCGACTTCAGTAGCGCCACTCGCCGATATGCCGACTTGCCATCAAATAATGCTCTGCACGTGCCCTGACAAAGACACGGCCGAAAAAATCGCCCGCCTGCTGGTAACGAACCAGCTAGCCGCTTGCGTGAACATTTTGCCCGGCATTTTGTCTGTTTATACCTGGCAGGGACAGGTTGAGTCAGCGCAGGAACATCTGCTGCTGATTAAGTCGCGCAAGGATCATTATCCATCGCTGGAAAAGGCGATACGCGACAACCATCCCTATGAAATCCCCGAAATCATAGCCGTCCCTGTCGAAGCCGGTTTACCTGAATACCTGAATTGGATTGACTCATGCCTATCTTCAAGCTAATTTTTTTCTGCTTTTTATCGCTGGCCAACCTGCCCGTTCTGGCTCTGGGGAATGACGAGCTTTTGCCGCCCGAGCAGGCCTTCAAGCTATCCGGCAAGGCAACCTCTGCCGATCAGGTTGAAGTTTCGTGGCAGATCGCAGAAGGTTACTACCTGTACCGCGACAAGATGCGTTTCGAATCCAAGACCGAAGCCATCCAGGCAACAGCGCCAACCTTGCCGGATGGCGAAACCAAACATGACGAGTTTTTCGGCGAGATGGTCATTTATCGGCACGCCGTGAACATCCCGGTGCCCTTGACCGTATCCAACGGCGCCACATCCCTTCAACTGCAAGTGCAATATCAGGGCTGCTCGGATAAGGGCGTTTGCTATCCGCCGCAGAAATCCATACTGGACATCGAATTGCCCGCGGCAGCGCCCGCAGTTCAGGTCAATCCGATGCAGCAGCTGGTCAAAAGCAACCCCAACATCGCACAGAATCTGTTTCAGGATGAATTACTGCCGCCCGAGCAGGCCTTCCAGTTTCTGGCTTCGGTAAAAGACGCCCAGACACTGCGTGTCGATTGGCGGATCGCGGACGGCTATTACCTTTACCGCGAAAAAATCCAGCTTGAGCTGATCGACGCAGCCGGCGCCCAGCTGGGCACCTATGACATCCCCAGGGGCACGCCTGAGTACGATGAGGCTTTCGGCCAGGTGGAAATATTCCATAACGAACTCGGCTTTGACCTGCCCTTGATCCGCTCAAACCCGTCGGCCCACGGCATTACCCTGCGGGCGAAGTTTCAAGGATGCGCAGACCGCGGCGTTTGCTATCCGCCCATGAATCAGGAAATCAGCCTTGACCTGCCCGTATCGCTGCAAGATGCCGCCCTCGTCAAGAGCGCCCCGCCGGCCAATTATTCCGCTGCGGCGCCTGTGCTTTCCGAACAGGATCGCATCGTGCAATCGCTGCGCCGGGATACCTTGTCGATGACGCTGCTGAGTTTTTTCGGCTTCGGCCTGCTACTGGCGTTCACGCCCTGCGTGTTCCCGATGATTCCGATACTGTCGGGCATTATCGTGGGCCACGGCCACCGCATCACGACGACGCGGGCGTTCCTGCTGTCGCTCAGTTACGTTATCGCCTCGGCCGCGACGTATACGGTATTCGGCGTTCTGGCGGCGCTGTTCGGCAGCAATTTACAGGCAACCTTCCAGCAGCCGTGGATCATTGCTTTGTTCAGCGCCGTGTTCGTACTGCTGTCCCTGTCGATGTTCGACTTTTACCACCTTGAACTGCCGAAATCTTTACAGGTCAAGCTGCACAACTCCAGCGAGCGGCACCGCGACGGCTCACTCTGGGGCGCGGCCATCATGGGCTCGCTGTCGTCGCTGGTCGTGGGTCCCTGCGTGGCCGCGCCGTTAGCCGGCGCGTTGATCTATATCGGCCAGACCGGCGACGCCGTGCTGGGCGGCAGCGCCTTGTTCGCCATGGGCCTGGGCATGGGCATGCCGCTGCTGCTGCTGGGCGCCTCGGCCGGCAAGCTGCTGCCGAAAGCCGGCGATTGGCTGAATTCCACCAAAGCCGTGTTCGGCGTCATCATGCTGGCGGTTGCGGTCTGGATGCTGGAGCGCATTTTGCCGGCGCCGGTCACCATGCTGCTCTGGGCCATGCTCCTGATCATCCCGGCCATTTATTTGAGCGCTATCGACCCATTGCCCGAACTGGCCAGCGGCTGGCGCAAGCTATGGAAGGGGGTCGGTCTGATCATGCTCTCCTATGGCGTGCTGGTTCTGATAGGTTTCAGCATCGGCAACACCAATCCACTGCAGCCGTTGCACGGCCTGGGCATGAACACATTGCAAGCGGCTAACCAAGAGGGCATTGCCTTTGAACGCGTGGCCTCGGTCACGGAGCTGGAAGCCAGAATCCGGCAGGCCCAGGCCAGCAATCAACCGGTCATGCTGGATTTTTACGCCGACTGGTGCACCTCATGCAAGGAAATGGAGGCCTACACCTTCACCGATTCGAAGGTGAAACAGGCGCTGGCCAATTTTGTGCTGTTGCAGGCCGATGTCACCCAAAACTCGGAGGACGACAAGGCGCTGCTGACGAAATTCAACCTGATAGGGCCGCCCGGCGTGCTTTTTTTCGGCGCTGACGGTCAGGAACACGCTTCACTGCGCGTCATCGGTTATCAGGATGCCGAGACTTTTCTTAAGACACTGACACGGATTAAATAATGAGACCCGTCTTTATAATCATCATTGCCGCCCTAGTTGCCTTGGGCGGCGGCATCATCGCCCGGCATTTTCTATCATTGCCCACCGTCCAGCCCAGTCAGACCGCATCGCCTGCGCCCGATTTCAGCTTTCCCGATGTGTCCGGCAAAATCCATCATAGCGCCGAGTGGCAAGGCAAGATCCGGATCATCAATTTCTGGGCGACCTGGTGCCCGCCCTGCATCGAGGAAATCCCGGAATTCATCAGGATGCAGAAACAATACGGCGATAAAGGCGTGCAGTTTATCGGCATTGCCATAGAAGAGCGCGAACCGGTCGCCGACTACCTCAAGTCGATCGCCGTCAACTATCCGATATTGATTGGCGACATTGACGCCACCGCCCTGTCACAGCAAATGGGCAACGTCATCAGCGCGGTTCCATTCACGGTAGTCATCAATCGGGAAGGCCAGATTATTCACCAGCAGCCCGGGCCGTTTTCCAACGAACAGATGCTGAAAATTATTGCGCCGTTAATAAATTAAAGCGTACAGATGATGCCAACTTCCAGCTTCCGTTTTCAGAATAAAAATAACCGATCATGAAAGCAATGGCGGCAAAATCTACGCTTTTTGTCGCTAATTGTTCCGAAAAATAGAATACCTAGACAAACCCCTGCAAATTGGGCAAAATTAGCGGTTCTTAATGCCCTTTTAACCTGACTGAAACAATACTTTAATGGCGAACATCACCGTATTAAATGGCCCCAATTTGAACTTATTGGGCGTACGAGAACCCGGCCATTACGGAAACAAAACGCTCACCGACATCCGGAATTCGCTTGAAGAGGCGGCGGCCGGCCTGGGGCATCAACTTAGCTTTCATCAGAACAATGCCGAACATGAAATCGTGGAATTGATTCATCAAGCCTATGCAACCCATGTCGATTTCATCATTATCAATCCGGCAGCCTTTACGCATACCAGCGTCGCCATTCGCGATGCGCTGCTGGCGACCAAGATCCCGTTTATAGAAGTGCATCTATCCAATGTTCACGCACGGGAACCTTTTAGAAGACATTCCTATTTCTCAGACGTTGCCAAGGGCGTGATCTGTGGACTGGGAGCAACTGGGTACGAACTGGCCTTAACAGCCGCTCATCAAATACTAGCCGAGAGACTATAAAGTAATGGATATTAGAAAAATAAAAAAACTTATCGAGATCATTGAAGAATCCGAAATTGCTGAACTGGAAATCAAAGAAGGGGAAGAATGGATTCGCATCAACCGCTACGCCTCCGCGCCTGCGCCGGTAGCGTATGCAGCACCTGCCGTTGCAGCCGCACCGGCACCGACTGCAGTTCCCGCCGCGGCGCCGGCTGAAGAAAAAGTTACCGGCCATGTTGTCAAATCGCCTATGGTCGGCACCTTTTATCGGGCCGCCTCGCCCGGCTCAAAGCCTTTTACCGATGTCGGCCAGTCCGTACAGCTCGGTGATACGCTCTGCATCATTGAGGCGATGAAAATCCTGAACCAGATCGAAGCCGATAAAAGCGGCACCGTCACAAAAATCCTGGTTGAAAACGCCCAACCTGTCGAATATGGCCAACCTTTATTCATCATTGAATAATACAAAAAAGTGGGAAACTCATGTTCGATAAAATAGTGATCGCCAATCGTGGCGAAATCGCACTGCGCATTCTACGCGCATGCAGAGAGTTAGGCGTTAAGGTGGTAGCCGTCCATTCCGAGGCGGACCGCAATTTAAAGCACGTGCGTCTGGCCGATGAATCCGTCTGCATTGGCCCTGCCGCTTCCGTGGACAGCTACTTGAACATCCCGGCCATCATCAGCGCTGCCGAAGTGACCGATGCCGAAGCCATTCATCCAGGCTACGGTTTTCTGGCCGAAAATGCCGATTTTTCTGAAAAAGTAAAACAGAGCGGCTTTGTTTTCATCGGCCCTAATGCCGACACCATCCGCCTGATGGGCGACAAGATTTCCGCCAAGAAAGCCATGCAGAAGGCTGGCATTCCCTGCGTTCCCGGCAATGGCGACCCGCTGACCGATGATCCCAAGAAAAATCTGAAGCTGGCTCAGGAAATCGGCTATCCGGTCATCATCAAGGCAGCCGGCGGCGGTGGCGGCCGCGGCATGCGCACTGTACATACCGAAGCGGCCCTGTTGAACGCGATCGCCATGACCAAAGCCGAAGCTGCAACTGCCTTCGGCAATTCAACCGTGTACATGGAAAAATTTCTCGAGGACCCTCGTCACATCGAGTTCCAGGTCATGGCCGACTCGCACGGCAATGCCATTCACCTGGGCGAGCGCGACTGCTCCATGCAGCGCCGCCACCAGAAAGTCGTTGAAGAGGCGCCAGCCCCCGGCATTACCGAGGAACAGCGCAAATTCATCGGCGAGCGCTGCGCAAAAGCCTGCGTCGATATCGGCTATCTGGGCGCAGGCACCTTCGAGTTCCTGTATGAGAAAGGCGAGTTTTATTTCATCGAAATGAACACGCGCGTGCAGGTCGAACATCCGGTCACCGAGATGGTCACAGGCTTCGATATCGTCAAGGAACAACTGCGCATCGCTGCCGGTGAAAAACTGTCGATCACACAGGATCAGGTCAAGCTCCAAGGGCATGCCATCGAGTGCCGCTTGAATGCCGAAGACCCGAAATCCTTCATGCCCAGCCCCGGCACGATCGAGCAGTTCCACATGCCGGGCGGCCCCGGCATCCGGTGTGAAACGCACATTTACAACGGTTATAAAGTGCCGCCGTATTATGACTCCATGATCGGCAAGCTGATCGCGCATGGTGAAGACCGCAAAAGCGCCATCGCACGCATGAATACGGCTTTAAGCGAAATCATCATTGAAGGCATCAAGACCAATATTCCGCTGCAGCACGAAATCATGAATGACAGCGCTTTCCAGACCGGCGGCCAGAATATCCATTATCTGGAAAAGAAGCTGGGCCTTTATTAAGTCCGGCTAAATGACAGGGCGGCCAACCGCCCTGTGTTTTTTTCTCGTTACACAAGTCCGATTTTTTATGGCCTGGCATCAAATCTCCGTTATCACAAGCGAAAACACCGCCCCCCGGCTTGCCGACTTCTTCAGCGATCTCGGCGCAGTTTCTGTCACCTACATGGATGCCGAAGACGAGCCGGTTTACGAACCAGGGATCGGGGAAACGAAAATATGGAGCAACACCCAGGTCATTGCGCTCTATGAACTCGACGCCGATCCCGCATTGATCAAAGATTTGGTCTACCAGCAATTTCCACAGGAACAGCTCCGCGCCTGGCATGTTGAAGAAATCGAAGATCAACCTTGGGAACGCGCCTGGATGGATTATTATCATCCGATGAAGTTTGCCGATAAGCTCTGGGTTTGTCCGACCGGCCAGGAACAGCACGAACCCGGCACAGTCTGCCTGACGCTGGACCCCGGTCTGGCCTTCGGCACCGGCACGCATCCGACGACGGCATTATGCCTGGAATGGCTGGCCAGCCACGATTTGGCCGGCAAAACCGTCATCGATTACGGCTGCGGCTCCGGCATACTGGCCGTTGCCGCAATCCTGCTCGGTGCTAGCGAAGCGCATGCTGTCGACATCGATCCGCAGGCTATCACGGCAACCCAGGACAATGCCTTGAAAAACAAGGTCCAGAATCATATCCACAGCTATCTGCCCGAACAGTTTGCGCCTTTTCAGGCTGATGTCGTTCTGGCCAATATTCTGGCTAAACCGCTCATCGACATGGCCGGCCAGATAGCCGGCCTGGTCAGACCGGGCGGGCAGCTGGTCCTGTCGGGCATTCTGCACGAACAGGCCGAGTCAGTCATGCAGGCGTACCAGCCTTATATCGACTTCGAACCTCCGATACAACAGGAGGACTGGATCCGGCTGCAAGGCATCAAACATTGAAAGCCATGTACACCGTATGCCCTGACTGCCAAAAAGTCCACGCACTGACTCTGGAGCAGCTGCGCAGCGACCGGGGCGTAATGCGCTGCACTAATTGCTCGAGCTTGTTTGATGTACTGGAATTTATCAGCGAGTCAAAGCCAACCGGTATTGCCAAGGGAGAGAAACCGCCGCAGCCTCTGCCCTGGGAGCCGGTAAAAACGGCAGGGCGTGCTGCTTATTGGCATGCCGGCCTGATCGCAGGCCTGCTGCTGTTGGCTGCGCAAATCGTATACTTTGAAGGCTATGCCTTCAGCCAGAACCCGGCCTACCGCCCCAATCTGGAGAAAATCTGCGAACACCTGGGCTGCCGGCTGCCTGTTTACAAAAACCTCGACGACTTCAACGTGCTGCAGGGCTCGTTTGCGCTGCAGCCTGACCACAATTACGCCTTCCATGCCGTTATTACCAATCAGGCAGAATATCCGCAGGCATATCCGACTATCAAACTGACGCTGTTGGATTATAATGAAAAACCTTTCGCGCATAGGGTTTTTTATCCTCGGGATTATTTGCCCGCAGCCAATGGCACAGCAGTTATTGCCCCTGATGCGACGACGGAAATCAGTCTTACCATCGCCGCGCCTGCAACCAAAGTCGGCGGTTATACGTTCAAACTCATATAAGTTATGTCGCACCCGGAAATTTATTTAAAGAAAAACGAAGACAAACGCCTGCGTAAAGGGCATTTATGGGTTTTCAGCAATGAAATCGACACCAGGCGCTCGCCGCTCGAGCAGTTCTCGCCGGGTGATCTGGTGCTGGTCAAAAGCGAGGACGGCAAGGCGCTGGGCACGGCCTATATCAATCCGCAGGCGCTGATCTGCGCGCGTCTGTTGTCCAGAAAAGCCATCAAATGCGGCGCCAATTTCTTTAAAGAACGCTTGACTACGGCGTTGGCTCTGCGTGAAAAACTTTTCGACAAGCCCTACTATCGGCTGGTTTTCGGCGAAAGCGACGGCCTGCCCGGTTTAGTAATCGACCGTTTCGGCGCTGTTCTGTCGGTCCAGATCACCACAGCCGGCATCGACCGGCGCAAAGAATTTTTGTTTTCGGCGCTGATTGAATTGCTGAACCCTGAAGCGATTGTCCTGAAGAATGACAACAGCCAGCGGCAACTGGAAGGGCTGAGCCTGGAATCGGAAATCGCCTACGGCAAGCTGCCTGAACGGCTGATCATCGAGGAAAACGGCGCGCAGTTTAAAGTCGATATTCTGGACGGCCAGAAAACCGGCTGGTTTTATGACCATCGCTGCAGCCGAGCCCAACTGGCCGGTATGGCGAAAAGCCGGCGCGTGCTGGATCTGTTTTCCTATACCGGCGCCTGGGGCGTTCCGGCCGCCATGGCCGGCGCCAATGAGGTCACCTGCGTTGACGCTTCGGAAGGCGCGCTGGCGCTGGCCCAGGAAAACGCCCGGCTCAATCAGGTCGATGAGCGCATGCAATTCGTCCGTAGCGATGTGTTTGAATTCCTGAAACAGGCCCGCCAGGACAACCAGCTTTACGACATCGTCGTGCTGGACCCGCCGGCCCTAATCAAGCGCAAAAAAGACTTCAAGCAAGGCTATGAAGCCTACCGCCGACTGAATCACCTAGCCCTGCAGGTATTGAGCAAAAACGGCATCCTGGTCTCGGCCTCCTGCTCGCATCATCTAAGCCGCGACAATCTGCAGGAGATTCTGCGCTCATCGGGCCGCCATATCGATCGCCACCTGGTCTTTATTGCCGGCGGCGGCCAAGGGCCTGATCATCCGATCGATCCGGCCGCGCCGGAAACGGAGTATTTAAAAACATTCTTTTGTTCGGTATCCTCCAGTTTGTAATGACTGAGGCCTTAGGTATGAGCCATCCAGAAGCTAAAGAATATTGCACCCTTTGCGATCAACCGGTAGAAATTCCGGGCTATATACTGAATACGGCAACAGGCAGACTGCGCTTTTGCTGCGCGGGCTGCCTGAGCCTTTACCAGCTCGTCAATAAAGAAAAACCTACAACAACAACTACCACCCAGCTTAATAATAAAGAGGATATAAAAAAATGAAAGCTTGTGAATCCTGTGCCGGCCGTGTTGAAATCGGCAAGAATCATAGAAAAGTCCCCGTTCTGCAGCGCGGCATCGGCATGATTTTAATCTATCTGCCTATTTTGACTTTTCCGTTTGTCTTTATCAGCGCTTATCTGACTTACTATCATTTGCGCATGGTCGGCGGTAAAAACATCAAAACCTATTCCGACTTCATTCCTGATCGCGCCAGCCACCGCTACGACCTGAAAAGCCAGATCACGATGAACCCCACTTTTAAAACCAGCATGGCGCAATCCAAACTGTTCTGGATTCTGAACTGCACTTGGTACTGCCCTTACAGCGTGGCGCTGTTCGAATGGCATGCCTATATGGTCAAGATCGTCGAGAACTGGTGGTGTCCGTTCACCCATGAGAAAAAAGAAGGTTATAAAAACGCCATGATCGATAAATCATTCTGGCATTTATATCCGGAAGATACGTGCAAACTCGAAAAAGAAGACCGCGACAACCCGATCTGGAATGATGAGGCCGATTTAAAGCCCAAAGGCGTGCCCTCGAAGGAAAAGGAAAAACACGAAGATCCGGTCTTGGACGAAGCGGCCAATTAATTCCGTCATTAAGTAACTGATGTTACGCAGTAAGTTGAATTCAAATCAGTTTAGCAAAGTATCGCTAACGCGACGGTTTTATTTAATCGGGTTTACCGCGCCCGAAGGCGAGTTACTTGCTTTTAACAGCTTGTGTAGGCTGGGCTAGAGCTTTAGCGGAAACCTGGCATGGGCGTCCGAAATGCTGGGTTTATCAACTCAGCCTACCGCCGCTAAAAGCTGCGGTGCTCGGCGCGGCAAACAAGATGAAATCATCTGTGCGTAACATCAGTAAAGTAAGTTTTTACCCCAAAGGGCCCGAAGCCTAGGTTTTCTTCGAGCCCTTTCCATAAAATCGGCTTCCCGACTATGAGTTTTTGTTAAAAAAGCTCATAGACATGCTCACCTAATCGCTTTTTTAGGTTATGATAGGCGCCCTTTTTTCGTACATGTAACACCCCTCATGCAAATCGGCCCTTATCAACTTGCCAACAAATTGATACTCGCACCCATGGCCGGCGTCAGTGATCGTCCGTTCAGGGAGTTATGCCGCCGGCACGGCGCCGCACTGACCGTATCGGAAATGGTCCCCTCAAACCCGGCGTTAAGACTGCACAAAAGAACCTTGCTGAAAACCGACCATAGCGGCGATACAGGCCTGCGCGCGGTGCAGATTTTGGGCACCGATCCCAGACAAATGGCCGAGGCCGCAAAAATCAACGTCGAGCGCGGGGCACAGATCATTGACATCAATATGGGCTGTCCGGCCAAAAAAGTCTGCTCGGTAGCGGCAGGCTCGGCCCTGCTGCGCGATGAAGCGCTAGTCAAGCGAATCCTGGACGCCGTCGTCGACGCGGTCGAAGTGCCGGTCACGCTTAAAATCCGCACAGGTTGGGATATATTCAACCGCAATGCGGTCGAAATCGGGAAAATAGCGGAAAACGCCGGCGTTTCAGCTTTAACCGTGCACGGGCGAACCCGGGCCTGTAAATTCAACGGCCAGGCCGAATATGAGACCATCAAAAAAGTTAAACAATCGGTCGGCATTCCGGTCATCGCCAACGGCGATATTGATACGCCAGAAAAGGCCGCGTTCGTGCTGCATTCAACCGGTGCCGACGGCCTGATGATCGGCCGGGCCGCTCAAGGCAACCCGTGGTTGTTCAGCCAGATCAATTATTTTCTTGATCATGGAAAAAATCTTGAAAAACCAACGGTTGCCGACATACAAAGTACAATGCTGAGTCATCTGGAACAACTGTACGGCTTCTACGGAAATGTAAGCGGTGTTAGAATAGCGCGGAAACACATCGGTTGGTACTTCAAGCAGCTCGGAACGGTACATCCGTCCATACAAGACAAGATCAATCAAGCTCAAGTGCCATCGCAACAATTAGCGCTGATTAATTCGGCTTTTAATCTTTATAACTATCGATCATGCTGCATAATATGAAAGCATCTCAAAAAAGCGCTGAAATTATTGATTTGGATAGCTCAAAAAACGCCTCTATCCCTTTGTCCGCCTACGTCAAAAAAACGGTAGAGATCTATTTGTCGCAATTAAACGGCCATGACGCTGTCGGCCTGCACGCGATGGTCATCAGCGAAGTCGAACGGCCTTTACTGGAAGCAGCGCTCGAGCATGCCGGCTACAACCAGACCAAAGCCGCCAAGGCCCTGGGCCTAAGCCGCAGCACCTTGCGCAAAAAACTGGACCAATACGGACTATCCTAAAGCCGCGCTGCCCGGCTAACCTCATTTATCTAATCTACTCTTGCATCAGAGGTCTGCATGAACAAAAAAATCACCCGCGCTTTAGTCAGCGTTTCGGATAAAGCCGGCATCGTCGATTTTTGCCGGGAACTGAGCCAGTTGGGCATAGAAATCCTGTCCACCGGCGGCACGGCCAAAACCCTGGCCGACAACCAGATTCCCGCTACGGAAGTCTCCGATTACACCGGCTTTCCGGAAATGATGGACGGCCGCGTCAAAACCCTGCACCCGAAAGTGCATGGTGGCATTTTGGGCCGCCGCGGCGTAGACGATGCGGTCATGGCCGAGAGCGGCATCAAGCCGATCGACATGGTGGTCGTCAACCTGTATCCGTTCGAGCAGACCATCGCCAAGCCGGACTGCGATTTTGAAACCGCGATTGAAAACATCGATATCGGCGGTCCGACCATGATCCGCGCGGCCGCCAAGAATCATGCCGACGTTGCGGTTGTCGTCAACCCGGCTGATTATGCCGGCATCATTGCCGAACTGAAAAACACCGGCAGCAGCCTGTCGGCCAAGACCCGCTTCAACCTGGCGCTGAAAAGTTTCGAGCATACCGCCCGCTACGACACGGCCATCTCAGCCTATCTGGGCAACCTGAGCGGCGAGCGTTTTCCGGACACGCTGAACCTGCAGTTTTACAAAAGCCAGTCCATGCGCTACGGCGAAAACCCGCATCAGCAGGCCGCTTTCTACCGCGAGAAAGCGCCGGCCTCGGGCACCATCGCCGCAGCGAGACAACTGCAGGGCAAGGAGCTGTCCTACAACAACATTGCCGATGCCGATGCCGCGCTCGAATGCGTCAAGTCATTCACCGACAAGCCGGCTTGCGTAATCGTCAAGCATGCCAACCCTTGCGGCGTCGCCGAAGCCGACACATTGTTGGCCGCCTATGAACTGGCCTACGCCACCGATCCGACCTCGGCCTACGGCGGCATTATCGCGTTTAACCGCGAACTCGATAAGCAAACCGCCGCTGAAATCATCGGCCGCCAGTTTGTCGAAGTCATCATCGCGCCATCCATCGGCGCCGATGCCCAGACGGTATTGGCTGCGAAACAAAACGTGCGCGCCCTGGAATGCGGCAACTTGACCGGCGCAGACGAAACCGCGCTGGATTTCAAACGCGTGGCCGGAGGCCTCTTGGTCCAGGACAAGGATTTCGGCAAAATCGCTGCCGCCGACCTGAAAATCGTCAGCAAACGCGCACCGACGAAACAGGAACTGGCTGATTTGCTGTTCGCCTGGAAAGTCGCCAAATTCGTCAAATCCAACGCCATCGTCTACTGCAAGAACGGCCGCACGATCGGCGTAGGCGCAGGACAGATGAGCCGCGTCTATTCGGCCCGCATCGCCGGCATCAAGGCCGCTGACGAAGGACTGATCGTGTCCGGCTCGGTCATGGCCTCCGATGCCTTCTTCCCGTTCCGCGACACTGTCGATGCGGCCGCCGAAGCCGGCATCACCGCCATCATCCACCCGGGCGGCTCAATGCGCGACGGTGAAGTCATCGAGGCGGCCGATGAACACAACATTGCCATGGTTTTTACCAGCATGCGTCATTTCAGGCATTAATTAAGAGACATACGGTGGGGGCGGCTTCAGCCGCCCTTTAGAACACCGGCGACTGAAGTCGCCCCACAAAACATACGAGAATCACCATGAAGATACTGATTGTCGGCAGCGGCGGCCGTGAACACGCGCTGGCCTGGAAAGCCAAACAGTCGACCAAAGTCGAGCAAGTTTTTGTCGCGCCGGGCAATGCCGGCACAGCACTGGAACCGGGCATTGAGAACGTAGCGATCGCCGTCGACGATATTGCCACCCTGCTCGATTTC
Source organism: Methylobacter sp. sgz302048 (assembly GCF_052162025.1). Lineage (NCBI taxonomy): Bacteria > Pseudomonadati > Pseudomonadota > Gammaproteobacteria > Methylococcales > Methylococcaceae > Methylobacter > Methylobacter sp. sgz302048. Next base: position 366,905 of record NZ_CP197401.1, on the reverse strand, counting down.
GCCCAAAAAGAAGCGATCGGGCTGACCATTATCGGTCCTGAAGTGCCGCTCGTGGCCGGCATCGTCGACCGTTTTCAGGAAGCCGGCCTGAAATGCTTCGGCCCTACGGCCAAGGCTGCGCAACTGGAAGGCTCCAAATCGTTCTGTAAGGACTTTATGGCCCGCCATCGCATTCCAACCGCCGAGTACCAGACTTTTACCGATAAGGCGCAGGCGCTGGCCTACATTCAGGAAAAAGGCGCGCCCATCGTGGTCAAGGCCGACGGTCTGGCCGCCGGCAAGGGCGTAATCGTTGCCCAGACGGTAGAGGAAGCGAATGCAGCCGTTGAAGACATGCTGTCCGGCAATGTCTTCGGCGAGGCCGGCCACCGCGTTGTCATCGAGGAGTTTCTGGCCGGCGAGGAAGCCAGCTTCATCGTGATCGCCGACGGCAAGCACGCGCTGCCGATGGCGACCTCCCAGGATCACAAAGCCCGGGATGACGGCGACAAGGGCCCCAATACCGGCGGCATGGGCGCTTATTCGCCAGCCCCGGTCGTAACCTCCGAGATTCATGCGCGCGTCATGCGCGAAGTCATCGAGCCGACTTTGAAAGGCATGGCCGCCGATGGGCAGCCTTATACTGGATTCCTGTATGCCGGCCTGATGATTGGCCATGACGGTTCCGTTAAAGTGCTGGAATACAACTGCCGCTTCGGCGATCCTGAAACGCAGCCAATTATGATGCGCCTGAAAAGCGATCTGGTAGAACTGTGTGAAGCTGCATTGACTGGGGAATTGGACAAAGTGGAGACGGACTGGGACGAGCGCGCAGCATTGGGCGTCGTGCTGGCGGCCGGCGGCTACCCCGATGCCTACCGCAAAGGCGACGTGATTTCGGGCCTGCCCGCTCAAGAAAGCGAAGACCGCAAGGTGTTCCATGCCGGCACGCAACAGGTTGATGGCAAGATCGTCACGGCCGGCGGCCGCGTATTGTGCGCCTGCGCTCTGGGCCGCGATATTCAGGAAGCGCAGAGCAACGCCTATGAATTAACGCGCGCTATCCATTGGGATAACGTCTACTACCGCACCGATATCGGCTTCAAGGCAATAAAATAGCGTTATTTCGAAGTAGGGTACGCACTGCGTACCTTTTGGGCTTGAAAATGGTACGCGATACGTACCCTACAAAGCTTGTGTAATGAGCCTGTGGGGGCGACTTTAGTCGCCCTTTTGCTACCTGGGCGACTAAAGTCGCCCCCACATATTTTTAGACGATAATCCTGCGGAACGTCAGATTGATCCGCTCCTTCTTCACTTGCTTCGTTTTCGGCAATGCATGCAGCCAATGATGCTGCATCGTACCCGCCATCAGCAACAGATCGCCATGGCCCAGCATGATATCCAGCGAGACCTTCTTGCGTTTTTTATGATGCAGCCTGAACAAACGCTCATCGCCGAAGCTTAACGAGGCAATGACCGGATTGGGTCCCAACTCCTTTTCATTATCGGCATGACAGCCCATTGAATCGCGGCCGTCGCGGTACAGATTGGCCAGAACGCTGTTGAAGCGCTGCCGGCACTGCCGCTCCACTTTTTCCCTGATGGCCTGCAGCTCGCCCGTCCAGGGCAGCGGCGCATGATCGACGCCCGAATAGCGGTAATGCGCATCGGCATCGCCGTACCAGCACATCAGGCGCGGCACTTTGACCCATTTGCCGAAAATGAAGATGTTCTCCTCCCGCCATGCAAGCCCAGCCATCAATGACGTGAATAACCGATCGGACTCGGGTGGCCGGTAAAACTGCCGGATCAGATACAGCTCGCCGTCGAACGGCAGCAGATTGCCGCCGAAGCCGACAGCATTATCGCGCAATGCATCGGCTTCGGTATCCATCGCTCAGCTGTCGAGGAAAAAGCGCTTCATGACATGGATCATGGCGTCATGGTCGAATACGCCGGCGCTCTCCCTGATGCTGTGCATGGCCCACATCGGATTGCCGACATCGACCGTGCGAATGCCCAACCGCGCTGAGGTCATAGGGCCTATTGTGCTGCCGCAGGGCAGATCGGTCCGGTGCGAATATTTCTGGTACGGGACGCCGGCCTGCTCGCACCAGCCCGCGAACATCGCCTCGGAGACGCTCTCGGTACTGTAGCGCTGATTGGCGTTGACCTTGATAACCGGTCCCTTGTTGACGATGACTTTATGGTCAGGTTCATAGGCATTCGGGAAATTGGGCTGATAGGCGTGCGCCATGTCGGCGCTGATCATGAAGCTGCGCGCCAGGGCTCGCTGATAATCGTCCCGATCAGTGTTCGATGCGATGCGCTGCAGCACATCCGGCAGGAAACTGCCGTCGGCGCCTTTATGGCTTTCGCTGCCGATTTCCTCATGATCGAAGAAGGCGCAGACCAGCGTGCTGTCGGCCTGCAATACGGCTTCATCGAGCAGGGCCGATAAACCGGCATGACACGACGCCAGATTATCGAGCTGGCTGTCGGCATAAAACTCCTGCTGCGCACCCCAGATAACGCCTTTCTGCGTATCGTAAACATTGAGATCCCAGGACAGGATGCGCTCGGCTTCGATGTTTGCGGCCTGCGCCAGCAGCGACAGGAAAAACGGCTGCGGCAGCTGCTCCTGCGCGATGGCCGATAGGATCAGCGGCAACTCCAGCTGTTTGTGCAGCTTCAAGCCTTCCTCGTTGACACCGCGATTCATATGGATGGCCAGATTAGGCAAGCGCAGCAAGGCCTGATCGAATTTAACCAGCCGGCTTGCAATCCGGCCCTGATCGTCCTTATAGCCGATGCGGCCAGCCAGGCTCAAATCCCGATCGGTAAAAGTCGCCAATATCGGCCCGCCATAGACTTCGACGCCCAGCCTGACCAGACCATCGACCCAGCCGGCCGCATTGGGCTTGATCCGCAGGCCCGGCGAGTCGGTATGGGCGCCGATGATTTTAAAACCCGTCTCAACCAGCGGCTTTTGCCCGTGCACGAACGCGATGATGGACGAATCGCCGCGCACGACGTAATAGCGCCCGCCGGGCTTCAGCGCCCATTTTTCGGTTTCGTCGAGCTTCGAAAAGCCGGTTGCATCCAATCGGCCGACCATGCTATTGACAGCATGCCAGGGGCTGGGGCTGGCATCGATGAAATCCAGCAAGTCTTGAACCTGTATCTGAGCGCTCATGATCGTTCTTTCAAGTCTAATGCTGCGGAATTGATGCAGTAGCGCAGGCCGGTCGGCGGCGGGCCGTCTTCGAACACATGGCCCAGATGCGCATCGCAGGCTTTACAGGTTATTTCAACTCGGCGCATGCCGTGGCTGGAATCGGCATGGCGAGCCACGCTGTCTTCGGAGATGACATCCCAGAAGCTCGGCCAGCCCGAGCCTGAATTGTATTTGGTTTCGGAGTCGAACAAGGGATTGCCGCAGCACACGCAATGATAGATGCCGTCTTTCTTGCAGTCGGTATATTTACCGGTAAAAGGCGGCTCGGTGGCTTTATGACGGCAGATATTGAATTGTTCGGGCGTCAGTTTTTCACGCCATTGTTCTTCATTCATAATGTTGTCAGCCATGCATCAGTTGAAAAAACTGCTCATTGTACGCTTTCAAAACAGCATCGCCAAAGCAGACCAAATAGACTTTTTGCAGATAGGGATTGTCTTTCAGGCATTCGTTGATGGTCCTGATCGCAATTTGCGCCGCCTGCGGCAGCGGAAAACCGTATACGCCGCAGGAAATGGCCGGGAAGGCAATCGATTCAAGTTGATAGACCTTGGCCAGCGCCATGCATTCCCGGTAACAGGAGGCCAGCAGGGCCGGCTCATTATGCTTGCCATCGGACCAGATCGGCCCTACGGTATGGATTACATGGCGCGCGGGCAGATTATAGCCCTTGGTGATTTTTGCCTGCCCCGTCTCACAGCCGCCCAGAGTTCTGCATTCGGCCAGCAATTCAGGTCCTGCTGCCCTGTGGATGGCGCCATCGACGCCGCCTCCGCCCAACAGCGAGGAATTGGCGGCGTTGACGATCGCATCAACGTCCAGCTTTGTGATATCAGACTCAATAATCTCAATTTTTGCCATAATCGTGCCTTATTTACGTGCTTAGAACCCGATTTATCCTATTTAGGCCTATGATACAATGTCGAGTTTCAAAAATTTTAACAGAAGGCCGGAACTTGCGTGCGCCCGATTTCCCATCAACTAAAACCGACCCCAAAGGTCCGCGAATTGAACCCCAAAAGGTTAAAGCATGGCACAAAACAACAACCCTAAGCCGTTAGGCATCACCGAAGTCGTCCTGCGCGACGCCCACCAATCGCTGCTGGCCACGCGCCTGCGCATCGACGACATGCTGCCGATCTGCGCCAAGCTCGACCAGATCGGCTACTGGTCGCTGGAGACCTGGGGCGGCGCCACGTTCGATGCCTGCATCCGCTACCTGGGCGAAGACCCCTGGCAGCGCCTGCGCCAACTGAAGGCGGCCATGCCTCATACCCGCCAGCAGATGCTGCTGCGCGGCCAGAACCTGCTCGGCTACCGCCATTACGCCGACGACGTCGTCGACACCTTCGTCGAGCGCTGCGCCATCAACGGCATCGACGTGTTCCGCATCTTCGACGCCATGAACGACATGCGCAACATTCAAAGAGCGGTCCAGGCCGTGCTGCAGACCGACGCCCACGCCCAAGGCACGATCTCCTACACGACCAGTCCCGTGCATACCTTAGACATGTGGGTCGACCTGGGCAAGCAGATCGAGGACCTGGGCGCGCACTCGATCTGCATCAAGGACATGGCCGGCCTGCTCAAGCCTTATGATGCCTACGAGCTGGTCAGCCGCCTGAAGCAAAGCGTCGCCATCCCGATCCACATGCAGTGCCATGCCACAACGGGCCTGAGCACCGGCGCCATCCTGAAAGCGGCCGAGGCCGGCATCGACAACGTCGACACGGCCATCTCCTCCATGAGCATGACCTATGGCCACACCGCGACCGAAACCATTGTCGCCAGCCTGCAGGGCACGGACCGCGATACGGGCCTGGACCTGGCCCAACTGGAAGAGATCGCGGCCTATTTCCGCGCCGTGCGCAAGAAATACGCCCAGTTCGAAGGCAGCCTGAAAGGCGTCGACGGGCGCATCCTGGTGTCGCAGGTGCCCGGCGGCATGCTCACGAACATGGAAAGCCAGCTCAAGGAACAGGGCGCCGAGGACCAGTTCGATGCGGTCCTGGCCGAGATCCCGCGCGTGCGCGAGGACCTGGGCTTCATCCCGCTGGTCACGCCGACGTCGCAGATCGTCGGCACCCAGGCCGTGCTGAATGTCATCGCCGGCGAACGCTACAAGACCATCACCAAGGAAACCGCCGGCGTCCTGAAAGGCGAATACGGCGCCACTCCGGCCCCGGTCAATGCCGAACTGCAGGCGCGCGTGCTGGACGGCAGTGAGCCGATCAGCTGTAGGCCGGCCGACCTGTTGGAACCGGAAATGGCCAAACTGATCGCCGACGTGCAGGAGAAAGCCCGGGCCGAAGGCGTCAAGCTCAGCGAACAGGTCGAAGAAGACGCGCTGATCAACGGCCTGTTCGCGCAGGTCGGCTGGAAATTCCTGGCCCACCGCGGCAATCCTGGCGCGTTCGAGCCGGCGCCGGGCAGCGCCCCGGCCACAGCCCCCATCCCGACGCCGGCCCCGAAAGCGGCGGGCGCGGCCGCCGTGGAGACTTACAGCGTCAACGTCGACGGCCGCCATTTCAACGTCTCGGTCGGCCCCGGCGGCGCGCCGCTGCACATTCAGCCGGCCGCAACCGCGGTCAGCGCCCCGGCCGTGGCCGGCAACGGCGTCTCGGTCGAGGCGCCGATGGCCGGCACGATCCTGAAAGTGCTGGTGCAGGCCGGCAGCGCCGTGGCCGAGGGCGACGTGGTGGTGATCATGGAGGCCATGAAGATGGAAACGGAAGTGCGCTCGCGGGCCAGCGGCATCGTCAGCGCCGTGCACACCAAGGAAGGCGCCGCGGTCACGGTCGGCGATACACTGATCAGCTTATAATCAAGAATAACGGCCCCGCCTCGGGCGGGGCCTCCCTGCTTATTCAGACGAGACCTCACCCATGGAAAACCTGCTTTCACTGTGGCACAGCACCGGCCTGTACAACCTGACCGGCGGCCAGGCGCTGATGATGCTGGTCGGCTTCCTGCTGCTGTTTCTGGCCATCAAGAAAGGCTTCGAGCCGTTGCTGCTGCTGCCGATCGGCTTCGGCGCCATCCTCAGCAACATCCCGACGGCCGGCCTCAACGACGAAGGCGGCCTGCTCTATTACCTGTATTTCGGCATCAAGAGCGGGCTGTTTCCGCTGCTGATCTTCATGGGCGTCGGCGCCATGACCGATTTCGGGCCGCTGCTGGCCAACCCGAAGACCCTGCTGCTCGGGGCCGCGGCCCAGTTCGGCATTTTCGCGTCCTTATTGGGCGCCTTGGCCCTGAACATCGTGCCGGGCCTTGAATTCAGCCTGAAGGATGCGGCGGCCATCGCCATCATCGGCGGCGCCGACGGCCCGACCGCGATCTATGTGGCCTCGCGCCTGGCGCCGGACCTGCTCGGCGCGATCGCGGTCGCGGCCTATTCGTACATGGCGCTGGTGCCGTTGATCCAGCCACCGATCATGCGCGCGTTGACCACGGAAGCCGAGCGCCGCATCGAGATGCAGCAGATGCGCACGGTCGGGCGCACCGAAAAGATCGTCTTTCCGCTGCTGCTGATCACCTTGACGGCCTTGTTGCTGCCGTCGGCGGCGCCGCTGGTCGGCATGTTCGCGTTCGGCAATTTGATGAACGCCTGCGGCGTCGTCGACCGGCTCAGCCAGACCGCCCAGAACGAGCTGATCAACATCGTGACGATCTTTTTGGGCCTGTCGGTCGGCTCCAAGCTGAGCGCGCAGGCGTTCCTGCAGCTGGAGACCTTAGGGATTCTGGCCCTGGGCGCGGCGGCGTTCGCGATCGGCACGGCCGCCGGCGTGCTGATGGCCAAGCTGATGAACAAGTTCAGCAAGACCTTGATCAACCCGCTGATCGGCGCGGCCGGCGTCTCGGCCGTGCCGATGGCCGCGCGCGTGGCCAACAAGCTGGGCCTGGAGAGCAATCCGCACAACTTCCTGCTCATGCATGCCATGGGCCCGAACGTGGCCGGCGTGATCGGCTCGGCCGTGGCCGCCGGTATTCTGCTGAGTCTGGTGAAATAGCCGGCGATATCTCCACTTAAACGAAAGCCCTGTCAGGAATATCCGGACAGGGCTTTTATGTACTAGCCAAACCCATTAATTCCCGTCTATTCAAGCCGTTTGTATCGGCTGATTTCCATTCCAGAACGATGAGTTTTTAATGGCGTTTCCTATCGCTTCAACTACGCGATCAATCAACGCTCTTATTTGATTGATCGACTTGCCCAGCCATGCCAGGGCGCTGGCAGAAAGTTTCAAGCCTAACTCAGGCAATACGGCCATTTGCTGTCTGGCAGGGTCGATCAACCACACTTGAAGGATAATTTGGCTTTGTGAAGGCAGCGCCAGGACCGCGACGACAATTTCGTCATAGATGACTTTGCAAGGATAGAGGATTTTCTGCTCAGTCATGTCCCGGATGGCTTTCAAATAGCTATAGGTTGATGCAACCGTTTCATTGACCAACGAGTTGAGAGGCTCGACAACGCCTTGTTCAAAATACAGTCTGGCTTGTTCGGGCCACTGCTTGATCAAGGCGGAATAGTCGTGGATATTTGCTTGAATGACGGTTACTTTCTGGTTGACGAGATCCCTGGTTTCGTAGACCAATCGCTGCATGGTCTCGATGCGCTGGCGGATTTTAGCGAAAGTCGGATTGATGTATTTTTCGTCCACGCCGCTTTTGATTTGATGCCTGCAACGCTCAATCCAGTTAACCGTTGTTTTCAGTTGCGTGTTTTGCGCCGCTGTCAGCTTTGACTCCAATTCATAAATGCGTGAATCGCGCTCGGTCAGCGACAGCTTTAGCAGACTGATGGTATTCTTACTTGATTCCAGCTCCTTGGAAAGCGTTGACACCTGATCTTCCAATCGGGTTAATTTCACCAGCAAGCCGCCCGCAACGGCACTGTCATTAGATTCCATAACTGCACTCCCCTCATGTAATTGTTTGTGTTTATTGTATTTTTGCCGTTTTTTATTACTAGTACGCAGGCTCATTCATAACAAGCAAAACGTTCAAAGTCAATCAAAAACTATCAAACACAAAACAGACAAAATGGGGAGAGTAAGCCGCCCCCCCATTCCGCATGAGGGCATTGCTTTACTGCGTACTTTGCTCGATTTGCTGCCGCTGCTGCGCGGCCGCATCGAGAACCGTCTGCTCGACCGCCTTGGCCTTTTCCAGCGCATCCCTCTCAGCCTTCAGCACCTCGCTATCGGCAGCCGCGGCCGGCTGATCTTCTCCATTGCAGCCGACAATTGCCGCCCATGACAGCATAACGGTTATTTTAATTATTGATTTCATCCAGGTTAATCTCATCTAGTAATATCTCTATTGCATGCTGCTCTGTTTCTCGCTTGATCTCGGGCTGACTTGGTAAATCAATCCATGTTGGTTCTTACCGGGGTAACTGGCCCACTTCCGTATCTTTATCGAAATCGACGCCAACGCTGACGATAAAACTGGTGGCTTCTTCAATATTCATATTGGATCTGATGATTTTTGACTTATCGACGATGACGGTAAATCCCGATGTCGGATTCGGCGAAGTAGGCACGAAAAGCACGTACTTTTCATTGAACCGGTTCGTGACATAAGCAGGCACCCAAACCCCGTCTTTTGGGTATTCCACATAGACGACCTCTTTGGCGATGCTCTTGTCATGGGAGGAAAACATATTTATGACTTTTTTAATAACCCTGTAAACGGTGTTCAAAAAAGGAATTCTGTCGATAACATGCTCAAAAGCGGCAATAAACCAGGGACGCCCCTGTTTGGCTATCTGACGGCCTATGGAAACGAGGATAATGAAGCTGACGGCAAAAATCAGCGACGTATAAACATAGCTGACCGAATAACCGTAAACCAGCTGAAACAGATCGGCAACCCGGTCTTTTACAAAGATGATGATTTGTAAAATTATAACAATAGGAATAACTGCCAAAATTCCGATTAAAAGATAGTTCAATAACTTCTTAATCAACGCGCTCATTTTCTTCCTCCACTGCTTGAATCAATAGCAGAACATCTGATGCTGGTCGGTAACCCGGCAAGCAGTCCGCTACATTTTTTATTATTTTGTTGTAAAGTCTTGCTAAGGCCAGCAAAAACAAACGCATAATAACCTGCCGAAAAAACATTGTGCCTGAGCTGAAAACGGTTTCAATGAGAACAGTTAAAACCACAGGCAGAATGACGTCTGCTTCGCTTGTTTATTTATGGCCCGTTTCAATTATAAGCGAATTTATAATTGCTGCCTGTCGAATTGAAATGCGACCGGCAAGGATTTGAGGTATTGAAAGGTCTGATCGAGTCGCTAAGAAGTAAATGAAAGCATCAGCTGCAAAGCCGTGTCGCAGGGAAACAGCAGCTGAAACGGCTGCCCTTGCCCAGTTCGCTGACGATGTCCAACTTGGCGTCATGACGCATCAGCACATGCTTGACGATAGCCAGGCCCAACCCGGTGCCGTTGACTTTCTTGCTGCGCTTGACTTCAACCCGGTAAAAGCGTTCGGTAATACGCGGGATTTCGGCCGCGGCGATGCCTTCGCCCTGATCTTCGACATCCAGCATGAGAGCGTCTTCGGATCGATGCCAGCGTATTTTCACTTTCGAATCATCGGACGAATATTTCAAGGCGTTGCCCAGCAGATTGGTGAAAGCGCTGCGCAATTCCTGTTCTTCGCCGACAATATGCGCATCGGTTTCAAGCGATAATTCGATGCGCCCGGCAGCCGTTTCCAACGCGTCGCTTTCCTTGCAGATCTGGTTTAATAAAGCCGGAATGTCGACGCACTGCACTTTCTTCTGTTGCGTTTCCAGCCGCGTCAGCAGCAACAGGTCATCGACCAGATGCTGCATCCGCTCGGTCTGCCCCTGCATTTGCTGAACCGAATGCGTCAGTAACGGCGAATTGCCGTCATCCATGTCCTGCATGGTTTCCAGATAGCCTTTCAACACTGTCAACGGCGTTCTGAGTTCATGCGAGACATTGGCAACAAAATCCTTGCGCATTCTTTCCATTTTTTTCAGCTGCGTGACATCCTGGGCCAACAGCAGCCGCAGTCCGGCACCATATTTAACAATCCGCACGGCCAATGTAATGCTGTGGTCCACCGGCGCAGGCAGCATGACCGCCTCATCGTAATGGCCGGATTTAAGGTAGCGGATAAACTCGGGGAAACGGATCAGGTTGGGAATGCGCTGGCCTTTATCGGTCTGCTGGAGTCCCAGAACCTCTCGGGCCGCTTTATTGGTCCACTCGATTTCGTCATGCGCCCCTAAAACAACGGCGGCATCAGGCAAGGCTTCCGTGGACTTGCGAAACTGATCTATCATCTTGCTCAGTTTCTTCTTGCGTTTTTTCTCGTTTTTTTTGATGCGGTAGACATGATAGTAAATATCTTCCCAGATACCGGTCGCTTTGGGGTATTTGCCGCGCCCGCCTGTACTTACCCATCTTTCAAACCGGCTGATCTGGAATAACTGACTGATCCAGAGCCCCAACATCACCAGAAATACAAACAACAGAACATGCCCTGTCAAACTGCCTGCCACCAACGCGGCCAAAAACAGCAGCAGCGCAATGCCGATCTCTTTTTGCCAGAAGCTCATAACCTAGCTTGTCACTGAGAACCGGTAGCCGAAGCCGCGCACGGTCTGAACCAGATCCTCTCTGCCGTATTCACCGAGGATTTTCCTGAGCCGGCGGATATGCACGTCGACCGTGCGCTCCTCGATATAAACGCTGCGCCCCCAGACCTGATCCAGCAGTTGCGTGCGGTTGTACACCTTATCGGGATGGGTCATGAAAAACTGCATCAAGCGGAACTCGGTCGGGCTCACGTCCAGTTGCTTGTCTCCGATGCTGAGGCGGTGCTGTTCGGTATCGAGAATCAGATCACCCAGCTCTATTTGCGCCGTGCCCTGAATTTTTCCGCTTCTGCGCAGTACGGCGCGGACACGTGCTATCAGTTCTTTTGGCGAAAAAGGCTTGGTCATATAATCGTCGGCGCCGATTTCCAGTCCTTTGACCTTGTCTTCTTCCTCGCCGCGTGCAGTCAACAGAATAATGGGCAGCTCCCGATACGTCTGGTCTTTCTTCAGGCGTCTGGCCCATTCAACGCCGCTGATGCCCGGCAACATCCAATCCAGCAGAATCAAATCCGGTAAATTATCATCGAGGACTCTCTGCGCTTCTTCCGCATCAGCGGCCACAATCGGCGTAAAACCGGCCTGCTCCAATACCAGCATTAACATGCCTTTGATAGCATCTTCATCTTCAACAACGAGAATTTTAAAACTGGACATAATTAATTGAGTGATTATTAAATCTTCATATTGTAGAAAACCTATATTACTCTTTTATGACAAGCGCCCATCAATTGCGCTAAGTCGCCTTATGGAACATGCCCCAGGGCGCCTTATCGAACAATTCATTGCACTCGGCCTCCAGTAACCCGCCGACGACGCGGCTGTTCCGAAACGGTGTTCGGGCAACAATTTCCTCCGCGCGAATATCAATTTGCCACCAGTTCCGGTTTTGCAGATAAGGAATGGACGTGCCGTAATAAACCGTGCCGATACCCGCCCATTCGATCGCGCTTTGGCACATCGGGCACGGTTCCGCCGTCGTATACAGATCGAATTCGCTCCAGTCCGCTGATGGATGGGACTGCGCGCAATGGTTGATCGCGACCATCTCGCCATGCCAGGCCGGATTCAGCGCCGACTGATTGAAACCTTCGGCGACAATCTCGCCGGTCGTCCGCCTTACGATGACGGCGCCGAACGGAAACTCGGGAACCTGCAAAGCCAGCTCAATGGCTCTGCGCATGTAATCTTCTTTATTCATCTGTTCAGCCTGCCGGTCAGATATTTGCCAAATTTTTAACTTTCAGGCTCATTATAATTAAACGCATCGGATTGATAGAGGATCGGCGATAACTTTTTAGCCGCCGGCATCCCCAGCGCGGCCCGATGCGCAGCCGATATCGCTGACGCAATCAACTTGCCGACAATACCGGTGGGGAAATAATAGTCGGTTATAAAGTTCTCGCGCCTGGCAAAACCGGCCTGTTTGTCTGCAAAAACTAACACTGCCACGACTATTAAAATGATGAGGAATAAAACCATAGGAATAAAATCATAGATCTTGATTGAGCCGTTACAAGCGTATTCCAACAACGTCATTTGTAAATGACAGTGCTCAGCAAATCACTACACCCAGATGCATTGGCAAACCGACACAGGGCTCATGCAATTCATTAATTACCCACATTCTTCATCGCAATATGAAACCCAAACATTACGAACTGCCTGTCACCGGTATGCAATGCGCAGACTGCGAAAATCATATTGTTGAAGCGGTTGCAGGGCTCCCCGGCGTCATCAAGGCGCAGGCCAGCTTTACTGACGAAACGCTGACGCTGGATCTGGACAACGACATCATATCGCTCAAGACGGTCTGCGCGGCAGTCAAATCAGTCGGTTATGAATGTTCGAACCGCGCCCGGCATAAACCGGCGGGCCTGGGCAAACGCCTTTTCCAGATTATCGTCGCCATCACAGGCATTATTCTGTTGCTGCAATTGAACAAATTCGTTCAGCTCGACCTATCGCTGGAAGACATCGGGAAAACAGCCAACTATGGCTTGCTGTTTCTGGTCGGCGTTTTGACCAGCTTCCATTGCATCGGCATGTGCGGCGGTTTTGTCATCAGCTATACCGTAGCTGACGTAAAATCGGGCAAGCCAGATTATTTCAGCCATTTGCTTTACGGCCTCGGAAAAACGCTGTCCTATTCCGGCTTCGGCGCCTTGTTCGGTCTGATCGGTGGCGCCATTACCTTTACCTTGGGCATGCGCAGCATGGTTTCTGCCATAGCGGGCACGTTCCTGATCCTTTACGGATTGAGCATGATGGAGGCGTTCAGCGGCTTAAGACGCCTGCACATACGCCTGCCTTTCTTCGCTAACCGTTTCTTGGTCAGGCGGCGCCAACGCACGTCCAATCCCTTCATAATCGGTTTGCTGAACGGCCTGATGATCGCCTGCGGCCCCTTGCAGGCCGTGTATATCATGGCCGCCGGCACGGGCAGCGCCTTAGCGGGCGCAACCATGCTGGCCGTCTTTGCGTTGGGCACGCTGCCCGTCATGCTGGCATTCGGCTACTTTGCCGGCATGATTTCCAGCGGCGCCACGCAGCGGTTCATGAAAATCTCGGCCGTCATCATCCTGCTGCTCGGAGCGGCCATGCTCAACCGCAGCCTCCTGATTTCGGGCTCCGGCTATGATGTCAATTCGTTGCTGTCAAGAGCGTCGCTGGCATTTCAGGAGCGCTTCATGACCTGGAGGCATGACCATGCCGACGCCGGGTCGCACCTTCAAGACGGCTATCAGGTCATTTACATGGAAGCCGAAGCAACCGCCTATAAGCCGGACAAATTCAACCTGCGCTACGGTATTCCGGTCAAATGGATCATCAACGTCAAGGAACTGTCCAGCTGCAACAAAAGAATCATCGTTCCGACGCTGGACATGACTATTGATCTGAAACCCGGCCTGCAAGTCGTCGAATTCACGCCGCAGCAAATGGGCGCGATCAGCTGGAGTTGCTACATGGGCATGATACCGGGAACATTTATTGTAAGGAAATGACGGGGGCTGTTCAGGGGCCACTATTGATCCACAAACTCAAACTTGGCGCGGCATCTATAGGCAGGGCTGGGGCTTTAGGCCTACTCGCAGCCCTGCCAGAATCAAGGCGAAATTCATGTAGGGTTCGCACCGCGTACCATTTCAAGGCTTCTTGGCACACCGCAAGTCCGGAAAGGTACGCAATGCATACGAGACTGTGAAAGTATTCAGAATTTTTCTCTTTAATGTCTATATGCTGTTATATACAAAATCAAATACACAATATAGTGTGGTTAAAATTTCAAAAAACGAATACTTTCACAGTCTCGTACCCTACAAGACTTTTTCCATCTTGATTAATTCAAAAGTCTGTCCATTTGACAAATCCTGATTGAATCTCTCAAATTCAAAAAAACCGTACTTTTTATAAAAAAGCTCACCAGAAAGTGTAGCCGTCAGATATAAAGTCTCAATACCTTTACGCAAGCATATATTCTCGCATGTGTTAAGGAGAAGCGCAGCAACACCTCTTCGGACAAAATCAGGATGCACAAAAAATCCCCTTATTTCTGCTTTCTGAGGATAAGACACATCAAACGCCCAACCACCGCAACCGATGATTTTCCTTTCATGCTCAGCCACAAGGAAGCTGCCTGCAATAATCAGTTCTTCTATGCCATGCACCAATTCCAACGCCGCTTCTATTTCTGACTTTTTATAGTACTGCGCCTGAAGTATTCGGGCTGATTTAGAAATTAACGCCTGAATATGAGCTAGATCTTCAAAACTTGCGTTACGGATGTTTAAATTCATAATTTTGCCTAAAACAGCCTACAGCCTTACAGAGCTTAAAAAAGCCACAACCAATGGATGCGGCTGTTCAGGCATGGAGCGCGCCTGCGGCACGAACAGCGTGCCAATGAAAAATGGATGATCGGGATGCTCAATGACGCGCACTTCACCTTCAGCATCCGAGCCGGAGATATTCAGCGACCCTTGCTTCAATAAATGAGTGTAATCCGGATTGACCCCGAAATTGCAGTAGTACTGTTCTTTCGCCGACAAACTGCCGTAAATTTCAGCCACTTGAGACCCCGGCACAAAATCAAGCTGCATCCGGCGACCAGCAAGCGAGCAGGTCAGCCTGGAAATGAAAAGGCTTGAAGCGTAGGGGTCGTACTCGGCATGCTGCGCCTCCCTGAAATCCAAAACGTTGCGGGCGTACTCGATTACGATATGCTGAAACCCGCCGCAGGTGCCGAAACAGGGAACCTTGTTTTCCCTCGCATAGCGAATAGCCCATAAGGTCTTCTCCATGCTCTTGTAGGAACTTCCCGGGGTCACCCATATGCCCGAATAACGATCAAACAGGTTGTGGTCGATGTCTTCCGTTGAAATCCATTCCGCTGTCATATCCATACCCAGAAAATTCCGGGTATGCTCGATGGCCGCATCGGTCGAAACATGGGGCGGAAATGTCGATGTGTATTCACCCAGTAAAGCTATCGATTTTCGCATAATGTTCAACTCCTTTGATTAGTCTAACGATATTGTAGAAAAGCCATTTTTTTTGCCGAGACCGGGCCTGCATATCATCGATTTTTCATGAACGGATCAAGCAGGACGAAGACGCATGGCGATGCGGGCGCCGGTCAGATTGATGCACAGCCCGGCGATAATCAGGACGGCGGCGGCTATTTTCCATTGATGGATCGGCTCCCCCAGAACCAGCGCTGAACTCGCAAAGCCGAATACCGGCACCAGCAATGTAAACGGCGCCACCATCGCGGCCGGATAATGGCTCAGCAGCCAGCTCCATACGGCGAAACCCAGCAGGGTTGCCGGATACACGATATACCCGACTGCACCAATGGTGGACCATGAAAGATGAGAAAAGCCCTCAGGGCTCCAGCTGCCTTGCTCCAGCAGATAAGACAGAAGTAAAAGCGGCGGCCAGGCAACGAGACTGCCCCACACCACCAGTGCCAGCATATCGACTTTGCCCAGTTTCTTGGAAAGAAGATTGCCGACTCCCCATGAGACGGCGGCGCCAACGATTAAAGCCAGGCCGAAAGCCGAGATTTCGCCGCCGGTATTCGCGGCGACCAGCCCGATTCCCGAAAATGACGTCAAGGCGCCGATGACCTGCCAGACAGATGGCTGCTCAGCCAGAAATACGACGGCCAGTACGACAGTGAAGAATACATGAACCTGGAGCACTAAAGACGCCAGGCCCGCCGTGGTTCCGGCATACATGCCGGAAAACAGCAGCGCAAATTGAAACACGAACATCACCAGTCCAAAGGCCATAACCTGGTAAAAAGGAACGGCAGGACGCCTGATAAAAAAGACCGCCGGAAATGCGGCGAGAAAGAATCTGACCGCGCAAAGCAGGATGGGCGGGAGTTCTTTAAGGCCCACCTTGATGACCACAAAATTGAATCCCCAAATGGCTATTATCAAGATAGCCAGCGCAATGTGTCGCAGATGCATAGTTGCTTCCCTGTTTAACGTTTTAAATGAGGTGATTGCCCAAGAGCGCAGCTTTTAGGCAGTCACTTGTCCAAGTTTTCGGGCATATTCGCCGCTGCGAGGTCATGCATTCAGCAGCATCTGGCGAGGAAACTGCTCGAAGCTCTCGATTGCGGTCGATACGCCTTCGCAGGCCAGAAGCCTGCCGTGTGTTGCACGCGGGCCAAGGCCCACGATGTAGCCGATGTTTGCGGCATGCGCGGACTTGAATCCGGAAATGGCATCTTCGACCACAATACATTCGTGCGGCGACACTTGAATGTTTGCGGCCGCCTTCGCATACATGTCGGGTGCGGGTTTTCCGGGAAGAAAACCGTCGTCATAGACGATCCGCTGCCGATCGAACCACGTTGCCAGGCCAAGATGATGCACGAAAAAATCGAGGTTTGTTCTTTCCGAGGCCGTTGCGATTGTTCGCGGTATGCCTCCGGCGGCAAGGAAGTCTAGCAGTGCCTGTGCACCTGGAGACAAGACAAACCTGTCGGAATTTTTTAAGCATAAGTCTCGGTACATAGATTCCTTGACCTGGATGAGGTCGAGAAGTTCTTTTCCGTGAAGCATATGGCCCGTGAGATAGCCAAGAATGTGAGCGTTAGTGCGGCCGTGTACATGGATTGAAAATTCATCGTCATTCAATTCAGCGCCCCTGAGCCGAAGGGCCATCGCCTGCCATGCCTGAATATGAAGCGGCGCGTCCCAGAGCAAAACGCCGTTAAAGTCAAAGATAATCCCTTTATATTTCATTGTGATCCCAGTAGTAATGGCATGCCGGTGTGAACAAAAAAAACTGCCACCTGCAAATGCCAAGTCCATTGAATATTACTTTTGTTTTTCAATAATGGCATTTTTTGAGCCTGAATACATGGTTTTCGCCTGGAATCCGGCTGGAACATAGACTTTGTTATTGCTGCCCGCAAGACTGATGCTTTGAACAACGGCCGTTTCCTCGACGGTAATGTTGTTATCGACTCCGGAGACAAGCAACTGGCTGACGGTATTCCCGGCTTTAATGGTCACATCGTTTTTCATGCCTGATACCCTGACGCTATATTCACCTGCTTTATTGAGAACGGTCTTTGAATCGATGCCGGAAATTGCAACCGGCATCTTTGCCGCCGAAGCGTTACGGCTTGAGTCAACTTGACTGCACGCTGCAAGCAAGATTATAAAAAGGATCTGAAATGCTTTAATCATGTGGTCTCCTTGATATAGCGAGTTGTGAAAAAACACCAATGTCCGGCATGGTCGGTATCCGGAATCAGCCCGGCTACTCCGCTGAAACTTCACTCCAGAAAATAGCGTCCCGCGTATAGGATGCCGAAACCCAGCGCGATTCCTGCACATTAAACAACGTCAGGCCTGAATTGTCGCCTTCTTCACCATACATCCTGGACCACCAGGACACGAAAGCGCCGGTATCCAGGCACAGGTGGGATAGCAGCTGGCGTGGTTTAGCGGCATAAGTATGACCGCAAAAGGTCAGAGAAAGGCCGGCTTGCGTCCCGGCAACTTCCTGTTCGGCCAATTGGCTCGACATCAGTGCCCGGCTCCAGTAAAGTTGCCGTTCAGCTTCGGGCGGTATTAATTGTCGCTCAAGCCACTGGTCAATATCGCTGTCCAGCCAGACAATATGATCGGCGGTTTTATAATCCGGCCTGACCAAATCGGCATGAATGACATGGAATCGGTTGCTTCCTTCTCCTACGACCCATACCAGCGGCATCTGCAACGCCAAAATCAATCCGCGATTAAATTCCTGCGTCATGCAATGCCGGTCAGAGTCAACATAGTCGCTCACCCAATCGCCACCGTATTCCAGAAATCCATTATCAACGATATCCTCCAGCGGATCGAATTTCCCAGTCGCCAGATAGGATGAAAAGAAATCCAGCATCATCAGCTCGTGATTGCCCCGCACTGCGTAAAACCACGATTCCTCAAGCAATTGCAGGCAACGCAGCGAGTCGGGCCCCCGGTCGATCAGATCGCCGACCGAAAACAACCGGTCGCAGGCCTTGTCGAACGCCACTTCATTCAATAACCGCTCAAGCAGACCGTAGCAACCATGCAAGTCGCCTACGACATAGTCCTTACCGACGGTATTAGCGAGGAGTTTTCGGATGGGAGCGTTGCTTTTCATGGCGTTGCCTATAGAAATATTGACCGGATATTAGCATTCAGATAGATGTCATGCGTCAACACTTTTTCGGCTGCCCATGCCGGGTTTACCAACCCATCCTGCAACGCGATTAACGCGCCCCGTCCGGTATGAAAGCGATTATCCGCAGCGGCGCCCCGCTGCCCCCTTTGATCTTCATCGGAAGCGCGATCACCTGCGCGCCCACTGTCGGCACTTTGTCCAGGTTTGCGACATTCTCAAATACAGGCGTGCTCTGGCCCATCAGTGCTGTATGACTGCCAAATAACTGCGATTGCCCGTAGTCAATGCTGGCTGTGTCTATGCCTATCGCATTAATTCTTCGGCTACTGACTAACCATTTGGCCGCTTCAGGATGCAAGCCCGGGAAATGCAGCTCGGCTACGCCTTCAGCACCTCGCTTGTCGGTACCTAAATATTTCAATCGGTCAGGCCAATACTGGCCATACCCCGTTTGCAGCAACACTATGCTCCCCTCCGGTATCTTTCCGTACTGAGATTCCCAGGCTTTGAAATCCTCTACACTGATTTGGTAATCCCGATCTGCCATCGCCTTCTGTGAAACATCTATTTTGGCCGCTGGAGCAATCAACTTTGTCAATGGGATCTGATCTATTGTTTTGCCCCCGGACGCGAAATGGATCGGCGCATCGGCATGAGTGCCGCCATGTTCGGCGGCACAGAACTTGTAGGCCGAATAGTAATATCCTTTCTCCGTCATGCCAGCAGAGACGGTTTCCAGTTGGAACGGCTCAGCTGTCGGCCAATAGATGGTTTTCGGGGAAAAATCATACGACAAGTCTATCCATTGTCCTGAAGGATAGCTGCCGGGTCCATTAGCGCAACCAGCGGCAAGGCAACACAGTACAGCAAGCGAGACTATCTTGGTTAGCGGCATTGTCCAATCTCCTGTGTTTAATGATTTTGCGGCGTGATTAACGGCAGCAGGTGAATACATTAGGCCTGATCTATCAGAAACGGCTCAAGGGAACCCAGCGTAATTCGCATAGCGGCCATTTAGGATAGCCTATCTTTATAACAGCCTTGACTGTCGGAGCAAAGATATATTCAACATGCAGGCTAGGCTGTAGTCTCCGCGGAAACGCCGCATGGTTAATATCGAAATGCTGGGTTTAGCAACCCAGCCTACAGCACGGATTCTATCCTATGCACTGCCGCTATCTTTATTATCATCATCGCCATTCTCATCACTGGGCAAAGTTTTATTGGCCTCATTTTCTTTTGAGGTTACTTTCATCACCATCACCATCCCAAGTACGACCGCCATCACCATCGCTATTTCCAGCACCATCCTCATCATTGTCATTACCCTTGGTTATGAAGTTGAGAGAAGCAGAGGAGAGCCATCGACCCTCATCCTGAAAAACTTCTTCTGCTAACTTGTAGACCTCGCTCACAAACCTGTCAAACGTTTTTGCCATTCTGTGGGCATAGGGACATAGGAATAGGATGTGCCGACGACAGGAGGTGGCATTCGCAATTGATACAGCACGCGTAAGCTGGATTGTAGCTTTAGCGGAAATCCGGCAAGGTGGCTTTGAATGCTGGGTTTATCAACCCAGCCTACCGTGCTGTGGCCTTAGCGAAAACCCGGCACAGGCGACTTCGAATGCCGGAATTCATCCTACGCTCTCCCCTTGAATAGTCGCCACCAGACTCCGACTACCGCCATGATTCCGGTGCTCGCACAGATAGATGCCCTGCCAGATGCCCAGATTCAGCCTGCCGTTGGTGATGGGAATGGTCAAGGTGGCGCCCAGGATGCTGCTTTTCAGATGCGCGGGCAGATCGTCGCTGCCCTCGTAGTTGTGCCGATAGTAAGGCTCGTTTTCCGGCACTGCTCTATTGAAAAAACGCTCGAAATCCTGGCGTACAGTCATGTCGGCGTTTTCGTTCAGCGTCAGCGAGGCCGAGGTATGCTTCAGCAATAGATGCAGCAGCCCGCACCGGATGTTTGCCAGTTCCGGCAGAGCGCTGAACACTTCATCGGTAACGAGGTGAAAACCGCGGGGCCGCGCTTTCAGTTTAAATTCTTTCTGAATCCACATAGTAAAATCTTAATATCGCAATAGGAGATGGTTATAAGCCGAGCTCGCTGAGGCCGGGATAATCATCGGGCCGGCGCCCCGGAAGCCAGTGGAATTTGCGTTCCGGTTCCTTGATGGGCATGTCGTTGATGCTGGCGAACCGCTTCCGCACCAGACCGTTCGCATCGAATTCCCAGTTTTCGTTTCCGTAGGAACGAAACCAGTTGCCGACATAATCGTGCCATTCATAGGCGAAGCGCACTGCGATGCGGTTATTTTCATGCGTCCAGAGTTCCTTGATTATCCTGAATTCCTGTTCACGAACCCATTTGCGCGTCAAAAACCGGATGATTTCCTCCCGGCCTTTCGGAAACTCAACCCGACTGCGCCACTGACTGTCGATCGTATAATCCAGAACGACCTGCTGCGGATCGCCGCTGTTCCATGCATCCTCAGCCATGCGGACTTTCTGCATGGCCGTCTCACGCGTGAATGGCGGCACTGGCGGTCTGAACTCATCATTAATATTCATAGTCTTTCTCCTTAAGATGGGCGGATCAAGATAGCCGATTCAAAAGAATCTGTATGAACAAGCTCATTTTATAGTCTGGACGCTTTCACTGCCTTTAAAAACAGTCTGACAGCTCGCTTCTAAATAATAACCATGAGGGAAGTCAATTATGAGCATATTACGTGAATTTAAAGAATTCGCCATTAAAGGCAATGCTATCGACATGGCCATCGGCATCATTATCGGAGCCGCTTTCGGCAAAATCATTTCATCGCTGGTCGACGACATCATTATGCCTCCGATCGGCATGCTGGTCGGCGGCGTCGACTTCACCAATCTGGCAGTAACGTTAAAGGAAGCCACCTTGGATACGCCCGCCGTAACGCTTAATTACGGCAATTTCATTCAGACTTTGGTTAACTTCACGATTATTGCCTTCGCCGTTTTCATGATAGTCAAGCTAATCAATCGCTTCAGAAGAAAACAGGAAGCGGCGCCGGAGCCCGCGCCTACCAAAGAAGAACTATTGTTGGCTGAGATCCGCGACTTGCTGAGGGAAAGAAAATAGCATGATCAGGGTGGGCGGCGCCATGCTGCCCACCCGATATCGCTTAGCCTTTCGTAAAGCTCAGCTCGCCATTGTGCACGTCCACTTTGACGACATCGCCCGCCGCAAATTTGCCGGCCAGGATTTCCTGGGCCAGCGGGTTTTCCAGTTGATGCTGGATGGCCCGTTTCAGCGGCCTTGCGCCATAAACCGGATCGAAACCCGCTTCGCCCAGTTTGTCGAGCGCGGCGGTGCTGATCTCGAAGCCGATTTCGCGGTCCTGCAGGCGTTTGCGCAGGTATTCGACCTGGATTTCGCTGATCGCCCGGATTTGCTCGCGCCCCAATGGATGGAAGACGACTGCGTCATCGATCCGGTTGATAAACTCGGGCCTGAAGCGCAGGCCGACGATTTCCATGACCGCCGCTTTCATCTCTTCGTAATGCGCCTCGCCGGCCAGTTCCTGGATACGGTCCGAACCCAGGTTAGAAGTCATGACGACGACGGTGTTCTTGAAATCCACCGTCCGGCCCTGGCCATCGGTCAGGCGGCCGTCATCCAGCACTTGCAGCAGCACGTTGAAGACGTCCGGATGGGCTTTTTCGATTTCATCCATCAGGATGACCGAGTACGGTTTGCGCCGGACCGCTTCGGTCAGGTAGCCGCCTTCTTCATAGCCGACATAGCCCGGAGGCGCGCCGATCAGACGCGCGACCGAATGCTTTTCCATGAATTCGGACATATCGATGCGCACCAGCGCGTCCTGCGTATCGAACAGGAATTCGGCCAGCGCCTTGCACAATTCTGTCTTGCCGACGCCGGTAGGCCCCAGGAACAGGAATGAGCCGTTCGGCCGGTTCGGATCGGACAAGCCGGCCCGTGATCTGCGAATGGCATTGCTGACTGCTCTCAGTGCCTCATCCTGGCCGACCACGCGTTTGGCCAGCGCTTCTTCCATATGCAGCAGTTTTTCCCGCTCGCCTTCCATCATCTTGAAAACAGGAATGCCGGTCCATTTCGACACGACTTCGGCGATTTCCTCTTCGGTGACTTTGTTGCGCAGCAGAGTCATTTTATGAGGCTCAACCGATGAGGCCGTGTTGAGCTGTTTTTCCAGCGCCGGAATGATGCCGTACTGCAGCTCCGACATGCGCGCAAGATCGCCGGCCCGACTGGCCGCTTCCAGTTCGATCCGGGACTGGTCCAGTTTTTCCTTGATCGATGCCGTGCCTTGCAGCGAGGCTTTTTCGGCTTTCCAAACTTCCTCGAGGTCGGAGTATTCCTTTTCCAATTCGGCAATGTCTTCCTCAAGGATTTCCAGGCGTTTTTTGGAGGCCGGATCGGCTTCTTTCTTCAGTGCTTCGCGTTCTATTTTCAGCTGGATCAAACGACGGTCCAGTCTGTCCATGGCTTCCGGCTTGGAATCGATTTCCATGCGGATGCGGCTGGCAGCCTCGTCGATCAAATCGATGGCCTTGTCGGGCAATTGCCGGTCCGAAATGTAGCGGTAAGACAGGCTCGCGGCAGCCACGATGGCCGGGTCGGTGATGTCGACGCCGTGATGGACTTCGTATTTCTCTTTCAGTCCGCGCAGAATCGCGATCGTGTCCTCGACGGACGGCTCGTCAATCAATACTTTCTGGAAACGGCGCTCCAGGGCCGCGTCTTTCTCGACGTATTTGCGATACTCGTCGAGTGTCGTCGCACCGACGCAGTGCAGTTCGCCGCGCGCCAGGGCCGGTTTCAGCATGTTGCCCGCATCCATGGCGCCTTCGGCCTTGCCGGCGCCGACCATGGTGTGCAGCTCATCAATGAACAGGATGATCTGGCCTTCCTGCTTGGCCAGATCGTTCAGGACGGCTTTCAGGCGCTCTTCAAACTCGCCGCGGAACTTGGCGCCGGCAATCAGGGCCGCCATGTCCAGCGCCAGCACGCGCTTGCCCTTGATGCCTTCCGGCACCTCGCCATTGACGATGCGCTGCGCCAGGCCTTCGACGATCGCAGTCTTGCCGACGCCGGGCTCGCCGATCAGGACCGGGTTGTTCTTGGTGCGGCGTTGCAGGACCTGGATCGTGCGGCGGATTTCGTCATCCCGGCCGATCACGGGATCGAGCTTGCCGGCCTCGGCGCGCTCGGTGATGTCGATGGTGTATTTTTTCAGGGCCTGGCGCTGATCCTCGGCATTGGGGTCGTTGACCGCCTGGCCGCCGCGCATGGCGTCGACGGCTTTTTCAGCCGCATCCCTGGTCACGCCGGCTTTTTTCAGCAGGTTCTGCAATAGGCTTCTTTCTTCCAGGGCCGCCAAGACGAACAGCTCGCTGGAAATATAGGCGTCGTTGCGTTTCTGCGCCAGTTTATCGGTCAGGTTCAGCAACCGGTTCAATTCATTGGAAATCTGGACATCGCCGCCCGAGCCGCTCACCGTGGGGATGCGATCGATCTCTTTGCTCAGCTCGACCCGTAGTGTATTGGTATTGACGCCAATCTGGGCCAATAGCGGCTTGACGCTGCCGCCTTCCTGATCCAGCAAGGCGAGCATAACATGCACCGGCTCGATGAACTGATGGTCTCTTCCCAGAGCCAGGCTTTGGGCATCGGCCAGCGCCATTTGAAACTTGCTGGTTAATTTATCCATGCGCATTTGATGTACCTCTAAAAGATAATTTCTAAGTTACCGCTAACATGGGGGGTAATCCGACCGTTTTCAAGACAAGGACGCTAACTTTGATGACAGGATTTATTCCAACCTCAAACCCGACTTGATTTTTAATGGGATTGTTGCTTAACTGAAAAAGACTAATGATGAAAATAAATTTATATTAAACATGCCTTTATCGAAAAATTCTTTTATCAGGCAGCTGTACGGGCGTTTTCTGGACTTCTATACGTCGCTTCGCCATCGCCTCATAGACAATCCTTTTATCAGGCAGCTATTCAGCAGTTTTCTGGATCTGGTCCCGATTCTTGCCGTCGTGATTATCTTCCAGGTTTTCGTTATCCAGCTGCCTATTCCCGATGTGAGCGATTTAATCATCGGCACGCTTTTAGTCGTGCTCGGCCTCACGTTATTCGTTCAAGGACTGGAACAAAGCCTGTTCCCATTGGGTGAGTCGATGGCACACGCCTTTGCGCGCAAAGGCAGCCTGTTCTGGCTGTTGGCTTTTGCATTTTGCCTGGGTTTTAGTGCGGCGATTGCCGAACCGGCGCTCATCGCCGTTGCCGAAAAAGCCGCCCATATAGCCGCTGCCGGGGGACTTATTGAACAAACTGACGCAGCCAAGGACAGTTATGCATTAGGACTGCGTATTACTGTCGCCCTATCCATCGGTTTCGCTATTTTAGTCGGCATATTCAGGATTCTCCGGGGCTGGCCCGTCTATTACCCGGTTTTTTTCGGGTTTGGCTGCGTTGCGATTATGACGCCCTTCGCGCCCGCCGAGATCATTGGCATCGCTTATGATTCAGGCGCCATCGCCACCTCCACCATTACCGTGCCGCTGGTGACCGCGCTCGGCGTCGGGCTTGCCACCGCGATCAAAGGCCGCAACCCGGTAACGGATGGTTTCGGACTAATAGTTTTTGCGGTATTGATGCCGATGATTTTCGTCATGGCTTACGGGATGTTTATATGATTGAATGGTTAATACATTTAGCAGTGGAATTACTGCAAACCTGCCGGGATATTTTGCCTATTGCGGCGACTATCATCGGATTCCAGCTATGGGTGATCCGCAGACCCATTGCTAATCCCAGGAAAACGCTGATCGGTTTTTTCTATGTCCTGCTCGGCATTGTTGTCTTTCTGGAAGGTCTGGACATGGCGCTGTTCCCGCTTGGAGGCTTGATGGCGTCCCAGCTGACCGCGCCTGAATTTTTAGGTATTGATCCTGTCAATCAGCCTGTATCCTGGCTCACTTATTTTTGGGTTTATATTTTTGCCGCCAGCATTGGTTTCGCTACGGCTTTAGCCGAACCCGCCCTGCTGGCTGTCGCCATTAAAGTCGAGCAAATTTCGGGGGGAACCATCCGCGCCTGGGGTCTGCGGATCTCGGTTGCCGTAGGAGTCGCTGTTGGCCTGGCCTTGGGTACGTTTCGAATTGTCTCGGGGCTGGATCTCGCTTTTTTTATTATCGCCGGCTATGTCATTATTGTCATACAAACCTATTTTGCCCCCAAGATGATTATCGGCCTGGCCTACGATTCAGGTGGGGTGACTACATCGATGGTTACCGTACCGCTGGTCACCGCATTGGGATTGGGACTGGCCGAGGCCATACCCGGCCGCAACCCGCTTTTGGATGGCTTTGGCCTGATCGCCTTTGCCAGCTTATTTCCTGTCATTGCTGTACTGGGCTATGCGCAAATTGCACAATGGCTCAGCAGAAACAGCACTTCATCTAACCCTTGAGGAAAACCATGCATTTCAAATTAATTATCGTACTTGTCGATGATGACAAAACCGAACTGGTGCTTGAAACGGCGCGTAAAAACGGCGCCAAAGGCGCAACCGTTGTCAATAACGCCCGCGGCGAAGGCCTCAAGCGCTCCAAGACCTTTTTCGGCCTGTCGCTTGAGATGCAGCGTGATGTCGTGCTGCTGCTGGTGGAAGAGCATCTGAGCCGGCACATTCTCGAAACCGTCTCGCAAGCCGCCCAGTTTGACAACACGCCCGGCACCGGCATCGCCTTTCAGATCGATGTCGAGGACGCCATCGGCGTCATGCATCAGGTTGAAGAATTAACCCACGAAATCGAGGACAAAATATGACAGTCAAGCAGCCCATAACCCGCGTCAGGGATATCATGAAAACCGAGGTCGGCACCATCGACGGCATTGCGACCGTGGCCGACGCCCTGAAAAAAATGAAAGCGCTCAGAACATCCGTGCTGATCGTCAATAAGCGCCATGACGACGATGAGTTCGGCATGATCACGTCCGGCGATATCGCGCGCCATGTGCTGGCGAAAGACCGGGCGCCGGAGCGCGTCAATGTCTATGAAATCATGGCCAAGCCGGTCATCAGCGTTTCCCCGGACATGGATATCCGCTATTGTTCGAGGCTGTTTGCCCAGTACGATCTGGTCAGGGCGCCGGTCGTTGAAAACCAGCAGGTCGTCGGTATGGTCAGCCCTAATGCGCTGGTACTTGACGGACTCTACAAAATCTTTCAATAAATGGCATCCGGCGAAAAATAACAGTACAATAGCCTGCGATCAGACGGCAGATGTTGAGTTAGGGATTCCTAGGTTGTTAGGTTGTCCGGTTATCAATGTTTTAGTTCTGTGTTAACCGTAAGTTATTTTTTCAGGAGTTTTCAAAATGGCAACAGGCACTGTAAAGTGGTTTAATAACACAAAAGGTTTTGGTTTCATTGAACCTTCAGAAGGTAGTGAAGACGTTTTCGTTCACCACTCGGTTATTCAGGGAGAAGGTTTTAAAACACTGTCCCCAGGCCAAACAGTCATCTTTGACATCGAATCTGGTCCAAAAGGCTTAACTGCCGCTAACGTGCAACCTAAATAACAAGGATCGCATTCAGATTCTAAAAGGCCCTGATGATGGCTCATCAGGGCCTTTTTTATGGTTTTTCAACAAGCTATTTTAAAGGGCGGCCTTTGGCATCCTTGTCCATCTGCCCGCCAAAAAGCAGCACCGCTTCGATAAATCCCCAGACCACACCGAAACCGACCGTTAAAACAGTCAGCGCCAACTGGGCCAGAGCAATCCAGTAATAGCCCAAATAAAGCCGGTGCGCACCGATGCCGCCTAAAACCAGTGCCAACACAGCCGCCACATAACGGTATTTGACAGCCTCGGGTTTAGCCAGATAAGCCCCCACCAGATTCACGTTGACAGCGGCATTGCCTTTTGCGTCAAAAGTGACATCATCGCCTGGCTCCGGCGACGCTTCCGCTGCCCAGTCGTCGGCATTAAATTCAAACAATGCCTCATCGCTTTTTATGACCCCGGTTTTTGCCTCGGAATCATAACTTTCAATCTGTCCAATCATTTATATCTACCTTAATAACAATACAAGAGCGCTTTATTAATTGTAAGTCTGTGCGCCCAGTTAACCCTCTCACTCGTTTTTCAAACGCACAGCCAACACATCGCAGTACGCATGGTGCAATACGCCGTTCGCTGTCGAACCGAGCAGCAGGGCCAGGCCGTGCCGGCCGTGCGAGCCGACTACGATCAGATCCGCTTGTTTTTCTTCGGCTACCCTGATGATTTCCAGTTTCGGGCTGCCGACCGCTATGCATTGGCGGTCCTCGGCGATACCCAGGCTTTCGGCCAATTTGGCCAATCTGTCTTTTGCCGCCGCCATCAGCTCTTCGGTCAAGTCCAGATCAAACGGGATAACCGGCCCATACGCCGCATCGGTCAGCGGCAAGTTGTCCACGACATGCACAATACTCAATTCTGCCTGATATTTGTCAGCCAGATCTTTTGCTCTCCTGGCCACGTCTTCCCCGTGTACGGAAAAGTCGGCCGCCAGCAATATATGTTTATAGTCTCCCATGATTTCTCCTATTCAACGACGGTAGCGTCGGGAAATAACAAGTCCATTACCTGATACATTGAGAACAGGTATAAAAACGCCAGCCCCAGGCCGAACATCAACGTCTGATCCAGCGCATTGCGGATAATATGGCCGGTAATCACCCAATGCCAGATCATCAGAACTATCATGACCGAAAATGCCAATAAAGTCATGCCTCCGGTCACCATTGAGGAAATTCCGGGCACGGCAAAGAAACTGAGCAGCGCATCGGTGCCCAATAAAGCACAGGTGGTTTGATTAAATCGCGCCAGCCTGTGCCCGAAATACAGCATGACCCAGCTGAATCCAACAACGATCAATGTGCAGACCGTCACTACGAGCAATGTAGAAAGCCGGCCTACGCTGATATGGATCGTCAGAAAGTTAACGACGGCATAGGTGCCTATCATGCCGTACAGCAGCGATGGCGAATACGGCAAATGCTGGGGCCCTTTCTTGAACAGGCAGATATCAAATAATAGCTTTATGATTTCGAACATGATCTTCCTTCCCGATATGCGCTAAACCTCGGCACTATTTATTGAATCGGCAACCTCCAGCTATTGGCTCTTGTCCTGGAAGTTGAATTTTATTTAGCCTCTTCCAACTTTTCCTCGGCTTCCATCCAGGCGGCTTCAGCGTCCTCCAAGGCTTTGTCGACTTGCACCTTGCGTTCCATCAGTTGCTTTAAGCGATCTTTTTCCGAATCAGTATAAATCGCGGGATCGGCCAGTTGTTGCTCCAGCTGGCGCTGTTCTGTATGGTATTTTTCAACCGCCTGCTCGGCTTTTTTCAGCGCATCGTACAGCGGCTTGAATTTCTGACGGCGCTCCGCATCCAGTTTTCTCTGATCTTTGCGCGAAACCATCGGCGCGGCATCCGCCGCTGGCTTTTCCTCGCCTTTTTTCTGTTCGGCCAGCCAGAGGCGGTAGTCCTCCAGATCGCCGTCGAACGGCTGGGCCTTGCCGTCGGCCACCAGCAGCAGCTGATCGGTCACCGAGCGCAGCAAGTGCCGGTCATGGGAGACGACAACGATGGCGCCTTCATAATCCTGCAACGCCACGCTCAAGGCATGGCGCATTTCCAGATCCAGATGGTTGGTCGGCTCATCGAGCAGCAACAGATTAGGGTTTTGATAAACCAGCATCGCCAGAACCAGACGCGCTTTTTCGCCGCCGGAGAACGGCTTGACCGGTTCCAGCACCTTGTCGCCTTGAAAATCGAACCCGCCCAGGAAATTGCGCAAATCCTTCTCGGTGGCCTGATTGTCCAGTTTCTGCAGATGCCATAATGGACTCTCATCCAGACGCAATTGTTCCAGTTGATGCTGGGCGAAGTAGCCTATCCTGAGCGCATCTGCTTCGCGCCGCGTTCCCGATAATGGCGGCATGGTGCCGGCCAGTACTTTGATCAGGCTGGATTTCCCGGCGCCGTTCGGGCCCAGCAGGCCGATGCGGTCGCCCGGCGATATCGACAGGCTTGCCTGTTCGATCACGCGTTTCTGGCCATAGCCGATGTCGGCCTTCTCCAGCGTCAATAACGGATTGGGCATCCTGCCGGGCGCAGGAAAGCTGAAATCGAACGGCGAATCGACGTGCGCCTGCGCGATCAGTTCCATTCTTTCCAGGGCCTTGATGCGGCTTTGCGCCTGGCGCGCCTTGGTGGCTTTAGCCTTGAAGCGGTCGACGAAGCTTTGCATATGGGCGATTTCCCGTTGCTGCTTCAGATAGGCGGCCTGTTGCTGCGCCAGCTTTTCGGCGCGCATTCGCTCAAAAGCCGAATAATTGCCGGTATAGATTTCGGCCTTGTTCTGCTCGATATGCACGATATGGTCGGTGATGGCGTCGAGGAAATCGCGGTCATGCGAAATCAGCAGCAGCGTGCCGGGATATTTGCACAGCCAGTCCTGCAGCCAGATCACGGCGTCCAGGTCCAGGTGGTTGGTCGGCTCGTCAAGCAGCAGGACGTCGGACCGGCACATCAGGGCCTGGGCCAGATTGAGCCGCATGCGCCAACCGCCCGAAAACGAACTGACCGGGTTCTGCTCCTGCTCAGGCATGAAGCCCAATCCGCTCATCAATCGAGAAGCCCGCGCCTGGGCCGAATAGCCGCCGATCGTGTCCAGCGCCGCGTGCAGTTGCGCCTGTTTCAAGCCGTCATCGGCCTGCTCGGCGGCGGCCAGTTGCTGCTGCAGACGTCTTAATTCGCGATCGCCGTCAATGACGTAATCGATGGCCGAGCAGCCGACGGCAGGCGTCTCCTGCGCCACATGCGCGATTTCCAGGCCTGGCGGCATGGAGAAATCGCCTTCGTCCAGGTGCAGCTCGTTCCGAAGCAGCGCAAACAGGCTGGACTTGCCGACGCCGTTGGCGCCTGTGACCCCGATTTTCTGGCCCTTATGGATAGTGAACGAGGCGTTGGCAAACAAGACCCGGGCGCCCCGGCGCAACGATATATTTCTAAAATTCAACATGGACGTACAGCGTTAAAATCGGCTCGAATAGCCGCATAAAAAACAAATTCCGCAAACCTCTCGTTCAGGCTGCGGAATAAATATATGAACGAGGGAACAGCGGTTTTATACCGTCAATCAGCGGTATAAAACCCAGCCTGACTTATTTAGCTATTTAAGCAGCCCTCTCAATCATTTTTTCGGCCTGCTCGGCGAATTGCTCCAGGTTGCCTTTTTTGACCGTTTCGACGGGAATCACCAGGGCCGTATTCAAATCGATATAGATGTAGACATAGCGGTTGCCGTATTCGACCCGCACCAGATCCTCCCAGGCCATTTTGTGCTTGCCGCTGGGCGATTTCTCCAGCAGAAATTTGGGATTGGCCGGATCGATAGTCAAGGTGTAAGTGCCGAACATATTGACCTTTTCCTTGTCGGTATAATTAGTCAATATTTGCCGGCGCATGTCCCATATCATGATTTTCGGCGCAAAAATCGCCCACAGGAGGGCGAAAAGCAACACATAGCCGGCCGACATCTTGTCCCCATAATAGATGTAATTGAAAAATGCCAGCAGCGTCATGATGGCCGGCACGATCAGCCGGTGCTTTCTGATATTTTTCTCCATCTCCCCGGATTTCGACAACCGTAACTCATTAAAGTGGATTAAATCCTGTTCGCGGAACTCGTATTCAATTTCTAGCATGATAATTTCTGATAAATTTAAAAATAAGGCGCTTAGTGCATTTTTATTTTTGCATGCGCACTGCGTCTGAACAGATTGGAGAGCGTCAGCATCGCCGTTCTGAAATAGCCGTGTATCGCCACTTGGTGCATTTTATACAATGAAAGGTAAACCACGCGCGCGATAAAGCCGCCAATGCTGACCGTGCCCATCAAATTGCCCATCAGGTTGCCGACCGTGGTGTATTTGCCCAATGAAACGAGCGAGCCGTAGTCCCGGTAAACATACTGGACCGGCACGCGGCCATTCAGCCGGTTGAAAATGGTTTTGTATAGCGTCGACGCCTGCTGGTGGGCTGCCTGAGCGCGGGGCGGGACATTTTCATCATGGCCGGCCCAAGGGCAGGCCGCGCAATCGCCCATCGCGAAAATATCATCATCGCTGGTTTTCAGGGTTTGATCAACGACCAGCTGATTGATGTGATTGGTTTCCAAGCCGTCCAGCTGCTTCATCCAGTCCGGCGCTTTAATGCCTGCCGCCCAGACTTTAAGGTCGGCTTCGATCATTTCCCCGTCATGCGTCTTGATGCCTTCCTTGGTTACCTCGACCACGCGGCGGCCCATTTTCAGATCGATGCCCAACTTGACCAATTGCTGTTGCGTGGCAGTCGCCAGTTTGTTCGGCAAGGCCGGCAGCAGCTGGGTCGCGGCCTCGATGATGGTCAGCTTCACGTTGCTGGACTCATCCAGCCCATAAACGGCCAGCAGATCGGTGACTTCATGCAGTTGGGCCGACAGCTCAACTCCGGTAGCCCCGGCGCCGACGATGGCGATCGACAGCGGCTTATCGGCGGCGGTGTTGATGCTGGCATGGTTCTTCATATAAGCCTTAACGAGCTGTTTCTGGAACTTGTATGCCTGCGAAGTCGTATCCAGAAACATGCAGTGCTCGGCCACGCCTTTGATGTTGAACGTATTGCTGACGCTGCCGACCGACATGACCAGTGTGTCGTAGCTGAAAGTACGCCGCGGGATCAGTTCCTCGCCGTTATCGCCCAGGGTTGGGCTGACATAGATTTCCTTCTTCTTGCGGTCAAGCCCCTCCATTCGGCCCAGCCGGAAGCGAAAATGATTGCGATGCGCCTGGTTCAGATACTCGACTTCTTCGGTTTCGCCTAGCGTGCCGGCGGCCACCTCGTGCAGCAGCGGTTTCCAGATATGCGTCGATGAAGCATCCAGCAGCATGACTTCCGCCAGGCCTCTTTTGCCCAATTTATTGCCTAAACTGGTAGCGAGCTCAAGACCGGCCGCTCCGCCCCCCACAATCACTATTTTATGTTTTTCGTTATTATCAGCCATCACTATCCCCCAAATTATCTGCCTGAGCCGGACAGATTTAAAATAAACCTTACGTTATGCCACTGCGTCTACCGAAAGGCACCGCCTTTTTTACGGCATTATAGCGAATCAGTGCGCTGATGATTGATTTTGCTCATGCCCAATCCTGTTTTTAATCAAGCAAGCCGCCCCAATCTGTAATAAGATAACGCCAGTTTTTATTCCTGATGAGGCACGACCATGCGCCGTTTTATATTACTTAGCCTTATTGCCTTTCCGGCATTCGCCGTTGATGAGCGGCCGCCCCAGCTCGAGGCCGTGCCTGAAGTGCCCGAGCCGCCCATGCCCGTGCAAAGCGGCGAAGAGATGGAACCTGATATCACCATTATCCGCAAAGGCAAGCAGACCATACAAGAATATCGCCGGGCCGGCAAACTTTATATGATCAAAGTGATACCGGATATCGGCCCGCCTTATTATTTCATTGATAAGAATAATGACGGCATAATGGATGTGCGCCGTGATGACGCGAACAGGGAAAGCAACATCAATATGTGGAAAATCCTGGAATGGTAAAAGTATAACCGGTGTCTGTTTATACGCCTGTAAATCGCCTGCAGCTCGAACAATTTTTCAGCACTTACAGTCTTGGCAAAGTCACCGGTTTCGAGGGGATTAAAGACGGGATAGAAAACACCAACTATTTTGTCACGACCACGCAGGGCCGTTTCATCCTAACCTTGTTCGAGTCGCTGGCGCCCGATGATCTGCCGCCCTTCATGGATTTAATGACGCATCTGGGCAGAAGCGAAATCGCTTGCCCTCGCCCTTTGCCCGACCGGCAAGCCAAGTCGCTACGCATCCTGAACAATAAGCCGGCCGCGCTGTTCAAGCATCTGCTCGGCGCCGCCGTCGCTTCGCCGTCGATTGCGCATTGCCGTCAGATCGGCCTGCATCTGGCGCGCCTGCATTGCGCTACGCAAAACTACGCGTTTCCGATCAAGAACCGCCGGGGACTAGACTGGTGCCGGAGCGTATCTGCGGAAATCGGCCCGTTCTTATATCCGGCGGACCAGGCACTAATTGACGACGAATTGCGCATTCAGTCGCAAAACAGCACGGATCTTCTGCCGCGCGGCGTTATCCATGCCGATCTGTTCAGGGACAATGTCCTGTTCATGGACGGACGGCTCAGCGGTCTGCTGGATTTCTACAGCGCCTGCACCGACGCGCTGCTGCTCGATATCGCGATCACGGCCAATGATTGGTGTTGCGATAACGGCATCGTGAATCCTGAAAAAATCATGGCCCTGCTATCGGCCTATGAAACATTGCGTCCGCTGGAACCGCAGGAAAGGCGGCACTGGCCGCTCATGCTCAGAGCCGCCGCGCTGCGCTTCTGGTTATCGCGGCTGCATCATCGGCTGCATCCGCGCTCAGGCGAAATAACCCAGCAGAAAGATCCGCTGGTTTTCCGGCATATCCTGGAACAGCACCGGCGGCTGGCCTCGGTCATTTCACTTCGGCCTGAAGCATGGCCATCATGCTTTCGGCCTGCCGTAGATACCCGCCGCCGAACAGATTCAGATGATTTAGAATGTGGTACAGATTGTACAGCGTCTTCCTGACGCTGTAGCCTTCATGCAAAGGCCAGGCTTCCTGGTAGGCGGCATAGAAATCGCGGCCGAATCCGCCGAACAGCTCGGTCATGGCCAGGTCGGCCTCCCGGTCGCCGTAGTAACAGGCCGGATCGAAAATCACCGGAAGCCCTTGTCTGTCCACGGCCGCATTACCGGCCCATAGGTCGCCATGAATCAGGGAAGGCTCCGGAGCGTAGCCGCCAAATAAAGCATCCAGATCGCCGAGAAGCCGCTCGCCGCTCGCTTGCAGCCGTTCGCCGTAACCGTTCGATGCCGCCAGTTTCAACTGAAAGCCCAGGCGCTGCTCGCGCCAGAAACCCAGCCAGTCACTATATTGACCGTTGGGCTGCCGCGTGCTGCCGATCGTATTGTCGCGATGCCAGCCGAAATACGGCTGTTTTACAGCATGCAGGCTCGCAAGCTGCTGGCCCAACAGACGCTCGGACGCCTTGCTCGATGGGCCGAATTCAATGTTTTCGAGCACCAGAAAGGCATGATTTGCCGTACTGCCAGCAGTGATGGCCGCAGGTACGCGCAGGGCTTGAGTTGATGCCAGCTCCTTGAGCCCTTCGAATTCGGCTTCAAACATAGCGGCCAGATCAGCGCGGTTGAGCTTCACGAAATAGGTTTCATCATGCCCTTTCAGCCGGTAGGCTGAATTGATGTCGCCACCGCTAACGACTTGCGATGACATAACCGTAAAAGCCTGTCCCGTTGCCGCCGCGATGTGTTCTGAAATAATCTGCCAGTTCATAATTTATCTACCACGTTTCTACACTTTATTTTTCAAAGACAGACCTTGTTGTTATTTGACCGCATCAGACATCGATAACGCCTGGCCGTCCTGCCTAAATGAACGAATGATGATCTGACCAGATAATAGCGCACATGCCGGAAGCGTGCAGAATTAACGATATCAACATGGCAAAGGCTCAAACGCGGCTACTTCAGACGACCCAATCCGGATTCATTTCGCATTCAATTCCATGGTTGTTTTTAAAGTTCAACAGTCCTTTAGTTTCAGTTAAAATCACGATTTTCTTATGATTTTAAAAGTTGACTTTATCCCCCGCCGGCATTCGCTGCAGGACACAATCGGACAAATCTATAAAGCTGTATGCCTTTTATTACAATTCGGCTTATTATGTGAGTTGTTTTTATAACCATGCGTCCTAAGCATCACATGGTGGCTGACTCTATTTATTATGCTTCATGAAAAACTATAAATTACTACTATTATTACTGCTAAGCTCAGTTGTTGCAGGTTGCGGACAACCGGGTCCGCTTTATTTGCCGGACCAACAGCCGCCCATTCATGTAAAACCGGAAAAAGATAAATAACATGGATTATTTCAATTATCGAAATGACGAGCTATTCGCCGAAGATGTGGCAGTGCAGGATATCGTCTATAAATATGGCAGTCCCTGTTACATTTATTCCAGAGCCACATTGGAACGGCATTGGCACGCCTTTGATCGGGCTTTTGGTGAGCAGCCGCATCTGATCTGCTATGCCGTCAAAGCCAACTCCAATATCGCTATTCTCAATTTGCTGGCCCGCCTGGGATCAGGCTTCGATATTGTTTCGCTGGGCGAAATGGAGCGCGTTCTTGCCGCCGGCGGCGATCCCGGAAAAATCGTGTTCTCGGGCGTCGGCAAACGCGAAGATGAAATTCTGGCCGCATTGAAAGTCGGCATACGCTGTTTTAATGTTGAAGTCAGCGACGAACTGGACCGGATTAATCGGCTTGCAGGGCAACTGGGCGTTATTGCGCCGGTGTCTTTCCGGGTCAATCCCGACGTCGACGCCAAAACCCATCCTTATATCTCGACCGGTCTTAAAGAAAACAAATTCGGCATCGACATCGAGCAGGCCCTGAGCGAATACCGGCGCGCCGCTGCCCTGCCTTATATCAACGTGGTTGGCATCGATTGCCATATCGGCTCGCAACTGACCGAGGCCCGGCCTTTCCTTGATGCGCTGGACCGCGTGTTGAATCTGGTGTCAACCCTCAAAGCCGAAGGCATTGCTCTGCATCACCTGGACCTGGGCGGCGGACTCGGCATCCGTTATAAGGACGAACAGCCGCCCGAACCGGCCGGTTACATCGGGGCTGTGCTGGAGCGCCTGGGCGCCAACGATTTTGAAATCCTGGTGGAGCCGGGCCGCGCCATCGTCGGCAATGCCGGCATTCTGGTCACCCAAGTTGAATATCTCAAACCGACAGCCCACAAAAACTTCGCTATCGTCGATGCGGCCATGAACGACCTGGTGCGCCCTTCTTTATACAGCGCCTGGCAAGAGATCATCACGGTCAAAAAGCAAAGCCAGGCGCCGGAGATGCGCTGGGATATCGTCGGCCCGGTCTGTGAAACGGGCGATTTCCTGGGCAAGGATCGCACGCTCAGAATCGCCCAGGGCGACTTATTGGCGGTACGGTCATCGGGCGCTTACGGATTCTCCATGAGCTCGAATTACAACTCCAGGCCGCGTGTCGCCGAGCTGATGGTCGACGGAAATGATCTGCACTTGATCAGAGCAAGGGAAACGATCGCCCAACTTTGGGCCGGAGAGCAGCTGCTGCCATGAGCCATCGGCGCCGGAAACCAACCCATTTTCACTCTATCCCTTGAAGCACATAAATGATCAACTTCACTAAAATGCACGGCCTCGGCAATGACTTTGTCGTCATTGACGCCATCAATCAACACGTCGCCTTAAGCGCAGAGCAGATCAGGCAACTGTCCGACCGGCACTTCGGCATCGGCTTCGACCAGCTGCTTTTGGTCGAAAAACCGGTCAGCGCCAATGCCGACTTCAAGTACCGGATTTTCAACGCCGACGGCAGCGAAGTCGCCCAGTGCGGCAATGGCGCACGCTGTTTTGCCCGTTTCGTCCGAGACAAACAGTTGACCGATAAGGACGAGATACGCGTTGATACCAATTCGGGCCAACTGCTGCTGCATCTTGATGAAGATGATCTTGTTACGGTCAATATGGGCGTGCCCCGGCATGCACCCGACGAAATCCCTATGCTTGTCGAGGAAGAATCCAAATATTACACCGTAGCGGTAAACGGCACTGAAAGAGCGTTTGGCGCTGTCTCGATGGGCAATCCGCATGCCGTTCTGCAAGTCAACGACTTAAAAACCGCGCCGGTGGCTGAATTGGGCAGTGAACTGGAGCGGCACCCGGTTTTCCCTGAGCGCGCCAATATCGGTTTTATGCAGGTAGTTGACCGCCAGCATATCAAGCTGCGCGTTTTCGAGCGCGGCGCCGGCGAGACGCTGGCCTGCGGCAGCGGCGCTTGTGCCGCCGTGGTAATCGGCATCGAGCACAACCTGCTGGATCATGATGTTTTCGTGGAACTGCCGGGCGGCGAGTTGAAAATAAGCTGGTCAAGCCGCGGAGAGCCTGTATTCATGACGGGGCCGGCCGTCACCGTTTTCGATGGAACACTGGCGTTATGACCGTACAGCAAAACCCGGAACTGACTGCGGTTCAGGTTGCACAATACCTGCAACGGCATCCGGAATTTTTTAGCGACCATCTGCAGCTGCTGGAAAACATGCGCATCCCGCACCCCTGCGGCAGCGCCGTATCGTTGATTTCAAAACAGCTGGAGCTGTACAGAAACAAGCATCAGGAACAGGAAAACCAGCTTAAGGCGCTCATTGAGATTGCCAGAGACAACGACACATCCCTCAGCCGCATGCACAAGCTTACCCTGGCTTTGCTGGATGCGTCCACGCTGGAGGAAGCCATCGCCAATCTTGAGATGGTCTTGTCCGACTATTTTCTGACCGATTTTGTCGCGATTCGCATCATTAAGCACAAGCCGGACGCGTCGATCGCCAATCTGTTCATCGCACCGGGCAGCGTAGACTTGAAACCCTTCACAAAGGAACTGGCCGCCAATCAACCCAAATGCGGCCGTCCGACACTGGCGCAGGCTAAAGTGCTGTTCGGAGAGGCCGCGCCGGACGTCAAATCCTGCGCTATCATTCCCATGGTCTTTACCGAGCTCGAAGGTATCGTGGCCATCGGCAGCCGGGAAGAGAGCCGATTTCACTACAGCATGGGCAACCTGTTTCTGACTCAAATGAGTGAAATCATCGGCACCCGGCTTATTTCACTGCTTGCCGCCTGATTATTATGCGTACCGATGCCGAGCGCGCATTAACGGCCTTTTTAGACCAACTCCAGGTTGAGGCACGCGCCTCCGAACACACGATAAAAAGCTACCGGCGGGATATCGGACATATGCTCCGCTATTGCGAGAGCAAAGCTATCGATCATTGGATCGATCTCAAGCAAAGCGATATCAGAGCACACATCGCAGGCCGGCACCGTCAGGGCATCAGCAGTAAGAGCCTGCAGCGCGAACTGTCGGCAATCCGCAGTTTTTATAACTTCCTGTTGAAGAAACGTCTGGCCGAAAGCAATCCGGCCCAGTATGTCAAAGCGCCCAAACAAAGCAGAAAACTGCCCAAGACGCTGGATGTGGACCAGATCGGAGGACTGCTGGAAGCAGGAACCAGTTCAGTGCTGGAAATACGTGATCTGGCCATGTTTGAATTATTCTATTCTTCCGGCCTGCGCCTGAGCGAACTGGCCGCTCTGAACCTGACCGACATTGATCTGCCCGACCGCTCGCTGGTCGTGCGCTCCGGTAAAGGCGGAAAATCGAGGCTGCTGCCTATCGGCGGCAAGGCCGTCAGCGCGCTTGAGAACTGGCTGGCTCAGCGTTTAAAGATGGCTGCCGCCGCCGAGTCCGCATTATTCGTTTCCAGCCGCGGCACGAGACTGGGCCCGCGCAGCATTCAGTTAAGACTGGCGCAGTGGTGCCGGAAAAAAGGCATCGCCGAACACCTGCATCCGCATATGCTCCGGCATACTTTTGCCAGCCATCTGCTCGAATCCAGCCAGGACCTGAGAGCCGTGCAGGAACTGCTCGGACACAGCAATATCAGTACGACACAGATCTATACGCATCTGGATTTCCAACATCTGGCTGAAGTCTACGATAAAGCCCATCCGAGAGCCAAAAAAAAATCATAACGGGCCATTGCTTGGTCAGCAAATATTTAAAAAATCTGCTACCATGTGGGCTAATTTTAGTAGACAAAGTAATCTGTTTTATCACGCAGACACTCTATCTTTACGGGACACCTGAAAAATGGCGGCAAGCGATACACTGCAAGATGTAAAATCTAAAGGAATACTCTGGGGCTTCGGCGTATTAGTCCTGGTGGTACTAGTTGTTCTATTCATCCTGGGTGCCTGGTGGGGAAGTGAACCGGATCAGTTCAATGTACAGGAAGAAGCGCTGGAAAGGGCAAAAGAAACCAATACTACTGAAATGCCTTTAGGCTATACCTATGCCAACACGTTGGCTCACATCGCTGATGTCCTGCTGCATAAATCCGGCGGCTATATCACCAATGACGTTGCGCCTCCCGGCGTATTGCTGGATAACATTTCCAGCTGGGAATTTGGCGCCCTGGTCATGCTGCGCGATGCCACCTCGGCATTAAGAAACCATTTTGCCCGAGATCAATCGCAATCGGCCGAAGATGCCGATCTGGCGGTCGCGGAGCCTTACTTCTACTACGAACACAATTCGTGGGCGTTGCCGTCAACGGAAGCGGAATATGAAAAAGGCATCGAGGCGCTGCATAAGTATATGTTGCGCCTGCAAAAATACGGCGGCCCCGTGAAGCGTGGGCAGTTCTATGCCCGAGCCGACAACCTGGCGCAATACGTGGAAGTGGTGATCAAGCGTCTGGGTGGTTTGTCCACGCGCCTGAGCGCCAGCGTGGCTGGTGCGGAAATCATACCCGGCTTGGCAGTGCTTGAACCGGGCACTGCTGAAACCGGCGTTACAGGCGAGGCCCGTGAGACCAAAACCGTGCCGATAGTAGCCCAGACCCCATGGCTGGAGATCGATAACGTTTTCTACGAAGCCCGCGGCGCCAGCTGGGCCCTGCTGCATATCCTCCGGGCCATCAAGCATGATTTCCATGACATCCTGCTGGATAAACGCGCCATGAATACGGTCGACATCATGATCAAATCCTTTGAAAACGCACTGGCTCCAATCCTGAGCCCCATGGTTTTGAATGGCAGCGGCTATGGCCTGTTCGCGAACTATTCATTGTCCCTGGCAACCTATATCGCGCGCGCCAATGCGGCAGCATTGGACTTGCGTGACATCATGAACCGGGGGTAATGCCGATCATGCAAGAGCAAATCAACGAGAATCTGAAAAAGCTCGGCACTTGGAAACGGATTTTCTTTATACTGATTTTTGCAGCCATCATCACCCTGGTCAGAATGCTGCTGTGGGCGATTATCGCGCTGCAAGTCGCCTCCATGCTGTTGACCGGCAAAGTCAACAGCAACGTCCTCAATTTCGGCCGCAGCCTTTCGGCTTACACCTACCACATCCTGCTGTTTCTGACTTTCAATACCGATACGCTGCCCTTCCCTTTCTCGGACTGGCAGATGACTGAAGAGATGAACCTGCCCGAGCCGAGGGATTCAAAAAAATAACCCGCCATGGATGGTATCCGCAAAATCATTCATATCGATATGGATGCTTTTTTTGCGGCCATCGAGCAACGGGATTTTCCCAAATACCGGAACAAGCCGCTGATCGTCGGAGGCGCCCCCGACACACGAGGCGTCGTTGCCACCTGCAGCTATGAGGCCAGACAGTACGGCATCCATTCGGCCATGCCTTCATCGCAGGCTTACCGTTTGTGCCCGCAGGCTATTTTTGTCAAACCCCGCTTCGAAGCCTATCGGGAAGCATCGCAAACCATTCGAAAAATATTTGCCGGCTATACCGAACTGGTCGAACCGCTGTCGCTTGACGAAGCTTATCTGGATGTCAGCGATACTCAATCGCACCAGGGATCGGCCACGCTCATAGCCAAAGCCATCAAGGCCGAAATTAAACAGGAAACCGGCCTGATTGCCTCGGCCGGCATTTCTTACAATAAGTTTCTCGCCAAAATCGCTTCGGATATGGACAAGCCGGACGGGCTTTATCTGATCACACCGGAACAGGGCGCCCGCTTCGTCGAACAGCTCACTATCAATAAATTCCACGGCATCGGCAAAGCGACAGCACAGAGAATGCAAGCGTTGGGCATACAGACCGGCAAGGATTTAAGAAACTTGCCGCTGGCGGCGTTACAGCAGCATTTCGGCAAATCGGCCCGCCATTATTACAACATCTGCCGAGGCATTGACAACCGCCCCGTCAACAGCCATAGGATCAGTAAATCGGTGGGCGTAGAGACGACTTTTCAGCGGGACATTACCGCCAGACAGGAGATCATCGCGCAACTGCATAGCCTGCTGGAAAAAGCCCTGGTAAGAGCCGCCGAAAAACAGCTGGCTGCCTATACTTTAACCGTCAAAATCAAATACCACGACTTTGTCCAGATCACGCGCAGTCGAACCCTGCCCCACGCGGTGACAACCACATCGGGCACGCTTGCGATCCTGGAAGATTTATTGCGCAATACCGATATTGGCGCGCGTAGAGTACGGCTGCTCGGCGTTACGCTGTCATCGCTGGAAAACCGGTCCAGACTGACGCATTTCCAGCAAACGGACTTGTTTAACTGAGCCGCTACAAATCCGACTCCGAATCATCGTCAACCGGTTCGTCATCAGCTGATTTATAGCCATCGAACTCAAACACTTCTTTCAGATAACGGTACAGCAGGCGCGAAGATCTGGGAGGCTTGTCCGCTGCGGCTTCCTTCTGGGCATTGCGCAACAGCTGCCTTAACTGCTGCCGGTCCGCCTGCGGCTGCTCATCAAGCAGTTCGGCCAGCGCCTCGTTGCCTTCTGCAATCAATCTGTCCCGCCAGCGCTCGATGATATGATGCTCCCTGACCGCATGCGCACTTTTGCTCTTGATGCGGGCCAGTCCTTCCTGAATGGGTTCTATATCGATTTTATGCAGCTGGCCGGCAATAAATTTCAGCTGCCGTTTTCTCGCACCTTTTGGCGGCATGCCTGCAACCTGGACGATAGCTTTATGGAGATTTTCAGGCAGCTCAAAAGTTTTTAATTGCGCCTCAGGCAAACCCGACAATTCTTCACCCAAAGCGAAAAGAGCGGCCATATCGCGCTTTTGCTGCGACTTGTTGGGGCGGACCGCATAATACTCCACCTCCTCGTCTTCATCGTATTCGTACCCGTATTCTTCCTCGTATTCGTATTCTTCTTCGCTCATCTGATCTAAACCACTACCATTAAAAAAACCACAAACAGCACGACAAGGCCCAAAGGCACCAGCACTGCCTTCCAGTCTGCCGGCGCTTTTCTGCTTTGCTCGAGTGATGCCTTAATCCCGGGCCGCATCCAGAAAATAATCAGCAGCGCCAGAACGCCCAACAATAGATTTTCCCAGCTTGAAAATGCTTCCATCTCTGCCTCGCCGTATAAATAACGCCTACTTTACCACAGGCTGCTTAATCACTTTCCATGCTTCTATTTTTTGTGCCAAATTCAAAGACGCATGGGCTGGACTTGTTGAAGGCAAACGCTGATATTCAAGATAGGTAAAACGTTGATCCAGGCTTGGCAGAATATATTTTTTATAGACCTTTTCGGCCATGCCGCCATTGAAGAATACGTGCCTGATAAACTTATGCTCGCTAAAAAAGCCGACAAAGTCATTGGTTTTTATCGATGCCCACGCTATATTCGAATCCAGGCTGCCCTGCCGCTGACAGCTTTGCAGCACATCCC
Source organism: Methylobacter sp. sgz302048 (assembly GCF_052162025.1). Taxonomy (NCBI): domain Bacteria; kingdom Pseudomonadati; phylum Pseudomonadota; class Gammaproteobacteria; order Methylococcales; family Methylococcaceae; genus Methylobacter; species Methylobacter sp. sgz302048. The sequence continues at coordinate 323,824 of NZ_CP197401.1, read as the reverse complement.
AGACCGCTACCTTGTTCTCCATCAGAATAACCTTACGCCGCTCATAATCAAGATCAGGAGAAGCGCCGAACAATGCGCCCATGATCGGCCAGAATGCATTACTGGGATGGCCGTAATACTGTTGCTTAAGCAGTGAGATTTCGCTGGGCATGGACCCCAGAATCAACACCTGCGCCCCCCTGGAAACAATCGGAGCGAATCCTCTAATATCAGTCATACTCATTCTATAAATTTTAATTTTAGCCCGGCAATTTTGCGCGATAATACGCTCTCGTCAATTTTATAGAGTATCTGTTACGCATGTGGTTTAAAAATCTTAGCATTTTTCGTCTCACCGAAGATTTCACCTTATCTCCAGCTGAACTGGAGCAAAAACTTGAGCAAATGGCATTTCGTCCTTGTGGCAATCATGAGGAATTCTCCTTTGGCTGGACCGCTCCTTTGGGCAATGCTTCAGCACAACTGGTGCACACTGCGAACGGTTTTATGATGCTGTGCGGGAAAAAAGAAGAAAAAGTGCTGCCGGCTGCCGTAGTCAATGACATGCTGCAGGAAAAAATCCTGGAAGCGGAGGACCAGCAGGGCCGAAAATTAGCCAAAAAGGAACGTACCGCCATCAAAGACGAATTGATCTTTGAGCTGTTGCCCAGGGCATTCAGCTTTTCGCGCAAAACCTACGCCTATATCGATCCCAAAGGCGGCTGGCTGATCATTGACGCCGCCTCGGCCAAAAAGGCAGAGGACCTGCTCAGCAACCTGCGCAAATGCCTGGGTTCATTGCCGGCCGTGCCGCCCAATACGGTGGAAAAACCGGTTTTTACCATGACTCAGTGGCTGATCAATCATCAAACACCGGCCGATATTACGATTGAAGACGAATGTGAGCTGCGCTCACCCGAAGAGGAAGGCGGCATCATCCGCTGCAAGCGCCATGATCTGACGCTTCCGGAGATCAAAAACCATCTCGATACCGGCAAGGAAGCGATTAAATTGGCCATTACTTGGGATGACCGGCTTTCCTTTGTTATTGATGAGCATCTGTCCATCAAGCGCCTGCGCTTTCTTGATTTGATCCAGGATCAGGTTGCCGATATCGAAGCCCACGACGAAGCCGAACAATTCGATGTGGACTTTTCGATTATGTCATTGGAACTGGCGAACTTTTTGCCCCGTCTTATGGAATTATTCGGCGGAGAAAATAAAGCATGACCCATCTAACGACCATCCTGATTCCTAAAAGATATCTTATGCCGTCTTTTATCCGCAGGCTGGTCGTATTATTACTGCTGATATCCAGCTTCCCTGCTTCAGCCACAACGTATGAACTGCCCGATAGCCCGGGCGACAGCCTGATCGGTGACCCATCGGCCAGCGAGCTTTACGCCACTGCCAACGATGAAGACACACTGCTCGATATCGCCCGGCATTACGATATGGGGCAGCTCGAAATTCTGCTGCTCAATCCGGACGTGGACAGATGGCTGCCGGGCCAGGGCACTCGGGTCCGCTTACCCTCTCAACGCTTATTGCCTAATACTCCAAGGAAAGGCCTGACGCTGAACCTTCCTGAATACCGCATGTATTATTTTCCCAGGCACGCGGAAGGCGAGAGTGGAATCGTCAAAACCTTTCCGCACAGCATCGGCCGCGTAGATTGGCGAACGCCATTAGGGCGAACAACAATTATCCGCAAAACTGAAAACCCGGTCTGGACACCGCCCGCATCGATCAGAGCGGAACATGCCGCCAAGGGAGATATTCTGCCGGCATTCATACCGGCCGGGCCCGACAATCCTCTAGGACTGTTCGCGATGTATCTCGGCGTAAAGGGCTATTTAATCCACGGCACCAATAAACCTTTCGGCGTCGGCATGAGGGTCAGCCATGGCTGCATTCGCATGTATCCGGAGGATATTGAAGAGCTGTACCCGGAAATAGAGACAGGCACGCCAATCTATATTGTCAACCAACCGGTTAAGGTCGGCTGGCATCAGGATACGCTGTATATAGAAGTTCATCCGACTTTGGCTGAAACTGAAGCGGAAGACGAAAATGGAACCATTCCCAAACAGACGGAAAAAAAATACCTGGCACGCCTGGAGCTGGCGCTAAAATTGATTGAACGCGCTAACAACAATCAAATGCCGGTCCTTGATGGTGCGACACTGAAAAAGGCTCTGCAAATGCATAATGGCATCCCTGTCGCCATTTATAAGCGTCCTTCCATGACGGAAGCCGGCCCCGCACCTTCTTTAATCCCATAAAAAAAGCCCGCTGGGAAAAAATCCCAGTGGGCTCTCTCTATGCATCAAAAAATGATGAATTATTTCATCATTGATTTTTTGAACATACGATCCAGTTTGCTGTTAGTGTCTTGAGCGTATTGAGCAGCGCGGTTAGCAGCTTGTTCTGCATCAGCAGCTTTTGCAGCCGCATCAGCAGCAGCACGTTGTGCGCTGGCAGCATCAGCTGAAGCTTGAGAAACTTTAGAATTCAAACCATCAATTTGTGATTGCAGGTTATCGATATCTGAGTTAGTGGCGCAACCAACAACCAGAGTAGCAGCCATAGCGATCATTGATAATTTAATTACTTTTTTCATATTATTTTTCCTTATTTCAAAGTTGTTACTACGTAAAGAGTACTTCCAAATTAGATTCTACACTATTTTCAAGCTTTTTTCCAGCTTTAAGTTAGTTTCTCCCATTATTCCCTTATCTATCCATTGACTATTTTATCCTGACCATTGTCCCTTTATCTATCCAATGACTCAAATGATCAATCTGACTGTTGGTCAAGGCGATGCAGCCATGCGTCCAATTCATCATTTTATGGATTTTTTCATCGGCCCGACCTAAGCCATGAATGCCTATCCGTCCGCCTAATGGGGTATTTTGCGGAGGCACTTGATTGTGCTTGTGAGCGTATACGATACTGTTATAGGTGACGCGATTTATCAATCCCTGCTCCAGCGCTTTCCCAGCATCTTCTACGGAAGGATAGGTTAAACCAAAAAATTTTTTAAAGGCGCTCTGCTCACCGACCCAGCCGATCCTGTAATCACCAAAAGGCGTGATATTATCGCCTCGATGATGCTTAAAGCCCGCGCCGCCCTGGCCAATCGCAATACCGTCGAGGGTTTCAAGCGTCTTCTCGCCTTTTTTGACTTCAATCTTTAGCGCGCTCGTATCCACCAGCAGCCATATATCCTCAGCGGCAGATACAACCGTAGCACAACAACTACAATAGAGTAATAAATAAATTCGCCACATAAATAATCTACACTAGAATAAAGGTTTCCATACTTAAGCTCATCAGGATAATTGTCGCACTAAGGCAAAAATATGCAAATAGAAACGATCACTACCCACCCCTATAACGACCAGAACCCGGGCACATCCGGACTTCGAAAAAAAGTTAAAGTATTTCAGCAGCCGGGCTATCTGGAAAATTTCATCCAGTCCATCTTCGATTCTTTGGACGACTTTGCCGGCAAAAAACTCGTGCTCGGCGGTGATGGTCGGTATTTTAATCGAACCGCCATACAAATCATCATTAAAATGGCGGCAGCCAATGGATTTGGCGAATTGATCATCGGCCAGGGCGGATTACTGTCCACACCTGCGGCATCGCATCTGATCAGAAAAAACAAGGCCTTCGGCGGCCTGATCCTTTCCGCCAGCCATAACCCGGGCGGTCCTGACGAAGATTTCGGCATTAAATACAATGCCGATAACGGCGGCCCCGCACCGGCAAAATATACACAGGCCTTTTTTCAGCGCAGCCAGTCTATCGACAATTACAGAATCGCAACCATGGCCGATGTAGACCTGGACAGCATCGGCACACAGCAGATCGGCGACATTAAAATCACGATTGTTGATCCGGTAAGCGATTATGCCGAACTGATGCAGTCGATTTTCGATTTTCCGCTGCTGAAGCAAAGCATCAGCTCCGGCTATATCAGCTTGTGCTTCGATGCCATGCACGCCATTACCGGCCCATATGCCCAAAGAATACTGGAAGACATGCTGAGCGCGCAACCCGGTTCGGTCATCAACGCCGAGCCGCTGGAGGATTTCGGCGGCCATCATCCCGATCCTAATCTGGCGCACGCGCAGGAACTGGCCGAGAAAATGTTCAGCCCTGCCGCGCCGACTTTTGGCGCCGCTTCCGACGGCGATGGCGACCGCAATATGATCATGGGCGACCATTTCTTTGTCACGCCCAGCGACAGCCTCGCCATTATGGCTGCCAATGCGCATCTGATTCCGGCCTATGCCAAAGGCCTGAGCGGCGTTGCGCGCTCGATGCCGACCAGCCAGGCCGTCGACCGTGTCGCGGCCAAATATGGCATTCCCTGCTATGAAACGCCGACCGGCTGGAAGTTCTTCGGCAATCTGCTCGATGCGGGCAAAATCACGATCTGCGGCGAAGAGAGCTTCGGCACCGGCTCCAATCATGTGCGAGAAAAAGACGGGGTATGGGCCGTGCTGTTCTGGCTGAACCTGATCGCCAGGAGACGCCAGCCGGTTGCCGATATTGTGCATGAGCACTGGCGGAAATTCGGCCGCGACATCTACAGCCGCCACGACTATGAAACCGTAACCAGCGACATCGCCAACGATATTATTGAGCATCTCAGGTCTCTGTTGCCGACACTAGCAGGCCGGTCATTTGGCGAATATGTCGTCAAGTATGCGGATGAATTCAGCTACCAGGACCCGATAGATGACAGCATCACCGAGAACCAAGGTGTCCGCATCGGCTTTGAAAACGGTTCCCGCATTGTATTCCGCCTGTCGGGCACCGGCACGGTCGGCGCCACGTTGAGAATCTACCTGGAACGCTTCGAGGTCAATCCCGACAGGCACGATCAGGATGCGCAAGTCGCGCTGGCCGATTTGATCGATCTCGCCGAACAGCTTTGCGAGGTTAAAAAACGCACCGGCCGGACCGGACCGACGGTTATCACTTGAGCCAGTTCAAGGTGCAGGGTTCAGCCCCTGCGCCTACATCTCAATATCATGGGCAATGCCGTGCATGAGGCAAACCAGCAGCACGCCCGCCAGGATCAGGGCAATCTGCTGCAAGGATGCCTTCATGTCGGTTTTCCTGTGCAGCGACGGTATCAGGTCGGCAACGGCGATATAAATAAAACTTGAAGCCGCCAACGCCAGAAAATACGGCAGACTGTCATGCAGATCCTCCAGGCTGAAATAAGCCAGCACACCGCCCACAACCGTCGTCAAACTGGCCAGAATGTTATAGAACAGCGCCTTGCCTTTACCATAGCCGCTCTGCAATAAAATCGCGAAATCGCCGACTTCCTGCGGAATCTCGTGCGCAGCCACCGCCAGACTGGTCACGATGCCCAGTTTCACATCAGTTAAAAACGCGGCCGCGATCAACACGCCGTCGACAAAGTTGTGGATGCTATCGCCCAGAATGATCAAGGCTCCGGCGGACTTACCGTGCCCATGGCTGTGCGCGTGCACATGCGCATGATCGTGAGCGTCTTCATCGCCGTGCGCTTCACAACCGCCACCGTAATGGCAATGGCGCCAGATCAGCAGTTTTTCCAGGACGAAAAAACCGAGTATGCCGGCCAGGATGGTTCCGGACAAGGGTTGGATCTGCTCCGGCCTGACGTCTTCGAACGCATGGGGAATCAAGCCCCAGAAAGCTACGGCCAGCAGCGCGCCGATCGCAAAACTGATCCCGTGCGGCAAAACCGCTTCCCTGTGATGATCCGGCATTAATAGAAAGACTGCGGCAGCCATAACGCTTAAAAGCCCGCCTACGGCAGTAAAAATAACAATAAATACCAATAAACTCACTACTTCAGTCTCTCCAGATTAATGTCGCCATGCGTCCTGTCTCTTTATCCCGGCGATAGGAATAAAAACGTTCATGATCCGTAACGGTGCATAGATTACCGCCATAAATTCTGTCTATGCCAAGAGCGGCCAAATCTACTCGAGCCAGCTGATAAATATCGGCCAGCCATTTGCCATTGCCGCACTCTTTGAAAGCCGCAGCAAACCTTGCTGATTTTTCAATGAAAGCTTCGCGCACTTCGGCACCGACCTCAAAACACGCGGGTCCGATCGCAGGCCCCAGCCAGACCAGCAGATCCTGATTGCCCATCGCCGTAACCGTATTGCCTATCACGCCGGACAACAAGCCCCGCCAGCCGGCATGAATAGCCGCTATCCGGGAACCTTCGGCATTGCAGACCAGCAGCGGCAAACAATCGGCCGTCAGCACCGCGCAGACAACCCCTGCCTCATCGGTAAAGCTGGCATCGGCCTGGACCAGTGATTGCGTTTTTCCTGCATCGACGGCTTTGTTGCTATGAACTTGCTCCAGCCAGACAGGTTCGGCGGGCAGCGCCAGCATCGCTTTGATGATCTGCCGATTCTGCCTGACCGTTTCGGCATCATCGCCGACATGCGTGGCCGGGTTTAAGCTGGCAAACGCACCTTTACTGACGCCGCCAGAGCGCAATGTCGTCGCGGCATGTATGTGGCCGGGCGCGGGCCAATCCGGCTCAAGCCAGTGTTTGTTGCTGTTCATTTTCAGCTAATGCTTCAAGCAGATTGACCATGTCTTCAGGCAAGGGTTGTTCCCACTCCAAATATTCATCAGTGACCGGATGCCGCAGTCCCAATTTTGCCGCATGCAGCGCCTGCCGTTTGAAGTTGCGCAATGCCTGCTCCAGATGCTCGCTGCAATGAGGCGGCATTTGGAAACGCCCGCCGTACACTTGGTCGCCAACCAGAGGATAGCGGATATGCGCCATGTGCACGCGGATCTGGTGCGTACGTCCGGTTTCGAGCTTGACCCGAATCAATGTGTGCCCGGCAAAGCGCTGGATGACGCGGTAATGGGTCACGGCAAACTTGCCGGAGTTTTTGACCGCATAGCGTTTACGGTCAGTAGGATGCCTGCCGATCGGCTCATCGACAGTGCCGCCGGCAGTCATGCGGCCGCGCGCGATAGCCAGATATTCCCGGGTAATCTCACGGTCCTGCAATTGCTGAGCCAGACTATTATGCGCCTGCAGCGTCTTGGCGATCATCAGCAGTCCGCTGGTATCCTTGTCGATGCGGTGGATGATGCCGGCCCGAGGCAAGGTCTCTAGATTCGGCGCATGATGCAGCAAAGCATTCAGCAAGGTGCCGCTCCAGTTTCCGACAGCCGGATGCACGACCAGTCCGGCCGGCTTGTTGACGATCAGCAGGCTGTCGTCTTCGTAAATGATATCCAGAGGGATCTCTTCGGGCTCACAGGTAATCACCACCTCCGGCTCGGCATCCAGCGTGATTTCCTCGCCGCCTTCCAGCTTGTCTTTCGGCTTGAGCATTGAGCCGTTGACTAGCACGCGACCTGACTTGATCCAGGTTTGCAACTTGCTGCGCGAATAATCGCCAAACAGCTCCGCAAGCGCCTGATCCAAACGCATACCGGCCAATTCTAAAGGCACTTCTGCCGTTAATCTCGTCATAACAAATTCTTCTGATTAACTCGATGTTAAGTTATACTCGCCGGCTATATGGCCATTTCAAGCGCCGCGGCTATATCCTGCGAGAAAACCTCTAATATTACAACGTGTCGTTAGCACTATGCGATTAATTTTAATAAAATTTTTATTCATCTGCTTTTTAAGCCTGTCGATTGGGGGGTGCGAAACGCTTAAAGAGCTCACGACCGGCGACACCTCCGATACAACAGACGAATACGCGGACTGGAATGCCGATAAATTTCGCAAAGAAGCAAAAGCGGCCTCGGATTCCGGCAATTACGAAAAAGCGATTAAACTCTATGAAGCGCTGGAGGCGCGTTATCCGTTCGGTGAAGAAGCGGCGCAAACTCAATTGGATGTGGCTTATGCTTATTTCAAAAATGACGACCCTGAAGCCGCAATCGCCGCTGCCGACCGATTTATCAAAATCAACCCAAGAAGCCCCGCCGTTGATTATGCTTATTATTTAAAAGGATTGGTCAATTACAATCGCGGCATTGGCTTTATTGATCGCTACCTGCCGACCGACACCTCTCAGCGCGATACCAGCAGTGCGCGTGAGGCTTATGATAATTTCGCCGAACTGTTGCGCAGATTTCCGGAAAGCAAATACGTGCCTGATGCCAAACAGCGCATGATTGCGCTTAACAACAACCTGGCCATGCATGAAGTCCACATTGCGCGCTTTTACATGAAGCGCAAGGCTTACATTGCCGCCGTCAACAGAGCGAACCATGTCGTCGAGAAATATCAGCGCACCCCTGCCGTTCCCTATGCGCTGCAAATTTTGCAGGAAGCCTATACAGAGCTTCAGATGCCGGATCTTGCCGCGGATGCGGCCAGAATTTATGAATTGAACTTCCCAGAAGGCCCGCCTGTGCCTGAACACAAGAGCGCTACCTTACTAAATAAAGTCTGGGATTTTATCGGCCTGGAAGAGTAACGCTAAACCGGTACATTAACCGGTTTTTTTCTGAAAAGGCGGATATCTTGAGATGCCCGCCTTTTCAGCATCTAGCCTTTGATCTTTTTCTCAAGTTCGGCCTGGGTCATATGGCGCACATCCTCGCCTTTGACCATGTAGATGATGTTTTCGCAGATGTTGACCGAATGATCGCCGATTCTCTCTAGCGCTCTGGCTGTCCACAGCACATCCAGCGTACGCGTGATATTTCTCGGGTCCTCCATCATGCGCGTGATCAGTTGCCGGATGATGCTGCCGTATTCACGATCGACATCTTCATCGCGTCCGGTAATGGTCGTCACATCCTCTATGCTCATCCTGGCGAATGCGTCCAAGGCTCCATGCAGCATGTCCCGGACCAGGACGGCCATATGTTGCAGTTCATAATATTGATCATGCTTGTTGGTGTCAGTATCCGTTAAACGCATCGCCATTTCAGCAATGCGCTCGGCCATATCGCCGACTCTTTCAAGCTCGTTAATGGTTTTAATGACGGTGATCAGCAACCGCAGATCGAACGCGGCCGGCTGCCTCAGCGCCAGAATCTGCATGCACTCCTGGTCAATGAGCATTTCCAGCGCGTCAACCTGATTATCCTGCTTGATAACCAGCTCGGCCATTTCTATATCGCCGGTCATGAAGGCTTCTACGGCCTGCTCTATCTGCTGCTCAACCAGCCCGCCCATCGTCAAGACATTATTGCGGATATCTTCCAGTTCCTTGTTGAACTGTCCCGAAATATGCTGCCCAATTTTGCTTTTTTCCATTGTTATCTCCCGGTTTAACCATACCGTCCGGTAATGTAATCTTCTGTCTGTTTCTTTTTGGGATTGGTAAATAACTCGCTGGTATGCCCCATCTCGATCAATTCGCCCATATACATGAAGGCCGTATAGTCCGAAACGCGCGCCGCCTGCTGCATGTTGTGCGTCACGATGACAATGGTGTATGTCTCCTTCAGCTCGTTGATCAACTCTTCAATTTTCAAGGTTGAAATAGGGTCCAGCGCCGATGCGGGCTCATCCAGCAACAACACTTCCGGCTCAATGGCGATGGCTCTGGCGATGACCAACCGTTGCTGCTGCCCGCCCGACAACCCCAAGGCATTGTCATTCAGGCGGTCTTTTACCTCATCCCAGATGGCCGCACCGCGCAAGGCGTTCTCGACCGTTTCATCCAGGGTGCGCTTGTCGTTGATGCCCTGAATCCTGAGCCCATACGCGACATTTTCAAAGATGGACTTAGGAAAAGGGTTGGGCTTTTGAAACACCATGCCCACGCGTCTGCGCAAAGCGGCCACATTCACCGATTTATTATAGATGTCTTCATTATCGAGCAGGATTTTGCCTTCGATTCGGACATTGTCGACCAGATCGTTCATGCGGTTGATGCAGCGCAGCAGCGTTGATTTGCCGCAGCCGCTGGGGCCGATATAGGCCGTGACCTTTTTCTTGGGCATTTCCATGTTGATGCCGTGCAGGGCCTGCTTTTCGCCATAGAACAGCTTCAAGTCCTCTATTTTGATGCAGGTTTCCTGCGGGCCCCGCGGTTTTGTCTGCCCCCTTAAAATGGAGTCCATATCGATTGCGTGAGTTCGTACGTTTTCTGTTGCCATTCTTTGTTAACCTTCTAATGCTCGGTATTTTTCGCGCAGGTGATTTCTGATTTTAACCGCCGCCAAATTAAGCCCGACGATGACTATGACCAGCAGCAATGATGTAGCGTAAACCAAAGGTCTTGCCGCTTCTACGTTCGGGCTTTGAAAACCGACATCATAAATATGAAACCCCAAATGCATAAATTTTCTGTCCAAATGCAAAAACGGGAAATTGCCGTCCAACGGCAATGACGGCGCCAGCTTGACGACCCCGACCAGCATCAGCGGCGCCACTTCCCCGGCCGCCCGCGCGACCGCCAGAATCAGGCCGGTCATCATGGCCGGGCTCGCCATCGGCAGCACCGTGCGCCACAACGTTTCCAGTTTGGTAGCACCCAACGCCAGACTGCCTTCGCGTATCGACTTGGGGATACGCGCCAAGCCTTCCTCAGTAGAAACGATGACCACCGGCAAGGTCAGCAGGGCCAGCGTGATTGAGGCCCACAGCAGTCCCGGCGTGCCGAAAACCGGCGCAGGCGCCGCTTCCGGATAAAACAGCCGATCGATGTTGCCGCCCACGATATAGACAAAAAAGCCCAAACCGAATACGCCATAAACGACCGAAGGCACACCGGCCAAGTTATTTACCGCGATCCTGATCAACCGTGTCATAAAGCCCTGCCTGGCGTATTCGCGCAAATACACGGCGGCAATCACGCCGAACGGCGTTACTATAATCGACATGATGATCACCATCATGATGGTTCCGAAAATCGCCGGAAAAATACCGCCTTCAGTATTGGCTTCGCGCGGGCTGTCCGTTAAAAACTCTGCCAGCTTGCTGCCATAGTGAATGATTTTATCGCCTACGCTCATGGCATTCGGCTGGTATAACCTGACCACTTTAGCCAAGGGCACCTCAAGCTCGCTACCGTTTGAAGTCTTTACCACCAGGCTATCACGCCGTATCTGCTGATACAGTTCGCCCAATTGATCCTGGTAGCGCTTGTAGCCGGCCTCATATTCGGCTTTTTCAGCCGCGATCTGCTGCTGCGCCTCCTGATTCCATTGGCCGTCCATCTGCAGGCGTTTCTGCTTCAGCCTTAAGCGTTCCAGGCCATAGTTGACCGCGCCGATTTCTTTTTTCTCAATTCGCGTTATCTCGTCAAAAATAGCCGAAGCCGCCTCTATTCTTTCCCGCGCGACCGGCAGAGCCTGATCGCCTGTCGCAATAATGTTGCCGCTTTCTTTAACCGCGGCCAGATTACCATAAAGATTGCCCCATTCCCGACGCTCCAGAACGCTGATATCGGCTGGAAACTGTCGGCTCTGGATATTGCGTTCCTGAATCCAGCGGAAATCGGCGCCCAGCACATCGCGATTGCCGGTCTTGATCAGATCTTGCACCAGTGTGTCTTCGTTATCGGCCATTTTATAGCCGGCCGCCTTTGCCATGGCGGCGCCGGTGATACTGGTATCGACGATCTCGCCAATCACCGTCTCGGACTGTCCGCCTTCTTCCTGGTAAACCATTTCCGCTACATCGGACGGCCAGAAATGCCCGGCCCCTTTTACAGTCACGAGGCCCAGCAGGCCGAGTACAAAAATAAGACAGATACTGACCGCCGCGGCATTGAGCCATACCCACGGCGAACCGCTTTTAAACCATTGTTTGATCATAATGAACTGTATTTTTCGCGTAGGCGCTGACGGATGACTTCGGCCAGCGTGTTAACAATAAAGGTGAACAAAAACAATACCAGTGCGGCTAAAAACAGAACCCGATAGTGCGTACCATCAACTTCCGATTCCGGCATTTCGACGGCGATATTGGCCGATAAGGTGCGCATGCCTTGGAAAATGCTTAAATCCATGACCGGCGTATTGCCTGTCGCCATCAATACAATCATGGTTTCGCCGACGGCGCGTCCCAGACCGATCATGATCGCCGAGAAAATCCCCGGACTGGCCGTCAACAGCACGACCCTGGTCATGGTCTGCCAGGGCGTAGCGCCCAATGCCAGCGAGCCGACCGTCAAATGTTTCGGCACACTGAAAATGGCATCCTCGGCAATCGAAAAAATCGTCGGGATCACGGCAAAGCCCATCGCTACGCCAACCACCAGCGCGTTGCGCTGGTCATAGCCAATACCCAGCTCGGCTTTAAACCATTCGCGCAGGCTGCCATTGAATAATGCGGCTTCCAGCGGCACGCTGACGGCAAAAGCAAACCAGCCGCTTAATAAAATGACCGGCATCAACAATGCCGCATCCCAGCCTTCCGGCACTTTTTGCCGCAGGTCTTCGGGTAGGTTTTGCCAGAGAAAGGCAAACAGCATCACGGCCAGCGGCACAATCATCAACAATGCAAACAAACCCGCCAGATGCGCTTCTATAAACGGCGCCAGCCAGAGGCCGGCCAGAAAGCCCAAAATAACAGTCGGCAACGCGCCCATCATTTCAATGCTCGGTTTTACATAGCGGCGCATGGCCGGCGTCATGAAGTAGGCTGTATAAATAGCGCCCATCAATGACAAAGGAACGGCAAACAACATCGAATAAAATGCCGCCTTCAAGGTGCCGAATACCAGAGGCACCAGGCTGTATTTAGGCTCAAAATCATTGCTTGCCGAAGACGATTGCCAGATATAGCTGGGCTTTGGATAGCTTTCATACCAGACTTCCTGCCAAAGCACCTTCATCGAGACTTCAGGATGCTCATTTTCAACATGCCAGAAATGCAGGGTGTTGTCGCCGGACTGCACCAGGAATGCATTGGCTTTGGGCGATAGCGTTGCGGCAATAGAGCCCGCGTCACCAATAGGCTTTTTAACCAACTCTCTTTCAGCAGTTGAATGGTAAATGCCAACGACACCATTGGCGTCCAATGTCATAAAACCTTTGCGGCGCTGCTCGGCGTATATGCCAATGACAGGGCTTTCAGAAACCTTGAACGATCTGATCTTCCGCAGTGCCGGCTGTCTCATATCGTCTCTGCCCAAATTCCATTGCGATACCAATCCGCTGGAATCGCCGACCAGCAGCGACAGATCGCCATTCAGAAATGCAATGCTGGCAATCTTCTCGCCCGCCGCCACCACATTCTGCTGTTGACGGATAGCCGGGCTGCTTTTATTGCTGATATCAAAAAAACTCAAACGTCCATCACTGCTGATCAGATACAGGCTGCGCTGTTCTCTGTCGATGATGATATCCGTGAGATTAAATGCTGCCGGCATGTTCAGAACGGCATCGGTGCGATTTAGTCCTGCTTCCTCATCAAATAAAGACTCCTTTTTCTCAAAGCTGACCAATCGGACCTTATCCGCAGCTTTGGCTACAATCGTGGTTGTATCATTGGTCTTAACAGCAACTTTTTCCAAAGCCGCGCCAGTGTCGTCCACCATCAGCGGCGCCTCGCCCAATGGATAACTCAGGGATGGCGTAATAACCCGTCTGTCGTCCGCATAAGATTCCTGGTATTGAGATTTTGCAACGATAGCGCGGCCATCGGACAATCCATAAATGACCTCGCCCTCGGCTGGACTGCCTTGGGCAAAACTGCTGATATGCGCGCCTGCCGGTATCGGAAGCGATTTTACGTCCACCGTTTTGCCTGTCGCGACTTCAAAAAACACGACCTGGCCGCTATCGGTGAAACGAGAGGCCATCTGATTTTGCTCATCCATCGTCAGCAGCAGCGTATGGCCCAGTGTTTTTTCGGGCACGTCGTAATGTGCAGCAGATTCCGCTGCTGCGGGTATAAACAAGGGAAAAACCGAATACAGCAGAAAGAAGAAAATCAGTGCGATAGCAACGATGATGCCCAGACCGCCTATCACGACGCCATAACGGGCCAACTGGTCTTTTATCAATCGCCACTGATGATAATGCCTGCCGGTATCGGTTTTCATACCCGCAGATTGGTAATTTAAATTGCTTTCAGACATGCCGACATTTTGTAAATTGTTAGGACAATGAAATACAAACGAAAAAAGGCCGAGATTCATACAAATCTCAGCCGCCTTTTGTCCGGATTAATCTCTGTTTATCATGAGAAGGGGAAGAGAGCGTTAATCCAGCTCAACATCCTTGTTTATGCATCCCTGCACAACAATCAAAGTCCTTTCATAGCTAATCCATAATCTGTACTGTTATTTAATGGAAGCCAATGCTTTTTCAACCACTTTGGCAGGCAGTGGAATATAGCCGTCTTTTATGACAGCCTGCTGACCTTCTTTCGATAATACCATTTTAAGGAACTCATTTTCTAAGGGTGCCAATGGCTGGTTAGGCTTTTTATTGACGTAAACGTACAGGTAACGCGCTAAAGGATACTTGCCAGCCAGTGTATTTTCAGGCGTGGGATCAACAAAAGCTTCGCCTGCCGCTTTTGCCAACGGCACTGCTCTGACGCCTGATGTCGTATAACCCATACCGGAATAACCGATACCGTTTACTGATGTCGTCACCGCCTGAACCACTGAGGCAGAGCCAGGCTGTTCATTGACGTTATCTTTGAAGTCGCCCTTGCATAAAGCTTCTTCCTTAAAAAACCCGTATGTGCCGGAAACTGAGTTACGTCCGTATAGCTGAACGCTTTTGCCTTGCCAGGCCCCGGTAATGCCTGTTTCACCCCAGGTAGTAATGTCTTTGTCGTATCCACACTTGCGTGTCGCCGAAAAAATCGCATCGACTTGAGGCAGCGTCAGACCTTTAATCGGATTGTCTTTATTGACGAAAACCGCCAAGGCATCGATGGCTACAGGCACGGCAGTAGGCTTGTAATTGAATTTGCTTTCAAACGCATCGATTTCGTCATCTTTCATTTTACGGCTCATGGGGCCGATATTGGCCGTGCCTTCGGTTAAGGCAGGAGGTGCGGTAGAAGAACCGGCCGCTTGAATCTGGATGTTGACGTTCGGATAGTTGCGGTTGAATTCTTCTGCCCACAGCGTCATCAGATTTGCCAATGAATCTGAACCTACGCTGGATAAATTACCCGATACGCCGCTGGCTTTTTGATAGCTGGGAATAGCCGCATCAACAGTCTGTGCAGCCATCGCATGACTGCTTGCTAATGAGACGGAAGCCATCCCGATTGCTGTAACCAACTGTTTCACATTGAAAAATAATTTCATAACCTGCCTTTACTGAAATAACTAACTTGAAACTATTATGCAAGCAATAGATGACAGTAATATGACAACCCTCATTTTTTGTAATATTACCTAATTAACGATCTTTGGGTAAATTCCTGGCATAAGTAATGGACAATAGTTCTGCGCACCCTGTGTTCAGGCGACTCCAGTCACTAGATATGATCAATCTTGCCAGAGCCGCTGTCGGTAATAACTTATCTTTATCGGGCACGGCTGCTTTGCCTGCCAAGTCAATCAGCAGCGCTTCCAGCTCCGGGTTATGGCCAATCAATAAAACCCGCTCCGCCTGAACCGGACATTCGGCAAGCGTGTCTTTCAATCTATCCAGATCCTGCTCATACAAGCGCTTGTCGCGATGGATGACCTGAGCCGGCAATCCTAATGCAGCACAGACTATCTCCGCCGTTGCCGCGGCTCTTAATGCGGGCGAACTGACCACGAAATCTGGCAGCAACTGATGCTGTTTCATCCAGATTCCCATCTGGCGGGCTGCGCGTTTTCCTCTCCTGCTTAACGGTCGCTCGAAATCATCGGCATCAACATGCCAATCCGATTTTGCGTGCCGCAGTAACCATAATTCTCTATTCATACCCAACCTTTGGTAGTTGAACGCCGGCCTGTCATTAAACGTTAATACTCTGTTGATAGGCTTGACAGTGTTTATATCAGACGCCCCCGAACCTATTACTATCCTGGCAAATATGCTCCTAGATTTTGAATTTCCCATCAATTTAACAACGGAAAAATTTATTGCTCAATTAAGCGACAAAGTGGATTTGCAACCGGTTAGCCGACAATACACGCTCAAGACTTATTACGACAGCTTTGACTGGCGGCTTTATGCTCACAGCATCACTTGCGAACTTAATCAATCCCTCTCTTCATCCACACTGGTATTAAGGCATCTTGAAACAGGACGAATCATTGCCAAGGAAGAGCTTGATAGCGTTCCTGCTTTCAGCAGACAATTCAGGCCGGGAGAGATACGCAGTCTGATCGAGCCGGTGCTGGAGATGCGCGCCTTATTGTCTGTCTGCAAGCTCAATTATCAATGCCATCGGCTCAACATAATCAATCAGCGCGGAGAAACCATGCTCAATCTCTTTATTGAAGAGCATGATCTATACAATAATCGCGCTTCAATGCAGCTAATCGATGGTCATGAGCATGCAGTCTCGGAAATCAGCGAATTATTAACTGCAGAACTTAACCTGAAATTTTCAGACGAACCACTGCTGCTGACAGCCCTGAAACTGCAAGGCATCAAGCCTAAAACCTACACCTCGCGGCCGGCCATTAACCTGGACCCGGCCATGCGAGCCGATATTGCCGGCAAATTCATTTACAGCCACCTGCTGAAAACCATCAAGGATAATGAACAGGGAACCATTGCCCATACAGACAGCGAATTTCTGCATGATTTTCGCATCGCGGTGCGTAAAACCAGGACCGGCCTCAACCAAATCAAAGGCATACTGCCTGAGCCTATCAATTCATATTACGCCGAATTCTTCTCCTGGCTCGGACAGATTACCAGCCAGCCTCGTGATCTGGACGTTTTTCTATTGGATTTTGAATGCTACAAAGAGAGCCAGCCGGCTTCCACACAGGAGGACCTAAGTCCCTTGCATGAATTGATTCAGGCCAAACAAGAAAAAGCACATAAGGAACTGGTCAGGAAACTGAAGTCCGAAAAATACCTTTTTACATTATCCGAATGGGAGCAGTACCTGAAAGAACCGGCGTTAAGAAATCCGTTGGAGCCCAATGCCAAGCTGCCCATTAAAGAGCTGGCCGAGCGCAGACTCTGCAAGATTTATGGCCGGCTTATGCAGAAAGGCGAAGCCATCACCGAACAATCTCCGGCCGAAGCGCTGCATGAGGTAAGAAAAACCTGTAAGAAGCTGCATTATTTGCTGGAGTTTTTTCAATCTCTTTATCCTGAAGACCAGATCAAGCCTCTTGTTAAATCCCTGAAAGCCTTCCAGATCGTGTTGGGCGAATTTCAGGACGGTGAAGTACAGATGCACGCATTAAAACTATTCCGCGAGGAAATACTGGCCAACCCTATGCCGGCCAATACGGTTTCAGCGATGGACCGATTGATTCAAGAACTGGACGCCCGCCGGCATCGGGCGCGCCATGATTTCATCAAGCAATTCACCGTTTTTAGCCAATCTGAAAGTCACTCCGTGTTTAACTCGCTGCTCGCTCTTAAAGCTTAAGCGACTTTATCATCATGATGCCTGACCGAGCCTATTCCGCATCGCCGACCGGCGCGGCAAAAGCATCCGAAACCAGCTCCCGGACATTATCGCCGGTCAGTGTATTCAGAAAAGCCTCCAAATCATCCATGTCCTGGCTCGTCAAATTCAGCGGCTTGATCAAAGGGTCCAGGTTTTCATTAACAATGCCGCCTTTGTTATAGAACTCGATGACCTGCCGCAGCGTCCCGAGAGAGCCGTTGTGCATATACGGCGCAGTCAGGCTGATATTGCGCAAGGACGGAGTCTTGTATTTCCAGCGGTCATCCGGATTTTGAGTTATTTCATACCGGCCCAAGTCATTGGGCTTGATCCCGGAAACTGAATCGATCAACTGTGCCGCCACATCGACATATAGGCCTGGAGCGACCTGCACGCGTTGAGCGTCTTCCGTTTTGCCCATCGCGGCTGCATAGCCGATGCCGGTATTATGCAAACTATTATCCGTGAACAAGGCGTATTCTGCAGTGACGACATGACAGCTTGAACAATTGGCCTTGCCGGTAAAAAGCTTGAAGCCGCGCTGCGCTTTAGCATCGAGCGCCTGCGGGTCTTTGGCGTAATACCAGCGGTCGAAAGCCGAATTGGCCGAATTCAAGGTCCGTTCATAACTGGCGATCGCCATCCCCAAGCTTTCCATGTCAGGTCCCTTGCCGAAGATTTTCTTGAACAGTTCGTTGTAGCCGGCGCTGCTTTTTACTTTGTCGAGCACATAGCCGATGGAGGGATTGCCCATTTCATTATGCGCCAGCAGCGGCAGCCAGACCTGCTGCTCCAGTGCGTTTTCGCGGCCATCATGGAACAGTCTCTGCGCATAAGCGGCATTGTAGATCGTCGGCGTATTGCGCCTTACCGTCCGGCCTTCGATGCCGACGGCCGTGGCCATCTCGTTGCTGGTGAAGCCCTGTTCCGGGATGTGGCACATGGCGCAGGAAAACGTGTTGTTGAGCGACAGGCGGCGGTCATAGAACAGTTTGCGGCCCAGATTGACTTTGTCGGCAGTCAGCGGATTGCTGTCCGGCACAGACACGGCAGGCAGGCCCAACGGCGGCTGCCGGATCGTTTTAAGCAGATCGGCCGACTGGCCGGTGCGGTCGGCCAAAGCCATCGAGTGCGTTTCATAATCGCTGCGTTCGTAGTGACTTTTATTGTCGCCGGCGGCATACAGTGCAGCGGTATCGGTTTTGGCCTCCTGGGTTTCAGATTTTTTCCCGGCCAGCAGCACAGTCTTGATATCGTTGATCAGAGCCTCCGGCTGCAGGAACGAGACGCTGTAAATATTGCGCAATTGTTTGTCTTTATCGATCAGGTAAACGCGCAGGATATGCGAGAACGTGCCGGTAAAGCGGCCCTGGTCGTCGTAAACTTTTTCCAGGGTTTGCTTGTAGCTGTCCAGTATCGGCAGCAATTGCCGCTCCGAGCGCGTGGTCAGGAACCGCCATTCCACGCCCGGTTCCTGAAAGGCCTGTCCATACTGCTTCATCATGGCCGGCGTGTCATGCTCAGGATTGAAGCTTAAAGTCAGCAGCCGCAATTGTTTAGCCAGTTCCGGTTCTTTTTTCAGGCGATTCTTGATTTTGTGCAACACTGAAGTCGCCAGCGGACAGCCGTTGGCATCGCTGCAGGTAGCATAAATAAAGCTCAGCAGGACGACTTTGTCGCCCATCAAGTCATGCAGCGTTGCCTCTTTGCCTTCCGTATTCAGCACGGCGCCATCGGCGGCAGTCCCCAAGGCCGGCAGGTGATAAGTGCCCGGTTCCGGAGCGATAAATTCAAGGCGTTCGGAGGAAAGCGAAGCGGCTGGGCTAGGGTCGGCATAGCCGTTAGCCGTGATTAAACTGATCGCGAGCAATGCTGTAGTCAAGAGGACGCTGTTCATGGAGAGACTTACTCCGGTAAAACTGGAAAAAGGGCGGCCGAAGCCGCCCCTGTCATGGATCACTTGGATGATGCGTTTTTGTAAAGCGAATAAGCGCCGAACTTCATCTGGTGGGCGCGGCCCAGTTTTTCCTTGATGAAATCGATCGCGAATTGCTCTTTCAACTCCTTGCCGTCCCAGTGGTAGGCTTTGAAGAACTGCTCGTTATCGGCGCCTTTTTTGTCCCAGTTGGCCAGCAGCGAGGAGGTGTAATACAGACGTTTGCCGTCCCAGCTTGAAGACACCATGTTGACCTGGGCGCCAATTTTCTTCTCATAAACCTGTTTCGGCTTGAACGGGTCGCTTATGTCAAACAGACGGGTTTTGCCGTCCATGAAAGTATTGACCCAGAGCCGCTTGTCATCGCTGGAGATCGAAATGTCCACCGGCAGCGGCACTTTGGACGGCTCACCGATGTCGGCGACCTCTTTAGCCTGCCATTCGCCGGCTTTGTCTTCATGAATCAGCCAGATCTTTGAAGTCAGTGCAGTCGTGCTGAAGCAGTAGTTGTGGGTTGGCTCCCAGGCACAGCGGATTTCCAGCGGCGCGCCCGGCACATCGAAGACTTTTTTCGGCTTCCGCGCGTGCAAATCCCACTGCACCATCGTGTTGCCGAAACGCTTCATGGCTTCCTTGTCGCCGAGCATCTTACCGAAATCCATCATGTAATTCGACCAGCCCGTAAACGAGGTTGTCAGCATCAGGTTGCGGCGAGGCAGTGCGCGCACATCATAGTTGTAACCGTCGGCATACTTGCCGGTTTTGATGGCGCCTTGCAGGTTGCTATCGGTCGGCAGCCAGTAGGTCGCCACATAGTCACCGTCATTGGTATATTCTACCAGTGCGGTGCGGCCGCCGTGGTCCTTATTGTTGGAAAGGCCCGTGATGATCATGCGGCCCGGCAATGCATAGGTCGAGTGCGGGCCGACCACGCCGCCGCTTTTGGCGACGAAATCGGTGATGGTCTTGACCAGTTTGGGCTTGGCCGGATCAGTGTGCACATCGAAGACAAAGATTTTATTGGTGTCGAGAGAGCCGGCCCATAGGAAGCGCCGATCGTCGGTGAAGTCGGAATGATGCGCCTCATTGCGCCCGCCCACGGACACGCTGTGGATGATTTTGCCGTAAGTTTTCGACTTTGGATTGACATCGACGGTCACCATCTTGTCCTGCTCATCGCCCACGCCTTCCATGCCCAAGGTCCAGACATAAACCACATCCTCCTGGCCGGTAATCTTGACCATGTAGGGCGATTGGCAGGTCTCGTCGGCCTGCGCGGCGGTTATGCCGGCCAAACCGAGCGTGGACGCGGTAAAGGCGCACGCTGTCATGAAGCGGTTCAGCCGCTGTTTGTTCGATTTCATAATTACTCCTATTGGCTCTCGGCCGTTGTCGGGTCGATCACGGTTTTAACCTGAGAAATGCGATCGGCAGGGAATCCGCCTTTCTCGGCATGGGCTCTCAGCGTTGCCTCATCAGGCGCGATATAAACGCAATAGACTTTGTCATCGGTCACATAGCTTTCAAGCCATTGGATTTGCGGCCCCATTTCGCGCAGCACGCCGCAAGATTTTTGCGAAATGCCCTGCAGTTCCTGGGGGGTTAATGAGCCGGCGCCGGGGATGTTCCGTTCGATAACATATTTTGGCATATAAGTTCTCCTAGCATTGATATAGATGACTGGTCGTCTCTATTTTGGTTACAAAAAAATCAGGCTTTGAAAAAATCGCCCAATAGCTCCTGACAACATTGCTTCAGCGGTGCCGAAGATTTCTCGATCTTCATTCTCAACAGCGCGCCCTGCCAGGCATTGACCAGTAAATCGGCCATGTCGGCGGCCGATTTATCGGTTCTGACCGTGCCTTGCCGCTGCGCTTGTTCCAACCCTGATTGCAATAAATTCTGGTAGCGCCCGACTGCACTCTGTAGAGAGGCCCGGCAGATTTCGCTGGTATCGCCGATTTCCCCCATCAGGTTGCCGAGCAGGCAGCCGCCTTTGAATTCGGCTTTTTCGAGTTCGCCGATCAGTCCATCGAAATAACGCCGCAGCGCAGTCAGGGCATCCGTGTTCGGGTTGTCCAGATGCGCGCTTAACTGCTCGATGAACGGATTGATATAATGCTGAATGACAGCCGCGCCGAACGCTTCCTTGCTGCCGAAATAATTATAAAAAGACCCTTTGGGGATCTGCACGGCGTCAAGGATTTCTTTCAATCCGGTGCCGTGGTAACCCTGCTCCATCAGCAACGCGACGCCCTGGCTGAGCAGGTTTTCCCGATTGATCTGTTTTTGCGTGATTTTTGTCATGGCGCAATAATACGACCGGTTGTCTCAATCGTCAAAATATATTTTTTCTAATGGGCGATATGCCCCATTTGCCTGCGTAATATGCCGCATAAAAAAGCGGAAGTGTGTCAAGACAATCGGCGCAAGCCCCTATTATCAATGACTTGGCGCCGGGCAAAACTAATAATTACAGCAGATTCCATGCCAAACTGAGCGGCATATTGTCGCGCGGCAATTTGACACACGACAAGGCCGATTCAAGTCGTTAGACTTTTCCTGACTCTTACCTGTACTCAACAGTAGAGTTACTTATCCTTCCTCACGATAATGCGGGCAGCCTGGATCGTCCGCATTTTTTTAATAAATGGAGGTTGTTATGAAACGCAGTGAAGTCTCTCACGCGATTGAGCAAGTCAATTACAAAGAACTGATCCGGCAGACCGCCATCCATGAAGCGGGGCACGCCGTGGCGATTCATTTAGGCAACCGGCAAAAATCGCTGCCGCCGGTTTTTTTTCAGATTGTCATTAAAAAACCGGCCCCTGATTTTCCCCGGCACGCATCAGAATCTTACACCCATTGCACGGCCAAAGTTGAGGGAGGGCGCTTGATCCATATGCTGCCGTCTTCGATTGAAGAAGCCACAAACGATTTCTCTATAGAGCAAAAACAAGCCTATCAACAGGCTTTCGAAGCCGACATTGTCAATCTGCTGATTGGGCCGCTGGCCGAAGCCCGATACATCGCCTCGCGCGATGATGAAGTCATTAACGCCTATCTGGTGAATCTGAATGCGCTGCGCTATTACGGCGGCACATCCGATCTGGAACTGGCCGGCGAATATCTCGAATGCTTTATAGCGGACAAAGCGTTGCGCGAAAAGAAAATCGGCGAGCTTTTCATGAAAGCCTTCGCATTTGTCCATCATGCGCAAAACTGGCGGGCCATCATGGCTTTGGCGGACTATATTCTGGCCAGCCCGAAATCGATCATTGACTGCGAAGAAGTGATGGCATTGCTGGACAACTGCCTTATCTAAAGCCGATGGGACTATGCTTGAGCATAGTCCCGGGCGCCGAACAATGCCGTACCGATCCTGACGATCGTAGCCCCTTCCGCAATCGCCGCTTCCAGATCATCGGTCATGCCGAACGAGAATGTCTCCAGCTCAGGCTTGCCGAGTGCCGCCACGGCCTGATAAAGCGCTTTATAGGGCTGGCGCTGCCGCTCGAAATTCTCCTCGGGCGCAGGAATGGCCATGACGCCGCGCAACTTTAAATGCGGCAACTGCGCCACTTGCTCGCACATTTCCGGCAGTTCGGCCAAGGTGAGTCCTGACTTGCTGGCCTCGCCGCTGATGTTGACCTGCAGGCAAATATTGAGCGGCGGCAAATGGGCCGGACGCTGCTCGCTCAACCGCTGTGCGATTTTCAACTTGTCGACGCTATGTACCCAGTCGAAATGCGCCGCTATGGGTTTGGTTTTATTGGACTGGATGGGGCCAATAAAATGCCAGGTAATGTCAAAAGCGCCGAGTTCCTGCTGTTTCTTCAGCGCTTCCTGAAGATAACTTTCCCCGAAATGGCGCTGGCCCGCCCTGTAGGCGCTAGCAATATCGCCGGCCGGCTTGGTCTTGCTGACCGCCAGCAATAAAACCGATCCCGGTTTGCGGTTGTAGGCTTGTTCAGCCTTGCTGATCTGGTCCCTTATCTGTATGAGTCGCTCGGCTATCATAATCTGTGCAATATTTAAGCTACGTTGCCGATTATTAAACAATACGCCTTCAAAAAAGCAAAGACTTGAACTATGGTATAGAGATGATTTTTTAAACGCTTCAAGAGGATATTATGGATATTGCCGAGTTATTGGCCTTTTCAGTTAAAAACAACGCGTCGGATTTGCATCTGTCGGCCGGCCTGCCGCCCATGATCCGGGTCGATGGCGATATCCGCCGCATCAATATTCCCGCTCTGGAGCATAAGGAAGTGCATGCGCTGATGTATGACATCATGAACGACAAGCAGCGCCGCGATTATGAAGAATTCCTGGAAACCGACTTTTCCTTCGAATTGCCCGGCATTGCCAGGTTCCGTGTCAACGCGTTCAATCAGGAGCGCGGCGCGGCCGGTGTTTTCAGAACGATTCCGTCCAAAGTCATGAGCCTCGAAGAGCTGAAGGCGCCCAAGTTTTTTGAGGAACTGACGCGCAAACCGCGCGGCCTGATTCTGGTGACGGGCCCCACCGGCTCGGGCAAATCGACGACGCTGGCGGCCATGATCAACCATATCAACATCAACGATTATGCGCATATCCTGACCGTTGAAGACCCGATCGAATTCGTGCACGAAAGCCAGAAGTGCCTGATCAACCAGCGCGAAGTTCACCGCGACACGCACGGCTTCAACGAAGCGTTGCGCTCGGCCTTGCGTGAAGATCCGGACGTTATCCTGGTCGGCGAGATGCGTGACCTGGAAACGATCCGGCTGGCCTTGACCGCAGCCGAAACCGGTCATCTGGTATTCGGCACCTTGCACACTTCCTCGGCCGCTAAAACCATTGACCGTATTATCGACGTCTTTCCGGCCGCCGAAAAAGACATGATCCGCTCGATGCTGTCCGAATCGCTGCAGGCGGTTATTTCACAGACCCTGCTCAAGAAAGTCGGCGGCGGCCGTATTGCCGCACATGAAATCATGGTCGGCACGCCCGCGATCAGAAACCTGATCCGCGAAGCCAAGGTCGCGCAAATGTATTCGGCCATCCAGACGGGCCGGAAAGACGGCATGCAGACGCTCGACCAGAACCTGAAAGAACTGGTCGACAAGGGCCTGATCACAGCCAAGACCGCGATGGTCAAAGCCGTCAACAAAGATATGTTCCGCTAAGAGGTCAGCATGGATTTTAAAGCGCTACTTGCACTGATGGTGCAGAAAAAAGCATCCGATTTGTTTATTACGGCTGGCCGGGCGCCGACCATGAAAGTCGACGGCTCGCTCGTGGAAGTGTCCAAATCGCCGTTGACGGAAGAGCTGTCGTTAAGAATCGTCCTCAGCATCATGAATCAGAAACAGAGGGACGAGTTTGAAAACACCAAGGAATGCCAGTTCGCGATCAGCGTGCCGGGGCTGGCACGTTTCAGGGTCAGCGCCTTCACGCAGCGCGACGCGGCCGGCATGGTGCTCCGGCGCATCGAAAACGACATTCCGGATTTCGAAAGCCTGCATTTGCCGCCCGTATTAAAAGACCTGATCATGGAAAAACGCGGCCTAGTCATTTTCGTCGGCGCGACCGGCACCGGCAAGTCCACCTCGCTGGCGTCACTGATCAAATACCGCAACCAGAACAGCAGCGGTCACATCATCACGATCGAAGACCCGATGGAGTACGAACATCAGCACCAGGGCTGCATCATCACCCAGCGCGAAGTCGGCGTCGATACCGAATCCTATGAAGTCGCGTTAAAAAATACTCTGCGGCAGGCGCCCGATGTCATCCTGATCGGCGAAATCAGAACGCGCGAAACCATGCAGAATGCGATCACCTTCGCCGAAACCGGGCATTTATGCCTGTCCACACTGCACGCCAACAACGCCAACCAGGCGCTGGACCGGATTCTGCATTTCTTTCCCGAAGAAATGCACGATCAATTGTTCATGGATTTGTCGCTGAACCTGCGCGGCGTCGTAGCCCAGCAGCTGATCAAGCGCGCGGACGGCAAGGGCCGCTATCCGGCCGTCGAGATCTTGATCAACACGCCGCTGGCCAAGGATTACATCCGCAAAGGCGAGATTAACAAGCTCAAGGAGCTCATGAAAGACTCGCGCGAGCAAGGCATGCAGACGTTTGACCAGGCGCTGTACGACCTGTATGTCGCCGGCAAGATCAGCTACGACGATGCCCTCAACTCGGCCGATTCCAGAAACGAAGTCCGCCTGATGATCAAGCTGGGGGCCGACAGCTCCGGCACGTTTGACGATAACAGCATGGTATTGACGGAAACCGATGACGACAAAGGCACGATTTTTTAAGCCCGCGTTTTTGGTGGAGAGAAATCTGCCGGGTTGCTCTTTGCCGTTGTCAGATCTTTCTGCCCGATTTCTGAATCGTCTCGTAAGCCTTTCTGATCTGCTGGGTTTTTTCCTTGGCGATGGTCATCATTTCTTCCGGCAGGCCTTTGGCGACCAGTTTATCGGGATGATGCTGGCTAATCAGACGTCGGTAGGCTCTTTTAACCTCGGCATCGCTGGCCGCCGGCGTCAGACCCAGCACGTCATAAGCGTCCTGCAGGCTGGATTGCTGCCGGGCCTTTTGATGCTGCCGGCCCTGGCCGTAGAAACGGTACTGGACCTGCAGCTGTATTTTCATGCGCTCATAGTCAAAACGCGAAACGCGCAGCTGTGCACAGATATGCAGGAGCAGCCGCTCTTCGTAATCATTAAGCGCGCCATCGGCAACAGCCGCCTGCAATTGGATTTCGACAAATATGCGTATAAGATCGGTTCGCCAGTGGCATTCCCTGCGAAATTGCGCCAGCACCTCATCGAGCGGAAAACCGGGCTGCTTGCCCTGCTGAAACAGATTGATCGCAGTCGTGCGCAGGGCGCCTGAGATCCCCATCTGATCCATGACCCGATTGGCCAAGGCTATTTCTTCCGGCGTAATGCGGCCATCGGACTTGGCTATATGGCCCATAACCGAAAAAGTCGTGGTAAAAAACGCCATTTGCACGCGTTGCTGGTCCCCGTCGCCGAACAGTTCGCTGCTTCCGATATCGGCAAAACCTTCATCAAACTGATGGCCGACGGAAGCGCCCAAGATCGCCCCCAAAGGCCCGCCGAACAGGAATCCGAACGCACCGCCTAGAAATTTGCCTAACCAAGCCATTTATATCAATCCTGTTCAATACAAAACAATGATAAAATTACCATATTTTCCTTTTGAACGTTTAGCGAGGTCTTATGAATGCTCCGGCAGCCCTTTACGAATCATCACTGTCTTCTTTAAAACTGCGCGCGCGCGGCAAGGTCCGCGATATCTACGACATTGATGACAAGCACATGCTGATCGTAACGACAGACCGGCTATCCGCATTCGATGTGATCCTGCCCGATCCGATCCCCGGCAAAGGCCGCGTCCTGACGCGCGTTTCCAATTTCTGGTTTGCCAAATTGAGCCATATCCTGCCGAATCATCTGGCTGATATCCCGCTGGAACAGGTCATTGCCGATCCGGCCGAGCGCGCGCAAGTCGAAGGCCGCGCGGTGGTCGTGAAAAAGATGAAGCCGCTGCCGGTCGAGGCCATCGTGCGCGGCTATCTGATCGGCTCCGGCTGGAAGGATTACCAGAAATCGGGCGCGGTCTGCGGCATTCGGCTGCCGGAAGGCTTAAAGCAGGCCCAGCAATTGCCGGAAGCCATCTTTACGCCATCGACCAAAGCCGGCGTCCATGAACATGACGAGAACATTTCGTTTGAAAAAGCCGTGGAGCTGATGGGCCAGGGCATAGCTGAAAAAGTGCGAGACGCCAGCTTGCAGCTATATACGGAAGCGGCCGCCTATGCCAAGGAACGCGGCATCATTATCGCTGATACCAAATTCGAATTCGGCCTCGACGAGAACGGCGTCCTGCATCTGATTGACGAAGCCTTGACGCCCGATTCATCGCGCTTCTGGCCTGCCGATGAATATCAGGTAGGCATCAGCCCGCCCAGCTTCGACAAGCAATATGTGCGCGATTACCTCGAGACGCTGGACTGGGATAAAACGGCGCCGGGCCCATCCCTGCCGGCCGAAGTGGCCGAGTTTTGCGCGGCCAAATACCGCGAGGCGGAAGCTCGGTTAACGCAAGGTTAATCCCTACAGCAGCCCGTGCTCGGCAAACGAGTACGGCTGCCCGTCCCCGATAATGAAATGATCCAGCACGCGGATATCGAACAAGGCTAAAGCCTGCTTGAGTTTTTCGGTAATCTGTTTGTCAGCCTGGCTGGGCTCGGAAATGCCGGATGGATGGTTGTGAGCGAAGATGACTGCCGCGGCATTATGATGCAGCGCCTG
Organism: Methylobacter sp. sgz302048; assembly: GCF_052162025.1. Lineage (NCBI taxonomy): Bacteria > Pseudomonadati > Pseudomonadota > Gammaproteobacteria > Methylococcales > Methylococcaceae > Methylobacter > Methylobacter sp. sgz302048. The sequence continues at coordinate 296,052 of NZ_CP197401.1, read as the reverse complement.
CTTGGCCACTTCCCTGGGATAAACGCTGGCGCTGTCTATGGTGCCCCTGAACAGTTCGTCGAGCTTTATGACCCGATGCTGGTTGTCCAGGAACAGGCAGGCGAACACCTCATAGCTGTAGCCGCGCAGGTGCGCGCTCAGATAGGCTCGGGTAATATCCGGACTGGTCAATGCATTGCCGCGCTGCAGAATTTCCTTGAAATGACGCCGAGCCATCTCCAGCACAGCCTGAAGCTGTGCGTATTTTGCACTGCCTAGGCCATTGGCCTGGCAGAAGCGCGACAAGTCGGCATCCAGCAGAGCCTGCAGCGAACCGAAGTCGGTCAATAATTCCCGGGCCAGATCGACGGCCGATTTGCCCGGCGTGCCGGTACGCAAAAAAATGGCCAGCAGTTCCGCATCGGTTAACGCTTCCGAACCGCGCTGCAACAGTTTTTCCCGGGGCCGCTCTTCGGCAGGCCAGTCCTTGATAGCCATAGGTATCTCCTTATGCTGATGAGAATTTAAGCATAGAAGAATTTTTCCAGACTTGCCATAATAATGCGTTTATTAATTTTTCAGGTGCTTCCTCATTAACACGCATATTTTATTGGCTGTCTGCGGCGGCATTGCCGCTTATAAATCGGCTGAGCTGGTCAGATTGCTGCGTAAGAAAGGCGCTGATGTGCGCGTGGTCATGACGCGCTCCTCCATGCAGTTTATTAGCCCTTTGACGTTTCAGGCGCTGTCCGGCAATCCCGTGCATACCGAGCTGCTCGACGCCGAAGCGGAAAATGCCATGGGCCATATCAATCTGGCGCGCTGGGCCGACAAGATCGTTATCGCCCCGGCAACGGCGGATACGATCGCCAAGTTGAGCCACGGTCTGGCCGACGACTTGCTGTCGACGCTCTGCCTTGCCGCCACCTGTCCCATTTATATCGCACCGGCCATGAACCAGGCCATGTGGCACAAGCCCGTCACGCAGGACAACATCAAAAGACTCATCACCTATGGCGCCACGATAATTGGCCCCGGCCAGGGCGAACAGGCCTGCGGCGAAACCGGCTTCGGCCGCATGTCCGAACCGGCTGAAATCTGTGAACGTTTATGGACCGAGTCTACAGATCAGCATTTGCATGGCAAGAAAATCCTGATCAGCGCAGGCCCCACGCGCGAACCGCTCGACCCGGTGCGTTACATCACCAACCGCAGCTCCGGCAAAATGGGCTACGCGCTGGCCCGGGCGGCGCTCAAAGCCGGCGCCCAGGTGACACTGGTCAGCGGCCCGGTCGCCTTGGCACCACCTACCGATGCCGACGTGGTCAAGGTGGAAACGGCGGCGCAAATGTACGAGGCTGTCATTTCCAGAGCCGAGGCGCACGATATTTATATCGGAGCGGCAGCCGTCGCCGATTACACACCCGCCACAGTGCAACCTGAAAAAATCAAGAAACAGGACGAGCTGACGATAATAACGCTGCAAAAAACCCGCGACATTCTGGCCGAAGTCGCGCAACTGCCTAGACGTCCATTCACGGTAGGCTTCGCCGCCGAAACCCATGACCTTGAAAACTATGCACTCGGCAAGCTGACGGCCAAGAAACTCGACATGATCGCAGCAAACTGGGTGGGCCGCGATCAGGGCGGCTTTGACAGCGAACAGAACGCCTTGCAGGTTTTCTGGGCAACGGGTCAGCAAACCCTGGCCATGACTGATAAAACCCAGTTAGCGGAACAATTAATCAGCTTAATCGCGAAGAGATGTGATGAAAAAAATACAGCTTAAAATTCTGGATGAACGCCTGGGCAAGGAAATCCCGTTGCCGGAATATGCAACGGCGGGCTCGGCCGGCCTGGACTTACGCGCCTGCCTAGACGAACCGTTCGAATTGAAGCCCGGCGAAACCGTGCTGATTCCGACCGGTATGGCTATCCATATCGATGATCATCAACTGGCGGCAGTCTTATTGCCGCGCTCTGGCTTGGGACACAAACACGGCATCGTGCTGGGCAATCTGGTCGGGCTGATCGATTCCGACTATCAGGGCCAGGTTTTTGTATCATGCTGGAACCGCGGCGATACGGCTTTCACCATCAACATCGGCGAGCGCATTGCGCAAATGGTTTTTGTGCCGGTCGCCCAGGTGTCGTTTGAACAGGTCGTTGAATTTGACGAAAGCGCCCGAGGCGCCGGCGGGTTTGGCCATACGGGCCGTCATTAGTCGCTTTTTAGTAGAGATCAAAAAATGGAACGCATCTTCGCGTGGCTATCGGCAGTAATTATCCTGATGATTTTGAGCGTTGGCGCCGGCGTTTATTGGATATCCGCATCGGAGGTCGCACAGGCAAAACAGGGCGCCGCGGCCGCGCAGGCGCAAGGAGCGGCTTTGGCGCTATCCGAACAGATTGCGGCCCGGCAACGCATTCTCGATAAAATGGCTCAAGATCCGGAGGTGCTGGCCGCCGTTTCCAGCACCGATCCTGCCCTGTTGAGCGCAGTGGCCGCAAAACTGGAAAAACAGGTTCCCGATGCCTTGAAAATCCGGGTGCTGTTGCCCGGCGCCAGCGAACTGGATGAAAAAAACGTGCCGCGTATGGGCTATGCCGATCTGGATATGGTGCGCGAAACCTTTGCCAAAAACCAGCCGGTCGCCATACAGGGCGATCTGGGTCCCGATCGGCATTTGGCCATAACGAGCAGGATCATGCGCAATGATCAGGCCGTCGGGGTTATTCTCGCCAGCCTGAGCTACGACTTTATCAATAAAAGCCTGCAAGCCATGCCAGCCAAAGGCAGCTACCTGGAATTAAGGCAAGCTGCGCTGGTACTGGGTACTTCCGGCAATCAGGCCGCTGGCGAGCTCGATGTCAACGAGAAAATAAACGTCGCGCATGCGGACTGGCAGCTTCATTATGGCTATCCGGCTGGCGCGGATGTTCATGAATTGTCGATGATAGCCGGCTTTACCGTCATTATCGCGCTGTTTGCCGCGCTAGCCTTCTTTGTCGGCTACCGGAAGTTATCGGAATTGCTGAATCAGGATATCAGCATTGTGCTGAAAGCTTTCAAGGACATGATTACCCATAAATCTCTCGGCAATTATCCGGTCTATTTAACTCAAATGCAGGGCGTTATCCCAACACTGGCACAATACAAACGGGTCATGGAAGGTCATGATGATCAAGCTATCACTATAGATCAAGATGAAGCATTCGAATTCGATGATGTTCTAGGCGGACCGGTGAATTCCGGTTTGCATTTGTCGGTCATTGAAGAAGACCTGCCTGATGCGCAGCCTGCCCAGGCTGCTGCCGTGGCGGCAAAAACAATCGGGAAAGACCTGCCGAAACCAACTGAGATGCCCGACGCCCTGGCGGCCATTTTCAGGGCTTACGACATCCGCGGCATTGTCGGCAAAACGCTGACTGAAAAAGTGGTTTACGATATTGGCCGCGCGCTAGGGACTGAAGCTCGGCAGCACGGATGCAGAACGATTGTCGTAGCACGGGACGGCCGGACGTCAAGCCCTTCCTTGACCGAGGCGCTGGCTGACGGCATTCTTGCCACCGGCCAAAATGTGCTGGATATCGGCATGGTTCCTACGCCCACACTTTATTACGTGGCCAAGCATACCGAAGGCCAGTGCGGCGTCATGATCACGGGCAGCCATAACCCGGCCGATTATAATGGACTGAAGATGGTCATCAGTGGCGAAACGCTGGCCGAGGACAGAATCCAGCAGCTTAAACAGTGCATCATGAGCCAGGCCTACGCCACCGGCGAAGGCAGGATAGAGCGAAACACCCTGCTCGCCAATGAATATATCGGCGCGGTTGCCGAGGATATTCACATAGCCAGGCCGATGCGGATAGTGCTGGACTGCGGCAACGGCGTCGCTGGTGAGTTAGGCCCCGTACTGTTAAGAACCATCGGCTGCGAAGTCATCGAATTATTCTGCGATGTCGACGGCACGTTCCCTAACCATCATCCGGACCCCGGCAAACCGGACAATCTGGCCGACCTGATCGCATCGGTCAAGCATTACCAGGCGGACCTGGGCATTGCTTTCGACGGTGATGGAGACCGGCTAGGTGTAATCGATTCAAACGGCAAAATCATCTGGCCGGACCGGCAAATGATGCTGTACGCCAAAGATGTATTGGCCTCGAACCCGGGCGCTGAAATTATTTATGACGTCAAATGCTCGCGGCATCTGCCGGCACAGATCGTACAATCCGGCGGCAGGCCCGTGATGTGGAAAACGGGCCATTCGCTGATGAAGGCAAAGCTAAAAGAAACCGGCGCGAAGCTGGCCGGCGAAATGAGCGGCCATATTTTCTTCAATGACCGCTGGTTCGGTTTCGATGACGCCTTATACTCGGCCGCGCGCCTGATAGAGATACTGTCGGCCGATACACGCACCAGCGCCGAGGTGTTCGCCGATTTCCCGGACAGCGTCAATACGCCGGAACTGAATATCGAGCTGGCGGAAGGCGAAAACTTCAAATTCATAGAAAGTATGTTCTCGGCGGCCAACTTTACCGGCGGCAAAATTACCAATATCGACGGCATGCGCGTGGATTTCGTCAACGGCTGGGGACTGGTGCGGGCTTCCAACACGACCCCGTCGCTGGTCGTCCGCTTCGAGGCGGACAGCAAATCCGCCCTGAGTGATATTCAGGCGCAGTTCAGACAGCTCATGCAGAAAATCAAGCCGGATATTGTGTTACCTTTTTAATAGTGGAAAATCAAAAACTATGCAGAAAAAAACAGCTCACCAAATAGCGGATGTCCTGATCGAGGCATTGCCTTACATCCAGCGCTTCAAAGGCAAAACCGTCGTGGTCAAATTCGGCGGCAATGCCATGGTCGATGAGGCGCTGAAGCACAGCTTTGCCCGCGATATCGTGCTGATGAAACTAGTCGGCATCAATCCCATCGTCGTTCATGGCGGCGGTCCGCAAATCGGACGCTTGCTGGAAAAAATCGGCAAAACCTCGAACTTCATTGACGGCATGCGCGTCACCGACAGCGAGACCATGGATGTGGTGGAAATGGTGCTGGGCGGGCTGGTCAACAAGGAAATCGTCAACCTGATCAATATGCACGGCGGTAAAGCGGTCGGCCTGACCGGCAAGGACGGCAATTTCATCCGGGCCAAAAAAATCGCGCTGAAAAAATCGGCGCAAGAGGCGCAAGCGCCGGAAATCATCGATCTCGGCCATGTCGGCGAAGTCAGCAGCATCGATCCGAGCGTGGTCGACATGCTCGGCAACAGCAATTTTATTCCGGTCATTGCCCCGATCGGGGTCGGCGAAGACGGCTTTTCCTATAACATCAATGCCGATCTGGTGGCGGGAAAAGTAGCCGAAGTTCTGAAAGCCGAGAAACTGATCCTGTTGACCAATACCGCCGGCATTCTCGACAAGCAGGGCGAACTGCTGACCGGCCTGTCGATAAAAGACATAGACGACCTGATCGCCGACGGCACCATTTCCGGCGGCATGATCCCTAAAACCCGCTGCGCCACCGATGCGCTCGAAGGCGGCGTGACCAGCGTGCATATCATCGACGGCCGCGTCGATCACGCCGTGCTGCTGGAACTGTTCACCGACCAGGGCGTCGGCACATTACTGATCAGTCACTAGCAACGCGGATTCGATATAAGGTCTGAATGCAGACCTTATATCCCAAACCTTCTGGCTGGCGCATAGCTCCACGCCCAGCGATGTGTCCCGGCAATGGACGTCCAGAAAAAGCTGCTGCCTACCGTTGCCATCGTCCGTTCTTGAAACAGACAAGCTCAGATCGCCGTCCTTGGCAGGCGCCTTGCTCATGATCAGCTTGTCGTTATCGATGTCGGCGTCGGTTGAGGCGTGCGTATTGATAAAGTGATGGGCGCTGGTCCAGGCTTTCGCGCATTGTGCCTCGCTGTCGCAGATGAAAAGCCCCAGTTCCGGCATCTTGTTTTGCGCTGTTTCGGCATTTGCGGCCGGAGTGCCATCGCCTGATCCGATTAAGAATTTATAGCGCTCGACATCTGCTGCATTTTGCGCTTGGGCCTGTTGCATCTTCTCCGACTGCTTGTCTATTTCTGCCTGCGCGAGCTGAATTTGCGCCTCGGCGGACTTGATACGGTCCAGCAGAGCTGCAGGGGATTTCTCGCCGTTGCGCTCATGCGCCGCGGCCAGCTTTTGCTGGGCCTCCAGCTGGCTTTCGAGGCGCTGCAGATTGCTCTGCAGTAAGCTTTTCTGGATCTCCAGCGTTTTCATATTGTTTTCCAGCATCGCCTGCATATCGTCGAGGCTGCGGAAAGTGCTGAGCAAAACCTGATCGTGCGATTTTTGCTTGGCGATCATTTTCTCCTGCGCTTTCCTGAGCGCTTCCAACTGCCGGTCCTGCGCCTGCTGCTCTTTTGTTCTGGCTTGAGGCGTAACATCAACCACTCTGCCCTTTTCATTGAGCGACTCGCGGCGGTATCCCGCATGTTCCGGCGGCACCTGATCGGAAAAGAAAACATTGCCGTGCTCATCCACCCATCGGTACATTTTTTTGGCCAGCGCGATCTGGCTACTGAGCAAACAGATCAGACCGGCTAAACAAAGGCTTACTGTAGAAATGCGCATTGACATAGATTCATCGACGATCTTTACGGAGTTGAAACACAAAGTAAAGATAGCAGATATCCATGGCTTTGCCCGAGCCGGGCTTTAGCTTAACGAGATATCAAACCGCAGCGGTTCGGGCAAATCAGGCAATTTACGCGGCGAGTCAATGGCAACGCGCTTTTCCCGGCCCGATTCGCCCGATATGAGCGTGCAGGCGGATTTGCTGACGCCAAATTCGCCGGCTATGAATTTGAGCAAATGCTGATTGGCCCTGCCGTCAATCGGCGGGGCCTTGATTCGCAGCTTTAGCCGGTCACCGTGCAACCCCGCCCATTCGTCCTTGCTGGCTTTAGGTTGAACATGGAGATTCAGGGTCAAAACGCCCTGTTCATAGAAATACCAGTTCATCCGATCAAACTGGCCAATTCCTGCAACGGCGGCAAAATAAGCATTTTTGCCAGTTGCAGCAACAGCAGCGCGACCAGCGGCGACAGATCGATACCGCCCAGGTCGGGAATAAAGCGGCGGCAGACATTGAGCAAAGGCTCGGTCAGACTGTACAGGATGGAGGCAGCTGCATTGAACGTGCCCGGATTCAGCCAGCTGAGCAGGGCTCTGGCGAACACGGCGAAGATGAAGATATTGATCAGTAGCGAAACCAACTGCGTCATCGACAATATCGTCAATGCGCCGATGCCGATCGATACGCCTTTCAGCATCAATATGGAGAAATCGGCCAGCATCTGCAGCGCCAGCACCAGCACCAGCGACGAGGTATCGATTTTGCCGATAGGCGGCACAAAGCGGCGCAATATCCTCAGCGGCGGATGCGTCGCCTTGACCAGAAACTGGGAGATCGGGTTGTAAAATTCGGCGCCGCACCACTGCAGCAGAAAACGCAGCATGACCGCCAGGATATACAGGGAAAACAGCGTATCGATGATAAAAATAGCCGGGTTGGTTACATAAGTAGAGTCCATCAACTGTTCTCCATTGGTTTAGACATTTCGATAGAGCGGTCCCTTGCGGCATGCATGGCCTTTGAAACCAGTTCGGTGAATCCACCCTGTTCGAACGTTTCTATGGCACGTTGCGTAGTGCCGCCCGGCGACGTCACGCGCTTGCGCAACTGTTCCGGCGATTCGGACGATTCCAGGGCTATTTTGGCGGCGCCCAATGCCGTTTGCTGAACCAGCAGGCGCGCGGTGTGTTTATCCAGTCCCAGCTCCTCGGCGGCTTTTTCCATGGCCTCCATAAGCAGAAAGTAATAAGCAGGGCCGCTGCCTGAAACTGCGGTCACGGCATCCAAATCGCTTTCATCATCAACCCATAGCGAAATGCCGACCGAACGCATGATGTTTTCGGCCAGATCCCGCTGCGCCGCAGTGACATTACGGTTGGCATGCAGCCCTGTAGCGCCGGTCAAAACCAGAGCCGGCGTATTGGGCATGCAGCGGACGATGGCCGTATCGGCGCCCAGCCATGAACTGAGGCTGGACTGAGTGATGCCGGCCGCAATGGACACGACCAGAGGTTTCTTGTGCTGGATCAGGGCAGCCACGCTTTCGGCCACTTGGCGCAGCACCTGCGGCTTGACGGCCAGCACAACGACTTCCGCTTCCTGAATGACGGTCTCGTTGTCTGGCGCTATATTGACTTGCAGGTTGGCCGCCAGAGAAGCCAATTGGTCCTTGTTGATATCCGACACCCAAAGCTGCTGCGGGGAATGGCCGCTGGCAATCAGTCCGCTCATCAGACTGGATGCCATATTGCCGCCGCCGATAAAACCTATTTTTTGTGTTTTCATGTGTACAGTGTATTTGGTTAGGGTTAAAAGTATTTTAACCTATATAGGGTCTGTGCAATCAATCACAAGTCTTTTAATATATGCGCCGCTGTGCTGCCTTAAGCGCTCGCCATTACCACAGAGCCCATGATTGAAACCATTTATATTGAAGAAAACATCCGCAAGCACGCCCGCGTTATCGATATTACCGCCCGTTTTCCGCACGCCCGGATCATTACCTGCGAGCGTTATGCCCAGGTCTTTAATCCCAAGGCCCAGAATTTCCGGCTGCAAAAACAAAAACCGGCCTTAATTCTGGCCGAGAAATACAAAAACTTCGTGCTCGAGGCGCCCGCCGGCTACGGCATCGGGGCGGCAAGAAACTATTATTTCTCGCACATGCTGAACTGCTTGTATGACTGTCGTTACTGTTTCCTGCAAGGCATGTATCAATCGGCCAACTACGTGCTGTTCGTCAATTACGAGGATTTTCAGCAGGAAATCAGACAATTGTGCGATGCCGCGCCGGCTGATCCAATCCATTTTTTCTCGGGCTACGACTGCGACAGCCTGGCGCTGGAGCCGGTCACGCGCTTTGCCGAGCAGTTTCTGCCGGTTTTCGAGACCATTCCGAATGCCTGGCTGGAGTTAAGAACCAAAAGCACGCAGGTCAGAAGTCTGCTGGCCCGCGAACCGGTTCCGCGCTGCATCGTCGCCTTCAGCCTGTCGCCCGATGAGATAGCGGCCAAGGTCGAGGCCAAAGCGCCGCCTGTGCAGCGCCGTCTCGAAGCTTTGCGCCGGCTGCAGGCGCAGGGCTGGCTGGTGGGCCTGCGTTTCGATCCGCTGATTTATCAGGCGGGCTACCGGCAACAGTACCGGCAACTGTTCGAACAGGTCTTCGCCAGCCTGGATTTAAACCGGCTGCATTCGGTCAGCCTGGGCGTTTTCCGGCTGCCGGAGGACTATTTCAAAAAAGTGCACAATCTTTATCCCGAAGAGAAACTGTTCTCTAGCCCGATGGTCACTCAGAGAGGCATGGTTTCTTATCGCCAGGATCTGGAGCTGGAAATGATGCAATACTGTACGGAGCAATTGTTAACTTATATTCCTGAAAGCAAATTTTTTCCATGCACACTGTAAAACGCACCGTGCTGGTTACAGGCGCCAGTTCGGGCATAGGCCGCGCCATCGCCAGAAACCTGCTGAACCAGGGCCATCATGTGATCGGCCTGTCGCGCGACCGTACGCGCTTTACTCGGTCTATGACAAACTTCAGTTCCGTCCAGCTGGATTTGAGCCAGTTGCATGAACTGCCGCAAAAGCTGCGCGAATTGGCACAGGTTTTCCCCGATATCGATACGGTAGTCTTTTCGGCCGGCCGCGGACAATTCGGTTCGGTCGAAGAGTTCTCTTACGAGCAGATCGAAGCGCTGATGACCATAAACTTTACCAGCCAGGCTTTTCTGACGCGCGCCCTGCTGCCTTCGCTGAAACGCAAAGCGCGCAGTGATCTGATTTTTATCGGCTCGGAAGCGGCGCTAAAGGGCAGCCGCAAGGGAGCGGTCTATTGCGCCAGCAAGTTCGCCGTGCGCGGCTTTACTCAGGCTCTGCGCGAAGAGTGCGGCCGAAGCAACGTGCGCATCTGCCTGATCAATCCGGGTATGGTTAAAACAGAGTTTTTTGAACAGCTGTTCTTCGAGCCGGGCGATGAGGCCAGCAATTATCTGGTACCGGAAGACATAGCGGAAACGGTCGCCTACGTACTCAATTCCCGCACCCAGATCGTCATCGACGAGATCAATCTGAATCCTTTGAACAAAGTCGTCAAGTTTAAAAAATGCTGACGCGGCTGATTGTCTACTTTGCTTATTTGCTAAGGGCATCGCCACATTACGGGCATACCAAGCAGTTTTTCTATAACTTGCTGGAAAACCCGCACAGCCGGCTGAAAACCTATTTTGATGTATTCATGATAGGGGTAGTCGTGCTGAGCGTTTTACTGCTGCTTTATGAAGCTGAAAAAGCACCCGATGCGGCAGCCCTGCTGATCGAACAGTCAATAGTCGCACTGTTTATTGTCGAATATCTGCTGCGCGTCTGGCTTTGCAACGATAGCCATAAAATCATTCTGGACCAGTATGAAAGAGCCGAATATTTAAACATTCCGTTTCGCCTTGGCGCGGCTTTCAAGCTGATTCTTGCCAAGAAAATCGAGTATATGCTCACGCCTCTGGCCCTGATCGATTTGCTGGCCATCCTCCCCAGTTACAGAGCCGTACGACTGCTGCGCCTGTTCATTATTTTCAGGCTGTTCAAGCTGTTCCGCTATTTCAACAGTGTTAAATTATTCGCTTCGGTCCTGACCAGCAAGCGTTTTGAGCTTTATACACTGGCCATCTTCCTGGGCTTTTTGATCTTTATCGGCAGCACCGGCATTTACTTATTCGAGAACCCGACCGATGGCGGTAACATCCAGAACCTGTTTGACGCCTTTTACTGGTCTATTGTCACGCTCTCGACGGTCGGTTATGGCGATATCACGCCGCAAACGCCGGGTGGACGGCTGATCGCGATGGCGCTGATTTTCACCGGGCTGGGTGTCATATCTTTTTTTACCTCGATCATCGTGTCGGCATTCAGCGACAAAATGCATGTCATGCGCGAGAACAGAACTTACACCGAGCTGAGCCGATATGACAGTTTTGTTATAATCTGCGGCTTTGGCCGGGTCGGACAGCATATCGCCAGACAGCTCGAAAAAGACAAACTGCATTTTGTCGTTATTGATAAACAGGAAGCCAATGCGTTAAAAGCCAATGAACTGGGGTATCTGACCATTCACAGTGATGCCAGCGAGAATGGCGTGCTGGAGCACGCCGGCATCAATAAAAAGGCCACGGCGATTTTATGTACGACCGGCGATGACGTCACAAATGTTTACATCACTTTGACCAGCCGCCATTTAAATGCAAACATCCGGATTATCTCCCGGGTCAACAATCCGCAAAATGTGAAAAAATTCTATCAAGCCGGAGCAACCAGTGTCATTCAGCCTTTTGAAATAGCCGGCATGGCAGCTGCCGAATATGTCGGCCAATCGGTCGCTTTTGAGGCTATTTTGGGCATCATCCGTGAAGAAAAACCTATCGTCATAGAAACGGTGCCTGTACATGCCGGCTCTTTTATTGAGAATCTGAAAATTTCTGAAATTGACTTTGAGCAAAGAAAATTGATGCTGGTCGGTATCATCAGTACAAATCCGATGCATCTTATACACAAGAGCAGCTATCCGATAAAAAACCAGTGTTTTTATTTCAATCCGGCCCCCCATTTTGAAGTACAGGCAGGAGATCTTCTGGTGGTTATAGGCAGGCGCTACGGCATTGACTATTTTCGCAATCAGATAGAAAGAAGCCGCTTGAAAATAGGCCGAAGACTATGAAGCGCATTGCCGTATTCGGTTACAGCATCATGTCGCTGGAAACCATGCGCCGTTTGAATCAATCACTATACCGCATTATTTTTATCGGCAATAATGATACGGAAGCAAGACTGATTTCAGAGCAGGGTTTTGAAGCGGCCGTCATTGATTTTCGCGACGATGATGCGCTCAAAGCCATCGGCATTGGTGAGAATATCGATGTCATCTTCTGCTTTTATCCCGATGATGCCGATAATGTGTTTCTGACGATTTCGGCGCGCGCCCTTGCCAAGAATCTGACTATTATTGCCAGTGTCAATGCACCGGAATCGGCGGAAAAATTACTGTCTGCAGGCGCCGACAAGATTATCGACCCCTACGAAATCTGTGGCAGAAAAACGCATGAAATGCTGACTAAACCCGATATCACAACATTGCTTGATGATACCGTGTTCGGACGGCATGATTTGAATATGGCGCAGGTAGAGATCGTGAAAGGGTCCTGTCTGGAAAATACCAGGCTCAGTGATTTAAAACTTCATACGAAATACAACCTGATCCTTATCGGCGTAGTCGATAAGGCAGTAGGCAAGGCATTGCATTTTGCAATCGGAGAGAAAGAACATAGTCTGGATGCGGGCGATGTTCTGGTGGTCATGGGCCCGGCACGGGAAATTCGATTATTTAAAGAAGAAGTTGAAGCATGTACAAATTACTAAAATTTAATTCGAGAATCTGGTTTTTATTAGGTTTCCTTGGTTGCGCTACATTGCTGGCGATAGGCGCTTACCTGCAGTTTATTGAAGAACAGGAACCCTGCCCGCTGTGTATCTCGCAGCGTATCGCCATTCTAATGACCGGTATCGTATTTTTAATCGCCGCGGTGCACAACCCTGGCCGGACCGGCATAATGGTTTATTCGATTATAGGCGCACTGACCGCATTGGCCGGCGCGTCCATTTCAACGCGTCACGTCTGGCTGCAGCATTTGCCGCCTGAAGAAATGCCGGAATGCGGCCCTGGACTCGAATATGTTTTCGATAATTTCCCTTTGTCCGAAACCATCAAGTTAATGCTGAGCGGCACCGGCGATTGCGCTCAAGTATCATGGACATTGTTGGGTTTAAGCATTCCCGAATGGACATTAATCGCTTTCTTAATGCTGGCGTTGTTGAGTCTGCTGCAAATCTGGAACCCTGAGAACCAATAGCCAGAACAAAAAATCAGCAGGCATGCACAATCCTTGGGAAGCGCTTCGGTAACCCTATGCGCTGCTGAATTCCCGCTACAATTGTGTTCAACAACTACATTAAAATTTATTGTTGGCCATGGCCAATAAGCGAGATCAAAATAATGAAAAAAATTTTACTGGCGCTATTGCTGGCTGGCAGCTTCTCGTCTTCGCAAGCCGCCGATGAGAACAGCACGTTGCCTAAAGCCGTTGCCGGCGCTCATCGGTCCGCCGAGCACAAAGCCAGGGATAAATACCGGCATCCACAGGAAACGCTGGAATTCTTTGAAGTCAAAGACAGTATGACCGTCGTCGAAATCTGGCCCGGCAGCGGCTGGTATACGGAAATCCTGGCGCCTTATCTGAAGAAACACGGCAAACTGTATGCGGCGCATTTTTCAGCCGATGCCGAGGAACCTTATTTCAAGAAAAGCCTGAATGAGTATAAGGCCAAACTGAAGAAACATCCGGATCTGTACGGCAAAGTCGAGTTAACGGAGTTGCAGCCGCCCGAAAAAGTGAAAATAGCGCCGGACGGCTCGGCCGATCGGATTTTAACGTTCCGCAATGTCCACAACTGGATGAAGGACGGCCAGGCATCAACGGTATTCAATGCCATGTATAAAGCCCTGAAGCCCGGCGGTATCCTGGGCGTCGTAGAGCATAGAAACTCCCCTAAAAAACTGCAGGACCCGAGCGCCGCCTCGGGTTATGTCAGCGAGGATTATGTCATTGCACTGGCCAGAAAAGCGGGATTTGAATTTCTGGGCAAATCCGAAATCAACGCCAACAGTAAAGATACCAAAGATTATCCCGAAGGCGTCTGGACCTTGCCGCCAACTTTGAAACTGAAACAACAGGACCGCGAAAAGTACCTGGAGATCGGCGAGAGCGACAGGATGACGATTAAATTCATCAAGCCCAGATAACAGGACAGACGGCCGGACTCAGCCGGCCATAATTTGACAGGCCGAGCCATGATTTCTGTTAATTACACACATCAAGCCGGCCTCAAATAAATTCAGCAAGAAATATCTGATCACTGCCAGATATTTCTTCACAAGACTTTGAAATATAACAAAATAATATTTTTGACTTAAAATTATGCAGGCCAAAAAACTGTATTAAAAACGGTCATTAAGCTGATTTAGAAACCGGTTACCCACAGAGTTATCCACAGCTTTTGTGGATAACTCATTGGCTGAACCATAGGCCTGATTGCAATAGAGACCGGAAATGGTTGCATGGGCGGCTATTTGCCCTTCTGCGAACAATAACTATAAACCCCATTTAACCACTATGGCCAAACCGCCCGGCGGGAACGAACTGATTTTCAGAGTCGCCATTCCCGCGCCTTTCTATCGATTGTTTGATTACCTTGCCCCGGCCGAAACGGGCCCCGGCGCCGTCCTGCCCGGCATGCGCCTGGAGGTGCCTTTCGGAAAAGGCAGCAAAGTCGCTTTTCTGATTGCAATAACGCAGCACAGCGAGTTCGACAACAGCAAATTAAAACGCGTTACGCGCATTCTGGACGATGAGCCGCTGCTGTCGTCCAAAGACTTGCGCCTGCTGCACTGGGCCAGCAGCTATTACCATCACCCTTTGGGCGAAGTTTTCAGCGCCGCCTTTCCGGTCTCGCTGCGCCAGGGCAAGCCGGCCGAACTGCATGTAGAAAAGTGCTATACCTTGACAGAGCAAGGCATAGCTATCGACAGCAACCGGTTGAATCGTGCGCCCAAACAAAAAAGCGTCCTGGAAAAATTTCAATGCCATGCCGGCAGCCTGTCCGAAACCGAATTGTCGTTATGGAATGAAAACTGGCGGCCGGCCGTGAAAGCCTTGGTCGACAAGCAACTGCTTGAAATCAGTCAGCCTGATGCTGCGCCCGGCAATGGCTTACTGGTTCGCGACAGCGCGCTGCAGTGTAATGCGCAGCAGCAAGCAGCCATTGATGCCGTCTGCGAATCGCTGGGGCAGTTCGCTGTTTTTCTACTGGAGGGCGTGACCGGCAGCGGCAAGACCGAAGTATACATGCAGATTATCCGGCACGTGCTCGAGCGCGGCCAGCAGGTGCTGGTCCTGCTGCCGGAAATTACGCTTACGCCGCAGCTTGAAGAACGGTTCCGGCAGCGTTTTGCCGTCACCATTGCCGTGTCGCATTCCAAGTTGACCGACGGACAGCGGCAAAACGCCTGGCTCCAGATGCAGCAAGGCGTCTGTTCAATTTTGCTGGGTACCCGCTCGGCATTATTCACGCCGCTGAAAAATCCCGGCCTGATCATTCTCGATGAAGAGCATGATGCCTCGTTCAAACAACAGGAAGGCTTTCGTTTCTCGGCGCGCGACGTCGCGGTCGTGCGCGGCAAGCTGCTGAATATTCCGGTTTTGCTCGGCTCCGCAACGCCGTCGCTGGAAAGCCTGCATAATGTCGATCGACGCCGTTACCACCTGCTGCATCTGCCTGAAAGAGCCGGCAATGCCACGGCGCCGATCCTGCAACTGCTCGATATCCGCAACAAGCGCATGCAGGAAGGTCTATCCGAGGCCCTAATTGAAGACATCCGAAAAACCCTGGCGAGAAACGAACAGGTTCTGCTGTTCCTGAACCGGCGCGGCTATGCCCCGACCCTGATCTGCCATGGCTGCGGCTGGGTTGCGCGCTGCCGGCGCTGCGACGCCAATCTGGTCATCCATTATGACGAAAGTTTGCTGCGCTGCCATCATTGCGCCCAGGAACAGCCATTGATCCATCGGTGCATGGCCTGCGAAACCAGTGAACTGACGCCGCTGGGCCTGGGCACTGAGCGCGTCGAAAAAGTGCTGACCACGTTGTTTCCGGATAGAATGATCGTACGCCTGGATCGCGATTCGACTCAGCGCAAAGGCACACTGGAAAACTATCTGCAACAAATCAACCAGGGCTGCGTAGATATCATTCTGGGCACACAGATGCTGGCTAAAGGCCATCATTTTCCGAATGTAACGCTGGTGGCGATTCTCGATGTCGACAGTGGCCTGTTCAGCATCGATTTCCATGCGGCCGAAAAACTGGCGCAGATGATCGTGCAGGTTTCAGGGCGGGCCGGACGCGCCGAAAAGCCCGGCAAAGTGATCATGCAGACCCGCAAACCCGAGCATCCCTTGCTGACGACATTGATCAGGCAAGGCTATAGCGACTTCGCCAGAACGGCTTTGGCAGAGCGCAAAGAGGCTGCCTTGCCGCCTTTCAGCTATCAGGCGCTGCTGAGGGCGCAGGCCCTAGACGGTAAAATGCCGCCTTTGTTTCTGGATGCGGTGGGCAAGCTGGCCCGGCAATACAGCCAGGGCCATATCCAGATCCTGGGCCCGGTTGCGGCGCCCATGACCAGGCGCGCCGGACTTTACCGCTACCAATTGCTGTTTCAGAGCACAAGGCGACAAGCTTTGCATGCCTTGCTCGATGGCTTGATGCCGGAAATTGAAAAACTCAAGCAGGCCAAAAAAGTGCGCTGGTCGCTGGATATCGATCCGGTGGATCTGTATTGATGTTGTTTGAATGGATAATCAGATGATTTTCATGGATAATGTGGCACTTATTTGATCTACTTACCGCAATGAAGCAATGAAACAAAAGATAGAGGCACTTATCCTGCAAGCCGTTGAAACACTTAAAAATCAAGGTGTTCTGAGTCAGGAAATTACCCCGCGCATTAACATTGAACGCACCCGTGATCCGCAGCATGGCGATTTTGCTTCAAACCTGGCATTGACCCTGGCTAAGCCGGCAAAATCAAATCCCCGACAACTGGCCGAGCAAATTATGGCCGCACTGCCCCAGCATGAGGCGATTACCAAGGTTGAACTGGCCGGCCCGGGGTTTATCAATTTCTTTGTCAATGCCAACTCCCAGTATCAGATTATCAAACAGATTCATGATGAAGGCCGTAGTTTCGGTTTGAGCACTATCGGCGCCGGCCAAAAGGTTCAGGTTGAGTTTGTTTCCGCCAATCCGACCGGGCCGCTGCACGTAGGCCATGGCCGTGGCGCCGCTTATGGCTCGGTCGTTGCCGATTTGCTGGAGGCGGTCGGTTTTGACGTGCACCGCGAATATTACGTCAACGACGCAGGCCGCCAGATGGATATTCTTGCTACCAGCATCTGGCTCAGATACCTGGAAGAGTGCGGTGAAGTGGTCAATTTCCCAAGCAATGGCTATCGGGGCGAGTACGTGCGCGATATCGCCTGGGATATTCATAAAAACGCCGGCAACGACTACCGCAGACCTGCAGAGCTGGTGTTTGAAAATATACCGGCAGACGAGCCGCACGGCGGCGATAAGGAAGAGCATATCGATGCGCTGATCGCCAGAACCAAAACCCTGCTCGGGCCGTCGCTGTACCGAGACCTTTTTCAAAACGGTCTGGACACGATTCTTGACGACATTAGACTTGATCTGCAAGAGTTTGGTGTCGACTATCAGGAATGGTTCTCGGAGCGTCAGTTAATGGATGACGGTTCGGTGCAGCAAGCACTGGAGCGCTTGCGCGCTGGTGAGCATCTTTATGAAAAGGATGGCGCGACCTGGTTTGCATCGGCCAAGCTGGGCGATGAAAAAGACCGGGTTGTGGTCAGGGAAAACGGCCAGACCACCTATTTCGCTTCCGACATCGCCTACCACATGAACAAGCTGGACCGCGGCTTCGATCGCATCGTCAATATCTGGGGCGCCGATCATCACGGCTATATTCCCAGAGTCAGGGCGGCTATGACCGCGCTGGGCGCTGATGAATCCAAACTGAAGGTTCTGCTGGTGCAGTTCGCGGTGCTCTACCGCGGCGAGGAAAAAGTCCAGATGTCCACGCGTTCCGGCGAATTTGTCACATTGCGGCAACTGCGCAACGAAGTCGGCAAGGATGCGGCACGTTTCTTTTATGTCATGCGCCGGTCGGAACAGCATATGGATTTTGACCTAAAACTGGCGACCTCGCGGTCCAATGAAAACCCCGTGTTTTATGTACAGTATGCTTATGCCAGGGTGTGCAGCGTATTCCGGCAACTTGACGAAAAGGATTGGGACAGAAATCTGTTGCTGGGCATGGATAATCTGGATCGGCTGACCGAAGAGCACGAAACCGATCTGGTCGCCACGCTGGCTCGCTATCCTGAAGTGCTGGAGCGCGCGGCGCTTCAGTATGAGCCGCATCAGTTGATCCAGTATCTGCGCGAGCTGGCGACCGAGTTTCATACGTACTACAATGCCCATCAATTCCTCGTTGAGGATGCCGCGCTTCGCGACGCCAGATTGAATTTGATCAGCGCCGTGAGACAAGTCCTGGCAAACGGATTGGGACTGCTGAAGATCAACGCTCCTGAAGCAATGTGATATATGGCCATAGACTACAAACATAGAGCAACCCAGGGAAGAACAGCGCCGCGCGGGCAAAAACCCAGTCGTCATGACAGTGCCGGAGTTTTTAAATGGATGCTTATCACGGCGCTGATTATTGCTTTTGTAGTCTTTTTGGCTTATTTGCGCAGCACGGGCTCTAAGCAAAGCGACATCCCGCAGATTGCGCTATCGGCAGCAAAACCCGACAAAACTGAGCCGGCCAAAAAAGAACAGGCTCAGCCAAAGAAAGCAGCCGAGCCCGTTCATCAGCCGCCGCAGTTTGATTTCTACACGATCCTGCCGCAAAAGGAAGTGGTTGTGCCTGATTATGAAATCAAGACGCGCGCGCGCGAAGAACTCATCGGCAAAATCAAGGAACCTCAAGATAAGGCACAGGCTATGGAGAGCCAAAATAAAGATGCCCAGCATCAGGATAAAGGCGCTCAATATATGGTACAGGCGGGCTCTTTCAGGGAGTTTCAGGAAGCCGATAAATTAAAGGCCAAACTGGCCTTGATGGGCATTGAATCGCGCGTCGAGAAGGCGAAAGTCGGCGGCAATACCATCTGGTATCGCGTTAAAATGGGACCTTATGGCCATATAACCAGCGTCAATACGATCAGGACCCGCTTGAGGCAGAACGGCATCGATGTCATAGTAACCGAGTCCGGCCGTTAATCCGTGGCGCAGCTATTAAACGCAGTAGCTGCGCCTGACAGTCTCAGGTTGCCCCTTCCTCTTTATCCTCATCAAGCGCCATATCGGAGATCTCTTTTAATCTGAAAATGGCTTTGTAGTTAATACTGTTTTCTGGATAGTTGCCTTCGCTATCCGGTGAACCGGCCAACTGATCAGTCAGTAACTCCAAGGTTTCATTGACATTGGACACCGCGTAAACGGCAAACAAACCTTGAGCAACCGCATCCACGACTTCCTGCTTTAGCATTAGGTTACGTTTATTGGCGGCCGGAATGATAACGGCATGCTGGCCATTGAGGCCGCGCCCTTGGCAAAGCCGGAAGAACCCTTCTATTTTTTCATTGACGCCGCCTACGGCCTGGACTTCCCCATATTGGTTAATCGAGCCGGTCACGGCAAACGTTTGCTTGATCGGCGTGCGAGTCAGCGCCGAGATAAGACAGCAAAGTTCAGCCAGCGCCGCGCTGTCCCCATCGATATAGCCGTAGGATTGCTCGATCGCGATGCTGGCCGAGATGGCTAATGGAAATTGCTGGGCGTAACAGTCGCCCAGATAACCGGTCAAAATCATCACGCCTTTCGAGTGTATGGACTGGCCAAGCTCGGCTTCGCGCTCAATGTCGACGATGCCCCGGGAGCCCGGATAAACGGTCGCAGTGATGCGTGCAGGTGCGCCAAAACTGCTGCCGCCCACTTCCAGCACCGTCAGACCGTTGATCTTGCCAATCGCCGAGCCTTCGGTATCGATCAGTATCGTACCGACGAGCATTTCTTCGAGGACATCCTGGGACAGTTTACCGTTACGCTGCTCTCTTGCCGCCAAAGCCTGTTCGACATGCACTCTGTCAATCTGATCGGCCTGGGCTTTATGGCAGAACAGATTGGCTTCGCCGATGATGTCCAGCGAGTCATTGATACGTGCAGAAAGATGGTACTGATTTTCGGAAAGCCGGCAGCTATGTTCGATCAGGCCCTCAATAGCGGCACGCGACAGCGGCTTTGCCCCCGAGTCCGCGGCATGTTTGATCATCAGGATGGCAAAGCGCTGTATCGATTCATCAGTCAATTGAATATAGCTGTCAAAATCGGCCAGCACTCTGAACATTTCGTTAAATTCGCTATCCAGCTCTTCCAGCAGATAATAGATCTCGGGAGAACCGACCAGGATGACCTTGACATTCAATGGGATCACCTCGGGCTTCAAGGTAATCGTATTAATGCCCAGTTCCGAATAGGGCGACTCGATTTCAATGCGGCCCGACTTCAGGGCCCGTTTAAGCCCTTCCCAGACGAAAGGATAAGTCAGCAGTTTTTCGGCATCCAGAATCAGATAACCGCCATTTGCCCGATGCAGGGAACCGGCGCAAATCCTGCGATAGTTAGTAACCAGCGTGCCTTGATCGCTGACATATTCAATACGCCCGAACAGGTTTTGATAAATCGGATGAGATTCAAAAACAACGGGGGCGCCACTGTCCTGCTTGTAATCGACCAGAATATTGGGCATATAAAGCTCGGTCAGCATGAGCCGCTTGGCGGAAATATCTTTCTGTTCCAATGAACGGCCCGGCATCAGATAATCGGTAATTGTGATAGCCAGGTTTTTTTTGATTTCGTCTAAAAACGTAACAGCGTCGTCAATATTCTGGTATTTATCGTCCAGCTCTGAAAACAGCGGCTCTATAGCCAAGCTGATCGTATCATTGTCGAGTTGCCTGATTTTTTCCACTGTAGCTCGGCGCCACTGGGGCAGTTCTATCAATACATCGCCCAGATAGTCTTCCAGCTCTTCCACGTGTTTATGAAAAACTTCGCGCTCCGATTGCGGCAGCTGCATAAACAGATCTTCATCCAGCGACTTATCGTCCTTGATAGGTGCAAATGTAATGGAATCGTTTTCTCTGAACAGAGCAATATTCAGAGACAGGGCCTTTTTTTCGACCAGATCAATGGTGCTGTTATAGCGCTGATTAAATTGACGCTCAATCGCGCTCTTCTTTTGCTGATAAGCAGGGCTTTCAAAGACAGCCGGAAAAGTGACCAGCAAATTGTCGATCAATCGCTCTATATCCTTGCAAAGTTCTTGTCCATGCCCGGCCGGCAATTCAACTTTGACTGGCTCCCTGGGATTCTCGAAATTTTCCACATACGCATAGGTTGGCGGCGCGGGTAAACTTTGCACAGTCGTATCAAGATGATTGGTGATCATGGTCAGCCGACCGCTGCCATGGTCGCCCATGACAAAAATATTGTAGCCGGGATTGCGCATCGTAACGCCGAATTCCAATGCCGACTGGGCGCGGGCTTGACCTAAAATAGTAGCTTGCTGCCTGGGAGCTTCCGGCAAGTCGATATGAGACAAATCAACATTTAATTTCAATGATTCAAGTGGAAGCTTTAGCGTAGTAGACATGGATAAAAATAACATCCCAAGGTTGCAAGGTAATCGGCGATTTTAGCATGTTGCATAGGAATTCCGGCAACACCGAAACAGTTAGACATGCAACGTATCCTGAAAATATGCTGCAACCGGCAGCCAGTAAATAATTTGCCGATGCAGTTTTAATAATCTTGTATAAAAATTCTTAGATAATAGACCACTTTGCAGGATAATCCCCGCCCATCGACAACATCTGCTCTCGCGCTTGTGTACAATAAGATTTTTCATTAAAAACTGATATGAACGATTTTTCAGCTAGCAAAACCCGCCTCTGGTTGCTGCCGGTCCTATCCGGCATTTTTATCGGCACCAGTTATATTCCTTTTCCGCCTTGGGCGTCTTTATTCTGTTTCGTGCCGCTGTGGATTTTCTGGAACCGGCAAACCAGCCTGAAAGGTGTTTTCTTGGGTGGATTGGTTACGTCCTTCATTTTTACACTGATCGGTTTTAACTGGGTCACTTATCTTTTGCATGAATTTGCGCATCTGGATTGGCCCGTAGCAGTCCTCGGCATGTTGCTCTATGCACTGATTGCGCACTTGTTTGTCCCTGTGGCGGGCATGTTGTGGTTTTGGGGGCGGCGCAAGTTCGCTTGGCCGGAACGGCTTTCGCTAGCATTAATGGCATTGATCACCATTATATGCGAAGCCTACTCGCTGACCTTGTTTGATTGGAATTTCGGTTATTCCTGGTACGGCGCCGGCGTGCCTGTTTACCAGTGGGCTGAAGTGATAGGCTTCAGCGGCCTCAGCGCTCTTACATTATTGTGCAATCTACCGCTTTATATCGCCTGGCAGAAACGCCGGCAGGCCGCCGGTAAAAAAATTCTGATGGCTGTAGTCTGGGGTTTTGTCTTGCTGAACGCCGGCGGATTTTGGCTCAAAAACAGATTGCCTGAACCGGATGCCTCTTTTAAAGCGTTATTGGTCCAGGCCAATATCGGCAACTCGGAAAAACTCGCCGCCGAGCTAGGCAGAGGCTATAGCCAGGAAATACTTAAGCGGTATACTGATCTGACCGATCAGGAGCTAAAAGCAACAGAAGCAAAAGTCGACTTTGTACTGTGGCCGGAAACGGCTTTTCCGTCACTGTTGGGAGAGGATTTTAAATTCGATGCGCATCCGGCCCAATTAAGCCAATTTATTCGCGAGCGCGAACTGCCGCTGATTACCGGCGCTTATAGTGTCGACAGAGCCACCCGACTGATTACGAATTCGCTGTTCGTGCTCGATAAAGACGGTGAAATAGTACCACCTCATTACAGCAAATCCATCTTGCTGGCTTTCGGCGAATATATTCCTGGCGAACAATTCTTCCCGCAAATTCGCAACTGGCTGCCGCCGACCGGTCATTTTGCACGCGGCCAGGGGCCTACGACTTTGTTACACTGGAATGGTTACAAGATGGGGCCGCAAATATGCTATGAAAGTCTTTTTCCCGGATTCGCGCGTTCCCTGGCTGAACTCGGGGCCCAGTTCATTGTCAACGTCACGAACGATGCCTGGTACGGCGCCTGGCAGGAACCCTATCAGCATATGTATATGACGCTGGCACGAGGCGTCGAATTCCGGAGGCCTGTACTCAGAGCGACCAATACCGGCATTTCTACCGTATCTCTGGCATCCGGAGACATTCTGGAGCGCTCTCCATTACACCAAGCTTGGGCCGGCGTTTATGAAGTCCCTTATCTGACAAATCCGCCAGTCACTTTTTATCAAGAATGGTTCTGGTTGATGCCTTCTCTGCTTTGGACTGCGCTGATTGTACTCATCGGCATAGGAGTCCGTAATCGCTATCAAAAGCAGTGAGATTTTGGTCGGTTTGTCCAACTATTTCTTGCTCTTCAGCATGAGTAAGGTGTAATGTTCGGAACGGTGGGAAAACATCCGATTCCGGTATCAGTTTTCTATCAAGGAATCGGAAGCAAAATGAGGTTCTTCGTGCCGCTGCTACGAACACTAGCTGAGAATTTCCAGACAGAAAAGTAAATTTTCACAGTCTGCGGAAAAATGTCGTATCACAACTTTTTGGTAGTACATGGCATTTTATTAATGGGGTAAGGGGCGAAAACCTCATACGGAAATTAATATTGGACTAAAAGGTATAATGCATGAAGACGGCAAATCCAAAGGTATATAGAAACTACTTCCGTCAAAGGACGGCAAACCAATGGCATAAAATCGAAGCCGAAGCCGGAATTCCCGGAGCGATCAGGCCGTTTCTGGCCGGTAACTGGAAAATGAATATGATTCCCCTGTCAGGTGTCGCCCTTACGGCAAGAATCCTGGATATCTGCCGCGGAATAAGAGATGTCGATATAGGCCTTGCACCTCCTTACACAGGACTTTCTACCCTGGCCGATTATATTAAACCGGATTTTCTCAGGACAGAATATGGTTTAGGCAGAAATGTATTTCTGCTGGCGCAAGATACGTTTTTTGAATCCAAAGGCGCATTTACCGGAGAAATTTCGCCCGAAATGCTGGGAGCCATCGGGGTCGATCGTGTCATAATTGGCCATTCGGACCGCAGAGCCAATCTAGGGAAATATTATGGTTTTGCCTCTAGTGTGGCCAGGCGTCTGACAGACAGCTTTCTTTCCGACAAGTTGAAGAAACTGAAAGCAAAAGACGGTGCCGATGCTCAAGTTATAGCAACTTTGGAATACCTAGTCGCCAAAGAGAATCGTAACCTCCTGTCTGGATTGTCCCGATTTTTGGAAGAAGAATTAAGAGAGCGAGCCGGAGAAAGCGATCAATCCATTCAGCTAAAAATCCAGGCTGCTCTGGGCCAAGGGCTACAGGTCATTCTTTGCTGTGGTGAGAACAGAGAGGCCAGACTCGCAAATGAAACGTTCAGCTTGCTGGATCGGCAATTGCGAATGGCGTTTGAAGCCGTCTCGCCCAGAGCTGTCAGCGAAGTAATTATCGCTTACGAACCGGTATGGGCTATCGGTGAAGGAGCAAAACCCGCCACATTAGAGCAGATAAAAGAAGTACATGATTTCATTAGAAATCTCATTATGGACCTGTACGGCGAGCAAATCGCTTCATCCATAAGGATCCTGTACGGTGGGAATGTGAAGCCCGACAATATTGTCGATATCATGAATATTTCAGGTGTTGATGGAGCCTTGGTCGGAGGGGCGAGTTTGAAAGCCAATGATTTTGCCTCAATAATAAGATTTGGCCTGGATTCTTAAAACCTTTGGCCTAGCCAGACTATAGAGCTTATGCCTTTAAGGCTAAGCATCGGACATTTCTTTGTAGAACCCTCTTTAATTTCTCATTGAAGAGGGTATTTCTCCTCATAAGCAAAAAGCAATTCCTCCAACCAACTGTTGTGCATAAATATCAGGCTTTAGCGTGCGTTGCAAAACCAACAAACATCAACGCTTAGCAGTCAAATTAACAAAGATGCCTGTTTCTGTGATGTTTCGGCTAATCCATAAAATGATTGAACAATTGAATTATGGAAGCATCTTAAAAAAGAAGTCAGGAATTTTAATTTAGCATTCGATATATATTCTTTCTTAGTACGTGCGAAAGAGGTTATAAATATTTTTGATTAGGAGAGAGCTTAATGCCAAAAGAAAGCCAACCAAATTCTGAGGATAAACTAACTCCAAACGAAAAATATCCTAAAAGCCCAATGCCCGCCCAGCACCAGGATCGCCCGGGTGTTGAAGCGCAAATAACGCCACGGCCACAATATCTTGCGCCTGATTACAAAGGCTCGAGCAAATTAAAAGATAAAGTCGCCTTGATTACCGGCGGCGATTCGGGTATTGGTCGTGCCGTTGCTGTACTTTTCGCTCGCGAAGGTGCGGATTCCGCAATAACCTTTCTTCCATCTGAACAGATCGATGCTGAAGAAACTCAGCGGCAAGTCGAAAAAGAAGGCCGTCAATGCCTGTTAATCTCGGGCGATGTAACCAGTCTGGAGTTTTGCCAAAATGCTGTTGAAAAAACAGTCCACGAATTCGGCAAATTGAATATCTTAATCAACAATGCAGCTTATCAGCATAACCAGGAATCAATCGAAGATATTTCTGATGAACAATTTGACACAACTTTTAAAACCAATATTTACGGCTACTTTCGCATGGCGAAGGCAGCGCTCAAACATCTGCAAGATGGCGATGCCATTATCAATTGCGGATCAATTACCGGTCTGGAAGGAAATAAACACCTAATTGACTATGCCTCTACCAAAGGTGCCATTCATGCTTTTACTAAATCACTGGCGCTGAATTTGGTCGAGAAAGGTATTCGCGTCAATTGCGTTGCTCCAGGCCCCGTCTGGACGCCACTCAATGTCGCCGATAAACCGGCGGAGCAAGTGGCTAAGCATGGCGCCAATACGCCAATGAAACGACCGGCACAACCGGAAGAAGTTGCTCCTGCGTTTGTCTTTTTCGCGTCGCCGGCCGACTCGAGCTATATCACGGGCGAGATCCTGACCTTGCTGGGCGGGGCGACGCGGGCGGCCTGAGGGCCGGGCAAAAAAAAAACCCGGGCCTCTGGGAGGACCGGGTTTTCGGATTGGCGCTTGGCGATGCCCTACTTTCGCATGGCAAACGGCCACACTATCATCGGCGCTAAGCGGTTTCACTTCCGAGTTCGGGATGGGATCGGGTGGTTCACGCTCGCTATGGTCACCAAGCAAACTGGTGTAGCAGGCCCGCTGTCGCGGCCTACTGCATGGAAATCTGTATCTCTCGCGTCAAAAAAGCGCTGTCAGTCAACCCAAACTGATTGGGTGTTATATGGTCAAGCCTCACGGGCAATTAGTACACGTTAGCTGCACGCCTTACAGCGCTTCCACACCGTGCCTATCAACCTGATCGTCTCTCAGGGCCCTTCAGGGGACTCATGGTCCCAGTGAGATCTCATCTTGGGAGGGGCTTCCCGCTTAGATGCTTTCAGCGGTTATCCTGTCCGAACATAGCTACCCGGCAATGCCATTGGCATGACAACCGGAACACCAGCGGTTCGTCCACTCCGGTCCTCTCGTACTAGGAGCAGCTTCCCTCAAATCTCAAACGCCCACGGCAGATAGGGACCGAACTGTCTCACGACGTTCTGAACCCAGCTCGCGTACCACTTTAAATGGCGAACAGCCATACCCTTGGGACCTGCTTCAGCCCCAGGATGTGATGAGCCGACATCGAGGTGCCAAACACCGCCGTCGATATGAACTCTTGGGCGGTATCAGCCTGTTATCCCCGGAGTACCTTTTATCCGTTGAGCGATGGCCCTTCCATTCAGAACCACCGGATCACTATGACCTACTTTCGTACCTGCTCGACCTGTCCGTCTCGCAGTCAAGCACCCTTATGCCATTGCACTCATTGCATGATTTCCGACCATGCTGAGGGTACCTTCGTGCTCCTCCGTTACTCTTTGGGAGGAGACCGCCCCAGTCAAACTACCCACCAGACACTGTCCCTAACCCGGATTACGGGTCGAGGTTAGAACTTCAAACATACCAGGGTGGTATTTCAAGGATGGCTCCACACCAACTGGCGTTGGTGCTTCACAGCCTCCCACCTATCCTACACAAGTAGGTTCAAAGTCCAGTGTCAAGCTATAGTAAAGGTTCACGGGGTCTTTCCGTCTAGCCGCGGGTATACTGCATCTTCACAGCAATTTCAATTTCACTGAGTCTCGGGTGGAGACAGTGTGGCCATCGTTACGCCATTCGTGCAGGTCGGAACTTACCCGACAAGGAATTTCGCTACCTTAGGACCGTTATAGTTACGGCCGCCGTTTACCGGGGCTTCGATCAAGAGCTTCTCCGAAGATAACCCCATCAATTAACCTTCCGGCACCGGGCAGGCGTCACACCCTATACGTCCACTTTCGTGTTTGCAGAGTGCTATGTTTTTGCTAAACAGTCGCAGCCACCAGTTTATTGCAACCTTCTTCGGCTTCGCCCGCGAGGGACTACACCTACCAAAGGCATACCTTCTCCCGAAGTTACGGTATCATTTTGCCTAGTTCCTTCACCCGAGTTCTCTCAAGCGCCTTAGAATTCTCATCCTACCCACCTGTGTCGGTTTAGGGTACGGCCACTGATAACCTGAAGCTTAGAGGTTTTTCTTGGAAGCCGGGCATCAATCACTTCGTCTCCCCAAAGGGAGACTCGTCGTCACGCCTCAGCATATAGACTCCCGGATTTGCCTAAGAGTCCTGCCTACGCGCTTAAACTGCCACTTCCAACCGGCAGCTGACCTAGCCTTCTCCGTCACCCCATCGCAGTTACCACTGGTACAGGAATATTAACCTGTTTGCCATCGACTACGCCTTTCGGCCTCGCCTTAGGTACCGACTAACCCTGCGTCGATTAGCGTTGCGCAGGAAACCTTGGGTTTTCGGCGTCAGGGTTTTTCACCCTGATTATCGTTACTCATGTCAGCATTCGCACTTCTGATACCTCCAGCCGACTTCTCAATCGACCTTCGCAGGCGTACAGAACGCTCCTCTACCGCTCATCTTACGATGAACCCGTAGCTTCGGTACTATGCTTAGCCCCGGTAAATCTTCCGCGCAAGCCGACTCGACCAGTGAGCTATTACGCTTTCTTTAAAGGGTGGCTGCTTCTAAGCCAACCTCCTGGCTGTCTGGGCCTTCTCACATCGTTTCCCACTGAGCATAGATTTGGGGACCTTAGCTGACGGTCTGGGCTGTTTCCCTTTTCACGACGGACCTTATCACCCGCCGTGTGTCTCCCGTGCTGAAACTTGTTGGTATTCGGAGTTTGCATCGGGTTGGTAAGTCTAGACGACCCCCTAGCCGAAACAGTGCTCTACCCCCAACAGTTATACACGAGGCGCTACCTAAATAGCTTTCGAGGAGAACCAGCTATCTCCGAGCTTGATTAGCCTTTCACTCCGATCCACAGCTCATCCCCGTCTTTTTCAACAGACGTGGGTTCGGCCCTCCAGTAAGTATTACCTCACCTTCAGCCTGGCCATGGATAGATCGCCCGGTTTCGGGTCTAATCCCAGCGAC
>NZ_CP197401.1:0-262500 GCF_052162025.1 Methylobacter sp. sgz302048 | reverse complement strand
AAAACGACCGCATCACTTTTAGGCAGATACTGCGCAAGCCGTGCTAGCAAGGCTTCTTTATTAACCGGCAACGGCGTTTCTTCGAAATCAAGCCGGAGCAGTTGCTGATGCTGGGCCATAATCCGCAATTTACAGATGCTACGCATATTAGGCTCAACAATGAAGTCGCATGCGACGCCTTCTGTTTCCAGCAACTTCTGAAGAATCTGGCCCTCGGCATCATCACCAATGACACCCAATAATGTCACTCGACCACCCAGTTTGGCGATATTCAACGCTACGTTACCGGCTCCACCAATACGATCTTCAATATCTTTGACCCGAACCACCGGCACAGGCGCTTCAGGCGAAATCCGGCCGGCCAGCCCTGACCAGTAGCGATCCAGCATGACATCGCCTACGACAACAATATGAGCCTGTTTGAACTCAGACGCCGCTACCAACATCGGTTGCCTCCTCAATCACACTGCACCACCAGTGGCCTATCAATATATGCGCTTCTTGAATTCTTGCCGTTACCGCGGAAGGCACAATGATTGAGAGCGTAGCCTGATGATGCAACTCTCCGCCTTCACCGCCCGTTAAACCGACCACTGCCATGCCTTTCGATTTAGCAACCTCAACTGCTTTTAGAATATTCTTGCTTCGCCCCGATGTGGAGATAGCTACCAAACAATCTTTTTCATTGGCAAGAGCTTCCACCTGACGCGAGAAAACCGTTTCAAACTCAAAGTCATTGGTATGAGCCGTTAAAATAGAACTGTCTGTCGTCAAGGCGATCGCTGCCAGCGCCCGCCGTTTTTTTTCATACCTGACAACCAGTTCAGCTGCAATATGCTGACAATCTGCAGCACTGCCGCCATTACCGCATAATAATATCTTTCCGCCCTGCTTCAGCGTCTCGATCAATAGCCCTCCGGCTGCTTCTATTTTCTCGGAACAGTCGGCCAAGCGCGTCATCATTTCTCTGTGCTCTTCAAGCTCAGAAATAAATGCTTTCAAAATAGTATCCCCATAGTTTCAAAAGGCTTTTTTAGCCATGCTAAAACAAAGTGTTTTTATTCAAAACGAATTGATAGGCAATTAATTGACAACCGCTTGTTTCCGGTCATTCCTGTGCTGCATCTGATGTAAGCGAGCATAAACCCCATTTTTTTTAATGAGTTCCTGATGCGTACCTCTTTCCACGATTTGACCATGATCGATAACCAGAATCATATCCGCATTTTCTATGGTTGATAGTCTATGAGCTATCACCAGTGTTGTCCGATTGCGCATGACTATTTGCAGGGCCGCCTGTATGAAGCGCTCCGATTCGGTATCCAGCGCCGACGTTGCCTCATCTAATATCAAGACTGGCGCATCTTTCAGCAGCGCTCTTGCCAATGCTAATCGTTGCCTTTGTCCACCCGACAATTTGACGCCGTTTTCACCTATTTCGGTGTCAAGCCCGAGTTCCAGCTTGCTGATGAATTCCATTGCATAAGCATCGGTTGCAGCGGCAATAATATCTTTTCTGTCGGCGTTTGCCAGTGCGCCGTAAGCTATATTATTGGCTATCGTATCATTGAATAAGGTGACCTGTTGATTAACCAATGCCAGTTGTTTTCTTAAATTCGCTAGTTCATAGGTATTAATTTCAACGCCATCGAGCAATATTTCGCCTGTCTTATGCGTATAAAAACGGGAAACCAGATTAGCCAGCGTGCTTTTGCCGCCGCCGGAAGCGCCGACTAGCGCTATAGTTTGCCCCGGATCCGCTTTGAAACTGATGTTCCTTAGAGCGAGCTCAGTAGCTCCGGGATATTTAAAAGATACGTTCTTGAACTCCAGCTTGCCTTTGCATTTATCTATTTGATAAGTGCCATCATTCTGCTCTGTTGGCTCATCCAGAACATCGAACAGGGATTCAGCCGCCGCAATACCTTTTTGAATATCGCCATTAACTTCCGTTAACTGTCTGACGGGCCTGGGCAACAGAAATGCCGCGGTCAGATAGCCTACAAACTCGCCTGTGCTGGACTGCTCCATAAAAAACAGCGCCATATACATCAAACCAGACAATGCTACAGCAATGATGAGCTGTATGATCGGATTATGCACGGCCTGTGTCGTGGCGAGCTTTAGCGATTGCCGCCGATTATCCAGGCTGCTCTCCATAAACCGCCGACGCTCATAATCCTCGCCGCCATAGCTGCGCACGATTCGATGGCCGCCTACCAGCTCGGACGTGATATGCGTTATATCGCCTACTGATTGCTGGATTTTCTTGCTGATGTTTCGCAACCGCTTACTGACATAGCTCACCAGCACCGCAATAATCGGCGTTATAGCAACAAAGACCATCGATAACATCCAGTTTGAATAGAATAGGTAGCCTAGTAAACCTATAGCGGTCAAACCTTCCCTGACAAAAGTGCGCACTGCATCGGTAGTCGCCTTAGTAACTTCGCCTACATTATTAGAGATTCTCGCAATCATATAACCGCTATTGTTCGCGTCAAAATATGTAGTCGGCAAACGAGTGTAATGATCAAAAATTTCGCATCTTAGTGCATGCACGACGTTACAGGATACTTTGGCCAGAAAATAATTGCCCAGATAAGCTCCCAATCCTCGCACCACAATCAAGCCGCTAAACAGCAACGGCAAATAATACATGCCCTCACGCACTTCGGTTTGCAGCGTGTCAATAATATGCTTGATCAATGACGCGAATAATGGCTGAGTAGCCGAGTAAATCAGAAAACCCAGAATACTGATTGCAAAAAAACCACGATGCGGTTTTACATAAGTCAATAATCGCTTGTATATTTGTATACTCGCTTCAGATTCTTTTTTCATACTTTTATATAATTCATGCCACTCACATGCTTTGGCAGTAGTAACTCATGTTTAAATGAGTAAAATATTACCATTCTTTAACGAAAAAGACTGTAATAGCCTTCCATCTGATGCTTTTATCAGACTGTTTCGCCTCTGGAACACAAGCTATACATTCCATAGCAAGACTGTAAAATATCGCGGTATTGTTATGAGATTAAAAATTGCATACACTGAATGAAGAAACATCCATCGCTAGCTCCTCCTTCCAGAATATTGGTCATTGCCTTACGCCATCTTGGCGATGTCTTGCTAATAACGCCCTTAGTACGCTCACTTCATAAAGCCTATCCGCAGGCACAAATAGATGTTTTGGTATTTGACAACACCGCCGCTATCTTAGAAGGAAACCCAGATATCAACCGGATAATAACCACGCCTTTACGTCCAACACACGCTGATTACCGACATCTTGTTTCGCAATTATTTAGGAGATACAGCCTGGCAGTCATTACACAGACAGGGGATCGCCCTTTCATTTACGGATTGTTAGCCGCACCTACGCGTGTTGCTGTGGTGCCGAAAAAAGATCAAAAAGGGGCATGGAAACGCTACTTGGTTCAATATTGGACTGAATTCGATGATGAAAATACGCACACCGTAATACAACTCTTAAAATTGGCGGATCTCTTAGGCATCGCCAGAAATTATACACTGGTTCCTCCGCTGCCGACTGACGATCAGAGGCTTGCCGCTATCTCTGGCAGCTCGGCCTATGCCGTTCTTCATGCCTATCCGATGTGGCATTATAAACGATGGACAATCAATGGCTGGATTGAAACTGCGCAATTTCTTCAGGATTCAGGTTTAAAGGTGGTGCTGTCAGGCGGCCCTGCGCCGGAAGAAATTGATTATGTAAACGAAATTCATCGGCAATTATCGCCTGAGGTCTTAAACTTGACCGGTAAAACCACCATATCGCAGCTTGCCGATATTATCAGTAAGGCAACATTATACATCGGTCCCGACACGGGCATAACCCATCTGGCCGCGGCCATGGGCGTTCCGGTTATTGCATTATACGGTCCAACCAATCCTGTCAAATGGGCGCCTTGGCCCACCAATTATGATAGTGACGAAAATCCGTTCCGGAAACTAGGCGATCAGCAAGTCAACAATATTTATTTAATTCAAGGCATTGCCGATTGCGTGCCCTGCCATCAGGAAGGTTGTGACCGAAATCGACAAAGCCGCAGCGCATGCCTGGAAAATATCAGCCCGGAATCCATCAAAAAAGCCATTCTGCAAGTATTGAATCAAGAGCAACGCCAACAGTAAAAAACAACTCATGCCCTTTAAAGAACTATATTTCCAATCTCAGCCATTAATGATCGACATTGGCGGCTATATCGCCATTTTGCTGATTTTAACCCTGCCTTTTTCCACCGCCTTAACTCTCGTATTTTCCGCGGCATTGTTGTTATTGTGGATAAGCTCGGCTCAATTTATAACCTTGCCAATCTTTATAAAGCAAAATCCGCTGGCCCTATTGGCATTATTACTGTTTTTTTATTTAGCCCTTGGCATTACCTACACCACAGCCGCACCTGAAAATGCATTTTCTACGCTCAGCAAATATCGTGAACTTTTGTTGCTGATCATCCTGCCGCCATTTTTTCAGTCCGAATTCACCAGACAATGGGCATGGAACGTTTTTATTATTGCGTCTATTATGACGCTATTAGGCTCTTATGCCATTTATTTCGGCTTCATCGATTATATGCAGCCTACAATGGACCCCTGCATTAAAAACCGCATTACTCACAGCCTTTTAGTGGCTTTCTTTGCCTTTTTCTGCGCACACAAATCCTTGCAAGCAGGCAAATACAGGTTGCTCTATATTGCTTTGATTATTTTATGTATTCACAATTTATTCTTCCTCGTCTCCGGCCGCACCGGACAGTTGATCTTTCTGCTATTAATGATGCTTTTTTATATTCAGCGGTTCCCTACAAAAAAGGCAGTATTGCTAATTACTGCTACTGTCACGCTACTTTTAGTCTTCATAACCTGTTCCGATAGAGCCAATCGCATCAACGAGGGCTTTTCACAAACCCAAAATTATCTGCATTCTGAAAACGGTGGAACCAACTCATCCGAGGGACAAAGACTAACTTTCTGGAAACATTCGTTGACGCTCATTGCTGAAAACCCTTGGCTAGGCCATGGCACAGGCAGTTATCCTGTTGAGTACTGTAGAGTGGCGGCAAAAACCGATATTGCGTCCAACAATCCCCATAATGAATATTTAATGATTACCGTACAGACCGGCATAGCCGGCCTGCTGCTGTTTTTAGCCTTTTTGTTCAGTCAATATCAATGTTCGTTAAAACTGGCAAATGAATATAAATGGCTGGCGCAAGGCATATTGGTGGCGCTTGCCACCAATAGTCTTTTTAACTCCACAATTCTCGACTTTACCGAAGGGCACTGGTTTATCACTATGATAGCCCTATGCTTTGCAACGTTGCCGACCCATACAAAACCATGCTCAGCGTAGTTATTATCACCAAGAACGAATCCGCGCATATTGCCCGCTGCCTTGAATCTATCGCGTGGGCGGATGAAATCATTGTTCTGGATTCAGGCAGCGAAGACAATACGGTCGACATCTGCCGGCGCTACACTGACAAGGTGTTTATGACTGACTGGCCGGGTTTCGGCATTCAAAAACAGCGCGCCGTCAGCAAGGCAACCCAGCCGTGGATCTTGTCTATCGATGCCGACGAACAAGTGATACCCGAATTGAGAGAAGAAATTGAGCAGGCCATGAGCCAAGCCCATATCAGTGGCTTTGAAATACCGCGTCTTTCAAGCTATTGCGGCAAACAGATCAGGCATGGCGGATGGTGGCCCGATTATGTTTTGCGTTTATTTCAACGTGAACACGGGCATTTCACCGAAGATCTCGTTCATGAACGTATTATTGTCGACGGCACTATCCAGCGCTTAAAAACACCGCTGATTCATGAAGCGTTTATAAACCCTGAAGAAGTCCTGCACAAAATCAACAGTTATTCGTCACTGGGCGCTGAAAAACTGCACCAGGCTGGCAAAAAAACCACATTATTCCAGGCGATAGCTAAAGGATTCTGGACTTTTTTTCGCACTTACTGTTTAAAGGCCGCTTTTCTGGATGGACAGCAAGGACTCATGCTCGCCATATCCAATGCTGAAGGCACTTATTATAAATATCTGAAATTGCTGGATATGCAACGGAACAAGGAGTCAAAGACGTGAGTTTGATTTCTGTCATTGTCACGACCTATAACTGGCCGCAGGCACTGGATGCCAGTCTGCAAAGTCTGTTAAATCAGCAAGATCAGAATTTTGAAGTTCTTGTTGCTGATGATGGCTCAACGTTTGAAACTCGGGAATTGATAAAGAATCGGTACTCGGGTAGTTCAATACCGGTCAAACATGTTTATCATGAAGACCAAGGCTTCAGGGCCGGCACTATTCGAAACAGAGCAGTTGCCCGCAGCCAAGGTGACTATCTGATTTTTCTCGATGGCGACTGCGTAGTTTTTCCAGATTTTATAAAAGTCCATCGCCGCTTAGCCGCTAAAGGCTACTTTGTCCCCGGCAATCGCATGCTTTTAACCGAAAACTTCACTCAAACAGTCCTGAGCGAGAAAATTCCCCTTCATAGTCAATCAAAAGCTTATTTTATTTTCCGCTGGCTGACTGGCAAAATAAACAGAATCACTCCGCTCATATCCTTGCCCATGGGGCCGTTACGCCTGATACATCCGCTCCGCTGGCAAAAAGCCATGACCTGTAACTTGGCCATGTGGAAAAATGATTTTATGGCGGTTAACGGTTTTGACGAACTTTTCCAAGGCTGGGGTTATGAAGATTCTGATCTGGTGATTCGTCTGATACATAACGGCATTAAACGCAAGGAAGGCCGATTTGCTGTACCTGTCTTGCACCTGTGGCACCGGCAAAACGATCAAAGCCAGCATGATAAAAACTTTCAGCGGCTTATGGAGCGCCTGAATGAACGGGAGTTCATTCAGGCGGAAAAAGGACTGGATCAATACATTTGAACCAGCCTTTTTTTATTAGTTGCTGATTGTATCAAGTCGAAAACTATTCATTTATTTCCTCAATCAGCATCTCTCTAATTTATTACTCGTTGCTGGCTCCTTGATATGCACTTTCTCGCGATTTATCCGATTTAATACGCATGCTGACCGTTTTCAACGCTCGTAATAGCGGTGCAGCTCCACCCATTGCTACCGCATCGACTAAGCAATACCAGGCAGCAACGCCGCTTGGCGGATTGCCTTGCGGCAAATGCAACACCGGATCGATAGCCGCCCACTTCCAGGTCCCAACCGCGGTGCCAATAATTTCCAACCATGTCGTAATAAAAAAGGCTGCAAGATAAACCATGGGTGAACGCCCCTTGAAAAGATAAATCAGAAAAACGCAAAACAGCAAAGCACCTACATAATCACCCTGCTCCGCATAGCCGCTGATACCCCAGGCAGACCAGGCGCCACACACGAGCACTACAAATGTGGCGATTTCTCTAGCATATCTTAAAAACAGTCCTGAACGCCCCAACGCCACAGCCGTCAAATAAACCATGCCATGCCCCGGCGGCACATAAGCCGGCACATTGCCAAAACGATAGGTATACCCACCCATAAAAGGCGAGGCAAAATGTTCCCCTATAGTGGCAAAAATGATGGCAATAATTACCTGCATTCTGACTTCTTTGTTTTCGCCGAGCAGTAAACCTGTTAAAAACACCCATCCGCAGACGCCTAGCGCATTTTGTTTCTCCAGCGTAGCATTAGCGTCAGCCGTTAAACAGACCGCTACGCAAAAAAAAGTAAAGGCTGCTATAAAATAATCCCGTTTTTTATGCGCATAAGCACCATCAACAGGTGGGAAATGGCGTAACATTTTTTTACCTCGTCAAATTAACTTCGGCTCCGTCATAAAGTCTTCTATGACATGGCCTTATATAAATACCCAAGCAATTGCGGCATACCTTGCAAATTTACCTGACAAAATGATTAAACAAGCCGGCAATAAAGGAAGCCTCAACCAGCCACCAGCAAAACACAAAGCATCCCCAACCAATGGCAACCATGAAAAAAATAATGCCCAAACGCCTCTTTTTCTGACTATATCGAGCGCTTTCTGCTTCTTTTCCGGCAATAGCGTAGCCATAGGAAATTTTTTAGCGGCCAGAAGGCCTAAAATCCACGTCGTCATTGCGCCCAGCGTATTACCTATAGTGGCAACAATGACTAATTGCTCAATCTGATAACAGCCTTCCGCTACCATATAAGCCAGTACCGCCTCAGATCCACCTGGGGCAATCGTTGATGATATAAAGGCACTAATAAATAATCCCTCTATTCCAACCAGCATCTCTTGCACTTAATTTCTCCCAAAAAAAAACCCCTGTAGCCCAAAAAGCACAGGGGTTTTTATATTGCCAGAATTTAACTTCCGGGCAATGTCTTGTTCTTGCTGGAAATGACCAACTTAACCAGATCAGACAAAAATTTTACAATCAATTCGATAGCCGATCTCAATAAATCGAAAATATAAGTCACTATTTCCGATGCGCTCATTCCTTTGAATTTGCGAGCCAAAAATGGCGCCAGCAGTAAGCCGATCGCTAATCCAATTACGGTCATTCCCGAAATCATCGATTCGTCTTTTTGCTCTGGTGCGACTGCAGGCACACTTTTTGTTGCAGCAACTGGAGCAGCAGTCTGAGCCCCCGCATTGCCGGCAACAGCCGCGGCTGTTATCGACTGAATGCCTGAGTAATCATCTTGAATAGCATAATCAGTCACACCTGGAATACTAGGCAGATCTCCGTCGCCTTTACCAACTTTCAACTGGGCTTTCATGCCTTTTTCCATATGCTGAGCGATATCGCAGTGCACCAGATAAGTTTTATCGCCGGGAGGAAGAATCAATGTACCGGAAATTTTTGCAGGGCCTGTTACTTCCAGATGGAACATGCCTTTCGGATACAAATACTTGGGCAGGCCATGCATCATCCATTGGTGGCGGATGTTATCGTCATTGATAAAATGAACCGTCAGCTTGGTACAGGGCTTGAAATTAAATTCCTGAGTATCAAACGCGAACATTCTTCCTGGAAACTTTTCAGCGTATTTATGGCCGGCGCGGACAGTAATTTCCTTGGTTTCAGATATTTCTTCGCAGCCGCCTGGCAAGGTATCGGCATTCTGCCCCATCACCATGCCGCCACCCATATCCATTAAGTGGCCATCGCCATGACTCATAAGCGAGTTATGCTCTTCATACTCTTCCGCCGCCATAGCCGGTACGGAAAAAAGAAAGCTTATTATCGCCACTGATAACAACTTCACCATTCTAAGTTTCCTCTTTACTGGAAAAAATCAACAAAAGTTTTTATTAAAGAATAATAAAAACTGATCAGAAAAATTTCTGAATGCATATCCCTTGCCAAAGATCCTGCATGCTGTTTTTTATGACAGCCTTGGCTTCGGTTCAACATAAACTACTGCATCTACTTCACCTAGATTAGGCGGTAGATCAAATCTTGCCAGACTGGCATTCTGCATTCAAAAAATTTTATCTGCATCTTAATTTTGTTGATCCTATCTTGGGCAAATCCATGATAGCCATGCCATAAATTGCATTAACATCACATTGAGACCCTAAAACATCAAGGAAGTTCCGATAATTTAGGGTCTGACTTTTAAATAACTAATTGTTAATCTTGACTATCAGTTACTGATCAAAAACTTTTAACCTTAGCTAATATTCCATCGATCAAACGCTTGAAGCCTGCATGAGACAGATACAGTACGTATAAGCCTGCAAATGCAAAGAATGCGTATAAGAGTATGCTACCGCTTTTTACTTCTTGACCTTTGCCTGCCATAAAGCTCATGTGAGCATCCAGCCTATCACCCTGATCTGGCACTAATGTAATATGAATCAGATACTTGCCAACTTCTGGCACACCGTTAGGCAAAGATAAAACTACAGTACCGGATTTATGTTTATTAGCTTCTTGAAAAAACACCCGAGTGCCTTCAGGTTCTTTTGTTACTTCAAACTCAACCGCCATATTTCTGTATCTGACGTCCTGATAATCAAATACAAGCTGAGTTAATGTATTGGTATTGGGAATGTTGCCGCAAAAATCTTCGGCCGGGAAATCTTTCGGTTGATAAGCGGTATAGTGAATCCAATGATCCTTTTCCAATTCAAATTTACATTGGTCGGTATCGGTACCAGCTGCTCCACCGTGTGCCCACAACGAGGCAGAAAAAAACAACCCCAGGAATCCTAGGCCAACTCTTCTTAATATCTGTGCTCTATTCATACTACCTTCCAGTTTTGCTAAATAAATAATTATTATTATTAGGAAAAATGCAACCGCCCCTATTTACATAGCTTGAGCTCATAAAAACTGTATTTGCTCTCTATCTTGGCTCATAGCAACTTGCAACTCTAGCATATCGCCCCATACAAATAAAGGAATTGATGGAAAGTCATGTGCTATAAAAGTATAATGTTGCCAAATGATAATGCCCTTATAGCGCTATTGCCATCATTGGGCCCTTTTCGTAGACTTACACTAAATTTTATTCAGCCGGAACTCAGCACAATGTCATCTCTGACCACCTCAGAAGCCTGGAAAGCCTTACAAAACCATTATCATCAAATACACAAGCATTCACTGCGCGACAGCTTTGAAAGTGACAGTCATCGTTTCGATAAGTTCTCCCTTACTTTTAACGATATTCTTTTTGACTATTCCAAGAACAGAATAACTGAGGAAACACTGCCTCTTCTTATAGATCTTGCCAGACACGCTGGGCTTGAATCAAAAATCCATGCCATGCTCTCCGGAGCGATTATTAACAATACCGAACGCAGAGCCGTTCTGCATACCGCTCTGCGTAACCGGAGCAATAAGCCGGTTTATGTGGACGAGCAAGACGTCATGCCGCAAATCAATAAGGTGCTCGCTAAAATGCGCGCCTTCTGCGATAGTGTTCGCTCGGGCGAATGGAAGGGTTATACCGGCAAAGCCATCACCGACATCGTCAATATTGGTATCGGAGGTTCTGACTTAGGCCCGAAGATGGCCTCGACTGCTTTGACGCCTTATGCCACAGATGCATTAAAAGTTCATTTTGTCTCCAATGTGGACCAGGCCGATCTTATAGAAACTTTAAAATGCTTGTCCCCTGAAACAACACTGTTTCTTATCGCATCCAAAAAATTCAACACGCACGAAACCATGACTAATGCAAAGTCTGCAAGAAACTGGTTTCTGGACAGCGCGAAAGATCAAAAAGCCGTTGCCAAGCATTTTGTCGCCATTTCGACCGATATCGACAAAATTGCCGAGTTCGGAATAGACGCCAACAATATGTTTGAATTCTGGGATTGGGTAGGCGGCCGTTACTCACTTTGGTCAAGCATAGGCCTATCCATTGCCTTATATGTCGGCATGGACAATTTTGAGCAGTTGTTGCAGGGCGCTCATGAAGTTGACGAACACTTCCGCAGCACGCCTTTTGAAAAAAATATCCCTGTCATCATGGGGCTGTTAGGCATCTGGTATAACAACTTCTTTAATGCCGAATCGCACGCCATTTTGCCCTATGACCAATCCCTACGCTATTTAGCCGATTACTTTCAGCAGGGCGACATGGAAAGCAACGGCAAAAGTATCGATATGAATGGCGAAAAGGTTGACTACAGCACCGGCCAGATTATCTGGGGCCAGCCCGGCACTAATGGACAGCACGCTTTTTATCAGCTCATACACCAGGGCACCAAACTGATTCCTTGTGACTTTCTGGCCCCTGCACAAAGCCATTACCATTTGCCTGAACATCATGACATTTTGATCTCAAACTTCCTGGCGCAGCCTGAAGCTTTGATGAAAGGCAAAACGGCCGAAGAAGTCAAACGGGAACTGACACCGTCCGAACAGGCCGACCCGGTGCTGGTCGCTTCAAAAGTATTTGAAGGCAACAAACCATCCAATGCATTTTTATTCAAGAAACTGACGCCCAAAACATTGGGCTCATTGATTGCATTGTATGAACATAAAATTTTCGTTCAAGGCGTGATCTGGAACATCAATTCTTTTGACCAGATGGGCGTGGAATTGGGAAAAGTATTAGCCAAAGCTATACTTCCCGAGCTTCAGAATGAAGAAATTATCAAAAGCCATGATGGCTCTACTAATGCGCTGATCAACACTTATAAACAATACCGATAACGGCGCCCCCAGGTTAACGCATTAAAATATCTGAGCATCATTCAAATAACCGACGAAGCAAATGGTGATGCCGCAACTCTAGTTGAGTTGCGGCATCATGCAACGCCAGCTCAAAGCCTTGGCGATATTTCAATCACAATACTGACAGCATCAGGTCAGATTCAGGCAACTAATCGCACTTAGCATGCTGCGATAATGACTGCGAGCACATCAATCAGAAACGATATCAACGCCTAGCGCGAAAAAAATCCTTTAACAATTCCCCGCATTCTTCTTCCAACACGCCACCGGTCCAATTGACCCGGTGATTTAAAAAGCTTGCATCGCTCAGTGACAAGGCGTTGCAAACAGCGCCCCGTTTGGGATCGAAGGCTCCGAAAACCAGCCGCTTAATGCGCGCATGACTGATAGCGCCCATACACATCACACAAGGCTCCAACGTAACGTATAACGTAGCGTCACAAAGCCGATAATTTTCCAGCGCAATACCAGCCCTGCGGACAGCTATGATCTCGGCATGAGCAGTCGGATCATGAGTAACTATCGGCATGTTCCAGCCTTCGGCAATACACTGATCATCCTTAACGATGACAGCGCCGATCGGAACCTCTCCCTGCTGCTCGGCACGTTGCGCCAGCCTGATGGCATAGCGCATCCATGCCTCATCCTGTGATTGTATTATTCCCATTCAATGGTTGCGGGCGGCTTGCCGGATATATCATAAGCCACACGCGAGATGCCTGGCACTTCATTAATGATGCGGCGAGAAACCACATCAAGAAATTCGTAAGGCAAATGCGCCCAACGCGCCGTCATGAAATCAATCGTTTCAACAGCCCGCAAAGCGATGACATAATCGTAGCGACGACCATCGCCCATAACACCGACCGATTTGACTGGCAGGAATACGGCAAAGGCCTGGCTGACTTTGTCATAAAGCTCATGTCGGTACAGCTCTTCAATGAAAACGGCATCAGCCTGACGCAACAAGTCCGCATACTGTTTTTTGACTTCACCTAAAATCCTGACGCCTAAACCGGGCCCAGGGAACGGATGGCGAAATATCATTTCTGAGGGCAGTCCCAGTTCCAGACCCAGCTTTCTAACCTCATCCTTGAACAATTCCCGTAAAGGCTCGACCAATTTCAAGGCCATATCTTCAGGCAATCCGCCGACGTTGTGATGAGATTTGATCAGATGCGCCTTGCCGCTTTTCGATCCCGCAGACTCGATCACATCGGGATAAATCGTGCCCTGCGCCAACCATTTTGCATCGGTTAATTTCGCCGCTTCTTCATCAAAGATTTCAATGAACAAATTGCCGATAATCTTGCGTTTCTGCTCGGGATCGCTGACACCGTTCAAGGCGTCCAGATAGCGCTGCTCCGCATTGACTCTGATGACTTTAACCCCCATGTGCTCGGCAAATGTCGCCATGACTTGATCGCCTTCGTGTAAACGTAGCAGACCGGTATCGACAAAAACGCAGGTCAACTGATCGCCTATGGCCTTATGCAGCAACGCCGCCACAACAGATGAATCCACCCCGCCGGACAAGCCTAAAATCACCTGATCGCTACCGACCATCACGCGCACGGACTGAATGCTGTCTTCTATGATATTGCTGGCTGTCCATAACGCCTCGCAGCCACAAATATCCAACACAAAGCGGGACAATATGCGTCCGCCCTGTTTGGTGTGAGTGACTTCCGGATGAAACTGCAGGCCGTAAAACGCTTTTTCTTCATTGGCGATACCGGCAATAGGCGCTCCATCCGAGCTGGCAATAAGCATAAAACCATCAGGCATGTCAACAACACGGTCGCCATGGCTCATCCAAACATCCAACAATCCATAGCCTTCCTCAGAAACATGATCCTCTATACCGGCCAGTAATTTGGAATGGCCGCGCGCCCTGATCTGCGCATAACCGAATTCCCTGTGATCGGAAGACTCGACCTTGCCACCCAGCTGTGCAGTCATAGTCTGCAATCCGTAACAAATACCCAATACAGGCACGCCCAGATCAAACACAATTTGCGGCGCTCTCGGCGTATCGCCGCTGGTTACCGTTTCAGGACCGCCCGACAAGATAATGCCGTTGGGCGCGAATTGTTCAACATCTTCCGCACTGCATTCGCAGGAGTAAATTTCGCAGTAAACGCCGATTTCGCGAATTCGCCGCGCGATTAATTGAGTATATTGCGAGCCGAAATCTAAAATAAGGATTTTGTGCGAATGGATATTCGCGGACTGTTGCTGCTTCACGGTAAAACTCGACAGTTATATTCGTTTAAAAAACAAGGGGCTCCTGAGAGCCCCAACAATGTATCTTTATGTCGCCGGCATTTAATCGAGGCGGTAATTGGGCGCTTCTTTTGTAATGGTCACGTCATGTACATGACTTTCTCTCATACCCGCACTGGTCACACGCACAAATTGCGCCCTTTCATGCAGCGCGGCGATAGTTTGACTGCCAGTGTAACCCATGCTGGCGCGAACGCCGCCCAGCAATTGATGAATAACAGCCAGCAGGCTGCCTTTATAGGGCACTCGACCTTCAATGCCTTCCGGCACCAGTTTTTCGACCAGTTCGGTTTCTTCCTGAAAATAGCGGTCGCTGGAACCTTGCTGCTGCGACATGGCCCCCAAAGAGCCCATGCCACGATATGATTTGTAGGAACGGCCCTGAAACAGCTCAATTTCACCTGGCGCCTCTTCAGTGCCGGCAAACAATCCGCCTAACATCACGGCATGCGCACCCGCAGCCAGTGCTTTAGCGACATCACCGGAATAACGGATACCGCCATCTGCAATTAAAGGCACGCCAGTACCTTTCAATGCATCGGCCACATTACTGACTGCTGTGATTTGCGGCACACCGACGCCGGCAATAATGCGCGTTGTGCAAATGGAACCCGGCCCAATACCGACCTTGACGCCGTCTGCGCCAGCCTCAACCAATGCGCGCGCCGCTTCCGCAGTAGCGATATTGCCGCCGAT
The DNA here is from genome assembly GCF_052162025.1 of Methylobacter sp. sgz302048. NCBI lineage: Bacteria > Pseudomonadati > Pseudomonadota > Gammaproteobacteria > Methylococcales > Methylococcaceae > Methylobacter > Methylobacter sp. sgz302048. The sequence continues at coordinate 247,337 of NZ_CP197401.1, read as the reverse complement.
GACCTGAACTCCGGGATAATGCTCTTTAACCCAGCGAACTCTGTCCAAAACGCCCTGCGAGTGGCCATGTGCCGTATCGACGACAATAACGTCGACACCAGCCGCCACCAGCGCAGCCACACGCTCTTCAGTGCCATGCCCGGTGCCAACCGCTGCGCCGACTCGCAGCCTTTCATGTTCATCTTTACAGGCCAATGGGTAATCCTTGGCTTTCTGGATATCTTTTACAGTAATCATGCCCCGTAAATGAAAGGCATCATTCACGACCAGCACTTTTTCTATGCGGTGCTCATGCAGCAACGCAATCGCTTCTTTACGATCGGCATTTTCACTAACCGTAACCAAACGTTCTTTGGGCGTCATGACTTTGGTTACCGGTTCGTCAAAACGAGTTTCAAAACGCAAATCACGGCTCGTTACAATACCGACCAGCTTATCGCCATCGACTACCGGTACACCGGAAATATTTTTAGCCCGCGTTAAGTTAATGACGTCCCGAATACTGGTATTAGGCGAAACGGTAATCGGATTTTTAATTACTCCGCTCTCGTACTTTTTAACGTTACTAACTTCCAGCGCCTGCTGCTCGGCAGTCATATTTTTATGAATGATGCCTATGCCGCCTTCCTGAGCAATGGCAATCGCAAGCCGTGCCTCTGTTACGGTATCCATAGCCGCGGCAACCAGAGGAATATTCAGCGCAATGCCACGTGTCAATTGCGTTTTCATTTCTACATCTCGTGGCAGCACAGTCGAGTGCGCGGGCACTAATAAAACGTCATCAAACGTGAGCGCTTCCTGAATAATTTGCATAAACCACACCTAAAAGCCTTAATTAACATGACACTATAGCACTAACTGCCAATAATCGCCATATTATAATTTAATTTCTTGACATATTCTCACAAAAGTGTAGCTCCTGTGGCTCTCGACTTGTCTTCTAAGAAACACCTAAAGGCATAAAACTAGGACAAGAACTAATTGAATAGATGCCTAAGCAGAGTTACTTAATAGAACAGACGCATTTATTCTCCGCATATAGACTGGAATCCATATGATTTCTTTCTGTAGCTGGGCTATTGATTGATTCCTACACTTAAGCTATTTTTACATAGTCTTAATTTATTGACGCATATAAAACATAAGACAATGTAATTTAATTCAAAACACATCAATACCAACAATAATTATCTTTACATTTTTATGAAAACATTAACTCAATCTAAAAGTTTACTGCTAGGCTGCGCAATTGCACTCACTTCTATTGCCGCCAATGCGGCAGAGCCAGTGGACATTTGTCCGGATGCGGCATCCAGAACATTTATTCATAATCAATTAGAAACATTATTAAAACAAGTTCAAGCGTCATCTGATAAGAATGGTGGCTTCGGTTTCAATATGTGGGCAACAGTTGTCAATCGGGCCGGTGTAGTCTGCGCGGTGGCTAAATCCGGCGCCGATAGTGGTGAACAATGGCCGGGCAGCCGTGTCATTTCGGCACAAAAAGCTAATACAGCCAACAGCTTCAGTCTCCCTGACTTTGCCTTATCAACAGCCAATCTGTATTCTGCTGTACAACCAGGAGGTACTCTATTTGGCTTGCAAGAAAGTAATCCAGTCGACACAAGCGTCGCCTATGCTGGAGATGCTGCAGCTTACGGCACAGCCAATGATCCTATGGTCGGTAAGAAAATTGGCGGCGTCAATGTATTTGGCGGCGGCTTACCACTGTATGATGTCAACGGAGCACTCTTAGGCGCAGTTGGCGTAAGTGGCGACTCCTCATGCGCGGATCACAACATCGCTTGGCGCATGCGCCAAGACGCTAACATGGACCATGTTCCAGGAGGCGTAACTGCAAACAAGGATGACAATATCATTTACGACATTGATCCCACCACTTCCAAGAGCAAAGACGGCTGGGGCCATCCTTCTTGCAGCAATGCAGCCAAAACAATCGCCGAAGGCTTTGCCAAAGCAGGTTCAGGCTCCTAAAACAAGCGTCGCTCCATACGCAAAAAAGCCGCCTTCCAGCGGCTTTTTTCATACAATAAATGAAATATGGAAATTGATGAATAACCTCTAGCAAAAAGGCTGCCGCAATCCTTTGACTTAGCAATTCTATCGTTTAAGTTAAAATAAGTTTGACTGCCATTAAAAAAATCAAGATGGAAAAATAGCGCTTTAGCTTCTGCGCCGGCAGCCGATGAGCCAGTTTGGCGCCAATCGGAGCCGTAAGGGAACTGCCCAGACTGATGCCTAAAAAAGCTGGCAGATAGACATAGCCCAGACTCCATTCCGGCAACTGAACTTGATTCCAGCCCAATACCGCATAACTGATCGTACCCGCCACAGCTATCGGCAAACCACAGGCGCTTGATATCGCCACCGCATTACGCATGGCATATCGGCAGCGCACAAGATAAGGCACGGTTAGCGTCCCCCCGCCTATTCCCACTATGGACGACATCAAGCCGATCAGGTTCGCCACAATAAAATCCAATACCTTAGACTCCTTGACCTCTCCGGGTTCTGGCATTATCTGAAAAGCCATCTGCACACCGACATAAAGTAAAAAAACGATAAAGATGTAACGCAATACATCAGCGTCTATATGATTTGCTACTACAGCTCCGAGCGTTGCCCCGACCATAATGCCTGGCGCAAGCCTGAGCACTTTTCTCCACATCACAGATCCTAAGCGATGATGTGCCAGCACAGAAGCCATTGAGGTAACAATTATCGTCGCCAGCGAGGTTGCCACTGACATTATCATAACCAGATCAGAAGCCATACCGTACATTGTAAATAGCAAAACCAGAACAGGCACAATGACTATCCCTCCGCCAATGCCGAAAAGACCGGCCAGCAATCCTGAAACCATCCCCAATATCACGCTCAACAAAAAAAATATCATTATTGCCCTCTATAAATAACCGCTAACGCGCGGCAGCCACCGATTATGTTATTCTAAGTCCGACACTAATAAAGCGCCCGTATAACTCGATGAAAACATTTCTGGTAGGTGGTGCCGTACGCGACAAACTACTCAACTATCCAGTCAAGGAAAAGGATTGGGTTGTCATCGGCGAGACACCTGAATCAATGGTAAAAAAAGGCTTTCGTCCGGTAGGCAAGGATTTTCCGGTGTTTCTGCATCCGGAAAACGGTGAGGAATATGCGTTAGCCAGAACCGAAAGAAAAACCGCTCCAGGTTATAAAGGATTTGTCGTGCATGCCTCTCCTGATGTAACTCTGAAACAGGACCTAATGCGCCGTGATTTGACGATTAATGCGATCGCGATGACGCCGCAAGGCGAAATCATCGATCCGTATGGCGGCAAAAACGATATTGAAAATCGCATTTTCCGCCATATCTCGCCGGCTTTTGCCGAAGACCCTGTACGCATACTGCGCGTGGCCCGCTTTGCAGCCCGATACAGCCATCTCGGCTTCAGACTGGCTGAAGAAACCCGGGTGCTGATGCGGCAAATGGTGACGGCCGGCGAAGTCGATCACCTCGTGCCGGAACGTGTCTGGGCGGAGTTATTCAAAGCGCTTAACGAAAAATCACCGTCCGCTTTTTTCTATATGCTAAAAGACTGCTCCGCTCTGGAGAGAATTTTTCCTGAAATTCATAGCCTGTTCGGCGTACCGCAACCGGAAAAGCATCACCCTGAAATCGATACCGGCGTGCACGTCATGCTCTGCCTGGAACAAGCCGCAGCGTTATCTTCGAGCCCTGAAGTCAGATTTGCGGCTCTGATGCATGATCTCGGCAAGGCCGTATCGCCCAAGGAAAATTGGCCGCATCATTATAATCACGAAAAAAACGGCCTGCCCATATTAGAAAATTTATGTGCTCGCCTGCGTGTGCCTAATTCATTCAAATCGCTGGCCATGCTGGTTATGCGCCATCATACGCACTGTCATCGAGCCTTTGAATTGCGCCCATCGACTTTAACGGACATGCTGATGACTTTGGGCGTCTTTAAACCGACCAATAATACTTTGGACCATTTCCTGCTGGCCTGCGCCGCCGATGCCAAAGGCCGCATAAATCATGAGAACAATCCTTATCCTCAGGCAGACTATATAAAAGGCGCCGCCAAAGCCGCCGTCTCGGTGGATACCTCGGCAATATTAAAGAGCAAACTTCAAGGCGCGGAAATCGGCGAAGCCATACGCCGCCTAAGAATTAGGGCCGTTGCCGAATTTATTGCGGTTGAATAATGCACTCAATCGAACTATAGTAAAAATTTTACTGACTTAATCATACGCCATGCCTTCATTTGACATCGTTTCCGAATTTGACAAACACGAAGTTACAAATGCCGTTGACCAGGCCAATAAAGAAATCAGCACGCGTTTTGATTTCAAAGGCACAGATTCAAGCTTTGAATTGAATGATGACAAGATATCCATGATTTCTGAATCCTCGTTTCAGTTGCAGCAAATGTTCAGCATCATCTGCTCCAAACTCACCCGACGCGGCATAGACATTGCCTGCATGGATGTCGCCGATCCCAAGCCCAGCGGCAAGGGCATGCGCCAGGAGATTACGATGAAGCAAGGACTTGATTCGGCTTTAGCAAAAAAGATCGTTAAATTGATCAAGGACAAAAAACTGAAAGTCCAGGCCGCCATTCAGGGTGATCAGGTCAGAGTGACCGGCAAGAAAAGGGATGACCTGCAGGAAGTAATTCAGATGATCAGGGATGAGAAAATCGACATGCCGCTGCAATTCACCAATTTCAGGGATTGATGAATGCGGGCTTGTTAATCCAGCGGTAAACAAGATATCCGGATATTGCCAGGCCGAGCCAGCCTATAACCAGGGGCCCGATCAAGCCATCATAGTACCTGTTGACCAAATAAAGATACTCCGAGCTGAAATTGGTATTGAACAGGCTCTTGCTCATCTTTATCTGCCAGACCCAGCTGGTATGACAACCGATACACAACCCTAGGCTGGCTTTGAACTCCGTCCGGAGGATACCCAAGAAAATACCGACCATAACCAGAGCCCAGAACGCCGACAGAATATCCGGATTCAATAGATTGAAAAACGCTTCACCAAGCAGTTTGAATCCGCTCAATGGTGTTATTTCCTGATGCGGAATATTAATGTCGCTGTCTAGAAAATGCAGGACCGCGTAATAAATGGCGCTGATCACAATGGCGGCTATAACAGACATTTTGCGCTTCAGCCCCGTTAACAGTACGCCTCGAAACAAAGGCTCCTCAACCCAGGAGATAATCAGCGCCAACAACAATGACAGCGCCATTTTTTTTGCCAGCAGCGAGACTGTCCAAACATGACTCTGATCGACAACATTGACGCCGAGTCCATACAACACAATAACAACCGGCATTAAGGTTACAAAGCCGAGCCCGAAGCCCTGCAGCACCTGCTTAAAAAAAACAGCCTTGCCGGCGAAACCGATATCTGCTTTTTTGAATCTGAAATAGGCCATGACCGGAAAAATACTCAGCACCAGAAAGAGTTGTGCCGACTTCTTGATTATTTTGCTTAACGGGAACTGATCGCCGATGCCCAGAGCGATAAAATAACCAGCCAGGCAGGCTATAAAAATAGCCCCTAGCAGAACCAGCAGCGGCACAAGGGCGTAATAAATAGACTTGATCATTTCCAGCTACCGAAATCGCCCCACAGCATCTGCACGGCCGATAATGCGGCCAATGAAGCCGTTTCTGTTCTTAGTATCCGACTGCCTAAGCGCACCGGGATAAAGCCCGCCGCTTTCGCAAACTCCCGCTCCTGATCAGAAAAGCCCCCTTCGGGTCCGGACAGCAACGTGACCTTCATGTCTTCGGGTTTTAAATCAGCTAAAGATGCTTCGGCGTAAGGATCCAGAAAAACCTTCAAACCGCTCTGTTGATCCGCCCAATTCGATAAATGCTCGATCTCAGCCAACTCAGGCAGCAATGTTCTGCCGCTTTGCTCGGCAGCATGCTGCACTATTTTTTGCCAATGCTGTAAGCGCTGCTGTTTTTTCTCGCCTTTAAACTGCACGACGCAACGTTCGGTCAGCAGCGGCGTCATGGCACTAACGCCGAGTTCAACGGCCTTTTGTACCGCAAGGTCCATTCTATCGCCGCGCGAAATGCCTAATCCGAACGTTATCGTCAGCGGCGACTCGACAGTGCGATCCAGCCATTGCTGCACATCGATCAGCACCTGCTTGCGGCTGACTTCGACCAGCGTGCATATATAATCGCCGCCGTTGCCGTTAAACAAAATGATCTGCAAATCTTTTTTCAGCCGCAGAACCGTCCTGACGTAATGAGCACTATCCTCATCAAGTATTATTTGCCGGCCTTCGGCCAGATCTGCGGGCACATATAATCGTGAAATTCGCATGTTTAATCCTGAACAGCTAGTTGTATGCCAGCCCAGGCCACATCCGCTATCAGCCGAATTTCATCCTCGGTCACCACATAGGGCGGCATAAAATAGATGACATTGCCCAGCGGCCTCAATAAGACGCCTTTGGATAAGGCATATTGATAAACCCGTAAGCCGCGGCGCTCCTGCCAGGGATAGGGTTCTCGCGTTTGCTTGTTTTTGACCAGTTCGATAGCCAGTACCATGCCGGTCTGCCTGACTTCCGCCACCCGCGGATGCCCGTTAAAGCGCGCCGCTGCCTTAGCCATTGCTTCAGCCAGTCTTTTATTTTTTTCTATGATATTTTGCTGCTGGAAAATTGCTATGGTTGCCAAACTGGCCCTGCAAGCCAAGGCATTGCCGGTATAACTATGGGAATGCAGAAAAGCCGTCAATTTCTGATAATCATCATAAAAGGCCTGATAGATCTGATCGGTAGTCAAAACGGCCGACAGGGGCAGATATCCGCCGGTCAAGCCCTTGGACAGACAGATAAAGTCCGGCGTGATTGCCGCCTGTTCACAGGCGAACAGAGACCCGGTCCGGCCAAATCCGACCGCTATTTCATCGGCAATCAGATGCACATTGTATTTATTGCAGGCTTCGCGCAGCAGTTTCAGGTAGATGGGATCGTACATGCGCATGTTGCCGGCGCACTGCACCAAGGGCTCGACAATGACTGCACAAGTTGTATCGGCATGCCGTGCGAGTGTCGCCTCCATGAGCGAGAACCGGCGTATGCAGTAATTCTCCCAGGATTCGCCTGGCTCCCGATAATAGCAATCCGGTCCCGGAACCGTAATGACGTCCATCAGCAATGGGCCATACGTTTCCTTATAGAGTGCTACATTACCGACAGCCAAAGCGCCCAGGGTTTCGCCGTGATAACTGTTTTCCAGCGTGATGAATTTAGTCTTTTGAGTCTGCCCGAGATTGCGCCAGTAGTGGAAGCTCATTTTGAGCGCTACTTCTACGGCTGAAGAACCGTTATCGGCATAGAAACACCGGCTAAGTCCCCGGGGCGTGATCTCGACCAGTTTTTCCGCCAGACTGACAGCCGCTTCATGCGTGAAGCCTGCAAGAATCACATGCTCCAGCGTATCAAGCTGCTCTTTTATCGCGTCATTGATGGCAGGATTGGCATGCCCGAATAGATTGACCCACCAGGAACTGATCGCATCCAGGTAACGATTGCCTTCAAAATCTTCCAGCCAAGCACCGCTGCCTTTTTTTATCGGGATAATCGGAAACGTTTCATGGTCCTTCATTTGAGTGCAAGGATGCCACAAAACCGACAAATCGCGATCGGAAAATACTCGGTTACTCATGAACAAAGGCAAGCAGAGCCTTATTCAGCCCGCTGCCCAATATGCAGATTTTCGCAGATGGCCAATGTCGGTCCGGCCTGATTCATCGTATAAAAATGCAGTCCCGGCGCACCATTTTCAAGCAAGCGCCGGCAAAGCGCTGTCACCACATCAATGCCGAAAGCCTGTATGGCCTTGCGATCATCGCCGAAACATTCCAGCCGCTTTCTCATCCAGCGAGGGATGTCGGCGCCGCACATCTCTGAAAACCTGAATAATTGCGAATAATTGGTAATCGGCATGATGCCGGGCACGATCGGAATATCGATACCGCTTTTTTCGCACTGATCAATAAAATAAAAATAGGCTTCGGCGTTATAAAAATACTGCGTAATAGCGGCATTGGCGCCGGCTTCGACTTTGCGCTTGAAATTCTTGAAATCCTGGTCGCCGCTCACAGCCTGAGGATGCACTTCAGGATACGCGGCCACATGAATTTGAAAATGATCCCCAGTTTCCTGCCGGATAAATTCCACCAGTTCGTTAGCATATCGGAATTCACCGGCTGACAACATGCCGGATGGCAGATCGCCTCTTAAAGCCACGATTTTTGATATGCCATGATCCTGGTAACGTTTCAGAATTTCGCGGATATTCTCTCTGGTCGATGCCACACAGGATAAATGTGGGGCTGCAGCGATTCCTTTAGATTGAATCTCGATAACTGACTCGAAGGTTTTTTCGCGAGTTGAACCGCCAGCGCCGAAGGTGACTGAAAAAAAGTCCGGATTGAGCTTGGCCAGTTTGCTGTGCACCACCTGTAGGTTTGCGGCGCCTTCTTCTGATTTGGGCGGATAAAACTCAAAACTGAACAGCTGTGGATGCTTTTTCTGTGATTGCATTTTTATTTGAAAGGGAAATGTAAAAACCTGCTTTGCATGTTCTGATACTTATACTATAGCGGAACGGGTTTGCCAATACTGACAAACCCGCCTACTTGATCAGTAACGGTAATGATCGGCTTTATACGGGCCGTCAACGGAGACGCTGATATATCTGGCCTGCTCGTCAGTCAAGCGGGTCAGTTTGACGCCCAGCTGCTTCAGATGCGCAGCCGCCACTTTTTCATCGAGTTTCTTGGGCAGAATATAAACCTTGTTTTCATACTGATCTGCATTCTTCCAAAGTTCTATCTGAGCCAGGACCTGGTTGCAGAATGAATTGGACATGACAAAGCTCGGATGACCCGTCGCGCAGCCCAGGTTCACCAATCGCCCTTCCGCCAGCACGATCAGCCGCTTGCCATCAGGAAAAATGACATGATCAACCTGTGGCTTAATGTTTTCCCATGTGTATTGGCGCAATGAAGCGATATCAATCTCGGAATCGAAATGGCCAATATTACAAACGATAGCCTGGTCTTTCATCGCGGCCATATGACTATGCGTAATAACATTGACGTTACCAGTTGCAGTCACAAAAATATTGGCAATAGACGCGGCGTCTTCCATGGTTACGACACGGTAGCCTTCCATTGCCGCTTGCAATGCACAAATCGGGTCAATTTCAGTTACCCAGACCGTCGCGCCCAAGCCGCGCAGCGATTGCGCACAGCCTTTGCCGACATCGCCATAACCGCAAACAACGGCGATTTTGCCAGCCACCATCACATCCGTAGCGCGCTTGATGCCATCGACCAATGATTCGCGACAACCGTACAGGTTGTCGAATTTTGACTTGGTCACTGAATCATTGACATTGAATGCCGGCACTTTCAGCGTGCCTTTGGACACCATTTCATAAAGCCGCAAAACACCGGTTGTCGTCTCTTCCGAGAGACCTTTCACGCCTGACATTAATTCAGGGTATTTTTCGTGCATCATGAGAGTCAAATCACCGCCGTCATCCAAAATCATATTCGGACGCCAACCATTAGGACCTTCAATAGTCTGGGCAATACACCACTCAGCTTCGGCTTCCGTTTCGCCTTTCCAGGCAAAAACAGGAATACCGGCCACGGCCATTGCCGCTGCGGCATGATCCTGGGTTGAAAAAATATTGCATGACGACCAGCGCACTTCTGCGCCTAATGCGGTCAAGGTTTCAATTAACACCGCCGTTTGAATGGTCATATGCAAACAGCCGGCGATGCGCGCACCTTTTAGCGGTTGCTCCAGACCGTATTCTTCCCGCAATGCCATCAAACCCGGCATTTCCGTTTCAGCAATGTTGATTTCTTTGCGACCCCATTCAGCCAAAGCGATATCGGCAACTTTATAATCTGGTAAGCTCATCGTTTCCTGCCTGTATTTTATAAGATTAAAGGCCGGCCGCTTCTCTCAAAGCGTCCACTTTATCGGTTCTTTCCCAAGTAAAACTCTCTTCCGTGCGACCAAAGTGTCCATAGGACGCGGTCGGTTGATAAATAGGACGCATCAGGTCGAGCTGGGCAATCAAACCTTTCGGTCTCAGGTCGAAATTGTCACGGATAATCTGTACCAATCGATCTTCACTGATTTTGCCAGTGCCGAATGTTTCAACACTGATAGAAGTCGGCTCGGCCACGCCAATCGCATAAGATACCTGAATTTCGCAACGATCGGCCAACTCAGCCGCGACGATGTTCTTTGCCACGTACCGGCCCATATAAGCTGCAGAACGGTCAACTTTTGACGGATCTTTACCTGAGAACGCACCGCCGCCGTGTCTCGCCATACCGCCATAGGTATCAACAATAATTTTACGGCCAGTCAGACCGCAATCGCCGACAGGACCGCCGATAATGAACTGTCCGGTTGGATTGATAAAATATTTAGTGTCTTTATGCAGCCATTCCTTAGGCAACGTGTGCAGGATGATTTCATCCATGACCGCTTCATGCAGTTGTTTTGCACCGATTTCAGGTGAATGCTGAGTCGACAAGACAACCGCGTCTATGGCAACCGGCTTGTTATTTTCGTAGCGGAATGTAATCTGGCTTTTTGCATCGGGGCGCAGCCAAGGCAATGTTTTGTTTTTACGGACTTCAGCCTGGCGTTTTACCAGCAGATGCGCATAAGTAATAGGCGCCGGCATCAAAACATCAGTTTCATTGCTGGCATAACCGAACATCAAGCCCTGATCGCCCGCACCCTGTTCATGATCGCCGGACTCATCAACGCCCATCGCGATATCAGGAGACTGTTTGCCGATCGCATTCAGAACAGCACAGCTTTGACCATCAAAGCCGATATCGCCGTGATCATAACCGATTCCGCAAACCACTTTACGCACCAGCTCTTCGGTATCAACCCAGGCATCCGTGGTAACTTCACCGGCCAAAACGACCATGCCGGTTTTTACCAATGTTTCACAAGCAACCCGAGCCTTAGGATCCTGCGCTAATATTGCATCCAATATCGCATCTGAAATTTGATCCGCAACCTTATCCGGATGCCCTTCTGAAACTGACTCTGATGTAAAAATGAAATTATTGCTCACGATGCTGCCTTCTAAAAATATAAAACCCAGATAGACAAAAGGCTGCCGAGGCAGCCTTTTACATTTGTGGTGGGCCCTGTAGGACTTGAACCTACGACCTGCCGATTATGAGTCGGAAGCTCTGACCAACTGAGCTAAGGGCCCTCTAACTGTTAACTATTCGCCATCCAAAAAGCATCTCAATTGCTCTGACCTTGATGGATGCCTGAGCTTTCTCAACGCCTTGGCTTCAATCTGACGAATTCTTTCACGCGTCACATCAAACTGCTTGCCGACTTCTTCCAGCGTATGATCGGTATTCATATTGATGCCAAAACGCATGCGCAGAACTTTGGCTTCTCTTGCCGTCAATCCAGCCAGCACATTTTGTGTTGATTCACGCAATCCCGCAATTGTAGCAGACTCAACCGGGGACAATACTTTAGCATCTTCTATGAAATCTCCCAAATGAGAATCTTCATCATCCCCTATGGGCGTTTCCATGGAAATAGGTTCTTTGGCTATTTTCAATACCTTACGAACTTTATCTTCCGGCATTTCCATGCGCTCCGCCAACTCTTCCGGCGTCGCTTCGCGCCCCATTTCCTGCAGAATCTGCCTGGAAATACGGTTTAATTTATTGATCGTTTCGATCATATGCACTGGAATACGGATCGTTCTGGCTTGATCCGCGATGGAGCGGGTAATCGCCTGCCTGATCCACCAGGTCGCATAAGTTGAAAACTTGTAGCCGCGGCGGTATTCGAATTTATCGACCGCCTTCATCAAACCGATATTACCTTCCTGAATCAAATCCAGGAATTGCAGGCCGCGATTAGTATATTTTTTAGCGATCGAAATAACCAGCCTTAAATTCGCTTCGATCATTTCTTTTTTCGCGCGCCTGGCTTTGGCTTCGCCAATAGACATGCGCCGATTGATATCTTTCAACCCGTTAATAGTCAGACCATACTCAGACTCAATATCTGCCAGCACTTTTTGGACCTTTCTTAAGTCTTTTTCGTGCTCTTTCAGAGTTGCCGAATATTTATTGTCGTCGCTCAATAACCGGTCAAACCATTCCGCATTCACTTCACTTTCGGTAAATAAAGCAATAAACTCTTTGCGCGGCATTTTGGCATGCCTGACGCAAATATCCATAATCACTTTTTCCTGTTCGCGGACAGTGGCGACGCCGTCAGGAATAATAGCCGTCAATTTTTTCAAGTATTGCGGAGTCCACTTGAATTCCATGAACAGGTCAGCCAATGCTTCGAAGGCCTGTTCTGTTTTATCACTGGAATAGCCGTATTTTTTGATTGCCGATGAAGCCGTTTTAAGTTGTTTCCGGAGCTCTTCTACTTTTAACTTGACCTCTTCATAGTCGAGACCTTTGGCTTCGTCTTCAACTGCCGTTTCTTCATCATCAGTTGCAGATGATGCGCTGACCAAAGGCTCCGACTCGCTTAAATCGACAAAGCCTGAAAGTAAATCAGCCAGCCTGATCCCGCCCTCTTCTCCGGAAATAGCGTCAAATGACTGCAAAAAGTGATCAACAACAACGCAAGACCTGGCAATAGCCTTAACAACCTGCTGCTGGCCTTCTTCAATCCGCTTGGCGATTTTTAACTCATCATCACGCGTCAACAGCTCAACTGAGCCCATTTCACGCATGTACATGCGCACCGGGTCCGTAGTTCTGCCAAACTCGCTGTCAACGGACGCTAAAGCCGCAACCTCTTCGGCATCCTCGTCATCGGTAGTAACAGCTGCAGAATCGGTGATCAGGGAATCTTCATCCGGCGCAACTTCGTAAACTTGAATCCCCATATCATTAATCATGCCAATGATATCTTCAATCTGTTCCGGATCGACAATATCGCTAGGCAAGTGATCATTAACCTCGGCATAGGTCAGGTACCCCTGAATCTTGCCTTTGGCTATCAATTGTTTAAGTTGGGATTGTTGCTGTTCTTGATTCATATTTACTCACTGAATGCTCGGTTCAGCACGACTACGCTGAACCGGAAATTGTACTATAAACTTTGCTGTTTGGCATTAAATTATTTACCTGCCAACATCTTACGCAACACCTCTTTTTCCTGCGCATTCAATCCATTGACTTTCGCTTTGGCTAGCAATCTATCTATATTTGCTTTTCGCGCCTGATCAAGCAACCGATCCAGCGCATCACAAAACACCGCCTCCACACCTTCATCCGGAACCAGCAAATCTAAGAACGCCAGCGCCTTCACTGATTTCTCTTCGGCAGCATCACGATAGGACTCAACCAAAACAGCAGCATTCGCCGGTTGCTTATCAAGAATCATGCGCAGCACACTCTTGAACAGATCAATGCCGGGAAATTCCAATCCACACCAATCAATCTCCCTTTGCTCAACAAGTTCAGCCAATCTAGGATTCTGAATCAACAAAGCTATTGCCACGCGTGCCAATGATAGTCGGCCACGCTCTTGGCGCTTACCATTTTCCTTTGCTGGTCTAAGTGTAGTCGCATTTGTTGAAACGTCCAGCGCCAAAAAGCCCGATAATTGCTTAAGCCGCGCAAACATCATTTCCCGAAACACACCTTCCGGCAACCTCTCCAGATACGGCTTAGCCTTGCCGACCAATTGCGCACGCCCTTCCATTTCGGATAAATTCAACTCTTCTGCAAAATGCCCAAAAAAATAATCCGATAAAGTCGCAGCCATCTGCACACGTTCTGAAAATTTATCCATTCCCTCCTGACGGACTAATGAATCGGGATCTTGACCCTGCGGCAACAACATGATGCGTATCAATCGTCCATCCTTCAAACCGGAAAAAGCCGGCTCCATGGCGCGCCACGCCGCCTGACGCCCCGCTTTATCACCGTCGAAGCAAAATACCAACTCCGAAGAAAACCGAAACAACAGATCAAAATGCGCTTGCGATGCCGCCGTCCCTAGCGCTGCCACTGCGTAATTAATTCCAAACTGAGCCAAGGCGATAACATCCATATAACCCTCGACAATCAAAATCCGTTCTGGTTTCGAATTCTTTTTCAGAAGCTCGTACAGACCATAAACTTCCCGGCTTTTATGAAATAGGGATGTTTCCGGAGAATTCAAGTACTTGGGCAAAGAATCATCAAGCACCCGCCCACCAAAACCGACAATGCGGCCTCGCCTGTCTCGGATGGGAAACATAACCCGATCACGAAACCGATCATAAACCTGCCCGCTCTCGTTACTGACCAGTAAACCGGCCTCCAATAGCAACTTCTGATTAAACCGATCAGTCAAGGCCGCCCATTCGTCGGGCGCATAACCAAGCATAAAATCACGGGCAAGCTGACCACTGACTCCACGCGCCTTTAAATAGTCAACCGCTTTTTTCCCCTGAGCATGAATGCGCAGCTGCTCCACATAAAAAGCCGCCACATCCTCCATAACCTGGTACAAACTGCGTAAATCTTCTTTATTCTGCTTTTGCCCAGATTGAGAGGTTACCGACTCCCGCGGCACATCGACACCGACAAAGGTCGCCAAATCCTCAACTGCTTCGACAAAATTAAGATGATTAAAATCCATCAAAAAACTGATGGCATTACCACTGGCTCCGCAGCCAAAGCAATGAAAAAATTGCTTTTTGCGATTTACAGAAAAACTGGGCGTTTTTTCAGTATGAAAAGGACAGCGGGCGACATAATTAGCACCCGTTTTTTTTAGAGGAACGTGCGAATCGATTAAATCGACGATATCAACCCGCACTAAAAGCTCATCAATAAACTCGCGAGGAATCCTACCGGACATGATCTACCCGGACAAAATCGGCACAAGCAAACTAGCCAGCCAGGACAGCCTTAATTTTCGCACCAACAACCGCCATATCGGCACGACCTTGCATTTTTGCCTTAAGCAGCCCCATGACCTTGCCCATATCCTTAACTGACGCCGCGCCAGATTCAGCTACCGCTTCCTTAATCATGGCGTCAATTTCGGCTTCGGTGAAAGGCTGAGGCAGAAAATCCTGAATCACCAAAATCTCAGCCTCTTCAATCTCTGCCAGATCGCTTCGACCGGCATCGGTGTACTGACGGATAGATTCGCGGCGCTGCTTCAGCATCTTATCGAGAACCTGGATAACGCGATCATTATCCAGCTCAATCCGCTCATCGACCTCAACCTGCTTGACTGCAGCCAGAATCAAACGAATCACTGCCAATCTGGATTTATTGCCGCCTTTCATGGAGGCTTTCATATCATCCTTGATACGATCTAATATCAAATCCATCTCATTAACCCCGTTTTACATCTGAGGACGGCCGCGACGTAAATTTTTCAACGCATAACGTTCACGAGCCAGCTTTTTCAAATGACGCTTAACAGCGGCAGCGCCTTTGCGTTTACGTTCTGCCGTTGGTTTTTCATAAAATTCGCGGCGACGCACTTCTGACAGGACACCCGCTTTTTCACAAGCACGTTTGAAGCGACGAATCGCGATATCGAAAGGTTCGTTTTCTTTAACTTTAACTGACGGCATATTAATGACCCAAATGTGTTAGTATCTAAAAATTAAAAGCCTTGCGGCCCACTGAATAAACAGAACCCTTAATTATACCGTTTACTTTTACAATTTTCAAAAACTCAATGTACGTTCTAGGCATAGAAACATCATGCGATGAAACCGGTGTCGCCATTTATCACTCTAAACGCGGGCTGTGCAATCATTTATTGTACAGCCAGATCGAAATGCACAGCGAATATGGCGGCGTTGTCCCGGAACTGGCTTCGCGGGACCACATCCGGAAATTAGTGCCTCTAATCAGGCAATCTCTGCAAGAAAGCCAGCTGTCAAGCGCCGATATTAATGGCATCGCCTATACGGCAGGCCCTGGGCTTATGGGCGCTCTGCTAGTCGGCGCAGCCACAGCCCGCAGTCTGGCCTGGTCATGGCAGATTCCCGCAGTTGCTGTTCACCACATGGAAGGGCATCTATTGGCGCCCATGCTGGAAGCCCCCCCCCCAGCCTTTCCTTTTGTGGCCCTGCTGATTTCCGGAGGACATACGCTATTGGTGCAAGTCGATGGGATCGGTCATTATCGGCTATTAGGCGAATCGCTCGATGACGCCGCCGGTGAAGCGTTTGACAAAACTGCAAAAATGCTGGGCCTCGGTTACCCTGGTGGCCCCAAGCTGTCCAAACTCGCCGAAAATGGCCGGCCGGTTTTTCAGTTTCCACGCCCGATGACCGATAGGCCGGGACTGGATTTCAGTTTTAGCGGTTTGAAAACTTATACCATGAATACGCTTAACGGTTCGCAAAAAACAGAACAGGACAAAGCCGATATCGCTATGGCCTTTCAAAATGCCGTTGCCGACACGCTCAGCATCAAATGCAGGCGCGCCCTGAAACAGACCGGACTAAAGAGGCTAGTCGTAGCAGGCGGCGTCAGCGCCAATAAGCACATACGCGCCTGTCTGACCGAAATGGCCGGCCGTGAAAATGCGGCAATCTACTTTCCTCGGCCGGAATTCTGCACCGACAATGGTGCCATGATCGCTTATGCCGGCTGCCAGCGGCTACTGGCCGGCCAGCAGCAGGAACTTGAAATTTTTGCCCGGCCTCGCTGGCCAATCAGCGAATTGTCAGGTCTTTAATTTGCCTTCTTCGCCGGATAACAAGCGCTGGATATTGCTTTCATGCCGCCACAACAAGAACACCATCATGCCCGCTGAAGCTGCGACTATTGCCGCATCTCCAACAATAAACCAAGCATAAATCGGAGATAAGATTGAGGCTATCAATGCTGATAGGGAAGATATTTTGCCCAGCTTGTAAATCAGGATCCAGGTGCCCATGAATGACAGTCCCAGCCACCAAGAAAACCCGAGCAATACGCCGACTGATGTCGCAACGCCCTTGCCGCCCTTGAAACCGAAAAACACCGGATAAAGATGCCCAAAAAACGCGGCCAAACCTGTAGCAGCCTGCAATTCCGCGGGCACCCCCAATAGTTTAGCTATATAGACTGGGATCAAACCTTTCAGCAAATCGCCCAGCAAGGTAATGCCAGCCGCCTTTTTTCCACCGATGCGCATGACATTAGTAGCGCCTGGATTACCAGACCCTTGCTCGCGGGGATCGGGCAATCCCATCAAGCGGCAAATAATAATTGCACTGGAAATCGAGCCTATCAGATAGGCAGCCGGAACAAACAACCATTCAAACATTCTATACCTTTTGTCATTCAGAACTTGTAAGCCGGGAGCGTTTCCCCGATACTTAGCCGATTTTAAATCGCACATCATAACCGGAAATCACTATGGACATCATATTTTTAGGCGGACTTGAAATTCAGACTGTTATCGGCATTTACGATTGGGAAAGAGAAATCAAACAAGCCGTCGTTCTTGACATTGAAATGGCTTATGACATCAAAAAAGCCGCTGAAACTGATGATATTCAATATGCGCTTGATTACAAAGCTGTTTCGCAACGCATCATTTCCTTTGTCGAACAAAGCAGTTTTTTTCTGGTCGAAAAACTCATTGAAGAAATCGCTGCCATCATCCGCAATGAGTTTAATGTGCCTTGGGTTAAAATTAGGCTGAACAAGAGGGGCGCTATCAGTAGCGCCAGAGATGTAGGCATCATAATCGAGCGAGGCACAAAGTAAGCTATGCCGCGCGGCTATATCAGTATTGGCAGCAATATAGACAGGGATCACAATATTCCTGCCAGCCTACAGGCTCTTGAGCATTGCTTCGGCGAATTGATTGCCTCAAGCATTTATGAAACCGAGCCGGTCGGTTTTTCAGGTGATCCATTCTACAATCTGGTCGTAGGTTTTGATTCTGATCTGAATGCAAAAGAAGTCGCCCGACAACTCAGACAAATTGAACTGGATCATGGTCGTGCCCGTGGTTGTAAAAAATTTACTGCCCGAACACTGGATCTGGACCTGATTCTCTATGGCGATCTCGTGCTCCGAGATGAGCAGTTACAGATACCTCGCGATGAAATTGAGCGTTATGCTTTCGTGCTTGAACCCTTAGCGGAAATTGCACCGACCCTGGAGCATCCTATCAGCCATATAAGTTATGCCGAACTGTGGGATAGATTCGATAAGGCCAACCTCAAGCAAAAGCGCATCACGCCTTCCTGGATGCTAACAAAATAAAGTTCTTCCGCCATCCACAGTCAGAATCTGCCCAGTCATATAATCAGCATCCTTGATTAAAAAAAGCACCGCCTTGGCAATATCGAGCGGCTCCCCGCGCCGCTTTAATATAATCCGCTGCAGAATCTCGGCTTTGTCTTGCTCGGACAACTCGCTCTCAGGCCATAATATGGCGCCAGGCGAAACTGCATTTACCCTAACGTCCGGCCCCAACTCCTTGGCCAAAACGCGAGTCATGGCCGCCAACCCGGCTTTTGCAATGCTATAAACCGGATACCCCTTCAAGCCGCGCTCCGCATGAATATCGACAATATTGACAATACAGCCGTTATGATCGGACAAGGTTTCGGATAAGGCTTTTGCCAGAAAAAAAGGCGCCTTCAAATTACTGCCCAGCAAATCATCCCATTGCTGTTCGGTCACATCTGTAACCGCCGTCGGATAAAACGCCGAGGCATTATTGACTAACACATGTATGCCACCCCAGGCCGAGGCCGCCTCTCTGGCAACCGCTGCCAGTTCATGCATGTTCAGCAAATCGGCCTGGATCGTTTTTGCCGAATCGGGGCGTTTTTGATTTAATTCATCGCAAAGCTGCAGCGCATCTTCTCTTGACGATCTATAATGCAAAACAATATTGCTGCCTTCACTATGCAGTAAACGCGCACAAGCAGCGCCTATGCGCTTTGCTGCACCGGTAATGAGAATATTTTTTTGCATTTCCTTTGTCCTGCTGAATTATGAGAAAGAAATTATTATCTCTGATCTTCCTTTCGCTTACAGCCTGCAATGATTCGCCCAAAAGCCTGGCTAAGCTGCCCGATGACGCCGTCGTTTTAGCCTTTGGTGATAGTCTGACGTATGGTACAGGCGCATCCAAGCTCAAGGATTATCCCAATATTCTTGCTGAATTGACTGCGCTTGAAGTGATCAACGAAGGTGTGCCCGGCGAGATTAGCAGCGAAGGCTTAAAAAGATTGCCAGCCTTGCTTGATGAATACCAGCCGAAACTGTTGATCCTGATACACGGCGGCAATGACATATTAAGAAAAATTCCGCCTGAGCAAACCGCCGATAATCTGAACAGGATGATTGAAGAGGCCGCCAATCGTCATATCGATGTGGTTATGCTTGGCGTACCCCAGCCCAGCTTATGGACATTGACCAGCGCAGATTTTTATCAGCGCATTGCAGAAGACCGGAATATTCCTGTCGATCTCAGCACCTTACCCGACATTCTGGGGGACAATGGTTTAAAATCCGACATGATCCACCCCAATGATGCCGGCTATCGACTGATGGCCGGCAATATCTTCAAATTGCTTCAGAAAGCCGGAGCATTATAAGCCTTCTGTCGCCCCTACTCATCTTCCTGCTTCTCGAGCGCATCCAACCTGACTTCCAATACCATATCATCCGCATCATCCTGCTTGCGCACGAATAAGCGCGAAAACAGCAACCCCACCTCAAACAGCATCCACATAGGAATAGCCAATAACGTTTGCGAGATCGCATCGGGGGGCGTTAATACCATGCCGACAATAAATGCCCCAACAATGACATAAGGCCGCTTTTCAGCCAGACTTTCCGGTGAAGTCAATCCCGTCCAGACCATGACGATCGTAAAGATCGGCACTTCAAAACAAACGCCAAACGCAAAGAAAATCGTCAAGACGAAATCCAGATACTTGGTGATATCAGTCATAACCGCAACGCCAACAGGAGCCGCCGCCGTCAGGAACTGGAACATCAGAGGGAAAACAACAAAATAAGCAAAAGCCACGCCCAAATAAAACAGAAACGTGCTGGCAATCAGCAGCGGCAGGATCATGCGCCGCTCGCGCTTGTATAATCCCGGCGCGACAAAAGCCCAGAATTGATAAAGAATGAATGGGACGGAAATAAATGTGGCCAAAACAAGCGCCAGCTTGAATGGCGTGAAAAAAGGCGAAGCGACATCAATAGCGATCATCGAGCTATTGGCCGGCATGTAGCGCATCAAAGGCCCAGCCAGAATCGTATAGATCTCATTGGCATAGAAAGACAATCCGCCAAAAACGACCAACACAAACAGCACTACGCGCAACAGACGGCTGCGCAGTTCAATCAAATGGCTGATAAAAGGCTGCTCGACCGACTCTTCTTCGAAATTATTCTGACTCATGCGGCTGTTTAACCTGTGTTACATTCACTTGCTGCGGCTGCTCAATAGAAGATTTTATGGCATTGGCCGCATCGGAAGCATCGTCGAGCATGCGCTGAATCTCTTTCAATTCCGACTGCTCTTTAAATACCTGACGCATTTCTTCGGCTTGCAATTCTTCCCTGATCTCTGCCTTAACGGAAGCGATCATATGCCGGGTCTTGCCAATCCAGAATCCCGCAAGCCGCGCAACTTTGGGCAAGCGCTCAGGACCGACGACCAATAAAGTAACCAACCCGACCATACAAAGCTCTGAAAAACCGATATCAAACATAATCAGATCTCTTCAGTTTTCTTGGAAACGACTTCGCCGTCAATGGTTATCCCTTTTTCTTCGACGACGTTTTTTTCGTCTTCTCCGCCTTTAACGGCAGCGCGAAAATTTCTAATGGTTTCGCCCAAATCAGTGCCCAGATTGCGCAGGCGTTTGGTGCCAAAGACAATAATGACAATGGCCAGTACAATTAATAGTTGAGTGACACTTATACCCATTTACAACTCCAAATGCCGACTCAAGATCGGCCTTACTCAATTTGTTGATTACGCCGGGCTTTTTCTTCCAGTCCGGACAAGCCGAAACGCCGCTGCAATTCCTGCAACACATCGTCCGGTCCCAGTCCTTGATCGGCTAATAACACCATGCAATGAAACCAAAGGTCGGCGGTTTCATAAACAATCTGCTTTTTATCGCCGCCTTTAGCCGCAATGACTGTTTCCGTGGCTTCTTCGCCGATTTTCTTCAGTATAGTGTCCAGGCCTTTCGCATAAAGACTGGCCACATAAGACTTATCGGCCGACTCCTGCTTACGCTGCTCCAGAATCTGCGCCAGTTGAGTTAATACGTCGTTCATTGCTTTCCATAGATGGCATCAGGATCTTTCAACACCGGCTCGACAGGCTGCCATTGCCCATCAACCAGACTACGGTAAAAACAGCTTTCGCGGCCGGTATGACAAGCGATACCACCTTCCTGTTCAATTTTAAGGAGGATAACGTCCTCATCGCAGTCCAGAAACATGCCAACGACTTTCTGCCTGTGTCCTGATTCTTCGCCCTTGCGCCATAGTTTATTGCGCGACCTTGACCAGTAAACGGCATAGCCTTCCTGGGCCGTCAAAGCTAACGATTCGCGA
Organism: Methylobacter sp. sgz302048; assembly: GCF_052162025.1. NCBI lineage: Bacteria > Pseudomonadati > Pseudomonadota > Gammaproteobacteria > Methylococcales > Methylococcaceae > Methylobacter > Methylobacter sp. sgz302048. The sequence goes on along the minus strand of NZ_CP197401.1, from coordinate 225,658 downwards.
TTCATCCAGGCAAACATCAGTATTTTTCCGGTATCCGCCTGCTGCGCAACCACCGGCACCAGACCATCTGCGGTCCAGCGAATCTCATCAAGCCAGGAAGAACTCATGTCAGACGCACCTCGATGCCGCGCGATGCCATATGTTTTTTTGCCTGTTGAATACTGTATTCGGCAAAGTGAAAGATACTGGCTGCCAATACTGCGTCGGCTTTGCCTTCAATCACGCCTTCGGCCAAGTGGTCGAGATTGCCGACGCCGCCAGAGGCAATCACCGGCACGGCCACTGCTTCGCTAATAGCGCGCGTTAACGGCAAATCAAAGCCTTCCCGGGTGCCGTCCCGGTCCATGCTGGTCAACAAAATCTCACCCGCGCCATAGGCTACCATTTTCTTAGCCCATTCTACGGCGTTGATGCCCGTGGCTTTACGGCCGCCGTGCGTAAAAATTTCCCAGCGGTTTTCTTCGCCTGGCAGACTGACTTTCTTGGCATCAATGGCGACCACGATGCACTGAGAGCCGAAACGCTCTGCGGCATCACGCACGAATTCGGGATTGAAAACCGCCGCGCTGTTGATACCCACTTTATCGGCACCGGCATTGAGCATGCGCCGAATATCGTCCAGCGTTCTGATACCGCCACCTACGGTCAGCGGGATGAAGACTTCGCTGGCGACCTGCTCGACCACATGTACGATAGTGTCGCGATCATGATGGGTCGCGGTAATATCCAGAAACGTGATTTCGTCGGCACCTTCACGGTCGTAGCGTCTGGCAATTTCAACCGGATCGCCGGCATCGCGGATATCGACAAATTTTACGCCTTTAACGACGCGGCCATTATCAACATCGAGACAGGGAATAATACGTTTAGCTAAGCTCATGATTTTCTTTAGAATGATTCGGCCAGTTTTTCCGCTTCGGCAAAATCCAGCGTACCTTCATAAATAGCCCTGCCGGTAATTGCACCGATAATGCCGTCATCGGCCACAGCACCCAAGGCTCTGATATCGTCCATGTTAGTAATGCCGCCGGAAGCGATGACCGGAATACGGATCGCTCGCGCCAGCTTCGCAGTAGCTTCGACATTGACGCCGGACATCATGCCGTCTCTGGAGATATCGGTATAAATGATCGCTTCGACGCCGTCTTCCTCAAAGTGTTGGGCCAGATCGATCACGTCATGACGCGACAGCTTGGACCAGCCGTCCACGGCGACCTTGCCGTCTTTGGCATCCAGTCCGACAATGATATGGCCTGGAAATTCCAGCGCAACATCTCTGACAAAGTGCGGCTCGCTGACGGCCTTGGTGCCGATAATGACGTATTGAACGCCGGCATCGAGATAGCCTTGAATGGTGTCTTCATCACGAATGCCCCCGCCAATCTGCACGGGCACGTCGGGATACGCATTGACAATGGCATGAATCACAGCCGCATTTTTAGGTTTCCCTGCAAAAGCGCCATCTAAATCGACCAGATGGATTCTTTTGGCGCCGGCCGCTACCCATTTGCCCGCGACGGCGACAGGATCGTCCGAAAACACCGTGTCATCCTCCATACGCCCCTGCCGCAAACGGACGCATTTCCCTTCTTTCAAATCAATTGCTGGTATTAGCAACATACACGTAAAACCTCAATGGTAAATTTAAACTTGTCCATTCCAATGCAAAAAGTTTTTCAGCAGTTGCAAACCGGCTGCCTGACTTTTTTCGGGGTGAAATTGTACGGCAAAAACGTTATCCCTTGCCAAGGCGCAAGCAAATGGGTCGGGGTAATTTGCAGTCGCTGCAGTGACGGAAGCCTCATCGGGGCGTGCGTAATAACTGTGCACAAAATAGAATCGGCTGTCCTGCACAATACCGTCCCATAGCGGATGGGGCGCAAAATGAACCTGATTCCAGCCCATATGAGGAATTTTCAGGCGATTGCCGCTGCTGTCTTGCAATGGCTCACGAAAATGCACGACATGGCCCGGAAAAATATTCAAGCATGGGGTATTGCCGTTTTCCTCGCTATCAGTCAGTAAAGCCTGCATGCCTAGACAAATGCCCAGCAGCGGCTTAGTTGCAGCGACGCTTTTTATCACATCGGACAAACCCGACTGGTTCAGCGCCTGCATACAATCGCGTATGGCGCCGACGCCGGGAAAAACCACCCGGTCAGCGCGCAAAATTGCGTCGGCGTCGGATACTATTCGCACATCCACTTGCGGCGCAGCATGCTGCAGGGCTTTTGCAATCGAATGCAGATTGCCCATTCCATAATCAATAACGGCAACAGAAGACATATAACTCAAGAGTAAAAATTGAAAGCGGATTTGAAACTAAAGACTGCCTTTGGTAGAAGGCATCATGCCTGCCATTCTCGAATCGGCAGCGATGGCCATGCGTATTGCGCGCCCCATGGCTTTGAAGATCGTTTCGGCAATGTGATGAGAATTAGCGCCCTTCAAATTATCAATATGAAGCGTGACGCCGGCATGGTTGACGAAGCCCTGGAAAAACTCGCGGAACAAATCCACATCAAAACTGCCGATCATGGCTTTCGGGAATTTCACCTCGTAAAACAGGCCCGGGCGGCCCGAGAAATCAACCACCACCCTGGACAACGCTTCATCCAGAGGCACATAGGCATGGCCGTAGCGATAAATGCCTTTTTTATCGCCGATGGCTGCAGCAAAAGCCTGACCCAAGGTAATGCCGATGTCTTCCACCGTATGATGATCATCAATTTCCAAGTCGCCTTTGGCATCGATTTCGATGTCGATCAATCCATGTCTGGCGACCTGATCCAGCATATGCTCAAGAAAAGGCACGCCTGTTAGAAACGAGGCTTTTCCTGATCCATCCAGGTTGATTTTGATATTAATTTGAGTTTCAAGCGTATTGCGCTCTACTTCGGCAGTGCGTTGATTCATGATTTCAAGAGCTGAATTAGTGTCTATCGCCATTTTACTATGAATTAACAGATTTCGCAGTGATTGTTAAATCATTGCCGCTTGAATCAGATATACTTTTTTAGTCAAAATACAAACGAAGCCGACCTTAAAAACGGCAATTCTATGCGTAATCTTTAACCTACATGAATTTCCGCCTTAGCCGGCTTTTTTTCTTGGAACTTTTTGAGAGAATATACACATCGCCAAAACAGGATAAGGATTTCAAGGAATTTTCAATAGGATGTTGCCATGGATGGAAATGCCAACCAAGCTGGCGATTTTAGACCCCGGGGTACGTCAGTGCCCCGGGGTTTTTTATTGGATTCAACTCTCTGCCGAACTGCAATTTTGATACAGGCGGACAATACCCGCCCACCTGCACCGCTTATATACGCTGCTTAGCCTTTTGCAGCCCGCTTACGCTCATTCTCAGTCAAATGCTTCTTGCGCAGACGGATTGATTTTGGCGTTACTTCTACCAGCTCATCCTCATCAATAAACTCCAGCGCCTGCTCTAAAGTCATTTTTTGAATCGGTGTTAAAATCAGGTTTTCATCCGTACCGGCGGCGCGAATATTCGTCAGCTGCTTAGCCTTGGTCGGGTTAACAACCAGATCATTAGCGCGCGAATGGATGCCCACCAGCATGCCTTCATACACTTCATCGGCATGGACCAGGAACAGCTCGCCGCGCTCCTGCAAAGCGAACAACCCATAAGCCAATGCCTTGCCCTGTGTCATGGAAACCATCACACCGCGCTTGCGCGTGCCCAGTTCGCCTTTTTTCACTGGACCGTAGTGGTCAAACACGTGGTACAACAAACCTGAACCTGAGGTAGCCGTCATAAACTCGGTTTGGAAACCGATCAGCCCGCGCGACGGTATCATGTATTCCAAACGAATACGGCCTTTACCGTCCGGCACCATGTTCAGCAAGTCGCCTTTACGCTCACCCATTTTTTCCATGATGGAACCCTGATGGATTTCCTCCACCTCAATCGTCACCATTTCAAAAGGTTCGCACAGTTCGCCGTCGATTTCTTTCATAATCACTTCAGGCCGGGAAACACCCAGCTCGAAGCCTTCGCGGCGCATATTTTCAATCAGGACCGATAAATGCAATTCGCCGCGCCCGGATACCTTAAACTTATCAGGATCAGTGGTATCTTCAACTCTCAGCGCCACGTTATGCTGCAATTCTTTTTCCAGGCGATCGCGGATCTGCCTTGAAGTGACGAATTTGCCTTCCTTACCGGCAAAAGGCGAGTTGTTGACCTGAAAAGTCATGGTCACAGTCGGCTCATCGACCGTCAACGGCGGCAATGCTTCTACCGCCTCCGGATGGCAGATCGTGTCGGATATTTCCAGCTTTTCGATGCCGGTAAAGGCAATAATGTCGCCGGCGCGCGCCTCAGATACTTCGACCCGCTCTAATCCGTGAAAACCGAAAACCTGCAGCATGCGGCCTTTACGCTCCACGCCTTCGCGATTAAGGATAGTAACAGGCATATTTGGCTTGATCGTGCCGCGCTGGATACGGCCGATGCCGATGACGCCGACGTAGGTGTTGTAATCGAGCGTCGTGACCTGCATTTGGAAAGGCCCGTCCAGATCAACGGCCGGCGGACTGACTTTTTCAACAATCGTCTCGAACAACGGCGTCATATCGCCGCCTGAAACCGATACATCAAGGCCGGCATAGCCGTTCAATGCCGAAGCATAAACAATCGGAAAATCCAGTTGCTCATCCGTTGCGCCCAAGCGGTCAAACAAATCAAATGTCTGGTCAACCACCCAATCCGGACGCGCGCCCGGGCGGTCAATCTTGTTGATGACCACAATCGGCTTTAGACCTAAGGCAAAAGCCTTTTGAGTAACGAATCGCGTCTGCGGCATCGGTCCGTCGACAGCATCAACCAGCAATAATACCGAATCAACCATGGACAAGACGCGCTCGACTTCGCCGCCAAAATCGGCGTGGCCCGGCGTATCAACGATGTTGATGTGATAATCGTTCCAGTCCAGCGCTGTGTTCTTGGCCAAAATCGTGATGCCACGCTCTTTTTCAAGATCATTAGAGTCCATAATCCGCTCTGAAACCTTGGCATGCGCGGCGAAAGTTCCTGATTGTTGTAACAGTTTGTCAACCAGCGTCGTTTTACCGTGGTCTACGTGGGCAATAATGGCAATGTTTCTTAATTTCTGGATCACTTTTAAATATACTCTAATGTTTAAATGAACAGGCGCGCGGAATCGAGCACGCTCCGGTTAAAAAATCGGGCAGGGAAAAGATGGCGGAGCGCCATCATAACGGCAGTTTAAGAGGATGTCGGACACGCCCGGCTAGCCCAACCTAGACAAGGAAAGGAGATTAACTTTGCTCCCAAGGCAGCCCATGGAAGCGCCAACCGCCCAGGTTACCGCGATGCTTGTCCTCATCCAAAGCACCCTCGAAACCGTCGACAATATTGATTAGATGCTGATAACCCGCCTCTTCCAGCGCTTTGGCCGCATCCAGCGAGCGCTGGCCGCTGCGGCAAAGCAGTAAAACCGGCGCCTGTCTGTCAGGCACAGCCTTTTCGACCTCGGCAACGAATTGTGGATTAACTTGCCAATCAGGCGCCTCTTTCCAGGGAATATGCACGGCACCTGGCGGATGACCAACAAATGTATGTTCCATTTTGGTTCTTACATCCACTAATACTGCATGAGCATTCTTTTGCAAGAAATCCCAGCATTGTCTGGGATCTAAATTTTCTATCATCGTTTAACTAAATCTCTATGTATTTCTGGCCGATAAACTGAGCCTCGCCCCTTAATCCCAGATTTTTATTGCCAATTCGACCATTGTCTCTGTAAAAAATTACACGCAACGGTGAAAATAAGTCCAGCAGCTCGTTTTCTTCCAACAGATAATCAGGATTATTGGGGCCGTGCCGGCCAGCTTTTTCTCGCGTATACGTCTGATAAAAAAGCAATCCGGCCGGGTTAAGTGCATCTATTATCGCATCACTCAAAGCGCGGTCAAGAAATCGGCTCACGACGATAACATCAAATTTCAGATCTGCCAAGCTGTAATGATCGATTTTTTGCTGGCGGGCTTCGATATTTAGCCCCTGCTGAGCGGCGTATGCTGTTAGTTTTTCAATCGCAACAGAAGAAATATCCAATGCCGACACGGTCAACCCTTGTTGCGCTAAGAAAACAGCATTGGCGCCCAATCCGCAAGCTAAATCCAGAGCAGTTCCGGCTTCAGGCAGCAAAAATTCATTGTCGGTCAGGACCTGAGCCGGCACATAGGATTCATGCTCCGACTGACTATAAATACGATTCCATTTACTGACTAACGTATCCATTATTCCGTTCCAGGCATACTGACTCTGTGCTCCAGCCACTCCTGCAGGAAATCCATAAAACTTCTGACCTTGGCCGACAAATATTTTCTATGGGGATAGACCGCATGGATATCCAACGGCGGCAATACGTAATTCTCCAGCACCAGTTTAAGCTTACCTTTTTCTAAATCACTCCCTACGATATAAGTGGGCAGCATAACCAAACCCAGTCCATTAATGGCAGCGATACGAATCGGATGCGCGGCATTGGCTTGCATTCGCCCGGACACATGTATGGTCTTATAGCCGCCTTCATCCTTAAATTCCCATTTATCTCTTGGCGGGATTGCCCAGTTGACCAGACAGCTGTGATGCGCCAAATCTTCCGGCGTCTGCGGGATGCCGTACTGTTCCAAGTATTCGGGCGAACCGCAAACCACTAAGGACGAACTGGCCAGCTTCCGGGCCACCATGCTGGTATCCTCCAAGTCGCCAAGATGGACAGCAAGATCAATCCCTTCGTCGATTAAATCACCCGGACTGCCTTGCAAAATCATGTCGACGTTTAATTCCGGATGTATTTTAAGAAACTCAGCCAAGGCGCGGGAAATATGTGTTGCGCCAATCACTGGCGGCGCACTGATTTTTAAGACACCTCGCGGCTCAGTCTGTAGATGCGTTACAGCCGCTTCCATCTCTTCAACATCACCGAGCACCTGCTGGCATCGTTCCAGATATTGAGCCCCCACCTCAGTCAGGCTCAAACTGCGCGTAGTCCGGTTGAATAAGCGCGTGCCCAGATTACTCTCCAGCTGCATGATGTGTTTGGTTGCCATCGCCCGAGAAATTCCCAGATCACGCGCACCGCCAGCGAAACTTCCTGCCTTTGCCACGCGAACAAAGACATTCATGCTGGTTAATTTATCCACTGCATCTCCTCTTCATCTTAAAAAATAGCCAATTTCAGGTTCTGTTTTTACTATTGAAATACGCTGTCACTTTTCCTGAATATTAATGGTTGACAATAATTCAAAAAATAAGATGTCATAATTGTTTCTTATTATAAAACAATAAATTTATTATTTGTCATATTGTATCCAATAAATATCCTCTGTATAGTGCGCATCAACTGACAGATAGATAAATCGGTCATGCTCAAGCTCACTATTTTGGCTTTCAATAAAAAGCCTGAGCTGTAAAGCTGCCGACCCCGGTCATCCTTCTTATCTTTTTGTAATTGCTGCAACTTGCAGAAATATTGCAATAAGAGTCAAACTGAACAGTTAAGCTCGGCAGGATTAACTACACACTCCTAGTGTTATACCTACAAGCAGATCCTCCTCATAACACTCTGCTTGATTTTTTGCCTCCCTTCGTTAACGCGAAGGGAGGTTTTTTTTGCCTATGGATTAGCCGGCATCAAATCATGCAGCACAATATCTTCCCTGGCTTGATAATCCGGAGCCTCGGCTTGGTATTCGGGCACAAGGCTTCGCAAAACCCTTAAAATCTCAGTTTCATTATCCTGCTGACAGGCCTGAACCAGCTTTTCAATATGCGTTGTCCACAAGGTTTCGTCATATAGCCGCGCATTAGCCAATAATAGTTTTTCATAACCCGTTGATCTGAGCCGCTCGTGCTCATGAAATAATTCCTCGTGCAATTTCTCACCGGGTCTTAAACCGACATATTTAATTGCTATATCCTCTCCGACCCGCTTGCCGCTCAAGCGAATCATTTGCTCGGCCAGATAGGCAATCTTTATAGGCTCGCCCATATCCAGGACAAAAACCTCGCCGCCTTTGCCGGCGACTTCAGCCTGCATAATCAACTGGCAGGCTTCCGGAATCGTCATGAAATAACGCGTAATATCAGGATGAGTGACCGTGACCGGCCCGCCGGCTTTGATTTGCGCCCTGAACAAGGGCACGACACTGCCGGCGGAATCCAGTACGTTGCCGAAGCGCACAGTCATGAAGCGCGTGCCGCCGCGGCTGTTCAGATTCTGGCAGAGTATCTCAGCCGCCCTTTTGGTCGCGCCCATGACATTGGTCGGATTCACGGCCTTGTCGGTGGAGATCAGAACAAAGCGCTCGATACCGGCCGCGATCGCCTCTTCGGCAACCGTCTTGGTGCCGATGACGTTATTATGCACAGCCTCTCGCACCTGATTTTCCAGCAGCGGCACATGCTTATAAGCGGCGGCATGGAAAATAACATCGGGCTTTAATTTCTGAATAATGCGGCGCACCGCCAACCTGTCGGTAACATCCCCTAAAACAGCTTTAAGCCTTATTTCAGGGTGGGACGCCCTTAAGTCAGCGTCTATTTTGTACAAATTAAATTCCGACTGATCGAAAACAATAAGTCTGGCCGGATTGACTCTGGCCAGCTGCTTGCAAAGTTCCGAGCCGATCGATCCGCCGCCGCCGGTCACCATGATGCTTTTACCGCAAAGATTGTCGGCAATCAACTGCCAATCCAGATGAATCGGATCGCGGCCTAAAATATCCTCAATCGAAACATCGCGCAGGCTGTCACGCGAAATCCTGCCTGACAACAAATCCTTAACCGACGGCAAGGTTTGAAAAGGCAGCTCGCACAGTTCGCATGTCTCGATAATGCGCCGCATTTGACTGTCTGTTGCGGAAGGAATGGCGATCAGTACCGTCTCAATATCCAGTTTCTTGACAAATAACGGCAATTGTTCGATATCGCCGACAACCCGGATGCCCCTAATTTCCCTTTTCCACTTATGACGGTCATCATCGACAAAGGCGACCGGTACATAGCCGGAATTGGTTTCACCCAATAAATCCCTGACCAGCATTTCTCCTGCCGCGCCGGCGCCGACAATCAAGGCCCTCTTGCCTGAGCGCTCCATCAGGATATTCTCTTTCCAGAATCGATAGCAGAAGCGGGGCACGCTCAACAGCAGCAACAATAAAAACAAATACAGCGGCAGTACGGCGCGCGGCACGCCTTCGACGCGATTGTACAAAAAGAAACTCAAGGCAATCAGGCCTATGCCAATCATGACTGCTTTCGTGATCCGGATTAAATCCGGCATGGAGGCAAAACGCCAAACGCCACGATACAAGCCTAGAAACCAGAAGACAACGCCCTGGATGGCAATAATGTAAGGCAAATCCTGCTTGATATCCTGCCAGTACCTATCGGGAATGACATCCAGGTTAAAACGCAGCCAGTACGCGCCAAACCAGGCCAAGGCCACCATGGCCAGATCATGGATGAAAATAGTCGTGCGGGAGCGGAATTTAAATTTCACGAATTGGAATAGGCCTGTCATGAAGAAAAGAAACATCATGCAAACGTTGCAGTATACCCAAATAACGTTGGTTCATGCGTTGCCTGCTTCAAACTTAACAGTAACATAAATCAGCGGCAAATAGGCCATTATTAGTCCTGGCAATGCATAGGCCGGATATCTGAACACGACTGACGCAACCGGCAACAGCCAGCATAAATTAATGCCCCATACAGCCAGAATCACTTTCAAATGGCCGTAGCGTTTTGCAGCATGCTGATAGGCATGAGAGCAATGCGCCTCATACCATTTCTGCCCACTGATATAACGGCGCACCAGGGTAACGGTGGCATCCGTTATAAACACCGCGAACAGAATCAGCCCGACATAAACATAGATGGGCTCCTGGTGTCCGGCCATTAAAGTCAACAACCCCAATACAAACCCCAGAAAACCGCTGCCGACATCGCCCATGAAAATTTTCGCCCGCGGCCAGTTCCACAACAAGAAACCCAGAGAAGCGAAACACAACGAAAGGGCAATAAGCGCAAGCTCATTATCGATAAAGCCCAGAAAGCCGGCCAGAGCCCCTGATATAAATACGGCTTCAGAAGCGGCGATCCCGTCAATGCCATCCATAAAATTGAACAGATTAAGCAGCCAGACCAGATAAGCCATGCCCAACGCATAACCGATAACACCCAGTTCGATGCGCCAGTCGCCCATGACTAATAGCGGAAATCCCTGTACCAAACCAAGCGCGATTACCGCCGTGGCCAGATGGACCAGGAAGCGCCAGCGGGCCGGTATGTGCCGGTGATCGTCCCAGAAGCCGATGCCGGCCACCAACAGAGCCGCCGTTAAAGCCAGAAAACCAGCCAGATCAAGACTGCCGTCAAGAAACAACATCAAGGAAGCCGCGGTAAAGGCCACAACGATGCCTAAACCGCCGCCTCTGGGAGTAGGCATCTGGTGAGAACTGCGCTGGTTCGGAATATCCAGAAGATTCTTCAACGCATAAGCTTTAATGAAATAAACGCTCAGCCACGACAGCGATAATACGCCAATTGACAGTAAGATAGTAAGCATGCAGTGTTTTATTGCTTTTGCGCCATGAACCAGGCTACCGTTTTTCTGACTTCTTCATCCACTGAATACGGCGGCATCCATTGCAATTTATTACAGGTTTGCTGAATATCAACTTGCAACGAATCGCAGAGCCGATCTATCTCAGGCTTTTTACCGACTATCTTGCCTAATCCGTATAACCAGCCTAGCGGCAGCGAGAACAATCGCGCCGACTGCCGCATATGAGCCGCCATCATTCTGATCAGATCAAGCGTAGACAGATCATGACCATCGGAGACCAGGAAGACCTGGCCATCAGCGCCGGGATGATCAATACAAGTCTTTATCAAATCACACAGATTATCGACGCTGACCATGCTGCGCTTGTTGCTGACTTTGCCCAGTGGTAAAGGACATCCTGAATTGACCAGTTTCAATAAACGCAAAAAATTGCCTTTAACGCCAGGCCCATAGGCCAAAGGCGGGCGGATAATAACGATTTCCAAACCGGTCTCCTCACTGACTTTTCTTAACACCTGCTCGGCTTCCCATTTGGACAAGCCGTAGGAGTCCCGAGGAATCGCATTATCATCGGCAGAAAAGGCCCTGTCAGTCTGATCGCCGTTTACTTTAATCGAACTCAAATAAATGAAGCGCCTGACGCCATGCGCCGCAGCCTGCCGGGCAAGGTTTTCGGTGCCCGCCACATTGACTTCGCGAAAAGCCCTTAGTGAATCAAGCACCGTTTCCTTCATGACATGCACGCGCGCGGCCAGATGCACTACGACATCAACGCCCTGCAGAGCATCCTGCCATGATGTTCCGGCATTGATATCGCCGACCGCAATGGCGGCCGACTGGCCGGAGATGGATGCGGATGAGCGAACTGCGCCTTTCGCGTCAAAGCCGGCGGCAATAAGCTCCGCCAACAGGATCTTGCCTATGAAGCCATTGGCGCCTGTAACTAACACTTTGTTCATGACAATAATTCTTTATATAAAGACAGTGTTTCAGAAATCACTTGTTGCTCGGAAAAGTCGCGCTCGACAATTTTTCGGCCTTGTTTTCCCATTCTTTTTCTGATCTCCGGATTTTGGATTAATCGCGCAAGCGCCTCTGCCAGCGCTTCTATGTCGCGGGCCGGCACCAGCAATCCGTTAATGCCGTGTTTTACTATTTCGCGGCACCCGGGCATATCAGTCGCCACAATCGCTCTTTCGCAGGAAGCGGCTTCGATCAAAATGCGCGGCACACCTTCACCGTAAAAAGTCGGCAGCACCACAATATTGGCTTGCGCAAGCAGATTGGGCATATTTTTTTCCGTGCCCAACCATTGTATTGCCCCTTCCCGGTTCCAGGCTTTCAAAGTCTGCTCATCAATAGCATTGACCGTTGAATTATCAATAATGCCGGCGACCTGTATCACAAAATTCAAGCCCTGACTGCGCAAGCGTCTTGCCGCCTCAACCAAATCGCCCAGCCCTTTATCCCATAATAGCCGGGCTGCGAACAAAATAACGGGCGCGTCGGTTTCACGTTCAGCGACCGGCTCATAAATATCCGGATCCACTCCGGCCCCGAGAATGGTTACGGCTTCGTGACTGTCGCATAGCCCGGTATTGATGAAATAGGCCCTGTCCTCACTGTTTTCAAATACTATCCTGCGATTGACGTCTTTTCTTTTTGACACTTTATAAAGCAGCCTGATAATAGGCTTTATCAATTTGGTCGATAAGGATTTGCCTGAAAAAATAATGCCGGTTCCGGTAATGCTTAACAGATAAGGAACTTTTAATAGATAAAAAATCAAGCCGACATAAATATTGGGCTTGATGGTAATGGCATGAATGACGTCAGGGGAAATGGATTTAAGTAGCCGGTAAAGCTCGATCAGCCCTTGTAAATTAAAAAAAGGATTCAATGACTTACGGTCGATATTCCATTGATGGCAAGTAAATCCGTATTGGCTGAAGCTGTCAATCAACCGAGGGTCCGTCATGCCCATCACTAGATGCACCTCAGCCCCGGCGTTTAAAGTCGCAAGCGCGCGCTGGAGCCAGTGCAGCTCAAAATACCAGTCTACGTTAATAACGTAGACGAAGACGGGGGCTTTCTTAAGACTATGCAAGACAGATCTCAGTTATAGGCGCATGCCTGATAAAACCGCAGGTTTTCAGCATTCATGCGTACTGCAGCGCTCGCGGATAAAAACAATAACATGATCAACCCCCATCATCAGCAATAAACTGATAGAGAAAAAATCCCTCGGGCGCCGACTGCAAATCGATTCATTTAAAAATAGCATTTTAATTCTTGCCATTAGAGTTGCCGTTATCAGAAACATGGGTTATTAACTTATTTTAGCTGTATCATTCAATAAGCCGCCAGAAGCCTTCAACAAGTTTAACACCTGTCTTTTTTGCACTTTATGCCGGATTATTTCCGGCTAAAAACGTTTTTACTGGCCTTTCCAGCGCTCCAAGCTGCTAATAAAATTCCATACAGCGGCTGTCAAAAAGACCTCTGTCGAAAAATAACTCCGTACTGCATACTGAATAATAAAATTCAGCCGTCACAGTCAGGCATCAGAATATTATCAAGGATAGGCAGTCGTTTAATCAACAAATTACAGGCTTTTTGAATGACAGCAATCAAAACCCTGACGCTATATTTTTTGCCAAAGAATGGCCAGGCAGAGCTGGCTGGTCAGGAAACCAGGCCGGTACCAGGATTTTCACCTGACCATAACGATGCCACAGATGTCAGTACACGCTGTTTAAGATCAATTGCAATTTTAGAATGAGGTTGTCAGATTTTTTTTGCATGTATAAGGGCATTTCAATCGCGTAACGTATTCTCTTCAATAATCCGGCCTGCCGATAAGCTAGAAACGCCGAAATCAAATGCGAGTCTTCAGTGCTTAAGTCGCTTTTATAGCGTTCAAGAAATTCCCTGGCCTGGGCAATTCTGGAATTTTTCTTCCGATACAAAAAAAACCGTTTAATTCTACCCAGCCACAAAGCGAAGCCGTTTTTTGCGCCGACCACATTGCCGCCATGCTGCCTGTACAGCATAGAGGGTTCCCGGTCATAAATAACTTGCCCGAAGCAGACGGCCACCAGATAGACCCACCAGTCATGCATGATCAAATTTTTTGTATTGACCTGGTGTATTTTTAGGGCGGTCAATAGGCTCCCGTTCATAACTACAGTGCAGCCAGTCGTGATATTTTGCACAATAGCGTTTTTGAAGCTTATCTCTTTTTCAGGCGGCAAAGATTGCCAAAGAAAATCTCCATTTTCATCAACGGCCTTATAACAGGAACAGTACATGACCGGTTTTGATGCGCCCTTTAGCCGGTCAACTGCCCGTATAAGCTTGTCCGGCAGCCAGATGTCGTCCTGGTCGGCGAAAGCGACAAACTCGGCATCCGGCGGAATTTTCCTGAGCAAGGCAAAAAAACTGTTGATGACGCCGATGTTGTCACCATACTCAACTTCGATATGAGCATGGCTTTGGGCAAAGGATGCCAATATGGCCCTGGTTCCATCGCTTGATCCGTCATCGCGTATATAGAGTTTGATTGATACTGACTGTTGCGCAAGAATGGATTCAAGCTGTTCGGATAGAAATCGCTCGCCATTATAGGTCGAGAGAATAACATAGACTTCGTTCATAGTCGTATTCACGGTTTTTTTCCTGTTCGAGTCGTGATAAGGCATGGCTATCACCGTTATTGTGCGTTATTGGCGTTTTTTTGCGCTCTTTCAGTCAACCTGTTTCAATGCGCGCAGCAGCGCAATATGCAATCCAACAGCGTTCAATAATTGATAAGCGACGATTCCGATTGCAATGCCGACAATACCGATTGCATTGAACGCCAGCACTTTTATGCCTGCACAAATGAAAAAATTGACCATCGCAAGCCTGACTACCACGCTCGTCCGGCCCAATGCGTAAAGGCAACTGACCGCCATTTGGCCGGCTACGCCTGCGACCAGCATGCCGCCCATCACCATCATAAGCTGCCACAGCACATCGATTTGCCCGGCGCCGAATTTCCCATAGCCGACCAGCAAAGTCAGCGCCCATTTCCCGCACAAGGCGAAAATACCCCATACAGCCAGCGCCATTGTTCCGGTCAGCAGCAGCTTCTGTCGATAATTTTGCCTAAGCCGGGACGTATCGTTTGACTTCATGCTCCTTGCCGCAAATGCCAGCAAAGGCATGGCGAATACTGTATTGGTAAGCGCCAAAAATATCCCGTAGAGCTGGTTGCCGAAGGTCAGCAAGCTGATACTGCCTGCGGAGCCGAATGAGGCCAAGTAACGGTCAACGACCGGACCGCTTTTGTTGATTAATTCGCCATACAGCAAAGCGCGCATGCGTTGCCAGACCATTTTGGTCAGTGTCCGGTCGTACCTCGAGTGAGTGCGCCAATCGACCCATTGGAACAACATAACAGCCCATAATCCCCAACGTATGACAGCGCCCCAAGCGACCGATACGATGCCATAAACGGGCATTGCATAAAATACGCCGGCCAGCACGACCATACCGGCAATAAATTGTGACAACTCCGGATAAATAAACCGCTGCTCGGCATGATAAGCCGATGTCAACACCGTCGTCAGTCCGCCAAAAACCAGAGTAGCTGACATCACCTCAGCCATTTCAATCGCCAGATCGAGCGCTTGCTTCGAAAGCCCCGGCGACAATAGCGGAACCCACAGATAAGCCGACAAGCTCAACATGGCAGCGATAACCGCAAAGGCAAAAAATGACTGCAGCAGCAAAGATTTTACGTTTGCAGTCAAATTTTCCCCGGCTAACCCTATCAACAAAGGCACCAATACTCTGATCAGGATATCACTGAAAATTGTCAGAGGAATTAAGGTCAGCATCTGCGCCGAAAAATAAGCATCGGTATCGGCGCCTGGGCCGATATAGACCAAAACCAGCCACTGGATGGCCATGGCAATAGCCAAATTCAGAGCGGTCAATCCACCCAGCGAAAAGACAAATTTCATTGCTATTTAAGATGTTATATCAAGAATTGGACTATTTTCAGGCTGAATGGACAACATCCATTCGTTTGATGACTGCCATGCCTGGCCCGAATAGCGGCTATGGGTACGCCGAAGTTTGGCAAAGCCAAGGATCCAGAGCAAGCGCAACGCTTGGGTTGATAACCCGTTGAGCCGTCAGCCTTTGCTGTCTAAAAAACCTCTAGGCTTAAACCCCAGATCCTGTGCCGCCTCTTCATGATCGAAAACCATATCCTGATTCATGCGAGACGCCATTTCAACGGTCAGTGACTTGAATCGGGGCAGGACCCGCAAACACATGACGGCATATTGAAACACGCCTAATGGCAGCGACAACAAAACAGGCGGTTTTCCGATTGATAAAAATATGCGCTCAACCATTGCCCGGTAAGTCAGCCGTTCTTTACCCGACACAACATAAGCGCGGTTTAGCGCCCGCTCTGAAAAAAGCGCCGAACAGCAGGCATCAACGACATCCTCAACATGCACCGGCTGCCGCTTGCCTGTAGCTTTGCCAAGCAAGGGAAAAAAGCCGAAGCGCTCGATAAAATGCGCTATCCTGGCAATGTTCCTGTCCTTGCCGTAGCCATAGATCATGGTCGGCTGGATAATGACCCATTCCACGCCTTGTTTTTCAGCCCAAGCTTTCAAGCTTTCTTCACCGCTGATCAGATGCTCGGCCAGCGCCTGCTCCGATGCATCCCTGGAAGTCTTTTTGGTAAAGCGACTGGTTGAACTCAACGCCACGATACGGCGAATGCCATAGGCTTCCAGCATCGGAAACAACGCTGGCAAAACCCAGATAGGTCCCAGGCTGACCCAATTTTCAATTGCTCGCGTTTCAACAGAATAAGGCGTGGCCACCGGATCGGCCGCGTTCTCATCTAAAACACGCCAACTTAGTTTTGATGCATGACGATCAGGGGTGATTTTCTGAGGTTTGCGCGAAAATGCCGTCATCTCGACATCCAGCCCTGCCAATCTATCCAGGAGACATTCTCCGACAAAGCTGGTCGCACCAATAATCCCTACTTGCCGCTTATCCATTCAACAACCTCAGACGATGCACAATATGACAACTGGTAAAATAAACAACCAGCATGCTGAACCGCAGGCCGATACCCGCGCCGACCAGCCACATTAAAGGCCTTGGATATTGATGGCTGAAAAACTTACGGTAAAAGCGCATCATGCCTTTATGCTTGTGCCATTCCACAAATATGGGACGCGAGCGGCTACACATGCCCTTGTGATGAACCACGTGCGCATCCGGCACAAATAGAATCTTCCATTTTTTCTGACGAAAGCGCATGCACCAGTCCAGATCTTCGCAATGCAGGAAATACGCCTCATCCCACAACCCGACATCTTCAATCGCTTTGCGTTTGACCAGCATGCAGGCCCCGGAGATGGCTTCTATTTCGACAGGATGAACCGGCAACGGCTGCTTATTCAGATGGAAATCAAAAAACAGTTTTGGCCAGCGGTGCTCAAATCGGGATAAACCGAAGGCTCTTACAAAAGAACGCCAAGGTGTGGGAATGGCCCGCCTTCCGCCGCCCTGCTCCCTGCCATCGGGACCAATCAGTAATCCGCCTGCCATGCCGGCCTCGGCGCACTCATGGAACACATCCAACATAGCTTGAATGGCATCGGGATTAAGCTCACAGTCCGGATTAAGAAACAATATGTAGTCGCCTTTGGCAGCCTGCATTCCGATATTGCAAGCTGCGGCAAATCCCAGATTTCGCGAATTCCGGATAATTTTGACGGTTCCCAACAACTCATCCTGGGCGCTCAAGTTCACCAGGCTTTGGTCGGAGGAAGCATTATCCACAACAATGATTTCCCCGACTTGACCTGCCGCGGAACGAATACAGCTCAAAAGCATATCGCCCGCATTATAATTGACAGTCACCAGGGTCACAGCATCAAGTTGTTTACTCATCGACCTCGAACTTCTCTCCGCTGCATTGTCTTGCAGGAATAATTTGATTGTTTAATTAATTGTCAAATCTTGCACACTGATGCAGTGAGCTTCGATTGATTAGAGTGTCACCATTATTCAAATAGTAGCCACTTTACCCACAGAATAACTTTGCCCTATCTGTGCAATTGTGAAGTATATCACTGCCATTAAATTAGAGACTATCAGGACTTATGCATTTTGCCCCGCCGGAATGCCTACCCCTACCGTTGTGTAGGGTCAGTGGATAAACGACTTCCCGCAGATCAAAGCACATCGGCAAAACCCTTTCTGGTCCTTTGAAACCAGATATAACCTGCCCAGGCTATAACACTAGCGACTAACATATACACACCCAAGCTGGTCCAATCAGGCAATCGTCCCCAAATGAGCACATCGCGCGACTGCTCGATAATAAAAGTGAGCGGATTGGCCATGATGACGGGACGGTATTGTTCCGGCAAGGCCGTAACAGGAAAAAACACCGGCGATAAAAACATCATTACCGTGGTAATGATGCCGATGGTTTGCCCGACATCCCGAAGGAATACCCCCAGAGAAGCGAGCATCCAGGCAAGGCCCAGGGCGAGGATAACCAGAGGCAGCAATACGAATGGAATGAAAATTACCGTCCAATGCAGATAGCCGTTAAATATAACAAACGCGGCAAGCAGCACGCTCAAACTGACCAAACTGTGAAACAGCGCCCCTCCCATGCTGACAATAGGCAATATCTCCAGCGGAAACACCACCTTTTTGACATAATTGGCATTGGCCAGAATCAAGCCAGGCGCGCGATTGAGCACTTCGGCAAACAGCCCATGCACAATCATGCCGACAAACAACACCACGGCAAACTGGGTTTTGGTTTCCTCCGCGCCTCCCACGCCCCAACGGGCTTTAAAGACAACCGAGAAAACAAAGGTATATACCACCAGCATGAACACGGGATTGAGAAACGACCAAAACAGTCCCATAACAGAACCTTTATAGCGCCCGACTACTTCGCGCACGGTCATTTGCCTGATAAGCTGCCGGTTACACCATAGGCTTCGTGCCAGCGCCTTGGGTGATGCGGATTGCACGGCATATGGATTCATGGGCATGTTCCGGTTTGTTTCAAAGGTATAGCCTGAATCAAGCAGATGATACCGTTGATTGTAAATTCAATACCCAGATCCGCCGCCTGACTGCCGGTATTGTGGTTGAAACCTTGATAAAATGACATGTAGTTCTCTTGGTGGATGTCTGGACACTTACCCTGCCTAGATTATTTTAGATTGTGCCTCTGGTTTCGCGTAAACCACTTCGGCCAGCAATTTCTTATACAACTGCACATATTGTTCGCCCATTCTTTTCCCGGTAAACAATTTTTCATATCTTTCTCGTGCCGCTTGTCCCATGCGTTTAGCCAGCTGCTCATCCTGATCCAGTTTTTCCATGGCTTCGCGTAACCGTCTTGAATCGGATGGCGGCACTACAAAACCCGTTTCCTTGTCACTATTGACATAGCTGGTGCCTGTGCCGATTTCCGCAGAAATCAAGGGCTTGCCAAACATGGCCCCTTCCAGCAAAGTGACGCCAAAGGCTTCCGAGCGTAGATAAGAAGGAAAAACAATTGCTCTTGATAATCGAATCAGTGCGACTTTTTCTTCATCGCTGACGTAGCCCAGAAACTGGACATTTTCTAAACCCAGTTCACTGGCCTGCTGCCGCAATTCATTCTCTATCGGTCCCGAACCGACGATGACGACCCGCAATGCCGTATTTTTAATGGCTTCAAGCAGAATACGCAGTCCTTTGTAATAACGAAGCACGCCTATAAATAGAAAGAAACCTTCCCCGCATTGCGCCCGAACGGATTCCATCTGTTCGGCATCTACAACCGGATAGCTGGCGTCATCCAATCCGATAGGAATAATCTCCACTTTTTCGGAAAAAGTCCCCAGGACATCGCTCGTTGCAAAGTAATTGGGCGAGGTTGAAACGATACAGTCAACGTGCGTAAGAAAATACTGCTTTAAGGGACGGTATAACGTTAACCAACCCTTCTGCCTGACAATATCGGAATGATAAGTAACAATCGAGGGCTTCTTGACTTGCCCTAACAAATGAAGCAAGTCGGCAAAAGGCCAGGGAAAATGATAATGCACAATATCCGCCCATTCCACCAATTGCTTGAAGCCTGACAATGCACTGATAGACACACTGCATGAAGCAATTTCAAAGGTCCGGTTAAAACGGTAAACATCGGCCTCTTTTCTCGATATGACAGATTGCCCCGATTGCGGACTTAGGGTAAAAACCCTGCTTTCCACATTATGGCATTTGGTATTACGGCAGATCTGCCGAATCACTTCTTCCAGACCGCCCTGGGTATCGGGAAAATAAGTTCTATAAACATGAAGAACTTTCATTAAAACGCCTGTTGCAATCGATTAACTCGCAAAAATAGAAACCGGTGACAGCTATCTATGTAAATGTAGTGCAGATAGCCAATGCTATATAGTCATAGCCTATCACATCCCTGTGCCAGATCAGCAACTGCTTTTTTCATTACGGTATTTCAGCAACTGTTCCTACGTTATTTTAGAAGCTAAGATCTGGCACTGATTGCTTCACGGTAAACTGCAACCGTTTCTTCGGCGCAACGCTGCCAACTGAATCCAGCGGCCCGGGCCAGTCCCTTTTCAATCGCACTGTTACGCCAGATGTCGTCTTCCAGCCCTGCCGCAATCAATCCCGACAGACTATCCACGTCCATTGCCTCGCACATGCCGGCTGCATCGCCCGCGACCTCGGGCAAGGAAGAAGCATTTGAGCAGACCACCGGCACTCCGGAAGCCATCGCCTCCAGTATCGGCAAGCCAAAACCCTCATACAGCGAAGGAAATGCAAACAGACGGGCGCCGGCATAAAGCAAGGGCAAATCCTCGGCAGGCACATAGCCTAAGTAACGTACCCAGCCCTCACGACTGGCCGCCTTGATGCGTTCGTGCAGTTTTTCGCTTTGCCAGCCTTGATAGCCCGTCATGACCAACGGCCATCGCTGCCGCAAGTTCAGAGGCAGTAACCCATAAGCATCGAGCAGGACATCCAGATTCTTACGGGGCTCTATGGTCCCTGCAAAAAGCGTATACCCACCCATGGTTAAACCATAGCGAACGCCTGCTGCAGACCATTCGGCCTGATTGCGAGGATAAAACTCCGGACTGCTGGCCAACGATACGCTACGAATTTTGTCGAGCGGCCAAGAGAAATGCTGCGCGACTTCCTGCCGGGTAAATTCCGAGTCCGTAATCAACATGTCGGCCCTCCGCAATGAAATCGCAATCTGTTTTTGCATGAACCGTACACGCTCCGGCGGATGGCAGTGAGACCAACTATACACCGACAGATCATGAAAAGTGCTGACATTGACGCCGGCAAACCTGGGCAGATAGTAATTAGGCCCATGAAAGACAAAATCCTCAAGCCCAAGCAAAGCGCGCTGCCTTCTCCAGTTCCTGAAACCACTGGCCAGATCCACTACTGTGTGGCTTTTCAGCAGATGTTTTTTTAACTGCCTGACCAGCGACGTTCTGCCATCGTCAACACACGCTGCCGCCGCTGGCAGAGACGGCACAAAACCGGATCCGGACAGCAGCCTCAGATCACCGACATCGTCCAGCTTAGCAAGGTGGCGCACTAATTCAAAAGTATAACGCCCAATGCCTGTCAGAGGGAATCGTACCGGGTCAATCGATACAATAACCTTCATCAACTTTCGACCAACAGCCAGCGCAGCGTATCAACCAAGGCCGGCGACGGAATCTCCCCTACTGTATTAACCAGTTTTGCCGGGCTGCCGCATAAACGGTGAATTTCATTGCTGCGCACAAAGGCCGGGTTTACATTGACCTGCAATTGATGCCCCGTAATCTGGCCCAACAGCTCAATCACGGATTTGAGCGTTACCGGCTTGCCGGAGCAGATGTTATAGACCTCGCCGGGAGTAGCCTTCTGCAGCAATCGCAAATAGGCTTCGCAGACAAAGCGCACATCGTTAAACTCGCGCTCCACATCAAGATTGCCTAGCTCAACCGCCTCTGCCTTCTGCGCAAAATGCGCGACCAGCTTGGGAATGACAAACGACTTGGCCTGCAACGGGCCTGTATAGTTAAAAGGCCGCGCGAAAAACAACGGCAGCCTGTCGAGATAAGTTCTGGCCATATACTCCATGGCCAGCTTGCTCATGGCGTAATGATTGACCGGCGCCGGCGCTTGCTCTTCCGTAATGGGTGACCGCTCGCAGTTACCGTACACATTGGCGCTGCTGGCGATCAAGACACTGCGTGGCGGCTGCGCAAGGGCGGCCAGAGCCTCCAGCAGATTCAGCGTGCCAATCACGTTGACATCGTAAAACGCACTGGCATCGGCGTGCCCGACGAAGCTGATCGCAGCCAGATGAACGACGGCTTCCGGCGCTGCTTCAACTACCTGCTGCCGTACTGCTTCGCGATCTTTGAGATCGGCTTGCAGAGTAATAACCTCGTGCCCACAGGCACGGGCAGCCTTGACAAAGTGCTGCCCGGTAAAACCCTGTCCGCCCGTGACCAGCAGCCTCAAAATGAGAACCCCTGTGTATTGCGGCGCAGATCAGCCTCCACCATCATCTGACACAACTGCTCCAGCGTGGTTTTAGGCGTCCAGTCCAGCTTGGCTTTGGCCTTGGCCGGATTGCCGATCAGCAAGTCCACTTCGGCAGGGCGATAGAATCTAGGGTTAACGCGCACCACCGTTTGTCCTACTTGTAACGCCTTCTCGCCTTGAGCGGAGTCAGAGTTGATAGCTGCAATCATTGCATATTCCTCATCGCCCTGGCCTTTAAACTCAAGCTCTACACCAATCGCCTTGAACGCCATGCGTACAAAATCACGCACGGTTTCCGTGCGATTGGTC
This sequence comes from Methylobacter sp. sgz302048, assembly GCF_052162025.1. Classification (NCBI taxonomy): domain Bacteria; kingdom Pseudomonadati; phylum Pseudomonadota; class Gammaproteobacteria; order Methylococcales; family Methylococcaceae; genus Methylobacter; species Methylobacter sp. sgz302048. Next base: position 203,096 of record NZ_CP197401.1, on the reverse strand, counting down.
GCCAGCACGAATGTATCGGGCTCATTAGCCTGCAATATGCGCCACATGCCTTCCACATATTCCTTTGCGAAACCCCAATCACGCTTGGCATCCATATTGCCGAGTTCCAGAACATCCAGCTTGCCCAGGCTGATCTTGGCTACTGAATCGGTGATCTTGCGCGTAACGAATTCGCGGCCGCGCAAAGGGCTTTCATGGTTGAACAAAATGCCGCTGGAACCAAAAATGTCATAACTTTCGCGGTAATTGACCGTCATCCAGTGCGCATAGAGCTTGGCCACACCATAAGGGCTGCGCGGGTAAAACGGGGTATCTTCCACCTGGGGAATGGCCTGAACCTTACCGAACATCTCGGATGTGGACGCTTGATAAAACCGGATCTTCGGATTAACCAGACGAATGGCTTCCAACAAGTTCAATGCACCAATGCCGGTAATCTGGGCAGTGGCGCTAGGCTGTTCAAAACTCACACCGACAAAGCTTTGCGCTGCCAGGTTGTAAATTTCATCCGGCTGCACCTTCTGCACCAGCGCGATGCTGGAACCCAAATCCGTCAGATCATATTCCACCAGATGCAAATTGGGATGGTTCTGGATACCCAGCTCTTCTATGCGCCAGAAGTTGACGGAACTAGTGCGGCGGTAAGTGCCGTAGACGGTATAGCCTTTGCCGAGCAGAAGCTCTGATAGGTAAGCACCGTCTTGGCCGGTAATGCCTGTAATAATTGCTTTCATATTTATTACTTTTTAATGATTGGTTAGTAGAATCGTTTTACACTTTAGAGCTTAACCATTCATTATCGCTTTGATTGGTTAAAGCTATTAACATATTATTTAGCCGCTTGCCGAGCTTCGAGTATTTATGTGCTTCGCGCCATTTTTCAGCATTCTGTTTGTTTTTTATGGCGGTTTCGTTATTGGCTGTTATATCTTCAATAATATTGGCTATTCCATTCGCCAGGTCTTGAGGCATACAACCTGGCAATTTTAATACTGCCCGACTGACATCGTCGAAAATGGCTAAGGGAGTGACGGCTACAGGTTTACCAGATGCCAATCCATAACGTACAGCAGCACTTGATGATTCGCCAGTTTCCTGATACGGAAAAACAATCAAGTCAGCAGAACTTAAATATAGAAGGCTTTGCTCATCAGGCAAGAAATCTGAAATGATCTCAACATATGACTCCATGCCTAGCTTAGCTACTTTATCCTTAGCTTGCCTAACCATTTCCGCCGACTCCGGAATAGGGTATTCGGCGTTAATCATTTTAAGTTTTACATACCGTCCTGAATCGGCAAGTAACTTCACAGCATCAATCAATTCCAGAAGTCCCTTGTGTGGTAAGAAAAACCCATAAGAGGCAATTGTAAACTGATCGTGTAATTCTTCAGTTGTATTAAAAACCTTATCAAGAACGCCATGCGGAAAAAGAGCTACATTATCGATCAAACCCTGTGCCTTGAGACGATTAAGATCACCAGGCGCATGCACTAGTAGGCGGTGGCATTTCTTTAATGCCGGAACCATTTTTCCTAACCGCTTTTCTGGAATATGCACAGGATCAGTGGTTGAATGTAACATAAGAATGACTGTTCTTCCTTGTCCTATTTGGTCTTCCAAAAATCTCGAAAAATGGTCAAAATTAAAAAAACCATAATTGAATTGAATGACTAAAGTATCTAACGCATTTTTTTCAATAGCCTGCGACAAATCCTCCAGCAAATCAGTTTCACCTGCAAGCCAACAACGTGAAACATTATATGAATCTTGTTGTGTCTGTACATCTGCATGAGCGGCAAGAACAGTTACCCTTTGCGGCATTGCATCAATCAGATGCTTGGAATAAGCTGCTATTCCACATTTTGTATTCCAGGTAGTTATCCACCCTATCTTTGGGTCTCTTAATAACTGTGATTTGGCAAACGATCTTGCCGAATCTACTAAACGTTGTGCTACATCTGTCCACTTAAACTTCTGCAAAAGCAGCTCCCGCCCCCGTTGCGGTTTTTCCGCTCTTGCTTGCGGTGACAATTCGTATACTTTCCGCATAAGCTCGGCGAGATGCGCTTGATTTGGCTCTGCCCATACAGAATTGAATAATTCAAAGTGGGTATCCGCATTGGTAAAAGTGTAATCCACTAGCCATGCAGTTTCAGGCGAACAAAAGTCCAACTGCCCACCCCAACCTGTCGTAATTACCGGCAACCCGGAAAGCATAGCTTCTGCAAACGGCAGTCCAAAACCTTCAGCGCGACTTGGCCCAACTAAAGCATGGCATTGCTCATAAATTGATTTTAGCTGGGAGTCACTCAAATCTTCCTCAATAATGAGGACATCTGGATAATCCGGATATGCTTGCTTTGCATCAGCAAGCCATTTATGCACTTCGTTATGGGGATTAGCAAATGTTTTGATAATTAAAATCACATCATCTTTTTTGCTGAAAGCCTGTCCATAGGCTTTCAGCATGACATCCGCACCTTTTCTGGGAAAACAGGATGATACATGGAGGAAGCGAAATCCCAGCTCTTTTAATTTATAGCTTTTATCGGATTTAATGCGTTCCCAATGATCGACACCGCAGCCAGACGTAGTCATCGGAACAGTCACTCCGTGATCCAGCATTATCTTTTGCACATGTGCAGACAAACAAGTCATCCCTTGTAAGTGCTGACTGAAATTATCTGCCCAGCCTTGTGGATAACCTGATTCTTCCCACGCATAATGATGAAGCAGATTCATGCGGCTTTTCATATCTTCAACCCGAGGTGGGTAGAGATTACGGCTTGTAATATCAGCTTGCTCCTGCGTAATTTCTTGTGATTTGGCATGCAGCTTAGCAATAGCAGGGTTTAACTTTAAAAACTGCGGATTTGGCTCAAAATCACCAGGGCCTTCTGTCGAATGTAGCACCACATTGTGGCCCAAAGCATCCAATGCTAAAGCTGTCTCACGATTTAACAAGGCTAAACTGTAGGAACTATCGAAAGGGCCTTCCAAACGCCAAGTGAGCTTTTCAGGCAGCATCGAACTTCGGCCAAGGCTTTCAAATTGCTTAAAATTTAAAGCCAAAACTTGCGTGATCAATTTCAATTCTGCATCTGGAACTGATTCAGCCCTAATAATTTCTGCAATATTCGCTAATAAATGTTGGCAGCTAATATCAGTACCTAAATGGGACCAATCTATATTGAAAGAACGTCGATAGATCGCTCCATCTACCTTGAATTCTCCCACCATCGCATCAGTTACAGCATTGGATATTCGTATGACGTTGCCGATCTCAGCAAGAGTCTCTAGCCAATTATCGTGCAACTGTTTCACTGTATCGGGAAATGCCTTCGGCAAATCCGTCAATAAAAGATCATAAACTGTGAACCAGATTTGTACTCCATAATTCCGTATGCGCTCCAAATCAGCTCGGCGAGGGATTACTAATTGATGAGATAAACCGAGGCAAAGAAATATGTCACTGGCATGGTACTCAATAACATCATCCTCTAGAGTAAGCTCGGGCAAATTGAGAAAATTAAGCGTAAAGCGGCGCGCATAGCGATAGCCTTGGTGTGGAGTAGCATAGACTGGCTCCACTCGATAACCCTCGGGCGGATTGACAAGCAATTCCTTCAAAGTGCTGAGCGCAACACGCTGATTGCCGCGTTGCATCATTTCCGAAACGTCCACCAGCAGTTGACGGGAGGCAATACGGGGAGGAATAGCAAGAGCCACTGATTCTGCCAGCGAAACCCAAGAATGCGCTTCTTTTGGCATTGGATCAAGATGAGTTACAGCATGAGCTAACGCAGATACGCCCGTATACTCAGCCCTATACACTGTCTCAATTGCCTGAGCATACTGATCAGCGCAACTCCGAGGAGCATGATACTCAAGAATAATTTCCCGCGCCTTTTCCCCTAATTGCTGTCGGTATGAAGGATCACTCCACAGCGTTTCCAGAGCCGCTATTAATTCCGCATCATCAAATTCATCCGGAAGCTTTAGCACTCCATCATCGGGCAAATCTGCCATGCTACCGTTAGCATTAACAATCGTCGGGAGGCTGAAATTCATGCAATCCAGCACAGCTGCCGACGTTTCGCCACGGGACAGCGTGCGCAGTTGCACACCAATATCTGCCGCCGCTAGGTAATGATGAAAAGTATCGGCATCCGCCCAGCCAGTGATGCGTATGCGCTTATCCAAGCCACTGCGGCGGATTGTAGTAATTAGCTCCGCTCCATAGTCACCGCCGTGATTTTCACCAACGAATATCAATACACAATTAGCGCTCTTAGCCAGCTTCGAAGCCAGCCACGCATTGAGCAAACGATGGTTCAGCTTGATCGGCCCCAACAGACCAAAACTGCACACAACAAAATCGTCATGATTCAATTTCAACTGACGACGCGCTTCAGCTCGGTCAATCCCATGCTCTGGTACACGTAGAAGTGGAATAATAGCCCAATCGTCCGCCACACCTTTACCGTACCACTGATCAGCTAATCGTTTGGAGTTTTGAGAATGCACCACCACACCTAATGCACTCCGGAGTACTCCAAGGTTGCACGGATAATGCCAAACTGCTTCCGTATTGTCAGATGCATGAAAATGTTTCTGCACGGCCTCATAGCCATGGCTTTGGTAAAGAACCTTTACCCAAGAGTTAGGCTGATACCCAGCAAAATCCATATTGGCCAGGATGCTAGACAAGAAAAAGTCATGCAGCACAACAACACCCGGCACATCTTCCAATAAGCCAAACATATGCTGATGGAAATGAGAATTGCCAAAATGGTATAGCACACGGTCATAAGTGTCCGCGTGTTCTCTAAACCATGCGACTGTACGTAGCGTGGAATTGGCATTGACCCATATGTCTGACACAGCCTCCTGCGCCACAATTACGTCAATATCGTAATGTCGTGAAAGTTCAGGCAAAAGATCAGCACTATAATCACTAATACCGCTACGCTCTGGCGGCAGAGGTGATATGTAAGCCAGCCTTGGACGACGGCCGGAAATAATATCCGTTAAATTCTGGCTGTTCCTTTTAACATGCAATGCCTCGAAAGCGGTTATTGCCTGTTTTGCACTAGTATCCCAAGAAAAGCATTTAGCCTGCTCCAAACCATGCTGCTCCAGCTCTGCCCGGAAGACATCTTTAGTAAGCACTTCTTCGAGCTTTTCAGCAATGGACTTGTCACTCATCGGGTCAAACAGTGCATCACCTCTGCCAATCACTTCCGGCAGGCTGGATGTGTTGGCACCAATTACAGCGCGACCGCATGACATAGCCTCCAGCGCCGGCAAGCCGAATCCTTCGTGCCACGATGGGAAGACGAAAGCTTTGCACAAATTATAGAGAGCCAACAAATCTTCTTCAGGCACAAACCCGGTCAGCACCAGCTCATCTGATTTCAGTCCCTGTTCCTTAGCCAACTTCTCAAGCGTAGCTCGACTGGCAGGTTGAATGGAACAGACAATGGCCAGTTGATGAGCGTCGCGAATGCGTTTAGGCAAGATCGCATAAGCGCGAATAAGACCTTCTATGTTCTTCCGGTGGTCAATACCACCTGTATACATCACGAATGGCCGATTTAAGCCGTAACGCCGGCGAACCTCCTGCTCTTTCTCGCAATCGATTTGCTGCGGCTGAAAATGCTGGTCGGCCGCCGTCGATATATTGACACACGCCTCATCCGGAAAACCAAGGTATTGAATTCCTTCCTGCCGAGATGATTCAGAAATGGCGAGTAACAGATTCGCTCGGCGCAAATGGTCAAGTTTATTCTCGTACCAGACTTCGACCACTGGATTTTCCAGATAAGGCCGACGCTGAATCAGCGGGATCAAGTCATACAGAATAACAGCTGTTGGTATGGTAAGGCTCAGCATGCCTATGCTGGTGACAGAATCGTCGCTTAAGCCTTCAAATAAACTGCTGACAAGTACAATATCTGGTTTAAGACTAGCCAAAAAAGCTTCGCGAACTAGTTCAGCACTACGGCGACGATAACCATTTTCATTGCTCGCACTAAAAACCGGCCCTGGAACTTGCCAAACACGAATATTTTCTTGCGGCACCAAACCCTTGAATACAGTGCGTATCGTTTCGATCGTATCGGGAAATAAACCGTTGAGAGCGAGAAATACCTCATGTTCTCCACGATTGCGAGCAATCGCTTGTACCAGCGACAGTGTATAGCGACCAATGCCACGATTACGCGAATCCGTAGACTGTGCGCCTTGCATGTCAATCACAATACGCATCAGTTTTTCCTCGTGCCAATAGATTTTTTGAGATCATTGTAAATGCGGGCTGCACGAGGCGAGAGATTATCCATCGACTCCTCTTGCATATTCGATGAATACATGGCCGTAGCAGCGCCTTGAGAGTCAGAGCCACAGGAGTGACTCACTGTTGATGTCATGTCCCCACCAATTATCAAGCCTGATCTCATGGCAAATAAACGTAGATGTTGTTTAAGTTGAGGGTATTTTTCTAGCTGATTTAACACGCGATTTTTTATGCCTGGATTATTGAGGATCTTCCGCATAACCCATACCATGAAAGGCTTGATCATCCGCTTTGGCAAGCGAATGCCCCACCTTATTATGCGCACCGGTGAAGCCAGAAGCCTCTTGGTGACTCGCATCAATTTACGCAAGGGCCAAGTGATACGCCAGAATGTGCTGGCATAAATGCGTTGCTGTTCCTGATTGAGCCGGTCAGCAATTGTCCACCAATGATGAACTGTCTGATTAAGTTCATGAACTTTGGCATTAGACTCGTCTAATTTACCTTGAAGCCATTGGGCATGGGCTTGCAATCGAGCATTAGTTGCATCTAATTCGCTTTGCAGCCATTGAGCATGAGCTTGTAATTGAGCGTTGTGTTCATTGGCGGCAACTAGATCAGAGACAAGATGCTCTTTTTTCTGCTGATCAGATGCAAGCTGTACTTCTAACTGCCCCATGCTTCTGCTTAGTTCTTCGATTCGCTGCCTTGCAGTATCCCATCCATTCTGTAGCCATTGAGCATGGGCTTGCAATCGAGTGTTAGTCGCATCTAATTCACTTTGCAACCATTGGGCATGGGCTTGCAATTGAATGTTGTGTTCATTGGCAGCATTAATTTGAGCCGCTGATGCTTGCTCACTTGCCTGATGTGCTGCTATCAGCCCTTGGCACAATGTTGAGCTTGCCAAGCCGCTTAGTTCTACACGATCAAATACATTAGGTGGAGAGGAAAACGCCTCAGCAAGTTCGGCATGCTCTCTGGCTACATAAAAACGGTTGAGCCCATCAAAATAGACAAACTGATACTCTGCCGCTGTTAAAATGGGTTCCCAGCTTGTATAGCCAGTTTCTGATGAGCTAGGAATGGTAGCTTCTACAACCATAACCCAAGGGCGCAAAACTTGGCTGTCCCAGCCTTTGAGTACTTGTTCTTCAAGCCCTTCAACATCGATTTTTAGCCAATGGACATCTTTACCCACTAACGATTCAGTTGCTGTTTTCAATGTTAAAACAGGCACTTGGATACGTTGAGGCACATAGCCTCTCTCAATCCGATGGAGCTGCGCGTACTCATCCACAGCGGTACTTAAACCCGTATCAGGAATGACATTAAGTTCAAGCATACCTTCGACATCTGCCAATGCCACTTGCAACACCGTTTCATCAGGTCTGTCTTTTCGCAAAAGCTCAGCATAGGCGGGAACTGGCTCAATGTGAACACCGCGCCAACCGTGCTCATAAAAGGCCTTGCTGACAGAATCAACTACAGGATGCTGGGCTCCTACATCAACATAAACACCATTTTTCACATGCTTAAGCGCACGCCAAAGCATCACATCTTCAAAATTTTGGGCATATGAGACAAGACTCATTGAGCATATTCCTCTTGCTGGCGAAAGATGGAAAACTGAGCATCAAGCCAGTTACTACCGATGAAATACTCTTGATTCATATTGATTACATCAAACACAAGAAGGTTATCTACCCATTCATAGTTGTCGGTTAGATGTGTATCAGAGCTAACCAATGCCGGGGATACAGAGTAAGAACCAGGCCCTAAGGTGCAAGTAAAGGGCAATCTGAAGACAACTGTTTCGCCAGATTTGACATCCTTTTGTATTTGGCGAGTGTGCCATGTATTAGTGCCCCATATTACATGGCCTTGTTTATCGCGGATCATATAACCGAGTACCAGACTGGGTATATCCGCGTGAATGGATGCTTCCAACCGCAGTTCCACGGCTTGCCCGACTTGGGCAGCGGCTAACTCGGCGCCTGAAGCGGCATCCAGCAACTGAAGCTTTTTAACGCGCGCCTCGCCGGTACCGCTCTTGGTCAGCAACCAGCCATTTTTTTCACGGCGCTGCTCAACATTCAGTTTCGCGTTTTCTTTTTCGGCGATAAGCGCGTTGTAATAATCGACAACTTCGTCAGGCTGACCGTCTTTGAGCACACGCCCTTTATCCAGCAAAATAGCGCGATCACACAAGGTGCGGATATCCCCCATGCTGTGGGTGACGAGCATTATGGAAACGCCTTCTTCCTTGAATTGACGCATGCGGTCAAAACTTTTATGTTGAAAGTAGCTATCCCCCACTGACAGCGCCTCATCCACAATGAGCAGATCAGGTTTAAAAGCCGTCGCCACACTGAACGCCACACGCATTTGCATACCGCTGGAGTAAGTGCGCACAGGCTGGTCAAAGTACTCCCCGACTTCGGCAAATGCCTCGATTTCGGGCATCGCTCGTTCGATTTCAGCCTGGCTGTATCCCATAAGCCCGGCGGAGTGATAGGCGTTCTGCCGCCCCGTCAGATCGGGGCTGAAGCCCATGCCCAGCTCCAGGATTGCCGCCACGCGCCCACGCAATTGCACTTGACCTTGCGTAGGACTGGTGGTGCCGGTAATGAGCTTGAGCAGAGTACTTTTGCCGGCGCCATTCTGACCGACGACGCCTATAGCTTCGCCGGGGCCGATGGAAAAGCTTACGTCTTTGAGAACCCAGTGCTCTTCACGAGGCGCGATGAATGGAAAAAACCACGAAGCCACTCGCCGCCATTCGCTACCCCACTGGCGGTAGGATTTCCCCAAATTTTGTACATGCAACTCACCGCTCATAATTGGTCCACCATTTCAGAACTGGCTTTACGAAACAAAAACAGAGCAAAAGCGAGCAGAGTCATTGCAATAAGAGCGATTACGCCTAAACCGGCCCAATCGGGCGCATGGTTATATAGCAGTATATTTTGGTATCCAGTAATTATGGGAATCATGGGATTAAATTCAAGCCAGTCTCGATATTCTTCCGGAATAATATTAACCATGTATACAACAGGAGTGAACCAGAACAGAAATTGCATAATGACAGGCACGACTTGTCCGATATCGCGCATAAAGACGTTGAGCACGCCCAAGGCCAGGCCCAACCCAAGCGCCAGTGCGATATTGGCTACCATGAGCACAGGCAGCCAGAAAACCTCTACGCCGGGCATGTGCCCCAGCGCACCGAAAATCGCTAAAATGGCGACAAAGAGTAAAGTATTGTTGACCAAAGCACTGCCGGTAACGATAAGCGGCAAAGCAATCTTCGGGAATACCAGTTTCTTGAGGAGATTGCCGTTATCAATAAACAGCGTCAGACAGCGGTTAACGATTTCAGCAAACAAAGACCAACCCAAAGTGCCCGACATCAGATAGATGGCATAGGCATATTGGTTATCGATGCCGGGCAGCTTGGCCGACAATACGGCCGACAACACAAAGGCAAAAATAAGCACCTGCGAAAGCGGGTGCAGAATCATCCAAAGACCGCCTAATTTACTGCGTATGAATTTAGTCTGTAATTCGGTTTTAATGGATGAAAAAATAAAAAAGCGATAACGCCAAGCGGCAGACAGCATTCCGAACATCAAGCGTTTTTCCGGATAAGTGATTCAACTTCAGCAAGCCGTTCCTGTACGGCTGATGGATTGGATCGGGTTTCAATATTCAAGCGCAGCAGCGGTTCAGTGTTTGAACTGCGCAAATTAAGTCGCCAATCGGCAAATTCCAGACTGAGACCGTCAGTCGTGTCTACACGTGCATGCGAATCAGCATAGTGATCGCGTACTGCCTGCAACGCCGCTTCGGCATTAGCAACTGTGTAATTGATCTCGCCACTGCACGGATAGGCCTGAATGCGTTCGCCCACCAGTTGCGATAAAGGTTTGCCGCTATGACAGATCAATTCGGCTACCAGCAGCCAGGGTATCATACCGCTGTCGCAGTAGGCAAAATCACGAAAATAGTGATGAGCGCTCATTTCACCGCCATAAATGGCATTTTCAGCGCGCATGCGTTCTTTAATAAAGGCATGCCCCGTTTTGGACTGGACGGGAATGCCACCTGCGCACGTCACAACGTCAATCGTATTCCAGGTCAGGCGCGGGTCATGGATGATTTTTTCGCCGGGGTGCTTAGCCAGAAAGGCGGCCGCCAACAGTCCGACGATGTAATAGCCTTCAATAAATTCGCCGTTTTCATCGAATAAGAAGCAGCGGTCGAAATCACCGTCCCAGGCAATGCCCATATCGGCTTGATGGGCTTTGACAGCCTGCGCCGTCGCGGCGCGGTTTTCGGGCAGCAAGGGATTGGGAATGCCGTTCGGGAAAGTGCCGTCGGGCTGATGATTGACTTTGATAAACGTAACCGGCACGCCTTGCTGCTCAAATACCGCCTCTATCGCGTCAATAACATGGCCGGCCGCACCATTGCCGGCATTGACAACCAGCTTAAGAGGCTTCAATGCGGAGGCATCGATATAAGTCAACAAATGCTCAACATAAGGGTCGAGAATGGATTGTCGGGTCAGCGTGCCGCGCGTGACTGCCGGTTCGAACTGATTAGCTTCGGCCAGCGCCTGAATAGCCTTCAACCCTGTATCGCCGCTGATAGGCTGAGCATCGCGGCGCACCAGCTTCATGCCGTTATAATCCATGGGGTTATGGCTGGCAGTCACTTCGATGCCGCCGTCAACATCCAGATGGAACGCGGCAAAGTACACTTCTTCGGTGCCGGTCATGCCGATATCGATCACATCGGCGCCGCCATCCATCAAGCCATTGGCCAGAGCCTGCTTGAGAGGCTCGCTGGTGAGGCGGATATCGCCTCCGACAGCAACCCGCTTGGCGCCTAGATGCTGCGCATAGGCGCGGCCAATGCGGTAGGCAATTTCTTCATTGAGCTCTTCGCCCAAACGCCCGCGAATGTCGTAGGCTTTAAAACAAGGTAACTTCATGATGCAACCCGACCATATTTATCATCGAAACGGACGATATCATCCTCGCCCAGATATTCACCGCTCTGCACTTCAATCATGATCAGATTGACTACCCCCGGATTTTCCAGGCGGTGTTTGTGTCCGGCTGGAACACATATAGACTCGTTAGTATTGACGAATAGCTCTTGATCGCTATTGACCACTTTCGCCATGCCGCTAACCACAATCCAGTGTTCGCTGCGGTGGTGATGCAATTGCAAGCTGAGACTGGCGCCCGGCTTGACTTCGATGCGCTTGATCTTGAAGCGCGGCCCTTCTTCCAGAACGGTGTAAGTCCCCCAGGGACGATAGACGGTCCTGTGAAGTTTATGGGCTTCGTGACCCTGCGTTTTAAGGCCGGCATAAAGATGTTTGACATCCTGGGCACGATCACGGTCCGCAACCAACAGCGCGTCCGGCGTATCGATAACGATCAGATTGTTGACGCCCACGGCGCCGATAATGCGCCCATTGCTTTTAATATAGCAGTTGCTCACATCATGCAGCAGCGCTTCGCCTTCAATGCGGTTGCCTCGCGCATCGGGCTCGGACAGATCGCCCAGTGCGCTCCAGGAACCGATGTCGCTCCAACCGATGCTGCAGGGCACGACCGCGACATTGCCGGATTTTTCCATCACGGCATAATCAATGGAATCGTCGGGCACTGAATCAAAGGCTTCCGGATTGAGCTCGACCTGCGTAAAGCCTTTGCCTTCGGCCCTGCGGGATTGCTCCATGCAGGCGCGGACAGCGGACAATATCGCCGGGCAATGTTGTTCCATTTCATGTATCAGCGTACCGGCGGCAAAGCAGAACATACCCGAATTCCAGAAATAGCGACCTGACTCGACATATTCCCTGGCTTTATCAAGGCTGGGTTTCTCTACGAAACGCAAGACGGCATTGCCTTCGGCTTCAATATAACCGTAGCCGGTTTCAGGTGCTTCGGGCCGAATGCCGAAAGTGACAAGCTTGCCCTGCTGAGCAAGCTGCTGGGCCTGCGCCACAGCCTCGGCAAAAGCCGGCTGATCAACAATCAGATGGTCGGCGGCCAACACCAGCAAAAGAGCATCTTGTCCATGGGTTTTCGCCACTTGCAGCGCGGCTGCGGCGATAGCCGGAGCCGTATTGCGGCCAAAAGGTTCGAGAATGAAACTATTGCCAAGATGTTTATAAGTGCTGCCGGCCACTTGGCGATACTCGTCCTCGGTTTTGAAGAAAAGATCGCGATTGGTAACCGTAAGCACTTCGGCCACTCCCGGCAACGCTGCGCCGCGCAGCCAAGCCTTCTGTAGAAGACTTTGCCCATCGGCCAGACGAATGAAGGGTTTGGGATGCGACTCACGGGAAACAGGCCAAAGACGTGATCCTGCACCGCCACATAGTATCGTTGGTATTATTTTTAAACCCATTTTTTTCTAAATTTTTTAGATGGCTCTGCAATGTCTGTGCCCCACACGGCACATAAAACATGGCGCTTAACTAATTGATTTTCCATCAATACTACAAGTCGAGCATTTCCAACCAAAGTAATGAATTTAACTGTGAAATTCGACTGAGAAATATTGAAACCCAAAAGCAGCGGCAGATAGGACCTTGCATTATACCTTTAGAAGAAGAAAGCGAGCAATAACCCTGAGGCTGTGAAACAGGATTGCCTCAATTAAAAAACGGAGCGGATTATTTGTTAGAAAAACTTTACAATTACAAAGAGACATACGCAATAAATTTCCTCTATGGATTCTCTGTTTGCAATATTTGCAATATCTGCAATTTTTATAATTTTGTTAAATGATCTATGGGATCAATCAAGCTAATAAATGTCACACTGAACAGCTCAGGCATCGGTGCATTCATCATGAACAAACACCAAAAGTCAGGCGACCTTTAACGCCTTACACTCTCACCATAAAAAACGCATCATTCTAAAATACTCATACTTACTGCCTCCAAGGCGCTATTTGCCATCTATTTCGCAAAAGATATCCCTTTTATTAAAATCGTATGAAAAGAATGACGTACATTCTCCCGTATATTATGATTAACGGCTGTATTTGACAAAAGCAATAAAAAGCCAAGGTAGTTCCGTTGAAATTAATCATTCAAATCCCGTGCTTCAATGAGGCGAAAACTCTTTCCATAGCGCTATCGGCATTGCCCCGCACAGTCCCTGGTTTTGATACTGTCGAATGGCTGATTATCGATGACGGCAGCCAGGACGATACCGTCAAAGTCGCGCGTGAGTGCGGCGTGGATCATGTGGTGCGCCATACCCGCAACCAGGGCCTGGCGCGCGGCTTCATGACCGGACTGGACGCCTGCCTGCGCCTGGGCGCGGATGTCATCGTCAATACCGATGCCGACAACCAGTACAACGCCGACGACATTCCGGCACTGGTCGCGCCCATTCTTGAGCACCGGGCCGATATCGTGGTCGGCGCGCGCCCGATTGAAACCATAGAACATTTCTCACCCATCAAGAAGATGTTGCAGAAACTGGGCAGTTGGGTGGTGCGCGTAGCCAGCAATACCGACATTCCCGACGCGCCCAGCGGCTTCCGCGCCATGAGCCGCACCGCCGCACAACGTCTGATGGTGTTCAACAACTATACCTATACATTGGAAACCATCATCCAGGCCGGCCAGAAGAATATGGCCATCACCTCGGTGCCCGTTCGAGTGAATGAGGATCTGCGCCCCTCGCGACTGGTAAAAAGCATTCCCTCGTACATCAAGCGCAGCATTGCCACTATCATTCGTATTTTCATCATATATCGGCCGTTCCGGTTTTTCGGAACGATTGGCGCGTTATTATTTGGCGCAGGCTTTCTGATTGGATTACGGTTCCTGTTGAATTACCTGAGCGGCGAGGGAGGAGGACATATTCAGTCCCTGATTCTGGCCGGTACTTTGCTGGCTATGGGTTTTCAGGCCATATTGGTGGCGTTCCTGGCCGACTTGCTGGCGGCGAACCGCAAACTGCTGGAGGATGTTCGGTTCAGGCTGAAGTCAGGAGGAGAAGCTGACGCGGGACTCGATCGAGCAACAGAACATTATCCTCATAAGGAGCATTAAAATGAAAATTTCCGGCGGACTGCAAGAAGACGGGATCGTGGTAGGCAATGCGTACGATAAATATGGATCAAAAAATCCTGTCGTGCGCTGGCTCATGAAGGGGTTTGCCGACGCGCTCTCCAGCCTGGTTATTAAAGTGAAGCCAGAAACCATCCATGAGATCGGATGCGGTGAAGGTTATTGGGTTTTGGATTGGAACCAGCAAGGCATCAAGGCGCGCGGCAGTGATTTTTCTGAAAAGGTTATAGACCTTGCGCACGAAAATGCAAAAGATCGGGGCATATCGCCCACCATTTTTGCTGCTCGTAGCATTTATGACATAGAGCCGGAGCGCGATAGTGCCGACCTCATTGTGTGCTGCGAAGTACTTGAACATCTTGAGCAACCAGAGGCCGGATTGGCCGCACTTCAGCGAGTCGCAACCGATTATGTCATTTTAAGCGTGCCTCGCGAACCGATCTGGTGTGCCCTCAACTTGGCCAGGGGAAAGTATCTGACGAGCCTGGGCAATACACCGGGCCATATTCAGCACTGGTCTACCAAAACATTCATTGATCTCATAAGCCGCTACTTCGATATCGTCGAAGTCAAAACGCCGCTACCTTGGACCATGTTGCTCTGCCGAGTAAAGCATTAGATTGTCCCGTATGCGCTTTTCCCTGAAACGCTGGCTCCACATTATAGGTGGATCTCTGGGTTTGCTCGGCGTGGTGTTCGTCTTTATGAGGCTGAACACCTATATGGAACAAATTGATCTCACCCGTTTTGACACAACCGCCTGGTCACTGATTGGCCTGCTTGCGCTCGTGTACGGCGCAGCCAATGTATTGCTGGCTCAGGCGTGGTGGCATCTGCTGGCTTTTTTCAATGTGGAAGTTGAGAGAAAATGGGCTGTAAAGACTTATGGCTTGTCGCAGCTTGCCAAGTATGTACCCGGCAACATCTTTCACCTAGCCGGCCGGCAAGCCCTGGGCATGGCAGCCGGTCTGCCGGCCGGCGCGCTGGCCAAGTCGACGCTGTGGGAATTGGGACTGATTGCCGCAGCCGGCGCGCTGTTCGGAGTCCTTGCCACGCCGCTGGTATGGCCGACATTACCCGTGCCCGTCTCGGCAGAGGCGTTTGGCTTGATAACAGTAATGGGCATCATCACGTTGCGCTGGCTGCTATCGCCGGCAGCCAGCGCAACGTTCATCTGGCAAATCTTTTTCCTAACGATATCAGGCACAGTGTTCATGGGAGCTTTATTTCTTGTTGCGCCTGCTGTCGTCACCTTTTCCACTTTTTCCGTTTTATGTGGCTCTTATGTGATTGCCTGGCTTGCAGGACTGGTGACTCCGGGCGCTCCGGCCGGGGTGGGTGTAAGGGAATTCGTACTGCTTTTCCTGCTTGGCGGGCAGATTCCGGCTGCCGACCTGTTGCTTGCTGTTGTGCTGGGGCGAATTATAACGGTAGTAGGTGATTTACTCTTCTTCACAACAGTATATATGTCAAAAACGTTTAAAAAGCATAATGATTAGACAAGAGAAATTAGTAAACAATTGGCCCGGAATAGCTCTGGCTCTACTGGCATCTTTAGTTGTTTATTTGTCTAACCTTTCAATTGCAGGACCAATGATCCAAGCAGATGAAGGAAGTTATTTAGCTAACGCAGCAGCGTTAGCTGGGTTTCCAAACGATCTTGCAGGAAGCTACAACGCAGGGTATTCGCTTCTGCTCGTTCCCGCTTATTGGTTTGCAAGCACACCAGAAGAGGTATGGGCCGGAGTTAAAGTGATTAACGCCCTACTGTTTTTCATCTCCGTAATGTGCTTGTGGATTGCTGCAAAAATATTAAGCCCGAATTCATCAAAGATGCATCTTACAGGTGCTGTAGCTTTGGTTTCGCTTTACCCGATGTGGGTGGTACTTGCGGGTTATTCTTTTGCGCAAATTGCATTTGTTCCATTTTTTCTAACTGTCTTTATTGCTTTGTCAAAAGCAATAGAAAATGGCTGGTTAACATGGCTTTTTCTTGGGATTGTAGCTGGATTCCTCTATTGGATTCATCCAACTGCCATTGCAGTGTTGATCGCTTTAGTGTTTTCCTGCACCTTTATCGCTATAAAACGTCATGCATTCATAGAGTACGTAATTTTACTGGCTACTCTTGCCGCAATGGTCCTATTTTATAAATTTGGGTTTACGCCATGGTTATATGAGCGCATGACAATTAGTGGTGAGCCACCCAACCTTCATTACCCTTCATTTTCAAAAATGATTGCCCCGCTACTATCCTTCAATGGACTTACTGAGGTTGCGGTTCGCTTAAGTGGTCATGTCTTTTACTTGATTTTGGGTACAGTTGGTCTGATTGGCGCAGGATTATTTAACCTGTCATCAAAAATGTTGAAAAGTAGGCATGAAACCTATGAAGAGCGGACCTTGTTTTACAGGGCTGTAGGAATTTTTTTATGGCTCTCAATCTTGGGAATAATAGCGCTCTCAGTTCTGCTCTTTTCAACTACGCCAGAGGCTCAACGGCTTGATCATTGGATGTATGGTCGATATGTTGAGGGAGTTATTGCCCCAGTTCTACTAGCAGGGACTTTATTACCAACATATCGAACTACGCTGTGGGCTCTTCCTGTTTTGCTAGTATGCACTGTTTTGTTCTGGATGGGTCTAGGCGAATATTCGGGTAACGCAAGGTTTAATGTTTCTGCATTCTGGCAGCAATTTTATTTGCAAGAGAAAAGCGTTCTTGCCTGGGCCGCAACTGGTGGCGTAATAATCTTGTTAGTAGGACTTATTCCTCGTCGTATGGGAATGATGCTTATCGCAAGTCTATTTGTTTTTTCGGCTTATTTACAGATTGATTGGCATGATCATGCATCAAATATTGCAACAAGTCGTTGGAAGGCTGCACTAAAGGTTAGAGGAAATTATCCTCTTGCCAAATGCGTGGGATTCGATCATTCCGACATTGACAGTTATGAAAAGCATGTATTTTGGTTCGATGCTGGATTCATACTTTTTGACTATGCCCTGCAGCGAATGTCATTTGACAGGTGGATTTCGACATGTGATGGTCCGCTATTTAGTTACGACAGGTATTTGGATGAGAGAAGTTCAGACATACATATCGAGGCGGTAGCGCCACATGGAGGACCGTATCTCTGGGTCAAAGGTAAGTTGCCTTCAGAGAAACATTATCCTATGAATGTCGAAAATCGCTCCATTTCACCTCTACAAACGTTGGGCGAAGGCTGGTATGATCTGGAGGCTTCGCATGTCTGGTCGTCTAATTTAGCAACGTTAAAACTACCTGTTGTAGATCACTGCCGCAAACGTTCGTGTTTCGTTACATTGAAACTGGCAGCTTATGGAGCTTCTAAAGATAGACCGGTGAAACTTCTGATTAAGAATACAAAAAATGGCGACTGGTCTGAAGAGGTTATTTTCAAAAATTCAAACATTGTTCCGGTGCACCTACCTTTAAATGGACATTATTTAATTAACAGATTTTCTTTGTCAGTACCTGATGCAATTTCACCGAAAGATTTGCAAGGTAGTAATGATCCGCGAATTCTGGGTGTAGCCCTCAGTGAGATTACTCTGGATGGAGAATTATCAGTTAATGGAGCTGAACTTTTGAGGCTTCCTAAAACAGTGGGTAGAATTGAAGGATCAGCAATCATATCTGATGGACGAGAGGGTTTCTTAGCCTTTGGTCCATATCAATCTGCTGCTGTCGGAAAATATAAACTCATTCTTCGTGGTAAGAGTGGAAAATTAGACTCGGCGTTCGTAGATATAGTGTCCAGCCAGGGTACTGTCCAGCATGGGAAATTTATATTGCAACCGACTGTACATGACGGTGGAGTACTGGCAGAGGGACAGGTTCAGCTTGATGCGCCCGTAGAAGACATCGAAATCCGTGTGTATGTTGGCGCAGAAGATGACGTAACTCTTGAAGGTTATGAACTCATGCCCGTGGAAACCGAAGACCATTCAGCTTCACTTGAGCATAATCCTTTGAATTGACGGTTGCGCTAACCGTAGCGTCCAAACCAAATTCTACGAATTTCCGGAAATTCAACTATAAAAGTTTGAACTCCGGACATTTCGCAGGATTAGCAAGCTCAGTGACAGCAACGTCTTTAAACATTGCCATCAACAAACTCACTTCTCAAGCAGCCTCATCAGGTAATTACCATATTCGCTTTTCAGCAACGGCTTGGTCAATTGCCTGAGCTTGTCATCATCAATCCAGCCATTCCGCCAGGCAATTTCTTCAAGGCAGGCTATTTTCAGCCCCTGCCTTTTTTCAATGGTCTGTATGAATTGCGATGCATCCAGCAGGGATTCATGGGTACCGGTATCCAGCCAGGCCATGCCGCGGCCCATCAGCTCCACGGACAAGGTGTTCTGCTCCAGATAGCAGCGGTTGACATCGGTGATTTCCAGCTCGCCGCGGGCCGAAGGTTTTATCGATTTGGCGATCTCCACGACCTGATTGTCATAAAAATAAAGACCGGTCACCGCATAGCGGGATTTGGGCTTAAGCGGCTTCTCCTCCAACGAGACAGCGGTTCCTTCACCGTCAAACTCAACAACGCCATAACGTTCCGGATCCTGTACGGGATAGGCGAAGACGGTTGCGCCCTTTGTCTTTTGCACCGAGCGTTTCAGCAGTTTCTCCAGATCATGCCCATAGAACAGGTTGTCTCCCAGTATTAATGCGCATGGATCATTCCCTATAAATTTCTCGCCGATAATAAAAGCCTGGGCCAAGCCGTCCGGCGAGGGCTGGACAGCATATTCAAGCTGCATGCCCCATTGGCTGCCGTCGCCCAATAGCTGCTCAAACCGGCCGATATCCTGCGGCGTTGAAATGATGAGCACTTGCTGTATGCCCGCCAGCATGAAAATGCTCAGCGGGTAATAAATCATGGGCTTGTCGTAAACCGGCAAGAGTTGCTTTGAGATGCCTAAGGTAACGGGATGCAAGCGCGTTCCTGAACCGCCTGCCAATATTATTCCTTTCATGCTCTATTTTTCCTGTCAGTAGTGATTCAGAGTTGTCTGGCTTTTTACTTTGTGCCCAAGCCTAACCGTTCGCGCCGATAACTGCCGTCCTGCACGCTTTGCCACCAGGCTGGATTATCGATATACCATTGCACGGTTTTCCTGATGCCGGTTTCAAAGGTTTCTTTCGGCGCCCAATTGAGCTCCTTGTTGATTTTACTCGCATCTATGGCATAGCGCTTGTCGTGTCCGGGACGGTCCGTTACATGCGTGATCAATTCTTCATAGCGCGTTATGTTTCCGGGATGATCGGGCATTAAGTCATCCAGAATGCCGCAGATGGTCTTGACGACTTCAAGATTGGTTTTTTCGTTGTGGCCGCCGATATTGTAGGTCTGCCCTACGCTGCCTTCGGTCACGACCTTATAGAGCGCCCGCGCATGATCCTCGACATAAAGCCAGTCGCGTATCTGGTCGCCCTTGCCGTAGACAGGCAGCGGCTTTCCCTCCATGGCATTCAGAATCACCAGCGGGATCAGCTTTTCGGGGAAATGGAAAGGCCCGTAATTGTTTGAGCAGTTGGTGACGATCACCGGCAGACCGTAAGTCCGGTGCCAGGCTCTGACCAAATGGTCCGATGAGGCCTTGCTGGCCGAATAGGGCGAGCTTGGATCATAGGCGGTTTCTTCGGTAAAAAGCCCGGTCTCGCCCAAGGCGCCGTAGACTTCATCGGTCGAGATATGGTGAAAACGAAACGCTTGCCTTTGCGTGTCAGCCATTGCCTGCCAGTATTGGCGTGCGGCTTCCAGCAACGTATAAGTGCCGACGATATTGGCTTGTATGAAGGCGGCGGGACCATCGATGGAGCGGTCCACATGGGATTCGGCTGCCAGATGCATGACCGCATCGGGCTGATAGTGCTGGAATAGCTGCTCCATTTTGGCGGCATCGCAGATATCGGCCTGTTCAAAATGGTAGCGCGCATTGGCTTCTATCGATTTGAGCGATTCGAGATTGCCCGCATAGGTGAGCTTGTCGACATTGATAACGCTGTGTTTGGTGTCATTGATCAGATAACGAACCAGAGCCGAGCCTATAAACCCGGCACCTCCAGTGACTAATATTTTCATATGTTATGTTTAATTGCTCTGTTCCAAAGTCAACTCACGGTAAATATCTCATGGTGAACTTACCGTGATCTTAATTTTTTTACTTAACTGTGTTGCGTTCGGGCCGTATTTTTTCCCGCTTTTTACCGTACTTACTAGCAACACGTTTTAAAGCCGGTCTTCGTTTCACATGAAAGCGATGCCATGCACGCGTAGGTGCGAATTCACTTGTGCCCTATAGGATATTCGCACTTCACCATATTTAAAAATAGCCGCGTTTCGGGTCGAATGAATTCGACCCTACAGCTTAAACTCCACCCTACTACTGACATCAATATTCAAGTTACAGTTTCTGCTTTTAAACCACATCAGCCATGCAAAGCCTCAGCGCATTGTCCCAGGTTGGCATTTTCAAACCGAAGCGCTGCTCCAGGCGGCTTGTTGACAGCCGCGAGTTGAGCGGGCGTTTGGCCGGCACTGGATAATCCGTCGTCGGTATCGGATTGATGATGCGGTTTTTTAATGGCTGCGTTCCTTGCTGACGGGCGATCTCAACGATCGTCTGGGCAAATCCATGCCAGGACGTTTCACCCGCCGAGGTCAGATTGTAAATGCCTGAGCTGAAGCCGCCTTGCTGTCTTTCAAGCAGGGACTGCCTGAGCACATGCGCCGTGGTTTCGGCGATCAGGCGCGCCCAAGTGGGCGAGCCGATCTGATCGGCCACGATATTCAATTCTTCGCGTTCCGCCGCCAGGCGCAAAATGGTTTTCAGGAAATTCTGCCCTCTGGCCGCATAGACCCAGGATGTGCGGAGAATCAGATGATCCGCTCCGGTTGCCTGAATCGCCTGTTCGCCGGCCAGCTTGCTCTGGCCATAGACGTTGACGGGATGAACGGCATCGTCTTCCGTATAAGGCGCATGCTTGGTGCCGTCAAAGACATAGTCGGTGGAATAATGAATCAGCAGCGATGCATTTTTCTCCGCTTCTTCTGCTAACACGCGAGGCGCTTCCGCATTGATCAGGAATGCCAGATCCCGTTCTGATTCCGCTTTATCGACAGCCGTATAAGCGGCCGGGTTGACAATAACATCCGGATTAAGCTTCTGAATAGTGCGGCGCAACCCGTCAGGATCGGAAAGATCGGCTTGTGAGCGATTGACGGCAATGACCTCGCCAAGAGGCAATAAGGCTCTGGCCAGCTCCCAGCCTACCTGACCGTTGCAGCCTGTCAGCAGGATTTTCATGCAAACACCTCGGCTTCACGGAACGAGACGCCTTGCTGATCCTTGGCGGAAAGACTGGGCACACAGTCTTCCGGCCATGCGATGCCGATGTCGGGATCATCCCAGCGGATGCAACGTTCATATTCCGGCGCGTAGTAATCGGTGGTTTTATACAGGAAGTCCGCCTGCTCTGACAACACCAGAAAGCCATGGGCAAAACCTGCGGGCACCCACAATTGCCGGTGATTTTCTTCGCTTAATTCGACGCCGACCCAATGGCCGAATGTCGATGATGATTTTCTCAAATCGACGGCCACGTCAAATACGCTGCCCCGCACCACGCGCACCAGCTTATCCTGCGGGTGCTTTACCTGATAATGCAGCCCTCTTAAGACGTTTTTGCCCGAGCAGGAATGATTATCCTGCACAAAAGCCGCTTTTATGCCGGTTGCATTCTGAAATTTCTGCTGGTTGTAGCTCTCCAGAAAAAAGCCGCGTTGGTCGCCGAATACTTTAGGTTCCAGGATAAATACATCGGGAATTTTTGTTGGGATTATTTTCATTCTTTAAATCTTAAGGTAGAAAATCGCTACGGATAAGCGTTAGTGACTATATTAATGCTCATTTTAACGTCATCACTGCGGAATTGCACTGTTATAACCGCTCTGCCAATGTTGCGGCTCATTGACGCGGCACAGTCCAGGATAAAGCGTTAATTGTCTGTACAGAAAGCTCTATCTGGACATCCCTAAAGCTGGCTATACTTTTCGCTGAATCTTTTTATAAAATCAGGCAATTGCTCTACCGGCAAATGATTGATCCCGGCCGCCCCTTTGCGCCCGCCGCCGCTGGGAAATTCGCTGCACAGTTCATCCGCGCCGGTTTTATTGATCAGCGGCGCGCGAACACTGACTTGGTAACCGCCCCGCTGATTATGCGTCACGATGGCGTGCGCTTTTTCAGGAACCCGATTGGCCAACTCATTGCCATAAACGCCATTAATGCGCCGAGCCCAGATTTTATCCGGCAATATGATCACCGTGACATGATTATTATCATATTCGGGCTTGATACGGTTTGCTTGAACCAGATCGTCATAATAGCCGGCCTGAAGTTCCTTGTAGATTGAGCGTTGATCGCTGATAAAATCGAAAGGCGATTTATAAGCCAGCAAACGCTTATAAAGCTGATCGGGAGGATAATGCAGATCTTCGATGCAGCCGCCGTAACTGTTGTAGTTAATGCAAACGCCCAGCTCCTTTAATTGGCTTATCTCCGGCGCCGACAGCTTCAGCGTGCCTGCCGCCTGTTCCGCACTTTGATTCAGATTGTCGCCGAAAGCCGCAACAACGGCCCAACTGCGGTATTGCCCTCGCAGGTAATGGTCAACCAGAAGACTCGTGCATATGTTCGCATCGGTATCAATCAGCGTTTTAAGCGCGGCATGCTCGGGTATATCGCCGGCCAGATGGTGGTCGACATAAAAAATGCGGGCGCCTTGCCGGAGTATCCTTTCTACATGAGGACGGTTTTTCTGCAGGGAAATATCCAGCACGGTCACCTCATCGCCCGGCTTCACATTAACCCGGTCCAACAGCTCTATATCGCGCTTTATTCCCGTCACCAACACTGACGATTTTGGCTCGGCCAATCGAAGCTGCAGCAAGGCGCATATGCCATCGGCATCGCCATTGAAGACATCATAATTCATTATTTTAAAATCCCTTGTTCAATCAGGTAGCTTTGCATTTGCTCCACATTTTTTTCAGCACTCTCCGTTTATTCATAGACCGAACCAATTCCGGCAAAGTTTTTTAAATCTCGCCCTGACGAGTTTTTTATACAGGCCTTTCACCGTATTGCTTACAGATTGCCAGAATTTACCTGATGTAAACAGATAATGCCTTGCATCACCGGCAAGCAAAAAGCGACGAGGAATAAGGAGTGCCGCTTTTTGCTGCCAAGCGCATGTGATTGTTAGTGATTCGTACCTTTCTTGAAAAAACGCTGCAAAAGAATGAATGTTGCTGCAGCAAAAATTGGAAAGGCTATAATTGTCGATGCTTCAAATACAGTAGATATTTCTGAATCGCTTCTAGCATATGGGATGTAAATACTGCTAGCTAATGTGCCTACGGCCGGGCTTATGATCACACCACAAATTACACTGATCACTAGCTTCCAGAGTTTTGATTTGACCATGCTATTTATCCTATGATCCAGAAGAACCAAACTTCAGCCTTTTGATAGCGACCGCCTCCCATAACAAGAAAATCCCAATAGCTACTAAATCTAGTTAGTCTATTACCATTCCATAAATCGATATGATCACCTTGGTTGCTTGGACCATAATAGTCTTTGAAAAATATTATTCCTTTTTTGCCAGTTTAGGGCTTTTCGGCACACCGCAAGTCCGACAAGGTACGCGATGCGTACCCTACAGTAGATTTTGCCTTGATTTTAGCAGGGCAGCTGGATAGGTCAGGTTGCTAAACCCAGCGTTTCGGCCGCCCATGCCGGGCTTCCGCTAAAGCTCCAGCCCAGCCTACACAGACTGTTAAAAGCAAGGGATTCACCTTCGGGTGCGACAAATCGGCACAGCCGCCTGTCAAGGCGAAAAACAAGGAGGTTTTTCGTGAAAACCCAATTAAATAAAACCGTCGCGTTAGCGGCACTTTGCTAAACTGATCTAACTTCAACTAACTGCGTAACATCAGTTTTTTATATAGACCTTTCGGGCCGCGTTGCCGCTGAAGAAGAACGCTTTAGCTCCGCTTGCGGTAGCTAAGCTCCCAAAAATCACGGAGATTCTATTGAAGTGGCCACCAGTACAGCCATATCCAAAATGATAGCTATCTTATTGCATATACCGGCGGCCTAGAAGATTACTGCTGTTTATCTGTTTTTGCGTCTTTCTTTGGAGCTGCTGCCTCAGGCTTTGGAGCTGCCGCTCCGGAATCACTCAACAAGATGTCGCTTTTGTTTTTTTGCACGGTTTTTTCGCCGATACCGGAAACATTGGCCAGCTCTTCTGCCGTTTTGAACGGACCGACTTCTGTCCTGTATTTAACGATAGCCTCGGCTTTTTTCTGGCCAATGCCAGAGAGGGATTCCGATATCGTTTTGGCGTCAGCGCTATTGATATTGACGGGAGCGGCAACGGCATTGGCGGCGCAGAAGGTGGCAAATAAAATCACTAATAACGTTTTCATGTTTTATCCTTAAAATTGAATGTAAAATTCGAATAGTCTTAACTTATCGCCAACCAAAAATAATTTTAACTATTCACAAGGTAGTTTAGACGTTAGTGTCAAAAATACCAGCCTTCAAGGACAACCAAGCTCTAGCGGCCGATGGCGTAATACTGCAAGCCGCTGCGCCGGACCAGGCGCGGCTCGTACATGTTGCGTCCGTCGAAAATGACTTTATCCTGCAGCTGCTGGCTTAAAAAATCAAAGTCCGGGCTGCGGAACTGCTTCCATTCCGTCACAATCACCAGCGCATCGGCCTGTTTCAGCACATCTTTGGGCGAGTCGCAATAGCACAATCCCTGCCTGTCGCCATAAATGCGCCGCGCTTCGTCCATCGCTTCCGGATCGTACGCCTGAACGCTGGCGCCGGCCTCCAGCAAGGATTCCAGAACGACCCGGCTCGGGGCATCGCGCATGTCGTCGGTATTGGGCTTGAATGACAGGCCCCACAGGGCGAAGGTCTTGCCGCTTAAAGCGCCCTGATAGTGCTGATTGATCTTATCGAACAGCCGGTGCTTCTGGCGGTTGTTGACGTTCTCCACGGCATTGAGCAGCTCTGCCTGATAGCCGCATTCCTTGGCTGTCCGCTCCAGCGCCTTGACGTCTTTCGGGAAACAGGAGCCGCCATAGCCGCAGCCGGGATAAATAAAGCTGTAGCCTATGCGCGTGTCAGAGCCTATCCCCTGCCGGACATGCTCGATATCGGCGCCCAGCTGTTCGGCCAGATTGGCCAGTTCGTTCATGAAGCTGATTTTGGTCGCCAGCATGGCGTTGGCCGCATATTTGGTCAGTTCCGCCGAACGGATGTCCATGGTAATGACGCGCTCGTAGCTGCGGTTGAACGGCGCATACAGGGCCCGAAGCAGTTCGGCGGTCCGGGGATTGTCTGTGCCGATGACGATGCGGTCGGGCTTCATGAAGTCGCTCAAGGCATCGCCTTCTTTCAGAAATTCGGGATTGGACACGACATCGAACTCCAGGTCCAGGCCGCGATTGTCCAGGATTTTCTGCATCGTCGCCTTGACCTTGTCGGCCGTGCCGACCGGTACGGTCGATTTGTCGACGATGACCCGGTAGCCGTCCATATGCTCGGCAATGCTGCGCGCGACCGCCAGCACGTACTGCAGGTCGGCCGAGCCGTCTTCGTCAGGCGGCGTGCCGACCGCGATGAACTGAAACAGGCCGTGTTCCACTGCTTCCTTGACATCGGAGGTAAACCGCAGCCGCCCCTCGGCCTGGTTTTCGCGGACCATGGCTTCCAGCCCGGGCTCATAAATCGGGATGATGCCTTGTTTGAGTTTTTCTATTTTGGTGACATCGACATCCATGCAGACGACGTCATTGCCGACTTCCGCCAGACAGGTTCCGGTCACCAGCCCTACATAACCGCTGCCGAAGATAGTAATTTTCATGGTTTTTGTCCTTGATGATTAAAAACTGATTGATGTGCCGACTTGGAGCCAATGAATTATTGACTGGCTATGGACTCAAAATCGATGAGCACTATTATCGGCATGGGCTATAGTTTAATGGGTTTATGTTTTAATTTTAATCGGTATTCACACCGTCACAAATTCTCAATTTATTAAATGGCTGTCAGCGAA
Source organism: Methylobacter sp. sgz302048 (assembly GCF_052162025.1). Classification (NCBI taxonomy): domain Bacteria; kingdom Pseudomonadati; phylum Pseudomonadota; class Gammaproteobacteria; order Methylococcales; family Methylococcaceae; genus Methylobacter; species Methylobacter sp. sgz302048. The sequence continues at coordinate 176,504 of NZ_CP197401.1, read as the reverse complement.
CTGACATTGATAGTCTCGGCCTATCATCATTGCCAAGTTCTTCGAATCGTTTACAATCATCAGATGCAAATACACACCCATCCCAACGAAGCGCTGTTTTCCGGCCTTTCTGCTCCGGATAAGGAGCAAATCGATCAGGCGCTGGCTATCGTCGCCCAAATCCCTGACGATCCGCATTATTACCGCCCTAAAGGCATCGATGTGGCCAGCATTTTGATGACGATCAATATCGACCTGAAAACCATCCTCGCGGCAATTTTAAGTGACCCTCGCCTGGCAAATTTAAATCCCCAGCCCGGCATTGCCGAGCAGTTCGGCGAAACGGTCGCAGCGCTGGTCAAGGATGTCAACTGGCTCAATACCTTGACCGTTTACACGCCGGAAATGGCCAGCCAGCCGAATCAGGCCGAAACCCTGCGCCGCATGCTGCTGTCCATGACCCACGACGTGCGCGCCGTGCTGATAAAACTGGCTTACCGCGTGCAGCGCCTGCGCAACCTGCCGCGGGAATCCTACGAAGTGCGCCATTTTATTTCCCAGGAAACGCTGGATATCTACGCACCGATTGCCAACCGGCTCGGCATTCACCAGTTGAAATGGGAACTCGAAGACATGGCGTTCCGTTATCTGGAGCCTCAGGTCTATCGTCGCATCGCCACTTCCCTGGCCGGCAAGCGCGCGCATCGGGAAACCTGCATCAACAGCTTTATTGCCCTGCTACAGAAAACGCTGGCCGAGACGAGCATTGCCGCGGAAATCTATGGCCGCCCCAAACATATTTACAGCATCTGGAAAAAGATGCAGCGCAAGCAGCTGGACATAGAAGAACTGTACGACCTGCTGGCGGTGCGCGTCATTGTCGACAATCTGGCCGATTGCTATACCGTTTTGGGTATTGTCCATGGCCACTGGCAAACGATACCCAAAGAATTTGACGATTATATTACCAATCCCAAGGAGAACGGCTATCAGTCCCTGCACACGGTCATTCTGGATAAGGATGGCAATCGCATCGAAGTCCAGATCCGCACGCGCGAGATGCACAACTTTGCCGAGCTCGGGGTTGCCGCGCACTGGTCCTACAAGGAAGGCGGCAGGCACAATGCCGCCATTGAAAAAAGCATTGCTTCGCTGCGCAAGCTGCTGGAAGAAAAAGACAGCGACGAGGCCCTGGTTGAAAATCTCCGCAATGACCTGTTCGACGATCGCGTCTACGTGCTGACGCCGGCCGGCAAATTAATCGATCTGGTCAAGGGCTCCACGCCGCTGGATTTTGCTTATGCGATCCACAGCGAGATAGGCCATCGCTGCCGCGGCGCGAAAGTCAACGGCCGCATCGTGCCGCTGACTTATACGCTGAAATCGGGCGAGCAGGTGGAAATTCTGACGGCCAAGGAAGGCGGCCCCAACCACAACTGGATAGACCAGAACCTGGGCTATTTAAAATCATCGCGCGCTATCAGCCGCGTCAAAAGCTGGTTTAAAAATCAGCAGCAGGCGCAGAATATCGCGACCGGCAAAGCCATCCTGGACAAAAAATGCCAACAGTTGGGGCTGAAAATGGTTAATCTGGAGGAGCTGGCCAGACATTTCAAACAACCCGATACCGATAAACTGCTCGAGGCGATCGGCCGCAGCGATATCAATGTCCGTCAGCTGGCGGCTTTCTTTAAAATACCCGAACTGGAGGAGGCGCCGCCCGCCAAAGCCAGGCAGCCAAAAGCGCCGGCAAAATCCGCCGTTTCCGTGGCCGGCCTCGATAACGTGCTGACGTCTTTTGCGCAATGCTGCCAGCCGGTTCCCGGCGACGACATTATCGGCTATATCTCGCACAATAAAGGCATCACCGTGCACCGCAAGACCTGCGAAAACATCATGCACTTAGGCCCGGAAAAACGATCCCAGCTGATCGCCGTGAACTGGGGCTCGCAAAAATCCAGCCATGCCGTGCCTATCGTCATCCATGCCTTCAGCGCGCAGAATCTGTTAAATGACGTATCGCAAGTCCTGGCCCAGGCGAAAATTCATATTTCCAATGCGGTATTGAATACACATCCTGATTTTTCAGCAGACCTGAACCTGACGATTCAAATCGAAAACACCGATCAATTGAGCCAGGTGCTGACTAAAATCAATCAATTGCCTAACATAGTCGATGTTAAGCGTAAAACTTAATTAGCCGCTCAGGGCGACTGAAATCGCCCTACGCATTGTATCCCTGACCTTGTAACTGCAACTATGCCCCAAGACACACAAAATCGCCTGGTCCTCGTCGATGGTTCCTCGTTCCTGTTCCGCGCCTACCACGCCCTTCCGCCGCTGACCAGCCCGAAAGGCGAGCCGACCAATGCGATCCTCGGCGTTACCAATATGCTGCGCAAACTGATCGATGATTATCAAAGCGATTACATTACGGTCATTTTCGATGCGCCGGGCAAGACCTTCCGCAATGATCTCTACGATCAATACAAAGCGCACAGGCCGCCCATGCCCGACGATCTGCGCGTACAGATCGAGCCGCTGCATCAGCTGATCCGAGCCATGGGCCTGCCGCTGATCATCGAAAACGGCGTGGAGGCCGACGACATCATGGGCTGCCTCGCGCAGCAGGCCGAGCAAGAAGGATTTCACGTGGTGATCTCGACCGGCGACAAGGACATGGCGCAGCTGGTCAACGAACACATCACGCTGGACAACACCATGTCCAATGTGCGGCTTGACATTCAGGGCGTCATCGACAAATTCGGCGTAAAACCTGAGCAGATCGTCGATTATCTGGCCTTGATCGGCGATACTGTCGACAACATCCCCGGCGTGCCCAAAGTCGGCCCCAAAACGGCGGCCAAATGGCTGGAGGAATATGAAACGCTGGAAAACCTGATCGCCTGCGCCGGCCAGATCAAAGGCAAGATCGGCGAAAACCTGCGCGCCAGCCTGGATCAGCTGCCGCTGTCGAAGCAACTGACGACGATCAAATGCGATCTGGATCTGCCCTACAGCCTGGAAGACCTGAAGCGCCGCCCCGCGGACAACACTGAACTCAGAAACCTGCTGACCAGACTGGGTTTTTCATCGTGGCTGAAGCTGCTCGACAGCCAAGCCGAAACCGCGGCTGTCCCCGAAGAGCAAGCGGCCGTTCCGGAATCGGTTTATGAAACCGTTCTTACCGAGGACCAATTCAACGATTGGTTCAAGCAGCTCGACCAGGCGCCGCTGTTCGCCTTTGATACCGAGACGACCAGCCTGTACTACAGCAAGGCGGAAATCGTCGGCGTGTCCTTTGCCGTCACGCCCGGTCACGCGGCTTATGTGCCGCTAATGCACGATTACCCCGGAGCCCCCGACCAACTGGACAGAACCGAGATTCTGGAACGCCTGCGCCCGCTGCTGGAAGACCCGCATAAAGCCAAGCTGGGCCAGAACCTGAAATATGACATGCATGTGCTGGCCAACCACGGCATCGCGCTGCGCGGCATCGCCCATGACACGATGCTGGAATCGTACGTGCTGAACAGTACGGCCACGAAGCACAACATGGACGACTTGGCCAAAGAATACTTAGGCATCGAGACGATTCATTACGAAGATGTATGCGGCAAGGGCGCCAAACAGATTCCGTTTCAGGAAGCGCCGGTGGAACAGGCTGCGTTCTATGCGGCCGAGGACGCCGACATTACGCTGAAACTGCATCAGGTGCTCATGGCAAAACTGGCCCCGCACAAAGCTTTGATGAATCTGTACTCGCATGTCGAAATCCCGCTGATCAGCGTGCTGGCGCGCATCGAGCGCAATGGCGTGCTGATCGACACGGCCATGCTGGCGCAGCATAGCCTGGAACTGGCCAATCACATAGTCGCGTTGGAGCAGCAGGCGCACGACCTGGCCGGGCAGGCGTTCAATCTGGGCTCACCGCGGCAGATCCAGGAAATCCTCTTTGACCGGCAGAAACTGCCTGTATTGAAGAAAACACCGACAGGCCAGCCGTCCACCGACGAATCGGTGCTGCAGGAACTGGCCATGACTTACCAACTGCCCAAACTGATTCTCGAGCACCGCAGCCTCTGCAAGCTCAAATCGACTTATACCGACAAGCTGCCGCAGCAGGTCGACGACAAGACCGGCCGTATCCATACCTCCTATCACCAGGCCGTGACCGCGACAGGCCGCCTGTCGTCCACTGATCCCAATCTGCAAAACATCCCGATCCGCAGCGACGAAGGCCGCAAGATCCGCCAGGCGTTTATCGCGCCGGAGGGCTATAAAATCGTCGCCGCCGATTACTCGCAGATCGAACTGCGCATCATGGCGCACTTGTCCAATGATGCCGGCCTGCTGCGGGCCTTCAGCGCCGGCGAGGACGTGCATCGCGCGACTGCGGCCGACGTGTTCGGCGTGGCGCCCGATCAGGTCACGTCCGACCTGCGCCGCTCGGCCAAGGCGATCAATTTCGGACTTATTTACGGCATGTCCTCGTTCGGGCTGGCGCAGCAGCTCGGCTTGTCGCGCAACCAGGCGCAGTCCTATATCGACCTGTACTTTGCACGCTATCCGGGCGTCAAGGATTATATGGACAATATCCGCGCGCTGGCCCGCGAGCAGGGTTATGTGGAAACCCTGTTCGGCCGCCGCCTGTATCTGCCCGAAATCAAATCGCGCAACGCGGCGCGCCGCCAGTATGCCGAACGCACGGCCATCAATGCGCCAATGCAGGGCACGGCCGCCGACATCATCAAGCGCGCGATGATCTCCACCGATCAATGGCTGCAACAGAAAAAGCCCGACGCAAAAATGATCATGCAGGTTCATGATGAGCTGGTCTTTGAAATCGCCGAAGACCAGCTGGAGCGCTGCACGGCCAGCATCAGGAAGCTGATGTGCTCGGCCGCCGACCTGAACGTACCGCTGGTCGTCGACATCGGCATAGGCAATAACTGGGACGAGGCGCATTAAGGTTGCGCCGTTGTAAGGTCGAATTCACTTGTACCCATAGCGGGGCGGGGCTTGTAGCCCCGCCCTAACATTTTTACGATATTCGCTAAGCGACTGCAGTTAATCATCGCCAAACATTCCGAACGAGACAACATGTCCCGTCCAGCTATGACGTTTCTATGATACTCGTTAAGTAAAATTTTATGTGTTTATGAGGAACTTTTTATTTACACATTCGTCTTATTGACGTACGCCTTAAAACGGCGTCGAATCAGTCCAATTCCCCCCTTTTATGATTGGCTGATTTTTCTTCTCAAGCCCCAACATGCTTATACGCATTTGGGGCTTTCTTTTTCTCATTATTCCGTAGACTATTTCCTCTGTTATCCTGTTTGAATAGCAGACCGCCATTCTGCGCGCATCTTCAATAATGCCTCCATGACACAACAATCTGATGAAGAATTGCTTTTTGCCGTCAATCAAGTCAGCAAATACGTACAGTCTGATGACGGAGACAATGCTATGATGGTGCTTTTCTCCGTCTTCATGGGAGCATGCTTCGGGTTACCATGCCCCTTACTGATCAATGCATTAGGAGAGATGGAGCTGGTAAAAACAGAAACCCGCTCGCTTAATTGAGTTCTAAGGACAGTAATGAAATTCAAATTCTGGGGTGTTAGAGGGTCCATTCCGACACCGGGACCTGACACCGTTAAATATGGCGGCAATACGACCTGCATAGAGATCAGAACTGACGACAATGAGTTGATCATCCTCGACGCCGGCACCGGCATTCATGCACTGGCCCAAGCGCTGGTCAAGGAAATGCCCATTACTGCGCACATCTTTATTACCCATACCCATTGGGATCACATACAGGGCTTGCCATTCTTCACGCCTCTTTTCATCAAGGATAACCAAGTCAAGATCTACGGCGGCCTTGATCTGGTCACTCATGAAAGCATACATCGCGCCCTTTCCGTGCAGCTGCAGTACAGTTTCTTCCCGATCCGTGAAGCCCAGCTTAATGCGCACATTGAGTACATCACAATCAAGCCCGGCGAAGTGACCCGCATCGGCAATGCCAAAATTACGCCCATTGTGCTTAACCATCCCGTGCTGAATTTCGGCTATCGGATTGATTGCGATGGACAATCGCTGTTTTTTACCGGCGATTATGAGCCCTTGGTCAATATTTATAACCCGGACGATGAAGAATATGCCGTGCTCCAATCGGCCATCGACGCCAAGCACAAGGAGGTCACGCAGGCCATGAAGAATGTGGATGCGCTGATCGTTGACTCATCCTACACCCGTGAAGAATATGCGTCCAAACGAGGATGGGGGCACGGCACCTATGATTCTGCAATAAAACTTGCCGCCGATGCCCATGCAAAAAAGCTGTTCCTTACGCATCATGAACCGGAACGCAGCGATGCTGAACTTGATGCTATTTATAAAGATCTGCTGAAGAAATACCCGTACCTCGGCTTCGAGCTGTTGCTGGCTCAGGAAGGCGCTGAAATCTCGCTTTGATCAGGCTCGGCGCGGCTAAACAGATTGTCCAGCGCCTCATGCACCTCATCGATGCCGGTTTTCTTCAAGGATGAAAACAGCTGTATCGTCAATGGAGAGCTGACATCCTTGAGTTCCTTCCTGACCTGCAGCAGCGTATTTTTGGCCGCCCCGTAAGCCAGTTTGTCGGCTTTGGTCAACAAAATATGCAGCGGCAGATGAGTATGCTGACACCATTCGACCATTTGCCAATCGAATTCGGTCAAGGGATGACGCACGTCCATGACCAGGATGATGCCGCACAATGACTTGCGATGCGTCAAATAGTGCTCCATCATCTCATGCCACTTTTTCTTCACGTCCACCGGCACTTTGGCATAACCGTAACCGGGCAAGTCGACAAAACGCAGTCCGGCGTTGATTTCAAAGAAGTTGAGCATCTGCGTCCTGCCCGGCGTTTTACTAATCCGGGCCAACGCGTTTTGCTGCGTCACGGTATTGATCGCACTGGATTTTCCCGCATTGGAGCGTCCGGCGAAGGCCACTTCCAAGCCCTGATCGGCAGGCGCATTGCGGATGTGCGGCGAACTATTGATAAATTTTGCCTGATGATAAATTGGATTCATCGCTGCCTCGCTTAAGCTTGTTAATTAGAGTAGAATTCGACTGTTAAGTAGCCGTTCAATAACTATAAAGGCTACCATAAATGATGACTTTATTCCGAAGGGGAACCTGATGAAGAAAAAATTGCTGGCATTTTCAATTGCTCTGGCGTTTACCGGCGGCGCTGCACCTATCGTACATGCCGAGGGCTCTGTTAAAGCAGGCCAAGAAAAAGCGGCCGCCTGTGCCAGTTGTCATGGCGAGGACGGCAACAGCATGGTATCAACATTCCCCAAACTTGCCCAGCAGCATGAGTCGTACATTGAAAGACAGTTGAAATCCTTCAAGGACGGCACGCGCAAGGACCCTGTGATGTCGCCGATGGCGATGCCCCTGAGCGATGAAGACATCGCCGACCTTGCCGCCTACTATGCCTCCCGCAAAATTTCAGCAAACCAATTGCCGCTTCCGGACGAAGATGAAGAAGAAAAACCTGCCGCGGAAGCCGAAAAGCAAGAAGATCCTATTCAAACCCTGATCGCTCAGGGCAGCGATCTTTACCGCAACGGCGACCTGAAGCGGAAAGTCTCGGCCTGTATCGCCTGCCACGGTCCTTTCGGCGAAGGCAACAAGCCCGCGGCATTCCCTGCATTGAAGTCCCAGCATGCCGACTACCTGATCAAAGCGCTCAAAGACTTTAAATCCGGTGCCCGCAGCAATAATCCCGAAAACATGATGCACATGATCGCCAAGAAAATGACCGATGACGAAATCAAAGCCGTTTCTTATCGTATTTCCATGATGAAATAACAGCATCACTGCCATTAAGATTTTGGCTGAAAACAGCTTCCCGGTTTGCGGATGAAACCGGCGCAGGCTGGGCTGGCGCTTTGACGTCAACCCGGCACAGAAAGCCTCGAAATGCCGGGTTAACAGCCCGGCCTACCGAACTTCCAGTATTTACCAAACATCCCTTTAAACTGGGATGTGATAGTCAACCTATAAATCCATGTCTTCCGTTAGCGCGTCGCAGTCCCTGTCCCGTACTCTTTTCCGTTTTTTAGGTTCCATGAACCTGGCCATCACGCTGTTGGTCGCCGTAGCCATTGCTGCCATCATCGGTACGGTCCTGAAGCAAAATCAGCCTTATGTCGATTACGTGCTGAAATTCGGCCCCTTCTGGTTTGAAATTTTCAAGGCGCTGGATCTGTATGATGTTTACTCCTCCAGCTGGTTTTTGACGATTCTGACCTTCCTGGTCATTTCGACCAGCGTCTGCGTGTACCGCAACACGCCGCACATGCTCAGAGACATGCGCAATTTTCATGAACATGCGCACCAAGCCGCGCTGCAGCGATTGGTCCATCATGCCCAATGGCAAAGCGGCCAGCCGCTGCAGTACAGTATCGATTATGTTGGCGCCCTGCTCCGGCACAAGCATTACAAGACCAAACAGCTCGATACCAAAGACGGACTGCTGATCGCGGCCAAGAAAGGCGCCGGCAGCCGTCTGGGCTATATCTTCACGCATGTCGCCATCATCGTCATCTGCATCGGCGGGCTCCTGGACGGCAACGTGCCGCTGAAAATCGCGCAGCTGCGCGGCGATATCGCCGTTGAGACGCGCCGGATTCCGGCCAGCGAAGTGCCCGAACAAAGCACGCTGCCGGCCGACAACCTGTCTTTCCGCGCCAACATCGACATTGCCGAAGGCAAGGCCGCCAATATCGCCTTCATCGATTTCAAAGACGGCTATCTGGTACAAAAACTGCCGTTTACGATCCATGTCGACGATTTTCGCATCGAGCATTACGAAAGCGGCCAGCCCAAGTCATTCGAGAGCGACCTGGCGATCATCGACAAGGACTTAGACATACCGATCAGGCGGACCATTTCGGTCAATCATCCATTCAGCTATAAGGGCTACACGATCTACCAGAACAGTTTCGGCGACGGCGGTTCACAACTGAAACTGGCCCTGAACCCGCTGACTGGCGCGGACAGCAAAGTTCAGGACATCGAGGCGACTGTCAAGGGAAGTTATCCAATCAGGACGGCTGCCGGCGAGCAGTCTCTGGAAATCGTCGACTTCCGTCCGTTCAACGTCAATCCGGCCCCGACCGGCGCCAAGAAATTCCGCAATATCGGGCCCAGCTTCCAGTTCAAGCTGCGCAAAGCCGACGGCACGGCGCACGAATACCTGAACTACATGCAGCCCATCGAACAGGACGGCGCTCGCTTCTATCTCAGCGGCATGCGCCGCTCGCCGGCCGAGCCGTTTCAGTACTGGTTCATTCCGGCCGATGCGGAAAAGCGTCCGGACCGCTTTTTGAATTTTCTGGCGGTCCTGAACAATCCGGACCGGCTCAACAAAATCGCCCTAGCCACGGCGCAATCGACCGAGAACAGCAAAAGTCTGCCTGCTGCCGAACAGCAAAAAGTCGCCGAGTTCATGATCGCCATCAGCCGGCAGTTCATCGAGGGCGGCAACGAGCGCATCTCGGCGCAGATTGAAAAATCGGTGCCGGAAGCCCTGCGCCAGCAGGTCGCCGAGCTGTATGCCACGGTATTGCATCAATTCCTGAGAAACATCTACTTGTCGGTGCTGGAACAGGAGGGCATGGACATTACCCAGTCGGTCAGCGATTTCGACATGCATTTCTTTGAGAATGCCGTCAATGCCCTCGACGTCGCCTATCAGTATGACTCGCCGGTTTTGATAACCCTGAACAGCTTCAAGCACATCGAAGCGACCGGCCTGCAGATTACGCGTTCGCCGGGCCAGTGGCTGGTGTTTCCGGGCTGTCTGCTGCTCGCCGTCGGCGTGTTCTTCATGTTCTACCTGCCGCAGCGCCGGCTCTGGGTGATCATCAGGCCCGGCGGCGAAAAAACGTCATTAACCCTGGCCGGCAGCGCCCTGCGCAACCATTATGACTTCGACAGGGAGTTTGAACTTATCAGGCAAGACCTGACCCAAAAGCTAATCTGATCCAGCCGGATCTCATCTGTAACCAACACCTGCAACCGCTATGGAAAATCTTTTAGATCAAGAATTCAGGGCAGACGGCTTTTTAAAGCAGCGCTCGCTCTTTGACTGGACCTGGGCACTGCTGATCATGGCCGGCGCCGTATTCGCCTTCAGCCAGTACCGGCATTTGATGGACGGCTTTGAAATCGCCATTCTGTTCGGCACTGGACTGCTGACGGTCTGGCTGGGCTGGTTCTGGCCTTCGCTGAGAACTTTCACCCTGGCGATCGCCGGCCTCAGCCTGTTCGCCATTTCTCGCTACGGCGCGGATCTGTCGGCTGCCGATGCCAATTTTTTTCTCAAATACCTGCTGTCCAGCCAATCGGCCATCATGTGGATGAGCGCGCTGTACGTGATGGCGACCGTGACTTACTTCGGCCACTTGTTTTCCGGCAACGAATTCACCGGCAAGGTAGCCGCCAGCCTAACCTGGTCGGCCACGGTGCTGGGCATGACCGGCCTGATGGTGCGCTGGCGGGAATCGTATTTAATGGGCGTCGATATCGGCCATATCCCGGTCAGCAACCTGTATGAAGTATTCATTCTGTTCTCGCTCATCACGGCGCTGCTTTATCTGTATTACGAACAGCGCTACAGAACGCGCTCTTTGGGCGGCTTCGTGCTGCTCGTCATCAGCGCCGCGGTAGGCTTTCTGCTGTGGTACACATTCGACAAGCAGGCTCATGAAATCCAGCCGCTGGTGCCCGCGCTGAACAGTTACTGGATGAAAATCCACGTGCCCGCCAACTTCATCGGCTACGGTTCGTTTTCTCTGGCTGCCATGATCGGCGTCGTGTTCATCCTGAAATCCGGGGCCGAAGGCAAAAATCCTGACGGTTTGGCAGCCGCGCGCCTGCCGGCGCTGCCTTTACTGGAAGACGTCATGTACAAAGCCATCGCGCTCGGCTTTGCTTTTTTCACACTGGCCACTATACTCGGTGCCTTATGGGCGGCGGAAGCATGGGGCGGCTATTGGTCATGGGACCCGAAGGAAACCTGGGCCTTGATCGTCTGGCTTAATTATGCGGCCTGGCTGCACATGCGCCTGACCAAAGGCTGGAATGGCAAACCGATGGCCTGGTGGGCTATCATTGGCTTTTTCGTCACGCTTTTCGCGTTCCTTGGCGTCAATATGTTTTTGTCCGGACTACATTCTTATGGAGAACTCTAAATCATGCTAAAAAAAATCATTCCAACCGGCCTGTTAATCCTGCTGTTTTCATGCTCCACGCTGCTAAAAGCCGCCGAGTCGGTCGGCTATGAAACCCTGTCACCGGCACAGCCGACCAACAATCCGGCCAAGGTCGAAGTCATCGAATTCTTCTGGTACGGCTGCCCGCATTGCTATGACTTTGAACCGCTGCTGGCAAAATGGGTAAAAAGCCAACCCGCCAACGTTGAATTCATCCGCCAGCCGGCCGTTTTCAGCAGCCTGTGGGGCAAACACGCCAAGGCCTATTTCACGGCCGAGGCGCTGGGCGTAGTCGACAAAGTGCATAACGACTTTTTTGAAGCCATCCAGGTCAAGAAACAGAAACTTGAAGACGAAGACCAGTTAGCCAAATTCTTTGCCGAGCACGGCGTCAGCGAAGAGCAATTCCGCACGGCCTACAATTCTTTCCTGGTTGATACGAAAATGCGCCAGGCCGGCGCAATCGCGTCCCGTTACGGCATTACCGGCGTACCGGCCATTGTCATCAACGGCAAATATAAAACCAATGGCCCGTTAGCCGGCTCTCATAAAAAGATGATCGAAGTCATGGACCAACTGGTCAAACAGGAAAGCGCCAGCTTAAGCAAGTGATTGGTTAATCATAAAGTAGGGCACGCATTGTGTACCTTTTCAGAGCGACAATGAGTCGACAAACTTTGAAAATGGTATGCGATGCATACCCTACGGCACTGATTTTAAAAGGCACGCGATGCGTGCCCTACGTCTGTCACCAGATCAGATCATCAGGGATTGGGTAAGCCGCATAGGCATCATCGATTTTTTCTTCAGCCTGATCATTCAGCACCAGCACGCAATTCGCATCGCGCGCTTTTATTTTCAGCGCAACATCGGCCGACACAATTTCGTACTGCCGCTCCCATTTCACGATCGCCAGACGGCCTTTGCTGATCTGCTCGCGCATGGCTTCCGATACATATACGGTCTTAATCTTGTTGTTGTCGCTGAATTTGTAAGCGATGCCGTCATCATCAGCCTGATCCTTTCGATTCTGATCGATCAGTTGCTTGATCTGGGCGGAAATCTCTTTTTGCTCCGCCTGCTCTTTTTTCAGCAAGCTGAGTTCGCGATCGCGGGCCGCCTGCTCTTCCCTGGTTTTCTGCGCCAGACGTTTGGCTTCATCTTCGCCGCCGGCGTTGTTTTGCCGTTGTTGTTTGCGCTTTTCCGAGCGAATCTGTCTGGCCTTGGCATCGGTCGTCAGGCCCGATTTTAACAGCTGCTCCTGTAACGATAATTTTCTTTGGCTCATAGTTCGATCCTAATAATTTTAAATTCCAGACGGGCAAAAAGTTGTTCACTATACGCGAATTTATGCCCTATGAATTTGAATCCATCACATATAAAAATAACATTGCCCAGCCCCTTGAATCGTAACCCTTAAACTCATCAGCCTTCCCTGCAAGGGCATCCAGCGCGGATAAGATAAAGCCTGAACGGCGGCTCAAAATAATCGCGCCGGCGCATGATCAAGCCGAAACACTGGGCTCAAGCCAGCGAATAATCAGAAGAACTCGGCTGTAAGCGCCTGCCGGGCATATTGCTTCTTCAAAAATCGATCTAATGTTTTGTATCAGTCAAAAATAAAATGTCTGGAGAACAGCCATTTCCCCGCAATGTGGCGCGATCGCCACTCCGGACAAACGCTTATGCTCCCATTTATTTATTAAATATTGATGAAATGAGATAACGAAGTTGCCTGCGTCCAACTCAACCGATAAAGGTTAAAGCTCGGTTGATTATGCAAAATTATGTTTTATTTTCATAGTTGCTATTCATCCATCTACAGTTGGGGCTGAGCTTGATTGCTAATAATCTTTAGCTTGTTTATAAGAATCTATTACGCTTGTGTAAGGATCTATTGCATAGCAAAAGTATCTATATCTTACAGAATCGTTACGGCAATAAACCTAAAACCACAATGAATTTACATAATTTGTTATTTTTATTTGATTTTTACTAAGAGTCCAAAATATGGTATTCTTGTCATCATTTTCCGAGACGAAAAGCAATACAGCGAGACCAACATGACAGACCTTAACGGTAACCAAGAAGCGGTACGGAACGCTATCGCCTCTTTAAAAGACAAGCCCGGAGCGCTTTTACCGATTTTGCACAGCGTGCAGGACGCGCTAGGTTACATTCCTGCCGACAGCATTCCAGAAATTGCCAAGGCACTGAATCTTTCCCGTGCCGAAGTGCATGGCGTTATCAGTTTTTATCACTATTTCCGCCAGACGCCGCCCGGCAAGCACACCGTGCATGTCTGCCGCGCCGAGTCCTGCCAGGCCATGGGCAGCAAGCAATTGGAGAGCCACGTCAAAAGCAAGCTCGGCATCGACTATCATGAAACCACGGCCGACGGAAAGTTCTCCCTAGAACCTGTGTACTGCCTCGGCCTGTGCGCCCGTTCTCCGTCCATGCAAATCGATGACGCCGTTTACGGCCGCGTCACTGATGACCGCTTTGACGAGATCGTCAACGAATTGGAGTCTTCCTTATGAGCATCACTGTCTACGTTCCGAGCGATTCCTGCGCCGTTGCCATGGGCGCCGACCAGGTCGCTGCCGCTATTTCAAAACAGGCACAAAATCGGGGGCTTGAAGTCAATATCGTGCGCAACGGCTCTCGCGGCATGTACTGGCTGGAACCGATGGTTGAAGTCGCGACGGCAGCAGGCCGCGTAGCTTTCGGCCCGGTTCAGAAAAGCGATGTCGAAGGCCTTTTTGAAGCCGATTTCCTGAACGGCGGCGCACATGCGCTGAATCTCGGCCTCACGGAAGAACTGGACTATTTCAAACGCCAGCAGCGTCTGACGTTTGCGCGCGTCGGCATTACGGACCCCATCAGCCTGGATGACTATATCAAGCACGACGGTTACCGCGGCCTGAAGAACGCGCTGGCCCTGAACAGCGCCGATATCGTCAAGCATGTCACCGATTCCGGCCTGCGCGGCCGCGGCGGTGCAGCGTTCCCTACCGGCATCAAATGGAATACGGTATTGAATACGCCGGCCGAGCAAAAATACATTATCTGCAACGCCGACGAAGGCGACTCAGGCACCTTCTCTGACCGCATGATCATGGAAGGCGACCCGTTCGTGCTGGTCGAAGGCATGACGATTGCCGGTCTCGGCGTCGGCGCAACGCAAGGCTACATCTATTTGCGCGTCGAATATCCGCATGCCGAACAAACCCTGAACGCCGCCATCGCGGCAGCCTATGAAGCCGGTTATCTCGGCGACAACATTCTGGGCAGCGGCCACAGTTTCCACCTGGAAGTCCGCATCGGCGCCGGCGCTTATGTCTGCGGCGAGGAAACGTCATTGATGGAAAGCCTGGAAGGCAAACGCGGTTTAGTCCGCTTCAAGCCGCCACTGCCGGCCATCAGCGGTCTGTTCGGCAAGCCGACGGTCGTCAACAACGTCATTTCCCTGGCTTCCGTGCCCATCATCCTGGACAAGGGCGGCGATTATTACCGCGACTTCGGCATGGGCCGCTCGCGCGGCACGCTGCCGATCCAGCTGTCAGGCAATATCAAACACCCGGGCCTCGTTGAAAGCGCATTCGGCCTGACTTTACGCGAACTGCTGTACGATTTCGGCGGCGGCTCGGCATCAGGCCGTCCGATTCGGGCCGTGCAGGTCGGAGGTCCTTTAGGTTCCTACATGCCTGAATCACAATTCGACACGCCGCTCGATTACGAAGCGTTCTCAGCCATCTGGGCGGTACTGGGCCATGGCGGCATCGTCGTGTTTGACGATACCGTCAACATGGCCGAAATGGCTCGTTACAGCATGGAATTCTGCGCGGCCGAATCCTGCGGCAAATGCACGCCGTGCCGCATCGGCTCCACACGCGGCACAGAAGTCATGGATGAGATCATCAACGGTGACAACCTGAGCAAAAATATTCCGCTGCTGCGCGATCTCTGCGACACGCTGCTGAACGGTTCTCTCTGCGCTTTGGGAGGAATGACACCTTATCCGGTACTGAGCGCGCTGAATCATTTCCCCGAAGATTTCGGCGATCATGATCAGGCGAACGCGGCCTAACCCTTTTAAGGAAAAGATTATGTCTAAATTCGAAAAAGATTTTGGCACTCCAGCCAGTCAGTCAGACCAAATGGTCACACTGGAAATCGACGGTTTCAAGGCCACAGTGCCGGCCGGCACCTCTGTCATGCGTGCGGCGGCCTCTATCGGTATTGAAATTCCTAAACTGTGTGCAACCGACAGCCTGGAGCCGTTCGGTTCCTGCCGTTTGTGCCTGGTCCAGGTGGAAGGCGGCCGCGGCTATCCGGCCTCGTGTACGACGCCCTGCGGCGAAGGCATGAAGGTCACCACACAGAACGACAAGCTGGCCGACCTGCGCCGCGGCGTCATGGAGTTGTATATCTCTGATCACCCGCTGGACTGTCTGACCTGTTCATCGAACGGCGATTGCGAACTGCAGGATATGGCCGGTGCGGTTGGCCTGCGCGAAGTGCGCTACAACCCGGTCAAAACTCACCTGAAGGCCGAAAAAGACAACAGCAACCCTTATTTCAGCTTTGACCCCAGCAAATGTATCGTTTGCTCACGCTGCGTCAGAGCTTGTGAAGAAACCCAAGGCACCTTCGCTCTGACGCTGGACGGACGCGGTTTCGACAGCAAAGTCTCACCGAGCCAGAACCAGCCTTTCATGGATTCCGAGTGCGTCTCCTGCGGCGCCTGCGTACAAGCCTGCCCGACCGCGACATTGATGGAAAAATCCGTCATCGCACAAGGCCAGCCTGAACACGCCATCGTCACAACCTGCGCTTACTGCGGTGTCGGCTGCTCGTTCAGAGCCGAGATGAAGGGCGACAAGGTCATCCGCATGGTTCCCGATAAGGACGGCAAGGCCAACCACGGCCATTCCTGCGTCAAGGGCCGCTTCGCGTTCGGTTATGCAACCCACAAAGACCGCATCACCAAGCCGATGATCCGTAAAAGCATTAAGGATCCATGGCAGGAAGTCAGCTGGGAAGAAGCGATCAGCTATGCTGCATCCGAGCTGAAACGCATCCAGGCCAATTATGGCAAAGATTCGGTCGGCGGCATTACTTCATCCCGCTGCACGAACGAAGAAACTTATTTGGTGCAGAAACTGATCCGTGCCGGCTTCGGCAACAACAACGTCGATACCTGCGCGCGCGTGTGCCACTCCCCGACCGGTTACGGCCTGAAGCAAACCTTTGGTGAGTCATCCGGTACACAGAACTTCGATTCGGTCATGCAAGCTGATGTCATCATGGTGATCGGCGTTAATCCGACCGACGGCCACCCAGTGTTCGGCTCGCAAATGAAAAAACGCCTGCGCCAGGGCGCCAAGCTGATCGTAGCTGATCCGCGTGAGATCGACCTAGTCAAGAGCCCGCATGTCAAAGCCAGCCATCACCTGAAACTGCGCCCCAGCACCAACGTGGCATTGATCAACGCTTTGGGCCATGTCGTGGTCAATGAAGGCCTGGTTGATGAAGCATTCGTTCAAGAGCGCTGCGATATGGTTTCCTTCAACAAATGGAAAAATTTCGTCGCCGAAGAGCGCAACTCGCCTGAAGCATCCGAAGCCATCACCGGCGTACCGGCTGCTGAAGTCCGCGCTGCAGCCAGACTGTATGCAAAGGCCCCTAACGGCGCCATCTATTACGGTCTGGGCGTAACCGAACACAGCCAGGGCTCGACCATGGTTATCGGCATCGCCAACCTGGCCATGGCGACAGGCAACCTGGGACGCGTCGGCGTCGGCGTCAACCCGTTGCGCGGCCAGAACAACGTGCAGGGCTCGTGCGATATGGGTTCATTCCCGCATGAATTCCCCGGCTACCGCCATGTATCCGACACGGCAACGCGGCAGTTATTTGAACAAAACTGGGGCGTTACGCTGGAATCCGAACCGGGCCTGCGTATTCCGAACATGTTCGATGCGGCACTGGACGGCAGCTTCAGAGGCTTGTATGTCGAAGGTGAAGACATCGCGCAATCAGATCCGGACATTAAGCACGTGCATGCAGCCCTGCGCGCAATGGAATGCGTAATCGTACAGGATTTGTTCCTGAACGAAACGGCCAAGTTTGCGCACGTGTTCCTGCCCGGCTCGTCTTTCCTGGAAAAGAACGGTACGTTCACAAATGCCGAACGCCGTATCTCGCCCGTGCGTCAAGTCATGGCGCCATTGGCCGGTTACCAAGACTGGGAAGTCACGCAACTGCTGGCTAACGCCATGGGTTACCCGATGAACTACAGCCATCCGTCCGAAATCATGGATGAAATCGCAAGGCTGACACCCAGCTTCACCGGCGTCAGTTACGAGAAAATTGACCAGATGGGCAGCGTACAATGGCCGTGCAACGACGAAGCGCCGGAAGGCACGCCGACCATGCACGAACATGAATTCCTGCGCGGCAAGGGCCGGTTCATGGTGACTGAATATGTGCAGACTCAGGAACGTACAACCCAGATGTTCCCGCTGATCCTGACCACTGGGCGCATCCTGTCGCAATACAATGTGGGCGCGCAAACCCGCCGTACCGACAACGTCGCCTGGCATGCCGAAGACCGTCTGGAAATCCATCCGCATGACGCCGAAGACCGTGGCATCAACGATGGCGATTGGGTCGGCATCAAGAGCCGTGCGGGCGAGACTGTGCTGCGCGCCTTGATTACGGACCGCGTCCAGCCCGGCGTCGTCTATACGACCTTCCATTTCCCGGAATCAGGCGCCAACGTTATCACGACGGATAACTCGGATTGGGCAACCAACTGCCCTGAGTACAAGGTTACGGCAGTGCAGGTCGCCAAAGTCAGCCAGACTTCGGAATGGCAGCGCAGCTACCAGGACTTTACCGAAGAACAGTTGCAATTGCTGGATAAAGCAGCCCAGCATTAGTAACGGGAAGGACCATGCAAACGTTGCCTTCAAATCTGGAACTCGGATGGCCCAGTTATCAACAGAGTACCGTTGAGCGCTGGAAAGGCAATAGTTGCTCCCGGCAGTTGGATTACATTGCCGAGGAAGCGCCGGTGTCACTGATCTATAACAACATGCCCCATGTCGTGATGTTGGCGACACCGAAAGATCTGGAAGACTTTGCCCTCGGCTTCAGCCTCACCGAGGGCATCGTGCAGCGGGCGGATGAAGTGCTTTCAACGCGCGTGTACCAGCGTTCCAACGGCATTGAAGTGCGTGTCAAGATCACCGAACAGCGCTTTGGCTGCCTGGCCGATAAAGGGCGCAATCTGACCGGTCGCACCGGCTGCGGCTTGTGCGGCTCCAACAATCTGGATCAGGCCATACGCCCGACCAACCCCGTGAACGGCAGACTGGCCGTACCGGCAACGGAGCTTTGCAGCGCACTGGACCAGCTCCGCGAAAGGCAGACGCTGAACCAGCTGACCGGCGCAGTCCATGCCGCTGCCTGGGTTGTGCCGGGACAGGGCATACAGCATGTGCGTGAAGATGTCGGCCGCCATAACGCGCTGGACAAGCTGATCGGACTCCTGCTGCGTTCCGGCAAGAATCCGGCCGACGGTTTTCTGATCATGACCAGCCGCGCCAGCTATGAACTGGTCCAGAAAGCGGCAACGGTCGGCATCACACTGCTGGCAGCCATTTCCGCTCCGACCGGCCTCGCGATCCGCCTGGCCGAAGATACCGGCCTGACGCTGGTAGGTTTCGCGCGTAACGACCAGCATGTCGTCTACACCCATTCCGAACGTTTAACTCACACGACTTACCCTACCTTATTGTAATAACCATGCATCACACAGCAAGACTGATAAAAATGGCCAACGATATTGGCAACTTCTTCAATTCCGATCCCGACAAGGAAGCGGCCGTAGAAGGCGTTTTCGACCACCTGCGGAAATCCTGGGAACCAAGAATGCGCAAGGAAATCATCCAGTACTACCGGGAAGACGGCAGTGAATTGAGCGAATTGGTAAAGCAGGCAATTGCGCGCCTTGCGTCGGAACAGGGCTGATACGGCGTTCAGCAGATTGCTTAAGTAATGGGCATGGAATAAATCAGAAAATAGTAGGTGCGAATTGATTCGCACTGCGTGGATACCAACAGTAGGCGCTTCGCCTAGAGCGCCTACTGTTGGTAGGCGAATCCGCATCCATACCGGAAAATCCTCCGCCTGCTTGAAGAAGTTGTTTTATGCCCATTCCTTAACGCGCACGATATTATCCAGTCAGGGTAAAGTACTTCCGTATATGCTCGTAGACTCGATCAAAGAATTTTGGCGGCGTGTTTTCAGTTTGCATAAAACGGTTGCTATCAATTTAGTGACGACTATAGAATCATGCCTAACGGATTGCGAGAGTGGCGTTATACACCTGCGATTTCAATTTTATATACACCTGAAAAGGTGTCTACTTAATAGTTAGGCCGCAATTCTATGCGAATTCTCGTACAGCATAAGGGGTATCTGAGAAGGTTCTTCGTTCTCAAATCCAGTGATAGAGACGGCTCACTCACCTTAGTAGTGCGGAGGGAAGGTGTAAGCGCTTCACGCGCTTCATGGAGCACAAAGCTGGGAAAGCAAGTACCGCAACAAGTTAACTTTGAGGTGCCGCTCCCCAAGAGCAAGCGGATAACGATTCACCAGTCGGGGCGTGTGAACTACCACGAAAATGGTCGGAAGATCTTCATCGAGCCACTTACTCGTACTACCCGTGCTTCTTGTATCTACGGCTACCGCGTTCCCGCACTTGATAAGTTGGACCTGTACACAGACCAGATAAGCGAAGAAGATGCTGTGCTTGATCTATCCGATTCGGGCGATGGGCCGGTATCTTTTTTAGTATTCATAGGACCAGCAGACTTTGTCCCGCTCGGAAAGGCCATCAAGCTCACCTACGATGCTGAGGGCTATTCAGTAGCTATCTCAGTTGATGGGGCGCCCTTTCAAGTTCCAACGGGCTATGAAACTCACTTCATCACCTTCACTCCTGAGGAAGGCCACTTCCTTAAACAGCAGATGGCGGAAGATCAAGCGATGATTGCATATCATCAGGCCATCATAGGATCGACTGAACCAATTCTTTATCAACCAAATGGTGACGGAGTAATTCGGCTGATTTTCTCCGTGCAGATGAGGATCGCTCCAAAGTTCAAAAGTGAACTCATTGACCCGGAATTGTACGTCTCGGATCAAGACGTGCAGCGGGACGGCAGATCCGAGAAAGTCATGCTGAAATTCAAGGTCCGAAATCGAAACACAGGGCAGATCATCCGACGGCAAGTCGCGGTAAAGTCGATCGAACTCGATGCGAGACTGTGAATGTGGCCTCACCAAGCCTTGTAGGGTACGCACTGCGTACCTTTTTGAGGCTAAGGATTCGGAACACATTGAAAAGGTACTCGATGCGTACCCTACTTTGCTATTGCGCCGCGAGATTTGGAACATTTAATGTCAGATGATTTGAAAACCAGTGATAATGATATAAATTCGGCTGATTACATGACGAAATTCTGTTCATAAAATCCAAGCGAGGGAAATTCGGCTTGGATTCCAATTGACATTCAAAGAGGTTAGATCAATATGAAAATTTACACAGCAATTATTGAAAAATGTCACGATACCGGATTATATGTGGGTTTCATTCCTGGATTTACAGGTGCACATAGCCAAGCGGAATCATTGGATGAGCTTAATCAAAATCTTCGGGAAGTCATTGAAATGCTACTTGAGGATGGTGAGCCAATACTCGAAGCCGAGTTTGTTGGAACCCAAAATGTAGTCGTCGCTTAAGCATGGGAAACGTACCGGTTCTTAAACCTCGCGAAGTTGTCGCTTTGCTCGAAATATTAGGATTTACTGAAATCCGACAACGCGGCTCACATAAACAATTCCGCCATCCAGACGGTAGATGCACAACCGTGCCATTTCATGCAGGACGAGATATTTCACCAATTTTACTGCGGCAAATCGCTAAAGATATTGGCTTGACAGTTGAAGAGTTACTTAAAATTTCAGCCTTGTAGGGTACGCACCGCGTACCTTTTTGAGGCTAGGGATTCGGAACGCATTGAAAAGATACGCGGTGCGTACGAGACTGTGAAAGTATTCGTTTTTTGAAATTTTAACCACAATATATTGTGCATTTTATATTTGTTTATAACAACATATAGACATCAAAGAGAGAAATTCTGAATACTTTCACAGCCTCGTACCCTACTTTGCTTCACATTAGGCCCTGACCGAATCTATTTACGCCCATAAGGAGATTTTCCACAATGGACATCCCACGAATATTCAACATCGCTGAAAGTGCTCACCGCATCCACAACCCGATCACACCCGAAAAGCTCGCCACTCTCGGCGCGGCGTTGCGTCTGGAATCGGGGACCCAAGTGCTCGACCTCGGCAGCGGTTCGGGAGAGATGCTGTGCACCTGGGCACACGATCACGGCATCATCGGCACCGGCATCGACATGAGCCAGTTGTTTACCGAGCAAGCGAAACTCCGTGCTGTAGAACTCGGCGTCGCTGATCAAGTCAAGTTCATCCATGGCGATGCTGCCGGCTATGTCTCTGACGAGAAGGTCGATGTTGCAGCCTGTGTCGGTGCCACTTGGATCGCCGGTGGAGTCGTCGGCACTATCGAGCTTCTGGCGCGGAGCCTGCGCACCGGAGGAATCATCCTCATCGGCGAGCCCTACTGGCGGCAGTTACCGCCGACGGAAGAGGTTGCCAAGGGGTGTCTTGCCAACTCAATCTCCGACTTTCTCATGCTTCCAGAACTTCTCGCGTCTTTCGGCCACTTTGGCTACGACGTCGTTGAAATGGTTCTGGCTGACCAGGACGGCTGGGACAGATACGAGGCGGCCAAATGGCTCACCATGCGCCGATGGCTTGAAGCCAATCCCGACGACGAGCTCGCGAAAGATGTTCGAGCCAAACTGACTTCGGAACCCGAGCGCTACGCCGCTTACACGCGTGAATACCTGGGCTGGGGTGTGTTCGCGCTGATGCCGAGGTGAAACCCGTAAGGTGGATTTGCTTCGGCAAGCCGCCATCATCAGCCTTGTAGGGTACGCACCGCGTACCTTTTTGAGGCTAGGGATTCGGAACACATTGAAAAGGTACGCGGTGCGTACCCTACTTTGCTTTTGATGAGTTGTGTAACAGGTTAAGATGACAGAAAGACCTGTTATGCTTTATTAAAGCTTGCGAAAAAGAGGTATTTAGCGCGACAGGATGCGGTGAGGCACGAACCGCATCTTTCGAGTCAGCCGCCTGCCGCCCCATACAGCAAATCGATGCCGTTACCCCAATTTTCGGCATAAACCTCACGCAATAGGGTGCGTAATCAATAGGATGCTGCCAACGTAAAAAGGCTCATCAATCGCGAGTGATGCGCTTCGCTGCGTCGCTTGGAGCGCCTACTTTGGGTCAGCACGTCCACCGGGTTCGCGGGCAAAATGATGCGAGTCACTGCAGCGCTCCGTCATTGTCCCGGCCAAGTTTCTGCAGCAGAATCACATCGTTTCCAACAAAAGTGGCCTCACAGCCTACCTGATTCGCCCACCAGATAAACGTCTCGCGCGAGAAAAAGCACACATGGGTGGGGTCCTGCTTGTAGTGCCAGTTGCTGAAGGCGGCCTGATCAATGACCATTTTTGTCATCAAGCCCAACCAGCCGCCCGGCCTCAGCAGCGCCAGCAGTATTGCCAATGTCTCGCCGGGCAGGAACAGATGCTCCACCACTTCAGTGGCAGTAATAAAATCGTAACGCTGGCGCAGTACCGCAGTATCGGTAGCATAGTAGGGATCGTAGATGGCCATGTCGTAGCCCGCCTCGTCAAACATCAGCGACAGCGTCGGCCCCGGTCCGCTGCCGAAGTCCAGACCTTTCGCCGGCGCCGGCACCCGCTCGCATAAGGGAATGAAAACCCGCGAAAGGAAGTTGCGGTAACCGGCATCGCGCGGATCGTTGCGGTGCAGATCGTAGTACGCCTTCTCCGCCTCCGGCGACAGGCGATACTGCGGCGGCACGAAAACCAAATGGCAGCGGTTACATTGATGATAGGCGCGGCGCGCATCCCGGTAATAAAAAACGATGCGGTCATGCCGGCACAGCGGACAATGCATTCTTGATGCTCCTCAACAGTGGTCGGGGCGGCATTATGAGCCATTTTGCGCCGCCAGTCTCTTGGTCGATCATATCACGCTCCCGCGAGTGACGCGCCTCGCTGTGTCGCCTAGAGCGCCTACGCTTGGTCAACAAATCCTGCAAAACGCCGGCCAATGCACTTCCATTTAGCGCTAATGCCCATTAGAATGCGCCCCCTCGCCTCATTCAAGATTCATAAAGGAAAACCGCTTTTGGAAATTTTTTTCGTTTTTGGCCGGCTGCTGCTGTCATCGGCGTCCAACGTCTTTCAGAAACAGCTGTCGCATCACGGCCTGCATCCGTTTTACATTGTCGCCGCAACCTATGCCGTGCTGGCCGTGCTCTCCTTGCTGTTCTTTTTCAATACCGCCTTTGCCCATCTGAGCCCGTCATTCTGGATCAATGTGCTGCTGGCCGCCCTGTTCGATGTCGGCGGCTGGATGTTTATGGTCATGTCCTTGTCCAAAACCGATTTGTCGATATTCGGGCCGCTTAATGCCTATAAAGTCATTGTTTCCATGCTGTTTGCACTCGTTTTTCTGGGCGAGGTGCCGACGCTGCAAGGCTTTGCCGGGATCATGATTATCGTCGCCGGCAGTTTTCTGTTGTTGCCGCCTTCAACCGGCACGATGCAGAATCGACTCGCCCAGCTATGGCTTGATCGCGGTGTACAGGCCAGATTTCTTTCCATTCTGCTGTTTTCCATCGGCACGGTTTTCCTGAAAGGCTCGCTCGAGCATTCCGGCCCCTTGGAGACGCTGATCTTCTGGTCTTTGTTCGGGTTGCCTCTGATCCTCTTGGCCAATGCATTCCTGACAACGGAACGGCTGGCGGACAACATTAAAAATTCGCAACCGCATGCCCTGCCCATTGCGGCAGCCGGCCTGACGGTATTCGTTATGCAATACCTGACGCTGGTGCTGCTGTCGCAAATGCTGATCGCCTATGCGTTGGCCTTATTTCAGCTTGGCATGCTGCTGCAGGTCTTCCTTGGTTACCGAATCTTCAATGAACCCCATGTGATCCGCAGGCTGATGGCGAGCCTGGTCATGATAGCGGGAAGTCTGCTGGTATTGCAGGTGAATTGACCGGCGCCGGCTCATGCCTTCAGAAAATTTCAGCTGACAGCCGCTCCATGAATGATTTCGGCTTCCAGCTGTCAAAAAACCGATTAACATATCGACTTGAATGAGTACCGCCATGGAACAACTGAAAATTGATCTACATAACACCGTCACGGCCCTAAGCAGTTCGCTGGATCTGGTCGGCATCGACGAAGTCAAGCACGGCAAGCGCGTTGCGATCATGGCCAAGAATGTGGCCCTGGAACTGGGCTGGAACAAGGCCGACTGCCTGACGCTGCTCCATGCCGGCATGCTGCACGATTGCGGCGTCTCCAGAGCGCAGGAACACCGCAATTTATCCGAAGCCCTGGAGTGGGACGGCGCCGAGGCGCATTGCATCCGCGGCGAAGCCTACCTGCGGGCCTGCCCGCCGCTGGCCCATCTGGCCACCGACATCCGCTATCATCATACGCGCTGGGAGCTATTACAGGACGCGCCTCTGGATCAATCCACGCGCCTGCGCACCAACCTGATCTACCTTGCCGACCGTGCCGACATGCTGCAGTTGCCTTTTATCGGCACCGAGCAGATCCTGCTGGAATGCCCGGCCATCGTCGACTATGCCAGAAAGCAGGCCGGCCGCATGTTTGCGCCCGAACTGGTTGAAGCCTTCGCCCATGCCGCCGCCGAAGAAGCCTTCTGGCTGTCCATGGACCCGGAATATCTGGACGAAGAGCTGGCCGAATTCGGCAGCCATCAGGCTCAGGTTATGCTGAATCTGGATGATGTGCGCGCGCTGGCACTGCTGTTCTCCCGCATCGTCGATGCCAAAAGCCACTACACCGAAGAACACTCCGAACGCGTCGCCAAAATCGCGCGCTACCTGGCCGAGCGCCTGGGCAAAACAGGGACGGAGCTGGACCTGATCGAAATCGCGGGACTGCTGCACGACATCGGCAAGCTGCGCGTCGACGAAGCCATTATCGAAAAGCCGGGCAAGCTGACTGTGCGCGAATACGCCTGTATTCGCCGGCACAGCTACGACAGCTATCGGATACTGCGGCGCGTGTTTGGCCAGACGCCGATACCGGTCTGGGCCGGTTACCATCATGAAAACCTGCTTGGCGAAGGTTACCCGTTCAAGCGCGTGCCCAAAGAGATCGATCTGGAAGCGCGCATCGTCAGCGTGGCCGACATTTTCCAGGCTTTTGCGCAGCACCGTTCGTACCGTGGGAGGCTGCCAGTAGACGAAATCATCAAATACCTGAAGGAGCGTGTGGAGCAAGGCACCCTGGATGCACAGGTTGTCTCGGTGGTTATCGACCAGGCCGACGCCTGCTACCGGCTGGCGACGGAATAAATAGCCAGCCAACAACTATCTCTTTGCTCATCATCAAGAAGCGAACAGGTGAGCCGATAGAGCGCCACAGTGTATACTTTTGCAGAATATAAAAGCTGTAGAGATAAAGTAATGCCGAGATTATATAAAATTAAAAACGGAGTCCTGACCGAGGAATATCAAACCAAGGACACGCCCAACCAAATGATAATCGATGCCGACTGGATCGACGCGCATAATCTCAGCCTGGAGGAGCGCAGTCAATTGCAGACATTGCTGCTGACCGAGTTGCCAAAATCCATCGATGTAGAAGAAATCGAGGCTTCAGCCCGTTATTTTGCCGATCAGAACGGCATCCATGTCCATTCGCTGTTTCTGGCCCAAAGCGAAGGCGACTTTCATACCATCTCTGTCGCGTTCATCCTGCAGCCCGAGCGCCTGATTACATTAAGGGATGGACTTGATCTTGCGGATTTTCGCCTGTTGCGTATGAGAGCGCGGCAAAAACAGGTTGAAGTGGCCACGCCGAAAGCGCTTCTGATAACCATCTTCGAGCAAAAAGTGGAAAATCTGGCCGACGGCATTGAGGATATTTTCGGAGGACTGGAACGGGTCAGCCATCAGATTCTTAAAGAAGACAATGCCGACTACGAAGACGCCATCGACCAGTTGACAAGGCTTGAAGACAGCAATGGCAAAATCCGGTTGTGTCTTATGGACACGCAGCGTTCCATGGCTTTTCTGCAGCGGCATTTGCGCGACGAGCGCGAATTGCATGAAATCACTCATGACATCATGCGCGACATGAATATCCTGTTGTCCCATACCACGTTTCTGTTCGACAAGATTAACTTCCTGATGGATGCGGCCATGGGATTTATCAACATCGAACAGAATAAAATCATCAAAACCTTCTCCATTGCTGCCGTCGTATTCATGCCGCCTACGCTCATCGCCAGCATTTACGGGATGAATTTTAAACATATACCGGAATTGAAGTGGCTATGGGGCTACCCGGGTTCGCTGGCGATAATGGTTCTCTCGGGCATTGCGCCTTATTGGCTGTTTAAACGCAAAGGATGGCTGTAGCTTGGGTTGCCAAAGCCACAGAAACGGCATGACCTGCAGTTTTTACCGTTTTCCCGTCCGGATTCGTGTCAGGATGGCTAATGCAAGGCACGCCAACCCTTACTATTTCTAAAAAGCCAGGAGCCGGTTTTGACCAAGAAAATCGATAACAGCATGATCGTGAACTGCGTGGCCTATCAAAACGGCGTCAGTATCGGCAAGGTAACAATCGAAGCCATCAGCGAAGTGCTGAAACGGGACAATACATTCGTCTGGCTGGGCCTGCATGAGGTGAACAGCGAACTGCTGGCTAAAATCCAGCAGGAATTCAGCCTGCATGAATTGGCCATCGAAGACGCCGATTCGGCGCATCAGCGCCCGAAAATCGAGGAGTACGGCGACTCGCTGTTTATGGTGCTGCATACCGCCCTGCTCCAGGAAGATCAACTCGAATTCGGCGAGACGCATTTTTTCGTGGGACCGCGTTTTTTAGTCACGATCAGGCACGGCGCTTCGCACGGCCTCAGCAAAGTCAGAGAGCGCTGCGAGGCCATGCCGCAGCAATTGGCCAAGGGCCCGGGATTCGCGCTGTATGCGATCATGGATTTCATCGTCGACAACTATTCGCCCGTTATTGACGGTTTGCAGGCGCGATTCGATGTGCTGGAGTCGGCGATTTTTCAAAACCGGCCCAGCCGGCAGACTATGGAAGGCCTGTACGAACTGAAACGCGAACTGTTGCAGCTGGAAGGCGCCATTACGCCGGTCATCGATATCTGCAATGAGCTGATGCACCTTCATGGCCATGTTATTCCCAGAGAGGTGAGCGTTTATTTCCGCGACGTTGCCGATCATATCAAGCGCATCGATCGGGCGATTCACAGCATGCGCGAAATGTTGATCGCAGCGATGCAGGTGCATCTGAACTTTGAAACGGTGCGGCAGAATGAAGTCGTCAAGAAGTTGGCCGGCTGGGGTGCGATCCTGGCGATACCGACCATGGTCTTCAGCTGGTACGGCATGAATTTCAGGCATATGCCGGAACTGGATTGGCCATTCAGTTATCCGATTGTGATCGGCGGCGTGGGTTTTGGCAGCGTGCTGCTGTATATCCGCCTGAAAAAGTCCGGCTGGCTGTAAATTCAAAACCGCTTCTAGCGCGGCAAAATCTTTTGGATACTTGATGCCGGAATTCCTGTCTTTATTTACATTGAGAAACACATCAATTAGCTGACAGATGGATGTAAAACCGATCGCGAGTATGATGCAAGCGGATGCCGGGGCCTGGAACCGGCTGGTCAAGGATGACTACCCGTTCCTGCGCCACGAATTCTTGCTGGCGCTGGAGCAGAGCGGCTGCACGTCAAGCCAGACGGGCTGGACGCCGCAGCATTTGCTGGTCATGCAGAATCAGAAACTGCTGGCCTTCATGCCGCTGTACCTGAAAACGCACTCGCGCGGCGAATATGTGTTCGACCAGCCGTGGGCGCACGCCTATCAGCAGTGCGGCTGCCGCTATTATCCGAAATGGCTGACTGCAATTCCGTTCACACCCTGCCAGGGGCCGCGCATGGTCATCGATGAATCCGCCGATGCGCTGGCCGTCATGCGTCTGCTGACCGGTTTTATCAAGGCGCGTGCGGAACAGGACGCTATCTCCTCGTGGCACTGCCTGTTTCCCGATGCTGTGCAGGCGGAACGGCTGCGCGATCTTGGGCTGAGCCTGCGCGAAAGCGTGCAGTTCCACTGGTTCAACAAAGGTTACCGCGACTTTGACGATTTTCTGCAAACCTTCAGCGCCGGCAAGCGCAAGATGATCAAGCGCGAACGCCGGCGCGTCGGCGAACAGGGCATCGCATTGCAGCGGCTGAACGGCAGGGAAGTCAGCCCGGCGCAGTGGCAGGCGTTTTTTCAGTTCTACACGATGACCTATCTGAAAAACGGCATGCCGCCTTACCTGAACCCGGCCTTTTTCGAGCAGCTGGCGGCCACGATGGGCAAGCGGTTATTGCTGGTGCTGGCGGTCAAAGACGGCCAGTACGTCGGCGCGGCGCTGAGCGTGATCGGCAGCGACACGCTGTACGGCCGTTACTGGGGCTGCTATGAAGAATACAGTGGCCTGCATTTCGAAGCCTGTTACTATCAGGGACTGGAGTATTGCATCGAACACGGCCTGAAACGCTTCGATTCCGGCGCGCAAGGCGAGCACAAGATCGCGCGCGGCTTCGAACCGGTCACGACCTGGTCGGCGCACTGGCTTCAGGATGTCCGCTTTGCCGAGGCCGTGAAACACTTTCTGGCCGAGGAACGGGAATCCGTGGCGCTTTACAAGCAGGATGCGGCGACTTATCTGCCGTTTAAAAAAAGCTAAACTAAAAATGATGTGCTACAGTCAGAGTTGCGAAAAACTTTTTTAACAGATGAATGAGGAATGGCTATGTCTGATTTTAAAAAATACCAGTGCAGCGTTTGCGGCCATATCTATGACGAGGCCGAAGGCGACCCTGATACAGGCGTCCAGCCGGGCACGCGCTTTGAGGACATCCCCGACGACTGGCGCTGCCCCGAATGCGGGGCCGAGAAAAGCGCTTATCAGCTGATGACGTAAGTCAATGCGTATCGTCATCATCGGTTCCGGCGTGGGCGGCGTCAGCTTCGCGGAAAAATACCGGGCGCTGCAGGCCGATGCGCAGATTACGCTGATCACGCGCGAAGACGACGGCTATTATTCGCGGCCGCTGCTGTCGCGCGGCTTCAGCACCGATAACATCGAGCAGTCCATCATCCTGAAGCCTTTCGACAAGCTGCGCGACGAGAATATCGACATTATTAGCGCCGCCGAGGTCACGGCCATCAACCGGGCCGACCGGACCGTCGTCGTCAAGCGGCCGGATCAGGAATCTGTGCTGCCCTACGACAAGCTGATTCTGGCCCAGGGCTCCGCGGCCTTCATCCCGCCGCCATTCAGGCCTTACCGCGACTTGTTTTTCTGTCTGAACAATCTGGTCGATCTGAAAAAACTGCGCCGGTTCCGGCAGGGCTTTCTGGACCGCAATCAGCGGCCGGCCTGGGGCGTGATCGGCGGCGGCCTGATTGGCTGCGAAGTGGCTTCCGATCTGGCCGTCTCGGGCGATCCGGTGACGCTGTACCATGCCGCGGACCGGCTCATGGAGCGCCAGCTGGTCCCGGAAGATTCGGTCACGCTGCTGAACATCATGCAGGATTCGGGCGTAGCGGTGCTGCTCAATCAATCCGTGCAGGGCTTTTCAAAGCAGGGCGATAAAGTCTGCGTCGAAACCGGCGTATCAAGCCCATTCGATGCCGTGCTCGTGGCTACCGGCTTCAAGCCGCGCACGGAACTGGCCGTGCAGGCGGGGCTGGAGATTGGCCGCGGCATCAAAGTCAACCAGCGGCTGCAAACCTCTGACGAGCATATCTACGCGCTCGGCGATGTCGCCGAACTGCCGAACGGCAAGCTATACGCATTCATTCTGCCGATCCGCAACCAGGCCCTGTGGCTGGCCGGGTTCCTGGCCGGTCAGGAAAACAAGGACTGGCAGCCGCCGGTTTTCAATCCGAAAGCCAAAGTGCATGGGTTTCAAGCCGCCCATCCCTATCTTTTTTAGCCTATGTAGGCTGGGCTGGAGCTTTAGCGGAAACCCGGCATCGGCGGCTCCGAAATGCTGGGTTTAGCAACCCAGCCTACCGCCGCTAAAAGCATCGTAGGGTACACATCGCATACCTTTTCAAAGCCGCAATAAATCAATAGTTTGAAAAAGGTACGCGATGCGTACCCTACAAAAACTTTCTAGTTATTTAGACTCATCCATGTATTCTGGGCGATAATAGGCGCCTGCCAACAGTAGGCGCTTCAGGCGAAGCCGCCCCACATCCGGCGCTTAAATTTAATTAGTACCATGACCCGACACCGTTACACCGACGACGAAATCTCCGCCGTCTACCGCGCCATCTACGAGCGCCGCGATATGCGCCACTTCCTGCCCGACCCGGTCGATCCCGAAGTCCTGAAGCGCCTGCTGCAGGCCGCGCATCATGCACCCAGCGTCGGCTTCATGCAGCCTTGGCGATTTGTACGCATCAGCGTTCCCGATCTGCGCCTAGCGCTGCACGCGCTGGTCGAGCAGGAACGCATCAATACGGCCCAAGCTTTGGGCGAGCGCGAAGACGAATTCATGAAGCTGAAAGTGGAAGGCATACGCGAATGCGCGGTCCTGATGGTGGCCGCCTTGTGCGAGCGGCGCGGGCAATACGTTTTCGGCCGGCGCACGCTGCCGGACATGGATCTGGCGTCACTAGCCTGCGCGATACAGAACCTGTGGCTGGCGGCCAGGGCGGAAGGCCTGGGGCTGGGCTGGGTGTCCATGTTCGAGCCCGAGCCTGTAAAGACTCTGCTGAAGATGCCCGAAGACAGCCAGCCCGTAGCGATCCTGTGCCTGGGCCACGTCGCCGAGTTCTACGACAAGCCGATGCTGGAACAGGCGCACTGGGCCGAACGCAAAGACCTGGACACTTTATTGTTTGAAAATACCTGGAATACACCGTGCCGCTAAATTTTTCCATCGCCCCGCTCTCGCCAGCGCTTCGCCCAGCCCTGCTGCATAAAATCGACCAGAAGACCAAGCCGCTGGGCGCGCTGGGCCATCTCGAAACATTGGCGCTGCAGATCGGCCTGATCCAGAACAGCCTGACGCCCCGCCTGAACAAGCCCTGCCTCATCATTTTCGCGGGCGATCATGGCATTGCCGAAGCCGGCGTCAGCGCCTATCCGCAGGCCGTGACCGCGCAAATGGTCGCCAATTTCCTGGCCGGCGGTGCGGCAATCAGCGTGTTCGCGCGCCAGCACGGCATGGCGCTGCTGGTCGTCGATGCCGGCGTCAATGCCGATCTGGACAGCCATCCGTCACTGATTAGCGCTAAAATCGCCAGAGGGACGTGCAATTTTCTGACCGAACCTGCCATGACCGAACAGCAATGCCTGGAAGCGCTGCAAACGGGCGCGGAGATTGTGTCAAGACAGCACAAGCTCGGCTGCAACTGCATCGGCTTTGGCGAAATGGGCATCGGCAACACCTCGTCCGCCGCGGTGCTCATGCATGTTTTGACAGGCGTACCGTTGGCGCAATGCGTAGGCCGCGGCACAGGCCTGAACGATGAGCAGTTGTGCAATAAAGTTTCCGTACTGCAGCAGGCGCTGGAGCGGTATCCGGACATCACCGAACCGTTAGCCGTACTGGCCACATTCGGCGGCTTTGAGATCGCCATGATGTCGGGGGCCTACCTGAAAGCGGCCGAACTGGGCATGCTGATCCCGGTAGACGGCTTTATCGCCAGCAGCGCCCTGCTCGTGGCCAGTCGGCTGCATCCCGAGGTGCTCGATTATTGCGTGTTCAGCCATGTCTCGCGCGAACAGGGCCATCAGGCGCTGCTGAAGCATTTCAATGCCCGGGCGCTCATCAATCTGGATCTGCGGCTCGGCGAAGGTTCCGGCATTGCCCTGGCCTTCCCTCTGCTGCAATCAGCCGTACTGATGCTGAATGAAATGGCTTCATTTGATGAGGCCGGGGTCGATCATTAAAAATAATTAATACGCAACGGAAACTTTAATAAGTTCCATCAATAGGTTAATCTGGCAGTGAATTCCTTTCTGAGTTTCGCATCCTATTGACCATCGACTATACAATTGCGTAACCGGAGCATAAAGCCATGCAGCACATTATCAATTTACCCCATGAAATGGTTGAAGAAATCAACCATTTACCGAATCCTGACCAATTCATTTATGAAGCCATCCGTCGCGCTCTGGAAGCACGGCAAAAACCATCAAAATGGGCCCAACTTGCCGAGCGCATTGCCGAAAACCCTATTGATCTGGAAGAGCATACCGAGCAATTCAAGCAGGATATGGAAGAATTCAAGCAAGATTTTGCCTTTAAGTCCGAATGAATTATTTACTCGACTCCAATACACTTTCAGACCTTTATAACGCCTCGGCCCCGGCGCACCCTAAAATTCTGCAGCGCCTGTCGACGCTCACCGATGCCGACAAAGTCTGTTTTTCGATACTGTCGCTCTATGAATTTGAATATGGTTTCGCCAATGCGCCGGAAAGTAAAAAAGTCCGTATCCGGCAAAAAATCATTCAAGTGCAAAAAGATTTTTGCTGCTTACCCTTAACCCCCCAAGGAGCTGAGCTTTTCGGTCTGTTGAAAAAATCCATCAAGGATTTGCGTAACCTCAATCAAGAGAATCTTAAAAAACACAATATAGACTTGATGATGATCTCGACCGCAATCACGGAAAACTGCATGCTGGTCAGCGCCGACAAAATTTTTACCGATATCCAAACTGTTTTTGCAGATTTATCTACCGAAGACTGGACAGCCTGAAAGACAGTCATGCCCCATCCAAGACTTTTCCTGCTGGCCCTCGGTTTCTACACGCGCCTGCCCGCGCCCCAAGCGCTGGATTACAAACGGCTGCCTGAAGCCGCAGTTTATCTGCCGCTAGTCGGCTGGCTGGTCGGCGGCCTGTCTGCATTGAGTTTTTATCTGGCCGATTGGCTGTGGCCGCAGCAGACAGCAGCCATCGTGGCCCTTGTTGCGGGCATTTTTGTTACGGGCGCCTTCCATGAAGACGGCTTCGCCGATGTCTGCGACGGCTTCGGCGCGGGCTTCGACAAACAGCGTATCCTGGAGATCATGAAAGACCCGAGGACCGGTACCTATGGCGCGCTCGGCCTGTTGCTGCTGCTGTCGCTGAAGATCAGCCTGCTTGGCGCGCTGCCGGCAGCGGCCGTGCCTTGGCTTTTGCTGTCTGGGCACAGCTTCAGTCGGCTGCCGCCCTTGCTGATCATGCGCCGTTACGATTACGCGCGCATCGACGACAGCAAGGCCGGCGCCGCCGTTTTCAGGCTCTCTGGCAGCAATCTGCTGTTTGCCGGGAGCCTGGCTTTATTGCCTTTATTATTGCTGCCGGCCATCTGCTGGCTGGCGATCCTGCCCGTGCTGGCCGCCAACGGGCTGCTGGGCCGTTACTTTTACCGCCGTATCGGCGGCTACACCGGCGATTGCCTCGGCGCCAGCCAGCAGCTCGCTGAAACCATTTTTTATTTAAGTATGAGTACTTTATGGACATTTATCTGATTCGCCACACCAACACCGCCGCGGACCCGGGGCTTTGCTATGGCCACAGCGATGTCGGCCTGGCCGACAGTTTTAACGACGAAGCCCAGGATCTGCATGACAAGCTGCCCGAATTCGATGCCGATTGCAAAGTGTTCAGCAGCCCGCTGACGCGCTGCCTGGAGCTGGCCAAGACTTTCTCGACAACCGTGACCACCGATGCGCGCCTGAAGGAGCTGCATTTCGGCGACTGGGAAGGGCTGCGCTTCGACGATATCGACCCCGATGCCATGCAGAACTGGACCAATGATTTTGTGAAGGCCGCACCGCCCAACGGCGAGAATTTCGAAGACCTGTACGCGCGCGCGGGCAGTTTCTGGCAGGATCTGTCCGTCGTCAAGGCTGAACAGGTGCTGGTCATCACCCATGCGGGCGTGATTCGCGCCTTGCTGGCGCGCGCCCTGAATATACCGCTGGCCAACTCGTTTCAGTTGCGCATCGATGCCGGCTCCGTGCATAAACTGCGGCACAGCGATGAATATACTTATATTGACTACATCAACTTATAAGCAAGCTTTGTAGGGTACGCACCGCGTACCATTCTCAATTTTTTTTTTGACGCACCAGACTCTCAAAAGGTACGCGGTGCGTACCCTTATATCTCGATTTTACCCAATTAGGGATAAAATCCCCGGCTGATCACCGGGCGGGAAGCGGAGAAGCCGGGCGTACCCTGAGGCTTCGAGCCTGCTGCGTAGATTTCGCTCTCCGTTTCCCTCATCCGCCTCATAAGTTCGTACGGTATGCGTAGGCCCCCGTTTCGCCGGGAGAGCCTGTATGATCTAAGGCTGAACCAGGCGTATGCCTTAAAATTGATCTTATTGATTTTATATAGTTTTTTGGAGTGTTTAAAGATGTCCCAAGTGACGGTTGGTGTGGATATTGCCAAGCATAAATTCGATGTTGCCCGCCTGGAGAACGGCAAATACAAGCATAAAAAATTCGACAACACGCCGGAAGGTTTTGCCGCTTTGATCGTCTGGCTGACGACGTTCGGCGGCGTCAAGCCCTCGGTTTGCATGGAAGCGACTGGCGCCTACAGCATCCCTCTGGCCGAATGCCTGGCCCAATCAGGCTATCCGGTGGCTGTCGTCAATCCTGCCAGAATCAAGGGATTCGCCAAGAGCGAATTGAGCCGAATCAAGACCGACAAGGCTGACGCCAAGCTGATCGCCCGGTATGCCCAGGAAAAGAAACCGCCTTTGTGGACGCCGCCACCTGCCAATATCCGCGAACTGCAAGCCTTATTACGCCGGATCGAAGACCTGCTGGAAATGCAGCAAATGGAGAAAAACAGACTGGATACGGCTGACCCCACGATTGCCGAATCCATCAGAGCCGTCTTGGCACATCTGGAGCAGGCGCTTAAAACCACACGCGAACGCGTTCAACGTCTTATCGATCAAGACCCTGATCTCAGGCACCGGCGCGCTTTGCTGGAAACGATTCCTGGCATCGGCGAAGCCTCCTCTGCCCACCTCATGGTCGCTTTGAGCGATCACTACGGCTTCACCACCGCCAAGCAAGCTGTCGCCTTTGCTGGACTCAATCCCGCCTTGAACGAATCCGGCAAGTGGAAAGGCAAAACCCGCATTTCCAAGATGGGTGATCCGATGTTGCGCGCGAAGCTATACATGCCCGCCGTGGTCGCGGGAAGACACAATCCCGTCATCCGCCTTTTCCGCGAACGCTTGGCTGCACGCGGCAAGAATGACATGGCCATCGCCTGTGCTTCAATGCGCAAACTCGTCCATATCGCCTTTGCCATCCTGAAATCGAATAAACCTTTCGACCCCAATTTTGCGCTTGCATAATGGGCAACAAGACGGTATCTACGCTTCATAACCTTCGTGGTAAAATTTTTAACCATTGCATGACATCAGTTTATTAATGAAGCACGGCGGCAATATTTACCAATTTGCCCAAAGTCTGGGCTGCCTGCCTGAGCAGGTGCTGGATTTCTCGGCCAACATCAATCCGCAACAAGCGGTCACGCTGGACTGTCTGCTGCAGGTTCAGCTCGGTCCCTATGCCGATCCGCATTACAGCCAGCTGAAACAAGCACTGAAACAGCGCTATCCTTGTCCGTCCGGCGCTGACATCGAAGTCTTCAACGGCGCCAGCGCGGCCATTTTTGCCTTGCTGCGCTTTCTAAAGCCCGACGATCTGGTGCTGTACGCGCCGCTTTATGGCGAATATGCGCATATCGCCGGCGAACTCGGCTGCCGGCTGCATAGTGTCGATCGACTTGCCAATCCGAATGCCGAGATTCCCAGAGGCAGCACGATCATTTTCGTGAATCCGTCGACGCCGGATGGGCGTCTTTATGATCTGAAGGACTGGCTGGCCAAATGGCAGGCCGCCGACTGTACGGTTATCATCGATGAGTCGTTTCTGGATTTCTGCGAGGCTGAATCAATCGCCGACTATATCGCAGATTACGACAAGCTCTACCTGATCAAGTCGCTGAGCAAGTTTTACGGCTGTGCCGGCATTCGCATCGGCTTTGTCATGGCGGCAAGCCCGGCGATCAAAGCGCTGAAAGGCCTGGAGCCGGCCTGGAAGCTGTCCAGCCTCGATATGGCTTACATGCAGCAGGCGCTGGCCAATACGGCCTTTATCGGACAGACTCGCCGGCAGACCCGCCAACTGCGCGAGCAGTTGCATCAGGCCCTGTCGGATTGCGGCCTGTTCCGGCAGATTTATGACGGACAAGCCAATTTCCTGCTAGCGGAGTTGGCCAGTATGGACGGCTATCAATTACAGGAAAAGCTCGCGCCGTCGCGCCTTTTGATCCGCGTCTGCGATAATTTTGCCGGGCTGACCCGCCGCCATGTGCGCTTTGCCGTCAAGGACGGACAAGCCATTGCCGAGCTTGCGCGCCGTTTGAAGGCGATAAATTCTGATCTTTAACTTTCACCACGAAGATCACGAAGGACACGAAGAAAATATAAACTTCGTGTTCTCTATGTCCTTCGTGGTGAATAAAAACCCTTAGGCGATTATTGAAATGAAACCCTTAGCAGTTTTCGGCACCAGTTCGGATGCCGGCAAGACCACGCTGGTCACGGCCCTGTGCCGCATTTTTGCCGACCGCGGTCTGCGCGTCGCGCCATTCAAGGCGCAGAACGTCTCGAACAATTCGGCCGTCACGCAGGAAGGCGGCGAGATTTCGCGTGCCCAATGCCTGCAGGCCGAGGCCGCGCGCGTCGAGCCCAGCGTGCTGTTCAATCCGGTGCTGCTCAAGTCGCACGGCAACGGCTGCGTGCAGGTCGTCGTCAACGGCCAGGTTTACAAAAACGAGTCGATCGCCGCCTATTACGATGAGATCGACAATCTGAAACAGCAGGTTCGGCAGGCGTTTTCGACTTTGCAGCAGTCCTATGACCTGATTGTCGCCGAAGGCGCGGGCTCGCCCGTGGAGCTGAATCTGCTGCACAAGGATCTGTCGAACACCTTCATCGCCAAGACCTTCAACACCAAAAACATTCTGGTCGCGGACATCGAGCGCGGCGGCGTTTTCGCGTCGATTTATGGCACGCTGGCGCTGATGGACCCGGTCATGCGCGCCAATCTGATCGGCGTCGTTGTCAACAAATTCCGCGGCGACCGGCGCTTTTTTGACGAGGGCGAGAAGATCATCCGCGAGCGTTTCGGCGTGCCCGTGCTGGGCGTACTGCCTTTCCACCCTTTGAATATCGACATGGAAGACTCGCAGTCGCTGCAGAATTACCGGCAGCGACTGAACGATGTCAAAATCCGCGCCGCCGTGATCGCCTATCCGGGCCTGGCAAACTACAACGATCTCGATGCGCTGATGGCCGATGCCGAGGTGCATGTGGAACTGATCCAAGCCTACCGGCCGCTGGCCGAGTTCGACATAGTGCTGCTGCCGGGCAGCAAGACCGTGATCCGCGACCTGCACTGGCTGAAAGCCCAGGGCTTGTTCGATGAGATCCGGCGGCTTAAAAAACCGGTGTTCGGCATCTGCGGCGGCTATCAGATGTTCTGCAAGACATTGCATGATCCCGATGCCCTTGAGCATGAAATTGCCGGCAGCGAAACAGGCCTGGGACTGTTCGATGATACGGTGGTCTATAAAACCCCGAAAATACTGAAGCGCGGGCAATACGATCTGTTTTCATGCCCGGCCATCAAGGGCTATGAGATTCATTGTGGGCGCATGGCCAATTATCCTTTGGCGCATCGGCAGGAAAATGTCGCCGGCACCCATGTGCACGGCATTTTCGATAATGACGACTTTCGCACTGCTTATCTCAAAGCCATCAGTCCGGCCTACCGGGGCTACAACTATGAAGCCTACCGCGAAGCTGAAATACAGGGCTTTGCCGACATGGTCGCGCAGCAACTGGATATAGCGGCGATTCTGGCGGCGTTGCAGGATTGATATGGCTATAAAAATCCGTTGTGTAGGGTACGCACCGCGTACCTTTTGGGACTTTGAAAAGGGTACGCGGTGCGTACCCTACATTTATGCAGGGCTGACCGATGTATTTTGAACTGGCGTTACTGGCCTATCTGCTCGATCTGGCCATCGGCGAGCTGCCCGGCAAGCATCCTGTGATGTGGATGGGCGATTTCATTTCGGCCTTCGAGCGGCGGTTTTACCAAGGCCGCATCATGACCGGCGCCCTGCTCGTGCTCGGCCTGCTGGCGCTGACGCTGTCGATAGCCGTCACGCTGGCTAACCTGGCCGGCGGGCTGCCAGTCTGGCTGTCTTTGCCGATATTGGCCGTGCTGGCCTCGACCGGCCTGGCCATGCACATGCTGCACGCCAGCGTTGCCGGCCTGCTGACGGCCGAGAACCCCAGGCAGGCGTTGAGCTATCTGGTCAGCCGCGATACGCAGGCCATGACCGAAACGGAAGTCCATAAAGCCGCGCTGGAAACCTGGGCCGAAAACCTCAGCGACGGCGTCATCGCGCCGCTGTTTTATCTGGTCCTGTTCGGGCTGCCCGGCATCGCCGTCTATAAAGCCATCAATACGATGGATTCGATGATCGGCTACAAGACCGAGCGCTATTTTTACTTCGGCAAGGTGGCAGCCCGGCTGGACGATATCGCCAATTACCTGCCGGCCCGACTGACGGCGCTGCTGATCATTGCGCTGGCCGATGACAAAAAGCGCGCCTGGCAATGTTGCCGGCGCGACGGCGGCAAGCTCGAAAGCCCCAATGCCGGTTTCCCGATCGCGGCCATGGCCGGCGCATTAGGTGTGGCGCTAGGGGGCGACGCCAGCTATCATGGCCGCATCAAGCACAAGCCGGTATTGGGCTCTGCCATCAACCCGGTCAACCAAACAACACTGAAACAGGCATTAAACATGAAAACGGGCATTAATTTTATCGTGCTGGGAATCCTGATAGCGGGAGCCTTGCTGACATGAAGACGCTGTTCGTAGGCGGAGTCAAAAGCGGCAAATCCCGACTGGCCGAAACCTATATATTGCAGCAGGCCGATGGCCTCAAGCCTTACTATCTGGCCACGACCGAATTTTTCGACGACGAGATGCGAGCACGCATCG
Source organism: Methylobacter sp. sgz302048 (assembly GCF_052162025.1). Lineage (NCBI taxonomy): Bacteria > Pseudomonadati > Pseudomonadota > Gammaproteobacteria > Methylococcales > Methylococcaceae > Methylobacter > Methylobacter sp. sgz302048. The sequence continues at coordinate 136,839 of NZ_CP197401.1, read as the reverse complement.
CCATTCACCAACAGCGCCGACAGGATTTTTTTGACACGCTGGAAGAACCCGTCAGGCTGTTCGAGATACTGAAGGATTGCCGCAAGCCCGTTCTGATCGAATGCGTATCGATGTGGCTCAACAACATGCTGCATCACGAATACCGCGAGGCCGATATCCTGAACGAACTGGAAGCGGTGCTGAAACTGCCGTGCGATATGGTGCTGGTGCACAATGAAGTCGGGCTCGGCATCATTCCCGACAACCCTTTGGCGCGGCGGTTTGCGGACCTGTCAGGCAAGGCTGCGCAATTAATCGGGCAGCACTGCGAGCGGGTGTTTTTTTGCAGCGCGGGCTTAACAATAACGATGAAATAGCCAATAATTAGCTTAGGGATCAAGCTGCGTTAGCGCAGGCCTATCTCTGTTAATTGGAGCCGGGACGGATTTTCCGTGCCGTATGGATGTAATGGTGCTCTTTTAATGGGGACCGCTAATCAATAAGAAGACAAAATCATGCTAATAACAAATGTAGTTTATAAAAGGGCAGCCAAACTGGCCTTGACCTTGCTGCTCGTCGGCTGTGCCAGTGATACGGAGAATTACCGCTCCGATACGCTGGGCTCTATGAAGCCGCAGAACCGGGTTCCATCCCAGCCTAATACAACGGGAAAAAACACAATCCCGCCGCTTCAACCCTACCGAAAATCCACGTCCTCCCTTGTCCATTCAGCCGATGCATTGACCGGGATTTATGCCTACTCCCAACCCGTGCATACCTTTATCCGGCACATGGTGCAAAAACACGGTTTCTCGGAAAAGTATCTGAACGCCCTGTTCTCGCAGGCCACACGCTTGGATTCCGTGATCCGCCTTGAAAATGCCCAGAAAGGTCCCAGCTCCGGCCCCAGTATCCCGAAACCGGGCAGCTGGTCGCGCTACCGCAGCAAATTTTTGACCAGTGAGCATATCGCCCATGGCGCCGAGTTCTGGGCTGAAAATGCCGACGTGATCCAGAGAGCCAGCGCCACTTATGGCGTCGATCCCGAATATATCGTCGCGATCATCGGCGTCGAGACCTACTTCGGCCGCAACATCGGCAAGACCTGCATTTTCAATGCCCTGGCTACTTTGGCGTTCGATACCGAGAGACGCGCCTCGTTTTTTGCCACGGAACTGGAGAACTTCCTGCTCATGACGCGCGAGGAAGGCTTCGAACCTTTTGAGCCGGTCGGTTCCTGGGCCGGAGCCATGGGCCTTGGACAGTTCATGCCGAGCAGCTTCCGCCGCCTGGCTGTCGATTTCGATAACAACGGCGTGCGCAATCTGTGGAATCAGCATGATGCGATCGGCAGCGTCGCGCACTATTTCTCGCGCAGCGGCTGGCAGCCCAGCAAACCCGTCGCGCATCAGGCTCATGGCCGCAACAGCGCCTCGACCATTGCCCTGAGCACTTATGAAGGCAATGAGTTCTGGCAGGTTTATCCCAATTTCAAGGTGATCAAGCGTTACAACAACAGCGACAAGTATGCCATGGCCGTGCATCAGCTGGCGCAGGCCATCAAGCAGCGTTATGCCGCCACTCAGGGCGGGCCGGCGCTGGTCATGAGACGCGACCGCATGTAATCCTTGCCCTGTTTTTGCAGGTGCATTCATAGTATCGACTGTGTCATATGCCACACTAAAACTGCGGCATATGACACAGTTTTTTTAAGACAGACAATGCTCAATCTCTAATCCATTGTTTTTATTAACATATTCAGCAGGCACGCTTATTGCCCTTAGTTGTAATTTTATAATTACAAAAATAAGGAAGGACAAGCATGCTGAAAAAGCTCGGTTTAACTGTTTTATTGCTGCTCGGGCACAGCGCGGCTGATGCCGCCGAGCGCAACTTTACGCTGCACATCGACGACGGCGATTTGACCATTACCGGCGCGGGCGGCACGACCCTGTCGATATGGGGCTACGGCGAGTCAGCCGGCCTGCCGGCCGTGCCGGCACCGACTTTGACCGTCAATGAAGGCGACACCGTCAACGTGACCGTCTACAACCACCGCAATGCGCCGCACAATTTCGTCGTACAGAACGTCACGACCGATACCAATTCTATCGCCGCCAACGGCAGCAAAATTTATTCGTTTACCGCGCCGACAGCAGGCAGCTACCTCTACAGCGACACGCTGAACAACAATATCAATCGCGAAATGGGCCTGCACGGCGCCCTGATCGTGCGCCCGGCCGACAATAGCAATACCGCCTGGACCGGCGGCCCCGCTTATGACCATGAGCGGATCTGGGTCATCAGCGATATGGACAAGCCGCGCTGGAACGACGTGGCCTCAACCGGCGGCAACGTCGATACGGCCGTCTACAAGCCCAATTACTTCATGCTCAACGGCCTGGGCGGTTTCGATGCCATGATGGACCACAACACCATGATCATGGGCATGATGGATGAAGTAACGCTGGTGCGCATCGTCAACGCCGGCCAGTTCAGCCATTCCCTGCATTTCCACGGCAACCACTTTGAAGTCATCAATGTCAGCGGCGTACGCCAGCCGACGCCGTTTGAACAGTGGGATACGATCAATGTGCCGCCGATGAGCGTGGCCGAAGTGCTCTATACCGTCAACCAGTATGGCGAATACCCGATGCATGTCCATACCGCCCAGGCCGAGACCGCCAACGGCGTGTACCTGAACGGCGGCGCCACCATGATCATGATGCACTAAGCCAGGAGGAAAGCCATGAAAAAAACAGCACCTATTTTATTATTAAGCGCTCTGGGCCTGGCTGCATCCCCTGTATCAGCGGCGACCATCAACAAAAGCCTCTGCGTCGGTTCCTTGAGCAAGACCCTGAGCGGCCAATCGGTCAGGTTCTGGGGCTACTATGACTGCAGCGGCGGCATGGGCGGTGGCGGCATGATGGGCGGCGGCACCGTGCCGGGCCCGGTTATTGAAATCGGCGCCGGCGACACGTTGAACCTGACGCTGAACGTGAACATGATGACGCCGCAAGAAATGTCCCCGTACAATGGTCATACCGTCCATCTGCACGGCGCCGACGTGCAGACCGATGAGGACGGCGTGCCGGAAACCAACGGCAATCGCGTCACCGGCGACACCTATACCTGGGCGCCGTCGGCCGGCCATGAAGGCAGCTATCCGTACCATTGCCACGTGCATACGGTCAAGCATCTGGAAATGGGCATGTACAGCGCCATCATCGTGCGCCCGCGCGACGGGTCCGGCAACTTCATGAATCGGCTGAATCAGGATGCGGCCACAGCCTATGATTACTCGCAGGTTTATGTGTTAAGCACGGTAGACCCGGCTTATCACACCGCCACGGGCGATTCGACCGTGTTCGCCGACTACAACCCTCAGTATTTCCTGCTGTCCGGCAAGGAAGGCAAAACCACTGGCGCGCCGGCCATGACCTTGGCCGCGGCCAAAAACAAGAAAGTGGCGCTGCGCCTGGTCGGCATGCATTCGACCAATTCCACGTTCCAGATCAAGGACACGGGCGGCAACCTGAAGCCGTTCACGGTCTATATCCGCGACGGCCGGGCCTTGCCGACGCCGAAGACCGTGACCAGCCTCGACATCTCGCCGGGCCAGCGCGCCGACCTGATCGTGGCGCTGCCGTCGACCTCAGGCACCTGGTATCCGCAGGTCGTCTACAAAAAACTGCGCGATAACGCCGCCTACGCGACCGTTTACGGCAAAATCACTTTTTAACCGGCCGCAGTTCGGTTAGGCTACTCCTGATTGGCCGTTCATGTCTGTGCGCGGACGGCCAAGGCCACAGGAGTTAGCCCATGTTTTTCAAAGACACCTTAATTCATGCTTTTGGCGCGATCCGAGCGCAACGCCTGCGCGCCATATTGATTATCCTGGCCATGAGCATCGGCGTGGCTTCCGTGACGGTGCTGACGGCCTTGGGCGAAAGCGCCCGCCTTTATATCATCAATGAGTTCGAATCGCTGGGCACGCATCTGGTCATCGTGCTGCCGGGACGCACCGAAACGACGGGCGCTGCGCCGCCGATGTTCGGCGAGACGCCCCGCGACCTGACGCTGGACGATGCCTATGCCCTACTCAGGAGCCCCCATGTGGCCGCCATCGCGCCGGTAACGGTCGGTTCCGCGCCGGTTTCGGCGGAAGGCCTGGAGCGCGAAACCAATATCCTCGGTTCGACGCATGCCCTGATCCGCGTGCGCCATCTGAGCATGGCGCAGGGCCGCTTCCTGCCGGAGGCGGAACCCGACAAAGCCATGTCGGTCTGCGTGATCGGCCAGACCATACGCGAACAACTGTTCCCCAGCAAGCCAGCGGTCGGCGAATGGCTGCGCATCAACGACCGCCGTTTCCGCGTGGTCGGCGTGCTGGCCTCGGAAGGCCAGTCCATCGGCACCGATTTCGATGAAATCGTCATCATTCCGGTCGCCTCGGCGCAGGCGCTGTTCGATACCAGCTCGCTGTTCCGGATTCTGGTCGAGACTAAATCCAAGGAGGCCATGGTTCAGGCCGCCGAGGACATCAGAACCATCATCAAGGCCCGGCACGAAGGCGAGGACGATATCACACTGATCACGCAGGACAGCGTCGTCAGCACGTTCGACAAGATACTGACCGCACTGACCCTGACCGTGGCCAGCATCGCCGGCATCAGCCTGGCCGTGGCCGGCGTGCTGGTCATGAATGTCATGCTGGTCAGCGTCACGCAGCGGACGGCCGAAATCGGTCTGCTGAAAGCGCTAGGCGCCACAAAACGCCAGCTGATCGCGCTGTTTCTGACCGAAGCGGCGCTGCTGTCGCTGGCCGGCGCGGTCCTGGGCGTCGTGCTGGGCCGCGTCACGCTGTGGGTGCTGCAGGCGCTGTATCCCAACTTCCCGTTCATCCTGCCGGTCTGGGCGCTGCTGGCGGCGCTGGGCGTGTCCCTGTTCACGGGACTCGTATTCGGCGTGTTGCCGGCCCGGAAGGCCGCACGCCTCGACCCCGTGGCCGCCCTGGCGAGGAGGTAACGATGCGCACTGTCGACCTGATCGCCTTGTCGTACCGGACCGTCATCAGCCACAAGCTGCGTTCGGGCCTGACTGCCTTAGGGCTGATCATCGGCATCGCTGCGGTCGTGATACTGACCTCGATCGGCCGCGGCATCCATGCCTTCGTGCTGAGCGAATTTACCCAGTTCGGCACGAACCTGATCGCCGTCTTTCCCGGCAGGACCACGACTTTCGGCCTGTCCGGCGCCACGATCAGCACCGTGCGCCCCTTGTCGCTGGCCGATGCCGGCAGCCTGGAGCGGCTGGACGACGTGCTTGCCGTCTCGCCGCTCGTGCAGGGCAACGCCCGCGTCGAAGCCGGCAACAAACAGCGGCGCACGAATGTGCTGGGCGTCGGCTCGGCCGTGCCAATGGTCTGGCGGATCAAGGTCGCCTTGGGCAGTTTCCTGCCTGCCGGCGAGCAGGATAACCCACGCGCACTGGCCGTCCTCGGCCATAAGCTGGCGCGGGAACTGTTCGGCACGGGCAGTCCGCTAGGCCAGCGCATCCGCGTCGGCACCGACCGCTATCTCGTGATCGGCGTCATGGAAAGCAAGGGCCAGCTGCTGGGCTTTGACATGGACGACACGCTTTACATTCCGGCCGCCAAGGCGCTGGCGCTGTTCGATCGCGAAAGCCTCATGGAAATCGACATTCTTTATGAAAGCGATGCCCCGGTCGCGCGTCTGGAAAAAGCCATTAAAAGGCTGCTGATCGCACGGCACGGCCTGGAGGATTTCACGATCGTGACCCAGAACCAGATGCTGGAAAAGATGGATTCGATCCTGAATATCCTGACCCTGGCCGTGGCGGCGCTGGGCAGCATCTCGCTGCTGGTCGGCTCGGTCGGCATCCTGACCATCATGACCATCGCGGTGTCGGAAAGGACTTCGGAAATTGGCCTGCTGCGGGCCATCGGCGCGGAGCGGCGCACGATCTTCCGGCTGTTTCTGGCCGAGGCGCTGGCGTTGAGCGCGACCGGCGGACTGGTCGGCGTGCTGGCCGGCATCGCCGCGGTGCAGCTTATCGCGGCCGCCCTGCCCGCCTTGCCGGTGCAACTGGCCTGGACCTATGCCGCGGCGGCGTTCCTGGTATCCCTGATGATCGGCGTCATCGCCGGCGTGGCCCCGGCCATGAAAGCGGCCCGGCTGGAGCCGCTGGAGGCGCTGCGGACCGAGTGAGGTAAAAGCCTGAAACACCCCTTCCGGATGTTAGCTCGATCCCGGCAGGTGCGACGCAATGCCTCACCTGCTTTTTTTATTTTCATGGCTCATGATGCGCTTCGGGAAGACCGAAAAGGCGCATGATCTTCCGGCTATTTTTGCCAAAGCTTGAAGGCAGTTACAGCCTGAGAAAGTCCATTATCACGCTTGGCCAAAAACCGGCAGTCGCCAACCTCGTGTAAACGGCCATTTAATCCCGGAAGAGGCTCAGCATGAGAAAGCAACGCCAGAAGCATCCGCCCCATGCCGTAGTCAGGCATCATAGTTCTGATTGGCGGGCTCTGCTTTATTCTCCTGCCAGCGTAATATCAACTAGCCACTGATGCGCATCGGTAATATCACCGCGATCGGTTGTGTGCGCTAAAGCCACAGCGGTGGCTGGCCCTTCCTCAAAGACCGCCTGATTTTGGACCGAGGCATGGATTTCCCATTGCTGGGCGTCGCCAGTGCAAGTGATGCGGGTGCTACCCTCAGCCACGGCCCCCGTTTCACGCTGCGTCACCGTTATCCGCAGAAACGCCCGCTCGCTCTCCGCGCATGCAATCGGCCCGGTCACAATGATATGGTGGCCGTTATCGGTCACGATAGCTTGGGAGTCAATGGTGTTGGCAGCAATCCTCGCGAAGGCTGGAGGAGCGGTGAACAAGCCTGCGAGCGTCACGGCAAGAGCGGCTGATACGAAGCATTTCACATATTTTGGGGTTGGTTCAGTTAACATGATTCTTCCTGTTTTTTGTTGATGTTGATGATGAGCGCTGCCTGACGCCTAGCATCGCAGATCAGGTTATCGCGTGCCGGCCGGCGTCAGGCATGACTTGGCCAGGAGAGCCTGGGGTCATGCGAATTTGATCCTAGTCGTCTTGCTTGTAGAAGAAATAGTCAGCCGTGTAACGTACCAGTGCCTTCTTGCCGATGTCCGTCGACAAGTCACAGCCTGCCGATGGCGCGGTCCCTCCGGAAGTGTTCAGCCGCTGGATGAAGGTGGTCTCTGTCAGCTTGCCTCCACCGGTAGGCCCGTCCTGCGCGCCAACCACCTGAACCAGGAGCCAGGGAATGGCGCCCGGCTGGACGAAGTCGGGGTCGGAAGAAGAAGCGATCCCCGCGCCCCATACGGTGCTTGTATCCTGTGACTGCTGCCACGTGACGCGGGACGCATCAGCCTCAAACGGATTCGGACTGAGGAAGTGGGTGATGATTTGCTTATCGTTGTCATTGAACAGGGTGGCCTGCGGCCCGAAGAATGTCCAGGCAAAACCAGAGCCTGAAGGCAGGCAAATGTAATCCTGAGTGCCTTCGGCATGGCCCACCAGAAATGCTTTGTTTCCTGCCGGCACCTGAATATCGGCAGGCACGGGCGGTGGTGTGACAGAGTCGGCGTGGACCGGCTGCGGTAAAAAGACAGTGAAAACCACGGCGAGAGCAGCCGATACGAAGGAATTCTCGTGCTTTTTAGCTCGATGAGTAAACATGGGGGGTCTCCTTTCTGTTAGGGGCGAAGCTGAATGCCGTCAGGCATCTGATTGGCAATCCAGGTCGACGCGATAATTCATTATCGATGTTGTACCAGGTTGGATTTCCTCTGTTTGAGCGGCTATTGTTCCTTTTTTTAACTGAATTTCTATCCGTGCTATTACTATTGGATAATTACTGACGCTGAAGCAATCTTGAGCGAAGTGCTTCCATGTAATTTGACTGGCTGCTTTCTGCCGGCACACTGCTATTCAGAAATGCAAATTGAACGGTGGTTGTCTTGAACCCGGATTTTCGCAAATGATGATAGACCATTAGCGGATCTGACTAGCACTGATCTTGTGCTGATCCATATTGTCTTGAGGTTAACCTCAAATCCTGCGGGGCTCCGTAAGAATATAAACAAGCCGTTTTTCATCGCGTATCAGTATCTGTTGTCGGCATGCCTGATCGTATCTTTTGCTGGATGCGTAGAGTATGGCCCACTGTCTACGTGGAGATTATAATGCTCAAGGCATTGCGGCGGCCTAACTGTTCGTACAGGCGGACCTTGCTCTCTATGCCGCTTAACCTAGGAATTAGAACCATCCATTTAAGGAGAAATCATATAATGAACGATCTGGTGCTTTATACAAATCCACAATCCCGCGGGCGCATTGTCCACTGGCTGCTTGAAGAGGTTGGCCTGCCTTACGAGACGGTCTGGCTAGAGTTCGGGCCAGCCATGAAAAGCGACGAATATCTTGCTGTGAATCCTATGGGCAAGGTTCCCGCCCTTAAGCACGCTAGCGCTTTAGTCACGGAAACTGCGGCCATCTGCGTCTATCTTGCGGATCGTTTCCCGGAGAAAAACCTGATCCCTCCGTCAGATCACCCTGCTCGCGCCAGCTATTTCAGATGGCTGTTTTTCGGAGCGGGCCCGCTGGACCAGGCCGCGGCCACTAAAGCGCTTGGTTGGGAAGTACCCGAGGGCAAGAGCGGTTTTGTCGGGTTCGGCAGCTACAGCGCTACGCTCGATGCCCTTGAGAAGGCGTTAACGCCTGGACCGTACATTTGCGGCGAGCAATTTACTGCCGTGGATGTGTATATTGGCTCGCTGCTTGGCTGGGGTATGATGTTTGGCACTATTGAAAAGCGCCCTCTGTTTGAAGCTTATGTTGAGCGGCTATATGCCCGCCCGGCCGTCCAGCGGGCCACTCGTATTAACGAAGACTATTTGAAAAGCCGCAATCCCTAAACCGCCTGCCGAGAGGGACCGCATGCGCGTCCCTCGCCTCCACGTCATAGATATTTGCAATAATTTTGTGCTATCCCGCGCTGCCTGTTTCCGGCTGATGCTTGCCTGACGCCACAGCTTTTTTGCCTTGAATGAAAAAAACAGAGAAGATGTGTCGAAATTTTTGATGAATAAACAGACCATTCCAAGGAGCGCAGCGCAAATGCGGCACATCATTACTTTCTCGTGTTTTGCGGCGGCAATCGTATTGTATGCTGTCGGGGGCGCCTCGGGCGCTATTGCATTCTTCGTTGCGGGGCTGCTCGCTGAGATAGTGTTCTGGATTCGGCTTTTTCGGAGCGAAGAAAGCGAGTAGCCTGTTTGGGTAGCCAGCGCCACGTTAACTTTAAGTCATCAAAATTGGATCTGATAAACACCGGATTTTTCTGAAAAGATTACGGGGATAGAAAACTATCTATCCCCGTAATCTTTTCAATTGGGCATCCGCCCCCTTGTTTCCAAACCACTCGGCGGCATTTTATCAATCGAAGTCTTCCTGCACGTCATAGCGACAAACTCCATTTTTTGCTGGATCTCATGGGGCGGAGGCGTTCCCGTGCCTTGAATCTTCTCAAGCAACTTAAAATCTTCATAACTCAGGCGGCCAACCATATTCTTGCTGGCACAGCTACAGTAGTCCATGATCAAATTTTCAGGTACGCCGTAGTTTTCGACCGATACGCGCTGACTGCGATAACAGCTGGCATAAATCGATTGCACAAGCTCCCTCTCAAAGTCATTTATACCAACTGGAGGGCGGGCATCGTTCGATGCTGGCGCGCTACCGTACTCCCTGCTGTAACTCCCGCCGTAGTCTCTATCGGAATATGTACGGGGGTCTCTACTGTAACCGTTGCCATACTCTCTGCCATCATACTCTCCATCGTAGCCTCTATAATCCCTGTAGTCTCCGTAATCTCTATCGTAGTCTCCGTAGTATCGGTAATCCCTATCGTACTCTTCCCCTGAGGCGATAAGCGGATAACTTTGAAGACTCACGAAAGCCAAAGCCGATACAATTATGTATTGCCGGACTCCGAATGGCTTCTTATTTTTGCTGGCGAGATATAGGATTCCGGTTAGCGCGCTGAAACACAGTAAATAGACAATCATCATTCCGGGCATGGTTGAAGGTGCGGCAAAAGCTAAAAAACATTCTAATATTGTATATCAGCACAGCTTATAGCCTCGCATGCCAAAAAACTGATAAGCCTTTCTCGAAAGCCACTTTTATCGGCCAGAATCGAACATGAGCCAAACGGCGCATTTGCCGTTTATTGAAAAGCAAAACCCGCTTTTTTCCAGGCCTCTGCGCCGCCCTCAAGATTGAATAGGTTGCGGTAACCCAATTCATGAAGGGATCTTGCCGCCGCATTTCCCATAGGACCGCCTTTGCAATAAAGATAGATGGCTGTATTTTTGTCTTTGGGCAGTCTGTCTTTGTATTTCTCGATTTCGTTGTAAGGAATAAAAAGGTCGGTGCCTTTTATATGCGGCTGTTCGGGTATGTGGACATCCACCAGGAATATATCCTCGCGCTGCATGATCTGGTTTAGTTCAGTCACATTGATCATGTTCAGATAATCCGGCTTTTGAAACGTACAACCAGCCGCGAGCAAGATAAAGGTAATAATGAGATAAAGTTTTTTCATAATTACGGCCCTGGAATTCATAAAGACAGTCAACTCATTCATACTGAGCAGATAGAATATAAGCTGTTGATTTAATTGGCTATCATAAGATATCAAAACAATAGCTATGGTTATTGGACAAGTATATTGACAATAGCTATCACTAACAACTTTATCAAAGCTGGCGACCAGCATCGGGTTTGCTGCACTGCGGTGGGCTTCGGCCGGCGCCCACCCGCGAAAAGCCGGCTTGAGATAATTATGCTGCTTTCTGATGTTTACGGCCTGACAGCAAAAAACCCTTGCCCGGCTTTCGGACAAGGGTTTCAGCTTCACTTCAAACGCCGGCCTGCCGGCGCAGGCACTCTTAGTGAGTGGATACGTAGATCTGCTGGATTTCCTTGTAGCGGTTGGCTGCATCGGCCAATGTTACCTTAGCCGACGCCAGATCGTTGTTCTTGAGCTCGGTACGCGCTTTCTTCAAAACACCGCTGGCCTGGTTGCGCTTTAAGTCCAGCGCATTATTGGAGATGTCTTTCTGCAATTGGCGGGCATCGCCGACCATCTCGACCAGCTTCTCGTTGTCTGCGCCATTGTCCAGAGCCGTAATCGTCTCTTCAACTTTCGCCAGCGTATTGTCGATCGCGGCCTTAACGTCCTCATTCGTTGGATTCGCGGCGGACGCGCTGAATGATGCAGTTGCCAGCGCCGCGGCCATAATGGAAGAAGTCAGAAATTTGTTGAATACGTTCATGGGGTAAACCTCATAGTAAATAAATAATTTGTTTTTCACCTGGCGATTAACAGAAGGCTTAGAGAGCTGAACCGGCTCATGTTGATTACCAAGCATGGCGAAAATTCTAACAGATTTTGTTCTAATTAGAACAAATTTTGTTCTAACTCAGATTATTTATTTGAACATCTCGCTTTTTTCAAGCGCGCCATTCTTGATCATGAAAAAAATTTCCTTTTATTATCATGCGGTTAAATGATTTCTGCAGCATCCGGCATACACATTCGATAATGCTGTGATAAATGCTCAGTTTCAGCCTTATGGCTGGCAAGCCTTGCCGTAAAAATGAATGGATTTGTTTTCGAAGAGAAAAACCACAGTTTTTTTAAGAAAATAACAGCCAAAAACATTAAAAAACTTGAGGTTATTATCAATCAAGGTTACCATTTAGTTCTAACTACAAATATTGTATCTGAACATTATGAATTCGCCATCAACATTTCCAAGCGTACTGCGCGAGTTGGCGCGGACGCATCAGACTTTTTTGGCCTACGCAGCTTGTCATGTGCACACATTGGATCTGACGCTGCCCCAGTTCGATATCATCCTGACCCTGGGCAATACGGCCGGCATGACCTTCAAACAGCTGGGCGAGAAGACCATCATCACCAAAGGCACTTTGACGGGCATCATCAACCGTCTCGAAGATAAAGGACTGGTTGAGCGCATGGCTTCCAAGACGGACGGCCGCAGCCAGATCGTGCGGCTGACGGCGGCTGGCGTGGCCCTGTTCAAGCGGGCTTACCCCGAACATCTGGAATTCATCTACCGGATATTCAATGATTATTCGCCGGAAGACGTCGCGGCGCTTGAATCGGCTCTACTGCGGCTACATAAAGCAGTCACGGCGGCGCGTGACGAGATGAACAATAAACCGGTCGATGAAACCAGCGAATAGGCGATCACAGCGCCATTCCTGCCTGTTTTTTAATAGCCGCACGACTTCATAAAGCGAGCCTTTGCTTATCGGCGCGAGCCTGCGCCAATTAATTCCGCCACTCGGCAGAACATGTCGGGACAGGCGACCGCAATTTATCGCAGAATCAGCACCGGATGCGGACCGAAGCTCACAGCTTCATTGGCAGCGCACCAATAACTGCTTGATCCATAATGCAATCAGTGAGAGGCTCTCACTTTGTTCTCTTTTTGTTCTCTTTTTCTGGCATTTTGGGCCATTTTTGGTAAGCTGACAAAAAACAAAAAAGGAACGACGATGCATCAATTGACCCGGCGACAGCGGCAAATCCTTGATTTCCTGCGCAACAATCCCGACAAATTTCCGTACCCGCCAACACTGGACGAACTTTGCGCGGCGCTGGGCATGGCCTCCCGGGGCTCCCTGCACAAGCATATCTCGGCCTTGATAGAAGCGGGACTGGTGGAACCGCTTTCAGGCCAGAAGCAAGGCGGCATCCGCCTGACCATCAAGGCGAAACGCAACGAGGATGAGGGCGAGCAGCGTCTGCCGTTTGTCGGCAAGATTGCCGCCGGCAAGCCGATCGAAGCCATCGAACATGTCCATTACATGGCCGTGCCCGAAGTCCTGAGAAGCGATAAGCCCTGCTACGTGCTGCAGGTCAAAGGCGATTCGATGATCGAGGCCGGCATTTTCGATGGCGACTGGGTGGTCATCGAGCAGCGCAGCCATGCCCACAACGGCGAAATCGTCGTAGCCTTGGTCGAGAAAACCGAAGTCACCTTGAAATATATTGAACAGGCACCGGACAAGGTGCTGCTGATCCCGGCCAACGCCAGCCTGGCCGCAATGGCTTATCATCCGGAGCAAGTCGAAATTCAGGGCGTACTGGTCGGGCAAATGCGCAGTTACCGTTCATCACTGATTAAATAAAGGGGGAGAACCATCATGACAAGAAGAATTCATATGCAGGATCAGGTCGGCGCCAACAAGATCGAGGAGATCATGCGCCATGACTACGGTCAGTGCGCCATGGAACAATGGGCGCTGAAGTTTGCGCTGATTGGGATGTTTCTGTTGCTGGGCGTATCCTGGTAACTGATATCATGCACGGGCTGCTTTTTTATGCCGCCCGCCGCGCCAGGCAGGAGCGAAATACTGCCCTTGCCTGGCTCAGATGAGTTTCATATCAAAAGTCCGCAAGTCAATTCCGCCAATCCGATCGAATACTTTGCCGATGCGGCTGCCCGAGGCGAGTTACGACAAGCTAAATGCCAGAGCATCAAGCCGGCAGGAATCTTTCGCTGAACACCTGCTCGACCGGCACGCCTTGAGTGCGGGCAGCCGCTTCGGCGGCCTCAATCAGGGCGGGCGGTCCGCAGAGGTAGATATCGGGCCGGGCATTCAGGCCGTCCAGGTCCTGAGCCAGCGCATCCACCGGCGTGCCGCAAAAGCCCTGCCAGTCCTGGTTCGGCTTCCACACGCACAAGATCACCTGGAGCAGAGGCAGCTCCGCCTTTAACGCCTCCAGCTCCGTCAGGCAGAACAGCTCTTCGACCCGGTTGACGCCGAAATAGAGCCGGACCGGATGTGGTTCCTGAAACTCGGCCATACGCCGGAGCATGGACAGCATGGGCGCCAGTCCTGTGCCGCCGGCCACGAACCAGCGCGGCCTCAGGCCGTTTTCGCTCAGGCCGAAGGCGCCTTGGGGGCCGTGCACGATCAGCGTCTGACCGGCATGGGCCTGTTCCCGCAGCCAGGTGGAGAAAAGCCCGCCGGGCTGGAGGCGGATCAGGAATTCCAGCTGCCCTTCCCAATTGCCCGTGTTGGCAAGCGAGTAGGCGCGCCTGATGGCCTGCCCCGGCACTTCCAGTTCCATGAACTGGCCGGGCTCGAATTCGGCCACGCTGCCGCCGTCGTTGTCCGGCGCGAGGCGCAACATCAGGCGCACGGTGTTTTCGCCGACCGGCTCGATGGCGGCAATTTCGGCGTTGCGGCGCCGGATTTCGCCCAGCAGGATGCGGTCATGGTCAAAAGGCAGGGAGACGCTCAGGTCGCTGAGCGGCGAGGTGCGGCAGAGCAGGATGCCGCCGCGCTCCGCCGCGCCGGCCGGCAGTGCGGCGGGATTGTGCTCGCCCAGGCTATAGTCGCCGCGCGTGACGTCGGCATAGCAGGCGCCGCAGCTGCCCTGGCGGCATTGGGAAGGCAGCGCGATGTGCGCGCCGGCGGCGGCCTCCAGCAGGTTCCGATCGTCGTCGCAATCGAAACGGAGCTGCTCTCCGTCGCGGGTCGTGAGTTCAATAGTGTGAGTGCTCATGTTTTCTTAGGCTCCAGATAAGGCTGGTACGGCCGGGAACGCGCAAGCGTCCCGGCCTTTCTGCGCAATCAGGCAGCTTTCGGCGCCAGCGCGGCGTCGATGTCGGCCTGGGCGGTGGTGATGGGCTGGATACCGAACCTGTCCACCAATGCCTGCACGAGGTTCGGCGTCAGAAAAGCCGGCAGAGTGGGGCCGAGGCGAATGTTGCGGATGCCCAGCGCCAGCAGGGTCAGCAGCACGGCGGCGGCTTTCTGCTCAAACCAGGACACCACCAGCGACAAAGGCAGATCGTTCACATCGCAGTCGAAGGCTTCGGCCAGCGCGGCGGCCACCTTGATGGCGGAATAGCTGTCGTTGCACTGCCCCATGTCGAGCAGGCGCGGAATGCCGCCGATAGCGCCGAAGTCATGCTGATTGAAACGGTACTTGTTGCAGCCCAGCGTCAGCAAGACGGTATCACCGGGCGCTTTCTCGGCGAACTCGGTGTAGTAGTTCCGGCCGGGCGCGGCGCCGTCGCAGCCGCCGATCAGGAAGAAGTGCCGGATGGCGCCGGACTTCACCGCATCGATAACCTGGTCCGCGACGCCGAGCACGGCATCACGCCCGAAACCGATGGTGATGGTTTTCTCGGCCTCGGCTGTTTCCTTGAAACCGGGCAATGCTCGCGCGGCCTGGATCAAGGGCGCGAAATTCTTGTCGCTGATATGGCGCACGCCGGGCCAGCCTACCGGGCCGGCGGTAAAGATGCGCTGACGGTACTGGGGCTGCGGCTCGATGATGCAGTTGGAGGTCATCAGAATGGGGCCGGGGAAGTCGGCAAAGTCCTGCTGTTGATCCTGCCAGGCGCCGCCGTAATTGCCCGCCAGGTGCGGATAGGCCTTGAGTCTGGGGTAGGCGTGGGCGGGCAGCATTTCGCCGTGCGTGTAGATGTTGATGCCGGTATCCAGGGTCTGTTCCAGCAGCGCCGCCAGATCGCCCAGGTCGTGGCCGGACACCAGGATGGCTTTGCCCGGGACCGGAGTCACGCGCACCTGGGTCGGCTGTTGCGCGCCGAAGGCGCCGGTATTGGCCGCATCCAGCAATTCCATCACGGACAGGTTCAAAAAGCCCAGGGCTAGAGACTGGTTGAGCAGGGCATCCGCGTCTGTGGGCTCTGAGCTCAGGAAATCCAGCGCATCCTCAACCCCGGCGTAAACGGCATCGCTTTCCTTGCCCAGCACATGAGCATGATGCGCGTAGGCGCAGACGCCCTTCAGGCCATAGAGCACCAATGACCGCAGTCCGATAATGTCGGGCCCCACCTGCTCGAGTCCGGCATTGATGCCCACGCCGGCGGCTTGCCTGAGCAGACCCTCCGTGTCGGCCGCAGGCTGCCAGGCGGCTGGGCCGGTGAGGCTTTCAGGCACTTTGCCCGCCGCCAGCGCAGCGGCTTCGTAACGGGCCTTGACCTGATCGCGTATCGAGGCGGTTTGCTGCAACATCACGGTGAAGCGGGTGGCGTTGAAGTTGACGTTGGTCAGCGTGGTGAACAGCGCATACAGCATGAAGCCGCCGGCTTCGTTATCGGGCGCATTCAGGGTACGCGCGCGTTTGGCGTATTGGGCGATGCCCTTGACGCCGTGGATCAGCAAGTCCTGCAAATCGGAAGTGGTGGCGTCCTTGCCGCACATGCCTTTGGCGGACGCACAGCCGCTGGCGGTTTCTGAGCGGTAGGTCTGTTCGCATTGGTAACAAAACATCGGATGTTCTCCTTAAGCTGGTTGAATGAAAACAATTTCAAACCAACTTCTGCACTAACTGTGCCAAAAACACGCTATTCGCACCGGGCCTTTAAAACCTTACGCTTTGTACATGATTTAAGGTATAGTTGTCTTATTAACATCGCTGCATAGTTGTGTTTTTAACAACCTGGTTATCACTATGACGACAAATACCTTTCTCACTTCGTTGATTTCAGTGGTCGCGGACCTTTCGACGCATATGCCTCCGGAGCAGCGCTATCAGCGCCTGTTGCAGCATTTGCGCCAGACTTTCCCATGCGATGCATCGGCATTGCTGAAACTGGAAGGCCGCCATCTGGCGCCGCTGGCCGTCAGCGGACTGTCGGAAGATACGCTGGGGCGGCGTTTTGTCATTGATGAGCATCCGCGGCTGGCGCGGATTCTGGCTTCGAATCAGGCCGTGCGCTTCGCCGCCGATTCCGATCTGCCCGACCCCTATGACGGGCTGATCGAGGCGGAGGACAGCCGGCTGCTGGTGCATGACTGCATGGGCGTCACCCTGTTCATCGACGGCGAACCCTGGGGCGTCCTGACGCTGGACGCGCTGAGCGCCGGCACGTTTGACGGCATCGACCCTGTGCAATTCAATGCCTTCATCAGCCTGACCGCCGCGTCGGTCAAGGCCGTCGGGCTGATTTCGTCCCTGGAGCAGCGGGTCAGCTATGTCACCCGCACCCTAAACAGACAAAATGCCGGACACAATCTGATCGGCGAAAGCGAAGGCATGCGGGCACTGCGCAATGAAATCTCCATCGTGGCGCCTTCGGAACTGGCGGTATTGATTATGGGCGAGACGGGCGTGGGCAAGGAACTGGTCGCCCAGCGCATTCACCTGGAATCGACGCGCGCCGACCAGGTGATGGTGTACGTCAATTGCGCGGCGCTGCCTGAAAGCATTGCCGAGAGCGAGCTGTTCGGGCACAGCAAAGGCGCATTTTCCGGCGCCGTCAGCGAACGCGCGGGCAAATTCGAACTGGCCGACGGCGGCACGATTTTTCTCGATGAGATCGGCGAACTGCCGCTTTCAATCCAGGCCAAACTGCTGCGCACGTTGCAAAACGGCGATATCCAGCGCGTCGGCAGCGATCGGCAGATCAAAGTCAATGTCCGCGTCATCGCTGCGACCAACCGCGACTTGCAACAGGAAGTCGCCAACGGCCTTTTCCGTTCCGATCTTTATCATCGTCTGGCGGTTTATCCCATGCACGTTCCGCCCCTGCGGGAGCGGGGAAAAGACGTGCTGCTGCTGGCCGGCGCCTTCCTGGAAAAAAACCAGCAGCACCTGGGCGTCAAGAAACTGCGCCTGGACGCGGGCGCGAAAAAAGCGCTGCAGGACTACCGCTGGCCCGGCAATGTCCGCGAGTTGGAACATTTGCTCAGCCGTGCCGCGCTCAAGGCGGCAACCCGGGGAAATCGCCAGTCGGGTATTGTTACTCTATCCGCCACCTATCTGGACATAGCACCGGATTCACCGGAAGGATCAGGCAACGCATTAGCGGATGTCTCGATCACCTCGGCGCCGCCGATGGATTTCAAAGGCGCGGTTGATGAATTTCAGCGCCGGCTTGTCCAGCAACAAATCGACCTGCACCAAGGCAACAGGGCAGCAGCCGCTCGAGCGCTCGGGCTGGATCGAGGCAATTTTCATCGCCTGCTGAAACGTCTGGCCATTTAACGATCGGGCGATAATCAAGCGCGGCTTGCAGGACGGCTTATATATCCATGAACATCATCGGAAGGCCATAAGTCAGAACAAAATAGCTGAATGCGGCAACAATGCTGATACTCATTCTGAACGAAAACATTTGCCGTAAAATGTAACTGATAATGGAGATATACCATACGACCAGGAATGCCGCCAATCCCATGGATACCTCCTCCCGGTGTTCGTAATGCTCCATTACCATTACCAGATCCAGCACTTCAGCGCCGATTGCCAGCGTCATGATAAAGTTTTCGCAAATGAAAATAGCCGTAAATAACTGGCCGAAATAGTGCCATTTTCTCATGAACAGCAATAAGGTGGCGATAGACGTAAAAGCCATGACGGTTCGCAACAACACTTCCAGCGTGCCGTCGGCGGGATCGGCGATCAGGCTTTCGACGATAATCCCCGACACCAGGTAGAAGGCGATGGCTTTCCACATGAATGATTTGTGAGGATATAAGTCAGCGGGATTGTTTGCGAACCAGCAAAGCGCGAGATATTGAAGTAGCAAATTCATGGTAAAAAACTGTCTGGATAGACCTGCTTTGCACAACAGTAACTTCACAGTGACATTGAAGCATCGCAAGTGTGAACAAAATTCAAAACAGGATGATAGTGAATCACAACCACCTTAAATTATAAGCGGGGCACATGATAACAGAAACTCATATATATTGTGTGGGATTGCCCTGTTCGATAAACGTATCTCTGGCAAACAATATAGGGAACATTAGCTGCTGGACTTGATTCAGTTAAGAATAATTTTCCAGTTTATCGATGAAATCAGCGCTTATGTAGAAGCGGCTTAAGTCGCGCCTTCACACAATGTTGCTTCTCTCCTTATCCTTAAAAAATCAGGCCAATTCGACACCGGCAATTTCTCCCTGATCATTCAATATCAACCGCAGACGGCCATAACAGGGTTTCTGATCGCCCTGACAACCGGAGCCTTCCATGATGCTTTCGAGAAAAGTCACATAGATCAACAGACTCTCGGGCTGCCGCTCGATGATCTCGTAATGGATCGACTCGTTTATGATCCCACCGTTCTGGCTGCAAAAGGCGGCTAATTCCTTACAATTTTGCAGCAGATGAGCAATGGCTAAAGCTTCAGACATGGATTTGCACCTCTCTTTTATGTCTCATAGGATCCAGATTGCGGATTTTCCGCATGGCTGGCATTTTGAATTTAAGCGAGCTGCCTAAAAGCGGACTGTACCTTGTAAACGCGGCCTTGAGTAGAAAAATAAGCGCCGTATAGCGGTTACAAAGACCTTGCCTTTTCTGCTAACATCCGCAAAAAAGGCTAGCGTCTTCCCCTTCTATACATGATCCCGATCATCATGAAAATATCACGCAGAATAGCCGCGAATAAATCAGAGAAGCCGGGCATCTTATCGGTTTGAACTGATTTCAAATTCAGCCTGAATATCAAATGCAGGAACGCCCCCCGTTGCGCTTGCATTATGCCAATCCAGATCTTGCCGAACTGGCGTAAAATACGGCCGGGATTGTTAAATAAGCGCGTTTATTAGCAAGCGGGCCTAACATTTTCTAAATTCGAAATTTTATAAAAAGTATGTAGGAACAGACGCACGATGACTGTCGAACACTTGATTTACCTTGCGGTGCAGCTTCTTGGAACCGGAGCCGTATTATTCCTCGCCTATCAGTCCTTCCAAAAACGCCGGATTCAGTTAGGCGCTGAGCCGACGCTTCCCCAATACTTTATCCGCAGAAGCACTTACTGGATAGGGACCGCATCTTACTGCGCCCTCATGGCAGCGCTTTACTGGCTGCTTACCTGGCAGTGGCTGCCTTTGGAACCGCTGGTGACGCTGATCGTGAAAAACCTCCGCTCAGGGGAACTGGTGAATCTCCTGAACGGCCTGGACGGAAACACCATCATCCCTTTAATCGCCGCCGGATTGTTTCTTTTTTTGCTGGCGCGGGAAAGCAAGTTTAATCCTTTGCTTATTTTGAGGGACAGCATCCACGACGCGTTCGCGACGCCGGCAAAAGCGGTTGAGATCTACAACGCGCTGATTAACTCGAGATTGTCAGCCGTCGACGACAGCCTTAAAGCGCAAATCGCCAATCGCCTGCTGGTGTCGAGCTTCGATCCCGGCGATTTCGAAAAATCCAGCGCCACGGTCGAGTATAAATGGGCCCATAATTGCCTGCTTTTCGACCAGATACAGGATTACGCCAACCAATCGTCTTTTCGCCGTCTGTTCACCGAACCGTCTCTGAAATGGGGGGAAATCTGTATCTCCTATAACGCGATGTCGGAAAAAGTGGCGGTCTGGAAGAAAGCGGAACCGCACTATACCAAGACAATCAATCTGATAAAGGAGCTGGACCACCTCACCAGCCTGCTCTGCCGCCTGCTCGCCTCCCTGGTCGTATTCGGGAGCGCAAGCGAGAATGACATGTGGGCAACCGTGAAGCAGCTCGGCGGCAAAGCCCATGAAGCCCGCCTGAAGCACACCTATAAATATGTTCTGCTTTTTACAGCTGCCACCGCTGTCGGAGTCATCCTGGGCCGGGAGATTTCAGTCCTGCTGCATAATGCCTTCCTGTTTCCGGACAAGCCGCTGCCGCACTTCAGTTACACCACCCTCCGGTGGATCGCCTATGCCATTCCGATGTATGTCCTCCCGATAGCGCTCGTCTTCATTTCACGGTCGCTCACCTTCAGGCGCCTGCGGGAGCAGGCCGATCGATACTACGGATTTTATATGGCAATGATGATAATGGGCTTCATTGTCAGCACCATGGTATCGGTGCTTGTTCTCGAGCTGACTTTTTACCGCCGGGAGCATTTCGATTTCCTGGACAGCTTCCTGGATCATATGCGCTGGGGAATTCTGCCGGCGCTCATGTGCGGCTTTGTAGCTTACCGCATGGATACGCCGGCAAGCGAATCGGAAACTTTAAGCGACCTTATTACAGCCGCGGCATTGCGCTTTCTCGGCTGGGGATCAATCGCCGTCATCATCATGCTGTACGCGACCGACGATTTGACCATCCAGGAGTCGAACCTGCGTTTTACCCTTGTCGGCACCGCTTTCTTCGTGATCGGTCTCCTGGGCGCGGCTGCCCGTTTCAAAACGGCGGGGCCGGAGGATTAGCTGTCCATCCAGTGTTTAACCTGAGAGAGTTTGGTAGGATGCGGTGAGGCACGAACCGCATCAATCGAGTTATTCTCCAACCATTGCCGGAAATAACTCGACCGCATCACTCCAACTTTCAGGATAAATTCCATGCGCGACATCTCTGTGAAAACTGGAATAAGGCCATTCTTTAACGCATTTTACGTGTTAAGCAGGAATCGGTGCTTTCGGCATGGTC
Source organism: Methylobacter sp. sgz302048 (assembly GCF_052162025.1). Classification (NCBI taxonomy): domain Bacteria; kingdom Pseudomonadati; phylum Pseudomonadota; class Gammaproteobacteria; order Methylococcales; family Methylococcaceae; genus Methylobacter; species Methylobacter sp. sgz302048. Next base: position 115,339 of record NZ_CP197401.1, on the reverse strand, counting down.
GAGATACCTCGCTTAAGCGGAAAATCATAGGTGAGACGAAAGGCATCCCCTTCCGGCTTGAAATCGCCGACCATGTTCTGGCTTGCCGTAAAAACGACATCGTCTTCAATGTCCGGATCCCCTTTGACGAAGATTTGCGTGACGAGCGTTTCATAGCCAGGCGCCGACACGATGACATGGATGTGCGCCGGCCTGATGGGCGGCCGTTTGGCGATCTTCAGGAATTCGCCTACCGGGCCATCGTCCGGGATGCGATAAGTGGTCGGCATCAGTGCGATCAGCTCGAAAGTCCCGTTTTTATCCGTTCTGAAACGGCCGCGCAGATGGTAGTCCGGCTGTTGCTCATCCTGGTTCTCATACAGGCCATTGGCCGCGGCTTGCCAGATATCGAGGGTCGCCCCTTCGATGGGCGCGTTATTCTCAAATTCGAATACCCGCCCTGAGATTCGGACGCGAGCGCCTGGCGCATCGTCGCTGGCAATGGAAGCGCCTCGTTCGCGGAAAGGGGCGTCAGCACGAAAGAAAGGCCCCAGCAGCGCAACCCCCACCGGTTGTTCCTGTTCCCCATGATTGAGTATTTCAATCAACTGACTCAGGCCCATGACGTCGGCAAAAAAGAGGAATTCATTTCCGAGAGGGCTGGTTTTCTCGGCCATTCTTTTCATGAAATCCCAGGCAAACTCCCATTCCTGGTCGGTCACCTTCATCTCTTTAACACAGGCGTGCAGGTGTTTGATCAGGATCGAGATGACGGATTTGAGCCTTGGGTTGTCGATATCCGAGTAAGCCTTCAGCACTTTCTCAGTGAATTCTTGATTAGGCGAGGTGCTCATGATTCACTCCCTCTACAGCTAATGCAGTTTTGATTTCAGACAGGGAAGTGACGGTATAATTCCTTGATATTCAAGGCTGGGGGATATGCCGGGACACGAATTGCATCGATCGAGTTCAGTAGGATAATAGTATGGACTCCTCCTCTTCCCTGCGGCATCACGATGTGCCAAAGTGGAAGAGTTAGATAACCACTTAAATGAAGAAGAGGAATCCGCCATGAATATTACGACAATCGGTTTAGACATTGCAAAGAACGTTTTTCAGGTACATGGCGTGGATGCCCATGGAAAAGTCGTGTTACGCAAACAGCTCAGGCGGATTCAGGTACTGGCTTTTTTTGCTAACCTGTCACCTTGCCTGATCGGCTTGGAAGCCTGCGCCGGGGCACACTATTGGGGACGTGAATTGCTCAAATTAGGGCATGATGCGCGTTTAATCAGTCCACAGTTCGTCAAACCGTACGTTAAAGGCAATAAGAACGATGCCAACGACGCGGAAGCGATTTGCGAGGCAGTAAGTCGCCCGAGTATGCATTTCGTACCGCTGAAAAGCATTGAGCAGCAAGATATCCAGATGTTGCACCGGGTGCGCAGCGGCCTGGTCAAGGAACGCACGGCACAAGCCAATCGCTTGCGGGGGCTGTTGAGCGAATATGGGATTATCATTGGCCAAGGCCTGGCACAAGTACGCACGCGCTTGCCGGAGATCCTGGATGATGACAAAAACGGCTTGACGATGGCGGCTCGGCAAATTTTTACTGACCTGCAATACCCGTTAAGAGAACGGGATAAGCAAATAGCCGCTTATGGTGAGAAAATCCTGATGCTGCACCGGTCTAGCCCAGCCAGTCAAACGCTCGGCGCCGTGCCCGGTATCGGGCCGATTACGGCCACCGCGTTATTGGCTGCGCTAGGCGATGGCAAGGCCTTTGATAAGGCGCGGCAAGTGCCGGCTTGGTTAGGTTTGGTCCCTAAGCAAGATTCCAGCGGTGGCAAACCGAAGCTGCTAGGCATTAGCAAGCGCGGTGATGTCTATTTACGCACCTTGCTGATCCACGGAGCCAGGGCGGTGGTTAAGGCGGCGGCAAAGAAAGATGACGCACACAGCCGTTGGATCAACGACTTGGTGCAACGGCGCAATGTCAACATTGCCGCCGTAGCGGTTGCCAACAAGAATGCCCGGATTGCCTGGGCACTGCTGGCTCGGACAGAGGCCTATCGCCCCCCGGTGCCGGCCAGCGTCTAAGCCTAAGTGTGCAACAAACTGTTGTTAACCGTTTAAGAGGTGTTTGATAGTCACTTCTCCAGTTGTGAAGCATTTTTCAACACGATGGCAAACCGGTCGGACCGGTGTTTTCAGGAATCCGTTCAGCGCATGGGCCTCCAAGGCCGTTAGGATGATAGAGATGAAAACACGCGGAAATCCATCGGGGCCAGAGGCAATAAAGACCTCATCGATAGGCCGGATATATGGCAGCAACTGCGTTCACTGATCGTTGCGATCGAAGAGAAAAAGCTTGCAAAACGGAGGAGTCCATATATGCGCTGAGGCACGAAGCGCATCGTTCGCGTTATTCCCCAGCCATTGCCGGAAATAACTCGACTGCATCACCCCAACTTTCAGGGTAAATTCCATGCGCGACATATCTGTGAAAACTGGAATAAGGCCATTCTTTAACGCATTTTACGTGTTAGCTGTCTTCTTCTATAGGGGAGGCCACTGTTCCTTTGAAAAATGTTTTAGCAATAGATCAACGGAGCTGAACGAGTCATCCTGCTGTTTTCTGCTGGAATAAATGTCTGCAACACTCGATATCGCTTCTTGCAGATCGTTCAAGTACAGCCCCATTTCTTCACCCTCTTCGCTCGTTGAAAGCAGTGCCTCAACTTGATTAACCTCATGAGCCAATGCTCGAAGCATAGCTATAAGAACATTTGTGCTTAGAGCTTATCCGTAAATAAGTTGGTCAAAAGAATTTGCGTATGGAAGAATTGCGGATTTTAACTCTTTAAGTACCGTCATAATTTGAACAGATTAGCCAGCTGGAAAGTTTCCGATGATTTTTGGGCACGTGTAGAGCCGTTGATACCTCAACCACAGCGAGATCCCAACAAAATTTACCAACGCCAAGCCGGGGGCGGAAGAAAACCGCTAGCACCTAGGCAAGTATTTGAAGGGATCATGTATGTGCTGCGAACGGGCTGTCAATGGAAGGCGTTGCCGAAAAGTGAATTCGGGAGCAGCAGTTCGGTTCATCAGTATTTTCTGGACTGGGAAGCCGCCGGTTTATTTGAGCAGTTATGGCAAAGCAGCCTGCGGGAATACGATGAAATGGAAGGCATTGCCTGGGAATGGCAAAGTTTGGATGGGGCCATGGTCAAGGCGCCTTTAGCATTGGAGTCTGTGGGCAGAAACCCGACGGATCGGGGAAAAAAAAGGCAGCAAGCGCAGTCTCCTGACGGATCAGAAAGGCGTGCCGCTGTCTATTGTCCTCAGCGGCGCCAACACGCATGATGTCAAGCTGCTGGCGGCCACTTTGGACGCCTTGGTCATCGAGCGTCCAGAAGTCGAAGATAGTAAACAACAACATCTTTGCCTGGATGCGGGCTATGTCGGTGAACAGGCGAGGCAGGATGTATTGGATAGAAACTATGTACCCCATATTCGCCCCCGAGGTGAAGAGGTCGAAGAAAAAGCCAGGAATCCTGAGTTCAAGCCAAAACGCTGGGTGGTAGAAGTCTGCCACTCCTGGTTTAATCGGTTTCGGAAAATACTGGTCCGCTATGAGAAAATGGAGCGGAGTTATCTGGGGCTATTGATGCTGGCTGCCTCTGTAATTGTTTTTCGTAAAATTAAACGACAAAACCAACCCAATATTATTTACGGATAAGCTCTTAGTTCCATAGTTTATGCATCTTTGTTAGGAAAGAAGACTACTTGTCCGCTTTCTTCCTCCTTAAACAATCATCTTAACGCTGTGCTTGTTATACGGTTACTTTTTGCTTGAGCCGGAGCCAGTAGATTGACCGCCCTAACTGCCCGCATCTCGAATAATGCTGTTCGTGCCTCACCACATTCTACCGCGCTACAAATTTTCTTGCAGAAGTGGTAAAAGTTGCGATCTAAGCTTTCTTAATGCACCTCTACCTAAATTTTCTTTTGCGCTATAGAGCGAAGCATGAGCTTTATTATCGTCTTGCGCATCATCAATCACAATGAAAACCCTCTCGTCCATTTCATCTAAAATACTTCTTGCTCTACAACATTGAAATTTTGCAACAATATTAGATTGTCGTTGAGCTGGATTTCTATTAGTTTGCGTGATAATTCGCTGCTGCATAACGGTATCATCCACATATGTTTCCCTATCAAGGCTAAAACCTCTTTGACTTAAATCATCCAAAGCAATGGCCGATTCTATTACAGATCCATTTACTATGTGTTCTGGTGCATAAATGATACGAAGTAAATATTCTTCATTTCTCACTATACCAAACTCGCTATGAGAGATAGTTTCATCTTCCTGTGTATATCGCGACATTGAAACATTAATTAATATTATTATGATTTATGAATGCTAATATTTCATCAGGAAGCTTATCATCTATCATTTTTTCATCCGCTATAAATTCAGCTCCATTAGATGTTTTTCCATAATAAGAATAGCTGCCATCACCATAGATACCTAAATCTAATTTGAAATCAGGAGAATCCCAAAGAAAGTTTATTTCTCCATCAGCAGCTAAGGTAATCATTGGCTCTCTAATATCAGGAGATAATTGCCAAACAAATTTTTCAGCTTCATTGACCGCCTGTCTGCTTGCAGCTTTACCATTGGCTTCGTCCCACCCATCAGTATATGTCCCTATATACCTAATTTTACTAATCATCCTCAAATCTACTCTATCAGTATTTAACCGCTGATCTTTTGCTGCAGCCTTAATATATGATTTTGTTGTTATAGATTCTGAGTCAATTGATTGAGCATGAACACCAGCTATTACAGTTGTTGATAAAATAATAGCTTGCGCTGCTTTTTTTACTTGATCTACATCAATAACATTTAATGGCAGCACAGGGCATTTATAAGTACTTATGTCAATGGCTTTAATAGGCATTATTATCCTCCGAGAGAAATTTTAAATTAATACGATTTAGCATTTCTTTAGAGAGTAAATTAGTTAATATTTCTTTATTTTTTAAATGTAACTTGTAAATTATCTCATTTAATTTAGTAACTTGATTACTGTTTTGTTCAATAATGGAATAAAGATTATTGTCATTATTCATAATAGCAATAGCATTATGGTCTATTGATATGGCAAGTGTTTTTTCGCCTTTAATATTAATATAATTAGAATCAATATTTAACTGGTTAAGACACTGTAAATTATCTAAATCCTCGAACCATCCAGAATGGCAGTGCCACAGGTTATGATCAAAAGCGGTTTTCACAATATGTGGGGTATTTCGGTCAAACAGTTCTGATAAATCATATTTTTCAGCATGACTATCATAAAGGAATCGATCAATATATTTGAGACCTATAGATGAAACAAAACTATTAGAGCCATCAATATGCATAAAAGCTTTTTGAAGGTAAGCTTCTGCTTGTGACCACACATTATCCCACCTTGTATAGTCCAAACAATGAATAGCAATAGCGTCTTCTGTTGTTCTTAGCATCCATTCAATACTTCCATCTTTTTTTATACGTTGTAATTCAATACCAGCTAGCTCATCTAAACCGACTGCTGAAGAATGTTCTGCCTGATTAAATTGAAAAGCTATTTTTTTAAGAGGATTAGCTTTTGGTAAATCTTCTTTTAAATCATGCTCAATCGCTGCAAGTTTTTGTATTGTAGATTTACTGAATTGAGGGCTAAACTGTACAAAAATAATAACTTCAACAATAGCATGAGCATCATTTATTGGAAAACATGATAATTTTCCTAACTTTGAAGTTTGCATTTTGATTTCCTCATATTAAAAATATTTTCTATTTTTATATCATAGCATGTAGTCATACATTTAATATCTACTCCTGATAAACTTCAGGTTATCAAACTATCATGTCTGACAGTCGGATACAAATTAAGCTCGATAGGATGCGGCGAGGCACGAACCGCATCTTATACTTGGATGGAGTGGCAAGACGCAGGGCTGGGGCCAGGCAAAGGCCGCAAAAGAAAGGGAATATGCGACAAGAAGTAATAATATAAAATCGCTCCAGCAGAATGCTGGAGCGACAAAAATGGCTGGCTATGCCGACAATCAATCTTCCAATTGCTGGATGCCGTCCAGATACCAGGTGGGCTGGATGCTGTTTTTGGGTTTAATGAAATGCCAGACTTCGCGGACCTGGTTGGCCTGCGCATCGGCATCTTCGCGCATGATCACGTCGAACAGCACCACCGCTTGCAGTTCCGAGCCGACTTCGCGCACTTCCAGCAGTTCCGCGTCCAGTTTCAGAACATCGGTGCGGTTTTCTTCGCTGGAGGCTTTCAGCTGGTCCTGGATCTCGGCGAATACCTTGTCGGTCGTCAGGCCTCTGATTTCGGCCAAGTCGCGGTCATCCCAGGCTTTTTGCAGCGTCTTGAAGGCTGTTTTGGCGCCGGCCAGAAACGCCTGCATGTCAAAACCGGCCGGGACGGCAATAGCCTGACCAAAGTCGGCATCCTGCTGGAAGCTCTGCACAGCCGGCTCAACGCCTGGCTTGTCTTTTTTAAACAGAATATCGGTATCGAAACCGACCGGGTTCGATGAACTCGATTGCGGCTCCTGATACGGCGTATAGGCCGACGCGCTGTTGTCGTAATGACCGGCGGTCCGGTCGTAAACAGGTTGTTGTTCGCGCGCTTTTTTGGCCGCGAAGAACTTGTACAGCATGAATGCCAGAGCGCCCAGCACCAGGATATCGAGGAAGTTGATGCCCTGGAAGGCGCCGCCGGCCAGCAGTGAGCCCAGCAGGCCGCCCAGCGCCAGACCGCCCAGCATGCCCATCAGCCCGCCGCGGTTAGCCATGCCCGGCCGGGCCGTCTGGTTTTGTTGGGCGGCTTGTTGTTGCTGCTGCTGTTGAGTGGCCGAACGAGCCGGCGCATCAGCAGAACGTTTGTAAGGCTGACTGAATGAGGATCTGCCGCCGAACGAACTGCCGCCGCCGAAACGTTTGGCCTCGGCATCGGAGATACTGCCCAGCGACAGCGACAGGCCGATTAATAAAGTGGCTACTATGCCGGTATATCTGTTCATAATTTTTCGGAAAGTATGTTAAATAACATCAAATTGAGGTTTAACTAATATAAGGTTGAATAACCAAATTACAAGTTGTGAATTCTTTTTTATTAGCATAGCATTATAAGCATGTTCTCAGCACTGCGCGTTTATCTCATTTTCTTTCTGGCCCTGCTGCAATTGATTGCACCGCTGGTGCATGCGCATGCCGGTGAGAACCTGTCGAATAAAGGCCTGCATGTCCCCGGCCTTGAGATGTATACGGCAGAACAGCATGCCTTTCTGTCTCAGCCGACAAACCATATCGCCGGTTCCGAAGCGCTGATCATCAGCGTCGATGCCGGCATCAAGCACAATCAGGCTCAGGCCGATACCGATACGGACGCCGCCGACCACGGCTATTATCTGCACCAGGAGATAGCCATTTCCAATGCGCCGATTTCGGCCTTCGATATCAACTTTTCTCCGCAACCGTCGCCGTTTGTCTGCCGGTTATTCATCCCATCGCTTTCGCCGCGCGCGCCTCCCGTCTCCTGATCTCCATTGTTTTTTAAGTTCTGTCGCAGAACTATTCTTTAAATCTAAAAAACTATAAGCGGTACTCATCCGCTATCGGAGCTTTACTATGTTTGCCCTTCATCTTATTAGAGGGTGTTTGCCTGCGTATCTGCTGGCCACTTCGCTGGTTTTTGCAGATGCACTACCTACTGTTACTGTGGAACATCGCGATCCGATTGAAACCGATGTCAGCATGAGTCTGGCTCAAGTCATCGATTTGACGCTGGAAAAACATCCTGACAACGCCTGGCTCAAAGCGTTGGAAGAAGAATCCGCTGCCCTTGAGCAACGCAGCAAGAGCTGGTTTGCCGGTGCGCCCAGCGTCGGCCTGTTCTTTCAGGAAGCTACCAGCGGTACATTGCATTATGGCGATGCCAGCGTTAAAGCACCGCTGTGGAACTTCGGTCAGCGCGATGCCGAAAAGGCCGTCGCGAAACAAGCTGAAATCAGTGCGCATACCCAATCAGCTGCCGTTAAATTACGCGTGGCGGGACTGGTCAGAATGGCATTGTGGGACATGGAACTGCAACAAATCCGTCTTGATCAGGCACACAACGAGGTCCATGTATTTGAACAATTGCTGGCCAAGGTTGAGCGTCGCGTCGAGCTAGGCGACCTGCCGCGCGCGGATTTATTGCTGGCGCAGACCGAATTGCTGCAAAAACGCGCCGTGCTGACGCTGGCCGAGGCCGAAGTCATGCATGCGCGCAAACGCTACTCCACCATCACGCAAATGACGAAAGTGCCTGGCAATTACCGTGAAACCCTGGCCGATATAGCCGAAGTCCAGCAGAATCATCCAGACTTGGTTGCCATTAATGACCTGATCGCACGTATGCAGGCCGAAGTCGAGGCCATCAGAGCAGTAGGATCGGGCCAACCCGACGTTGCGGTCGGCATCAACACCGATCATGGCCCTGACGAACGCAGTAACAAGACCGAAAGCTTCAACATCAGTGTGACCGTGCCGTTTGGAGGTCAAGCACATCTGGCTCCACGAGTGGCGGCAGCCAATGTCGAACTGAACAGATTGGTGGCCGAACGCGAGCAGCTCCGTAGAGATCTTGATCAGACCCACCATGAAGCCGAGCATAACCTGGAAGTCAATCGGGCCGAGCTGACTATTGCTGAAAATTTAAAGCAGGCGGCCGTAGAGCATTTAAAAATGACGGAGTTGAGCTTTTCGCTGGGTGAAATCAACCTGCTCGATTTGCTGAAGATCCAATCCAGAGCTCAGCAAGCCATCCTGAATGCCAAAGAACGTTCAGTCATACTGGAGCGCGATAAGGCGATGTACAACCAATCCGTCGGAGTTACACCATGAGAGTCATCTTATTATTACTGTTGAGCCTGGTTGGTGTCAGCGTCCAGGCGGCAGACAGTGTCATTCACATAAGCCAGCCCCAGATTGACAGTCTGGGCATCAAATTGGGCAAACCGGAACATGCCAGCCAGGTCCCGGTCCTGTATGCGCCAGCCAAAATAGTGGTCCCGCCTACGAACGAATACGTCGTCAGCACCACGCAGGCCGGTTTGGTCAATAAATTGTATGCAGCGGTCGGCGATAAAGTCCAAAAAGGCCAGGCACTGGCTGAACTTCATAGCCAGGACCTGTTGGCCCTTCAGCAGCAATATCTTAAAGCCGTCAATGAACTGAACTTAGGCCAGGCTGTTTATAACCGGGATAAAAAGCTGCTGGAAGAAGGTGTCATATCAGACAAGCGCTCGCAGGAAACGCGCAGCCAGTATCAGCTTTATCTGACCGAAGCGAACGAAACCCGGCAATTGCTGGAAATGGCCGGCATGTCAAAACCAGAAATCCAGCGCTTGGCAAAAACTCAGCGCTTAAGCAGTCTACTGACGCTGCGCGCGCCCTTGTCAGGCGTCGTGCTTGAGCGTATGGCCTCTGCCGGCCAGCGTATAGACAGTCTGGCGCCGCTGTACCGCATTGCTGATCTGAGCGAGCTCTGGCTGGAAATCAATATCCCTCAGGAGCGTATAGGCGACATTAATGTCGGTGATCAGGTGACGATCGAAAATACCGATGTCACTGCGCACATCAGCCTGCTCGGCCAAAGCGTCAACCCGGAAAACCAGACATTGCTGGCCAGAGCCGTCATCAAAGGCATACCAGCAGCCGTACGCGTCGGGCAAAAAGTCAATACGCGGATTATTCATGGCAGCGACAAGACGGCGGCATTCAAAGTCCCTAACGCGGCCATCGCTCAGTATGAAGGCAAGGCTTATATCTTTATCCGCACGGACCAGGGTTTTCTGGTCAAGCCGATCACCGTTATCGGCAAGCAGGACAGCGATTCGATCATTACCGGCGAACTGACCGGCGCTGAAGATATCGCCGTCACGGGCGCGGTGGCGCTGAAAGCCAACTGGCTGGGGCTTGGGGGCGATGAGTAATGGGTGGTTTGATTCGCTTTGCGCTGAGCCAGCGCCTGTTGATGCTGATTGTCATAGCGCTGCTTGCGGGCGGCGGCTATTATGCCTTTAAAAACATTCCTATCGATGCCTTTCCGGAAGTCTCGCCGACCCAAGTCAAGATTATCGTAAAAGCGGCGGGCATGACGCCGGAAGAGGTCGAGGCTCGCATTACGGCGCCGATAGAGGTCGAATTGCTGGGCATTCCGCATCAAACCATGCTGCGTTCGATTGCCAAATATGCATTGACCGATATCACGGTCGATTTCGAAGAAGGCACCGACATTTATTGGGCGCGCCAGCAGATCGCCGAACGCCTGAACACGATGTGGAGCGACCTGCCGGCCGGCATCGATGGCGGCATTGCGCCGATGACGACGCCGCTCGGCGAGATGTACATGTTTTCGATCGAAGGCGGCGATCTGAGCCTGATGGAGCGTCGCAGCCTGCTGGACTGGGTCATCCGCCCTGCCCTGCGTACCGTGCCCGGCGTGGCTGACGTCAACGCGCTGGGCGGACTGGTCAGAAGCTTTGAAGTGATACCGGACAACGTCCGCATGGCGGCGCGCGGCATCGATATCGACAAGCTGATAACAGCGCTGGAAAGCAACAACCGCAATGACGGCGCCGGGCGTCTGACCGAAGGCGAAGAGGCGCTGATCGTGCGGGCCGAGGGCCGCATCAAGACCCTGGACGATGTCGCCGCCATCGTGGTCGATAACAAAAACGGCGCGCCGATCAAAGTCAGCGATGTCGCCGATATCCAGATCGGGGCTTTAACCCGCTACGGCGCGGTCAGCAAGAACGGCAAAGGGGAATCGATCACCGGCCTGGTGCTCAGTTTGCGCGGCGCCAATGCCCGCCAGACCATCGAGGGCATAGAGAAGAAAATGGACGAGCTTAAAGCCGGCTTTCCGCCCGGCGTCAAGGCCACGGTTTTCTATAACCGCAGCAATCTGGTCAATAAAGCCGTCGATACGGTTCAGCATGCCTTGCTGGAAGCGATTGTGCTGGTCGTGGTCCTGCTGATCCTGTTTCTAGGCAACCTGCGCGCCGCGCTGACCGTTGCCTTGATCCTGCCGCTGGCGGCCCTCGTGACCTTCATCCTGATGCAGCAGATGGACATGTCGGCCAACTTGATGAGCCTCGGCGGCCTGGCCATCGCAATCGGCATGCTCGTCGATGGAGCCGTGGTCGTGGTGGAAAACATCATCACGCACATGGCGCACACGGAAAAGGCCCAGCGCCTGCCGCGTCTGCATGTGATCTACCGCGCCGTGCGTGAAGTATCCGTGCCCGTGACTTCGGGCATCCTGATCATCATCATCGTGTTTCTGCCGCTGCTGACCTTGCAGGGTCTGGAAGGCAAGCTGTTCACGCCGGTGGCCTTAACCATCGTGTTCGCGCTCAGCGGCTCGCTGCTGCTGTCCCTGTCGGTGATCCCGGTGCTGTCTTCGTATCTGCTGAAGAAAGTGTCCCACGAAGAGCCCTGGCTGCCCCGGCAGTTGCTGAGGCTGTACCAGCCGGCCCTGCTGTGGTGCATCGCCAACAGCAAGAAAGTCTTTACCGGCGTCGGCGTCTTGCTGGTCCTGACCGCGGCGGCCTTCACGCAGATCGGCAGCACGTTCATGCCGACCATGGACGAAGGCGACATTATCGTGCAGTTGGAAAAACTACCGTCGATTACGCTGGCGGATTCGGTCGCTCTGGACGTGCAAGTGCAGAAAAACCTGCTCAAGAATATTCCTGAAGTGGTCGATGCCGTCTCGCGCGTCGGTACCGATGAGCTGGGCCTGGACCCTATGGGTTTGAATGATACCGATACCTTCCTGATCCTGAAACCCAAGGAAGAGTGGCGCATGCGCAGCAAGGAAGAGCTGATCGAGCAGATCCGGCAGGTCATGGCCGCCACGCCGGGCATTGCCTTTAAATTCACGCAGCCGATCGAGATGCGTGTCTCGGAAATGCTGACCGGCACGCGCGGCGATGTCGCGGTCAAACTATTTGGCCCGGAGCTGAGTGTACTGAATGAGAAAGCGGCGCAGATCGCCGGAGTCCTGAGAGAGATCAAGGGTTCCAGCGACGTGTTCACGAAGCAGAACGAAGGCATGCAGTTTCTGCAGGTGGCGATCGACAAAACGGCGGCCGGACGCCTGGGCCTGGACAGCGACAGCATCGAGACGATGCTGCGCTCGCAGATCGAGGGGCTGAAGCTGGGCATCGTGCAGGAAGGCATCAAGCGCACGCCGCTGATTATCCGCGGCGGCAGCAATACCACCAACTTTGAAAACCTGCAGGTCACGCTGCCCGATGGCGGCCATGTGCCGATCACGACCGTCGCGCGTTTGGAAAAAGTCGAAGGCGTGGTGTCGGTAGAGCGCGAGCGGGGCCAGCGTTTTGTCGTGATCAGCAGCAACGTGCAGGACCGCGATCTGGTCGGTTTTGTCGATGAAGCGCGTCAGGCCGTCAAGGACAAGGTCGATTTGCCGACCGGCTATTTCGTTGAATTCGGCGGCCAGTTCGAGAATCAGCAGCGTGCGGCCGCGACGCTCTCGGTCGTGATCCCGGTATCGCTGGGCCTGATCTTCCTGCTGCTGTTCTCGACCTTCGGCTCGGTGCGTCAGGCCGCGCTGGTCTTGTCGAATATTCCGCTGGCCATGGTAGGCGGCGTTTTCGCCTTGTGGCTGTCCGGCGAATATCTGTCGGTGCCGGCTTCGGTCGGCTTTATCGCCCTGCTGGGTATCGCGGTGCTGAACGGCGTGGTCATGGTCAGCTATTTCAACCAGCTGCGCGCGACTGGCATGGCCATGGCGCAGGTCGTGGTCGTCGGCTCCATGCGCCGTTTGCGGCCCGTGCTGATGACGGCCAGCATCGCGGCCTTCGGCCTGATTCCGCTGCTGTTTGCGACCGGCCCGGGCTCGGAGATTCAGCGCCCGCTGGCTATCGTTGTGATCGGCGGTCTGGTTTCATCGACGTTCCTGACGCTGTTTCTGCTGCCTATTTTGTTTAAATTGTTCGGTCAAGCGCCTGAGCTGCAAGCCGAGATGAACTCGATGACCGATGGAGTCAAATCATGAACAACGGTAAAGAATACCTGGTTACTTTGAATGTCCCGCCCGGTCTTGAAGAGGCGGTCGTCGACAATCTTTTGGTTCTGGAATCGGAACACGGCTTCAGCAGTTTCATTGTCAACTCGCATGACCATAGAAACGAGGGCCTGTCATTGCTTGAGCAGGTGACGGGCCGGCAGAAAAAAATCCGCTTTCAGATGTATGTGCCGGAGCAGGGGTTGCCGGTACTATTGGCGCAGTTGAGGCAGGAGTTCGAGGGCTCGGGCATTCATTACTGGGTCTTGCCGGTCATTGAAAACGGCTTTATCTAACCGGACGCCTGTGCCGGTCTTTATCCGGCGCAGGCGCTCGCATCATGTTCAATTACATAAAACTTACTGTTTATAATGTAGAAATTATTGCTGATGCGCCGGATAATAACTCTTTAGGCTTTATCAGGGCCAGTTTAAGTCTCGGCAATGGCAAAGCATAGCCGGCGCCAGGCAGTTTTTCCTAGCGGCATCCAAATGAAGAAGTTTACGTAAATGATCATTATCTTAAAAAACATACCGGCCAATACCCAGACTAAAGAAGTAGAAGAGTTTATCTGGCCGGCCGTCAAAGGCGGCTTTCTCAGCAAAAGCGGCGAAATAGAATCCATTCAGATTAAAGGCCAAAGAAACATCCAGTTAAATCTGACTGAATTTCATGCCTTGGTAAGAATAGAACCTGATGCCGTAGCGGTAAGGGTCATCAAAAAGCTCAACAGAAAGCCATTTAAAGGCAAGCATACCGCCATCGATGAATTCCATCACCGGAATTGGCACAATGATCGCAGAACCGATGCCCAGCAAACGGTCAAGGACAGGCGCCATGCGGATCGCAGGCGTTCTCATCTGGAAATGATTGAAAATATTTCACATCTATTCAGCGGCCAAAAAAGCTTTCACAGAAAACTTGACTGAGCCTTATTCCGGCTCCCGGCTTTATTGGGAGAGCAGCGCTTTTAATAACGGCTCCAGATGATGCTGTTGCCGTTGCCTCGTCAACCGGTTGGCGATCAGGATGCTTTTTAATTCCGCCAGCGCCTGCTCAAATACATCATTGACGACCAGATAATCAAACTCATCATAATGGCTTATTTCGGCAACGGCATCACGCATGCGGCGCGCGATGATCTGCTCATCGTCCTGGCCGCGGCTTCGAAGGCGCTGCTGCAGAATATCGGTTGAAGGCGGCAGAATGAAAATGGACAGGCTGTCCGGCAGCAGTTTCTTTATCTGCTGGGCGCCCTGCCAGTCGATTTCCAGAATCACATCCAGGCCCAGGCTCAGGTTTTCCTCCACGGTTTGCCGCGCGGTGCCATAGAAATTATCAAACACCTGGGCATGCTCAAGAAATGCCTGCCGCTCCAGCATGGCCTGAAAATCCGCCACCGAAACAAAGTAGTAGTCCCGGCCATGTTCCTCGCCGGGGCGCATGGGGCGCGTCGTGTGAGAGGTCGATACGGTCAGGCTGTCAAGTTCGGCGATCAGTTGCCTGACCAGGCTGGTTTTGCCGGCTCCGGACGGTGCGGAAATAATATAAAGTTTTCCGTGATTCATGGTATTTTTTATTAATAGGGATATTGGACTGATGCGCAAAACTCAGGGCGTTTTATTCAACATTCTGTATCTGCTCGCGCATCTGCTCAATCAGCACTTTCAACTCGATGGCGATCTGCGTCATTTCCTTGTCGGCCGATTTGGATCCCAGGGTGTTGGCCTCGCGGTTTAATTCCTGCATCAGAAAGTCCAGCCGTCTGCCAACCGGCTCTTTTTGCTTGAGCACCCTCAGCACTTCGGCAATATGGGTTTCCAGCCGGTCCAGTTCTTCGGAGATATCCAGTTTCTGCGCCAGAAACACCAGCTCCTGTTCCAAGCGGTCGAAGTCGGGCTCGGCGACCAGTTCAGCGATCCGGTCTTTCAACTTGTTGCGAAGCTGAGCCAGAACTTCCGGCAGGCGTTTGCCAGCCGCAACGACAAATTCCTGCATTTTCAGGCAGCGCTCCGCGATCAGTTCGCCGAGCTGGGCGCCTTCCCGCTCCCTGACTTCCAGCAATTGGTTCAGTGTCTGATCGACCAGCGACGATACGCCTAGCTTAAGCTGCTCCCTGTCATTGTCGGACTCTTGCTGTACGCCGGGAAAAGCCAGCACATCCAGTGCCGAGAATGACAGCGGGGCCATCATCTGCTGTTCGATTTCATTGGCGGCCGCCAGCAATGCCGCGACAGCATCGCGGTTAATCATGAGAGTTTGACCCTCTTTAGCCTGTTTTTTGCAATTTATGATACATTCCACCTTGCCGCGTTTGATTTTGGCCGCGATGAGGGTGCGCAGATCAGACTCGATAAAACGCAAGCGATCCGGCAATTTGAATGTGATGTCACAGTAACGGTGATTGACCGTGCGCAATTCACAGCTGAGGGTCAGGTTGCCGATTTCTGCTTCATTACCGGCAAAAGCGGTCATACTTCTAATCATTTTTCACCTATACTTGCAGGGTCTTAGCCCGATAGAATTTTTGCAATGGCCGAATACTACGACCCCGACACCTATCCGAAGCAGTGGAACTATCTTCAAACCGGCACTATTATAGACCAGTATATAATCGAGCGGGAATTGGCGCACGGCGGATTCAGCTCGGTCTATCTGGCCAGGCAAATCAGCGATCAGATTCAGGTTGCGATCAAGGAATATCTGCCGCGCAAGCTGGCGCATAGAACCTGGAACAACATGGTCGTCGCCAACAATGAAGAAGCCCAGCCCCTGTTCCGGCGCGGCAGAGCCTTGTTCTTTGAAGAAGCCAAGGTTCTGGCGAAGCTGAAGCATCCCAATATCGTTGAGGTCATCAATTTTTTTGAAGCCAACGCCACGGTTTACATGGTCATGACTTATGACTATGGCCTGACGCTCAATAAGTTCCTGAAACATAAAGCCCAGCCTGTTACCGAAAAATTCCTGCTGGCTTTATTCACTTCACTGCTGAACGGCATCAACCACATGCATGAGCATCATTTGCTCCACCTGGACATCAAGCCCGCCAATATTCTTGTGCGCCCCGGCAATGATGCATTGCTGCTCGATTTCGGCGCCATCCAGAGTTATCCGCTCAAACGATTGAGCAAGCAAGGCAAGGTGCTGACTAAAGGTTTCTCTCCGATAGAACAGCATGATCTGAGCGCGCCTTTAGGCCCCTGGACGGATATTTATGCCGTGGGCGCCAGCATGCGCGCCTGTCTTGAATATAAGCCATTGATTCCCGCAACGGATAGAGTGCATCAGGATGCCCTCGTGCCCGCTGTTAAAGCCTTTAAAAACAAATTTCCGGAACCGCTGTTGAAAGCAATAGACTGGGCCATGGAAGTGTGGCCGGAACAGCGCCCGCAATCGGTTGCCCAGCTGCAGCAGGCGCTTGCCGCGGGAAAATGAACGCGCGCTTCATGCCTATAAATTGGCCCCGTACGTCCTGCATTCGGGTATACTGTGCGGTTTTATTTTAGTGGAACAGATAATGAGACCTAGCGGACGTAACCCGGATCAACTGCGAGACATAAAATTCACCTGCGGCTTTACAAAACATGCGGAAGGATCTGTTCTGGTTGAATTTGGCGACACGCGCGTGCTGTGCACGGCCAGTGTCGAAAACCATGTGCCGCGTTTTCTGAAAGGCAAGGGCGAAGGCTGGGTGACCGCGGAATACGGCATGCTGCCGCGCTCGACGCACAGCCGCATAGGACGGGAAGCCAGCAGCGGCAGACAAGGCGGCCGCACGCTGGAAATCCAGCGCCTGATCGGCCGCTCACTGCGCGCGGCAGTGGATTTGAGAGCCTTGGGCGAAAACACCATCACGATAGACTGCGATGTGCTGCAGGCGGACGGCGGCACGCGCACGGCATCGATCACGGGCGGCTTCGTCGCCTTGTCGCTGGCCGTGCAGAAAATGCTCAAACGCAGGCAAATAAAAGTTAATCCGCTGCACGGGCAGGTCGCTTCCGTCTCTGTCGGCATCTACAATGGCGTGCCGGTGCTGGATCTGGATTATGCCGAGGACAGCAACGCCGAAACCGATATGAATGTCGTCATGAACGATGCCGCCGCTTTTATTGAAGTGCAGGGTACGGCCGAGGGCCATGCTTTCAGGAAGGACGAACTGGACGCGATGCTGGAACTGGCCGGTTACGGCATCAGGCAGTTGATCAAAAAACAGCGCGAAGCAATAGAAGACTTTACATGAGCTTGAACCCATCACGACAAATCGTGCTTGCCAGCAGCAATGCCGGCAAGATCCGGGAAATCCAGGCCCTGCTTGCCGGCCATATGATCGTTCCGCAATCCGCGTTCAATGTTGTCGAATGCGAGGAAACCGGCCTCACCTTTGTGGAAAATGCGATACTGAAAGCCCGCAATGCGGCGCGCCAGAGCCAGCTGCCGGCCATTGCCGACGATTCCGGTCTGGTCGTCGATGCTCTCGACGGTGCGCCCGGCGTTTTCTCGGCCCGATATGCAGGCATCGGCGCCAGCGATCAGGACAACATCGAAAAACTGCTGCGCGAATTGCAGGACGTGCCCGATCAGCAGCGCAACGCGCGCTTTATCTGCGTCATGGTATTCATGGCGCATGCCGATGATCCCTGCCCGATTATCGCTCAGGGCGTCTGGGAAGGCCGCATCTTAACGCATGCCGTCGGTGAAAACGGCTTCGGCTACGATCCGGTATTCTGGGTGCCGGAGCAGAATTGCGCATCGGCCGAACTGGCGCCGAGCGTCAAGAATTCGCTGAGCCACAGGGGCAAGGCGCTGAAGGATTTGATAGCGGGACTTACGCAAGCCGCCTGATTAATGGCAGATTGCTGAGCGGTAGGATCAGGCAGTCATTCAGCAAGCGCCGTTATCTGTTATCGTGCAGATGGCAGTGACAAACCATGCCAACTTAAGCTGGCATAAACCCTGCTTTCCAGAAACAGGAACACACCCTGAATTCTGGAAAGCGAAGGTAAATATGGCCCTCATCGAAAAAAACGGTTTTCTTCTGATTGGACATGCTCTGATTGATGACGATCATGATGAATTCATCACCCTGCTGAATCAACTCGATGCCGCCGATAACGGCGAATTCCCGGCATTGTTTCAGCAATTGCTCGCCCATACTGAACAGCATTTCGATCGGGAAAATCAGCTCATGGAGCAATCGGCTTTTCCGGCGGAGGCCGAGCACAAAGGGGAGCATCAGCGTGTTCTAGGCGAATTCAAGCAATTCAAAAAGCGGGTGGACAAGGGCCTGATCACATTCGGACGCTCGCTGGTCAGAGAACGCCTGCCGCAATGGCTCGAACTGCACGTCAGGACCATGGACAGCGCGCTGGCCGCACACATCAAGGCGCAGTCTCAAGCGTGATCGAGGGTATGGATTGATGCGCCTGTCTTCCTGCGCCGAACTCGAGCTTATTGAAGGGTTTTACACTTTCGCCGAGAGCGAGCGGCTTTATCAGCGTTTACTTAAAGAACAGAATTGGCCTGACAACCGATACACTGTCGCCGGCCGGCAATTTGTCCTGCCCAGATTGCAGACCTGGCATGCCGATCCGGGAATAGTCTACAGCTATAGCAACAACCTGCTGCAAACCCGGCCATGGACGCCTTTGTTATCCGGCATCAGGTCAAAGGTCGAGGCCTTGCTGAATTACCGCTTCAATTCGGTTCTGGTTAATCTGTACCGGACTGGTGAAGATTATGTCGGCTGGCATGCGGATAATGAACCGGAGCTGGGCAGTCAACCCTTCATTGCTTCATTGACTTTCGGTGCAGAACGGCAATTTGCATTCCGACATAAAAAATCATCCGAACAGGGCCGTCTGCTGCTGCGCAGCGGTTCCTTGCTGGTCATGCAGCCTGATTTCCAGCACCATTGGCTGCACAGTGTGCCCATCGAGAAAAGCCTGACTCAAGGGCGAATCAACCTGACCTTCCGTAAAGTCGTTTCATTGGTGAGCTAGGGACTCCACACCCTCACCGGCTCCGTAGCATTTGCGACAATTAAAAGTTGCGTTGGCCGCGGGATGCATGAAACACAACAAATTGCTTTCCGAATCACACGGCCCGATTCAACGGTTATTTGGGCAAAGCGTCTGTCAGGCCGGAGCCGACGGACTTTCGAATCCGGCCGCTTTACGGCTGGCATTCTGTTTGCTTTGCACTAATTACCATGAATGAGAACCGTACTATGAAAACCTGGCCCGGCCGGCTACCCGATCAAGATGCGGAGGAGGCGCCATGACGGCGGATTACGTCGCCCGGTGGCTGGCCGATAACCCGCTGTCCGCCAGCCATGTCGATTGCGCCATCGCGGTAATGCTCAAGATCCTCGACGGCAAATGCAAGATGAAAACGGAGGAAAAAGTCGTCATGACACGGCTCTATGACTTGGTGAAGGCCCATCCCGGCGAACTTATGGGAAATGAAATGCATCGGTTGATCGCCAGCGCCCGCGATAATCCCGATGATGAAATGAGAGATTTTATCTATGAAAAACGCGTGCTGGCGGAGACCATGATTTCCCGTCCCGTTATGAAAGGTTTCAAAGCCATGATCCGGCAACGGGGACTGTTCGAGTATGGAAAAGAAATATAAAGGCGATCACCCTAAAAAATACAAGCGCGTTTTTTACCTGACCGTCCGGCGCCGCATGACAACATTGACCAATCCATCAAGGAGAATCACATGAACAACGAATCACTGCCCTGGGATGAAGAGGCGCTCAAACGCCTGGAAAAAATCCCCGCCTTCGTTCGCAGTATGGCCAAAGGCAAAATCGAACAGGCCGCCAAAGCGGCCGGTGAAAGCAAAGTCACCGTCGAATTCATGGATGCCAATAAAGCTAAATTGATGGGCTAGATGCCATGTCAAACCTGAAGCTCTATATGACCCCCGGTTCCTGCTCCACGGGCATCCATATTCTGATGGAAGAACTGGAGCTCATCTTCGAGGCCTATATTGTCAACCTGCCGGCCGGCGATCAATTCAAACCGGATTACGTGGCCATCAATCCAAAATCCACGATTCCGACTCTGGTCAAGCCCGACGGCACGGCCATCACCGAATTCAGCGCCATCGCCTACTGGCTGGCCCGCAGCTATCCCAGATCCAGGCTCCTGCCCGGCGATGTGGACGGCGATACCCTGGTGCTCGAAACCATGAACTATGTCGTCAGCACCCTTCACATGCAGGGCTTTACCCGTATTTTCACCACCGACCAGTACGCCTTTAACGAGAGCGACAGGGAACGGGTCAAGGCGCAGGGCGAAGCCATCGTCAAAAAGGGCTTTGCCATTCTCAATAAGCAATTGGCGGACAGGACCTATCTGGCCGGCGAATTTTCAATCGCCGATGCCGCGCTCTTTTATTGTGAATTCTGGGCGTCGCGTATCGGCATCAAGCTGCCGGAACACTGCCAGGCCCATTACCAGCGCATGCTAAAGCGGCCGGCGGTCAAGCAGGTATTGATGGAGGAAGGGTATTCGTCCTTGTTTCAATAGCACCCGTTGTGCTCTTAACATTCGTGAAAACTTTTGGGTTGCTCCTGCCCGCTTACGGGAATGAATCATGAAAGAAACGGTAAAAAATATCTGGAGTCTGGATAAAGATCCCTCCATCAAAGCCATCCTCATCATGCTGCAGCATGAAGTCGGCCCGAACGGATTCATGCTGCTGGATGAAAACCTTCTGGATGTAAAGGCGGTACGCATCATATTCCCGCCCACGCAACGGGAGCTGGCCGCCTACGTCTACAGCTATGCCCAGCGCGAAGCGCATTACGGCCTCGACCTGGAATTTCCCTACCTGATCGAAACCCGCGCCGATGATCAGACCATTCGGCTCAACGACCTGACCGCCGAAGAAGTCTTGAGAAAAGTCGTTGAGCACCTGGAGATCAGGCTGCCGGCGGCATAGCCCGTCAGCTACAGAGTAACCGGCGGCACGGGCTTTTTCAGATGTGGGGGCGACTTTAGTCGCCCAGGGCGAATGAATTCGCCCTACATTCATCGACAAATCGGAAAGTTATTTTTAACCGAATCCTTAGGCCGTCTCCTGCAGGGCAGGCAGCAGCTGCGGAGTGATTTGCGCCAGCCAGGTTTTGATCCGCTCCTCGGTCAAGAACGGCTGCGTGCGCTGATCCAGCACCAGGCCGACAAACCGATTGTCGATTATCGCATCGGAGTGCTCGAACTGATAACCCTCGGTGCTCCAGGAGCCGACGATATCCGCGCCGTAGCCGTAAAACACCCGGTAAAGCTGGATCAGCGAACTGGCGAAGCGCGAGGCGTAACGTTCCTGATTGCCCAGCCCGAACAAAGCCACCCGTTTGCCGGACAGATCGGCATCGTCCAGATAAGGCACGAACTCCTGCCAGTTGCGTTCCTGGCAGCCGACGGCCAGCCCCGGCAAATCGCCGACGCCATAACTCGGCGTGCCGAGTATCAATGCCTCGTACTGCAGGAATTCGTCCAGGCTGGTACGGTTGATGTTTTTAGGCTTGTCCGCCAGTTCCTCGCCCAATAAGCTAAAAATCTTTTTAGCTACCAGGCGGGTGCTGCCGGTATCGGTTCCGAAAAAAATGCCTATTTTGCTCATAAATCACCTGTGGTCGAAATTGCGGGACAAGTCGGTATTGCCGTTACCGCAAAACAAGCAAATTCCGCTCCAGATTCAGGCAAGCCATTTTTATCTTGAATATTAGCCAGATAGAGGGCCCGCACCTGTCAACGGCTCCAGGCGCATGCCAACACTGCCACAATGATGGCCTCAACTGTGGGATTTGCGACATAGGCCTGGTGAGCAAGGCACGGCATGGGCGGCTTCGAAATGCCGTGTTTAACAGCCCGGCTGTCGGTGCGAATTCATTCGCACGGCGCTACCGGCCGTCCAGAAAATAGGCGTTGACGCTCAAGGCAAAGTGTCGCCAAAGCCCCGCGATATCCCGTTTCACCTCGTTGACGTAAGTCTTGTCCGGCTTGTGCTCGCCAGGAAAATTGGACAAGGCGCAGGATGTGCGATGTTGATCGATGACAAACTGCAAAAAATCGTCGGTGAATCCATCGAAAGCCGCCAGCGCTTGTCTGGTCAAATCCGACAATCCACGATCGACCGGCGTCTCGCGGCTATCGAACGGCAGTTTCTGTAATTGCACCAGCGCGTCATCGTAAGCCTGTTCCAAAACGGCCAGCACATTGCGCTGAAAACAGCCGTCCCATTGCTGCCGGGAAAGATCCTGGGCGAGAGCTTGCTGGTATTGTTTTTTCAGCACGGCTTTCTGCTCGGCGATATATTGACTGAACAGGGCGAGACTGTCGGCGTTTTTCCGGTTGTTGATCATTATGGGTGTCCTCAATGTTATCGATGGCCTGGAAGTCTGTCCCTGGTTCGGTATTGCTTCAAGCCCAATATGACATTCAATAATGAGGCCAATTTACCGATACGCCCATTTCGATGCGCTATCGCCCGCTTTAAGTTACACGCCAACGCTTCTGCGGCAATTTCGCACAGATGGTCGGGCGCAAAAGCCTGTCCTGAACGGTGTCATAAAGCTGACAAACCGCCGTGTTTCACAACACTTGGTTAAGCCTAGAGGAGATGTCTCCCGTCTTATCCTTGGCGAAGACAGTTGTCTATATCTGAAAAAAGCCGCTTATAATAGCCATAATAAAAACTTGATCATGGCTGACGTGAAAAAACCGGCCATGAGCCGCTTCATCGGATTTAGAAAAACGCCATGCCAGACTTAGAGTCGCTGTTTCCTGTTGCCCGCCAATTCACCGGAAACCAAGCCGTCATTGACATACAACCGCTGGGCAATGGCTTGATCAATGATACGTTTCTGGTCACGACGGAATCATCGCCGTTCGTCTTGCAACGCATCAACACGACGGTTTTCCCGCAGCCGGCGCAAATCATCGGGAACCTGCACACATTAAACGAACATCTCCGGCAGAAAAAGCCGGACTCAGTCAAATTGCAGATCCCGGACATTTTATCGACGGCCGAAGGTGGCTATTGCTATGAAAAAAACGGTGATTACTGGCGGGCACTGAGCCTTATCGATAATACGGAAAGCCTGGAAGTCATCAAGAGTACACATGATGCGGAACAGGCAGGCTTTGCTCTAGGCCATTTCCATCGTCTGCTCAGCGATCTTGACCCCGGCATTCTGCACGATACCCTGCCCGGTTTTCACATTACGCCGGGCTACCTGAGCCGCTATGACCAAGTTTTGGCGGCTACACGGCTTTCAGAACCAGAAAGCCGCTATTGCGCCGATTTCATCGACCGGCTCCGGCATATTGCCGGCGATCTGGAAACGGCAAAGCAACAGGGTTTGCTGCCCCTGCGCGTGATACACGGCGATCCCAAGCTCAATAATTTCCTGTTCGACAAGGACAGCAAAAAGATAGTCAGCCTGATCGACCTGGATACCGTCAAGCCTGGGCTGGTGCATTACGACATCGGCGACTGCCTGCGCTCCTGCTGCCAGACGACGGACCCGGTCGGGTTCGACAGAGATTGCTGCGCCGTTATCCTGGAAAGCTACCTGGCCGAGGCCGGCGCGTTCTTTTCCGAATCCGATTACGATTATCTGTACCCGGCCATACGGTTAATTCCTTTTGAACTGGGCATCCGGTTTTTTACCGATCATCTGGAAGGCGACCGTTATTTCAAGGTGACGGCGCTCGGGCAAAATCTTCGGCGCGCGGTCGAACAGTTTCAGCTCTGCGACAGCATCGTACAGCAGGAGCCGGCCATCAGGCAGCTGATAGCGCACCTGAAAAAACAGACGATGGGAACGCGATCATGAGCGCCGCCTCATCCGGGCAGCGCAATCTGCTCATCGGCTGCGGCCTGGTGCTGCTCGGCGCCCTAGGGTTTTCCGCCAAAGCCATTTTTATCAAACTGGCTTACGCGGCCGGCGGGCAAATCGATGCAATCAGTCTGATGACTTTGCGCATGTTGTTTTCGCTGCCGTTCTTTCTGGCGGTCGTGCTCTGGCATAACAGGAAATCGCCGGCCGAGGCGCTCACTAAAAAACAGTGGGCCGTGATTGCCGTGCTGGGCCTGATGGGTTATTACATCGCCAGCTACCTGGATTTTATCGGCCTGCTGTACATTTCGGCCGGGCTGGAGCGGATCATCCTGTTTTTGTATCCGACCTTCGTCGTGCTGTTTTCAGCGCTGATGCACAAAAAAGGCATTTCATTGCGCGAAATGGTCGCCCTGGCTCTAAGTTATGCCGGCATGATCATGGTTTTCATCGAACAATTGTCTACGGAATCAGCGGGCATCTGGCTGGGATCGTCGCTGGTACTGGCCGGCGCCGTAGTCTTTGCCTGTTTCACCATGGGCAGCGGCGTCATGGGCCGGCGCATAGGCTCCGCGCGTTTCACGGCTTACACGATGACGATCGCCAGCATCGCTACCATCGTGCATTTTTCAGTCGGTCATGGCCTGGCGCTGACCGGCTTTCCTGCCGAAGTTTATAAACAGGCCTTATTGATGGCGGTCTTCTCCACCGTACTGCCGTCGTTTTTCATGAATGCCGGCATCAGGCGAGTCGGCGCTGGCTCGGCGTCCATCATCAGCATGATCGGCCCGATCGCGACGCTGGCGCTGGCATTCTTATTTCTAGGCGAACCCATTACGCTCATGCAGCTGTCCGGCACGGTTTTTGTGCTGGCCGGCGTGTTTGTGATCAGCCGCGCCAAATCCTGACTCAGGCAATCATTTCGGTGCGGTAGCGGTACACTTTGAGCGTATCGGACCAATAGTCGGGCGCGAATCCGGCTTTCTGTTTCAGATGCCGCAGAAACTGTTTAGGTTCCGGCAGTGATTCCCATACCGAAGGCAAAAATGTGCCGCGCCGGAGGCCTTCCATCAGGATCAGCCCGTCCGCCCCTGCCTGCAACTGCTGCAGCAGATCCTGCTCCGAAGTGAACGACATCGGTTCGGCCGGCGTCAGAAGGGAAAGATGGATGTCCAGATCACTCAATTCATGAGCCTCCAGCGGCGGAAACCGGGGATCTCTGAAGGCCGCCGAAAAGGCGTTTTCGGCGATATCGACCGCCAGCGGCCTGATCGCGTCCAGCGTGCCGATGCAGCCGCGCAACAGGTGTTGCCTGTGCAGTGTCACAAACGTGGCGCGCTGTTCTGACAGTTCGGCCGGGTATTCGTTTAAATCGATGA
Organism: Methylobacter sp. sgz302048; assembly: GCF_052162025.1. Lineage (NCBI taxonomy): Bacteria > Pseudomonadati > Pseudomonadota > Gammaproteobacteria > Methylococcales > Methylococcaceae > Methylobacter > Methylobacter sp. sgz302048. The sequence goes on along the minus strand of NZ_CP197401.1, from coordinate 89,960 downwards.
TCAACGGCTTGCCTGTTTTTAAGCCATGTTGAATGGAATTGATTGCCAGCTCCATCAGCCAGCGGTGGTGTTCTTTATTCAATGACATAAGCTCCATAACCTACAACTCTGTCTTTATCGCCTGCGGTATCGCCGGAGTTGCGCAAATCAATGGTTTTAATTGAGAGTGAATTATCCCGCGCCAGCTTCAGCAGCCCGCTGACCGGCACTTTGCCGCAAGCAGATCCAGAAACGAGATGCTCATATTGCAGATGCTCTATCGCCTCGCTGGTCGATTTGTCCAACTGTTGAGCGGTCGCGTAATCATGGAAATGGCTCAGATCCGAGCTGACCACAATCAGCGTTTCACTGCCTCCCCACAACATCTGTATAACCTGGCTGACCTGGTCCGGCGTAGCGTCGCCAGCCACAATGGGGATCAGTCTGAAATCGTCGAGCATCTCCTGCAGAAAAGGCAGATGCACCTCCAGACTGTGTTCATAGGTATGCGCCTGTTCAATGTATTCGACAAAAGGCAGCTTGACCAACGCCTGCACCGCCTCCTCGTCAACAGCGATATCGCCCAACGGCGTGGAGAACGTTTGCGCCCGGCTCACGGCCAGTCCTCGAAAGGCAACACGATGGGAGGGGCCGATCAGCACGACCTTCTGGATCTGATGGCGCGCATTTTTCAAGCGCGCATAAGCGGTGGCCGCGACGGGTCCCGAATAGATGTAGCCGGCATGCGGCGCGATGATGGCTTTAGGAACTTTCGCGTCGGATTTAGCCTCATTTAAGTATCGATCTAGCATTTGGCGAAGTTGTTGCGGATTGGCTGGGTAAAAAGTACCCGCCACAGCAGGTTGCCTATTCATGAGATATCCTGTTATTTTCCGGGAGAAGAATGAGTTAGCGTGAAAACTGTTGAAACAGAGCTATTGCGCTGAAAATTAATCAATACAACTGGCGTAAATGTTAGTAACCAATTTTTACCAAAATGTGACCATACGATTTATGACATGGTTCCAGGAGACTATTCATGACTGTCTTCATTACGCCTGATACGGTGAAAACACGGCATTGGCACCGCCTGAAAGATGGCCGTATCCAATGCGATATCTGTCCGCGATTCTGCAAGCTGCACGAGGGGCAGCGCGGCCTCTGCTTTATCAGACAAAATCTGAACGATGAAATTGTCATGACCAGCTACGGCCGCTCCAGCGGTTTTGCCATCGATCCGATTGAAAAAAAACCGCTGAATCACTTCCTGCCCGGCACGCCGATTCTTTCTTTCGGTACGGCCGGCTGCAATCTGGCCTGCAAGTTCTGCCAGAATTGGGATATCAGCAAATCGCGCGAACTGGATACGCTGATGAGCCAGGCCTCGCCGGACGCTATTGCGCAGGCCGCGCTCGAGCATGGCTGTACCAGCGTCGCTTACACCTACAATGATCCGATAATCTTTCACGAGTATGCGATAGATACCGCTCAGGCCTGCCGCGCGCTGGGCATAAAATCGGTGGCGGTGTCGTCCGGCTATGTCTGCGCACAGCCCCGTGCCGAATTTTATCAATGGATGGATGCCGCCAACATCGACCTGAAAGCGTTTACGGAGCATTTTTACCATCAAATTACCGGCGGCCATCTGGAACCGGTACTGGAAACGCTCAAATATATTAAGCACGAAACGTCGGTCTGGCTGGAACTAACGACATTGATCATCCCGTGCGAGAATGACTCGGAAGCCGAGCTGGAAGAGATGGCGCAATGGGTCGTCGAAAACCTGGGGCCTGATGTGCCGATGCATTTCTCGGCCTTCCATCCTGACTGGAAGATGCGCGACAAGCCCCATACGCCATTGACATCATTATTGCTGGCGCGAAACATCGCGCTAAAGAACGGCGTGCGTTATGCCTATGTCGGCAATGTGCACGATAAATCGGCCAGCAGCACCTATTGCCACAATTGCGGATCGCTGCTGATAGGCCGCGACTGGTACGACCTTGACGAATGGAACCTGGATGCATCGGGCAATTGCCGTTTCTGCGGCGAGCGCTGCGCCGGCGTCTTCAGCGAAAACCCCGGCGGCTGGGGCGGCAAGCGCCGGGCCGTCGCCATGCCCCGCGCGGGGCATGGCCTATGACGAACAGGCTCGAATTCGCTTGGCTTCAAACAGCCATATCTCAATCGAATCCGCCGCAATCCACAATGCGCAACATCAGCAGGTCTTTGGTTCATGCGGGGGCGAATTCATTTATGCCCTCTAGGGTATTCGCCCTGGGCGACTGCCAACAGTAGGCGCTTTAGGCGAAGTCGCCTTCACACCTGAAAATTCAGGGAAGTTATTTCTCGCCCTATCCCTAACCCATCAGGCAATAAAAAAGCTTGTCATGCCAAATGATAATCATTATCATTTAAACAAGGCGATAATTTGACCTCTCGCTGCTTTCGTTTAACGCGCCTGCTGCACGACAGCGCGCGTTAAACCCTTTTTTCAATCGACTACAAACCGAGGAGTTTTATGCCTGAACAACCATCTACTCCCGCGCGCATCGAAATATCACAGTTGCACGCAACCACCTGTTTGTCGATGACACAGTTCATCAACGGCCGCCACTGCCCGAAACTGGCTCATTCGATCGTGCATCAGCTGGGCCTTTTACTGGCGCATCCGGATCTAGCCGCGGCCAGCCGCGAGCTGTATCAGCAACTGCTGGAACATTGGCAAAAAGTCGCCGCGCATCTACTGGAGCAAGGCGCCAGACGCGAGCCCCGGCCAGGTTTATCATTAATAACCTGGGTTTTATGAAAGATAAAAATAATAACCGCAACCTCCATCGTCAAAGCGTCGAGATCGTGGAACAGGAAACAGTTCCCGCGCGGCGTCGGGTCAGCAGCAGCGAACTGTTCGGCGCACAAAACGAGATTGTTATCGATCACCATGACGACGAATACCGCCTGCGCATCACCAGCAACGGCAAACTGATTTTGACGAAATAACCATACCCGCTCCAACCAGCGGCATAGCCAGCCATCCTGCCCTGCCGGGCCAGGAAGCCAGCCAGCCTTTTTACCAATCGCGAGGCACGCTATGTCGGCACAGGCTAAAAAAATCATCCATTTCCCGGAATCTCCGGCCAGGGCAGAGACATCGGCTTGCGCCCAGTTGCGCGCCGACAATGAACCCATGCCGTTCAATAATCCATTCAGCCAACGCCTGCCGAAACTGCCGGCATGCCGCCGGAGCGAAGGCGCGATCGGCCTTGGCGCCGCGCTCGCGCTTCACTTGATCTGGCTTGCGGCGGCGCCGGCGTTCGAAAAGCCGGCACCTGTCACGCCGCCAACGCCCATTCAGGTCGCCTGGATTGCATCGCCAAAGCCCCGCGCCGAGCCGCCGAAACCGCAAAAAAAGCCAAAACCGGCCGCCAAACCCAAGGCAAAACCGCGCAAGCCGGCGCCGGCCAAACCGAAACCGCTGATTTCCGCATCCGACAGCGCCTCGGAAATAGCCGTTGCGCAGACGGCGGAAACGCCCAAAACGCCGACGGTGCCGAGTCCGCAACCGGCGCCCGTCGCGACATCGGCGCCCGCCAAGAGCGCGCCGGCGGAAGCGGCGCCGTTGATCCAGCCGCACCTCAACGCCGATTACCTCGACAACCCGCCCCCGGCCTATCCCCGGATCTCGCGCCGGCTGGGCGAACAGGGCAAAGTGCTGCTGCGCGCCATGATCAACACCGACGGCACGGTCGCCCAACTGAGCGTGCAAAAAACCAGCGGCTTCAGCCGCCTGGACCAGGCGGCGCTGGAAACGGTCAAGCACTGGCGCTTCGTGCCCGCGCGCCGCGGCAGCCAGATTGTGCCGGCCTGGGTCGTCGTTCCCATTTCATTTTCTCTTGAAGGATAAACGCATGGATTTCAAAGACAATCTCACTCATTTCCTGGCCCAGAGCGACGGCGTCGGGCAAACGCTTTTTGCCTTGCTGGCCGCGATGTCGGTCGCCAGCTGGTATTTCATCGTCGTCAAAGCCTGGCAAGGCGCCATGATGCGCCGGCGCTCGGCACAATTCCTGAAAGCCTTCTGGGACGCCGCCTCGCTGGATGAGGTCGCTCGTTATCTGAACCGGCACGCGCCGGGCGAGCCGTTCGCCTACCTGGCCTGGCACGCCATCGCCGCGGCACGGCATCACACCGCGCATGGCGCGCATCGCCTGCGCGAAGCCGGCTCCGCCTCGGAATTCCTGACCCGCTCGATGCGCCGCGCGATCGACGAGGAAACCGCGCGCCTGGAATGGGGCCTGACGGCCTTGGCCTCGATCGCCAGCACCGCGCCGTTCGTCGGTCTGTTCGGCACGGTCTGGGGCGTCTACCACGCCCTGCTCGGCATCGGGCAGGGCAGGGCTGCGACGCTCGACCAGATCGCCGGCCCCGTGGGCGAGGCGCTGATCATGACTGGCCTGGGCCTGGCCGTGGCGATTCCGGCCGTTTTGGCCTACAACGCCTGCGCGCGTGCCAACCGCCTGGTGCTGGCCCGGCTCGACGCCTACGCGCATGACCTGTTCGCTTTCCTGACCACCGGCGCGCCCATCGCCGTGCAGCCGGCCGCCAGCCCGACAGCGGCCGTCGTTTTAGGGGGTGCGTGATGGCCTTCGGCAGCTTCGACCAAAACAAAAGCCAGCATCCGGTTGCGGAAATCAACATGGTGCCGCTGATCGACGTGATGCTGGTGCTGCTGATCATCTTCATGATCACGGCGCCCTTGATGACCCACGCGGTCAAGATCGACCTGCCGAAGGCCAGCAGCGAGCCGCAAGCGACGGAAACGGCGCATGTCGCGCTGTCCATCAACGGCGACGGGCAGTTATTCTGGGATGAGGCGGCCGTCTCGCGCGAGCAGCTCAACGAACGGCTGGCGCAGCTCGCGCGACAGTCGCCGCAGCCGGAACTGCACGTGCGCGCCGATCAGGCCGTGCCGTACCGCTTCGTCGCCGAGGCCCTGGCCGACGCGGCCAAGGCCGGCGTCACGCGCATCGGTTTCGTCTCCGAGCCCGAGCCATCCCATCCACATTAATGAACCACAGCCACCCAGCTTTCCCCGCCAGGCAGCCAGACGCTATCAAATAAAAATAAAGGGGAAATCATGTCCTTAAAAAAAACGACAACGTCCGGCGCCAAATGGCGCCTAGGCGCGCTATTGCCGCTGGGGGCGGCGCTGAACGGCATGGCGGTGGCCGCCGAGCCGGCCGTTGAAACGCGCGCCGGCGCGGACAAGGCAATCAAACTGCCGGCCGTCAAGGTCAAGGCGGCCCGCGATCAACAAGACGGCGGCTACAAGGCCGACACCTCGACCACGGGCAGCAAGACCGAGATGGCGATTCGCGACATCCCGCAGTCGGTCAGCGTGGTCAAGAAGGAACTGATCGAATCGCAGAACGCCTTCAACCTGCGCGATGCGCTCAAGAACGTCAGCGGCCTGACCATCGCCGCCGGCGAGGGCGGGCGCACCGGCGACTCGATCACCCTGCGCGGCTTCTCGGCCAACTCCGACACCTACCTCGACGGCGCCAAGGAAAACGGCCAGTATGCGCGCGACACGTTCTTCATCGACCGGGCCGAAGTGCTGAAAGGCGCGTCCTCCATCCTGTTCGGGCGCGGCGCCACCGGCGGCGTGATCAACCAGGTGACCAAGAAGCCGACCGGCGGCACCCATGCTACGGGCGAGTTCACCTACGGCCTGTACGACTTCAAGCGCTCCACGCTCGATGCCGAAACCGCCTATAAGAACCTCTCGGCCCGGCTCAACGTGCTCTACCAGGACGCGGGCTCCTTCCGCAACTACAACTACACCGACCGCTGGAGCATCGCGCCGTCGTTCATGGCCAGGCTCACACCGGACACCGATTTGTCCCTGAATCTGCTGCACCAGGAAGAGAACAGCGTGTTCGACTACGGCGTGCCGATATACCAGGGCAAACCAGCCGGCACGCCCATCGAAACCTTCTACGGCTTCAAGGACGACCGCCTGCAGAAAACCGACGTCAACGTCGGCACGGTCGCGCTGACGCACCGCTTCAACTCGGATTTCTCGGTGAAAAACACCGTGCGCTACGGCGGCTACGAGCGCCAGTACCGCACGCATCTGTTCGGCGCGGTTACCGACAATGGCCTGGACTCCACGGTCGCGCGCACCCAGTCGCTGCGCCGGAACACACAGGAAAACATCTACAACCAGACCGACTTCGTCTACAAAAAACCGCTGTTCGGCTTCAACAACACGCTGATGTTCGGCGCCGAATTCGGCTGGGAGGATTATGACTTCAAGTCGAAAAACTCGAGCGGGGTGGCCCCCGTCTCCCTCTTCAACCCGGTGCTGACGCCGACGGTGGGCGCGGGGCGGGCCAATGATTTCAGCGGCACGCTCGCCACCAACCGCATCACGCAAACCCAGACTTACGCGGGCTACGTGCTGGACCAGTTCGAACTGTCGCCGCAATGGAAGCTGCTGGCCGGCGCGCGCTACGACGTGTTCGAGGCGGAACAGGACGACCTGCTCAACGACGCCAACGACCTCAGCCGCACCGACCGCCAGTGGAGCCCGCGCGGCGGCATTGTCTGGCAGCCGACCGAAAACCAGTCCTATTACTTCAGCTACGGCACGTCCTTCAACCCGTCGGCCGAAAGCTACAGCCTCAGCGCCGCGACGGCCAACCTGCCGCCCGAGAAAAACCGCAATTTCGAGATCGGCGGCAAGTTCGACCTGTTCGATGGCCGCCTGTCCGCGACCGCCGCGCTGTTCCGGCTGGAGAAAACCAATGCCCGCACGGCTGCCCCCAACGATCCCAATCTGACCGTGCTGGCCGGCGAGCAGCGCACCGACGGCTTCGAGCTGGGCCTGGCCGGGGAAATCCTGCCGCGCTGGGACGTGTCCTTGACTTACGCCTATCTCGACGCCGAGGTGACGAAATCCAACAGCACCGCCGTCGGCACGGTCAGCGGCCTGACCAAGTCGCTGCAGGGCATGACGCCGGTCAACGTGCCCGCGCACAGCGGCGTCGCCTGGACCAGCTACCATCTGACCGACAACTGGGAGATCGGCGGCGGCGTGTTTTACGCCACGAAGCGCTACACCGACACCGTCAACGAAGTCGAACTGCCCGGCTACGCGCGACTCGACGCCGTGCTGGCCTACCATCAGAAGCATTACGACGTGCAGCTGAATGTGTTCAACCTGACCGACAAGGTGTACTACGAATCCGGCCAGACGCGCTCGGCCCTGCCCGGCGTGCCGGTCTCGGGGCAGTTGTCGGTGCGGCTCAAATACTAAGGACAAAATGACATCCCAGTGTAATTTTTGAGCCCCCGTGGGAGAAATATCCATTAAACAACTCAACTTAAGGTGAAGAAAAACATGCATGCCTCATCCGATGCCCTGCCGCCGCCCGCCGCCGTCAGAAACCATAAACCCAGCAGCGGCTATCTTTTTTTGCCGCGGCGGCTATCGCGCGGGGCCTTCCTGAAATGGCTGCGCCGCACGCCTGGATCGGCCTGTGGGGCGCGGCGTTGGGCTTATTATTCGGATTGACCGGCATTCTGATGAATCACCGCGAGATCATGAAAATCCCCCTCGGCAAGATGGAGCAAAAAGAAATCCAGCTTCCGTTGCCCGAGCCAAGGCCCGCCAATCCCAAGGCCATGGCAATCTGGCTGGGGCAGACTTTGGCTATCGACACCGGGCACGCCCGAATACGCCGAGAGCCCGGCAAAACCGTCATCTGGAACGGCAATGAAGTGCGGCAGCCGCCGAGCTGGCAGATTGCCGTGCGCAGCCCGCAGCACTCCCTACAGGCCGAGTACTGGGAGGGCAATGCCTTCGTCAGCGTCAAGCAAAGCGAGGCCAATTTGCCGGTGATGCTGAACAACCTACATAAAGGCACCGGCATGGGCGTCGGCTGGGTCTTGCTGGCCGACACCCTGGCCGGCGGACTCATAGTCCTGAGCCTGACCGGCACGCTGCTATGGACCCGCCTGCACGGCCGCCGGCTTGCCGCCGTCGGGCTGGCATTGGGCTCCCTGAGCCTGGCCATAGGATTTGCCTGGCAGGCGCTTTAGCTTGTGTGGGGGCGACTTCGCCTGGAGCGCCTACTGTTGGCAGTCGCCCCCACAAATACATTCCTTAAAAAGGCAAGTTATTCTTTACCGTATCGTTAATAGGAATTCTCTGGAGATTCTTCATGCTGATCCATATACCCGACGTACTGACTGCCGAGGCATTGACGAAATGCCGCACGATTCTGGAGGCCGCGCCCTGGGCCGATGGCCGCATTACGGCCGGCACGCAGTCGGCCCAGGTGAAAAACAACCGGCAACTGCCGGAAGATACGCCTGAGAGCGATGCGCTCCGCGCCATCGTGCTGGAGCACCTGAACAGGAACGCGCTGTTCCTGTCCGCGGCGCTGCCCAGGCGCATCTTCCCGCCGTTGTTTAACCGCTACGAAGGCGCCGTCAACGCCTTCGGCAATCATATCGACAACGCAGTGCGCATCTGCGCCGCGACCGGCGAGCGCGTGCGCACCGATCTGTCGGCAACGTTGTTTCTGAGCGATCCGGATGACTACGACGGCGGCGAACTGGTCATCGAAGACACTTACGGCTCACATGCCGTAAAACTGGCCGCCGGTGATATGGTGCTCTACCCTGGCTCCAGCCTGCACCGCGTCGAGCCGGTCACGCGCGGGGCTCGGCTGGCTTCGTTCTTCTGGATGGAAAGCATGGTGCGCGAAACGGAACGCCGGCGGCTGCTGTTTGAAATGGACATGGCCATACTGGAACTGCGCGAGACGCAAGGCGACAGCGCGCCGACAGTCAACCTGACCGGTTGCTATCATAATCTGTTGCGCATGTGGGCTGAGGTTTGAACGGCAGAGTTAGTATTCTTGTATATGGAAGACAAGAAGAAATCCTGCTCTCACTGACAAATATTTAGTTTTCCCGTATCAGCTGTACACATTAGGATTTCATCAAACAATTAACCTATTCCTTGATTATGTCTATGATTAAACTTCTCCTGTTCCGAGTTAATTCCTGATCATTAAAATCATTGTCTCGATTTACTGTTCCCAAAGTTAAATCACCCCCGGCAAAGCCGGGGGCTTATTATTGTTAGCCCCTCAAAGGGGCGAATTCAGGAATCGCCTAAAGGCGATCAATTTTTCCAAAGACTTAACTGTTCGTAGCGTTCCTCTTCACGCTCTTGCTCCTTGATGTAATTTCGGACCATCTCTTCATCAAGGCCAACCGTTGATACAAAGTAACCTCTCGCCCAGAAGTTCTCATCCGTAAAGTTTTTTTGTTTTCCCTCGAAAATTCCTGGCAATTGAAATCGCACTCTTTCCTTTGATGAACCCTACTACATTGGAAACTGCGTATTTCGGCGGTATGCTAAGGCACATGTGGACGTGGTCAGCCATCAAATGCCCTTCTACTATTTCACACCCCTTCTGCTTCGCCAGCTCATGAAATATTTCACCTAAATGGCGACGTAATTCACCGAATATCTGCTTCCGTCTCCTCTTCGGTATAAACACTACATGATATTTGCAATTCCATTTTGTATGGCTCAGACTTTGATATTCTCTCATTTCGATTCTCTTAACTATTGATCAAGTTTCTGAGAATCGTTGTAACCGCCTTATAGGTCAAACCTCTGAGAGTCCCCCGGCATAGCCGGGGGGTTACCATGTTTAATTAAAGTCGGGCAAGAAAAATTATGAAAAAGTTGTATAAACTACTGAAAAATATTCAGGCTTTTTTAGTTTTCTACAACCTTATTAAACAATCGCAGAGTAGTCGATGATTTCTATTGGTTCGTAGCTACTCGCGTTACTCTGCTTTTGACTTGGTTTCTGGTTGTTTTATCGATTCCCACAAAGCAGCTCGCTTTAATTCCCAAACTGGAGCTTGGGAACGGGAAAACTGGTATAAGCCAAACGCTAGATACGCTTAACTTACACAGAATTATCAGGAGATAACATGACAGGAAATAGTGGTCCTCTGGGTGGATCAACCAATAAGCCAGTAATAGATGAAGGCACTCTCATCCTTCATCAGTCGCCGTCACTTGGTCCGATTGGGCTCACCTCCCAAAATAGTCTGTACATTACCCCGAAAAATGGCTCTCGAGGATTGACCCCGGGAGAAATACAAATGGCGAAAAACATCTTTAAGGATTCGATCAGCTACGCTAAAGTTCGGGTCCATAACGAAGGCTACTTTCCTTTTGGGCTGCAAGATGCCAACACTGCAGTGACGCCTAATGGGGAGATGTATTTTCTCCCCGACGATTTTGAAGAGGACTTCTCAACTTCTGGCGATCGGGGGAAACGCTGGTTTATGCATGAGATGACCCACGTATGGCAGCATCAACTGGGGTATTGGGTTAGGATTAGGGGCGCGTTCCGTCCAGGATTGGACTATAGCTACATTCTTGACGCTCAGATGAAGCTCTGCGACTACAATATGGAAGCTCAAGGTGACATTTTGGCAGACTACTTTGCGTTAAAGTTTCTCAATAATCCAGGTATTGTCAGGAATAAGCTGAGTTCAAATCCTCCGGTTACATACTCGGTCAAAGAGTATGAAAGAACATTGAAGGACTTCCTGATCAATCCATTAAACCGTAAAAATCTACCTTAAGATATGTCAATAGAAAAACTATGTTGCTATCTAATAGTCGTGGCAATGCACTTTACGCAGATCAGTGGATGTACTCCGATTAGAAAGGAAGATGGACCGGCTATTGTTCGACAAATTGGCAATGTTCCTTGCTTTTCCATTGCGAACACTGAAAAAACCCGTGCGGGAGAAGCGAATTTAGAAATGATAGAGGTTATAGATGAGCAGGGCGAAAAAATGTGGCTCGTTGATTTTAAGAAAATGCCTCCATTCACGCCGGACCAATGCATACCCTATGGTCAAACGACCGATGTTTTTCCAGCAAAGGTGCCGGCCGTACCACTAGTTACCGACAAGGTGTATCGGCTAACTATCATTGCGCCGATGGAAAAACATCCATACGAGACTTATGCTTACTCAGCGGATTTTTGCTTACTTAAACGTCCGGGACAAGAGGTTCTCGTGCATCAAGTCCAATTTGACTCAAAAACATCGCGATGGCTGCGCGAAGTCTGCAAAACTGATGCGCCAAATTGATCGTTAGCAGCTGAGCTGACAGGTTATGTCCCCTATGCTCGACAGGCTAACCCGACCTGCAAGTAACTGTTAATTCGGCGCCCTGTTCGCAGGAAGACATGAATGATAGGCTTGCCATTCATGGAAAAAACTTCATCTTCCCCGTATCAGTTACAGGGAAGATGCTTGGGATGTAAATATGGTCAAATAAACGGGCGGCTGTAAACATACAATAGAGTTTGAAACTTTTTATTCAATACGCCCAAGTATTATGCGCTAGCGGCATCCTGTTTAGTAATTCTCGCCGCTCCCTCCAATTCGGCATAAACCTGTCCATGTGGGCCCGAAAACGCTCGTTATGGTTTCGTTCAAGCAAATGAACCAGCTCATGCACCAAAATATACTCCAAACACTCGTGGGGCTTTTTGGCTAATTCAAGATTGAACCAAATTCGCTTCGCCTGGGTGTTGCAGCTACCCCATTTTGTTTTCATCTTCTTAACACTCCAAGCTGTTATGGTGATGCCGATTGTGCTTTGCCAGCCATTGATAAGTTTTTCTACACGGGCTTTCAGAGCAGCACGGTAAAACTCGGTTAACGCTAACGTTCTATTTTCGACCGATGTGCCCGGATTCACATATAGATTAATTTTGCCGCGTGCGACTTTTACCTCATGACACCCAACTCGCTCAACAACATTTAAACGATGGCGTTTCCCCCAAAGGTAATGACATTCTCCACTCACCATCTCGCGATCGGACTGTCTAGGTTGATTGGCAAAATCGCTTTGCTGCTTTTTAATCCAAGGAATACGACTGACAACAGCCATACGTATTGCTGTATCCGTCATAGACTCAGGTGCAGACACACGCACCTTGCCATCTGGCGGCAATACGCTGATATGCAGGTTCTTAATCGCTTTTCGATTAATCTGTATCGTGATTGCGCCAATCTGAAGCGTTGGCATCAACGGTATTCCTTCTGGGCTTTAGCGAGTTCCATAACGCTTTGAATATCTACCTCGTAGCCTTTGGTTTCCTCGCGCACAGCATTAGCGATCTCCCGCTCTTTAAAGCGATCCCCCACCCAGTCGGCTTTTTTAGTATAGCGAATAGCGCTATCGATTTTCACCGCCAACACTTCGTCACTACCAAAGTTGTCGTAAAATGCCCGTTTCGCACCTGTATCCATAGACGGCGGATAATTGGAAGCCGTCTGTTCCGGCCGAATCACCTTCTTGGAAAGTGCACGAATCCGCTCAAGATACTCCTGGTATTCAATGGCTTTTTGCCGACGTAACTCGATTAACTCATCCAACAACACCGACATCTGCTCGTAATACTTGGGGTTGACCGGGTTTTCATCCACTATGGTCTTGCGTACGTTATTTTCGATGGTTTCCGCCATCGCGTCCTGATTCTTGCGGATACCCTCGGGCAGAGATTCTGTCGCCTCAATGCCTTTTTCGACAATGAGCTCGATAAGGCCAAGCTCCTCAAAGTCCATCAGTTGTTCACTGTCGTCGGCACGGATATACATATCCAACAGGTGGCGCATGGCGGGCTCAAAGCGCTTCATATCCACCAAATCCCCGCTGGCCAGTTTTACCTCGTTGCGCACTTTTTCATAATGAGCGACTTCCAATCGAATCTTCTCGGCATCCTCTACAGAAAATCCTGCATCCGGCATTTCGTTAGCGATATTGGCAAAGGCTCGCAGCAGCTTGGCGACGTTCTGATACAGTGATAGACGTAACGCTTCTTTTTCGCTGAGCTCATCCTGATTAGACCCAGATTCACCGCAGAAGTAATGAATATAGTCTTCGGTATTGCGCGGCGCTTTAACCGGCTCACACAGGGCACGCACCATTTCCAACGCATTTTCCAAATCAAGGCGGGCTTGTTCCAGCCGGTTTTTCAGCAATCCGGCAACATCTTCTTTGTCGTACCCATCAAATGCTTCTTGGGTATAGTCGGTAATGGCTTTGTCCAACGAACGGAACAAATCCTTGTAGTCGATGATGTAGCCATACTCTTTATCATCACCGTCCAGGCGATTCACCCGGCAAATAGCCTGAAACAGATTGTGATCGGCCATTTGTCTATCAATATAGAGATAGGTTGCCGAAGGCGCATCGAAGCCGGTCAGCAACTTATCCACCACAATCAGCAGGCGCATCTGTCCCGGTTCTTTGATAAAGCGCTTTTTAACGGCTTTTTCAAACTCCTCAACACGGCGGGCCGCTTCATCTTCCGACTGCTCAAAGTAATCAGCCAGCATCTTGCGGTAAATGTCGTATTTGAATAATTTCTCGGTCAGTCCCTCACCGGTTTCCTCGCCTTTGATGCTGGTCGCGGTTGGCTGAAAACTGGTCACAATGGCGACCTTGCCCGCCAAATCCGTCTGGCTGAACATCTCATAAGCTTTACAAGCTTGGTAAACGCTGGAGCACACTAACATGGCATTGCCATAACCATCCATCAGGCGAGGCTTGATCTCCATGTCTAACAAGATGTCGTTGACGATCTGCTGCAAGCGCGACTTGCTGGAGAGCACTTTCTGCATGGTGCCCCATTTCTGCTTAAGCTGGGTTTTGGCAAGACGCGATAGACCCCGCGTCTTGGCCTCAAACCACTCATCCACCTTTTTCTGTGAAGTGATATGCTGGTCGATATCCCTTGCCTCGTAACGCAAATCCAGCACCACGCCATCGGCCACGGCCTCATCGAATTTATAGGTATGGATATACGGGCCAAACACCTCCACTGACTTTTTCTTGTCCTTTTTCATCAGCGGCGTACCGGTAAAACCGATAAACATCGCCTCGGGCAGAATCGATTTCATCGCCTCATGCAGCTTGCCTGATTGGGTGCGATGGCATTCATCGACAAACACAAATAAATCGCCTTTGACTTTAAAATCCTTGGGTAACGACTTCTTTAACTCGTCAATGAAGGCATCGGTCGCGGCATCGTCATCGCTATCGGATTGTCGTCCGAATTTATGTACCAAGGAACACACCAGCCAAGGATTGGGCTGGTTCAAAGTAGCGACCAGATCGGCGCCGCTTTTAGTGCGGTAGATTTCTTCTTCGACGCCGGTAAAAACTTTTTCGATCTGCTCATCCAGTTCGGTACGGTCGGTAACGATCAGGACCCGGCTATCTTTAACGTTCTCCCGAATCCACTTTGCCAGCCAGACCATGGTCAAGCTTTTGCCGGAGCCCTGAGTGTGCCAGATGATGCCGCCTTCGCGGCGCGCCACGTGTCGCTTGGCAGCTTCAATACCGAAAAACTGGTTATGGCGGCAAGTTTTTTTCATGCCAGCATCAAACACGATAAAGTCGTGAATGATCTGCAAGAATCGATGCTTGTTGCAGAGGCGACTTAAATGGAAATCCAGCCTGTGGTCATGAGAATGACCAACATCTTCCTTCCATTCAAGATAATACTTTTCAGGGGTTTCAATGGTGCCGTAACGTAATCCTTGCGTATCGTTACCGGCCATGACCAGTTGCATCGTGGCGAAGAAGTTACGGATGAAATCTTTCTTCTGGTTATCCAGGTTTTGCCGAATGCCCTCCGATACCGCCACCGAAGAGCGCTTCAGCTCCAGTATGCCCAGCGCGATACCGTTGACGTACAAAACAATATCGGGGCGCTTTTTACTTTCGCCCTTGATGGAAACCTCTTCGGCAATGGCAAAATCGTTGGCTTCAGGGTATTTCCAATCGATCAGCCACACGGTCTGATTCTGCTCTCCGGCGCCTTCCTTGTCTTTCACGCCATAGCGCAACAAACGGTAAACGTCTTTGTTGGCGTAATAAAGTTTCTTGCCTTCGCCAAGCGCGGCCGCCGCATCCAACTGGCGAATGGCGCGGCTGATCAGCGCATCACTGATGCCACGTTTTTTCAGCCAATCAGTCAGCAAACCGGTCTCGATATTTTTGTTGCCTTCGCGATCTTGCCAATCGCCCAGATAGCGGTAGCCCAGCTCTTTCTGAAAAAATTCGACGATACGATTTTGTGTAGCGCGTTCGCGCTGGCCTACCATTGCCATTTATTGACTCCTTTTAGATCACTTTGCGCCGTATTACGGCTTTAAAAACATTACCTTCGCGATCATCGATAAAATCAATATCCGGGTATGCCTTAATAGCGCGCAAAATTCCGCTACCCAGCCCCCGGTACGGCAAAACGCGCGGTGCAAAAGAGGCAAGAATAGGATTCCTTACATTAGAGTTGCCCAGCTTGATATTTTCGATAGTCAAATTATTGGGCAAATGGCCAGGACTCGTAATTTCCACACGATCAGAAAATACCAATACTTTTACTGGCGCTGAGATAAAATAGTCTCTATGGATCAGTGCGTTTGCTATTAGCTCCTCTAGTACAATTCTTGGTATTTCAGGTTCGCCTAACGAATTAACATCCTGTTCATTCTGTAGGTGATGAATATTGCCCAGCACAAAACTCAATGTTTTTTGGAAAACATCAGACAGCTTGCCCTTAATATCTTGGCTATCGATATAAGCAGTGTCTGCGATATCCTGTCCAGGAAATGCCACCGCTTTAACAATAAACACAGGCAAACGAAGCTCCGGTCTTTTAGCAAATAACAGCGTACCACTAAGATTCAACCGACCGGCCTTCATCAAGTTCATGTTTTCCATGAGCTGCGCCAACGAAATCTCTTGTTCTGCTAAAGGTTCACCGACAAATTGTTCAAAAAACGACTCAAAGAACTCCATATCGAGATCCGCTACAGATGTATTTGGGACAGGTATTTCGTCAGCATGCACTAAAGCGGCTTCTTGGTATATGCGCTGCAATTCTTCCCGGGCGGTTACTTTTCTTTTATCAGAACCGCTTTTTACCCAAATAAAGCCCTGATTATCCATGTATGGCTTACTGATGCCCTGGTCAATCGTAACAACCATCACCATACCGCCAGGCAAGGCTATATTTTCAGTAATGGGATTAATGGGAGGACGTACTGACTGGCTTGCCGCATTTGATATCAACTGATTGAGTCTTGCCATATCAGCACTATTCAACCCGGTAACACTCCCATCATCATTAACGCCGATTACTAAAACGCCGCCCTTTGAATTGCTAAAGGCGACCATTTCCGCAGCCACAGCGTTTGCGTTTGTAAAATCAGCCTTAAACTGATGTTTGCTGTCCTCGCCGTTAGCGATGATGCTTAATAATTCTTCGGTTTCCATGCTTCGTATACCTGTTTGCGTCTCTCGAAGGCTTCGGCGCCGCCTTCCATAATGCCGACGATACTCTTTTGAATGTCGGCGCAATCAATACTGCCGCTGACAGTGGAAATCTGCTCATCCAAATACCGGCACGCGATCACCTGTTCGGCATCGCCCAAAACAGGAATATTGGCATTATGGGTAGCGAAGATAAATTGAGCCTCTGGCTTAAGCGCACGAATTAGCTTAATCACATCGTCATAAATAGTTTGGTTATCCAGATCATCTTCAGGCTGATCGATAATGACGACATCATTGTCTCGCTGGCTCAAGACAAACAGCATCAGGGCTGATGCTCGCTGACCTAAAGAATGATGCGCTAAAGCCTTACCGTGATATTCAATGGTAAAAACATTCGGCACCTGCCAAGTTAAAAGCGCTTCAATATTGTCATCAAAGTATTGCGAAAACGTTTCAAAAGAGCCGCCTAGCTGCTGAGCAACATGTGTCCAATCGCGCCACATCGCGCCAAAGTCGCTGTACTGATCGATTAACCCTTGCAAAGTCGCCTCTCTGATACGGCTACCGCGAAACAGGTCCTGCATGTGTTTGCGCATGGCATCCTTATTCGCCTTGAACTGAGGCACAATCTTCAAAGGGGAATCGGCTCGGTTAATGCCCGCCAAGACCCGTTCAATCGTACGATATTCTTCGAGCCAAAGGTCATTTAATTTAGCCAATTCCCCTTCCAGCGATTTTTTTAAATCGGCATATTGCTGTTCGCTCTTATCCAGTACAACCAACATTTGATCGGCTTGGTCCAGCAGCGTTTTTAATTGGCGAAACTCTTGTGGGCTGATTGCCTGCGCGCCGGCTTGTTTCAACTCGCCGGCGAGTTTACGTTCAATTTCCGCAAACTCCTCCTTCAGAGCCTGCTTTTGCTGCTTAAACAGTCCAAGCTTATGTTGCAGTGAAAAGAGTAACGGTTGTCCTTGGGCTGCAACCTGTTTGATAGTGTCAAAACCTTGCAACACTTGTTTAAACGTCGCAAAGAAGTCATCGAAAAAAGCCTGATTATTGGATGACGTATATAAGACTTGATTTTTTAATTCGTCCTCAAAGGTCGCGATAAAACCAACCAGTTGATCCAAGTAATTCTGCGTCTCCTGAATCACTTGGCTGGCTTTACGTTCATCGCGATCAAAATCAATCTGCTTTTGCAGTTTTTCTTCAACACCATTCTGTTGATAAAACTTCAGCTTGAATTCGGCATCCTGCTTTTTCTGCACCCATTCTTGCTTTTGCTCTGATGCGCGTTTGAGGCGCTTGATCTGACCAATGGCATCAAGTACAGCTATACGCCCGGCTTCGATTTTTCGCCTGACAGGAACCAATGCCTCGCCGACCAGTTTTTCGATCAAATCTTTTTCAAATCCGGCTCCGGTGCTGGAAAGGTCTTTCTGCCCGAAATAAATCGGTTTGTGCAAAACCGTTTCGCGAATCGACACGCCCGGCTGAAGCTGCTCATTGACATAAACATCGGGGCGTTCTCCCAAAATCCGGCGTATTTGATAACGCTGGCCGCGCCGGTCAACCGCATCAATGGTGATCTTGCCGCCACTGCGCAGAAGGTGCTTAACCAGGCCTTCTTTGTATTCCACGTCCGACGCTTTATCGCCAAACGGAATATTAAGCGCGTAACGAATACCTTCCAAAACCGATGACTTACCGCTGCCGCGAATGCCAATCAGGGTATTGAGTTCCGGCGATAGGCAAATTTCAGTGCCGCCCAGCGCACCGGCACCTTCAAAACGAATTTTCGTGATATGCGAATGCTTGTAGCTTGGCGGTTCTTTACGGACCCGGTTGTCATAATCGCACAAGGCAAACTTGACCGCCTCAAAACTGAATGCGCCCAGCTTCAGGTAGCAGGCTTCTTTTCTGGCCGCCATATCGGCTAACTGCTTGGCATCGCATCCTTCAACTTCGGCGGGATATCGATCACCCAATGCCTGCTGTATTTTTAGCCGCTCATCATGGGTACGCACTTTTTGAAAACCGATCACCCTGCGCCGTACAGTTTCGTTTTCGAACAACTCCTGAATACGGCCAGGTCCCAAACTGCCCCATAAGCCATTGGGCGCTTCCACATGCGCGAAAATCAAAAAATAGTCTTTGTGAAACTTATCCAATTCTCGAATAGTTTCCAAAATATCGTGATTCGAGCGGGCGTTTTCCTGCTCAAAATTGGCCTGTCCCGCAAACATAACATTTAGAAAACTTTGGATGTAGTTTGTTTGTTCTTTGTTGCAGATCCACTCATCCGAGAACACCACCAAAGTATGCACGCCGGCCTGACCGTCTTTTACCGATAACTCAACGCCGGGCAACAAACCAACACCAGCCTTGTGTGCCTTTCTTCTCAGGCATTTAAATTCTTGCAGATCGAATTTATTGTGATTGCTAATCACGCCCAACTGAATGCCCGCGCCGACCAACGCAGCGACATAATCGTTCACATAACCATTCTCTTCCCCTTGATAGGTAAACTCCTTGTCGGCGCGGGTATGCAGATAAAAATCCGCTTTTAACCAGCGGCTACCGCACGAAAATACCTCATTGCTCATGGACACGCTCCTTCCTATCGTTTGTAGACAAGCTGGGCTTCGATTGTATCAGCCGCGTCTTTCCGGTCAGCAATTCCTGCATCATGCCTTGCAAAGTTAATTGAAAATGGAGAGTTGATAGTGGAGAGTTATGGTCTGTCATTATTCAATCTCTCTTTCGAAGTTTTAACGATGGAAACCAATAACTTAAGTAATTCTTGGGCGTCAGAATGAATTGATTGGTAACTTTCTTCGCTTATCTCGCCTGACTGATGCAATAGCTCAATCCAATAATTGGTTTCGTTCGCTTCTTTTAGGGCGATACTCATTTTGTTAATGAAATCCGCTTTACTTTGCGCATGTTCCGCCTCGCGTACTAATGCACCAATTGCCGTGCCGCTACGAAGCACTTGCTTGCTTAGCACGTACTCTCGCTTTTCATTTTGCAAA
This sequence comes from Methylobacter sp. sgz302048, assembly GCF_052162025.1. Classification (NCBI taxonomy): domain Bacteria; kingdom Pseudomonadati; phylum Pseudomonadota; class Gammaproteobacteria; order Methylococcales; family Methylococcaceae; genus Methylobacter; species Methylobacter sp. sgz302048. The sequence continues at coordinate 70,535 of NZ_CP197401.1, read as the reverse complement.
TGCTTCGACATTTTCACGATGCGCAATGCAAAAGCGAAGCTTTTCTCCCACAAAGGACCTTTGTTGAGTTGAGAGTTGAAAGTGGAGAGTTGAGAGCGATTGGTCACTTTCCACTCTCCACTGTCAACTTTCCACTTATTAACCGGATTCTTCCGGTTAATAGCTCCTGCATCATGCCTTGCTTGATTTGGCAGGTTTTGGCGAGGCGTTTTTGCAGGGTTTGGATTTCTTCGTCCATGTCGGACAGGATGGTGGCGATGGCGGTTTGTTCTCGAATATCTGGAGCTACTAACAAGAACTCTCCAAACAACGCTTTTGAAATTATTGGAGTTGCTGTGATTCCAGCAGAGGCTTTAAGTCGCTCTTTTGATTGTTCAATTGCATAGAAAAGAAAATCTGTATTTACAGTTTTTCTTGGAATTACTGCATTTATCTGTTGATTACATGCTCCAATCTTTCGCAAAACTGCGTTTTTCCCAATGCTTGCAATGCAAGTAACCAATACGGTGTTGGCGGGTAGCTCCCTTAACGATTTCAGCCCTAAAGAGGAGATTGCCCTCTCACCGTTTGAAATATCTTTAGAATCATTGATATCCGAGGGTGTAATCCAAGGTATATCACCATTCCAATATTCGATTACAGATGTTGAAGGTGTTCCACCAGTTACGATATCACCTAGGTCCCTAATAGCAAACACCTCCCAATCTTCTGGAATTTTCCCCAGCTCACTTTGCTTATAGGCTTTCGGTGTACCATCTTCGCGCAGAGCGAATTGGGGCAGGCGGGTGCGGCCAGTGAGGAGTTGTTGCATGGTAGCGGTTTTGATGGCCTGTTTTTTGGCAATCAGTTTTTCCAGCTCGTTAATCAGCGCATCGGCATCGGACAGGGCATTGGCGATGGCGGTTTGTTCTAATTTTGATGGAATTGCAGTTTTTATCTTCCGCACTGCATCGAGATTCATTCCTGCTTTCGCGCCTTGATCAGCCGCTCCTTTAAAGAGCTTTTGAACATTCTCGGAAGATAAAAAGTAAGCTACATATTTTGAATCTATTTCGTTTTTATCAAAACGAACAAGCGCAACGTGCTGATTAATAAAAGCAGGCTTTTCCAATCGGCCATCCACATAACTGCAAATACCAATATCTGCGGTGATGGATACAAGAATATCACCATTCTCAAGTGAAGTTCTTTTACCTTCCGACGATTGATGGGGCAACAAAACAAACTTTGTCTCAGTCATATCTAAATAAATAGACTCGCGCGACATGTTGGTAATCCTAACGAAAATATTTCCATGAGAGGCATAAAATGAAGCCCAGCCTCGTGAACCACTCGTTACAAACGGATTAAAATCTCCTATCGCACAGCAATCCCAATCTATTGGAATCATCCCCACTTCGGTCTGCTTATACTCTGGCGGACATGAGTACCCAGCAGGCACAGTTTGCCCTGTAACATTCACCAGATACTTAACATTCGCCTCAGCTACTTGATTATTGGTTGCTGTCATAGCGCCCACCCCAAGCCCATCGCCTTCAAGTGACCAGCGACTTTATCGCTCAGCACATCAATGGATTGAGTGATGGCGGGCAACGGCTCGGCATAACGCTCCTCCAGTTCTCTGACGCGGTTGGCCAGTTGCTGGGTGACACGCTCGATTTCCGCTTCAATATTGGCCTGTAAGGTGGCCAGCCATTTGTCTTGCACGACCAGGTTTTTGATTTCTTCTTCGCTCAACCGGGCATAGCGCCTGAACACCGCCAAATCAAGCGCCTCCTGGTGTTCCTTCAGGGACTTTTTGCCTTCAGCCTCGGCATCGAACAGTTTTTGCGCCTGTTTAAGCGTAGCTTTTTCGTCCGTCTCGGTGGCCAGTTTTAAACGCGCCTTGACGCTGGCGGCGGTCACCTTGTCTTTGTCGTTCAGCGCTTCGCTCAACAGCCCATCATCGCCGCTGTTTTCCTCGATATAGCTTTCCAGTTCCTGAGTCGCGGCGTCGAGATCGGCTTGAATTTGCTCAATGATGGCTTGTTCGGCTTTGAAATAGCGCGCCACCATCAGCGACGGCGGGATTAGTTCGGCCTTGTATCTGCTTTTGTTAATCACCAGATCGGGCGTTTCCTTGAGCTTTTCGCCTTTCTGGGCAACCAGTTCGCGCAGGGTTTTACCGGCCTGCCAGCCGTCCTGCACCAACACATAGACATCGTCTTGCATGACGTCGGCCCAATAATCCATCAGGATTTGATAGATGTCGTATTTGCTCAGCAAAGGAGTATCGGCGTAGGCTTGCAGCAAGTCTTCGCTGATGCGGTGGATGATCACCTTGGGCTGCTGGCCTATTTGAATGTCATGCAATGCCGCACGTTCGCACCAATCGGTAAACGGCCGAAGGCTTTGCTGGGCAAAGGCGGTAAATTCGGGATGATTCAGAATCGTGGCCTTCACCTGGGAAGCCGCGATCAACGCCTTGCTGTAACCGGAGCGATGTGCGGTAAACAGGGTGCTGCGCAGACTGGGGAACACCCGCCAATAACTCGCCAGCGCGTCGATATCGCGGTTGGGAATGCCGCCTTGCAAGTGGGCGCTGAGATCGTGCAAGTCTTCCGGCTCGCTGCTGTCGATATAGCGCGGGATGTTCAGGTTGTAGTCGTTGGCGGCGATCTCGCTTAAATTGACCATACGGCTGTAGCGCGGCAAGGCCAATTGTTTGGTGAACACATCGACGATTTTGTGTATATCCTGGGCACGCAGCCGGTTTTTATTGCCGTCTTTCATGAAGCCTTTGCTGGCATCGATCATAAAAATACCGCTGCGATGTGCGGCATGTTCTTTATCGATGACGATGATGCAAGCCGGAATGCCGGTGCCATAGAACAGGTTGGCCGGCAGGCCGATAATGCCTTTGATGTAGCCTTGCTTGATCAGGTTTTCACGGATGCGTGCTTCGGCATTGCCGCGAAACAGCACGCCATGCGGCAAGATCACCGCACCCTTGCCGGTGCTTTTCAGGCTTTTGATGATGTGCAGCAAAAAGGTGTAGTCGCCGTTTTTCTCGGGCGGAATGCCCCAGACGAAGCGGTCGAATCCGTCTTCCCGCGGGTTGATGCCGCTGGTCCAGTTTTTGTTGGAAAACGGCGGGTTGGCGACGGCGAAATCGAAAGTTTTCAGCTTGCCGTTGGCGTCTTTCCATTGAGGGTCGGCAATGGTGTTGCCTTTCCAGATTTTGGCGGTGGCGTTGTTGTGCAGGATCATGTTCATGCGTGCCAGCGCGCTGGTGGCGTTGTCCATTTCCTGGCCGAAGATGGTCAGGCCGCGCGGCGCTTCGTCGCTGGCTTTTAATAACAGCGAGCCGGAACCGCAGGTGGGATCGTAGACGGTGGCATCCTGCGGCGTATCTTTGTTAATGCCGATGACTTTGGCGAGAATGCGCGAGACTTCGGCCGGGGTGTAAAACTGGCCTTTGGACTTGCCCGATTCGGTGGCGAAGTGGCGCATCAGGTATTCGTAGGCGTCGCCCAACAGGTCGTCGCCGTCGGCGCGGTTGGCGGATAAGTCGATCCCTTCAAAAATACCGATCAGCTTGGACAGGCGGTCGATCATTTCCTTGCCTTTGCCGAGCTTGTCCTCGTCGTTAAAATCGGCGACATCGATGACGCCTTTGAGATCGTTCTCTTCAGCGAGGGCGCTAATAATCTTGTTGATCTTTTCGCCGATTTCCTTATCGCCCTTTAGAGCCGCCATATCGTCAAAGCTGGCGCCTTGCGGCACCACGATCATGCCGTAGGGGTCGCCCTTGTACTTGTCGGACACATATTTCATAAACAACAAGGTCAGTACATAGTCTTTGTACTGGCTGGCGTCCATGCCGCCGCGCAGTTCGTCGCAGCTTGCCCAGAGAGAGGAATAAAGTTCGGTTTTCTTAATGGCCATGTCGGGCTTCCTTTAATTTGCTTGCCGCATCCTCTTGAGCCGGGACGCGCTCCAGCAATTCACTCAGTTCACAATCAAACAATACGCAAAGCTTATCCAGTGCGTCTAAGTCCACCTTTTGCGCGGTTTCTTTGTAAAGCAAGGTGATTGTGTTGCGTCTGAGGCCGGTTTCCCTGATCACATCGGCAATGCGCATTTTGTGTTCGCCCATTAAGCGGGCAAGGTGGCAGCGGATCATGCCTGTTTTTCTCCATTCGTCTTACTTTATAGATATGCCAAGGTGAATTGGCGTTTTACGGTGAAATGCTTAAATAGGGATACCCTAACAGAATTTTTGTTATTGATAAATAATTCAAGATGAAATGAAATTTTTTAACTTGATTTAACCTGAATTTGGGATAAAAAAGAGAAGGGAGGTGGTTGTTATCACTGATATGGGGCGGCTGTAGGGTCGAATTCATTCGACCCGGAGCGCAGCACAGTGCCAGTGCGAATACCCGCGCAAGGGGCGCAAGTGAATTCGCACCTACGCGCGGGTCGATCGGCTACTCTTTCTTCATGAGGCTTAAACCGAATTGAGGTTAATTTACAGACAATCCTCGCAGTTTGTGTCTCAGTAAAGCAGTATTTAAATTTTTGCCATAAAAAAATCCGGCCAGCATTTAATCATGCATAACCGGACTTAAGAAGTTTTCAACTTTAATGTGTTAATTTCAAGCTGTAATGTAACAGTTTCAATCTTTATTGTTTGGTTTCAAACTTTATTGTTCGTCCACAACAGGTGTAAGAGGGCAATAAAGTATCATACTAAGACACGCTGGAGACCGCATTCTACCGTTGCAAAAATCAATCATAAAAAATTAAAGTATCATACTGACTCAGAACAATCGCTTCTCAACTACAAAAAATTGAGTAATAAAGTATCATACTAAGTATCAGCATTGCCATCTCATTGGATAATGTTGGCTTTGTCCAGTCTTGCCAATAACACATTATTGTCCTTTTATCTATTAATTCGAACGCTTCTTACATTTTATAAAAGCGAGCAATTAGCCCATAATTTTACTGATACCTGCCCTTACAGCCATTCATTTAGTTAGGCATCCTTAGCCCCGCCACCGTGACAGCATTACCATCATTTAGTTAGTAAATCCCACACAAAATTGCAGCTTAATACTGCAGTTTTATTAAATTTTTATCAAAATAATATTTAGATCGACATTCATATTCTTAATTGTTAAAATAATCACATCTCAACAACAAAAATAATCTGCAGCAATATACTGCAAAATGAATAACTCCACAGTACTCGAAATTGAAGGTCAAGTTGGTTTTTGTGGGCACCGCAAGGTATTCACTGGCTTTGCATCGGCCGGCGACCTGGCTCGTGCCAGCTTTGCTGACGTTCTAGATGAATCTACAGGGCATGGCTATCAGCGGCGTATGTCACGCGAACATAGTCTGGAGTTCAAACGCTACATCCAGCAGCCTGGAACAACCTCCATCCCACTAACTTTTAATTTGCGAGAATCTTTAGCCGATCGTTGGTGTCTCGAAGAGGGGTCTAAAGCCCGGCTTCGCTTAGAACTTGCAAAGGGACCTGCCCTAACGCAGGTGGATGGGCAGCACCGGTTGGGATTTCTTCAGGGAAGTCCGATTCAGTTTGCCTTCATGACTTATCTTGGTTTGTCAGAAGATCAGGAGATGGAAGTCTTTCGAACAATCAACGGTAAAGCCAAAGGATAGAAGTGGACCCCACCAATTGGACAGCCATTTATCATTCTTAAGTGATAACCCTGCCAGGTTATGCGGCCTTTTGTTCATCAAAAAGGTCAGCGTCATAGACTTCATCCGGCGTTTTTCCCGCTAAACCCTGATGTCGTCTTTTTTCATTATAGAAGCGAAAATACTTACCAATTTCTGATTCAGCTTGCCGCGGCGTTTCGTATGCCTTCAGGTATATTTCCTCGTATTTGATGCTGCGCCAGAGCCGTTCTACAAAGACATTATCGACCCAGCGGCCCTTGCCGTCCATGCTGATCTTGATGCCATGGGCGTTGAGCATGCCAGTAAATTTGTCACTGGTAAATTGACTGCCCTGGTCGGTATTGAACATTTCCGGTACTCCATAACGCGCAATGGCTTCTTCCAGGGCTTCCAAGCAAAAGCCGGTATCCATCGTATTCGACAGGCGCCAGCTCAGGACCTTACGACTATGCCAGTCCATGACCGCGACCAGATAGAGAAAGCCTTTGGCCATCGGAATATAACAGATATCGGTTGCCCAAACTTGATTGGGACGGTCAATGCGCAAGCCCTTCAGCAAGTAAGGGTAGATTTTATGGCCCTTGCCTGGCAGGCTGGTCTTCTTTTTCGGATAGAGCGCGACCAAGCCCATTTGCCGCATCAGCCGTTGCACTTTCTTGCGGTTGATATAAGCGACAACCTTTTGATCCAGCAGCTCATCTCGAATCCTTCTGCTCCCTCTGAACGGCTGCTCCAGATGAATGGCATCGATGGCTTTCATCAGTCTCAGGTCTTCATCGGACGCCTCGACAGGCCGGTAATAGATACTGGATCGGCTCAACGCCAGCAGTTTGCATTGTCGGGTCACAGATAGCTCCGCCTGGGGATCGATGTTTTCTTTGCGCTGGGCCCGATCTAGCGACCGAGCACTTTGGCTAAAAAATCGTTTTCCACCGTCAGCTGACCGATCTTCGCATGCAGATCCTTGATGGCCTCATCGGAAGCGGATGAATTAGGCTTACCCTTGCTGAACAAGTCACTGGCATTGTCCAGCAATTGCTGCTTCCACTGCGTAATCTGGTTCGGGTGGACATCAAACTCAGACGATAATTCGGCTAAGGTTTTATCGCCTTTAATTGCTGCCAAGGCTACCTTGGCTTTGAACTGCGGAGAGTGATTTCTTCTTTTTTTGCTCATTGTTTTTTCCTCATACGTTGAGATCACAATAGAGCAGTTTTGTCACTTAAGCCACTGTCCAATTTTCTGGGTCCATTTCTGATTGAGTAGTAGTCTCCTAGATTTCACTGCAGCTAAGTCTTTAGGAAATGATTTGGCAAAGGTTGATCCTGCGCTTTTTGTGGCACTTGGACTAAACAGTGATCCTAATTCGCCTTGGTGCGGACGTTTAGATCTTGGTGGTGCACGTACAGTAGGCACTAAACGAATTGCATCGTTACGTACAATGCATCAGGCAACGCAGAGATTTTTCAAAGAGGCAAAGGTGGGTGATTCAATAACTGCCGAAGTAATGCTTAAATACGCAATCTCTTACTGGAAAGCGGTCGTGATTACGCTTCCTGATCAGTGGGAAAATCAGCGATATCATCTACTTACCAAGGGGATTGGTGTATATGCAATGATGAGTTTAGCTGGCTATTTGGTGCGCGAGTCGTGGAATGAAGCAATCACGGTTGATTTTTTCGTCGCGAAGTTATCTGATTTCGTTGACCATATCGATTGGTCAAACCACGGGCCTTTAGAAGGATTTGGTGGGGCCAAAGGGGCGGATATGGCCTTCAAAATGATCCTCGATATTCGAAAGGATGCGTTTCGGCGCATGATTCAATATGGCTAATAAAAACATTCTCTTAATCGAACCTGGCTATAGAAATAAGTATCCTCCTCTAGGGCTAATGAAGCTCGCCGCTTATCATGGGCCATATGGGAAAAAAGATAACGTAAAGTTTATTAAAGGCAATAAGGATCGATCAGTCTTTAATAGCATTTGGGATCGTATATATGTAACGACACTTTTCTCCTTTGAGTGGGTAGAAATTGCGAAGACTATCGACTTCGCGATTACCCTTGCTAAGGGCGATACTACCAAAGTATTCGTTGGAGGGATCGCTGCTTCATTGATGCACGAGCGCTTCCTTGCTGAGCCTCGTTGGCGTGGCGTACGCTTTATTAGCGGCCTACTATCATCATCACCTTCTGAATCACTACAACTCGATGACTTTACCGAGGAGCTATACTCTGATGATTTCAGCAGCACACCTATTGAAGATTTAGTGCCCGATTACTCAATTCTCGACCAAATTCGGGATCAGTATGTCTATCCAGTACACGATGCCTACTTTGCATATGCTTCCCGTGGTTGTGTGCGTAAATGCCACTTTTGTGGAGTACCCAAGCTAGAAGGTGATCAACGTGATGCACAATCGATCACCAGCTTGATCAAAGCGATCGACGAACGTCATGGACCGAAGCGTGACTTAATGCTGATGGATAATAACGTTGTCGCATCGCAGAACTATAAAAACATCATCGCCGAAATTCGAGATAACGGCTTCCAGAAAGGGGCAATGTTCCGTCGCCCAGGCAAACCATCTGTCCAACGGCGTGTTGATTTCAATCAGGGGGTCGACGCACGAATCTTGTGTAAAGATAAGATGTATCTAGAAGAGATGGCTACTATTGCCATTCGTCCGCTACGAATTGCTTTCGATCATCTTGGAGTACGCAAGCCATATGAAACGGCAATCCATATGGCATACGAAGTAGGACTGCATGACTTATCCAATTATATGCTTTATAACTTTAAAGATACTCCAGCAGACCTGTATGAGCGAATGCGACTCAATATCGACCTGAATGAAAAGCTGAACATCCGGATTTTTTCGTTCCCGATGCGGTATCAGCCTACTGATTTACCCGATCGATCTTTTGTTAGTGAAAACTGGAACCGTTACTATCTTCGCTCAATCCAGATTATTTTACAGGCGACACATGGAATCGTCAGTGGCTCACCTGAATTTTTCCGGAAAGCGTTTGGTAAAGATAAAGAAGAATTTGGGAACCTTTTATTACGACCACATCATTACCTGTTTAACCGGTTCTGGTATGAAAAATATGAAGGTCGCCCTGAATTCGACTCTTTCGAAGCAGATTTTAAACGCTTGACGATGGAGGAGCGCTATGAACTGGAAAATCTTCTTTCAGGAACAACAGCTAGTGGATTCATCGGACTGATTGGCAAAGCTAACAGTTCCAAGGTTAATAGCATTCTCAGATACTATGTACCTCTCCCGTCAGACGAGGAGGCTGAAATCTGGAAAGTAATGAGGCAACGCCTAAAAGATAACAAGAATGTTGCTCCATCCATTCCTGAGGACGAATTAGTTGAAGATGCTGGTCTCGCTGAAACAGCATAATTTAAATGAAAAAACTGGTAGTACAATAAATGAATTTTTCTGCAATCAACATTACGAAACAGCCCAAGACTTTGATAGACTCTGATATAGTCATTGGAAAGGATATCTTGGAACTACTGGCCAATGCGATGTACGTTGACCCGTTAACAGTCTATCGTGAATACATTCAGAACGCGGCTGATTCCATCGATGAAGCCAGGATGGCCGGATTGGCATCGGATGATCCGCATATCATGATTACTTTAGACCACGCCGGACGGACAATTCGCATTCGCGACAATGGCGAAGGTATCCCAAATACAGATTTTGTAAAGCGAATTATCTCTATCGGTGCAAGTCATAAACGAGGTACAGACCTTCGAGGTTTTCGTGGGGTTGGAAGACTTGCAGGGCTAGGCTATTGCCAGGAACTGGTATTTCGGGGAAAGGCAGAAGGTGACGCGAAAGTCTTCGAGGTAAGCTGGAGCAGTCGCGCATTGAAGGAGAAAATGCGAGATGTGAACTATACAGGCAACTTGACCGATATCATCCGAGAAGTTGTGTCCTATTCGGATAAGCCTGCAGATGATAAAGCAGAGCGATTTTTTGAGGTAGAAATGCGTAAAGTTACCCGCCTCAAGAACGATCTACTGATGAACGAACAGGCTATTCGTTCCTATCTGTCCCAAGTTGCGCCAGTTCCATTTCATCCTGACTTCAGTTTTGGACCTAGTATTCAAGCATTCCTGACCGAATGTGGCATTCAACCGCCGATTCGTATCGAATTGAATGATAACGTTGGTCCTATTCATCATCGTATCCGTAACACCATCGAATTCAACCCAAATATCAAAGATTCATTGAGTGATATCGAATTTTTGGAAATAATTGGGGATGATGGTGAATTGGCTGCTTTTGGTTGGATCGCGGACCATAACTACATGGGTGCAGTGCCCAAGAGGCTCGGTTTGGGAGGAATTCGCCTGCGCGCAGGTAACATCCAGGTAGGCGATGAGTTACTACTAGCCCCTCTGTATTCGGAGCCGCGATTCGCTAATTGGACTATCGGTGACATTCACGTTTCTTCGAAAAAGATGATTCCGAATGCTCGTCGTGATGATTTCGAACATACGGTTCAGTACTCATGGCTTATGTCAGAGCTAAGTGCACGTGTTGGAGAATTAGCTCACCGTATTCGGACACGATCTCAGCAGCGCCAAAGTTTACGTAATACACAGATTCATTTTAAGGCAGTTAATGATTGGTTCAGCCTTGCACAAAAGAGCGAGACACCATTATTGCTAAAAAAAGCACTTCTTGAACTGACAGATGAACATATTCAAAAAGCAGTAAAAGAGGTTAAAAAGCTTGGGGACAGTCCTGATGACTATCACTTGGCCTCAACCCAGCTCCGTGATTTATCCGATGAAGTCCAAAACTTTGGGATGGAAATTCAAGAATCAGATGGTTCAGAGATAGCCCTATTCTCTGGTGAAACTGAGAAAGCGCTACTTGAAGCCCTGAAAGTTGTATTGTCAAATGCCCGCTCAGCAAAGGTCGGAACCAAGACAGCTCTAGATATTGTAGCTGCCGTTAGTTCTTTACAGCATTAACCTTCTTTGATATCTGCTTAATTCGTGCTTCGATTCTGTCAATGAGATACTTAAGTTGTTTTTTTTCATCGTCAGAAATATTCATGATCTCGAAATCTACGTTTTCATCGGCTAGAAAATTTTTGAAATCCGAAAATCTTTTAGTATAGAAATTGCCTGCACCTCGCTGGTGTGCTTCCTGTAAGGCATCATCATATGAGAATGTGCCATTCATGAATTTTTTTAAGGTATTGCCTCCAGCTTTGACGATCTTTGGAAGACCGTCACGTACATCAACTGCTCGCTCGATTTCTTCGTTCTGAATCATTTCGGTAATTTTTTTATCGAACTGAGGATAAAGTTCTCGAGCGTGGTTGAAACGGCTTTTAAGGAGCTCATCATAATAGCTCCACCGTTCAGGATTGCGGTCATCTACTTCCTGCATGTAATCGTATACTCGAATAAGATGTCGAATTTTTGCAAGGGAAAGTCCTACCTCGGCCCGTAGTTGCTTTTCATCAGCACCATGGGCCTTGAATCTACGATATAGATAGCCAGCCTGCTCAAAAGGCGCCCAGTCCTTTTTACCAACAATTGCATATTCTGGCCCAACCTGAACACCTATTCTGATTCAATCTGAACACTGATTCTGATCGAAGTTGAACATCGATTCTGGTTTCAAGCTGAACACTTTTTGGGGTATTTCCAGAATCGGTGTTCAAGCTGCCGGAATCGCTGTTCAGATGGCCAGAATCCTTCCTAACGCATTGTTTTGTTAAACCTTAGTATCCTGTTCCGATTTTTGGAAAGGATATGTCAGCCCAACGAATTGCAATGCGAAAAATCAGAGAAGTTTTACGACTGCGTCTCAGTGCCGGATTGAGCATCCGGCAAATCAGCGCCGGCACCAAGATCAGTGTCGGCAGTATCCAGACTATCCTCAAGCTGGCCGAACAGCATCAGCTCTGCTGGCCGCTGCCGGATGAACTGGATGACCAGGCCCTGGCGTTGACGCTGTACCCCAGCTCCGATGCCCGGCCTGCGGCCAAATTTCAGCAGCCAGTGTGGTCGGAGATTCATCAGGAACTGAGGAAAAAAGGTGTGACCAAGCAGTTGCTGTGGGAAGAATACACCCGCCAGTATCCGAACCGCTGTTACAGTTACTCGCAGTTCTGCGCCCGCTATGCCGACTGGTTGAAGGCGCAAAAGCGCTCCATGCGGCAAACGCATCGGGCCGGCGACAAGCTGTTCATCGACTATGCCGGTCCGACCGTCCCCATCATCTGCACTGGCGGCGAAATCCGTCCGGCCAGCATCTTTGTCGCGGTGCTGGGCGCTTCCAGTTACACCTATGCCGAAGCCACCTGGAGCCAGAGCCTGCCGGACTGGCTGGGCAGCCATGTGCGGGCCTTCGAGTTTTTTGACGGCTGTCCGGCGCTGCTGGTACCCGATAATCTGAGAAGCGGGGTCAGCAAGGCTTGCCGTTATGAGCCGGAGCTCAATCCGGCCTATCAGCAACTGGCCGCCCATTACGAAGTGGCGGTGCTGCCGGCCCGGCCTTACAAGCCCAAAGACAAGGCTAAGGCCGAAGTCGGCGTGCAATTGGTCGAGCGCTGGATCCTGGCCAGGCTGCGCCATCAGACGTTTTTCTCACTGGCCGAGCTGAATCAGTGCATTCAAGCTTTGTTGATCGAACTGAACGATAAGCCGTTCAAGCAGTGGCCGGGCAATCGCCGGCAGTGGTTCGAGCAACTGGATCGGCCAGCGCTGGCACCGCTGCCGAAACACGCCTATCGCTATATCGCGATCAAGACGGTCCGAGTCCCTCTCGACTACCACGTCCCGTACGAGCAGCATTGGTATTCGGTCCCGCATCACTGCGTCGGCGAGCCGGTGGAGATTCATGCCGGCGAGCGCTTGATCGAGGTTTATTTTCACAACCGTTGCCTCGCCACCCATGTCCGCCAGTTTCATCCCGGCACCACAACAGAACCAACGCATAGACCGGAAAAACACGCCCAGCATCAGCAATGGACGCCGGGGCGGCTGATGAACTGGGCGCAGACCCTGGGGCCTGAGGTGTTGCGCTGGGTGAAAACTCAGTTAAACCGTCAACAGCATCCGGAGCAGGCCTATCGCGTCTGTCTGGGCTTGCTTAATCTGCAGCGCAGCTACCCACCTGAACGCCTGAACCGGGCCTGCGCCCTCGCCAACCAGGCGGGCTTGTACCGCTTGAAAAACATCAAAGCCATTCTGCACAGCAACCGTGATCAACTGCCGGAAACGCTGCTCGTCCAGCCGTCTTTATTACCTCAGGATCATGAAAATATTCGCGGACCAAAAAGCTTTCACTGAAGCCTCACCGCATGATTACCCCTTAATAAAACAGGATAACGCCAAGATGATTGCACAAACCCTCAGCCAACTACGGCAACTGAAACTGACCGGCATGGCCTCGGCCCTGCAAACCCAGCAGGAGCAACCGGGCGCCTATGAAGGCCTATCTTTTGCCGAGCGCTTGCAGCTGCTGGTCGGCCAGGAAACCCAGGAGCGCCAACAGCGCAAACAGGAGCGATTGATCCGCACGGCCCAGTTTAAACTCAAAGCCCACGCCCAAGACATCGATTACCAGCATCCCCGAGGTCTGCAGCCAAGCCAGATGGCGGCGCTACTGCAGTGCGACTGGATCCGCAAAGCGCAGAACCTGTTGCTGACCGGCCCCTGCGGCAGCGGCAAGACCTACCTCGCCTGTGCGCTGGGACACCAGGCCTGCCTGAAAGAGTACAGCGTGCGCTATGTCCGGCTTTCCCGCCTCATCCTGGCGCTAACCCAGGCCAAGGCCGACGGCAGTTATGGCAAGCTGCTGAAGAACCTGGCCAGCTTCGATTTGCTGATCATCGACGACTGGGGGCTGGAGCCGTTAAAAGCCGCCACCCGCAATGACCTGATGGAAATCATGGATGACCGGCATGACCGGTCCGCCACCGCTATCCTCAGTCAGTTACCCACCGACCAATGGTATCAGTCGATCGGCGACAACACGCTGGCCGATGCTATTTTAGACCGGCTCATGCACAACGCTCACCGGATCAATCTGAAAGGTGAATCGATGCGCAAAAAGTTGAATTCCTTGACCCAAGTTGAACACTTGGGATAAAAATTCACTGCCATGGATGCGTTAGGATTTTGACTGTTCAAATTGACCAGAATCGGTGTTCAAATTAATCAGAATACGCAACAATATGGAACTCACCAAGTAGCGTGAAAATCTCACTGTCCGTAACCGACTCGGGAAGAATGCGTACACGAATGTTCTCCCAAGTTTTGGGGTCGTTTTGGGCAAGTATTCGATAGGCAGCTAAACGACTGTTGCCTTCAAGAACAACATTGTTGCGAATTAGAACAGGCTCTATCAGACCTCCATTACTCTTGATGCTCGGAACTAGCGTTTCGCGTACATGATCAGACTTTGATAATGCGCTGAAAATCTCTTCCTGTGTAGGCTCCGTTCCATTATCCTTCCACACCATTGAGTAGATACGAGGATTCTCTGCATAAAACAACAGTTTGGAATGAGGAACAAGTCCAGTTTTTACCTTGATCTCACGTTTACGTAGTATGATTGAGTCTTCCTGAAACAACGAAACCATTAGTCTTGATTCCCCCCAAGAATCTTTTGCAATATTTCAAAGAAACCGAGCGTGGCTCTCTCAGAATAGGCCTTAGCGTCAATATCTCCTTGTGTTAATTGTGCCGCGAGTCGTTTTTCCTCAAGCAAGCAGTCTACCCATTCATCGACCGAGTCGACCATTAGCATGTTATAGACGTAACATGTTCGAGTTTGCGAAACACGATGTATACGATCTTGTGCCTGCAAATAGTCATCTAGGCTATAGGTACGGTCATAGAAGATAACGTGATTTGCTACGGTCAGTGTCAATCCTTCTTTGGCTGCTCCAGGTGTTGCAACCAATACTTGATCTTCCGGATTTTCCAAGAACCACTTCACGACAGCGTTACGACGCTCCATTGGCATTTTTCCATTAAGAGGATGCGCTCCAAATGATTTTAATTTCTTGACCAGCCATTCGCAGTTGTCATTGAAGTTTGAACCGCCCCGATTTTCTCGGAGGCTCCAACTTATGAGAAAATGGAGCTATGACCAAGAAAACCAACACCAACTTTTCACCGGAAGTCCGTGAGCGCGCAGTTCAAATGCTGCATGAACATCAAAGCGAATATGCCTCACAATGGGCCGCCATTCAATCAATTGCCGCTAAAATCGGCTGTACCGCTGAAACCCTGCGTCGCTGGGTACGTGAAACCGAAAAAACGAGTGGTGCACAAGAACAGCTGACAACGTCAGAGCGAGAGCGGTTGAAAGCCTTGGAACGCGAAGTACGTGAGCTCCGGCAAGCCAATGAAATTCTGCGTAAGGCGTCCGCTTATTTTGCCCAGGCGGAGCTCGACCGCCCATTCAAACGATGAAAGCCTTTATTGACGATCACCGTGATGTCTATGGGGTCGAGCCGATCTGCAAAGTATTGCCGATTGCCCCGTCGACGTATTATCGGCATGCGGTGTGTCAGGCCAATCCTAATCTGCGATCAGCCCGTGCTAAACAGGATGAGAGTTTAGGCCATCAGATCCGCCGGATTTGGGAGGACAATTTCCAAGCGTACGGTGCGCGTAAGGTCTGGCGACAATTGCAGCGTGAAGGGAAAAACGTGGCTCGTTGTACAGTGGAACGTTTGATGCGCCAGCTAGGGTTACAAGGCGTGGTGCGCGGCAAAACAGTCAAGACAACGATCAGCCGCCCTGATGAGGCTTATCCATTGGACCGCGTCAATCGGCAATTTAAGGCAGAGCGTCCGGATGCGTTGTGGGTAGCCGATTTTACCTATGTTTCCACTTGGCAAGGTTTTGTCTATGTCGCCTTCGTGATCGACGTCTTTTCCAGGTTTATTGTCGGCTGGAAGGTTTCCGCTTCCGCTCGCACTGATTTCGTCTTGGATGCACTCGAACAAGCGGTCTATGCCAGGAGACCGGCAGGTGGTTTAATTCACCATAGCGACAGAGGCGTGCAGTACGTGTCGATCCGCTATACCGAGCGTTTGGCCGAAGCCGGTATCGAAGCCTCAGTAGGGAGCGTAGGCGATTCCTATGACAATGCGCTAGCCGAAACCATTAATGGCTTGTATAAAGCCGAGGTGATTTATCGACAGGCCTGGAAAAACCGGGAAGCCGTGGAGCTGGCGACACTGGCCTGGGTTGATTGGTTTAACCATCGACGCTTGCTGGAACCAATCGGTAACATTCCACCGGCAGAGGCTGAAGAAAAGTATTATCAACGACTGACTGAGTCTGCTCAGGCGGCATGACTCACAACCATCGGCCTCCGAAAAATCCGGGGCGGTTCACATCCTTGCTTGATTATTTCCTGGGAGGTGTAAAAAATGCCGAAGACACAAAGCCCCAATTCTGAAATATTCCCTTTCACACAGGGAAATAAACTCACCCTCAAAGCATCTTCCGAAGCCATCCGCAGTCGCCCGGTCCGATGCTGCAACCCCCAATTCCATAGTGCTAAAGGGGTCATATTTAAATCTGGAGGCATATCGATACTGCGATCGTATTTGTTCATTATATGGAAACGGTTATGATGCAGAATGGAAGCGAGAATAATTTCCGTAAACTCATGAACCGTCAGAACAGCATCTAATCTATAATCACTCCCCCCACGTTTTTTTACTGTATTTCCAGTCACCACTCCGGGAGCAAAAGGCTTAAAATCAGCTTGGATAGTTTTGAAATATCGCTCGACTGTCCCTTTAGCATCCCCTCGGAAAGGTGGTGTGTTTTCAATTCTAACGGAAAAATTTCGTTCTAATGATTCGATTTGATGCCCTAGTAATTCTCCACGATCTGCAAGAATGGCATCTGGTAAACCAATAACAGGCCAATCCGTGTCTTCTATATCGATATCATATTGCTTGCAATAAGCGACCTTATCTGTCATAGCCATAGTCAATGCTTGCATAGCAGCAACATACGAGGGATTTTCGAAGCCTATATACAAGCCCGCGATCATCCGGCTGAACACATCGATAACGATATAAACGATGGGCCTACCGACAATATTTTTGCGATCACTATCTGAGACTAAATAAATATCAGCAATCGTAGCATCAATCTCATATCTGGAACCGGGACCCATTGCCTGGGTATTCGCTGTTCCATTTAATGGCTGAATATCCTTTTTGTATTCAATTTTATTACTACGTTTCTGGATTTTCTCTACCTGGCTATATTCACGCCTGTAGAAATGGCGCATTTGCCAAATAGTTGGAATTTCTGATTCAGGTATATCTGGATAATTGCTTTCATATAAAGACTGAAACTTCCGATGTGCATATGGGAGTGAATGTTTATCATCTGTGAGTAAATAACGATCAATCGTTATCCTGAACATTTTTTTCACACGCTCATCAACGATAGCTCCAACTCCCGGTGTATAAACTCTTGGCCGCCCCAACTTCTTATCTTTTGCAGCGCGTTTTTTTCCTTTGCCACCCGAGTTTATATAGTCGGGTAGTAGCGCATTTGGTGTTTGCCCTCGTTGCCAATAGCGGCGAAGGAGCCGATAAAGCGTTTGTTTTGTTGATCTCTGTTCAGCAATAATCTGACTGATAATAGAAAATCTTACTTTGGGCTTGTAAAATTGCGGATCTAAAATGACAGGCTTAATCAGATCATAGTTTTTATCCCTTTTTACTCTGGCAGATGAATCCTCTTCTAATAGAACAAAAGATAGTTTTTCGAAAGGGTCTCCAGCCCTTCTCAATATCTCTGTATCGATAGCATTAATTAATTCCTTTTTCGATACCACAGATGGAAGTGCTGCTTCGTCCTCCATGGAAATCCAGACCAGTTCTTCCGATACATCCGCCAGAATGCGATAAAGCTTGTTTTCAAAGCTAAGCACTTCATTGATTCGAAACACGAAGCGCCTCCGATATAGTATTCATATTTTCAGCCCTCAACTCACCCGCTTTCAATGCAGTTAAAGGCTTAAAGATATCGAACAAGAAACATCGGCTTGCCAAGAGCAGCCTTATTTCTAATAAAGAATGTCCTGCCGGCAAATTGTAGGCCACGTCCAATTGCTTCGCGACATCAATCAGTGTTTTGTTAGGAGCTCGCTGAAAATGTTGCTTGTATATTGCAACACGTTCGAGCATCGTCTCTTCATCCAACTGATCTCGCTGAGCTGGATAAAGCCAACCGATATTCTGAAATAAAACTTTCGGAATATCCTGCTCAGTTACTAACATCCATGGTACTGATTTCCTAAACCAATATCGACGCTCAAGCTCCAGTTTTTCAATCGTTCTAGAATCTTGCAATGTCTCAGAATACTTGGCTTGTAAGGCAAATTTTGGCCTTCGAGGGTCTTCAGTGTTGACCAAAAAGTCAGAAGTCATAATTTGCAATACTCCCTGATATGCTGGATGCTGAATCCCTGCCTCATCAGCCAGTACTTTGGTTTCCTCTAATCGCAATGGAAATTGCTCTCGGATGTCTACAGTATCCTTGTGCCACTCAAGAGCAAAAAATACGGCTAGCTCAAGATCAGAAAGAAGATGATGAATACGCTTGGACTTGTGGCCAAAAATGCGGTGAGAACGTCCCTCTGATGGCACATCTCTAACAGTCAACCAAGGTTTATATTCACTGCCATGCCCGGAACCACGCCCTTCTTTTATCCACTTTTGGCTCTTTATTTCTGTATTAGAGTAATTTTTTTGCGCCATAAAAAAGCCGTCCAATCATTTCTCAAGCTGAGTCTAGAACGGATGGCTTTAGTATGCAACTTTATTGCCTAGTATGATATTTTATTGCCTGGTATGAAACTTTATTGCCCTCTCACAACAGGCGATTTAAGCCGCCCAAAACCCTATTCCACTGTCACCGATTTTGCCAGATTCCTAGGCTGATCGACATCGGTGCCTTTCAACACGGCGACATGATAGGCCAGCAGCTGCAGCGGTACGGCATAAACAATAGGCGCCGTTTCATTCTCGACTTGCGGCACTTTGATGATCTGGACATTCTCGCTGCTTTCGGACGCCAGCGTCTCATCCATGAAAACGATCAGCTGGCCGCCGCGCGCACTGACTTCCTGCATGTTGGATTTCAGCTTTTCCAACAGGCTGTTGTTCGGTGCTACGGTAATGACTGGCATGTCCGCGTCTATCAGCGCCAAAGGCCCATGCTTCAGTTCGCCTGCCGGATAAGCTTCGGCATGGATATAGGAAATTTCCTTGAGTTTTAGTGAGCCTTCCATCGCTATCGGGTAATGCGTGCCTCTGCCGAGGAACAGCGCATGCTGTTTTTCCGCAAACTGCTCCGATAATGCCTTGATTTGCTCATTCAACTGCAAGACCTGTCCAATTTTTTCAGGCAGGTTGAATAATTCGGACGTTATCTTCTGCTCAAGTTTCTCCGTCAGTCCAAATCGCCTGCCGACAGCAATAACCAACAGCATCAGCGCCACCAGCTGGGTGGTAAAGGCTTTTGTCGAGGCCACGCCGATCTCCGCGCCGGCCCGTGTCATTAACACCAGGTCGGATTCCCTGATCAGCGAGCTTTCCGGCACGTTGCAAACGGCTAATGAATACTTCGCGCCCAACTTTTTCGCCTCCTGCAGCGCGGCCAGCGTATCGGCCGTTTCACCGGATTGCGAAATCGTGACAATCAGGGTGTCTTCCGACAATACTGGTTGCCTGTAGCGGAATTCACTGGCGACTTCAATATTGCAAGGCACGCGGGCCAGTTTTTCAAACCAGTAGCGCGCCACCAGTCCAGCGTGGTAACTGGTTCCGCAAGCCAGGATTTGCACGGATTTCACCTTATCGAAAATGTCGCCGGCATTATGTCCGATTGAACTCTCTTCCAGGCGGTTGTTGATGAACCGGCCTTCCAGCGTTTCCGAGACGGCCCAGGGCTGCTCATAAACCTCCTTCAGCATGTAATGGCGATATTCGCCTTTATCGACAGAATCGATTTTCAGCTGGCTGGTTTTGATAGGGCGATTGACGATGTTGTCATTGGCATCGTAGATAACGACCTTGCCTATCGTTATCTCGGCTATATCGCCGTCTTCCAGAAAAATAAACCGTTGCGTGACCGGCAGCAGGGCGGCAACATCCGATGCGATGAAATATTCGCCAATGCCGACGCCGATCACCAGAGGACTGCCTTTTCGGCAAGCAATCAGCGTATCGGGATAATCGATACTCATGATGCCCAAGGCATAGGCGCCTTCGAATTTTTTCACGGTCTTCTGGACGGCATTTAATAGGCCAGTCGAGGTCTCCAGAGCATCGTATATTTCATGGACGACGACTTCGGTATCGGTTTCCGACGTGAACTTGTAGCCTTTCTCCAGTTGAAGACCGCGTAATCGCTCGTGGTTTTCGATAATGCCGTTATGAACCACGGCCACTTTGTTGCCGCTGATATGCGGATGCGCATTGGCCGTGCTCGGTTTGCCGTGAGTTGCCCATCGGGTATGGGCTATGCCGATGTTGCCGGCGATAGGATCGGCCTGGAGCAAGGCTTCCAGGCCTTTCACCTTCCCCAGTTCCCGTTTCCGGTATATTTCCCGCCCGCTTATGACCGCCAGCCCTGCCGAGTCGTATCCGCGGTATTCCAACCGCTTCAATCCCTCTAGCAAGATAGGAACTACACTCCGCTGCGCTACACCACCTACAATTCCACACATATTATTTTTCCTCGACAATTATTCCTGACATTGTACAAACTCCTGCAACCATCAGTCGCGTTTAACGGGGCGTTGCCATCCTTCTATAGTCGTTTGTCTTGCCCTGCCCAAGGTCAATTGATTCTCAGGGGCATCTCTAGTGATCGTGGAGCCGGCGCCTATGGTAGCGTTTTTGCCGACCGTTACCGGGGCGACCAGTTGGGTATTGGAGCCGATAAAAGCGCCGTCTCCAATGGTTGTTCGAAACTTGTTCACGCCGTCATAATTGCAGGTAATGGTTCCGGCGCCGATATTTACCTTGCTGCCTACGGCCGTATCGCCGATATAGCTTAAGTGATTGATCTTGCTGCCGGCCGCGACCGATGATTTTTTGATTTCCACGAAATTACCGATATGCACATCTTCGGCCAGAACACTTTCCGGTCTCAATCTGGCATAAGGACCGATTCTGCTGCCGTTCCCTATGACGGCGTTCTCTATGACGCATAAATCGAGAATCTCAACATTATCGCCAATAATGGAGTTTTTTATATGCGTATTAGCACCTATTTTGACATGGCTGCCGATGCTGTTTTTGCCTTCCAGAATCACATTGACATCAATTTCAATATCCTGGCCTAGCGTTTCTATCGAGCCGCGCAGATCGAACCGGGCTGGGTCTCTTAATGTAACGCCCCGTTCCATGAGTTTATTGGCCTGCTCCTGTTGATAAACGCGCTCCAGGTGGCTGAGCTGTATGCGGTTGTTTACGCCCAGCACTTCATCGACTGTTTCGGGCTGACTCGTGACGATAGCAACACCATCGGCGACGGCCATTTCAATGATATCCGTTAAATAATATTCGCCTTGCGCATTGCTGTTATTCAACTGATTCAGCCATTTTTTCAGTTTATTGCCGGGCATCGCCATGATGCCGGTGTTGACTTCATTGATCAGTTTCTCTTGAGCGTCGGCGTCTTTTTCTTCGACAATCCTGTTGACTTGACCCGCTGCATTCCTGACTATCCGGCCGTAACCGGTTGGGTTTTCGAGATTGACGGTCAGCAAGGCGAGCGCTTGCTCATTGACGCTGGAAATCAGCTGTTTGACTGATGACAGTTTCAGCAAAGGCACATCGCCATAAAGAATCAGCACCTTGTCCGTGTCCGATATCAGATCACTGACTTGCTGCACAGCATGACCCGTGCCCAGCTGTTCCTTTTGTTCTATCCAGACGGCGTCCAGATCGCTGAGCGTTTCTCTTACCAGTTCGGCGCCATGGCCGTAGACAATTTTGATGCTGTTGTTTTCCAGCTGCCTGCTCATGTCGTAAACATGTTTCAGCAAAGGTTTATCGGCAATTTTATGCAGTATTTTGGGCAGCTCTGAACGCATACGCGTCCCTTTGCCGGCTGCCAGAATGATAGTCTTAATTTTCATGTTTATATTCCTTTAGATAAAAAACCGGATAACGCGGCTTAAGCTACTTAAGCTTTCAGATCGTCCAAGCCCTGTTTTCTTTTATGTGTCGCGCTTTTTTAAGCCTATCCAATGCTCTTAATTTGATTCCAGCCTCGAACAATTGCGCCTGAGATTATGGCTTACGAAATTATAATCGTAAAAATTTCTTAAAATAAAAAAAAACCCGATAACGTGAACACGTTAACGGGTTTTTCTAGGCCTAAGCCAGTTATTTTTATCCGCCGCGCTTTCTCAGCCTGTCCAGTGTTCTCAGCTGCATCATCGCTTCAAGCAATTGCGCCTGGGCTGTTGCATAATCAATCTTGCTGGATTTGTCAGCCAGAGCTTCTTCAGCTCTATGTTTGGCTTCCAGGGCGGCCGCTTCATCAATATCTTTCGCTCTAATTGCCGTATCAGCCAGAATGGTAACCACATGAGGCTGCACTTCCAGAATGCCGCCTGATACATAGAACGGATAACTTTCTTTATCGCTCACTTTAACCCGCACTTCGCCGGGCTTCAGTCTTGATATTAATGGAGCATGACGTGGGGTAATACCCACTTCGCCAAGTTCAGCCGGAGCAAATACCATTTCCGCTAATCCGGAAAATATCTCCTTTTCTGCACTTACGATGTCTACATGTACGGTCATGGTCATTATCGGTTACCTGTTTCAATCTCTCCCGGCCATTGAACCGGGAGATACATCTATAAAGTATGGAGGCTTACTTCATGCCTTTCGCTTTTTCAAGCGCTTCGTCAATGGTGCCGACCATGTAGAAAGCTTGTTCAGGGATATTGTCGTATTCGCCGTCAATAATGCCTTTGAAGCCTGCGATTGTATCTTTCAGTGAAACATATTTGCCCGGTGAGCCGGTGAATACTTCGGCAACGAAGAAAGGCTGAGACAGGAAACGCTGGATTTTACGCGCTCTGGCCACCGTCAGCTTGTCTTCTTCCGACAACTCGTCCATACCCAGGATCGCGATAATGTCTCTCAGCTCTTTATAGCGTTGCAGTGTACCTTGAACTTTACGCGCCACGTCATAGTGCTCCTGGCCGATAACCAGCGGATCGAGCTGGCGGCTGGTTGAATCCAGAGGATCGATCGCAGGATAAATACCCAGCTCGGCAATCTGACGAGACAGTACGACGGTCGCATCCAAATGCGCGAACGTGGTTGCAGGCGACGGGTCGGTCAAGTCGTCCGCAGGTACGTAAACGGCCTGGATAGAGGTAATAGAGCCGGTTTTCGTTGAGGTAATACGTTCCTGCAACACGCCCATCTCTTCCGCCAGCGTCGGCTGATAACCTACCGCAGAAGGCATACGGCCTAACAATGCCGATACCTCGGTACCCGCCAGGGTGTAACGGTAAATGTTGTCGACGAAGAACAGCACGTCGCGGCCTTCGTCACGGAAATATTCCGCCATGGTCAAACCGGTCAGCGCCACGCGTAATCTGTTTCCTGGCGGCTCGTTCATCTGGCCGTAAACCAGCGATACTTTGTCGATAACGTTTGAATCGGTCATTTCGTGATAGAAGTCGTTTCCTTCACGCGTACGCTCGCCTACGCCGGCAAACA
Source organism: Methylobacter sp. sgz302048 (assembly GCF_052162025.1). Lineage (NCBI taxonomy): Bacteria > Pseudomonadati > Pseudomonadota > Gammaproteobacteria > Methylococcales > Methylococcaceae > Methylobacter > Methylobacter sp. sgz302048. The sequence goes on along the minus strand of NZ_CP197401.1, from coordinate 47,045 downwards.
CGGAATAACCGCTGTGCTCGATCGCGATGTTACGGATCAATTCCATCATGTTAACGGTCTTGCCTACACCCGCACCGCCGAACAGTCCGACTTTACCGCCTTTACTGAATGGGCAGACCAGGTCGATAACCTTGATGCCGGTTTCCAGCAATTCGTTGGCAGCCGCCTGTTGGTCATAAGAAGGTGCGCTGCGATGGATGCCCCATTTTTGTTTTTCGCCGATAGGGCCTTTTTCATCGATAGGCTGACCTAAGACGTTCATAATACGGCCTAAGGTTTCCTGTCCGACCGGCACTGAAATGGGGGCATCGGTGTTGCTAACGGTCAAGCCTCTGCTTAAGCCATCGGTGCTACCCATCGCAATCGATCTGACTACACCGTCACCCAATTGCTGTTGCACTTCCAATACCAGGTCTTTTCCTTCTACATTTAATGCATCATATACTTTGGGCAGTGCTTCACGCGGGAATTCCACGTCAACAACCGCACCAATAATCTGAACGATTTTACCCGAACTCATTGAGTTGTCCTCTTATAATTTGTGTCGTTTTTGCTTGGGCTTAAAGGCTTAAACAGCTGCGGCACCGGCAACAATTTCTGAAATTTCCTGCGTGATAGCGGCTTGTCTGGCTTTGTTGTAAACCAGCTGCAGCTCACCGATAAGACTGCCGGCATTATCCGAAGCGCTCTTCATGGCGACCATTCTGGCAGCCTGCTCACAGGCATTGTTTTCAACCAGGCCTTGGTAGACGATCGACTCGATATAACGGGTCAGCAAGTGATCCAGAACTTCCTTGGCATCGGGCTCATAAATATAATCCCAATGACTGCTCAGTTTTTCTTCGATCTCTTCCGCTACTACAGGCAGCAACTTTTCAACAGTTGGTCTTTGAGTCATGGTGTTCACGAATTCATTGTATACGACATACAATTCATCGATAGTGCCCTGCTCATAAGCGTCCAACATGATTTTAATGATGCCGACGATATCCTGCAGGTGCGGAGTGTCACCTAGTTTGGAAACCTGTCCGACCATGTTCGTTTTCAGATTGCCAAAAAAGCCGGCAGCCTTTGTGCCAATCGTACAAACATCTACATCAATGTTTGCTTTGTCCCATTGCGATAACTGTGTCAGCGTTTTTCTGAACAAGTTTGAATTCAGACCGCCGCACAACCCCCTGTCAGAGCTTATTACAATGATCCCAACCCGCTTAACCTCACGCTTAATGAGAAAAGAGTGTTTATATTCCGGATTGGCATGGGCCAGATGTTTAATGATCCGGCCGATTTTTTGGGAATATGGACGTGTTGCCTGCATTCTGTCTTTTGTTTTACGCATTTTACTCGCCGCAACCATCTCCATTGCCCGAGTGATCTTTTGAGTATTCTTGATACTCGCAATCTTTGTGCGTATTTCTTTACCAACAGCCATTTGAAGACCCTTTTACCAACTATGAGTTTTGATGAAAGTTTGAATAGCAGTCAGCATACCCTGCCTGATTTCATCGTTAAAATCGCCAGTTGCATTAATGGTACTCATTAATTCTGCATGTTCTGACTTCATGTACGACTGTAAAGCAGCTTCAAAATCAAGGACTTTGTTAACTTCTACGTTATCCAGGAAACCTTCGTTGGCAGCAAACAGTGAAACCGCCATTTGTGCGACTGACATTGGTGAATACTGGTTTTGCTTCATCAATTCAGTCACGCGTTGGCCGCGCTCGATCTGCTTACGGGTGCTTTCATCCAGATCCGATGCAAACTGAGCGAAAGCTGCCAGCTCACGGTATTGAGCCAAGTCAAGACGGATACCGCCGCCCAATTTCTTGATGATCTTGGTCTGTGCCGCACCACCTACACGCGATACCGATAAACCGGCGTTAACCGCAGGACGGATACCGGAGTTGAACAAGTCGGTTTCAAGGAAAATCTGACCGTCCGTAATGGAAATTACGTTGGTCGGTACGAAAGCCGATACGTCGCCGCCTTGGGTTTCGATGATAGGCAAGGCTGTCAATGAGCCGGTTTTACCTTTCACTTTGCCGCCAGTCAGTTTTTCAACTTCATCAGCGTTGATACGTGCCGCTCTTTCCAGCAAACGAGAGTGCAAGTAGAACACGTCGCCAGGATACGCTTCACGTCCCGGTGGACGACGCAGCAACAAAGACACCTGACGATAAGCCCAGGCTTGTTTGGTCAAGTCGTCATAAATGATCAGCGCATCTTCTCCGCGGTCTCTGAAGTATTCCCCCATTGAGCAACCGGTGTAAGGCGCAATGAATTGTAAAGCGGCTGATTCAGAAGCAGATGCGGCAACGATAATAGTGTGTTCCATCGCACCATGCTCTTCCAGTTTGCGCACAACGTTGGCAATGGATGAACGTTTTTGGCCGATAGCGACATAAATACATTTGATGCCGGTGCCTTTTTGGTTGATGATCGCATCAACCGCGATGGCGGTTTTACCGGTTTGTCTGTCGCCGATGATTAACTCACGCTGGCCGCGGCCGACAGGAATCATCGCATCGATGGATTTCAAACCTATTTGGACAGGTTGATCAACTGATTGACGTGCAATAACGCCGGGAGCGATTTTTTCAATTGGCGAGCTTTCTTGGGTTTCAATGGCGCCTTTGCCATCGATAGGATTGCCAAGCGCATCAACAACGCGGCCCAGAAGCGCTTCACCGACCGGTACTTCCAGAATTCTACCGGTGCATTTTACGGTATCGCCTTCAGAGATGTGCTGGTATGAACCTAATACCACCGCACCGACTGAATCTCTTTCAAGGTTAAGCGCCATCCCGTAGGTATTGCCAGGGAACTCCAACATCTCGCCCTGCATAGCTTCAGAAAGACCATGTATTCTTACAATACCGTCAGTCACACTGACTACAGTACCTTCTGTATGGGCTTCGGCGCTCAGGTCGAAGTTTTCGATCTTCTTTTTAATCAGATCACTTATTTCAGATGGGTTTAATTGCATGTTCTGTTTCTCACTCTAGATTTAGAGCCTTTTTGCTAATTGTTGAAGCTGGCCTTTGATGGATCCGTCAATTACTCTGTCGCCTGCCCGCACCAGAACGCCGCCGATCAAGGATTTATCTACGGTTGCGTTCATATGAACTTTTTTGCTCAGTGTCTTTTCCAGTTTTGAAGCGAACTTCTGCTTTTCTTCTTTGGAGAATGGATAAGCAGTCACTACTTCAACATCGATATAACCTTCATCGTCCGCTTTATATGCTTCAAAAATTTCCGCAATGTAAGGCAGTAAAGTCAATCGATTGTTTTGAACAAGCAATTTCAGAAAATTCGCACTCTCTCCATCAACTTGTCCCTGGCAGATATCAAGCATCAGTGCTGATAACCTTTCTTTAGTTACTTTGGGGTTATCCACTACAACAGAAATTTCTTTATCACTCAGGACAGCCGACATAAATGCCAAACTTTGCGACCATTTAGCCGTCGTATCGGTTTCTTTGGCTCTTTTGAATACTGCCGCTGCGTAAGGCCTTGCCAATGTTGCCAGTTCGCTCATTATGCTTAACCTAGTTGATTAGAGACTTTGCTGATGATGTCTTGGTGTTTGGCTTTATCGATTTCCGCATTCAGAATCTGTTCTGCTACGCTCACCGCCAAAGCCGCCACTTCTTGACGCAAACCTTCTTTAGCCTGTTGCATTTCTTGCTCAATTTGCGCTTGAGCTGCCAAAATCATACGTTCGCCTTCTTTTTTAGCGATTTCTTTTGATTCCTCGACAATTTCATTAGCGCGTTTCTGAGCCAGATTAACAATCTCAGAGGATTGTTCTTTAGCTTCTTTTAAAACGTTCTTGGCTTTTTTCTCAGCCAGTTGCATTTCTTCCTGACCTTTTTCAGCCGCAGCCAAACCGTCAGCGATTTTCTTCTTGCGTTCTTCTAAAGAGTCAAATAAAGGTGGCCATACGTACTTCATGGTAAACCATACCAGAAGTGCAAATGTAATCATTTGCCCAATCAGAGTAGCATTGATACTCACGATGCGTTCCTCTTGTTGCGATTAAATTTAGACAGCTTCAATTAACCAGCTGCGGCGGCTTGTACAGCAGACAGGAATGGGTTAGCGAATGTGAAGAACAGCGCCAAACCAACACCGATCATGGTTACCGCGTCCAACAGACCCGCAACAATGAACATTTTAACTTGCAGCATAGGAACCATTTCTGGTTGACGAGCCGCACCTTCCAGGAATTTTCCACCCAGCAGACCGAAACCGATAGCGGTTCCCAAAGCACCCAGACCTAGAACCAGACCAACTGCAACAGCAGTCATACCTTGTACATCAGCAATTAAAGATGCAATTTCCATGATACCTCCAAACGTAGTATTGATATAAAGTTGAAAAATTAGTGGTCTTCGTGCGCCATACTCAGGTAAACAATCGTCAATACCATGAATATGAATGCCTGAAGCGTGATAATCAGAATATGGAACACCGCCCATGGGAAACTCAATAAGGGTTGAATATACCAAGGCAGCAAGGCAATCAAAATAAAGATCAATTCGCCGGCATACAGGTTACCGAACAAACGAAGTGCCAGAGAGATAGGTTTTGCTATTTCTTCGACGACTTTCAACAGCAGGTTAAACGGCAGCATCCATGGCCCGAAAGGTTGAAACATCAATTCCTTGGCAAAGCCCCAAGGGCCTTTTATTTTGATACTGTAGAAAATAATTAAGCAGAAAACTGAGATCGACATGGCGAATGTCGCATTCAGATCCGTACTGGGAACGACGCGCAGGTATTCGATGCCCATCAACGAACCGATCAACGGCAGAATATCAACCGGGAACAAGTCCATGAAGTTCCACAGGAATACCCAGCAGAATATCGTCAATGCCAGCGGCGCAATCAGTTTGCTATGACCGTGGAAGCTGTCTTTAACCTGGGTGTCTACAAATTCAACCAGCATTTCTGCAAAATTTTGCACCAGCCCCGGCACACCGGCTGTCGCTCTCTCGGCGGCCATCTTAAAAAACCAGATGAACAAACCGCCTAACACTGCAGAGAAAAATAAGGTATCAAGATGTAATGTCCAAAATCCCTCGCCCACTTTTAGCGAAGTCAAATGGTGAATAATATATCCGGTTGCACCTTCGGCGGCATGAGCTTCGGTAGCCATCGTTCCTCTCTAATTAAAAAATGATTGTTCAGCGCATGATGAGCGCAAACCAAAAAGCTGATAATGCTGACACATAGCCAGCTAACAGCGGTAATATTTCTATATCGGGGATTTGAAAAATCATGATGAACAGCGCAGCTGTTAACAATAACTTTCCCGATTCTCCAGCATAAAAAGACCGTACGATCTTTTTAGGCTCCTGCCCTGCGGCTCTTTGAGTCCGCAAAGCAAAATAAAGGTTAGGAATAAAAGCTGCTGCTCCGCCCAAGGCAGGCGATAAGGCTTTTTGCCATCCCCCAAAAACTGCAAATCCGGCTGTTGTTATTATTATTATAAGTATCTGATAACTTAAGATCTTACCGACAGTCTTTTCATTTTTCGCTGTCATGCTCAAGCTCCAAACACAATAGCCGCACGATTATAGCTATGGGTCTTCATTAAATCAAGGAAGTTCGAAAAACCTTTTTAAAATTATGGTTATTGTTTTTCGTCTTTTTGCTTGTCGAGTTATCTGATCTGCTCGAGAATTCCATCCAGTTCTTCAAGGCTGGAGTAAGCAATGACCAGCTTGCCGGTGCCGTTTTCCTTATGATTGATAAATACCTTGGCGCCCAATTTTGCCGTCAAGTCTTCCTGTAGGCGCAGTGTATCTTTATCGATAATCTTGACCTTCTGTATTTTCGGCTCAGCGTGAGCATCTTTAACCAGGCGCTCCGCCGCTCTTACCGTCAAACCTTCATTGGCAATCTTATGGGCTGCAGCGACCTGCTTGACGCCATCCAATGACAGCAGAGCTCTTGCATGACCCATTTCCAGTTGCCCGTTGGCTAACAATTTTTTTACCTCAGGCTGCAGTTCCATCAATCTCAACAGATTGGTGATGGTAGTCCGCGATTTGCCGACAGCATCGGCGATTTGCTGATGCGTCATGGCAAATTCATCCAGTAGCCTTTTTAACGCGTCCGCTTCTTCCAGAGGATTCAGGTCCTCTCTCTGAATATTTTCAATCAGTGCAATCGCCATGGCCGCTCGGTCATCTATTTCCTTGATAACCACGGGCACCTGCTGCAAGCCTGCCAACTGTGCCGCGCGCCAGCGGCGCTCGCCGGCAATGATTTCGTATTTTTCCTGGGCAATTTTTCGCACAACAACAGGCTGTATTATCCCCTGTGCCTTGATAGAGTCGGCCAATTCCTGTAGTTTTTCAGGATTGATATCTTTTCTCGGCTGATACTTGCCGCGCTGCATATATTCTATTGGCAGCGTCTGAATCTGTTGCTTTTCCTCTTTAGCGGAAACATCGCCTAACAAGGCATCCAGACCCCGACCTAATCCACGTTTTTTTAAAGTCATGCGTTCTTCTTTATTAATCGTTTTTGGCCGCCTGCGCGATGCTCGACCTGGCCACTCGCAATATTACCCATATAGCTGGCTGAACAATCCTGGCCAGCTGCTGCTTTTTGGCCTTGCCTAATCAGTCTATTTCCAAACGACGGACCATTAGCTCAAACTCATCGAGCAAGCTTATTAAAGATTCAGCCTCTTCCAGAAGATGGCTGTTTTCCCGTTGAATATTTTTAATCAGGGCTGCCGCTATGACCGCCTGACTGTCAATTTCGTCAGCAGTCTCAGGCGCCTGCTGTCTTTCAGCGGCGGCAGGCGTTTGTTTGGCTCTCGGCAACTGCTCCCTGCGTTGCTCTAACTCCTGCTTCCCTGCAGTCGTCGGCAACTGCTCCCTGCGTTGCTCTACCCCTTGCTTCCCTACTGTTGCTGACAACTGCGCCTTGAGCCGTTCTACCTCCTGCATACTTGCGGAGATATCCGCTGCATTCTCACGATCGTCCTTGGCAGGCACATCAACCAGCAAGGCTTCCAATCCTCTACCCAGTCCACGTTTTTTTGAAGTCATGACTTATTTTTTTTCTTTTTTGATCATTTCATTTGCCAATGCCATATAGGATTTGGCGCCCCGCGATGTTTTATCATAAGTCAATACCGGCACGCCATGGCTTGGCGCTTCGGCCAAACGAATATTCCTTGGTATGCAGGTCCGGAATACCTGATCGCCGAAATACCGAATCAACTGCTCTGAAACATCCTTGGTCAGACGGTTTCTGTCGTCAAACATCGTGCGCACTATGCCTTCCAGATGCAATTCCGGATTGACGGTTTCCTGAATATTTTTCAGCGTACTCATCAATGCGGATAAGCCTTCCAGGGCATAATATTCACATTGCATCGGAATCAACAGACTATCTGCCGCCACCATCGCATTCAACGTCAGCATATTCAAGGACGGCGGACAATCGATCAGAATATAATCATATTGCCCTTTAATCTGTATTAGCGCATCGGCAAGACGCTGCTCCTTGCGCTCCGCCTTCATCAGCTGCACTTCGGCGGCGGTCAAATCGGCATTGCCCGGGATAATCGAAAAACCGATAGTCGGCATATTAATCACCGTTTCCGCTACCGGCACATCTTCCATCAATAAATCGTAACTGGAATAGCTGACGTCCTGCTTGTCGACGCCGCAACCCATGGCTGCATTGCCCTGCGGATCAAGATCCACCAACAGCACACGCCGCTTTAAGGCCGCCAATGATGCCGCCAGATTGACGCTGCTGGTTGTTTTACCGACGCCGCCTTTTTGATTGGTTACGGCTATTACTTTTGCCACTACTTCTTTACCTCAGTCTATTCTAGTGATTCTATTCGAACCAGACATCTTTCAGCTTCTATTCCCGGAACTTGTACAGGTATCACCGTTGTTTTTTGCGGCATGTGCTCCAATTCCGCATCCGGGCTTTGACCTTTCATCGCCAGCACCACGCCGCCCTTGCCGAGCAGATGTCCCGTCAATTCAACAATGGCCGGCAGACTGGCAAACGCGCGCGTGATCACGGTATTGAATCTGTTCTCAGGACGATACTGTTCCACGCGGTTGTGGCAAACGGTTACGTTTTTAAGCTTTAATTCCAAAACCGCCTGCTGCACGAACCGGGTTTTTTTCGCATTGCTGTCCAGCAGGACAAACTCGATTTCAGGCAGGCAGATTGCCAATGGAATACCGGGCAATCCGGCGCCTGTCCCTATATCGATCACGCGTTGGCCTTCGACGAACTCAAGAACAGCCAGGCTATCGAGCAAATGCAGCCGAACCATCTCTTCCCGGTTGCGTATCGCGGTCAGATTATAGGCTTTATTCCATTTTTCGATCAGTTTTATAAAGCCGAGCAGTCGCTCGATCTTATCCTCATCAATGGATAGGCGCAAAGATTCGATCCCGGCAGTCAGGATTTCACGGCAGGCATCCATCAGGCGCTTTTCTTCTTCAGGTAAACCAGCAACAGCGAAATGGCAGCCGGCGTAATACCGGGAATACGCGACGCCTGGCCTAAAGTCTCAGGCCGGTGATTCTTAAGCTTTTCGCTGACTTCATTGGAAAGGCCCGGCACGCCTTTATAGTCGATTGCCTCGGGCAGCCGCAGATGATCATAACGCAACGCTTTGTCTATCTCCGTTTGCTGCCTGTCTATGTAACCGGCATATTTGGCCTGAATTTCAACCTGCTCGGCAACCTGCTCAGGAATGGCCTCATCAATGCCTAAAAACGACAGCAGCCGGTTGATGTCGACTTCCGGCCGGCGCAGTAAATCCATCAAATTGCTTTCGCGCACCAAAGGCTTGCCCCAGTATTCGGCGACCTGTCCGGCTTCCTCGGTTTCAGCTCTGACCCATCGCTTTTTCAGGTCGCCCTGCAGCTTGGCGATGGCTTCGCGCTTGGTTTCGAAAGCCTGCCAGCGCTCATCGTCGACCAGACCGAGTTCACGGCCTTTCTCCGTCAAGCGCAGATCGGCATTGTCTTCCCGCAACAACAGCCTATATTCGGCACGGCTGGTGAACATGCGGTACGGCTCCTGCGTGCCGCGTGTGATCAGATCGTCGATCATGACGCCGATATAAGCCTCATCGCGCCCTGGGCACCAGCTATCCAGCCCCTGCACCAGGCGCGCCGCATTCAGGCCGGCGATCAGCCCCTGCGCAGCCGCTTCTTCATAACCGGTCGTGCCGTTGATCTGTCCTGCGAAAAACAGCGCCTGCATGTGCTTGGTTTCCAGCGAGAATTTCAGATCTCGCGGGTCAAAGAAGTCATATTCAATGGCGTAGCCGGGACGCAGAATTTCCGCATTCTCAAAGCCCAGCATCGAACGCACGAGTTCATACTGGACATCGAAAGGCAGGCTGGTGGAGATGCCGTTCGGATAGATCTCATGCGTGTCCAAGCCTTCCGGCTCGACAAAAATCTGATGCGAATCCCGGTCGGCAAAACGCACGATTTTGTCTTCAATGGACGGACAATAACGCGGGCCGATGCCTTCTATGATGCCGGAATACAGCGGCGAGCGATCCAGGCCGGAGCGGATGATGTCGTGGGTCTTGCCGTTAGTGCGCGTTATGTGACAGGGCACTTGCCGCGGGTGCTGTTCGCGCTTGCCGAGAAAGGAGAACACCGGCACCGGATCATCGCCGTGCTGCACTTCCAATTTGCTGAAATCGATCGTGCGGCCGTCGATGCGCGGCGGCGTGCCGGTCTTCAAGCGGTCGATGCGGAAAGGCAATTCGCGCAGACGCTCGGCCAAGGCAATCGAAGCCGCATCGCCGGCACGGCCGCCGCTGTAATTTTCCAGACCGATGTGGATTTTGCCGGCCAAAAAAGTCCCGGCCGTCAAGACCACGGCTCTGGCTGCAAAGCTCAAGCCCATTTGGGTTTTAACGCCGACCACTCTGTCGCCTTCCACCATCAGATCGGATACGGTCTGCTGAAAGATGGACAGGTTGGGCTGATTTTCCAGCGCACTTCTGACCGCCTGCTTATAGAGCTTACGGTCAGCCTGAGCGCGCGTGGCTCTGACCGCAGGGCCTTTGCTGGCGTTCAGGGTACGGAACTGAATGCCGCCGAGGTCAATGGCCTGCGCCATAATCCCGCCCAGCGCATCCACTTCTTTAACCAGATGGCCTTTGCCGATGCCGCCGATGGCGGGGTTGCAGCTCATCTGCCCGAGGGTGTCGATATTTTGCGTCAACAACAGTGTTTTCACGCCGCACCGGGCTGCCGCCAGCGCAGCTTCGGTACCCGCATGACCACCGCCGACTACAATGACATCAAAATCTTTTTTGAATTTCACAAGCGTTATGTACTCTAATAAAAGCTATAATAATGCGTTGTATATATTATACAAACTCTACTCTATTATAAGGGGAAAATCATGAAAAAACGTAAAAATCGAAGCGAACTTGAAGCGCTTCCAATGCAAAACCCTGTCGCGAAGTTCGCGCATCAATTCAACAAGGCGCAAACCTTTCGCGATAAAAGCAAATACAGCCGTAAAGCCAAGCATGCAAAACAGGAGGTTTTTCCGATAACATGGTTCAGTGCTATCGGAAAAACCTCCTGTTTCAATCCATCAACCGCTCTTAGCGCCTTCTGGACTGATCCGCTTTTTGGCTGGCGCATTTGATGCACATAGTGGAATAAGGCAAGGCTTTCAGCCGCTCCTTATTGATCGGTTCTCCGCAAACAACACAGATGCCGTATTCGCCGCTGTCTATTCTGGCAATGGCCTGCTTGACCTTTTCTATTTCCGCCCGGGTCACGTTGCCCAGATAATCCTGGACTTCATCATCTTCCTGCTGCGTCACCTGTTCGGCAAAATCCTTTTCCAAAGGCTCATCCGCATGTTTGACATGGTCGGTAATTTTGGCCAGACGCGCATCCAGATCTTCCAGCATTTCTATCAGATTTTTGCGTATTTCTTCGTACTCTTTCATATAAATCCTTGCTTCTTCGCTTTGAATCCTGCTTAAATCAGAAGCTTGCTCTATACTACAAAACAGGCTTTACCCTAATGGAGTCATATAAGACCTCATTCAACCCAGCATGTATCACCACTTATGCAAAATGCAATCAATCAGCTACTGGATGCAGCCAATCAAATTATTCTCGGCAAGCAACGCCAAATCCGCCTTGCCTTGTGTTGTCTGCTAGCGCGCGGCCATCTGTTGATCGAAGATATGCCCGGCGTCGGCAAGACCACGCTGGCGCATACGATGGCGACACTGCTCGGGCTGAATTATCAACGCATACAATTTACCAGCGATATATTGCCGGCCGACATTCTCGGCAGCTCAATCTTTGATACCCAAAACCACGCGTTTAAGTTTCATGCCGGCCCGATTTTTAATCAAATGATATTGGCCGATGAAATTAACCGCTCTACGCCCAAAGCGCAAAGCGCGCTGTTGGAGGCGATGGAAGAGCGCCAGGTTACGATTGAAGGCAAGACCTATGAATTGCCGCAACCTTTTTTCGTCATTGCCACACAAAACCCGTCGCACCAGATCGGCACGTTTCCTCTGCCCGAGTCGCAACTGGACCGGTTCCTGATGCGTATAGAGCTCGGTTACCCTGATCCTGACGCCGAAAGAGCCCTGCTGACCGGCAAAAGCCGGCACAGCCTGATCGAGTCGCTCGAAGTGCGCTTGCCGCCCGAACAACTGTCGCAAGTGCAGCAGGCTGTCACGCAAGTTTATGCCTCTCCCGCCTTATTGGATTATTTACAAGCCATTATTGCCTATACGCGCGAATCGCCGGACTATCATTGCGGCTTATCCCCACGCGCCGGGTTAGCGCTGCTTACCGCCGCAAAAGCCTGGGCTTTTATGGACAGCCGTGATGCGGTTATTCCGGAAGATATCCAGGCCGTACTGGCCGCCGTGGCCGGCCATCGCTTGAGATCCGGCCATAGCCATTCGGAAACCATCGTTGCGCCTTTGTTAGAAAAAGTGGCAATCCATTGAGTTCAATATCATTCAATGAACGTTGGCGCCGCAGCCGATTTATCGCTGGTGAAAAAGCCACCGACGAATCTGTGGCGCTGAATCACCGGCGCATCTTCATTCTGCCCACGCAACGCGGACTGGGCTTCCTCGCATTAAACCTGTTGTTATTGCTTGTCGCCTTTATCTATAACAACAACTTGGCCTATCTGCTGACTTTTTTGCTGGCCAGCGTCTTCTTTGTGACCATCCTGCACAGCTTTAATTCACTGTCCGGCCTGGTTCTGCAGAAAGGCCACAGCAAACCCGTGTTTGCGGAAGAGCCTGCTGGGTTCGACATTCACATCAATAATCCAACCTCGATCGAGCGTCACAACCTGCAACTGACGCTGAAAAAAACCGCAGCCCTGACACTGGCGGCGCACAACAAAGGCTTGGTTACGCTATATTCGACGACAGAAAAGAGAGGCTGGCATGAAGCCGGCGCCGTCACGATAGCGAGCACTTATCCCTTGGGGCTGTTTCGCGCCTGGTCGCCGGTCCGGCTGAATCTCAAGGTACTGGTTTATCCAAAGCCCGCCGGCGCTGATCGCCCGTTACCGGAGTCATCCTCGCTGCAATCCGGGCAAGGATTCAATAAAAACGGCGCGGATGATTTTTACGGCATACACGAATATCAGGCCGGCGATCCGATCAAGCACATACACTGGAAAGCCTTTGCCAAAGGGCAGGGCCTGTTCAGCAAGCAATACGGCGGAGAAGAACCGACCGAAATCTGGCTCGCATACGATGCGGCGGCGGGTCATGTCGAAGAGCGCTTGAGCCAGCTGTGCCGCTGGGTGATCGATGCCGACAGAGCCGGCATCGATTATGGCTTATCGCTTCCCGGCCATAAAGTGACGCCCGGCCAGGGTCCCGTTCATAGCCAAAAATGCCTGGAAGCACTGGCGCTGTTTTGAACATCATGCGCAGCAAATTCAATAAAAGCGTTCTGATTTTCTTGCTTTCGTCCATCGGACTGATCGTTTTTCCGCATGTTTATCACCTGCCGGCTGCCGTCCTGAGCTTTTTCTTCCTGATTTTGGGCTGGCGCTTTGCCGGCATCTGGAAGCCCGGCTGGCTGCCTAATAGCTGGTTTGTTCTGCTGCTGACCCTCCTCGGCGTAGGGCTGCTGTACAGTCAGCATCACAGCCTGCTCGGACGCGATCCGGGCACCGGCCTGTTCGTTATCGGCCTGGCGCTCAAATTACTGGAAATCAAGACCGAACGCGACATCTATCTGATTACTTATCTGGCTTTCATCGTCGCCGCCTCGCAGTTCTTGTATGAGCAAAACATCCTGGTGGGCGTTTATATTGTGGCCGTCTGCTGCGTGCTGTTTGCGACGCTGGTCAGTATTAACAGCCTGCGGCCGCGGACACTGCCGGCCTTGAAAGCGGCGGCCGTGATCATGGCGCAGGCCCTGCCGATTGCAGGCGTGCTGTTCATTCTGTTTCCGCGCATTGAAGCGCCGCGCTTGCTGCTGCTTAACGAAGATCATCAAACCAAATCCGGCTTGAGCGACAGTATCGAGCCGGGCTCCATCAGCAATCTCGGTTTATCGGACGAGCTGGTATTCCGGGTTAAATTCAAAGGCGCCTTGCCGCCGCCGGCGCAACGCTACTGGCGCGGGCCGGTCATGACCCATACGGATGGCCGGCTTTGGACCCAGTCAGTGCACAAGGATTTTAAAAGATTTCTCGATAAGCCTAAGTTTACCGGCGCCGCCTATCAGTACACCCTGCTGATGGAGCCGCAAGACAAGCCCTGGGTTTTTGCGCTGGATATAGCGGCCGAATACCAGTCGCCCGCAAGCCTGAACGCCAACTATCAACTCGTCAGCGAAGAAGCGCTTGGTAAACGCGCCGAGTATAAAGTGACGTCATATACGCAATACAACACCGGCTATATCACGAAAACCGAATATCAAGACGCAACGCAGCTGCCCGACGAACCGTCCGAGAGAATCAATCAACTGGTCCGGCAACTGCACGGCTTTGACAGCCCGCCCGAAACCTATATTCAGCAATTGTTGAATCATTTCAAAAAAGAAGACTTTCATTACACGTTGACGCCGCCGCTAATGGAGGAAAATCCGATTGAAACGTTCCTGTTTGAAACGCGCTACGGCTTTTGCAGCCATTATGCGGCGGCATTCGTTTATTTAATCCGTATCGCGGATATCCCGGCGCGCATTGTCACCGGCTATCAGGGCGGCGAACTGAACAAGATCGGCAATTTTTTGGAAATAAGGCAAGCCCATGCCCACGCCTGGACTGAAGTCTGGCTGCAGGACAAAGGCTGGGTCCGGATTGATCCGACGGCGGCCATTGCGCCGGAAAGAATCGAGCAGGATGTCAATGTCGATCAACAGGTCGCCAGCGGCATTGTCACGTTTGTCAGTCCCAATAGCCAAAAATTGGTGGCGTTCGATTGGCTGAAGCAGACGCATCAGCTTTGGAATAGCGCCGATTACAGCTGGCAGCGCTGGGTCATCAACTATAACAGCATGAGTCAACTGCAGCTCTTATCGTGGTGGGGCATACAGAACGCCAAAACCATGCTGTACAGCATGCTCGGGCTGATCGCCTTAATGACAGCGGTACTGGGCTGGTTTCTGCTGCACCGGAAACCCAAAAAGACCGACAGCGCTTTGCGCCTCTATAACCGGTTCTGTAAAAAGCTTGTCCACCAGGGTTTCATCAGAAGCGAGAGCGAGGGCGCAAGGGATTTTGCCGAACGGGTAAAATCAAAACTGCCCGAAAAGTCGGCGCAGATCGATCAGATCACAGATGTGTTCATCAAGCTGCGCTACGGCCAGGGTTCGGGCCCGGAAGATCTGAAACGGCTGCATAAACTGGTCATGCAGTTCAAAGCCGCAGATTAGCTTCATGATCGGATTTTAAAGCAATACCGTTAAGTTAAGGCTTGTTCCGTTCGTCCTGCTCCTTCGGCTACGCTCAGAACTAAAGGCTTTGTCGAAGGGTGAGCGGAACAAGTCGTTAAGCCATTCATGGTTCGACAAGCTCACCACGAACGGCTTAACTTAGCGACGTTGGGCTTTAATTAAAGGCGACTACCCAAAATAGACGTAAGCAAAGTTGCCCTTATAACTCAACGGCTATTCGACTTTTTCAACATCGAAGACAATACCGCGAATAGCCGTGATTCTTACCTTGGTATTGATATCGCAGTCTTCGCCATGCACCTTCCAGATCGAATCATCGACTTTTATCTTGCCCTGCCCATTCACGATCGGCTCATACAGGCTGAATACCCTGCCGATATACTGGGCGCCTCGCCTGTTCAACAAGGGCTGATCCGATACGATAGGATGCTTTTTTGCATAATACTGACCGGCAACGATGGCCAATACCGACAATACCGAGAATACGCCCAGCTGAATGTCCAGGCTGATGGACGGCATCAACAACAGCAGACAGCCCGTTATGAACCCGGCAGCCGCCATCCAAAGAAAGAAAAAGCCGGGCGCCAGCACTTCGATGATTAGCAGTATCAGCGCCGCCACCCACCAATACCAAAAAACAATTTCCAGTTCCGCCATGCTGCAACCTCTAAGCCGGAGGATTGGCTTTCGCCATCGCTTCTTTCGCCAGTTCCGAAATGCCGCCGATAGCGCCGATCACGTTCGATGACTCCAGCGGCATGAAAATCAGCTTGCTGTTGCCGGCCGCGGCGATATGCTGCAAGGATTCGATGTATTTTTGCGCGACGAAATAATTAACGGCCTGGATATCGCCCTGGCTGATCGCTTCCGACACCATCAAGGTCGCTTTGGCTTCTGCTTGAGCCAGACGCTCCCTGGCCTCGGCCTCGCGGAATGCAGCTTCCTTCCGGCCCTCGGCTTCCAGAATGGCGGCCTGCTTCTCGCCTTCTGCGCGCAGGATTTCTGACTGCCGCGCGCCTTCAGCCTCAAGGATGGACGCGCGTTTCAGGCGCTCGGCTTTCATCTGCCGGCCCATCGCCTCAACCAGATCCTTGGGCGGCGCGATGTCCTTGATTTCAATGCGAGTGACCTTGATGCCCCAAGGTGTCGTGGCATCGTCGACCACAGTCAATAATCGCGCATTGATATCATCGCGGCGCGACAGCAATTCATCCAGGTCCATCGATCCCATCACGGTACGGATATTGGTCATAACCAGATTCAAGATGGCCCAGTCCAGCTTGCTGACTTCATAAGCGGCCTTCGCCGCGTCCATGACCTGATAAAAAACCACGCCGTCGACCGTGACCATGGCGTTATCCTTGGTAATGACTTCCTGCGAAGGCACGTCCATGACCTGTTCCATCATGATCATCTTATTGCCGATACGATCTATGACCGGCATGATGATATTCAACCCCGGCGTCAACGTGTTGGTGTATCTGCCGAAGCGCTCGACCGTATATTCCATGCCCTGAGGCACGGATTTAACGCTCATGAACACCAGCACCACGGCAAAAACCAGTAACGCTAAGAAAAACCCACTCATACACCCCCCTTATTTTTTATTTGCGAAAAAACTTGCCCGGCGCTCTGTTTGACATCTCTGTGCCATTTCATGAACACTTGCCGGCAAAGCCGAATACCGGGTTTTGAAATGCGGCCGTTCTGAATGAAGCCACAGTAAATTTTCGGAATCAAATCGATGAAACCTTTAAAATAACCGGCTGTGGTGAAATAACCGCTTGATTAATAATAATGCAACTTCATCCAAATGTAAGTTAACGGGTAAACAGCAATGATGATATACGCCGCTTTTAATATCGGAATCCTGACGATACTCTTTTTCGTTATCGGCATGATTAAGCCGCAATGGCCTTTATTCTTTCTGAAGAAACCGGATCGTTTCTGGATTCTCGCAATCTCGACCGTTTTGTTCATGATAACCATGACGCTTTACGGGGAAGGCAACCGGCGGGCAAAACTGGAACAAGCCCCCAAACATTCCCTGTCTCAAGACGCCGCACCGGTGCCGGTGCCTGAATCGGCGCCAGCCAAACCGGCCGAATAAAACTAAAATAAATTGGCCAATCTTTAAGAAGAACACAGGGTCTGGCTCTATGTTCTTCTTAGACAGACACATTCTTTATATGGCGCCGCAGTGCCTGAACAGCCTAAATGCCGGCGATAAATCCCGCCGCCTCTATCCCGGCAATTGCGCAACGCTCGTCCTGATCGGACACATCGCCGCTGATGCCGACCGCGCCTATCAAGTTATTGCTCTCATCGCGGATCAGAACGCCGCCCGGAACCGGCATGATTCTGCCGTCGGTCATGCCGACCAAGGCACTCATAAAATCCGGCCGCTGTTCCGCCACGGCTTCCAGGCTGCGTGATGAAATACCCATGTTGACCGCGCCCCAGGCTTTGGCTGTGGCAATCTGCTGCCTGATCACGGTGGCGCCGTCTTCTCTCTGCATGGCTTTTAAATGACCGGCCTCATCCAGAACGACTACGGTCAGCGGCGCCAGCTTTAATTGCCGGGCTTTACGGGTGGCTCCTTGTATGATTTGGTTGGCTTTTTCCAGTGTCAGTTTCATAGGCAAATCTCTCATTGAATACCTGTTGTTGTTATAGAAAAACACCTTGATGCCGGCTACGCTATCGGTAAACCGGATTAGCTGTAATATAACGCGATTATTCCGTCTCGGCCAATGATTGGAGTCAGTACCAAGGCAGGGTTGGTCATTATCAATATTAGCAAAGGCTGCAATTTGCGCGTTATCCTGGGCTACTTTAACAACGGCTGCAAATGCTCCCAGACTTTATCCGCAATCATCGGCTGCGCCTTGGCATTGGGATGCAGGCCGTCCGGCTGCATCAATTCCTTCACCAGCGCGACATCCTCGAGAATAAAAGGCATATACGGCACGCCCAGTTCCTTCGACAATTGCGGATAAACATCATAAAACATCTCGGTATAGCGCTTGCCGTAATTCGGCGGGATTCGCATGCTCAATAACAGGACTTTTGCGCCAGCTTTCCGGGCGCGCTGCGTGATTTCAGCCAGATTGTCTTTCATCAGCTTGGGCGGCAGGCCCCGCAAGCCGTCATTGGCGCCCAACTCCACGAGCACAACATCGGGTTTATGCGCAGCCAGAATCTTGTCTATGCGCGCCAGACCGCCGGCCGTCGTATCGCCGCTGATGCTGGCATTGACGACCTTGTAAGGGCTGTTCGCCTGAGCCAGCCTGTCCTGCAGCAAAGCCACCCAGCCTTGTTTGACTTCAATTCCGTAGCCGGCGCTGATACTATCTCCGAGTACGACAATCGATTCGGCCAAGGCCGTCATGGGCATTAGCGAAACTATCAAGGCAAATAAAAACCTAATCATTATGCATCCTCAAGCTGATAAAACATCCACGCATCTTATAGTAACGAAAAAGCTCGGTAAATCGGTCCAGACTTCCGACGGCCCGTTACAGATCCTGTCCTCGATCGATTTGGCCATCAGCGCTGGCGAAAGCATCGCCATTATCGGCGAATCCGGCTCGGGCAAATCTACCTTGATCAGCCTGCTGGCCGGCCTGGACACGCCCAGCGAAGGTTCCATTACGCTGAACGGCAAAATCATCACGGTCATGAACGAAGACGGCAGGGCGGCCCTGCGCAACGAACTTATCGGCTTCGTCTTCCAATCCTTTCAATTGCTGCCCGGCCTGACGGCGCTGGAAAACGTCATGCTGCCACTGGAGCTCAGCGGCGACAAGAACGCCAAAACCTCGGCCACGGCCCTGCTCGACAGGGTCGGCCTGTCGCACCGGTTGTCGCACACCCCAAAACAATTGTCAGGCGGCGAACAGCAGCGCGTGGCCCTGGCCCGGGCGTTCGTCACGGAACCGGCCATTCTGTTCGCCGACGAACCAACCGGCAATCTGGACAGCAAAACCGGCGAGCACATCATCGATTTGCTGTTCGAGCTGAATCAGGAAAACCGGACCACGCTGATCCTGGTCACGCATGACCCGGCGCTGGCAGCACGCTGCCAGCGCACCATCAAGCTGGAAGCAGGACGTATTGTATGAACCGTTTTACTTTGGCATTGCGATTGTTATGGCGGGACAGCCGCTCCGGCGAACTGACCATACTGGTATTGGCCCTGATCATTGCGGTCACGAGTTCGACAGCCATCTCGCTGTTCGCCGACCGTCTGCAGCGCACGATGACCGTCCAGGCGGCCGATTTTCTGGCGGCCGATCTGGTCATCTCAAGCACGGCCCCGATTCCCGAGCCCTGGCTCGCCAAAGCCAGCCAGCTCAAGCTGACCCAGGCTCAGACAGTCGAATTTTCCAGCGTACTGATAGAAAACGACGAATTGCTGTTGGCCGGCGTCAAGTCCGTCAGCGCCTTATATCCATTGCGAGGCCATCTGAAAACCACGACTTCGGATTACTCGGCCGAAACGAGCGTCGATAAAGGCCCGGACCCCGGCACGGCCTGGATCGACAAACGCGTTCTGTCTGCGCTGAAGCTCAAACTGGGCGATCCCTTGACCGTCGGCGAAAAAAAACTGACCGTCAGCCGCATCATTACCTATGAACCCGATAAGCGCGGCGATTTTTACAGCTTCTCTCCGCGCGTCATGATCAACCAGCAGGACCTCGAAGCCTCCGGCGTCATACAGCCCGGCAGTCATGTGCATTATTTCTTTCAGTTCAGCGGCGACAGCAAGTCCCTGGCCGCCTTCAACCGCTGGGTCAAACCACAGCTGAATCCGTCGCAACGGCTGATGGACATCCATGAAGACCGCCCGGAGCTGGGCTCGGCACTGGAGCGCGCCGAGCGTTATCTGGGCCTGTCGAGCATCGTCGTGATTCTGATCGCGGGCGTCGCCATCGCCATGGCGACGCGCCGCTATACGGAACGGCACTTCAATACCACGGCCATACTGCGCTGCCTGGGCTGCAGGCAGCGCGAAATTCTCTGGCTGTACAGTTGCCAGTTCATCGTGTTGGGCATGCTGGCCAGCGCCACAGGTTGCCTGTTGGGCTGGTTTGCCCAGGAAGCGCTGTTCCATCTGTTAAGAAACCTGCTGCCCGCGCAGGTCGCCAGTCCCGGACTGCTGGCAATTTTCTTCGGCTTCATCACCGGCATGGTGATCTTGCTGGGCTTCGCACTGCCGCCCATCCTGCGCCTGAAGCAAGTCTCAGCGCTGCGCGTTTTGCGCCGCGATCTTGAGCCTTTGCCGAGCAGCGCGTGGCTGATCTACGGTCTGGCCGTCGGCCTGATGTCGTTGCTGATCTGGCGTTATACCGACGATATCAAAATGACGGCGACGATTATCGGTGTCGGCTTGCTGGCGCTGCTGCTTCTGGGCCTGCTGGTTTATGGCTTGCTGATATTGTCGCGCCGATTGCTGCCGCATATGAATCTGACCTGGCGCTTCGGCCTGCAGGGCTTATTCAGGAACAGCCGGGGCAGCGTCAGCCAGATACTGGCTTTCAGCATGACGCTGGTAGCCATGGTGCTCAGCTTCACCGTGCGCACCGATTTGCTCGACAACTGGCACAAGCAGCTGCCCGAGCATGCCCCCAATCACTTCGCGCTGAACATTTTTCCGGATCAGCAGCAGGCATTTCAGCAAACGCTCGAGCAGCAGCAAATCGCCGGCAGCCGGTTTTATCCTGTCGTCAGGGGGCGTCTGGTCGAAATCAACCAGACGCCGGTACAGCAAATCGTCAGCAAGGACACGCAGGGCGAAGGCGCCACGCACAGGGAATTAAGCCTGACCTGGTCAAAAGACTTGCCCGAGGACAATAAAATCACGGCCGGCCGCTGGTGGCAGTCGGACCGGGCCGGACTGGTCTCCGTCGAGCAAAAACTGGCCAAGAGCCTGAAAATCAAAGTGGGCGACAAGTTGACCTTTACCGTCGGCAGCGAGCAGTTTGAAGCGACCGTATCCAGCCTGCGCGATCTGCAGTGGGACACAATGAAGCCCAACTTTTACATGATTTTCTCGCCCGGCACGCTGGAGAATTATCCGAGCACCTTCATCACCAGTTTTTATCTGCCCGAAAGCCGGAAAAACTTTTTAAACGATCTGGTCAAAAAATTTCCCAGCACCACCCTGCTGGAAGTCGATCTGATCCTGCAGCAGTTCAAAACCATCCTGACCCAATTGACGGCGGCGATCAATTACCTGCTGTATTTTGCCTTGCTGGCCGGTTTCACTGTATTGTTCGCAGCGGTTTATTCGACGCTGGACGATCGGATTTACGACGGCGCCTTAATGCGCACGCTGGGCGCAAACCGTACGTTTCTCAGGAAAACCCATCTGATCGAGTTTACCTTGCTGGGATTGATATCCGGCTTGCTGGCTGTGTTGATTTCGGAAATTATCCTCTATACTTTATATACGCAGGTCATGCATATGGAATATACGCCCAATATCTACTTGTGGGCTGTCCTGCCGCTGATAGGCGCACTGTTCGTGGGCTTGGCCGGGTACTGGGGGGTGCGGGATGTGGTTAATAAATCGCCGCTGCTGGTTTTAAGAGAACTCTAATAATTATTGTTTAAATTACGCCGCCGCCATTCATGCGCTATTCAGAAAATATTATCTAAACTTCAAGCGAACAATCACTCAATACTAAGGTACTACAATGAAGAAATTAACAACCGTCGGCATCGTTTTCATGGCCAGTACGCTCATCACAGCTTGCGCCAATCAGGGGGGCGTAATGAACAGCTTTGGCGGTGGATGGACACCGACTGTCGATGCATACAATGATCCTAACGCTTACCGTCTCAATCAGGACATGGCTGAATGCGGACAAATCGCGGACCAAAGCTCCGGCGGCATGCTGAAAGAGGGCGCTAAAGGCGCTGCGGTAGGCGGTCTGCTCGGCGGCGCCAGCGGCGCGGCTTTAGGTGCGCTCACAGGTGATGCCGGCAAAGGCGCGGCCATAGGTGCGGCAGCAATGGCCCTCGGCGGCGGCGCCTATCAAGGCTATCAGGCAAGAGATGCTTACAAGAGAGCTTACTCCAGCTGCCTGAGACAACGTGGCCACCGCGTACTCAACTAATCCGGTTACACCTCTCATCGATCAGATGCACAGGGATGTGTGTCGATCGCTTTTCCCGCTTTTAAAAACCGCAGTAGAAAAGCCGACAAATACCGTTCGCTGGCCTGTGTGTAAACGCCTGCCGACTCATAGACAATCAACCTTTCCTTTGCCAAAACAGCGGCTATACGGCTGAAAATCAGCGCGGCAACCCTGGCCTTGCTGTGTGCAAAGCCAGGGTAATCGGTCTGCCTGATCAGGTGGAAACCTGCCGCCGATGCGGCAGCGGCAAACTTCGGCACGGCATGAGCGGGCAGCAACAGATACAGCAGCCCCTGCGGCGACACCAAGCGATCGGCGACTTCGATCAAGTCGGCATAGCCAAGCTGATCAGTATGCCTGGCGGTATGCCTGAGCGAATCTTCGGCCCCGAGGTGGTTTTCGAAAAACGGCGGATTGCTGATGACCAGATCGTAAGGCTGCCCGGCCTTGAAGGCAAAGCTCTGGATGTCCTGATGCACCGCCTCCAGGCGATCCGCCCATGGGCTCGCGCCGAAATTGAAGCGGCATTCCCGATAAGCCTCTTCAGTCAGTTCCACAGCCGTCACGTGCCCGGCGCCCAGCTGTGCCGCCATCAGTGCCAGCAATCCCGTGCCCGCGCCGATATCGAGCGCCCGCTCGCCGCCGTTAACGGGCGTCATGGCGCCAAACAGGATACTATCGGTGCAGACTTTCATGGCCGACTGTTTCTGTTGCACCGAAAACTGCTGGAAATTGAAAACCGACATGATTAATTACTCATCGTCTTGAATAACTCATATTAAGAATGTCGCCGGAAAAATTGTAGATACCGTCTTGTTGCCCATTATGCAAGCGCAAAATTGGGGTCGAAAGGTTTATTCGATTTCAGGATGGCAAAGGCGATATGGACGAGTTTGCGCATTGAAGCACAGGCGATGGCCATGCCATTCTTGCCGCGTGCAGCCAAGCGTTCGCGGAAAAGGCGGATGACGGGATTGTGTCTTCCCGCGACCACGGCGGGCATGTATAGCTTCGCGCGCAACATCGGATCACCCATCTTGGAAATGCGGGTTTTGCCTTTCCACTTGCCGGATTCGTTCAAGGCGGGATTGAGTCCAGCAAAGGCGACAGCTTGCTTGGCGGTGGTGAAGCCGTAGTGATCGCTCAAAGCGACCATGAGGTGGGCAGAGGAGGCTTCGCCGATGCCAGGAATCGTTTCCAGCAAAGCGCGCCGGTGCCTGAGATCAGGGTCTTGATCGATAAGACGTTGAACGCGTTCGCGTGTGGTTTTAAGCGCCTGCTCCAGATGTGCCAAGACGGCTCTGATGGATTCGGCAATCGTGGGGTCAGCCGTATCCAGTCTGTTTTTCTCCATTTGCTGCATTTCCAGCAGGTCTTCGATCCGGCGTAATAAGGCTTGCAGTTCGCGGATATTGGCAGGTGGCGGCGTCCACAAAGGCGGTTTCTTTTCCTGGGCATACCGGGCGATCAGCTTGGCGTCAGCCTTGTCGGTCTTGATTCGGCTCAATTCGCTCTTGGCGAATCCCTTGATTCTGGCAGGATTGACGACAGCCACCGGATAGCCTGATTGGGCCAGGCATTCGGCCAGAGGGATGCTGTAGGCGCCAGTCGCTTCCATGCAAACCGAGGGCTTGACGCCGCCGAACGTCGTCAGCCAGACGATCAAAGCGGCAAAACCTTCCGGCGTGTTGTCGAATTTTTTATGCTTGTATTTGCCGTTCTCCAGGCGGGCAACATCGAATTTATGCTTGGCAATATCCACACCAACCGTCACTTGGGACATCTTTAAACACTCCAAAAAACTATATAAAATCAATAAGATCAATTTTAAGGCATACGCCTGGTTCAGCCTTGGATCATACAGGCTCTCCCGGCGAAACGGGAGCCTACGCATACCGTACGAACTTATGAGGCGGATGAGGGAAACGGAGAGCGAAATCTACGCAGCAGGCTCGAAGCCTCAGGGTACGCCCGGCTTCTCCGCTTCCCGCCCGGTGATCAGCCGGGGATTTTATCCCTAATTGGGTAAAATCGAGATATAAGGGTACGCATCGCGTACCATTTTCAAATTTTTCTGATGAACCAGCTCACAAAATGGTACGCAGTGCGTACCCTACAAAGCTACTTCTTCTGCTCAGCCGCTGCTTCTTCCTGCTTGACCGGCTTTTTTCTCCAGAAACCGCCGCTTGAGTAGCATTTCCAGCCCCATTTAAGCCAATTCAGCAGCGCAAAGGCCAGCCATAACGACCAGGCCAGCATGAGCAGCCGGTACACGAATAACGGCACCGAAATCAGCGTTGCGGTCGGCAGGGTCGATGGGCTTCTGTCCTGATACCAGTTCAGGTTGAACGCCGAAGACTGATTGCCGGTAATCTGCATCTCGGGCGATCCGAGCAGGCCCTGTTGGACGGCATCGAACAACAGGCTCAGCGATATCAACGTCAACAGGCCGATGGTCACCTGCATTATATTGAAATAGTTGGCCTGCGCAATCGGCCTGTCTGAGCGCCAGCCCAGGATCATTAACCAAGCGACCACAATCACGGCCGACTCGATCGGTATCTGGCTGAGCCCGATCAACAACAAAAACCAGTGCCAGCTCTTTAACGGCGTCAAACGGATTTTTCCCAGGCCCAGCGATACGATCACGATGACGGCCAGAACGCCCCAAAATAAAACGGCAGGCCCGAATTCGGGGCCCATCGTAAACAGTACCCAGCGGTCCTGGCCCAAGCCCATACTCAGGCTGGTGTTGACGCTGCCCTGCCCCAGATCCACCTCAGGCGTAGTTATGACGGGTGCCATTTCAAGCGCCTGCTGCCAGTTCAGCAGGATATCCTGCCTGCCGGGATGAATCGGCACGGTCAGCGTACGCCCCTTTTGCCGCAACGGCTGAACCACGCCGTCTACCATCACCGACTGCAGCACGGCGTTTTCGGGCAGGGTCAGCGTATGCTGCGCGCCTTGCGAGCTGCGCAGGCTGATTTTCAGTTCGGCTTCCTGCAGGCGCTTGCTGGGCTTAATCATGAGCCTGCTGTCATCGATAGTCAGCGTTTGGCCTCCCACCGGCTGCGGCCGCGTGATTTTCAGCGTTACTTTCTCGCCAGGCCAGGGCCGCCATTCAGGCAGCCAGCGCCCTTCATGATTCTGATGGATCATGGCAATGCCCGACGCTTCGATATGCCAGATGGGGCTGACATCGGCTGCCCAGATTTCCCGCCAGCGGTCTGTCGGCGCCGCTGTCAATTCGATCTGCCCGGTTTTTTTCAGGACCGATTGCCATTCCATAAAAGTCTGCTGCGGCGGCATATTGACTTCGACTTTGCTGTCCTTTACGCGCACGCCCGCCGTCGTGACCGATTCGTCCGGCAGCAGCGGCACAGCGATGACCACGGCCGAATCGGCCGGTGAAATCCTGCTGATCTGCGTGATGACGCGCCAGTCCAGGCCCAGCTGCAAGGTGCGCTTGATGCTGACAAACGGCGGCAGGACGCCAGGCTCCAGGGCCGGCTTGCCGGCTTCCTGCGCCTGGCTGACGCGGCTGAATTGCAGCTGGCCGTCGACGCGGCCGTCTTCCTGCGTGCCGCTGACCTGCCAGCCAGCCGCTTCAATGGCGACGTGATGCGGCTTCAGCGGCAGCGGCAGCGTGAACCGGTTCAGCAGTGGCGCAGCGCTCAGCTCCACCTGGTGCTCGCCTTCGCTCAGGTTGATCCATAAACTGTTGCCGCTGCGGTAAAGTCCCTGGGCGGCTTTGCCGTCGACCGAGACCTGACTTGGAAACCATTGTTCGTATTCGGCAGGCAACGGCACAGCCACGGCTTGCCGGGCATGAATTTTTAACGTCAGCGTCAACGCCTTGTCCGTGATCGCCAGGTGCATCTGCGGAATCTGCGCGCAATCCGGCAGACAGTCGGGCGCTTCCAGTAGTCTGTTGCGCAATTCATCGAGCATGGCCTGATCGGGGAAATCGGCATGGGCCGGCTGTGGCGACAGCATCGGCAGCACTAGGAACCCCAGCAGTACCGGCATTGCGGCTTTCAGGTTGAATTTGAATTTTTCGGCGACGCCGAACATCAGCAAGGCCAGCACAGCGATCAGCCCTACGCGCAGAAAATTGAGCAGCATGGTCATGACCGGCGGCTGATACCACAAATGCAGTTCCTGCCCGCTGTCCACGGCGCCGTTCCAGGACAGCTGGATCTTGGTCCATTGCCATTGCGGCAGCCCCGGGCCGGTCTGGATCTTGGCGTTGGGATCGATGCGCTCGAAGTTGACGGCTTCGTCCTTTTCAACCGCGGCGCCGGATGCAGCCTGTTCCGGCATCGATTTCCTCATGGCCTGTTCCTCCATGTTCATGGTTTCCGGCGCCATCGCGGCCGTAGCCGGATACTCCGTCGGCAGGATGGTTTGCCAGGGCTGCTCCAGCTGCGGGTAAAGCCCCATGCGTATCTGGTCGACCATGAACGGGATTGCGGCCAGGACCAAAAACAGGCAGGTAACAGCGCGATACCAGTTCATGAAGCTCAAAAACCTGCCCGGCGGCAACACTTTAATCAGCGCCGTCGCAGCCAGGATATTGAGCCAGACAAAATGGGGCGCGTCGGGCTCATGCCAGATAATCACCAAGGTCAGCAGAGCGAACAATCCCCAGGCCGGATTCCACAGATGCCTGATCGCCAGCGCCGCGATCAGCACCAGAAACAAGTCCAGCAGCGTCCAGCGCGCAATCCAACTGTCCGGCACGTTGTCGACGCCGGAGGCCGCCAAAAGACGCCAGCCCGGCGGCAGGTTCAGCTCGGCATTGACGTTATGAAAATTCTGCTCCCAGCCGACCGCGCTGAGAGTGCCGATGCCGTCCGCTAGCCGGCTGTCGGCATCCAGCGTTATGCGGCCCTGCCTGACTTCCACGCCTTGCTTATCGGCATCGCGGGTGATGAGCTGGCTTTGGCCGTCCAGCATGACCTTGCCCAGCTGCGTCCTGGGCAAGGCATTAAGCCGCCAGCCCCGGGTCATGCGACCCGTGATCAGGTCATTGACCGTATAACCGGTTCCGTCAAAATCCAGCCACAATTTCCGCGTCAGGTTGAGCTGGTTCGGCTCGGGTTCCGGATCGCCCCGGCGTATCAGCTTGAAATGCATGGCCTGCCCCTGGCTGATGCGGTAGGCCGGCAGATTTTTCCAGTCCTCGGGCAGATTGGTCTGGCTGGGGTCAAGCGCACTTAAGTCTTCAATTTCAACCACGCGCAGCTGCGGAACCGCATTGAACACCCAGACTTCCTCAGCCGGCCAGTCTTTGCGTACTGCAAACGGTATCGCGTTCAAATCGGCCGTACTTCTGGCCAGCAGCTCGATCTGCCAGCGGCCGGGGCGCACCTGGACCAGCAATTGCCCGTCCGGCTCCAGCCGGGCCGGCAGCGGGCTTTGCAGTTGCAGCGGGATGAAGCCTTCCGGCAGCGGCAGCGCCAGTTTGATTTCCCGTTGCGTGCCGGAGACTTCCAGATCCATGCGCGTTAAAACCTGTAACGGCACGTCATCGATGATTTTACGGAACACCTGCAGATCAAGGCTGTCCCGCTGGTCTTCGAGCTTTTTCCGGCCGCTGTCGCTGTCTTTCAACCACAGCTGCCCATTTTTAATGATGGGCGTCTGTATGGCATTGCCGTTGATACGCAGACTGATCAGTCCGGTGTCTTCAGGAATAGCCAGATTGTCCGGCAGCTTGTCCCAGAGAAATTGGCCCTTGATCTCATAAACGCCGGCTTCGAGCAAAACCTTCGGCCTGCCGTCTTTGTCCATGACCAGCGCCGGTTTGTCGTTAGCCGTTACGTTAAGCGGCCAATAGTTATGGTCGCCCGGCAGGCTGAGCCAGCTTTCCTGATAGACTTTCCAGCTGATTGTGAACGCGCCTTTTTCAGGTGTGATATCGAGGCTTAGCTGAGTCGGCCAACTGCAGCGTTTTTGCTCATAGCTGTTGTATAGGAAAGGACAGATGCGCTCCTGATCATGCTGCAGCACCCAGTTGACCCAGGGCTTGAGCGGCTCCGGCACCTGCTCCGGCGTCAAGGGTTTGGCCGGAGCGATCGAAGAAAAAAACAACATAACTGCTAATAGCCAGATAGTACGACTCATGATGCGCTCCGGGTATCCTTTTTTATTATTCACCACGAACGCCCCCAGGGATGGGGCATTCGTGTCCTTCGTGGTTATCTATCAGTATTCAACTTAATTCATGCTGCAGGCGCTGATAGATGCCGCCAAAGCTGCCATTGCTCATCAGCACGAAATGGCCGCCATGGCGCGCTTCCAATTTAAGTTTAGCGATAATTTCATCCAGCGACTGGCAGATTTCGATATTGCCGGCGTATTTTTTCAGCGCGCTCAAATCCCAGCCCAGACCCGGCGGCTGATAGATCAAAGCCTGATCGGCGCTCCCCAAAGATTGCGCCAGCGTTTGCGTGTGCACGCCCATGCGCATGGTATTGGATCTGGGCTCCACGATGGCAATGATGCGCTCGTCCCCGACCTGTTTGCGCAGGCCGTCCAGCGTCGTCGCGATCGCGGTAGGGTGATGGGCAAAGTCATCATAAATCGTGACATCGTTGATGCGGGCAATGACTTCCATGCGCCGCTTGACGTTCTGGAATTTCGCCAGCGCCGTTATGGCATCGGCGGGCAGAATGCCGACATGCTGGGCCGCCGCGATCGCAGACAGGGCGTTATAGACGTTATGCCGGCCGGTCAGGGTCCAATCGACCGTACCCTGCTCCTGGCCGTTCAGCAGCACCTTGAATTGGCTGCCGTCGGCTTGTATCAGCCGGGCATTCCACGGCGCATCGGCGTCGATCGAGGTGTGCGTGACCGGCGTCCAGCAGCCCATGGCCAGCACGTCGTTGATGTTGGCTTCGCTCTCGGGGCTGATGATCAGGCCCTCGCCCGGCACCGTGCGCACCAGATGGTGAAACTGGCGCTTGATGGCGTCGAGATCGGGGAAGATATCGGCGTGGTCGTATTCCAGATTGTTCAGTATGGCCGTGCGCGGGCGGTAGTGGACGAACTTGGAGCGCTTGTCGAAAAAGGCGCTGTCATATTCATCGGCCTCAATGACAAAAAACGAAGATTCGCCGAGCCTGGCCGAAACACCGAAATTCAGCGGAATGCCGCCGATCAGGAAACCGGGCTTGAAGCCCTGGTGCTCGAGTATCCAGCTCAGCATGCTGGTGGTCGTGGTCTTGCCGTGCGTGCCGGCTACGCCCAGCACCCATCTGTCCTGCAATACATGCTCCGACAGCCACTGCGGGCCCGATACGTATTTAAGCCCCCGGTTCAGTGCCGCTTCGACTTCCGGATTGCCGCGCGACAGGGCATTGCCGATGATAACCAGATCGGGCTTGCCATCGAGGTTTTCGGCGCGATAGCCTTCCATCAGTTGTATGCCCTGCTGTTCGAGCTGGGTGCTCATGGGCGGATACACGTTCTGGTCCGAACCGCTGACCTGATAGCCCAGCTGCCTTGCGATCAACGCGAGGCCGCCCATGAATGTGCCGCAAATGCCTAAGATGTGAATATGCAATGTCTTATCCTATAGCTAGTAATTATTGCTTCTGCTCCGGTTTACCGGCATCCCGATGGACAGGCTATCCTCTTGCAGAAGCTTGAAAATGATTTCGTGGGTAGTTTTCTGGCCGGCCATGACGTTTTGCTTATCGGCCGCAGACATCGCCGCCGCGGACAGTTCTTTGCTATCTTGCGCGTAAGCCATGCCGGACAATGCGAACGATAGAATAAAAAAGCCGGCTTTGCGTTTCATGCGGAACAGGTGCTTGCGTTTGGCGGTAAGTTACGATCAAATAACCCCATTATCAATTTATATCATCTAATAATGAGCGAAAAAAACAAAATATTAGTTGAAGCCAAGCCGCGTTTCGTGGAAGCGCAATCTTCTCCTGATGAGAACCGCTATGTTTTCGCCTACACGATCACCATTACCAATGCCGGCGAAGTCCCTGCCAGGCTGCTGACGCGCCACTGGCTGATTACCGATGCCAACGGCAAGGTCCAGGAAGTCAGGGGCGACGGCGTGGTCGGCGAACAGCCTTACATCAGGCCCGGCGAAACCTACAGCTACACCAGCGGCGCCATGATAGCGACGCCGGTCGGCACGATGCAGGGCAATTACACGATGCATTCCGATGACGGCAATGATTTCAATGCCTATATTCCTCGATTCACACTATCAATCCCCAGGACCCTGCATTAATAAAATGTCTATCTATGCCATCGGCGATATCCAGGGCTGCCATGATGAGCTATTGCGGCTGCTGGATACAATCAATTTCAACGAGAACACGGACCAGCTCTGGTTCGCCGGCGATCTGGTCAACCGCGGACCTAAGTCGCTGGAAACGCTGCGGTTTGTCAAAGCCCTGGGTGATGCCGCCGTGACCGTGCTTGGCAATCATGATCTGCATTTGCTGGCCGCGGCCTGCTTGCCGGAACAGGCCGGCAAGCACGACACGCTGGCGCCGGTTTTGAAGGCGCCGGACCGCGATGAATTGCTCGATTGGCTCAGGCACCGCCCGCTGTTTCATTACAACGACGATTTCTGCCTGCTGCATGCCGGCCTGCCGCCGCAATGGGACTTCAACAAGACCCGGAAAATGGCCTTATTTGCCGAGAGAGCGCTGAGAGGCCCCGATTATCAGCGGCTGCTGACGCACATGTACGGCAACAAGCCCGACATCTGGTCGCCCACGCTGACCGGCATGGCCAAACTGCGGTTTATCCTCAATTGCTTCACGCGCATGCGTTATTGCGATGCTTACGGGCGGCTCGATCTCATCAATAGCGGGCCTTTGGGCTCCCAGCCTGAAAAACTGATGCCCTGGTTCCAGGTGCCCAAACGCAAAAACGCCAACCTGCGCATCATCTTCGGCCACTGGTCCACGTTGGGCTACTATGAAGGCTATAACTGCTATGCCATCGATACCGGCTGTCTTTGGGGCGGTCAGCTGACCGCATTGAAGCTGGGCGAGCAGGTGCAGCGTTTCAGCATTGACTGCCCCGGCGCCAGGAAGCCTGGCAAGGTTTAGGATAGGGCGAGAAATCACTTTCCGAATCTTGACGAGCGACAAGGTGTGGGGGCGAATACCCAAAGGGCACAAGTGAATTCGCCCCTACATAAGCACTGATTTCATCGGCAAGTCTCGCGGAGGGCATCGTTCCCACCGCGGCTGTCAGTACACGTAAAAGTTCCTCATCATGCCCAGATCCTCATGTTCCAGGTTGTGGCAGTGATAAAGATACAAGCCTTTGAAATCCTGAAACGGCTTGATGATTTCGACTTCTTCCCCGGGCATGACCAGCACCGTATCTTTCAAGCCGGAGTCGACAAACCCGTGCCTGACGGTCTCGTAGTCTTCCCTGTCGACATGCCCTTCTTTGCGCGACAGCACCTGGAATTGCTGGCCGTGCAGATGAATCGGATGCGCCATCGCCATCATCATGCCCCCCATCATGCCGCCGCCCATCTCATCCATCATGCCCATGCCTCCACCTCTACCGCCCATGCCGCCGTGGTGCATGCCCCCCATGTCGTGGTTGTTTGCCTGCTCAGCCATCTCATGCGCCTCATGAGGATGAAAAATCTTGATTTTCTTGATCGAGCCCAGCTTGACCTTCTCAATCTCCATGACCTCGTCCAGCGAGAAAGGCCGCCCGTTCACCAGCGGCCTCATATGCCTCTCGGTAATCGCAATCGGCAGCGGGTTATCGGCGTTATCGACATCTTTTTCGGTCAGCCGCTGACGGCGCACTAATTGCACCGGCAGTTTGGGAGAGTCGCCGACTTTTTCGGTGACATGGAATATCGCAATCGGAAATTTCTCACCTTGCCCTAAGCCGCCCGACATCATGCCCATGCCGCCCATCATGCCCCTGCCGCCTTGACCGCCTCCGCGCATACGTTGCATGCGCTCAAACATGGGCGGCATAGTACCGCTGAAAGGCAGGCTGTACATGGCGAGTTTCGAGCCAACCGGACGGCCGCTGAAATCCAGCCATAAATCGATCCGGTCGCCCGGGGCGAGCATGACATAGGGTTTGGTTTCCGGCTTTTCCAGCAGACTGACATCGGTCCCGATCGCCGTCAGCGGCGTACCGTCGTCCCAGCCCAGCTTGTAGATGCGCGATGTCGAACCATTCAGCGCCCGGAACCTATAAGCGCGCGACTTGACGGCAAACTCGGCATTGGGCTTGCCGTTGACCAGAATCGTATCGCCCAAAAAGCCCATCATGCGGTCGTGCATGCCGCGCACGTACTGCAGCTGGCCGTTTCTATTGAATTGCTTGTCCTGGATGACCAGCGGCAGATCATATTCGCCGGTCGGCAGGCCCAGCTTTTTTTCCTCCTCATCGGTCACTTTCAGCAAACCGGCGAGCCCGAAATAAACCTGCGTGCCTGTCAAATTATGCGCATGCGAATGATAAAAACTGGTGCCGGCGTTGTTCAGGACTTCATATTCATAGACAAAACGTTCACCGGGCTCGATCGAATACATCGGATGGCCGTCGCTTTTCTGCGGCACATGCAGGCCATGCCAGTGCATGATCGAATGCTCGAACAGATTATTGTCGAAGTAAATTCTGACTTTCTGGCCTTTGGCAAAACTGAGAGTCGGTCCCAAATAGTTGTCTTCGAACGACTGCACCGTGTTTTCAGGGCCTTTCAATAATTTTGCGAAGTATTTCTGTACCTTGGTTTTAGAGCCGTTGTTCAGAATAGGCACGAACACTTCGCGCGCCGAGAATTCAATTTCTACATCGGGCTTAAAGCCCGGCGTCGGGCTGCTTCTTGCCGACTTGGGATTGGCCAGCAGCAGTTCGGGAAACATCGCGGCCGCTGCACCGAAAGCGGAATACTGTAAAAACTGACGTCTGCCGTAATTGATTGAGTGAGTCATTTTTACCCTTCCTTATACCTGATAGTATTTGGTTAACAGACCAGCCTATGCCCTTTAATCCCGCCTCGCTATCAGCATTAATTCAAGTTATTGATTTTTCGTATTTTATAAAACTGTAGCTGAACCCGGCATCGGGATCGTTGTCAATATCCTCGCGCGACACCTCAGTCCAATGCCGGGCATCGATTTCCGGGAAAAAAGCATCGCCTGAAAATTCTTTATTGATCAAGGTCACATAAAGCGCATCGGCCCTCGATAGCATCGCTTTATAAAGCTCCGAGCCGCCGATTACAAAAATCTCCTGGAACTTTTGACCGCAACTTTCTATCGCTGTTTCAATATCGTTGAAAACCAGGCAGCCTTCCTGTTTATAGAAGGGGTCCCTGCTGATGATCACGTTCGTGCGGCCGGGCAAGGGTCTGCCTATCGATTCGTAGGTTTTCCTGCCCATCACAATAGGCGACCCCATGGTAATTTGCCTGAAGCGTTTAAGATCGGCCGACAGGTGCCACGGCAGTTGATTATTGATGCCGATGACGCGGTTGCTCGCCATCGCGACGATAAGTGATATTTTCATTTGAATGCGCAAATCGCTTTGATATTCTTTAAGGTATTATTAATAAAACACTGCATCATACTATGAAAAATATTCTGGTTGTATTCACAGGCGGAACCATCGGCTCCACGGCGGTCGGGGGCACCATCAACACCTCCGATGCGGCGCCGTACAAATTGATCCAGTTGTTTCAGCAGCACCACGCCAGCCGTGAACAGATCAGTTTCCACAGCGTCCAGCCCATGCAGATCCTGAGCGAGAACCTAGCGCCGGTGGTCTGGGAAAAGCTGATCGCCGTCATTGAGGCTCAAGATATTGACCGCTACGACGGCGTCATCATCACGCACGGCACCGATACGCTGGCTTTCACGGCATCGGCGCTCGGCTTGTATTTCAATGCGCTGGACATTCCGATTCTGCTCGTTTCCAGCGACAGCCCGCTGGATGACCCTCACGCCAACGGCCTGCCCAATTTCATCTGCGCCGTTGAGTATATCCTGCAAGGACGCGGAGCCGGCGTTTTTGTCCCTTACACCAACCGCAACCAGACCACGCAACTGCACCGGGGCACGCGCCTGGCGTCGTCGCTGCAACTGGGCGGCGATTTCATGAGCGTGCAGGGCAAAAGCCATTGCCGGTTCGTCAACGGCGCTTTCACGCAAAACGGCTTTATCGATACGCAGAAATTACGCCAGCCTGTGCCGTTGAAAGCCGATTTCACCAAGCGTGTCCTGCTGATCAGGCCGTATCCGGGGCTGGATTACCGCTACATCAATCTGGATGCGGTCGATGTGGTGCTGCACGATTTATACCATTCCGGCACGGCCTGTTCCTCGGCGCAATGGGGCGATCAGTTCTCGCTGCTGACCTTCATCAGACAATGCCGGGAGCGCGGCATCAAAGTCTATCTGGCCCCGGCGGTCAAATCCGACAACGCTTACGAAAGCACGCGCGAATTGCTGCAGGAAGGCGCGGAAATGATCTGGAACATGTCGCTGGAAACGGCCTATGTGAAACTGCTGCTGGCCTACGGCAATTTCAGCGACGAACGGCAGATTATGGACTTTATCGATCGCGATGTGGCCTGCGAGCATGTGTAAGGCTGGATTGAAGCTTTAGTAAACTTAACGTTAGGGCTTCAAAAATTCTGGGCTTTAACGTGTACAGAAAAATCTATTGAAAAAAAAATTACTTTAGTGTAGCTTCATGCATTTGTTTGTACCTAAATATTTTTGATATTGAAGGTACACTTCAAAAAACCTCCCTATGCTACTCACACAGGGAGGCAAAGTGTTATAAAAATTTGCTAATTTTTAAACTGAGAACTAAAGCCAAAATTGCGACTAACAGCCCCATCATTGCGATGATGGCCATTTTATCGCTTGGACTAGCAATCAGTATTTTCTTCAAAATACTTAGCACTAAGGAATCTCCTTATTTGCTGGTTAATAATCCGTCATTAACTTCTAATTGACGGGCCCTTTATGAGAGTCGGTTATTGCGAGTAACCGACTTTCTTTTTATAACCCTGTTTATTTGTAAAAATAATCAGAGGACCATTTAATATTACCAGTTGTTTATAAGTTACATTGAAAATTAGTTAAATATTTAAGCTATTTAATATTTATTAATTTTAAAAATAATAACTTAAAGCACAAGCTTCCTAATTTGTAATCCTCAAATTACTTAAACACATTAACTATTAAGCTTCAATCATTGCATCTATAATCATTCACCCTTTCCCAGCTAAACAGAAATCGGCGCTCTGATAGCCTCATGCGCCTGATAATCAGCAATCTCGAAATCATCATACTGATAATCGAATATCGATGCCGGCCTGTGCTTTATTTTCAACGTCGGCAATGCATAGGGCTGACGCGTCAGTTGCAGTTTGGCCTGTTCCTGATGGTTCAGGTACAAATGCACGTCACCACCGGTCCAGATAAAATCGCCGACCGCCAAATCGCTCTGCTGAGCCACCATATGCGTCAATAACGCATAACTGGCGATATTGAAGGGCACTCCCAGGAACGTGTCGCAGCTGCGCTGGTAGAGCTGGCAAGACAGCCTGCCGTCAGCCACATAGAACTGAAAAAACGCATGGCAGGGCGCCAGAGCCATCTTGCCCTGCGCAACATTCTGCTGCGGGCTGATGCGCTCATCGGGCAGTTCGGCCACATTCCAGGCCGAAACGATGATGCGCCGGCTGTTCGGCGTCTCTTTCAGTTGATCTACAACCTGCTGGATCTGGTCTATATGCCGGCCATCAGGCGTCGGCCACGAGCGCCATTGCCGTCCGTACACAGGCCCCAATTCGCCCTGCTCGTCGGCCCATTCATCCCAGATGCTGACTTTATGCTGATGCAGATAAGCCAGATTCGTATCGCCTCTCAGAAACCACAGCAATTCATGGATAATCGATTTCAGATGGACTTTTTTAGTCGTGACCAACGGAAAGCCCTGATCCAGAGCAAAACGCATCTGATGGCCGAAAATCGACAATGTGCCGCTGCCCGTTCTGTCGCCTTTCAGGTTTCCTTCCTTCAGAATTTTATCGAGCAGATCAAGATACTGTTGCATGGACTTTCTTATGGGCAAAATAAAACATCAAGCCGCCGATGATGATCATGGGCGTGGACAGGATCTGCCCCATCGTAACCCAGTCCAGGGCCAGATAGCCGATATGCGCATCAGGCATTCTGAAAAACTCGACAAAAAACCGGAAGCAGCCGTACAGCATGACAGCCAGCCCGGTCGCGGCCATGGTCGGCCGGGGCTTGCTAGTGTAAATCCACAGAATCGCGAATAATACGACGCCTTCCAGAAAGGCTTCGTACAATTGCGAAGGGTGCCGCGGCAGCGGCCCGCCGTTCGGGAACACCATGCCCCAGGGCACATCGGTGGTCCGGCCCCACAGTTCCGAGTTGATGAAGTTGCCGATACGACCGGCGCCCAGGCCGATAGGGGCAAGCGGCGCGATGATATCGGTCAGTTGCAGCATTGTGCAGTGCTGTTTCCTGCCGAACAGCCACATCGCGATAAATACGCCCAGCATGCCGCCGTGGAACGACATGCCGCCCTGCCAAATCTTGAACAGAATCAGCGGGTTATTGAGAAACTCGCCGAAGTTGTAGAATAGGATATAGCCGATTCTGCCGCCCAGAATCACGCCCAGGGCGCCGTAGGTCACCAGGTCTTCTATCGCCTCGGGCCTGATCGGCGACCACGGCTTTTCGGCTCTTTTTTTGCCCAGCACCCAGACGGCGGCAAAGCCTAGCAGATACATCAGGCCGTACCAGTGAACTTTCAAAGGGCCGATACTGATGGCGATCGGATCGATATTCGGATAAGTCAGCATGATTTATTAAATGTCGTAGTTAGTTATAAAAGGAAGCCTTTATTTTAAGTCATCCGTGACTTAGCTAATTTTAAAAATGGCGCAAATAATGACAAATTTCGGAAATCGTGACAAAGCTAATGACAAAATTTTCAGTCAGAAGCGGCTCCAACGGGAAAGGAAAAGGTTCATATCCGAAAATTACAGCCCATAGTCCCATCGACTACATGCTGATCTAATCCAGATTATAACCCGCAGCAACTACCTCCAGCCTATTAAGTTATCAATCTCGCCTTCCGCCTCGAGCAATAACCGGCGCTAGGCAGCGAATGTTACATATTCAGCATAAGCATCCGCTTGCTTCTTGAATAGGATATCAGCATTAGAAAGCACATTTCGATCATTAAATGCCAAGAAACGATTTTGCTGCGTTAGTGGAAGGGACATCGGTTTCGGTAAGCTATGTGCTCATTGTTTATCGCGACAAGCAGGCGCTCCAGGAAGAAACCGGTCAATCCATCGAAATTCATCAGAGCAAATATCTGAACAATTTCGTCGAGCAGGGCCATCGGGCCATCAAGTGCATTATTCGATCAATGCTCGGCTTCAAAGCTTTTCGTCCGGCCGGAATCATTTTGCAAGGCATTAAACTGATGCATAGGGTTAAAAAAGGCCAGCTGGTTTCTGACTATGGGCAAGATCTATCTGTCACAGGACAATTCTATTCATTAGCGGCCTAAAACTCCGCGAAGATAACCGAACCATAGTCAAAGAAAAAATTAACGCAACAGAACCGTCGCTCCTCTCCTGGAGCGTGCTGATCGTCTACATAGTGCTGGGGATCGTGTTGACGACGTTCACGGTCACGCGGGCCGCGTGCGCGACCGAGGTTCCCGGAAACCCGATGATCCACAGCGTGTACGTGCCGGGCGTGACGGTGGACGCGACACCGATGGTAAGCGTGAAAAAGAAGGACCCATTGGGCGGGAGGGAGCCGATGTCCTGGGGAAAACCGGGCGCCGTGAAGCCAGCCGGCAGCGCTCCTCCGGTCGGCTGGGCAAAGATCCCGAGCTTCACGGCCTCTCCCGTGAACCCGTTCAGCGAGTTCACCGTCACCGTCGCCAGGCCCTGTCCGCCCGGGGTGACGTTGATCGTAGGAAGGGGCGAGAAGGAGTAGTCGCTGACGAGGACGAGCTTAGCAACGAACCCATCGCTGGCGCCACCGCCGTGCCTCGGCTGAGCGGCTCCCGGCTGGTCGTTGTTGCTCGGTGGGATCTCGCCCGCCAGATACACGTTGAACCCCGAGATGGACGGCGGAACGGCGAGGGCAGTCGCGACGTCGGACGATCCAAAGGAATAGAAAGCCGAGAGCGTGCGGACCGCCGGGTTCGCGGTTGGAAAGCTTTCAGCGAAGGCCTTCAGGTCGTACCTGAGGACCCACAGAAAGGCATCGGGACCGGCGATCCCGCCCGGGTCCGTATCGAGCGATCCCGCCACGTTGACGACCGGCCCGAAGAACGAGCCGCCGACGCCCAGGGCGAGCACCCGGTCGACGCCGCTGGCGCCCACGTAGCTCGCCTGGATCACGTTCGCCAGGCTGGAGTTGAGACGAGCCACAAAGCCGTCCGCGGCCCCTCCGAACGTCGGTTGGAGCCCTCCCAGCGTTCCGGGGAAGCTCGAGGCAGTGGTCTCTCCGGCGACGAACACGTCCGGCCCTGAAACGGCTATGGCGTGCGCGATGTCCTGGCCAAGCCCCCCGAGGTAGGTGGCCCGCACGTGCGTGGTCAAACTGCTGGTCAGGAGCGCCACAAAGGCGTCGGACTGGCCGTCGGGATAATGGATCTCCTGAGCGCCTCCCGCTGCCTTCGGAAAGTCTGTCGAGACGGTTTCCCCTGTCGCGTAGACAAACCCCGCCGAGACCGCGATGGCGTTGATGGAATCGGAGGAGCGACCTCCCAGGTACGTCGCCTGCGTCAGGCTCTTCAGATCAGCGGAGAACGCGGCGATGAAGCCGTCGTTCGTGTTCTGGCCGACAGGGCGGATGACCGGGTCCCCGTTCAGCGGCTGAGCGCTGTCGAGGGTCCCGACGAGATCGTGCGAGGCCGTCCGGCCCGCCACGAACACGGCATAGGCGCCCCCAAAAAGAGCCACGCTGCTGGCGGCGTCCTCGTCGGTGCCTCCGAAGTAGGTCGCTTGAGTCAACGCCTTCAAGTTCGAGGTAAGGAGCGCAGCAAACGCGTCTTTGCCCCCCGCGTTCTCCGGTCGGGCGCCTCCGGTCGTTCCCGGAAAGTCCGTCGATGTCGTCGAACCTGTGGCGTAGATGCCGGCTTCCGAAACCGCGAGACCGCTCACGGAGTCGTCGCTGGTCCCCCCTAGATACGTCGTCTGGATGATCGTCTTCAAGTCCGAACTGAGGAGAGCGACGAAGCCGTCGCTCGGACCCGCCAGGACAGGCCGAACCCCTCCCGCCGTCCCTGGAAAGTCCGTCGAATCGGTAGTCCCCGCTACAAGCACGCTCGACGCCGAAGCGACTGAGGCGGTGACGCGGTCCCCTCCTGATCCCCCGAGGTAGGTGCGTTGGATCAAGGGGTCGATCACGAGGTCCTTCGTCCGGTCGTACTGCCCCACGTCAAAGCGGTAGTTCGTCCCATCGACCGCATAGGCGACCTCCACAGGGTGTGCGCGGCCCGCGACCGTCTGGTAGGCCTTCGGCCTGCTGAAGACGACCGTGCCAAGCCCCGTACCGACCTCGAGTTCGCCCTTGTCGTTCACCCGGAGGAACGTCGCGCCAGAGATGCTCACTCCGATCTTCTTGGGCCTCGCGCCGGGCTTGACGCGGAAGAGTTTCTCGACGGTTGCGTGCGCCGCTCTCAGCTCGACCTCGATCCCCTCATACACTTCACCGAAGGTCACGCGACCGTAAGTCGGGACGTTCGCTCTCCAGGCGGACTCCTCACTCCCGATCAGATAGTTCACCTCGGTTGGGGCTTTCTCTGCACCTTCCACCAAGGCGGCGGCACCGCCGACGAACGCCTCCTTCAGGAACCAACCCGTCATCCCAGCCTTGCCGGACAC
Source organism: Methylobacter sp. sgz302048 (assembly GCF_052162025.1). Taxonomy (NCBI): domain Bacteria; kingdom Pseudomonadati; phylum Pseudomonadota; class Gammaproteobacteria; order Methylococcales; family Methylococcaceae; genus Methylobacter; species Methylobacter sp. sgz302048. Next base: position 7,026 of record NZ_CP197401.1, on the reverse strand, counting down.
CTTCGGGAGGTCGTACACGATCTCGCCGATCCGGGTGACATAAACAGTGCCGCCATCGACCCCCGCATAGAATCTCACCCGCTCGTCGGTCTGCCCCTGGTTCGTGATGAAGGGCACGCTCGGATGAATGAGCTTTCTGCTCACTTGCGGCTCGCCGCCATGCTTGGGCGAAGCAAGCGCGACCGTCCCCTGGAAGGCCAGCAGCCCCAGGAAAAAGTACCATAAACCCAGAAACCGGCCGCGGGAGCCCGGCTTCCTGTCCCTTTGCCGCGTCGAGTACTGCATGATTCCTCCTTCGGGCTTGGACCTGTCCATGGCGCTCATCCTCCGCTTGGGCAGAATCTGAGCCTCGCAGAGTTTAAATTTAGGAAAAATAAACGCTTTTTTCTAATTTCTATGATCGGCTTCGCTGCATCAAGTTCCGATCAGGGGTGTTCAATGCTTGATGCTTTGATAGTTTAAGATGCGCTCCAGGCTAATGGCGTTGTCATAGAAAGCGGTAGCGATATTGGGGTCTGATCACGAAATGGGAAATATGGAGAATTTATCTTGAAAAGATAAATGTTCTGGAAACAGTGGCGTTAGCCAGTCTAGTAGGCCGGAATAAACCGGTTCGAGCGGTAGCAAGAACTGGTGTTTCCGATAGAAAATTATTACACGAATTTTTCCGTGTTTATTAGTAAAACCCGTTTTTCATTACCTATAAATTAACAACTACCCGCTCAAGCGGGTAGTTGTTAAGTCTAATTCAATTTACTTAGTCATTACTCAACGTATGTTAAGTTCAAGCAATAGAACACGGACAAAAACCCGTCTTATCTATGCCATCCATGTTCTATATCTATCACTACTGAGTAGTTATTTCAGAAAAATAATATAACTAAACATCCAGGTTAGTCACATCCAACGCATTCTTCACAATGAAATCTCTGCGCGGCTCGACCACATCGCCCATCAACGTGGTGAAAATCTCATCGGCGGCAATCACATCCTCGATCCTGACCTGCAGCAGCCTGCGGTTATTGGCATCGAGTGTGGTTTCCCAGAGCTGTTCCGGGTTCATTTCGCCCAAGCCTTTGTAGCGTTGAATATGCTGGCCTTTCTTGACTTCCCGCATCATCCATTCGAACGCTTCCTTGAAGCTGCCGACATGCTGCTGCCGTTCGCCCATCTGAATAAAGGAATGCTCGCCGAACATGCCGGCCGTGTCCTGCGCATATTGCGCGATCTGCTTGTAGTCCTTGCCGACAAAGAACGCCGCCTGCACGATAAAGGTTTTAGTGATGCCGTGCTGACGCTTATTGACGATGACTGAGAAATCATTGCCGCTCTTGTAGTCGATCTCAATCGAGAACAGCGCTTCGCCGGCATTTTGATTCAGCCGGCGTTCCATGTCCGCAAACCAGGCCGCAAGCTTTTGCTGGTCTTGTTTGATCTCATCATCCAGAACACCTATAACGGACAGCTGTTCCAGGAAACTGTCGTCGTAACGTCTGAACAGGCGATTGATCGTGCTGACCACGCCGGTAAACTCGCGGGCCAGTTTTTCCAGGCCCTGGCCTTGAATCGGCGGCGCCGAGGCATCGGTAAACAGTTGCGCCTTATCGAGCGCCAGCTGGATCAGGTATTCATTCAATTGCGCATCGTCTTTGACATAATGCTCCTGCTTGCCTTTTTTGACTTTGTACAGCGGCGGCTGGGCGATATAGATATAGCCTTTCTCGACGATTTCAGGCAGTTGCCGATAGAAGAACGTCAGCAGCAGGGTACGGATGTGCGAACCGTCGACGTCGGCATCGGTCATGATGATGATGCGGTGGTAGCGCAGCTTGGCCAGATTGTATTCGTCCTTGCCGATGCCGCAGCCTAGCGCCGTGATCAGCGTGCCGACTTCCTCGGACGAAATCATTTTGTCGAAACGCGCTTTCTCGACATTCAAAATCTTGCCTTTCAGCGGCAGGATGGCCTGAGTCCTGCGGTCCCTGCCCTGTTTGGCCGAACCGCCGGCCGAGTCCCCTTCCACGATGAACAGTTCGGACAGGGCCGGGTCTTTTTCCTGGCAGTCGGCCAGTTTGCCCGGCAGGCCGGCGATGTCCAGCGTGGTTTTGCGCCGCGTCATTTCGCGCGCCTTGCGGGCGGCTTCCCTGGCCCGGGCCGCATCGACGATTTTGCCGGCGATGGCTTTGGCGATTTGCGGCCGCTCCAGCAGGAATTCCTGCAATTTCTCGTTCATGGTCGATTCAACCAGCGGTTTGACTTCCGACGAAACCAGCTTGTCCTTGGTTTGAGATGAAAACTTCGGGTCCGGCACCTTGACGGACAGCACGGCCGTCAAGCCTTCCCGCGCGTCGTCGCCGGTCGTGGCAACTTTCTCTTTTTTCGCCAGACCGCTGGATTCGATGTATTGATTGATCGTGCGCGTCAGCGCGCTTCTGAAACCGGCCAAATGCGTGCCGCCATCGCGTTGCGGGATATTGTTGGTATAGCAGAACACGTTTTCCTGATAGGAATCATTCCACTGCATCGCCACTTCGACGGTGACGCCGTCTTTTTCCGCGACGAAATGAAACACTTCGGGAAACAGCGGCGTTTTGTTCTTGTTCAGATGCTCGACAAAGGCGCTGATGCCGCCTTCAAACTCGAAAACATCGCTCTTGTCGGTACGTTCGTCTTCCAGGCTGATGCGCACGCCTGAATTCAGGAATGACAGCTCCCGGAGTCTTTTCGCCAGAATATCGTAGTGGAACTCCACATCGCTGAACGTCTGGCCGCTGGGTTTGAAGTTGATCAGAGTGCCCGTGCCTTCGGCTGGTCCTACGGCTTCCAGAGGCGCCACCGGCTCGCCCATGATGTATTTTTGTTTATGCAGCAGGCCGTTCTTGCGGATTTCCAGATTCAGCTCCTCCGACAAGGCGTTCACGACCGAGACGCCGACGCCGTGCAGACCGCCCGACACTTTATAGGCATTGTCATCGAACTTGCCGCCCGCATGCAGCACGGTCATGATCACTTCTGCCGCCGACCTGCCCTCTTCCTCGTGGATATCGACTGGAATGCCGCGGCCGTCATCAGCTACCGAAACCGAACCGTTATTATGAATAATTACACGGACTTCCTTGCAGTAACCGGCTAACGCTTCGTCGATGGAGTTGTCGACGACCTCGAAAACCATATGATGCAGGCCGGAGCCGTCATCGGTATCGCCAATATACATGCCCGGCCGTTTTCTGACTGCATCCAGCCCTTTTAAAACTTGAATGTTGGAACTGTCGTATTGATTGTTAGGGTTACTCATGTAGTTGTCCGCTTTCTAGTGTTGCCGTAATGTTCCACGTGAAACATTACAAGGGTTTTATATATCCATGTTCCACGTGGAACATTTTATATTCTTTCAACCGGCTCAATTCGCCAAGGTCAGCCTGTTCGGTGGCTGTGATAAAAACCTGGCATTGCAATTCAGCCAGATAAGCCAGCAGTTTAGCCCGGTTAACCACATCCAGCTCGGCCGCAAAATCATCGATTAAAATGCAGCCGATATTGCCGCGCTCATTGGCCAGCAACTGAACCTGTGCAAGCTTTAAGCTCAGTACCAATAATTTCAACTGCCCACGTGAAACAAAATCTCTCGCCAGCCTGTCATTAACCATCAGCTGAAAATCGGCGCGATGGGGCCCGCTGTGGGTGAAGCCATAACGCAGATCTTTATCCCTATCCTCGGTTAAAACCTGCTGAAACGGCTTGGCGCAATCCCAGCCCGATAAAAGCGTGATGTCTATATGACCAATGTCGAGAAATCGGTTGAGAATTTCAATAAAGACAGGCTTGAACTTCTGTAGGTACTGCTGGCGGCAGTCATTGACTATTGTACCGTAATAAACCACTTCTTTATCCCAAACATTGATTTGTTCGAGATGCTTCGTTTTTAGCAAGTGATTACGTTGAGACAACGCTTTTTTGAATTTGCGCCAGGCTGGTAAAAAATTATTCTGATCATTGAAAACGCCCCAGTCGATAAATTCGCGTCTGACTTGCGGGCCGGCATCGAGCAGTTCATAACTCTTCGGGTGGATCAATTGCAGAGGCAGCGCGTAGGCTAAATCTGATTTCTTTGGCAAAGATTGATGATTGACCCGAATTTCAAAATCTTTTCCGTCCAGCCGAATGCCCAGGTGTCGATGACTGCCATCCGGCTGTAAGGCTTGGGCGGAAACGATTAAATCCTGCTGATTCAAACTGATGACGGGTTTGATCGATACGGAACGAAAAGACCTGGCCCGGCCCAGAATGAAGATAGCTTCTATCAGTGAGCTTTTGCCGCTGGCGTTTTCTCCAACAATAAAGTTGATTGCTGGAGAAGGCCTGATAGATTCCCGTCGGATATTTCTGACATGGTAAATATCCAGTTTCAGCAAGCTCATTCGTAATATTACAGTCTCATCGGCATGACGATGAATTTGTACGACGTATCGTTGGGCTCATCGATGAAGCAGGTGCTGGCATTGCTGGCGATGGTCAGTACCGCCAATTCGGAGTCCAGATTTGAAACGGCGTCCAGTAAATATTGGGCATTGAAAGCGATCGACAAAGGTTCGCCCGTGTATTCAATAAAAAGCTCTTCCTCGGCTTCATCATGCTCGGGATTGTGTGTGCTGATTCTTAAACTGTCCGGCACAATGTCAAGCGTGACGCCTTTGAATTTTTCATTCGACAGAATCGCAACGCGGGTCAAGGCTTCTTTTAATGACTGCTTCTGGATATGGATCTGGTTAAAAAACGACTGCTGGAAAACCTTGCTGAAATCGGGGTACTTTGAATCGACCAATTTGGCTGAAAATACCAGATTCTTGATAAAGATGCGGATATTGTTGCCGGAAAATTCGACTCTCAACTCGGCATCAGGATCATCGAGCAACCGGACTAGTTCCAGAACGCCTTTTCTGGGCAGAATAATCCGCGCTTCATAGCCGGTTGCCTGATCCAGTTGATCTTCATAAATGGACAAACGATGGCCGTCGGAAGCGACCAGCTTCAATTTGCTGTTAGAAATATGCAGCAGCAGGCCGTTCAGGTAATAACGGACATCCTGATTAGCCATGCAGAAGGTCGTTTTCTCCAGCGCTCTTTTAAATTTGCCGGCATTAATAAAAAACTGGTGCTCAAACTCTGATTCGGCAAATTCTGGATAGTTGTCGGCCGGCAGACAGCTCAAGGAAAAGCGGCTGCGGTTAGACAGAATTTTGACTTTATCGTCTTCCTGCTCAAACTTGATCTCAGCACCGCTCGGCAATAACCGGCAGATATCCAGGAACTTTCTGGCCGGAACCGTGATGGCGCCGGATGTTGCAGTGCCGATCTCGATTTTGGCCACAATCTGAATTTCAAGATCGGTACCGGTCAAGATCAGCCGATTATCTTCAATGACCAGCAAGACGTTCGAAAGAATCGGCATGGTTTGCCTTTTCTCGATGACGCTGACTATCTGCTGCAGGGGCGTTAAAAGTGCTTCTCTATTTATAATAAAGTTCATATAAAGAATTTTCTTGTTGTTACTAGCCGGTATAACACTGTTGAAAACTCGTATTTTACCTTAAAAATCAATGAGCTAGATTGTTAAAAACAATGTGGTTAAAGTTGTAACTGCATGTGTTCTGGCTGTAGCTAAATCGGGCCTGTTAATAACGGCTTTTTTTATCCACAACTTTTTCACGCTTAATGCGATAAAGTTCTCAACAGGTTCGAATAGTCTTCAGCAACCTTGCTGTCGGCTTCCTTGAGTTCGCTGATGCGCTTGCAGGCATTCATGACGGTTGTATGGTCGCGGCCGCCGAACGCCTCGCCGATCTCGGGAAAACTGTGCGAGGTCAATTCCCGAGCCAGGCACATGGCCATTTGCCGCGGCCGGGTAATGGATTGCCGCCTGTTTTTGGACGACAGATCGGCTACGCGGATTTTGAAGTATTCGGCCACGGTCTTTTGGATATTGTCTATGTTGACCAGCTTGTCCTGCAGAGAGATCAGGTCATGCAGCGCCTCTTTGGTGAATTCGGTCGTAATCTCGCGGCCCGTGAATTGAGCATTGGCGATCACACGCCTTAACGCGCCTTCCAGGTCACGTACATTGGACGGAATTCTTTTCGCGATAAAAAATGCGACTTCCTGGGGCAGATCCACATTCGCCAGATGGGCTTTCTTCATGAGGATAGCGGCGCGCGTTTCCATGTCCGGCGGTTCGATCGAAACAGGCAGTCCCCAGCCAAACCGCGATTTCAAGCGGTCTTCCAGTCCGATAATCTCTTTCGGATATTTATCGCAGGTCAGCACGACCTGATGTTTCTTTTCCAGCAAGGTATTGAAGGTGTGGAAAAACTCTTCCTGCGAGCGTTCCTTGCCGGCGAAGAATTGAATATCGTCGATCAGCAGCACGTCAACGCCGCGGTAATATTCTTTAAAGGTATTGATGGAATTTTGCTGCAGCGCCTTGACCATGTCCTGCACGAATTTTTCCGAGTGCAGATAAACAATCGTGGCCGACGGATTTTTTTGCAAAACGGCATTGCCGATCGCATGCATCATATGGGTTTTGCCCAACCCCGAACTGCCGTAAATCAGCAACGGGTTATAAGCCTTGCCGATGTTTTCGGACACCTGGATCGATGCGGCCTTGGCCAACTGATTGGATTTGCCTTCGACAAAATTATCAAACGTGAACGCTTTATTAAGAAAGTTGGGGCTGGCTTTTTTGGTCTCGGCCGGTTTGGCAATCGTTGCGGCGGCAGGTGCGGCCGATTTTTTGGAACCGATTTCAAGAATCAGGTTCAATGTACCATTGGAAAACTCATGGATGGTTTCTTCAATTTTGGCAAAATGATGCTGCTTGACCCAATCCAGCACGAACCGGTTAGGCGCCAGCAGTTTGATGTGCCCGTCGCTTTCTATGGCCTGAAGCGGCCGTATCCATGTACTGAAATCGGAGCTGGAGATTTCATTTTCAAGTTTAGAAAGGCAGTTATTCCAAATTGAGCTCAT